>JADJYV010000013.1 GCA_016719575.1 Pseudobdellovibrionaceae bacterium | reverse complement strand
GAAGCTCGCGGGGTAGGAGTAGGAAATGGGCCTACTTTCTGTGGGCCAGTGTCTATTATTTTGACATAGAAAAATTATCTGTCGGGTTAATGTCACCTGATTTTCACTGATAAATCGGTTAAATTGCTACGATATGAAAAGCTTTATATTTTTTTACCGATTTTTTTTGTAGCATCGCTTGCGTCAGCAGAAATCAAATGCCCGTGGGAAAATCGGTCTGGCTTGGAAATGATGCAATTTGATTATTCTGATGATAAAATCCCCAATTAACTGAAGCACAAATACAAGAAGACTTAGCCTGCCTTAAAATTCTTTTTGAAAATAAATATGTCGCTCAAGACGACTATCCAAACATCAATCTTATCGGTCGTCTTCAGTCACTGAGCCAAATGCATCTGCTATGAAAAGCTCCACAACTTATAGACCTGATTTATAATCTTCACCAGGGAATGCCAGATGTTCATCTTGCATATCAAGTGAGCGGCATCACAAAAAGAGTATTTCACCTGCTGGTCAGCAGGTTGATTTGAATGAAAAGTTAGATTCCGAAAAGTATATAACCGTGACGGCTATATTTACTCAAGCCTGCCGAAATTCTTATGCCTGAACTGACGGCCCCTCAAAAAGAACTTATCGGTCTTATTAAGTCCGGCGATAAAAATTTGGTTCTTGATTTAAGAGAAACTCACGGTGGTGGTGGTCCATTTGCTGAAGAGTTG
Organism: Pseudobdellovibrionaceae bacterium; assembly: GCA_016719575.1. Classification (GTDB taxonomy): domain Bacteria; phylum Bdellovibrionota; class Bdellovibrionia; order Bdellovibrionales; family Bdellovibrionaceae; genus JACMRP01. The sequence goes on along the minus strand of JADJYV010000013.1, from coordinate 1,768,961 downwards.
GCATCAAATCTTTTTACTTCAAATCAAAAAATACCAAACACCAAACGTCTTCAGGTTAAATCGGGTTTGGCTTATATCGGGCTAAGTCTCACCACAAGGATTGTGTATGGCGAGCAGGAAAAGTATTTTACGAATCCATTAAGGAATATGTAAAAGACAAAAAATTTAGTCAACTTGTGCCTTATACTATTGAAGAACAGTTAGAAGCTTTTCAGGGCAGGCGGCCAAATGAGTACAAGTCTAAAATATTTCTTCTCATTGATACAGATTGCGCGTCTGAGTGTGAAACTATCGTAGAAAAACTAACCGCACATCCAAACATCGTTGCGGTTGGAGCGAATACAAGAGGCGCACTTCATTACAGTAATGCCGTATCGTTTCTTCTGCCTAATTCAGGTATTTGGGTACGATTGCCAAGTTTGAGACATGCTTATGAAAATGGCGCACCTGAAGGCGTGGGCTACGCTCCAAAAATAAGAACAAATTTTATTAATCTTGATAACTTGTTTCAGTAAAAATAGGACCTACCTTATGGTAGGCCGCGTCCTCAAAACCAACATCTTCAGGATTTGCGACATAGATTAAATGGTCAACCCATTTACCATGTTCAAACCAATATCGTTTTTTAATTCCTTCTTTTTTCATTCCAATTTTTTCGCCAAATAAATAGATTTTTTGTTATCAAGATTTATGGCTGCCTCAAGGCGGTTTAATTTTAAATGTTTAAAACCAATCATAAGACCGCGCTCGGCGGCTTCTCGCCCATAGCCTTTTTCCCAATGCTGATTAAAAATCTGATAACCAAAATTAGCAAACTGATGAGTGCTTCTGACATAAATATCAAAATCAATCTGGCCCACAATTGCTCCAGACTTTTTGATAAAAATGTAGTAGCGATAGTAATCATCGGCTTTGGCTAACCGTTCATGTTCCTTCATCACTTTATTGAAAACCCTTCGGGAGCATTCTTTCGCTGATGCAGGCCCTGAGTCCCATTTACTCTGAACAGGTTTCCGATGAACATAAGCATCAAACCAAACATCGTAATCGGTTGACGTAATCGCTCTTAAAATCAGTCGGCGTGTTTTAAAAACTTCTCGCTTCATACGCCCACCTCATTACCCATTGAAAAATTCCATTCCTCCATCTCGCAAAATCTTGCACAACCATTGCTTTCAAATAAACGTATCATCCCAAGGTTGGTTGAAGTGGTCCCACCGTGGTAAAGAAGCCCGCCTTCTTTTTTCATCACCGCAAAACTATAGCGATGAACCTAGTTACCTAAGTTCTGCTTGCGGGAATTGGGGAACAACTCCCATATATGAAATACGAGACCAACCCGTCTTTGGATTTCTTTGGACAACAGTTAGCGCGGCGATTTCTCCATGAAAAAAGCCAACATGTATGCATTCCAATCCTGATGTTAAAATAGGGTCAGCTAAAAAATCTTGGATGAACTGAAATGGGTCTTCTGTGGGGTCCGTATCTGGGTCACCCATAAAGACCTGCTTTAGAATTTTAGCAATCCCTTCAGGATTTAAATTTAACTCTTTGGCTGTTTTCCATCCTAATGGTGAGCCTTCATCATTAGGAAGGTCAGAAACAGATTTTTTAAATTCAATCCGTTCATTTTTCTTTTTAAAACCAAAGCTTGGTAAAAGACGACCAATTTCCTCAGAAGCGATTTCGCCTTTGATAAGCCTAAACATAACAATCCTTGCGTTATGCATTTGGGCGACATCAAGAGCTTCTTGAAAAGACTTTTCCAAATCACTCAGACCATCTAAAGAAAGCATTTTTATTTTTAACGCAAACACATCGGCCCAGAGATGTTCAATAGACACAACACCCAGTTCCTTTCCATTTAAACCAACCAACGGGAACTTTTTAAATTTTACTTCGTCGCTCATCAGTAGCCTCCTTTCTTGAACTGGCCTTTTTCTCGTGCTTGAATAGATAGCTTTTTCCATGCTTTTCGTTCTTGGAGAAGCAAATACTTTATTTTGTTTTCTTTCAGCGAATTTGGCCTCGGCTTCTAATTTTTGATAACTGCTCCATCGGTCAGCCGACAGACTTCCGTCATTAAGGGCATTTTTAATCGCGCAGCCTGGTTCAGTATTATGTTCGCAATCAGTAAAGCGACAATTACCCAGCAAATTTCCTATATCTGAAAAACTGCGAGTTGACTCCTCAGAATGGTCAGAAAGTTGAAGCTCTTCATCCCCGGAGTATCAATAACTAAACCACCATAGCGACTAACATAAAGTTGCCGCGATGTTGTGGTATGCCGGCCCTTTCCATCACTTTCACGAACGTCTTGTGTTTTAATGACCTCGTTATTTTCATCTGAACCGATGAGGTAATTAATAAGTGTAGACTTGCCAACACCTGACGACCCAATAAAGACTGAGGTCGTTCCTTGTCTTAAAAGTTTAGATAGAAAACTTGCTGATTCAAAATCTTCATAACTCAGAAAATAAACAGCAATTCCAGAGAAATGGGTTTGAATACCAGCAATTAAATTTTCTATATCGCCTTTATAAATATCAGCTTTGGTTAATAGAATAATTGGTACGGCTCCAGACTCTAATGCGACCGTAAGGTATCTTTCAATTCGCCGATAATTAAAATCCTCATTTATAGAAGTAGTGATAAAAACCATATCTATATTTGTTGAAAGAATCTGCTTATCTGCACTTGCTCCAATCTGCTTACGGTAAATGGCCGTCTTTCTCGGAAGAATATGGTGAATGACTCCTCGCTCAGATTGCGGAGGAAGCTCAACCATCACCCAGTCGCCAACGGCGGGGTAATCCATACGAGTAGAAGCGTTGAAGTTTAACTTCCCACTTACTGAAGCCCATAAAAATTTGTTAAGCCCGGCTTGCACGCGATAAAGATTTCTTTCTTCGCAAATAATTCGGGCGGGAAACGTTTGATTTAAAACAGGGTCGGGGATTTCTCTTTCAAAGAAATCATCCCAACCAAAAAGGGACAGAAATTCCTTTTCGGGAATGAACATAAAACTCCTTAAGTTTATTTGAAAAAATAAAACGACTTAAGGGCCTTGGCTTGCGAGACTAAATTATTTTGATTAGTTCAGGTGCGACTGAAGGCCCTTGATTACTGATAATTTAGACATAAGGACCTCCCTGGTTTGAATGACATAAATGCCGGTTATTTGCCCAAGATAGGGTTTTTTCCGCATTTGGTCAACCTTGAATTTGACCGGCCGGGAATTTTTGTACCACTACCAATGTTAATGACTAACTGACAAGCTGAATGTTTACCTCCCGTGCTTCTGGAGCCTTTGGCGGCTTGCCACCGAGTGAAGAATGGGGTCTCACTTCATTATAATGCCTTCTCCATCTCTCGATGATCACCTGTGCCTCGAAGAGCGTGTAAATATTTCACCATCGAGAAGTTGATATCTCATCTTGCCATTGAAAGACTCGCAGTAGCCGTTCTCCCATGGACTTCCGGGCTCAATGTAGAGCGTATTTACGCCAATATCCTTGAGCCATTTTCTTAACTTCTTTGCAATGAACTCCGGTCCATTGTCCGAGCGTATATGCTCTGGAATGCCATGCTCAATGAATAGGTCCGCAAGAATCAAAATAATGTCCTGACTTCTAATTCTACGAGCTACAAACGAAGCCAGACACTCTTTACTGTGCTCGTCGATGATATTGAGGATCCTAAGCTTTCTTCCATCGTGGGTCTGTTCAGACACAAAATCATAGCTCCAAACATGGTTTTTTGCATTGGCCGCAGGCGGATACAAGATCCGTCAGCTAGCCAAAGCCTCGCTCGTTTCGGCTGCTTCTGAGGTACCTGCAAGCCTCCTCTTGCCAGACTGTGTGGACTCGATCACGGCCCACAATGAATCCCTCCATTTGCAGCATTGAGGTGATTGTCTTGTAGCCGTACCTGCCATACTGAGTTGCAAGCTCGATAATCCGCGCACGCAGACGCACACGACCAGGGTCGATGATCTTCTCATATCGTTGAGTTGTGCGAAGTTGTCCAATCACCCTGCAAGCAAGACGTTCAGAGACATTCAACTTAGTCATGGCATGTTGAACGGCCTCACGTCTACGTGCAGGGCTTAAGAAGTTTCCCGGAGGCGACTTCCTTCAAAATGGAAACCTCAACTGCTTGATTTGCAACAATTCTTTTGAGTCGTAGGTTCTCAGCTTGATTCTTTCAGGCGCTTAGCCTGATCTACCCGAAGGCCACCGTATTCTTTGCGCCAACGAATGATTGTCTGAGGAGTTACGCCAACCTTCTTGGCTGACTCTTCGAGAGTATGTCCCTTGCCCTCTTCTAGCTCAACAGTTCTAAGATGTTGAATGATCTCTTCTGCTTTAAAGTTCTTTCTTGCCATTTTGACCTCTTTCTAGGCCCAGATTAACATTGAATCTGGACCAATTTAAGCCGGCCAGGTCAAAGTCGTTGTTGTGAAAGATACCCCAAAAAACAAACTGAAGGTTCTTAACCAGTATCTAGCAATTGCCCCAGTATTTATGGCAGGCCCCCAAAAGCTAGAAAGAATCCAAAAATGTGAAACAGTCCCGAGGGTAGGATTGCCTTTGTTGAAGGCACTAGATGGCCTCCAGTTTAATAAAATGACCCATTACAGCAGTATTGAACTCATTGAGTATAGAATGTCCCTATTCAAAATCATCTTTAACAATCGTCAGAACTCTTTTCTAGAGTCCCATGTAAAAAACAATCCCAATTTTTTAGCAAAATTGAAGTCTTAGCCAAACCCATCAGGCCGACAATTTTCAGTTTCAAAAACTAAGTTCATACTTAAGGAATAGTTTTATCCAAAAAAACTGATTTTTTCTTTTTGACTTTTCCCAGTCATTTCCATTACTTTGTCTTTGCGAGTAGGGGATTAGACACCCTCCTTCTGAGCCATTTTTAAACCACCCATGAGGTGGTTTTGCTTTTTCTAGGATTCACAAGAATAATTAACAACTTACTCAAGAGGAGCTTCTTAAGCTCTAACTTCGAATATCATTCAGTAACATCGAAAATAACGCAATTTGAAGACTTTTGTAATACTCAGGCATTACAGAGCAAAGTGAGTATTACAAATTGCACCCTGGACTACTTCTGTAACTTCTGAAGACTTTGTTCACACCAAGATTTATCTTCAGCACTCAGTTTTTCGAAGTGCGATTTTGCTTGGTCTACGGCTTTAGAAAAGCCAATCGAATTGCCGCGTGCCCTTTCCACCATCGCCAGTGCTTCATAGCCAAAAACATCTCCAATGAAGGTGACGCGTTCTCTAGAGCAAGCTCAAGGCATGTTTGTGAGTGTTCTAGTGCCTGAACGAGGTCAGTTGCTTTTAGATAGGTCATTGCCAAACGATACTCAGCCCAAGTCACCTGATTCCAAGTACCTGCGATTTCCCAATATTTGCGGCCTGTCTTTGCAGCAAGGATCATCAACTCAGTATCTATCGAAGTCCTATCAACTTTTTCTTCCAAGCTACAAGCAAGATTGTTTCCAGCAACAGCCAAAGCCCGATTAGCTGGATCTTCTTTTTGAATTCCAACCTGAGCTTTTTCCAGCGCTTCTTGAAAAAACTTGTGGGCCTTTTCGGGACTCTTTTGCTCACTCAATGCTGATGCGGCAACGGCAAGAACTCTTATTTGATCAGATGCCGAAAGATCCTCAATCGATTGTTTTTTTTCGGAAGCCAATTCCAGGCTTGCAACCGAACGTATAATTGCCTTCTCGCTCTCACTGCTTTTCTCGAAACTAGGAATGAGTTTTAGCTTATTGAGGACGTGGACTCCATCTTCCCACCGTCCTAAATGCTCGCCGAAAACGTGAGTTATCAATTGGGCCAGTTGAGGAATCTGCTCACTATTCTCAATGAGATTTATTCCATTTGAAAGTTTGTCGGCCACTTGGTTAGCCTGAGTTGCGTGATCATTCCAAGCTTGATTCAAGAAATCGTCGAATTTCATTTTTATCTCCCTGTAAGTGAGACTGTTTTACAGCAGCTGATTTTTAGAAGCTAGGGACATGGAGTGGCATCAGCCTAAGCTATTGAATTCAAAAAATTATTGGCCATCTCAACACGGATTGGAGCTTCACATTGGCGATAAAGATCTGCTGCTCTTTTTGCAAAATCTTTTGCCTCTGTCGTTTTGAGATTATTGGTCGCTAGGGTTTTTGACAGCTCTAGGAAAAGAGCGGCCTGGTATATGGGAAATTCATTTGAAAGAGCTACACCTTTGCGGAGGTATTCTTCGGAGGCAGAGAGGTCTCCCACCAGCCTCGAAATACGCCCAGCAAATTCATAATTCAAACCTTCCTCCACGCCTATCTTTAAAAATCCATTCAGTCCTGCAGACAACTTCTTTCTTGCTTCATCAGGATTTCCGCTTCTTGAGGCAAGTTCTCCATGGATCAGATTTCCAATATGAAGGCCTCGTCGATAGTCATCTTGGGTTGCAAAAATAATGGATTTTTCATTGGCCTGTCTTGCTAATTTCAATTGATTTTTCTGCAGATAAATCATCGCTAAATGGCACCAAGCAATGCTGAGATTCATCGGCTTTCCATGAAATGTGAAAATACCAATTGCCTTCTTCTGGTAGGATTCGCCGCTATCAAAATCGCCAGATTCGTATAAAACAGCTCCAAGATTGGAGTAGGTAGAGCCGATTGTCTTTGGTTGTATAAAGGTCGCAAGTTTTAAACATTCCTGATAGGTCTGAATTGCGGTCTTACTCTTTCCACGCCAAGAAAAAATATTGGCTTTACTCAGAAGAGCACCTGCTAGAACGCTCTTGTCTCCTGATTTATGGCCAAGTTCTTCGGCCTTCTTGTTGTAGAGATCCGCCTGTTCGATTTTACTTTGCCGCCAACTTGCGACCGTTAGCTGATTATAAAGTTCGCCGAGAATATTTGTGGGCAAGTTTGGAACAATTGTGGCTTTAAGCAGACCTTCAATTACATTCCATTCGCCAATTGGACCGAGCTTTTCAATGAGAGAGCTTGATGCAAGCAATTGCGCTGCTATTTTTTGATCTTCTGCTGAAGCCAGCTGATCTGCCTCATTTGAGAGCGTTAGGTCATCTAGATTGCAGTTTAAAATTTTAGCTAACGCTTCAGCATTTTCGATTTGAATGGACTTCACTTTGCCCTGAATCCACCGAATCACAGTCTTGCGGTCGACACCGACTTGTTCAGCTAACCACCATTGCTTAATCCCAAGCTCTGCAATTCGGTTTTTTAAAAATATACTATTCAGAACGAGGTCACGCGCCACAATTACCATTTCCTTCTCAATGACAAATATCCTTAAACATTTTCATGTATTCAGCTTCAGTTCCCAAACCAACTTCGCTGCGCCTCTTATCCAAATTTGCTGGGTCTTCAGTCTCATGCGGCTCCCATTTTCCAGGGCCAACGCAATGACCTTGGGTTCCGTACTTTTGCGGAACCCTTTTTGTTGGGTCACTGAATGAACTGGCGACCCGATCTACAAGGTAGGCATAGTTTGATGGATCAGTCTGTTTCTTTTTAACTAACTCACTTAAAATCGCTAAAACTTCTTTTTGAAATTCGGGATCAAGATCTGCGTGCTGAACCAATATCCAAGCTTGCTTGTCGGTCTCTTTGCCAAACTCACTGATGGTAAACCAGCGATATATTTTAAGGAGTCGTTTCAACTCTAATGTGTTTTCTGAATCTATGGTTTGGAATTTAGCTACAGATATTCTTTCAAACTCTTTCTTCTCATCGTCGCTATAGCCATTCTTAAAGGGTGTGTTCATCATATAGTTTCGCATAAACTGATCGACTTCAAACATGTGCTTGAGCTTTGCCTTAACCCATCTTTTTTCTTTCGGCTTTTCAGGCTGTTTTTTAAATTCACTTACCATGCTAGCAACGGTTTCTTCATAGGTTCGCATATCGGCAGTAACGCGTGGAAAATTCGACGCAAACACTTCCTTAGCTGGGTAGAAATCCAAACCATGATGCGAAATCACGGATCCAATCTCTTTTTCATGTGCTAAAACTTGTTTGTAAATCCAGGTGTAGTGATCCGTATCACGAATGATTTCATAGGCTCTTTTCGCGCCGAGATATTTTTTATCGGCCTGCAATTCAAACCAACAAACGATTAGATGACGGTATGTGGAGTTTTCATCGAAGCCGCCTTCTTTTCCACCAACAGGCACATTTTTAAATTTAGAGCGCAGCTCCTTAATGGCGTTCTGGGTCTTCACTTCGTTTGGTCCGCTGACGAACCTATGAATTTGTTCATGAAGGAATGTTGAGAGTAAAAAATCAGGATCTTTGTTATGGCGAGTATTTAAAGTGAGTATTGGATAGTCGTGGGGAATCGCAAATTTTTCAATTTGAATTTTTCTGGTAAAAAAATACGGCGAAAGATCATATTTCTTTGTGAACTCGTTCATAAGCTTCAAAGTTTCATTGGTGCCTGGTGCATCTTTCACAATTGATATCTGCAATCCCGACGGCACTTCGCCACGCAGTCCTTCTGTGGCTTTTCCAAACTCAGGCAATCCGTCAAAGCTAACTGGAATGGTTTCTCGCTTTGATGACGAGTAAAGGTGATCTTTCGATCGATAGATTCCAAAATGAAGTTGTGGACTGCAGATCCAACCATTCATCGCTGTTACCGCAATCTCTTGCCCTTCTCGAACCAATTCACCTGTTTTTACTTTGGCAGAAATATGAACATATTGGGCTACGGTTCCATCTTCATGCTCAATTTTAATATTGTGAGCGGCATTACTAAACTTTGAATCACAACCGCCGCCGTCAGTTGGCTCCCAAACTTCTAACACAGTACCGTTTTCAACCGAAACGACCGGAGTTCCGTATGGCACGTCGAAATCCCAGGAATATTCATTACCAGGTTCCGCATGTGATTTTTTTCCAAACACACCCTGTGAGATTAAAAACTTAATTCCTGTTGGAAAGGGCAGTCTTTCTCTCTTAAAAGAAACTATTTGAGCCGGTGATGCGGCCTCATAGAAATTTTTCTTCTGAATCGACGTACATCCTGTGACGGCTAAAATTATAAGACTAATAACGAAGAGTATTTTCATAATGTTATTGTTGATTCTGCGGAAGTCCGTCTGCGACTTCATAATAGTCACCTTTATCGGCTACGAAAATATGCCTAACTAGTTTGGTATCTGTCGGCTTATCAAATGCGCCCATTGAAATTGCGATCCAGTCCTTATAGATTGGGTCCCAAAAAAGCGACGAACCACATACAGAACAAAATCCACGCCGAACTTTTTCAGACGAGTGATACCAAGTAACCTTGTCTGAGCCATATACTGTGACTGCTGAACGCGGAACGTCTGTTGATGCTTCAAAATGCCCTGAATGTTTTCTGCACTTTGAAAAATGGCAAGCTGTTGGCGGCGGAATGTCACCTTCAACTTCAAAACTGACTGCTCCACAAAGGCATGATCCTTTATACATATTAAGTCACCTCAACTTCGTTGCCAGCTTGCATGTGATCAAAAATTTCAACAATGTCCTCATTGCTAAATCTAATACATCCATGAGACGCAGGCTGGCCCAAAAAATTTTCATGATTGGTTCCGTGCAAATAGATATATCTCTTAAACGTGTTAGCGTTGTGCTCCTCAGCTCCTTCGAGCCAAAGTAGTCTCGTTAAAACCAAATCCTCATTAATAAATTCTGAATTATTGCTCCAAACCTCATTGGTTGGAATTCTTGCCCGAATGATACCACCAAGAGGCAAACTTGCTCCTATCTTGGATGCAATCCTAAGTTTACCAGTGGGTGTACAAAAGCTACCCTCTTGGCATCCAAGTCCGTTGAGTGCCGTCGAAACAATGTAGTTTTTTATCAAACTATCGCCATCCCACAGTTCGGCCTTTTGAGTTTTGCAGATTACTTTCAGTCGTTTAAAGGAGGGCTGGTTGGAACTCCGAATTAGGTCAATTTGAGATGAGTTGAGACCAGAAGCAGATAAAATATCAATTATAAAATCAGTTTTCCCTCCTACATACAAATCAATCGAATCAGAGGTGTCGGCAAGAGTCTTCTTTAGATTTGAGTATGTATCACGAGCTTGTGAGTTCTTGAGCAAATAGTCCCTGAGTAAAATATGGTTTCTAAATGCATAACATTCTTTTACGCAAACATACATATTGTGCTTAATTGGGTGACTAGAATACTTGAATGCTTCCCTACCTTCGATACCTAAGTTACCTCGGTGTTCGTAACCCAAAATAGAAAGCGAGCGAATGACTTCTGCAAGTTTCCCGACATCTTCAATTACAATGTCGATATCAATAATGGGTTTAGCTGCAAGACCAGGGACTGAAGTGCTTCCCACATGTTCTATTGCGACAGCGCAGTGTTGAATGAGCGGCCAAATCTCACCGCTTAAATTTTCAAACCGTTTTGGCCAATCAGAGTTATAGTTTTCTACAACTATTTTTTTTGTATTGCCTGTACTCACTCCAGCTCCACCCTTTGATAAAACTGTGATGCGGTACCCACAGGCTTGAAACCTAAATTTGAATAAGTGGAGAATCGTCCTGAAAACTCTGCTTCATTTGCCGGAAAACGATTTCGATGCTCGCTAGGAATTGGAAAAGCGGAGATGATCTTTGCGCCATTTGAATTTGCAAAACTAACTGCGGCACGAACTAGGTCCGCCGACAATCCCTGACCTCTAAATCCATCTTTTATAAATATGCAGTGAATGGACCACTCATCCGCTTTACCAGAGGCACGGCAATCATGACCAATAAGTTCAGACATCGGGTCGATAGCAATCCATCCGACACATTCCTCATCTTTGTACGCAAGTAAACCGCCCACCTTCCCTTGCTCGGTTAGCTGCCTCATTCGATCTTTGGCCGCCTCACCTGTTGGACATCCAGCTTGCTCGCGATGATTCAAGCACCAACACTCGGAGCATTGTGAATCTGTTTTCATTAAGGACACATAGTCATTCCATGTGGCTTCACTGAGCGTTTGTGTTTTCATTACTTCCCCGAATCTTTAACACGCCAATCCTTAGGAGCATCACGCCTGTATCCATCAAACAAAAGACCGCCAAACGGTTCCGTGATTTCAGTCGCCAGTTGAATTACTTCTTCGGTTTTGCCACAAAAGGCATCGTTAAATGCGGTGACCCATTTGATGTGTAAATCAGAATTAATTTTTTTTAGTTTTCTAGGAATATGTTTTCTTGAGGCAGACCACATTCCGTTGGCTCTAAAATAAAAGTTACCTAAAGTCTCATGTAGAGAACCAAGAACAGCGTTGGCTTCATTCTGGTTTCTCGGCTCCCGAATATCATCAATCAGATCCGTAATCATATATCTGTTGTGATAAATGGTATCTTTACTCCACTTAGGTGGTCCTTTATCAATAACCGCCTGTGCTAATTTCTTCAGTTTTTTGCTAAGAGAATTATCCTCTGGAATACTCGGACCTTCAATGACCATCATGGGAAGTGAAGGCGTACCGTCTTTGCCATCTACTTCATTGAAAAAGTAATTCAGTGTCTCTGGATCGTGAACAAAAGCCTCTACTGGCCAGCCATCATAAACGAATGACTCTCTCCAGGCGGCTTCCAGTTTGGAAAAAACAACAACTAGGTCGATATCGGAGTACTTGGTCTCTTCATTGCGATTGAAGCTCCCAGCAACAAAAGCAACTTCAGCTTTGGGATACCTTTCCCTTAAGATGTTTTTTGATACTTCAAATGGTGACTTTCTTTGTAAAGACATAGTTCTTTCCCTTATACCGAACTCATGGCAGTGAATTCCAATCTGTTGACACAGATTCAACCCTTCATAGCCTGGCAAAGTTGATCAATTGCATACTGAATCAGTTCAGTGCGCCTATAGCCTTCCTTATCGGCAATTTTATCAAGCTCTTCTAACAAAGCCGTTGGCAGTCTAAACGTAATGAGTTCACGCTTAACTCCGTCTTTGTCCTCAAACTTATAATAAAGGGCACTTCTTGTGGGTGGCTTTTTAAGTTTCATATATTCAATCTAGCAGTGAATTGTCTCAAAATTCAATAAATGAAATACATGTATTACATTGTATTACATATAGCGTTACAATAGTCGTAGGTACAGATGGCCAATTTCGCAGAATTGCCAAGAGTGCGAAATATCGAGGTGTAAAATGACGAAGAACGATAAACCAAAGCTGATAAGTCTGGATTATTTCGCCGCCCAGAAAGCCAATGTGCAATCGCCACTTCAAGAAATCGTCAAATTGCTATCGAGGGAGGTAAACAGACATAAACTGGATTACCACCAACTTAAGTACATTTTCAAAGCGGTAAGGACGAAATGCGCTGTTGACGTACCTCGAACTAAGCAATCATTACTTGAGCGGCCAACAGATGAGGAACTTGGTCACTTTTTTAAATCCATCAAAAATCCAATTCACAGTTTAATATTCGAAACTTTGTTGAATTCTGGCCTTCGGGTCGCTGAGCTTTGCGTTTTGGAAATTCGAAGGATTGATTTTGAGAAAAGTACGATTCCGGTCATTGATGGCAAAGGCGGCAAAGACCGAACAACCGTTTTTGGTAACAAGCTCAAAGATAAACTGCTGATTTATCTTCAAGGCAAAAATAATCGCTATCTTTTTGAATAGGAGAGAAACTCAAAGTATTCAACTCGTCGAATTCAGCAGCTATGCGAAAAATATCGAAAAATTACCGAAATTGAGAAAGACCTGACCTGTCATACGTTTCGCCATATATGGAATACAAAATTGGCCGAGGCCGGTGTTAGTCGTGAAGGACGAGAAATCCTCGCTGGCCACTCAAAGGGATCGGCAACACAAGATATCTATACACACATGGGCGTTGGTGGAATTTAAAATCAGGTCGGAACAAATGGGGACATTTTTATAGCCGTAAGCGACGAACATTCTTTGAACCAATTGGAAAATTAAGAACCAAAACACAGAGTGCGATTTCCACATAACAAAAGGAAAAAAGCGGAGTGCGAAAACCGAGTCTTCCTATGACTCCAGAACTACAAAAGAATCCCAGTTATTTGCGACGAACAAGCCGAAGCCCTTGAAAATATATCTATCTGGCGCGGTCATAAAAATATTGAAACCAGTTGGAAGTATTATAAGGACAGAAACCGCATTGGTTTTGAGGCGACTGAGTTCACCTTAAAGACTTACAAAAAGAAGATTCAGGGACAAGGCTAAGTTTCACTCAAATTTTTGAGCCCGTTTTTTGCTCTATAATTCTCCTGAAAGGATAAACCGCATATATTGGTTTTGAGTCAGAATTGGATTGCTTCAAATTGGTATATGTCAAAAAGTTAAACACATAGGAGAATTGAAATGAAAACCCTTATCACCGCTCTATTGCTAATTTGTTCGTTTCAGGCGTTTGCTAACGAAAAGAAAGTTCTTTGTATGGCAAGGCTTGACGGCTCTGTTGTCAAAACCGTTGAAGCCAACCTGAACGAATCAAATCCCCGAATCGATTTTGGAAATATCAATGGTCTATTAGTTTCAGTAAATAGCGATACGACTTCAAGCCTTGTTACTTTAAGCATGGTTGACGCACAAACCTGGAAGTACTTCGGTTCACATGGATCATTGGGCAATAATGGCGAAGGTCTTGTATTAGCAATTTCAAACAATGGAAAGAAAACTGATATTGTTTGTGCCCCACGACAATAATTTATTTAAAAATTATCCAGTTCATTTTTTAAAAATCAAACATTGAAACCTTATGCAGGAAAGGTCGAGCGTAGCGATACGCTCGACAGTGTTCTGGGAAGTGTCGTAGTTCACGGGTCGCCAGACGCTAAGATTTTAGTCACGAGAAAAGGCAACCGTCGCACAATCCAAAAAAAGCAGCGGTACGGTCGTGACATGGATGAAGCACAATTAGAGTTTAATTCAGAAAACGGCGTGAGTTGTCTCGGTCAGTCGGTTGAAGAAATTGTCGAACAAAGAATTTCTTCGGCGATATTCGAGATGCTTTCCTCGCGCGAACATCTAACGGAGTCAGAGATTGACGGCCATGTTAAGGGAGCAACAACTCTGAAGCGAAAGACTCTTCGCGTCTTGGTCGCCGAAGAACAAATCCTTCGAGAGGGTGCAGGAGAAAGAAATGATCCCTTCCGCTATCGACTAAAATGCGGGAGATGCAAGCCAGCTTTGAACGGGAGAATGGACAAGATTGACCTGATATGCCAAAATCCTGCGGATAATCCATTCCTTAAAGAGCAAGCCCCACCGACAACTCCCGCTCTTGGAGTGGCTGGAGGGAAGATGAAATCAAAAAACGAATGGCATAAGGCCATGTATAATAAAGCCTTTGCGGAAGAAACCATCGGCTCCCAGAGATTTATTGAGCTGGCAAAAAAGCAAGTGGCCTTTTTGGTTGAGGCAACAAATCTCAAACTAGGCGATTCCGTTTTGGATGTTCCCTGCGGAGTTGGCCGTCATTCCCTGGAGTTTGCAAAGTACGGAGCAAAAGTCATCGGGGTTGATATTTCCAAAGACTGCCTGAAAATTGCGAAGCAAAAGTTCAAGCACAAAAATGTTCAATATCTCCATGGGAGTATGCAAGACCTCAAGAAGTTCAAAAGGCGATTTGATTTGGTGGTCAATTTGTTTACGAGCTTTGGCTATTTCTTTACTGACGAAGAAAACTTTAAAGTCCTCAAATCCATGACCTCATGCCTGACCCCAGGAGGCAAAGTCATCGTGAACTTGATTGATAGAGATTTTATTCTCCCACTTTTCCAGCCCGCCCGCTGGAATGAAGTGGATGGCAGAATGGTTTTAGAAGCATCCAGATACGACAAAAAAACCAAATACAATGAATCTCAAATGTTCATGGTAAACAAAAAGTTTTCTCCGCCAAAGCTGGAGCATTATCACTACCACCGAGTGAGGCTATACTCGAAAGCCGAGATGGTTGACCTGATGAAGAAAGCGGGACTCACCAATATAAAAGTTTACGGGGATTTTGACGGTGGGCCTTATAAAAAAGGGAAATCCACCCATCCGATTTATGTGGGAACAAAAAAGTGATGAACACATCAAAAACTATCTTTGGATTTATTTTTTTAGCATCCCGCCACATGAACACGATTGGCGATGATACTTTGAATCTGGTACAGACCCTTTTTGAAAAATATAATTTTAATGGTTTGATTATTGAATCCATACCGTATTCATCAGGTGAAAGTCCAAAATGGTTTTTGGATGAGGCCAAAAATGGGAAATCCGACAAGTTCATCAAAGGCGGAGAAAGTGCCTCGGCGGTTATTCTTGCCGATGAAAAGAAAATCCCGTTTTTTGCGGGTGAGCCAGACCATCAAGATATTTACCGAGGTCTTAAAGAGAGAGGCTACACCGACGAGGATGTAATGAGTTGGTATAAAAATCAAATTGGTCATGAACTTGTGGCCGATGTTTCCAATGAAAAAGTGGCCGTTGTTTATGGAGCAGGTCCTTTCCTGACTTTGCGAAAAAGTTTTGATGCGAGTTTTGGCGAGCCTGCTTTTATAGAAGATAGGCAATGATGAACAAGCTTGTACTCATCCACCAAAGCTTTTCCATCTTTAAGAAAGTTCTGGCGGTTTTATATTTTATCGGATTCTCTCTTCATTTTTTGGATGTAATGAATCTCCGCTTAAGCTTTTCCGACATGGATTTGATTTGGAAAAGCTGGATTTTATTCCTCCTAATTTTTGACCTTTTGGCCTCCATTGGATTGTTTTTAAAAAAGCTCTGGGGTGAGTTATTTTTTATCACGGTGGCGGTGGTTCAACTTATTGCCTATATTGGATTCTCCTCCTTTTTTGGTGAGCAAGGGTTCCTGGTTTATTTCCATATTACTTGCCTCTCCATTTACACGGCTTTAAAGATTTTTGATTCACGGAAACAACCGAGTCTTGAAGTTGTGGCCCCAGAAAATTATTAAAATATCTGCGACTCTCAAAGCCTTGGACTAGGGCGATTTTTTGTCTTCAATAAATGATGGCTCACCGTATGCTTTATCAAAACTTTTTCTAAGAGTTAAGAAATGACCAGCGCCATAAATAACAGCAACTCTTTTATATTTAGAAAGAATCAGTTGAATCAAATTTAAGGTAAAGTGGTCTCTGACTCAATGGATTTTGAAGTGTGTTAGCACCCTTGAACGATTAATGGCCATTCCACAGGCTCAGTATTTAGCATTGGGGCTTGGCCAAGTTTATAACGGTGAAGTTTCAAAAGGGATTTCACTATTTTTGATATTTGCGTTTTCAATACCTGGCTTTTCATGGCTGGCATTGAAACATTCGTCTAACATTTCCATGTACTCAACTTCAGTACCTAAACCAACTTCATTGCGCCTTTTATCCAAATTTGCTGG
This sequence comes from Pseudobdellovibrionaceae bacterium, assembly GCA_016719575.1. GTDB lineage: Bacteria > Bdellovibrionota > Bdellovibrionia > Bdellovibrionales > Bdellovibrionaceae > JACMRP01. The sequence goes on along the minus strand of JADJYV010000013.1, from coordinate 1,752,539 downwards.
ATTGGCTGTAAGACCAAAGGCCAATTTCTATCGAAATACGAAAGCAATGGACAATAAAGGCTAATGTATGATAATTATTATCCGATACATGACAACAAAGGATAGTTATGGATAATGAGTATCTGGATTTTGACCAAGCCGTTGCCCTTCTGAAGACAACTCCAAGCACGCTGTACAAGTGGCTACAGGCTGGAAAAATTCCCGGCCACAAGTTAGGCCGTCAATGGAGATTTTTAAAAGAAGAATTGGAAATTCACGTTTCAGGAAAAGGTTCAAAAATAAACATTCAAAAAGATTTCTTGGCCCTAAGTGAGCTTTTGCTTTCAAGGTCAAAAACTAAGGAGAAAAAAATGGAACTAAATGCCAACAATCTGCCGGAACAACTTATCTGGGATGCTTTTGACCACGGCTCACGCCTTGTTCACCTTTATCCTTCTAAAGGAAAATTTGAAATTTCCTATCGAACCAAAAATGGATTGGAAAAATTATTCTCTATCCAAGAAGACTCATTTTCTGAAATTGATAATGTTCTAACTAAAAATTCCACAGAGACTGCAGATGGAACAAGCAGAAGACTCTATCTACACCGTGGAGACGAAGATGTTCTTCAGGTAAAATATCAAAAAATTGAAACAGTAACGGGCCCTCGGGTAACGCTTCGTTTGTGGCAACCCGAAAAAGACGTACTTCCATTAAATAAAATCACTGGAGATAAAAATGTCTTAGAAACATTTCAAGGCTGGCTAAAGGAAACTCACGGATTGATTTTAGTTTCAGGCTCTACTGGTTCTGGAAAAACGACGACGGTCTATTCATTGCTGAATGAATATAAAAATCAGGGGCGAGTTGTCTTTACGATTGAAGAGAGTGCTGAGCTTGTCATAGAAGGCATCAATCAAATAGAAATAAAAGGAAAAGCGCAGACTCATTTTGAAGAGACTTTCGATAAAGTTTACTCTTCTGATCCAGATGTTGTTTGTCTAGGCTTGGGTTCATATATTGGAATTGAAGAAAAAGTCTTTGGCGCTGCTTATAAAGCTGCGTCTACAGGTCATTTGATCATTATTCAGATGGACCAACCTTCGTGCAAAGACGCGGTTGAAACGTTCAAAAAATTTGTGAAGTACCCTTCCGAACATCTCATTATTGGAGTATCCTGCCAAAAATTAGTTGAGGAAAATGGGAAGGTAATAGCCGTTTACGAATTTTTGAATAAGTAACGACGATGAAAAGAATTTTATTTCCAATCTCATTTATTATATTTAGATATGTGATAGATGGCTCGCTTTTAAAACGAAAGTCTTCACAATTGAACCTCAAGGTTAAAAAGCCTTGAGGCCAATTCAACTCAAACCCCTCATCATCATCTGTATGATTGCTCAAGCGGGCATTTTATTTTTCCTATTTCAACTGCCGAATCCTTTGGATGCCCTATGGCTCCAGCTCACTTATTCACCTGAAACATTTAAGTCCATCGTTTTGAGCTGGTCTACCGAGCACCTCAATTTTTATTTGCTTCATTATTACTTGGATTTTATTCATCCACTCATTTACGGCAGCCTATTACTTGTCCTTCTCAAAACTTTGAAAATTCCTCTGCCAAGGGCTGTTTTTTTCTTGCCCGTTGTTGGAGCCTTAGGCGATGAGGTGGAAAATATCTGCAACTTATTTTTAATCATGAACCCCGATGACTTTTCCAAAGGGATTCTCTGGGTGGGAGCGACGGCCTCATGGGTAAAATGGATTTCTCTACTTATCACCCTAAAAACTTTTATTCCGAGAGTTCAACGAGAAATTATTAAAATTTCGAAAACCTCCACGACTACTCATCAACGGTAGTTTGGAATAATTCATTCAAACTGAAATTATATTAAAAGACCCTGCAAGAAAGCGAGCTGCCCCTCAGTGCATTACAAGCCAAATTAAATATTACAAACGCCCTTTTACAAAAAAAGCTAAGCTGATTTATCTCGACTTCGGCTAGATGCTTGGCCGAGCAGATTAAACTCGGTACATAATTCATCGATGACATTTAAAGTCTTTTCAATTTGCTCGGCCGTATGCAGCGAAGTCATGCCGAAACGAATTCCGCATTCATCTTTAGGAACAACAGGGTAAGCCCGGCCGGTCAGTCGCGCCCCATGACAACAATCTTTAGTGTTTTCCCATACTTCATAATTAACCCTGTCGGCATTTTTCTTAGGTATGTTGAGTATAGAGATAGACCAATAGCCTTTTGTAGTATCCATATGTTTAGTTTCAAAATGATAAAGGCTCGTAATATCGACTATATACGCATAATAAGTGTGTTTATATACACATATTTTATTAAAAATGTATGTATATAATGATACTTTTAGTGTTACTATGTATGTAAGTAAACACCTAAAAAAGGGCGGGAGTCATGAAACCATTAGATAATTTAGCGCTTACTCAGATTGAGCGTCGTTTGAAATCTATTAGGGTAGCACTCAAGGATGCAAAAGTTCGTCCTGGCTGGATTAACTACATGAGGCAGGCTTTGGGAATGACTCTACAGAAACTTGCTGAACGAGCCAAAGTTTCTAAACCAACTATTGCGCAAGCCGAACGTGGCGAAGCTAAAGGAAAAATAACCATCGAGACATTAAAAAAATTGGCTGAGGCAATGGAGTGCGAGTTTGTTTATGCCTTTGTCCCAAAAAAGACGATTAAAATTACTTTAAAAGAAAGAGCTTTAGAAAAAGCAAAGCGTATTTTACTCGATGCCGACACCCATATGACACTAGAAGATCAGCGTGTAGAACAAGATATTAAAGCTCGGATAGGGAGACTTGCAGATACGCTCATTGAAAATGGGGATGTGTGGTGAGTAATTTTTTATTTAAAGACAGGGATGGTCAAACTCCACTTCCATCAGAATTGCAAAGTGGACTAAAGTTCAAGCACATCCAAAATATGGGTGAATTAGATGAGTACGAAGAAAAGAATATTGCAGAAGGTTTAGCCTGGTTGGAATCCTGCAACGAAGAGTATGGCACTTATAATTTTTTGGAGAAAGCTGCATAAGAAATTGTTTGGCGATGTGTGGACGTGGGCAGGTGAAATCCGAGATCATGAATTGGCTAACCCCTATTTTTATAAACCACATCAAATATGGCCATCCTTTAAAAAATTAGAAGATGATTTAAAGTATTGGCTTGATAAAAAAGAAATACCTTTCCAGGAAATAGCAGCTCGATTTCACGAAAAAATTGAAACCATTCATCCTTTTGCAAATGGCAACGGACGTTTTGGAAGAATTCTTGTAGAATATTTTTGTCGAAAAGAAAATGAACAGATTCCAGCTTGGGGTGCTGTGTTCAAAAATGACCCTAAAATGAGAAGACAGCGCTATATAGAGGCCCTTGATCATGTTCGACAAAAAGGCAGCTACGAGCTTTTGATTAAGTTTATGTTTTCGTAAATAGAAAAACCTAAGCACAAGCCCTGTGAAACATTATAAGATCTTATCGGGCAGGCGGGGTTTGATACATAATTTCAAACGGAGATACTTTTAAATTATCCGAAAAGTGCTTATATGCTACTTAGACCTCCCGATTAAACGCGTTCAAATATGATCCGGCGATTCGTTCATTTCATCGAATGGAAGCGCCCCCATCTTTCTAGAATTATTGTTTGCCATAAAATCCACGTTTAGAAAAATTTCAACGCTGAGTTCTTTCAATTAATGTGAACAATCGGAAGCCCCATCAGCTCCGAAAGTTGGGCTGAAAAATGAATTTCAGTAGCATTTGCCGAGCGCCTTAAGAAAATTCCCTCGGGAATGATTCTTGATGTTTTCCCATTTTTATCAAGAGTTCTTGCTACCAGAACCTCGTTCCAAGTATAGGGACCTGACTCAGAGAGAAGTTTGCTCGGGGAGTGAATGCCGACTGATCTTGAATAAAGCGGCCCAAGGTCTTCACGACTATTAGCTGCAAAATCCACTTCAGAGCTTGCATGAATATTTTGCGGTGGAACCTTGAAAATAAGGCCTACACCGAGGTCAAAAAATGTATTTGAGTTTGTTTCAGAAACATAGGTCAGCGAAGTTGATTTACGACTTGGACCTTTCACCATGGCAACGACGTCGTTAGGAGTCAAATGATTGACATCGAGAGCATGAACCAAAAATCGATAGACCGGGGGGTGTGTAGATGTGATATTGCTACAGCACTCCGCCCAACTACTTTGCACATCCTCAAATAACTTCGGATCGCGCGTCCAATCTGGCCTTTGCCCAAGAAGCACAGCTGAACACGAAGGGGCCGCCTGCGCCAATGATGCGCTACAGATGTTTATAAGATTGACACCCGCTCCGAGCGCAATTGCAAATAATAGCCTATACAGAGGGGCGAGTTTGTCCATGCATTCCTACCTTCAAAAACTAATCCAGACACAATTCATAGGCTTTTTGCGAATTGAATCATAGGAAATCGTACCGAAAGGGGTAGTTGCCTCATGATGGGTGCAACTAGACCCCCAGTTGAATCATAATCCAAGCGCTGAAATCCTCTTGTGCGGTCTGTACGCTCACGCGTAAACACGCAATCAGGCTTTTAAACGAAGATATGATCACCGTGCCGAAAAGGACTGGACCCATTAGAAAATACGGTGCTGATGTTGATCGACACTTAAGGCACCTCTGGGAGTGCATGGGTCGCACTTGCTCAAAGAAGATGGTGGCAGCGATGCCTTTTTGGCTTCCTTTTTACCACGAAGCTGATGATTCGATGAAAGACCTTCTGATGAAGATAAGTTCTGCGACGCTTGACCGTCATTTAGAAAGCTTCCGCGAAAATGCAAGGCGTGGATTAAGTTCAACAAGCCCATCGTTGATTAAAAATAAAATCACCATCGAACTTTTAGATCATCAAATTAAAGAACCTGGGTTTATCGAAGCCGATACGGTCGCACACTGCGGGACTTCTTTAGCGGGCGAGTTCGTTAATACCCTGACGATGACGGATGTTTTTACGGGTTGGACAGAAAACAGGGCGATGTTCAAAAAAGAAAGTGGCACTGTTATGGGTGCGATTGACCTGGCGAAGAAAAAATATTACTTAAAGGAGATTGCTTTCTTAAAGAAAATAAAACAATAAGATTCACCTGGAATGATTCTGACACTCATGAACTATTTACCTGAACAAAACCCAAGGTTTGTGGTGCGCCTCAGCGATCCAATAGCCTCATTAATCCTAGCCAGAGGCCTACCACGGAATAACCGCAAGCACCCTCGTTCCCTGTGCGCCGTGCCCGCCAAAAAATTTAAATGGTTGATAAGAAGTTTTCCGACAATCCCGATGATCTGTGGCGACATGAGGTTCAGCGGATCGTGATTTTTGAATTCCAGAATCAAGGGGTTTGAACTTAGGAGTTTTTCCCAACATGTTCCAAATTTACGGCAGCATGTTCTGTTCAAATGCCTGCTTGGTAATGCAATACTTTATAAAATGAGCTTGTTCTCTAAAGGTGTTCCCAAGGTCAACCCTGTCTGATTTCATGCCCAGCCTCATAAGCACTTTCGTCGATCTTTTGTTATCAGGTGCCGTGTCAGCGCAAATTTTTGAAAGACCAAGGATCGTAAATCCTACCCGTATTATTTCCGCGCAAGACTCATTGCAATAACCTTTTCCCCAAACCTCTCTTTCAAAGATATACGATAAAGTCGCAAACGAACTTGCCTCGTCTATTTTGAGCTTCACAAAGCCGATGGTCAGGGAGTCCTCACTTCTCACTACTGCTAGCTGTCCACCGCTTCCAACAGTTGTCTTATGATCTTCACACTCGAGAAATCGAATCCTTTCTTGAAGTGTGTACTTTTTGATATCTCCTAAAAAGGCTTGGACCTCAGGATCTAAATCCATTTTTATCAATGCACTTGCGTCACGTTCAGGTCGCACTCGTTGAATTGTCAGTCGCTCTGTCTCGAGAGGAAGCAACTCAAATAATTTTTTGTTTTTTTGCCATTAAAATTCCATCATTTTGCGGACTTTATAGAAGACTATCACAAGTCAAATTGAACTGACCACAAAAGTAATCCTTTTGCTGGCTCGGCGTAAATTTGGATGCTGGTGTTTTGGAGCCTTTTTGAAAAGTGACTAATTTCGCCAGCATTTCCGGGCATAGACCTCAGAGCCAGGGTAGCCTGCGAGCTTGGTGTTGAGTATGGATTTTGTTTTGGGATTTAATTGGCCTGAACCGGCCTGGGATAGAACATAAGGGGAAGTGCCCCCCCATGCTATTTGAAATCAATTCGGTGCTGTCAGTTGTCTTGAAAAGTGCGAAAGCGATGACCAGAGAGGTTCACATGGTGGCGCCTTTGTTCAGAGCCGCATCCATCTTTTATTTCACTAACTTTGCAGGTAGCAAATCAGGAAGCAAAAGTAGCAACTCAAAGAAATATTGCGACTTTTACTGAAATAATCGCGGTCGGAGCGTCTGGCGCTTTTGTGTTTTTTCAATTACTTAGAACTGCTTGTGTTTTTCGCTCGACTGAGCTTTTTGGTATTTTTGTTTTACTAAAATTGGCGGATTCGTCGGCAGTTGTGTGATTCCAACGGGTTAAATGGGCTCCCAGGCAAAATCCAGGGAGCCATGATCTTTACTTACTGACCGACCACCTGAGGTGCGCTTACTAATGGAATCCACAGCTCCATTTCACTATCGTGGTCGTCGGGTCTGAACGCCGCTGGATAAATTTCAAGATCTGAAGCTGGAGCCAGCTCATACCCGCTTTGCGGTAGCCAGGTTCCCCAGATATATTGATTGGTCAGGCTCAAGTCTTTGATGCCACCTCGATGAGTAAAGACCGCGTACTTTTGTGCGGGGATGTAAATCAATTCCATGTCTTGAGGTGGAACCGATCCCTTTTCAACTTCGACTCCTGCGTAGTAATTAAAGTGATCTTGAATTTGATTGTCCTTCCAAATCTCTTTGCAAACTCCGTAAGTGACGTAAAAGTCGCCGTCCTTGCCTCGTTTGTTAGGGATCTCTTCAAATCTTTTTATCAGCCTCGGCCATAAAAGATCACCAATCTCTTCAGTCTTGCCTCTTTCAAAAATCTTCCCAACACCAATGACGTAGAAGTCACCGCGCGTTTCATACCTTGGTTTCATATCTATTCCTCCTCTTCGTAAATGGCTAATGAGACCCGCTGTCATGGCCTCCAGGTTTCGGAGCCCGAAGTCAGAGTCACTTTTGCGATACTCATTTGGGTTGGCCCCAAACATTGTCTTAAACGCACGAGTGAACGACTCCTGGGACTCAAAACCTGAGTCCAACGCAATCTCGATGATTCGCTCGGAGGATCTTCTTAACTTTGCAGCAGCCTTAGTAAGCCTGCGTCTTCGGATATAACTCCCAAGACTGAGCCCTGTTACCGCCGCAAACATCTTCTGAAAATGATGAGACGAATAACCCGAGTACTCAGACACACTTCTTACTGTCAGTTCAGCTTGAAGGTTGTCTTCAATATGGTTTATAATATCTATAATCGGTTTCATTGAAGCTCCTCTTTAACACCTGTTTTAGCGAAAGAGGAGCCAGGAGTTTTGATATTTTGTGTGGTTATTTTTGACCTGTCGTAGCAGAGGCTCCCAGAAACAATCCAGGAGCCCTCGGATTTATGCTGGTACTGAGATCATCGGTTTAATTTGCTCAACCAAGTTCCCCAGATTGCAACTTACTTTTCGATCCCGAAACTGGAGTACAAGCGGACCATTTTGAGCCTCCTTTTGTCCGATAACTATTTTAGCAAAAGGTCTGAGTCGATGAGCAAACAACACTCGTTTTGAAAGACTGCCGGCATTGTTTTCAACCACTACGCGTACGCCATGTTTAATCAGTTCTTGTTCTAACTTCTGAGCAAATCGCAGTCCCTCTTCACCAATCGGAATCACATAGAGTTGGACCGGACTCAGCCAACCAGGCAGTTGACCATCATAAAACTCAAGAAGCAGCGACACAAACCGTTCGTGGCTTCCAAGGGGCGCACGATGAATAACCCAAGGTCGCTCGAGCTCGCCAGAGCTTGCTATGTATTTAAGATCAAACTTCTTCGCCGAATTGAAATCGAGTTGGACACTTGCGACCGACTCTTCTTCTGCAGGTCCGACTTTCATTTGAACATCAATCTTAGGACCATAAAATGCTGCCTCGCCATCGGCCTCAAAAAAAGGAAGGTTCTTCTCAATCAACGATTGCCTTAGAATGTCTTCAGCCTTTAGCCACTCATCATGTGGACCATCAAAGTCATCGGGTCTGTTGGGGTCATGCTTTGATAAACGGTAGCGATAACCTTTAAGGCCTAGAACCGAGTAGCAAAACTCGTGAAGATCGAGGACGCGCCCGATTTCATTTCTTGCCTCCGAAGGGTCCACATAAATATGGGCGTCATTCTGGCAGAGACACCGCGCCCGGATTAGGCCCCTGAGTGATCCACTATTCTCATATCGGTAGACTTGCCCATACTCGGCGATCCTCAGTGGCAAATCCCGGTAGCTTCGTTGAGACGACGAGAAGACCTTGTGATGATGAGGGCAGTTCATTGGCCTTAGGTAGTAGTCGACTTGCTCATCCGGCCACTTCATGGGCGGGAACATATTGTCACCAAAAGACTTGAGGTGACCCGAAGCCTCAAAAAGACTTCCCTTGCCAATATGGGGACTGATGACTCGCTGATAACCTTGGCGTCGCTCTTGATGCTTAATAAAGCTCTCAAGTGCGTCGCGAATTGCAACACCGTTAGGAAGCCAAACTGGAAGTCCGGCTCCAATTTGATCGTCAAAGAAAAAGATCTCCATTTCATCGGCAAGTTGCCGATGATCGAATTGATAAGACATAAAAATTCTCCTTAAAAGCTCAGACAGCGAAAGTTCGTCTGCTGACTCGATTTAATTATTACTCGACAAATTGTTTGCGGATGCCCGGATGGGCAAAGAAAAGTATATTACCCCTGGGGGGTGGTAGTGGTGAGAGCTAGAAAAGAAAAATGAAGGACATTTTTATCCATGTAGATATCCTATCTGCAGATACCACCAAACTCAAGAGACACTTTCTTATTACTTGCAAAAGAAATTCTGATGGGATCACTATCGGACCCACAGGAGTGAAGTATTCTATCTCGGTATGGCCTCATTCTCAAAATGGCACAACCCAAATGACAGTCGATAATAGGATCTGAAAATTAGTCGAACGATATTCTTGCCATTAAATCCCTTCAGCTTAAAAAAATAAAGTTACCCACGACTCCGCATTTTATGCGGAGTTTTTATTTCTGATCTTCGCGCCCACGAAGTTCCCATCATTTCTCCGAAAGTTTTCATTTCCAAGATGGGGACGACATAAAAAAATATTTTTGAATTCTTTAGTTTAGTCCCCACCATGGAAGCGTCAAAAGCTATATGTAATTATATGGCTCTTGGGCAAGAAACATTTCAGTCAGCCATCAAGATCCGTCAACCCCTTCTTTATTTAGTAAAGAAAGTTAAAGCTCCTGAACCTTCATGGACAGCAGCTTTTCTATTTTTAAGGGTCAGATTGAACCACCCTAAAAAGGCTAACCATCCTGATCTGTAGAGATTCTTGTGCTTTCTAATCAGTGGCCGCTACTTCTAAAAAGATCGGTCAGATCGTATAAAGCTGAGCTTAAACGAAGCCGCTGACAAGCCGCGATCGATTAGATTGATGGTCAAAATTTGTCCCTCGATTGCGAAGCCGTACATCTGGAAGCTTGGAAAAGAGTCCTCATGATGGACTGTAATTTGCAGTAGCAGCTGATCATGATACCCTCTTCCAAGATCTTTTTTTATGCGATATTCATATTTTTCTGTGACATCACTTGGGCTCAAGAGCTCAATTACCTATTTTCTTCTGAAGGCATCCTACTTAACCCAGCTACAAGAATTGTAGTGTTAGGTGACCTTGAGCATGGTGAAAAAGGAACTATTCAGAATATTAAGACCATTTTAGCGGCTGTTAGGACTCGTGATCCAGATTATAATTGTTATTTTGTCGAAGTATCTTCGGAGTTTAATCAGTCTATTCAAGATTTTACAAAAAATAAGAAGTCATATCATGACTCGATTACATCTCAAGTTAAGCAGTTCACAGCAGGTACGGTACTAAGATTTCAAAATATCATTCCTGATCATTTGCTTACTCATGCAAATGAACTTAATTACTTAATATACGGGGTCGATTTTAAGAAAGATTCCTCGTTCGGAGATCAGCTACTGAATTGGTTAACACGCCAAAGAGCTGTGCCTAAAAAAATGAGTTTTCAAGAAGAACATGATGGCCACATAAGATTGCTTGTCGAAGCGAGAAACAAAATAATGGCCGAAAACATTTGGCGGCATCTTAGTTCAGGCGAATGCAAAAAAGGTATTTATCTTGTCGGAAATGCACATATGCGTAACGAAGTCAGAGGTGAAAAGGTTGTATCAATTCAAGGATATTTAGAAACTAAAAAAATTAAATCTGAGTCATATTTTATTAGACCTTATGAGGAATTCAAAAGATAAATTACAGGTTAAATTTGAAAGTGACGCAGATTAAAGATATCCTCTTCCAAAACCCCTTCACTTTGAAAAAATAAAGTTACTCATAACCCCGTATTTTATACGGAGTTATAATTTTTGATTTTCATACCCACAAGTTGTCCATCACTACACTGAATAATTTCATTTCCAAGATGGCATGAAAACTGAAGTCATTACCTCCATTATATTAGGATTAGGCCTAGCAACAGTTAAAGGAGTTCTCATGAAAAAAATAGCTACAATTATAAGTCTTATGTTTATTAGTTTGTCACCCTCTGCATTCGCAGAATCACAGTGCAAAGGTAAGCTGGCAGAATTGCTACGTTACATGTATGATGCAGGTCACGTCACTGGAGCGGAATTAGAAATTAGATCTCAATTAGCAGCTGGCCACATTAAAATAGAAACCAAATCAATAGTTGAATCACGAGTTGATTTTCTCCAATTACTCATACGTAAATCTTATATTGGACCAGCCATTAGTGAAGATGATTTTTCAAAGGACTGTCTAAAATAATTCAATTCTAAAATTCCTACTTTTTCATCCGCCAGTTGATTTCTCCAAATGAACTTTCCCGATCGCCGCCCCGGCTTTCTAGAACTAAGTGTTTTTCAGCGAACAATGCGCTAACACCATTAGTTTTGTTTAGATCACTATATGTACGATGTGATTTAAATGAGCGTATGTTGCCGTGAGTGAAGTAAAAAATGGCCCAGCTCATTTCACTACTGAACCTTGAGTGCATTAGCGGCAAGTCACCTGAGAGTTACAAGAAGTTTCAGAGAAACCATTTTTCACACAGGCTTCAACTGCTCTTTCAACAGTGCTGCCCTTTGCATTAACCGCCGTGCAGATCGGAGTATTGCCTGTGCAAGTCACCTGAGAGTTACAAGAAGATTCAGAGAATCCGTTTTTCACACAGGCTTTAACTGCTCTTTCAACAGTGCTGCCCTTTGCATTAACCGCCGTGCAGATCGGAGTATTGCCTGTGCAAGTCACCTGAGAGTTACAAGAAGACTCAGAGAACCCGTTTTTCACACAGGCTTCAACTGCTCTCTCAACATTGCTGCCCTTTGCGTTGACTGCTGTACAGATTGCTCCAGATTCACATGTTGCATTCAATTGTTCTAAGACAGACTGCAAATAGACCCGGTCATTACATGTGTATTGGGCATGCGCAGGACCAGCGATAAATGCAGAGAGAGCCAATAGGATACCAATGAGTTTCACTTAAACCTCCGATAGACTTACCTGCCGTCGGTAAAGCAAAACCTGTGCCTGAAGTTCAGTGCCAATTCGCACTTAGACCGTTCTCTCTTTCGCGCGAAACCATTTGCATCTTCCACGATGCTCATCAAACCCTTATTTTTAATAGGCAGGCAGCTCGCTTTTTCAGGCTGCCGCCGTCCACGAGCATCGCTTCGTCCCCATGATGTCTCCAATGTCGGAGATGGGGACGCTTTTACCAGGCTAATTTGATCCAAGGGGGCGCAAGCCAAGCCTGCTCCGATGAACGAGCTTTTTAGAACACTCTAAACAAAAAAAGAGAATGAACCTTTTCCGCTGGGCGGGGGTTCATTCTCTTTTTTTGTTTATGACGGATTATCAGTGGGCTTGTTGAGATCGGGCAGTTTCAGGTCAATATTCGCAGCTTCAAGTTTTGCTCTTATTTCCGCCGAAATTTCTGGCTGATCTTTGAGGAGTTTGGCCTCCATTTCCGCTTACTCGCTGATACGGAACCGTGCGAGCAACGCGCGATTCTGGCAATCTCTCGAAACGAAAGGCCCGCGATCACACGATTTCTTATAATCTCCCTTTCCATTTGCGCCAATGAAGGTCAGCTTAAGCAGATCTTTTGCTGGCCAAGATGTTGAGATAAAGGAAGTTGAAGACGGAATTTGGGTGGTTTCGTTCCTTGATTATGATTTGGGGTCCTTTGATCAGGTAGCAAAAAGGGTCGAACCGGTGGACGATCCTTTTAAAATAAAAGTGTTACTTATGTCTCCGGTATAAACTGTAACCCATGTCTCCGGAACGGACCAAAATCCCAAAGCTCTAACGCCTTGGAATTATTCGCTTTGGATTTTCAGTGGGTTACGTGATTTTGCGATTTTCATCGCGAGATAAATGGCGGAGAGCGAGGGATTCGAACCCTCGAGCCCCGCGAAGGGCTGCCAGTTTTCAAGACTGGTGTATTCAACCGCTCTACCAGCTCTCCGTCGACCGTTTTATGGGTTTTGACGAGCGTATTCAAGCAGTTGTTGTGGTAACGCGCCGTTTATTTTCGGATCTCTTTGCGGCCACCCATATATGGCTGAAGAGCTTTTGGAATCGCGATACTTCCATCTTCCTGTTGATAGTTTTCAAAAATCGCAATCAGCGTCCTACCCACAGCGAGGCCTGAGCCATTGAGTGTATGTAAAAACTGAGGCTTACCCCCCGCTGAACGAAAGCGAATATTCGCTCGCCGAGCTTGGAAATCTTCGAAATTTGAGCAGGAGCTAATTTCACGATAAGAGTTTTGACCAGGCAACCACACCTCTAGATCATAGGTTTTTGCGGAGCCAAAGCCCATATCCGCCGTACACAAAAGCATTCGACGAAATGGCAGTTCTAAGTCCAACAACACCTGCTCGGCATGGGACGTGAGCGCTTCATGGGCTTCCTGAGATTTATCTGGATGACAAAAGGTCATCAACTCCACTTTATCAAATTGATGCTGACGAATCAGCCCCTTCGTGTCCCGGCCCGCGCTTCCGGCCTCTGAACGAAAACACGGAGAATAGGCACAAAAACTTTTTGGCAAATCAGATTCATTCAAAATTTCATTATTATAGTAATTAGTTACTGGAACCTCAGCCGTCGGTATCAAATAATAGTCCGTGTTTTCGAGATGAAACACATCCTCTTTGAACTTTGGAAACTGACCCGTGCCAAGAAGACTGTTGCTGTTAACAATAAATGGGGGAATCATCTCCATGTAACCATGCTTCTGAGAGTGAAGATCCATCATAAACTGGATCAGAGCCCGCTCCATTTGTGCTGCGGCCCCCTTCAAAAAGGCAAAGCGCGTCCCTGTGGTTTTTCCTGCGCGCTCGAAATCAATAATATCTAAAGCCTCTCCAAGCTCCCAATGTTCCTTGGCTTTATAGGAGAATTTTTTTGCCTCTCCAACGACCTTAACTTGCTTGTTATCCTTTTCAGAAGACCCAACCGGAACAGAGGCGTGCGGCTTGTTCGGCATCGTAAGTGCAACATTTAAAACCTGCAAATCGATTTCTGCGGCCTTTAACTCAAGCTCCTTAACAGTGCCTTTCAGCTTTTCAACCTCAGCCATGAGAAGAGAAGTGTCGCCACCTTCGCGTTTTATTTTTCCGATTTCGCCGCTAAGTTTGTTCTGTTTGGCCTTTTCAGATTCCGCCTGAGTGATCATCTCTTTGCGTTTTTTGTTAAGGTCTATAATTTGCTCAAGAACGGCCGTCGAGGCTCCACGATTGCTGAGGCCCTGCCTGTAATCATCAAAATAAGAATTGCCACCCTCGCTTTTCTTTTCGAGGAGTTTAATGTCGATCATAAGAGGTCCCTTTCTATTTACGGCGCGACGAGAATATACATACGAAGTAGCATTGCTACAAGAATCAGAACAAGATCAAAAATTAAAATTCTTCCAATTGTCCAACTTGAAGTCGTCTTAATGACCAAGCCAAACACGACAACCATCGTAAATAGGAGCGCAAAAGAACCATAGCCTATTAGTTCTTGGCCAATCAAAGCCAACGTTAGTCCCAACATAATTCCGGTCAACATCCGCAAAGCAACGCCCAACAAAGAGATCGATGAATTTTTTGCCCCTTGATGCATATTAGTCGATAGCCCCTTCATTTTCTCCGAGATACTCATACGCTGCCCCCTCTAATTACCTATTTTATTGATTCGAGCTTCAATTTCTCCACGATCTGTCGCATTTGGCGACAGGCCTAAGTACTTATTATATGATTGCACGGCCGCCCGAATGTCACCTTTGATTTCATAAATTGCCCCTTGCTCTTTATATATGTCGGCGTAGCCAGATTCACGGGAAGACGCCATCGTTAATAAGTCTTGTGCGACATCGATGGATCCCGACTGGCGATAACACTGGGCAGCTTTAACATAGATTTCTGCGCTGGGCGAGCGAAGCTTCATTGCAGATGAGTACTCGGCAGCACATTCTGAATATTGTCTTTTTGCAGCATAAATTTCTGCCGCCAGTTGATAGCTGTCCGCAAGATTTGGGTTGTCTTGTTTTTCGCGTTTTATGGCCTCAAGAGCCAAATTAAAATTTCCCGAGAGAGACGCCGCCTTACCAATATAGTAATTCGCCCGAGGAAAATAAGGGTTTATATTTTGCACTCTCTTGAATTGTTTAATTGCCAAATCTAGGTCCCCGGGCTTTCCGCTCTCTAAATATAATCGCCCGGCTTGAAAAAGAGCTTCTCCGTCTGATGGGTCAAGCACCGCTGCTGTTAAAAAAGCTTTAAGGGCCTGATCAACAAGACCCATCGCCTTGTAAGATTCACCAAGACCAATTAAAGCCTTTTTGTTTTTTGGATCCGCCTCGGAGACCTGCAAATAGTATTCTTTCGCTTGCTTATGCCGCTCCTCGCTTCGATAAATTTCTGCTAGCGCTACTCTATAATCATGAGCGTAGGAATATTTCTTGATCAATTCGTTCATATAATTGATCCCCGAATCAACTCCATTAATTTGCGCCAACACTTTTGCATACGTAATTTGTGCATCTGAACTTGTGGCATCGAGCTCTACGGCTTTGGTCGCATACCTAAGAGCATCTCGCTGATAGGCGTCTCGGATCTCTGCCTCTTTCTTTCCAATTGCGACCGTCGTCGTATAAAGACTCGCGCTTGCTTTTGCAAGAAGAGTATAAGTCTCAATGTCCGCATCATAAGAGCGCAAAGCCCGCTGCGCGAAATTCACCGCGCCCTGCATATTGTTACGCCGAAACTCTATGAGTGCCATTCCTCGCAAAACTTCATAATTATTTGGCGAAACTCGTCCAGCATTTGTCAGTGCGACCGTTGCACCAGAAAAATTGTACCGCTGAGACATATAATCAGCTTGTAAAACATAAGCAGTAATTAATTTCGGTTCCGCCTTTATCGCTTTTGTTAGCCACTCGATCGCCTCGTATGTTTGATTCAATACCCACAAACACTTCGCCGCTTTTACTGCTGCCGTGCCATTGCTCCGATCCAGCTCAAAGGCGGCCTTATATTCTGCCTGCGCGGCAAGACAGTCCCCAGAACGCGCATACTGATCACCAATAAACATCATTTCACTGTGGCCCCTTTTTCCCTGAACCTTATCACTACCCCCAAGGCGGATCACAAGTTGTTTGTATTTTGGATTATTCGGACTGCGCTCGTAGGCTCTCTTTGCCATCTTGAGGGCCGAACTCTTCTCGTTTTTACTCAAGTATAACTCTGCAAGAACATAAGCACCTTCAGATTCGAGGGCTCTCGGCACGCGGCTCTGCGAATCCATTGCGGATTTTAGAAGCTTAAATGCGTTCTCTCCATTTTTGAAAGCCTTTTCTTCAAGAATGCCTAAATGAATTTTTGCTTCTCGATGCTCGGAGCTTTTTTGTATAACCTCACGAAAAAACTGCGCCGCCTCGGGTCCTTTGCCCTGCGCGGAGGACATGACACCTAAAGAAATCTTTGCTCGAAGCCAGGTCTCCCAAAGTTGGGAAGCCTTTTGATAGTATTGAAAAGAATCTGGATAGTTCTTATCTGCCTCTAAAATTTCTCCCTTAAAATAATACAAAATAGGGAGTAGGCTTGATCGTCCTGCGTTTTCAAGCGCAGATTCAACAACCCCGCGAGCTTCCTTGTAGTGACCTGCGGTTTGTAGGTTTACAATTTCACAGGTGCTACCGTAGGGACCAACCGCATCCAACGAACGCGTCGACTGAGTAACACTTGAAATAACTCGGATGTCATTCGCATCCTGTCTTGCATATGGCCAAAGCAGCTTATACACCAAACACAAAAGCCCGCGCACTTCAAGATTTGAGGGAGCCCCTTCAACGACGGCAACCAAATTGTTTTGTGCTTCTAAATAAGACTCGCTGGTGTCTGCCTCAAGTGCGCGAACGGCCGCTGCTAACTTCTGTTTTACTTGAGCGTCGCTCATCGCGGCCGCGCCTTTGCTTGGAGAAATCAAACTAATCTTATCGCCTTCTGCCTCACTATCACTTGTCAGAACATACACTGTGAGCAATAGGGCGATCAAAATGAGTATTACCGGCACTTTAGCGGTTTTTATAAATTCTTGTTTTTGAACCTTCTCGATATTTTTCAGTTCAATCACAGCTCCCGGCGTGGCTTGAGACGAGGTTCCACTCATCATTGCCGGTTGTGACTTTGTCGTTGTCGCAGACCCCTTCGCTGCCGCTCTCTCTAGTATTGGCCTCTGCGATTGGCTTGTTGGCTTTTTTAAATGATGGGGAATAGATCCAATATCGGTTTCCTCATCTTCAAAGTTTTTCTTCGCCGGCACCTCTTCGACGAATTTCTCTAAGACTTCAATGAGTTTGTCGTAAAACTGCGGCTCCTGAGAAAGTAACGTCCACTGCCCCCCTGGATAACGAGAAACGAACTCTGTTCCAGAAAACACACCCTCTGTAATCAAACGCAAAAGAGAGTCTGTACTGTAAGGGCCCCTCACTTGGCCCGATGATGTTTTTACTATCCAAAGAATCTCATTTTTTGACATAGATATCTGATTATATTGTTCTTTTCTAATCTCGGATATCTTCTGTTATCTATCACACCCAGGTCCCGACAAAGGTCCTTTGCAAACAAGACATTGGTCCCAGTTTGGAATCACTTGAACCCATTTTGGAATTACTTATTCGCTCTCGCTAAACCAAAAAAGCACCTCAAACGTGGTCCAACGCACTTTGAAGAAAATTTCTAGCTGGCACGAGAGTTGCTTAAGGTGTTCTCTCAAGTGGGGAAAAGATGATTCGCAACGCACTTATCGCAGTGTACATTATGTTGGTTCTTGCTGTTTCTGTTGTCTCTCGCGCCGCGAATGTTACGAATCCTGTTTATAGCCCAATTGATTTTAAAAATAAGCATCTTGTTGGACCTGTGGTAAAACCATCAAGCATCAAGGACCCCCTCCCTGGTTCTGTTGGCACGGGTCACAACTAGATGATTAGGTTAGTTAACGATAATATTGAGGTTAGAAAATAATCTCTTATGATCAGATGTTTTGGTCCATCCCCTCCGGACCGAAACATTTTTTGTTCTTAAAAAGCCTCGGACGGACCCCCTCCCAACGAGGCTTTTTCTTTTTTAATCGGACTATTTTTATTCTGATCTTCTAATTTTTGCGCCTAGGCTCGAAAGTTTAGCTTCGAGATTTTCATAGCCTCGATCCAAATGATAGATTCGATTGACCATAGTTTCTCCCTTAGCCACAAGTCCCGCAAGCACCAACGAAGCACTTGCCCGGAGATCTGTTGCCATTACTGGCGCTGCCGTCAATCCATCTGGCTTTCCACGAACTACGGCTACTCGTGTCTTAGGCGTGATGTCTGCCCCCAGTCGAATCAATTCGTTGACGTGCATAAATCGGTTTTCAAAAATTGTTTCAGAAATAACACTCGTGCCGTTTGCGACACTCATGAGGGCCATAAATTGCGCTTGAAGGTCCGTGGGAAAAAGCGGGTGGGGAGCAGTGGTAATATCAACAGCATCCCAGGCGCTAGCTTTAAACACCGTCATCGCTGTTTTTTCTGTTTCAATTTTGAATCCGGCCTCTCTCATTTTTAATATCAATGCCTCCAAGTGCTGTGGCCTACATTTCTCAACAGTCACTTCTCCTTTTGTGATCGCTCCTGCAATAAGCAAAGTTCCGGCTTCGATTCGGTCTGCCATGATTGTGTGCTCAGATGGTCGCAACTGATCAACACCTTCGATGGTAATTATGCTTGTACCGTGGCCCGAAATTTTTGCCCCCATTTTTATGAGGTACTCCGCAAGATCTACAATTTCCGGCTCTTTCGCTGCATTTTCTAGAATTGTTTTTCCGGAGGCGAGGGTGGCTGCCATCATGACATTTTCGGTCCCTCCCACCGTGCAGGTTTCAAAAAGTATTGTTCCGCCAACAAGGCGCTTTGCCGCCGCATGAACATAGCCCTCCTTGAGAGTAATTTCTGCTCCGAGAGCTTTCATCCCTTCTAAGTGCAAATCAATCGGGCGCGTTCCAATCGCGCAGCCACCAGGCATAGAAACAACGGCCTCTCCATATTTAGAAAGAATCGGCCCTAGACATAAAATACTCGCCCGCATCTTTCGTACAAGATCGTAATGGGCTTCTATCGATTTGAGCTTGTTAACTTTGACTCGAAAAACATCTCCCTCTCTCCGAGTTTCACAGCCCAGGCTTTCAAGCAGTTTTGCGGTTGATTCAATGTCTTTCAGATCAGGAACATTTCTAAAAACGTGCTCCCCATCCGCAAGCAAAGTCGAAAAAAGAATTGGCAGGGCGGCATTTTTTGCGCCACTCGTTTGCACTGTTCCGCGAAGAGATAGGCCACCCGTCACTAACATTTTATCCATTTTTTACTCCTCTAATTACACGATCAAGACTCGCCAAATCTTTGATCACATCTACTTTTGAAAATGCGTCTAAATCCCTAAAGTATTCTTTCATCTCTGCGCCTTGGTTCATGCCCATTTCCATCAAAACAATTGCCTTATCACTTAAAAACGGAACAAATTTTTTCGACCAACTTCGTAAAAACCCTAATCCATTTTCAACAGCAAAGAGAGCACTTTCGGGCTCGAATTTCTTTACGTTTTCTTCTAAATCATGATCGCCCTCAGCTATATAGGGCGGATTGGCGACAAGAATATCAATTTTAGGAATATCTATGTCTAAACAACCAGCATCAGCGCACACAAAACGAACACGCTCCGCAACGTTGAGTGCTTCTGCATTTTCTTTTGCAATTTGAATTGCCGATTCAGATATATCTACAGCCAGAAGATGACTGTTTGGCAATTTTTTTAAAAGCGTCAGTCCGATGCAACCAGAGCCTGTCCCTAAATCTAAAATATTGAAAGGCTTTTCTGGGTTTTGGCTCGTTGCCCACTCTAAAGATGCCTCGACTAGATGCTCTGTTTCGGGTCGAGGAATCAAAACTGCTGGGGTTACTTTAAAAGTATAACCAAAAAAGTCTTTTCTCCCCAAAATGTAAGCGATGGGCTCGCCCGTCGCTCGGCGACGAACCAGCTCGCGACAACAATTCATTTCTTCTTCTGATAAAGGTTGATCGAATTTAAGGTAAAGCTGAATTCGCTCAAGCTTTAAGCCAAAGGCCAATAAAAGTTCAGCGTCCAAACGAGGCGAATCAAGATTTTTATCTTTAAAAAACTGAGTGGTTTTTTCTAAAACTTCTTTTAACTTCATTGTCCCGCAGAGGTTTGTTGTTTTAATGCCTCTGCTTGAAAGTTAGCAATGAGTGGGTCAATCAGCAACTCAAAAGAGCCACTCATGACCTGGTCTAACTGATGAATTGTGAGACCAATGCGATGATCCGTAATTCGCGTTTGCGGAAAGTTGTATGTACGAATTCTCTCAGAACGATCTCCTGTTCCAATTTGCTCTAAACGCGCGTCAGAAGCTTCTTTGCGATTCTTTTCGTCTTCGATTTGTTGGAGTTTCGCATAAAGAATCTGAAAGGCTCGCTCTCTATTGGACGATTGAGACTTTCCCTCTTGGCACTTCACATCAATTCCCGTTGGCAAATGCACAACTCGAACTGCTGACTCTGTTCTGTTTACCGACTGACCGCCCGAGCCTTGGGATCGCATTGTCTCAATTCGAATTTCGTTCATGTTTATCTTAACTTCATTGATTTCGACTTCAGGAATCACCGCAACCGTCACTGTCGAAGTATGAATTCGCCCGGCGGCCTCGGTTTTGGGGACTCGTTGAACGCGATGAACCCCAGATTCATATTTTAATTTGCTGAAAACAGACTCGCCAGAAACAGAGGCTATCACCTCTTTAGCGCCGCCTACATTCCCCTCTGAGTAAGAAAGCATCTCAACTTTCCAGCCTTGAGAACTCGCATAATGTGCGTAAGCACGAAACAATTCGTCCGCGAAAAGGGAGGCTTCATCGCCGCCCGCGCCTGCACGTATTTCCAATATGATATTCTTGTCATCGTTAGGATCTTTAGGAATCAATAATATTTTGAGCCTTGCTTCAAGGGCCGGGACGTCCGCTTCAAGCTCTTTAAGCTCTTCGCGAATAAGCTCCCTCATCTCCTGATCTTGCTCCGCGGTTAGAAGCTCTTTGCTCGCCTTTAAATTGTTGCTTTTGGTTCTGTACTCTCGGTAGACCAAGACGATCTTCTCTAAATCTGCCAGCTCTTTCATATAAGCCCGATATTGCTTCTGATCGGCAGCAATATCAGGCCTTTGCAATTGCAAATTTACCTGTTCATATCGCGATTCAACGTCAGCAAGTTTTGAAAACATCTTTCAAGCCTCTATCCGCGAGCAGTAATCAAATAGGTCCAGAAAAACAAATGCGGCCTCATGTTGGACCGCATTCTTATAAAGCCACCCTCCAGCAAGCTGTCGGGATTTATGCATTTATTTTCTTCCGTATTTTTTCTTAAAGCGGTCAATGCGCCCCTCTGTATCAAGCACGCGCTGTTTACCAGTAAAGAAAGGGTGTGATGCTGAAGAAATCTCAACTTTAATCAAAGGATACTCTTTACCGTCTTCCCATTTGACCTTTTCATTGGAGTTCATAGTTGACGTGCCCAGAAAGCTGTAATCACAAGAAATATCTTTGAAAACAACAGTGTTAACTTTTGGATGAAGCTCTTTTTTCATGACCTATTCCTCTTCTAAATATTGAATATTATTGGTCGTAAGGCTCGATTTTGTAACATAGAGAGTTAACAAATGTCCAACCTTAAATCGCTAATCTTTTCAGCGAGACAAAATCATCTTTTGCCTCGCCTCTATAATAAAAACATTAGTTATTTTAAATGGTTACGCTTAGTTTCCGGACATGGCCTTCAAGAAATCCGTATTTGTCTTGGTCCCCTGAACCTTGTCTAACAAGAATTCCATGGCATCAATAACATTCATCGGTGCCAAAACCTTTCGAAGAATCCATAGTCTATTCAAATCGCTTTTATCGACAAGGAGATCTTCTTTTCGGGTTCCTGATTTGTTGATATCCATGCACGGGAAAATTCGCTTTTCCATCAATTTTCGATCCAAGTGAATCTCAGCATTGCCGGTTCCCTTAAACTCCTCAAAGATGACTTCATCCATACGAGACCCCGTGTCGACAAGCGCTGTCGCGATAATCGTGAGGGATCCACCCTCTTCGATATTTCGAGCTGCGCCGAAAAATCTTTTTGGTTTATGAAGGGCGTTGGAATCCACACCGCCTGATAAAATCTTTCCTGATGGTGGCACAACTGTATTATAAGCCCGAGCAAGACGCGTGATCGAATCCAATAGAATCACCACATCATGTTTGTGCTCAACCAGTCGCTTTGCTTTTTCAATAACCATCTCAGCAACTTGAACGTGACGAGTTGGTGGCTCATCAAATGTAGATGAGATGACCTCGCCCTTCACGGTTCTTTGCATATCGGTCACCTCTTCGGGTCGCTCGTCGATGAGAAGCACGATGAGCTTTACCTCGGGATGATTTGCCGTAATTGCATTTGCAATATGCTGCATAAGTACTGTTTTACCCGTTCGTGGCGGAGCAACGATCAATGCGCGCTGTCCCTTACCAAGCGGAGCCATTAGGTCCACAACTCGAGTCGTATAATCAGCCGGCGAGTGCTCTAGCTTCAAACGCTCATTTGGATAAAGCGGCGTCAAGTTGTCGAAAAGTATTTTGTCTTTGCCGTTTTCAGTGGTTTCGAAGTTGAGAGAATCCACTTTTAAAAGTGCGAAATATCTCTCGCCCTCTTTTGGCGGACGAACCGTTCCTGTTACGGTGTCTCCTGTTCGTAATCCAAAGCGACGAATTTGCGACGGACTTACATAAATATCATCAGGACCCGGAAGATAGTTGTAGTCGGGGGAGCGCAAAAAACCATATCCATCCGGAAGGATCTCTAGAACACCGGAGCCATAAATATCAACTCCAAGACGAGCTGCGCGCTTAAGAATCTCGAAAATCATGTCCTGACGGCGCATTCCTGCGGCATTTTCAATTTTTAATTTAAGTGCCAACTCAGTCAGTTGTTGTATGTTTTTTGACTTAAGATCTTTAGAGTTAAGCCAACTTTTCTCTTCATCCGTTAGGTTGATGTCTGCTAATTCAGCGTCTAAATTTTGCGAGGTGGAGGACTCTTCGGCGTGAACATCCTCGCCTCCATAAGAACGGTTTTGTCTATCTTGACGGTCAAATTTCTGAAAGTTATCCCTGTTGTTATCTCTATTGTCGCGGCGCTGATTGTTATGTTGATGTTTTTGATGGCCTCCGCCGCGCTGTTGGTTTTTATCAAATCGACGGTGTCCGCCTCCTTGATATCCCCCTCTGTCATTTCGATCGCCTCGATCTGCCCCGCGGTCTCTGTTCTCTTGAGGACGTTCAACGACGTTTTCTTTTGAAGCCGGAGCGACAACTGCTGGTGGCACTTCTGAAGTTGTTGCTGCAACGGGAGCCACGGACTCTGCTCTCGGCTCAATTGTGGGAGGAACATCGGAGCTCGCTAAGGTCTTTGCCTCTGGTTCTTGTTTTGGTTTTCCTCGAGTCGAACGTTTTTTTACAACCTCAACGTTTTGTGAATCTTTTGGGTCTGACAAACTTTACTCCTTACAAATCACTTTTTTTGGATATTTTTTTGGCTTTTGGTGAATTAGAACTTGGTTTTAGTTAACAGGTATCTACGAATTCTAACCCCAGGTACGAGGATTAGACTGTTGCTTTGACTTGCTTCACTTTGCTAAATTGGTCCAGTTTTGTCAACCAGAAATCCGGCAGCAGACTCGCCTTGCCCCTTCGTTCCTATATTTAATAATAATATCAACTAGATAATTACCTCCCCCGGCGTCTCTGTTTGGTTCGATTCGTAGTTTACTTTCTTAGTCTTGGGATAAGATCTTTAGTTTTTTGTATAAAAACCGATATGTTCTGTGTAACCGCCAAAGGAGAACTTATTGTGGAAACAAATAAATTTCCGGCGCCTCGAACGGCCCTTTATTTAGAGGTCGGGTTTAAGAAAAATTATGCTCGTGAAGAAACCAAAGGTATTCTAAAAAACATTAGCTTATCTGGAGCTTTTCTCGAAGTTCGAGGTGAAGGCTTTAGAGCTAACGAAAAACTTCACTTGCGATTTGTTGTCGGGGGTCGAGAAAGAACTATTGCCGCTTGTGTCATCTGGTGCAATTCGCACGGTTGTGGAGTCAAGTTTGCTCCGACAAATAATCGCGATGTTCAAATCGTCGACGACTTGATTTATTTTGTGGAAAACAGTCGCGAAGGCCGACGAAGTGTTTTAGATAAAATCTTTAAAAAAGTTTCTTAATAAAAAGGACCCTTTCGGGTCCTTTTTTCTTTCAATATTCAGTGTTTATCCTACTTGAGTATCTTGTATTGCCTGCTCTAACTCTCTTCGACGTCGACGTCTTAACATTATGAACAACGCCAAACCAACAAAGACAATCGCTCCTGCTGCAAGCATTTGAGTTTGATCCTCTCCCATTGAAATCTCACCATTATTTTCAGCAACCGCTTTCATTGGCGGCGGCGGTGGTGGAGGGGGAGGAGCAATTGCCTCGACGGGTGGCGGCGGTGGTGGCGGTGGAACATCGTTCATTGCCATTTCAGGTGGCGGCGGAGGCGGAGGCGCCATTTCGCCCGGTTGAGGAGGTGGCATCTCTGCTACGGGTGGTGCCGATTCCATCGGTGGAGCCGAAGCCTCAATTGGAGGCGGCGCTGCTGCCACGACCTCAGACTTCATTGGGGGAGGAGCTCCCCTCCAATATTTTATTTGTGTGCCTTCATCCAGGCTTCCTTTGGATTCAAACTCATTCGTCGCATAGAGCTCTTTCCAAGCCTCTTTGCTTCCAAACAACTCTTTTGCTACCGTTTTTAAGTTATCGCCGCTTTTAGCGATGTAGACCTCTGGAGCCATTCCATTATCTTCGTAATACACCAAAACTTTATTCGAATCTTCAGGGCGGTGAGGGGAGTTATAATAGACTTTGTCACCGGCTTTAAGCTTTCGCGATTTAATTGCCGGGTTCATTTTTTTTAGCTCGCTAACTTTTTCTGACCCATAAATCATTGTGCTTACTGATTTCCAGGTGTCTCCATCCCGAGAAACGTACACTGTATTCAACAGTTTGCCGCCCTCGGTCCATGGTGTTGACTCTACTTTGCGGTAAGAAGCCATAGGCTTTGGCTCTTGCTTGGGCTCATCGAACTTAGCTACGGGAGGAAGCTCCGACGCGACTGAAGCCGATGAGTCTCCACCTGAAGTTGACGTTTCAACCACGCTCTCAGCCGGCAATGAGGAATCGCCTAACGTGTCGGCCGGTAGGTCTACCGTAGGTGGCGGCTCTGAAGCTGCTGTATCTTGCGCCGGTGCGCCAGCATCTGCGGGGACATCCATAGTCGACTTTTCAACAGTTGCCATAGGATCTTCGCCTGAAGCCGCCGTGGTTTCGCCGAGAGCATCTTCAGGAAGAGCCTCTCCAGAAAGGGAGGCGCCGGAATCATCAGCTGTAATGTCGAGATTTTCACCACCTTCGACTTTTTCTACTTCGGCCGAATCCATTGCAGCTGCATCAACAGCCATGTCTCCGCCATCTTCTTTTGAGTCTTTCGAAGTGCAACTTGAGAGCTGAACAACCAGTCCCAAACATGCAAAAAGAGCTACAAATTTTTTTAGCATATATTCATCCTTGATTAACGCGCTGAAACGTTCTGTTTCAATTTACCTACACTCACCTAAGCATAAGAGTGTTCCTGAAGCCTTGCAAATAATTTAGGATTTCAACCAGACCAGCTAGACTATTGTCAGCGTTTTAAAAGTTGGAACTTTTGACCGATCTTAAGGCCATTTCGTCTAAACCAGCCTTTATTCATCTCAAGTGCATACATCGCCGGTTTAGCACTCGGATAAGAAGGAGGCTTTACATCCAAAAGGCTCGTTGCCGTCATCTCTTGTATATCAACAAGCACCTTATCTTTATCAAAATATCCAATACTTAGGTCTATTAAGGTGTTTTTCATCCAAAAGTGACGAATTTCTTCGTTTTCAAATACAAACAACATTCCTTCATCTGAACCAAGCTTCTTGCGGAACATGAGACCCTGGGCATGTTCAGAGGGCGTTTTGGCTATTTCAATCGAAATGCTTTTTCCCGCTAAAAGGATTTTTGCTTTTTCAAAATGAATTTCAGATCCGAAACACAATCCCGCTTTGAGCGAGACTAAGCTAAATAATACGAGAAAGAGCCTCAAGGGCGACCCCATATCGAACTCCCTTTGTAGAAACCATCATTTCTGGCCTGTTGGTCTTTAATAGAAATCGATGGAGAATTGTCGCTCCAGCAAATATGACATCTGCACGTCCAGGCTCAAGTTGATACTTTTTAATTCTATCTTCTACGCTAGTTTGGACAAAGAGATCACACCATTTTCTTAATACGTCCTGAGATAAAAGATAGCCATGGACTTTTTGAGCATCAAAGCCCCCTAACATCGCAGCGGCGAGTGTCGAGGGCGTTCCTGCAACAGCAATTATTTTGTCAAACGGCTGACTATTCAGATTCGCAACGATCGTGTCCAACTGCGCGTCGACGTGGGCCTCGGTCAAATCGCGTTCGTGTTTGAGAATTGGATTTGTCGTAATAAACTTTTCAGTCAGACGAACTGCGCCAATATCTAAGCTCTTCGAGAAATGAATTTTTTTTGAATTCCCTAAAATAAACTCTGTCGAACCTCCGCCGACATCAACGACAACGACATTTCGATCGCCGCTCAGCTCTCCTTCTGTGGCGCCCGCAAAAGTAATTCGAGCTTCGGCGGACCCGGGAATTATTTCTATGGGAATCTGCAGGTCACTTCCAATTTGAAAAAGTTCTTCTGCGTTTTTCACATCTCGGGCTGCCGAAGTGGCCATCGCAAGAATAGAGTCCACGCCAATCTTGTTGATTTCTTTTTTGAAATCCGTCAAGCACTCGCGCGCGCGAACTAAGGCCTCTGGTTTAAAGAGCCCACTCTTATCGACTCCCTGGCCAAGCCGGACAATCCTAACTTGATCCGATAAAACCTTTTTAATTCCTGTCTTGTCGCCCTCCACTATGAGGCAAAGAAAAGAATTTGTTCCCAGATCAAGCGCTGCTACTTTCACGTTTTATCCATTCAATTTTTTCTGCAATATTTGGTTAACTACTTCGGGATTTGCCTGCCCCTTAGAAGCTTTCATAACCGCGCCGACAAAAAACCCAAATAGATTTTTTTTCTTTCCCGTTTTATGATCTTCAACTTGTTGTGCATTTGCTGTTAAAACTTCATCTATAATTTTTTCCACTGTTGATGGGTCAGAAATTTGTACAAGTCCCTTTTCTTTAATAATTTCTTCGGGGGATTTTTTATCCTTCCACATATCGAGAAAAACGGCCTTTGCAATTTTTCCAGAAATTGTGCCCTTATCAATCATCCCAATCAATAGACCTAAGTTTTTGGGGGTTATTGGAGAATCGTTTATTTCAAGATTGTTATTGTTTAACTCTCTCAGCAGTTCCGTCATAATCCAATTCGAGGCCCCTTTGAAGTTGCCACTCACCTTGGCTGTTTCTTCATAAAACTGAGCCAGATCACTTTCGGCCGTAAGCACACCGGCATCATATTCTGGCAGGCCGTGTTCAGCTACAAATCTATTTTTACGCGCAATTGGCAACTCTGGAAGATCTGCTTTCATACGCTGGATCAATTCTTCCGTTACAATTAACGGCAGCAAATCAGGATCTGGAAAATAACGATAATCTTGAGCTTCTTCCTTGCTTCTCATCGTGAAAGTTTTGTTCTTATCAGGGTCCCAGAGTCGTGTTTCTTGCAAAACTTTTTCGCCCCTTTCGACCATGTCAATTTGACGTTCGATTTCATACTCAATTGCTTTTTCTACAAAACGAAATGAGTTAATGTTTTTAAGTTCCGTTCGCGTTCCAAGCTTTTCAGACCCTGCTTTTCGCACGCTCACATTACAGTCACATCTCATAGAGCCTTCTTCAAGATTACCATCGCAAACTCCCAAGTATCGGACAATTTGACGAATCGTCCTTCCGTACTCCGCGGCCTCTTGCGGTGTTCGCATATCAGGCCCAGTAACTATTTCGAGTAGCGGAATTCCTGCGCGATTATAATTAATCATCGTAAAATCGCCCTGGTGATTGGACTTGCCTGCATCTTCCTCGAGATGGGCCCGCGTAATACTCACAGTTTTTTGCTGATCACCAACCTTAAAGGTGATTGTTCCGTGTTCGCAGAGGGGCTGATCATACTGAGATATTTGATAGCCCTTTGGTAAATCTGGGTAGAAATAGTTTTTACGTGCAAACACCGATTTTTTTCTTATTTGACAGCCAAGAGCAAGCCCCGTCTTAATCGCAAACTCTATGGCCTTCTTGTTTACAACTGGAAGTGTTCCCGGCATTCCAACGCTAACTGGAGATGTGTTTTCATTGTCGCCCGCGTTGAATTGAGTGGAGTCCGAGCAAAACATCTTACTTTGTGTGTTTAATTGGACGTGAATTTCAATACCAATAACAGCTTCATAACCTCTATATGACATGGGGAACTTTTCCTTTCACAGGAGAGGCGTCTTCGAGCGCGAATCCAACATTTAACATATCTTGCTCTTCAAAGTGCGTTGCCGTTAGTTGAATTCCGATCGGGAGTCCTTCTGACGACATGCCAAAGGGCACACTCATCCCCGGTAAACCCGCGAGATTTGTCGATGTCGTAAAAATATCATTTAAGTACATAGTTAAAGGATCCGAAACTCTCTCGCCTATTTTAAACGCAGGAGACGTCGTTACAGGACTTAAAATAATATCGCAATTTTTGAAAGCCTCAAGATATTGGTTCATAATCATTCTCCGAACCTGACCGGCCTTGTTGTAATAGGCATCATAATAGCCGCTTGATAAGCAATAGGTTCCGAGCATAATTCTTCGCTTTACTTCTTTGCCAAAACCTTGACCGCGAGTTTTCCCGTAAAAGTCTTCAAGCTCTACTGCCGACAAATTCTGAAACTCTGCGCGATAACCATATTTAACCCCATCATATCTAGCCAAGTTGCTCGATGCCTCGCTTGCCGCAACAAGGTAGTAAACTGGTACCGCATACTCAGTCATCGGTATTGACACCTCAACAATTTCTGCACCCATTTTTTTTAAAGCGTCGACAGCATTATCCACTGTCTTTTGCACATCTGCATGAAGTCCGCCCTGCATATATTCTTTAATTAAGCCAATCTTCATGCCTTTAATGTTTGACGAAAGCTCTTGGCTCCAGCGAGGAACCTTACGTTGTGAGGTCGTAGAGTCTTTTTCATCATGTCCACTAATCACCTCAAGAGTGAGGGCAGCGTCCTTTACCGTACTGACCATTGGGCCTGCTTGATCTAGCGAAGAGGCGTACGCAACAATTCCATATCTACTCACCCGGCCATAAGTTGGCTTTACACCAACTATTCCACAAAAACTTGCGGGCTGACGAATTGATCCTCCTGTATCCGTACCAATCGTGCCAGCACACAGGCGCGCCGCCTGTGCTGCCGCAGACCCGCCCGAGGACCCTCCGGGAACGCAGTCTAAGTTCCAAGGGTTTTTAACCCCGCCGAAGTATGAGGTTTCATTTGAGGAACCCATTGCAAATTCGTCTTGATTCAACTTTCCTGTGATAACAACGCCTGCCTTCTTAAGGCGAGCCACCACGGTTGCGTCGTAAGGCGGAATAAAATTTTGCAAAATTTTAGAACCAGCGTTTGTTACCAGACCCTTTGTACAAAGCATTTCCTTAATTCCAAAGGGAACTCCGGCCATTGGTCCGGGGTCTTCGCCTCGCGCAATTCGAGCATCAATCTCTTCTGCTTGCGATACTGCGTTCACATTAAAGCTTGTAAAGGCGTTCAGTTTTGGATTTAGCTCTTCTGCGCGCTTTAAAAAATGAGCCGTCACCTCTTTGGCGCTGACACTCTTTGCTTTAACCGCTTCTACAATTTCGGTAATGGTCGCTCTTGTTAAATTCATATATTTTCCTTATACGACCGGAGGAACTTTAAATAAATTGCCGGCTCTTGAAGGCGCGTTTCTCGTCATTTCTTCGGGAGTAAACTCTTGCTTCGGCTCATCTTCCCGCCAAAAGGGTTCGATTTCTGCCGGGGTTAAAAGCGGCTCAACACCATCGGTATTGATTTTCGAAATCTGCTCGAAGTGCGTTAGGGCTTTTCCTAGCTGCTGACTATACTCGGTCGCTTCGAGATCAGTGATTTCTAGGCGCGCTAATTTTGCAATGTGCTCAATGGTTTTTTTATCGATCAAGGGACTCTCCTTCGGAGTAATAGAAGCTTCTTAAGCTAATCAAATTTCCTTTCACAGTCAAACAGGGTCATGGTACTTAATCCCCTATGTCTAAAAAGCGCCATGAAGAGCTTAAAAAAATCATTTCTGAGCACGACTACAACTATCATATGCTAGATCGTCCTACTATTTCTGACCAAGAATATGATCTTTTGTTCGAAGAGCTGCTCCGCCTAGAACTCCGGGAACCTGACCTTGACAAAAGCGACTCTCCCTCTCAGCGTGTCGGGGCGGCACCTTTGGTTTTTTTTGAAAAAGTGAGTCATCGACGTCCAATGCTTTCGCTGTCCAACAGCTATAGCCCAGTAGATATAGTTAGTTTTGATGAGCGAGTTAAAAAGATATTGAATAGCACAGATGAAATTGAATACTTTGCTGAACCAAAATTCGATGGCCTCTCTATTGAGCTTATTTATGAAAATGGCATTTTAACACGGGCGCTTACCCGTGGCGATGGGTCCCTTGGCGAGGACGTCACGCAAAATGTAAAAACCATCAAGTCCATTCCACTGAAATTGAAAACACCATCTCCCCCTCGCTTGCTTGAGGTGCGCGGTGAAATCCTTATTTTCAAAAAAGATTTTGAAAAACTAAACTCACAGCAGCAGGAGAATGGTCAGCAAACCTTTGCGAATCCCCGAAATGCCGCCGCAGGTACGATTCGTCAGCTTGATTCAAAAATTGCGAGCAGCCGACCTTTGAAGTTTTTTGCTTATGCGATCGGTGAAACAGAAGGGCTTGTTTTCGAAAAACAAGATCAGCTTGGTGAGTATTTTTCAAATGTCGGCATACCCACGGTTTCTCTTTTACATCCGGGCTTAGTGCGTGTTTGCAAAAATGCCAGCGAGGCCGTGTCTTATTATCACTTCATAGAAACTGAGCGCCCACGTCTTCCATTTGACATTGATGGTATTGTAATCAAGGCAAACTCTTTCCGTTTGCAAGACGATTTAGGACTTGTCGCTCGCAGTCCTCGCTGGGCGACCGCCGCAAAGTTCAAACCTCAGCAGGCCGAGACGACCATTGAAAATATCGTCGTTCAGGTGGGAAGAACCGGAGCGCTCACTCCTGTTGCAATTATGAGTCCTGTCAAAGTAGGGGGAGTCACAATAACAAATGCGACTCTTCACAACCAAGAAGAAATTGACCGAAAAGACGTTCGTATTGGTGATTCAGTGATCGTCCAGAGAGCGGGCGATGTTATTCCTGAAATTGTCCAGGTCATATTGCAAAAGAGACCCAAATCTACGCAGCCATTTGTGATTCCTAGCCACTGCCCCTCGTGCCTTACTGCGGTTCAAAAGTTGGAGGGTGAGGTCATCACTCGGTGTACAAACCCTCTTTGCCAGGCTATTCTTAAAGAATCCCTAAAACATTTTGTCTCTCGACGCGCCATGAATCTCGACAAGGTTGGCGATCGCCTCATTGAGTCTCTCGTCGACAAAAAGCTTGTTACCAAATTTAGCGACCTTTACCGCCTTTCCAAACAAGATCTCCTAACGCTCGATCGACAAGGCGATAAGTCTGCAGAAAATGTGATTAAGAGCATACATTCCAGCAAGAAAACATCCTTAGCGCGATTTATTTTTGCCTTGGGAATTCGCTTTGTTGGCGAACAAACCGCCAAACATCTCGCCGACCACTTTGGAACTATAGAAAACTTTTTGGATGCCACCGAAGAGTCCTTACTGCTAGTTCCAGAAATTGGAAATAAAGTCGCCCAAGCAATTCTCGCGTGGATATCGAATCCTAAGCTCGCAAACGAAGTCCGCGCACTGATTTCTCTTGGTTTAGAAATTGCGGCACCACAACGAGCGGCCGTTGGAGAACTTGCCGGAAAAAGTTTTTTGATTACCGGCACACTCGAAGTGAAGAGAGACGCGGCGAAAGATTTTATTGAAAAGAATGGCGGAAAGATCTTGGGGTCTGTCTCATCAAAGCTGAACTACTTGGTCGTTGGTGAGGATCCCGGGTCGAAAGTAGAAAAGGCCGAGAGCCTAGGTGTTAAAATCATCTCTTGGGAAGAACTAATAAAAATGACAAAATAGCTCTGATGTATGTCAGAGCCATTTAATTAACGAGTCAGTCTGGATTTAACTATAGGTGGTCAATAACGATATCGCGAGCCATCACGGTCTTACGACCATCTGCCTTTGCGCTATCAACACCTTTCAAACAAAGTTGTTCAATAGCCTTGCTCAAAACGTCGATCGTTTCAGCAGAGGTGTTCATTCCACCCTTTTCTTTGATCAGTTTTTTTACTTTGCTAGTAACCACTAGTACTTCTGACATAGTCCTTAGCCTCCGTTTTAGCTTTAAAACACTTAAAGGTTTGCATAGCGCCTGGTTAATGACAAATTCAATCTTTTCGTGCGGCGCATAAGTTAGGGGTTTTTTACTTCGCGACTCCCGGTTGCGGAATACAACTGAGAACGTCCTTCCAAAAATCTATAGAGCTCTGCCTGGCGCTCTCCGCTTTCTGTTGGAGCGATCCAAACATACGTCTTCTGATCAATCGGCTTCGTGCATTCAATATCCAAAAAGGCGGGTGACCAACAGCCAGAGTTAAGGTGTTCGACAGCCCCAATCATTTCATGTCGGACAGCATGAGTATGCCCATATATGATTCGTTTAACCCGAGTGATGGCGCTTGCCATTGCCAGGATCCTTTCGCTTGGTTCTTTGTAACTTGAAACCATCGATGTAATCGATTGGCTGTAAAATAAAAAAAAGGGCAGCAAAGAGAACAAAGGAATAAACGCCCAAAAAAACGACAAGTCATAAACCTGGCGAATAAAAATAAAAAGCTCAAAAATCAGAAAGAACGCAACCCCAATTAAAAAGGCACGATCTAGCCACAACTCTCGCGCTAGCAAAAAAGGATTGCTGGCTGCTGGGGCAACAAAGAGTTCCTTAAGTTCACGCACCATTCTTGGCTCAGCATTTGCTTTTTTTGCAATAATTTCCACTCTCTCCTCAACTTTAAGGGGGTTTCGAATTGGAGCAGAGAGGCGGTCCTTAAATGACTGCGTCAGGGTGACCAGGGATCCAAAAAACCAGGTAAATAGCAAAAACGGCTGTGCCCTTGCCATATACCTTAGAAAAATAGTCACATACTCCTTGATTCCCATAATATAGTTGGCGTCGACATGAGGATTAAAGAATCCAAGCCCATTCATGATATAGCGACAAGCAAGATTGCCAAAGGGTAGCTTCAAAGAAACGTAGTTATAGCCCTGTACATATGGATTGATAGGATCTTCACATAGACAATAAGGGTCGTACTGATTGCCGTGCTCTATAAGAGTGTCCTCGTTAGAAATGTAAAACCACTCAACAAAACGCACATGATTGCGACTATTCTCGTTTAAGTTTAATGCTTTAAAAATCTCATCCTGTGTCTCTAAAAAGTGCAATTCAAGATCATGGTTTCCCATAACAAAAACGACACGGTGGCCTCGAGTTACAAAGCCTGCAATGGCTTCGACAAAGATTGGGTGATCTTCTAAAATGACTTTAATCTTAAACCTGGATCTCTCCGCTCGCGGGTAGAGGCCTCTTTTTCGCTCTAAGTGATCAACTTTGAATACTGGGTCTTTCGGTAGCCGAAGAACACTGTCAAAATCAAAAATATCGCCATTGAGAATGAGCTCTACCTTTTCGTCTTTTGCTTTGTCCTCAATTTCTTTAAGAAAGCTTGCAAAAACTTCATCGAAAAAGAATTGTTTTGTCTTAAATTTTTTCCAGAGAGGATATTTGGGATTTTCTGGTTCGGCCTCACACAGATGCAAATCGCTCACAACAGCTGTATATCTTGCGCTTTTAAAGCTCGGCAACGCTAAAATTTCCACTCCTCACCCCAAACATTATTTTAATTTTGAACTAAGAATCTCTGCTTTGCAAAGGCACATTTTTGAGAGACTATGGCACTTATGTTAGAAACACCTATTGCAATCATAGGAATGGGCAAAAGCGGGGAGTCCGCCGAACGACTTCTCAGCCTCCAAGGCTTCAAAAAAGAGGATGTGCTTACTTTTGATCTCAAGGCTCCGGCCCAATTTTCAGACCCGCAAAAATTGATTGAAAGCGGCCGGCCCAAAACTTTAGTCGTGTCGCCAGGAGTTCCCCTCCGATTGCCTTGGATTGAAGCAGCCCGGCGCGCTGGTATAAAAATCACAAGTGAGATAAATTTGGCCTGCAATTTTCTTACTGACGAGCGAATTATCGGCGTAACTGGCGCTCTTGGAAAAAGCACCACAGTTTCGCTTCTTGGTGCTGGTCTGCTTAGCTTTGATAAAAGTGGTTTCGTTGGTGGCAATCTAGGAACGCCCCTTTGTGATTATGCGTTTGAGCTTGCCACGGGAAAAAGAAAAAAAGCCTCCTGGCTTATTTTGGAGCTCTCAAGCTATCAACTAGAAAACTGTTCTGCCCTCCTTTTAGATCACTCTGCCATTACATTTTTATCCGTAAATCATCAGGAGAGGTACTCCTCACTCGAAGAATATTACTCAACAAAGTGGCAAATACTCAAAAAAACCAAGGGCGCTGTCTTTTTAAATTCAAATGGCGGCGACCTGTTGGATTTTGCAAAAAAACAACCCGAATTTGATCGTTGCATTCTCTGTTCAAAGGAAAGTCGGGCCCTTAGACCTTTAGCTCTTTCTCATTCGGCTCTTCTTGGATCCCATAACCAGGACAATCTTGCCCTCGCAGCAGAGATCGCACTTAAGTGTCACTGGCCAATATCTGCGATTCAGGCTATGAAAAATTTTAAAGGCTTACCTCACCGTCTCGAAAATGTTGGTGTTTTTAATGGAATTCAATTCATTAATGATAGCAAGGCCACCGCGATAGACAGCGTGCTAACAGCTGTTCAAGTCGCTCGGCAAACGCTTCAACCCGAGGGGCGTCTTTTTGTTTTGCTCGGCGGCAAGGACAAAAATCTTCCCTGGGAAACGCTTCGTCCCTTTGCTGAACTAAAAAACACTTTGTTTCTATTTTTTGGAGAATGCCGATCCCTTGCCCAGCAGAAGTCTCAGCTTCCTGGAGAATTGTTTAACTCTCTCGGGCCTGCACTCTCACAGGTTTTTTTGCAAGCTGCCGCTGGCGACACTGTGTTGCTAAGCCCTGGCGGAACAAGCTTAGATGAATTCCGTAGTTTTGAAGACCGGGGCCGCTTTTTTATTGAGGCCATTCAAAGATTTTCTTCTAATAAGATGTAAAATTCAATACAGAGGTGGCCTCGAGATCCGTCGGAACAACCTTAGAATAAATTTTCTCTGATTCGGTTCCAATGACGACAACTTCTTGAGTTTTTATCGGCACATTAAACATCACGAAACCACCGCCGGCAGCTCCTTTTGATATCACATTCCCTGTGGCGTCAAAATAGACAATCTTGGCAGAAGAGTTTTTTGTTTCGCCCGCAAGGTAGACTTCGAAATCCTCTTCTCCAAAAAAACCTACAATTGTTGCAACGTCAGGCTCCTGATCGATCTTCGCCTGCGCCTTCAGCCTATCTAGCCAGTCTTTCGAAATAACCGGCAAGTGGATATATGTGTCTTGATCGTTATAAAAGTAGTTGGCGGAAACATACTGCGGATCTGTTTCTGTGTATATCATACTAAGTCGAGGCACTTGAGCAAGAGACACAAAAGAAACACCCTCCTCTAAAACAACTGGCTGCGTGAGCCCTTGAAGGCTCGCGGTCAACTGCACGGGCGCTCCTGAGAAAGCATCAAAGGCTCGAATTTTTACGCTCTCCGTTCGTAGTGAACTTTGAATATCCCCAATTGCCACAGCTCCAAGTTCCACTTCAACGTTTTGATGTCCAAAATAAGCCTCGCCACGTTGGGCAAGGATTGCATTAAACCCCTGCTGAATATTAATGAATGCGTACATCCCATTTGTGCTTGTCGATGTCAGTTTCAAATCCGGAATCATAAACTCATTAAAGTAAATAGCTTTTGCTTCAGAGTCGGTTTCAGAAGTGACACTAACCCCAGAAACTGGCTTGCCATCTAACGTAACTCTCCCCCAAACAACCGTCGTTTCTTTAAGCTCTGTTCTTAGGACTCCGGGCTCTTCCACAATGCTTTTAAGTGCTTCGATCATTGAGTCAGGAAACGCAATTAGATCAAAGGATTCTTTGCCAGAAACCATGATTTTATTACTTACTCTATGTCCTGCCATCGCTGCGCGAACGACGGTGCTAGAACCTCGAACAACATTTTCTAATTTGGACTCTCCACTCTGGCTGGTCGGGAGGTCTAGCTCTCTTGCGAGAGCTGTTGTTCGCGTGGGTGTTTGTTCTCTTGATGGGCTCTGCTTCGCGGGTGAATTTGCCGGAGCATAATAACTTCTCACAGAAACAGGCCAAGTTGGGTTCGGAGCAACGACTAAGCGCGGTCCATAGATCAAGCGTTCAGATGGTGGCGTCTGGGCAACTCGAAAACTACCTTCGCCAAGAACATTTCCTGCTTTGTCGACGAGTCTCGCTAATATCGTTCCAGAAGAGTCTGCGACATCAATAGAATAGTATCCCTTCGCCAAATCAACATGGCCGGCCTCGCGATAAACGCCCTCATCAGATCTTCGCACTTCGATATGATGCTCATTTGTTACGGCAAGACCGTCTCTTAGTTCAATAAATCCAGCAATTCTTTTAGCCGCTCGAAGGTCCGCAATTGAAATTTCAGGCTTGCGGTCTAAAATTTGTGGCATACGCACAACATCTCGTATCCAATTAGGGGCTTCAATTTCTTGGCGTGCCTGAGTTGCCGTCTTAAAACCCTGAG
The DNA here is from genome assembly GCA_016719575.1 of Pseudobdellovibrionaceae bacterium. Taxonomy (GTDB): domain Bacteria; phylum Bdellovibrionota; class Bdellovibrionia; order Bdellovibrionales; family Bdellovibrionaceae; genus JACMRP01. The sequence continues at coordinate 1,715,515 of JADJYV010000013.1, read as the reverse complement.
AATTTAAAGCAACGGATTCTTCGGCATTTTTGCGAATAACAATGGGCTCTAATACACGTTTTTGTGTTAAAACATATGGCCCTTGTTGATTGACCTCTGGCGTGCCCGCCAATAATACTTTCTTCGGTTTCTGTTCAAACTCGATCCAATGATTCCAATTTCTTTCGTTAGCGCTGTCTATATATGCAGCATGAGGGGGTAGCTTTTTGTTTGCTCGGATAGTAAGTGCCGTATAAATCGGAGCATACTTCAAGGCCTTCATTTGCACTGGAAGAGCAAAAAGTAACATTAACAAAGAAATGGGCAGCGCTCTGTCCTTGGCTATCAAAAAGACTCCTGGTCAAACTTCCGTATTTGACTACTCTTTTATCTTATTTAGTAAGCCCGAAAGTCGTCAATGAGGTTGCGGTTGTCGCGACTTTGGACAAGTGCTTTTTGAATTTCAATTGAGATGGCTTGGGCCCGAGCTTCGTCTCGCTCAACTACCTGATATTTTCCATCGTGATCACGGATCTCAACAACAACTTCAATTTGTATATCGTAAGGTCGTCGATCACCCAAAATGGTAATGTGAGTTGAAAAGCGCTCGCGCACAGTTTTCATTTGCTCTTCGTCTTTTGTTCCCTTGCGGTCGTAGTATTTGGAAACCATCTCACGCCCGTTTTCACTTGTGGCGCGGGGCTGTCCTATAACGCTTGCGATTGCTTTTCTCGTCTCGCTAATATTAAGGGGCGTGTCCCTTAGGACAACACCCTGCGTCTGGCAGCCGGTCAGAATATAGAAGAACAGAAGAATAACGCGCTTCATTTTATTTATCTTACTTCTTTTGTGCCTTATTCCAGTCATCCAAAAACATTTTAATACCTTTGTCTGTAAGCGGATGATTGGTCATCTGCTGCATGACCTTAAAAGGAATCGTTGCAATGTCAGCTCCCATTTCGGCTGAAATTTGAATATGCATCGGGCTTCTTACGCTGGCCACCAATACCTCAGTATCAAAGTCATAGTTTTGATAGATTTGAATAACCTGACTAACCATATCCATTCCTTCAATACCTATGTCATCTAAACGACCAACAAAGGGTGATACCATACTTGCGCCCGCCTTAGCTGCCAATAATGCCTGTACTGGCGAAAAGACTAGGGTCACGTTCGTTCGAATACCCGCAGCCTTTAGTTTCTTTACGGCGATCATCCCGTCTTCACACATAGGAATTTTCACAACGACATTGTCTGAAAGCTTCGCGAGCTCTAAACCTTCGCTAAACATTTCGTCCGCCTTGAGGCTTATAACCTCGGCAGAAACGGGCTTACCCGGGACCTCTTTACAAATTTCTTTTATAACGTCAAAAAATGGTTTTCCCGCTTTTGCTATTAACGTTGGGTTCGTTGTAACGCCATCAACCCACCCACGTAAGTTTGCTTGCTTTATTTCTTCGATTTCCGCCGTGTCGATAAAAAACTTCATCGTTCCTCCAGAACACCATCTTTACGTCCGGACAAATTAAAAATCAACTAGGGTTTTTCCCTGAAGAAAAAACTCCGAATCTAACGGGGGAGGGGATTGGGCGGCAATTTCTCGTAAACTTTTTTGAATTATCGGATGCTCATAATCTGGCCAGGCCTCGGCCGCGCAACGAACAACGAGTAAATCCGTGTGGAGACTAGGGTTTGGCAATGTAATTTGAGGTGCGAGCACGACAAGCTCATCAAACACTAGCAGCTGAAGTTTCTCCTTTTTTTCCGCCGAATATTGCCTAAAGTGCCATAAAAGCTCATCGGCTGCGCACTCTGTTTTAAAACGAAAGACCACTTCAATATTGGAATTTATGTCAACGCGGGCAGAACTCAAATATCTTTTGTAAACAGAAGAAGAGGACACAATATTGCCAATTTTCAAAAGTTTAGCCACAACTGACTGCGCCGCCAAGGTGCCGCCAACCAAGTTCGTCGACAAGTGAACAAGGGTTTGACTTGCGGCTTCGGTCATTTTGTCTCACTATAAAGAACATCTCGCATGCAATACATGCCTTTTTTCTTAACAAACAGCCACTTGGCAGCCTCAACAGCTCCACTTGCAAAAACGGTTCTGTTTAAAGCCGTATGTTCAAAAACAACAATCTCATCTTCTGACATTGCGTGGATTTTATGAATTCCAAAAATTCCTCCGCCGCGAATTGATAGCGGTGCCGGGATATTTCGTCCAACAATAGCTTCAAGTTCTTGTTGCAGGGTCTTCGCCGTTCCGCTCGGGCTGTCAATTTTTCTACGATGGTGGAACTCTTCTATTTGAAAATCAAATTGGCGAATTCGAGCAAAAACCCGCATGGCCTCGGTTAAAACAGCAACACCTAAGCTCATGTTCGAAGCCCACAATACCGGTATACTCTTCGCCGACTTTTTTAGCGCAGCAAGGTGCTTTGTCCCAAGTCCGGTCGTACCAGAAACTACAGGGGCTTTATGTTTAACGGCGACCGCCAGCAACTTTTGAAGCAATTCCGGACTAGAAAAATCAATCCAAAGATCAACGTCTTTTGCCTCAGCACAAGAGGGCTCTGCGCAAGTATATGCAAACTCCGCCAAAGATGACTGACGGCAAATAGCCAGGTGAAGCTCGACTGAGGGGGTCTTTTTAAGAACCTTTACGATCTCTTGACCCATTCTACCGCTCGCACCAACCAGGCCGACTTTTATTTTCTTCTTCATTGAAGAGCTCCCAAGGATTTCATTTCACGCTTGAGTTTCTCTGCCAGCGGCTCGGCCAAAGTCATCAGAGGGCTTCTTAGCTCCGGAGACGCAATTATGCCCATTTGATAAAGAGCCATTTTGACTGGAATCGGATTTGCCTCAACAAATAATAAATCAATTAGGGGAAGATATTTCTTACTTTCTTTGCGAGCCTCTTCAATTTTGCCCTGAGTAACAAGCTGTTTCCAAGAAAGCATTTGTTTGGGAATAATATGGCTCGCAACCGAAACTACTCCGTGGCCGCCGGCTCCCAAAAAATCAACAAAAGTGCCGTCGTCCCCCGACAAAAGAACAAACTCCGGGCCTGTCGCATTAGAAATTTCTTTTGCGAATTCGATATTTCCAGAGGCCTCTTTTATGCCAACAATATTTTGCACCTTGCTTAGCTCGTAGATGCTTTCAAGCGAAAGGGAAGAAATCGTTCTGCCAGGAACATTATATAAAACCACAGGAATACTGACCGATTTTGCAATCTCCGTGAAATGCTTAACCATCCCGCGCTGGGGAGGCTTGTTATAATATGGAACCACGACAAGCACGCCATCAGCGCCCCACGCCTCCGCCTTTTCAGATAGCTCTTCTGACTTTGCTGTACTATTTGTGCCCGTGCCAACAATAAGAGGGACGCCCGCTCCGACCCAAGACCGGACTTTTTCAAAAATACTCGCCACTTCATTCTCTGTTAGGGTTGGACTCTCTGCCGTTGTGCCATTGACAATAAAACCCTCGACGCCATTTTCTATTTGATGTCGCACGAGGCTTTCTAATGATTTGTAGTCAACTTCTCCCTCGCGAAATGGCGTAACTAACGCTGTCATTACCGCTTTAAAATTTTTCATGCAATCACCTCAAAAAAATATTGGAACTCTAAAACAAACACAGCATTTCCACTCATCATTGGATGCTTTGAGGTCTCAGAAAACTGAATGTTTAATATCCCTCCCGGCATATGAACATCAATATTTCTAACTTTTGACTTTACAAATTCGACATAGGCAGCGGCGACAGCCCCCGTACCACAAGCTTGTGTGTACTCTTCGACTCCTCTTTCGTAAGTCACCGCCTTAATTACTCCCTCGTGTTCCCTGCAGTATAACGTAACATTCGCTCCTGCCGGCGCAAGATCAGTATGGCTTCGTGCTTTTCGTGCAAACTCTTTGAGCGCTGTTGCATCGCCGAAATGCTCTAGTTCTCTTATTAAGTGCGGAACGCCAGAATTTAAAAATGCAAACTTTTCTTGTCTTCCGTCGATTACCAAAACTTTCTCTTTTTGAAAATCTTCTATCGGCGGCATAATAACGCGGACATTGTCGTCACCCAAAATTTGGGTTGCAACCAGCCCCGCTCCAGTTAAAAACTCATATCTTCCGTTAACTCCAGAGGATAAATATTTATTAGCAAAAAGAGCGGCGCAACGAGCGGCATTGCCACACATTTCGGCAGACGAGCCATCCGCATTAAAAAAATCCCATCGATAGCGCGCCTCTTCGCGGGTTTCGGGGTCTTCGAGAAACAAAACTCCGTCCGCAGAAACCCCCATTGTTCGGTCACAGATCATTTTTGCAAAGGATCCTCGCTTGATTCTAAGTTTTTTCTCTAGCTCGCACCAAGTTGAAGTCCTCGTAGAATCCACGAGAACAAAAGTATTTCCAGCTCCTGACATTTTAACTAGTGGAATCGGCAGAAAGGCCATTTTGTTCACCTTTTCTGATTAAATTTTTTGTCTTCTTTTTTATTTGAGGATTGTGGCTCGCCTTGTCCGATTGGTGGCAATTCAGAAGGGGGCATCGGTTTTCCTTTGACTCCACAGCCCATCATTGTGAGAGAGATCAAAACCAAAAAAACATGTTTTTTATGTCGGATTATTTGCATTTTTTCTTGTTGCCTCAACTTCAGATACCTTACGACAGAGACTTACGTCTGTCATATACTGTCTGTACACTCCGCTGGAAATATTGGTGCATTCTTTAAGATATCGCTGCGCGAAGAGTTCTTTTTCTTTTCCGGTTGCGGCGCGCCAACGCCAGTAATGAAGCTCCGGGTACTTCGGGTCGACCTTTAGAAGTGCCGCTAAGTTCTCTTTTGCCTTGTTCGAATTTTTTAATGCAAAATTGTGTTCCAGCTCAAGGATCAACCAAAATTTATATAGACCTGATTTTTTTATTTCTAAACCCTCTTTCGCCTTAACATAACCCTCCCAGTTGCCCACACAAGCTAATGCCTGAGCTTGAAGAAGGACGAGATTTTCATCGTAAGAATCTCGCATTCGCTCTTTTGTTGCGCTCTCTACGGCCGACTGACAATCGCCCTTCGTGATAAGCAATCTCAGCATTTCAATAAAAAGACTTCGATTGTCTGGCTCCAATCGCAACGCTTCCGAAATTTTTTGTTGAGCCTGCGGAGCATCTGTATGTTTTAGTGAGAGTGCGAGCTCATAAGTCTGTTGGGCCCTCTCCGTGTAAAAGACGTAGGAAATTTGCTCTAGCGCTTTTTTTAGCTCTGACGTATCAACATTGCGAGCGCTCTCTTGTTTAATTGCCGCAATCAAGATGTTCATCGCCTGAGCCCTGTCTTTTTGAAGGCTTAAATTGAACGCTTTTTCGATAATATCTTTTTGTGTTTCCGCATTTTTCGCGGCGCTTTGCTTTGGCGCTGACCATACCAACGGTGTTAAAATAAAAAAAGCTGCCATAATCATGGCAGCCCTTATTGTTGACCTAAGAATCATTATTTTGCTTTATTAAATGAAGTTAGTTCGACATTAACTTCGCCAAATTGACTTGGCTGAATTGTTTTAAGCATTCCTGAAAGAGGAATTTGCTCTGGATTAATCCAAGCATTTGTCTCTTGATTGTTGTCTTTGTCTTTAATCACAGCATGGATGCACTCAAAAGTACCAGCTGGAACTGTAATTTTATCCTCTGTGACAGAGATAATCTCAACATTTTGCTTTGGTACTTGCTGTTCTTTGCCGTTAACGATCATTTTCTTAATTTCGCCTGTATTAGGATCAATTAACATTGACGCCTGTTGCTTGCCAGCAAAGCCTAGATCCATATCTTGATCAACCCATAAACCTTCAGAGCTGATTTCGCGGCACTTCATGCTCATAGATCCTTTGATAAATCCACCCATGTCCAAATTGTAATTATTTTGGTCTCCAACTTTCCAATCGAGTCCCTGGGTTCGCGCCTGAGACATAATTGCAGACGACTGGGTCTCACGAAAAACGTCAAAAACCGTTGTGGCTTGAGCCTGAACTGCGACTGACAAACCAAGAGCTGTAATGATTGCTTTAAACACTTTGTCCTCCTTGAACATAATTTGTTAGTGGTAATCAGATCATGTTCAAGTTCAGTGTCAAGTTTAGAGCTCCTATTCTCGCAAACTATTCACCAGGACTTGACGCGGCTTGCTGCCATTGGCCGGCCCCACAACGCCTTCTTTTTCGAAAATTTCGATGATTCTCGCGGCGCGTGGATATCCTAGTCTAAATTTTCTTTGAATCAAGGAGGCGCTCACCTCTTTTTGGTCCGCCGCCCAAGAAAGTATTTCGTCATAACGTTCGTCGTGCTCTTGATCGCCAAAACCATCGCCACCCCCAACGTCGCCATCTTCTCCTGCACTCCCGCCGGCAAAGCCATCAAGTGCTTTCATCGCCAGCGGATCAAATTCTGGCGCTGCTTGGTCTGACCAAAACTTTGCAACCGCATTAATCTCTGAGTCCTTCAGGAATGGGCCGTGGTGCCGCATTGGTTTCGAAACTCCTGGCGCCAAAAACAACATGTCTCCATTTGCAAGCAAGCGTTCCGCTCCCATTTCATCCAAGATAATTCTCGAATCCATCTTGCCCGCTACTTTAAAGCTAATTCGACCAGGAATATTTGTTTTAATTAAACCCGTTACAACCTCTTTGCGAGGGGACTGCATCGCCAACATGAGGTGAATCCCACAAGCGCGTGCCATTTGCGCAAGTCGAATAATTGTCTGCTCAACATTCACCTTATCAACAGCCATTAGGTCGGCAAACTCTTCTACAACTATCATAATGTATGGCTGAGGCGTATAGTAATATTGCTCTAGCTTTGCGATTCCTTGGTTTTCGAGCTCCTGATTTAGCTTCTCGTGTTCTGCAATTTTATCCGCCGCTAAATTGCCAACGATTTCGTTGAACTCTTCGAGCTTTCGAGCGCCAAACTTTGACATAGATTTATTACGCTTTTCCATTTCTTTGACTGCCCAACGAAGTGCCGAAACGGCCTTTTTGGGATCCGTTACTGGTGGCATAATCAAATGAGGAACGCTGGAAAAGGCGGCCAGGTCTACTTGCTTAGGGTCAACCAAGATCAATCGTAGCGTTTTTGGTGAGTGCTTGAAAAGCATTCCGGTAATTGAAGAAACAGTAAACACGGACTTCCCGGAGCCCGTTGTCCCAGCCACTAGCAAGTGCGGCATTTTGCGAAGATCCACAATCTTCGGTTCGCCATTTGCCTGCTTACCAAGAGAAATGGGTAATTTTACTTCTTCTGACCAAAAGTTATCTTCCGCTAAAAGATCCTTCAGATAAACTGTTTCTCTCTGAGCATTTGACGTTTCGATACCGACAACGTCACGCCCAGGAATAGGGGCAATAATTCGAAGTGATTCGCTGCTTAGAGCTAAAGACAAGTCGTCTGCTAACTCAGTAATCTTACTAAGCTTCACATCTACATTTGGCTTAAATTCAAACATTGTCACAGCCGGCCCAGGCTTTATTGCAACAATCTGTCCTTCAACATTAAACTGCTTTAGCTTATCTACTAAAAGCTCTGCCTTTCGACGAATCTCTTTCTCATCGATTTTAATTCTGGTCGCTGGAGGATCTTCTAGTAAAGATAACTTTGGCATTTGCCAGTTTGCGACTTTTTGCGGAACTTTTGTCTTTAAGATGACTTTACGTTTTGTCTGGGCTTTGATTGCGGGCGCCTCGTCATCAAAAAAAAATTCGTCCGTATTTTGGCTCTCTCCGAAAGCACTTGTAACCCCCTTTGGCCGAGGTTTTGATGTCTCGTCGCCTTGCGCCGACGATTCAACAAAGTCTTCGTTCTTCATGTTAAAGAACCTTTTGTTTGGTGCTTCTTCTATTTTCGACTTCGTTATCTTCTTTTTGCCGATGCCCGCAAATTCAATGGCTCTCTTTGAAAGACGAATCGCTGGTCCCCACGCCGCGAACGCCCTTAAAATGTCTCGGGGCCAACCAAAAAGTTCTTTAACCGTTCTTTCTGAATAAAACACCACAAGCACGGCGGAAAGGCTCCATAAAACAACCTGCACTCCAACATAATTAAAAGCCCGCAACAAGGCTTGCGAGACGCCAAGCCCCAGTAGGCCGCCAAGATAAATCTGGTTGGCGAAGACTCTCTTTTCGGGCAAATACAAGGAGAGAATGCTAGAGAGGTTTATGACCAACAAAAGTCCCCAAATAAAGCGGATATTTTTTAAATCCAATTCTTCACGGCGAAACCCAGCATAGGCAACTTTTAAAAAGCCGGCGACAATCAGCCATGCGGTCACACCAAAAAATTGATAAAGCAGGTCTGCCAAGAAGCTGCCAACAAGGCCACAGTGATTTGAGGCTCTCAATCCCTGTCCCAACGAGTTAAGTGACGGATCGATGGGGTTAAAGCTCGCCAGGGCAAGAGCGAAAAAGCATGCAAGACCGAGAAAAGAAATTGCAAATATATCATGGCGAAATTTTTTTAAAATAAGGTTCATTACAAAAATTTACAGGATCTAGGGCATTTGGGAAAGCTTTGGAGATGCCGCCTTGACTTTAGGATATGGTCTGGGCACATAGACCCAAGACAAGGGTCTGGAACATGTTAAAAATAAATGAAATTTTTTATAGTATTCAAGGCGAAAGTAGTTATGTCGGCATCCCCACCGTTTTCGTCCGTACAACTGGCTGCAATTTACGTTGCACTTATTGTGATACAAAATACTCTTATTTCGAAGGAAACGACCAAACAAACCTAGAAATCTTCTCTGCTATAGCGGCTCACAAAACGAAGTATGTTTGCCTAACTGGCGGCGAGCCCCTGTTGCAAAAACCCATTTTCACCTTGATGACAGAGCTCTGTTCTGCTGGCTATCTTGTCTCTCTTGAAACAAGTGGCTCAAAGAGCATTGAATATGTCGACCCTCGGGTTAAAGTTATACTTGACGTTAAGACCCCTGACAGCGGTGCCGCCGGTTCGTTTCTAACAGAAAACCTTCTTTTTGCTCAACCGAGCACAGAATTTAAGTTTGTCATCTGTACTGAAAATGATTTCGACTGGGCAGAAGATTTCTGTCGTCAACATGATTTATTTGAAAAATTCGTCGTTTTATACAGCCCATCATACGGCCAAACTACTGAACGCTGGTTGGCAGAAAAAATTTTACAACAAAACTCATCTGCAAGGTTGCAATTGCAACTGCATAAGTATATTTGGTCTCCTGAAAAACGCGGAGTTTAGTCAAAAGCCGGCTTCATAATTCTGGCTGGCGATTGCGGATAATTTACTTAATGTAATTAGGAGTTCCATGACACCGAACCTGAACAGTTCTGACAACCTTTTCGTCGCAAATCTTCAATCCGTTAGCCTTGAAAAACTCGTAAAGAGCAAGCTTGAAGTTTTGTTTGCTCAGCAAAAAGAAGCCCAAGTTGAATTGAATGGCCTATACAATGTTGTGATAGAGCAAGTTGAAAAGCCTTTGCTAGAGCTTGCCTTGCGCGCCTACAACGGCAACCAAGTGAAAACCGCACAGATGCTTGGCATTAATCGCAACACGTTGAAAAAGAAAATCGACAATTACAAAATTCGTGTTAAAAAAAATAACTAGGCTTTCTTTTTGGTTTTGCAAAAACAAAACAAAATGGAGTTCTGTTTAGGTCAATAGGCGTCTCTAGGGGGATTATGAGCACGCGCATTCCACCTCAGCATCTTGAGGCAGAACAATCAATCATTGGCGGCTTGATGCTAGATCAAGAAGCCTTCGATGAGGTCGCAGACCTGATTGACACAACTGATTTTTACAAGCCAGCAAATCAAAAAATTTTCCAAGCTATCAGAGATTTGCATAATCGAAGCCAGCCCATAGATATTATCACAGTCACCAACCTCTTGCAGTCACGTGACGAACTCGACTCCTCCGGAGGGCATGAATATCTTGTCAGCCTCATCGATAAAACAATTTCGTCAGCAAATATAAAAACTCATGTCGAGATCGTCCGCGAGAAATCACTTCTACGGCGACTCATCGCGACTAGCAACGGTCTTATCGAAAGGGCCTATAACCAGGACTATGCAGACATAGAAACTCTGATAGACCAGGCCGAGGCAGAAGTCCTCAAGGTTGGCGAAAGTAAAACCAAGCAGGGCCTTGTCGGCTCCATGGAAATTGTCAAATCAAGCATTGAAAAAATCGAGGAGCTTTTTAAACGCAAAGCTGAAATTACCGGCCTTGCATCCGGCTTTAAGGGAATGGATGAATTGACGGCCGGGTTACACCCTGGCGAACTAACCATCATTGCCGCACGACCTTCAATGGGTAAAACCGCCCTCAGCTTAAACATCGCCCAGCACGCGTCTTTGCGCCTTAAAAAGACCGTTGCTTATTTTTCTCTTGAGATGGGAAAAGAGCCCATGATGATGCGACTTTTGTCTGCTGAAGCCAAAGTGAGCATGGGCGAAATTCGAACCGGGCGTATCCAAGATTCTTCATGGCCTAAGCTCATTAGCGCTGCCGGAACCCTTAGTGAGGCCAGCTTATTTATTGACGACACTCCCGGAATAAGTCCCTTCGAAATTAGAGCACGTTGTCGCCGATTAAAAGCCCAGCATGGACTCGATTTGGTCATGATCGACTACTTACAACTAATGGACTTAAAGCAAAAGGTAGAGAGTCGGGAGCGCGCCGTCTCTGAGATTTCAAAGTCTTTAAAAGTTCTCGCAAAAGAACTACAAGTTCCTGTGATCGCTCTAGCTCAGCTAAACCGAGGAGTGGAGGGGCGCTCGGATCGTCGTCCTATGTTGTCAGATCTCCGCGAGTCTGGGTCCATTGAACAAGATGCGGATGTTATTATGATGCTTTATCGTGATGACTACTACGATAAAGACGACCCTGAAAAGCAGGGCCATGCTGAGATTATAATCGGCAAGCAACGTAACGGGGCAACTGGAACCGTTAAGCTTCGCTTTGATGCCAAATTCTCCCGGTTCCGTGATCCAGACCCTGAATCACTTGGCCCGGCGGTAATTAGCAAGCCGTCCCAGGCGCCCCCGCCAATGCCTAGCAGGCCGCGCAACTTCGCTCCTGGAGCCAATACTTAGTCTCCAGACTTAAGACTAATTCCAGAAAAACTCGCACCAATTCGTTGAGTTCTAGCTAACCGATTGCTTGAATAGTTTTGTCATCAAGACAATCCCACAAAGCACGGAGGCGATAATGGGTAATACTCTTCTTGAGACGCTTATTTTTTCTACGGGACTTCCAGAAGGGGACATCCGTCGCGAACTTCAAGCGCTTATGGTTCAATATGGAAAAACCCCTGAAACCCTAACAATGGATGATCTTCGGCAACTTATGCGGGACTATGTTCAAGATGTTCTTCTTGAAGCAAAAAACCGTTTCCCTTAAAGCTAATTCAAAAAAAAGGGACTCTGTTTCCAGAATCCCTTAACTAACATTTAAATATTTAACTTATGCCCGCTCAACATTGATCATTATTTTGGCCTCTAATCCATCGCCCATGCGAACGAAGGCTTTGTACTGACCAAGAAGTTTGATCGGCTCATCGAGATGAATATCTCTTCGGTCTATAGAGTGGCCCGCTTTACTAAGCTCTTTAGAAATATCAGTCGTTGTTACTGTCCCAAACAATTTGTCGCTGTCTCCAGCCGCCAACTTGAAGGTCACAGTCAGGCCGCTGACTTTGTTCAAGAGAGCCTGTCTCTCGGCAATGGCCTTTTTCTTTTTTGCTTCTGCAACGCGCTTTAAGTGTTCCCACTCTTTCACGCGCTTCTCTGTCGCCTCAGAGGCTAGTTTTCTCGGAAATAAAAAATTTCGAGCAAAGCCCTCGGAGACATTTACCAAATCTCCAACTTTACCTACATCTTTTACGTCTTTTTGAAGAATAACTTTCATGTGTTCCTCGCTATTTCTAGTTGCTCTTAGAAGCCAGTCTCATTTTCCTGAAACGCTTTCTAAAATCAACCCAGTAGTCAATCAAGCCAATTGCACTCACTACAGGAAACAATTGACCGACCAAGATTATGTAAACCGCAGCTCTTAACAGGGCGCTTGCCCTAAAAGTTCTGAAGCCTACCTCCATAATTGCCAAACCTTGAAAAAAATAAAGTGCCGTTACTACGTTCACGATATTTAAGCCAAGAATTTCTAACGCCTTCACGTTGAAGTTCTCCATTGTTAGAAGGAAGGCTGTCATCGCCACCCAAATTATAAAATCAGGGAGTCGAAATTCTAACAAATTGAGTTGAGAGGCCACGTTTTCCCTTGGCAACTTTAACCAAGAAAATGCTCTTCTCTCAAAAATCAACCCCACCCCGAGTGCCACAATCAAAACTGTGACCACCGCTGATGGGATGAGCTGGACCAAAAGACTTGCTTCTATTTGCATACTTGGATTCACCTTATAGAGTTTGTCCACGAACTGCTTTACAAGAACCTCAGCCCCAGCAAGATTATAAACCCCAGCGTTCATCAAACTAAGTGCTGCCGTTCCTACAAAAAACAGAACTCCAGCACTTACTCCAAGTGGAGCTGCGGCCGCCCATCGAAGACCTCGCCTCTCTAGTTCCATGTATGCTCCTAAAGTCATCCAAACGGAGCCGACAAAAACAGAAGGGGCGGGCATATCAATAAGCCAAAAGCCAATAGTTACTAAAAGACCCAAAAGCCAATATGCAATCGCCCCATAGGTCATTCTTAAAACGCGCATTAGGGGGGCACCAAAAACAACCGTCAGTAGAGACAAAGCCACTGATATAGAAAAAATGGTCACAAGTTTTTGGGGTGAGTGTTTCACTCTCATTTATGGCCTTTGGGTTCTAGAATACTATTTTCTATCAAATCGCTCTGGGCGCTCGCCGCGCTCGGGTCTGTCACCACGGTCACCACGGTCACCACGATCGCCACGATCGCCACCCGCTGCTGCAAAAGCCGCTTTGCGCGCTTGCATTTTTGCTTCGCGCTCTTTCTCGCGAGCCGCAGATTCAGCCAAGCCCTTTTTGAAGTTTTCCGCGTGCTTCACAAGCGGAATGCGCTCGTCTAAACGAGTGTGAACAAAGCGCAGTACTTTTTCGTTATTACGCATTGTACGCTCAAGCTCCATAATCGCTTGCGTGTCAGATTCGAAGTAAGAGTGGAAGAAAATTGCTTTCTTCAATTTGCCAATTGGATTGGCAAGATTGCGTTTTCCCCAAGTCTCTAAAGAAAAGACCGAGCCAGAAAATCCTTCGATTGTTGCTTTGTTTTTTCTAAAAAGATCCTTCTGTTCTTCAACAGAGGCATCAGGGTGAACGACAACGATTACTTCGTAAGGACGTTTTACCGTCGCTTTAGATAGTTCCATTTTCGATCCTTTCGGTTATAGCCCCAGACCCAATGTCAGGAGCAAGGATGACTTATTTAACTGAGCTCGATGGTTTAACACGCCTAAAGGATAAGCACAAGCGGGGAGTGTTGAACCTAAGGCAAAAGACGCTTACAATTATTACATGGTATTATTCATAGAGGTTCTCGACGGGTTGCGGCAGGGTTCTAGATTTAAACTCATTCCCGGGCAAATCATTGGACGGCGCGAGGGTGATATCGTCGTTGAAGATCAAAAGATTTCTAGCCGACATGCTCAGATTGAACTCGACAACAAACAACAATTCGTTTTGAGCGATCTCGGCTCCTCAAATGGGATCCTCGCCGGCAATCGCCGAGTTAAGAAGATAGCCCTTATCCCCGGCGTCGTTTTTAAACTTGGGCGAACCTCGTTTCGCGTTGTTCCTGTAGACGATAAGCCGGCGGCAGAGTTCGCACGCATTCGAACTTGGCGAGAAAATTTAGCCGAGACCTTGCCGACGGACTGGGTTCAAAATAGAATGCCAGAAAGTGCAGGAAAAACATTTTCCCCGCCGCTGTGTTTGAAATTTATCCAAGGAATTCAAACAGATGAAGAACTATATCTCGCTTATGGTCCTCGCCACTTAGGCGCCAACTCTTTAGATATTGATCTCAAAGAGCCCGAGGCGCCACCCCAGGTCTGTGAGCTTGTCCCTGGTGCGGATGGCTTTGCGCTGCTTAAAAATCTCTGCAACAACAAACTTACAATTAACAACCAGTCTGTAATGACAGACTCAATACTCCACGAGGGAGATCATATCCGAATTGGCGGCACAGTCATAATGGTGACATATGTATAAGGTTGAAAAAGAAGTTGGAACATTTAATAGCTCTGATGGAACGCCCATATACTACGAGGTGCGCGGAAAAGGGGAGCCGCTTGTTCTCGTTTATGGAATCGCTTGCCTAATGAATCACTGGCATTACCAAATCGAATACTTTGCAAAAACACACAAAGTTATTACCTTTGACTTACGCGGACACCACCAAAGTCAACCGCTAGGAAACCCAAAAAACCTCTCTATGACGGACCTCGTTCGTGATGTTGTAGAGCTTTTGACTCATCTGAATATCTCAAAAGCTCATTTTGCAGGTCACAGTTTTGGTGCCCCTTTACTGCTTGAACTCTTCAGAACGAACCCCACCATCGTAGGAACTCTGATTTTCATAAATGGATTTTCAAAAAACCCCATTAAAGGCATGTTCGGACTTGATGTTGTGGAGCCTTTTTATTTTTTTGTAAAGGCACAATATGAAGAAGCGCCCGACATGTGGACAACCTTGTGGAGAATGGCCGTAGACAATCCAATAGCAATGATGCTCGCTGGCGCCGCCGGCGGTTTTAATTTAAAACTCACCCAATTCAAAGATATTGAGGTTTATGCTCGCGGCGTTGCACGAATGGATTTGCGCACTTTTTTAGTTTTATTCGAAGAATTAATGCATTTTGATGGTGAGGAAATTTTGCCTACAGTAAATATACCAACGCTTATCATTTCAGGAGAAAACGACAACGTTACGCCGCAAAGATTTCAACATGAGTTTCATCAAAAGATTGTAGGCAGCGAATTTGTTTTGGTTCCCTACGGGTCCCACTGTACACAGCTTGATTTTCCAGACTACATAAACATAAAAATAGAGGGTTTTCTTACCAAAAACCCTCTCTAGAATACCTCTTTATTTTCTGCCTATCGCCAAGCGGCTTTTGTAATCTCGAAGCCAAAAAAGTTTACAGAATCATCCGCTTTAAATACAATTTTCGCATAATTGCCCGATATGGTTGGACTAAACGTGTCGTCGTTGTTTCCAGACATTGAGGCAACAAGCGTGCCTTTTGCGTCAAAAATCTGAACGACATCATAAGTCGTTTCCGTGTGGAATTTAGAAAAGTAGAGAGAAATTTCTTTTGCCCCGGGAACTGACACCTCGTATGTTTCAGATGTTTTGTCTGCATAAGGATGTTTTGTTGCAATTGAAAGCGAACTTGACTGCCAGTTTACGGGATCGTTTACATCTGGAGTTGGTAGCGTATTTGTCAAAGCCAAATATGCATTTGCAAGGCCGGCGCCACGAACTTTCCCTCGAAGACCTGCAATCGGACGCGCTGTTGTTACAATCCGATTTTTCAACTCTACACCAGTAAGGCCTGATTCGTGTGAGGCAACAAGTGCAGCTATCCCTGAAACGTGGGGCGTTGCCATGGAAGTTCCTGACCATGCCTCGTATCCTGCGGTTGTCGTACTTAGTATATTTACACCTGGAGCTCCGACTTGAACTGAAGACTTTCCATAGTTAGAGAATGAAGCAATTTGTCCCTTGTTATCAATTGCCGCCACCGCGAGAACATTGGGAACCTGGTAGGATGCTGGAAATGTTGGGTTTTTATCGTTATTATTTGACTCATTGCCTGCTGCCGCTACAAACAAGGCACCGGCCTGATGAGATCTTTCGATCGCTTCCTTCAGGGTTTGGGATTCACCGCCGCCACCCCAAGAATTTGATAAAATCTTTGCTCCCATTTTGCTCGCATAATCAATTGCTTTGATTGCATTCTCAAGCGTTCCCGAGCCATTCTCATCTAAAAATTTGACGGCCATAATACGAGTATCCCAAGCGACTCCTACAATGCCCTTGCCATCATTTCCTTTTGCTCCAATGGTTCCTGAGCAATGTGATCCATGGCCGTGATCATCTTTTGGGTCTCCGCTATCTTTAACTGCATTGTATCCATAAATATCGTCAACAACTCCGTTCTTATCATCATCGACGCCTTTGGTTCCATTAAGCTCAAGGTCGTTTGTCCACATGTTCTGAGCAAGGTCAGCATTCGTATAATCAACGCCCGTATCAATAACGGCAACGATCGTGTTCGCTGAGCCCGTCTCGATATCCCAAGCCTGGATTGCACCAACATCTATGCCTTGAACGCCGACAGAGTTGTCCTTGTCTTTTTGCCCAACATTATTTATTCCCCAAAGCTGACCAAGCATGGGATCATTTGGCATTTTATTTACCCGGTAAATGAAATTTGGCTCTATGACCTCAACATTTTCGAGTTGTGCGTAGGTTTTTAGAACAGATCTCTGGGTTTCAAATACAGGTCTTTTAATTACTACAATATTTTGACCGGGAATAATGCTTTTGACATAGGCACCTAGTTTCTCGCTAAGCGCGGATTTTTGAGCAGCTTGAACCTGAATGTTTTGCTTTAGCTTTACAACATACTCTCCAGGTACCGCCTCCGGTTGTGCCGCAAGTGCTATTCCAGACACAAAAAAGCTTCCTATTAGTATGCTCATCACACTGGCTCTTTCCATAAGCCTTCTCATAAATCCTCCCGTTGATTTCGTTTTTGCGCGAACTAGTTCCAAAATGGTACCAACGCCGACCTTGGTTGAGAAAAAGATATTTATATTTTTTGACGTTTTAAAGAAAAACTAGACCTTGTGCTGGTTTCGTTTTCAAAACCAAAAGAAAGTTGCTCTTCGCGGGGACCCAGGGGAAGGGTCTTTATTTGATGAGGATTGGCTAAAATCATTTGTCTCTCAGAAGGGGTTTGCACGCTCACCCCTTGGCAGGACTTTATCAGATACTTAATAAACGCCTCTTTCGCTGCCGGAGAGCCCTCCGGATCGAAGCCGAGTTCATCCATTAATTCTGATAGCTTTTTCATTTGTTCCCTCTAAAGCCCTTCTTCGGACTTATTGCTGGGATTCTTTAGGACTTAATTCTGGTTCATCGCTCGGCGGCAGACGCAAGCGACACGAAAAAGGGCTCTGGTTTTAATCCAGAGCCCTTTTCCTTGTTGTTCGTTCTCTATTAAAACTTTTAGAAGCCGCCGCCAACATCAACTTGATCTTCTTTAAAAACCTTCGCCTTTAAAAATTCACGATTCATCTGCGCAATATTCACAAGACTAATGTCTTTTGGACAGGAGGCCGAGCAAGATCCGGTGCTCGTACATGCGCCAAAACCCTCTGCATCCATCTGAGCAACCATCCGTTCAGCCCGGGTCTTTCTCTCGATTTGTCCCTGTGGAAGAAGCGCAAGATGTGAAACTTTAGCTGCTGTAAAAAGCATCGCCGCTGCGTTTTTACAGGAGGCCACGCATGCTCCGCAACCAATACATGTTGCAGCATTAAAGGCCTGGTCCGCGTCGTTTTTAGAAATTAAAATGCTGTTGGCATCGCGAGCCCCACCCGTGTTTGCCGAAATATATCCACCCGCCATAATAATACGATCCATGGCAGATCGATCCGCCATTAAATCTTTGATGATCGGAAAGGCAGATGCTCTCCATGGCTCTAGGGTTAAAACATCACCTTCTTTAAATGCGCGCATATGCAACTGACACACCGTTGTTGATTTTTGGGGGCCGTGAGCCTCTCCATCGATCATAAAACCGCAACTTCCGCAAATTCCTTCACGGCAGTCATGGTCAAAAGCAATGGGGTCGTCCCCTTTAGAAATGAGTTCTTCGTTTACCGCATCTAGCATTTCCAAAAAAGAGGCATCCGTTGATACTCCTTTTGCTTCATATTCCTTAAAAGAACCGACATCTTTTGGTCCTTTTTGTCGCCATACCTTCAAAATTAAATTTATTTTTTTTGTTAACTCACTCATTGGACACCTTATTTATAACTACGGGTTGCAAGTTTAACGTTCTCGAATTTCAATTCTTCTTTATGGCGGACGGGGGGGCTATTTGCCCCAGTCCACTCCCAGGCAGCAACGTGGCTAAAATTTTCATCGTCACGCTTTGCCTCGCCATCTTCTTGGTATTCTTCTCTAAAGTGCCCGCCGCAAGATTCTTTTCTCTCAAGCGCATCTCGGCACATGAGTTCGCCTAGCTCTAAAAAATCTGCCACTCGTCCTGCTTTTTCTAACTCGGGATTCAGATAGTTTGACTCACCTGGAACGCGAACATTCTGCCAAAACTCCTCACGTAGCTTTGGAATTAGCTCGAGGGCTCGCTTTAAGCCCGCCTCGTTACGACCCATTCCACAGTATTCCCACATAATATGGCCAAGTTCTTTATGAAAGCTCTCAACTGTTCGGTTTCCCCTTATATTCATCAGTTTTGTAATTTCACTTTTGACTGTCTCTTGCGCCCGCTTAAATTCGTCGTGCGTTTTTTCGACCTTCTCAAGCTTCGTATTTGCAATATAATTTCCGACTGTATAAGGAAGAACAAAATAACCATCTCCCAATCCTTGCATTAGCGCAGATGCGCCCAATCGGTTTGCACCATGGTCAGAAAAGTTAGCTTCGCCTGCGACGAATAGGCCTGGAATATTCGACTCTAAATTATAATCCACCCACAAGCCGCCCATAGTATAATGTGGGGCTGGATAAATTCTCATCGGTTGTTTATAGGGATTTTCACCTGTAATTTTCTCGTACATTTGAAACAGGTTTCCGTAGCGTTCGGAAATTTTTGACTCCCCTAAGCGCCCAATTGCATCGCGAAAATCAAGATAAACTGCCTTTCCAGATTCGCCAACTCCGCGCCCCTCATCACAGCGATATTTCGCCTGACGAGATGCCACATCGCGAGGCGCCAGATTTCCAAAGCTTGGGTAAACTCTTTCTAGATAGTAATCTCTTTCTGCATCAGGAATGTCACTGGGGTGACGCTTATCATCTTTTAGTTTTGGAACCCACACTCGACCATCGTTGCGCAAAGATTCGGACATCAAAGTAAGTTTTGATTGATTTTCGCCGTGAACGGGTATGCACGTCGGATGAATTTGAGTGTAGCAGGGGTTGGCAAAATACGCTCCCTTTTTATGGGCCTTCCATGCAGCCGTTACAGCACACGCCATCGCGTTGGTTGAAAGGTAAAACACATTCGAGTAACCACCAGAAGCCAAAATCACAACGTCCGCTTCGTGCGCTTCAATCTCTCCCGTTAAAAGATTTCTAACAATGATTCCTCGAGCTCGACCATCAACAATTACCAAATCAAGCATTTCCCGTCGGTAATTTAATTGAACATTTCCAAGATCAACTTGCCTCATCATTGAAGAATAGGCCCCCAAAAGTAGCTGCTGACCCGTTTGGCCTCGAGCATAAAAAGTTCGAGACACTTGTGCTCCACCAAAAGAGCGATTGTCTAGCAAGCCGCCGTAGTCGCGAGCAAGAGGTACGCCTGAGGCGACGGCCTGGTCAATGATGTTCACAGAGATTTCGGCCAATCGGTGCACATTTGCTTCTCGGGCTCGAAAGTCTCCTCCCTTAACGGTGTCATAAAACAGTCTATAAACTGAATCCCCATCATTCTGATAATTTTTTGCGGCGTTGATTCCGCCTTGGGCCGCAACGGAGTGAGCGCGCCGTGGAGATTCGTGCACACAAAAGGCCTTTACTCGGTAACCCAGCTCTCCTAGTGAGGCCGCCGCGCTTGCGCCGGCGAGTCCGGTTCCCACAACAATCACAGAGTGCTTTCTTTTATTTGCTGGATTAACAAGTTTCATTTTAAACTTGTGATCGGTCCACTTCTTATCAATAGATCCATCTGGAATTTTTCCATCCAAAATTTTAGACATGATTATTCACTCCCTTATCCAAGACTCGCGACGAAATAAATATAGATTGGTTGGGCAATAAATCCCAGCGCTACGATCACTGCATATGCAAGACTAAGCTTTCTAAAGATTGGTTGGTACCGACCATTCATCAGGCCAAATGATTGAAACACCGAGCCGACACCATGACTCAGGTGAACACCAAGCAACACCAGGCAAACTAAGTACCAGAACACATACCCCGGTTGCTGAAAAACCTCTACCATCAAGCGGTAAAGGTCTCTCATTACAACGCCATTCACCGTCGTTTCATAGTATGTCCCGTACTTAAATGTAATCAGATGCGAAATAATAAAAACAAGTACAATGGACCCCTGTACCCCCATGGTTTTCGATCCAAACCTAGCCACTTTTTCTCCACGCGGGCTTACGGCATATCCGCTCGTTCGTGCCGCCCTGTTTTGTCTGGTAAGGCTTATCGCAAGAAAAACGTGAGATATAAGCGTGCCGACAAGAATCAGCTCAATTGCGTAAATAATATTGCCACTCGTTAGAGCGTGCCCATAAGAATTATACGCATCTGCGCTGATAAACATTAAAAGATTGCCGGCCATATGGGAAAGAACAAAACCTGCCCAAACAGCCCCGGCCAATCCCATGAGATATTTTTTGCCGATGGTCGACGTCAAAAAACCATGAGGTAAAGAAAGAGACACAGCGAACCCCTTTTTAAGCTAAATTTTCAATTGAGTTGAGTTAATTTTACTCCCGCTAAGTCCTCTTGTCCACGGCACTTCTGGGAGTTTTCGCGTCACGTTAGCCCTGAAGTTTTAGGTTTGCCTAACTGGTTCGTTACGATAAATAAGAGCGAACGAGGTTCACTATGAAAATTTTCGTTTGTATCAAGCAAGTTCCGGACACGGAAACAAAGATGAAGATTAGTCCCGACGCTAACTCTATAGACACCACCGGTGTGAAGTGGGTAATCAATCCTTACGATGAATACGCAATTGAAGAAGCCCTTAAATGTCGCGAGGCTAATCCAGGATCTCAAGTTTACATTTTAAGCGCGGGCCCGTCCAAGCGCGTGTCAGAATCGTTGCGCACGGCTTTGGCAATGGGTGCCGATGAAGGGCTTGTTATCAATGCGCCAGAAGGTTTGGATTGCTTTTCTACAGCGCGCGCGCTTGCTGCGGTTATAACAAGCGAGGGTGGAGCTTCTCTCGTCTTTACTGGAAAGCTCGCGATCGACGACAACGCCTCTTCTGTAAGCCAAATGCTAGCAGAATTTTTAAAAGCCCCGCACGTAACGGTGGTTTCGAAGCTTTCCATCTCTCCAGAAGGCGTCTCTGCGGAGAGAGACATTGAGGGCGGTTCTAAAGAAATTTTCGCTCTCAAAACTCCAGCGGTTATTGGAGCTAACAAGGGCCTAAACACCCCCCGTTACGCCAGTCTGCCAGGAATTATGAAGGCAAAAAAGAAGGTTTTAAAAGAGATCGAGTTTGCCTCATTAAACATTTCCGCTTCTGACCAAAAGGTGCGACTCTCTCAATTTAGTCTTCCACCCGAAAAGCCTGCGGTTAAAATGCTCTCCGGGGACTCGACGGCCCAGGCCTCCGAACTTATTAAACTTCTACGAGACGAAGCGAAAGCGCTATAGGTGAATTATGTCAAAAGTATTTGTTTTTGCTGAACACAAAAGTGGCTCCCTAAAGCGTGGGGCAATGGAACTCCTCCAGGCTGCAAAAAAATCAGGCCATGCTGTTATTGGTATGGCTGTTGGCTCCGGCGCTGAAGTTGCCGCAAAAGAAATGGGCCACCATGGCGCCAAAGAAGTTCATGTTATAAAAGATCCCGGCCTTAACAATTACAACCCCGAACTTTATGCTGCTGCTGTCACCTTCGTACTTGAAAAAACTCAGCCTCAGATATTGCTTGCCTCTGCCTCCAGCTTAGCAAAAGATTTGTTTCCTAAGATTGCAGCTCGGATGAACACCGGGATTGCCTCGGATTGCACGGAGTTAAATATTTCTGGTGATGTTGTCACAGCCAAAAAGCCCCTTTATTCTGGAAAGGCTTTTGCCTCAGTTTGTTTTGAAAATAGCCCTCTCAAAATTGTACTCATGCGCGCTAACCAGCTTCCGGTTTCATCTGCAGACACCACACAAACAGCTCAAATCGTCGAGCATCCAATGATCGCCGTTGCAGACTTAAAAACCATTTTAAAGGAGGTTGTGCATGGCGCATCAGAAAAGCTCGACCTTACTGAAGCCAATATTGTTGTTTCGGGTGGGCGAGGCTTAAAGGAAGCGGGAAATTTTAAGCTTCTAAATGACCTTGCCGACGTTTTGGGGGCAACTGTTGGCGCCTCTCGAGCTGTTGTTGATGCGGGATGGGTTCCCCATGGAATGCAAGTAGGACAGACGGGCAAAACCGTCGCTCCAACTTTATATATTGCCGTTGGAATTTCAGGAGCTATTCAACATTTAGCGGGCATGAGTGGCAGTAAAGTTGTCGTTGCCATCAACAACGATCCTGCGGCTCCTATTTTTCAAAAAGCCACTTATGGCATCGTTGGAGATCTCTTCGACGTTGTTCCAAAGTTAACTGAAGAGTTTAAAAAAGCTCTTAAGCACTAATTTGAGAAAGTATCTTTTAGGCTTTTTAGTCTGGCTCATCTACCGCGCAGTTTCTCTCACTTGGCGAGTGACGCTGCATGAGCCTGACTCAATGAAGAGCGCTCTTGCTAATGGTACGCCCTTCCTTATGGCACATTGGCACGGAGATGAAATTGCGCTGCTTCAACTCGCAAGCCGATACAATATGGTGACAATGACATCGCAAAGTAAGGACGGCCAAATGATGGGTGTTATTTTGCGCCTTATGGGGGCAAAAATAACTTTTGGTTCCTCTACTCGCGGAGGTGTGGGCGGACTAAAAGGCCTCGTTCGACTCGTGCGCAAAGGGTCGAACTGTACCTTTGCGGTCGATGGTCCCAAGGGTCCTATTTACAAGGCAAAACCTGGTGTTTTTGAACTGTCTCGTCTCCTTCAATGTCCAATCTATTATGCCGGCGTGAGTGTTGATCGTGCGCTTTTCTTTCCAAAAGCTTGGAATAAAACTTTTTTTCCCAAACCCTTTGCAAAGGTAAATATCTATTGGGCAGGTCCCATCCCTGCCGTGACCAAAGACCAGGATCCTCGAGATTCTATACTTGCAGAGCAACTAGAATCGTTCCTACACGGCGCAAAACACCAAGCCGCTAAATTCATTGCTGAATCCTGAATCGGGTGCTAGCTTTTTAATGTGGTATGTCGTCAACTTTTTAAAGGGACTTTTAAGGTATGAACTTGACCTCACTTATTTGTATTTTTGGAGCTCTTATTATTTCATCCACCCCAGCCTTTGCCCAAAAAGGCTCTGAGGTTGTGGCTACGGTTGGCAAAAAGGTCATTTCTCTCGATGACTTCAATAAGAAGTACTCTGAAATAAAGTCTCAGACTATGAACCCGCCACCCAAAAATCTTTTCTTAGAAGATCTGGTTCGGTATGAGGTCGGTCTGCAGGAGGCTCAAAAAAGAGGCTTAGAAAAAGACCCTATCGTTATTGAGCGTTTCCAACAAGAATTGTATAAGGCTTTACTTGAAAAAGATCTTGGACAAAAAGTTCAAAAAATCCAAGTTTCCGAGGCCGAAATGCGTGCTTGGTATAAAAACAACCCGGAAGTCCGCACAAGTCATATTCTAATCGAATTCAAAACAACTGCGACCCCAGAGCAAATTGCTGAGGCCAAAAAAAGAGCCGGTGAGATTTTCGAGGAAGTAAAAAAATCAAAGCGGCCGTTTGAGGAGTTGGTTAAGCTGTACTCCGATGACCCACTTAGTAAATCAGCTGGTGGCGATGTTGGTTGGCAATCTCGAATGACTCTCGTTCCTAGTTATTATGATGCCGCCTTAAATGGCAAGGTCGGTGAAATAAAGGGGCTCATTGAGACTCCCTTTGGCTTTCATGTTATCAAAATTACAGGACGACGGTCATATGACGACGCAAACAAGCGTCAAATTCGAGCTTCTGTTTTTGACGAAAAGCGCAGACAAGCCTTTAACGATTATTTTGATAAGCTAAAAAAGCAATACCCAATTAAAGTCAATCCTTCGGCAGTTAAATAGGAAGCTCATAAGTGACACTCTGTGAAAGCTTCGCTTTTTCATCGAGGCTTTTAATTTTCTCAGTTTTTATTGGGCTTACCGCCTGCACCTCAGGATATCAAAAAAACTCAACTCGGCCAGTAGTACAAATAAATGATCACGTCTTAAGCACAAAAGAGTTTTCTAATCTGCTTGCGAGACAACTTAAGGACCTCGATGCTCTAACGGCCAAGGACCCGGCAACCGTTTTGCGAAGCAAGGAGTCCGTCATCCGCAATTTTATTGTCAGGGGTCTCACCCTTGACTGGGCACGAGCAAATCAAATAGTCATTTCTGAAAAGGATTTGGACAAAGAGGTTGATAAGTATCGATCAAACTATCCTGATGACCTGTCCTTCAGGCGCCTTTTGGCTCAAGAAAACATGTCGTTTTCAGAATGGAGAGAGGGACTGCGCTATACTCTTATAGAAAGAGCTGTTTTTAATAAGCTGACTGCGCAAATTGCTCCCCCATCGAATGAAGATATTAAACAATACTACGAAGATCATAAGGCCCAGTTTAAGAAAAAGGACCGCATCTTCATTCGTCAAATTGTAACAGATGAACAAGCAAAGTCTGAGCTTTTAAAAGCCCAAGCGAAAACCAGCGATTTTGCAGATCTTGCTAAAAAATATTCAACGGCTCCAGAGGCTAAGCTTGGGGGCCTTGTCGGCTGGGTCGAGCTGGGTAGCGTCGATTTTTTTGACCCCTTATTTAAGTCTAATCCTGGAAGCACTCACTTGATTAAAAGCCCGTTTGGATACCATATTGTTAAACTTGAAAAAAAAGCTGCCGCGTCAACGCTTCCCCTAGAAGAGGTGCGCAATCAAATTATCCGAGCACTCATGGCACAGCGTGAACAGGCCGAGTTTGTAAAATGGTTGGACGCCCAGCTTAGAAGTAGTAAAGTCCTGAAAGATATTGAGCTGATTAAGGCAATCAGCGTACAAACAAGGGCCGAAAATGAGTAAACTTGTAACTGTTTTATTATTAATATTTCCTTTGGCGCTAAACGCAGAAACCGTTGAGCGAATTGTTGCTATCGTAAATAGTGAGATAATTCTCGAGTCTGATTTTGCAGCATTACAACAGATGTTCAAAACTCCGGCAATGATAGACGAGTCTTTGATTCCTAGCGGGAAGACGGCTGATATTCTCCGCAAAGAGAGAGGCGTTCAACTAGATTACTTAATTAACGAAAAGATTTTACAATCAGAGATAACGCGCCTCAATCACAGCGTCACTGCAGAACGTGTCGAACAAGAGATTAAAGAAATGGCCAAGAAAAATGGCGTCTCCGTTGCAGAAGTCCTTGCTGCGTTTAAGGCACAAGGAATTTCTACGTCTGAGTATCAATCTTTTCTCAAGGGTAAAATTGAAAAGCAGGCTTTGATTGAAAGCGAAGTCGTGTCTAAGCTCCGCATCTCCGACGATGAGGCGTTAGCAGAGTACTTAAAAAGTGCTCCTGATCGCAAGACAACTGTAAATGAATTCACCGTTGCTCACATTTTTTTTAATCCAAAAAAGGGTGGTGCAGAGGCTGCCAACCGCCGTGCAGAGTCTGTTTTACAAAAGCTGACTGCGGGCGCTTCCTTTGAAGCTCTCGCCGAGCAAAACAGCGAGGATCCCAACTATTCTACGGGCGGCCTACTCGGCACATTTAAGTCTGGAGAATTTTTATCAGAGATTGAAGCCTCTATTCAAAATCTGAACGCTGGACAGACGACCTCTGTTATAAAGTCACGAATGGGCTTTCATATAGTCCGACTTCTTAACAAAAAATTGACCAGCGATCCGAAGTTTGAAAAAGAAAAAGAAAAGATCAAGGCTTCTCTTTTTGAACAAAATTTCAAGCGGCAGCTAAAAAGTTGGCTTCTATCTAAACGCGAAGATGCCTTCATTCGCATCAACGAAAAATAAGCATGTCGGGCAATCTAAAAATTTCAATTACCACTGGCGATACCGACGGCATTGGACTTGAGGTTGCTCAAAAAGCGCTCCTTTCTTTGGGACCAATGCGCGGGACACATTTTCTTCTTTGGAGAAGCCCAAAGTCATATCCAAAAAACTTAATGCGAATTGCATCTCATTTTAAAATCAACTCTTTCTCTTCGCCAGATGATGCCCTTAAATATTTGCTGTCAGAAAAAATGACTTACACTCAACTCGTTGAGGTTGTTTCTAATGAATCTCCCGCGCTATGGGTTGAGCGCTCTGCGAAGTGGTGCTGTCAGAAAAAAATCCACGGAATTGTTACGGGGCCCATTTCTAAAACAGAAATTTATCGGGCGGGTCTTAAAGACATGGGGCACACGGATATTTTAAAGCGTATCTCTGGCGTCCGATCCGTCTTTATGGGTTTTTTAGGTCAAAGCTTTAATGTTGTGCTCGCGACCTCCCATGTTCCTCTCTCAACTGTAACTTCTGGCCTCACGCCTAAAACACTCTTGGGGGCACTCGAGGCCGCGGATCTACTTCGCAGAACCCTTGCTCCGAAGCTTCGCCAAAAGCCTATTGCACTTGTTGGCATAAATCCCCATGCAGGAGAGGCCGGTTTAATCGGGCGGGAAGAATTGCAACTGTTTCCTCAATTAATACAACAGGCTCAGAAAAAAAACATTCGTGTCTCTCCTCCGCTAAGCCCGGACAGCGCTTTTCAGAAGGAGCAATGGAATCAGTTTTCTGTCTATCTTACTATGTATCATGATCAGGGTTTGATTCCGTTTAAGATGATCCATAAGCGGATTGGAGGGGTTCACATTTCAATAGGCCTTCCGTTTGTAAGAACAAGTGTTGATCATGGAACCGCAAAGGATATTTTTGGAAAAAATAAG
The DNA here is from genome assembly GCA_016719575.1 of Pseudobdellovibrionaceae bacterium. Lineage (GTDB taxonomy): Bacteria > Bdellovibrionota > Bdellovibrionia > Bdellovibrionales > Bdellovibrionaceae > JACMRP01. The sequence continues at coordinate 1,688,563 of JADJYV010000013.1, read as the reverse complement.
GCTCACGCTGAGTCGATGGTGGAAGCAATTCAAACTTGTATAAAGCTAGTGAAAGCTTCTATAAAATAACAAATTTAGGGACAAAGAGGACTTATGTTTAAACCGGTTATTTTCAGAGAATACGACATCCGCGGAGTTTACAACGAAGAGTTTGATGACTCTTTTGCGGAATCGTTGGGGCGTGCTTATGTTGTCTACATGAAAGACGCTACAGGAAAGACGGCTCCCAATATTGTTCTCGGTCACGATGCGCGGTTATCCTCTCCCAAGATAGTAGGAGCTCTAACTAAGGGGATTACAGAGTCCGGGGGTCATGTTATACATATCGGCCTGGTTACATCGCCAGTATGTTATTTTAGTACTTTTACGCTACCTCATGTTGATGGCGCTATTCAGGTAACAGGAAGCCATAATCCACCAGAATACAATGGATTCAAAATCTCCGTTGGAAAAGCTACAATTTTTGGTAATGAGATTCAAAAGCTTCGACAAATTATGGAGGGTGGCCGTTTTTTAGTTGGCAACGGCAGCATTTCCAAGCACGACATTCTTCCGGCTTATTTTGAAAGATATAAAAATGAGTTTGGAAAGCTTAAGGATATAAAGGTTGTTTTAGATTGCGGAAATGGGGCCGGAGGAGTTGTTGCTCGGGGCCTTTTTAATTCCGTCGGCTTAAATCCTACAATTTTGTTCGAAGATCCTGATGGCCGATTTCCAAACCATCACCCTGATCCAACCGTAGAAAAAAACCTCAAAGATTTACAGTCTCAAGTTAAAAAAGAAGGCGCCGTATGCGGAATCGGTTTTGACGGCGATGCAGACCGAATTGGTGTTGTCGATCATAGGGGTCATATGATTTACGGAGACGAACTGATGGTCATTATTTCGCGCGACATTCTTAAAAATCAACCCGGCTCAAAAATTGTTGGGGATGTAAAGTGTTCTGATCGTCTTTATAATGATATTGCTTCTCGCGGTGGGATTCCCATAATGTGGAAGACGGGCCACAGTCTTGTAAAAGAAAAGATTAAGATAGAGTCAGCTCCTTTTGGCGGAGAAATGAGCGGACATATCTTCTTTGCTGACCGAAATTATGGATACGATGACGCGCCCTACGCGGCCCTTCGACTTGTAGAAATTCTTTCGAAATCGGGCAAAACGATCCCTGAGCTTTTGGAAGGACTACCTCCAGCCTTTAACACTCCAGAGATTCGCATTGACACAACTGAAGAAAAGAAGCTTTTAATTGTAGAAAAAATGATTGAGGCCTTTGGAAAGGGCGGAGCTGATTACAAAGCCAACTTAACTGATGGAATTCGCCTAAGCTTTTCTGATGGCTGGGCGCTTTGCCGCTCATCAAACACTCAACCCGTGCTTGTTGTTCGTTATGAATCTACGACAAGCGAAGGGCTGGATCGGATAAAGAGCCGTGTAGAAAGTATTATTAACAAGCATCTATAGGCTTGGTTTCGGCTGACAACTCTCAATAAATAAAAAAGGCTGGTAGATTAACCAGCCTTTTTATTTTTCTTAAAAAATTAAGAAAGGCGTAGAGCGATTAAAAGAGCGTAAATAACTAATGATTCAATCAAGGCAAGACCGATAATCATTGGTGTAAGGATTTTTCCTGACGCCGCTGGGTTGCGTGAAATGCCGTCTAGAGCTGAAGCGGCAGCCTTTCCTTGCGCCATAGCTCCACCAAAAGCGGCTAGTCCAATTGCCAATGCTGCTGCAATGGAAACGAGGCCCTTGTCTGAGTTGGCAACTGCGGCATCCTGTGCGAATGCTGGTGCTGCTGCTAAAGTTGCAGCTAAAGCTACGACTATTTTTGTGCTGAAGTTTTTCATTAGTGTTCTCCTTTTAACTTCTTAGATTATAATTATCTTTAAATTAGCTGCCTATTAGTGATCGTGTGCTGTAGCAAAAGCAACATACACCATAGACAATAATGTAAAAACGAAAGCCTGAACAAATGCAACAAAGAGCCCCATTACATAAAATGGCAGCGGAGCTCCAATTGGGATAAGATCAAGAAACACAGAAACCACCGTATGGTCTCCCATCATGACATTTGCTAATCGAAGTCCCAAGCTAAACGGACGAACCATGTGAGAAACCAACTCAATCACAAACATTAGTGGGGCCAAGAAAATCACAGGCCCCATAAAATGTTTTAAATAACCTACAATACCGTTCTCTTTAATTCCTAGCGTATTATAAGCTAAAAACATAAACAGACCCATTCCGAATGTTGTATTGATATTTTCTGTTGCCGGAGTCATTCCAGGAATAATTCCAATGAGGTTGTTACAAAATACGAAAAAGAAAACCGCCGCAAACATCGGCGTAAAGTGCCTTCCATGATGACCGATCACTGTGTCTACAAGACTTGCTATAAACTCAGTAATCAGCTCAACCAAACCCCTTAAAGAAAAGGTGCCTGCAGGGACAATTGCGGCCTCTCCCTTTCCAAGAGATGCACGAGCTGCAAGTCCAACTCCAACGAGCGCAATACTTGTTAATGCAAATGTTGCTACAGCAACATTGTCATGATCATGTGCCACTTGGGGAATAAGCTGAGTCCAGTTAAATGCCATACTTTATTCTTCTTTAAAAAATCCTGCGGTTGTTGCAAAAATTAAGGAGGCTATCATCATGCTTGCCACACCTGCTGCAAACCAAAAGGGAAGCAACCAAGTCTGTTTAACTAGTTGATAAATAATGACTCCTAAAATCGCGTACTTAAATACAATGATTAGAACGGACAGGGCAACGAGTTTTTTACGAAAAACCAAATTCCAGGCAAATCCAAGAAAAATGAAGTTGATCGCGATTAAGAGGCCGCCTGAAAAGAATGATTCTGCAGAATGACGCGGCCCGAAATAGAATAGGGTCGTGACCCCTAAAAGAATAATTAAAGTCTGAAAAAGGAGTATTCGTTTCATTCTTTGAGATCTTCGCCGTTTGGTTCGTCTTTTTGAAACCTACGCAACAGAATGATCACATGAGTTAACCAACTTACAAGACCTATAAAAATTAATGCAATAAGTGCCATCCCTTTTGTTTGATATTTATCGTCTAGACTTTGCCCGAAGTATATTGAGGCCACAATGATTCCCACGAGCTCAAAGCCTATCGATGAAAATATCAAATATTTATTCACTACTTCCTCAAGCCTCGTGCGCCGGGGCGGTTTTTTTCTCGTTCTTTTAATCGTTTTATACGTTGTTCAATGTATTCGGGCATCAAATTCTTATCTTTTGCTATCTCAAGAGATTGAATTGCCTCTTTGTAGTTTCCACTTTCTTCAAAACATACCGAAAGGGATTGATACACATTTTCTTGGGCTGCCTTTTCAGGAAAAATTTCTATTACTTTCTTTAGGATCTCAATTGCTCTAGTAAACTCTTTTTGTGCAATGTATATGTTTGCTTTTAAAACCATTGCCGTAAATTTCTCTTGTGTATCAACGTTTTTTTTTAAAACATCATCTAGCTCGCTTTGCGCCTGAAAAAAATTGTTAAGGTAATAGTTAGAGCGCGCGATATCGAGTTTATATTTCGCGACCTCCGTGTCTGATTCCGAATCAGACACAAGTTTGTTTAACTCTAAAATTGCTTTTTCATAGTTCTGCAATTGATCAAAATAAATGCCCGCCAGTTGTTTCTGAGAAGAAACTCTCTCCTTTGCTTCTTTCGCATGAAGAACTATAAACTGGTGATAACGTGCCGCTCGATGGAAATCTTTAAGCTCCAAGGTTGCCAAGCGCGCACCCTCTTTTGCCGCCCTTAGGGCAAACTCACTTTCGGGAGCTCTTTTAATCACATGGTCATAGGAACTTAGGGCAGAACGATACAGCCCCTTATTTGCAGCCGTTCGACCTTGTTCGTAGTCCCTTTCTTCCGGGGCAGAGCAGGCGATTGTACTAAGACTAATTACAAGCCCCAGGCCCACCGCCCACCTTTGCATTTAGTGAATTTCCTCTCCCGCAGCATCTTCATCATCTACCACCGCGAGACTAGTTACTATTTCTTCTTTTTCTGAAAGGTTAATCAATCGAACACCTTGAGTATTTCTTCCGAGAACAGAAATATCTGAAACCTTCATTCTTATATTCTGTCCCTTATCTGTGGATAAAATAACCTCTTGGCTAGCTTTTACTTTTCGCGTGCCTACAACCAGCCCTACTTTGTCGGTGGTCTTTTGTGTGATTATTCCTACGCCTCCACGGCTTTGAATTCGATACTCCTCAAGATCGGATCGTTTTCCATAACCAGCCTGAGTAACCATCAAAATTGTATCACGACTTCCTTTTTCAAATACTTCCATACCAACAACGATGTCTGCTTTTGCAAGAGTCATCCCCTTAACGCCTCTGGCCGTGCGCCCCATAGCGCGAACATCGGCTTCATTGAAGCGAATGGACATGCCTTCCTTGGTTGCTATAAAAATATCACTGTTGCCGTCAGAAATTTTGCAATCAATAATTGCATCATCCAAATCTGTGGTTAGGGCGATCAGCCCCGCAGATCGTGGGTTTGAAAAGGAATCCAAAGAGGTCTTTTTGATAATTCCCTTCTCTGTAAGCATAACAATGTATTTATTTTCCTCAAACTTATCAATAGGGAGTATAGCTCGCACTTTCTCGTTCGCCGCAAGCTGAACTACATTGGCAATGGCTTTGCCCTTTGAAACCCGGGTACCTAATGGAAGCTTGTGTACTTTGCACCAATATAACTTTCCCTTGTCAGTAAAGACCAAAAGCATCGTTTTTGTGCTTGCGGTAAAAATGTTGTTTATGTAGTCCTCTTCTTTTGTTTCCATTCCCTTCAGGCCCTTGCCGCCGCGCTTTTGTACGCGATACTCTTCAACCGGAATCCGCTTGATGTAGCCAGTGTTTGTAATAGTTACGACCATCGGCTCATCTGCAATCAGGTCCTCGTCCTCAATGTCATTTAAATCGCCTGTTATATCTGTACGACGAGGGTCAGCGTATCGTTTTTTAATGTCTTCAAGCTCGCCTACAATAATCCTATATATCTCGCTTACATCTGATAAAACGGTTTTTAGCCATTCTATTTGCTTCATTAATTCAGCAAGTTCATTAAGAATTTTATCTCGCTCTAAGCCTGTTAAGCGCTGAAGGCGCATTTCTAGAATTGCTTGCGCCTGTCTTTCGCTAAAATCAAACTTATCCATCAGTGCTTCGCGAGCAGTATTGGCTTCTTTCGATGCTTTAATGGTTGCTATCACTGCGTCTATATTGTCTAGAGCCTTTTTTAAACCCTCTAAAATGTGCGCTCGTTCTTGTGCTTTTTTTAGTTCGAAAATACATCTTTTCGTGACCACATCGCGGCGATGGTCCACAAAAGCTTCTAGCATGTTTTTTAGGTTGAACGTGACCGGTTGGTTTTTAGCATCCAACGCCAACATTATAATACCGAAGCTGACTTGCATTTGAGTATACTTGTAAAGACGATTTAAAATGACACTGGCATTTTCGGCGCGTTTAAGAACGATGACTATCCTCATGCCTTCGCGAGAAGATTCGTCGCGAATATCAGATATTCCTTCAAGCTGTTTGTCCCTCACAAGATCAGCAATATGTTCAATTAACTTCGCTTTATTCACTTGGTAAGGAATTTCGCTAACAATAATTTCTTCTCTGTCTTTCGCTTGAACAATTTCAGCGACAGCCTTCAAAGAAATAATTCCTCGGCCTTTTTTATAGGCCTGCATAATGCCTTCACGGCCAGCGATGATACCCGAAGTAGGAAAATCTGGTCCCTTAATATGAACCATTAAATCGTCTATGGTACAATCCGGGTTGTTAATAAGATGAATGCAACCGTCAATAACCTCCCCGAGGTTGTGCGGGGGAATGTTTGTAGCCATTCCTACAGCAATTCCTGAAGATCCATTTACAAGCAAGTTAGGATATTTTGCCGGAAGAACTTTTGGAATTTCCAGAGAGTCATCATAGTTGGGACCGAAAGGAACAGTTTCCTTTTCTATGTCGGACAAAAGCTCTTCTGCAAGCCTTGTCATCCGCACTTCAGTGTATCGAGACGCCGCCGCATTATCTCCATCGATTGAACCAAAATTTCCCTGACCATCCGTCAAAGGATAGCGAAGAGAAAAGTCCTGCGCCATTCTTACCATTGTTTCGTATATTGCTGCGTCTCCGTGTGGGTGATATTTACCCATTACGTCTCCAACAACACGAGCAGATTTTTTAAATGGTTTGTCATGAGTGTTATTCAACTCATGTTGAGCAAAAAGAATTCGACGATGTACTGGTTTTAAACCGTCTCGAACATCAGGAAGCGCACGACCCACAATAACGGACATCGAGTACTGAAGATATGCATCTCGCATCTCTTTGTTAATGTCTACGACTGTCACGCCTTTTTCATTGTTATTATTTTCCATTAATCACCATTTCAAAATTAATTAAACGTCTAGCCTGTTTGCGAGCAGGGCATTGTCATGAATAAATTGGCGTCTAGGCTCAACCTGTTCACCCATCAAAACACTAAACGTTTCGTCAGCAGCAACCGCATCATCAATATTGACCTTCAAAAGCGTTCTAAATTCTGGGTTGAGAGTCGTTTGCCAAAGTTGCTCTGGGTTCATTTCACCAAGTCCCTTATAACGCTGGATGTACACGCCCTTTTTTGTCGACTCCATGACGTGATTATAAAAATTCGTGTAGTTTTCAAACTCATACTCTTGTTCGCCCTGAAGAATCGTCATAGGTAAGATGGCAACGCTTTGTATGTTTTTCCACATAGCACGTAACTCAATAATCTCTGGTGCATTTAAGCTTGCAGCTCCTAGCTTTGTTGTTAAGCGCTCTGCATATCGAACAGTATAAATTTCCGCCTGAGGCTTGCCAAACTCATCTTTTTTTACTTCGAACTTTAGCTCTGTTATACCAAAATTTGGATTTGCTTGGATCCAAGCTTCAAAATCCTTTAATGCCTCTACCAATTTTTTTTCATCCGCTAAAATGCCCTCTAAATTCGCCACCTTGCTTAAGAAAAAGTAAAGAATGTCTGGGTCGTATTTTGATGAAGAAGTTTTTAGCAGGGAGTTAAACTTCTGAATATTAATTATCATTTTGCGAACTTCTGGCTCGGGAGTTGATTCTTTGCCTTTAATTTTAAAGTTGCTTAAACCAGAGCTAAGCAAATATTCGGTTAGTGCCGCCTCATCCTTTAAATAAGTTTCTGCTTGACCTTTTTTGGCACGGTAAAGAGGTGGTTGAGCAATATAAATATACCCTCGTTCTAGCACCTCTGGCATTTGGCGAAAGAAGAAAGTTAACAAAAGAGTGCGGATATGAGAGCCATCCACATCGGCGTCTGTCATAATGACAATCTTATGGTATCGAATTTTATCAACGTTAACGTTTTCTTTTCCTATTCCTATCCCCAGTGCTGAAATCATCATTTTGATTTCTTCGTTCGATAGCATTTTATCGAAGCGCGCTTTCTCGACATTTAAAATCTTACCCCGCAGAGGCAGAACGGCTTGTGTCCTACGATCTCTACCTTGTTTTGCAGACCCACCCGCTGAGTCTCCCTCTACCAAGTATAATTCGCATTTCGCTGGATCTCTTTCCTGACAGTCAGCCATTTTTCCTGGTAGAGAACCTCCATCGAGCGCCGTTTTTCTTCGGGTTAAGTCACGTGCCTTTCGGGCCGCTTCGCGAGCGCGCGCTGCCTCTACGCATTTCATGATGATATTTTTTGCCACTGCCGGATTCCTATCCATCCAGTCAGCTAGCTTTTCATTTACCATCGACTCTACAATTCCTTTTACTTCGGTATTGCCAAGCTTTGTTTTTGTCTGACCCTCAAACTGTGGTTCTCGCACCTTAACCGATACAACGGCCGCTAATCCTTCTCGAATATCTTCTCCTTCGAGATTTTCTTTGAGATCCTTCAACAAGTTTTTTTCTGTTGCGTACGCATTTGTTGTTCTTGTTAGTGCGGAGCGAAAACCCATGAGATGAGTTCCGCCCTCATGCGTGTTGATATTGTTACAGTATGTAAAAATTGATTCGGAATATGAGTCGTTCCATTGTAAGGCGATTTCCGCTTCTACAGAATCTTTTTCTGCTCGAAAATAAACGACTTCATTGTGAAGAGCTTTTTTGGACTGATTCATGAATTGCACAAACTCTGCAATTCCGTTTGCGTATTGGAAATCTTGCTTTTTTCCAGTGCGCTCATCTTTTAGCGAAATATGTAGGCCTCCGTTTAAGAATGCTAATTCTCTAAAACGGTTGGCGAGCGTGTTGAAATCGTAGGTGATTGTTTCGTCTTTGAAAATTTCGCGATCCGGTTTGAAAGTTGTTTTTGTTCCTGTTCGGTTTGTAATTTCGCCCTTCAAAACAGGCGTCATAATAGCGCCTTTTTCATAACGCTGATTCCAAACGAATCCTTCTCGATAAATTTCTACTTGGCATCTAGCAGAAAGCGCATTTACAACGGATGCGCCCACTCCGTGAAGACCTCCAGAAACCTTATACCCGCCGCCATCAAATTTTCCGCCAGCATGAAGAACCGTCATAACTACTTCTAAGGCGGATTTTCCATTTTTATGTGTTCCTACGGGGATACCGCGACCATCATCTTCTACGGTTATAGATTCATCGGTATTAATAATAATTTGAATGTGTTTGCAATAGCCCGCTAGCGCCTCATCTACTGAGTTATCCACAACTTCATACACCAAGTGATGATAGCCACGAGTTCCCGTATCTCCGATATACATACCTGGACGCTTTCGAACTGCCTCTAATCCTTCAAGGACTTGAATTTGGTCTGCACCATAATTTTTTTGATCTGGGGCCGTCGACACATTTTGTTCTGACACGCGTATTTCCTCTCAGTTTTTAAAGTCATCACTGAAGAATTTGACCATTTTTTATTTCAAACACTGCCACAAGTTCCCTAGAAAATTTCTCTGGAAATGCTAGGTCTGTCGTCGTCACAAAAGTTTGGGCATTGATCTCGTGTAAAAACGAAATCAACGAATCCCTCTTTTTTTGATCGAGTTCAGATAAAACGTCATCCAACATCAAAATTGGATAATCGTTGTGAGCCCTCCTATGATACACAATTTGAGCCATTTTGAAAGCTAATATGATAGCCCTTTGTTGTCCTTGCGAACAGTAAAATCTTGAGTCTTTTTGACCATATAGGAATACGATGTCATGTTTATGTGGTCCCACTAAACTTACGCCGCTTGATAATTCTGCTTCACGTAATTCTCTAGCCCTGCTTTGTAGTAAGGAATGAATGTCCCGAAGAAAATATTGGAGGGCATTTTCGCCAGAAATTAAATACTGAACCTCTAGGTCTTCTGAGTTATTGGATATGCGGCGCAGCGCGCTACGGATGTCGTCTAATAAGCCCTTCAATGCTGTGATTCTTACGAAACATAGCTTGGCTCCTAAATTTAAAAACTCTGGTGTTATGCTGTCAATGAGAAGGTTGGTGTTTGTTTTACTCTCTTTGTTATCAACAAAGTTTTTTAAAATGCGATTTCGCGTTTTTAGAGCTTTTCGGTAGTCTGCTATTAGGTATGCATTATTCTTATCGAAATTTATCAACATATCGTCGATTAAGATTCGTCTGAAATCTGCTCCTTCTTTAATTGAAGACAGGCTTTCGGGGCTAAAAATAACAACGGAAAACTCTTTTTTCAAGTCCGATCCAGTTACTCTCTTCCCATTAAGAAACTGGTGTTTTCGGCTTTTCATTATTTGTGTTTTTATTTCAAATTTAAGCTGCCTCTGAATTGCCATCGTTTTAACAAGAGAAAACTCTTGGCCACTCCGAATTAAATTTATGTTATCTGCGTATCGAAATGTATCACCTTGAAGAGAAAGAAAGAGGGCTTCGAGTAAATTCGTTTTTCCTTGGCCGTTGTCGCCTATGAAAACATTAAGTCTTTGAGAAAAAAAAGCATCAGATTCTACAAAATTTCGATAATTTTGAACCTGAATTTTTTCTAGAAACATCAAATTCTCATAGGCATAAGAACACAGGTATAACTAGTATCGTTTTGTGGTCTTACCAAGCCCGGCGATAGCTGATCGTTCAACTCAAAATCTACACGGTCTTCTGTCATACTTGTTAAAATATCTGTAATAAATTTTGCGTTAAAGCCTATTTTCATTTCGTTGCCTTTGTAATCAACTTCTATTTCTTCTTTTGCATCGCCAAGATCTGGGTTGTTTGAAGAAATTTCCATTTTTCCTTCGGTAATATTTAACAATACAGCTTTTGATTTTTGATTTGCCAGCAATGAAACGCGCTTTAAAGAAGTTAAAAAAGATTCTCTGTTGATTTGCACTTTTTGGCTAAGTTTTTGTGGAATAAACTGTTGATAATTCGGATACTTTCCTTCAATCAAACGAATCATCAATGTTGTAGACGAGTGTTTTAAAATAAATTGAGATCCCTCTATCGCGATTTCCACTGATCCTTCCACACCCTCTAAAATCTTTTTGATCTCTCCTAAACCCTTTCGAGGAATAATTACTCCGGGCGCAGATTTCGACTTTGAATCCAGGTGGGTTTTATTAACTATACTCATACGATGACCATCTGTTGCCACCATTCGGAATCCCGTACCACCGACGATTTCAAAATACACGCCATTCAAGTGATATCTTGTTTCATCTGTAGAAACTGAAAAAATAGTTTTATCGATCATGTCTTTCAAAATGTTTGCCTGTACTTTAATAAAAGACTGAGCATTATACGTAGGAAAAATTGGATACTCGTCTGCGCTTATTCCAACAATTTTTGAAGTGTATTTTCCTTGTTTAATTTCAAGCCAGTTGTTTTCTTTTTTTATCAGTTGAATGTTCCCTTCGGATAATTCCTTAGCAATTTCAAAAAGACTTTTTGCACTCACTGCAACTTTTCCTGGTTGAATTACTTTTACCTTTACCTGATCAGTAAGACTTACTTCTAAGTCAGTTGCAAAAACTTTTAATGCATCTTTATCTGCATCCAAAAGGACATTTACAAGAATAGGCATTGTATTTCGCTTTTCTACAATATTTTGAGTCTTGCCAATAAGGCCAAGTAAATCTCGTTTATCTATTTCTAATTTCATAATGTTCCTCTATTTTCGAACCTATATATTCTATTACTATTAATATAAATACTAGTAGTAGTAGTAGGAGTGTGGATAACACCAAAATTAATTTAAACCTATAAAATCATTTCGTTTTTATCGTGGATAAAATACGTGTTAACAGAAAGTGAAAAATTCCAAAATTGTGGGAAACCAGAAATCACATTTTTTCCCTCATACTTTTCCACACTGTTGTCCACAGTACACATTCACACCCCTGTGATATTGTGTATTCTGGTCTCTAACTCTTCAATATCCTTCATAAGATCTTGATCTATAGATTGTAGATGTTGAACTCTTTCAAGAGCATTCATAACTGTCGTGTGATCTTTACCGCCAAAGGCCTTTCCAATATCGACCAAGGATTTGTCTAAAAACTTTTTTATTAAATACATAGCAATTTGACGCGGAACAACTATCGGTTTTGCGCGCGAGCTTGATTTTAGATCTAGAACTTTCACTTTAAAATGATCAGCAACCAACTTTTGAATCTCTTCCAAGGACACAGTTGATTGGCTTTCATGATGGGAAAGAATTCGTTTAACAAGGTCATAGTCAATTTGTAGACCTTGAAGCTCAGAATAGATTTTAACCTTTTTTAAATTACCCTCTAGCTCTCGAATAGATCTTTTTGAGATTCTAGCAATATAGTTAGCAACGTCTTCTGGCACTCTTACGCCAAACTTTTCTGCTTTGTATCTTAAAATAGCAATTCGTGTTTCGAGGTCTGGCATTGTAATGTCTGCAATAAGGCCTCGCTCTAATCGGGTTCGACTACGGTCTTCAAGGCCTAAAATATCCTTTGGCATGCGATCGCTCGCTAAAATAACCTGCTTTTTTCGGTCGATAAAATTATTGATCGTATGGAAAAACTCTTCCTGAACAGCTTCCCCGCGGCCGATATACTGAACGTCGTCAACGAGGAGAATGTCGGAGTTTTCTCGATACTTCTGGCGAAATTTATCCATATGATGGTGCCGAAGGGCGGCAACACACTCATTAAGAAAGCGCTCCGCAGAGATGTATGTTATTCTAAGTTGCGGAAATTGTTCGCGAATATAGTTTCCAGCGGCATTTAATAGGTGGGTTTTGCCCATTCCAACGGGACCAAATATATAGAGAGGGTTGTAATCATCGGCACCCGGGTTCCGTGCAACATTAAAAGAAGCGGCGTGAGCAAACTCCGAGTTCTTGCCAACAACAAAGGTAGAAAACGTGAGCTCGGAGTTTAAAAAGTCCGAAGTAGATTTAGGCGCAGTAGCTTGTGAAGAGTGAGCATTTTGAGTTGGTCGAAAGTGAGCCTGCTCATTTGCATGGATTGCTTCATCTAGAGCCAACGGATTTTCTGGTGACAGTGGCGGGGTGTTGCCCGTAATAACAAATTCAACCTCAAATTGATTTTTGTAAGCATCTGAAATCTCAGTATAAATCTGATCCTGAAGATTTTGAGTTACGTAGTATTGATGTAAAGCATTTGGAACGCCAAGAACAATGCGAGGCCGCTCTGGAGAGCCTCCTGTTGAAAGATATTCAATTGGGTCTAACCAAGTCTCAAGGTACTTATTGTTGAAGTTTCGGCTCTTCATTTTTGATTTAATGAGGGACCAAAACGAAGTATTGATATCCACGCGACGTACCCCTACCAAAATAAGCCCCTAATTGGGCTTTACGTTCGTGTTTAGATTTATAGCAAAAACGTCAGAAACCTTTAACAGGGCCTGTTTGAGTTTTCAACAGTTGACCTTATTGCTGCATTGTGATTAATTCTGCGTCCACGTATTTAGTAGGGCAGAGTAAGCCCGTTACCAAATATAGACGCTTAGCGGCGTCACAACTGTTTCACTAGGAGTAGAAAATGAAACGTACATATCAGCCAAGCAATCGTCGTCGAAAAAGCACCCACGGATTTAGAGCAAGAATGGCAACCAAGTCTGGAGCTGACATCATTTCCCGTCGTCGTGCGAAAGGTAGAAAGCGTCTAACGGTTTCTACAGGTGGAAAGTAGTCGAGCAAAAGCCCTTAAGCGCAGTTCCGATTTTCTCTTTCTTAAAAAGAATGGAAAAAGAATCGCTCCGACCAAATGGCTTCTTTTGAACTATTTTAACAGTGAAAAGGAGCTCGAGTTTGGAATTACAGCAAGCCGAAAGGTTGGTGATGCTGTTGTTCGCAACAAGCTCAAGCGATGGGTTCGAGAGTATTTTTGGAATTTGGCTAAGTCAGGATCGCCAATTGAAATTTCAATTAACATCATTTTTAAACCCGTTAACAAGGGCTTTTACAAAGGACTCTCTAGCGAAGAGTTTAAAAAAGCAATGGATCTCGGGGTTGAAAGCCTTAAAAAACGGCTCTAGCAAGCTTCTGATTATACTTATTGGTGTATACAGAACCGTTGGAACCACGCATTTAGGAGGGGCATGTCGCTTCACTCCAAGCTGCTCAGAGTATGCACTTGATGTAGCTCGATCTCAGACTTTTTTTGCCGCGATTAAATTTATTTTAATAAGAATTTTGAAATGCCGCCCTGGTGGAAGCTATGGATTGGATCCTGCACCACCGGCTCAAGGAGACGCCAATGCAAGATCAAAATAAAGGCCAATTTTTCGAGCCAAAAACAATAGTCGCTGTCATTTTGGTCGGAGTCGTTTGGTATGGGTGGCAGACATATTTGCAGAAGAAATACCCAAACTACAATAAACCGAAGCCGGTTGTAACAACAGAAGTGGAAACACCGAATAATGTAGCGGCAAATGCTACAAAAGCCTCACAGGAGGCAGAGACAAATTCAAAACCGACCAGTGGTGATAATAAGGCGACAATTGTCGCGCAAGAGATCCACTTTAAAGATCAAAATATTTCGTTTACATTAACAGGCAATGGAATGGGGCTTAAGGAGTTAACGCTTAATAAGTTCGTAGATTACGATAAAAATCCAATAAAGCTTGGTTTGTCTGATGTTGACTCCTTATTCGAGTTAAAACTTATCAACACCCCAAGGCCCCTATTTTTTGAGATTAAAGAAGAGGCGCCAGGACAATACGTTGGAACAGCTCGCGTTGGAGAAAGTACCGTTACCAGAACAATAACGTACGACTCAGAAAAGCAGTTTTTTAAAAGCCGTATTGTGGTAGAAAAGCCAAACGAAGATATTATGAGCGGAATTGTTTTCGTGGTTCCTGAGAAAATTACAGTGCCGCAATCAACGTCTTGGTTGTTCCCGTCTTATCAGCATCAAGATTTTTATGTAAAGCATGCAGGAAAAAACGAAGTTGTTAATTTTAGTGCAGCAAAAGAAAATATCTCAAAAGACTTTTCTCCAGCCAACATAGTTTCCGTTAGCTCACAATACTTTTCTGCTGCGATAATAGACAAGTCTGAGCTTTTACCAGAAACTAGATTAGTTTCTGACCTTAAAACGAAAACAGCGAAAGCGGAACTCATCTACAAACCGACGTTGGCACAAACACAAATAGTGCTTGAGCAAATATTATATGCCGGCCCCAAATCCATCGATATTTTAGCAAAAGTAGACCCTGAGCTTCCAGAAGTAATCGATCATGGTTTCTTTAGTTTTATTGCTCGTCCGCTTCTTTATATTATGAAGGGTTTTTATAGTGTTATTGGTAACTGGGGCCTGGCAATTATCTGCCTTACTTTGTTAGTGCGTCTCTGTGTTTTGCCATTTGCCATTATGTCTGCAAGGTCTATGAAGGCAATGCAAAAAATCCAACCCAAACTTCAGGCGCTACGCGAGCGATATAAAGACGACCCAATGACGATGAATCGCGAAACAATGACACTCATGAAAGAAAACAAAGCAAATCCTTTGGGCGGGTGTCTGCCGATGCTTTTGCAAATTCCAATTTTCTTTGCATTGTACAGAGTTATCGGTTCAAGCATCGAGCTTTATCATTCTCCATTTCTTGGCTGGATTACGGACCTTAGTTCTCACGACAAGTTCTATGTATTACCAATTATCATGGGGATCACAATGTTTCTTCAAACAAAGATGACCCCAACAACGATGGACCCGGCGCAGGCAAAAGTAATGGCGTTTTTGCCACTGGTGTTCACCGTGTTTATGGTTCAATTGCCCAGTGGACTGACGCTATATATGTGTGTCAGCACTGTGTTTGGAGTAATTCAACAAATGATATTTTTAAGAGACAAAAACGACGCGACTGCTTAGGAGGAAAACATGGCCGGATTTTTTAGTAAACTGTTTGGCAGCAAAAGCAAAAGTTCTGGTGGAGAAGTAGAAACATTTATCAATGAGACCTTGTCGGGAATTATAGAGAATGGAAAATTTGACCTTTCATTTAACACCTCCTTTGAAAAGGAAGGTGATGGTGATGGAGTATTGTCTATAGAGATCTCTGGCGACGATGAGGAGTTGTTGAAAGATAAAAAAGGACAAATGTTGGATGCACTACAGCTTTTCTTAAAGCGAGTTGCGCAACACAATTTTCCAGAAGATAAAACAAACATTGTTGTTGATTGCGGAGGATATCGAGACGAATCCTCTGCCGCTTTGATCGAGAGAGCCGAAAATCTAAAGGCCATTGCTATTGAGCAAGGAAAGTCGGTTTATTACCGCGCACTTCCGCCAAAAGATCGAAAAATTGTTCATCAATATCTTGCTCAAGATCCCCGGGTTAAAAGCAGATCTCTTGGGGAAGGATTGTATAAAAAGATTAAAATATATCCTGCCAAGGCCTCAGGCTCACAAAATGATCAGACCCAAGATGTTGGCGAATGACGATTTTTAAATGAAAAGGATAAATCGAGAACCTCAAACTATATGCGCTGTGTCCACTCCGCATGGTGTTGGAGGAATCTCGGTTATTCGCGTGTCTGGCCCCAAGAGTCTGAAGATAGTAAAGGGACTAAGTGACTTTTTGCCAGAGGATGTAGAAAGTCATCGAGCTTACTATGGAACGCTTCGCGCGTTGGACAACACAGAAGATCTTGACGAAGTGATAGTAACTTATTTCAAGAAGGGCCACTCCTTTACCGGCGAGGAAACGCTTGAAATCTCGTGTCACGGCAGCCCCCAAATTTGTCAAAAAATATTGAAACATTTGATATTGGCAGGCGCATCAGCCGCAGAGCGAGGGGAGTTTACATATCGAGCCTTCATGAACGGGCGTGTAGACCTTGTCCAAGCAGAGAGTGTTTTGGCGTTGATAGAAAGCGAAAGTGACAACGCATCGAGGATGGCCCTTCGACAACTTAAAGGACATCTTTCGACAAAAATAGAAAGCATTGAAAATAGCGTTACGTGGTTGATGGCCCACATCGAAGCAGGAATTGATTTTTCGACTGAGGGGTTGGATTTAGTTAGTGGAAAGATAGTTTCTGATAAATTGTTAGAAATAAGTAGAGAGCTTAGCTCTTTAGTTGAGTCGTATCATTCTGGAAGAGCGCTTAAAGATGGAATTCGTGTTGCCCTTGCTGGGCGACCAAATGTTGGAAAGTCTAGTCTTCTCAATTTGCTTTTAGAGGATGACAGGGCAATTGTAACTAGCATTGCTGGAACCACCCGCGATGTTATTTCGGGTGATACCCACTATTCAGGTATTAAATTTACTTTTTTGGATACGGCAGGAATACGTAGCCAGACCTCAGATGAGGTAGAACAAATAGGAATTCTTAAGAGTCGAGAAGCGCATGAAGAAGCAGATGTTTTGTTGTTTGTTTATGACATCTCTGAAGGCTTAAAGCCCGAGGATGTCGAAATTCTTCGGCAATTACCCAAACGCACCTTGTTTCTTGTTGGCAATAAAGTTGATTTAGTCGCCGGTGCTGTAGAAATTCGGGCCATTTTGGAACAACTATCCTCGGTGCCAGGCTTTGAAAATCTTACCCAGCAAGAGGACTTTATAAAAAGAAATCTTTTCTTTATAAGTGCACTCGATCAAAATACAAGACCGACGATTTTGAATGAGATCTCCGTTGGGTTCTCTGTTGCAAATATTCAAGATGGAGTTTTGCTATCTAACTCTCGTCATTTTGAGAACCTTTCGAAAGCCCTCTCAAATATTAATCATTGTCGTGAGCTTTTAGGGATTGGAATGGGATCAGAGTTTTTAGCAGTAGATTTAAAAGAGGCGTTGATAGCAATTCAAGAGACACTTGGAAAACGCTTTGACGATCAAGTAATGGATCGAGTTTTTAAAGAGTTTTGTCTCGGTAAATAAACTTATGAGTAACAGTAGCTTTGATGTGATCGTTGTAGGGGCAGGACATGCGGGCGTAGAAGCCAGCTTGGCGTCGTCGCGTCTTGGCTTAAGGACCCTTGTTGTCACGACTAACACAAAGAGAATTGCATATATGAGCTGCAACCCTTCTATTGGTGGTCTTGCTAAGGGCCATATGGTTCGCGAAATCGATGTTCTTGGCGGAGAGATGGGTTTTGTCGCTGACGAAACATGTATCCAGTTTAAACGCTTAAATGCTAGCAAAGGTCCGGCTGTACGAGGAACGCGGGTTCAATCAGACAAAGACATGTATTCAGCAAGGATGACCGAGAAGTTAAAAAGTCAGCCAAATATAACCATTTTAGAGGGAGAGGTTAAACGCCTTATTCTCAATAAGGAATTGTGCGTTGGTGTTGTTTTGCAGGACGGGTCAGAGATTTTTTCTAAGGCGACCATAATAACAGCAGGCACATTTATGAATGGTGTTATGCACATCGGGCTTCAGCAGTCTTCAGGGGGGCGGGTTGGAGATCGCGCTTCGATCGGTTTATCAGATCAACTCTCGGAATTTGGGTTTTCGGTACGAAGACTGAAGACTGGAACTCCAGCGAGGTTGCATAAAGACAGTATAGATTGGAGCAAAACTCTAGCTCAATACGGAGACGATAAATTTTATCCGTTTAGTTTTCGTTCTGAGAGGACGTTTAGACTTCCGCAAATAGCATGCTATCTTTCACGAACAACGCCGGCGACGCATGAAATTATTCGTAAGAATTTGGATAAGTCCCCAATGTTTTGCGGTAATATCGAGGGAACGGGTCCTAGATATTGTCCAAGCATAGAAGACAAAGTAACCCGTTTTGCAGATAGAGACAGTCATCAGACATTTCTTGAGCCCGAAGGTTTAAATTCAGATTTGATTTATTTGCAGGGAATTTCTACAAGTCTGCCGGAAGATGTACAATATGAGTTTTTAAGGACCATTCCTGGGCTTGAAAATGTAAAGATCGTAAGACCCGGTTATGCCGTCGAATATGATTTTATCGAACCCACTCAAATTTGGCATCGTTTGGAGACGCGGCAAATTCGACAACTCTTTTTGGCAGGACAGATTAATGGCACCTCTGGCTATGAAGAGGCTGCTGCACAGGGACTTGTCGCAGGTATAAACGCCGCCCACAGTGTTTTGGGCCGTCCGGAATTTGTTTTGGATCGAGATAAAGCCTACATTGGTGTGTTAATTGATGACTTAGTTACAAAGGGCACGAATGAGCCTTATCGTATGTTCACGTCGAGAGCAGAACATCGTCTAGTTTTAAGAGAAGATAATACTATTGATAGGTTATCGGACCTGGCTATTGAACACAGATTGGTTTGTAATGTTGCCCGGGAGAACCTTCTTGGCTTAACACGGCGAAGAGCGAATCAGCTAAGTCGCTTACGTAGCGAAAGACTCTTTCCAAACAAAGAAACCCAGGACAAACTTCTTGCTATTGGAAGCACAGCTCTTTTAAAGCCTATTAGTTTCGAGGAGTTGCTGCGACGCCCAGAAATATCTTGTTATGACCTTGATCGTTTTGGCTTTGTGATGGAACCCGATCCAAACGTAAGCGATCCTGTTGAAATTGAGGTTAAATATTCCGGTTACATCAAAAGGCAAATTGAGCTTATTGAACAATCAAAGCGCATGGAAGAGCTTAGGCTCCCAGAAGAGATTGATTACCGATCTGTAAGAGGACTTTCAAAGGAAGAGGTAGATAAACTTACTAAGATTAGGCCTAGAACTTTAGGCCAAGCTCAACGCATAAGTGGTGTTAATCCGTCAGCAATTCAAGCTATAATGGTCTTTCTTAAGGGTCACAGATTGTTGAAGGAGACTTCGCTTGACGAACAAACAGGAACTACCAACTAACTTTCAATGGCGCATTCCAACTTGGTATCCGGACCTCAGCCCGGAGGTATTATCTAAATTTCGCGTGCTGTTTGATGAGCTGCATAAATTTAACAGGACCATTGATCTGGTGGCACCAAAGACGCTGCAGGCAGCAGACGCAATTCATTTTGCAGACAGCATCATGGCGTCGCGCGTCATCCGCTCTTCACATCCTTCGTTTTCTGAAATTTACGACCTTGGTAGTGGTGCGGGCTTTCCCGGAGTCGTTTTTGCGATCTTGTTTCCAAGCGTAACCGTGCATTTGGTCGAGGCGGATCAGAAGAAGTGTGAGTTTTTAAAACACATTTTGTCAAAAACGAATACCTCTAATGCCGATGTCATTTGTAGTAAGATGGAGCACCTAAAAGAAGGCTCCGTAAAATTCGCAATCGTGAGGGGCCTTTCATCAATTTCGACCGTGATTTTAGCCATGCGGAAGATTGTTCACCGGGGCGGGATTATTTTCCACCTAAAGGGCGAAGAATGGAGCCAAGAGGTTTCTGGTATTCCAATTCAGTTGTGTTCTCTTTGGGCACCAGGCCTGGTTGGCGAGTATAGACTCCCGGTTGGTGAAATTCGATTTTCTGTTATTAAAACTGATAAAATTAGTTAGTTGTTCCACGTGGAACAGCTTTTACTCTTTCTTTGTCTGAACGACATGTTTTTTTGAACGCTTTGTATAGTCTTCAACCCTTTTTTTACTGCTCCACGGAACTCCTATAGTAGAATTCGAAATTGAGCGATTCATCTTATAGTTTTCGACCTCTTCAGGAATAATCCACACTTGTTTTTGGTTAAAAGCCGTAGAATATCTCTTTCGAACCTCACTCTTTCTCGCAATTGCTGCAAGCTCGTAATATTTAGTGAGTTGCTCAAGCTTTGTTACAGCCGATTCGGATTCGAAATATCGTTTTTGAGCAAATTTGATTGAGCCAGACTGCGGATCAGCGGTCCTTAACTCATTTTTAAAACCATCAAGTTTCTTTTTTTCTGTCTCGAGACTGCCTTTTGCAGACTTGGCTCTTGAAGTTAGGTCCAAATAGACTTCATCGCTTAACTCAGGGGTCGGGTTGGGCTTATTGCAGCCCAAAATTGACCAAAACAAGAGAAAACAAGCAACAAAGCGCATAAAACTCCAATGTTCTACGTAGAACATCGGAAATTTTAATAAAAACATTAGTAAAAACTTGCCAGATTGAAAAAAATACAGGACTTTTTACTAATCACGGAGGAAATTATGGCTAGAACAATATGCATAGCGAATCAAAAGGGTGGAGTGGGAAAAACCACGACATCGGTAAACCTCTCTTCTGCCTTGGCTAACCTAGGGAAAAAAGTTTTGCTTATCGACATGGATCCTCAGGGAAATGCCTCTAGCGGATTGGGAATTAAGAGATACGAAAGTCAAGACGCCAATGTTTACCATATTTTAATTGGTGAAAGAGATATTCAAGAAACAATACAAAAAACAAAGCATGACAACCTTCAAGTGATCACAGCTAATCCAGACTTAGTAGGAGCCGAAATTGAGCTAGTTGACATGCCGCACCGCGAATACAGACTAAAGTCTGCTATTGCAACGATTTCTCATGGATATGACTATGTCCTAATAGATTGTCCCCCCTCTCTTGGGCTTTTAACACTCAACGCACTTACTGCCGCTGACAGCTTTTTGGTTCCACTTCAGTGTGAGTACTATGCGCTTGAAGGCCTGAGCCAGCTTTTGAATACTGCCGGGCTCATCAAGAAGAACCTAAATCCACAGCTGCATATCGAGGGTATTGTTCTTACGATGTTTGATACTCGTAACAACCTTAGCCATCAGGTAGTTACAGAGATTAAAAATCATTTTGGCGATAAGGTTTTTAACGCGATCATTCCAAGGAATGTTAGGTTGAGCGAAGCCCCAAGCCATGGACAATCAATTTTTGAGTACGACCAAAAATCTATCGGTGCGACAAAGTATTTTGATCTTGCCAAAGAAGTTGAGCAGCGTACAGCCGTCAAAGCGGAAGAACAAAGACGACATGAGGAGTCAGCAAGTGTCTGAACCTATTCACGAAAGTACAAACAAGAAAAAAGGATTAGGCCGAGGGCTAGGGTCTCTATTGAGCTCGGGCTCGCCAGAGTCGCAAACACAGTCGAGACCTCCGGGACAACACATGAGTAGTCAGTTGAATACTCAAGTTGCGCCACCAGCTCCGATCAACACAGAAGGTAAGGTTTGGCAGGTTCCAATCGACAAACTTACGTCTGGAAAATATCAGCCGCGTCAAACATTTGAGAAGGCAAGCCTACAAGACCTGGCTCAATCAATAAAAGAAAACGGCATATTGCAGCCGATTATTGGGCGAAAAGTAGCTGGCGGACGCCTAGAAATTGTCGCAGGAGAGCGGCGCTGGAGAGCTGCACAATTAGCAGGCGTGCATGAGGTCCCCGTTTTGATAAAGAACTTTAATGATCAAGAAACCCTCGAGCTTGCGATCATTGAAAACATCCAAAGAGAAGACCTAAACCCAATAGAAGAGGCAGAGGGATACTATCGCCTAATTAATGAATTTAAGATGTCACAGCAGCAAGTTGCGGATAAAGTTGGCAGGGATCGTGCCACAATTGCAAATTCAACCCGGCTTCTGGCGCTACCAGAAACAGTAAAAACGATGATAAGCTTGGGCGAGCTTTCGGTGGGACACGCAAAGGTATTGTTATCTTTGGTTGATATTAAAAAGCAGCTTGAGCTAGCAAAAAAAGTTGTGACAGAGAAAATGTCCGTACGAAAACTAGAAAAACTAGTTGTCGAGGCGCAAAACCCGCAAACGGGAGCGCCTCAGGAATTTGACGCTGAACAGAGCGTGACACAAAGGCTAATCGCGGGGCTGTCTGATGAGCTACAGAAACTATTGGGTACAAAAGTAAACATTGACTACGCAGGATCAAAGGGAAAAATTTCGATACATTTTTACTCAGATGATGAGTTGACGCAAATGGTAGATAGGTTGAAACAGGGATGGCAGAGATAACTAAAATATCTGATGATGAGGGCGCTCTAGTTGGCCACGTAACCTCTATATTAGATTATGGAACTCGTTTCGAGGGAAAGCTAAGCTTTGAGGGGACTGTGCAAATCGGCGGCGAGTTTGTTGGTGAAATCTATACCAATGACACGGTTATCATTAATGAAAAGGCGAGCGTACAAGCGCAAATTGAGGCAGACGTAATAATTATCAGCGGACACGTAGAAGGAAATCTATTCGCTCGCGGACGGGTTATAATGCGCCCCCCCGCAGCATTTAAGGGAACCGTCACCTCGCCAAGTCTCAGAATCGACGAGGGCGTGGTTTTTGAGGGAGCGTCCTACATGCCAAGGGTCTGAATAAAGAGCCTTTGTTTACGGGTAGTTAAAGAGTAAAATCGTCTTGACCATCTCTTCGCAAAAATGATAATTCCGAGGTTCAAAAAAAACCGTAGGGATTTCAATAAAATGGAAATTATCCACCAGTTAGGTATCAATCAAACCGCGCTCATTCAATTTGCGATCTTTGTATGTATGTTCTTTTTTCTGAATATTTATTTATTTACGCCATACTATTTGGCCCTTAAAGAACGAGAAACTCGTACTCTTGGCGGAGAAGATTTGGCCCTCGAACTTCAGAAAAAATCAACCGAACTTCACTCTGAATACCAAGTAAAAGCCAAAGAAGTTTCGAAACAAATCAAAGAAATTTATGATTCTCATCGAAACGATGCGGTGAAAGAATATGACCTCATCGTTGGCAAAGCGCGAGAAGAAGCGGCAGAGCTTTTAGAAAAAAACAATAAAACAATTGGACAGGCTATCCAGGCAGTGGCGGCGTCTCTAGGCGCTGAGACAACAACTGTTTCTATGGTGATAACTCAAAAACTTTTAGGAAAGTAAGAGGACCCGATGAAAACATCTATCGTCCTTATATTAATGTTGGTTGCAAGTTGCGTATATGCATCCTCAGAACACGGAGAGGGACCCATTGAGATTCCCCGGTCTGTTCTTTATCAAACAATAAATGTCCTAATTTTGTTTGGTGGCTTGTTTTATTTTCTAAAGTCGACGGTAATCAAATTCTATTCTGATCGTAAGAGTTCGTTTTTGGCAGCGGCAGAAAAATCCAAGTCAGCTAGAGAGCAAGCCGAAAAACAGTTCGTAGATATTAAACACAAAATAGATCAACTTGAGAGTTCGACAGACGAGAGCCTTTCGCGCGCACGAGCCGAAGCGGCAGACATGCGACATGCGCTCGCCAAAGAAGCGCAAGAGATGGCGAAAAAAATCAGACATGAGGCGCAAGAAACTGCGAAAATCGAGATATTGAAGGCGCAAACACACTTGAAAGAACAGCTCCTTAAGGATTCTCTAGAGGCGGCGAAAAAAATCCTTTCAAGAGATATAAGCTCGGCGGACCACCAAAATCTTCAGACGGAATTTGTTAATAAAGTACAGGCGGTAAATCCATGAAAATAAGTGAGGCATCGCGCCGATATGCTCGCGCTCTATTGGCCCTTACTAAACAAAAAGGCCAGCACAGCCGAGCTCAACAGGAAATCGAAGCAATTGCGAATATCTTTAAAGCTGACGTCGCTATTGGTGCGTACTTCAACAACCCGCTCATCTTGCCAGACCAAAAAAAATTAGTAGTTCAAAGTAGTTTTTCAAACAAGGGATTGCTCGAAGAAGTCTTCAATTTGCTTTTGTTACTTGTGGACAAAAATCGATTTGGCGCCTTTGAGCAAATAGCGCAGGCTTTCTGCGATCAAATGGACCTAGAGCAGGGAGTAACGCGCGGACAAGTTAAGTCAGCCAAAATACTCTCTGGCGAAACAAAAAAAGAACTCGAAACAAACATTCAAAAGATTTTGAATAAAAAAATAATTCTAACATATAAAGAGGATCCCACTCTGCTAGGCGGCGTAGTTGCCCAGGTCGGTGGATGGACCTTTGATGACAGCATTGAAACACATTTAATAAAAATGAACGAAGAACTAAACAGGAGAGCCAACTAATCATGGAAACACAAATCCGTGCAGATGAAATCAGCCGCGTCCTAAAAGAGCAGATTAATCAGTATAATAAGAAAATCGAAGTGAGCGAAACGGGCAGCGTGCTTTCGGTGGGCGACGGCGTTGCGCGCGTATACGGTTTAGAAAACGTAATGGCAGGAGAACTCGTAGAGTTCCCGAATGAAATATACGGAATGGTTTTAAACCTTGAAGATTCTTTTGTGGGCGTCGTAATTTTCGGTGAAGATCGCGGAATTAAAGAGGGCGATACCGTTAAAAGAACGAAAAAAATCGTGCAAGTACCAGTGGGCGAAGCTCTTTTGGGTCGTGTTGTTGATGCTCTTGGAACTCCCATTGATGGCAGGGGCGCGATCAACTCGCAGCACAGCCGAGTTGTTGAGCTAAAAGCTCCGGGCATCGTGTATCGTCATCCAGTCGAAGAACCTCTTCAGACGGGAATTAAAGCAATTGATTCCTTGATACCAATTGGTCGCGGTCAGCGAGAGCTGATAATAGGAGATCGCCAGACTGGCAAGACGGCGATTGCTATCGATACAATTATTAATCAAAAGGGTCAGAACGTATATTGCTTTTACGTGGCAATCGGCCAAAAGCAATCCACAGTTGCGGCAGTTGTTGAAAAACTACGCGCGGCAGGAGCGCTTGAGTACACAACAATTATTTCTGCAGGCGCATCTGATCAGGCCCCTCTTCAGTTCTTGGCGGCCTACTCTGGAACAGCTATGGCTGAATACTTCCGCGACACCGGAAGACATGCACTGATCATTTATGATGACTTAACAAAACAGGCCCAGGCGTATCGCCAACTATCTTTGCTCCTTCGTCGTCCTCCAGGCCGAGAAGCTTATCCTGGAGACGTTTTTTATCTTCATAGTCGTCTTCTTGAGCGAGCTGCTAAGTTGTCTGCGGACAAGGGCGGAGGTTCTTTAACGGCGTTGCCAATCATTGAAACGCAGGCTGGCGATATTTCTGCTTACATTCCAACAAACGTAATTTCTATTACCGATGGTCAGATCTTTTTGGAAACAGACCTTTTCAACAAAGGAATTCGTCCCGCAATTTCCGTAGGAAAGTCGGTTTCGCGGGTTGGTGGTGCGGCACAGATTAAGGCGATGAAGCAAGTTGCTGGATCAATGAAGCTTGAGCTTGCGCAGTTCCGGGCGATGGAGGCTTTTGCTGCATTTGCATCTGACCTTGATAAAGCCACTCAACAACAATTGGCCCGTGGCCGCCGATTGGTAGAAATTTTGAAGCAAGGTCAGTACGCGCCGTTCAAGGTCGAAGAGCAGATTGCAATGATTTTTGCTGCCGGCAATGGCTATGTTGATGGTTATCCAGAAACAGATATTCGTCGTTATGAAAAAGAAGTAATGGACTTTATGAAGCAGAAACACTCGCATGTTCTAAAAAATATCGCAGAGAAAAAAGCGTTAAGCGACGATATTAAAAAGTCATTAGTGGCAGCTTTAGAAGAATTTAAGGCCGTATTTCAACCTTCAACAAAAAAATAATTGGGTGCCTAAATGGCCAGCTTAAAGGATATACGGGCTCGAATAGAGTCCACAAAAAACACACAGCAGATCACAAAAGCAATGAAGCTTGTTTCTGCTGCGAAGCTGCGGAAGGCGCAAAACAATATTACGAATATGCGCCCTTACGCTCTGACTTTGCGAAAAGTCATTGCAGACATCGCGGTAACTAAAAAAGTAACGCATCCATTGATGGAACAAAAAGCCGAGGTGCGAAAAGTACTTTTGGTTGTAATTACATCAGACCGGGGATTGGCAGGCGCCTTTAACAGCAATATCAATAAGTTTGCGGAAGCCTATTATAAAGAAAATGCCGGCAAGTTAGAGAGCATCGAGTTTCTATTTATTGGTCGAAAAGGTGCGGACTACTTTGTCAAAAAGGGCTACAAGGCCATTGATGCAATCACGAGATTAGATAAGGATATTTCATACGATTTGGCGTCGCACGTAGCAGATCGATTGATGAAACAATATCTTTCTGGTGAATACGACGAAATTCGGGTGATTTATAATGAGTTTAAGTCGGCAATTGCTCAAGAAGTGGTTTGCGAAACAATTCTACCGATCGACATACAGAAGACCTCTTTCGAAAGCACAGGGCCCGCCCCTGGTTTTTCGGTAGATATGATTTTTGAGCCAGCACCTGAGCAAATAATCGCGCAGCTGTTGGTCAAACATTTTGATCTTCAGGTGTATAGAGCAATGTCGGAAAGTATAGCAGCAGAGCATGGCGCGCGTATGACTGCTATGGAAAATGCAACGAACAACGCGAAAGAGATGATTAACTCTTACACGTTGACATACAACAAGTTGAGACAAGAAAAAATTACTACAGAATTAACTGAAATTGTGAGCGGTGCCGAGGCACTGAAATAATAGGAGCGTATGAAAATGGCTAGCGGAAAAATCAAACAGGTTATGGGACCAGTTGTGGACGTAGAGTTTGAGGGCGGAGAACTTCCTCCAATCAACACGGCTCTTCGAGTAACAAATAGAGCTATTTCTGATAAAGACATGAATCTTGTTTTAGAGGTGGCACAGCACTTAGGCGACGGTGTTGTTCGTACCATTTCAATGGATTCAACGGAAGGCCTTGTAAGGGGCGAAAAAGTTGTTAGTACTGGAAAAATGATTGCAGCTCCCGTTGGCAAAGAAGTTTTGGGCCGCATTATTAACGTAATTGGTGAGCCTGTTGATGAAGCAGGTCCAGTCGTTACGAAAGAGAGCTGGGAAATTCATAGACCAGCACCGAAGTTTGAAGATTTGGCCGTGGCCGCGGAAATGCTAATGACCGGAATCAAGGTTGTTGATTTGTTGGCGCCTTATGCGAAGGGTGGAAAAATTGGTCTTTTTGGCGGAGCCGGCGTTGGCAAAACAGTTCTTATTCAAGAATTGATTCGCAATATTGCAACGGAGCATGGTGGTTATTCTGTGTTTGCGGGCGTTGGGGAGCGAACGCGTGAGGGAAATGATCTTTGGCGCGAAATGAAAGAGTCTGGAGTTATTGAGAAAACAGCGCTTGTGTTTGGACAGATGAATGAACCTCCTGGAGCTCGTGCCCGCGTAGCTTTGACAGGATTAACTGTCGCAGAATATTTCCGTGATATTGAAAAGCAAGACGTTCTCTTCTTCGTAGATAATATTTTCCGATTTACTCAAGCGGGCGCAGAAGTGTCTGCGTTGCTTGGTCGTATTCCATCGGCGGTGGGATATCAGCCAACGTTAGCAACTGAGATGGGAGCTATGCAAGAGCGTATTACCTCTACAAAGTCTGGTTCTATCACATCCGTTCAGGCCGTTTACGTTCCTGCGGATGATTATACGGATCCGGCTCCAGCAACAACGTTTACTCACTTGGATGCTACTACGAACCTAGATCGTGATATTGCTGCGATGGCAATTTTTCCCGCAGTAAGCCCGTTGACTTCTACTTCTAGAATTTTGGATCCTCAGGTTGTCGGCGAAGAGCACTATAAAACAGCTCGCGATGTACAGGCTATTCTACAACGCTATAAGGAACTACAGGACATCATCGCGATTCTTGGTATGGATGAACTTTCTGAGGATGATAAGCTCGTTGTATCTCGTGCGCGTAAGATTCAAAGATTTTTGTCTCAACCATTTTTCGTTGCAGAACAATTTACGAATCTGCCGGGCAAATATGTCGACATTAAAGACACCGTTAAGGGTTTCCGCGAAATCCTGGATGGAAAGCACGATAGCTTGCCTGAACAGGCCTTTTATATGGTTGGTACAATTGAAGAGGTTATTGAGAAGGCTAAAAAACTTCAAGCCTAAGGACAACTTATGTTTAAATTGACTCTGGTTACGCCAGAAAAACGCCTTGTGGTAGATCAGGAAATTGACGAAGTAACAGCTCCGGCCTTTAAGGGTGAGCTGAACATTCTTCCTGGTCATGCTCCACTTATTACAACACTTGAAACAGGTGTTTTGAGCTATAAGCTAAAAGGACAGCCGGAGCAGCGTGTGGCAATTAGCTGGGGTTACTGTCAGGTTAATCCTCTAGGCGTAAACATATTAGCGGAATATGCGGCAGTCTCCGCAGATCTACAAATAGAAGAGCTCAAAAAAGCGATAGCTGAAGGTGAGCGCAAACTTGGCGTGGAGTCTTTAGACGAAGAGCAGTGGACCGAAACACAACGAGACGTTGCAAAAGCACGAACCGGGATGGAAATTTTTCCAGGAACAAAGTCGTAAAAGCGGGAAAGAACGTTTCTTTTTGCCTACTTCGCGAAGGCAAAAAGAGATTATTATTGCTATCACTGGCGTGCGAGCCAAAATAAAAATCTCAATTCGAGAAATTCGTATAGTTATACAGCGTAAGTAAACTTCCTCGACAAGAAAAGTAGCTGCAAACGATATTAAGAGAGAGAAAGCCGGTTCAAAACTTGCAGGATCAGGTTGTATCGGGGGTGGATACATGAGCCTAAATCAATTAAAACTCGGCACTACGTTGATTCTTTTGTCGTCGGTGTTAATTGCGTATCAAAACTGTTCGCGCGCGCAATTTACTTCGGACTCCTCCACCTCTGTTTTAAAGCTCGAAGGAGATGTTGGGGTTGATCCTACAGCCATAGACAACGTCTCGGGGATAGACCCTACGGTCGGTTCTGCTCCTGCACCGCTAGCAAGCCCTACGCCGATGGTCGTCCAGCCGGGAAAGAATCCAAATGCTGTGACCGGAGCGAATGGCGATGGAAAGACATGTAACCAATCAAAAGACAATGTTTTGCAAGAGGACATGGTGGAGTGTGAAATGGTTGCTCCCAACTCCAAAGTTATTTTAGCAAAAGTGGATAGCCTTGGAGAAGGTTCCAACGCTCAAGTCAGTCGAGTTTGCATGAGTGAGAATGCCTGTTTAAAACTTATTAATGAATATGCCGCGGGAAGAGGTTGCAAAATGACCTTGGGTAAAGCGGATTCGAACAGCCAAACTCAGTGTGCAAAAATTTTCCCTGGAAGCAAAGGGACATGCAAAAACGCGGCACGACTTTCTGATACGCAAATCAAAAGTATGCTAGAGGCAATGGCAAAATAGCCAAACGGAATTAAAAATCGCATAAAAACCCCGCCAGGATCAAGGCGGGGTTTTTTATTATAAAGGCTCTACTTTGTCTTGGGCCAACTCTCGCGAGGTCTCATTTTTTAAAAACAAAGGAAAGTGGTCTGCTATCTTCTTGCCCGCGTCAGGGTGAGCAAAGAAGAGGTTCACAACGCCAAGATATTTTTTATTTGAATCGACAAGGTTTGGTAAGCTGAGGTTCACGAGAAGTAGTTTTTCCGAGACTTCTTTGCTTAGTTTAGAAAGAACTCCTGCAGACGAGGGGCCATAAACGACATAAACACCATATTGACACTCATAACGACTAAAAGACTGGGCAATAAGAGAGGCTTTTGATTTAGGCCGAATTTTAATGCCACTCGCCCCCGCATCTGACTTCTTATAAGATTCAATAAATGAGGATTTTGGCGAAAAGACACAAACTGAAACCGGAGTGGTTCGTTCAGGTATAGAAGCAGGAGTCCTTGTCGCATCGTCATGACTAAAGTTTTTTAAGGCCACGTTGACATTAAAGTCGAGTATTTTTGATTCTATTTCTCGAAGACGCTTCGTTGAAAGAGCGACAACGTTGGAGTTCGGAAACTTTTCCAAAGGAGGATTAACTTTTTCAAGATATTGTTTAACTAGCAATATGCGTGAAACTTTTTCTGTCAGCTCTTCCTCGCTGAGTTCGCCAGAGGCGACGGCGGACCGAACCTTTTCAATGGCCTTTGCCTGATCCTTAAAAGACCAGGTCATCATGACGATATCGGCCCCCGCCTTTAGCGCCGCCAGCGCCGCATCGTATGGAGTTTTGAAGTTTATAAGTCCCTTCATCTGAATATCATCAGTCACGATGAGGCCATTAAATCCGACTCTCTTTCGAAGGATGGATTTGATGATTTCCGCGGACAGAGTCGCTGGAGTGTTCGTGGGGTCTAGCGCAGGATACGACAAATGAGAAAGCATTATGGCCGTGTTGGTTCCTAATTTAGAAAACTCAGAGAACGGTTTGAGATCTTTTGCGTAGAGAGTTTCGGCGGTAGCATCATATTCTACGGAAATCTTATGGGGATCGCCAGATACAGACCCCACTCCAGGAAAATGTTTGGCGGTAGGAATAACGGCCTCATCTAGCAGCCCTTTAGAGAGGGCGACGCCAACAGAACTCACCTGATCTGCATCTGAGCCAAAGGAGCGTTGTCCAATAAAGCTTTCGACATGGGGATTGCTAATATCTAAAACCGGAGCAAGATTCATGTTGAAACCAAGAGTTCGAATGATTTTGGCGGTTTCTTGACCAAGCGAGTACGCCAGGCTTGCGTCTTGAGTTTGTCCAATTGACATTGCATTTGGAATCTGCGGGCGCGTTGGAACGCGAGCGACTTGGCCACCCTCCTGGTCTACGGCAATAATTGGAAAAGACTTCGTTGTGGCGGTTGCAATAGTCTTTAGATCTGAATTCATTTTCGCGACCTGAGACAGAGATCGAATATTTCTTTTAAACAAAATAAAAGAGGAGATCTTATATTTCTTTATAAAGTCTTCTAGTTGAGAGTCTACTCGTTGTTGTGGAAAGCCTATGATAAAAAGCTGCCCGACTTTCTGCTCAAGGGTCATTTGCTCGACCCGAGGCAGAGCTTGAGCTATCAGAAAGTTGGGAAATATCGCCAACAGAAAGAAACAGATAACACTGCTGAAATAAACCTTCATATAATTAAGATTAACAGCTTCATGGCCCGATAACAGGCGAGAAGATGAGGTAAGAGTTAAAATGAACTTACGTCTTAAGGCTTATGATTTAAAACTAAAGACCTTGGTCGCAATGACCACGACGTTGATCGTATTAACAGCCAATGCTGCAGTTGAAGACTACCGTGAACAAACAAATGATATCGTTGAGCAACATGTGCCTATTGAAGTTGATCGGCCATACAGGGAACACCGACGAAATCATGGAATTCTATTTGGCTTGAATTACGAGAACACACAGATGTATAACTACGTATCAATCGCTGATTTCACAACACCCTTCGCAGACATGTTTGGTGACATTGAGATTCCGATTTACAACCTGTATCTCAGCTACAAGTACAATTTTTTGCTTGGAGCTCTAACGGCAAATCTTGGCGGGGGGTATGGAACATACACGTCGTCGGATTCAGGAATTTTGCGAACGCTGTCTTTCGCCAAATACAGCGCCTCTGCAAGTTACATCGCAGACACAATATTTAAAGAGCCTTTTGTCGCGCCCTATGTGACATTCGGAGCGAACCAGTTTGACATCACGGAAGGGGCTGGTGAAGAAGCGTATTCTGCTGGGGTGCAATTGGCATATTTTTATACTGCGGGTCTATTGATCCAGCTGAATTGGTTAGACGAAGCCGTCTCTAAAAAATCTCTCGTTGATTACGGGTTAGAGAATACTTATTTGGACGTGTTCGTCTCTCAATTCCAACCAAGCATTGATCCCGACGACCCCAATACTGAAACAGAATATACTTTTGGCGCAGGAATGCGCCTAGAGTTTTAGAGTTGTTTTAACAAGTACTCGAGTTCTTCATGAACATTTGTCCAAGTAATGCTGTTCATTCGAATATTTAGGCGATTGTCTGGGGTAAGGGAGTATTTCTTGTTTTCTCTCATCGCCAACTGAATGGCCACTTCCGGTTTGAGCAAAGTTTTTTCCGTAAAGATCAACGAGATCGACTTTAAACCAGCGCTAACATCTCGAACTCCAAGTTCTTTACAAAGGCGCCGAATCAACATAAGGCCCATGAGATTAAGTGTTGCTTCTGGAATTTCTCCAAATTGATCTTTTAACTCTTCTTCAATGCGATCGAGCTCTTCATTTGAACTGATGTCAGCCAGGGCTTTGTAGTAACTTAGGCGAATGCGAATGTCTCCAATATAACTTTCTGGGATCATCGCCGGAATTCGCAAATTGATTTCAGGGTCGAGGTCAATATCATTAACCGCATCGCCCTTTGCCTCTGCGAGAGCTTCCTGTAAAAGATCCATGTACATTTCATAGCCGACTGCATTGACATGGCCGGACTGATCGTCGCCAAGGATATTGCCGGAACCACGAAGCTCGAGGTCGTATTGAGCAATTTTAATACCGCTACCAAGGGCAGAATTCTCTTGAATAATTTTAAGCCGTTCTTGGGCATCCTTTTCGAGTTTTTTACCTCGAGGCATCATTAAATAACAATATGCCCGAGCCTTGCTTCGGCCAACTCGACCGCGCAATTGATAGAGCTGACTTAAGCCAAACATATGGGCTGAATCAATAAACATCGTATTCGCCCTTGGAATATCCATTCCAGATTCAACGATGGCTGTACAAACAAGAACGTCAATTTCGTGATGAAAAAACTCGAGCATTGTTTTTTCTAGCTCATCCTCGCTCATTTGCCCGTGGGCAACGCGGATTCTGGCCTGAGGAACAATGGCGCGAATTTCATCTGCAAGGCCATAAATACTTTGGATACGATTATGGATAAAATACACCTGACCGCCCCGAGAGATTTCGGCGGTGATGGCCTTGCGAATGGTTTCTTCATCGAACTTGCAAACAAAGGTTCTTGTAGGAAGACGATCGACAGGTGCCGTGTTGATAAGGCTTAAGTCTCTTGCTCCAACGAGACTCATATTGAGCGTTCGAGGAATTGGCGTAGCTGAAAGCGTGATGGCATCGACACTGACGCGCATCTTTTTAATTTTTTCCTTGTGAGCAACGCCAAATTTTTGCTCTTCATCGATAATAAGCAGTCCAAGATCTTTAAATACGACGTCTTTGCTTAGGATGCGATGAGTTCCGATTAAAATATCGACCCGCCCCTCGCTGCAAGCCTTAAGGGTTTTTTTTGCGTTCTCAGTTGAAACAAAACGATTCAGAGCATGAATTTCTATCGGCCAACCGGCGAAGCGTTTTTTAAAGGTTTCTAAATGTTGAAAAGTAAGAACGGTTGTTGGCGCAAGCACCGCAACTTGTTTTCTGTTTTGCACGGCAAAGAATGCCGCCCTCATGGCGACCTCTGTTTTGCCGAAGCCAACGTCACCGCAAATCAGGCGATCCATTGGCTTGGTTCCGAGTAAATCGTTTTTGATGTCGCGAATCGCGCGCAGTTGATCGTTAGTTTCTTCGTAGGCGAAACCATTTTCGAAAAGGCTATATTCTGATTCGTTAAATGTAAAAGCAGGCCGGTGTAATTCAGCCCGTTTGGCATAAAGCGCAAGCAATTCGTGGGCGATGTCTCGAAGTTGGCTTTTCACCTTTGATTTAGTTTTATCCCAACCTGTGCCGCCGAGCTTGTCTAAGATCGCTGTTTGATTTGCTCCAGAGTATTTTTGTAGCTGACCAACGCGGTAAACAGGGAGATAGAGCTTGTCTTTATCTTTGTAACCAACTTGGATAAATTCAGAGTCAACTCCGCCGATAGGCATTAACTTGAGACCTTCGTACTGACCGATTCCGTGTTTGACGTGAACGACTAAATCACCAGGTTTGAGATCTCCAAAGCTGAGCCTTTTTGCTTGTTTTTGAAAATCCAAGGCACCAGAGGCCTCGGCCACGCGTTGTTTTTTGCCAAAGAAATCTTCTTCTCGTAGAAAGAGGACTTGTTCTTCTTCTAGGCGTAGGCTTTCAGGCAAGTAGCGCGGAATGACGTGAATTAAGTCTTGGCGGGATTCTTGTTCGTGAAGCCAAGTATCCCATAAATACTCATCGCTTTTCGTGCGTGCACAAACAAAATCAGTTTTTTCTATCAAATGGATAAGGCGCTCTAGTTGGGACTTATTCTTTATTCCGACAAAAATCCGGTAGCCATCCCGGCGCCAGTGTGAAAGCTTGGTGTGAATCGCTTCAGTCCAGGTGTCGGATCCAGGAGCATGTGTACGGCTAATATTTGAGAACTCTACTACCGGAGAAGCGCTGTATCGCAGGCTGAGTTCTTCGGCAGAGTCTCCCTTGAGGTATTCTAAATTCGAAAAACAAATTTCTCGGGAGCCTTCGGGGTGTTTCAAGTTCTCATAAGAATCAAAGAGTTCCCCGTAGTTTGGTCGTATAGTAGAGCCGGAGGCCAAATCAAACTCGGATTTTAATTGGGCAAGAAGCTCATCAGAAGACCTTGAGATCTCGACGGGATCCAAGACCCAAATATTTAGGGCCGAATTAAAGTGCTCAAAAGCAGACTCAAGTCTTTTATAAAAATACGGAAGAAGAAACTCGAGGCCAGGAAAGGTGTTTTTGAGAACCAAAGAGCGCAGAACCTCTTCGGACTCAGCTTTATCACAGACTCGGTTGGAGAGCGAGACACGAAAGTCTTTTAGGAGGTCCTCATGGCGCTCGTCTGCGAAAAGGGTTTCACGCGCAGGAATAATTGCGATATTTTGAGTTTCTTCATGGCTGCGTTGATCGTCAGGATTAAAGAAGCGAAGGCTTTCAATTTGATCTCCAAAAAGTTCAATTCGGATGGGTTGATTTTGTGCTGGGGAAAAAATGTCAATAATTCCCCCGCGGAGGGCGTATTGTCCTAAATCTTCGACCATTGGAGCCGACTGATATCCGAGATCATTTAAAAAGCTGACAATATTTTCTGGAACGTCGGAGCCCTTCTGCCAAAAAGTTGTGCGCGTCTTTAGGTCCCTAAACGGAAGAGTTTTTTGACACAGCGCCTGGGCAGAAGAAATAAAAATCTCTCCTGGTTTTGCGTTTTGAGCATGAAAGAGAAAGCGAAGACGATCGCTGATGGTTCGTGCGTTTGGGTAAAGTCCAGAGTAGGGAGACACATCAAAGTGATTAAAAAGATGGCAAATCCTATTGGGGTCAAAGAACTGGATAAATTCACGAAGCTGTTCTGCTGACTTATGGCTGTGTGTAATTACAAAGTGCGGCAAGCTGTTAATTTGCTTGGAATAAGTCTGCGACAAAAAGAAAGCAAGCGGCAGCTCTGAAGAGCTTCCGAGTGCCTGTATTTTATGCGTTTTCGTCTCAAAGGCCCTTTCGAGAAGAGCCTCAAGCCGGGTATGAACCATCTCTGTTTTCATTTTTGTGTGATGTTGCCATTAGTTAGGAGATCTTTCCATTCATATTTCTTGGAATTCGAGCAAGGCATGAGTATAAGTAGATAATCTCAATAATGTATTAACTTGGAGGAACTTGTGCCGTTGGGCGGAGTCATATTTATTGCGGTATTTGTAACCGTATTCGGATGTCTATGTTTATTGGCGGGGCGTCTTCTTGGTGGAAAGAAACATCAGGACGCTGTTAAACTCGCGCCCTATGAGTGTGGCATTCCAAGCCAAGAAAAGAAGGACACGAAAGTTTCGGTTAAGTTTTACCTGACCGCGATATTGTTTATTCTTTTTGATATTGAAATCATTTTTATGTACCCCTGGGCGACAAGTTTCAAACAGATGATTTCAGACGGAACTGGGACTGCCGCCTTGGTGGCCATGATGATTTTTATTTTAATATTTATATTCGGACTTTTTTGGGAAATCAGATCAAAAGCATTGGAGTGGGACTAAATCATGGGAGAAAGCGCATTCGAGATTGCGATAAACTGTGTCAAACTAGTGTTGGTGTTTTTACTGATGGTGCAGATGGTTCCTGTTTTGGTTTGGCTGGAGCGTCGTGGTTCTGGTTTCATACAAAATCGTTTCGGACCCAATCGGGTCGGACCCCTTGGCCTTATGCAACTTCTTGCCGATGCGGTTAAGTTTTTAACAAAAGAAGAGTTTGTCCCAAAAGCTGCGACAAAACTTTTATTTTATGCTGCTCCAGTTTTTGCGCTGTTGCCAGGAACCCTTGCCTTTTCGGCGATCCCCATGGCATCGCCACTCAAGTGGGGGGAGCACACCTTTCTGATTCAAGGATATGAGATCGGCGTGGGAATTGTATTTATTTTGGCGATTTCATCGTTGGCAGCATATACCATTTTGATGGCGGGGTGGGGGTCAGGTAACAAGTTTTCATTAATGGGCGCTCTTAGGGCGAGTGCGCAGACCATTAGCTACGAGTTAGCGTTGGGGCTTTCTCTTGTCGGCGTCATTATGATGTATGGAACCTTTAATCTGACAGAAATGATTCATGCACAAGAAGGGGCCATGCAGTTTCAGGCCTTCGGATTTACTATTTCATCATCGCTCCTCCCAAACTGGGGCATTTTC
The DNA here is from genome assembly GCA_016719575.1 of Pseudobdellovibrionaceae bacterium. Taxonomy (GTDB): domain Bacteria; phylum Bdellovibrionota; class Bdellovibrionia; order Bdellovibrionales; family Bdellovibrionaceae; genus JACMRP01. The sequence goes on along the minus strand of JADJYV010000013.1, from coordinate 1,651,951 downwards.
TATCAGCCACTAGCGGCGGTTTTGTTTTTTGCGGCGACATTTGCCGAAAGCAATCGTCTCCCCTTTGACTTGGCAGAGGGTGAAGCAGAGTTAGTTGCTGGGTTTCATACGGAATATGGTGGTTTTAAAATGCTCCTATTCTTTATTGGCGAATACGGCCACATGATGGTGGCGTCAGGACTGATGGCGACGTTTTTTTTCGGCGGGTATAATATTCCTTGGACAACAACGGAGCAGGTTTACCAGTGGGCGTTAGGCATTGTGGGTTCTCCGGACTGGGCGAGCGCCCTCAGCTCTGCAGTTCATTTTGCAATGTTTTTTGCAAAGCTCGCAGCATTTTTGTGGATTTTTATTTGGGTTCGTTGGACTTTGCCCCGCTTTAGATATGACCAGCTGATGGATTTGGGTTGGAAAACGATGCTTCCATGGGCTCTGGCAAATACGATTATTACAGCCGTGGTTGTTTTCGCCGTTTCTCAAACTTGGTAGGAGTTTAATTGTGACAGCAGATATATTTTTATTCTGGTTACTAGCGTCCGTAACTCTTTTGAGTGGCGTTGGTGTCGTTTTGGTTTCAAACCCCATTTACTCTGCTCTTTGTCTTGCGATGACAATGGTGGGAGTCTCGGCGATCTTTGCTACTTTGGGGGCCTACTTCATTGCGGGCGTTCAAATGATTGTCTATGCCGGCGCGGTGATGGTGTTGTTTGTTATGGTTCTTATGCTATTTGATTTAAAAACAGAGATAGCGACCTTTTCTCGAGGCCGGATTTCTGGCGCAATTAAAATTGCCATTGTTGGTTTGTTGGCAGGTCTGATTGCTGGGACATTCGCTATGACGACGACTATAGCTGGTAAGCCTGAAACAAAAGAAAAAGCAGGACATGCCGCAAAGTCGCTTGGAGAGCTTTTGTTTACAAAATATGTGTTTGGATTTGAGGCCCTAGGAGTTCTTTTGCTTATTATTGCAATAGGAGTTGTTGGGCTAGCACGAAGCAAGGGCGGAACGCATGCAAAGCATTGATATCTTCGGCCAGATTGGCCTCAATCATTATCTTATATTGTCGGCTCTGTTGTTTGTAACCGGAATGGCGGGCGTGCTTTTAAGGAGAAACATCATTGTTCTTTTGATGTCGATTGAGCTTATGTTGAATGCGGTTAATATCAGTTTTATTGCATTCGGAAAATACATGAATCAATTAGATGGCCAAATATTGGTTTTCTTCGTAATGACAATTGCGGCGGCGGAGGCCGCGGTGGGCCTGGCAATTGCTGTGAACATTTTCAAACGTTACAAAGAAGTGAACATCCGCTTCTTCGAACACCTTAAGGGGTAGTTATCTATGAATCATAGCCTCCTGATGTCGATTCTAATTTTGAGCCCGTTTGTTGGTTTTTTGATAAACGGACTAAGGTATAAAAAACACAATTATTTAGTTGCGGGCACAATCGCCACCTCAGCGGTTTTCATTTCGTTTATCAGTGCCGTATTTCTCGTTGTTGACTTGGTTGGCTTGCCTCCAGATAGCAGGCGAATCGCTGTCACATTTTTTGAATGGATTCGCGTTGCTAACCTGAGTGTTGATGCTGGGTTCGTGGTGGATCAAATTAGCGCAATTATGATTTTGATTATCACCGGCGTTGGATCTTTAATTCACTTGTTTTCTGTGGGTTACATGCATCACGACAAGGGCGTGGCAAAGTACTTTGCCTACCTGAATCTTTTTATCTTCAACATGTTGTTACTTGTTTTGGGCGACAACTTGCTTGTGATGTTTGTGGGGTGGGAAGGTGTTGGTCTCTGTTCCTATTTGTTGATTGGTTTTTGGTTTACAGACGAAACAAAAGCCGCGGCTGGAATGAAAGCATTTGTAACAAACAGAGTGGGTGATGCAGCCTTTTTACTTGGGATGTTTATCTTGTTCCTAACGTTTGGAACATTGAACTTTTCTGAGTTGAACGCCCTTGTGCCGGCAGCGGCAGAAACTTCTTGGTTAGGTGCAATTACTTTGGGAACACTTTTTTTGTTTGTTGGCGCAACTGGCAAGTCAGCACAGATTCCTCTTTATATTTGGCTTCCAGACGCAATGGCTGGCCCCACACCCGTATCAGCTCTGATACACGCGGCAACAATGGTGACTGCCGGTGTTTATATGATAGTTCGTTTGAATCCAATGTTTATGATGGCCCCAAATACAATGATGATCATAGCCATCATTGGCGCAGCGACAGCAGTCATGGCAGCGACGATAGGCATGACTCAATGGGATATTAAAAAGGTTCTCGCATACTCGACGGTTTCTCAGCTCGGATATATGTTCTTGGCTTGTGGTGTTGGAGCGTTTGGAGCGGCGATGTTTCATTTGATGACCCACGCTTTTTTCAAAGCACTCATGTTCTTGGGGTCTGGTTCTGTTATTCATGCAATGCACGAGGAACAAGATATTCGAAAAATGGGAGCATTAAAAAAGTATCTTCCAATCACGCACTTTACTTTTTTATTAGGATGGCTGGCGATTATCGGAATCCCACCGTTTTCTGGTTTTTTCTCAAAAGATGAAATTCTTTGGATGTCTTTTCACTCGCCGCTCGGTCATCCTGTGTTGTGGGCAGCCGGCGCTTTGGGCGCAACTCTCACTGCGTTCTATATGACCCGCCTTATGTGTTTGACCTTTTGGGGGGCAAGCCGTGTTCCAAAAGGAACACATCCACACGAATCTCCGATAACAATGACAATTCCACTTGTTGTGCTTGGGGTTTTGTCTGTGATTGGAGGATGGATAGGAATTCCTCATATCGTGAGTGATTTCTTGGGCCATCTTCCCAACGTTTGGGAAGAGTGGTTGCACCCAATGATTAAGGAAGTACCAAACATGGGCCCTGCAGACGCGAGCCTTGAGTGGGCTCTTATCGCCACGTCCGTCGGCTTAGCTTCAGTCTCGGCGCTTGTTGCTTATCACATGTATGTACGCAAGCCTGGATCGGCGAGTCGGGTAGCAGATGCCATGGGGCCCGCATATAAAATTGTATATAATAAGTACTTTATTGATGAGGCTTATTTTGCAGCGATCATCAATCCGCTTGTTAAAGGAAGTCGCGCACTTTGGTATTATGTAGATGTTAATTTTATTGATAAATGCACCTATTGGGCTGCCGACGTTGCAAAGGGTGGTGGGGCTTTGATCCGTTCTTTGCAAAATGGAAATATGCAACAGTATGCGATGTATATTGGCATTGGCTTAGTGGTTGTTCTCTCTATCCTGTTGATGAGGTAGTTTCATGTTACTTAGCGCGATTGTATTTTTGCCTCTTTTGTTCGCATTGATTATAGCTCTTTGGCCGAAGGAGACTTCACTTCGTCATTTGGCCCTAGGGTTTTCTCTGATCGAATTCTTTTTAAGCCTTAGTGTTTTTCAAAAGTTTGACCCAAGCTCTGCTAGCTTGCAGCTGGTAGAGAAACATGTGTGGATTGAAAGATTTGGAATTTCCTATTTTATGGGTATTGACGGACTTTCTCTATGGCTGGTCCTATTAACGACTTTCTTAATGCCAATTATTATTTTAGCTAGTTGGAAGTCAATCAATACGCGAATCAAAGGTTTCCATGCGTGTCTTTTCATATTGCAAACGGCGATGCTAGGAACATTTTTGGCGATCGATGCAATTTTCTTTTACATCTTTTGGGAGTTGTCACTAGTTCCAATGTATTTCATTGTGGGCATTTGGGGCGGATCTCGTCGTATTTACGCGACGGTGAAGTTCTTTATTTACACAATGGCGGGGTCAATGCTCATGCTCGTTGCTATGATCTATATGATGTACCTCACGCAAGAGGCCACCGGGCAAATGAGCTCTAACCTCTTAGACTTTTATAAACTAAAGATCCCATTTATTGGCGGGCAATTTTTTAGCTTACAGACGCTTTTGTTTTTCGCCTTTGCGTTGGCATTTTCAATTAAGATACCCTTGTTTCCATTACATACTTGGTTGCCCGACGCTCACGTTGAAGCCCCTACACCTGGTTCTGTTGTTTTAGCCGGCGTGATGTTGAAAATGGGAACCTATGGCTTTCTTCGCTGGGTTATACCACTTTTTCCAGAAGCATCTGAGTACTGGGCTTGGTTGTTTATGCTTATCGGTGTGGTTGGTATAGTTTACGGGGCCTTGGTGGCGATGGTGCAGCCAGATGTTAAAAAGCTGGTTGCTTACTCATCAGTTTCACATATGGGCTACATTATACTTGGACTGTTCAGTTTTAATGTTTTTGGGCTCCAGGGTGGCTTGTATCAAATGTTAAATCACGGGGTATCTACAGGAGCTCTTTTCATCCTGATAGGAATGATCTACGAACGAACGCATTCGCGCGAAATATCGAAATATGGAGGGCTCGCGGGAGTCTTGCCACTTTTTACTATTTTCTTTTTTATAGTGACGCTTTCGTCGATTGCCGTTCCTATGACAAATGGATTTGTGGGCGAATTCTTGATCTTGCTAGGAACATTTAAGGTTATGCCAGTGTTTGCATATGTTGCGGTTCTTGGTGTGATCTTGGGCGCAGTCTATATGCTGTGGATGTTTAAGCGGGTATTTTTTGGAGAGCCCGGGCCGCTTGTCAAAGATGACCATCACCCTTTGCACGACTTGAATTTCAGAGAAGTTACCGTTCTAGTTCCACTTGTTGTTATGATTTTCTGGATGGGGTTATTTCCAAATCAATTTTTAGATTGGTCGAAGGCAAGTGTTGATCATCTTGTTCAGAATCGCAGTGCCTACAACTTAACAATATATGGAGCCAGTGCGACTCCAGCAGCACCACTAGTTGCAGAGCCTCCAACGCCAACGGCAGAGCCGACAACAGAGTCGACACCAATGCCGGAGGCACCATCACCAACAACCGACACCACAGCGGAACCGGGGGAATAACATGAACTTCAATATTACCTTGGATGACATAGTCCTTATTTCTCCAATGATAGCTCTGTTTCTAACAAGCCTTATCCCAATCACATTTAAAGTGATGCGAGGAAACCGTGAGCAGAACCCTTTGACGGCACTTACGCAGGGTCTTATTGGCGTTGTCATGGCCGCTGTTTTGTTAGCTATTTTCTCTGGCGCAGGAAGAATGGCGTTTAATAACATGCTTCTCTTTGACGGCATTACCCAGTGGCTGGGGGTCATTGCTCTCGCCTCTGCCGCTGGAGCAATGGTATTGATGTATGAGAACCCCTCGATGAGGGGGGGCCAATTTTCAGAGCTTATATTTCTTGCTCTTAGTTCGGCACTTGGGATGTTGATCCTCGTTTCAGCGACAGACCTTTTGATGATATTTATTGGTCTCGAGATGATGTCTCTTTCTCTTTATTTAATGATTGGCATGAGTCACGAAGAGCAACTCGCCAAAGAAGCCGCACTAAAGTATTTCATCCTTGGCGGCTTTGCTTCTGCCATTTTTCTTTATGGAACAGCATTTATTTTTGGCACAACAGGCAGCACGAATATCTTGGATTTTTTCGAAACGGCAAGAGGCCTTATTGAAACGAACAGACTGTTTTTGTTTGGCGTCACTTTTGTTATTTTAGGGTTTTGCTTTAAGGTTTCTATCGCTCCTTTTCATGCGTGGACTCCTGATGTTTATCAAGGCGCTCCGACCCCACTGACTGGACTTATGGCGACAGCAGTGAAAGCAGTTTCTTTTGCAGCTTTTTTACGAATTATTGCGACTCGGAGCCTTGAGGGCTCACAAAACTTATTTGATATACTTCAGTGGTTAGCGGTTTTGACGATGATCGTCGGCAACGTCGCAGCTTTGCTACAAAACAATCTCAAGAGAATGCTCGCCTACTCTAGCATTGGCCACTCAGGATATATTCTTGTTGGAATTATTACCGCGGGTGTTAGCGAGAATGGCTCCTTTGGAGCTTCGGGGGTTATTTTCTATTTACTGAGCTACTCGATCATGACGCTCGGGGCATTTGCAATAATCAGCATGATGGAAAAGTCTGAGGACTCTTTGGTTAGTATCGACGATCTAGCAGGACTTGCGCATCGCCGACCGCTAATCGCCATTTGTTTTACGGTCTTCTTGCTATCACTTGCAGGAATTCCACCAACAGTTGGTTTTTTTGGAAAGTTTTATCTGTTTAATGCTGCCATCGGTGAAGGTCTACTTTGGTTAGCAATTTGGGGTGTTTTAAACTCCGCCATTGGTGTTTATTATTATCTTCGACCGATTGTTATGATGTACATGAAAGATGGTGAGGGCGAAATTGCGGGGCACTCCCTGAATGCCACAACAGTTACGGTTGTTATTTCTGCTGTTTGTATTGTTTTATTGGGCTTGTTTTCTGGGTCAATATTTACAGCAGTAGAAAACAGTCTGATGTAGTGGAATCTAAAGATCGAAATGTCTTAATGTATTATAAGCAGACTTAAAGCCCACCTTTACAATACGAGCAAGTATTGTTGGGTTTAGACTAAAGTGATCGACAAAAAACATTTCGTAGTTTTGTGGTCGCGGGTGGATATAGATGTAATCAATATTGGGCTTAAAGCCGACCTTTTCGCGAACTGTTTTCAGAAGTTCTTCCCTTAGGTGATCAGGAAGTTGGTTTTCTTTAAAAAAGCCGTCAATCTCTCGATAGATTGTTCGAATATTGCTTTGGTATTCTATATGTTTTGAAATCTTCTGCTGGATTACCTGGTAGAGGGCTTGATTGATGATTACAGGAATTCCGTATTTGTGTAAGGAGCCGGCCTTTTTTGTATAGTGGTAAGGCTGAATAGAATACGAAGAGATGACAAGATCAGCACCATGATCTGCAGCCACATGAGTTGACAGAGTATCTCGAATTTCACCATCAAAGTAGAATATCTCTTTTCCATCTTCAGGCCTAGTAATGCCATAAGGGGCAAAAACCGGGGGGAGTGCGGCAGAGCAGGCAACGGCCTCGCTGATGGTGGCATAATTTATATATTTTGTTGTCGGAGTTTTATGGCTTTCTTGAAAATCTCCAAAAATGGCCTTTCGAGTGTGATTTAGCTGGGTTCCAATGACAAATAGATTAACTCCGAGGCGTGAGAAATCATTTTCAATAAGCACTTCTTTACGTAGATACTTTTCTAGGCCTTTGGTCGTAAAGAGGCCATTTAGTTTGAAGCCATTTTTAAAAAGCGTCTCGACGCCTCCAACCACCAAAGATTTTTTCAAGAGCACGTCAGGAATCATATTAAGGATATTAAGTCCATTCACATTGAAAATATTCCGGTAGGTCAGAGGCTTCAGATACTGAATATCTTCTTTGTTAAAAACGGGCTCGTTTCCAGAGCCAACCTGAAAGGCATTAATTAAGGACTCAATTGGATAGCCAGCGGCAAGAACAGAGGCAACAAAAGCCCCCGCGCTAGAGCCAACATACATTTTAATAGTTAAGGGTTCGTTGTCTGGAAAGTTCTGACGCACGATCTCTTTTTGCCCGCCAGCCATTTGAAATCCAAGCTCTTTCAAGGCTAAGCAGACTCCTATGTGAAAGGCAGCAGCCTTAATGCCGCCTCCACTTAGAACGAGGGCAATTTTCCTTTTCTTTCGAATTTCCATGAAAAAATTATTCCACTAATTGGTAGATATTCAATCTAAGAATGATCGAAAAGCCTTGATCAAGGCCTGAACTGAGGATTGAATAGGACTATAGTCCAGCAGATGTTGTGTGATTACCCAGCCTTCAGTCGAGAAATTCAATGGGTATCCATACATTCAGCTGTTAAATTTGACAGTCGACTTTGGTGTGATAAAACTGATTACGCAAGCTGGAAACAGCTGAGTAGGCGGAGAGACAATGAATAGTGAGCCCTCATTAAATCCTACCTCGAATTGGTTAGCCCTAATGGACTACTCAACGAAGTACAGAGTGAGCGTCAGCACACTACGCAGAAGGATCAAAACCGAGGATATAAAATTTAGGTTCGATGACGGTAAGTATTTTATCATCGACGAGCCGATGAGTACCCACCAGCGCGTACATCGCCCCTCCCTAGATAGCGACCTCGCTCCGGTGGGTACTCATCAAGGAAGTTTACAGGCTCCGAATTCTTTGCACCTTAAGACGGATATTTCAGACAAGATAGCAATGGCAAAAAATGACGAGCCGATCCTAACCGCAGCGAACAAGCTTTTGACTGAGCTTAAAAAGGCTTACACCCAGATTCTCCAAGAAAAAGAAGAGCAGATGCTGCACTTAAAGGAAGAGGTGACAGACCTTAAGACCTTGGTCCGTGTTCTTGAAGGAGAAAACGACCGCCTTAAAGGCAACGGGAAGGGTTTCATATGAAATCATTAATAATGTTGATGGTTACACTGCTTGGGCTAGCGGCAAACGCAGGAGATGTTTGTAAAAAAGGTGATCTTAAAGACTGTGCGAGGGTTCTCAAGCAAAAAGAAGGGGCCGACGATTTTGTAGTCAGTTACGACCAAGTTTGTACGGACAATAAAAGCTTTAAATGTCTTAAAAGAACTGTCCGGGGTGATGTCAAAGAGGAGCTCCCATATATCAAAGAGGAGTTTCCAAAAGCGTACTTTTTTACTGTCAAAGAGAGCGCAGAAGAAAAAATTTTCGTGCTCGATAAAAAGTAACAGAGTTTGAAAAAAGCCAGGTTTAAGAACCTGGCTTTTTTAATGAGCACGACCTTTTTATCGATCTAAGCGGCAGCAGCGGGTGCCTTTGGCTTCTTTCCTTCTTTTCTTCCACCAGGTGACTTTTTTACACCAGCAGAGCTTTTGTCGAAGGCGACCGCAAAAACCTCATCTAAGTTTTCGGCTAAAATAAAGTTCATTTTGTCCTTAAATTGTTTTGGAATATCCGTGAGGTCTTTTTGATTTGCAAAAGGGATGATCACATTGGTGATGCCCTGATTTAAGGCAGCAAGACATTTTTCACGAATTCCACCCACGGGAAGAACTCTACCTTGAAGAGTTACTTCACCGGTCATGGCGATGTCATGTCGAACTGGAGTTCCGGTCATCAGGCTAACCAGGGCTGTCGTTAGTGTAATACCTGCAGAAGGACCATCTTTAGGAATTGCACCTGCCGGCAAATGTACATGCACATCAAACTTTTCAAAGAAATCCTCCGGAATATTTAGCTCTTCCATGTGTGCCTTAGCATAACTCATGGCTGCGTGGGCAGACTCTTTCATAACATCTCCCAGTTGGCCGGTTAGCATCAAGCCTCCTTTGCCTTTCATCTTTAAAGCTTCGACGTGGAGAACTTCTCCGCCAGCTTGAGTCCAAGCAAGGCCCTGTACAACTCCTACGTTTGAATCAGCGAGTTTGTCGTCACGCAAAAATCTTGGTGGACCCAAAAGCTCAGGAACAGACGCGGCGGTCACTTCAACAAACTTGGTCTCACTCATAACGACCATTTTGGCAACTTTGCGGCAAATCGAGCCGATTTCGCGCTCAAGATTGCGGAGCCCAGCTTCGCGCGTATAACCACCAATGAGATAGCGGATACCGTCGTCAGTAAAACTAATGTTTTCATTGGTGATTCCATTTGCCTCAATTTGACGTTGAATCAAATGTTTTTTTGTTATCAACAACTTGTCGTTTTCTGTATATCCAGGAATATTGATAATTTCCATTCGATCTCGAAGAGCGGGCGGAATATTTTCAAGAACGTTCGCTGTGGCAATAAACAAAGAATTACTTAGATCAAAATCCACATTTAAGTAATTGTCTCTGAACGCAAAATTTTGTTCTGGATCTAAAACTTCAAGCATTGCCGCCGAAGGATCGCCGCGGAAGTCAGACCCCAACTTATCAACCTCATCAAGAACAATGACGGGATTGTTTGTTTTTACCTGTCGAAGAGCCTGGATCACTTTACCAGGCATTGCGCCGACGTAAGTTCTGCGATGACCACGTATTTCAGCCTCGTCTTTAACGCCACCCAAGGCAATTCGGAAGTATTCGCGTCCCATTGCTTTTGCGATAGAGCGACCAAGCGAAGTTTTGCCAACTCCGGGAGGGCCGGCAAAGCAGAGAATAGGTCCCTTAATGCTTTGTTTAAGTTTCCGCACAGCTAAGAACTCAAGAATACGATCTTTTGCCTTTTGCAAATCATAGTGATCGTCATCGAGTATTTCTTTTGCTTTTGTTAAGTCTAGCACGTCTTCAGTTTTTTTACTCCAGGGGAGGTCAACCATCCAGTCTAGATATGTGCGAACCATCGTTGCTTCACTAGCATCCGGATGCATTCGCTCTAGGCGCGCAAGTTGTTTTAGGGCTTCAGATTCTACCTGAACAGGCATCCCCGCATTTATTACCTTTTCGCGCAGGTCTTCCATTTCTTCTGACTTAGAGTCTTGCTCTCCAAGCTCATTTTTAATGGCTTTCATTTGTTCGCGTAGAAAATATTCACGTTGAGATTTCGACATTTCGTCTTTTGCATTGCTGCGGATTTTTGCTTGCATCTGCATAACTTCAATTTCTGCAGCAAGGAGTTCATTTACGATTTTGAGACGCTCTTTAGGATCTGAAGTTTCAAGAACTTTTTGTGCGTCCTGAACTTTAACGCCAAGATTACTGGCGATTAAATCAGAAACACGACCCGGATCAGTGACGTCATCTAATACAAGTAGAATATCAGGAGAGAGGGGGCGGCCAAGAGCGATTATTCTTTCAATATGTTCTTTTGCGGTTCTGATCAGAGCTTCGGACTCAGTCGCAGGAACTTGAAATGCAGACTCATCAATTTTTTCAACAGCGACTTCAAAACTGGGCGCCGTCTTAACATAATTTTTAACGCGAGCCTTAGCGACGCCTTGAATAAGAATTTTAACACGGCCATCAGAAAGCTTTCGCATTCTCATGATCATTGCAACCGTTCCCACTGTATAAACTGTGTCTGGAGAAGGGTTTTCTTCATTAATATCTTTTTGTGAAGCTAAAAAAATCAATCGATTTTTCGCCAAAGCTTCTTCAACAGAGCGAATAGAGGCTTCACGACCAACAAATAAGGGGATGATCATGTAGGGAAATACAACGATATCTCGAACTGGCAACATGGGAAGTGTCTGCGGTATTTCTAGAATTTTTTCGTCAAAGCTCATGTGGCTCCTCCGCTATCGTGCGGGATAAGTGTTTCTGTCTGAAATACTTGTCGGAGCTGATTTAAAAAGGCTTTAAGAAAAAACGGCTAGATTGAGTATAAACACTCAAAATCAAGACTGACATCCATGTCAGCAGGACTCATCCAATGAGAAAAAGAAAAGATCTTTATTGATGATATGAATTACGAAGGTCTTCCTGATCTTCCATACACTCAACACAGAGAGTCGCAAAAGGTCTAGCCAGAAGCCGGCGAAAATTAATTTCGTTTTCGCAACACTCGCACTGGCCATAGGTCCCGTCAGAAATTCTTCCTAGGGCCCGTTCAATCATATAAAGCGATGTTCGATCTCTCTCATGAAGATGAATAGAAATATTATTCGCAAGATCAACTGATGCTGCCTCTGCTTCGTCTGAAACAGCGACCTGATTTGATTGCTCCTGCCGAAACTCGTTAGTCTTGTTTAAAATAGAACTTTTTTGCAACAACAGAGAATCTCTGATGGCACTCAGTTCGGTCGAGTTCATCTATGTACCCCCCCTTAAGCCCGCTGCCGAATTACTCCAACAAAAAAACTTATTGATGATCTTTACCCGAAATCTGAGTGCATCTTACGAGGGAAAAGTATGGTGTCACCAAAAAAATGAGAGTGCTAAAAATCTGAGCAAAAACTAACACATCGCAAAGTCTGGAAAGCCTTTTACCGAGCGAATTTCCGAAGCATGGCCTCTTGAATTTCTGCACCCTCAATGCTGAGGCGAGTCCATGGAATCGCAAATAAACGATCGACTTCAATAATCTCATCTGTTTCTTCGCAGATTCCATAAGTTCCATTTTCTATTCGAGCGAGAGCTTGTTCGATTTCCAAAAGTTGAACACGCATTCTTTCTTGCGAAATTAAAAAATGATTTTCTGCAAGCTGTGCGACAGTTTGATCGACCTCGTCGCCAGAGCTTTTTTCTACATGGCCAAAGTCGAGTTGCGATATTCGCACACGGTTTAAAATATCTTGCCGCATGGAGATAAGCTTTTGTCGACATTTGTTAACAACTTCTGATGTTAAGGTCTTTTTCACAAATCCCCCTCGGGTTGTTTTACCTAAGTGCAAGCTGTTTGCACTATTGAGGTCTAAGACGAGAGGGGTGGTCGTGGCGGTTAGCTCGAAGTGTTTATTTTTTAATTTTTAGTGGAACGATCTCATTTTTATCAAGAGTCAAGGCAACAAGGGGGCGCTGCACCTCTCGCTCAGGGCTCATATTAAGAGCGCCAAGAGCGCCTGGAAATTTTTTCAACTGGCCAAGTTCTCTTGTTAAGGATTCTCTGCTATTGGATCCCTGTATCACGAGTTGTCGGAGAATTAAGGCCGCATCGTAGGCTTGAATTTCTATGAGCCCTGGATCTTCGTTATAGATCGCTTTGTATTCTTGAAAAAACCGCGCATGCGTACTAATTGCAGGAAGAAAACTATCAACAAAGATTAGACTATTAGCGAAGGCGCCAGCCCTTTTTGCAAGCCCTGGAGTATTCCACAAGTTTGTACCTAAAAGTTTAATGCCTTTGACGCCGGCAAAAGAAAGAAAGGCAGAAATTTGACCCATTGCCTTCGCGCTATCTGGGACAAATATGGCATCGAAATCAACTATTGGAGGGAGGACGTCTATAGCCTGGGACTCCTGTCGTACAGATTTCTTTTTTTCGGTTTCGGTGCTCTTTTTTGCGCGCATTTTGTATTCGTCAGCCCGAGCTTCGATATAATACGTGCCGATGAGGCGTTGTACGGGATAGCGGAAATCAGTTTCTTTAGGGTTGTAAGTTTGAACGGCTGTTACAGAGCCGCCCCTTGCAAGAACTTCGTCCCAAAATAAATTTGTGTACTCAACTCCGTAGGGATCATTTGGATAGATAATTGCAAAGCGTTTCAAGCCAAAATCTTCCATGGCCGTTCTTACAAGGTGTTGCACTTGCATTTCACTCGTGAGCGCATTTCTAAAAACACTGGGTCCAATTTCAGTTAAGCCGGATTTTTGTGATAAGCCGATCGTTGGAACGCCGAGCTCATCCGCTTTTGCGGCAACTGCGGGCGCTGTTTTGCTAAGAAGGCTGCCAATAATGGCGATGGCATTGTCTTCTTTGACGAGTCTTTCTACCCCTCGCCGAGCATTGTCTGGATTGCCTTCACTGTCCATAACTGCAAGGCGAAAGCCAGAGGCGGGACTGTTTAGACCAAGCCCCATCTGAACCCCACGAAGGGCCTTGGCGCCGATAGCTGCATTCTTTCCGGTTAACGGCAAAACAACACCGATGGATTTAGAATTTACAAATTTACTGCTTTCAAGTTGAGATAAAATATCTTGAGCTCGAATGGCTAGATCACTTCCTGGCAAAAAATCACCGATGCTAGCAAAGTATTTTCTGGCCTGATCTTTGTCGCGTTCTTCGAGAGCGTTTTCTCCCAATCGAAAAAGCGCATATCCACGCGCAAATCCATAGTCAGAATCCCTGGTGACTTTTAGAAGTTGATCTTGGGTAAGTTTTCCTTCGACAATTTCAACACTTTTAAGACGAAAGGACTCTTGGTCTTGAGGGTTTTGGGCCGAAACCGAGAGACGTACGCTTTCCTCTAGCGCGCCCAAGTAGTCTCCGGCACTTTCTAGCTCGCGAATTTTTGCTGATAGGGCTTTACCTTGAGGCAGTTGTTGCCCCACTCCGCCAACCTGTTTTTCGGAGGCAGTTTGTTGTGATGGAGGCAGTTGGACTCCCTGACTTTTTGAGGGTCTGTCGAACTCGCTATGTCGCTTGCTGATGCTTGAGCACGAAGTTACCAAAAGGGCCAAAGTTGATACGAGAAGCATCCTCATTTTTTATTCCTCATGATAGCAGCCACTTTTTCTTTATATGTTCTAACCAAGGGGGTGTCTTCACCAGCCCTAGAGAGTTCTTCTAAAAGCTCTTTTTGTCGGCCAGATATTTTTTCAGGAGTATCAACGACAAGGCGGATTAACATATCCCCGGAGCCAAATCCCCCTACTTTAGCGAAACCTTTCCCCTTTAGGCGAAAGGTTTGTCCAGTGTGAGTTCCGGGTGGAATTTTAATGACGGCCTTACCAGTGATCGTTGGAGCCTCAACGGATGTTCCCAAGATTGCATCGGTGTAAGAGACTGGCAAATCCATGGTGATATCATTATCCTGCCTTTTGAACAAAGCATGGTCTTGAACTTTTACAATGACGTAGAGATCACCATTAGGGCCTGGGCTAGCCAGTGGTCCATCGCCTTCGCCCGAGAGCTTTAGGCGCTGATCTTCTTTAACTCCGGCCGGGATATTTACAGAAAGCCTGGCGGTCTCGTCCTTTCCGTTTCGCTGACGGACAAAGCTGATCACCTTTTCTGTGCCCAGAGCTGCCTCTTCGAACGAAACCGTTAGCGTGTAGCGCAAATCTGCACCTTTACTCTGACGTCTTCGGGCACCTCCGAAAGGCCCACCGGGATTTGCACCTCGAGCGCCAAAGATTTCACTAAAGACATCACTAAACATATCTTGGAAGTTGTCTTGATGTTGTCCGCCGCCAAAGGGGCCAGCTCCAGCGCCGCCAAATCCGCCTTGTGCTCCAGCGTGTCCAAACTGATCGTACATTTCGCGCTTTTTGGTATCGCTCAAAACCTCGTAGGCCTCAGAGAACTCTTTAAATTTTTCTTCGGCCTTCTTGTCATTAGGATTTTTGTCAGGATGGTATTGCATCGCCAATTTGCGATAGGCTTTCTTTATCTCTTCAGGAGTTGCCGAACGAGGAACATTTAAAAGAGAGTAGTAGTCTTTTTTTGACAAGAAGAGGCTCCTTACTCAGGCTTTTTTGCGACAACTACTTGAGCAGTGCGAATCACTTTATCATGAAGTTTATAGGCCTTTTTAAACGTTCTAAAAACATGCCCTGGGGCAACATCATTTGTCGCCTCGCTGCTTAAGGCTTCCATAATGTTTGGATCAAAAGGTGCGCCTTGGCAGTTAATCTCGCTAACGCCGTTCCGCTGAAGTACAGTTTTGAGTTCTCGCTCAGTCATTTCCACGCCCTGAATATAGGTTTGCAGGTTTTCAGGGGTTACTTTTGTTTGCAGTGCACGTTCAAAATTGTCTGCTATGTTAAGAAAATCATTTATAACTTTTTCTGCGCCGTATTTTATCAAATCAGAGCGTTCTTTGATAGCATTGCGTTTATAGTTTTCAAACTCGGCCCGCAAATAGAGGTAGTCGTTCTTGAATTTTTCTGACTGCTCCTGAGCCTTCTTAATTTCATTAGAAACTTCAAAGGACGGGGTTTCTTTTTCTGTATCAGAGGTATCTTTACCATTCTGATCTGTTGGGTTTTGTTCAGACACAAAAGACTCCTTTATAGATCAATACGCACTGAACTAAGATTGTGTACCGACTACAAAAAGTCAATGTGGCAGACTTAAATCTCGTCTTGTAGGAAGGTCAATTGTGCAAAGACCTGGTTGCTTACTAAAAGACCCTGTTTTGTAAGAGACCAATGCCCAATGTCATTTGTTTCAATCCACCCAGAAGCTTGTAATCGACTTAAGGAGGGGAGCACCTTTTCAGCAGTGTTTGTGGAAAACTTTGTGGCTAAAGTCTGAACGTTCAATCCGCTTAAAGTTCGAAGGGATGTATGGCAAAAATCTGTCAAAGATTGGTGCTTCTGTAGGACTTCAAACTGTTCTTTAGAAAGGAGAGTCGAAGGCTCCGAATAGCCTTCTCCCTTTGTTGTTAGAATCTGTTTTTCATATTCGTTGATATTTGACAGGTTCCAAAAACGCACGCCCCAGGGGGAAGATTTTTTATACGAATGGGCACTAAGGCCAAGGCCCCAGTATTCATCGTCAGACCAATAGAGGAGGTTGTGTCGAGATTCAAATCCTGGAATGCTAAAGTTGGAAATTTCGTATTGATGAAAGCCACTGCTGTTGAGGCGCTGCGAAATAACATCAAACATTTCGAGCTGCTCTTCTTCGATTGGCCGGCCCATTGCAAGGGGGTGGCCGTCAGGTACTGTTAGGCAATAAGGGCTAATGTGCTTTGCGCCCTGCTCAATTGCAATATCGACATCTCGGCTTAAGCCAGCAAGAGTTTGCGAGGGCAGTGCAAACAAAATATCAAAACTGAAGTTGAGGTTGAACTTTCTTAAGAGCGCGAGGGTGTCCAGGGTTTGCTGCGCAGAGTGTTCTCGATGAACGAGTTTTAATAGGCGGTCATCAAAAGTTTGTGCACCAACGCTGAACCGATTAACGCCGGCGCTAAGGTACATTTCGAGTTTAGCTTCACTGACGGTGGCGGGGTTAATTTCGAGAGTGATTTCCGTCTGTGGTCCAGTTGTGTAGCCATGCTTTGCGAGCTCCTGAATTATGGCTACAATAAGCTCAGAGGGGATGAGGCTAGGGGTCCCCCCGCCGAAATACAATGTGTCAAGAGGGCGAGCGGAAAAGAATCCTTTTTTCTGTTGAATCTCTTTAAAAAGAAGCTCGATGTATTTTTGTGGTGGCAAAATCTTAGACTGTTCATAAGTTGCAAAGTCACAATAAGTGCAACGCTGGATACAGTATGGGATATGAACATAAATTCCAAAACGCATAGGAGTCTTAATTAGAGTATGTCTAAAAAATTTCAACTAAAAAACGGTTTAAAAGTACTTTTGTTGGAATCTCACAAATCTCCGGTTATTTCAGTTCAGATGTGGGTTAAAACCGGCAGCGCAGATGAAAAAAAGGGCGAAGAGGGAATCAGTCATTTTATTGAACACTTGGTTTTTAAGGGAACGCGCAAGTATAAAGTTGGAGAAATTGCGTCAATTGTTGAGGCTTCTGGAGGTGAGTTAAACGCGTACACCTCCTTCGATCAAACAGTCTTTTACGTAACGATTTCTAAGCAATTCTCTGATGTTGGCCTGGATGTGATTAGCGAAATGATGGGGTTCCCCACTTTTGACGCTCAAGAAATCGATAATGAGCGCGAAGTTGTTATTGAAGAGATAAAGCGAGGCCAAGACAGTCTGAGCAGAGCCGGAAGTCAGCTCATGTTTTCGACGGTTTTTAAGGGCCATCCTTACTCAGTGCCTGTTATTGGCTACGAAAAGAACATTCGTAAGTTTTCGGCAAAGAAAATAGCTGACTTTTTTCACGCGCGGTATGTACCGCGCAATATGTTTTTAGTTATCTCTGGGGACTTTGAATCGACTGAGATGAAAAAAAAGATAGCCAAGTATTTTGGTGATTTTACCGATTTTAAAGTGCGAAAGGTGATTCGCCCGAAGGCACTAAAGACAAAGAAAACTCAAATTAAAATACAAAAATCTAATTTCGAACAAACCGTTGCTTATCTTGCCTGGCCCGCACCAAGCGTGAAACATCAAGATGTACCTGCCCTTGAAGTGCTTAGTATAATTTTGGGACAAGGCGATAGCTCACGACTTGTAAATGCTTTGCGCCTAGAAAAGCCACTGACAAACTCGATTGGTGCCTATGCGTTTACTCCTCAAGACCAAGGTGTTTTGGCAATTTCGATGGGATTAAACTCAATAAACCTAGAAGCGTCTTTAGAGAAAATTAAAGAGCAAATTGTTGATATTGTAACGACACCGCCCTCGGCTATGGAGATGCAAAAAGCAATTACCAACCTGGCCAGTGAGCAAATCTACTCACTAGAGTGTGTGGATGGAATTGCCAGGAAAGCGGGAACCCTCGAATTTTACATGGGGGACCATGAGTATTTCAAAAAGTACTTGAAACAAGTCTACGCTCTAAAGCCAGAGGATGTTTCTAGGGTAGCAAAAAAGTATTTTATAGCAGACGGGCTTAACCTGTGCGTCCTTTCGAAGGAAAACGAAAAACAAAATCAAAAAATTGCGCAAGACTTTTGTAAGAGCCTGAAGTCCGCGCTAAAGAGCGCCAAAAAAGAAAAATCTCCGGCGAACAAGTTTAAAGCACAGAAGCTTTCGTTTAAAGCGGGGTCGCGAGAAGTGACTGAAATAGAGGAAATTGCCCTAGCCCCAGGCGTGACTCTGCTTTTAAAGGAACAAAGAGAAACGCCAACGGTTTCTGTTCGGGCGGGCTTTTTAGGAGGACTGCGAGCGGAGCCCATGAATGTTGAGGGTTTAACGGAGCTTTTTTCGCGGACGTGGACCGGTGGCAGCAAAAAGTACGGTGAGTCTGAACTGAATGCGAAAATTGACGAAATGGCGGCAAGCCTAGGGGCTTTTTCTGGCAGAAACTCTGTCGGCATAAGTATGGACTACTTGTCGACCTATGAAGAGAGAATGTACGAGCTTTTTGACGACACGCTTTCTGCGCCTTTGTTTGATAAGTCCGTGATCGAGCGAGAACAGCACATTGTCGAGAATCAAATTAAATCTCGAAACGACAATCCTTCTCAGCTCGCAATCCTTCAATTTATGAAAACAATTTTCGATGGTCATCCCTACGCAAAAGATATGATGGGGACCGTCGAATCGATAAAAACCATTAAGTCAGACGACATTAGGGATTATTATCGCAAGGTCGTGAATTGCCAAAATCTCACTTTGTCTGTCGTTGGAGATTTTAATCGAGATCACTGGATTAAAAACCTAAGCCAGCTGGTCAAAAAACTGCCAAAGGGACAAAAATTCAATGGCGAATTTAAGTTAGACCCCATAAACCAGGAGCACTACCTCTTTCAGGAGTCGAAAAAAGAACAGAGTCATGTTGTTGTTGGGATGCGCGGTTTGACAATAGACTCAAAAGAGCGACACACGCTAGAGGTTTTACAGTCTATTTTGTCAGGACAGGGTGGACGTTTATTCATTGAACTTCGCGATAAGAACTCGCTTGCATATTCCGTTGCGCCGATGCGAATGGAAGGACTGGGCACTGGGTACTTCGGAGCTTATATTGGCTGTTCACCAGAAAAAGTCAAAAAGGCGATTTCAATGCTAAAGTCAGAATTCAAAAAACTGACAGATCAGCGCGTGCCAGAATCGGAGCTTCTTCGGGCTCAGAGATACATAGTCGGGCGGCACGATATTGATCTTCAAAGAAAGAGCGCGATCGGAAACAGCATACTTTTTGACCGGATCTACGGCTTAAACCCCCGCGAAGGTCTTGATGTTGCTGAAAAGTATTTTTCGGTGACAGCTGAAGATCTGCAGGCACTAGCACAAAAGCTATTTAATCAGCATTTTATCGTTAGTGTCGTGGGACCGCAGAACCCATTTTAGGTCGAAAGTCTAAAAGATTTTTTGTTTTTTGAACTCCCCGCCACAGAGTCTGTTACAATAATGTATGTAGAGGGGATTGCGTGCCTCATAGTGAGACACAGCAGTTTTTTTGAAACATGGAAGATAAAACGAATAAGTCAGCCGTAACGACAGATTTGCTTGTTTCGCCGGGAGAGTTTTTTAAAGACCTTGTGCGGCAGGGATTTGCACAGAGAAAGCTTCAGACATACCCAATGGTTGAAAGCTATTTGGTGGACTTGCTCCAGTATTATCTTGAGTCGAGAAATCTTTTCGATACTGAGTTTGATGAGTCCGGCAAAAAAAATCCCACCACTCTCGCCGAGATGTATTTGTACGCTAATACGACCGAAGATCTCACTTTGAAAATTGAGCTTTTAAAGAAACTTGGGGATCGGTCTTTGTATATGAGCGGCTTCTTTGGAGATTCGTTAAATAGAAAAGTTGTCGACGTTGATTATTATGTAAGCATGGGTGGGGTTGCGTTTGCGGCACTCGCCGCACAGGCGCGCCAGGATACAACCGCGCGGGTCTATTCGACAATATCAAAACGTTTTATCGATTTTGTAGATGTTCTTACGCACATCAGTCACAATTCGTTTGTTAAAAGCAACGAAAGTATTTTACGACTTTATGATAGATATTTAACCACGGGCTCCGAGCTTGCACGCGAGAAGCTTGCCGAAATGGGGGTCTTGCCCCTAGGGCAAGACCAGGCGAAGCAAGGTCGGCAGTATTAATAGCGTGACTGCACAGGAGCCATTCGATATTCTGTCGCAATGTTAGGCCTTAGTTTACCTGAAATTATTTTTTTAGCAGTTTTGGCTTTAGTTGTTATTGGACCCAAACAACTTCCTGAGGTTGCAAAAACCATAGGACGGTTTTTAAATGAACTTCGGCGGACGACGAATACTTTTACCGAAGAGTTTAAGTCACAAGTAAAAATAGACCCCATTCGCTTAGATGAAAAACCGCTTCCGCCCCACTATTATAATCAACCCTCGCCGGCAGAAGAGGCCTCTCAAGAGGCCGAGAGCGGAGCAGAGAAAGAGTCGACCACTGTAACCACAGATAACCCAAAACGCTCAGGGCAGGAAGACGTATGATTGAGGGCGAACAGCAGCGCGATGAAAAATATGAAACTTTGATGGGTCATCTGACTGAGCTTCGAGTGCGCGTGATTAATTGCGGTTACGCACTTATTGTGGCAACGGGCATTTGTTATGGATTCAGCGAGAAGATTTTCAATTTTGTAAGAAAGCCGATCGCTCCTTATCTACCAACAGGTGGCCTTGTCTTTACGGGGCCAATGGATAAGTTTATCGCTCACCTTAAGCTGGCCTTCGTGTGCGGAGTGATTTTGTCTGCTCCGTGGTGGCTCTATCAGGTTTGGCTCTTTGTGGCCCCAGGTCTTTATAATAAGGAAAAGAAATTTGCGACGGCGTTTATCTTTTCAGGAACAACCCTGTTTTTGCTCGGCGCAGCTTTTGCCTACTTCGGTGTTTTGCCTATGGCCTTCCATTTTTTGATGACGTATGGCGGGGACGTTGACAAGCCCATGATCACGATAGACCACTACCTGTCGTTTTTCACCCAGATGTGCCTGATGTTCGGTGTTGCTTTTGAGTTACCGTTGATTTTAACAATGATGGGCCTAATGGGAATAGTGACGCAAAAATTTCTAAGAGACAACCGTCGTTATGCAATAATGACCCTGGCGATCGCCGCAGCAGTTATTACGCCACCAGATCTGTTAAGCATGGTGATGATGTTGGTTCCTATGGTTTTGCTTTACGAGATTGCAGTTTTCTTTGTTGGCTTTTTTGAGCGACGAAGTGAGCAGGCCAAGGCTAATCAGCGCGAGTAGATCGACATCCAGATTATGTTAATAAAATATAACAACATCTCTATTTAATTATTTTTAAATAAGCATAATGCTGGAACCTTCTTGCAAATCAAGAAGGGGGTCGTTGTGAGGTTGTGTCTATATTTACTTGTTTTGCCGGTTCTCAGTCTCGGGTCGGTGGCGCACGGACATCTTTACGAGGATGAATTCTACCGTATGGGCGCAAGCTATGTGTCATTGTTGAATGATCTTTTAAATGAAGACTATGAGTCCTTGCCGCCAGCGCAGAAGGCTTTCTGTGTCAAAAAGTATAACAAGATACTTGAGGACAAGATTATCGATATTCGAATTCCAATAGGTTACTTTGATTGGACAATTGGCCGCGAGGTTGTCAAAGATGGAAGAAACTACGGCTATAGCCCATCGATCGACATTGGAGCCTACTCCGCTCTTCGTAACTTGTTAACAAAACCATGTGCGGGTCGAGCGCTCTTTTGTGACTTCATACAAGAGAAGGAATATATCTTTACGAGAGTCGTGACAATTCGAGGACGCTCTTATGCCGCAAGGGTTGAAGCGTATTTTTCATCAGTGACAGAACTTATTGACAGAAATACCGGAAGAGCAGGCGGAGACCAGAGGCAACGCTCAGATTACGTAGCGAGATTTTTCAAAAATTCCCTGGCTGGTGCAGACGCGGTCTTTTATCTTGGGCATTCTCGAAATGGAGGCGGCCCTGATTTTGATCCTCCAGTACTTGTTCCAGGAACAAATAAAGTTGATTATAATGGCTATTATAAAAAGAAACGTCCCGGGTACTTCATGATGATGTCGGCTCTTTCTGGCGGAAATCAACCTGCAATTCTGGGCTTAATGTCTTGTGATTCACGAGATCACTTTATGCAGAGCCTACGAAGCAAAGCACCAGAAACGGGGGTGATTACCTCAACAGCGGTCATTACTGTTGAAGAGGTGTTTACCGCCCTGATTGGTGGTGTTGATGCAGTTTTGCGAGGTCAATGTCAAAAGGGATTCTATAAATCACTGCGAATGACGACTCGTAATCAAACATATATCACGATGGATGGAATGTTCGAATGAGTCTGAGGACGACCCTTAGGGGTCCTCAAACTTGATCAGGATGGCTCCGGTTTCGACGCTGTCCCCTTGTTTGACGCAGACTTCTTTAATTTTTACGTCGCGAGAAGAGCGCATTTCATTTTCCATCTTCATGGCCTCCATGATTAGCAGGGGCTTGTTTGCTTTAACCAGGTCTCCCTGTTTGGCAAAAATCTCTATGATTTTACCAGGCATGCCCGCCTTAAGCTCGTCGTCGCCGCCAAAGCCGCTTCCCTTTTTTAAAGACTCATGAAGAAGCATTTCATCATTGAATATTTTAATTGTTCTAAAGGAGTTGCGAGTAAAAACAGTATAGTCGGTGTCTTTTCCAATCACATCAATCAGAAAAGACTTTCCCTCAAATAAAAAACTTACATACTCCTCGGCAAACTTGTAGTCATTTTTAGAAATGTCATAATGGACCCAATCTTTGCCATTCTCTTGTAGAGAAATTTTCCAATTAGTTTTGTGTTCTATCACATCGACTTTATACGTGCGGCCTTTTAGTTCGGCTTCAAAATACATGACTATGTCCTTAGTTGAAGTTTGCGACCTGTTCGTTTCCAATTTGACGAGATATTCAATTGGCGTACGTCTTTTGTTTTGCGATCGTTGTAGGCGGTTATTGCAGCTGCGATTAAAAACATTGGATCTTCAATTTCTTTAAATAACAAAGGCTCTATAACCTCAAAGTTCTTTTCGATAAATTGAGTGGTGTAAGAGCCATCTCTAAATTTTGGATGATCCAAAATGGTTTTATGAAGGACAATATTGGTTTTAATTCCAGTTAAGACAAACTCTGTTAAAGCACGTTGCATTCGATCGATAGCTTCGTCACGTGTTTCGCCAAAGGTGATTACTTTAGCAATCATAGGGTCATAGTAAATTGGAACTTCATACCCGGGGTATGCGTAAGAGTCGACGCGCAAAAAGGGACCTTGCGGATGTCGACAAGCCCGAATTACACCGGGGCTTGGTTTATAAGTCACAGGATCTTCGGCACATATCCGAGCTTCGATGGCATGGCCTTTTTGTTTGATATCTTCTTGTTTAAAACTCAGGGGGCGACCGGCAGCAACGAACAGCTGCTCTTTAACTAAATCAAAACCGGTAACTATTTCTGTGATGGGATGCTCGACCTGGAGACGAGTGTTCATCTCCATAAAATAAAAGTCCTTGGTGTGGTTATCGAAAATGAACTCAATTGTGCCGGCGCCAATGTAATTAATTTGTTTAGCCGCGCGGACTGCGGCAGCTCCCATTTTCAAGCGCACTTCGTGTGGAACCGAAGGAGAAGGACACTCTTCGATAATTTTTTGGTTGCGACGTTGTACCGAGCATTCTCGCTCAAACAGATGAACGTGATTGTTGTGCTTGTCTCCGAACACTTGGATTTCAATGTGCTTAGGATCATTTACAAACTTTTCAATGTAGACAGTAGGGTTCGCAAAATAGTTTTGCCCCTCAGATCGACAAGCACGATACGCGCTTTCAAGCTCTTCCGATTTGCGTACAACGCGCATGCCTTTTCCGCCGCCGCCAGCAGTTGCTTTTATGATAATTGGCAGGCCAATTCTTTCCGCAATCTTGTGGGCCTCTTCAACAGATTCTACACCCCCATCACTTCCGGGTACGGTTGGGACGCCGGCAATTTTCATCAGTGCTTTTGAAGAGATTTTATCTCCCATGGCCTCAATATTCTCTGGAGTAGGACCTATAAAGTTGATTCCCGCCTGTAGGCAGGCCTTTGCAAAGGTCGTATTCTCAGAGAGAAATCCATACCCGGGATGAATGGCATCTACTTTTGCAGCCTTAGCAACCTCAAGAATTTTGCGGTAATTTAAATAGCTTTCTTTAGAGGGCGAAGGTCCAATGTGATAAGCCTCATCGGCCAAAAAAACGTGCAGGCTGTCGCGATCCGCATCACTAAAGACAGAGACAGAGGTGATTCCGAGTTCGCGGCAGGCGCGGATAATACGAATCGCAATTTCCCCTCTGTTTGCTATCAGAATTTTATTGAAAGGTTTCTGCATACAAGTCTCCTAGAGTGGTATGTTGCCGTGCTTTTTTGGCGGCATAACATCGCGCTTGTTTTTTAACATTTCAAGAGAGTCGATAATTCTTTTGCGTGTCATCGCGGGCTCGATCACTTCGTCTGTGTATCCGAGCTCTGCCGAAACATAAGGATTACTAAATTTCGCTTCATATTCTGCAGTTAGGCGTGCGCGTTCTGCTGCGGGGTCCTTGGCCTTTGCAATTTCCTCTCTAAAGATGATGCTGACCGCGCCGTCAGCGCCCATAACGGCAATTTCTGCTGAGGGATAGGCTAAATTGACATCCGACCGAAGAAGCTTTGAGCCCATCACAATATAGGCTCCGCCATAAGCCTTGCGGGTTATGACAGTAATTTTCGGGACGGTGGCCTCTGCATAGGCATAGAGAAGTTTTGCGCCATGGGTGATAATCCCATTCCATTCTTGATCTTTACCAGGCAAGAAGCCCGGGACGTCAACAAAGCTTACTATTGGAATATTAAAAGAATCGCAAAGGCGAATAAAGCGCGCTGCCTTTCTGGAGGCTTCAATATTCAAACAGCCAGCAAGAATGCTAGGCTGATTAGCGACAATACCAACGCTGCGACCATTAAAGCGAGCGAAGCCCACTATGATGTTTTGTGCGAAGTGTTTGTGGACCTCTAAGAAGTAACCTTCGTCAACACACTCTGTGATTACGCTCAACATATCGTAAGGTTTTTTTGGATTATCAGGTATGAGAGTGTTGAGGGACTCTACAAGTCGGTCTGGTCGGTCTTTTGTTGGCAATGCGGGGGCATCATCTAAATTGTTTGATGGAACAAAGCTCAAAAGCTCACGAATCATTAGTAAACAGTGTTTGTCGTCGTTTGTTGCGAAATGAGCGACGCCAGATTTTGACGAATGGGTTGTCGCTCCACCCAGGTCTTCTTTTGTAACTTCTTCGTGCGTGACTGTTTTAATAACGTCGGGACCCGTTACGAACATATAACTCGTATTTTTTACCATGAAAACAAAATCGGTAATCGAAGGCGAGTAAACTGCGCCGCCAGCGCAGGGGCCCATGATGGCAGTAATTTGAGGAATAACTCCAGAAGCCATCACGTTGCGAGTGAAAATGTCAGCGTAGCCGCCAAGTGATTCAATGCCCTCTTGAATTCGAGCGCCGCCCGAATCATTTAATGCGATAAAGGGCGCTCCGTTTTTAAGGGCGAGGTCCATAACCTTGCATATCTTATTTGCCTGCGTGCGCGACATAGAGCCACCGATCACGGTAAAGTCTTGGCTCGAAACGTAGACGAGCTTGCCATTGACTCGTCCGTAGCCAGTGACAACGCCATCTCCGGGCACAATGGTCTTGTCCATACCGAAATTAGTACAACGGTGAGAGACTAGGCGATCCATTTCAACAAAGCTACCGGGATCAAGTAAGATATCTAAGCGCTCTCGCGCCGTAAGGCGGCCACCCTGTTTGTGTTTTTCAATACGAGAAGCGCCTCCGCCCAGCATGGCGGATTCATTTCTTTTCTCGAGTTCAGACAGGCGTTGTTGCAGAGAATTTGTTTCTTCCATTTGTATCAATCTCCAATATTTTATTAAGGGTATGAGCGACCATAGAGTCGAGGGAATGGAATGGTTTCGCGGATATGCGGGAGACCACAGATCCAAGCCACGCTTCTTTCAAGGCCTAAACCAAAACCGCTGCTTGGAACAGAGCCGTAGCGACGGATATCTAGATACCATTGAAAGTCTTCGCGTTTGAGGCCGTGTTCATCTATTTTTTTCAAAAGGGTCTCAATGCTTTCTTCACGCTGACCGCCGCCAATAATTTCTCCGTAGCCTTCGGTGGCTAACAAATCTGAACCCATGGCATAGCCTCGGTCTTTTGGGTCTTCTTTCATGTAGAAGGCCTTTACAGCTTGAGGGTAGTGGTGGACAAAAACAGGTTTATCAAATTTTGATGAGACAATTGTTTCGTCTGGGGCACCAAAATCATCGCCGACAATGAAATCAGGGTTTTCTTTTAAAATGATCTCAGCGGCTTCCTTGTAATGGAGTTTTGGGAAGGGCGCGACAACAGGCGCAAGCTTTGAGATGTCACGTTCTAGGACGCGCAACTCTTCAGCGCGATTTTTCAAGGTGCGTTGAACAATATACTCCATAAATTGTTCTGCGAGCTCCATGTTGTCATACATGTCGTTGAAGGCCACCTCAGGCTCGACCATCCAGAATTCGATAAGGTGACGACGTGTTTTAGATTTTTCTGCACGAAAGGTAGGGCCAAAGCAATACACTTTGCCAAAAGCGCGGGCCGTAGCCTCCATGTAGAGCTGACCCGACTGAGAAAGATAGGCTTTTTCGTCAAAGTATTTTGTTTCGAAGAGATTTGAAGTCCCTTCGCAGGCAGAGGGAGTAAAGATTGGAGCATCGGTCAATGTAAAGCCGCGACCATCAAAGAAATCTCTGATCGACATGATAATTTCATGCCGGACTCGCAAAATAGCGTGTTGTCGTTTAGAACGAATCCAAAGATGGCGATTTTCCATCAAGAAGTCTGTACCATGTTCTTTAGGGCTGATGGGGTAGTTTTCAGATTTTCCCAGTAGCTCAGCTTCTGCAACGCCAATTTCGAACTCGCCTTTTCGTTTAGGATGTTCGCGGACGATGCCGACGACACGCACAGAGCTTTCTTGAGTCATTTGATCAAACAAATCATAAGCGGCATCTCCGCAGTCAGCCTTAAAGAAGATGCAGGGAACAATGCCTGTTCCATCCCGAAGTTCTAAGAATTTTACCTTGCCTGAAGAGCGCGAGTTGTAAGCCCAGCCTTTTAGTTCAACTTTTTGGCCTACGTAGTCTTTCAGGCCTGAGATGTAATGCCTCATAAGAAACCCTTTCCAAGAGAATCAAACCCACATTTTTATCATGAGGGGGGCCAGAATCTCACTGGAAAGTTCGGACGCGCAGCAACGCCTGAGGGCGGCGCGCTATGGATTTTATTTTTGCAACTCTTGGAGCGCTTTGCTGATGTTTAAACGGCCAAGTGTTTGAACTTTGTATTCATGGTAGCGAGTTACGTCGACGGAGCGCAGCAGCGCATTTTTGATTTCCGCAAGAGAGGCCGTGGGTTGTGCGCTCCAGAGGAGGGCGGCGGCGCCAGAAACAAAGGGGGCGGCCATGGACGTTCCATCCATGTGTCCGACGCGATTGTTTGTTAGGGTGCTTAGAATCTCAACCCCTGGAGCGGCGAGGTGAACAAGACTGAAGCCCCGATTGGACCAGGATGGCATATAATCCTTAACATTGGCAGCCGCGACAGTGATTTGATTTGGTAAATTGAATGCGGCAGGGAAGTCCGGGGAGTAATCAAGATCGATCCCTTCATTGCCAGCAGCAACGACGACGAGCACGCCACGGTTATTTAATTCGACAAAGGCATTGCGAAGCGAGGTCATACAGGGCGCTCCGCCCCAGCTGGCATTTATAATACGCGCACCCCTGGCGCTAGCGTATTGCATTGCCAAAATGGCGTCACCAATTGAGCCGCCATTTTTCCCGTCAATAAACGGAGCCGGAATAATTTTTGCTTTGGGAGCAATACCCTTGATTGGGCCGGCATCATGGTCAGCGGCGATGATTCCTGTAACATGGCTGCCGTGGTCACTAACGGTATTGCTCTGACTGGGATTCGAAATAAAGCTATGCCCAAGATAGTCATCAACGTAATTGTTGCCATCATCGTCAAGACCATTATTTGGAATTTCATTTTCATTAACTTGGATGCGAGAAGCCAGTTGGGCATTGTTGACGTCGACAAAGGAATCGATGACACCGATCAATACATTTTGTCCATAAAAACCCTTGTTCCAAAGGGCCTCGGCTTCAACCATATCTTGTCCCCAGGAGTCTGGGGCGAGTGATATCGCAGTTGATGTCGCCAGATTTTGATCGCGAGTGTTTTCGAGGTGGACAACTCGATCGTATTCAACCTTGCGAATATTCTGCAAGTTTGGCGCGATGAATTTACTCTTAAACAAAGTGGCGTTCGGTGCGGTTTCGACCGTGAATTCACCAGACTCCCATTGGACAATAAAGCGATTGCTGAGGGCCTGGCCAGAGCACGATGAGCTGCCGAGCGACTCCGAGTCAAAAACAGAACTTGTAGTTTTTTGAGTACACGCAGTAAGAGCAATGGCTAACAGAAACCAAAGGGCGCGAACATCCATGTTGTCTCCCGAGGATCCATCCTGGTCCCATCAGTGGGACGAGGAGATTGCAAAACCTCGGTTAACTCATCGGCTCATTTTGAAAAACATATAGTCTGGAACTAGCCTCAATACGTTGGTCTAGATAGCTTGAATGAAATCTTTTAAGAAGCTGGAAAATTGTTGCTCTACCTTTTTTGCGGTGTCGGTCACTTCTTGGTGGGAAAGCTTTTGTCGAGAAAGTCCCGCGGCCAAATTGGTAATACAACTCAGGGCGGCGACGCGGAGGCCAAGATGATTTGCAGCAATAACTTCGGGTACAGTACTCATGCCGACAGCTTTGCCACCCACAAGTTTTAAGTATCGGACTTCTGCAGGAGTTTCATAAGTTGGTCCACTGACGCCGCAGTAAATGCCCTTATGGTAACGCGTATTTTGCTTTTGAAATGCAAGCTCCATCTTTTCAATCAATTTTTTGTCATAGGCTTCCGTCATATCTGGAAAGCGAGGTCCCAGTTCTTTAATGTTGGGACCCATCAATGGGTTTGTTCCCATCAGATTTATATGGTCCTCAATAATCATGAAATCTCCAGCCTGCATGGTCTCCCCAAATCCACCGGCAGAGTTTGTTAAAACCAGAGATTCAATTCCGAGCAGAGCGAGAGTGCGAGTTGGAAACACCACCGTTTCCATTGAGTGACCTTCATAATAGTGGTTTCGTCCTTGCAAAATGACAACGGACTGAGACCCGACTTTTCCGAAAATCAAATTTCCTTGGTGTCCCTCAACCGTGGTTGGCATAAAATGGGGAATGTCTTTATACGGAATCGATTGTTCGACTTCGAGCTCTTTTACAAATGAGCCAAGCCCTGATCCGAGAGTAACTCCAACCCGAGGTTTGGCCGGCGAGAGGGAGCGTATGTATTTCACAGTTTCGGTCAGTTTTTGAAACACCATTGGTCACTCCTTATTCTAAGGTTTTAAATATCAGACTTGGAGTTTTTGGCTTTTGCAAGGAGATATTTACAGCCGAAGAGAGCAAGGGCCGCGCGGCCTGTAGTAGCTCGGGATGGTCGCCGAAGAGAGTAAAAATTGGATCTCCAGAGCGAATTGGATCACCAATTTTTGCATGAAACTCGATCCCTGCCGTTGGCTCGATAAGATCCGTAGTTTGTGCCCGGCCGGCGCGAATAAGAATTCCAGCGACGCCGATTGACTCGGTATTCATGTTTTGGATAAAGCCAGAAGTTTCGGCCAACGCAGAAAGTTTGTGTTTTGGCCGAGGCAAGGCCGAAAGGTTTCCGCCATGAATGCAACAAAGCTCCTCAAATTTCTTTAATGCTTGGCCTGAGGCTAAGATGTTTGCCGCAAGGTCATAGCCAGCTTGTGCCGAGGGTGTTCGCCCTGCCATGTGAAGCATATGTGCTGAGAGCCAAAGACTCAGCTCGCGGGTATCTAGATACAAATCATGCCCGGCAGGAGACAGGTGTGTTTTTCCTGACATAATTTCTAGGCACTCTTCAATCTCAAGGGAGTTTCCGGCAAAGCGTCCCAACGGTTGATCCATATTTGTTATGAGGGCGATGACTTTTTTGCCATAGCCCTTGGCAATGTCCATAAGTTGCTGGGCCAATTTTTCAGCATCATCTGGGGTTTTCATAAAGGCGCCAGAACCACACTTTACGTCAAGAACAAGGCCGTCAATTCCCTCAGCCAACTTTTTAGACATGATGCTCGCACAAATAAGTGGAAGACTTTCGACAGTGGCGGTGACATCGCGAAGCGCGTAGATTTTTTTGTCGGCTGGACAAATTTCTTTCGTTTGTCCGATAAAGCAAATTTTATTTTTTGCTATGAAGTCTTTAAAAGTTTTTAGATCAAGCTGAGTATTAAAACCCGGAATGCTCTCGAGTTTATCGAGCGTTCCACCAGTGTGGCCAAGCCCTCGTCCAGAAATCATTGGCACGGGGACACCCGCAGCAGCGACAATGGGTCCGAGAATCAAACTCGTTTTATCTCCGACTCCGCCCGTAGAGTGTTTATCGACCTTGAATCCGGGAACAAACGAAAAGTCGATGACTTCTCCGGAGTGCAGCATCGCGCGCGTGAGAGAAAGTGTCTCGGTTGGACTCATGCCTTTAAAAAAAATGGCCATAAGGAGTGCAGACATTTGATAGTCAGGAATGTGGCCTTGCGAATAGCCCGCAATGAAGGTTTCAATTTCTTCCGGAGAGAGCTCTTTTCCGTTTCTTTTTGATTTTATAACCTCGGCGGGGAGGAAGGCCATTAGTAGTCCCCCACTGCGAGTTGGTTTTTTAGTATGACAATGCCAGAGCTTGTACCAAGGCGAGAGGCGCCGGCGGCCAGCATGGCTTTTGCAGAAGCTAAATCACGGATGCCGCCGCTCGCTTTTACCTGTAGGTCCTCGCCAACAGCGGCTTTCATTAGCTTCACGTCTTCGATCGTTGCTCCGCCACCACTAAAGCCAGAGCAGGTCTTTACAAAATGAGCTTTGGCTTCCTGACTCAAGCGACAGGCAAGGGACTTTTCTTCGTTAGTCAGCAAAGCGGTCTCGATAATGACTTTCACCGTTTTGCCCTGGGCCGCCTGGACGACCCCTCGAATATCATTACGAACATAATCATTACGTCCTTCTTTTAGGGCCCCAACATGAAGAACCATATCGATTTCGTCCGCCCCGTTTTCGACGCACCATTTTGTTTCGAATGCCTTCACTTCTGGGCTCATTGCGCCTAATGGGAATCCAATAACGGCACAAACCCGGGTGTTTGATCCGGCTAGGGTTTTTTTGCAAAAGGGGACATAGCTTGAGTTTACGCAAACGCTGAAAAAATGGTTCTCACGAGCCTCTTTGCAAAGCTGTTCAATTTGCGTAAGTGTTGCATCAGGTTTTAAAAGCGTATGATCGATGTGTGCGGCAAGTGAATTCAAGAAACCTCCCAATTACTCTCACTGGGAGGTTAGCTGTGGCGATACAGAAAGTCAAAAACCTATCCGACCCTCGTTTTTGTACCAACAGCCGTCTGCTGCTGAGCAACGGTGCTTTCGGCCTCTTTTCCGAGGAAGGTCTTTGCATCATGGGCAGAGATTTTGCCTTTTTTGACCAGTTCTTCGATGTATTTTTCAAATAGAATCATTCCGCTCGAAGATCCTGTCTGCATGGCCGATGGGATCTGATGGATTTTACTATCACGAATAAGATTGGCAATGGCCTTTGTGTTTCGCAAAATTTCGTAAGCAGCAATTCGGCCTTGGCCATCGGCGCGCGTGAAGAGAGTTTGAGCGATAACCCCTCTCAAACTCTCTGCCAGCATTGTTCTAATTTGTTGTTGTTGCCCGGCTGGGAAAACGTCAATAATCCTGTCTATTGTTTTTGCCGCACTATTTGTGTGGAGGGTTCCGAACACAATATGCCCGGTTTCTGCCGCTGTCAGCGCAAGAGAAATGGTTTCAAGGTCTCGCAACTCTCCCACGAGCAAAATATCTGGATCCTCGCGCAGCGCCGCTTTGAGGGCGTTTGCGAAGGATTTTGTATGGCTCCCAACTTCACGTTGATTAATAAGAGCTTTGATGTTCGGATGCACAAACTCAATAGGATCTTCAACCGTGATTATGTGGGCTTCGCGTGTGGCGTTGATATGATGAATAAGTGAAGCTAATGTTGTTGATTTTCCGGACCCTGTAGGTCCAGTTACTAGAATTAGACCTTTTTCGCAATCAATGACGTCCATTATGGCTGGTGGCAAATTTAATTCTTTGGGCGTCTTAATTTTTTCAGGGATAATTCGAAAGACGGCCCCAAGTCCCTTTCGTTGCATAAAGATATTGCAACGAAAGCGCCCGACTCCAGACAGAGTGTATGCGCAGTCCAATTCCCATTTTTCAACGAAACCTTTTTTTTGTTTTTCTGAGAGGATTTCAAAGATTAAACCTTGTACATCTTGGTTGGAAAGCTCCCGATAGTTTAATGGAATCATATTGCCATGAAGGCGAAGGTAAGGCGGAGCTCCGCTAGTGATGTGCAAGTCAGATGCGCCTTGCTCCACCATTAACTTAAATAGCTCGTCAATTGTTGCCATGCGGAGTTTCCCTTTCAAGAGTTTTCAGTTACTCTTTCGGATAAATAGTAATAAAGATTAAATACTCATTGCCTTTGTCGTCGGAACTAGACTAAGGCTTGGACCAAGGGATAGGTAGGGGAAGAAAATGTCTTCAGAAATTCTCATTAATGTAAAACCCCATGAAACTCGTGTTGCTTACGTGGACGGCGGAATTTTAACGGACCTTAAGATCGAACGAAAAACATCTCCGACCTTGGTCGGCTCTGTTCATCGTGGCCACGTGATTCGAGTGTTGCCCGGAATGCAAGCGGCCTTTGTTGATATTGGTCTTGATAAAGCAGCTTTTCTTTATGTTGGTGACATCCGGGAGGATGTCGATTCTGACTCCTATCCGTTTTCTGATATTGACCGAGATGAAGTGCTTGGATCGGAGCCAGAATCCGACAACCATCCGTCAACAAGTCAGCAAAACAAGACCCCCATTCAGGATTTAATTAAAGAGGGCCAATCCATTTTGGTTCAGGTGGCGAAAGATCCCTTGGGCACTAAGGGCGCCCGCTTAACAACCCACATTTCTTTACCGGGTCGTTTTATTGTTTATTTGCCCACAGTGCGGCATCTGGGTGTTTCTCGGCGAATCGAAAACGACGAAACGCGAGAGAACTTACGCCACATGGTGCAGAAAATTAATCCGCAAGGTGGTGTCATTGTGAGGACTGCCGGCGAAGGTGCCACAGAAGAGAGCCTGAGATCTGACATTGAGTACCTTGATCGTCTCAGCAAAGAAATTTTTAAAAATT
Source organism: Pseudobdellovibrionaceae bacterium (assembly GCA_016719575.1). Classification (GTDB taxonomy): domain Bacteria; phylum Bdellovibrionota; class Bdellovibrionia; order Bdellovibrionales; family Bdellovibrionaceae; genus JACMRP01. The sequence goes on along the minus strand of JADJYV010000013.1, from coordinate 1,618,503 downwards.
ACGAAAAAAAGAAAACTCCAGGAATGATTCACCAAGAGCCAGAGGTCGAATTACGGGCGTTGCGTGACTTGATGAACGAGGATGTTTCCAGCGTTTGGGTTGACGATGAGGAAATTCACAAAAAAGTGGTGAAGTTTGTCTCTCAGCTTATGCCGAAGTATAAGCAGAACGTGGTTCTTTATGAGGAAAAAAAACCCCTCTTTGATTTGTATGACATCGACATCGAGATCTCTCGCTCAATGGAAAGAAAAATTTGGCTGAAGTCCGGAGGATATATTGTCATCGACGAAGCCGAAGCTCTCGTGGTGATAGACGTTAATACGGGCAAGTTTGTTGGCAAAAAAGACCTTGAGGATACAATACTAAAAACCAATCTTGAAGCCGTTCGCGAAATTGCTCATCAGTTAAGGATTAGAAATTGTGGGGGGATCATCATTATCGACTTTATCGATATGGAAAAAGAATCCCACCGTGAAAAAGTTCTCGATGCTCTGGCTGAGGAACTACAGAAAGACCGCGCGAGAACTAACATTGTTTCAATGTCTCAGTTAGGGCTTGTTGAAATGACTCGCAAGCGAATACGCCCGAGCCTTATCAAAACCTTGTGTGAGCCTTGCTCTTACTGCGAGGGCAAGGGGTACATCAAACGCAAGTCCACAATTGCAAATGAGATCTTCAGAGAACTCGAGCGAGATGCGGGCATCTTAGAAAACAAGAAAACCAACATTGTCGTCCATTGCCACGCCGAAGTGGTTGATTGGATCTATGAAATGGAAGGGGAAAGCCTCGAGCATATTGAAAAGAAGCTCGGCAAATCCGTGGCATTTAAAATCGAGCCAAACTACCACATAGAGCAATACGAAATCTTTTTCGTCTAGAGAGCGGCTCCTTAAGCCACTGAAATCATTGCGGATGTAAGTGATCGGCGGCTGCTTAAAATAAGTTGCCTTTGGCGCTTGCCGGGGTTAGTCTTTTAACCTTCTGAGACATGCTCAAAAAATAACTTCTAATCAGTTGACAAAGACTGGTGCAAGGTGGCATTTAAGCAGGGCTTATTTCGGGTAGCTGGAGGTTATTCATGTACGCAATTATTCGTACCGGTGGAAAACAATATAAAGTTCAAGCAGGCGATGTTCTTCAAGTTGATAAGCTTGATCAAGATCTTGGTAAAGAGTTTAACATTGGTGAAGTTTTGATGATTGGCGGAGACCCTGCAGTTATCGGACAACCACTAGTTAAGAACGCGTCGGTTACAGTTATAGTCACTAAGCAGGCGAAAACACGCAAGAAAATCGTTTTCAAAAAGAAGCGTCGCCACGGCTATCGTCGGTTTGCAACTCACAAACAAGATTTTACAGAAATCTTTGTAAAAGCAATCACTTCTCCAGATGGAAAAGTAACCAAGTCTGAATCATCGCCTGTCGTTAAGGACATGGCAGCTGTACGACTCCAGAAAATCCAAGACAAGCAGCTTGCTCGCAAAACACGAGTTGAAGCAGCTATTGGCGGTGGAGATGCTGGCGAAATTTTGAAACAAGAAGTTAAAAAAGTTACTAAAAAAAAGGTAGTAAAAAAGGCAACGGCAAAAAAAGCAGCTAAAAAGCCAGCGAAAAAGGCCGCGGCCAAGAAAAAAGTAACAAAGAAAACTAGCAAAAAAGCATAAACTTTTATTGATTAAACGGAGTTAGAGTCATGGCAAGTAAGAAGGCCGGTGGTAGTACAAAGAATGGTCGCGATTCACAGAGTAAGCGGCTTGGCGTAAAGAGATTTGGTGGCGAACAGGTTCTTCCTGGCACAATCATTGTCCGTCAACGTGGTACAAAATTTCACGTGGGCAATAACGTAAAAATTGGGCGCGACCATACGATTTATTCAATTATTGAAGGACACGTTAAATTTGAACGCTATTCAAAGGAGCGTTTCAAAATCAGCGTATATCCTAAGACTGCGTAATTGATACAAGTCGTCGTTTAGGTTTGTACAAACAACGCGAATTCCTTTATTAAACGAGGGGCCGATGATCGGTCCCTTTTTGCATTTCAGCCCTAAGAATTTTGGCGCGGGACTTTTATATGAAGTTTATTGATGAAGTGAAAATCACAGTTTCCTCAGGGCATGGCGGCCCCGGGGCAGTGAGTTTTCGTCGCGAAGCCATGACTCCTCGCGGAGGCCCCGATGGGGGAGATGGAGGCAAGGGGGGTGATTTGATCTTGAGAGCCTCTCGTCATGTGAATTCACTTATCGATATTAGAAATAATAAAAAATATCCTGCTCAAAACGGGCAACCGGGTTCCGGAGCAAATTGCTCTGGAATGAATGGCGAAGACATGGTCATCGTAGTTCCCGAGGGAACTCTCGTTAGAAATATGGACGGCGATGTCCTAGTCGATATGACAGGAATTCACGAGTACGTTTTGTTTAAGGGTGGCCGCGGAGGCAAAGGGAATGCCTTTTTTAAAAACAGCGTAAATCAAGCGCCTGAGTTTGCACAGCCAGGCGAGCCTGGGCAACAGCTTGAGGTTAAGCTCGAACTCAAACTTATAGCTGATGTCGGAATTATTGGATTTCCAAATGCAGGCAAGTCCACGCTCATTTCAAGAATTTCTGCGGCAAAACCAAAAATTGCAGACTATCCATTTACAACGCTTACGCCAAATTTAGGTGTAGTTAAGGCGGCTGATTTCAAATCATTTGTGGTGGCAGACATTCCAGGTCTTGTGAAGGGCGCGCATCAAGGGGTCGGCCTTGGCATTCAATTTTTAAAACATATTGAGCGAACGCGGTTTTTTATTCATTTGATTGATGCCTCAGGTCTTTCTGGGCGCGATCCGATTTCTGATTTTGAAGATATTAACAACGAGCTTAAGATGTACGACCAGAATAGCAAAGAGAAGGAAGGATTTTTTTCCCTCTCAGATCGCAAGCAGTTTGTGGTGCTTAATAAAATCGACACGCTTGCACCAGATGAATTGGAGCGTCTTAAGATAGCATTCAAAAAAAGAACAGGCGTGGACCCTCTTGCCGTATCTGCGGTGACTGGCAAAAATATTAAAGAATTAGTTTTTGAATTAACGCATAAGATCTTTCAAGAGGACGACGTATGAGAATTGGAATTTTCGGAGGGAGTTTCAATCCCCCACATATGGGCCATATCAATAGCCTTTTGACCGTACAAAAAAAGGCAGGTTTGGACAGGGTTCACGTTGTACCCGCTGCCCAAAATCCACTTAAAATAGAAATCGAAGGTCCTTCTGCCGAGCAGCGACTGGAGCTTGTTCGTCAATCTTTGAAATCATATGGAAAGCACTTTTTTGTTGATGATCAGGAGCTTCGTCGCGGAGGATTGAGTTACACAATTGATACCGTGATGAGTCTGCGTAAAGACGTAGATCCAGAAGATCTTTACTTGATAATTGGAGCTGATCAGTTTGAGAACTTCAGCCAGTGGAAAGATTATAAAAAAATTCTTACTGAAGCTAATTTGATCGTGACCACTCGTCCCGGATGGGCAATTCCACAAGAAGCGAACGAGCTTCCGGAATACTTTAAGGATCTTGTTGCGGAATACGACTTCAATTTTATCGAACTTAAGACGGGCCGCAATGTTCAATTTATACGCTTAGAGGACGTTGAGGTTTCCGCAAGCGAGGTGCGCAAATTACTCAGGGCCAATCGCCCAGTGGAAAAAGTGCTTCCGCTTTCGGTAGAGTCATATATTCGCGAAAATGGCTTGTATCGTCCAATTGGCGATAAGATTGGAGATTTCGCAAAATTCACGTCCTTCTGTGGAGACATTTTGTTTTCAAAAAAAGCGATTCAGGTACGTGGATTTGATCTCACAGGAATTTCCGCCCCCTCTGAATATACACTCATTGCGTCTGGAACAAGCACCCGTCATGCATCTTCAATGGCTGAGAACGTTGTTCAGGCGGTGAAAGAAGAGTACAATGTCCTCCCCCAAAGCATTGAGGGAGTAGACGAAGGCCGTTGGGTTTTAGTGGATTATGGTTCGCTAATTATTCATGTGTTCTATGACTATGTTCGCCAAGAATACTCCCTTGAAAAACTTTGGAAAGATGGAAAAGACCTCAATCTAAAAGATCCATACATAAAATAATATGAAATTGGTTTTGTTGACGGTGGCGACAGCGAAGGAACCTTGGTCCGAAGAGGCGGCGAGGCTTTACACGCAAAAGATTTCTCATTTTAATAGTTTTGAAATTCTAAATCTAAAGCCCAAAAAATCATCTCGCGAAGACGCGCAGGCTAAAAAAAAAGCAGAGTCAGAACTTATTTTGACATCCTTAACAAAGGACGACGTTGTAATAGTTTTTGATGAGCGCGGACGAAGCTTAAATTCTAGAGAGTTTTCAAAAAAAATCGAAAATGTTCTTAGCAGCTCAAAAAAAAGAGCGGTTTTTATCGTCGGAGGAGCTTACGGAGTTTCTGAAGAAGTTCGATTGAGGGCTCAAGAAATAATAAGCCTCTCACCAATGGTTATGAATCACTTGCTAGCCCAGACTGTTGTACTTGAGCAAGTCTATAGGGCCTTCACGATTATTCGAGGTCTGCCCTACCACAATTCGTAATTGGCAATTCGATTGCAGCCACATTGCCAGATGAACACAGGAATGAATATTTATTGGCTAGGGTTCAGAGGATGTTTGTATTGCGGATCTCTTTTTCCGAAAGAAGATGGTCTGTGCCCTTGTTGCTCGGCCGAATTGTGGCGATGGTCGGAAGTAGACAAGGTGACTTGCCTGAATCGACATGCGTTTTCAGTTTACTCACTCTTTAATTGGTATCCCAACAAACAAGAAGTGCTTTCAAGGGTCCTGATCGCATTAAAAGGAGAACAAGGCCGAGATCTTTGGCGCATCTACGCCCAAGAGTTTTGGCGGCGACATTTGGGCTATGAACTTCAAAGTGACAAGAGAATACTTCCTTGGGTAATCATTCCGAGTCCCTCTCGGAGCAAAGTTGAAGATCATGCAAGCTTATTTGCAAGGGGTCTTGCCGAAGAAACGGGAGCAACACTTCTTCCATGTCTTGCGCGGAAAAATTGCGGCGAACGACTTCAACAGAAGTCAAAAAATCGCGGGCAGCGTTTTAGAATAGAGATCGACCTGATTGAAAACTTTTCACGGACGAGCTTTCGGTCTCTTAGATCTAGCAAGAAGGTCATATTTGTAGATGACGTATATACTACAGGGGGGACGGCCTTGGCCGCATGGAAAACACTCGGAAAGCCGAAGAATTTTACAGTTTGGACCCTAGCCCAAAGAGCCAGCCTTGCGGGGCGTCCAAGTATTTGATATAAGCTCACAATGATTCATATAAAGTTGTCCATTGTAATGACCTTGTTTGCCCTGTTGTCTTTTGCAAATTTAGATACTGCTTTAGCGGAAGTTGCCAAGAAGCCCGAGTCGGCGACAAACTTTTTAAAAAGTGTCAGCAAGAAATATCGCGGAAGCAAAATGATAAAAATTGCGACCGAAAAGAAGGTTACTTCAGAACTTATGGGTAAGACCACTGTATATGCTGGCCATGTTTATCTTGCTCGAGGGAAGTTTCGCTGGGAAAATGACTCTCCTGATGAGAGTCTTCTCTTGTTTGACGGTGAGAACATTTGGAATGTGCAGTATCCACCAAAAGATTTGGGCGGATCAATCCAAGTCGCAAAAGCAAAACTAAGTAAGAATACCCAATCACAAATTCTAATCTCTATGTTGATTGGCAGGGAGCCCATCGACAAAAACTTTGAAATTACATCTGAGACGCGCTCTGAGCAAGGGGTTTTGGACGTTGAGCTCAAGCCGCGCTCCCAAGATGTTCGCGTGAAGCAACTTCACTTGGGAATCGACATAGCTTCAAAAGAGATTCGAAAAATCTCTTATAAAGATGATGTTGATAATTCGACAGTGATCGAAATGAAAAAAACAGAGTTCTTAAAATCTGAAAAACGAAGTCTTTTTAAGTACAAAGTTCCGAAAGATGCCCAGGTGACTAATTTATGAAGCAACAAAACCCAGAAACAAAAAAAATTCATTTTATTAGCTTAGGATGTCCTAAGAATTTGGTGGATAGCGAAATTATGGCAGGAACACTTCTTAAGGAAGGCTATGAAGTCGTTGGTGATCACGCGGATGCGGATACGGTTATCGTTAACACCTGCGGCTTTATTGAGGATTCAAAAAAAGAGTCCATTCAAAAGATTTTGGAGATGGCCGAACTGAAAAAGTCAGGTCAGCTTAAAAAAGTGGTAGTGGCTGGTTGCCTCACTCAGCGCTATAAAGATGATTTGGTAGAGGGACTTCCCGAAGCTGATCTTTTTGTTGGCTCTGGCGAGTTTCAAAACATTGCTAAAATCCTAAAAAACTCTGACAGTGGAGACACAAAAAAGACGTACTTTAATTTGCCCACATATCTACAAGAGGAAACGACACCGAGGGTAAATTCTCAACCTGGGCATCGTGCATACCTAAAGATATCTGAAGGCTGTATGAAGCGATGTGCTTTTTGTGCAATTCCCTTGATTCGTGGAAATCTGCAATCACGGACAATTCCAAATATTGTAAATGAAGCCAAACTTCTTGCTGCCGGTGGGGTTAAAGAACTTATTATTATTAGTCACGACTTTACTGATTACGGTTGGGATCTTCGTCGAAAAAATCCAGAAGCCAAGGAAAGCCCATTGGAGCTTTTGCGTGCGCTCACCGAGGTCCCTGGGGTCGAATGGATTCGACTTTTATATCTCTATCCAGATGGAATCACTCCAGAAATGATTGATCTTATTAAGAACAACAAAAAGCTGGTTAAGTACTTCGACATGCCACTTCAGCACGTCAATAATGAGGTTCTCAAAAACATGAACCGAAAAATGACCCGCAAGGAAATTGAGGCGGCACTCAACATTATTCGCACAGAAATCCCAGATGCCGTGATTCGAACCCAGTTTATTGTTGGCTTTCCCGGAGAGACCGAAGAGCAATTTGAAGAACTCCTTGAGTTCGTTGCTGAGCAACAGTTTGATCGAGTTGGCTGCTTTATATACTCACCAGAGGAAAACACACCGGGTGGTAAGATGCCAAACCAGGTAGACGAAGCAACAAAGCAGCAACGTTTTGAAGCTGTGATGGAAGTGCAACAAAACATTTCTCGTGATAAGCACAGAGCTTTTATTGGTAAAACCGTAGAGGTCTTGGTCGAAGGGTTTAGCGAAGAAACAGATTTGCTATTACAGGGGAGAACATCTCAGCAGGCGCCTGAAATCGATGGTGTTGTTTTGATCAACGATGGCCAGGCCAAGGTGGGCGACTTAGTACAAGTACTGGTAACTGATAGTATGGAGTATGATCTTATTGGAGAAATTGTTTCTCAGTAGCCGGAGCAGCTTTCAGAGGCCGCTTCGTACTGTTTTACCCATTCTGAATCCTTCATGTTTTTTAGAGCATTACTGGCTTTTCTAAACGCAACCGCGTTTTTGCGGTCGAGGCTACAGGCCTTTTTAAAGGCCTCGAGGGCGGGCTCATATTTATGAATTTCAAATGTCATTCTGGCGTATCCAACCCAGCATCGAGCAGAGGAGCGGTCGGCTTCGGTGCACTTTTGGTAGTATTTTGCAGCTTCAATATAATTTTTTTGGTCATCCATTAGATTAGAGTATGTATATTGAGCAAATTCAGACTTTGAATACGAGTCAGCTGCGAGTCGGAGGGTTTTTTTTGCTTCTTCTTCGTTGCCGCTGTTTTTCTGAATAATACCTAGGTAAACACGATTCTCAGCGGTTTTAGGATCTTTAGCAATGGCTTGCTTACAGTAAAACAAAGCCTGATCTTCTTGGTAGTCGCGAATGGTGTTAATCTCACAAAGTTTATTTAAAAACTGCGGCATTTTTCCAATCTTATCAATCATATCTTGATACAGAATGCGGAGTTCATAAGAGTTTTGTTTTTGTTCGTACATTTGCGCTAACTTTTCGTACGCTGGCTGGTATTTGGGGTTTATCTCAAGAGAGGTTTTTAAAGCTTCTAATGCCTCAGTGCTTTTTTTGTTTAACAGATACGCTGAGCCAAGAAGGTAGTGGGCTTCGTGGTCTTTCGAATTCTTAGATACGAGTACAGTTGCAACTTTCATCATATTATTAGCTTCATTCCTTTTTTCATGAGCAAGAGCTAATAGAATGAGGGCTTTTCTGTCTAAGCTATCTATGTGTTTCCAAAGAAGATCAATTGTTTTGCTGTAGTCGCCTTTTTGTGAGGCCAACTCTGCTTGTTTAACCGCAGTTGCATAATCCTTATTTGGACTTAGGTCGACATTCTTTCCAAAAGCCATGTTTTGAAATGAGACCGTGGCCATAAGTAGGACCAGTCTAATTAGGCTTTTGTAAACTCTGAGCATCTTCATGTGTTACATTATAACTGGTGAGCAAATTAAAAAGGCAGTCTAGTTTATTGCAGAATCACGGGCAGTCGACGGTTGAGTACGTACTCATGCTAGTAGTGAGTGTTGCGATGGTTGGGGCTTTGGCCTATCAGATATTCAGACCAATGCGCGAATTTTTAAAAGACTATATGGGATTGTATATCGCCTGTCTTTTAGAAACGGGCGAACTGCCAAGCCTAGGCAACACCCAGACGCAACAGGTCCTTCAAGATGAGGGCTGCAACGCAAAATTTAAGCCTGCGACTCTTGCAAATGGCCGCCCCCCAAGCGCACCGGGCTCTAGCCGCTCGGGGGAGTCAGGGAAGAAGCCAGAATCTAACTCAAACTCAAACGGCGCCTCTTCTTCAACAGCAGGGGGCGGCGGCGCGAGCCAAGCAAGTGGGAGAAATTTGCTGACCCGCTCAGGAAAAGGCGGCGCGAGCGATGGTCCGCAAGCGCCAAGCGGAAAGGTCACAGAAATTCCTATCGAAAATGCGGCAAGTAAGTTTTACAACAGAAAAACGAATACGGGATATGAAAATGAATTTTCATCAAGGAAGACGTCCGGATTAGATATGAGTTTTTCAGAAGATGAAAAAAAGAAACAAGAGCGTAAGGAGACGGCAAGAACCGCTGTTAACTTGGAGGATGGGGCTGTCGCACTGCCAAAAAAAATCAACGTTACGCCACCAGAAAGAAATCTTGCTGCTGACGATGGGGACGAAGGATTTACAATAGCGAATTTTCTAAAGTTTCTTTTAATCGCCGCAATCGTAATAGCGTTGGTAATGGTTTTAGGAAGTCAGGCCCTTAAAATAATAAAAAGTCAGGAAAAGTGATCAACACGGCGCGACTGCACAGAGTTTTATAAAGCGCCCAGAAATTTATTCAAATTTGACCTTAACTTTTCTGACATTCTCTATATTCCTTGCATGGGTTTGACCTTTGATTCATACACAAGAACTCGACAAATTCTTGGGGGGAATTGGTGAACGATGTGGTTGAAATAAATCGCCGGAAAGTTTTTTTGCAACACGAGGTAGCAAGCCTTCTTCCGCTGATTTACAGGCTTACGGATGAAGCTCAGCACGAGGTCAAAAAAATAGTAAACTTTATTGAGGCGCATTCTGATAAGACCTCCTCCGCAGTTCATGAACTCGAGGCCCGCCTTAGTGACATTGTGACGCGATGGCAAAGCAAAATAGAAAAACTCGGGGCTCAGCCAAAGGGTCTTTGGCTGGCGGATTTTGATAGCGGTGATGGCTATTTTTGTTGGAAATTCCCTGAAACTGAAATTTGTTATTGGCATGGCTACCAAGATGGTTTTACTGGGCGTATACTAATCAAAGAGAAAAGTAGGGCGCACAGTTATGAGAATAGCAATTGCTCAAATTAATCCCATCCTTGGTGATTTCGAAAATAATTCAAAAAAAATCTTAGAGTTTGCGCGACGGGCGCGAGAAAGAGGCTGTGACCTTGTGGTTTTCCCAGAGGCAGCTCTCTTTGGGTATCACCCAAACGATCTTTTAGAGCGATCAAAAGTCGTCCAAGCCCAAGAAATGGCTTTAAAGGGCGTTCATCGTAGAATGCCGGCCAATCTAGGAATTCTTCTCGGCGCCTTCACAAAGAATCCTGATTCAAAGGGTCGACCCAATTATAATTCGGCCGTGTTTTTAGAAAAAGGAAAGCGAGCAAAGGTTTTTAATAAGCATCTTTTGCCGAACGGCGATGTTTTTGATGAGGCAAGGTTCATCGAGGCCGGGACACTGAAAAATAATTTTCTTAGCTATAAGGGAAAAACGTTTTTCATAACTATTTGTGAGGACATTTGGGCATGGCCAGATGCCACCGGGAGATCTCTTTACAAAAAAAACCCACTTTTAGAAACGCCGAAGAGACATGTAGACCTAGTTATTAACATTAGTGCCTCACCATTTTATCAACAGAAACTGAAGCAGCGCGAGTACATGACGAAGAAAACGGCGCAACTCTTTAAGGCTCCGGTGCTATATGCCAACTTGGTTGGCGCTCAGGACGAGGTTATCTATGATGGAGGGAGCTTCGTTGTCACCCCCTCTGGTAAGGTTTTTGCTCGCTGTCACCAATTCGAAGAGGATCTGAATGTTTTTAATTTGGAAACGAAAAAAGAATGGTCCAACGCCTTAGTCTGCAAGGGAGCAGAGTCCTTAAGAAAAGCCTTGGTCTTAGGAATCCGAGACTTTTGTGAAAAAACCGGAATTAAAAAGGTTCATCTTGGTTTGAGTGGTGGAATAGATTCTGCTGTTGTTGCTTGTTTAGCCGTTGAGGCTGTTGGTTCAGGGCAAGTGACCGGCATTGCGTTACCTGGGCCCTTTAGTTCGAATCAAAGTTTAATTCTTGCTAAAAAGTTAGCGAGTCATCTTCAAATTCCATTTTTAGAGGCAGAAATCAACGCCTCGTACGAAGCCGTTTTAAGCACGTTGTTCTCATCTTACGGTCTCAAAGACTTTGGTGTGACTAATGAAAATATTCAGGCACGCCTCCGCGGATTATTTTTAATGGCATTTTCAAACAAAGAAAACTCGCTCTTGCTAACGACAGGAAACAAAAGCGAATACGCGGCAGGGTATTCAACCCTTTACGGAGATATGTGCGGAGGTCTCGCTCCGATTGGTGATTTGACAAAAAATCAAGTTTATAGTCTTGCAAAACTTTACAATCAGCAAATTGAGCTAATCCCAAGGGAGATTATTGATCGCGCCCCCACCGCGGAGTTGAGGCCCAACCAACGAGATCAAGACAGTCTCCCAGAGTACGATCTTTTGGATTCCAGCGTAGTAAATCTTATTGAGAAGTCGAGGCCTGTTAAAACTTCAACGGATAAATGGCTTCTTCCTGTGATTTTCAGGACTGAGTTCAAAAGGTGGCAGGCGCCACCGATTTTAAAAGTATCACAGCATTCTTTTGGGCGTGGTCGACGTTGGCCAATCGCCCACCGGGCAAAAGAAATCTAGATTCCGCCAAAGAGATCCATTTGTTTTGGCTGTCTAATAATTTGTGGAAATCGAAACTCTGGTTTTCCAGTGAGGGCCACTAAATTGGTGATTTGTGGTGGCTGTCCCCCAACAGAAATTCTTTTAAGCATTTGAAAGAAAAGTTGGCCGCAATATGAAGCGTCTTCTTCTGCTCTATGGAAGTCGGTAGTTGGTATTTTCAAATACTGCACAAGGGTCCCCAATTTATAGTTGGGTAGGCCAGGAAACACCTTTCGTGCAATCGGAAGGGTATCGATAACAAGACCCTTGGGAGCAGGCGTTTCATGTTTTTTTATGTCAGCGGTTAGAAATTGAGTATCAAATGGCGCATTATGGGCAACAAGCAGATCCTCGCCACAAAATTCCGCAAAGGACGGAAGCAGGCTATCTATAAGGGGCTTGCCCTTAACCATTTCGTTAGAAATCCCATTAACAGCAGAGGCACCTGGTGGGATCGGTCGCTGCGGATCTATCAGCGAGGCAAAGATAGCCTCTGGAGCTCCATTAACAAAGCGAACAGCTCCAATTTCAACAATTTGATCTGCGCCAGGCACAGTTCCCGTGGTTTCTAAGTCAAAGGCTATGAATCTCATAAAATTATTGATACATAAGAGAAGAGGTTAATTCAACAAAAGAGCCATATTTAAAATGGGAATTTTCAATGAAGCCTAAGTCTCCAATTTTCATCACCTTTCTGCCTGAAGCGCGCGTTGTTGAGGCGAGTCATGAAGAGACTTTGTTAGAGACAGCATTACGTACGGGTATAGAAATACCACATAGTTGCGGAGGAAATGGCACATGTGGAACGTGTCGAGTTTTGATTCAAGTCGGTTTGAATAAGATGCCACTCAGAAATGAAATCGAAGCGGAAATGGCAAACGATCGAAAGTTTGAAGCAAATGAGCGACTTTGTTGTCAAAACTTCGCACAAGAAGGACTGATCATTCAAGTACCAGAACGTAGTTCTGAAGACTAAGGAGTCACAAAAAATGGATTTCCATAAATCCAAGTGATCCAGCGATTAGCATCTGGCAATGGCATGGACACCGCGACGCGGACTTGAACTCGATATGTACCGGGTTCTGTGATTACAAAAGAAAATTCAGCTTCGTTGATGGTTTTATAGCGTTCACCATTTTTATAGACGATAACTTCATAAAAGGTTTTTTCAATATTAGGTACTTTGACCTTCATATTGAGACCCTTTGTAAGTTTAACTCTAGATCCCATCATATGAACTTTTCCCCGATCCTCAATAGTTGAAATAAAACCATTTGGATCGCCGAGGGCATCAAACGCAATGTAAAACTGGCCTTTTTTTAAGGCATTAAATATTTTATTCCTATCACCGGCGAGGTTACCAGTGAGCTCAGATGTTAAAAGAACATGATTGGTGACAATTTCAAAGCTACTTTGATAACTGGGAAATTTAACTAAGTAATTCGACCACGGAAAGGCGCGGGCAGAGGCTTCTGCTCCAGCATAGGCCAACAAATGCTGATTTTGAGAAACCTTGTCAAAAAACGCGAGCTCATCTGAGGGTTCTACAAAAAGCCGCGCAAGGGCAAAACTTGGATTGAAGGGGTAGATCAATGAGCTCCATGCTACTGAGGCTTTTGATCGCTGCCAAGCCTGAACGGAAAGTGCTTTGAGGTTAATGAGCTCAATACCATCAAAGCCTGTGGGAAAATCCCCACTCCAAGAAAAACCTAAGTGAAAAGGATGAGCAAGTAACAAAAGAGAGTTCTTATTGCCCCCCTCTCCTTGGGTCAGCATATCAGCAAATCTAATTTGAGTTTCTCCTAGGTTTTTTCCAGCCAGCTCTTTATTGGGAGAGTAAAAAATTAAACGAGAATCTAGATAGCTATATTTTGCGCCATTTAAAAATAGAACCCCCTGAGAGTAACTGTCATTATGAATACTATCTTCAAACGCATTTAGATCTGTTAAAATTAAAAAATCGATACCAGCGTTTTTCGCGGCCTCAGCAATTTTTGCGGGGCTTGATGAGCCAATACTTATATCAGAGTGAACATTTATAATGCCGCGATAATCGTAAAACTCACTTGCGCTGCTTCGACGATCAAATGTTCGGCGAATTATGTTTATTTCATACTGAGATATATAAAACCCGTAAATAAAATAGCATATAAGCAAGGACGTAGTGCAAATAACAAATCTTATCATTCTTTGGAAACCTTCATAACTACAAAATGAGGCTCTATCTCTCTTACCGATGAGGTTTTATAGCCTTTTTTTATTAGCCAGTCAGGTAAGGATGTCCAATTCTCTTGAATTACATAAAAAGTGTCTTCGTGCGGCAAAGATTGAGGGAGTGTGTCGTAAAAATCGTAGCGGCTCATGCCTCTTAGCTTGTAAATAGGGACTTTATTTTCATACCAGATCGTTGAAGCAATTTGATAGGTGCCGGCATAGAGGGGATGAAATTGAGTTTGTACGTTGGCTAAGCTGCGAAAACGAAAGGGTTCACGAAACGGTTTTGCGATGGGGTTTCCTTTGGGAAGGAGCGAGGCGGATCCGAAGCCAACGAGGTAAAACATAATCCAAAATACGGAAGCAGAATAAGTAACCTGTTTTGAATATTTCGAAAATAAGACCAATGCAAAAACGCTAGGAAAAGCAATATTGGGCCAATTAAGCTCTACGTTTCCGCGAAAAGACGATATAAAGAAAAAGACCAAAGGTCCCCATGCAAGAAAATGAAGAAATTTGTATTCTTCTGTTTCTCGCGCCTTGAGGGCAGCAAAAACAACGAACGGAAAGAGAAGTAATATTTCGCCAAGGGTGTAACCATATGTCCATTCTGGGGACCAAGTGGGACTTCCGAATCCATGGTCAATTTGAAATCTAAAAGAGGCAAAGTCATTTTGAAAATTCCAAAGTATTACCGGCAACGAAAAGATCATTCCAGCAATTAAGGTCAGAGAAATATTTTTCTTAGAGACTTTTTTAAACAAGCCGTGCCAATAAAGAAAGAGCAAGATAAGTGGAACAAAAAGGACTATGTGATACTTGCTGCAAAACCCGAGGCCAAGTGTGGCGCCGAGGAGAAAATATTGCATTGCTTTTTGCTCGTTGAGAGCTCGTTGAAAAAAGTAAATAGAAAGAGACCAAAAAAATAACAGGGGAACATCCGGAGTTCCAATAATGCTTCCAAGGCCAACTAGAGGAGAGGTTAGGGCAAGGAAATACCATAACTTATACTCTTTCCATGCAAAGCGGGGCTTTAAGATCAAGTACCATACCAAATATGTCAGGTGACCTATAACAACGGTAGGGAGGCGAATGAGATTGGCGAAGGGCTCAAGCCAGTGCCCCAAAAAAAAGAGCCAGGCGACAAAGGGAGGATGATCGAAATAACTTAACTGTATGTGGTGAGACCACATCCAATAGTAGGATTCATCGGCAGTTAAAGGCACAAATGCCGCAAGTGCTATCTTTAGTAGTAAGGTAAAAATCCAAACGAGGAAAAAACTTTTCACATTAGTAGTTCAGTTTTACGGGTTTTCCAAGATTACCAGGAATGCCAAGGTCTTTTCCATTAACGATCACGTTGACCGCTCCTCCATTACTAATATTCAAGCGTAACCCATTTTTGCTTTTAAACGTGTGAAGCTGTTCTGCAGTCAAAGTTATTTTTTCGATTTGGCCGCCTTTGGTTGAATACTCAATCTCAACGGCATCTAAGGCTTCAACGATCACCTCAACGGGTTTAACCGCAGCAGGTGTCGGCGTGGCTTCAGGTGTTGGACTAGGTGTTGGCGTCGGAGAAGCGAGAGGCGTCGAAGCCGGCGTAGGTGTTGGTGCAGGAGAAAAAGTTGGAGACGGAGAGAGAGTCGGTGTCATTACGGGAGTCGAGGCTGGCGCCTCGACAGTGGCATCAGTTTCCGATGAAATCATTGGTGTGCTCATTGGAGAACTGGACTCAACCGGAGCGGTCGTCACAATTGGCGTATCTATAGGGTTTGTGACTTCGATTTCTGCGATGGTTCCTTCACGCTGGTATTTATCCATTGTCTTTTTTGCAAAGATTATTCCAGCAATTAAAAGAACACTGAGCACCGTTAGGCTCGCAGTTTTTGAATTGTTATTTTTTGAAAGACTCGTCAGCGGCGTTTCGCTGTTATCGATAGGAGCGGCTTTTTTTGTTGAATTGCTGGCATCTTTTTCAGAGTTTTCTAAGACCTCGTCTCTTTCTGGCATGGCTATAATTGGGCGAGGGCGCGTAGACCCCATTTCTTCTTGGAACGTCTTTAGAACCTCATTGACATCAAGCTTTAAATAATTTGCATAACTTTGAACAAAGCCACGAAGAAACGTTTTTGCTGGAAGCCGAGCTAGGTCACCCTCCTCAACAGCCTTTAAAATTTTACCACTAATTTTAAGGGATAAGCCTATTTCGTTAATGGAGAGGCCTTTTTGTTCGCGAGCTTTTCTTAAAATTTCTCCAGTTTGTTTCATCAGTCTGATTTCCTTATTAAAGCGAGCATCGCCTTCGCCTTTTCTCGATATTGTCCTTCAGGATAGAGTTTGATGATTTCTTCAAAACGTGCAATAGACTTTTCTTTTTGTCCGAGTCGATAGTATGTCAGAGCGCTGAAATAATGCGGCTCATCGAAGAGGGCTTTTTGGCAAAACCCAATTGCATTGTCTAAAGCCGCAGACGCTCTTTCGTAGTCCTTGAGTTCAAAGACAGATCGACCATAGTAGGTATTTGCAATGCAGTTATCTCTTGCAACTTTAATGGCGCGGAAAAAAGTTTCTTTCGAATCAGTATAGAGTTTGCGATTAAACTGGGACAGGCCAAGATTGATATAGGCTTTTTCGGAGGACGTATATGTTAGGTCATCAAGGACAATGCGAACTTCTTTTTCTGCTTCTACGTGCTTGCCTTGTTGGATTAACACTCGCGAAAGGTTGTTGCGAGCCTCGGTATATTTGCTATCAAGACTCAAAGCTTGTCTAAAGTGCTTTTCAGCAAGATCAACCCTTTGTCTTGCAAAAAATGTTATACCCAGAGTGTTTTGGATGACGGGATTATTTTTATCGAGCTGTTCTGCCTGTAAAAGAGCCGATAGTGCTGCCGGGTAGTTGCCATTTTCGAAGTGCGAGGCGCCGATTTTTAAGTAAAGTCCGGCCTTTTCCTCATTTTTTTCGCGCATGCCCGCGCAAGCGACGATGACAAATATTGATAACATCAAGACTATCCTGACCATATTACAAAGTTACCACCGACTCACCGCGTGTCAATGGCTAGCTCTGCTATAGTCTCGACGTGATCCGTTTGGGGGAACATTTCAAAACATTGAATCTGCTTAAGTGTAAGCTTTTTTCTGGACGAATTCTGCTCCTAAGCCTCAAAGAAGTATTTAAGATCCCGAGCGAGAGAAACTGGATGGCAACTTATATAAAGGATCTTTTGAACAGGACTATGAGCGAGCGTTTTCATGACGAAGGCGTCCGCCCCCGAGCGGGGGGGGTCTAAAACAACAAGATCTTTAGCTTTCAATTCTGTACGTTTCAAAAAAAGAGCAACATCAGAGGTGTAGAAGCGCACTCGCTTTTGTAATGAATTAGTACTTTGAATCTTTTCCTGCGCCTTCTGGACCAATCTTGGGTCTAGCTCAGCAGCAATAATATTTTGTGCCTTAAAATGATTGGCGAGTGGAAATGTAAAGTTCCCGCCTCCGGCATATAAATCGAAGAGACGTTCATAGGTCATGTCTTCAGCCCAATTGAGAACTGTTTTTATAAGATCCTCATTTTGAAATCGATTTACCTGCGCAAAGCCTATTCCTTCTCGCTCTTCTCCGAGAAGTGCCCATTGGGGCGTTTCATTCTGATCTAAGTAGATCTCAAGTCTTTGCGTTTCATTTTTGTGTAGAAACTTTTGATCAAGAGTTTCTTTGATAGTTTCGAAAGAGGCGGTGAGTTTTTCTTCTGTAATTAGGCAGTCATTCGTTGCTATGACTTCATGGCTGCGACGAGAAAAAAAGCCGAGCTGACCTTGGTGGTACTTTGGCTGAATACGGTTTCTGTAACGGAAAGAAAGAGGGCTTGGCTTGATTGGTAAAAACTGAAGAGTACGCCCAGGTAAAAATTTTGCCAGGGTTTCTTTCACGAAAAGCTGCTTTTGATTTTGCTGTTCGGTCTCAGTTAGGTGTTGCCAGTTGCAGCCGCCACAACGATCTGCTATCGGACAGGGGGGCTGTCTTCGAGAGGGTCCGCTATTCAAAATCTCGAGGATCTGAGCTTCAGCGAAAGACTTCTTTTTCGTTGTGATTTTAACACGAAGTTTGTCTCCAGGGGCTGAATCTGGCACAAAAACAACAAGGCCACCGTGTCTGGCGATACCAGAACCACCGATGGCCATTTTTTCGATCGTCACATCGAGAACGTCGTCAATATTATAGGACATTAAACGTTGCAGATTTCATGTTTTTCGAAAAATAAACTAAGCTCTCGAGCAGCTGACTCAGCACTGTCGGAACCATGAACAGCATTTTCGCCAACATTATCGCCAAACTTTGAGCGGATAGTGCCTGCATTTGCTTTTTTGGGATCTGTTGCGCCCATGATTTCGCGGTTCTTTAGGACAGCACCCTCGCCTTGGAGGCACATAAGCATTACGGGTCCAGAAGTCATAAATGAAACAAGTTCTCCAAAAAATGGACGAGCCTTGTGTTCTGCATAAAACTCTTCGGCTTTTGCCTTAGACAGCGTTTGAATTTTCGCAGCAGCGATTTTTAGTCCGTTTGCTTCAAACATGCTCACGATATCACCAATTGCATTTTTCTTCATTGCGTTTGGTTTGATGATAGAGAAGGTTTGTTCCGTAGCCATATATTCCCCTTGTGTAACTTGGTATGTTGTAAGAAATTTTACTAGGTGGTTTTAGCGAAGATAGGGGAGTCTGTCTACCGTAAAATCACCAGGCAAAATAGGGCCCAGGGCCAAGGCTGGAGGCTTTTCCGTCAATACCGTGGAATACTGTTCGACCTAAGTAAAAGGGAAGTCCCCAGTCGAAACTGTCAGCAAAATTTCCCCCAATATTATTGAATATAATGTTGGGATTACTAATAGCTAAAGCCTGCTCGCCATTAGTAACTTCGAAATTAACTGAAATTTGCGGAGCTCCGGATTTTCCAATCTGAACAGCTGTCAACTTTGTAGGAGTGGCTGGACAAAAGAACCCGATAGCAATCCCCGTCGTACTGCAGTTTGAGAGAGCTCCGGAGCCTGGGAAAAAGAGCCCATTCGATCCGCTGTCGATAAAAGAGGACGAATAGCTTTTTCCATTAAAGGATGTTTGAATATATCCGTTTCTATCGGCCGGAAGAACATTTGCGGATTGAGGACTGTTATTACTACGAGTTCCAACTCCAAGCACCATCCAGCCCGCGAGGGAAGGAGCCCCTGTCGAAGGGATAGCCGGAAGTTGAACCACCACCCCATTATTATCAGCGGGCAAGAAGGGCACTGGATTAGAAACCTGTTGAGCCACCGGCACGGCCGTTGGCGAACAGGTGGCGCCGACGCAAGTAAAGTAGATTCTATTGTTTGCAGTATTTGCACAGCCCGGACCGCAGTCTTCAGTAAAGAGACCAACACCGAGGATTCCATTGTATCCAGCGGCGCTAGGGGCGGTGTCGGGATTAGTACAGTCCGCAGGGATGGTCCCGAAAGCCGAATCAATGATATGTACAGCAAGGTTTGAAGCTTTTAGTTGCCCTAAGACAACATCCGCTGATTTGATCGGGCCCCACTGTGAGGTGCCATCGGCATAAGAAACACATTCAGCCAAACTTCCCCCGCCAAGGACTCTTGTCGAAAGATTAAGACTTACTACAGATGAAAAAAGCCTGAGGCCGTAACTACCTGTATCAAGCAAAACGTTAGGTATCGTCTGACAGTTTGAAGTGTTTGGTTCGCAGATGGTGACACTGACACAGGGTTCATTTATATATCCGCAG
Source organism: Pseudobdellovibrionaceae bacterium (assembly GCA_016719575.1). Taxonomy (GTDB): domain Bacteria; phylum Bdellovibrionota; class Bdellovibrionia; order Bdellovibrionales; family Bdellovibrionaceae; genus JACMRP01. Next base: position 1,599,071 of record JADJYV010000013.1, on the reverse strand, counting down.
CCCATAGTAATTTTGACGGCATTTGGTTCGGTTCCAACTATTGGAAGGGGTTGTGATAGACCACCGGCAATCACCGTTGAGCTTTCATTTCTAACTAACGATTTTTCAAAACCATTTTTTCCGCAGTTATTATATGCAAGTAAAGACAATGCCGATAGAAGTGGAATTACAAGCCATCGCATTTTCATTGGCTCAGGTCCTCAACATTTAAATCGACAGGGACGAGAGAGGGGACGTATGCAAAGCCCCTTTGGTCGCGCATCCGACCTCCACGCTTGAGGACCATCTTTGACGTTTCCATCGACACACTTCTTTTTCCATGTTGTTTCGTGGACTTCTCGATAGTGGAGATATATTCGTTAAAGTAGGCTCCAAATAAAATGCTTAGGTCGGGCTTCGAAATTCCACGCCAACTGACGGCAAAAACAATTCCATCTGAGTTTGAATATTCACGGATGGTGTTTCCATCAGCAATCATCTCATGAACAGTGTATTTTTCTGATGTGACCATGGGTTTTTGAGAGGCTTTTAACTTTGCAACATCGATGTTAATAGTCGTTGTTGCCTCCCCAAGGGTTGCAAATGCTGGCGATACGCACAAGATGAACCCGGTCCAAACAACCAGCACCACTGTAATAGCCATGTTTCCCCTTGAAAAAATGAGAGTCTTTTCTGATTGTAGCTGAGATCTTAGGTTCCACGCAAACTTGCCCAGACCTAGAGTCCCGGGCTTGAATCAATATGAGAAATTGTTCTTGGAAACGAAATAGAGCCTGCCTAACGTCTATACACATTAAAGCAGGCCCTTTGGAATCTATCGTAACATCGACTTTAAAGTAGTTCCCATGTCGGCAGGACTTCTTGAGATCTTGCAACCGGCAGAGAGCAGCGCTTCGAACTTAGCCTCGGCTGTGCCCTTGCCGCCACTGATAATTGCACCCGCGTGACCCATGCGCTTACCTTTTGGCGCGGCAGCGCCCGCGATAAAAGCGGCAACAGGTTTTTTGAATTCTCGCTTTATGTATTCTGCGGCTTCTTCTTCGGCGGAGCCGCCGATCTCACCGATCATAATTACAGCATCGGTGTTTTTGTCGGCATTGTACATTTCAAGAACGTCAATAAAGTTTGTTCCGTTAACAGGATCTCCGCCGATACCGACACATGTAGATTGTCCCAGACCAAGGCGGGTGAGTTGGCCGACGGCCTCGTAAGTCAAAGTTCCTGAGCGCGAAAGAACACCAATTCGACCCGGCATATGAATGTGTCCTGGCATAATTCCGATTTTACACTCGCCAGGCGTAATGACGCCTGGGCAATTAGGTCCTACAAGCCGAGTTTTTTTCCCCTTCATGTACTGCTTTACTTTGACCATATCCATAACGGGAATGCCTTCAGTGATGCAGATGACGAGATCTAACTCCGCCTCAACGGCTTCAAGGATGGAGTCCGCGGCGAAAGGCGGTGGAACAAAAACCATCGAAACATGACAACCCGTTATTTCTTTTGCTTCATTGACGGTATTAAAAACGGGAAGACCTAGGTGTTTAGTGCCGCCCTTTCCGGGAGTCGTTCCTCCAACCATTTTTGTGCCATATGCAAGGCATTGTTCTGAGTGGAAGGAACCTTGGGCTCCGGTAAAACCCTGGCAAATCACTTTGGTGTCTTTATTAATTAGAATTGACATGATTAGTGTCCTTTCACGGCAGCGACAATTTTTTTAGCTGCATCTGTAAGATCGTCTGCTGGAGTGATATTTAATCCACTTTCTTTTAGCATCTTTTTTCCGAGCTCCACATTAGTTCCTTCCAGCCGACAAACTAGAGGAACTTTGAGGCCCAACTCTTTCGACGCTGCGATCACGCCCTCCGCAATAATGTCACATTTCATGATGCCACCAAAAATATTTACCAAGATTCCTTTAACATGAGGGTCTTTAAGGATGATTTTGAAAGCTGCAGTTACCTTTTCCTTGTTTGCGCCGCCGCCGACATCAAGAAAGTTAGCGGGCTCGGCGCCATGAAGCTTGATTATATCAAGAGTCGCCATCGCAAGCCCCGCGCCGTTTACAAGGCAGCCGATGTTGCCATCAAGCTTGATAAAAGCAAGGTCGTACTTGGAGGCCTCAATCTCAGAGGGCTCCTCTTCGTTGAGATCTCGCATCTCAACGATTTCTTTGTGACGAAAGAGAGCATTGTCGTCGAAATTCATTTTTGCATCCAAGCAGAAGACATCGCCTTCCTTTGTGAGCACCAAAGGATTGATTTCGGCGATGGAGCAGTCTGTTTCAACGAAGGCTTGGTAAAGACCTTGAAAAAACTTAACGGCCTTGTTGATAACTTCGTTTGGAAGCCCTATCTTGAACGCTAATTCACGAGCTTGAAATGCAGCCAAACCAACGGTTGGATCGATATCAACTTTGATGATTGCATTTGGATTATGTTCAGCAACTTCTTCGATATCCATTCCGCCTTCAGCGGAAGCCATCATTGCGGCTCTTCCTGTGGCTCGATCAATTAGACAAGCGACATAATATTCTTTAGCAATGTTGCATCCCTGTTCGACAAAAACCTTTTGTACGACTTTGCCCTCGGGGCCAGTTTGGTGAGTGACCAAAGTCATTCCGATCATGCTTTTGGTAAGAAGGCTGACTTCATCCAGAGATTTGGCTATTTTCACGCCACCTCCCTTGCCGCGCCCGCCCGCATGAATTTGTGCTTTGACGACCCAGAGAGTTCCGCCGACATCTTTTGCTGCGGCCACGGCCTCTTCGGGAGAGTGCGCAACACGACCTTTTAAGGTCGCTACGCCATATTTTCTGAGAATTTCTTTGGCTTGATACTCGTGAATATTCATTTAAGAAAGCCTTTCAACTACTGAACGTTTTTTAGACCAGAGACTAGAGTGCGAACCGCTTCAACCGATTTCGCAAACTCAGCTTTTTCGTCGCCATTCATTTTGATGTCGACAATTCCTTCCATTCCTTTGCCGCCGATGCGAGCCAAAACGCCAACCATTAACTTATCTGTTACGCCGAACTCACCATTGAGCTCAACGGCAACTGGCAAAACGCGCTTTTGGTCTTTCAGGATAGCTTCGGCCATTTCAACGGCACCACGAGAAGGAGCATAGTATGCTGAGCCTGTTTTTAAGTGACCGCCGATTTCGGCGCCGGCCTGCTTGGTGCGCGCTACAATAGCGGCAATTTTTTCTGCGGGCAAAAGATCCATCAAAGGAACTCCTGACACTGAAGCCAAGCGGACCATTGGAACCATTGCGTCTCCGTGATTGCCGAGAACCACGCCTGTGACGTCTTTTACAGAGACATTCAGTTCTTCTGCAATAAACGCACGGAATCGTGCAGAATCAAGGCAGCCGCCCATTCCTATCACGCGCTCTCGCGGAAAACCTAAGATTTGCTTTGCATAAACGGCCATAACATCCATTGGGTTGCAAACAACAATGACGTAGGAATTCGGAGCGTACTTTTTTACGCCTTCGCAAACGTCTTTAACGATTTTAGCATTGATACCGACAAGCTCGTCGCGGCTCATGCCAGGCTTGCGAGGCATTCCGGCGGTGATAATGACAACATTCGCCTCAGCAATATCTTCATATTTGTTAGTTCCTTTGATTTTAGTGTCAAACATTTCAATCGGTGCGGCCTGTGCGAGGTCGAGAGATTTACCAATCGCGGTGCCCTCATTGACATCAAGGACAACAACGTCGCCCAATTCTTTTTGAGCCGCCCAGTGAGCTGTTGTTGATCCAACAAATCCGGCGCCAATAACTGCAATTTTATTTCTTTTATGAGCCATGCTATCTCCTTAGGATTTTAAGAGAAAATTGATTTAATTTATTGATTGCTTTCAGCTGCACATTCAATCTTAAATCGAGTATTGAGACAAGTCCGAGTGAGGTGAGTCATTGCATTTATGTCATTGAAATTGCACGAAGTAGAGGTCGCCTTCGACACACAGGTTATCTTAAAGGACATTTCGCTTGAAGTAGCAAGAGGCGAGGTCTTTGTTTTGATGGGGCCGAGCGGGCACGGAAAAACAACGCTACTTAAAACCATGGCCGGATTAGTAACCCCGCGAAAAGGCAAAGTTTATATAAATGAGCTGGACTTTGCGACGCTTGGCGGCGCAGAGGCGTTTGAGGTGTTAAAAAAACTCGGAATGCTTTTTCAAAAAAACGCTCTTTTCGATTCATTTACTTGCGGTGAAAACGTCGCGTTCCCTCTCAGAGAAACCACGGACTTGTCGGCGAGTGAGATTCAATCGAAAGTAGATCTTTTTTTGGAAGCAGTTGGAATTTCACACGCAAAGCATTTATTTCCCGATGAGATCAGTGGGGGAATGCAAAAAAGGCTCGGAATTGCTAGAGCCTTAGCTCTGAATCCAGAAATTATTTTTTACGACGACCCTACTGCGGGATTGGACCCTATTACTTCTCGCAAAATTGTTGATTTGATAAAAGATCTGCAAAAGAAAAATGGTTCGACGGTGATTGCAATCACAAATGATGTAAATCGAGCATATCAAATGGCAACTCGTATAGCCCTTGTGGTAGACCAGGCGATAATTATTACCGGAACGCCAGAGCAGACAAAAAAACATCCGGACCCAAGGGTACAGCAATTTATTCGCGGCGATTTAAAAGGACCACTTACAGATAATCTCGGAACATAGTCGCCGCTTGCATTAGGACACAAACTTTACCTATGATTAACAAATGATCAGATTTAAAAATTTAGTAAAACGTTTTGGTGAACGAACGGTGCTTCGGGGGATAAGTCTCGATGTTCGCCAGGGCGAGATTCTCTTTATTCTTGGGACTTCGGGAACGGGCAAGTCTGTTTTACTTAAGAATATTGTCGGTCTTTTGCGACCTGATGAGGGAGAAATTTGGATCGACGGGCAAGAGGTTAGTAAGTTGACGGAGGAACAATATCTGCCGATACGAAAAAAGTGCGGCATGGTTTTTCAACATCCGGCACTCTTTGATTCGTTGACTATCCATGAAAATGTGGCCTTTGGCCTAAGGAGGCATTTCCAGTTTTCTGAAGGTGAGATTGGTGCCAAGGTTAAAAAGGCATTGGCATTAGTTCATTTGCAGGGGATCGAATCCAAGAGGCCCGGCCAAATATCTTACGGCATGCAAAAGAGGGTTAGCTTGGCGCGGACGGTGGCGCTTGAACCAGAAATCTTGCTATTTGATGAACCAACGACAGGACTTGATCCAATCACAACAAATGCAGTCAATCAGCTCATCCAGGATTTGTCGCACACCCTTAAAACAACTTCTTTGGTCGTTAGTCATGATATGCAGTGTGCCCTTTCAATAGCGGATCGAATCGTTGTTTTGGATCAAGGAAGTATCGTCGCCCTGGGGACGCCAACTGAAATAAAAAATTCCCCTGTGCCGCTGGTTAAAGACTTTATGGCTGAGGTGCACTCATGATGAGAGGCCTGCGTGGGTTTATTCAAATAATTGACGAAATCGGCAAGGCTCTCTTGTTTCTTTCAGAAATTATAAAAACCCTCCTATTTCGACCTTGCCGGAAAAGCCTCGTCTTTGAGCAGATTTGGCATGTCACGGTTGAAAGCTTTGCTACGACAGCAATGGCGGGCTTTTTTGTTGGCGCCATCATGGCCGTGCAATTTACTGTGCAAATGAAAGAATTTGGCGCCCTGGGTTATCTCGGAGGTCTTGCGACGAGCGGAACTTTTCGTGAGGTTGGTCCGCTTTTGATCGCATTTATGTTAAGTGGAAAAATCGGCGCATTCACTTCTGCAGAGCTCGGGACGATGCGGGTAACGGAGCAGATCGATGCGATTCGCTGCTTGGGGGCAGATCCTATGCAGGAGATTATTTTGCCACGATTTCTTGGAATCATTGTTTCTAGTTTCTTTTTGCTTTTCTTGGGTCTTCTAATGTCGGTTTTTGGCGGAATGTTTTTGGGTTATTCATTGGCAGGAGTTAATCCAGAAGAATATGTCCGGCACATACCGACAATTATTACGGCGCCTTCAATTGCGACGGGTCTGGTGAAGTGTTTTACCTTCGCCGTGGTTCTTGCAACAATTTGCACACAAAAGGGTTTTTATGCAGTTGGAGGAGCAAAAGGCGTTGGCAAGGCCGTGGTTTCAACGGCGGTCACGACTATGATTGCTATTGTAGTAATGGACTGGCTTACAAGCTTTTTGGGTGAGGTCTTCCTACAAATGGCGATAGGAAGCTGATGGCAACAAAATCTCCCAACAGAATAATTAGATGGAAAGAGACGTTGGAGCAGCTACATTTCATTGCAAATGGAAGTCTTTCTATAATAGTTTTTTGTGTCTGTTTTGCCGCAATAGTGACGATTATTGAATCCTCCTTTCATATGAAAATAGTTATTCAAAATGACTCGATGGTCCCCGGCTTTGCTGCAATGCTCATTCTTCGCGAGTTGGCGGTGGTGGTGACCGCCCTGTTATTAACCTCTCGAGTGGGCGCCGGAATTGCTGCTGAGGTTGGCACAATGAAAGTAACAGAGCAAATTGATGCACTTAAAATGCTTGGAATACCTCCGAGCACGTATCTTGTGATTCCTCGACTTATAGCCTGCATTTTTGGAACGATGATGCTTGTTGTGGTTGCAAACATGGCATGTTTGCTGAGCGCGATGGTGGTAAGTAATAGCTATTTGGGGTATCCACCGGCAATTTTTCTTACTGCCATGAGGCGTTTTGTTCAGTTTCAGGATTTAATCTTGGCAGTTGTAAAGGCCGCCGTTTTTGGAGCGGTGATTCCGCTGATTAGTTGTTATTTTGGATTTCGATGTGAAGCCGGGGCAGAGGGTGTTGGACGAGCAACTACAAATAGCGTCGTTGTTGGCTCTATTGCAGTTATTGTACTCGACTTTGTTCTATCATATGCTTTCAGTTACTTATATTAATGGAGTAAGTTATGAAAATTGAAACCAAGGTTGGTTTATTAGGTCTGCTCGCGATGGTTCTTATCGTCGCATTTGCTTATATGATGGGATTAATTTCTCCATTCTCAAATACGAATGACATCAACGTAATGTACAATTATGCCGGTGGCATTGAAGAAGGATCCCCAGTGCGAGTGATGGGGATTAAGGTTGGCAAAGTAAAGAAAATCACTTTTGATCCTGGTTATAAAACGCCCAACGGAGAAGAGGCAAAGCTGCGTTTGCAAATTTCTGTAGATAAGAAGGCATGGTCGACTGTACGCAAAGATTCTAAATATTTTATCAATTTGGCTGGAGTCATTGGGGAAAAGTTTCTGGAAATCTCGCCGGGGAGCGCTGAAAGTCAAGAGCTTGGAAGTGGGGATTTTGTTCGCGGCGAAGACCCGCCAAGAATTGACCAATTAATATCCCAAAGCTATGGTCTTGCGGGCAAAATAATTGAACTTGTTGAGAAAAATGAAGGTTCAGTTAGCAACGTAATTTCTCAAGTAGACCGCCTAATGACGAATTTTAACAAAACTTTGGCGCTACTAGACAAAACTTCCAAAAATAAGGACATGGCAAGACTTCTTGATAATGCCATTAAGATAAGCGATGACATGGCTTATCTGACGGGTGAATTGCGAACAAAAAAATCTCAGGACACCTTTCAGCTAATACATAAGTTATTATTCCGATTGGACCCGTTAGATGGACCTGCAATTAAGAAGTTTCTTCAGGAAGAGGGCGTTCGGGCTCGAGTATTATAATTTTAGGGGGTTTTTATGAAATATGTAGGATTTGCTACGCTTTTCGTTTCGATTATTTTCTCGCTGCAGGTTCGAGCCTTATCTCAAGAGCTCGATGAGGGAGATTTCTTATCTACCGTCGCAACCGTTTTAAAGATCAGTGAGGACAACAGCTATCAGAGTAACTTTGCTCTTCGGGAAACTCGTAGGATTGGTCTGGGTCTTGGAGTTGGCGGTACATTTGGGCGTTATGGCCTGAATATCGAAGTAAACTTCGAAGATCAAAATGCGGGTTTTGCCGGTTTTGGTGGCGGAACAAACTATAACACCTTTAACATTGGTTGGAAGCACATCTTTGAAGGGGATACGATTGCCCCTTATACTTCTGCAGGATATTCGCGTTGGTATAACGTAGGCAGTGACGGTGATTATCGCAACTCGCCAATTTTAGACCGAGTTTTGAGCAGTCACCAAAAAGCAGAGCATCGGTTTTCTACGGACTTTTTGTCTGGAGCTGTTGGCTTGCAATACTTGCACTTGCAAGGCCCTATGGCCGGCACTTCATTGTATGCCGAGGTGATCCTACTGGGAGAAGTGAATAATAGCACTTTGGTGCCAACTGGATCTGTGGGAGCCAGTTACTACTTTTAGTCACGTGCGAATTTGAACGATCTTATATTAACAAACAAGACATAAAAAAACCCACGTTTTGCAACGTGGGTTTTAAAGTACTGAAACAGTAAAAAACTATTTCTTAGCTGCTTTTTTAGTAGCTTTCTTTTTAGTAGCTTTTTTTGTAGTTTTCTTAGCTGCTTTTTTAGTAGCTTTCTTTTTTGCCATTTGCTCCTCCTAGGATGCAATCGTTGTTGTTACCACTTTAATAACGTCTTACCCTAAGTCTTCACAATTCGACTATCGACGTCAATAAAAAAATTCATAGGCACCTTTTTTGAGATGCTGTTTGGGCAGGAAGGTGGTGCTCATGCTTATTTCAATCATGCTTACGAGTCTCGGATATGTGTACGCGCACCGGATAATTGGAACCTCGTTGAAAAAAATAGGATTTTTTAAATATCACAAGCTCATTTTTCTCAGTTTTGTAGGACTCATGTTAGGGTTTTTTATAATTTTAGTTTCAAGGCCTTATTGCCTCTGGGTTTTCTTCGGCATAATTTTCCTTTTTATAAAGGCATTGCCAAGACTTTTTTTGAAGTATCTGGAAAGTCAGATTCAAAAACATACTCTTCGTGTATTAGATCATCTTGTTCTCGAAGTTCAGTCGGGCAATTCGCTGCGAGCCTCTTTGGCGTCGCTTGCAGCCCAAGAATCAAGCCTATTGCGCGTTTCATGGCACAATTTGTTTCATGCAATTGCCTATAATTCGGCAATAGAGGACCTTGGATCGGAGACTCTTAAGAGAATATTTGAGGATCTTTTTCGTATAGAAAGATCTCAGTCGAAATGTGCAGAGCAATTGCGGGCTCTTCGAAAGCGCGTGAAGACGGTAGAAAATTTTCGACGTAAGTCTGGACTTGTGACCATGCAAATTCGCATGCAAGCAGCGATTTCAGCACTACTTTATCTTGGATTATTAATCTTTATGATTACACAATTTGGCTTTTTTTCGAATCGCGGTGTTATTTTGGTCTCGGGCTCATTATTTTTAAGCGGTCTGGTGACAGTTTTTGTCATCGGCAGGAGATTTAGATGGACTACTTAGCCCCCCCCTTACATCTCATTACGGAAGTAAAACGATCGATAGAATCCGGGGCTTCGGTACGGAGCGGAATTTTGGTCTACCTACAAGCCTCATCTGAAGATTTTTCTAAAGACGTTTCTAAATGGATCTCATGGCAAGATCGTGGTCTGGATGTCAGTGCGATTGTTCATGGTCAAAGATCTCGATATCGCCGGAGCCTTTTAGAGCTCCTTCAGCGCGGACTATCGGGGGAAGGGATATATTCTTACTTACTATTGCTTGAAGAGGAAACCATCGAGGCATGTGATGATGAAATCAGCCGAAAAATCACAAAACTGCCATTTATCTTGTTGGTTCCACTGCTTTTGATGCAATTTCCGGCATTTTTATTGCTTCTTTTTGGTCCACTGCTAGAAAATTTTTTTCACTCTTTGGGAAGTGGGTGATAAAGTGACCTTGTTGGAGGATACCCATGGCTAAAGCCTGCTCAGAGCAAGATGATCTAGAAATGCTCGTTAACGAGCTGATGAAGAATCAGCCAAATAAGCAAACCGTCAAAAAGCTTTCTGTAAAACTTGGCATGGACTATTCGGTGGACCCGCTGACCCAAATGAATAATGTTTTGCAGTCCATGTCTTCCGTTTACCTTCGTCCCAACCGAAGGAAAGAACTAGAAAGCTAGCGTTCAAATGCAAAATTGTTATGAGAATATCTTAGAAACCGTTGGCAAGACTCCGATGGTTCATCTGCATTGCCTCTCTAAAAAGTCGAAACATAATTTTTATGCGAAAATGGAATATTTCAATCCTGGTGGGAGCATCAAGGATCGAGTGGCGATTTCGATGATCGAAGAGGCGGAACGTCGTGGCGATCTGAAGCCTGGAGGTACGATTGTTGAGGCAACCTCTGGAAATACGGGGGTGGGACTTGCTCTTGTTGGTGCCGTAAAGGGTTACAAGTGTATCTTCACCATGCCCGAGAAAATGAGTGATGAGAAAAGAGCGATCCTGTGTGCTTATGGCGCTAAGGTAGTAATTACCCCCAACGGTGTCGAGCCGGATCACCCCATGAGTCACTACTCGGTAGCAAAGAAGATTACTGAAGCGACTCCTGGGGCTTTTTTGGTGAATCAGTTTCATAATCCTGATAATCCAAACCGTCATTATCACACGACGGGTCCTGAAATTTGGGAGCAAATGCGCGGAAGAGTGGACATGATAGTTGGTGGGGCCGGCACAGGCGGAACGCTTTCAGGCTGTGCAAAATTTCTTAAAGAAAAGAATAAGGATATTAAGGTCATTTGCGCGGATCCAATCGGGAGCATTTTGTACGACCTTTATTATCACAAAAAAATTGTTGATCCTCCAGGTTCTTATAAGGTCGAAGGTGTTGGCGAGGATATGCTTCCAGACAATGTTCATCTTAATCTATATGACGGTTTTGAAAAAGTTTCGGATCAAGAAGCTTTTGACATGACTCGCGACCTGGTTGCTAAAGAGGGATTGTTGGTTGGACCATCGAGTGGTCTTGCTCTTGTTGGAGCTTTAAAGGCGACTGAAAAATTAGAAAAGGTTTCGAATGTGGTGGTTATATTTCCAGACAGCGGTCGCGCTTACTTGAGCAAAGCTTTTAATAATAAGTGGATGGTGGAAAACGGCTTGATGAGTCTAGACAGTATGGCAAGTGCATTTAACGTTGTTGTAACTGCCGAACAGTTATTCACGGATCTAAAGAAAAATACATAGGAAGAGAAATTTATGACAAAGAAGTTAGAAAAACTCGGCTTTGCAACACGTGCAATTCATGCCGGGCAAGCTCCAGATCCAACGACAGGTGCAATTATGACTCCTGTGTACATGACCTCAACATATGTTCAAGAGTCTCCTGGCGTTCACAAGGGTTGGGAGTACAGCCGCACGCACAATCCAACGCGAAGGGCCTACGAAGACTGTCTTTCAAATTTGGAGGGTGGTCAGTATGGTTTTGCATTTGCCTCGGGCTGTGCTGCAACCACAACTATTATGCAGATGCTTCAGAATGGCGACCACGTAGTTGCTGGTGATGATATGTATGGGGGGACCTTTCGTCTTTTTAACCGAGTTCTTAAAAATAATGGCTTAGACTTTTCTTTTGTCGACCTAACAAAGGCAGAGAATTTTTCTGCGGCAATAAGGAAAAATACGAAGCTTGTGTGGCTAGAAACGCCGACGAATCCTACTCTAAAGCTTGTCGATATTAAGAAAATAGCAAAGCTAGCAAGCGAGAAGGGTATTATTACGGTTGTTGATAATACTTTTATGAGTCCTTACTTCCAGTTGCCGCTCAAACTTGGTGCTGACATTGTTGTGCACTCGGCGACCAAATATATAGGAGGTCACAGCGATGTCGTCGGCGGTGTTGCCGCGACAAATCGTGCAGATCTTGCTGAAAAAATCGCATTCTTAAGCAATTCAATGGGCGGAATTCAGGGTCCGTTTGATTCTTTTTTGTGCTTGCGAAGCTTAAAAACTCTTCCTTTACGTATGAAGGCCCATGCTGAAAATGCGGCCGTACTCGCTGAGTTTTTAGAAGCGCATCCAAAGGTTCAAAAGGTTATATATCCGGGTTTGAAGTCTCATCCACAGCATGAGCTTGCAAAAGAGCAGATGCTAGGAATGGGAGGAATGATTACCTTCTATATTAAAGGAGGGTTAAAAGAGGCTCGAACTTTTTTAGAAAACGTCCAAATTTTCTCTTTGGCCGAGAGCCTAGGGGGGGTTGAGTCCCTCATTGAACATCCGGCCATCATGACGCACGCTAGCGTCCCGCCAGAAAACAGAAAGGCCTTGGGAATTGACGATACGCTGATTCGTCTTTCTGTCGGCATTGAGGATATTAGTGACCTGTTAGCGGATCTAAAATCTGCTTTTGATAAGGTCTAATCTTGACACTAAGCTAGTCGAGAAGGTAACTAATGAGCTTTCTCGAAATTGGCTCGGTAGCTCAGTCGGTAGAGCAGAGGACTGAAAATCCTTGTGTCGGCGGTTCAATTCCGTCCCGAGCCACCATTCTTCTTTTTTTACGCAAATTCGATATCTGAAAACGATTTTTTTAACTCACATTCGCTATTTAAGCCGTCTATTCTTGGGAGAACCGTGAATAACTGGACTTACCAGAATTGATTTGAAAGCATAGTTTTATAGAAAAGGAGTTTTCATGAAAAACGTTTTAGTTATTTTATCTATATTCATAGGTCATATTGCATTTGCGGATCAATGTCAGTGGACGTCGGGCGCGGATTCTGCCTCCGCACTGCAATTGATCAATCTGCATAAGGAAGTCATGTATTTTTGCCAAAATTGTGGCGACAATAAGCCAAGTTATATAAGCGAAATTGATTCAGCAACAAATACTCAGGCTGAAATGAGTGGCAAGAAATTCCCTTTTCGAACAATTAAATTAAGTAAGGGTGGAAGTACTGATGAAGTTGATTTGGCCTATCTTTACGTTAGAACTGGGTCTGATATTTTCGCCAATGTCGCACATTTAGTTGGATGTCCAAGCAGTGGCGCGATAACTTTTATTCAAACAACGAATACGAATAAAAAAATTCAACATTTCTATGATGCAACAGGCGAGCGCCATGATACGGCAACAACAACAGCGGCTGTGGAAGCCATTTTTGGCGGAAAACGGAAACCAGCAAGTAAAAAGTAAGTTTAGTTAATAACACCTAGACGACCCAAAATTGTGCAAATATGAGATGCCTTTTTGGGTCTAAATGGTTAGATTTTTTCAAGCTCGCAGCTTTGTGAGTAATTACACCCATTGCCTTGAGTTGCCCGACCAACGAGCGCGACATGGACGTGCATAATAATAGCCGAGGACAACAAGCAGCTCAGAAACTGATTAAAGGAAACAACTGGAGTTTGGAAAATCTTGAGGCAAAAGGGCTGGATGAACTCAGGTCCAAACAACTTGAAGTCCTTAAGCCGGGACTTCCTATTCCGAAGGAGCCCCAATGAAAGACGCTTTGGAATGGACAAGGTATGCCTCTAACGACTTTTAATCGTCTAATCAAATGGGCCTTAGATTCTAAACGAGTTATTTAACAAGGGGCGGGCCCCAAAACTCAGTATTTGATTACCGCAAAGAAATAAAACTGAGTTGGCGCCCGGCGTGCTCTTTATCGCGGCGATGAGAGTGAAAGCGTGGATCTGTAAATGTATCGATATGCAAATTAGAGAGGTTATCAAAGGCAATGCCGCAACTTTGTAGTTGCGTTTTCATTACCTGATTTAAATCAACCAAGGCTTTTTCGGAGCTTATATTTTGGTGATATATGCTCTCAGAAATAGTTACTGATTCCGAAATGCTCGAGAGAATTTCATCTCGCACAGTAATGTCGACTTCAAAGCTATTCATTTGGATGTGCGGACCGATAAGTACGTGCATTTTCTCTGGGCTTCCGCCCAGCGCTTTAAGCTGGCCGATGGTTTTTGTGACAATGTTGTTAGCAACTCCGCGCCAACCGGCATGAATTGCGCCGACAAAATGAATGGTAGGATCATAAATAAAAATTGGCATGCAATCTGCTGTTGAAATGCAGAGGCCGAGATTTGAACGATTTGTAAAATGCGCATCCGCTTCGATTTTGTAATCTGCCATCGGGTCGTCAGACCTAACAGACTTATCGCCGTGTGTTTGTTTGACGCGTACAAAGTGTGTATTCATGAACGAAGCCTGCAAGTTACCGAGGGTTGCTTTTTTTCCGCCAAAAAGAACTAAAAAAGAATTGGTTTCTATTAGAAATCCGAAGTTAGTCTCTGTGATTTTCATCTAATTTCCAGAGAGTAAGTAAGTCTTGAATTTCATCGGGCCAATCCTTTGAAAAGGAGAGATAATTTCCGGTTGTGGGGTGAGCAAAACCTAACTCAGTTGCATGTAAAAGAAATCGATTTAGTTTTTTTATTTCAACCTGTTTATTTTTTGACTCAAGAGCTTTTGCCTTTTTATCGGCGCCGTAAACGATATCTCCGACGATTGGACATCCCTTTTCGGAGAGATGAACACGAATTTGATGCGTTCGTCCGGTTTCAAGTTTGAGTTTGCAATAGGAAAGGCCGCCGCTCGAGGTGAGGACCTCGTAAGTTGTGCTTGCCCATTTGCCAATATCAGAAATAGGCTCTTTGGTCGTTTGAATTTTTTTATCCGGGCCCAAAACAGAAGCATACTTTTTTCTATCCCCTGGATGGCGAGCCAAATATGATTGGATCACTCCTTTTTGTGGTTTAGGAAGACCTATTGTGACGGCATGATAGATACGGTGGATGGTCCGCTCTTTGAATTGACGGGTGAGATTTTCGTGAGCCCGATCATTTTTTGCGACGACGAGGACCCCACTCGTTTCTTTGTCTAATCGATGGACAATTCCGGGGCGTTGTTCACCAAACTTCATAGACAGAGATTTTGTGTGAAAAATAAGAGCATTTACAAGAGTGTCCTGTGCGTGTCCTGCTGCGGGATGAACGACTAATCCTGACGGCTTATTAATGACAATAATATCGTCATCTTCAAAGAGAAGATCGAGTTCAAAATCATATCCTACAAGCTCATTTATTGGAGAGTCTGGCAAACGAACTTCAATTTGATCTCCCTGCTTTAAAAGGAGGGAGGCTTTGGCTGTTCGGCCATTTACAAGGACGTGGCCGTCATTGATTAGAAAGGCAGCCCGCGAACGAGTAGAAATCTCTTCTCGCAAGGAGAGGGCTCTGTCTAATCGTAATCCCAGCATGTTTTCTTGGCAGGCGAAAGACAAAATCATTTTGTAGAAGAGTTTTCTTTCAGAACTTTCATATAAGAATCTGCAACTTTTTTGTCATCTAGGCCCAGCATTCTGGCAATTTGAATAACATATCCACGCACGAAAACAAAGGCTGGCAGATTTTCGGTATTCATTCCTTCAATAGCAGTAATATAATGGGAACTAATTTTTGTAGTTTCGCTCATTTTAGCCGTAGTGACATTCTTGTACTCACGAACTCTTCTTAGAAAAGAACCGTCCCAGTGATTGCAAGATAAGATTTCTTTTTCGAAGTCTTCGTTTCTTTCATAGGCGGGCCTTTTTTCTTCTTGCTTCGGCTTTTCGCCCATCTGCCGGCTCGCATTCAAAATAGCGTCATATGCCAAGTCAGCACTGCGGAATCGACCACTTAGAAGTCGATGGTCATATATAGACCGCAAGTTTTTGTTACCAAGTACCGAAAAGGCTTCTTCAATTAGTACTAGTAGATCACGGGCTTCCTGCTCTGTGAAAATAGTATAAATTGCTGGATTCTCTCCAGAATAGGTTTTTTTCACACGCTCATAGGCGCTAGAAATTTCGTGTTGAGCAGAATCAGATTTCAGCTCAAGAATGTCATAGTAGTTATATCTCGATCCAATATTCATCAATAACTACTATACTACGGCGCGAAGCTCTCCTGGATCAATAAGTTGTTTGCAAGTCATTAAAAATTGGCCAGCCAAAGGAGTAAATGGCTGAGCGACTAAAACGGGCTCGCGATTGCGAGCGGACTGCCACGCCGCGCTGTCGTAATCAATAGCTCCAATAAAGTCGAGTTTGAAATCATAGTATTTATGACAAACGCTTTTCATCGAGCCTCCGAGGTCCGAATCAGCTTGGCTACGGCAACTGTTTACGAGTAAGCGAAGTGGCTTTTTTTCAAGTCCATCGAAATAGTCCTGTTGAACTCCGGTGTTTTCTCTGAGGTAGCTTCGAAATGAAAAATACTTCCCGGCAGGGTTCCTTCGATATTCGCGTAGAGTCTGAATCATATGATCATAGGCAGCTGGAAGACAGCGATCCTTTAGAGAATAGCATAGAAAAGATTCAATAAAGCGATAGGTCTTTTCAATGCTGGTTGATTCGGGGGTAGTGACGACAATCTTTTCATCCGCAAGCATAAGAAGTTCTAGATTTCCAGTGGTGGCTCCGGGTCCAAGATCTACCAAAACGTAGTCCGCATTCATTTTTTTTGCTTTAGGGACGAGGCTGCGAATTTGCTCAGTGGATAGGTCTATCGGCGCCCAAGAGTCCCAAAAACCCTGTATATAAGAAACTCGAGGAATTTTCGTAGGAACTGCTAGTTCAGATAGAGAATAAGTGCCTTCAAAAAAATGTCGGATATTTTTATTAGAGGGAGCAAGGTTAAATAGGGTGTGAATGTTTGCCCCGGTGAGATCCAAATCAATTATGACAACGGAGAAACCTAATCTTCCAAGAGAAATAGCGAGGCTCGAGGTTGTTAGTGTCTTTCCTACACCGCCTTTTCCTGAAGAAATGGCCCATATCTGAGGTTCCTTGGATGATGAGGGGGAAGAAAGAACGCTGTCTATTTCGTGTCTGAAGTCGCTATCCATGGACTTTTACTCCGCAACTAAATTATTTAAGAGGTGAAATTAAAACTCCTCTTTTGTTCTCTTCGGCTTCGGAGGCGCGAATATAAAGGGGGGTAAAAGAATTCCATTCGATGGTCTGGCCGTGACGAGCCCTAATTTCTGCGATTAAACCGAGGGTTTCTGGCTTGGGGTAATCTGAATATTGACTATCTCTGATCAATTTGTCTTTCAATTCGTTAGGAAAAAACTCTTGGTATGTTTCAAAGCCATCTCCAATAACCAGGACGTCTCTGCTAACATATTCAGAAAGATCTTTTACTGGAATGGCTATAGGGCCGCTTTGGCGCGTGGGCTCAAGACCTTTCGATAGGTCAAAGCAGCTAAAGTAAACCATATTTTTGTAGGCATTGATAATTGAAACTACAGGCAGTTTCGTTTTAACTGGCGCGGCGAGCAGTACTAGGGAGTCAATTGCAACCATTGGCTTTTTGTATATGTACGAGAAAGATTTTCCGATATTTGAGGCAACGCGGATCCCGGTGAAGCTTCCGGGGCCCTGGCCTACGGCAAAAATATCAACGTCATTTAGGGAGATTCCTGCTCTTTCAAGGCAGGTAGCCACGAAGGCATTTAAGTATTCGCTATGCGACTGTTGGCGCATGGACGACTCTGAGGCAATGACCTGTCCGTCTTTTATGATGGAGACGCCGCCAAGCTGAGTACTTGACTCCAATGCGAGTACGATCATAAGCCGAACAGGCGAGTGAAGTCGTTGAATAAGGCAAAGACCATAAGACTCATCAGAAGAACAAGCCCCACTTGTTGTAGGACCTCCATCTTCTTGAGGCTAATGGGCGCTCCCTTAAGACCCTCTATGAAATAGAACAAGAGATGTCCCCCATCAAGTACGGGTATTGGCAAAAGATTCAGAATAAAAAGATTTACAGAGATAAGGCCCATCATACGCAAGAAGGGACTAATACCAATTTTGAAAGTTTCGCTAGCTGCTTGTCCAATAGAAATAACTCCGCCAATATTTTTCGAAGAGACCTTTCCTTGGAACAAACGTACAAAGCTCATAACAGTCATGATCGAAACATCCCAAGTGCGTGTAAATCCGATTTTGAGAGCCTCACTAGGTCCAGAGGCAGTTATCTTGACAGTCTCAGGTGTCGCAAAATTAATAAAAGGAGCAATACCAATCGTGTAGCGCTTGTCTTCTGTTCCAGAAGGAGTCATTTGGGAAATTATTCTTGGGATCAGGCTTATGTTTATAAGCTCTCCAGCGCGCTGAATTTGAACTTTGACATCACCCTCGCCATTGTATGACTTGATTGTTGTAATCACGTCGTCCCATTTGTCGATCCGCGTTTGATTGATTTGCACAATTCGGTCTCCTGGGAGAAGGCCTGCCGCCTGCGCCGGCGTGTCTTTAAGGATTGTTCCCAAATATAAATCCGCACTTTCAATTTTCAAAGAATCGAAAGAGTATTTAGGAAGGCCAACAGGGGCCAGGCTTAATCTCATGGTCTCTGGTTTTGTAGACTCTTCAATTGATGAACGTTCAATATCAAGTTGAAGAATTTTTGTTGGGTCCATTTTTTCTAGCGTGGTGGCAAGGTCTCTCCAGTAGCTTATTTTTTCGTCGTTGACAGCAAGAATGCGGTCACCACTTTTTAGGCCAACAGCTGCCAGTGGGGAGTCTGCTCTAACGCCCACAATTGCAGCCTTTGAAAGTGGCGAGAGCCCGTCGATTTCGCCGACGATAGGATCTGTGCTGAGAATATTGGGATTTGGTTTTGCCGCAATAGCAACCTCTAAGGTTGCGGGCTCTTTATTTTCGTGTCTTTGAATTTTGATGATGGCTTGAGTGTTATGAAGGCTTGAAAGTGAACGCTCAAGCTCATCCCAGGTTCGAACTTCTTTATTGTTAACGGACAGAATTTTATCACCGGGTCTGAATCCGCCTGCATACGCGGCGCTTTCGGTCGCGACATCTCCAACGATTGGCGTTCGATAGTCTTCACCGATTGTGGCTACGAGAAAAAAAACAAAAATCGCAAAAAGAAAATTCATCAGGGGTCCAGCTAGAACGACGGCAATTCGCTGCCAAACGGTTTTATGGGTAAATGAATACTTTTTGTCTTCTTCTGAAATTTCGCTACCAGGCTGGTCGCCAAACATCTTTACGTAACCACCTAATGGGATAATAGAAATGCAATAATTTGTATCATCCTTTTTGTATTGAAATATCTTTTTTCCGAAGCCGAGGCTGAAGACTTCTACCCGGATGCCGCATAAGCGGGCCACAATAAAATGTCCAAATTCGTGAACAAAGATAAGAATTCCCAGAAGCACCACGAACGGGACAGCATAGGAGAATAGACTATTGAGTGAATTAAAAATCGTTTCCATACTCAATATTTTACAGAATAAGGCGGCGAATCAGCCACAAAATTAAAAGGGCTGGCCGTAGTTTTATGTGATTAGACTAGACTAAATGCCAAACTTTCTATTGAAGTGCCTCAAAGAGAGAAGCCGCCATCATAATAATTGGGCTTGCAAACAGGACGCCGTCTATGCGGTCTAAGGCTCCGCCGTGTCCTGGCATAATTCGTCCAGAGTCTTTAACGCCAGAAACACGCTTAAGTAAGGACTCAAAAAAATCACCCGCCTGAGCAACGACGCCGGTAATAAGGGTGGTGGCGAGAAGACCCATAATTGGCACATGCGGCAAAGCTCTCGAAGCTAGGTAGCCAATAAATAAAGAGCTGAGGAGCCCGCCAATGGCGCCCTCCCAGGTTTTATTTGGCGAGAGTAATGGCATCATTTTGTGCTTACCAAAAAGAACTCCGACTAAATAGGCACCGATATCACCAGCAAACACTGTGGCAAGAAGGAGGCAAAACCAGTTCAGCCCATTAGGGAGATCCAAAAGTTTATAGGCATAAGAAGGCAATAGGCCGATATAAACGAAGCCCAACAAAGCCTTTGTTTGATAATTTAGAAGACCATCGATGGATGAGAAGTTTTGGTTGGTAAGAACCCCCACGATCAAAAAGAAGACTATAAAAATTGTAATCCCAAGCATTCCAACCGCTGGGTAATGAGTGCTTGTGTGAAACACCAAGAGGCTCGTTATAAAAAACAGGGCCTTATGAAGGGTTGAAGTTTCTCGAGGCAATAAAATATTCGTTAGCTCAAAGGCTCCGGCAGCAATAGAGAAATAAATTATAACTTTGAGGCCATCTAAGCCCAGCCAATAGTAAAGAGTTATAAGAAGTGAGATAGCTAGAAAAGCCGAAGTAGTTCTAGTGATTAAAGATTTCATCATTTTCTGAGACCACGCCGAATCTTCGTTGGCGATTTTTATAATCTTGAAGGGCAAGGTCTAAATCACGCTCTGTAAAATCTGGCCACAAGGTCGGAGTAAAATAAAACTCGCAGTATGCTGCTTGCCACAGCAAGAAATTAGAAAGGCGAAGCTCCCCGCTTGTGCGTATTATTAAGTCAGGATCAGGGGTCGGGTACGTGCTCAAAGAAGCGTTTATAACTGATTCGTCAATTTCAGAGGGCTTTATCTCGCCAGCAAGGACCTTTTTTGCGATGGACTGAATGGCTGCTGTAATTTCTTGGCGTGAGCCATAGCTCAATGCAAAAATTAAATTCAGCCCGGAGCAATTTGCGGTGGCGGCCATTGCACTTGCAATAGCGGACTTAACATCACTTGGAATGCGCGAAATATCGCCGATAACTGAAAAACGAATGTTTTCTTTAATTAGATTTTCAGTTTCTCGCTTAAGATATCTGTATAGAAGATCCATCAAGAAAGAAACTTCAGCCTGAGGTCGCATCCAATTTTCAGTGCTAAAAGCATACAGTGTAAGGTTTTTTACGCCTTTGCGTGAGCAAGCGGTAATGATTTTTTTTGCTACCCGAGTTCCCTTGATATGACCAAAAACGCGCGGCTTATGGCGTAGCTGGGCCCAACGCCCATTTCCATCCATAATAATTGCAATGTGTTTTGGTACTTTCATTGTGGGAACTCCTGGCGAAATCCAACAAGGCTCGAATCAGATGGTCATTATGCTTTTTTCTTTTTCTTCTGCAATCTGGTCGATCTTCTTGATGAAATCATCCGTCATTTTTTGAATTTCGGTCTCTGACTTTTTGGACTCATCTTCGCTAATGACTTTGTCTTTGAGTGCTTTCTTGACGGACTCGTTGGCATCGCGTCTCACTAAGCGAATAGCAACGCGAGAATCTTCAGCAACTTTTTTAACCTGCTTTGCAAGGTCTTTTCTCCGTTCTTCTGTTAGGTCAGGTACTTTAAGTCGAATGACCTTTCCGTCATTCATTGGCGCCATACCGAGATCACTTTTAATAAGAGCACTTTCGATCTCTTTCAAAATTGAGGTCTCCCATGGTGCAATTAAGAAAGATTTTGCGTCAGGGCAAGAAACTGATGCGACCTGAGAAAGGGGCGAGAGGCTGCCGTAATAATTTACTTTTACGCTATCAAGCATAGACACTTGCGCCTTGCCCGTGCGGATTTTTTTAAGCTCTTCGATAAGTGCTTTTGAGGTTTTATCCATTTTATCTTGGGTTGATTTTTTTACATCTGCGAGCATTGTGTCTCCTTATTCAACGAGAGTACCGATGTTTTCACCCAACACGGCTTTTAATACATTCCCCGGTTTTGTGAGATCAAAAGTCATAATCGGGAGTTTATTATCCATACAGAGGCTAATGGCTGTCGAATCCATCACATTGAGCCCTTTGTTTAAAACATCAATATAACTAATTTTATTGAATTTTTTTGCGTCCGGAAATTTTTTGGGGTCTTTGTCATAGATGCCGTCCACTTTGGTGGCTTTCATAATGATTTGGGCATTGATTTCCATTGCGCGTAGAGAGGCAGCTGTATCTGTTGTAAAGAAAGGATTTCCAGTTCCCGCGCCAAAAATCACAATACGACCCTTTTCAAGATGGCGCATGGCGCGGCGACGAATATATGGCTCTGCAATTTCAGCCATTTCGATTGCCGTTTGCACGCGGGTTGGAACTTTTGCTTTTTCGAGCGCATCCTGAAGAGCGAGGGCATTGATACACGTTGCGAGCATCCCCATGTAGTCTGCACTTGCGCGGTCCATGCCTTCAGCGGAGGCGGCGACACCACGATAAATATTGCCACCACCAATAACGATACCAATTTCAACCCCGGTCCTAAAAGCCTCTGCAACGTCCTCTGCAATTTGTTTTATCACAGCGGTGTTAATGCCTTGGCTCTGGCTACCAGCCAGAGCTTCGCCACTTAATTTCAGCAAAATTCTTTTATAAGCAGGGGCTTTCAATTTAGTGACCCTTCATTTGAGCAGCAACTTCGGCGGCAAAGTCCTCTTGCTTTTTCTCAATGCCAGCGCCGAGCTCGAAACGAGCAAAACGCTTAATTGTTAAATCAGCACCGACCTTTTTTCCGACCTCTTTTGCCAAGTCACTGACCTTTATATCAGGATTTTTTACGAAAGATTGGTCAACGAGGCAATTTTCGGCCAAGAATTTTCGAATTTGGCCTTCGACGATCTTGTCAATCATTTCGGCTTTCTTACCTTGTTCTAAGTTTTTTGCTTTCAAAACCTCTTTTTCTTTTGAAACAACTTCAGCCGGAATTTGCTCAGAAGAAATTGCCATTGGATTCATTGCTGCAATGTGCAGGCAAACGTCTTGAGCAAAAGCCCGCATTTCTGGATTGTTAGTTGCTTCAGGTTTTGAAGCCGTAACTTCAATCAAAACACCGATTTTTCCTTCACCGTGAACGTATGTATGGACAACGCTATGAGGAGTGGCTGTGTAGCGCTCAAATCGGCGAATAACAATTTTTTCTCCGATGCGAGCAACGGCTTCCATCATCATTTCGCCGACTTTTTTAGCCGGATTTTTATGGAAGGCATGTTCCAAAATGTCACCAACAAGATTTGCGGCTTTTGTAATGTGCTCTGCAATGTCGGCCACTAATGCTCTAAAGCCTTCGTTGCGAGCAACGAAGTCAGTCTCAGAGTTAATTTCAACAACGATACCAGTGTTTCCAATTGTTTGAGCAAACACAACGCCTTCGGCAGCAATACGTCCAGCTTTCTTTGCAGCAGAAGAAAGGCCCTTCACTCGTAGCCATTCAATAGCGGCTTCGAAGTCGCCTTTGGTTTCTTCAAGGGCCTTTTTGCAATCCATCATTCCGGCATTTGTTCTTTCGCGAAGCTCTTTTACGAGGGTAGCAGAAACTGACATGAGAAAATCTCCTTCGATTTAAAAGGTAATAAAAAAGTAAGAATTTGAGACTCTATTAAGAGTGAACTGCTGATTACTCAGCAGTCTCATCTGTAGTTTCAGCTGGGATTTGGCCTTCAAGCTCCGCTTGAATTTCAACATCTTCAGCTGTTCCGGCGGCAACAAGCTTACGAGCCTTAGTTGCTTTAACAATAGCTGGACCAGCAGCCTTTTTAGGTGCAGCGGCTTCAGACTTGGCTGCAGGTGCGCCGGCGCGAGGCTGTCTTCTTTTTGGAGCTTCTTCTTTCGTGTCGCCCTTTTCTTCTTTTGCAAGATCAGACTGCTTGTCAGTCATTGTGCGAAGTTTTTGCTCCCAAGCTTTAGCGCCTTCGATATAGGCATCTGCAACCATGTTTGCAAACAACTTAATTGAACGAATAGCATCATCATTGCCTGGAATAGGGTATTCAATGATTTCTGGATCAGAATTTGAGTCTGCAATACCAACAACGGGGATTCCCAAACGAGTCGCTTCTGCAACGGCGATGTGCTCTTTTGGCAAATCAACAACGAACATTGCCGAAGGCATTTCTTTCATGTCGCGAATACCATTTAGGAAATCAGAAAGACGAAGATATTCTTTTTCAAGACCTGCGCGCTCTTTTTTAGTAAGATAGTTGAACTCGCCTTTTTCTTTCATGTGATCAATTTTACGAAGACGATCAATAGATGATTTGATAGTTTCAAAGTTTGTGAGCATTCCGCCCAACCAACGTTTTGTAACGTAGTACTGACCGCATTTTTGCGCAGCCTCTTGAACGGGCTCGATAGCCTGTTTCTTTGTGCCGACAAAAATTAAGCGACCACCATTAGCTGCAACGTCTTTTACAAATTCGGCAGCTTTTTGTGCGCGGACAACAGTCTTTTGGAGGTCAATAATATGAATACCTCCACGAGCTGTGTAAACGTAGTTCTTCATTTTTGGGTTCCAACGCTGTGTTTGGTGTCCGAAGTGAACGCCAGCGTCTAGCATATCTTTCATGGTTACTTGAGCCATGTGTCTCTCCTTTTATCTGGTTAGCCACCTTTTCGACAGAGCCTGCTTCTCGTGAGTGGAGGAGCAAGAAATTCCCATTTTTTCCGGGACCAGTTTTTGTCGAAAAGTGAGTTATAGTTGCTGTTGGGGATATCACACGGCGCCATCGGTAGCAAGGACAATGGCGCGCCGAGTCGGATAGTTGTTTAGCCGAGTGAGTTCTCGATGAGCATTAAGATAATTCCAATGATAGATCCGCCAGCGATAATTCCGGCGGCGAGAGTTTCCTGGTTGTCTACAAACGCGCGATATCCAAAGCTTTTTTCGTCTTTGTAGCGTTTTCTCGCAAGCCAGAAGAGCAAGGTTCCCAAAGACATTGACCAAGCATCAGTGAATCTTAAGACAAAACCTAGCCCGAGACCCACTCCAGAGAGAGGAAAGCGTCCTCGGCTCTTTTTGTTGAAATATTCAATTGCGATTCCAAGAGCTGCGCCCACTCCGGCAGCAACCTGAGCTGAAATATGCAAATTGCCGAGGCCTTTTGTAAGAGCCTCAGCGACACCTTTCCAAATGGAAGCGCCAGGCAGTGGCATAGAGTCAGAGGTAAATAAGGAGATATTTCCGTTAAAGAGAGAGTAAAAAACGGGAACAGCAATCAAGGCTCCCGCAAAGACACCTAAAACATGACCCAAAGCTTGATGGCGAGGTTTTCCCCCAAGCATGTAGGCGGGCTTGATATCCATAAGCAAATTACTAGCATTGAGTGAAACTTCAGAGGTAATTCCTGCGGTCATAAGATTTGTCGTCACATTTCCTGGCGCCAGGACTCCATAGGTAATTTGAGTCAGCTTACCTAAGGCTCCGCCGGGCGTGATCGCCGTTAAGCCCGTTGCGGTGACAGCAATAAGCGTAAAAACGAAAACCAGTGGAATAGCAATTAGTCCTAGCCAATAATGGATGCCGAACCAAACGTGTCCGAGATAAACGACCACAGCGCCAAAGATCGGGATACCAACTGCAAAAATCCACATTGGGAGTTCAATTTTATCAAGAACGTCGTGTTTGACTTTTTGTTTTGAAAAACTCTTTCGGAAGGAGTCCACAATTAACGATGGTTTTGAAAAAAATGTAAACAGAGAAGAGGTTGTCATAATCGAGGCTCCTCCCCATAGTGCCCACATCGCGATAGCCTTAAACTTTGCCTCCGGGATTACGCCAGCATTAATCAACAGCGGCGCACATAAGAAATAATTAAGCAACCCGCCAATCAAAATCGACATGGCGGTTTTCATACTCATTAAGCCACCAGTTCCGAGCATAACAATCGATGTGTCGAATTGAATTGTTAGGTCCTTGAGTGGAAGATTGAACAACCTAGGCGTTACAAACCTATAAAGAAAATCATCCCAATATTGGGGAATAGCCAAAAAGGGGACTTTAAGAATTTTTAAAACGGCCTCTGCTCGTAGAATTTCAATGAGTGCAGACACGCCGGCTCCTCCAACAAGGAGTTTTGCTTTAAAAACACCAGCGGCGCCATGGTCCGAGTGGAGGCTATCCAAGACAATGCCCGCAGCGTAACCTTCTGGAAACGGCATTTGCTCGTCGTTGATATAGCGTTTTTTTAATGGAAAGGCGAATAGCACACCAAGGATGGCCAGCACAATGATCCACCAAAAGGTTTGCCACATGGGTATAACTTCTCCAGTCACCATCATGTAGGCAGGAATCGAGGCCATGAGTGGCGCCGTCATATAGCCTGCACTTGTCGCTATCGATTGCATGGCGTTGTTTTCAAGGATGGTCATCGGGGCGCCCAACTTCATTTTGTCCATGAGCTTAAAGAACGCGAAAGACAAAATAACGGATGAGATTCCAACTCCAAGAGTCCAGCCGGTTTTAATGCCTATATATAGATTTGTCAGACTAAGGATTCCGCCAAGAATCATTCCAGTTAGTGCCGAGCGGAGAGTTAGTTGAGGCATGTCTCCCTTGTAGATATTTTTAAGCCACCAAGCGTCTTTTTCTTCGAGGGACATAGAGTGCAGTTGTTCTTCATTCAATTCTTGAATTGCCATAAATCCTCCAGCCAATCTAATAACTCATAGACAGCAAAGACGATAAATTCAAGCTTTCTTCGGTTAAAGCGGTCGAAGCAAGAAACTATTTTTCATAAGCCGCATATATTAAACTACCACCCTTTAGCAACCCAATAACTCGGTCTCGTAGGTTAAGCGCAATAGCAGGACAGCCCCAGCTGCGCCCCTGAACTCGGTCGACATTTTGAACATAACTTGCACCGTGGATTACAATTGCGCGTTGGCGCGCATTCGAGTTCGAGGGCGAAAGGCCATCCATTCTGAGAGATAAGCCATGTTCGCCATAATAAGTCTCTGCTGTTAGGTAAAACCCGAGTGAGCTTTTGAGAGAACCAGATTGGTTACTAAAACTAGTGGCATGACCATCAAAGTCTGGGTCTGAGCCTTTACCATGGGCAACATGGATGTTCCAAACGGCTCCGGTATTCATATTGATGATGTAAAAGCGGTTTTCGCGGGAATTCTGTGTGTAATCGATGACCGAAATAAAATTTTTATTCGAAATTCTAGCCTTGTTGTTTTCGAAATAAAGGACGGCATCTGCGAGCGCTTTATCAGGGACAATGTTTTGAGGATCAAGATAATCATACATTTGCAAAATTTTTTGATCACCGTATGAGGCCTGCGTGGCTTGAGCAAAAAAGAAAACCATAATCATGCACTTTAAAATGGCCATGAGCCCCCCTTCGCCAAAATGCGACATCTTTAACGTTACAAGAGGGAATTAGTGCCTATGAGAGAATTGAGAATAGAGTACAAAAATCAAGACAAATGCCTTGGTAAATTCCAGACCTTTGCAGGATCAACAAACGAATATTCTATGAAATACTAGACTTCTATTGTGGGCAAGACCGAAGCCGTGGTGCCGACCTCAAAGCCCAACGCTGCAACTATAAGATGAGCTTGCAGGAGCCCTCCGATGAGGTTTTTTTGCGGGTTTGCGGCGGCAGAACCAATCCAAAGATTTTCAACGCTCGGAAGGGATTGGTTTGAATTAAGCTTCAGCTCACCGTTTCCGGCGAGAAGTGGACTAACAATAATTCTTTCGAGTACGAGTGACTCAAGCGCCTCTGGGTAAGCGCGTTTAATTTGTCGTTTAATTTTCTTGAGAGTGGTCGCAACGACCTCGCTGTCTTCGGTAACTTCTTCTTCAATAAAAGTCATCCACTGCGACGCCTGGAGTGATTTTTCTTGGTCAAAAAATGAAGGTGAGAACTTGCCAACACAGGGGCCAATTTCGTCTTCGGTAGTTCCGTTTAGGACGTGAACTGCGGATGAATTTGTTACTTCGTGGGAGTGGCAAAGATCAAGGCTCAGACCAGTCCAATATATATTTTTATTCAGTTTTTGTTTTGCCCGCGCACCGAGTGAGTCGTCAGGTAAAAGAAGTGCAAGGTCTTTTATGGATCCACAGAAAATAAAGTTATGGGCGTTTAACGTTTTTGCACCGTTAATTGTGATATGAGTCGCCTTAGAATCCGAGGTGTGAAATTTGGTCACGTAAGATCGTGGCAAAAAGTCCCCTTGAAACCGTTCAAATAGGAGCTGTGTCCACGCATAGGGCTCTAAGTTTAAAACCAAATGCTGATTTGATGTAAAGTAGTTGAGTTCTTCATAAAATGGCGGAGGGTTTTCGCCAAAGCCCACAAAGGGCTTAAATGAACCAGCGTTGTAAGTGATGGGTGGGGTGTCATTTATGCCGTTAATGACTTTTACTCCAAGCATATCCTCCAAAAAGTTCAAGGCCTTGATGGCACTCTCGGTATTTGGAACGAAGCGAAGGCCGTTGTTTACTATTCCTGTCGGAAATTTAATGGGACGATTCGCTCCACCAAACAAATCGCTACTTTCTAAAAGAGCGATGTTGTTTGTAAAGGGACTTAATGCGGCTGCGATACTTAGCCCGCACAGTCCGCTTCCGATAATTGCGTAGTCATAAATGTGATTTGCAGATCTTTTTTGCGCCATGACTCAACCATCCCTAAGCGAACCAGCCTTTGCAAGTGCAAAGAGTTGCAAAGTTAGGTGACGCGTCTAATCAAAGATCTCAAGAGCGCTCGGACAGGCGGTTTTGCCCAGGGATGCCTATCCAGTGCGCAGGCAATTCTTGGAGACAGTTTGTAGTAGTAGTAGACAAAGGCTCTACCAAGCGTGTGCTTTTTTAAAACCTGATCTCTAAATTGGCGTAGCTGTAGAACCTCAGGAGAATAAGCGCTTTCGAAGGCCGCAGTAGCAATAAAACAGCGAGGGCGACTTTCTGAGGACATTTTTAAAAACTGTTTAATTATGGCTGGATTTTTTGCCGACCGCTGAAAAATTTCTGCTCTACGGATAATGTCTGAATAAATCGGAGTGTACCGAATAAAACTTGCTAACTGTTTTGCGCAAATGCTTTGGCGATCAGCGTAGCGTTCATTCATGTCATAAATACGCAGCAAGTCCCAATAGACGGAGGCAACAACAGTTAGTTCGGTATGCCTCGCACTTTCTTTGAAAAGCTCTGGCTTTAATTCGCCTTTTTTGCACTCAAAAACAATTTCCATTATTTTAATATATTTTTCATAGGCCGCCGCCGCTTGTGTGTACATCTTTTGGCTCATGCACATTCGCGCTTGCTTAATAAGTTGCACTCGGTTTTTCCACAATTGCATTCGGTGCTGTTCTTTGGCTCGCTCTTGAGCCATCAAGATTCCGCCACTACTTGCGGCCACTGTTCGTTGAATTTCAGTGTTACAGCCAACGCAAACCTGAGTGGGCACAGAGGTCCCGGCGGCCTGCATTTTCATGGCGAGTTCTGAGGGTACAGGATGTAATTCTGTGACCTGTATTCCGCAGCGTGGACATTGGACCATAAGAGATAACCCTTCCTCAAACTCCTATTCTACAGTCAAAAAAGCATTTGTCCAACTTACAGTAAATTGATTGGATCGACGTCGATAATAATGCGGATTCCGCTGGGTACCCAATCTTCGTCACCCATCGTTTGTCGAGCAAAGCTATTGAGGGAGGAGGCCTGGTTGCCTTTTATAAGTAAGTGAAAGCGAAATTGTCCACGAAGCTTTGCAAGGGGGGCTTCCGCGGGTCCCAGGATTTCTACTCTTTGGTATTGCGTAAATTGAGATTTTAAAGACTGGGCTCTTTTGGACAAAAGTCGAGCGGCACTTTCTACGTTGCTAAGCTTACTCCCCTGTATGCGAAATCCCAAAAGTTTTCCAGATGGTGGGTAGTTGAGTTGGGCACGAGTACTTAATTCGTGAGAGGCAAATCCGATAAAATCGTTCTTCTGGGCGAAAATTAAACTTTCATGTTCGGGGTTAAATGTTTGAACGATAACAGCGCCTGGGTCTTCTCCTTCGCGGACATGGCGGCCTGAGCGACCACTCATCTGCGTGATTAACTGAAAACTTCTCTCTGTCGCGCGAAAGTCCGGAAGATTAAAACCGACATCTGCTAAAACGAGACCTACAAGTTTGAGTTTTGGAAAGTCGAGACCCTTTGCAATCATCTGTGTGCCGACAAGAATATCAATCTCACCAGTTTCCATTTCTGAAATGAGAGTTTCTAGTTCCGAGCGATTTTGAATTTCGTCCCGATCAGCCCGCGAAATTTTATGTCCGGGAAAGAGTTTGGCAAGATCTTTTTCTAAGAGCTCAGTGCCAAGGCCGATGGCCTCAAGATGCCCTTCTTTGCAGTCGGGGCAGTGCTCCTTCAAGTTCTCGTGGTAATCGCAGTAGTGGCAAATGAGATGTGATTGGGCGTGCAAAGTGAGATTAATATCGCAGTTTGGGCACTCGCGGGTGTGGCCGCAGGCGGGGCAAATAATCATTTGGGCGACCCCTCTGCGATTTAAAAACAGGGCTACTTGATCGTTGTTTTTTAAAGTTTCCTGTATCTTTTCATAAAGAGTCGGGGTTAGCCAAAAAGGTAGATTTGAGTATTTCTCTTTGCTTTGCTGCTGGAGCTCTTCTGATGATTTTTGATCCCGGAGGTCGACCACTGTTATCGTTGGCAGGGCTCTGTTTGCAACGCGGCTTTTGAGTTGATGAAGTTGGTACTTTCCATCTAGAGCGTTTTTCCAAGTCTCGAGACTCGGTGTTGCTGAGCCCAAAACAATCGGGCAATCTATAAATTTTGCGAGCATCACGGCCGCATCGCGCCCATGGTACTTCAGTTTTTCGTCTTGTTTGTAGCTCGGCTCGTGCTCTTCGTCGACGATGATCATGCCTACGTTAGGTAGTGGGCAAAATAGCGCCGAGCGCGCGCCAATCAAAATGGATTTACGGCCCTCGATAAGGTCCCACCACTGGTTAGTGCGTTCGCGGTCGGTCAACTGAGAGTGTATTGCAGCGATTTTGTCTCCGAAGCGCCGAGCGAATCTTTGTATCAATTGTGGGGTAAGCGAAATCTCTGGCACGAGAACAACTCCAGATTTTCCTTCGTTTAAAACCTTTTCGAGGAGACGCAAATAAATTTCTGTTTTTCCAGAGCCCGTGACCCCAAAAACCAGGTGTGAAGAAAAGTTTTTAAACTGAGAAATCGCATTGACACACCTGGCCTGCTCCTCCGTCATAAGAGGCGGGGATTCGATTTGCTCACTAGGAATTACAGGCGAGCGATTCGATTTGCGTGGTTTTTCTTGTTTGCGCAGCGGGGGATAGGCAAGTTGCGCGACTCTCCCAATTGGATAAATGTAGTAGTTCGAAAGCCATTCAATCCACTTTACAAAAGGTTCTGAAAGAGTTGGATAATCTTGATCCAGATGTAAGATTGATTTCAGTTTTGCATTATTAGGAACAACACTTGTGCAGCGACCAAGAATGAGGCCTTTTGTTGAGCGATTTCCCTTTCCGAGTGGTACTGTAACCAATTGACCCCGCCGAAAACTTGTCAAGTCTGGCGCTTGAGCGTATGTCAGAGCCTCAGGAAGCGGAGCGTCGACAGCCACCTTCCAAAGAGGTGCCTCGCTCATCGAAACCTCGAATAGAATTCAGTGACAACATCTTTAGCGGGAAGATTATTTAGGCCATCTAATTTTACTGGAGTGTTGAGAGAGCTGGGTTGAAATTGGCCTGAGGTATTTGGGGCTTTTCCAGACACGCTAATGAGGCGAATGGTAACGGTGTTTTGGCCCCAACGAATGGTTCGAATTTTTGGAAGGCTTAATCCACGAGAATAGGCATTATAATTATCGGCACTGATTTCTACCTGACTAGGAAGTCGTAGTTTGCGAATGTAAAACTGATCCTGCTCGATCCAAAGGCCTGAATTTGCTATGCCATCTACCGGAGAGGGAAGGCCATAGGCATAATTGACCACTCCGCCTGTTTTCGATAGGCGGACAAAATCCTCGGGCTCGTTTTTAAATCCGTCGACAGTTTTTGGCAGAGGTTTTTTGCCAAGAGCGTGTGGTGGCAACACTTTTATTTGCAAGAGCGCTGCGGCCAAGCGATCTGTTGTTCTCAGGTGAAAATATTTTTCGAGAAAATCTTCGGACAATCTTTGACTTTCTCTTTTTGAAGAGAGGCTCCAACGAAGGCCGCCCGCATAGACAAAGTGCATTTTGATTTGATCTTTCAAATCCTTTGTTCCGGTGACCACTAGGCTCATTGATTGATCACTTTCAATAAGCCAGTTTTCCTTTAAGAATAAGGACTCTTGGGCGTTGCTGAACTGAACCTCTTGTTCAAGTGCATAAACTCCAGAGCCGCTATTTTCGGAAACTCGCTCTAAGATCATGCGAGATGGAGGGATGTACGCGAAGGCTGTGGTTAGGAAAAGGGCGATAATTGTAGTCATTCCAAAAATCCATTTTTAAGCTTTTTAGATATCGCTAAGATATAATCTCTAAGGCCCGATTGCAATTCAGGATTGCGAAGACCCAGTTCGATATTTGCTTGAAGGTAGCCTAATTTGTCCCCAGCATCGTAGCGATTTGCCTTAAATGTCATCGCATTGAGTCCTCTAGATTCGCAGAGGACTTTCATGCTGTCAGTAAGTTGAATTTCACCATTAAGTGAGGGCGTGGCATTTTTTAGCAGGTTCATAATTTCGGAATCGAAAACATAGCGGCCAGGCAGAGCCCAGCGACTTTTCGTTTGATGTGGTTTTGGCTTTTCAATGAGAGAATTCACCTTGAAAAATCCAGGCTTTACTTCCTCGACATCGGCGATTCCGTATTTTGAAACATCCTTTTCTAAGACTTCCATGATGGCAATTGTGGATGTCTCGGTTTCATTAAAGGAACTAACTAATTGCGCGGTGACGTTTGGTTCGCCGCGAAAACCCATGGTTATTTCGTCTCCAAGGAGGACGGCGAAGGGTTCTTTTCCAACCACGGGAAGGCCACTAAGGACGGCATGACCAAGACCCAAGGCTTGTTTTTGACGGATACTAATGATGTTTGCCATGCTTCGAATGTGGGCGAGGCGATCGAGAAGATGACTTTTGCCCTCTTTAGCAAGGCGATCTTCAAGTTCATACGAAGTATCGAAAAAATCCTCGATAGAATGTTTGCCACGGCCAGCAATGAGAACAATGTCCTCAATTCCCGCTTTAACGGCCTCTTCAACGACATAAAAAATAATTGGTGCATCGACAATAGTGAGCATTTCTTTAGGGACTGTTTTGGTTGCAGGTAAAAATCTTGTCCCTAAACCGGCGGCAGGAATAATGGCTTTCTTGACTTTAGACATGTTCCTATTGTTCTCAGACGTTTCATTTTAAGACAAGTCTTAAAGTCTATCGTTTCATTCTGGACGTCCCCGGTTTTTAGTCAAAATCTCAAGACGGATTGTGTTAACCTGAAATAAGGGGAGTTTATGAAGTCCAATGTGCTTAATTATATTGTTAAAAGCACGGCAGTCGTTGCTGGCGTTTGCTCCCTCATTTTTGCGTTTCAAAATTGTGGAAAAGCAGGCTTTGATCAGGCCATTGATGAATCTTCCGTCGGGACGGTTGACGCAAACTCTGCAGCTGCTCCTTTTGCCTTTGATGCCTCATTTGATCAGATTTCTTATAATTCATGTGCTGGAACTGGGGCTTCAAATAAGCCAGGGTTTTTTACTATTAAAGCGGGATCCTACGGTGGCGGTGGGGTGAGTATTAGACCGGGATTCGTTAGTTATGCGAAGTCGAAATTACAGCCATCGTATCCAGCAACAGAGGTCACTGCTGAGCAGTTGAAACAATTTGTTGCCGGAACCCCTGAAAATGCTGAAGCTACAATGCAAATGTCTGTTCGCACGCGAGGGGCTCCGAATCAACTACTAACAGTGTCCGGATCCGCGCCCACGTTGGGCTATGATTATGTTAATGTTCTTATGGATCTGACAGATGATAGAATCATGGATCCAATCTTCAGAGCGACAGGCGCAGCAGTTAATTACTTTCCGCTTGCGATGACTGCAAATCAGCGCGTGATGGAGGCCGGCATTTCTTACAACAAAGATATCGGCATGGCTTACAGCGTTCGTAACGAGTTTGTAAATAGCCGCATGCTCTCATTGACATACTCTGGATTTCGCACAAATGCGGCTTATGCGGCTCGCGTGCCTGCTGGTGTTACAGATATATCGGTGGCCTATGGAAGAGGCTATTTGCTTAACTTCGCAGCTGATATCGCTCCCTATACCATACTTGCTTCGGGTAATGCTGCCGCCCAGCCAGATACCTATAATCCCAACAATACTCTTGTTGGGGTCCAAGAAATTAACTTAGAAAATCCATCAGCATCTAGCGGGGCGATATGGTCTTGTCCTCAAGCACGACGCTATGTGATTATGCGTGTTCAAGATGCAGCAGCTTGTCCACCGGATCCCTTTAGTCGGTTGGCAGACGCGAATTATCGTGCTGAATTAGAAATTATCCGACGTCATTTGCGTCCTGATCACTGGGATATAAGCATTGACCGGCGTTGTGTAATACCAAAGGTGGGGTCTTGCTATCTTAATAATGCCGGCGCCGAGGAGCCGGTAGAATATAATCAAGCAAATCAGTGTTATTATGGAGTTTCGGGTGTTCCAACTCGCAACGTTGCCAATCGCTGCGCCGAATACGTATCAGTTTGTAATCGGAATTAAAATTGGGCGACCTTCGAGTGTAGCAAGCCTTCGGCAAATATTGGATAAGGTCTAAGGAATTTTAGAGGGTCAACCATACGTCCCTTTTGGCGAAGCGCAAAATGTAAATGTGCTTTTGTGCAGTATCCGCTGCAACCGACCTCCGCAAACTTTTCACCGGCTCTTATCGTCAACCCTCTGCGAATTCGCGAGTCCACTCTTCGTAAGTGATTGTAAGATGTTTCAAATTCATTTCCATGTGAGAGGACCACATAATATCCAGCGGCTCTGCTATGTCCGAAGCGGGCAACGACACCATTTCGAGGGGCAAATACAGCGGTCCCCTCTGGTAGTTCAAAATCGACTCCCAAGTGTGGCTGAATTCTTCTCGTAATTGGATGTCGGCGTCGGGGCTGAAAGAGGCTTGCAACTCGCAAATAATTTACAGGAGCGTAATAGGGACGATTTTTTAACAGGTCACTTTCAGAAATAAATACGCCGCCGTTGTTTCCTTGGATTTTGACGTACTTTTTTTGCACATTGCGGCCGCGAATTTGCAAAGAGGTCTTTACAACTTCTCCGTAACGAATAAAAAATGGCCCATCGTATTTTTTTTCTACCATCAAAGAATACTTATCTCCCCGAGAGAGCCCATGATTGAGGTTATGGTCTAGGATGTAAGCATCCATAAAACGCGAAGCGACCCAATTGCTTTTAGTTTTTTCAATAATATTTCCCAGTAATGACCCGCGAATTCTTCCGTCGACACTTGCAATCATGGTTTTAAACACAGCACGAGCCATCTTGGCTGAGATTTCTTGCGTAGATTTTTTCAATACAAAAACGATATCTGTTTGCGGTTCGTATAATCGCAGCTCTGTGCCCTCGGGAGACTGTTTAACTAAATAGAAAACATCGAGTTGTAGGTATAATTTTTTTAACGCTGGTGCCAGTGTAAAAACACGCGCTCTTTCGCGTTCATCGAAGCGATATTTCTTTAGTATAGAAACAACTGAATCTCCGACGCGAACATTCTTGGCGACAAAGTTGCTAGCGGCCGCGGAGGCTCTTTGGTAGGATAACAGCGACAAACAAATGCAAATCGTTATGTTATAGAGGTATCTCAATGCTCAATCCTTTAAGCTCTTTAAAACATCCTGTTTTATTGTGTCTTTATTTTATCTCGAGTTGGTCTTATGCCCAAACCTATTCTAGTGCCTCGTCTGGAGCCGTGGCTGGAGCGGGCAGGGCGGCGGTCGAGGCTAGTGATGTTAACTACTTGAATCCAGCGGCTTTAGTTCATGCGAAAGGACGATATATTTATTCTTCATGGAGTCGCGAAGACCTCTCTGTTGGTCTGAGTGAAACAGGTCGAGATGTGGTTTTGCCGGCAAGTTTTTCGTATTTTGTCAGCAATTCCAAAAATAACAGTGATCAGGATGTGCAGGTTCAAGAGTTTCGTTTGTCGGTCGCAGATTTTATTTTTGACAGGCTTGCGATCGGTTTGACTGGAAACGACAACACTTCAAAAATCAATGGAGTTAAGTACAATCAGACAAACGCCAATATTGGTTTGTTTTTTACACCGACGGATCGACTTGGAGTTGCGTGGGTTTTTTATAATACATTTGAGCCGCGTTCAAATATTCCTGAGGACTTGCGGTTGCGGCCACAAATGGCCTTTGGAGTAAATACGATCTATCAAAACATTTTGCGGGCCCGCTTTGATGTCTTGTCTTCCGCGGATAACAATTTTGGAAAGGCTATATATATGGGGGGATTTGAAACCCTATGGAATGAGTGGATGACCCTTCGACTTGGGTACAAAAACGACATTAAGGCCGAGCAGGAGCTTTTTACTCAGGGATTGGGCTTTAATGGCCCTGTTTTCGCCATGAACTATAGCCATCAAGGGAATATAAAAGGTAAGGATTTTGATCGCCATTCCATTGACTTACTGATTTCCTTTTGATACCTAACACCGTCCGTTAAAAACCGGGAGAGAATATGGCTTCTAAAACGAAAAAAACTGAGTACATTCGCGAAAGAAAAAAAGCTACGAGCGGAACTAAGCGTAAAGCGGCTCTTCGCAGCAAGGGAACTACCAAGTCTGCGAAAAAGCTTTTTAAAGACTAAGTTATTGATTTAACTTAAAATAAAAAGAGCCTGCTTAAAAACAGGCTCTTTTTATTTTAAGAATCTACGATTTTAATAACTACTTTATTCGGCTACGCAGCTGCCCGCCAGCCTCCAAGGCGTCACCTTTAAGGACCCATTGGTAAGGCATTTCCACCCAGCCTTCTTGTCCTGGATAAAACTTCCATTTTTTAAGGGCGGCGAGGGTCTTGCCATCTAGATTTCTAAAACCCGTCGATTTTCCTAGCTTAAACTGGGATAAAGATCCGTCTTTATTGACGTAAGCATAAAATATGGCAGCGCCTTCTTGCCGTTGGAGTCGCTCCTCTTTATCGTATTGTGGGAATTTGTTGCCAGGCATTTGGCGAAGTTGATCAAGCGCCCGCACTCCTCCAGGTATTCCAGCCACTTCTTTGGTTGGTTCTGGCGATCCAGTTGGACCAGCACCTTGACCGACACCCTCGTTCGTAGTTTCAGCAGCTTGAGCATCAGCTATTGCCTTGGCATCTTTTGCTCTGCGAGCTGCAGCAGCAGCGGCAAGGGCCTTGGCTTGTTCCTGGTTTTCTTTTTCGGCTTGGGCGAGAGTCTCTTCGTTGGCGTCAGCGACCTTTTTGGCTTCGTCCTCTAATTCTTTTTGAGCATCGTCCAGGGCTTTATTGTGAGTTTGATCTACTCTCTCAAAGTCATCGTTGAGATCTTTATCATCAAGCTTTGCTACTTCGACTTCGCCATGGTCTGAGGTTTCGAGATCAGGAGCTTGGATGTCGTCAAGTGAGGCTTGAACAGGGGCGGGCTCAGGGGCGGACCTCTGTACTTGTTGTTGAGGAGCGGGCGCAGTTACAAGTGGTGCCGGAGCTACTTTCATCAGCTTTTGTTGAGGAGCGGGCGGTGCGGTAACTGTTCTTGCTGGTTGTGCAATTACGGGGGCTTCTTTTGGGGGCTCTTCTGCGGAAACGATAGGGGGAGCCGTGGGGCCTTGGCTTGGCGCTATGTCGGGTTTTCCATCTGGGATGGGGGCTGGCCCGATTTTATCACTTTCAACCTCAAATTCTACGACGTTTTTGACAGGCGTCTCGTAGACCGGAATTCCCATTAGAGTCACTCCCGCTACCATTGCAGCGTGGATCAACACGGAAAGTGTCATGAATCGGCCTGACTTAGGCGTCTCGGGGCCGAGGTAAACGGGGTTAATATTTCTTGCTTCTGAATGCTGAAGACCTTTGAATTCCATAGACACTCCTGTCCTATTTGGAAAAAGAAAAGCAAAGATCCTGCCAGAGTTTCGGGTTATCTGCTGTTAGTTAATCCTAGCTGGGGTGCGTACGGAGCTTGGTCGGTGGCCAGAGTTTGGTGAGGTCCTGTAGGAATTACATTTTTGCGGTCCAGGCACTGGGCAAAAGTTAACAGTCGAAAGTATTTTTTTGGCAGTATAATTGCTAAATCCAACGGGATGAAATCAAAAATAAAATTGTTCACAATTTTGACAGCTTTTTTGTGTGCTAGCCAGGTCGCAACGGCGCAGGAGCAAGAGATTATTTCTCTTAGTCAATACGCGCGCATAGGTCAGGGCGAGTCTAAGACGAAGCGTCCGGTTGAGATTGTCGATCGTGAGATTTATTCTCCTAAGTCCGTGCGCTTTTCGGCAGATGCAAAAAAGATCTACATCAATTCCCTCGAGGGAGGGAAAACCGTGGTCTACTCATGGCCAGGATTAAAAAAGATGAGAACAATTAGTCATCGATTTTCAGCTTCGCGAGAGGAGCTTTTTCG
The DNA here is from genome assembly GCA_016719575.1 of Pseudobdellovibrionaceae bacterium. Classification (GTDB taxonomy): domain Bacteria; phylum Bdellovibrionota; class Bdellovibrionia; order Bdellovibrionales; family Bdellovibrionaceae; genus JACMRP01. Next base: position 1,560,920 of record JADJYV010000013.1, on the reverse strand, counting down.
GTACGATGTTGGCGAGTTTGATTATCGGTATTACTCGGAGCCTTCGAACGCAAAACGAAATGAATTTATGGGAAAGCCTGTAGAAAGTGAGCTTTCCGCAGATGGAAAATACTTGTGGGTACCCTATTATCGTCGCGATTGGGATGCCTCGGCAGTATCTCCAAGCGCCATCGCTATCATTGATACAGAGTCGGACCAAATCGTGCGCGTGATGCCGACAGGGCCGATTCCAAAGTACGTAGTGGCATCGCCGGATGGGCGATATGTAGCCGTTGTTAATTGGGGTGATAATACTGTGAGCTTGATTGATACCTCGAGCGGAGATCCGCGCCGGTTTCGTTATGTAGGACATATGACTGTTGAAAAACAACTGAGCCAAGAAGATCTTGGAGGAACTGATCGTGATTCGACCTGTGGTTTCTGTTTGCGCGGAGCTATTTTTTCTCCAGATAGTCAGCACTTGATTGTTGCACGCATGGGCAAAGGCGGGATTGCTGGCTTCCATATTCCGACACAGCAATATCTCGGCTCTATTATGAATATTCCATCCACGCCTAGGCATTTGGTTTTGAGTCCAGATGGACAAACGATTTATGCGAGCTCTAATTCCGCGGGAGCAATTTCGAAAGCCCCTCTCTCAAAAGTAATTCAGGCATTAGAAGGTGCCCGTGGCAAGAGGGTTGATGGCCCGCGATGGAAGTCGACGTCTGTTGGAAAAGGTGCGCGAACTTTAGATATATCACCGGGCGGACGTTTTTTATTTGTTGCCGTTAACCAAAGTTCGGAGTTGGTAGTCCTTGATTCTGAAACGCTGCAAGAGCTTTCAAGAATGAATGTTGATCCCTATGCCGTGGGATTGGCGGTTGCACCTGATTTATCGGCAGTGGTATTAACGAGCCAAGGGCATCCCGGCACGGGCGGCGGAAACGCAGTCAATATCATTCGCATTCGCGCAGACGATAGCGCCACAAGCATTCAACTTAAGCTTCGATAAGTCCCGTCGGGACTTCGCCCTTTGCCAAAGCCTGGGAGATTTTTTGGTGATCTGCATTTCCAATTATTTTTAGGGCCTCTTCAAGAGGCATTGGATCTGGATGTTGAATGCGTTCGTTTTTGACTTCAATAATACGCTTATAGGAGGATTCAAGTTCGGCTTTGTTAAGCTGGCCTTGTGCGAGTGCGGACGAAAGTGCTTCGAGAGCGATTGGAGGTGATGTGGGATCGTTACAATATAAAAGCAAATCCACTCCAGCCTGCATTGCGCGAACCGGTATTGTCTTCCGGTCGTAGTGCTTTAACAAAGCTTTCATGTCAAGGTCGTCAGTGATAATTAAACCGCGGTAGCGGCATTGTTCTCTAAGAATTTTCTTCAAGAATTTCTCAGACAAGGTAACAGGCCACTCGTTATCTATGTTTTTAAAAAGAATATGCGACGTCATAACCATATCTACTCTAGCTTTGAATGAGCGCCTGAATGGAATTAACTCTATGGTTTCAAGTCTCTGCAAATCGGCTTCTTCAACGGGCAAATCTTCATGGCTATCAAGCAAAGTGTTTCCATGCCCGGGGAAGTGTTTTACACAAGCGATAACATTTGACTTTATAAAGCCTCGGACGAGCGCAGAGGCGTGCTTGGCAACAAGCTCGGGATCACTGCCAATCGAGCGATCGCCAACGACGGTGTTTTTAGGATTACTAAGGACGTCTATACACGGCGCAAAGTCCAGGTTGATACCGACGGAGTGAAGCTCGAGACCCATTTTATTTGAGAAATGAAATGTTACGGTGGCGTTGTCTAAATCACCAAGAGTTTTTAGAGGTGGCCATTGCGTGAACGGAGCCTTCAGGCGTGCGACGCGCCCCCCCTCCATGTCGATTCCGATAAAGAGCGGTGCTCTCGAGAGAGTTTGATGTCGAAGCGCTTGAATTTCCGCGCAAAGTTCGCGAACTTGTTTTGGTTCACTAACATTCCGTCCAAATAAAACGACGCCGCCGATATTGTTATCAACGATAAACCTTTTTTCGTCGGCCGTGAGCGAGTGTCCTGCTATTCCGATAATCATATGTTGACCAATAAGTTTTTTCACGTCTCATCCTCTCTTAATTACTTACTTGCAGGAGGGGCAGTATTTGTAGGCTGACTTTTTAACTGAATACCTTGTCCCTGAGGAATTCCTTGTTGCTTGCCTGGATTTGGTGTGTTTAGGCCCTCACTTTTAGAAAGCATATTCGTCTTTCCTGCTGGTACCTCGCCAAAAAGTTGTTTTAAAATTGCAGCACTGAGTGGAAAGCCGGTGGTTGCTGTGGCGGAGTCAGCAACGAGCTCTGTGGAGACTCCTTGGGAAACCGAGTTGGTTCCTAAAACTTCGCCGCGTTCATTTACGAAGCTGACAAAATTAATGTCTTTAAATCTATTTTGTACCTTGAAGGCCTTTAAACCTAAGTAAGACTCTTCTTTGCCGACGGCGGCGAGTCCTGAGTAAATTTCTGCATCTTCCTCAGCTATGGCTTTGTAGTCGTAGTTTGAGTTTGTTTTAAGGCCGTCGTTGCTTTTTAACATGAGGTAAACCAAAAATGTACTTAGAAAGGTTCCTTTTGGAATATCCTTCCTGACTGTCTGTGTTTTCTTTCCGGACTTAATTTTTGCAGTCATTTTTGCGCCAATAAATTTTGCATCTATAGTCTTCACGTCTTTTCCGACAATACTTGTGTATTCATACGAAAGAGGCGCCAGGTCCGAGTTTGCAATAGCTTTGAGGCTCTCGGTTATTTCTGAACCCTGTTTTCCAGTTTTTAAAAAGTACGTTGAAATAAATTTTTTCGATTTAGAGTCAAATTCATATTTAGAAACGATATATCCGATGGGGGCGTTATTTGCCAAGATTTTGGAGTACCCCTCAAATAAAACTTCAGCGTGAGAGTAGGAAGAAAGGGAGAGTGTAAGAATGAAAATTGAAATGCGGACCATGGTCTGGGACCTCCTGTGCGTCACGGATAAAAGTCTACTTTACTAAGGGGTGATGTCAAAGAGTTCAAGGTCCGGTTCTTATACTAGGTTGCCCGCGCGTCGAGAATCAGAGAGAATAGTAAGACTCTATGAGTAAAAAGTTACGTCGGTGCATTAATAACAGACAGGGACAGGTTGCAATATTTATTGCAATGATCTTTCCCGTACTATTTTTATTTTTTGCGATGATTATCAACGTGGGGCTTTTAGTTCACCACAAAATTAATTTGCAAAACTCTGTGGATATTGCGGCTTACTATGGCGCCGCCAAGCAAGCAGAAATGCTGAACGCCATCGCGCACACAAACTATCAAATTCGTCAGAGTTGGAAATTGCTCTCTTGGAGATATCGACAGTTAGGAACGGCGGGTGATTATAATACACATCCCTATGACAAAGACGCACGTCAAATCAGATCGGATGATATAGATGGCTATCCAGAAAATTTGTCTGGGGCACAAAAAGATTACTATGATTCTCCGGCCTTTTGTGTAACCTATGTTCCGTTTCACCCCATGCCAGGGAGTGAAAGCACCTGCAAGTATCAAAGTTCGCTGCGAACAATTAACTTATTCAGGCCTCCGCCCGTGATTGCGGGATTTCTCTCTCTTAATGCTTCAATCACAGCGGCCGCGACCGCCGCCCTAAACACTGCGCGGAAGCGGTGTGAGTTTGTCGGTCAGTTCAATTATTTTATTCTTGGTGAATTTTTGGTGGCTTTTAATCGTGATCAAGGCGAACGCAAGCAGTTGATTAACATGCTCTCGCGCGGCTTGAGTGAATCTACGGATAATTTTCGCGAGATTAGTGGAGAACTCGTCAGCGAAGGGATTCGCGCAACCCTTGAAAATAACCTGACAGAGGCGAACAAAGCAAAAGGCAGCAACTTAAAGTTGACAGTTGTTAATGGCCTCGGTCTTGAGGGGTGCAATGCCGTTGGGCAGGCGGATACACAGGCCGCGAAGTGGCTCTCAGAGATTAAAATTGCGCCCGCCTTTGTTTTTATGGATTCACTATGCGATAGCACGCAAATCAGGCCGATCCCAAAGGAACTAGGTAATCAACGTCCAGACACTATGCCGAATTTTAGCACGGTCCTTTCAAAGCAAATCGAAAATCTGTCTCAGTTTATCGGTCAGCGTGAAGCCCCTTACAATAGTTCTGTTGGTTTCGAAAAAAATCCTTGGTGTATGGCCTACGTTGGGGTTAAGGCAGAGACGACGCCAAATATTCCGTTTATGCCATTAAATGGAGTCAAACTAAAGGCGCAGGGCTTTGCAAAGCCGTTCGGCGGCAAGATTGGTCCTTGGTACAATGCTGTGTGGACAAGTGGTTCGTCGCAGTCAAATGGTGGCAAGCGCAGCGATCCTTTGTTGCCGTCGCGCCTGAGCGACAAGGGACAGGTGGCTAACTATCAAGACGCCTCAAGAGCTCCGAATTATAGCCGCTTTGTAGGCGACAAATTCGGCATGAAGTCTCGAGCGGTTCAAGGACAATGGGGGCGAGCGATTTACAATTTAGATGCGACTTGGAGCTCGCGCCCCGCAAACAAACTAGAGGCAGAGCCGTTAGATGCAAAAAAATCAGACGAGCCAAACTTTAATCATTGGAATCATCTGCAGGACGAGTTCGGAACAAAAAAGACGGGCGACATTTTAGCTTGGGACAATGAGCAGGATGCTTATCCACGAATGAGATCGCTCGAGCTCGCAGCGATTCTGCCGGATCAGTTTGACCTAACATATTACTCGATCGATCCCGATTTTTATCACAACTATTATATAAAAATTAAAGAGGGGTATATACAAAAAGTCCCTGGCTTTAAGTATTTAGTAAGGCCAGATTTGGGCGTTCGATTAGGCAATAAGAACTATACGGAATACAGTATTCGAGAGCAGTACAAGGCGCTTGAGTTTGTAAAGACTGATAATCCCCAAATTCCTGAACCGAAAGTCGATTTTGAAAAAAAGCTGCTTTATGTTGCACTGGACGTTGCTCAGGTTTTAACTTCGTGGGTTGGAAAAAACTTAAAGGATTACTCGTTGGACGAAGAGCGTTTTGGTAAGTGCCTAACGAAGCCATTAAAAAATGGCGGGGAGACTATTGCAACGTCGGGCGACTGCATTATTGGGGGACGTACGGGATATTCAGTTAAGTTGGTTTCCTCTGACTATCTGTATTCTGAAGATCTCGATCTTGGTGGTGAAAATGCCGGACCTGGCAAAATTATCAATCCACCGCCGAAGTAAAAATGTCACGATAAACGACTCTGCCTTCACGACTTCGTTTTATTCCTCAAGTTCAGGGATGCGAGAAAAGGCGATGGCGGTTGGGGCCAAATTCATTTTGTCTTGAAGGCAAGCGAGATAGACGGTGTCTTTGCCGAACTTCTCATTGATTTTATCGACAACGCCGAAAATTTGTTCGCGCTTGGTGTTTTCGAAAAAAGAGAATTGATGATTTTCGGCTTTGCTAAAGTCCGAGAGAACAACAGAGACCATAAGCGGCTTGTGTCTACGATCTAATTCAGAAAAAAAACGGTTTAAATGAGTTAGAAGCAGGGAGGTGTCCTGGGTCTCTTGAAGCTTAACGGAGCGCTCGAATTTTTCATGATGGTTGATAAACTTAACATGAAGGCTCATTCGTTTTGTTAAAAAACCTTCCTTGCGCAGACGAATTGCGGTTTTCGAGAGAAGTTTTTGTGCAATTCCCAAGGCGCCCTCCCAGGACCGAGTGTTAGGTGGCAGAACGTGCTGATGGCTGATGCTTTGAGATTTATTTTTTGGCAGCAAAATATTGGTGCCGCGTAAAAGATAATAATATCGACTTCCGACGACGCTTCCCCAAGCCCCATGCATCTGCATCTCATTTAAAGCCAATAGTTGTTGCATAGTGGTGATGCCTTTTTGATTCAGGCGATATTCCATTTTTGGCCCCACTCCTGGAATATCGCGGAGTTTGAGAGCAAAAAGTCGTGTAGGCAATTCTTCGGGCTCAATCGCAGTAAGTCCATCTGGTTTTTGTATATCGCTTGCCATTTTTGCCAATAGCATGTTTGGGGCAAGCCCGATGGAGGAGGTGAGACAGATGCCTACTTTTTCTCGAACTTCGTTTTTAATTCTTATTGCAAGGGCCTTTGCAATATCCAAATTTTGTTGTGATCCCGTGAGTTCGCAAGCGAATTCATCAATTGAGCAAACGGAGTGTATAGGAACGCAGCTTTCAACAACATCACGCACTTTTTGATGATACGAAATATAGGTTTTATGCTGAGATTTAACTAAGTTCAGCTCTGGGCAGAGGCGTTTGGCCTCTCGCACGAGCGTGCCAGTTTTAATGCCCTTGGCCTTGGCTTCATAGCTCGCGGCCAAAACCGCTGTTGTCTCGGCCACCAGCGGCACAACGGCCACGGGCTTTCCTCGAAGGGAGGGATTCTCTTGTTGCTCACAAGAGGCAAAGAATGAATTAAGATCAAGATAAAGCCAGCGAACCATGTGTGGCAACCATACCTCTATTTGTAGGGCTTTGAGAATCCTATTAGAAGATAGACGGTGCTTTTTAACGAAAACATAGGCTGAGTCAGCATGTTGAACTATCTGAACCTAACCGCAAGAACTTAATAAAAGCAATAGAACTAAAATTAAGATCTGCAGATTTTTTATGGATAGCCGAAAAGAAATCACGGTTGATTTTCTTTTCATAGGATCCTCCTTTGTTAGAGGGGGTCTCTTATCCTTAAAAGCGGCTTTCAGTGCCGCTTTTTTTGTTGCCAGAGGATGCCGGGTTTTAATGAGAAATGATGATTGCGGAGCATTAAGGCGGTCTGGTTTCGGACTGGTTGAATCGGTTAACGCTTTGTACGCAAAAGGTCACTAATCTGAAAAGCGTTGGCAATATCTTCTAAGTCCCTGTTTCTTCAATTCAATTCAATTCAATTCAATTACGACCCGTAAAATAGTTATTCACTTTGAACTCGCCAGATTGAAATGGATCGATGTCAGCATAGCATTGTTTGTGCATTATGGACTACGGAAAGGATCGTTGCTAGGACTATGGAAAAAATTTCCGTCAAATTTGCAGCGACAACAAAGTTTATGACGAAATTTATTTTATCATTAGCGGTGATTCTGTCGACAACTTCAATTTGTCATGCTGACAAAGGCGATTCTTATGCAAACCTAAAAACAGCTATTAAAGTTGATGCAAATTTCCAGTCAGCAGACAAAGACGAATATTCTGGTAAATATGTTCTTATTATTGATTTAAATGAAAAGTGCGGTATTCGAGCCGAGTCTCGAAGTGTCATTAATTTAGTGCAGGGTCAGATACTTGTTGGCTCTTCATCAGCACAAGATCGTGTGACGTACAAAGACGCAGGTTCAATTGGGGCTAGTATTACCACACAGGTCGATTTTACAAGTTCAGATCAGAAAATAAATCTTACTATTGCCTGCTTTGATCAGGGCATTGCTTTCCGTAGTGTGCCCTCCCTCAGCGATCTTCTTGCTTTAGTGAATAATAAGGGAATGATCACGCTCAAATTGGAGAATTAGAATTTCAAAAGTAACTAAAACCACCGATTTTACGGTGAACATTTAAAATAGGAGCTCTTATGAAGATTAAATTACTTACGGCACTTGTGCCAGTTGTCCTTTGTGCAAACACGGTTTTTGCAAAGTCTGTTGTTTATAACTGCGGAACGGAAGCCGGCCAAAAGATTGTACTCGAAATTGAAGAAGACGCCTCAAATAGATATGGATTCAAAGGAGCCTTGAGTGCGCCTGGTCAAGATTCGACGGCAGGAACGCTTATTCCTTCTGTCACCACGAATCTCGTAGGATCTAAAGAGTCCTTAGAGGGAACGCCAATATATCATATGCATGACACAGCAAATGCTAGCCATCAAATTATGGCCGAAATTGTTGATAGTGGAAAAAAAGCAGATGTTCTCGAGATGGATGCAGCAAGTGGCGAAACTATTGCTCGTCGTTGCACTGTAAAAATTAAGTAGCATGTTTCTATGCGAAGTGCGTAATGCGCAACCAAGGGGCGTATTACGCACGTGTGATTTTTTTAACAACATGATCTAGATGGCATCTATACTGGTGTCCTAAATGAAGAGTTTCATCGTAAAGCGAGCAATCAAGCTCCTACTGAAATGGAACGGAATTAATAGAGGATTCTATGAATAAGCTTATCGTAGTTTTGAGTCTTGTTACGATTTCTTCTGCTGCCAATGCTGCGTACTGGAGATGTGAAGGGAAAAAGGCCGTAGTCGCGTTTTCAAACAGAGTAGAGGGTCTAGTATTATCAGCGACTAAAACTGGTAGCGAAATACCTGCAAATCTATTTCGCGGTAAAGTTGAAATAGATGGAATAGTATTTGATAACTCTGGAAAAGCCATGAAAAATGTAAGCTTAGTTTTCGCAAATAATTCTTTTAATACTTATCAGGCCGGTTTAAATATTAAAGATGGAGAGTTTTATATTGACGACCTCGCTAAAGGAAAAAGAGTATTCACAGCACTTAATCTGAAGTGCAAATATTCAGAGGGAGAATAGAATTCCTGATCGAGTTCGATGCGGCAAATGGCGAAACTGTAGTTCGTAAATGTTCTGTAGAGATTAAATAGGTTTATATCTCAATATATATTTTAAATAATGGTCAGATAACAAACGGCCGTCGGCTTAAAAAATCGACGGCCGCTTTTATTTTTATAAACTTGCGATTTTTTTAACGGCCTGCTCCAACTGGCTCCATCGCTGCTCGACTGTTCCAGTATAGCCGATCGACATGCGAACTAGGCCAGGAAGGATGCCAGACTTCCTGAGATCTTCATCAGTCATTTCACTGGAAGTCGTGCTTGCGGGGCAAGTCATCAGGGTTTCAGAGAAGCCAAGGCTCACCGCCATAATCCCAAATTTTTGCTCGTTTTGCAGAGTGTCCATCAATTGATTGGCTTTTTCGGAAGTGCCCATATCAACGCAAAATATGCCACCATAGCCAAATTCTTGGTGACCAACGCGCTCAAGGATTTTTTTGCCAGAGTGACCTTCTAAGCCAGGATAAATCACTGTGACGCCAAGATCTTTCAGTCTCTTTGAGAAGAGAAGGGCTCTCTGAGAGTGCTCCTTTATTCGCAAGTAAAGGTGGGGCAGGCGTAAGCTGATTGCTGATGCCGAATGGGGATCTAGAGTGGGGCCGAGTAACATCAGGGACCCTAGGTGCAAATCCATCATGGATTCGATAAATGAGTGTGAAGCACAGACGGCACCAGCGATAATATCAGAGGCGCCATTAATGTACTTTGTTAACGAGTAGACTACGATATCGGCGCCAAGCTTTATTGGCGAAACCATTAGTGGAGAAAATGTATTATCGACAATAAGTTTAATTCCATGTTTTTTTGCAATTTGAGCCAGGGCGGGAATATCTGCGACCTGTAACATGGGATTTGAGATGGTTTCCACATAGATAACTTTTGTTTTGGGGGTGATCGAATTCATCACGAATGAGAGGTCTTGTACATCAACGAAATGTGTTTTTATCCCACACTTTTTTGGCAAGTAATCATGAAGAAGCGCATAGGTACCACCGTAAATGGTGGAACTAGCCAAAATTTCATCGCCCATATCGCAGCACTGTAAAAGAACAGAAGAGATGGCTCCCATTCCCGAAGACGTACAATAACCTGCTTCTGCGCCTTCCATTTGGGCGAGCTGTTTTCCTAAATTATAAACTGTAGGATTAAAGTGTCTTCCGTATAGGAAGCAGCCGCACTGGTCTGGTCCGCGTAGTCCTCTGAAAATTTCAGGCAGAGTCTTGGCATCGAGAACAGAAAACGTAGTGCTGGCCTCGATGGACATATTTACGCCACCATGTTCACCGAACTCATGGCGCAAATCTGCCATAGCCTCTACAGGGTGGAAATCTGATGAAGAAACAGGTGTTGAAGTTGGCAAGGTCGCCTCCGATTTAAATATTCTTTTTAGCGTATCGAAAATAGAACTAACATCTAACGCGCGTGGCCGCCAGAAGCAAACTCTGTTCTGTGGGATGCTTAGCGGCAACTGTACTGGTAATTACGTCTTTTTAAAGATATGAAACTCGTAAACGCCGGTTCCATCCAACTGATGAGCCCATTTTTCTTTATCTTCTAACCTCGTCCAATTTTGAGTATTAATTTTTTGGGGACTTCTCATAAATGAACGAATGACCACCTGAGAGCCACTGGCGGTGTCGGCACTCAACCTCTGCAAGATTTCATTCGCCTCTTGATCGGATAGATATGAAATGGTGTCTGATAATGAAATAAAATCATAAGCATTTTTAGGAAGCAGATCCAAAAGATTACCTACATGGTAATTTAGTTTGGTTTTAGAGTTCTTGATCTTTTGAATAATTTCGCTTTGCGCTTCTAGAGGCAAGCCTTCTTCGTATCGAATCTCACCAAGAAACAAAATTTGCATAAAATAGTTTTTTCGAACCAATTGGGTTCTAAATATTCTACCAAACTCTTCGATAATAAATCTATAGGGAGGTCGTTGCTCAGTTCTGTGCTCTTCTTTTCCACTGAAATGACCTTTATATAAGAACTTATTGAAGACATATTCGCTGGCAAGAATCCGCATGAATGAATTCCATCGAACCTTTGGCCACTGGCTTTCATAAAGCTCAATTTGTTCTGATAAATTTTGCGCTTTGAAAATTCCAGAAAAATCGCACTGCAAGTAGTCTCTAAAAATTTTTCCCAGTTTTTGAAAATGTGATTCCCATTTTCCCAGTAAAATAAAACCCCTTGGTATCCAACTGTTTTTTCTATTGGCCCAAAAATCTTTAACTTCTGTCGAAAGCCTCAACTTTTCAAATATTTCCAGGCGGCTATCTCCATGAGGATTTCGACTTTGCAAGGCGCCTCGATAGCCCATGAAAAAGAGCCATTCCTCCTCTGGCAGCTGCCGCAGTGATTCGTAACGTAATTCACAGAGATAAATTTGCTCTTGGCTCATATCGATGATATCAAGAACTTCTGGATTTTTTGCTAACAACGGTAAACACCGGGCACCAGATCCCGCAATGCTGAAGGCTCGCTTCGCACCCATAGGTAGCAAAGCATACTCTATGTAGGTATCTTCATTGGCTAAAGTGTAATTCAGGTTTGAAAAATATTCCGTCGTCATATTGCTCTCTCTTTTTTAAATTTCGGTAAATAGGTTAAGTTGCAATCCGAACAAATTGCCATTTGTATAATCATTCACAAACTTTGTTAAAGTACCAATTCCTCCGTCATAGTATTGATAAAACACGCCAATCGAATAGCTTCTTTTTAGTGTGATTGTGTATTTAGCGCTATAAAATTGATCTTTGTAAAAAGTATTTGTAAACTCCATGAACTGAATTTCATGAGCTCCATTTGTGTAGAGAAGTGATAAATAATGCAGTCCTTGGGTGTTATTTTCCAAATCAGTATCATCATTAAAGACTACAAACTGCGGGGATATCATAAGGCGATCAACGAAGATATCCGCACCGACGCTGGCAAATCCTGAATTCTCACGTCGAATTTGCGGGGAAACTTGCTCATTCTCTTTATGGCCGATTTCGAATTTAGGAACCCAACTTTCGAAAGCATAATTAACGCCATAACCAACCAGATTTTTCTTCAATGCCCTGGCGACAACGAAACTATTCTGAAGTCCGTAGAGGTCAAATTTAAATCTAGCACCTGGATTGAGTGTCTCTCGCTCGTCTTTTACCTGTGGTAATAAAACAGGAAGTGTGTTTTCTGCGACGTCTTTAAATGCAACAAGATCCAATTGCCAATGAGATTTGGTAATACTTAATGTTGCACCAGTTGAATGACTAAGTTGAAATGCAAGAGGATCAATAAACAAGCGCTCATACTTTCTAGCCGTCCAAATATCTAGTGACGGTAGCACCCAGGAATCGCTCCAACGTTGTGCCTGTCTTCCGAGTTTTAGATAAAGAGAGTCTGTCGAATACTCTAAATACAACTCCTGGAGGAACCCCTTTGATTCGACGGTTCTCCAAGAGTAATCTTCAACTGCATTAATGTTATATTCTCCAAAGATATCCGTGTAAAATCTGAAGGATTTAGCTGTAAAATCCGCTTGAGATGACAATATAAAACGATTCCAATATGTATACCTATTCCCGACCAAGTCGTATTTCGGATTTAACACCAAACTAGCTTTGGCTGGAAGATTAAAGGCAATTATAAGAAAAAATAGAATCGAAAACTTCATCAACTACTTGAGAGATTCAATTTTTCGAATTGAGAAAAAGGCATCATCGAAATCTTTTTTTGCCATTTTCTTAATGGTTATAATTGATGATTTATTGGCTTTGTCCTCAATTCTAATCTGAGATGGGCGCTGCGCCCCCGAAAGAGTTTTGTAGTTTTCAAAATAAGCTTTTTTTAAGACTGTTTTTCCATTTAAGGCTAAATACTCAGTCCTGAGAGGTCTTCCGGTAGCTTTTTCTATCCACAATCTAATCCAAGCATAGGTTAGGTTTTCTTTTTTTCCTTCCAGCAATAATTGAATTTCATTTGCAGTTTCGGATTCTATTTTAGGTAAATAATCACCATACCATCGTGTTCTCGAAATATCACCATTTGCGACTTGACCAGATAGTTTTTGCGATAGCGAGAGCCGAATAGATCTCTTTAAATTCGGCACATAGGCATGAAAATCTCGATCTAACATTAACATGTTTCTCCCCCGATCCTGCGCAGGGGATTTAGTTACAATAATGGTTCGATCTTGTCCTTTAAGAAAGACCTCAAACTCGGACGCATTATCATCGTTTGTAACTTCAATTAACATTTCATAAGATTCAGACGGATTTCTAATTTCATCAGCTCGCTTAATAAGATCTTGGGCTTTGTCCGCTAGAGCAAGGGTTGAGAAGAGCAGAATACTAATCATAATCAAAGAGTTCATTATTCTTCCTTAAGTTGATCTTAATAGTTCAGGAATTGATTTTTTCATTATTTTAGATATTGGCCATAAACTAGAAATTCCAGCTGTTAATGCGGGCAGTATCAGTGCATGAAGATAATGATAAGGTTGAATTTCAAGAAAGATCAAAAACTGTCTAGTGATTCCTGGCCCTGGAGGCATTGGAATGCCATGGGATAATAATGTCTTTTCAAAAGCAACAGCCAAGGTGATTCCAGCTATTCCCCCTATGCAGCCGAGTATTAAATTTTCTATGAATAGAATTTGAAATAGACGAGATCTGCTTTCGCCATTAGCCCGCAAAGCTCCAATTTCACCTGAGCGCTCAAGAAGCGAGACGGCGATTGTATTAAAAATACCAAGGGCTACGATAATTAGAATAATCATTCTTACGAAAGAAAATTGTGCTTCTAAAAAATCTACTGAATTTTGGTAGTATGATTTATCTAAGACGTCAAAAGGTATTGGATCAAGACCCAAATTAGCGCTTCGTATTTTCTTTTCAATGGTAGGCCAGCTGGTCACTCCAGTAGTTGAGAGTGAAATTTTTTCTACTCGATTTGTGTTAAGTAGCTTTTGAGCAGATTTTAGAGGAACTCTGAAAAAGGTATCATCAATGATTTTTTTACCCATATGAAATATACCGGCTACGACATAATCAGCACCGTTCAGTTGCCCATTAATTGTTTGAACTAGCACTGTTACAGTGTCGCCAATCTTAGCTCCGAGTGATTCGGCGAGACCCTTGCCTAGTATTATATCATCCTCATTTTTGATTTCGTTGCCAGAGATAAAATTCATTTGGTTGAAAAACTTATTCTCTCGTTCTGCTAATATTCCTTCGCCCTTTCCACCAAGGTTGATATCCCCCTTAACTAAAAAGGCATATAACGACACGCGTGGGAAGAGCTCTACAATTTCAGGAATCTTTTTTAGCTCATTTTCAATCCTGACCTCGTCTTCTAGCCAAAATTTCCACGGCATTTCTTTCACTATATTATAGTAATTTTCGGGATAGATCTCTCCATATCCATAGTACCCGTGGATTGTATTTTCGCGATACTGGTTCATTATGCCAGTATTAAATCCCTGATAAATTAACAAACCTCCAGAGCCCAGCGCAACCGTGAATAAACTTGCAAGGGTTCTTCGGACATTTCGGAACAAATTTCGCCAGGCGAGTTTAAGAGGGTTCATAAGATGTCCTTTTTTGTTATTGCACCATCTTTTAAGTGAAATATTTCTCTGGCATAGGACATTAGATGTTGGTCATGTGTCGAAAATATAAAACTCGTTTTTTCATTTCTCTGAAGATCTTTAAAGGCACGAATTATTTTCTCTGACGTATCAGAGTCTAAATTAGCCGTAGGTTCATCAGCCAATATCACGAGTGGTTTTTTCGCAAACGCCCGCGCAATCGCGACACGCTGTCTTTGGCCACCAGAGAGCTCTAATGGCTTTTTCGAGAGATGTTCGCTCAAGCCCATAAGGTCTAAAACTTCTTTTCCCGCGCGTTCGGCTTCTTGATTTGAATACCCAAGTGATGGAAGAAAATAGATGGTGTTTTCTAAAACTGTTAATGTGGGAATCAAATAGAACGATTGAAAAATAAATCCTACTTTTTCTAGACGTAACTTTTCTTTTTGTCGCTCGCTATTTTGAAAGACGTCTTGCCCACAAAAAAGAAGTTTTCCATTTGTCGGGTTTTCGATTAATCCAAGAATATTTAGCAAAGTTGTTTTTCCAGTTCCGCTGGGCCCAACAAAACAACAAAAGCTTTCTTTCTTGATAGAGAAATTTAAGTGATTTAAAACCGGAACCTTTTTTTGATTCCAAGAATATGAGTATTGTAAGTCTTTTGCTTCGTATAGTAAATTGTCCACTCTTCAACGCTACAATTTCAGCAACTACACGTCCAGAAATAAATTTTTTTCAGGCAACTGCCAGTCGAGTAGAGAAAAGTTCAAAATGAGGACTTTGGACCATAGCTAGCCATTTTTTCGCCGGGTCAAGGCAAGCTCTCGCGTAAGCAGGATCTCCTTTTCTGAGATATCTCCCAAATGCCCGTATATACTAGCAAGCTTGACTCCGTGCTTTTGAGACATCTTATAGATTTCTTTAACTTTCATCCAATCTATATCTCGGCCCAAAGTGAAACTTTCGTATCTTTCTTCCATAGCTAAAACGGCTGTCTCTGCCAAGCACGCATAGACAACATTTTTGGGCAAACCAATATCGCAGGTCAGATTGTATGCGCCCGGGAGTATCAATTCGCCAGATTCAATAATTAACACGTCGGGTCTTTTGCGGGCGTCTTCTTTTGAGAAATCCAAGGGCCTAGAACAATCACAAACTACGCATCCCGGCTTCAACTGCATAACATCA
Organism: Pseudobdellovibrionaceae bacterium; assembly: GCA_016719575.1. GTDB lineage: Bacteria > Bdellovibrionota > Bdellovibrionia > Bdellovibrionales > Bdellovibrionaceae > JACMRP01. The sequence continues at coordinate 1,545,544 of JADJYV010000013.1, read as the reverse complement.
ATAATTTTTTGATCAACGGAGGAGGTTGCTGTGACTAACACGTCCGAAATTCCAGCAAAGTGATTGGCATCCGTGGAAACGAGAATTTCACATCGAGGATTTACTTTTTCTAATTCGGATTTTAACTGTTCTAGTCTTTCTAATCTTGGCGCGACGATTATTAATTTTTCAAATACGAGAGCTAAAAGTTTTGCCGACACTTTGCCAATGGAACCCGTTGCGCCGATGATCATTGCAGAACCCTGAACTAAACCGGTCGTACTACTTTTTTTTAACAGCTTCATTTTTTGTACCACATCATACAAAGCCCAAAGTGTTGCTGATGCGCTTAAACTATTCCCCGTAGTTACTGGCAACGGAGAGTTTTTATTGATAGTTACGCCTGAATCACCGACAACCTTTGTGTAAGCTCCTAAGCCGATTATTTTGGCGCCGCGTTCGGCGGCATCAACGCAGCATCGATGAATCTGATTATAAACAGCTTCTGGATCGCTGTCTTTTAGAACCCTTGGTGTTGCCAAAAGTGCATAAATAATTCCATTGACCTCTTTTCCGTTTGCACTTGAAACAATGCTATTTATCCGGCCATAAGAAATTGGAGGCAACTTTGCGACTTGTTTATCGAAACTGTCGCTCCACTCCGATGGGAGTTGTTTAATTAGACTCCCGACGACCGGGATCCTTTGGAAGTCTTTATGTGACAAGGCATGAACTACAAAGGCAAAATCAGGAGTTTTATCGTTCAACAGGGAATCTTTAAGACTGTGATATTTTCTGGTCATCTTAACTTGCGTCGAGAGTTTTCTTTTTAGTCCGTATTTGCGAACTTCATGCATCACTTGGTTTGGCGCGCCAAGGAGTTGTTGCCACTCCTCAAAACTTAAGGAAGAAGACTTTTGATTTACTAATCTTAGAACCGCTTCGAGCACGGCGAAGTTTAGATATGGCGTGAAGCTATATTTCGTGGGCATAAGTTGATGTATTTTACTAAATCCAAAAGACGCAATTTTCTCTTCGAGAGCCTCATGTTTAGTCCACGTTATAAGTTCCTTATTTTTAAAGACATTACTGTCGCGATGAAAATAATCAATGATCGGTAAATCGCCAATAACGTAGGTGCAGGATCTTAACTGCTTCACAACGTAGTCTTTTCCCATTTCCTGTAAAGAACTTTCAAATGAGGCGGATTGACCTTTCATAGACTTCAAAGTGGCAAAATTTAATGAGGCTTGCGCAACACTCATCAGTCCCAAAAAGGGGCGAACAATGACAGGCATCCCAGTTATTGCATACACATCGCCAAAGAATAGTCGACTTCCTTCTATGTGCCGTATATATTCCTCGATGTCTGCGTTCATCAATGCTACAGGAAAATAGAAGCCAGATTTTGGATTAATGACCTTTGAGTTAATAAGGTTGGTGATCGTCTCGATTGTAATTATTTCTTTTAAGCCAGTTCCATCGCACAAGGGGACAGATGTCGGCGTGTCCATAATTTCAAAATATTGACGATGAATAAAACTTTTGTTGTGCAAACAAAGGGATGGAGGCAAAGAGCTCAGCGCAAAGGCATCTACTTCATTGTGAAGACTTTTTATCAATGCCTTCATGGCAGTAACAGAAAAGTTAGCGCCAAACCTTTGCACTTCAAAATTGCAGGATTCAAATTCAAAATGACTGGCATAATCCCAATGGGAATATCCGAAGCTGATTTCAGCTATTCGAAATGAATTTTTCATAGCCACTCCAAAAGATACTTTCATAGTTAGAAAACTCGGGACACCAATCTTCGCCAAGAACTTGAGTTGTTTCTATAGAACTGTAGTCAGGCAAATTTAATGCATATCTTAGCTGCTCTTTAGGAAACTCAAACAGCTTGCTGGCTAGAGTTGCGGTTAATTCTTTGGGCAGTTCTTTAACAAGCGTATATTCACACTTGCTAAATGAAAGATGATGCATAATTGAATTATAAAAATCACGCAAACGAACACCCTTTTCTGGTGTAATGTGGTAACTAAAGTAGTTAGGCTGCAAATTATTTAAACCAACATTCATCATGCTAACTATCGCAGAAGCGGCAATATCTACAGGGACAAAAGGCAAACTTACGTTTTCATTGCCAGGAAGAAAAAATCCACCCGGCCAGCTTTCGATATACTTTTTAATTTTCTCAAACCCACGAAGTGCTTTATATGGGCCATCAATTCTTTCAATCGTGCCGGTCTTAGAGTCGCCAATTAAAATGCCGAGTCTTAAGTTTACTTTTTTGACGCTCTTGTTAGGCCAATTTCGTATCTGTACTTCGGTCAGAGCTTTTCCCTCGGAATAGGGATCAGGAAAAGGGCTAATTAAATTGCTATCATAGGGGCTGACGGGGCCACTCATATTCGAAGCGGCGGCCACAGAACTGGCATTTATGAAAAGTGGAATTTCAAGTTCCTGTGTTAACTTGAGTGCCGTGTTCGTACCGAACACGTTGTTAATAATAATATCTCGGTATTGGGCATCTAAATCATACAATCCAGCTAAATGCAAAAAAACGTCAAACTTTTCTTTTTTAAGTTCTTTTAGATCAAGTCCAGCGTTCCAAAGAGTAAGGTTGCCGGTCCACTTAGTATTTTTTGATCTAGACAAAACTTGTAAATCGACGCGTTCATCGTTGTTCAATATGTGTGCGACTTTCTTTCCTAAAAAGCCCGTGCCGCCAGTCATGAAAACCTTGATTTTTTTATTTTGCATTATTCACCTATTAAACTAGATCATCACTGAGAGTTTTTGATGATGACATTTAAATTTTATTTCGCTTACATCTCTAAATAGAATTTCGCCATCGCCAAAAAAGGTTAAGGGTCTTTTGCTATTTAAAGAGCGCACTATGAATGAAGTTGTTTCAATAACGCTAACGAGCTCGCTCTCTCTCAAGGTGCCACGTAAAACTTTAAGCACGCTTAAGATGTGGGTGGCTAAGTGTCTTGATTCGATAATCGTTAAATTGATTGTGCCATCAGAGTTTTTGGTAAAGGGAGCTATCAAATACTTTTGGCCCAAAAAGGGCTGATTATTTATCAATAAGAACGGCGAGTGAGATATTCTCTTTGAGCCATCTTCGAATTCGATTTCTACATCCCAATTTTTAGAATCCCAGTTAAGCAACGATTGCAGCAAAAGTGTCGAATAGACTTCGGATCCCATTTTTTTAACGAAACGATGTGAGTAATCAGAAACAATTCGTATGTAGGGGCTTATTTCTGAATCCTGCGATTGCTTTTGTAAAAATGCCCGGAGTTGATTGGCCTTGTCCGCAGTAGCAGCAGGAATTCCGAAGCCACCATTAGTTAGCATGTATTTTTTGACCCCGTCAGCCTCGGCCTCGACAACATCAATCATTTTTTCTTTGCCGTTTAAAATGACTCTTGCGGCCTCGTTAATTTTCTGATGAATTCCTAGCTCGTGACTCAAGTCGTTGGCGGTGCCAGAGCTAATGAGGCACAGCGGTGGAGTTCTTTTTGAGTGTTTAATGTTCATAATTATTTGTATCGTCTCGTTAATAGTGCCGTCGCCACCACAAACAACTAATGCGTCGGTATTATTTTTCAGTTCATCTGAAATGAATGCAATTACTTTGCTTCTTTCTTTGACAATATGAAAGTGCAAATCACAACGAAACAACGCTTCTGAAATCTTATCGCGTAGTTTCTCGACATTTACCGCGCCAGCTCTAGGGTTTATAATAACAGAAGCCCTCACGTTAACCTTCTTGTGTTAGAATCTTGATAGTTCCCGCTTTGCCATCAAATCTAACTCGCATTCCTGATTTTAGTTTCTTTGTTAGGCCAGGAATTGAAACAATCGTTGGGATCCCCATTTCTCTTGCGACAATTGCAGAATGCGACAACAAACTTCCGCGCTCTACTAAGAGGCCACTTATGCTTGGATAAAGCGGTACCCACCCAGGATCGGTTCTGTCGGCAACCAATATTTCGCCGTTAAGATCTAAATTGTCTTCCGGAGAAGAAATATATTTGATTTTACCCTCGATGACGCCGGGACAACAAGGAATGCCTTTTAAATCATAGTCTTCACCCTCATAACTGGGGGCCTCTGCTTCTTTAAAAAACTGATTTTTCCAATAAACAGGCCCTCGCGTTAGAATCCTTGGGTCAGGTGATTCTGCAAATCGTCCAAATGAGCTTTTTCTAATCTCAATTATCGAAGGCAGATCGTATGATGGAAGAGTCCCATTATAGATTCCAAAAACCTCTTCGATAGTTAGCCAGAAAATATCTCGCGGGTTCGAAATGACGTTGATTGTTGCCAGATCATCACCAATGTACTGGAAGATATTTCGAGCCAATCCATAAACTCTCGTTCGGGCAAAACGTGTGTTTTCTCTGTTTTTAACGGCTTTTCTAGCGTGTTTCAAAACCCAAAAGTAAATGATCTTCTTAATTCCTTTTAATTCGCTCGAAACATTCTTCTCAGCTGTTTGGCGCAGGGTGCTTTCGTCATCCTTCTGGAGCTGCTCAATAGTATTGGATTTCAAGTAATTCTTAATACAGACAAATAGGTATGTTGGGTCTGTATTTAAATCAATTTCTTCTAACTTCATCTCACTCATACATCGAAAGCCAAATTTTTCGAGATAGCTCTCAATCTCTCTAAAAAATTCTGTGTGCTTACTTTGGTTTAAAGTTTCGAACAAATCACCGGCTTGCGTGCATTCAACAAGAGTTTGCAATTCCGAGTTCTTCATAACCATCAAGGTCATTCTTTTGAGTGCTCGCATTGGCTCGGCGCTTTCAAGCCCTCCTTCGTTGCTAAGTAGGTCATTCTGAATTGTTGAGTCGAATTGCTTAAGCCAAGATAAAGTCAGTTTTCTTAATAGACCAAAGTGAACCATACATAAAAAATCATTTATTATTGGTGCTTTCCAGCGTCCCAACATGTTTACTTCTAGTTCTGCGTAGACTTGAATGAGTTGATCTCCACGCATGCTTTTTAGATTCATTGAACGATATTTATTATATTCGTCTCTAAATGTTGATAGAAACTTCTCAACTACGGACTGAATTGTAATGTGATACTTTAAAAAACTAATGCCTGTAATAGTTTTTCTTAACTTGCCGGTGAGGGTGTCCCACGAGGGATGTGGCTTAATTCTATCTGCGATTTCATCTGTAAGGGCTTCGGAGACCCCCATCATTGTCTCCATAAACTGCCGATTTTGTTTAAATCCAGGCAAGACGCCAACAAGCTTATACCAATTAAATAAATTGTAATAAACACGTCCATTGATGGAGCCTAACATGAAACTTAAATAGGAATCCATTTCCTTTATAATCTTTGAAGGAACATTTAGCACTTCGCAAAATTGAACATAGACATTTTTGTAATTTCTCAAGGCAAACGAAAAGCTCAGAGGCAATGTCAATCCACCGTAGGACTCTATGATGTTGGAGTTATCCCAAAGATTTGGGTACCCAACGAGATCATTTTCTAGATGTGTTACGGGTCGGGTTTGCAGTACATAAAGCGTGCCTTTAGCAAAAGCCCATTCAATATCCTGTGGTTTGTGAAATTGATCGTAAACGTTTTTTCCCAACTGCCAAAGTTCCTGCAATTGTTTGTCGTCAAGTGAAGGCAACGAATGTTTATCAGGCGGGATGTCAACAATTCTAGTATGACCATCCAAGCCCTTCTTCATTGCTGACTTTTTTTCGACGATGTCCTCATTTACTTTTTTACCCGTTAAAGCCTCCAGCCAAAATGAATCCGCCGGTAGTGCTCCAGAAACTAAGCCTTCGCCGACGCCATGTACACTGCTTATGACAAACTGGTCTATTCTTTGTGCTACGGGATCGCAGGTAAATAAAACACCGGACTGGTCGGGATCAATCATCCTTTGTAGAACAACCGAAACCTTAACGCCTGACAAAGGAATTTTATTTTTTACTCTGTAAACCAACCCTCGTTCGGTGAATCCCGATGCCCAACATCGCTTAATTGATAGTACGATTTCGTCAAAATTGGAGATATACAAGTAGCTAGATAATTGCCCGGCAAAAGAATGTCCCACACCATCTTCGTCCGAAGCAGAGCTTCTGACGGAATAAACAAGAGAGTCATTGCCAAATGTGGCTAGGGCCATTTTGACGGCAGATTTTAAAAATTCTGGTGTTTCAGGCTTCAAAAATAATTCTTGAATGCTACGTTCGGCGTCGGCGGCCGAAACATGTCCGAGCTCTAAGTTTCTTATGATTTTCTCGATTGAACCTTCAAGGCCCAGAGTCTCAATATACTTGTTATAGTAGAGCTTTCCAAAAATGACCCATTCGGGCACCTGAAAGCCTTGTTGAGTCATCTTGTATAGGTTAAACCCTTTTCCGCCAGATTCTTTTTTTGCAAAGGCGTAAGTTGAGTTTTTTGTGACCAACATGATTATCTCCAATAAGTAAACGTTAGCAACATAAAGTGACCAATTAAGAAGGCACCAGAAATTAATCTAAAAAATTTCGCTGACGTTTCGTTTTTACGAATGACGTAGACTAGGCTTAAAATGATGTATGAAAGAGCCAGGAAAGAAAACATTGATAGATTTTTCACCTCTAGAAAATATAGAAAGGTCAAGCCAAGGACAACTTGTGACATTGACAAGGTCCAGGCACCAACAGGGCCAAAGAGCGAAGAATAAGTGTCGACGAGAGGTCGTTCTTCGTTCGCAGCAAAAGTCTTTCTGGCAAACTCAAAGAGGTTAAAATAGAACCACGGCGTTATAAAAAACAAGACAGTTTGAAAGGACAGCTCGCTATCAGCAGCGCTCGAGAACACGAGTGCCGCAGAGAAACTCGACAAACAACTGACGAAAGTGTGTAACAGAGCGTATGTCGTTAGATGATTCCTGATATACTTGCCGATAAAGAATTCTTCAAACATTAGTAGCGAGTAGCTTGTGGCAAGCAAATGGGCAAAAAAGTATTTATAGCCTAGAAGCGAAGTGCCAATTAATTCGAGAGTAATTAAAATCAGCAACGTGACCTTAACTTGATCAATTGAAAGCACACCTCTTGCCAGCGGTCGACTTGGATTGTGTTGTAAATCGACGGCATAGTCTTTGATTTCGTCAAAAAGTCGAAGTCGAAAAAAGAATGACGTTAATAGTAAAAATGAGAGAAGGGCACTTTGAATAGAAAGGGAGTGAGACGTTCGGTCTAGCAGAAACATCCCTGTTCCCAATGAAAAGAAGAGAATCATTGGGAAGTAGCTTCCAGGATGAAATCGCTCTTTGGTAAGAATCATCAACCCCTTAAGCAAGGACAATCTCCGGCGTTTCAGAAAGACTCTTTTTTAACACGGCATATTCAACTTTTGAATGATGTCTAGGATCCATAGGAATTTTGTCTACAAATTTAATTTGATCCAATGGAATTTTGTTCTTTTCGAAAATGTTACGTATTTTGAGCTTTGCCTCATTAAAATCAAATTTATTCTTTTCAATTTCAGATCTAAGCTCAATAACGGCAACAGTTTCAGTTTCGTTCGAATTTGGCATCCCGATAAATGCGCAACGGTTTGTGAAATCGAATCTTTTCAAAAGCACTTCTGCCTGTACTGGGAAGTAGTATTTTCCCTTTCTGGTGATTGCATTGTTCGTTCTTCCAACAATCCATAAGTTTCGATTTTCATCAATATACGCCAAATCACCAGTGCGGTGCCAGACTCTATTTTTGTCATCTAGAATTTTAGTCGCTTTAAAGGCCGCCTTGTTGTTGTAATATTCACGGCACACATGATCTCCGGTGCAGATGAATTCGCCGACCTCGCCATTTTTGACTTCTATTTTCGACCAACCTTCATCAGATAACTCTATCGGGCCATCGATTATTTTTATAAATTTAAAGTCAATGTCTTCACTGATGTGCCCAACATTAACGCCCATTTCTACTATTTCTGAGTCCTTGGAGTTGACCTCACTCAACATCGCACGACCCTCTATGTGCGCCATCGGCTCTGCCTCAGTCGATCCATAAAGTATCCATAACTCTATCTCTGGAGCGATTTCATAGAATGATTTTACATCATCTTTACTAATGGGAGCGCCGCCGGTAACAACTCGTCTCAAGCTTGGAAGTTTAAGGTTGGACTCTTTGCAATACTTAGCTAGACCCACAAGCATTGATGGCGAAAGCGTTGTACATGTTAAGCTTTGACCGATGATTTGCGCAGCCAAGATTGCGGAATCATGTGGCGAGGGCTGAGCCAAATTAATTGCCGGCAACACCGTTGTTACGCCTGTTGCCAATGAATTTAGAGAAAAAATTGGGAATGCTGGCATGTCTTTATCATTATCTAGGTAAGGTATGACATGAGTTAGCGCATAGTGCTGGGCAACCAAAAAGCGATGAGTTCTATTAGCCCCTTTGGGCTTTCCAGTGCTTCCTGTCGTAAATGTTATCAATGCTGTGGTCTCGCTTTCTACAGAAGCAATTGGTGATCTTTTGTCAGAATAGATATCGTTAAACCGATGGGTCATTTTCTCCCCTGGGCCGTATAAGATTCTAATTGGCATTGATTGGAACTCTGGAACCTGTTCGATTAATTGAAATGCCATATCGAAGCTAATCATCGCTTTGGGTTGCACGCACTCTGCGCTGGCTCCTAAATGATGACTTCGCGCCCACGAGTCCAAAAAGACCGCAATGGCGCCAATCTTTTGGGTGGCAAACATAGCCACATACATTTCTAAACTCATCGGTAGAAAAATGATAACTCGGTCGTTTTTTTTAATCCCAATTGATAAGAGCCCATTTGCAAATTTGGAAACCTTTTCTTCGAAATCTTTGAAGGAAATCTGATCATGGACGATTTCTTCCTTTGGGTTTCCTGACCATTGCTTTAATCGCTCAGCTGTAACCCATTTTAAGGCAACCCCTTCCGCATTCTCTTTTACATGCCTTTCGACAAACTCTATCACGTTATTTCTGACGGACTCGCCTTGAAAGTAACCAATTTTATCGACAATGATATTTATGTCTTCGGCAATCGCTTCCGCATGTGACCACAACAATCCATGACCGGAGTCCTTAAAAACCTTTTCTTTAATGTACCTGAAATTCTTAAGTTCACCCCTTTGTAAATCTAAATTCATAGACTCATCGCGGAGGCCAAAATAGGCAATTCCCAACACATCAGATTTGCGCGAGAGAGGTTGGCTTTGTTGGATGTTTTTTCCGTAAACCGCCTTAATCCAAGATTCTGGGTCGGAAAGTTGTTTGAGTTTTTCTGCATAGTACTGATTATCAGAAGGCTTCTCTGGCGAAATCATTTTTGAGAAAAAATTCTCAAAAGATTTTTTATGATTTGATTTAATAAGGAATTTGCCAAGGAGGGGGGTCGAAAGCAATGCTTTCGCCGCACAGCTGAGTACGGACTCAGATTTCAGATATGGATTTATCAGAAAAATACGCTCGATATTATTTTCAATTTCAGACATAAAACTTAGAGCCCGATAGCAACCCCAGGAGTGAGCGACAATGATTGCTTTATCGGGGTCATTTTTGATGGCATGTACCCAGCTCTCGGAATAGCCGTCGACGGAAATATATTCAACATTTTTGGACAATTTTCGTTTTAAGGTGTCGCCATCAGAAAGGCTTCCTGGATTGCCGTGAATAAAATAAACTTTCGTCATACTTTAATCCCTTTTTTTTGAAGATTCAGAAAATCGGTTCTTTCGGGATTTTTTCGATATTTTGCGTGTTCTGCAAAATTCTTAATAGTCCCTAGGTTGTTCTGTTTTTGATCAATTTCACGCAATAATTCGGCGCAGACTTCGGCTTCTTTTTCAGAAGAGAGCAATAGAGATTCTAAATAGCTTGTTCTTGAGCTTCTTACTTTTACAACCTTTAGAATATCGCCATCGTCAATTTTGCTTGTCATTCTGTGAATTGAAAAACCAAATTCTTCGCCATCAAGATGAGCCCAAAAATCGCACATGAGTCCTCGCTGTTTTGGCAGCAAACCGTGATGAATGTTGATGCAGCCGAATTTGGTTGCACTGAGCAGTGCTTTTTTAAAAATGGACCGTGTTCTTGCGTTGACGACCAAATCAACCTTTTCTTCCGCGATTATTTTTAACGTCTCAGGGCTGTTGATCGAATCTAAGAACCAGGTTTTTTTTCCGAAATTTTGATAGATGTCGGCTTTTTTTCTAGAGGATGACGAAAAGAAATTTTTAATTAATTGTTTGCCTAATAGGGGTGCCGCGCCAGTTAAAAAAAGATAAGAGGCCACCGCCAAAAATGAAAGGTCTTTATTTTTAAGAACAATAAGTCCAACGATATGAGAATTCTCTGCCATCTTTAAGATAAAGCGGTCATAGTTTTCAGGTACAAATGTGAGTTCTGAGGTGACTAAGAGGGCTCTCATAAGGGAATATCATACATGGAGAGAGATGAGGGTTTAAGTTCATTCGAGGCTAGCCGTGATCTAAGTCAAGCTCAGTTTCTCAATATGAGACGGCATTATTTTTGTCTCAAGATTCTACGACTTTCGTCCGATAAGAGAAATACTGGGGAAGAAGTATGAAGCGTATTTCATTGGCACTCGTTCATGGACTTATAGCATTGAGTTCGGTGGTCGCGTCTGGAGACGATGTTATGGACTGGTCTAAATCATCGAGCGCTCCTTCGTCGCCCGATAACAATTCCGGCGCAGCGAGTGCTACCTCGGCTCCAGTAGAACAAAAAAAGGGAACGGCTTTAGTCACAGCCGGAGGGATTATTGAAAATGCTGCTTCGGTTTGTAATGCCTCCAGTCTTAAAAACTACAAAGAGGTTCAGCAATCCTGCGCCGACAAGGCCGAAACGGCCGAGTTTATTTGTCGCGAGAATACCAACCCTGACATAGTCAAGGCGATGCCTTTGATACAGGCGGCGGTTGCAGGTCTCAGTGGTGCAAATGATGCCTGCTCTAAGTTTGCTGAAGCGATGGATTTAGCAAATAAAGCCTTGCTTGCTTATCAAGGGGGATGTGCTGCAGCCAAAGGACTTTGTCAAATGAAGTGCAGTGATGCAAAAAAAGCGCTTACAGCAGGAGAAGCCGAAGTAAAAGCCAAGGTCGTAAAAGAGAATAGCCCAAGTGGTCAATGCACCGTTTTTGAAATAATGTTCAAAAATGCAGCCAAAGAAGATCGTGGCCCTGATTCTAACTCCGTGGCGAAACACCTGTCCACTTGTGATAGCTATGCAACACAGCTGGCATCGGCGATGGCGGGTGCAATTGGGGTTTTGAATTCTATGCAGAAAGCTAAAGATTGCGATAAAAAAACCAAAGTGGCGACGCCCACTCCGATGGGGCTTTCGACGTCTGTGGACTGTACAATCGAGGCAAATCGTTTGAACAATCAGACTTGCATTTGTCAGGCGGCACCTCGAACTCCGGGGTGTCCTGGCGGACTTGACAATAATTTGAATGCGAACCGCGCGGATATGATGGGGACTACAGATTTGGGGGGATATACCCCAGGCAAAGTTGATGGTATGGACACAGGGGTCGATGGCAACGTTGGAGATCTACCCGGTGGCGGCAGCTCTGGCGATGGGCGGTCCTCGGGACCAGGAGCACCTGTTGGTGGCCGGGGTGCAGGCATCGATGGCGGCGGAGGCTTTGGTGGCCCAGGGGCTCCAACGGCTGGAAAGTCAGCAAGCGGATTAAACACAAATATATTGGGCGGCGAAGCCGGTGGTGGTGGGGGTCGTGGTGGTTTTGGCGGCAGTGGCCGTGGCGGTGACAATAGCGATCTTCGCAATTATTTACCAGGTGGACAAAAAGATCCTTTGGCAGGAAATCAGGTCGCGGGACAAGGTAGTAATAAAGATGTAACCACGCCTGGTGGAAAATCCAATTGGGAAAAAGTGCGGGATCGCTACCGCGAAAACAACTCCTCTTTGTTAGGAAATTAGGATGAAGAATTCCATTCAAATTATGTTTTTAAATTTTATTTTGTTATTGGCGATTTCCACAGCGGCCCAGGTGAATTCAGGGAATATTCGTGACTCTGCAGATAAAACAAAAAAGTCAAATCAATCAGGACAAATGATCAACATGGCTGTCGGCGCAGCAAATCTCGCGACGGCCGCTAAGTGCTTTAGCCAATGTAGCAGTGGAGGAGGTTGCTGTGCAATGGCTCCAGCATTTCTTGCTATGGGAATGGCCAACATGGCACAGGCAAAAGCAGATGGCAAAACCGCAAGCCAAGCCAGCGGCACCGTTGGCATGACTGATGTTGGTAGCTATGGTGGTGGCAGTGAGAGCGGCTACGATCCAAATGCCGTTAATAAACTGCTAAACGATCCCGAACTCAAAGCAGGTTATGATTTCGGCAATGCTATGACAAATGTTGATCCTGCAAAAGGGATGAGCTGGGACTCAAAAGCGGGAGTCGTGACGACCGCTTCTGGTAAAACCTATAAAGCGAGCGACTTCAATAGCCCCGCCTCAATGGCCGCTGCGGGTATGTCGAAAGGTATGATAGATAGCATAATGGGGATGGAAAAAAAGATTCAAGATAATGCCATGAAGAAACTCGACAAGATGGGCCTCAATACACCCGTGGTTGCTAGTGAAGAAGAGAGTGGCGGCGGTGGCGGCGGCGGGTTTACTGGTGGAGGCGGAAACTCTGAAGCGTATTCCAATGCCGGCGCAGACACGGGCGGTCCTAAGCTTGGTATTGACCGTGATCCAGCTCAAGTAGCAGGAATGCAAAAAGACTATAACGGCGAGCCCATCGGTGTTGCCGGCGACAGCATATTTAAAATGATGACCCGCCGATATAAAGTCAAAGAGGGACAAAGCTCATTTTTGGATGATGCTGCTTTGTTACAAAAATAAGACTAGTTATTCTCTAGAAAGATCTCATTTTCGGCAGAGGTATCTCTTGCAAGAGTTATATTTTCTGCGACAACAATATTTTTTAGGATCGACTTTTCCTCAATGCGGGAATGACTACCCAAAACCGCAAAACCTGAGAGGGAACAATCAGGGGCAACGATGCTACTGGCAGTTTTTAGAACGGTTAGATCACCCGCTTTTTCGAGAACGGGGGGCTCTTTGCTGAATCGCTCGAGAAGGCGTTGCAAGAATTCATTAGGATAAGATCCATTCTGAGTGTCAGCCAGAATCTTTAAAGCATCACCGGTTGCTGATAAAAAATCCTTTGGATTTCCAGTTTCGTACCAGTGGCAATCAACTTTGTAGCGTTGAACAACCTGTCCTGCCAAAATAGCCCGAGTGACCCCATCGTATAGAATGTTTGAAGGATGACCGACTGGCAGATAGTCAAAAATTTTTTCTGAAAGAATTTGAACCCCGATAAAGTGCTCTGCCTTTTTGCTATCCATTGTGGGAGCCGACTTCCCAAATCCGCAGACTTGGTCCTTGTGGTCAAGCCAAATGCCACCGTATTTAGTGCCCACATCAGGGTGTTCCATGGTTAACAGCGTACAAAAGGCTTTATTTTTTTGATGCTGTTCAAAGGCCTTTGCTAAGACGTGTTTTTCTAAGGGTAAAATGACTTCATCGGCATTCATCAAAATGAGATCACCCTGATTTCTGAAGTAGTCGTGAGCCATAGATAAGCCGCCACCGCTTCCCATAATTTGATTGATTTCATGTGAGAAGTGCAAACGACGAGCGCCGTGATTCATGTTAATAAACAAATCGACAATCTTTGTAGGCAAGTGAAAGGTATTGACGATCAAGCGATCGACTTTCATTCCGTCCAAAAAGGCCAAAGGATAAGACGCGAGGGGTACATTTAAAAAGGGTATAGCCGGCTTGGGTCTAACTAGCGTATAGGGGCGAAGCCGAGTTCCCTCGCCGGCGGCGAGTAGCATTACATTCATAGGGTCTCATACTTTCTTTCTAAGGCTCCTGAATCAATTAAAATATCAGCGAAAAATTTATACTCAGGGAACTCAGTCAGGCTTTTGAGAACTCTTTTAAGAGTGCCCGAAAGGTATTTGAGGTAACGACGGTCATTTCTTAGATTAAAAAAACTAGCAAAACTTCCACAGGCTTTGAAGCATCTTTGCACACTCTGTAATTCATAGATTTCATCGAAGTGCTCGCGCGAGAAGTTATCAGGAAGAAAGTCCTTCGAGGAGTCTAAGTAGTAACTCATTAAGTTCTGAGTCATTTCGTCATTTAAATTAACATAAGAGTCTTTGAATAAGCTGACTAAGTCGTATTGAATTGGGCCAAGTCTTGCATCCTGAAAGTCAATGACCATCATTTCATCCAACTTAATCATTAGATTGCGAGAATGGAAGTCTCTGTGGGCTATTTTTTTCGGCTCTTTATCTAGCTTTGCACAGATATCGATAAATATTTTTTGTAGGTCTTTGGATGAGGCTGGTGTCAATTTAAACTTTAAGACGCCTTCGATAAGGTTGTCATTGCCGTAGTTCATTTCCCAAAGGAACTTTTCAGTATCAAATTTTATGTCGAATGCCGTACAGTTTCCAGGTGTTTCTGTTGCTTTGTGGTGTATTTTAACAATTTCATCGATAGCCATTTTGTAGAAATCTAAAGAGATTTCCTGACTTTGGCTTTCCCAAAACTTCCTCTCTAAAGTGAGATCACCAAGATCCTCAAGTAAGACGAGACCGTCTTGAGGGGCCATCGCCATTACTTCAGGAACGTGTACACCGGCTTTTGCGAAATGTTTTAATACACTTAAAAAGGGGTAATTTTCTGGATTAAAGGGGTCCCATCGCATTAAAACCCAAGATTGGTGGGCCAGAACTATACGATAGTAACGACGGGTTGAAGCATCACCTGCCAGGGAAAAAATCTTGAATTCATCGCTTTTTAACGATCGATTCAAAAATGAATGAATGAAATCTTCCATAGACTTTATGGTTACAGACCGACCATTAAAAATCAAGGCAACAACGAATGCGATTTAATGGAGGTCTTGGGTCTCATCGCGATTTAAAACTAATTCAACCACCTCGCGCATAATGCTCGAGTTTAGTGGGGCCCGATCGACCTCTAAATGAACAGTGATAATATCGTTAAGAAGCCCGGGACTCACTATGTACTGGCCTAGTTCATTAAGCGGAATTGTCGATGAGGTTAGTATCAGCGGCTCCTCTAAAGAGCGAGGTGAGGACGTGTATTCAGCTAGCAACTTTTGATAGGCAGCGGGAAGAGATTCAATGTTTTGCACATACAAAGTCATACCGCCGAGGCCACAAATATCCATCACCGTATGAATATCATTTTTGACATCGTCGAACGGGACAAAGGCCCAACGTGCCGAAAAATCATGAATCTGCAATGCAACTTTTCTGAGAAGTTGTTGCTGTGTCCCGTTGAGATGCAGCAGAGACGTAGTAAATACTTTTTGATCAGTATTGACTAAAGTAAGCATGGTCTCTGTGTTGTCATTTTGGCTACGTGGTCCCTTGAGATTTGACTCTTGGCGGTCGAGGAACTCGATGTACAATCTAGGTTCTAAAACCATTCTCACCAGGCTCGCGACGTCTTTGCGCTTTTCCTCGGAAAGCTCCCAGCCGTGGGGAATTACGCCTGCGCCTAAAAACTGGTCCTTTACGATGATGGGGATATAAAGATCGTTACCAGAGACGACGGTTTCGTAAGATTGGTTTAACTTTGACATGTCCATCAGCGGACGGAGCTCAAAGCCCTTTCCATATCGATGGTCTAACAACTGTCTTAGTTTTAACAAAGATGTATTCATTAATGTCCCTCTGGTTCTCTTTGAACCCCACAGAGACTTTCTTTATCAAAGCGCGTGCCGTGTCCGACATACTTCAAAAACTGTTATATTTCAGCATGTTAGCGATAAAAGAGGCCAGATCTTGATTCAGAACTGGCCCCTATGTTTTGATCATTAAAGTAATTATTTCAGGTAGTTATCTGGCGATTTTTCGCTTATCAAGGCCATACTTCTCAACCTTCATGATAAGTCCGGCTCGGCTGATGCCAAGTTCTTTTGCCAATTTGGACTTATTCCATCCAGTCCGTCGCAAACCCTCGCGGATCATTTCGCGTTCTAGATCTTCTAAAGCGTCTTTTAGTTTTCCTTGAAGGCGAGCGCCCTGGACCTTGTTTTTATCGCCGGATTCAAGAACCTTTGGCGACAAAAGTTCAGCCATTAATTTTGTCTCGTCGCCAGAAAGAACAACAAGTCTTTCGATTTCATTTTGAAGTTCGCGGACGTTGCCAGGCCAAGCATAGTCGTAAAGTTTTTCTAGTGCTCGCTTAGTTAAAACCCGTTTTGCCCCGCCGGAAGTCTCGGAAATTTTTGCCAAAAAGAAATCGACCAAATAAGGAATATCCTCTTTGCGCTCTCTTAGTGGTGGCACACGAATGTTGATTACATTCAGACGATAGTATAAGTCTTCGCGGAAAGTACCCTGCTCGACCATTTCTTTGAGATTCCTATTTGTTGCTGCAATGATTCGGACATCAACTTTTTTCCCTTCGGTGGCTCCTACAGGCATAAAAGTTCCTTCCTGAAGAACCCGAAGGAGTTTAACCTGCATTTGCGGAGAAGTGTCTCCAATTTCGTCGAGAAAGAAGGTACCCTTATCAGCCATTTCGAACAGACCCTTTTTGTCTCTGAGGGCGCCGGTGAAAGATCCTTTTACGTGACCGAAAAGTTCGGACTCAAGTAAGTTGTCATTAAAGGCAGAGCAGTTCTGAATGACGAAAGGCTTGTCTTTTCGATTCGAGTTATAGTGGATCGATCGAGCAATGAGCTCTTTACCGGTACCATTTTCTCCTTGCACCATGACTGTAGAATCAGCAGTTTTGATTTTGTCCATTAAAGAATAGAGAGATTGCATCGGCTTGGATTTGCCAATCATATTGTCATACTTAAAGCGATTGCCGAGCTCCTTATTCAGTTCTTTAATGCGATTTTCTCGAGAGGTGATTTCAAGATGAAGGGTCACAATTTCTTGTGCCACAAGTTCGCAAACTTCGCAGAAGTGCAGTCGATCTTGCTCTTCAAGAAACTTGAGCTTGCCCAAGCATTTGTCGATCGTGTCGGGGGACATGCCAAAGGCAGCAAGGCGTTCTCTGATTTCTTCGAGGCGAGGGCCCAAATTGGGCTCGCGAAAAAACCCTGTTGCGACGACAGTGCCGACAAAGTCGTTTTCAATAAGGATCGGAAAGATCCCGACGTCGAATCCAACCATATCCCATTTTCGAAGGCTGTAACGATTGTGTGAGGTGCGCAAGTCTTCAATGGTTTTAGCTACCATTTCGCTGATGCTATTTCTTGCAGTCTCTTTCAGCAATAATTGGGCAACCGCTGGATTATTAAAGGTCGTTTTCTCTTGGTCGAAGCCTTTTAAGTGACCTCGCTCGTCGGTAAATACGACGTCGATATTCCACCACGCACTCAGAATCTGTTTGAGTTTTCGAATCACATGTATATGTTCAAACTCATCCCAATTGATCATAAATAAAACTCCTTTTGATATTCACTGTCTAAACTTTCAACTCTCATATCGTCAAAAGATTGGACAAACTTAAGGGGAGCCGTATAAAGACCTGTCGAATAAGTCCTTGGTCCTGTTTAGATTCTGTGCTGCAGGCTATAGAATCGAAAATACTCGCCCTTGGCTTCTAGTAGTTGCGGGTGGGACCCAATTTCAGAGATCTTGCCCGACTTGAGAACAACGATTTTATCGGCATTTTGAATTGTCGATAGCCGGTGCGCAATCATGAGTGCTGTTCTCCCCTGCATCAGTTGATTCAAGCCCTTTTGAACTTCGATTTCGCTAGCGGTATCGAGAGCACTTGTGGCCTCATCTAAAATAAGCAGAGGAGCATTTTTAAAGAGAGCTCGTGCAATACTGATCCGTTGCTTTTCGCCGCCAGACAATAGATTCCCTCGATCACCAACACGACTTTGATATTTAAGCGGCATCCTCATTATAAAATCATGAGCATTTGCCATTTTTGCCATTGCCTCAACATCCTCTTTCGGTCTGCTAAAATCTCCGGCTTGGATATTCTTTTCGATGGTATCGCTGAAAAGGAAAACATCCTGATTCACAAGGGCAATGTTTTGTCTTAAATCCTGAAGGTTGAGGTCCAGGATGTTGATATCGTCAATAAGAATTTCTCCCGTAGTCGGATCAAAAAATCGCTCAAGTAGATTTACGAGAGTTGATTTTCCGCTACCACTTTCGCCAACGAGAGCAACTCGTTCCCCACGGGTAATAACTAAATTGACCGAATTCAAAATGCGGTCTTTGCCATAAGAAAAACTAACATTCTTATAAGTGATTGTTTTCCAGTTGGCCGGAAAGGGCAGGTTTTTAGCGCTGCCCCGAATGACTTGGGGATCATCAATAATCGAAAATATTCGTTGCGCGGAGACAATAACCTCTTGGATGCGAACATAACTTTCTTGAAACTTTTTTATAGGAATATTAGCCGCCATCAGCGAAGTGATAAAAGTTACAAAATCACCAGCCGTGGCTCGACCATTTGCGATTTCGTTGCTGACATAAAGCAAAATTCCTAGAATTAACATCGTTGCGACAAATTCAGTTACGGGCCCCATAACTTCGATTCGCGAATGGATTTTTTTTCTTAGGGACAGATAGTCCTCTGACTCTTTGATTAGCTTTTCGGCCATTACATTTTCTAGATTGAATGACTGAATAACTCGGACACCGTCGAGAGATTCTTTGATAGTGGCAGTCATTTTTTCAAGTGACACCTGGCCTTGCGGTAGATATTTACGAAGGCTTCGAGAAATATTCTTCTGAAAAACCCCGACAATCGGTAGTGCTATAAATATGACTAATGTTAAACGCCAATTCACGACAAAAAGGTTTGTGATTAAAAAAATTAATAACAATGGCTGACTAAAAATATCTGCGACCATTCGAAGCCCATCTTGAATGACTCGAATATCGTTCAATATTCTAGAGATAAGACCGCCAGAGCCGGTCGCATAGTTGTTATGAAATGTTAAGCTGAGGTGCATAAATTTCTGTTGAAGTTTTTGTCGGATGTTCTGAGTCACACATTCTGCGACATAGTTCATGAGATAAATAAAATAGTACCTACTCACGGCGACAAGAATGGCGAGTACAGTTATTGTGGCCGCTGTTTTAATAGCCGCGTCCGTATTTTTAACCGATAAGCTGTCGACGAGCCCGCGCAGCAGCTGCACAATGGTTCCATATGAAGCCGCATAGACAATTGCACCTATTGCGACAACTGCGATGGTTTTTTTATAGGGCTTCACTTCGTTGAGAATTCGTGAAATTTCAGAGTTCATTCTATAACTTTCCGCTTCGTTGATGAAACTGGCAGTTTCTCGTCAAGATAGCGTTTTAAATATTGGCCTGTTAGGCTCTTTTTTTCCTTGATGATTTCTTTTGGAGCTCCCTGGGCGACAAGAGTTCCGCCCCGTTTGCCGGCCTCCGGACCGAGGTCGATAATGTAGTCAGCCCCCCGAATAACGTCTTGGTTGTGTTCAATAACGATGACGCTGCCGCCGGCATCAATGAGCTTATTGAGGACTGCCATTAATAGGTCGACTTCCCGAAAATGAAGGCCCGTCGTTGGCTCATCCAAAATATAGAGTGTGGCTTTCTGGTTTACACTTGAAAGTTCTTTGGCTATTTTGAGGCGCTGTGACTCTCCGCCGCTAAGGCTATTAGCTGGTTGACCCAGCTGTAGATAGTCCAATCCGACCTCTTTGAGGACGCTCAAGGGCTTTCGAATATTGGGGTGTGCAACAAAAAAATTCATGGCTTCTTGAACTGTCATAGAAAGAATTTCATGAATATTCTTTCCTTTGTATTCGACTTCTAAGATTTCTGCTCTATATTTTTTAGCATCGCAGATATCGCAGGGGATAATAACATTGTCCATGAATTGCATGTCGATTTCTTCGTAGCCAGTGCCCTTGCAAGAGGGGCAGCGTCCACCGTCGACATTCAGGCTAAAGGTGCCGGGAGTATAACCTCGGGCTTTGGCTTCAGGAGTGGACGCCATGATATTACGAATTAAATCAAAAGCTTTGAGATAGGTGATAGGCGAGCTTCTCGCTGATTTTCCAATCGCGGACTGATCAATTAAAAGTACGTTTTTTATATTCTCTACGCCGGTGATTTTTTTGTAATCCTGAGCTGGTAAATACTCAATATCAAGAGAGCGAGCAAGTGCGGGATAAAGAGTTTTTGTTATTAGGGTTGACTTGCCCGACCCGCTGACGCCGGTTATGGCAACCAATCTGTTGAGTGGGAACATCACATCGATGTTTTTTAGGTTGTGTCCGCTAGCGCCCTCAATTTCAATTTTATAACGATAATTGTTGTTGTCGACGGGACGAACTTCGCGCAAGGGTCGTCCGTTTTTAGGTGGCTTCAAGTAGGGAGCGGTGATAGATTTGACTTGATCATAAAACTTCCCTATTGCACCAGCGAAGATAACCTCTCCACCCAAGTAACCAGAGCCTGGTCCCATTTCGATAATATGATCACTGCTTTGAATGACATCATGATCGTGTTCAACAATGACCAGTGTATTTCCGAGATTTTTAAGGTCCTTTAGAATTGCTATGAGACGGTCATTGTCACGGGGGTGAAGGCCCACAGTGGGCTCGTCCAGAACATACAGCGTTTGAGAGAGTCCCATGCCGAGCTGGTTTGCTAAAATAAGTCTTTGGTATTCGCCGCCAGAAAGAGTGCGCGTTTCACGGTTTAAGCTCAAGTAGTGAACACCCACTCTAATCAGAAAATCTAATCGAGCTCGAATTTGCGCTAAGACCTCACCGGATACTTCCTCGTGATGAGGCTTGAGTTTTAGTTTCTTAAAGAGAGCGTATAGATCTTCTATAGTTTTTGAGGACATGTCTTCGATGTTTAAGCCATCAATAAATACTTGAAGAGCTTCTTTTCGAAGGCGAGCTCCCCTGCAGTCTGGGCATAAAAAAGGACTGCGAAAACGAGCAATAAAAACTCGCACATGCATTTTGTACTTAATTTGATCTAGGTACTCAAATAGACCTTTGACGCCAAAAAAATCCTTGTTGCCGTTCCAAATCATTTCACGGTGTTCTTTCGGCAAGTCTTTCCAAGGCGCGTGCACGTCGATTTTCATTTTTTTTGCAAAAGAATTTAATTGGCGTCGCTCGTGTGCAGCACTTGGCATTGTAAACGGATTTAGCGCTCCAGCAGCGATACTCAAATTTTGATTTGGAATGACCTTTTTTTCGTCGACCTCAAGAATATTTCCAAAACCTTTGCACGTGGGGCAGGCCCCGATGGGACTGTTAAAACTAAAGAGTGCCGACGTAAGGGGCGGAGGAGTATAACTACAGATTGGACAAGAGGACTCTTCGCTTATCTGTAATTTTTCTCCTTCTGTCGTAATTACGGTCGCTCGTCGTGAAATAACACTGGTATTGTATTTGATGCTTGCATCATAGGCTTGATTGAGCGAGTCCGCAATTCGACCCTTTTCGTCATTGTTAAAAGAAAGGCGATCAATCACAAGAAAGAAATTTTCTTTTGGCAGCCCCTTTTTTATCGCGCTGGGCTCACTGATTTCAATAATTGTGCCGAGCTCCTCGTTGACAAGGGCGCTTGACTCTTTTGCGCTTGATTTCGCCTTTTTCTTGTTTTGTGTTCCGCTTTTACGAAGGTAAATTCGTAGATAGCCGTCTTGCAAGAGAAGTGAATGTAGCTTTTTTCCTTCGGCCACTCTCCCTTCACTCGTCATTTCTACTAGAATGTACCCTCGTTTTCCATTGAAGAGCTGAATGACTTTGTCTGTTGCCTCAGTCACGCTTTCTTTTTCACAAGGAACTTGATGGTTCGGACAAAAAGGTTGGCCAACTTTTTCGAAAAAGAGGCGGAGGTAGTCAATTACTTCCGTGGTGGTGCCGACTGTTGAGCGACTATTTCTTACCGTATTTTTTTGCTCGATCGAAATGGCTGGGGGTATGTTATTGATGCCTTCAATGTCTGGCTTGGGAGCTTTGTTTAAAAATTGGCGCGCGTAGTTCGACATGCTTTCTATAAAGCGGCGCTGGCCTTCAGCAAAAAGAGTCTCAAATGCCAACGAGCTTTTTCCAGAACCAGAAGGGCCACAGACGACGGTCAGTTCTCCTAAAGGGATTTTGACCTCTATGTTTTTGAGATTATTTTGCTTCACCCCCCATAGGTGAATTTCTTTCATTCCGATAAATCCTGTTTCAAAAAGTCAGTGGCTTCTTCTGATTTATTAGAGGCCTCTGTTGGTTCTGTACCCTCTAAGAAAGCTTGTCTGATTGAATTTTTTGTATTTGCAGAGGCAAGCTTTCCTGTATCGCTATCGATACTGGCGAAGACGATACCCTCTGGCGAAGTGAAAGTCATCTGTGGAAGTCCTGTATGCGCAGCTTTCATATATTCAACCCAGATCGGAAGAGCGGCGCGTCCACCAACCTCTCCCTTCCCGATGCTTCGCTCTTTGTCAAAGCCAACCCAAACACCTGTTACGATTTGTGGTGTATAGCCAATAAACCACGCGTCATAATAGCCATTTGTTGAACCAGTTTTTCCAGCGACTTCGCGGCCAATAGATCTAGCGCGGCCGCCGGTCCCATTAGGGTCTTCAACGACACCTTTTAGAAGTGTCGTCATTATATAGGCGGTTTGTGGTCTCATAATTTGTTCGGGGTCATCAAAGAAGAAGTTTGCATCGGGATGTTTCTTCATATCTTCTGCAAGTTGCTCGGCAGTCATGGTTTTGGCTTTTGCAAGGTATGCCTCGCGTCTCTCGTCGAAGGACTTATCTATCTCTGAAATTTCTTTATTAAAACGCACATCCAGACTAACAGAATCTAAGATCTTCTGGCCATCGTGGTCTTCAACTTTGTGGATAATAATTGGACGAAGGCGCTGACCAAGCCTTCCGAATTGGCCGAACACTTTGGTCATTTCATAGAGCGTAACGCTGCTTGAGCCAAGCACCAAAGTGAAATCTGGGTTGAGTGGACTAAAGACACCCATACGGCGGGCATAGTCTGTTGCCCAAGGAACGCCGACATCTTCGATCACTTTGACCGCAGGAATGTTAAGAGACTTTACGAGCGCATTTCTGAAGGTGATTTCGCCACCAAAACTTTTTCCATGATTAGACGGCTTCCAAACTTTTGCTTCCTCTTGTCCCTCTTCAATATCCTTATCCTTGGTATTTTCGTCCTCAAAAACGACAGGGGCATCCATAATTGGAGTGGCAGGGGTAAATCCCTTATCTAATGCCGACGCGTAGACGAGCGCTTTAAATGAAGATCCTGTTTGCCGTGCGGCTTGAAGCGCACGGTTGAACTCATTACGAGCAAAACTGTAGCCCCCGACCATAGCAAGAACGTCTTGGGTCTGCTCGTCAAATGAGATGAGTGAGCCTTCGACAACGGGTTCTTGATCAAGTTCAAGATCTAAAAATTTATTAAAATCCGGAAGATTGGTGGGCAAAGGAGTTTTTTTGTTTTTTACGAGACCACTCAGTCGAGCAGAAGAAAAAGTGTCGCCAACCACTTTAACGAGAATTACGTCCCCAGCCTTTAAGGCGTCCGAGGGCTTTTTTATTGGATCGTATTCAGATTTCTTCTCAGGATTTGGTTTGCGGGCCCAGGACATAGTAGCAAGGTCAATCAGTCCTTGGGCTTCTCCTACGCGGACATAAACAAGCCCGACCTGGTCGTCCACCTTTTCAACAAGGGCTTCCGCAGAGAGCCCGGCCTTGAGATAGCTAGGCAATTTTGACTTAACGTCGTTTTTGATTTTGGGCATGATCTCTGCAAACTTACCATCAGGCATAATGATACGCTCGGGCGTAGAATCTGAAATTAATTTCTTTTTGCTTTCGCTCAAAAATTTCTCTAGCTCTTCTTTTGTTGAGAGCTGTTTGAGGGGGCCCCTGTAGCCTTGGCGCTTATCAAGTTCTTTAAGTCCAGTGACGATAGACTCTTGTGCTGCTTTTTGCTTTTCGATATCGAGACTTGTAAAAACACGCAGGCCCTTGTCGAGAACTTGCTCCTCGCCGAGTTGATTGACGAGTTGTTGGCGCACGGTTTCTAAAAAGAAAGGTGCATAGTGTTCATAATTCTCACGAACATAAACTTTGACGGGTTCTTTGACGGCCTCTTCGGCTTCTTCTTTTGTTATGAATCCAACCTCGGCCATTCTATGCAGCACATATGCCTGGCGTTCTTTTGCCCTTTGTGGATTTGAAACCGGAGAATAGCGGCTAGGAGCTTGTGGAAGTCCCGCCAAAATCGCCATTTCAGATAAAGTTAATTTTTCAACAGACTTGCGATAGTAGGTTTGGGCGGCGACCTCAACGCCATAGGCACCCTGACCAAAATAAATTTGGTTAAGGTATAGATAAAGAATCTCCTCTTTTTTCAAATTTTCTTCCATCTGTTGAGCGAGCATGGCCTCTCGTACTTTGCGAAGCAGAGTTTTCTCAGGTGTTAGCAGCAGAGTTTTTGCTACTTGTTGAGTTATTGTCGATCCTCCTTGTACAGATCTTCCCGCTCGAATATTTGCAAAGGTTGCACGAAGAATGGCTTGATAGTTGATGCCTTTGTGCTGAAAAAACTCGCCATCTTCGGCTGCCAAAAAGGAATTTACAAGATTCTTCGGAATTTTTTCGTAAGGCACGAGCGTGCGTCGTTCACGAAAAAATTCGCCAATTTTTTTATTTTCACGATCAAAGACTTCTGAAACCAAAAGTGGTTCGTAATCTTGGACCGTGATCAACTTAGGCAAACTTGCTTTAATCGAGTAAAATGCAAAATAGGCACCGCCAACGGCTAAAATGACTAGTGAAACCCCAGCAATAACAAATTTTTTTAGCACGGCGACGGACTCCTTAAAGAAACTTGATTCTTAGATGTTCGTCGCTAGTTTAGCAGGGGTAGATTGGGATGGCTATTTCTTCGCTTTGTCCTTGGACTTAGGGGAAGGAGAGCCCCCCTTGACCCGTTCATAGAGTGCTGGAGGCTTAGAGTCGGGACAAAGTGCGAGCCTTCGCTCGACCGCCTCTGAGTACGTGTCGAAAGAGCCTTGAACTTGGCTCAATTTTGTTGTGCTGGTTTCATCGGCTGGTACAGGCCCAAGGCTTGCTAGGGAATTAGAAACTTGTTTAGACTTATTTTGATAGTATTTTTCCTTTTCTTTGAGCGCGTTAGCTTTTTCTTGGGTGGTTTTGGCTAGGCTTGTCAGCTTTGTTTGGCCGCGGGTGATTTTTTCTTGTACCGTGTTAGTTGCATTTGCCATTGCAGTCGTTTCGTCGGCTTTAGCTTGTTGTTCCTGTGCAATCATACTTGCGAGTTGTTGTTCGGCGTTATCAATATCAGATTGGTTGTTGGCGATTTGCATTTCGATAGCCTCAACTTTTTCTTGAGATTGAGCAATCAAGGCCGCCCTCTGAGTGTCGAATTGCGACATGCACTCGTTAAAAGTATCATTGAGTTCTTTTTTCTTTTTTGTGGCTGCGGCAAAGCCGGCACTTAGGCTGCCAGCCTTGATATCGGCGTATTCCTTTTTGAGTTCCCTGACCTTTTTCATGCAGGCGCGTTTTGCGGCATTTTCAGTCATGGCAATGAGGTTTGAATTCTTGCTTCGGTAGGTTTCGTTTATCTGGGTGCGCATTTGTAGAATTTCTGATAGTTTTTTGCGGATGGCGGCAGCGACTTCTGATGTTGTTTTGGCAGACTCAGCAGCTCTCTCCCTCTGTTCCTTACTAATTTCGAGTTGCTTTTTCTTTAAATCGTCTTGTGCTTCTTGCAGGTCTTTTTGTATCTCTTGCACGTTTTCGTTGAAATCCTTTTCGAGATCAGCTGTTTTCTCTTTAAGATCTCCGAGTTTGTCATTGATATCATCCAAAGATCTTTCGTATTTGTCTTTTCTTTCAAAGAACCCCTGACCGGAATATTTCGGACATTTTGAAGCACCATTGCTGATCCCAAACTGTTGTCCTAGGGCCTTAAAAAAATCATTATCAGAAATAAAATCTTCGTCACCAGCAACCTTATCACAAGCCGCAAGAGTGCTAGCGCATGTTGAGCCGAGACCGGCATCTCCACAGTTTCGATTGACGTCTCTGAGAGTCGACCGTTCTTCTTCGTAAGCACTCTGGCAGGGGTCTGGTTTGGAGTTTGAATCTGATCCGCAATCATCATCTAAAGTTCTACATTTCTCTCTATTCTCAGATCTAGTTTCCTCACTCCGTAAACATTTTTCTTCCCAATACTTCCTGTCGGCGTTACTACACCTTTTCGCTCCAAGTGCATCTTCGCCGTGCAGCAACAAAACAGAAACACAAGCAAATATGCAGAAGTATTGCACAAATGAATGGAATATCGTCGCTCTAGTCCAAGTCATAGGAGTCCTCCCGGATACCACTTATAATAAGCAATACCGGTTCCAACATTCATCTACATTTCAATGAGTCTCAAAAGGATACGACGTAGGTCGCGGGTTCGAACAAGACAAACTCTACAGAACAGGGTGCATTTTCATAGCGAACTAGCGCAGTGAGCACATTTAGTCGCCTTAGTTGGAATTGCAGACAGACAAAAAGGGCAGTCTTTGGTCGTGGGTGCGGGCGCCGCGGGGGCCTTTTGAACTTTGCTAGCCAGTTTAATGATTAGAAATATCGCAAAGCCTAATATAATAAAGTCAATGATGCTGTTTAAAAAAACGCCGTAGTTGAGAGTTGGTGCCGCCGCCTTTTTTGCTTCGGCAAGGGTTTCGTAGCTTTCGCCGTTTAGAGCGACGAACAGGTTTGTAAAATCAACTTTACCTAAACCCAAACCGACGACCGGCATTAAAACGTCAGAAACAAAAGAAGAGACGATTTTACCGAAACCAGCACCGATAATAATACCGACAGCGAGGTCGAGAACATTGCCGCGACTGATAAAGGCTTTAAATTCGGACCACATTTTTAACCTCTCTTTTGATTTCTGATCGAATGATATGCTAGATTGTCTCCCATATGCAAAAGGGTTTTAATTCAGATGTAACAGTGCGTGGTCAGAAGTTTCACGTGCAAACGGAAGATTGGGGAAAAAGAAATCCCTTCCTTGTCAGTAGAATTTTCTGCAACGGTGCCGTCATCAAAACGATTAAAACCTCCTACGAAGCCATACTTCAGGCCGGAGCGCTTCGCGAGAGCGAATCAATTAAGAACGCACTTCAGCGTCAGCATTCGGATATTTTGGATGTTCTGATGGCTGGAAAAATGCCTTAGTTGAGCGGCCTTAGGTCGAGTTCATTTTAAGGGTTCTAGGAAATAAGAGCTGGATTCCATACAATGAGAGAATGATAGAATTTTCTCATGTCTACAAAACCTACCCTGGCCCTGTTCACGCTTTGAAAAATATTGATTTAAAAATTGCCAAAGGGGAATTCGTATTTTTGACCGGCCCAAGTGGGGCAGGCAAAACTTCGCTGTTTAAAATGATATCAGCTTTTGATGTTGCGACCTCTGGCTTAGTTCAAGTCGCAGGAATTGATCTTAGCCGACTCAATGAAAATAAAGTGGCAGAATACCGTCGCAAGATAGGTGTGGTTTTTCAGGATTTTCGGCTGTTAAAAGATCGAACTATTTTCGAAAACATTGCGCTGCCCCTTCAAATTCGTGGTGATCGGTCACAGCAAATTCAGCGGAGGGTTCAGGAGGTTCTCGAGCAGGTTGGTCTGTCCCATAAATATGACCAATTCCCGGATTTTGTATCTGGTGGAGAGCAGCAGCGCACCGCCATTGCTCGTGCAATTGTTCATCAGCCGGGTGTTCTCATTGCCGATGAACCCACAGGAAATCTTGATCCAAAACTGAGCGAAGAGATCATGGACTTACTAGAGCGCGTATGCTCTCAAGGGACGACGGTATTTGTCGCTACCCACGATCAAGAAATGGTTCGACGCAGAAAAAAGAGACGGGTTGATCTTAAGGATGGTTTATTAGTAGGGGATCAATAATGATTCGTTCGGTATTTGAGCAACGCCTTAGCAGTTTAAAACAAAATTGGCCACTACAGTTTTCGACCTTAGTGGTGGTGACATCCTGCTATTTGGTGGTCATCATCTCGTTCCTTTTGTCACAAAATTTACAAAAGATTTTGACTCTTTGGGGCAACGACTTGCAAATGACAGTCTATTTAAACGAAGAATCTGAGCCCTCTGAAGTTCAGCTTCTGCAAGAGAAAATTCGAGAAAATAAAAATGTTGGACGAGTTAAGCTCATAACAAAAGAAGAGGCGCTCAAAGAGTTTCGTGGTCAGATGGCGAGCTACGCTCCAGATTTGCTAACACATGGAGACATTCTAAACCTCATTCCAGCTAGTTTGCAAATTTCTCTGAGCGAGTCGACAGCCGGAATGGAGCATCTAAAAATATTGGATGCCTTAGCTAGTGTACTCAAGTCAGAAGAAATCGTGTCAGAGGTGAGTTATGGTCAGGACTGGGTAAAAAAATACAGCCAACTCATTTTCTATTTTCAGCGTGCATGCGAGGCAATTGGAATTATTATCCTGGGAGCAGCTCTTTTTGTGCTCTCCAACGTCATTCGAGCGTCAGTGCAATCGCGGCGACAAGAAATCGAAGTCTTAGAGCTGATTGGCGCAATGCCCAGTATGATACGCCTCCCATTTCTAGTTGAAGGCGCGTCGATCGGCTTTTTATCCTCGGTTTTGGCAGTGACAATTTCTTACCTCATGTATTCTGGAATTACGGGAATGTTCGAAAAGCAGCTGCAATTTTTGCAATTAAGTGGGCACCTAAGTTTTATCAACACGCTCGTCATTATCTTTTTTTGCTCTATCGGAACGGGACTTGGCGCTATTGGATCGTATCTTTGTGTTCGTCAAATTAATGATGGCTGGGCGGCAAAAAGTCTATGATTGTTTTAGTGAGGGTCTTATTTGTCGCGGTCTTTTCGTGGGCGCAAGAGCCCCCACCGACTCCAGTCGCAAATAAAATTGAAAATGACATCAATGTTGTAAGAGAGCAGCTGAGTCAGCAAGACCTGAAGCAAAAGAAAGTATTGTCGGCACTCTATGGAATTAACAATAATTTGCAGCGACTTGTCGGCAATAAAGGCCGCTTGACCGAACAAAGAAACATGATTGATCTAGAGATAGAAGGATTAAATAAAAAAATTGAAGAAAATAAAGCCCAAGCAGATCTTCAAAAATCTCAACTGAAAGAAAGACTCCGGGCGATATACATGTTGGGCGGTCCAACGCTCGCACGATTTTTATTCGCATCGAAAAGCTCTGCAGATCTTGAGCGAAACTTAAAAATTCTCGGCCTGGTAGCGCAGAGAGATTTCGATTTAATAGTCGGTTATCAAAAATCGCTCAAAGACTTTGAGTTTCGACGTCTAAAGCTTGCTCAAAAACTAGCAAATCTTAAAAGTGTTGAAGAGAGCTTAAAAATTCAAGAGGAAAGGCTACAGTCACAAGTCGTTCAAAAGAATAAAATTCTCGCGCAGTTAAAAAAAACAAAGGTATTCACCTTAGAAAAGCTTAAGGATCTCCAAAACAAATCGCCCGCTTACGATTTGGCAGACAGTGGTCTTATGGACATGCTTTTAAAGCCATCATTTGAAATGCAGAGGGGCTTTTTGCCAAGTCCGGTACAAGGTCTAGTTTTGAATCAATTTGGCTTGGTTAAGCAAGCAGATCAACCTTACGTGCTTAGCAATAAAGGGCTGTTGATAGCAGTACCACGCGGGAGTCCCGTTCACGCCGTTTTTGGCGGCGTTGTTTCATTTGTGGGGAGCTTACCCGGACTAGGAAAAGTTTTAATACTCGATCATGGTGATCATTACTATACTGTCTATGGAAACAATGCAGATGTGCGTGTCGGAGTGGGGCAAGAGGTTTCTCAATCTCAAGTCATTGCGAGTAGCGGACGAAGCAGTTTTGAACAACAAGAGGGACTTTATTTCGAAGTTCGACACTTTTCAGAACCCTACAATCCAATGGAATGGGTGAAAGGACTCAGTCTATGAAGGCATTTGTTCTCAGATGGAAAACCATCATTCTCGCATTTCTTTTAATTTTGGCGCTGTTTATTATGGCAGAATCAGGATTTCAAATAAGAGCCTTTGCCCAAGAAAGATATGCGGATTTACAAAATTTTACAAAAGTTCTGAATCTCGTCGAACAGTACTACGTTGAAGAGGTCGACACCAAAAAATTGATCTATGGGGCGATCAAAGGAATGTTGAGGGAGCTTGATCCTCATACCAACTTTATGTCACCGGAAATTTTTAAGGACTTCGAGACGGAGACGACTGGAGAGTTTGGGGGTCTCGGAATTGAGATATCCGTACAAAATGGAGTGTTAACAATTATTTCTCCGATCGAAGACACTCCTGCTTGGGAGGCCGGAATAAAGGCGGGCGACAAGGTTATCGCGGTCGACGGGCACAGCACGAAGGGGCTCAGCCTTGTTGAAGCCTCACAGCTTATGCGCGGAAAACTTGGCAGCAAGGTTATTCTTCGCATTGTTCGCGAAAGTGAAGAAGAGCCAAAGGACATCACAATTGTTCGCGGAAGTGTAAAAATTAAGTCGGTAAAATACACCGACTTAGGAGATGCTTATGGTTACATCAAAATTACCAGCTTCATCGAAAAGACATCTAAAGATCTCGAAAAGACAATTGAAGCTCATCTAAAAAACAATAAGAAAATAGATGGTCTTATCATAGACATGCGCCGCAACCCTGGCGGTCTCTTGGATCAGGCCGTTAAGGTGAGTGACATGTTTTTGAAAGAAGGGGCCATTGTCAGCACGATTGGTCGAAATAAAAAAGAAAAGGAAGTTTCTAGTGCCACTAAAAAGGGGAAGTATACTGATTTTCCTTTGATCATTTTAGTTAATGAGTACACAGCCTCCGCGAGCGAAATTGTCTCAGGAGCATTGCAAGACAATAAGAGAGCCCTCATCGTGGGCCAAAGAACATTTGGTAAGGGCTCTGTTCAATCAGTAGTCAAACTTGGCGATGGAAGTGGTTTAAAGCTGACGGTTGCGCGTTATTATACTCCGAATGGTATTAGTATTCAGGCTGAGGGGATTCGGCCTGATATCGAAATTGAAGATGTCGATCCAGAGGCGTTCGCTAAGTCGGTTTTAAAGTCAAAAATCACTCGAGAAAAAGATATTGCTGGACACTTGCGCGGCGATAGAGAGAAAGACACGGAAAAAGCTCAAAAGAAGTTGGATTTAACGCCGAAAGAGACGAATAACGCTCTTGCTTGGTGGAAGGAAGTTGGGAACAAAAAAGACGAGAACTTATCCCCGCGTGAGAAGCTGTTTAAAAATGACTACCAGGTTTACCAAGCCTTTAGCTACCTGAAGGCTTGGAAGACTCTGCAGGTTCTGGCACGCTGAGCAAGGCGTTTGCATTTTTAGAAAAGCCGTCTTAGGGTCTTTCTAAAGGGAACCCTCGTGACTGTAATGAAACTTTTAATTCCTCTATTTTTAATAACCCGATCCACTTTTGCGGCGGGTCCCGGCTTTTCTTCGGGCAATAACTTTGTTGCTTATGCAATTCAAGGTCAAGTTGTCGTTCACTGTTCAGATGGAACTTCAGCATCCTACAACTGTCGTGACTCAGTATTAGATCCCGCGAGTTATGATTATTTTATAGGTCCAGCAGGAGTTAAAGCCGACGAGGTCGCTCTCAGTTGCTTGAGAGCAGACGGTACTCGTCGAGACAGAATTTCCAACTATAATTCCACCTTAGGCCGGAGCAGCGATTCTTTTAATTTGTGGATTTCAACACTTTTTCAGCGCCCACTTTTGTTGCCTGGTATTAATAAAATTGATTTCCAACTTAGAAATCTTGGACAGGGAGTCGTTCGTGGAGCTTTTGAAGTGGTCGTAAACTATGGGGCCCCAAGAACTTGCCCTCTCACTCATTATAACTCGACCGATTCCAATGATTGTCAGTCGCAATACACTGTATGCCAGAAGTATTTCGAGCAATACCAATACTGCCGATAACCGATCGAGTTTTAAATTTTAGTTTTGTTCGTCCTTAAGCTCATCTGCAGAAACCTCTTTTACTTTTGCAGACTTATTAAGAAAATCAATCACCTTTTCTTCAGAGATCATGTAGCTTAGACGACTTGTTTGTTCAGGACGACCGTAAAACTCGCGAATTCGAGTTTCTTCAATACCTGTTTGCGCAGCATATTCTTTATATTTTTTCTCAAGGTCTTCATCTTTACAGTGCAGATTATGTTTTTGAGCGATGGCATCTATAAGAAAGCTCGATTGGATCATTTCTGCAGCAGTCTTTTCAAAGTCAGAGTCCCATTTTTTGACATAATCCTGAAAATCAGCGGGAGACATGCCTTGTTCAGACATGCGCTTTTTGAAGTCTTCGATAAGGGAGTTTTTTTGGTCATTTAACAGTGATCTTGGAACTTCAACGGGATTTTCTTTTACGAGAACTTTGAGTAAGCGGTTTTTATAAGAATCTTCAATTCTCTTTTTTTCAGTGCTTTCGAGGTCATCGTGAATTGTTTTTTTCAGTTCTTCGAGGCTTGCTGGGCCACCGAGGCTTTTTAGAAACTCATCGTTAAGCTCAGGAAGTACTTTGTGCTTCAAACCAACCAATTTGACTTTAAATTCAACGGGCTTACCCGCCAAATCTGCTGAATGGTAAGGCGTTGGGAAATTTAAATTCAAAGTTTTCTCTTGCCCCACCTTCATGCCGACGACACCTTCTTCAAAGCCATCTATGAATTGCTTTGCACCGAGCTCGAGGTTGTGGTTTGTGCCCGTTCCATTTTCTAAAGGTTTGCCGTCAACAAAACCTTCAAAGTCGACCACTGAAACATCTCCAATCTTTGCCGGGCGATCTTCAGTGACGTCTTCAAAGGTGGCTCTTGAAGAACGAATGTTTTCAAGAACGTCAGCTACTTTTTTGACGTCAAAATGGAACTTCTCTTTTTCAACTTGGAGTCCTTCGTATTTTTTAAGTTGCACTTCAGGACGCACATCGAACGACGCTGAAAACGAAAAATCTTTGGATTCGGAGGGGACATCGAATTCGAATTCAGGATTGCTAATCGGATCCAATTTGTGCTCTGTCAGGGCCTTAATATAATGCATTTGAATGAGCTCTTGAGCGACATCTTGTTTGATGCGGTCCCCATACATGCTTTTGATTGTCCCGATAGGAGCGCGTCCTTTGCGGAAGCCCTTAATAGTGACTTCTCTTTGAAGGTCTTGAAAAATTCTGTTGAAGGTGTTTTGCACAACGGCGATTGGCACCTCTACGTTAATTTTTCGTTGAAGAGAAGAAACTTTCTCGAGATTTGTTTTCATGAGGGCTCCTCGGTTTTTGCAGTAGCGTCAAAATAACCGGGATACTAGAAGATTGCCTCTCGAATGGCAAGTGATTTGCGCCGCGCGCAATGCCTTCATGCCTTTGCTCGTGGACACTTAGGGATCTATGAATCCAGAGATATTTTTTGTGACAGGAAAAGGGGGGGTTGGCAAGTCGACCGTCGCGGCTGCATTGGCAATTAAAAAAGCCAAAAGCGGGCGCAAAACTCTTCTTGTCGAAATAGGAGATCAGAGCTTTTATAAGGATTTTTTTAGCTTATCGTCTGTCGGTCACGAGCCTACGATGGTCCAAGAGAACTTTTCAGTCGCATTATGGACCGGTCAAAGTTGTTTAAGAGAGTACATATTGCACCTCATAAAGGTGGAAACTCTCTATAAGCTCTTTTTCGAAAACGCGGTGATGAGAGCCTTTATTAATGTGGCCCCGGCCCTGCCAGAGCTGGCAATTATGGGGAAGGCAACGAGCGGCCCTAGAAACCATGGTCCCAAACTGCCCTTCGATTGTATTATAATAGATTGTTATGCGACAGGTCACTTTGCTGCACTTATGGGGGCGCCCGTTGGCATGGCCGAGATTGTAAAGGTTGGTCCGATGGGAGAACAAAGTCGCAGTATTGACCGTGTTCTTCGAGACCCTCGTGTGTGCCAGTATTTCATTGTTTGTTTGCCAGAAGAGCTTCCTGTGCGTGAGACCGAAGAACTTTTTGACCAACTCAAGGCGAATTATGGAATCACACCTCAGATCATTTTGAATAAATTCAACACAAAGAGCTTGTCCGAAGCTGAATTTGTAGCCGCAGAAGCCTGTTCAAATGCGGAGTTTCGAGAGTTTTCAAAACAGCATCGGATGCTTCAGGGAATGCACCTTGAAATGAGGACTCGAGTGATGGGCAGAGATCCAACGACTCAGACGTTGCCTATGGTGTGGAGTCACGAGGTCATGCAAGTTTTAGAAGTTTTAGCGGCGAGGCTAAAGTAATGAAGATTCTTGTTTGTGTCGGAAATGGCGGCGTAGGAAAAACGACTCTTGCTGCTGCGATGGGGGTTTTGGCAGCAAAACAGGGTGCCAAGGTTTTGGTTTTGACAATTGATCCAGCGAAAAGACTGGCAACGACTCTTGGGATTGAAGGAAGTAAAGATATTTGCAAGGTACCCGGGCAAAGCTATAAAGGTGAATTGTATGCCTCGATTGTTGATCATAAAAAAACTTTCGATGATTTTGTCTTGCGGGCCGCTGCAAAGTCTGAGGCGGCCAAAAAACTTTTCAATAACAAGCTTTACCAGAAACTCTCGACGAGCCTTAGTGGTTCCCAAGATTTTACAGCCTTAGAAAAGCTCTATTCAGCTTATGAATCCGGAGAGTTCGATTTGATTGTTTTAGATACGCCTCCAGCAAAACACGCCATTGATTTTTTGAATGCACCACAGAAGCTTTCCAGTTTGTTTAACGATAAGGTTGCGCGCTGGTTTCGAGAATCGAAAAGCAACTCGACTCGCGGTCGGCTTATGAATATTTTTAATGCTGGGACCAAGCAGGTCATGAATATTTTGGAAAATATCACAGGGAGTGAGCTTCTGAGGCAGCTGGCCGATTTCTTTATGAGCATTGAGCAGTGGCAAGAAAAACTCGAGGAGCGGATAACAAGGGTCCATAGAATGTTGGTAGACCCAGAGACCAAGTTTTGTTTAATCACAAGTTTTGATCAGGCGAAACTCGTCGAGGCAGAATATTTTTTTACTGAGTTGCGCAAGGGTGGATACCATATAAATTCAATTATTATGAACAGATCTCACCCTGAATGGTTAAACCTCCATGAGGCATTGCCAGCAGAGGCTCCCGTGGGTTCAAAAAATCTTTTTGCTTTGTACAAAGAAGAAAAAGAATTTTATGCTTGTCGTGAGCGAATTCATGCCACTTTTGCAAAAAAGCATGAAGCACAGACGAAGGTGATTCGACTTCCAGACATTAATCGGCCGATTTCTGATTTGTTGGGTTTAGAGGTGATGGCAGAAATAATCAGGGCTCAAGGAGATGGTCAGTGAGATTTATGTGGATAATACTGTTCATAAGCATGAACCTCTCTTGTAGTTTGTTACAGAGGCAAGAGACCAATCTGGCGGTCAGGGATCCAGAGCAATTAGAAATGCAAAAGATAGAAGGGGCGCTAAAGGCAGGCCTCTATCAAGAGGTTGTATTATTAACAGAGAGTTTTCAGAGTGAGTACCCGTACTCTTTGAGGCTTCAACGGGCCCGCTATTATAGGGCAAGTGCCCTGGAAGGACTTGAGCGCTGGTCCGAGGCGTCAGCTATTTATCAAATAATTTCGAAATTTTCAGGCCAACATCAGCCAGAAATTTCTGCTTTAAGTGTTTACCGCCTGTCTTTTGTATATGAAGCTTTAGGTGATGACCAACGCGTTCTAACGACGTTACTCGAAGCAAGGGAGTATCAAGACCATCTTCCGGCTGAAATAGTTGTGGCCGAGATTCCATCGCGAATTGCAATGATCTACGCAAAAGAAAGCAATTCCGCTGAGGCCGCTCGGTGGTTGGTGCAGGCGGAAAAGGGTTTAAAACAGGTTTTTGACATTCACAATGGTCCCTTGACAGATAATTGGCTTGCGAAAATTTACTTCAACATGGGGTCAATTTCTACCAATCAACTTTCTGCTGATAATATTTTGGCTATTATTCAAGGCCAGCTGACCGTGCAAAAGTATCTCATTCGGTCCTTGCAATTTAATGATGAAACCTGGTCTGCAAGAGCGCAACTTAAACTGCAAAAAATTTATTTGGATTTGTGGACGTCGATCGACGGGCTTGTCGAACCCTCTGGCTATGATGCCCTTGTAGCAGCAAAGATCAAACGAGACGAACAGCTGCGTTTAGCAGTTCCGTTTTTAGAACTTATAAAAGACGCGCAGCTCTACCACCCCTTTCGTGAAGGGGTGACTAATGAATATCAGAAGAAATTTTTTGAATACTTGGATTCGCTGCAGGGGCGGGTCGAGTTGTTATTGCAAAGCCCTATCTATACTCCGAGGGTTGCGAAGCCAAATAAGAAACTTCCGATGCCAAAGAATCCAATTAAAGTCGTTCCATCCGAAGATCCAAACTTGTAGGTTAAAAGCAAGAGGTGCTTAATTATGGTTAAAGACTTACTACACAAGCAGACGCTTTCGCACGCAAATGAGATTTGCTCGTGGTTTAAAGAAAAGACTGGCAAGCTCGCCTATCCAATATATTCGAGTTATGATATTCGCGATGCTGGTTATAAGGTTTCGAATGTCGATGCCAATATTTTCCCTGCGGGGTTCAATAATATATGTCCGACAGATAAAGAGACCTCCATTGGTTTGATGGGGAGTTACATCGAAACCCACTATGGGTCGCAAATTAAAAATGTCTTACTAGTCACTGAAGAGCACACAGCAAATCCTTATTATTGGGATAATGTTTTTACAATTCAGTCCTTAATCGAAGCAGCGGGTAAGTCCGTTCGGGTGGCGATTCCTCGCCCCTTGGTCGAGCCACTTAAAATCCAAAGCGCTTCGGGTCGAGAATTGCTTGTCGGATCAGCAATTAAAACGAGTTCTTTGATGCAAGAATTCAAGGCGGATTTGATTATTAGTAACAACGACTTTTCAGAAGCTTATGAGAGTTGGGCAAGTACCATTGATATTGCTATGAATCCCCCTCGTGAGCTCGGGTGGTATCAGCGAAAGAAGAGCCGCTATTTTAAGTTTTATAATCAACTTGTGAACGAATTTGCAGAAGTAGCAAAATTTGATCCATTCTTTTTACGTGTTGAAACCGAAGAATTTCTACATTTTGATATCAACGGCGAAGAAAGCCGTAACGAATTAGCAAACAAAGTTGATCAGTTTCTTGCAAAGCTTAGGTCTGAGTATCAGCGTCGTGGAATTCAGCAAGAACCTTTCGTTTTTGTGAAAAACAATGCAGGAACATATGGTTTGGCGGTCATACGCGTAGGCTCCGGAGATGAGGTTCGTCAGTGGAGCTACAAATCACGAAAGAAGATGAAGGCGTCAAAAGGTGGCCGTGAGGTTCAAGAAGTGATTATTCAGGAAGGCATCCCTTCAATTGTTTCGGCAGAAGGATCTTCGGCTGAGCCAGTCATTTATATGATTGGGTGCGAGCTTGCAGGTGGGTTCTTAAGAACACACTCAGAAAAAAGCTCAACAGAGAGTCTGAATAGCCCGGGAGCGGTCTACAAACGCCTGTGTGTGTCTGACCTGGCAGTTCGAGCAGAGGGGTGTCCTCAGGAAAATGTCTACGGTTGGAGTGCTAAGCTAGGTTTGCTTGCGATCGCGCAAGAAGCCAAAGAAATGGGCGTTGATTTTCGTGGGTATAAATACGCGAGTTGTTCTGATTAAAGGACACCCCAGGGCTTAGGTCTGGGGGTCAATGCAATACAAAATACGCGAATCTAAAAATATGCTAGAATGGGGGCACTGGGGGAACCTTTGAAAAAGTTGGGAACGATATTCGTTTTGTTCGCGATTTCTTTTTTATTTGGCTACGGGATGATTGTGCGCACTGCTTACTGGGAGCCTGTAAATCGTGACCCGGCGGCAGTTAGGCAGGTCTCAGATTTTTCTAACCTCAGCGGAACGGACTTGACGCTTGCGATGAAAAAAAGACTTCTTGAGGGGGCGAGTGTCGTGCGAATGCAGTCCAGCTTAGGTGTCGAGTTGGGTCATTTTGCAATGGCCAAACTAACCGGAGAAAAAACGCTAGCTTGCCAGGAGTTCGAAAAAGTCACGCTGAGATTTGTTGCCGATGGAGTTGCCGTAAGCGGCGAGCGGCCTGAAATGGAAGTAGAAGGGGCCTGTGAGTTTTCGACGGATATGACAAAGATCAATCCGATATTGATTCCATTCGACAAAATTATGACAGAGAAACCTGGCGACGGAGAGATTCAATATCGGGATAGTAAGCCTGTAACTTTGAGATTTCATGGTGTATCCGAACAGTGGCCTACACGCTGGCTTTTGACATCGGTTCGACTTTCGAATCCGGGTTTGCAAAAAGAACTGCTGGTTGACAACCAAGAACTAAGTGCAATTCTTAGTCACCCCATGCTAATCAATTTTAAGTAGATGAAATAAAATGAAAAGAGAAAGTATTATCGCTCTTGCATTTCTTTGTCTGGCGACTTTTTCGGTCTATTTTAATGCGCTTCAAAATAATTTTGTTAATTACGACGACCCCGCCTTAGTTTACGAAAACCCACTCGTTTCAAATTTTGACCTTAAGAAAGTTTTCACTAGCAAGGTCGCAGAAGACTATATCCCCTTGGTGATAGTTACATTTGCAATTGAACACTATTTTTTTGGTCTTGACCCATTTTACTTTCATCTTACCAATATCTTGTTTCATATAGCGAATGTCGTTCTAATTTTTATACTGATACGGTTAATAACATCAGGACGGCTCTTTGTGTCCTTTGTAACGGCACTGCTGTTTGCGTTACACCCACTCCACGTGGAGTCGGTAACTTGGGTGGCAGAACGAAAAGATGTTTTATCAACATTCTTCTTTTTGTTGGCACTGTTGAGTTATTATTACTTTTTAATAAAGCGGCCTAAGAAGTCATTTTATCTTTTAGCATTATTGTTATTTACATTGGGCTTGTTTGCAAAATTTATGGCCATTACCTTGCCGGCGATTCTGCTGATGATGCACCTTTGGCGTGGGGACTTTGGTAAACGATCTTGTTTTTTACAGATTCCTTTTGCAATTGTTGGCGCGGTGTTTACTTATGTGCACTTGTTATTGCACAATCGTGGCGAACACTTGCCAGAAAATGAGAGCACCGTTTTCGATGCGATTCAGCGAGGCTTTGATTCTTTAGCCTTCTACCTTCATCAAATGATTGTTCCGTTAAAGCTAAGTGCCTTTTATGAGCGGGGAGTTGTAACGGCATCTTGGACTGAATATGGAGTGGCAATAGCTTTTCTTGCCGTCGTCATTTTGCTTTCTTATAAAAATCGAATGATTAAAATGTCGTCCATTGCAGGCGGCCTTTTTTTCATACTGACAATTTTTCCGGTTCTTCAGATTATCCCTTTTGGCAATAATTTTGCATTTGCCGATCGATTTATGTATTTACCAAGTTTGGGATTGTTTTTTCTCATTTCAGTAATTTGGTTTGAAGTTTTCGAGAAAGGTGCTTTTTTCAAAAAGCTGAGTGGGCGATTGGTTTTGACGGCGATAATGGTAACTTTTGGTATCCTGACGGTACAGCGCAACCGGGTCTGGGCGAGTTCACAGTCTCTTTGGCAAGACGAAGTCGCTAAGTTTCCAAAGAGTTCCATTGCAAGAAATAATCTTGGCAGTCTTTATTTAGATCAGGGCGAATATCCTTTGGCGCTTTCTGAATTGAATGCCGCCCTTACTCTAAGACCAAGCTACATCGATCCTTATATCAATCTTGGACTTGCTTTTTTGGATATGAATAATTTGTCAGAGGCGCAAAAATATTTGGAGAAGGCACTAGTAATAGATGCAAAATCGCCGCGCGCAAATTTAAATCTAGGAGTCATTCTCGAAAAGCAAGGTGATTATAGCAGGGCACTTGTACACTACCAGGCGGCCGTGACGCTGGATCCAGAACTCAGTGTTGCCTGGCATAATCTTGGTGTTATTTATTACCGAAATAAAAATTTAGACAAGGCCTTAGAAATTTTTCAAAAGGCTATTTCTGTAAATCCGAATCAGGCAGAAACCTTTCACAATATGGGAGTGGTTTATTCAGAAACTAGTCGATATGAAAAGGCGATAGAATCATTTCAAATGGCCACAGCTATAGACTCTCTTTATCTAGAGCCACATTTGCAGTTGCTGCAGATTTATCAGAAACAACAACAGAGAGAATTGGTTGCAAAAGAGATTGCCTTAATACAAAGTATTCAAGAACGATCCAAAAATTTAACTCATCCAAGGGCGCGCCCTCGTCGAGTCAAATAGGGATATCATGACCGAACAAAAGAACCCTACGAAAAACACATTGGCTCAGTTCATTCGCGCATTTCTAATGCCAACCCTTATTGGAAAGATATTTATTCTCTATTTTGGACTAAATTATTCTGAGTATCCGGGTGAGGGGTATGGCATCGGACTCGCGCTATCAATTTTATTTACGGTTACAATGCTGATGTTGTTTTTATGGAAATACCGCCACCACGAAGATCTTTAGTGGCGGTATGTTGCGACATTTCTTAGGCGTATTGCTTTGCAAGCTCTACGAATGTGCGAATCAAAACTCCGCTGGCCCCTTTTTTGGGACAATAGTTGAGACGGTTTCCTGTCGCCCATGCGGTGCCGGCTATATCAAAATGCGCCCAAGGAATGTTTTCGCCGACAAATTGTTCCAAGAAGGCAGCCGCCGTCGCGCTGCCTGCTCCTTTGCCGGCTGAAATATTTGAAAGATCGGCCCAGGTGCCTTTCATGTCTTTGCCGTGATGATCAACGAGAGGCATGTTCCACACGAGCTCGCCAGAGGAAATAGCGGCTTTTTCAACTTTTGTTTTCAGTTGCGCATTACGAGTAAAATATCCCGTGTGAATATTGCCAAGAGCCACAACCATTGCCCCAGTTAATGTTGCGGCATCAACGATCACTTGCGGGGTGTGTTCGGAGGCATAGCAGAGGGCATCTGCTAAGATCAAGCGTCCCTCAGCATCTGTGTTATTCACTTCAAAGGTTTTGCCATTTCGAGCGGTGTGAATGTCTCCAGGTTTTGTCGCAGAAGATCCTGCTAGGTTTTCGGTAGAAGGAACAAGACCAATAACATTCACCTTCAATTTTAGTTTGGCAATGGCCAGAATTGTGCCAATAACATTTGCGCCTCCACACATGTCGAACTTCATTTCTTCCATTCCAGCATAAGGCTTAATGCTGATTCCGCCGCAATCAAAAGTTAGACCCTTGCCGACAAAAATGAGAGGTTTTTTAGTTTTCGCGGTGCCATTATATTCCATAATAATGAAACGAGGCTCTTGAGATGAGCCGCTAGAAACTCCGAGTAGACCGCCCATTTTTTCTTTTTTAATTCGGGCCTTGTCCCAGACAGTGACCTTAACGCCGGTCCCTTTTGCGGACTCAACGGCCGACTCTGCAAGAATTGTTGGGGTCATTAAGTTGCCAGGCAGATCACCAAGTCGACGGGAAAAGTTGACACAAGAAGAAAGTGTCACACCATCAGAAAAGGCAGTTTTAAAGGCCTTGTCCGCTGCTTTGGTTACGACGTGGATTTTTAATTCTTCTTCTTTTTTATTGGAATTTGTGCTCTTTAGCTCATCCATTGAGTAAGCAGCAAGGCCTAAGCCTTCAGCAACAGCTTGTGCAAATGGACAAGAATCCTTCTTGCTCGTTGTCAGTCCGTCAAAATGAACGGCAGCTTCTTTGACCCCGGAGTTTTTTGCGCCTTCGAAGACGGAGGCAAGAGCTTGGCGAATCACTTCTGAGTCGATTTCAGACTCTTTTCCTAGGCCAACAACGAGGACATGACGAAAATTTTTATAGTTCAGTTCGCGAAACAAAATAGCTTCTGAAAGTTTGCCGCTCACCATTTTATCTTCGATCGCGAGGGCCAGTTTTTTATTGAGATCAGCGTGGGTGATTTTTGCAGGTTTATCTTTTTGAGACGAGGACTTTGAAAACACGACCAACATCGGGCAGGTCAGAGTTTCAATATCTTTATGAATAAGGTCAAACAACATGGCAATGTCCTTTCGATGTAGACGCGTCGTGGCGCGCTAAGTGCCTAAAAAGTATCAATTAGCTGACTAACATAAAGCCATCGGTGCTCCAACCATTTTTAATAAAGTCTTATGGGATAATACCGATAGATAGGGAGATTGCTTAACCATCAACAGGAGACCACTGTGCCACTTATTCCTTACGTTATTGAGCAGAGTTCCAAAGGCGAGAGAAGTTACGATATCTATTCTCGACTTTTAAAAGATCGAATTGTAATTCTCGGGACCCAAGTCACAGATGAGGTTGCAAACGCAATTATAGCCCAATTCTTATTTCTTGAGGTGGATAACCCAGAAAAAGACATTCATCTCTACATCAATTCTCCCGGCGGGAGTGTTTCCGCTGGCCTTGCTATCTACGATATGATGCAATTTGTGAAGTGCGATGTAGCAACTTACTGCATGGGGATGGCAGCAAGTATGGGTTCTTTGCTTTTGACGGCGGGGGCCAAAGGCAAGCGTTACAGTTTGCCAAACACTCGCATCATGATTCACCAGCCGCTATTGTCGGGAGGCGGGCTTTCGGGGCAAGTCACCGATATTGAAATTCATGCCAAAGAATTGATACGAACAAAAGAAAAACTAACCAAAATATATGAAGATCATACTGGACAAAATTATGATAGACTTCACTCTTTGATGGAGAGGGATCATTTTCTAGATCCACGAGAGGCGAAAGAGTTGGGATTGATT
The DNA here is from genome assembly GCA_016719575.1 of Pseudobdellovibrionaceae bacterium. Classification (GTDB taxonomy): domain Bacteria; phylum Bdellovibrionota; class Bdellovibrionia; order Bdellovibrionales; family Bdellovibrionaceae; genus JACMRP01. Next base: position 1,502,637 of record JADJYV010000013.1, on the reverse strand, counting down.
GACACTGTTGTAGAATCTCGCAAGGCGAAAAAAGGATAATCGATGAGTACCAAAGATGCTGGCACATTGAAATGTAGTTTTTGTGGTAAGGGCCAAAAGGAAGTAAAGAAGCTGATTGCAGGCCCGGGCGTTTATATCTGTGATGAGTGTATTGATCTTTGCAATGACATCATTGATGAAGAAAAAGAGCGTGAGACGTCGGTTAAGGGGACCTTCAAAGTTCCGAAGCCTCATGATATCAAGACGTACCTTGATGACTATGTCATAGGTCAATTAAAGGCAAAAAAAGCATTGGCCGTGGCGGTTCACAATCATTATAAGCGGATCAACGCTCTTGGAAATGGCAAGAAAACGACGGATGTAGAACTGCAAAAGTCAAATATCTTGCTGATTGGACCAACGGGGTCAGGCAAGACTTTGTTGGCGCAGACAATCGCGAAGATTTTGAACGTTCCGTTTGCAATGGCGGACGCAACGACTTTGACTGAGGCAGGTTATGTGGGTGAGGATGTCGAAAACGTCGTTCTCAACCTTTTACAGTCAGCAGATTACGATGTTGAAAAGGCCCAAAAAGGGGTCATTTATATCGATGAGATTGATAAAATTTCTCGAAAATCCGAGAACCCATCCATTACTCGCGACGTGAGCGGGGAGGGTGTACAGCAAGCGCTTTTAAAAATTCTTGAGGGAACTGTCGCAAATTTACCACCGAAGGGCGGCCGTAAGCATCCACAGCAAGAGTTTATTCAGGTGGATACGACAAATATTTTGTTTATAGTTGGCGGAGCGTTTGTCGGCCTCGATAAAGTTATTGAAAATAGAACGACCAATAAGACGATGGGGATTGGTGCCGATATACGTAGCGCTAGCGAAAAAAGATGCAGGCGGCGAGAATATTTTGCAAAAAGTTGAACCAGATGACTTGTCAAAATTTGGCTTGATCCCAGAGTTTATCGGTCGTTTGCCGGTGATTGCAGTGTTGGACCCTCTAGAAGAGTCTGCGTTAATGGATATTTTAGTTCAGCCAAAAAATGCAGTGACCAAACAGTATCAGAAACTGTTCAGTTATGAGGGCGTAGAGCTTAAGTTTACTGAAAAGTCCCTGAAGGCGATTGCTCAAATGGCATTAAAGCGGAAAACCGGTGCTCGCGGCCTTCGTGGCGTGATAGAAACGGCGATGATGGATATTATGTTTGATTTGCCGTCAAAGCCTAACGTCAAAGAATGCATTATAGATGAAAAAGTAATAAACGAGGGGCAGGCCCCAAAACTAGTCTATAAGACAGAAGACGAGATGAGAAATGAGTCTTCAAAAGCTGAAAGCGACGATCCAGCAGAAAGCGCCTAGTTAATTTAAAAATGTCAAATCGAGACGTAAAACCCGGATGAAACTCCGGGTTTTTTCATGAACTATAAGAAAACCTTATTTCCGGACAAAACAAAGCATGTCGGTTGCCGCCTTTTGCCATTTGAATTGCATCAATATATTTTTATAACAACTAATTTACTTCCCACAAAGCGAACGCATATTTATACTGGATAGGAACTGGGGGGGTTTTATGGATTTTAACCTGCCGTTCATCCCCTAGGGTCTTGTATTACGGACTTCGGGGGAACCAATAACCAAAGGGAGGGTCAAAATGAGTGAGGGCACCAAGGTTCAACAGTTACCACTTCTGCCTTTAAGGGATCTCATCATTTTTCCGCACATGATGATGCCGTTGTTCGTGGGTCGAGACAAGAGCATCAACGCTCTTGAAGAGGCGATGAGCAAACAGACCGATATAGTTCTTGCGGCACAGAAGGATGCTAAGACCAACAACCCTGAGCCGAAGGATATTTATCAAATCGGAACCGTTGCGACGATCATTCAGTTGCTAAGGATCCCGGATGGTACGGTTAAGGTTCTCGTTGAAGGCAAACGTCGTGTGCGTATTAAAAACTTTATTACCAATGAAAATTTCTTTCAGGTCCAGTGTGAAGAAATACCTGAAGAGGCTGATAGCCCAGTTGAGGCGGCGGCGCTAGTTCGCTCCGTTAAAACTACTTTTGAAACATATGTTAAGTTGAACAAAAGAATACCGCCAGAAATTCTCATGCGCGTTTCGACGATCGAGAGTCCGGGTGAGCTCGCGGACATTATCGTAGCGCAGCTTAATTTAAAACTTGAGGATAAACAAAAGGTTCTCGAAATTTCGGATCCTTCGAAACGCCTTGAGCATTTGCTAAACCTAATGACTGGTGAAATTGAAATTCTTGAAGTTGAAAAGAAGATTCGGACCCGAGTCAAAAAGCAAATGGAGAGGTCGCAAAAGGAGTACTATTTGAATGAGCAGATGCAGGCTATTCAAAAAGAACTTGGCGAAAAAGACGATTATCAGGCAGAACTTCAAGACCTTGAAATTAAAACTAAAGCAAAGAAGTTGAGTCAAGAGGCCAGAGACAAGGTTCTTAAAGAGATAAAAAAGCTGAAGATGATGTCGCCGATGTCAGCAGAGGCAACGGTCGTACGAAATTACATCGACTGGGTATTGTCTTTGCCCTGGGCTGATTACAGTGAAGAAAAGCACGATATTAAAAACGCCCAACGAATTCTTGATGATGACCATTGGGGGCTCGAAAAAGTCAAAGAGAGGATTCTCGAGTATTTGGCCGTGCTTTCAATTTCGAAAAATATGAAAGGGCCCATTTTGTGTCTCGTCGGTCCACCGGGGGTGGTAAGACCTCCCTAGCGCGTTCGATAGCGGAGTCTTTGAATCGTTCGTTTGCGCGTATTTCTTTAGGTGGAGTCCGTGATGAGGCCGAAATTCGTGGCCACAGAAAGACCTATGTTGGAGCAATGCCGGGAAAAATACTGCAAGCCCTTCGTAAGGTCGACAAAGGAAATCCTCTTGTGCTTCTTGATGAAATTGACAAGATGGCCTCGGACTTCCGTGGTGACCCAGCAGCTGCAATGCTCGAAGTTTTGGACCCTGAGCAAAACTCAGCTTTCCAGGATCACTACCTTGAGGTGGAGTATGATCTTTCGAAAGTTATGTTTATCGCAACAGCGAATTCACTTCACACTGTTCCGAGACCCCTTTTGGATCGCATGGAGATTATTGGACTTGAGGGTTATATCGAGCAAGAAAAGTTCCATATTGCTAAGAACTACCTCGTTCCGAAGCAAATTGAGAACCACGGCTTAAAGGAGTACAAAGTCTCAATTCCCGATAAAACCATTCGCGACGTTATCCGCTTTTATACAAAAGAGGCTGGAGTGCGAAATTTAGAGCGTCAGTTTGCAAATGTTTGTCGCAAGGTCGCGAAGGATATTGTGATGTCCCAGGCAGTTGCAGAAATGAAGGAGACAGGTGCCAAAAAAGCCTCCAAGGCGGCGACAAAAGCAGCGGGTGGAAAAAAAGAGGGGTATGTTGTAACACCGCAAAAACTGGTGGAGTTACTTGGTCCGCACAAATTTAAGTTTGGTAAAATCGAAGTAGAAAATGAGATCGGTCTTACCAATGGGATGGCATGGACCGAAGTTGGTGGTGATTTGTTAGCAGTAGAGGCTAGCGTTGTACCTGGAAAGGGCAAATTCACAATTACTGGCCAATTGGGTGATGTTATGAAAGAGTCCTGCTCGGCTGCGATGAGCTATGTGCGATCACGAGGTCCGCTCTTTGGTTTAGATAAGGATTATTTCTCCAATATTGATGTGCATATTCATCTTCCCGAAGGGGCGGTACCCAAGGATGGTCCATCGGCGGGGATTGCTCTAACAACGAGTATCGTGTCTTCAATTATGAAGATTCCGGTAAAACGGACGGTCGCTATGACAGGCGAGATTTCACTTCGGGGCCGGGTTCTTGCTATTGGTGGTCTCAAGGAGAAAATCTTGGCAGCCCATCGAGGGGGCATCAAGATGATTATCTGTCCGAAAGAGAATGAAAAGGACCTTAAGGACATTCCAAAAGAGGTTATGAAGGAGTTAAAGGTTATTCTTGTCGATCATGTCGATCAGGTTTTGATCAACGCTCTGGACATCAAGAATCCTAAAGAGCTCTTCAAAATTCAAAAAGAGACTGACTATGGAATCAAGGCCCAATACACGGGCAGTCATTGCATCATCACTAGGACTGATTAAAAAACGAGCAACACACGAAAAGGGGGGCAACAAGCCCCTCTTTTTATTGTTAAACTGCTCGAAAATTAGGGCAACGCTGGAAGTCACTCCATTGACCTTGTGTTAAGAATCTGTCAGAACAGTGTGCTACATTCATTTGTGTTTTATTTTCGGAGTCTTAAGATGGCATCGGCAACTGATCGCACATTCGAAATCGGCAAGCTCTATTGCGATCGCGGTGATTTCAAATCTGCTTTGACTCATCTGCAAGAGGCCTCTCAAGGTTATTTTGGCGACAAGAATTTTTCTGACTATTTGAAGACGATGAATTTGATTTTAAGAATATATGCCGAGATGGAAAGATACGAAGAAATCCATCTGATGAAGGAAAAACTTCAGGACCTCGTTCTTAAAGAGGGCTTTGAGTTGAATTCAAAGACCTACTATACATTGGCTATTTGCGCGGCTTATAAAGATCAAAACGAGACGGCGCTTGATTATCTTCAAAAGGCGTTATCGATAGCGCTCGCGAACGACAACAAAGAAGATATTTGTCATGCTATTTTTGGTCTCGCAGCAGTTTATTCAAGACCCAACATTGGGCGTTACGCAGATGCTCTTAAAGAGATTTACAACTTAGAGGTTTTTTTCCAAGTCTATAAAATGCCAGAACTTCGTATTTCATCGCAAATGTTAAATGCGGATATTCTGCGTGAACTTAAAAAGTATGACGAAGCGATTGAGGTTCTTTGGCGCGCCTACGATCAGATCAAAGATGCAAAAAATCTAACAGTTATTGTAAATCTTCAATTGATGTTGGGCCGTTGTTATCTCGAAATGGGCGACAAGGACTTGGCGCGATTATACCTAGGACTTGCGAAGCGCTCTGTAGATCCAGAGAATATGGTTCGACTTTCACACCGCATTGAGAGCTGTTTTGAGCAACTGGGAGATGAGCCTCATAATAGCTTTGATTTAATTTTTGATGAGCACAATCACTCTGTAGTCGAAAAGAAATTAGGACGAATTGATTTTAAAAATCAGTTTATCCTTTTAGATTTGCTGCGATTATTTATGCAAAATCAAGGCGTCGTATACTCAAAAGAGTACTTGGTTGAAAATGTTTGGAGACAGGCCTACGACCCTGCAATTCACGACAATAAAATTTATGTGACAATAAAGCGCTTGAGAAAAATTAATTGAGCCAGATTATGAAAAGCCCAAGTATATTTTCCGAGCAAAAATGGTTATTACATGAATAAGGGTGCTAGGGTGTCTATTGAACACTAGTGAGAAGAGGGGCTCCTAATGGTTCGTACATATAAGCTACTTCAGATGCTATTGCTTCTGGCGGGTATCACGATGTCGATCAGTTCTCGTGCTAATTTGTCAGGCAATCAGAAGGCTTACCAATACCAGGGTGTTAAACCTGGAGGCGGAGGCGGGGGCGGTGACTTTCCATGGCCTTGGGGCCTTGAGGTTGCATTCCCATGGAACGATATTCAGGGGGTTTGGAAGGCCGAGTATAAGGGTAAAGTGTACTACTTTGGATTCCGTCGCGTTGAAGAGAGGCGATTATTTATCACTCAGTTTGATGCGGGTCAGTGTTCAACATTGGGCTCCGGGCCCGGTTTAATTCGAAACAGCTCACAAAAGTATGTTGTGGCGCAGATAACTCTTCAGGAAACGGGCGAAGTTTATCGGGTGGCTATATATGCTTTTGCCGAAGCAGATTCTCCGGCGCCTCCTGTAACTAATGGGGATGTCATAAATATTCCTGAGCACGTTATGGTAGCTAGAATTAACAATATAAAGTGTCCTGAGCGAGACATTGCAGTTCAGATGGTACGAATTTCAGACCGTCTTGAATTTAAGTGTGTAGGGCAAGATAAAAGATTAAAGTTTTAAAGAATTCCCTCGACAAGCGGGGGATAGGGTTGCTAAAAAGCCCTCTCTAAAGACAACAGGGAGTTAGCTCAGTTGGTAGAGCGCCACCCTTACAAGGTGGATGTCGCAGGTTCGAATCCTGTACTCCCTACCAAATCCTACAACTTGCGAACCAGCGATGCCCAGATTGTTAAATCTGGGCTCAGAGTCAGAAGACTCCGAATCAGCGACCGTAGCTGAGGGTTTCGCACGTCTTTTTTCTGCCAATTCAATGACGTTATTCTCACTGACTTTTGCCGCCGCAAGCTCCTCTGGAGTGACGTCTTTGTTCAGCTCCTCGTGCTTCAAGCGGAACTGAATCTTGAGCCCCTTGGGGCCAACAAGAACGAAATACACCAAGTCCTTCAGAAGATTCTTCTTCATAACGGCTGACGCTTTAATCCAGCCCTTACGGAACGATGCAAGTCGGTCTTTGAGATCGCCGATGGCGTCGTTAACGTCCTCTTTTGCGATCTCTTTGGTCTTCAAATTCTCAAGCTCTGCCTCAATGTGGCGTTTTTTGCGGCTGAGTTCTTCAAGTTCCTTGGCAGTCTCTCGGATTGCTTCTGACTCTGCATCGAGAGCTGCTTGGATCTTAAAAGTATTTTTGATGGCAAGGGTGAGCTTTTGGAGTTCCAGGCTTAAGCGAGTTTTGTCAATTTTGAGCTGCTCAGGAGATTGGTTCGCCAACTCCTTGATTCGTTCTTCGATTTTATCAAAATGTCCTGCCTGAAGAAGAATTTCGGATAAATACTCAGCAAGCTTTGACTCAATTTTGTCGGCTTTCACGCGCTTGACTGAGCAATTGATGACGTCACCTTTTTTAGAAGAGTGAACATAATAGCGATGAACTTGTTTTTTTCCGTGAGCAGATTGGCCGACAAGTTTTCGTCCGCACTCCTCGCAAAGGCACAGGCCAGAGGCAGCAAAAACTCTTGTCGCTGACGTATCGAGCCGCATTCGTTCGCGAGAAGTATTCTCCTCTAGAATCACAGTTGCAATATTGAACGTCACTTCATCAACGATAGCGGGCCAAGAGGCTGGATAAACTCCGTATCTTTGCCACGCTTTGAGTTTGTTCTGGTCTTTATTTTTACTCGCTTTATTAACCTCACGAGCGGCAGTGTAGGCGCGGTTCTTTAGGACAAAACTCAACGAATCAATGGTCCATCTTCCGGCTTTAACAAGACGGTTTCTGGCATTGTCTCGGGCTTTCGGTTTGATTCCCTCTGCCGTGATCGCGTCGATTGTTCGGCTCAAAGTTCTTTGTTCAATAAAGAGTTCGAAAATTCTACGAACCTGTTTCGCTTCCTTTTCATTAACAAGAAAAGTCGCCTTCTTTGCCGGATCTTTGTCATAACCAAGGATGGCTGGGCCACCATTCAAAAATCCACGTTGGGCTCTAGAGTGGCAATTGATAGCAACACGTTCTGACGTTTGCTCTCGTTCGAACTGCGCTAAATTTATCATATTATAGAGCATCATTTTCCCGGCGGGAGTGCTGGAATCAAATTGCTCTTTGATCGAAAAGAATTTGGCGCCGTGATTCTCAAGCATTTTGTGGAAGTCACAGAAGTCAGGAATGTTGCGCGAAAGCCTCGAAAGTTCCGTCACCATGATTGCATTTATTTTACCGGACTTCAGCGCCTTCATCATCCGCTCGTAAGCAGGACGATTGGTGTCTTTCGCGGAGTAACCATCGTCAATAAAGTGTTCAACCAAGCGGCCCCATCCGGGCTCCTGCATATTTTTAATTTCTAAGAATGACTGCATTCGGTGGCGTTGATTATCGAGCGAACCCTCGACGACATTTGCCTGTTCGTCAGTGGAAACTCTGGAATAGCATCCGATCAAAAGTGCCGCTTGAGACTGAAGTTTAAAGTCAGGCTGCGATTTGTTCTTCATCTAGTTCCTCCCTTCGAGGTCGTCCTCTGGTTTGGCCAAGAAGGATGATTTTTGCGACGAGCTTTTCGACTCTCTCGCGTCGGGCATCGGCGTCTTCCGAATTATCGGGGACACCTATCAGCTCGACCGTCATACCTTCATCATCAAAATCCACCGCCGCTATATAGGTGGATTTCCTACCCACGCTTGCGGCCTTTAGTCGGCTTCTGCGCTTCATCAATGTGCCGTTGAAACTCTTCGATAAAATCCTGAGCTTTACGCTCAGAGAGACTTCCTAAGTAGCTCATCACGGCACTGATAAGCGGACTTGGCGTCCTGAATCCAATCTCAAAGTGACTGATCGGAGCTTTTCCCGATAACCCTAAGAGTTTGGCGAGATCCGTTTGCGTGAGTCCAAGTTGCTCCCGAGTTTCTTTGAATTGTTTTGGGTTCATACTTGCTCACTTTCAATAAGTGTATCTGTGATACACTCTTGCTTCAAGTTCTTTTTCGCTTTTTTCTGCTCCTTGGCGGCTTCACCAAAGAAATGTTTATCCAGAACGGCTTGGATGTCTGGCGGCACCTCTCCGAGAGCCTTATACTTCTTTTGAAGCGCATCGAGCATCGAAAAAGCATTTGCCGAACGGCGGCGAATTTCTAAGATCGCGTCATCAGGAGCATTATTCTTAAACCAGAGAATCATGAAACTGGCGACGTCATAGCGATTGGCTCGGCCCGCATCAAAACCGTCGTTCACACGATCTGTCATCTCGCCAACTACCAATTCAGCCTCAGTACTTACGACAATCCGGCCTTCTTTTTTTGTGACTTCGTCTTTTGTTTTTACGTCTTTATTCTTTTCTTCTGTATTCATGTATTCACCTCCTTATTATTTAAATATCTATCTACCTCCCATATTTTAATCCACCCAACTCCTCCCCTGGTTCCTGTCCACCTTCAACCAACTACTCGTTGGGTGGGGGTGGACAGGAAGAGCTACTGCTCAAGGGGGAGGAGTTGGGTGGCTGCGAACTAACTGAATTCTCGTAGTTTTTTTTCATCCGACCTCTTCAACTTTTGAATTTCTAAACCGGACGGCTGTCCGGTTTACATCCGCTTTAGAATTCAAATTTTGAATTGGCTGTTGGGTTACAAGCTGAAACATTTTTTCCAAGATAAACTCTTTGTCGGCAAATCGAACTTTTGCCGACAGTGCCAATTTTAGAAAGTCCTCGTACAAAATGTGCCTGGAACGACTCTTTGACCGCCACCAAGACTCGCAGAAAACGATCTCTTAATAATGCTTTCGGTATAGCTACTTTCACAACCAAACAGCACCAAATTGATATGATCATAGTCTCCGTAAGCGAGAGCCATCCTCTCGTAACGGGCAGACGTTTTTAAAGTCTTTTCGATTTCTAAGACGCATCTCACTTGGCCGCCAGTCGGAGTTTTCAAATCAAAAACTAGATCAGGAATCCGATAGACCTTGTCTGCTCCAAGCACCCTGTAGGCAAGCGGCGGGTCTCTCATCAGCTCATCTTCCAGCCAATACTCCCGAACCAGATCAAGTTGTTCAAGTGTTAGCAACACATCTGCAACGATGGCATCGTGGTCGATGAAGACATGAAATCTTGAGGGCCGTGACTCACCCGCAAAGAGATTCTTACTTTTTCTGCTCAAAAATAAAACCTCTGAATTGGATTTCGATTTTACAAAGAGGCCCGTTTCGGCGAGCCGATTCCAATACTCAAATTTTTGAGAGCGTTGCTTCTCGCAGAAAAACTTAAAGAAAAGATCTCTCGTTAAAAATCCCCACCGAGCAGTAAATTCTTGTGCCTGTTTGATGATGGTGTAGTCCAAAGTTCTCAATTGGAATCCTGCCTAGACGAAATCGGCAAGAGCACAAAGTGACCAAGCTCAATGCGGCCTTCAGTCATGCCGGGCTCGATCCATTCAAGGGTGAATTGAGAGAGCCGAGAATCCTTGAGGCTTTGCGGAATTTTAAGATCAGATCCGACCGTTACCTGCCTAATACGAACCACGCAGGTCTCTTTGCCAGATAGAATTACTTTTGCGCCGTCAGGATTTCCGCATCTAGGAATGTGACTACATGCCGATACAGCCAGCGCTAAAATGACAATTACGAATCTCATGCGGCCTCCTTCTGGTCTTCATTGGCCGAAGCTAGCAGCTCCATGCCAGCGTCGGCCTTTTCGTTCTTTGGTTTCTCAGAAAGCATCTGCCCCATTCCAAGAGGCTCTGCCTTCTTAAGTTTTGGAATGACCTGCGCATCCAGATCGAAGCTTTTCTTGAACTTGATTCGAACCGGCAGACTGCCTTTAGCGTGTGGAAGAACCATGACCGCTTCTCCGACCCCGAGCTCCTGTTTAAAGACGTTCGGATGGTATTTGAATTCTTCAGCCGCGCGAACCGAGCCGTCGCCGGTCTTAGTGGCGCCCAAGAATCCGTCCTTTTGTCGTTCAGTGACCTTATTGGTCTGGAGCGTCCCGATCACAGACGAGAAGTATTCTGCTGACTCAGGCTCGTTGGTCCTCATGAATACCTTGAGATTTGAGTTGGTGAGGATCGTATTTTGGATACCTTCGCCAAGACCCGCTAGATCTCCTAGGGCTTGGTGAGCAAAAACAATTCCGACGTTTGCACTTCTGGATTTATTCAGAAGCGTTACGAACCCCGGTGTGAGGTATTCGGTAAAATCATCGAGATAGACAGAAAAGAATTTTTTGTGTTCCGATCTACCAAGATGTCGCGATGAAACTGCGCTCTGTAGGCATTGCAGAATAATCTTCCCAGTGGCCTTACCAAGTGTCGGTACCTTTAAGGCTGGCAACTGGCAGTAGATGATCTCGCCATCCTCCAATGCTCTTTCAAGATCAATATCTGACTGCTCGCTATTAAAGATTGAAGCGGTTTCACCGACAGCAAAACTTTGAAGTTGAGCGACAAGGCCGCTCGTGCGCTGCTCCCTCTCTTCGCGTTTCAAGCTTAGAAAGTCTTTAGCCCAATCCTTTAGTTTTGGATTCTGGGATTTGTTAGCGAGACTTGCCAAATGCTTTTCACTCTTCAAGCAATCGATCACTCGACAGGGGGTAGGTTTGATTTTCGCGTCTTCTAAAAGCAGAAGGCAGTGGAGAAATGCATCATACTGAATGCTTTTAAAATATTCGTTCTCAAAATTGAGAGCGGCGAATACTCGTTCCGCAATTTCAAGGACAGAACCATTCGTAAATGGATTGAACGTGTGGCTGATGTCCACGTTACAAAGCGACAGAATGCGAACGTCGTGCTCTCTGTGATGCTTCTTTGCGTACGCATATAGTTTGTCGAGGAGGCTTCGATCAGATTTTCCGTCGATGATAATAAGACCACGCCCCTTTTTAATATCATCAATGGCCCAGGGAACAATGACCGACTCAGTTTTACCGGCGTTTGTTGTACCAACAACTTGTGTGTGCATCCGTCTAAAGGACTGCCTAATGAAAATCGACTTACCCTTCGGCGTGATCCCTGCGAAAACAGAATCCTCACCCTCGGTGGGTGCCAGGATTTCGTTTTCTAGGTCTCCATCCTTAAAAAGTGAGATAAATTTATTACGGAGTTTCACATAGGCGGCCATAACAGCAAGCGTGACAACTAAGGCAACCCCATAGCGCCACTTCAAATAGAAGGCGATGATCTCAGTCTTATACTTAAGCCATCCTACGAAAACTGTAAGGGCTAGGGCCATGATCGCAAACCCTCGATCTGTCGTCTCTGATCTTTTATCGTCACTCATAGTTGTCACCTCCCTCTTGTAGTTTAAGAGCCTCGCTCAATACGGCATCACACTCGAGACCCGCACCAAGTTCGATCCACTCACGTTCAGTTTTTAATTTTTCACCATAAGCTTGAGCGCGTGACTGCGCGGTAGCGGCAACAGCACCTAGCAGACCATTCTCTATTCCGCCCTTGGATCTTCCTAAGATATCAGTCTCCATGCTCCCTGCGGCAAGTCCCCCAACGAATGTCGTAAGGACTTGGCCTGCGGTATTTTTCATACCATCAGAAAAAATTCGGCCAACGATTCCGGGCTGGCCATCTTTGCTAAGGGCAAGAGCCGAAACTTTGCGAATCTGTCCGTTCGGTAAAGAAATTTGACTGAAACGAACAGTCGCTCGGTCCGATCCTTTTTGAAAACTAGCTTCTCCGTAAAATCTAGTTCCTGCCGGAAGCTTCAGGCCGGAATCAGATTCAGAATTGAGAATAAGCTCCGCTAATATGGGAACTGGTTCTTGGGAAACGACCACCTTATCTAAGAGTCTCAGCGGAAGTCTTATTCCAGCCCGAAGTTCTGTTTTTGCGTTGCCAGATTTGGACCCGATCACCATTGAGGTGTTGTAGTTCACTTGAGATGAGCCCATTCCGCCCGGCAGTGCCATTTTTGGTGAACCCCAGAGGTTTTCAGCCGTTGTCTCATTCTTTTTCGCCCCAGATGATTCTTTGGTTGCATCCCGATTTGTTTCTGGTCGATCAATTTTCTCCGTAAACTCAACGGGCACATCAGTGGGCATTAGAAAAACCACCGCAACAAAAACAACAATCGCGATTGCGCCTAAAACCTTGAAAGCCCTAAAATTGACATCTGTCTTTTGGCTGACATCGCTCTTCTGGAAAAAGGAACCCTTGATTTTCAAGAGGGTGTTCTTCGTTTTCTCAAGAGAACCCTTGAGCCAATTATTTACTTCCATAGAAGCTCCTCGGCCAAAGTAAGGGAAAATGTATTTCTAGATTTTAGCTCGATAGTGACCGGCTTTTTCGAAATCAAGTCTGACTTTGCGAGAGATATCCCGATCAACACTGGTTTATCTTTCGAAATTTTCAGGTCAGATACAAAGAGCCCATTTATTACCTTTGAATTTCCACCTTGCTTGATCTCAAAGTCGCTTGGTTTGACCGAAAATCCTTGAGATGAGGTTGTCGTGAGCCTTGCATCAATTAGAATAAAACCACTTCCTGAAAGACCGACTCTCTCGACAGAAAGTTTGATGCCGTCAAGTTGTTGCGATTTTCCAACCTTTACCCATCTATTCGATGGCGCAACTTGATCCAGAGTTTTCACATAAACAATGTAGTCAGCCGACGCCTGGCTAAGTGTAACGAGCCTGACATTGTAACGCCTCTTTTCAGTTACGAGATAAAGATTGGTTTTTACACCGGAGCGAAGGGGCTTAATCGTCACGGCTCGGTCTAAGTATTCAACTTTGAACCCTGACAGATCTCCGATGATTGCGGACTGTATCGTCTCTGGCAGTTGAATGATTGTAGCAATCCCAAGAGCCGCTTTTACCGTCAGAATGTCATCAATTTTAATCGCAACCTTTCGGACTTGGGCCGTCGACAATGATGACCAGAGGGATGCGCTAAGAAGAGCCATTAGCGCCATTCTCATCGCCCAGCCTCTTCGGTCTCTTTGGTGATGTAGACACCCCAAGGATTTACGACTGTTCGATCATCAACGGTGAATTGAAAAACCAAACGCATTTCGGTTGCAGCTTTTAAGTTATCAAACTCTGTAATTCTATCCGCGAGCACAGTAACTTTCTTCTCTTTAAGATCAACCGAAACGGACTTTGGATACACGCGCTGGTGCACTTTCTTTTCGCGGACAAATTTCTGTGTTTCCAGCATTGATCTTTCAAATGCAGAAGCAAGTGATGGCAGCACGAAAAACTTTGCCTTACCTACTTCGTCGGCAATCGTTTTCTCATCCCAGGAATATCTATGCTTGATATACTCCTTCATGGCAGATTCAATCTGAACGTCTGTGACTTTGGTTTCAATGCGAGAGACCTCACCAGTCCCGTCGAGTGCGATAACTGTTGGCCCTTGTTTTACGAGATAAAGAACCAGCAGAAGCATGAGAACGAAAACCCCAAGCAATACTCCGCAAAGAAATTTAAGATTCAGATTTTCTTCCGCAAATTCCTTCATGGCCTTCGGGTATTGACTAGCGTGTAGCATGATTTTTTTATTCATAGTTGCACCTCCTTACGACCTTCGGGGCCGGTTTGAATTGTGGGTTGTGTTTGATTTTGGCCTTCGCGCCAAATGACTAAGACTTTTCGGCAATAGGGATTGCGCTAAGGTTTGTCCCATTGCGAGTTTTGTAACTGGTATTAACATCATCGTTGCGGCGCTAGCAGCCGTAGAACCAATGCTTCGAGCTGTTGAATTGATACCTTCACCAGTCAAGGATTGCAGAACCTTTGGTGTATAAAGGAGCGCAATCGCGATTATGAAATTCATCGCAACAAGCGGAAGATAAGCTTGTTCATTTTCGTAAATAAATCCGAACGAGACAGATTTCAGCATTGCCGATAAAATTGCCCAGATAATTTTCCAGCAAGCGACTTCGATGAGGCCCTTATAAAGATTGACCGTGATTCGCGCTGTGCTCGGGAAAATGTAACAGAGAATCATAAGTGGAGCACAGATCGAAAGAAGCGCCCAATAAAAATAGTAGAGAATAATCGTTAGGTATTTCGCGATATATAAAAGCGCAAAGCTCCCGAAACTTAAGACGGCCATAAAAAGACCGTCAAACTTCAGCATCAAAACATTTTTGGCAGCAGAATATCCAAGCGACTTCTCTTGGGCGATTTTCATGAAGGCTTCAAGACCTGACATATCGTCAATCTTCAAAGCAATCCCATCGCAGATATCTAGGATCAAGTTCGAGACTTCAGGAAACGAAGCAAGTAACAAAGCTGCAACGAATGCTCTCTTAAGAAGATCTGGATAATTTGCATCACCGGATTTCAAATATCCAAATACGATGGAGAACAAAATCGTGAGAGGCAGCATCACATAGAAAAGCTGACTTAGTCCCTGATAAAGATCTCGAACAAGTGATCCCAAGACTTCAAGATTTGGCATCATCGACCACCTCCAAGCCGAGGAAGTTTGGTCTCTTTTGGAAGACCGCCAAATCCACGAGAAAGCCCTTCGTAATTTTCCTGGAAATTCTGAGTCGCAAGCTTTTCCTTGCGGTTATCGTAGGCCATATTTTGAGCCATGATCTTGAGCATCTGACTCTGTGTACGGAGCAGTTGGGTGGTAACTCCGATCAAAACTCCAAGAGCCTGATTTTGAAGTTTCCCGGCTCCTTGCGGGCTTACGACCTGAGCATGAAAAAGGATTTTGTCTCGCTCACGATCTACTTGATCGGCGTAGTCGTAAAGATTGCGATTCATCGAAATAACCTCCGACACACTCTGGTCTTGCGATTTCATCAGGTCTTCATCCATGCCCTTTGGCACCTGACCATAGATTGTTTGAATCGCGCGAAGCACCGAGTCCGCATCACGTAGATCGCCATAAACGCCAGGATTAAAATTCGGATTGATGATCCGAATGAGATCAAGCCCACTACGAACGCCTGCATTGATGTCTCGCATAAGATCGAGAGTGTCTTTTCCATTTTCTAAAACACTTCTGAGCGTAATAACGGTTTGAATTGCTTGAGCGAGAATTTGGGTGAGAACGAGAACGTCTCCTCCGAAAAGATCCGCCTTCGCGGATCTTGGTCCCACTATCAAGACAACCGACAATAAAATTGCTAGAATTCTTTTTTTCATGCTGCCACCCCCTTCATTGAAGAAACGCCGAATGGTGCAAGGTCCGAGGCTCTAATAAGAGCTGCCTCAAGCGAAAGTCCTTCGGCTCTTAGTTTGTCTAAGAACTGATTGTCCCTAGCGTCTGAAGTTGAAATCCAATACTCCATAGGCGATGGCTGAATTCTGATGACCTGACGACTTTCGCCTTCCATCAAGAATCCTTCGCTGAAAACGCCTTTGCGTTGTTCGAGACTCTGAATCAACCGTAGCTCTTGCGTATTGAGCTTCAGTGCGTCCCTTAAAACTTTTGTGTCACCTTTTTGAAGCATGATGAGCTTAGCCGCCGTGTTGTTCAAAATGGCTGGCCCCATACCACTCGCAATGATCTCTTCCACGCCTTGAGTGATAAATGTGATACCGCTGCCGGTCTTTCGAAATGTGCGCGCGGCGTATTCCATGAAGTTGCTCGCCGCTGTGCTTTTTAAAAGCTCCCAAGCTTCATCAAGCAGGACTCGCTTTGGAGTTGTTCGGTCACTTTCAACCTGCTCCAGAATGAAGTTTGTCAGAATCAAAATCATAACTGACTGGAGATCCGGGTACTGCGAAAGGCCCTTGAGATCAAAGGACACAATTGTCCTATCGGCTTCGATTTTTCCGTGACCATCAAGAAGGCGTCCATATGGCGTCGACCCAATCCATGGGAATAGTAGCTTCCCAATTCGTCGCAAGGATTCTTCCGTATCTTCTAGGCAATGTTTCGCTAAATCCGATAATACCGGGGATTTCGGCGTTCCCATGTCTCGTGAGTTTTCAAAGACGGTGGTTAACGCCGCCTCAAGCTGAACACGTTCAAACCGGGTGAGCTTCTCTCCCTGATCGACAACCATTTGTTCAATGATGCTGACCAACCCTTTCAGCCTTTCTCCAGAGGGAGGTTGGCTTGGATCACGAAGTTCAAACGGATTGATTCTGTAAAGCCCTGTCAGATTGATCTCAAAATACTGACCATCAAGAACCTCGGTCATTTTTTTGTATGAACCGCCGATGTCGATGACAAATACGCGAGTCCCCCGCGCGATCTGCTGAAGCATTAAAAAGTTGTTGGCAAAACTTTTTCCTGAGCCGCTAGACCCAGTAACTAATGAATTAAAATTATTCAGCCGAGCCGAATATGGATTCAGAGAATAGAGGGTGCCGAGTCTTGTCTTAATCAGACAAACAGGTTTCTCATCACCTGTTGCGGCACCGTAAAGCGGAAAGAAGTCGACGAGATTATTCGTCTTCATCCTTTTTGCACGCACCATCGACATAGGTGCGAGCGGTAAATCGGACTTAAATGTTTTCCAACCACCGACCGTTTCTTGTGTACCCTCGGAACCACTCAAGGTCTTGAAACGAGACAGAACCTCTTTTGAATGAAGATTGAGGCGTCGTTCTCCCTCGTGGTTGGCGACATCTCTTAAAATGATAACAAGTTCCGCCTGAAAAATTCTTTGACCTGTTTCGATAATCTCCCGAATCAAATCCGTTGTTTGTGACAAACGAGATTCGCTCTCTAGATCAGAAACTCGATTGCTCGATGAATTTGAGAGCGAATGGGCCATTCGTCGCTTTTGTTCAAGACTTTTGATTTCTTTGCCTTGCTCCGGGATCTTGAATGAGAACAAGAGCTCATATTTAAAAGGCAGCGCTAAAAATCCACTCATCATTCCGGCAAAGGTCATTTCAGGAAGAGTCTTGAGTGTGATAACCCGTGTCTTTAGGCCATCTAGAATGAAATCCTCTTGATCCAAAATTAGATCGCCGAAGACGAGCTGCGCTCTTGGCGAGATATCGTCGAGATCAGTTTCTCTCTTTGCAATCTGCGGTGGTGTGACTGAGTCGGAGCGCCTTGGATTCAAGTGCTCATATAGAATTTCAATCAAATCCGCTTTTGAACAGTCGCCCGTGACAAAGCCCATTGAAGAAAGAGTCGCCCTGGCAGTTTCAAGTGCCTGACTGAGACTTTGCAAACGACCTTCAAAGCCTTTTTCGAATTCTGAAGAAAATTTCTTTGCATTGGAGAAAGAAAGCGCTCCCGGTCGCTCTGCTCCTTCCGTTTTTAGAAAAAACAGAAGTCTTGGGCGAAACAGGGTCCCATCCTTAACTTGCTCCAATAAACTTTCTGCACGCTTTTGATCAAGACGCTTCAAGAATGTATTTTCGGTCGTTACGAGTCCAGTGTGCGCGACAAGAGCTTCCTCAACGTCAGATTCGACCTTAACTAAAAACTGTGATGTCATGCCTTCGGGCAGCGAGTTCGCAAAGGCACGAAGCCCCATGGTAAGTTGATTGATTCTGGATTCATCAAAGCACTCGATATCCAGAGGGAGTAACTCCAAGCCTGTTGATAGTGAGCCATCCCATAAAATTGCATGGGGAAAAGGGCTCGATTCAAATTCCCAGAATGGAAGACTTTCGGATAATGAAGGAGCTGTACTCATAAAGCACCGCCATTTCCAAAGCGGCGATACTTAGAGTCCGGTGCGTTTGCAGACGACACCGTGGGCGAAATTAGATGTTCAACATAGTGCTGGAGAAATTGATCCGGCTTGCCGCGTTTGAAAATGAAAAGAACGAGGCCAAGTCCAAGGCTTGAGCCAAACACCATGGGAATTTTCATGGAAGTTGATCCGAAGATGAGATTTTGCACTGAAAGATTCAGTAGCAGGACAAGAACATCGGAAAGTTCGAGTCCAAGAATTTTATTTTTTGTTTCGAGAGTTCGCGGCACTATTGAGGTAAGTAAGTTTTCTTCACTCATTAGCGCATCGTCTGCGAAATGAAATCAACAATCGCCTGTGCGCCGAAGCCGATGACTGAGCCAATGATCGCGTACCATAAATGAGTTTTGGCGCGCTCGTTGCCGGTCATCAGAGAAAATGCGGCCCACGCAATACCGATAATTGAAAGTGTTGGAAGAATAACTCGAGTGAGTTTTGTTTGAATCCCCACAAGAGAAGATTCGACGCTCGCAAAACCAAGTTCCGGCATCAGAACAAGAGCGAGGGTAAAGATCAGAAAACCAAGTAACATTTTTTTCCTATTCATAGAGTCACCTCCTTTTTTAAAGTTAAGACGCAATCATGTCCTCCTGGGGCTCGCTCTTATCTGGGAACAGACAGAGGAAAATATTTTCGGGAAGAAGCTGAATTCTCAGCGCGATAAAGCTTCCGACAAGTCGGCCTTCGCCAATTCGGTTCCAACTTTTGCGTACTTCGCCAATCTGATTTCGGTACTCTTCGAGGCTTAGAACGATGTACTTGGTGTCATCTTTCTCATCGGGCACGATGAAGTATTGATGACTTGGGTACACAAAAAGTTTCAGGCGAAACTTTTTCGATCCTTGCTTTAGAAGTGCAATTCCCACACTTTCGCCCTCGATGACTTCGCCACTGGATGTAATTTCACCTAGGTAGACTCCGAAGCGGTCAGATTTTCGAATTGGCACGACATTGCTATATGGAAAATTATTGTTCTCGTTCATGCTGAGAACCTTTCCATCTCAAACATTTCAACAACGTCTTCGGTCCAGCCGCATTCACAGCAGGTCAGAAATCCGCTATGAAAATCAGTGAGGCCCCCGCATTCAGGGCATTGATCGCCGTCAAGAGGCGGACCTGATTTTTTGAAATTGAGAAATCGACGCTTAAGTCCGGGCTCTGGTCTTCCGGTGTGAGTTAACTCGGACTCATTTCGATAAATGGCTCTTTTGTCCTTCAGTGTTCTAGACATTAGAAGTCCCTCCGCTGATTGGAATGAAACGACGGGCGAGTGCGCTTCATTTCCAGTCGTTCCCAGCCTTCGAGAGTCATGTCTGACGGAGAGAAAGCTTTTTTCAGACGATCCCACAGTGACGGCTGCTCGGCCTTTTCAATGGTGATCAGAGACAGGTTCAGATCGCGTTTTGCGTCCACTTGAGTTTTGATTTGTTTTGCATTCATAGATACACCTCCTTTGTTTTTGGTTAAGCGATTCGTTGCGTGTTGGAAGGCATGTCTTCACCGACGCATTCGAGATCGATCGTGTTTTCATTTTCATGGCGAGCGTCGAAATCAACGTCGTTGCCGAACTGCTGGCGAACGGCCTCAAAGATGTTGTCGAGTTGGCCGAGATCGACGAGCCAGTGGCTGTTGTCCCAGTCACAGTCGCAACACATTTGATCCATGCCTAAGGTCAGAATTTCTTTTGACCCGCACTTCGGACATTTTTCTTTCTTGTGTTCAGTTCCAATTTTCATATACCCCTTCCTTCCTGCGCTTTTGTCTGCGCGGTTACACCCGACCTTAAGAGCAGGATTGGGTCCGAAACGCAGGCACAGTGCTAAGCAGCGGCTATGTGATTGAATTGTTTTTGGATTGCAGATTTTTAAGGAGCTTGGAGAGAAATCGCTATTTGGTTCGTTTGAACCATGACCGAGTGACTAAAAAGTCAATTTCTCGAGGGAAATTAAGCAAATAGATGGATTGGGGTTTGAAGTGGACCAAATGATCCGTGTTTGGCTCAAATGAACCAGTCAAATCAAATTCAATGGGAGGTAAACGGCGAAAGAGAAAGGCCTTATAGAACGACGATCGGAATATCGCCTAAGGCCGTCTTCGGAATGAGTGGAATTTGATGAGACCTGCACATCGACTGCACCGTAGGATCGTCAAAGTGGCCGGTGACCAAGAATTTCTCCGTGCTCGACGAAATTCTCCTAAGCAAATCAATGCCGGTTTTTTTGGTTCCTAAATCATAATCTGCAAAAACAACTACTCGGCTAGATTCTGCCACTGACCGATTGCTTAAGAGCGATAGGGCCGCTTCAGCATTGTCGAGGCACGCGGGTCCCTTGGCAAATCCTGCCTCTCTAAGGCGGTCACGCCAAATCTCATGCACACTTACTTGATCGTCCACGACTACTACCATGTCGGATTGTCGGAGTTTGATTCGAGGTACATACCAGGCTTCTCGCGATTGAATCGGCAAGGTCACCTGAACAGATGTACCTGTTCCGACTTCTGAGAAGATTTTAATGCTGCCACCCCAATCTTCGACATTTTCTTTTGCGTGATGAAGGCCGAGTCCTGTGCCCGTAGGCTTTCCAAACGAAAATCCTTTATCTGTAACCTTGGATTGAATCTCCGCAGGAATTCCCGTTCCGTTGTCTTTAACTTCGAGGATAACTCGGTCGCCAAAATCCTGTGCGACAATATCAACTCGCCCGCTATCCGGAGTCGCTTCAAAGGCGTTTGTTGCGAGGTTTGTTAAAATGGATCTTAGCTCGTGGCTGATGAAATCTCCGTGTGCGGAGATGAGTGAGTCATCGACCTGTGTTGTGACGATCAAACGCCCAGGTGCCACCAGACGCACTTCCCGCATCGTATCTGTCAGGACAGGATGAAAAAGATTGTCTGAGGCAACTTTCCTATTGGGTTCGTCCAAATCTGATACTAAGTTTTTAATGTGAGTGATGACATTCGATAAAAGTTCTTGGTTGAGATCGGAAGCGCCCTTTCGATTTGAAAGGCGAATCAGAGCAGAGAGAGGCGTTCTGATATTGTGTCGGAGCTTGCGAGCTACTTCGGCCCGGGCCAGTTCAGTTTCAATTCTCAACGACTCGTCGAACTCTCCAACGATTCTTTTCTTCATCATGCGAGTTTGAGGGATAGAAACAAGGTTCAAGACGAGCCAAATTAGAAATGCCCAGCCGATTTCTTTCAGGCGGCTAAACTCAAAAATAATTTTATCTCGGCTCGCTGTGATGGTCGGAATGTCCACTGCAACTTCGTCATAGGTCAGTCGTCGCCAAAACGATTTGTCAGGCATGAGGTCCGCAAGCTCTGGAAGCGTAAAGGATCTGCGAGGATCAGATGAAATGTATCGAATCGTTGAAAAGTGATCGAGTCTTGCTTCCTGGAGGGTTATGCCGACCTCTCGAAAATCTTCGACTTGAATCATACGAGAAATGAACTTTGCTGTCTGCGTGGCTTGACCGCTCAGATGAATGTAATTGAAGACAATCGAGAGACAAAAAAGAATCAAAAGACCTAACAGCGAAGCTATGAGCTGTTTTCTTTCAAAGCTTTTAAGGCGATGCTTCAATGATTCTCTCACAGCCTGCTCCCAGGGATTGTTGCCCGCATAAAGATAAGGGGAATGTCTGTGATAGAATGACTAGCAAGAGTCTGGCGGTGGACTGGAAAGTTCGTAGACGCAATTGCTGAGGACGAGACTATACCTGGTTTTTCGAATACACTTCTGTGAGATTCAAAAAAGGAACTACTACAGCACCAAAGATCTGGATTTTTTCCCGCGGCCTCTAGAAACTGCTCTCTATTCTCGCAGTAGGCAGCAAAATTTCTAAGTGCCTCGATAGCCGCATGAAGTTGAGTCTCATCTGCATCGTCGCCAAGTCCAATACCCAAAAATTTTCGATCATCCTTTTCAATAAGACAAAGACTCGATTCATATGCCCAGGCAGGGCGCAGTTTCATCCACGAAATTGTTCCCCCTCGAGCGACAACGGCTTGGGAAATTTTCTGTGTGCTAGAGAGTCCAATGTCTGAGATAAAAGGTGTTTTTGTGTTGAGGTGCCAGTTAAACAGATATCGTTCAATTGCTTCTCGGCCCGCATTATGATCGGCGAGCTCAGCTATAGAATGAGCTGCAACCCCTTCCGTTGAAATGCCATTTTCAAAGCAAACGAATCGCTCTAGGGCTTCAGCAGCGGCTTTCTCAAAGGCAAGATTCTGATCAGTGGATGATCCTCGACCAGAATGACGACCGCCTAGGATGGAGATCTCAAAGTCGAAGAGAGGAATGCCGTAGCCAGTTCCCCATTTGAACTCGTGAAACTTGACCTCAAGTTCCGATTTCTTTGAAAGAAGCCATTTTGCGGCGACTAACGTTTGATGAGCCATAATTGATTGTTCGCATAAATTTCCGAAAGCTCCATTTTCCAGGGCTTTCTGGCTATGGCAACGAACGGCGCGATGACAAGTGGAACAATGGCGGCGTCTGCCAAAGCTTTGAAATGGAGTTCTCTAAGAGTTTTCGTTCTTTCTTCTTTATTTGAAAGCGACATATAATTCGCCATCCACTGTGGTCTCTCGGATTTTTTCAGTCCCAAGAACCCAGTGTTCAGAGAATAGGAAATTAGATTGATATCTTCCATAAAGCCGGTGTCGGTGCCGGCAATGATCGCATGAGGCATTTCAGAGGGATCTTTATAGGTATGAAGGTCGGGAAGGACTTTCTCTAGATAAAGATCGGCGTCGGGCAAAACTTCTCGAATAGGAGTTGCCCATTGCTCGAAGTCGCCCGACTTGAAAAGCCCAATACGCAAGTTTGCTGGCGGATTCCCTTTGATCTGTCCAATCAAACGATGAATTTCGGCTTGCTGGGTGTCACTTAGGCCGCCATCACCTAAGGCAGGGAAAAATTCTTCCGATGGCTGATAGCCAGGAAGACCTTGATAAATCTTGGTGAAAGACTCGCGAACTTTTTTTCCGACAATGTGTCGCTGTTCGGCTGTCAGCTCCCTCTTTCCTCGATCAGTGAAGATCAAGACGAAGTTTTTGATCTTCATCGTTGCATGAAGCTGAACGTCAGAATGATTGCGAGCGTAGTTGATAATTTCCTCGATCTTTGAAGCATTAGTGGTGAGGAGATGATCCACTTTTCCTTCGTCAAAAAGGGCCAAGGCGCCGGGAGATACCTTGGGATCAAAGGCGACCATAGTGACTTCTTTCGCCACTCCATCTTGCGACCGAAAATGATTCGGATTTTGTTTGAGGTGCATCGAACCGTCATCATCTTGCTTGTCGAGATAGTAGAGTCCCGTGGTCTCTCGGTAATCTATGATTTCCAATGTCTTTGGATCGACGGCCGACTGCGGAATGATTGCGAAATCAATTGCAGAAAGCATCGGAAGCAAAACAGTCTTCTGCGATCCGGGCTTCAAAACAACTGTGTCTCCGCGAAGCTCAAGACCGCGGCAGTTATCATTTACACTGTTTAAAACTTCGCCTGGGCAAATCAGATCCCGAAAATTGCCATGGGTATTTTGCGAGAGAAGAATGACGCGTTTTAGAGAGAAAATAACGTCAGCCGCAGAAACTTGTTTGCCAGATATGGTGCGAACGTCACTACGAATTTTGAAGTGAAGTTCCGGTCCTTCCCACCGAAAGGATTCAGCTAGAGCGGGAAGGACCTGACCGCCTTTCGGGTCAATTTCAACAAGTGGCGAATAAAGATTTTCGAGCAGAATATATTCATAGGCCACATGGATGTTCGTGGGCTCAAAAGTTTTAATTGTGCGCTTTGACGGAAACGCCACACGAAGCGTTTCCGTCTGATTTGAGTCTGAGTTGTTTATTGAATAGCCCACAAGCCCTCCAGCCAAAATCAAAAGCCCAATTGTCATCCAGGTTTTCATAGTTGTCACTTCACTGGATCGACGCAGATGACGCCTTCCCTCATAGGAACGGTTTGAATAATGCCCTCACGACGAAGTTCCTCAACCAGGTCTCTGTTAATTTTTAGACCCTTTGCTGGTTGAACAGTAAGAGCGCGGGATTGCAGAAGAACCATCAATGCCTGCTTGACGGTTTCTTTGTCGTAAACACGGGTGTCGATTTGATTCGGACTCTCCGTATTTTCGCAATTTTCTGACCAAGCCGATTGGCTCAACATCAGAAACAGAATCATGGCGGTCATGTTTGTTTTTTTCATGTGTCACTCCCTTTTTGTTCAAATGGATTTTCAATTTCTAAAGCTCTCATTCTTGATCTCAACATGCTTCGAGCGGCACCCAGGCGGTCGGCGGCTTCGGTTAAACTCTTTGAGCCGTTCAAAGCCCGCTCTATGAGCTGCTTTTCTTCACTGACGGTGCGGAGCCGCCAGATTTCATAATCGATTTCAGAAGCGAATTTTTTCTTTGGAGTTTTGGGCTCCATTTGCGTCGTCGCTCGATCAAAGGCGTCCTCGGTGATAGTTTTACCGTCGGTCATTAAGTGCATTCGTGAAATCACATGAGCGAGTTCACGAATGTTTCCGGGCCAAGCCTGCTTCATCATCAGGCTCGCACATGACGATAGAATTTCCTTATGTTCGCCTGCAGATTCATTCTCCTTTTTAAGGAAGAATTCAATAAGACAAGGAATGTCCTCGGGCCTGTCACGAAGCGGCTCAAGCGTGATTGGTAAAGCGTTGATCCGATAAAAAAGGTCCTGGCGAAAGCGGCCTCCCGCGATCATCTCTTCAAGGGGAGCATTGGTCGCCGTAATCACGCGTACTTTTACCTTCTTTGGAACATTGGAGCCCACGGGCGTAATTTCTCCCTCTTGGAGAACCCGGAGAAGTGTGGCCTGCAAATGAATTGGCAGCTCACCAATCTCATCTAAGAAGAGTGTCCCATTGCTGGCGGCCTGGAATTTTCCGACACGGTCCTTTGTTGCACCAGTGAATGAGCCTCTTTCATGCCCGAAAAGTTCGGACTCGATCAGTTCGGCTGGGATTGCTCCGCAATTGACGGCGATAAAAGGACCCAGACGCCACGGTGAATTATCGTGAAGGGCTCGAGCAATTCGCTCTTTGCCGGTTCCATTTTCGCCGCGAATCAAAACTGACTGATGAGAAGGAGCATATTTGAGAACCAGCCGAGAAACATCGGCTAAATGGTTCGATGCACCCTCCATACGAAGGCTCTGGATAATTTTACGATTCTCGCTTGGGCTTGCAGCCGGAAGAACTTTGTTCTTCTTTTCGTATTCACGGCAGATGCGGTGAATGATGCCAAGAAGCTTTTCGTTGGCTGTGTCCTTGGCCACAAACATCAAGGCGCCGGAGTCAAGTGACTCATTGTGCGCTTCAACTCCGTCGTCACAAGAAAATCCAAGTAGGTGAAGTTTAGAATCGAATTCTCGAATTTTAGAAATAACCTCGGGTCCCTTGAGACCGGGCATGTGATAGTCCACGAGTGCCAACGAAAAAGGGACAATCTTTTGTCGAACGAGGGCTACGCCCTCGTCGCCGCTCTCCACCGCCTTTACGAAGAAACCTTCGTCCTCAAGAAACGTCTTCATCGATGAACGAACCGATTGGTCGTCGTCTATGAGTAGGATGTTGTGCTTCATGGCTTACCCCCCGCGCCACAAGGAGGCATTACAAATTCGGTGCCTAGAAATTGGACACAGTAAAATAGCCTTTGTTTAATCTGATTCGATTTGACGTTGGCATAGGCTGCCTTTTGAAGGCCTTGCCCTGTAAGAA
The DNA here is from genome assembly GCA_016719575.1 of Pseudobdellovibrionaceae bacterium. Classification (GTDB taxonomy): domain Bacteria; phylum Bdellovibrionota; class Bdellovibrionia; order Bdellovibrionales; family Bdellovibrionaceae; genus JACMRP01. Next base: position 1,476,807 of record JADJYV010000013.1, on the reverse strand, counting down.
CTGCATGGTCGTATTGTCACCAGGCAGGTCGAGCTATGTAAGTGCTGATTTAATAAAGGAAAACTGAAATCTTTGAGTGGATTATTTGAGCCAAGTCCGTTTATTGATTTTTATTCCTAGGCGAAAACTCGATTATGTCTGCGGGCGGTGACTTGATACGACTGAAATCCACATCTGGAATCAGAATGCCAAATCTACGAACGAGGTCTAACGCAATGTCTTGCTTGCCCGCTCTTGTTTCTGGATTCGCAAATTCAAATAGGCGGCGATTGAAATAATCCTGCTCGTGTTGGGCTGTGCATTCCTGGCAATAGGCTCTTTCTAGAAGAGCGGTTGAGCGGATTTGCCCATTTTCAAATTTCTGGATCATTTCTGTATCGTAGTTTGAACTCTTGGCAATGCGCGCGACAGATACACCCCTGTACTCACGCATGCGCTTGAAAAACTGGGAAATAAGTTTTTGAGCAATCTCTTCTTTTTCCCCAAAAGGGCGGTCTTCATTTCTTCGAAGCTCCCAATAGATTGGATTCATGTGCTTTCGAAGCGATTTGAATTTGTATACGTTGATGTCGATGTATTGCGTGTTCATGATGCCTCATAAGCTAATATAAGCTCTTTATAGCTAATTTCAGCTAAAATTGGAAGAAAATTGTGCTTATAAGCGCTAGCAGAATCGAATGACCACCTCTAAACCATCAGGATCACTGCTAAATCTTTGACGCTTCCTCTAGGTGGTTGTAGACTTTAAACCAAACGGAGTGCCCATGCCTAAGCCACCAGACAATCGAAAGCCCAAACGGAATTCTACGGAAGAGAAAGTAAGAGCGACGACTTTTACTGGTGTTGAGGTTCTTGATTCAGAAGAAAAGGCGATAAGACACTCGGTATGGCGCAGATTTACAGAATCAAAAGTCGCCTAAGAACTTTTGACTAAACCTGAATTTACGCATGTTGTGGAGGAGCTAAAGGCCGGCCTTTCTTGTTCAATGAACGGTGGCACCAAGGATGCCATCTACAAGATTTCATCCGAAGGGCGAGGAATGAAATTGGAAGTGAATAAGAAGTTTGCGGATTCTCTCGGCGAACACCAAGTGCGATTCTTTCAAGGAGTTGTCCAAGCCGGAATCGAAGGCTATGGATCACTTTATATGCAGGTAAAAGGATTACTCTCTCGTCCAAGCGTTGACCCCAAAGAGTTTGAGGCCGCAACTGGGACTATTAAGAAAAAACGTTAGCGGATCATCGCGACAGCCGCCTATTTAGTCCCCACAGCTCGTTCCATATAACCAATTTCCAGCCCCAATAAAAAGAGAATGAAGAGAACCCGCTGAGGTTCGTACAGAATCCACGTTCCAACCTGGCTGAGCAAAATTGATAGCAGAAATCGCAGAGTTTAAAATCGTACTGGAGTTTTTTGCAGCGACAAGCGTCGATGACAGCGGAAAGCTTCCTGAACTGTTGTTATTGAGTGCAAGTACGCCAGAGTTTCCTGCGCCAATTGGATACGCAACATATGCAGTACCGGTGCTCGTAAAAGTAAGACCGGTATTTAGAAGGCCATCTGAAGTTGCCGCAAGCCCGCTTACGCCTGCTGTGAGATTCTCAACGAAAGAGTATGACCAGTTCGCAAGGCTCGTGCAGCTTGCAAGAGATGATGTGCAATAAGAGTAGTAAACCCTATTGTTAGCTCTATCGTAGTAAGTAATTGCAGGGCGCGATGTCGCTGGATTGATCTTTATCTTTGCCCCCATGCCACTAGCTGTGAGTGCTGTCACATTCGTCGAAGTGGACCAAGTAGCCGCTCCGTTTGTACTTTGAGAATATTCAACACGGTTGTTAGCACTGCGGTCATAGTAAGCGATAACGATGTTTCCGTTGGTGTCATAATCTGCCGTGAGATTAGAGTTTGAGTTGGCAAGATTTGTTGATTCGATTTGTGTAACATTCGACCAATTTCCAGTCGCTGGATCAAGCTTTGCCGACCAAATTCCGGTGTTCGCGACTGTTCCATGATTTGCTACCCCAACAATCATCACCGGAGTTACCGAGGTCGCTGTTCTGTCCATCGCAAGTGCTACACTGTGATAGGCTGGTGCCGTCGCTGCTGTAACCGCAGTCCTAAATGGAAAATAGTAGGTTGACCAAATCCCAGTGCCGTCAGTTTCAGAATTTGTCGCAACTCTAAACCGCAAGGATTGCAGATCATAAAATCCTATCCATGGCTTGTCGTTACTATCAAATACAAGTGATATGGCTTGAGGTTGTCCGACAATAGGAACTGCGCGAATATTCCAGTTGTCTGAAGCAGATGATCCTGTGCGAATTCCATACCTCAGTATTCCGGTGGTGGCAGCATTTGATGAGTAGTCCACAAAAACTGCGCCAGGCGTTCCGCTAGATGTTGCGTTGACCGAAATATTTGGAACCTGGCTTGCTGTCATCTGAAGTTGTCCGTCTATAGTTAACGGGGTCTCGTAATATTCAGCAGTGGCACTATTAGAAGCAACAGTTGTATTTTCAATCCATCCGAAAACAAGATTTCCGTTAAATGGTGCGGCCGCAGTTGTCTTAGCAAATGTTGTGTATGCTTGTGACAATGAGGCATCCACAGCCAGACCTCCGCGAGTTGTTCCAGCGGCGGCAAGCGTCGCCGTTGCGACAGTTCCTTGTGCATTCCAAGAGGTGAACGAACCGCCCGTTGTGTTGTAATAGCGAACACTTGTTGTCGTTTCATTTGCGAGTAGGTGATAGTTGTTACCAGTCACTCTCTCTAGGGCGAGGAAGGCGTTTCCACTATTTGCTGCTGTGCCGGAAATAGTTCCACTCGACGCGATCGCCCCAACAGTGCCAGCCGCGCAACCTCCACCCGCGAAAGCGGACTGATAAATCGAAAGCGCTGATCCGTTATGGGCAATCGCCCTTACAGGAGCATCAGATGTTGTATCATCAACCGCTAACTGCACAGTAACTCTGTTTGCACCAGTACCGGTTAAAGTCTGAACGGCACCGCCAGCCCAATTCGCAATTCCAGTTAGACAGCTTGAAAGAGTTGATTGGCGACAAATTGCAAAACTTGAATTTGCAGCTCCAGTGAGTGCAACGACAGGATAGTAGGTCGTTCCAGAGTAGCACCATCCAAGCCCCAGTGAATGTGGGTTTGTTCCCACGGTGCCAAGGGTTGTCGACGGCGATGAATAGTTTGCGCCGGATGAACAGCCAGAAGTGCAGAGAATTAGATGAGAGCTTCCAGCCGTATTTCTCGCATAAACAATTGCGACTTGGTCAGAGGGATTGACTTTAATATCAACAGCCCGAACCGCAGTTCCTGCGGTATCGAGATTCGTGATCGTCCAACTGCCCTCTGTCGTGACGCTTGAGGTATTACGAATAGCAAGCTGTAAAGTTGTTGTCGAATTTGACCAAACCACAACTGGTATCCCAGTACTTAAATACGCAAGTCGAATGTGTGTAAATGTTGTCGTACTTCCCGCAGATACTATTTCAGTCTGCCAGTCAGTTCCATTCCAGTAGGTGTAGCGAATGCACGCGCATCCTGCATCAGTATAGACGGAGGCAGGATATGTTGTGCTAGGAATTATCTTAATGTCTGACCAGAGACCTCGTACTGCCACAGTCGTTGCGTTAGATCTCTCTCCTCGCCAAATCACTGATGTACTGGGGGAAGAACAAGTATTTGCCGAACTGCTGGAGCTTTCGCTCGATTCGGAGCTGAGATTTGATACGCTTGCATCTTTGTTGCAGCCTGAGCTCGTGACGAGAACGACCGCAAATAGTAGATGATATGCAAAGTAGCTTTTCCCCATAAATATCCTCATTTCAGTACCCAATCTTGATTCCGACCGGAATCGCGAGCTGAGTTCTTGTGTCTTGTCCGCCTGTCACACCTCGGCTGACTGATCCGTCGTAGGAAACCTGATCCATTCTATAACTGGCGCCAGCAAACCCAACAATGTCATCTGATAGCGGATACTCCGCTAAAAATTTAAGTTCCGCGCCGATAAATTTCGGATTGTAACCCGTGATCTGCTGGGACTCTTTTATTTGGTGAGGAAGGTAAATCAGAAACTCAGATAGCATCGACCAATCAGACTTCAGTTTCGTTTTGTAAGAAGCGTTAAACAGAAGACCTTGGCTCGACTGCTTTGTTAATACATTATTGGGTGATGTATCCGTGGCTCCGGTTTGTAGAATTCCATATCCAAACCCGATGCGTAAGTTTTCAAATCTGCCGGAATCCCAAGGTGAAATTGAAATTAGAAATCTGAAGTCCTCACGAAACACCGATAGACTTGTTGGGGTGACACCTGTGGGGGCGGTTTGATCAACCGAAGTCTTATCATATTTGAGGTTGTACTGAGTTTCGCTATCGGGGTCTTGATACGAAAAATCAATCCCGTAAAGCAGGCCACCTTTGTCTGGCAAATCTGAATTAAAGCCTGATCCAGAAAGGCTTGAGGAGAGCATTCCATATCCTGATTGAAGACCGACATACCTACCTTCTTCGACCGACTGAGCGTGGGCGGAAAAACCGGCGAACATCATCAAAGTGGTTAAGAATAGAGTTTTCATAGCTGTGGTGTACTCCAGTTAGTGAAATATGAAAGTTCATTGGCAGACGCAGTTGCAGGCGTGCGTTCTTCGCTTGTAACCAACGAGATAAGCTTCTTCTCGAAGTTCTTTTTTAATTCAGTTGGTGGGGTTAACGCGCTCAAAAGCTCCTTCGCCTTTTCGATATTATTTTGTTGTTCAAACGCAAGAGCTGCGTTGACTTGAGCCTTAAAGTACAGAGGTGACTCAGCAGGAACTTTCAGCCAATGCTGAATGGCCTCAGCCAACTTATTCTCTTTGAAAAATGAAAGGCCAACGTGAAAATCTATATCAAGTGCGGGGTCTTTCGCTTCCGAAAGTAAATTTCTAGTTTTTTCATGCTTCCCGGCAAGATCAAAAAAATAAGCAGAGTAGAACCTTGCGAAGTTTGACTTACTTTCTTTTGTGATGACTTCCATTCGTTCAAGCGCGCCTTCACTGTCTCCCACTAGCCAGAGAAGTTTAGCTAGCTCCACAGCACCCCAAAGATTGTTGGGATTATTCTTGTTAAATGTTTTAAGAGTCGCGCCCAATACCTCTATCTTTTTTCTTTGAGCCAAAAAAACTGACCAGCTTCTCATCGCGGGTTCGAACTCTGGCTGTTGTTTTAGGATTATTTCAAACTGAGAATCGCTCTCTGCGGTATTTCCGCTTAAAGCTAAGGACTCCGCCAGCAACTGCCGAATTTCGACACGGCTCGGGTCAATAGAAATAGTTGAATCAAAAAATTTTGCCGCCTTCGGAAAATCTTTTTTGTGAAATGCCGATCTGCCTAGGTACTCAAAACAAGAATCGTTTTTAGGGAATAATTTAGTGCATTCTCGACCAACTTTTTTAACTTCGCGGTGGTTGTGACTGAAGTATGCAGACCGAACATACGAAGAAAGGACTCGCTCGTCGAAGGGTCTAACTTCGTAGGCTTTTTGAAAATCTTTGTAAGCCTCTACATACAGTTTCTGCTGGAAGTAGGACTCCGCGCGATCAGCAAGAGCACTGTAATCTTTTGAGTCGCCATTCAAATAAACCGTCAGCGTATCAACAGCCTCACGGTGCTTTCCAAGTTTTTGTTGAACAATAGACTTGATGCGAAGTACTGACTTCTCTGTACCTAAAATTTTCTCAGCAAAATCTATCTCGACAAGTGATTCATTGAATTTTTCTGCGCCCAGATAGACTTCGGCAAACCAAATGCGGTACTCGCCAACAAAGGGGCTCTTTTTTATTTCTAGTTTGAGCGTCTCAATGGCGTCGTCCCACTTTTTAGAGTCCTTAAGGCTTGAGACAAGTCCAAGCAGGCTATCGCGTTTAAAGTCCTCCGACTTGGAGTAGACTTTCTTAAATAACTTAATTGCTGTTTTATGATTTCCAGCCTTTTGCTCGGCAACTGCTTGATCCAATATAGGTTTGAATCTCTCCACATCACGGCTATCAGCCAGTGCAACACTGCAGGCTAGCAAAAGATGAGAAAGAAATAGAATTGTGATTCTCATGAAAACTCTCCGTTCCATACTGACCGTGTCGGAGATTCTTTAGGAATATTTAGAATTTGGACTATAATTAAGATTTAAGGCCTAGGTAAAACGGGGAATTTCGGACCATCGTCTAGCGAAATTTCAGAACAAACAAATCGAGTAGTCTCGATGTGACTATTTAGAAACTCTAGGTAAAAGGAAAACGAAGCAAGTCTCTGTGGATGCTGTATCAAAATAAATGTTGCCCTGATGTGCGTCCACAATTCCTTTAGCGATGCTCAAGCCAAGCCCCGTGCCGATGCCAATTTCTTTTGTGGTAAAGAATGGAGTGAATAAATTGGGAATATGGTCTTTTTTATCCCGGCTCCGCTGTCTGAAATTGAAAACCCAATTTTTTCGTTTTCAACGACAAACCTGATTTGAATTCGCTTAGAATCTAAACTCTTTACAGCGTCTATCGAGTTATTCAAAAGGTTAAGCAGCACTTGCGATATTTGAACGGGACGGCAATAAAATTCGAACTCTTCAGAGACTTCGTCCACGGCGAGTTCGATTTCAAAACTTTGTATTCGCCCATGGCAAAATGAAAGAGTTTCGTTTAGCAGTTTACCGGCGGAGTAAAACTCTAGCGGGTCATTTGTCGCATCCCGGGAAAAGGTTCTTAGTCCGTTAATAATGCGAACGATTCGCTCACACATCTTTTCCATAGAATTTGCAATCGTGACGATCTTCGACTTTGGAACGAAGTCTTCTTCTGCTAATTTTTTTAGCGCACTGGTTTGTCCATAAACAATCGTCAGTGGATTATTGATCTCATGAGCAATGCCTGACGCCATTCGCCCAAGCGCGTTCATTTTTGAGTTTGCAGCAATTTTCAACTTCTGTTCGGCGATCTCAAGCTCTTGACGTCGAATATCTGTAACGTCTCTGGCTACTGTGTAGATGCAATCGTCTTCAGGAACACCCGTTACCGTCCACGATAGCGTGACGATGTTTCCATTTTTACAGAGATATCGATTTTCCATTCCTGCAAAGCGGCCTGTTTTTCGAAATTCGGCGCTGATTTCTAAAGTTCGATCTAAATCTTCAGGATGAATAATTTCAATAAATCGTCTGGAGGTGAGTTCTTTCTCTGTGTACCCAAGACATTTTCTTAAAGCTGGATTTGCCGCCCTTAGATAACCATCATATCCAAAAATGGCAATTAAATCGCTCGAGAGATCATAAAAACTATTTCGTTCTTTTTCTGCGCGCTTACGTTCAGCAATTTCAATTTTGAGAGCTGCGGTCCGCTTTTCAATTATCTGTTCCATTTCTCCATGAATCCCGCGTAGCTGACTCTCCATCTTCTTTCTTTTATGAATATCTTCAATGACCGAAATGAAATAGAGCGGAAGACCCGAACTGTCTTTTACCAGTGAAACCGTTAAGTTGATCCATACATGAGATTTGTCTTTTCTGATATATCGTTTTTCAAGTGAATACGTCTGAATTTCTCCACGCAGCATTTTTTCAACAAAGGCCATGTCCGACGACAAGTCGTCAGGGTGAGTAATCTGCTGAAAGGAAAGTTTCAAAAGCTCTTCTTTATTGTAGCCAACAATATCGCATAGTTTTTGATTCACCAGAAGCCAGTCGCCTGTTAGCGATACATGGGACATTCCTACTGCCGCCTGATTGAACGTCGCTTCAAATAGGTATTCACAACCTCGGATTGTCGAGGGGCTTGAGGGGCGCTGAAGCTGCAATAGTGCTGATTCGATTTTAGTTCTCCATGTCTTTCAAAATAATGCTGTAGCCCTTCCCATAGACGGTTTTAAGTTCTCCATGAGATTTCTGAAGTTTTTTACGAAGCGCGGTGATGTGGGGATCAAGCGCACGGTCCGAGGGAAGCTCATCTCCCCAAACGTAGTCATTGAGTTCTTGCCTTGAAACCAGCTCCCCACGTTTTTTCAAAAGAAAATTGAGTATCTTGTATTCAACCTGTCCGAGTTCGCATTTAACACCATCGACTTCGATACTCAGGTCATCGAACTGCAATTTCAGATTACCGAGTCGAAATTCATTCTCTTTGCTCACAGGTTGTCGAGCCGGAGTTTTTTCAAGTTTTCGATTGATTCGTGCAATCAATTCTTCTGGCAAAAATGGTTTTGCTAAGTAGTCATCAGCTCCGGCGTTAAACGCCTTGATTCTTTGTTCCGGCTCATTGACAGCCGTGAGCATAATGACGGGAATCCCTGGCGGTTCGCCCCAAAAACTGATGTAGTTGAGACTTGAGTCACGGTGTGCCAAAACGACCGGCGAAGAGCTGGAGAAGGACACCCGATGAAGCAAAGATTCACAGAAGATCAGATCATTTCAGCCGTCAAGAAGCTGGAGGCCGGAATCACGGCCAAAGAGCTTTCTAGAGAGATCGGTGTAACGCAACAGACGCTTTACCACTGGAAGAAAAAGTTCGGCGGCATGGACGTCTCTGAAGCGCGGCGTATGAAAGCCCTGGAGGCCGAGAACGCGAAGCTCAAGCGACTTGTCGCTGAGCAGGCACTCGACATCATCATGCTGAAGGATGTGAACTCAAAAAAGTGGTAAGGCCCAAAGATCGGCGCACCGAGGCTCTGTATCTGGTCGAGAAGTACGAGACCACGAAGGCCCGGAGTTGTCGACTTTTGGGCCTGAGCCTTTCGACATTTGCCTACGAGGCGGCACCGAACATGGACGGCCCCGTTCGTGACAAGCTGATCTCACTCGTTGGCGAGAACAAGCGCTTTGGACATCCAAGGCTCTTCGTTCTTTTAAAGCGCGAGATGCCGGAGGTGAACCACAAGCGTTCGCATCGTATTTACACGGAACTCGAGCTTCAGATTGCTAGGAGAAAACGTAAAAAACTCGGCAGTTACCAGCGGCTGCCGCCAACAAGGGCGACGACGTCGAATGAGGTTTGGGCGATTGATTTTATGTTCGATTATTTGGAAACAGGCCGAAGGCTCAAAACACTGACGATTGTTGACGAGTATTCGAAAATCTCACCAGGGCTTTTGGTCGACCACTCAATCCGCGGAGTCGATGTGACAAGTTTTCTAGATCAGCTTGCGTCGGGATCGTACCCGAAGATCGTGAGAACCGATCAGGGAACAGAGTTCACATCACGAGCGATGCTCGACTGGGCTTACAAGAACGGTATTAGACTCGAATTTACAAGAGTGCGGAAGCCCAATCAGGTGATCGAGTCGTTCAACTCAAGGGTTCGCGACGAGTGCCTCAACGAACACGTTTTCTTCTCACTGCAAGACGCCAGAGAAAAGATCGACGACTGGCACTGGAGGTACAACAACATCAATCCCCACTCGAGCTTAGGAATGAAATCACCGTTCGAGTTTGAAAAAGAACAAAGACAGGAAAAAGAAATCGTGCTAGCAAGCTAACGCCACCTGACTCATGATCGATGACTCACAGAATCTTGGGAGAACCGCCCCCTTCGGACTCTCGTTGTTCACGAAGCTTCTTGCAGGTTTCAATTCCGTTTTGTCCAGGCATAAGAACATCGAGGACAATAACGGCTGGTTTTGCGGATTTCGCTATTTCGATGGCTTCTTTTCCGTCTTTAGCAAAAGCAATTCGGAAATGCTCTGATAAAATTTGAGCCAAGAATTCTCGGATGTATGATTCGTCATCAACTATCAAAACTGTCGGTCTCTTCATTTATTCAACCCCAAAAACTTATTTTAGAATGTTTAAGCAGATTAATAAAGTCCAAGAGACGAAACATCATAATCACTAGACCTTGATTTGTTTAGCTATGGAATGCCTCGCACGCTCTGATTTCCATAGGAAGTAACCCCAAGGCATCAAATACAGTAACTTTGTTTAACGAGTGCGATTATCGACGATTTGGCCGCAAGACCGACCGGCCTGTGACTTAAGATTTCTTAACTGAACAGATCTTTTACTTCGCAATCAAAAATTATTGCGAGCCGATGAAGCGTGAATAGGCTGGGCGAATGTCTACCAGACTCAAGTCGTTGGTAGTTTCGTAATTCAAAACCGTGCCCAGTCATATCTGCTTGAGATAAGTTCCTGGACTTTCGCATCCTCTTTAAATTGGCTCCGATGGTACGGAGTAGCCTGTTGTATTTTGCTTCAATCGAACTCACATACTAAAGTATATCGGGTCGGTTTGATTCCACCGTCGGTATAGATTTACCGTCCAGGACTATGCGTACCTAGGCAATTTCGATGATAATCTTGATTATGGTTAAGAATATTCTAATTGTTGAAGATGATGCGGACTTGAGGTCCGTAATAAGAGAGCAGCTTGATGGCGCAGGATACAACGTTCTTGAAGCTGCCAACGGGCAGATCCCCCTCAAGATTATTGCAGCCCAACAGGTCGATCTGATTATTACCGACATCGACATGCCGATAAAAAATGGGTTGGAACTTCTTGAAGAGGTAAAGAGAGATAATGCGGGGATACCAGTAGTCGTGATGACCGGAGGCAATCACAGCGAAAAATTAATTCTTGAGGCAGGTGCTAGTGCTTTCGTTCAGAAGCCTTTTCTAACAGACATTGGCACAATCGTCCGCAAAATGGCCGCAGCGTAAATCCATCTAAATCAATTAGAAATTGAATTGAAGCCCGAAAGTTGGTATTAGAAGACTTCGTGAAAAACTGCTTACAGTCGTGCTCCCCGAGGAGTCACTTTTAGACGTGTACGTCGCTGAGTAGTACACCAAAGACACACATAACTTCAGTGAAGACGACAACTCCGGATGGATCGATAGCTTTGAAGCAAAGGCTGATCCTGACCATAGATCACTAGCTGATCCGGTCACCTGATAGTTCGCTTGAATAAAAGGACTTCCCAAAAGCGAAATAGAGAAGAGTTTTTTTTTCCAAAGACATACTTCAAGCCAGCCATTGCGTTGGATGACGTTAGAGTTGCCGTTGTGGTGGCAACGGTATTGGGCTGAGTTGTCGAAATGTAAATGTAGTCAAATCCTAAATAGAACGGATAGTTCCTGCTTGCCTGCACATAAAGATAAGCATCGTAGAAAGTAGTCTGAATCAAATCTCGTGACGTAATAGATTTCTGGTCTTGGATCAGACCGATGCCTCCACCCATATGAATATCAGCACTCGCGAAAGACGAGACGGCTGTGATAATCACAAAAAAAAGGCGGCTCAGTACTACCATCCAATCCCCACCGCGAAAACCATGCTACTGAGATCAAATGTCTGCTTAAATAATGTTGCGCTTTCTTTTTTGAAAAGTACTTCGGCATTCAGTGCCCATTTATTGGGGCTTGCATTGTTCATGATCCATTCGGTACCGATTCCAGCGGCATACCCGCCAGAGAAGGACTGATCGCTATAGGGAATTGACGTGAGAGTTGCGTTTTTCGAGAGTGCGACAAAATTGTATCCAACTATTGCCATTCCAACAAAGTAGACGTTAAACCCCTTAGTCCTCCGTTCTATTGGAAAAATTTGAAGACCCATTTCGGTCGCAGCAGAGTAATAATTGAAGGAAGCGGTCACCTCTGTAGTGTCATCCAAAAAAACTTGTCGCCCTGCCATTGTTCCAACATTAAATCCAAAAAATGGAATGAAGTGGCGGCCATCGAGAAACACAGAAACTCCGGCGCCGTATCCGACCGATGTTTCCGTAAACGATTTCCCCTTTTCTCCAGAATATAGACTTTGACGAGCCCCCAAACGTGTTCGCGGATAGATTCCATAGTTATTCGCTTCGCTCACCGAGCAAAGAAAAAGAGAGAAACAAATAATAAGGAATTGTGAACGTTGACCCATCCGGTTACATTTCGGACAAATCTTCAGAAACCTGAATAATCTTAAGATCTTCCCCACTTTGGTCTCGTTTTTAGACAAGTCGGTAAAGATTCTTAAAATTGTGCCGAATTTAGTTTTGTATGAAAGCACAATTTGTAACAGCAACATTAAAGTCTAGTCGATTCAATCTTTGCGGGATGTTCGTGGCGGTAACACTTATTTGTACGAGCTGCGCGCAGCCACCGGAAGACGAAGAGTCCTCGAGTAGCTCGCGCTATTTATATGTGGCTTCAGGCGCATGCTACTCGGGCGGAGGCAACACTGCCTTTACTAATGCAACTTCATCAAATCTCGTCTACCGAATTGATTTAGCAACAGGTATCAAAGATATCACGGTGGCCGATTACAATTCATCTCCTTCGCAAGCGGGAGACTCGCCTGTTGGAATTGCGAGTATCGACTCAAATAACATGTACGTCTTAGTCGAAAACACGACAGCGGGCGCGCGAAGAATCGAGCGGATTGCAAAAGAATCAGATGGAGCGAGATCACTATTCAGCAACAATACTACGGCGCTTAGTGTTGCGTTGAGAGGACTACATCTTCTAACTAACGGTGATCTTCTTATTAACAAGAATACAGCTATTGAAAAAATTAGTTCTGCAAACGTTCGTGTAACCAAAGGTGTGAACCCTTATGTGAATGCTCCGGCAGCACCTTGCGCGACTTCAACAACTCTCATGTCAAAGGTTTCGACGCTAAGTAATCAGTTCATCGTTTTTCTTCATTCTGCTACATCTCAAAACAGATTTGGATTTGTCAAACCTGAAGGATACGCTGCTGGCGGAGACTGCACACCTGCTCAGGCTGCGCCAAATGCCGCGGCATTTCCAGTCGCGATGGCATACGATGCAGTAAATTTAAAGTTACTTGTCGCCTACTCTGGCAATACTACGAATACAGATATTAATAGCATTTATGCATATAACATCACAGAAACAGCTTCGTCTGTCACAGTTGGAACCGCCAATAAAATATATGATGCTAATCAATATCCTACTACGTATCCGTACTTGCTTTACGGAATATCTGAAATGGTTCTCGACCCGACGGACAACTCACTCTACATTGCAACAGCAATAAATACGGCGACAACAATTGTTAACTACGCAATCGAAAAATTCTCATACGACGCCACCCAAATTGGCGTATCAAACTCAAGTGTATTAACAAGAAGTGGATCGACACCGTTCTATGACTATGGCGGCGATACGAAGTGCATCGCTGATATGATGATTGCTGATTAAGCGACCCTTCCTCAGGTGCCAAATTATTGACTAAATTCTTGAGCAGATTGTCCTTGTCCATGAGCGGGCAGCGATTTTTTCATCGGCCCAAAAAATCTCGGACTGCCCCAGGTCGATGTGCGGGATGCATAGACGACCTGCGCCTGCGCCCGCCAGATCCAGGCTTGCAGGACATCGAGTTTTCCTGTAATTGCAAATGCGATAACGACACCAGTGATCCAGCTAAAAAGTTTATCGAGATTCATGTGCTCTCTCCTTTGAGTCGTAGACTCAGGTTTTTGGTTTTGAGTTTTTGAACGATATTGAAAACGTGTGCTTGACCCCAGGGTTTGCCATGTCGGGTTTTAAATCCCTTGCCGCTTAAGTATCGAGCGATCTCCGTTGGGGAGCGGCCTTGTTGACGTTGTTTTTCAATGATTTGAAGAACAGAGTATTCACGAGGGTCCTTTTGAAGCTGACCCTCTAGGTAGCAAAAGCCATAAGGCGGCGGCGCTGAATTCTTAAAAGTTTGCAGCTGATCTTTGGAAAAACTGACGGACTTGTTTGTCCTGAGCGTCACTCCCTGCCTAGTGAGTTGATCTCTGATCGTTGAATAAGACAAACCAAGCCGATCAGCGATCTCGTTTATTGAGTAGCCCTGTTCGTAAAATGCCTTCAGATCGTGGTTTTCCTGGGTAATTAGATGGATCGTGATTTCAATGAAATCATGTACTTGACTGAGATTGCAGGTTGTCGGAAGATCCCTACCAATAACCACCGGAACCACGGTGGTTTTTTTATTTGTGGAATCTGCAATTGATAGAAATCAGTGCAAAATTGGTAGAAAGGTAGAAATGATGTCTGAGAATAATCCCTCCCGAAAACTTTTGTTGTAGTTATCAAGAGGATTTCAGTGCTTGGATTATGATTCAACCGGGGGTCTAGTTGCACCCATCATGAGGCAACTACCCCTTTCGGTACGATTTCCTATGATTCAATTCGTGCTCCCAGAATCATTATTCAAATTTACAAATCTAGTCAGAAGCAGGGGTTTAATACAAACTATCGAAAACCTGTTACGCAAACTGTCACTTCTAAAATAAATGAATTGGGCGAAGCCAATAGATTTTTGTAATTTCCAATAGCTTCGTCAAAAGTTTGATACGAAATTTTACCATCTTTTAAAAGTTGCTCTTTCAATTGTGTGATAACCGCCAACGCCGCTTCTACGTACCAAGAAAACAGATCAGCATTTTTTTCTTTAGATAAAATACGAGAAAATCCTTGCGACTTAATGTTTTTTAACCCAGCACTTTCAAAATGCACTGTAAGTTCTTCGGCGATATTTGGGTTTGCGCCATAACTTTTTTGATAGAATTCATAGATTGCATTCCAAACATTAGTTATTGCATCTGAGTGCGGATAAGTTCGGCAATATCTATTTAGTCTCTCGTAGACACAAACCCATCCTTCACTATTCACAAACTGACTCATTGATTTGATTACTTTTACAGGGTCATTAAACTCTTCTAAAAGAAAGCGGCAATAGGCGCCGTCAAATTCTTCTGTTAAATCTTTGAATAAATTTGCATCACCTTGGCGAAATATTATATTTTTAAAATGCTGTTCTTGGGATCTGATTTTTGCTAGGTCAATTAATTCTTGATTGATATCAATTGCCGTGATTTCGGAGCTGGGTGCATTCAATGCAATATATCTTGTTAAAGCACCAACTCCACAACCAAATTCAAGAAGCTTTGTTTTTTTTCCTGAAAAGGAAGGAAAAATGGCTTTCAAAAACTTTAGAAACTTTCTCTTGATGGTCAGCGTAACTTGATGACATTTATTCTCCTTGCCAAGATATCTAATATTAAATTTTAAAACTCATTATGTCATTTCAATAATCCATACCCAGTGAATGGACCGACGCCATGACAGACTATCGTAAGTAACGAGCCATTTAACTTAGTACTAAAAGAATTCCCGCCACAATTAGCAGGGTAACAATATTATCCATCATCATTGGTGTTATAAACGATGCTTGCATACTTAATCCTTCTTTTTTAAAATCGGTGAAGTTACAGGCATTTCAATTGTGACTTTGCACCAACCGCTAAATAGCTGTGTGGTTAATAATTCGCTCATGGCCGGAGCCTGTACTGAAGATTCACCAAATACAAGATACTCAACAGACCCACCCTAAAAAGGCAGACCTGCCTGATCCGTTCAGGAATTTAGAGTGCGCCCCTCAAGAGTTACAGCTGTTTTGTAATATCTGTACAGGCATTGGCTCAAACCGCAGCATTATGGCATAACCATGTTGTCTGCAGAATAAGGAAAAGCGATGGAGATTACCATGCCGCCAAAAACGAAAATCAAACAACCTTCGGGTCGTGCACCGAACTACACACCTGAATATTATATGGTGATGGCAAAGCAAACTGAACCTTGTTGAGCGGTGATGTGAATTTTAGGAAGTGGTTTTGATTCAAGAGAAGCTGTTATCGCATTCTTCTATATTGAAAGATCTCTTTCAAGTCCGTTCTTTTGATAGAACGTAGGAGGATTTTTGCTTCTCATAAATTACTTGGTAGATCTCGAGGCTATCGACCACTCTGATTTTGTACCATCTCGTCGCCGGACCCACTGTGCGTGATGAATCGCTCTTGACATATGTTAGATCATCTAAGCGCAAGATTGGGCCACCCGCGCCCACTTCAATGGGCCTCATGTCTTTACAGTTATACGGCTGACCGAAAGCTCCTTCTGAATTTT
The DNA here is from genome assembly GCA_016719575.1 of Pseudobdellovibrionaceae bacterium. Lineage (GTDB taxonomy): Bacteria > Bdellovibrionota > Bdellovibrionia > Bdellovibrionales > Bdellovibrionaceae > JACMRP01. Next base: position 1,460,875 of record JADJYV010000013.1, on the reverse strand, counting down.
CGAGAGGGTTCGTGCCTTCGCAAGGTAGTTGAACCTTGGCGACTTTGCCAATCTGAAGAGATGTTGTAATTTCTTTACAATCATCAGAGTGCCTGCGATCAGAAATGTGACCTGAAGCACTTATCGTATACTCTTCTATTTGGCATTCAACTACACCATCAAATCGAAGATGCGCTTTTTCAACCCGATGAAATATGCTTTCGATTTTGCCAGCAGCAACGGATTCGGTGGTTTTATATCTTTGATATCCATCCAATTGAAAATCGCCTGTAATTTGCGCTCGAGCGTTTTCAGACACTTCGAGTGCATTTGCCGTGAGGGTGAACAAGACAGATACAATCCAAAAAATAGTTAATTTCATAAATTCTCCTACCGAAAATTCGAATAGCCGAACCTAGCAGTTTTAGAAGTCACGCTCAACTGAAGATATTCCAACACGTGGGAAGATTTTACGCGACCAAAACCCAATCATATGCGACGCCCAATATTCGACTAGCGCCCAACCTTTTGCGCGAAAACTACGGCCGCCGTCAGTAATCCTAAGCCTTTTGGTATTTCTTAGCAGGGTTAATTATATTCGACTTCAGATCAAATATATTGAAGTTTCAAAAGGCTCTTGTGTGTTAGGCCAATCGGGTACCCAGATTCATTTGGTTTCGGAGCAATTAGGATTTTATTATCGCTACTATACTGGGCGGCGCATAGTCTCTTAATTTCATTATCAGGGAAAATATCAGATAAAACGTCTGTTGCTTTAACTGATTTGGCCTTTATTCTTCCTATCCTGTGCATGAACACGGAACCATTCTTGAAAAAAATCGACGCGAATTTAAGAAAAGCGCTTGGCTAGTTTCGCTTTCACAGCGCCGTATACGGTTTCACCACAAGAAACTGTTCGCCGCTGTTCGTAAGTCGCGAATATATTATTGACCGCTAACCAGCGCAAAGCTATCAAACCCGAGACATCCACACTTTTTACATCGAGGTCTCGGTGAAATTGCTTAGCGTATTCATTCTGCTCGCGTTCCAAATTACTTTTGCTCAAACTAAAAATCCAATCGTGCCTGATCCGTTTTGTGCACCTAAAGAATTTTTTAAATACTTAGAGCATGGAAATGTCGACCGCGTAAATTACGTGATCGATAAATGTGCGAATATCGATTTGAATGAAGCCGACGAATCGGGAAATTATCTTATCAATTCAGTGATCAAAAATAAATGGCAGGATATTTTTGATAAAATCAAAAATAGAAAAGATATTTCATTTCAGTCACCAAAAGCGCCAACTAAACAAACAAGGATCGTTCGTCCGTTAGACCTTTTGATTATGTACGATCGACAAGAATGGTTTACGGAAGTTTTAAAAATTCGCGGCGAAATCGATATTAATCTTCCTCCTTACATTATTAACGTAACGAAAAATGAAAAGCTGCCAATCGCGTATTTAGAGGCCGTGCTTAGCCATCCAAAAGTTGAAGTGAACGCTAAAGAAAATGATCTCAATGCTTTAGAAATTTCTATCGAGCTTGGGCGATTTGAGCACTTCGAGCGTCTTATGAAGGATACGCAAACGGATAAATCGAGAATTTGGGAAATTGCGTGCAGCGCGCAGCAAGTGCCAGGCGCTCGAGCGATTTTTTTAGCAATGGTTAAGTCGGGCCAGTATGATGTAAATCGTTCGTGTGGAAAAAGACATGCACTAGCCGAAGCTTTAGCGAATTCTCAAAGCACGGAAATTGCACAAGCCATCATTAGTTCACAAAAATTAAATTTATCTAGTGCTGGCGTGACGACATCCGTAGTGGAAGCTGCATTTTTGCGGCTCTACGGAAATGGTGGCATCAACGAAAATTATTTTAAGTTTTTGCAAAGCATCGTCAATCATCCAACATTTAAGTGGGACGATAAAAATGCGAGCAAAAAAAATCTTTGGCATATTTTAGCTCAATTTGCGGGATTTTTAGAAGGCCGCGCGCTTCCACTTTTTTCGAAGCTTACGAATACGGGAATCAATGATCTGGATTATCAAAATAAATCGCCGCTCATGATTGCGGCTTACAGCTCACGCGAAATCAAAAAAGATGATACGCAAAGCACTCACGTATTTTTAAAAATTTCGCGTGATCCCGCTACGCAAATTAATCTGCAAGCAAATGGATATTCGGCGATGCTGAATGCCGTTTCATATTTTAGTTCGGCATCATCTAGCTGGTCTACAAGACATACGATCGTCAGTGAACTTTGGGCGCGTGGTGCAGATATAAATCAAATCGGAGACATTAACGTCAAGGGAACCTATAATCGGAATCCCCTGCATCTATCTTTGGATTTGCTTGCGCAAGTGGGATCGGATGGACCTGAATACCAAATTTATCAGTGGCTACTGACCAGTAAAACTATTGATCTAAATTTCGAAGCGTCGGGCGTTGATTCAAATACACGTCCTGCCATTCACCGCGTCTTTAAGTTACTTTATTCTAATCGCCCGGGAATCATTAAAATCGTCAGAGAATTTCTAAACGATCCAAGATTCAATAAAGATCAGATTTCAAAAATCCAAACCGTAGACGGCAAGTATTGCACTCCGCTGTTTTTGGCGACGAGCACGCGAGCGATTGATATTGCGGATTTGGTATTGTCAAAAACACCAGAAAAAATACAAAGCGTAACTTGTAAATTCGATGGCGGGTACGACGGTGCATTCAACCCTCTAGAATTTGCGGTGAAGTTAGGATCTGCGGATATCGTGGAACTTTACCTAACAAAATCGAAAATTCCGGTAGGCAGATCATTCGTTATGGCTATTGATAAGGGTAATTTACCCATCGCAAAATTATTTTTGAAAACCGGTTATACAAAAGAAGTAAATTATCAAAATGGACAATTCCTAATTCTAGCGGCAGAAAATAATGATCTTGATACAGTTAAAGCGCTTTTAAAATTACAAAACATAGATCCAAATGCAAAACTGAAATCTCGAGAAGAGTCGCTTCTCTATTGGGCTGCTAAAAATAATCAAACTGAATTATTCGATCTCTTATTTGCGCATCCAAAAACCCAGGTAAGCAGCGCTTTAGTTTCACTTAGCGGAGGAATAAAACCGGAAAATTTAGCATTTTTTGAACGCATGTTTTCTAAGTTTCAAATTATTACGGCTGACGACCAAGAAGCGGCCCACATGATGGCGCAGCACATAGCGTACGGGGATGGGCCCGTTGCAACTTTCATGAGCGTAGTTAAGAAACCCAAGTTCGACGTGAACTACCTCGCAAAGGGTAATTTAAACTATAACGAATTTGAGCAAACGCTGCTTGCGTACTTAGCGAAAACGGATCGCGTAGATATTTTAAAAGAGTATATCAAAACGAAAAATTTGGATTACAGCAAAGGTTACCCAATTTTATTTAATCTGTTCCTTGGTAGCTACGACAGTAATAAGGAAATGTTTGAACTTTATGCTAAACAGCCGCAAATGAAAGCAGAACTTCCAAGTTCTGAAGGCAGATCTTTGATCGAATCCATTATTGCTTTGCGTGATAACTATTCGAATTACCGCGCTGAAAAACTGATTCTATTATTAAGCCATTCTAAGTTTGTGATTTCGAAAACCGATCAGGCGCTTGTATACGATGCTGCAGTTAAAAGACCTTACAGCGATATCAACATTGATTTACTGGACGCAGCATTTAGTCACAAATCTTTCCAGCCGGTAGCGCAGTGGTCACAGTTTCTAATAGACCTTGGACGCTTTACTGATAAAGAGCGGGCTTTCGTAATTAAATGGGCGGGTCAGCTTGACCTAAATGTATCCAAAGATGGCAGGCCGTTTATTAATAACGTCATAAACAACGATGAAAAAGAACTTTTCGATTTTTTACTAACGCAGAAATCTTTAAAATTCGAAAATGTTTTGCGGTACGCGGGAAAGCCGCACAAAGATTATTACTTTAATCAAATCATCGAAAAAAGAATTCAGGACATTTCTCAAAACGAATTGCTCGTAACTTTGAATGAATTCGTTGGATCCTCGGAAAGCTTTGACGAAGGAAAATTAAAAGTCGTTATTAAATTATCTCAGCATATAAAATCATTTAATGGATTGCGAAAACTTCAAGGCGATTATAGAGGCGCCTACGAGTGGATTATTAAATGGGCCCCTGAAACATTAGCGCTTCGAGTTTTAAAAGAAGACAAATCGATGGAAGCGACTAAATTAGGTGAAGCATTAGCTGCCGCAGTTCTTCGTGAACACATAGGTTTCATCGATATGATTTTAGCAAAGGGCGTGCAAATCGATGCAGCCATAGACTACGACTCACGCTTTAGAGAATGGATTAGCGCGCTTAGTTTAGCGACATCGATCAAATCATTAAAAGTCATGGATCATCTTTTGAAAAAGGGTGCATCCGTTCAAGGTTACGCGAATAATTCATACTCACGACTTACAAGCTTCGGGGTCGCCGTAAAAATTGGCTGGATCGAAGGCGCCGAATTTTTACGGTCAAATGGGGCAAACGTTAATTTCACCGGCAGTGGCGAAAGTTCGATCGCGATCACCGTGCATAGAAAAGACGCGGAATTTTTAAAATATCTATTATCAGTAGGCGCGGACGCAAATTCGAACGGGCCACTCGTTTCCGCAATCGATCAACAAAACGATGTGTTAGTCGGATTACTAATGCAGTACCCAAGTTTAGATCCGAATCAACGCGGCTACGACGAAACACGTGAGCGAGTTTCGGTGCCACTTGTCGAAGCGGCAAGATGGGGCCGAAAAGATTACGTCCTCGAACTGCTGAAAAATCCGAAGACCGATAAACAAGCGACGGACAGCCTTGGATATCGTGCCATCGATTGGGCTGCGACGAATGGATTCTCAGAGATCGTCGAGATCTTAAAGCGCTAGCCGAAAGGCTTGCCTTTTCCCAGACTATCGATTTCCACGAATAAGAGATTTGCCTATTAAGGCTTCCTCTAATGACCGACTGCCATTGATTGTGTATTTTCAGATTATGACTGAATTTCAAACTCATTGGCTTTTAAAAATCGACAAAGAGTCTTATCGGCAAAAATTTCCTGAAATGGACTTAGGAACTGATTTAGCTACGGAAATTGCAGAAAGTCATGGCCACCATGAGAAGCCAATTCGGATTCCCGAAGGATCAAGTCTTGTATTTCGACTTGGCTCTGAGTTTTTTTTAAAATTAACTCCGCCATTTTTTGATGGTTCTATCGAGGCTGAGCTTTTAGCAGTTAAAGTTATAGGTAAACAACTTCCATTTCCCATTCCTCAAATTACTGCTGAGGGAAATTTAGGAACTTGGAAATACGTTATAACAAGGGCAGTTCTAGGTAAGCAGGCGAAAGATGTGTTTGGCCAAATGAATCCAGAGAATCGAATGTTGTTTGCCGCAGATATTGGAATGGCTATTAGGGCGATTCAAAACATTAATACTACGGGATTCGAAACAAAATTTGGCCCTTGGGAGAAGTATCTTTCAAATCGTTTAGCGAACCAAAAATCAATTCATCTTGAGCGTGGCAATACCGAAGACTGGGCTGAGAAGATTCAAGAGTTTGTTCAAAAATATTCAAATGTTCTAATTGAGCTAGGTCCGGCAAAGCTGGTCCACGCAGATTTAAACCATGAGCATCTTATGCTTCATCAGATCAATGACAAATGGAGACTGTCTGGGATAATCGATTTTGCGGATGCTATGAATGCCCCTATGGAAATGGATTTTGTGCTGCCAATTCTTTGTTTCTACAAAGGCAAATTGGACTTTCAAAAGAAGATGTTTGAATCTGCCGAGTTTACTCCGAATTATGATCTAAAAATTCATTCAAATATCATGATGGCACTAGCCCTTCAAAATCGATTCATTGCTTTTCATGACTGGTTTGATCGCGAAATTGGAAATGGTGCTCAATCAGTTGAAGAAGTCGCTAAGTCGGTTTTTCCTCCAATTTAAGTCTGATCAGCACTCAATTCAGAACGCGCTCAGCTCGCAGCTAAAATATTTTCGTAAACAGTAAAGACTCGTGCCTTATGGTGGTGGGTGCCTTTCGCTATCTGATATGCGGTACTTGTTGGGTGCTTTTCGAGGTAGCTTGCAACATCAGCGTTGACGATGGATCCAAAGCGCGCACGGTTTCTCAACTCAACACAGCTTCGATATATTGCCTTAGTGGGAGTCAAAAATTTGGTGCCATCAAGTTGAAACTGAGGCGCTAGTATTCGATACTTCAAAAAGTAAGAAGACGGCGTTCGGGGAGTTGGGCCCTCAAAAAGCTGTTCAGACTTTTTTCTTTTATGGCAAAAGGGCGTCACTATTTTCCATTGGTTAGGCATAATTTTATTTTCTAATAGAAATTCGATGAGTCCACCGAGTATTGCAGAATCATAAAGATATCCAGCCCGAATCAGGCGTCGAATTTTAGAGGGACTCAGAAGGTGCCCAAATTCCAGTAACCAGCAAAGATATCCTTCGGTTATTCTCGAAGTAGTCAGACAATAGGTCGAAGACAGGAAAAAAATTTCTATATCTACAAAAGAATGATTTGGATTGAGTAGCGAAATAGGAAGTTGAGTTTGAATGGCGATGCCAAAGTACGAGGCCATTTCTCTAAACTCCTCTGTAGATATCTTATTCAACGAGTTTCTTGAGATCACGGATCGTCTCCTCAAACTCTATTAAAATTCTTTTTGAGGCATTTTTGGGTGGGGAGTTTGACCCTCTTAAAAACAAGATTGCTGCTTGAAGTTCATCGTCCGTTGGTTTGAGCAGTACAAGGTCCTCCCAATCTTTATTCGTGTGATCACGACGTATAGAGAAGGCGGAGGCCTTCATCTTGATTAAATCTAGGCGGCTCACCAATGAAGCCTTTATAGACTTCCAACTTCCTACAGGTTTCGTTCTCGATAAAAGGCCTTCCGGAAGATTGACGGTGGAGGCCTGGTCATTGAGCCAGAAGGGTCCGAGATCTAGTTTTTGGCCAATGGATTCAATGATTTTTTTAATTTCGACCGAATGAAGTTGTATAGCACTATCAACATCAAGAGTGTGCTCCAACCGTGAATATCCGGATAACTGAAGTGCGTAGGCGCCACAGATCACGATTTCCAAGTTCAACTGTCTTTTTGTCAGTTCCTCGTCCAGCTGATTTAAGGCTACCGACAACTTATCGTTCATTTCAATGATCTCCTCGATATGATTATAATGATACCATAATTTAACAAGTAAATTCAATATATTGAATAAATAATTTCAAGGAAATTTATTGTATAATATCATTAACATATGCATTAGATGAGCATGAAAATGTCAATTGGTAGAGCGCCACCCTTACAAGGTGGATGTCGCAGGTTCGAATCCTGTACTCCCTACCAAGTGCGTGACATCACTAATGAATTTAAAAATACAAATTGGTAGAAAAAATCAAAGGAACTTTAAAATGTCTAAAGTTATTCCTTTAACAAAAAATCATAAAAATTATGAAGATGTTCCGGACGGATTGAAGTGGGCGTTGCCGATTCATGAATGTTTGGAAAAATCTGAAGTGAAAGAGCGCAGTCGAAGGCTCGAGCAAGAATCAAAATTAAAAGTTGTAAAAGAATTCAATAAAAAAGAACATGCGAAACGTCTTCAAAATTTTTTACCTGTCCGCTAGGCAATCTACGGAATGTGCCCCAATTATTTTAAATTTATTTAACTAATGAGAGTTGGTCTTCAGTTAGCGGAATTTTTATATTTTCGTCTGTTTTTAACTGCACCTTCGATGGAACGAATTTTCTAGGAACTTCAACTACGCCTTTTGCCGTTGTAATACGTATAACGTCTTTATCAAAGGATCTAATTTTTCCTTCGATTGTTAAAATTTTGCTTTCTGATGCAAATGCGTTAAGTGCGAATACCAGTGAAGTTAAGAGTATTGTCACGAATTGTTTTTTCATCTATCTCACCGCTTCGCTTTCATCAACTTTTTTCTTATCGTCAATTGATCTAAGGTTAAAATCACGAATATATTGTTCCATTTTTTGTCCATAGTAGTATTGCAAAACTGGTACTGCAGCCTCTGCTGCTACAGCACCCCAGTCTTGCTTGCCAGCTACGCCTACAATGGCTTCTCTTTCAAATGATGCTGATGTTTTGTCTGCTCGACAAGTTTCTACAGAAGCCGGGCAATTACCGGATGAATCAAGACCGCAAACAATAGTCCGTGTTACATCGACTTCTTTATTTTTCTTAGTGACTTTGGTGCAAAGAATTTCAGCGAAACAAAGCTTGTTTTCTTTGCAAGAGGCACCGTCGCCACCACTTATTTTAAGAACTTTCGTGCTAAAATATTCACAGTCTTTTAATTCAGCAGTGAAAGATGTCAATGGGAATAAAACTGCAACGAGCATAACTTTTTTAAAAAACATATTCTTACCTCTTATTATTAATAATATATGAATTAAAATTCTGAGAACAGTCCAGTTCCAACTGAGATATTACCCACCGTCCAAGCTCTCAAAAAGTTCGGCCAAAGGTATCGACTACCTATCATTGAAATTGGACTTTAGCGTAGTTAATCCCCTTCTCATCTTGCCACTTGAAAACCAGCAAGGCTCAGTAAAAATCACTGAGCCTTTTGTTTGTTCGGTAAGTTAGTGGTTTCTAGATTTTACTGCAAAGCTCTGATTCCCAACCAGTATTCTATTAAACTTGCTCATTGAAAATTCATAATGTGAATGGGCTGCAATGGATTTTGTAAATTCTGTAATTGAAGGCATTGGTTACCCCTTCCTTTCAAGACGATGAATCGCCCCAATAACAGTAGACCTCGGCAACCCAAGTCGTTGTGAAATGACCAGAGAACCTAAACCTTCCTCAATCCGCATTTGCGCCAGCTCTGCGGGATCAAGGCTTTGCTTTTTCCATAGGATTGCATATACTCGATTTACGGTAAGCCCCTGTGGTTCGATGACTTTAGGGCAGCCCCTCCAATAACCACCGGAAACCATGGTGGATTTTTTTGTGGGATACACAAATGGTAGAATGGTAGAAACGATGTCTGAGAATAAATTCCAAATATTCAAAGAAATCACTATTGGCGGTCTTAGGAAAGAACAGCTAATTCAGCGACTGTCCGAAGCTGGCATTCAGTTTAACAAATATGCCAATACTTTGTTCGAGCATCCTCAGTTTTCACCCCCATCAGAGGTTGAAAAAGTGAAGCTCGCTAAAGTTGCTCTTTCTGATCTGGGATTGCAGGACACCTGCTCTACAGAGGAATTTTCAAATAGAGCCTCTATGCTGGGATTAAGGCCGTGCCCTCTGTATCTTGCTGCATTTTTGCGACTTGAGTATTTGAATCAACCCGATGGTCCCTATCTTACAGTCGCATCCCCAGTCCCTAAGAAAGAGCCCCCCCGGGGGGGGTGGGGGGGACCCGGCGCCCTATTGATCTTCAAAACCTATCACAAACCAAATGAAGATGATAATTATCCTAGCGGCTTTTATCTAAGAAACTTTGAAAATGCTCTTTGGCTCAGAGGGTATAAGGCCGATGGTTTTTCTGATTGGCCAGGGAGCAATGAGTTTATCTTTATTGCTAGGCAACCCTAAATTATTTTTTTAGTGTGATCGTTTAACCTATCCTTTATGTGCAGGTCAGGATTGTGGGCCTTTTTGTCAGGACCCGCTACTTTCATGAATCCCTAAATTTCGCACAGAAAGCTCAGTATCGAAATAACGCAGGTTTGGCAGAAAGATTGGGTTTTGAAGCCGCTTATCGAGGATTTAAATTTGCATCGTTGGCTTTATGCGTTTGCAGATTGAATTTTAAACAAATAGAGGAGTTTTTTATGAAAAAAATGATCGCAATTTTAGGCTTAGTGTCAATGTCATTAACAGTTCATGCAACATCACTAAATGATCTTAAGTCTGATTACTCTGGACAGATCGATACGGCCTCTAAAGACATTCTAGCCTGTATCGCATTGAAGAGGGTTCCAAATATTATGGTGAATGTGGAGGAAGCTAGGCAAGCTGTGCTCATTAGCTGGTTCGATCAAAACTGTGGCGGTATCTCTCAAGGAAAAAGCTTGAATGATATTCGCAAAGAATTTGGCCAGTTTTATAGCCAACTCTGATTTTAAGGATATATTTTTAATTGGTAGCTTTTAGGTTTATAATTGAAATAGATGTCGGTCGAAGCGTTAGGGAAAAAGAATTTGCCTGAGCTTTAATACTTATAGGATCTGAAAATTTAGGATTTAGATCATTAACGTCATTTCCGGTAAAGGCGACAAGGTGGCCCTCAGAAAAATCTTCTTTTTGAGCGGCAATAGAGACAGATACTTCTTTTGAGTTTTTTCGTGGATTAATTAAAAAGATTGTTATTTTTTTCTCTGACTCAGAATGGCTTGCATAAGTTTTCAAATCAGAATCAGTTGTGACGGCCTTCACTAGCGAGCTTTTTAGGTTTTTACCCCAAATGCCAAGGGATTTTCCTATAGGAAGGGGCTCATTATTTAAATCAAACGCATTTTGCAGATTATTAGAGAATTTGTTTTTTACCCAGTGCGACGTCCAAAGTTGAACATATTCAACTTTAGGCTCGATTAGAAGCTGGCCAATAATATCAAATACAACAATTGCTGATCCTAGATTGTTTTGGTCAGCCCCTTTAAAAGAAAGGGCATTTGTTTCTGTAACAGCGATGGTCAATTTAGGTGCATGTTCTTGAATAATTTTTTTAAGTTCTTTAAGTGAACCCGTTAGATCCGTTTTACTTAAATAGTCTTCATAAAGTTGGGTTGAGCCACCCAATGGGTAATTGTGAAACACTACGAAATCAATACTATCAGCTACAGATTTTCCTGTATTAGTATCGCGATAAGTTAAAAGCTGTCTCCACCACATAGGTTTATCGCCATTAGCACCAATTCTAATTGTCGGATCAATTTTTTTAAGTTCTGAAGAAAATTGGATAAGATCTTTAGCATATTCTTGAACTGGTAAAGCTGGACCAAGATAATTTTTTAAATAAGTTTCGTTTCCAAGCTCCCAATTTTTAATACCAAGTTTTTTTGTGATGTTCGCGTAGCGCACCCATTGTTTAGCAAGTTCTAATGATTTAACCTTGTCACCGCAAGGGTAGCATAAAACTATATTAGCCTCGGCACCTACATCTTTTAAAACTTGGGTAAATCCATCAAAATCAAGGGGTTGTTTAAAAGTTGCATCGCTGTTCACGAGAAAAGGGTCATTGGCTGGCCATAAGTTTACTTGTGAAACTTTCCCGTGTGATTTTTCGTAAGGTGGAACTGACCACAAATAATTATCAGCACTTTCGCCTTCTGGAAAACGTAGGTATTTAACTCCAGAATTCTTTAACGCTTCTTTAAGTTTGTCTAGAGGAAATGCCGATTCATTTAATTGATTTAAGCTTATGCCTACAGGTGCCAGAGAAAAACTTTTAATTTTAGATGTTAGATTAATTTCTACTTGAGATGCTTCATTATTAGGTTTGCGTGGTGATTTAACCGCACAAGCGGAGATCACAAATACTAAAAATAGAATAATTTTGTCGATCATTAAGTAAGTTTATTTTTAAAGCCTCAAAGGAGCAAGAGGCGGTTCAAAACCAACCTCTTTGGAGCGGTAGAATTCGAATGACTCACTTTTCTAGACGAAAATCGAGATCCAGAATATCTGACAATATAAGCTAACTCAGAATGATTTTTATGTCTTGAACAAAGTTTGCTTCTGGAGCGGTTTTTTCTAAAAAATTCTCAAATCTAAAAAAATAGCGAAAGAATTTTTGTCATTAACAATTTAATTGCTTTAGGAATTTTGAAATTTTTAAATACGACGTCAAAAACTGCTGTCTCGATAACACTTGCTTGTGAAAAGTTCATTGGAGACTTTCGCTCTAGGATTTTGATTTCCTGCGAATGATTTTTTGAACCTGCCAAGGTTTGCGAGCTTTCTTTGGCAGGTCCGAACAAAAGGCAGTGCTTTTGATACAAAATTTACGCTCTCAATTATTGATTTTCGAAAACTTATTACACCAGATTTTTCCATTTGCACTATAAGTTTCCGCGCAGTTATACCCGTTAATGTATGGATAACCATATAGCTCTTTAGATTCATCTAATGTACCCAAGAAAAACGGATAAGGAGTTTGGTTTCGTGAGGCCTCATCAGAATGAGAAAATTTTGCATCCGTCCAATTTAAATTAAATCTAAAACCGTAAGTAGTTTTAACAGCTGTCAATATTTTAATATTAACACTACTTGCAACACTTAATACTTGGGTACATTGATCATCAGAATATCTCTTGGTTGAAGTAGAGAGGATACCCTTATCGATATTCAATGTTCTTTGAAACCAATAAGTGAGTTCAGGTCTTTTAATGCAATTAGTTTTCCAGGTACCCTGCAATTCTTTTGATAGTGCAGCTGAGTACTCTTGGCCTTCAGGAGTTTGAGCTTTTTGCATATCTTGTCGTAAAGCCAATTCTGTAATATCTTGAGTTTCGAAACTTGCCGGTGATCGATCCTCCTCATATTTTGTATTTGAAGACATTCTTAAGGGCGGTGTGCTGCAGCCCAATAGAAAGAGACCATAAATTGCAAGTGTACAGATTTTAAAGTTCATCTAACCTCCTGGATTTCAATAAACCTAATCGGAATTTGCAACATTATACTAAACCACCTTTAGTCCAGCTGTTCAACATTCCAAACCTTTTGAAGCTCGAAAATCAGCAAAGGTCTCGTTCTTGATCGTCGTCAGAAGAAAAAATCAACCTGTTCTGGTGACGAGTGCAATACTGAAAATACGGTGCCTTGAAAGTCGCACAATAAATTCGAAAAACATCTTATTTTTCAATTTTCGAGAAAATTTAGACTAAGAATTTTCCTCAGTAAGTGTTTAAATTCTTTAGGAATTCAAATATACTCAGTTGAAAAATTCTCGTCTGCGTTATCAAAAACACTTCCTAAAATTCACATCACCGCTCAACAAGGTTCAGTCTAAAAAGCTGAACCTTTATTCGTCGGAATACAATTATTAGGTTGACGCCGTTTTGCCAAATGGCGTCTTAATTTCTAAACTAACAAATCTTGGCTCATTGTATCAAGGCCAGAGCCCCCATAAATTGTTGGCGGCTTTTCATAAAAAACGACTCCAGCATTCGCGATAATTTGGCTTTCAAAAATCGCGACCGAGCTGAAATACTTATTCTGAGGAATGGAATTCAAAAAATAGTTTTTTACTTTTTTCCTAAATTCATCAGGAACCATTTTTTCGGCTGAATGGTTAACTTCAAATTGCATGAGAGTTCTTATTCGAACGAGTTGATCGATATCGTCAAGATTTGCAAATCTGTATTCAATTTTCACCTTGATAAATCTCCATCTTCATAGGATAGCACCGAACTGCGGTTCCGCCGATCTCAACAGTGATCTGGGAACCATCATCAACAAATCCCATTTTTCGATAAAATTTTTGTGCTGTTATCGTGGATTCAAGCGTTACCTTTTTCACTTTCGCAGATTTCATTTCTTCAATCATCATATCGACAATCGCTTTACCCAACGACTTACAGAGCACCTTGGGCGTGAGATAAAGACCAAAAATGTGTCCACACTTTAGACCGTCTTTTTCAAATATTTTGAGATGGCCAAAGCCCTCGATAGTTCCATGATCTTCAATAACCCAAACCAAGTCATTCTTGATCGAAGAAGTTCTTTGTTCTTTTCGATAAGGTCGGTGTCCCCATGCTGTGATTTCATCGAAAGAATGATCCTTTGAGCAAACTTCTTGAATCGACTTCATGTGAGCACGGTGGATGGCCTCTGCATCTTGAATGGCGGCTCGTCGAACAAGCAGAACTTCTCCGCCTAAATATTTCGGCGAGTGAGAAACTTCGACGGGTTCGCCCTTTTTGAGATTTAGCGAGTACGCTTTCTTCTCAGGATGCGACGAGACTAAATCTTTAAGTTCCTCATTGACGTAGTGAGCCGCAACGCCATCCTCAGTTGCCAAGCCTTGAAGTATTTCACCGCTCTTTAAAAGTCGGTGATATGATGGACGGCGTTCTGCCTCACCATCATAGTGTGGACAATTGCTACCCTTAAGCCAGCCCAAGCATCTCAAGCTTGAAAGTTGACCAGGAACGGAGTCAGTTACTCCCTGTTCAAACCAGCAAATCGAACCTGCGCTGATGCCAGCTAAGACCGTTCCGCGCTCGTAAGCTTTACGAATTGCAGTGTCGAGACCCCAGTCCTTCCAAAGGGTCAAAAGGTTGCGCGTATTGCCGCCGCCGACATACAAAACATCTTGATCAAGAATGAACTTTTCAATCTCTGCGGTATGACCACGAAAGAGACTCAAGTGTGTCGGAACACAATTCAGCTTTTTGAAACTGGAATAAAAGCGGTCAATATATCCTTGGGCATCACCACTGGCAGTGCCAATGAAACAAACTTTAGGCGTTTCTCTGCCAGACTGTTTTAATATATAAAGATCAAGAAGTGGATTTCTAGGTTCCATCGAAAATCCACCACCTCCTAATGCAATAATTTGTCTACTTGCGACCATTTCATTTCCCCTACAAGTCTATCTACGCACTAACGTCGTCTTTTCTGTTCCTTCTCAATTTCATTTAACCCACGCTCTAGCGCCTGAACAAAAATATCATTCTTCTTGAGAGGCTTCTCATTCTCACTGAGCCTGGAGTTGCACAGTATTAACTTTTTGCGTTGTGATGTTTGTATGGCGTCCGAATTTGTTTTTTACATTTCCAGCTTCAGTCATGAAAACCGAGATGACTCATTGGCCGACCTCAAGCTTTCCATTAAAGAAGGAAAAGACTATCAGGTAGTTTCTCAGATTTGTCAACTGCCAATGAATGCCACTCTTGTCAGAGATTCAATGCACAGACTGGGTGACACCGCAGACAGAGTGGCCGTAGCGTTCCTAAGAATTCTTGAGCACGGTGAAGTTTGGATTCCAAATGTCTTGGATTTACGGCGCTCCAACCCTCAATTTGATTCTCTTGTTCAGCTCAACGGCGGCTCTATACATGATTCAGGTATCACACCTGAATTGAAGAAGCTGGTCTTAGAAGAATACCGGCCTTACGGAATACGTTGTGTGAAATCAGTCACCAAGTTACGACGATCAATTTCTGCGGCTCCTCTAAAATTATGGCCTTGGCCTGAGAAGTAATGAATTTCAGGTTTTCTATTGGCAGTTTTAAGAGTCGCTTCGATCTTTCTGGTCTGATCGACCGGCCAAACTTCATCGTTTTCGCCGACCGTAATGAGGATAGGGCCATCATACTTTTCAATTTCAATCCTTGTTCCCGCTGAAATATTTTTTCCAAACACGAGCCATGCACTTCGTGTAGAATCTATTAGTGCAGGATCATTAGGGCCGCATGAGAGGTTCCACTGATAGCCCGAATTTGGTGAATTTACCGCGCATTTGCTTACCACCCTGGCCGTTTCGAGATTTACTTCTCAACAGCAAACGACCAAAATTTTACTCTCCTAAAAACAATCCCGCAGAATCAGAACAACCAAAATTTGCCCCACCAATTTTCGACCACCGTCACTCTACCCAACGTCGCTTGCCAAGCATGCACTCTCCAACTGATCCAAGTTATGCTCGAAAACCCCAACGTCCCTACCTACTACTACTCATGTGCTGACATGCAGCTTAATGCCGCCGCCAACACACCCAATCCCACGCCGACTCCGGCTCAAAACTGCCCAGCTCCATAATAAAATTGATGCTACTGGAGAAAAAAAAGAAAAGCATTCCCTGGGCAAGGTTGCTCGCAAGGGTCTTCAACACTGACGTGGAAACTTGCTCAAAATCCGGCGGCCAAATGAAGATTATCGCTATTACGATTTGCCGGTATGATTTTGTTAGTCTTATCCGGAGTGAACTAGATTGCGTCGGTTCGTTTTTGCCGTGACCGTTTCTAGCTTCATTGCTAATACAAAAGCATGAATCAAAGTAAAATAGAAAAAGAACTTCGAATTATAAAAATTTATGCGGCATGTGCGACAGTAACCTGTGCCGTTCTTTTTGGGATTGTTTTTAAAGCCATTAAAAATGAAAAGTTTGAAGAGATCGACGTTGAGAGAATCAATATTGTCGAAAAAGATGGGAAGCTCCGAATGGTGATTTCCAATCAGTTACGTCAGCATCCCGGTACTTTGGATGGCATTACATTTGATGAGCGTAAAGGTCAAAGACCTCCAGGCATTATGTTTTTTGGAGAAAACGGAAATGAAGTTGGCGGTTTGGTTTTTGACGGCGATAATAGTGGGGGTCAGGGCGGTTCACTAACTTTCGACAAGTTTCGTGGCGACCAAACGATTCAATTTATTCATGATGAAAATATAAACGGTACCTGTTTTGCTGGCTTGAAAATGAATGACCAGAACATGCCTTTAAATGACCTACTAAATAAACAAAAAGAAATAGCAAACCTTCCTAAAGAACAGCAGGATTCAGCATGGAAGAAACTGCGTGACCAAGGACTTTTGATGGCCGAGCGCCTAAGAATAGGGAAGGACTATGACAAGTCTTCTATTCTTAAAATGAAAGATGCCAAAGGGAAAGTTCGACTTGAGCTGAGGGTAGAGGCTGATGGAAATGCGAAGATCAATTTCTTGGATGAGTCGGAAAAAGTTATATACAGTTTACCAGCGGATTCTAAGAAACGGACTAAAATAGAATTTAAGAAAGAGAGCTGAGCGCAAAAGTAGGAGCTAGTCGTCCTCATTCTCTGACATTAGTATCTCGTGCATTTGGCCGTCAAAAATCATAATAAGCTTATCTGTTTTTTTTCGTATCTGTAACTTCTCAGTAGACTTAAAAAAACGTGTCGCGATGATTGTGGGAGATCGAATCACCAGCATTCAGAGCTTGAAAGCTGCTGGTGATTTAAAGCTAGAACTTGGTTTTGAATCTGGACCGCGTACTTTTGTGAACCCTTGGTGGGTCTTTATTTCAAAGGAAAAAGAGTTTAATTAAGTGATATACTTGCGCCGCCCCATTGAACTATCGCGTTATGCTGTTTAGATGTGACCAGGTATCGTGTAGTGAATATAATCGAGGTTTTGGAGGATTTATGATCGTTGACATCCAGGATGTTTATTACAGCGTCACGCAACCAAAGCGAGCCATTAAGTTCTACACCGAGGGGCTCGGAATGAAGCTACTTGAAGAGAGTGAGTATTGGATTGCTCTTGACTGCTATGGAATTCGGATTGGATTGCATCCAGAAGAAGGCCCCATTCCTATTGTGCCTAGGGATGACCATGGTGCTTTTTAAAAAAACACTGACGACGTTGGCGGCGCCAATCTTTTATCTAGCATTAAGTACGTCCATTAGTTTTGCTGATTCAGACAATAGATCCGAAAGGGATATAGTTAAATTAGTAACTGGATTTTATAGGTCATATCTGAATAATGCGGAGAATTGGGTTAAGTCAAAAAGCAGGACAGAAATTGAGGCGGAAAAGAAGAGAATCTTAAGGACTTCTCTAAGCCCTGGGTTTAATCGTAAATTTCATGAGCTTGTAATTGGTATGGATATGGATCCAGTCCTATTGGCTCAAGAGTGGGGTGAGGACTTTAAAGATGAGATTAATGTTTCGGAAATCGTATCCAAAGATTCCACACACGCTCAGGCTAAAGTTACGCTTGGGAAATTATCTCAAGGACTAAAGAGTCCTGGGCCATCCCAATTAAAAGTCAGCCTTGTGAAAATCAAAGGTAAGTGGACGATCGATTCAGTCGGGCGACCATGAAAACAAACGATTCTGGGTGCCTCGTTGCTACTGTAAACTGAACTAATCAATCGCGCCACTTGGGCCTTTATACTTTACACCAAACCATCAAGGCAGACGCTCCGTCTGTAGTTAGTTGGGTCCATACATTTTGGCTGACTTGTGTTCTGGAATCTGATTCCAAATCACTTCGTTCGATTAAACCAAGTCCAAACTTTTTGGCCGAATCGATGTGTTCTTGAAGACTATGCAACTTTAACTCAGTTTCGCAATCGACAAAGATTCCACCGGTGCGTAGAAACCCAGATGCGGATTTGTATTGATGGTCCAAGCTTCTCGAATTCTTGATGTCTAAAAAGTTTGTAACCAAATCATAGCAATTTGGAAAAGCCGTCGAACTAGAAAAGTCTGAGCCATCCCGCAGACCCTCGACTTCTACGACTCCCATCTTAGTCATCCAAGCGGCAACATCTCTTGTTCGACAAGAAAGCTCGAGCGAGCTTGATATCGCCGGCCACGGTATTTTAGTGCGTCCCTTTAATTCTCCCCAAATGACTTTTCTCCGCGCTGTACTTGCGAAAACTTTGATGGCATTTCTTGTTGAAAAGAATTTCATGAAATAAGCCACCGCTAGGTAACCGCCTATCACGAATGGCCAGCCGAACATTAAAACCCAACCCATATAAATCGGTATCATCATTAAGCAAATTACTATTAGTGCAAACATTTTTCCCCCACACTTCCTCTTAACTCTTATTGTGGGCTTAGGCCTGAAAATAGCTATTAACATAAATAATATTTTCCGAAAGCGGTCTCCGAAGATATAGCGGCATTTTATCCTGAATATTTAGACATAATAGGACTTGTATTCTTGAAGCCTGCATAATTTTTTAACTTTGCGCATGAAACTGCGTCTTTAGGGAAACACAGTTCTCAGCATCAATTTAGCGAAACTACACTACTTGGTTATAGCCTTTGATGATACCTACGAGATTTTCCTAATGGCACAAGCTCATATGGAGCTCCGGGGATCTTTAATAGTTACCAATTAAGTTTTATACCTTCCGATACTCTTCAATAATCGCTTGTGCGGCTTTTTCAGAAATGACCAGGGTTGGAACCAAAATAAACAGCCCTGGTATTTTAGGGAAGACGGACGCATCAACGACACGCAGACCTTCGGTGTCTCTAACTTTGAACTTGCTGTCGACGACAGCGTAGGGGTCCTTGTTAAAGTTTCCCATTCGGTTGCTGCAAGAGGCGTGATGCCCCCAGGCTTCTTGTTGAATCCACTTTTTTAAGTCGTCATCCGAGAGCACATTTTTACTGGGGTACACTTCTTTTTCAATTGTGGGTAGTAAGGGCTCGTTTGTTTTGTTTATTAAATTATTTATAGTATTAAGACTTTGTTGTAAAAAACTAGGATCATCCACATTATCGTTTATTGCGCGTGCCGCCTTAACGCCGGCCAAAACATCATTTAAATCTTGTTCGGCGCCTTCTTGCGTCCCATCAAAAAAATATCTGAAATTAATTTCTGGTGTATCTCTGAAGTCATCACTTTTTAATGCTACATAACCGGCAATGTTTTTGGTGTGACCTTTTAAGACGGCCCAACTGAAGTATTTGCTGTTATACGCTTCTTTGGACCAATTTGGTTTGTAGCCATAAAAAGCACCCGGTAGCCCAAAGATATTTAAGTCTGGGGTTTTCTTGTCTTTGGAGGATCGTTTAATCCAAGAGACGGCAACACCATTCGTACTGTAAAGATCACCAGTTGGATTTTTTTCCCAAGAATCTTTGCAAGGGTCATTACCTTCTCTGGTATCACCGAATTTGCAGTTGTTAATAATGTCGATAGGCTTTTTTAGCTCAGATACAACAGTGACCTCGTAACGGTCTTGCAGGTTGAGTCCAACTCCCGGAACATGGGCCGTTGGTGTTATCGTTTTTGGAATACGACTTTGATCGCCTATTCCAGAAAGCATTAAAATTTGCGGTGAGTTAAAGGCGCCACCAGAGACGATGACCTCTTTAGTGACAAAAGCCTCTTCGATCTGGTAGGAATTATTTTTGCTCTTTTCGGATGAATAGCTGTTGTCATAAAGAGAGGCATTTTCAGGACTGCTCGCTTGATACAGTTTTGACCCACGAGCGTATTCTACGCCAATGACTTTGCGTCGATTTTGCGGATCAAAAATTAGTTTTTTGCAAAGACAATTTGTATTAACAAACAATCGATCTTTGTATTTTTCATTGGCTTCTAAAATAAATTCTCGAACTCCAGTTCGTTTGCCATTTTTCGAGTTGATCGGAATATTATAAAGGCCATTTCTTTTATGTCCCAAATAGTCCGGTGAATTCGGATCCATTATGTCATAGCCTTCGAGAAAGGCTTTCTGCATGATTTCGTTGAGAATGCCTTCTTCACGAGCTGCAGCGAGAACATGCCTTCTAAGGGTCGAGCTGCCATTTTTCATGATGAGTGAAAGGGGACTCTGCTCTAGGTGGAGCCAGCCCTTTTCAAATTCTTTGACGTGGGTTTTTTTGGTTATTGCATCAACATCAGCTGCCGTTTTTAAATCTGAACGAAGTCGGCGAAAATGTTGGTACATAAATTCAGAACCCCAGCTTCTGTCGCCAGTAATTCTCATGATATAATCCCAGTCCTGATGATCCGGATAGAGGTGAATCAGCGCATTGACGTTTGTACAACCGCCAAGGGCAGAGGCTCGGGGGTATAAAATGCCGTTGCGGCTTTGCACAAATTTTGAATTCTGTTGGTCAAAGGGGTGGCAATCGCCATTGGCTTGTTTGTTGTATCGACTGACAAAATAGTTCCAACTCAAGAGTGGGTCATCGACAGCTCTGCCGTGGGCAGCGGGAATACGAGAAAATTTTCCTTCTTTATCATCACCGGCTTCAAGCAGTAGAACCGTGTACCCTGCCTGTACCAAACGGACAGCCAATGGGCCGCCTCCAGGGCCTGAACCGATGACAATAAAGTCGTACTTATTTCTTTCATTCAAGGTAATATTGCCTGCGACAGCTCGTTCGTCTTTAGTTTTTTTCGGTAGAAGGCTGCAACCCGTAGCGAGTAGTGCGGCAGAAGCCGCGCCTGCTTTCAAGACTTTTCGGCGAGTAACCTTTTTCATAAGCACCGTGTTTCCATTTGGAGTTAGTACCAGTTCTGATAATACTAGAATTCCGAAACGCTAGGAAAAAAATAGGAATTTACGGCCCTTGGTCGAAGAGGGATTTACTTTAGCTAGGACTAGGGCTATAGAACTAACGCTGGTGCAAGTAAAACTAATATCCATAGAGAGACCTCATGACTTTAACTGAATTAACCCTCGTTCCAGAAGAGCAAAGAGACCATCATTGGGAAGTGGACTTTTTTACTCAGCTTTCTCAAGGTAACTTGAGCTTGGTTGCCGAAGAAGCACAAGCAGGCCCGGATGGCTGGCCATACCTGCTCGCTGAGACATCGCCTGAAGCAACAGAGCCTGCTCAAAAGATTTTTCAGTGGCTTGCAACTAGAGGTCTGGGTCTAGCTATTAATCCAAGAAAAGAATATCCAGACTATGTTTTTACCTACGGAATGATTTGGCACTTTAAAGAGACAGGGCTTTTTTTTCGCGCCAAACCCCAGGTTTCCACCGGTTCATTTATCTTAGCACAGGGAGAAAAGCTGCATGCAGGGCCCCCCTCTCCTGAGTATTTGCCGGATTACGTGCGCAATATATTGAGGCAGTTTTTTATGGATCAGGGACTTCTTGGTGTGAAAATTTTGGTCATGAGTTCAGACCGTGTAAACTATGATTTGGCATTTTCACTTGAATCCTTGGGAAGCCCTCCAAGCTCGGAGCACCAAGGAATTGCTGAGGCGATTAGCTGGTTCCTGCCTCCGCACTACTCATTAATTCTTGTGAGTGAAAAGAGTTTGCCAGCTTTTATCAATCTATAAACTCACTTAACAGCGCGGATCGTAATATTCCAAGCCCACCATTTCAGTGGGGGAATTAGATGAAAAAGGGCTTGGTCGATTTTGTGAAAAAATCGCAGCCATTTTAAGCTTTCATAATCTTGAAGTATTTTTTTCCAATATCGGACTTCATTTGGATTATAACGATCAACAAGTAGAAATTTAAAGAAAACAACCAGGGCCGTTAGCCAAAAATAGCGAACTTCTACCTGAGAAAATCGGGCTTGAATGAGTCTTATGTCCTTTTTTTGCAGGGGGTGCTCGTCGGCAGTTCTTACATTCGTGGCAATCCGCCTGTAGATATTTATTGCTGGATTATAATCTAATGGGTCCCAAAAGTAGGCACATCCGCCGGGCTTTAAAACGCGATGGGCTTCGTTGATGCAGTTTTCGATATTAACATGATGAAGTAAGTTGGCGGCATAGACGATATCAAAGGAATTAGATTCTATGTTCGTTAGTTCATTTGCGGAGACAACCTTGGTCTGAACGCGACAGTTCGTAAGTTGGGCGCGCTTTTCTATTAATTTAAGCATCCCAGGTGAAATATCTGTTGCTACGACGGTGGCACCATTTTTGGCTAAGTACAAAGACGCTTCCCCAAGTCCAGCACCGAGTTCTAATATTTGTTTGCCTCTAATTTCGCCAATCCATTTTAGTATCTGAAAATTTTCGGGCGCCGTGAACTCTTGAAAGGCCTCATCAAGTGCGATATGGTTAATGTCTTCTTCGTTCGCCCACTGATCATGAAATTCAGCTTCTTTTTGTTCGATTGTTTGGTCAGAACTTTGTCTTGTCTTCAATCAGGACTTCCTTTCAGGTGAGATAATAATATCTTCACCTTGACCGCGAACTCGTCCCTGTTCTTTTCTTTGTGCGAGATCTTTTTTTATTAATTCCTTTCGGGACTCCGATTCGCGCCATTGATTTAAGACGCTTATCAGATCCTGGTCGAGCCACTGTTCTTTCGGATAAATTTTCGGAAAGATTTTCTTAATGGAATCAATTTCTTCTAAAAAGTTTTCCTGCACGCTCGCTTGTGACAACTTTCCAGATCCAGATCGAAGCACCATAAGCGATCGTTCGACAAATGTGCCGGGATCCCGAACTGAGAGCGTGACTTCTGGGTAGCTTCCGTAATGGCAGCCGCTGCAGTTTTTGACAATATCCTGAACATCTTTGCGACTTTCGATTGCACCACTATTGTAGGAGCTAACAAAATCGGATTCAAAAAGTTTCGGCGGATTCTTCAGAGTGTAATCGCAACAAGTGGTAAAATCGCCATTTGGTCGGACGGCGAAGTATAAATTTGGACTATCACAAACGCCGTTCTTTCTCCAAGTCGGGCTGTTTCCTTTAAGAAAAGAAATCGCACTTTTTAAGAACCACTCCGAATCAAACAGAGGGAGACCCTGTGCTTTCATCCGTAAAAGTTCGTCTTTAAGCGTGTCGAGTTTGTCAAATTGGTCTTGGCGAAACTTAAACAATGTATCGTAGCTTCGGAATCCTTTTGGTTTGTCGAGTCCGGCAATGTGTACAGGAACTAAAGAGACATGCCAACCGATGCGCTTTGCGAACTCAAGTATCGCCGGTATCTCAAGGTAGTTAAAACGACTTAAAACGGTGCCGAAGCTTAAGATAGCAGATTTTTTTCTAAAAAGCGTCGATATAAGCTCTATCGTTTTGAATGCGTTCTGGCTACTTCCTGGAACGCCATTGATATAATCGAATGTGTTATGATCAAGAGAGTCTACTGAAACATTGATGTCTCGAGCTCCGGCCTCGTAGCACGCGCGTAGTTTGTCTTCGGTCGCAAAATGGGTACCCGCCGTTTGCAGTCGAACATTTAACTTTTCTCGTGTAAATGCTTCGACGATTTCGGGCAAGTCGTGTCTCATAAAAGGCTCACCACCCGTCAGGAGAACAATCCCTGCACCAATTTTTCTTAAATTTTTTGCCGTTTCGCGAATCTGCTCGATTGGCATCGCTTCTATTCTGGAGTTTGTTTCCACGATATTGCATTGGCGACACATGAGGTTGCATTTTCCAATGATATAAAACTGAATGTAGTAAGGACTCTTTTTTGTTATCAGAGCTCTAACAATGGATTTATAAGTTTGAAGCGAAAACATTTGGAAACTCCTACCATTGATCGTAATGGAGTAAAGGACATTGGGGATATCAATCTTTTTCAGCCCTGACAAAAGTCGAGAGGCTGGGTAGGAGCAATTTGCTATCCAGTACAGACTGTGAAATTATCAAAACCATGCAAAACCCTGAGCTCACGATCGTGATTCCTTGTTTTAACGAAGAGTCAAATATCTCCCAAATAGTTTTTCGCTTCGAGCAAATAGCCGCACAATTGCCGAGTTTTGAGATTTTGTTTGTCGACGATGGGTCAAAGGACAAAACTGTTGAGCAAATTCTAAGCTATAAAGGTGCAACAAAAGACTTTAATATTCGTCTACTGCGCTTGAGTCGTAATTTCGGCCACCAACTTGCACTTCTCGCCGGAATGAGGAGCTCTCTCGGAGAGGCCTGCGTGACCATTGATGCTGATATGCAGGATCCTCCAGAAGTTATTCCAGATATGGTTCGAGAATGGAAAAAAGGATATGACGTTGTACTGGGACAAAGAGGAGATCGCTTTAAAGATACCTGGTTCAAGAGAACGACAGCGGCCATCTTTTATAGAATAATGATCATCCTTGCTCGTGGGGATTTTCCGGCCAATGTGGGCGATTTTCGTTTGATTTCAAAGCGCGTCGTTGATGTATTAAAATCTCTTCCAGAACAATCGCCCTATTGGCGCGGGATCGTTGTCTGGGTCGGATTTAAGAGATCCTTCGTCACTTACAAGAGAGCCGAACGCTTCTCTGGCGAAACAAAGTATCCGTTTATAAAGATGGTAACTTTCGGCGTTGATGCACTTTTTTCATTTTCAAAGAAACCACTTCTTTTTGTTGTTTATTCAGGATTCGTGATTTGCATTTTTGGGGCCATATTTCTATCCGTTTATATATTTTTAAAACTCAGCGGCTATGCTCTCGTTCCGGGCTGGGTTTCGCTCATTTCTCTTATTACTTTTATCGGTGGGTTTCAAATCATTTGCATGGGCGTGATTGGCCAGTATATCGGGCGAATATACGAGCAGGTATTAGGGCGGCCGCAAGTGCTGGCGTATCCTCCGGAGCTGGTCGTCCCTTCCGAACAAAAACACTAAATCTTAATTTAAAATTTTTCGAATATAGATTGTGTACTGTGGTCGCGCGAGAAATACACGGTAGTTTGGATTGTTCTTAAAAAAGTTCCAAAACGGATCGTTGTAAATATTCTGATCTGGATTTTTAACGAGAAAAGACTCGTTTTTTGTAACCGGAACGAGCTGCGTTTCTAAAACGACATCTGGCTGAACCTCTTTCTTTACAAACATATCGATAACTTCAGAGCGCAGAGATGCGTTTATAAACATGGGGTGAATGTAATACATGAAGGTCAGGGGTGCCAAATCGCTCAAAAAATATCCCGTTGGAAATGAATCGTATACAAATAGGGAGCGAGCCGAGTTCGGAAGAGACTTGAGATCAGATTCAATTTGCTCAACAAAGTGACCCTTAGAAGAATTCGTATAGATGCCAAAATAGGGCCCTGACTTGACCTGGTACGTAAGCTCGGGCAGTCGATCTTCCCTGTAAAAATAGGCCCAAGGGGAGTAACTCAAGACAAGGGCGACAGAAAGCCACGCTAGTATCGGAAATCTTCGATTCTTAATAGCCACAGCTTCAATAATGAATATCATAGAAATCGAAAATCCAAGCGCGGCATTGACAATTCCATTGCTGCTTGTAGAACCCATAATACTGCCAATGAGAAGGCCAACGAAAACCTCAACAGAGAGGTCATAACGGCTCTTTGAGGTTGCGGCTTTCATCGCGATGAGAACAAGAGACATAAGGGTTCCAAAAATTAAATATCCAGAGCTAATCTCTAGCGGGAGCGAAGTTGCTACGTAAAGATAAAAAATCGCAAGAATTGGCAGCGCAGCGAGCTCCGCAATTTTTTTTCTAAAGAAAAGAATGAGGCAGGTAAGGACAATGGCGCCTAGGGAAATCAAGTTTGGCATTAAGATGCCCAAGTAGGCTTTTGAAATCTCCATTTTTGCACTGAAAGTTAATAGCGACACTTTTTGAGCAATATGAAGATTCGTTTCGATTTCTTCCCAGCCAATCATAATGAGAGGGACAGAAAACGCAACTAAAAATCCAATGGCTGCAGCTCCTGATCGAAGAAGCAAAGGCCGAAGGGCTCTACTTTTTCTGTATTCAAAAACAAAGAGCAAGAAGAAAACGATGGCAATAGTCGGATAGCTATAAATCGCCATGGCAGCAGAGGCTGACAGGCTTAGAGCGGTGAAGTTGTTTTTTGAATCTTTAACGAGTCGTAAAAGGGAAAGACTAAGAACTGTGAGAATAACTGCCATCGTATTGTATGAGATGCTCGGGATCGAAAAGGGGACATATAAAACTGGAAGAATCGCAAGAGCTAGGGACTCCTCCGCCTTCAGAGATTTTTTTAGTGCGCGATAGAGAAGGGCACTGGTAAAAAGGGCGGCGGCAAAATACAACAGCCTAAAAAAGATTACCATTCCGACTTTTGTAGGAAAAAACTTTATATAAAGCCACAAAAAGGGCGTAGCCCAAATCGACCCACTTTGCTGAAAAAGACGATCAGTTAAAAAAAACTTACCGCCGACGAGCGGGCCAAAGGCTTGGGCGATGTACTGACTTTCGTCTGTGAAGTCGATTCCAAAAAAGAGTCGACAGAAGGATACGACAGTTAGAACAAGTGCTGTCGTTCGAATAAAATTAAGTCTATAACGAACCAAAGAGGCCCTCGTCTTGTTTTCTATATCTGATGCTTTTTAAAAGATGGAGACAAGGACTTTCTGGTATTTCTATTTTGTCTAGACTATTCTTAAAATGATTGCAGGAGGATCCATGCGGGTGTTAGTTACCGGAGGCGCTGGGTATATTGGAAGTCACGCAACTCGCGAGCTCATTGTGCGTGGACATGAAGTTTGCGTTCTAGATAATTTATCTCGAGGTCACAAAGAGGCAGTAGATAAGAAATCGAAATTGTTTATTGGTGATGTTGGCGATTCCCAATTGGTGAAAGACATTTTACAAAATCATCAGATTGATGTTGTTATGCATTTTGCAGCCTATATAGAAGTGGCCGAAAGCGTTCTTGATCCAGAAAAATATTACAATAATAACTATAGAAACACGCTTGTCTTATTAAAGGCGATGTCAGATGTGGGAGTTAAAAGGTTGGTTTTTTCATCAACGGCGGCCGTCTATGGCAGACCCTCTCAAAACCCTGTAAACGAGATGCAGGCCCGATCTCCGATCAGCCCTTATGGACAAAGCAAAGTGATGACCGAAGATGCGATAGATGAATGTCGAAAAAGTGATGGATTGGGGTATTCCGTCTTACGATACTTTAATGTTGCTGGCGCTCATCCCGACGGAACGATTGGCGAGGACCATACTCCAGAGAGTCATTTGGTACCCAGAGTGTTAAGAAGTGCTTTAAATGAAAAAAATCAGATTAGTATTTTTGGAACTGATTAT
This sequence comes from Pseudobdellovibrionaceae bacterium, assembly GCA_016719575.1. GTDB lineage: Bacteria > Bdellovibrionota > Bdellovibrionia > Bdellovibrionales > Bdellovibrionaceae > JACMRP01. The sequence goes on along the minus strand of JADJYV010000013.1, from coordinate 1,433,453 downwards.
CCGACACCTGATGGTACCTGTGTTCGAGACTATATTCACATTATGGATCTTATTGCAGCTCACATCCTTGCCATGGAAATGACGACACCAGGAAAGGGCGATGTTTTTAATCTTGGGAGCGAAAAAGGATTTTCAGTTCGCGAAGTGATAAAAGCCTGTGAAAGAGCGACGAATAAAAAGCTCCCTTACACAGAAGAGGGACGTCGTAGCGGTGACCCGGCCTTCTTGGTCGCAGACAGCCAAAAAGCACGTCAGGTTTTAAGATGGCAGCCGAAGTATCCGGACATAGAAACGATTATAAATCATGCTTGGCAATGGCATCGCACTCACCCTAATGGATTTCGTTCTAAATAATAGGAGCTATTCAATTTCTCCCGGCGCTGGCAACAGATCCATTAGACACTCCCGCCAATACTCAGGAGAGTCTTCGCTATAGTCGATCGCGAGGTGAAATCCCTTTTTGCCGAGGAGCTGTGTGCGTGCAATGGTTCCAGATATTTCGAGATTCATGTCGGCGAGGTGCATAAAAATACTTTCGCCAATAAGGGAGTCGAGACTCAGCGTCTTTCTCAGTGCGGGAGGCAGGATATCATCTCGTTTAACAAGAATGAGAAGTCCAGTGGCGGAGGCCTCAACGATTTCACAGTTTTTTGCAATTCGAGTAAAATCTGACAATGAAGTCAGATACGAGACATTTATTGGTGAGGTCTCTTTCCGAGGTGCAATCCGTCTATTTGATTTTGTTTTAACTTTAGTGGCCTTCATTCCACACCTTTCTCTAGCGAAGTTTCATTCACACTAAACTCATCGGTCGGACTCGACCAAAGTTTAATAGATGAAATGCAAAAAAGAGATCACATCAAGCGTTAACTGTCTTAAATCTCAGGATGAGACACGAAATTTAAAAAAAATAAACAGCACAGATGTGTGAATCAAAAGTCCAAGTGATGCCACACCCTTCTGGGGCTCCGAAAGAACTTTCATTTGTGAGTTTGAAGTGATTAGTTTGTGTCCATTGCCCAATTTGTATTGAGGAGATCACTGTTGGTTGAGAAAATTTTGCGAGTGATTTGTAGGCAGCTTCTTTCGCGGTCCATAGGTGAGTGTGAGTAGGGGCTTCACTTACTTCACTGTTTTGCGAGACTCGTGAGATGGTGTTGTTTTGAACTCGGTCTTGCGCTTCGATATCGAAGCCAATTGGTCTATTGCTTAAAGCAAACCCGCCAATGGCTCGCGCATGCGAGGTAGAATAATAAACTTTTTCGGCCGATTTTTTTTCTGTGAGAGTTTGCTCGATGGCTGAGCGAATTTCATTTCTGTAGTCAGGGTGGAGGCTTCCGCCTACAGAGCTGAGATAGATTTCGACCCAGGCAGAGTCTGTATTTTGAAATGAAGGTATCGCGATTCTACTAAACATGAAACTCAGTGGGCCAAGTTACGGGTTTACCGCTGGTGATATCCATCATTCGATCTAAAGAGACTCGCGCTTGTTTGCGTAGGATTTCGCTCATTTGTACTTGGGGTTCGAGTTTTTCCAGGGCGGCCTTGATTTTCTCCATAGAGTTCATTTTCATATAGGGGCAGTTGTTGCAGGCGCAGCCGCTATCTAAAACAGGCGCTTGTATTAAAATGGCTTCGGGACGTTCTTTCTTCATTTGATGAAAAATTCCGGCTTCTGTAGCAACAATAAATTTTTTGTGTGGATTATTTTTAACCTCTTCAAGCAGGCGAGAGGTCGAGCCAATAACATCTGCGTAGTTTAGCACCGCCTCGTCGCATTCTGGGTGGGCAATGACTAAGGCATCAGGGTGTTCGGATTTTAGTTCATGGAGCTTCCGCGCATTAAAGAGGACGTGGACTTCGCAGGCGCCGGGCCAGAGCTCCATTTTTCTATTTAGTTTCTTCGATAGCCAGCGTCCCAAATGTTGGTCGGGACCGAATAAAATTTTTCGATCCCGAGGAATCGAATCAATGATTTGCTCGGCGTTGCTTGAAGTAATGATCACGTCTGAAATTGCCTTCACTTCTGCACTAGAGTTGATATAGGTGACGGCGATACCATCGGAATTTTGCTTTCGCCACTCAAGATATTTTTCGTAGGGAGCCCCTTTGACCAAAGAGCAACTGGCTTCGAGGTCTGGAACCAAAACTGTTTTTTCGGGATTTAAAATTTTCACGCTTTCAGCCATAAAGACGACGCCAGCAAGAAGGATCACCTTTTGTTGAACCTTTTGGCCTGTTTTGGCTAAGAAAAAGCTATCTCCAACAAAGTCGGCGATGTCCTGTATGTCTCCCTCTTCGTAATAATGAGCGAGGATGACAGCGTTCTTTTCTTTTTTGAGGCGTTGAATATCGGCGGCGATATCGTAATTCATAGGGGCTCCTCACATCTGTTTAGATGTTCGTGCCACCTTTTAGCATATTCAGAATAGACTTAGAAACCATTTTGAAAGCCTCATCGACCCCTTTGCCTTCGGCTGCAGAACCTTCGACTTCGGGAGCATTGTAGCGGTTCAGGGCTAATCTTAGTTCAGCCAAAGAGGCGGCATTTGGCAGGTCTCGCTTGTTATATTGCATAATGAGGGGGATTTCGCGAATATCGTAGCCTTGCTGTTCGAGATTACGCTCGAGATTTTTGAGGGCCTCAATATTTTCATCCATCCTCTCCACCTGAGAGTCAGCAACGAAGATAATGCCGTCTACTCCTTTTAAGATGAGTTTACGAGAGGCATCATAAACAACCTGTCCCGGGACGCTATACAGGTGAAAGCGGACATTGAAGCCATGGACATCGCCAACGTTCATCGGCAAAAAATCAAAAAACAAAGTGCGCTCAATGTCCGAGTCTACAGCAACAAGTTTGGTTCGCTGGTCGCTCGCATGACGTTGATAGATCCACTGGATATTTGTAGTTTTACCGCCCAAAGAAGGACCGTAGTAGACTATCTTGCAGTGAATTTCTTTAGCGCTCGGGTTTACATGCGACATGAATTAAAGCTCCACACGGTTTTCGAGGGCTTGCCCCAAGGTTCTATCATCTATGAATTCAATATCACTGCCGATAGGAACTCCATGAGCCAACCGACTTAGGCGAACCTCTTTGCCCTGCAAAAGCTTTGCAAGATACAAAATTGTTGTGTCTCCTTCAAGATCCGCATCCAAGGCGAGGATTACTTCTTTGATTTTCGGCCCCTCAGAGCGCAGCCCCGCGTCAATTCTTGCGATAAGCTCTTTGATTTTTAAATCCTGGGCATTAATTCCATCAAGTGGTGAAATCACGCCGTGTAGAACATGATAACGACCACGGAAGGCTCCAGAGGATTCTACCTTCATGATGTCGGAGGGCTCTTCGACCACACAAAGAGAATCATCCGTGCGGTGGATGTCGCGGCAGAACTTACACTCATGAGTGTCCGTATAGTTGAAGCATTTTACACAGGTATGAACCTCTGCTCGTATGCGAACTAGAGAGTCGCTGAGGCGCTCTACATAGCCATCTTTTGAACGAAGAATATGATACGCGAGACGCTGTGCTGTCTTTGGGCCAATACCAGGCAGACGACTGAGCTCGTGGACTAATTTTTCGAGTGCAGAGATGTTTAGCATGAGCCTAGAATAGACCAGGAACGTTCATGCCGCCAGTGATCTTTTCCATCTCTTTCTGAGAAGTTTCGCGAGCGACCTTAACAGCTTCGTTCGTTGCCGTGAGGATTAGATCTTGAAGCATTTCGACATCACCAGACTTCATGACATCGTTATTGATGGTTAGAGACATCATTTTGTATTCGCCATTGACCTTTACAGTGACGGCACCGCCGCCAGAAGACGCTTCGTATTCATGTTTTGCTAACTCGTCTTGGGCTTTTTTCATGCGAGTTTGCATTTGATTGGCTTGCTTCATAAGTTGGGCCATTCCGCCGGAAAAACCTTTCATGTTTACCTCCTGCCTTTATCGGCAATCTCTGTGACGGCTTTGATTTGGCTTTTAAAAACCTGTTGTGCCGTTTTTACCATGGGGTTTTCTTCGATCTGTCGGCGAAGCTCCTCTTCAGCGCGCTGATGCTTTTTCTGCATCAACGACTGTGCGGACTCGCCCTCGAGCGATTCTTTACCACCGAGAACCTGAAAAGAATAACCAGGCCCCCAGAATGAATCAATAAATCCTTGCAACTTAGCGCGGATGTTAGGATCGTTCATTTGGTCTTTTAAAAAAGCCATCTTTGGAGAAACCCCAAGTAGGAGGGCGGCACCCTCTTCTTTAAGAAAGAGAAGGTTTTCGATTTTAGCCGCAAAAAAGGCCTCTTGCTGACGGATTTTATCTACAAAGGCTAGCCACTTTTCTTGTGGAGTGTCCCCAGTAACGTATTTTGGTTTGGAAGGCTCGGCGGATTTTTTAATAATAGGAGAGGTACTGGCTAGCCGGGCCCCACCTCTAAGTAGACTTTCTAGATCCGTGATCTGAGGTGCCGCAGCCATACGGAGAAGTCCCACTTCGAGGACTATGCGGGGATCATGGGCTCTGGGTATTTCATTGGCACTTTTTAGGGCCATATCAAAAAGCAGGTGGATATCTTCTTCAGAGGGGTTTTTTGCAAGACTCATCAGCGCTTGAAGCTCCGAATCAGGGAGTTCCAAAATCTGTGAGGCCTCAGGACCAGAGACTTTTACGAGCAGTAGATTGCGGATCATTTCAAGAAGGTCCTGAGAAAAGAGGTGGGGTTCAAATCCCGAAGTTGCAACTTTCTCTAGGATGGCCATAATCGCCTTGGTATCTCTGTTAACCAATCCTTGAAGGGTTTCAAATAAAAGACTGCGATTGGTTAAGCCAAGAATTTCGACCACATTTTGTCGCGTGAGTGGCCCATTAGCAAAGGTGATGACCTGATCTAATAAGCTTAAACTGTCTCGCATAGAGCCATCGCCCTGGCGGGCAACCATCCATAAGGCCTCTTCGTCAGCTCTAATGTTTTCGCTCAGACAAATTTTTTGTAGCTGTTCTGTGATTTGTTTAATCGAAATCCGGCGAAAATCATAACGTTGGCATCGAGATAAAATAGTCTGAGGAATTTTCTGCACCTCAGTCGTCGCAAGAATAAAGATGACGTGGGCCGGTGGCTCTTCAAGAGTCTTTAAAAGAGCATTGAAGGCACTTGTTGACAGCATGTGGACTTCATCGATGATGTAGACCTTGTACTTACCTCTAGCGGGCATATAACTGACCGAGTCGCGCAGGTCGCGAATTGCATCGACACCATTGTTGCTTGCGCCATCAAGCTCCATGACATCTGGGCTTCGGCCTTGCGAAATTTCGAGACAAGATTCGCATTTATCACAGGGAACAAAATCTATCGCGTTCGAACAACGGAGAGCTTTTGCCAAGATACGAGCTGAAGAGGTTTTACCAGTTCCGCGTGGCCCAGTTAGAAGAAGAGCATGGTGAAGGCGATTGTTACGAAGGGCATTGGTCAGAGTTTGGGTAATGTGATTCTGGCCAACGACTTCGTTGAAAGATTGCGGGCGCCATTTACGTGCTATGACCTGATAAGACAAAAAGTTCCCCTCGAGAAAGGCTTAATGTAGCACTAAAAGCAGGATAAAAAAAGCGGCCGAGCACCCCATATCACATAGTCCCTTAAACGCCGTTGCTTCCTTCCGGATCTAGCGGATTCAGTAAGGGCTCTATTGTATGGGACCCGGCCAAGGCTTGTGTATCCCAGCGATCTCTGCAATTCATGCAATAACGCCGCGCGCCCTTAAAACTTATTAAGTTAAGATGAGGCCCAGGCAATCTTTTCGAGGGCCTCAACTTCTTCGGCCCAATATCTAAAGGTGTTAAACTCTGGAAAAAGGCGTGGAAAACTGGGGTCTTCCCAGCGCCTTGCGATCCAACCGGCGTAGGAAAGAATTCTGAGGCCCCGCAGCCACGGCACCCATGTCCATTGGTGATAGGGAAACTCCCGAAGCTCCTCATAACCAGAAAGGATTTCATCCTGCTCTCGTTGGCCATCCTCGCCCGTGCCGCTGAGGAGCATCCAGAAATCTTGAATCACTGGTCCGGTGCAAAAATCATCAAAATCGACTAAAAAAAATTGTTTTCCGTTGTGGAGTAGATTCCCTCGGTGACAGTCGCCATGAATGCGGATGAATTCTTGATGATCCAGAATATTATCAAGCTCAGTGAGAATGACATGGGCGGCTGCATTATAGCGATTGCGGACTTCGGGAGCGATCCACCCCTGCAAAAAGTCCAAAGTTGGCCAGCCGCCAAAGTAGCTGGTATCTAAAACCGGACGCTGGCGAGCTTTTCTGAGGGCGCCAATGTTATGGACTTGAGCCATGAGGCGACCCACCTGCTTAAGCTCTTCGCCGACAAACTCTTGAGGCATTCGTCCTCGTACTTTCGGAAAGAAAGCCACATACATACCATCCACTTCTGCCAGCGTCAGGCCCGTCTTTAGAACAAGCGGAGCCACGGCGGGAATATTTTCGGCGGCCAAGTCGAGCAGAAATTGATGTTCTTCTTGAAGGCTTTCTTTGCTCCAGCGGTTAGGGCGATAGAATTTTGCAATGACCGACATATTGTTTTCAACCGCGACCTCAAGGCGAATGTCAAAGACTCGATTTTCGTAAGAGTTGAGTTGTGAAAACTCGCCTGTCGTCAAAAAGCCCTGGTTTTCTGCGGTCCGCAGAACCTTTTCGGGATCGAGATTGTAAAATGAAGTCTTTGAATTCATACTGGCAATGTAAATCTCATAAGAACTCATGGCAAACAAGACTGAAAGAGAACATTTTCCTTTTTTTAACCGAACGGTCGAAGTTCATCGCCGGGCGTTTCGCCGCACGGTCTCTATTTATTTGTATCCAAACAAACCAATCAAGGTCGTTGCTGGAAAGTTAACTTCAACCAAGGTGATTTACGAATTTTTAATTGCTAAGAAAGAATGGATCGAAAGGAATTTTGTAAAGTTCGAAGAAAAAAGAGCAAAATTTCCAGAGAAGAAAATTAAGTCGTATGAAACCTTTCCGTTTCTTGGGAGGGCTTGCCCCCTTCGTATCGTTATCACGGTTTTAGAAAAGCCCTTTGTCGTTGTTCGCGAGGGGGAGTTGCGGCTGCATATCCCCCGAAACGAGTGGAGTGCGGACGTGCTGACCGACGAACAGCCGCAATTACTAACTGAAATCCGCAGGTTTTACAAAAAAGAAGCGATTCAAAAAATAACTGAGCGCACGGAGCTTTGGGCTCAAAAAATGAATTTGTATCCAAAGGCCCTTAAGTTTAGGGAACAACGCACTCGGTGGGGGAGTTGCTCGTCGCGTGGAACGATCAACTTTAACTGGCGTTTGATTGTTTTTAGGCCAGAGCTGATAGACTATGTCATTGTTCATGAGCTTGCTCATTTGAGGCACATGAATCACTCCGTAGATTTTTGGGGTCTTGTAGGGGCTCATATTGAGGGATATGAGGTTTTAACAAAAGAATTACGATCTTCTCACTACCTTTGTGAATTTTTAACACCGCAAAACTAGTTATTTTGTCCGGACAAACATCTAAATTTTTTGCCGAACTGCTTGACTGGTCTTTTTATAAAGGAAAAATGTTTATAAACTTAACCTGCTTTTTGGGGAGGTTTATGGAAGGTTTAAGATATGTAATTGTGCCAGGGCAGTGGCCAGAAAAAGAAAAAGAGTCCGTCTATCGTGAAGTCTATCGTTGTTGGGAGCAAACTTGGACAGAAGCTTTTAACGAGCTTGGAAAGCCACCGGGATTTTTGAAGTCGGATGCATTTACGCGGCAAGATTTTATCGGAGCTGTTTTTAAAGAAAACGAATGTCTGGCGCTGTGTTTTTATCGTTGGGCAGACCCTAAAATGGAGACCTTTTCTAAAGATTCTTATTTTTCAAACTGGGGCGAAACCCACATTATGAAACTACGAAGTCACGGTGATCATATTATCGTGTGTAGTAACTTTACAGTCGCGAAAAATGCGCGTCGAACGACGCTCGGTTTTTCGATGAAAGATCTTTTGATGGGGTTGGTTGCAAAAACATTCTTGCACTCAGGTGCAGAGGGCATGACGGCGGCCTTACGTCGCGATCGTAATGTGCAAGGAGCTTGTGGTAAGTGGGGGGCCGAGCAAATTGCTTATGAGGTCCCATCGGGACACGGAGATACAGTTGAGTTGATGGGGTTTTTTCATGATGTGATTGCAAGCCATCCGCCGCAGGATCTGAGTGGTCTTGTTGAGGAACTTTGGGAATCTCGTATGGTGGTCTTAGACCGCAGAGAAGTTTATCCTTTGGCGGAGTTACAAAAGGCCGCATGATGAAAGGCACCAGTGGATCGCGCGACATATATTAAAATTCGGCATAGTCTAAATCTTGAACAGGAAGTGTCGGCACTTCCGATCTACTTATTGCAAAATGCGGCACTCATTTTGGGGATTATCTTTTTGTGGAGACAGTTTGAAGGCTCTTGGATACGTTATCTTGGCGGTCCCTTTGTGTCGGTATTTATGTTTCGAAGCTTTGGAGTGATGCACGAAGCTGTTCATAATGCTGTTTCAAAAAATAAATTTATCAATGATGCTGTTGGCATTGTGAGCGGCGCAGCGGGACTTTTTCCTTATGAAACTTGGCGTAAGAGCCACTTGAGCCATCATCACTGGAGCGGAAATGTAGAAAAGGACTCCGTGATGGGGCTTGTGTTGGCCGTGCCGAAGATGTCTCTTCAGTCGCAGAGATTTCTTTCTAGAATCTGGAAGACTTGGTTTCCAATTTTGGCGATCCTTCAGCATGTAGTTTTTTGGCAGATCTCACTTAAGATTTATCGACAAAACGTAGGTTCAATAAAAGTATTAATGAGTCTTGTGGCACCAATATTATTTTGGGGGACTTTGCTTTTGATGGCTCCACTTGAATTTTCCCTGGGAGTCCTGGGGCCGGCATTGTTCTTGTTTTTTGTCGCAATCGAAGTTGTAAACTTGCCACATCATCTGCAACTCCCGCAATTTCGTGGAGAAGAAAAATTTCCCGCCTGGCAGCAGTATTTAACAGTTCGAAGTTGTGCCTACCCAAAGTGGATTGCTCGCTTTGTAGTGCTCAATTTTAACTACCACATAGAGCATCACATGTTTCCGGATGTGCCCTGGTACCACTTGGATAAGCTGCATGGACCAGTTCGACAAGCCCTAGGGGATTCATATAATACAGATCCGTATTTTAGGTGGATATTAGAAAACAAGCCGAAGGATATTGTGGCAGTTTTGGCACCGGCAGAAATTAATAATACATCGAGCCAGGTGGAAAGGGTCTCTTAGGGCTTCTTCCGTTGCTGACTAAATAAAATCAATCTTTAATGTCTCGTCGCCAACAGCGACAACTTTTGCGACGCTTGTGCAGACAAAACCAATTATATATTTTTTATCCAGACTGTAGGCGGGATAAATATTTTTGAATTCAACGATGGCGGCCCTTGGCTGAAAAGGCTGGGTTGTGCCATCGTCATAGGTCTCGCGGATAAGGTGCGGGCCAATTTCATCAAATTTATAGTTGGTCCGCTGGCCGCTTATAATATCTTTAACTGCTGAAAACATTTTGTCGATAACAGCTTTCGGGCGCTCCCAGAGGACGAACCATTCGTTGACACAGAGATCAAGAAGAGAGTAGCCGCAGGTCTTAAAAAAGTTCAAACTTCGATAAAGTTGTATTCCCTCAGGATTATAAATTTCAATAATTTGATCTGAAGAGGTGTCCTGCCAATCGTAATTCTTTAACCTAAAGTTTTGAAGTACCCCAACGCCTTATTGGCCATATGGCGCTCGTCGACTTTTTCGAGGGGGCCATCGGCCGACATGAGAATTGAACTCCAGCTCTGCAAGTGCTGACGTATTTTGACTTTTTTTTCTCGATTTAGACTCAATAAAATTTGAATAGACTTCGGCGTGTAGGGGCGAACAGGAATAGACGCCCTCGAAATTAATCCATAAATAAGTTCAACTTGCTGGATGATCTCAGCAGTCAGATCGGAACTTACGTCTGCATCATTAAGATGTAGGCTATTAATATCTAAAGAGACATTCATAATTATCCAACCCGTTGCGATTCAATCATTTAAAAAGAGTCGTAAAATTATAAAACTACTTTACTTTTTGTTTGTAGAATTTTTCTGTCAGCTCAGCCGTTACCTGTTCAATTGTTGCTTTTAACATAATGTCAAACATATCATTTACTGAGATATTATAGAGTTGGGCAATTTTGCGAAGCGTTGCCACTGGCGGCTGAGAAAGTCCACGTTCCCAATTACTAATAAATTGAGGGCTCGTGTAGCCTAATTTTTTGGCAACCGTGCCTTGAGAAAGGCCAGCTTCTAGTCTTTTTTCTTTTAAAAATTTCGATAAGTTCATGCAACGTTCCACTTCTGTAAATAAGAAAATTCTTTGCTACGATTTACAATCTTTTGCTCACTTTTTCAACATATAAATTTTCAAATTGGTTTGGCGAGTTTGAATGAGTTTGTAAATTCGAAAATCCATAAAAACTCTAATATTTATTCGCGGCGCTGCAATTTTAAACAAGTATGAAAAAATTTCCAGAAGCAGGCTTAGCAATTCCATTAAATGAAATTGAGTTGTTTTAGAGAAGTTGTGTTTTGGCATTAGCATTGCTGATGAGGATTTCAGATTACCTTACGGAGGGTTAATAATGAATCGCCCATCTTACAAAATAGTTTTAAGTTCTCTGGCAGCAATTTCGGCAATTATGGTGCTTTCAAGTTGCGGCGAAAAAAAGGTGGTTCATCCCGCTGCTGGCTCACCAGCGCCAAAGCAAGGTGAAGAGGCTCCGACGAATCCGGGTGGCGAAGGCGGTGGCGGTGGCGGTGGCATAGAAATTCCTGCGGCACCCGAGACTGAGGGGGGGGCAGATCAAAAAAGCCCAAAGCCTCTCAAAGAAGATTCTAATAGCGGCTATGATCCGAGCAATCCTTCGCAAATTGATGAGGAGAGATTTACGAAGAGATACACAGGAGCGAAAGACAGTTCAGGTTTACTGTATACTGGCAGTGCTCCGGATAGTTTGTTGACTTTTCTACGAATGCGAAGCGAAGGAAAAAATATCGATTCTGAAACGAAGGCTCGCAACACCAAGGCCGCCATGTCGGTTCTTTCTGCAAGAATCGATAGAACGTCAGACGAGTTTAATATAGTACTCGAGTTAAGCGAGGCGGGCTCATCAAAAAACTACGTTCTTACTGGCGCAAGGAGCCAAAATCGAGTGACAGCGCTTGAGGTGACCCAAAAAACAGGGACACAGAAAATCGAAGCGTCGATAAAATGTATGGATGCAAATCGTGGTTGTGAAACTTCGATGTTGAAATTGCTAATTGGCGAGCCGGGCACTCGAAGTGTAGTTCGAATTCTGTTTAGAGACTCTCTTGCGGATGTTTTTGCGAATTTACCTGGCAAGCGCTCGGCGAACCCTGAGTATGAAAGCATGAGAAGTTTTTGGATTAATTCCATTTTAAATATTGAGACTGACGAAAAAATGAAAGAGATAAGGTTCAAGGCCTTTGAGGTTGTTAATGGGAGGTCGGGCTTTGAGGTACAAATTTGGGGGCATAACGGCGAGTTGATGATTTATTCGGGACCACTCTTGGCACCGGAGGTCGGGACTAAAATAGATATTCAAGCAGAGAGTGGAGATGCATGGGTGAATTCTAGTAGTAACCTTGCAAACAGCGTCGGTTCTGCCCGCATTATTAACAACAATGGTCTCGGTCAGATTAAATTAGATTTAACGATGCGCCCGCGTGGAGGATACGATCAGGATGCGTTCAAGTTGACCATCATGAGACTTGTGCGACCGATTTTACCACTTACGGAGAGATCAATAGAAATGTAGGAACAAATTTCGTTGTAATATCAAAAAGCTTGGGTTCAACTTAGAGGCCTAGATAAGGAGGCAGTTTTTATGCAAGGAACCCAGCTTGAGTTTTCAAAGTCCCCAGGCAATTCAGATGTTTCCATAGGAACTCCCCATGTGTCAGATTACATGGATTACCGTTTGTTTTTATCCAAATTTTTCGACTATAGGCGGGAGCTTTCGGCGAGAGACTTGCGTCCCTATAGCTATGCAACTTTTTCGGCGGGTGCGAATATCAAGTCTCCAAACTATTTAAAGATGATCATTGAAGGACGGAGAAATCTTTCGCCAGAAATGGTTTTAAAATTTGCAAAGGCCTTGGGACTGAATAAGGAGCAGACTGAGGACTTTGATTTATTAGTATCATATTGTCAGGCGACAGATCCTGCAGAACGTAATATTTTTTTAAAAAAGCTATCTGAACATCGGGTCCAGATAAAGCTTCGTAATGGAGAAATTGATCAGAGAACTTGGGATAAAATTCCGAATTGGGCAGCCTGGGTGATTTACGCGATGGTAGACCAAGAGGGGGTTTGTTATGATGTTAAAACTTTGCGTGCCTTGCTAAGGGGGAAGGCCTCTGAGGATGAGATCGAGCAAGCGTTGCATAGCTTATTTGCTTCGGGTGAGTTGGTTTTGGATCCGGAAACTCAAGTGGTAAAAAAATCTCGTGCATTGATTGAGTCAAGCGAGGATGTGCCGGTGGCACTGGTCAGAAAGCTGCAAGCACAGCTGATGTATCTGGGGCTAGAATCTCTCTACCAAGACGGCGCAACAGAGCGGGAGTTTGGGACTTTAACCTTGAGTTTAACCAAACAGGAGTTCGAAGAGGTAAAATTCAAGCTGCGCCAAATCCGAAAGCAGATAAATAAAGACAACTCAATTGCGCGCATGAGTTCAAAGGGCGAGCGAGTCTATCAGTTAAATATTCAGCTCTTTCCGGTAACTAATGCTGCACCGAAAGCGACGCCAAAATTTTCTGTCGAAGACAGCGCCGCGACGCACAACATAATTTAATTACCTTAAATTCAGTGTCAAAAAGGGCCCAATTTTTATGCACATCTGTGGATAACTCTGTGGATTTGGTTGATAACTCGCCGAAATAATATGATTTTGGTCTGTTTTTTTCATTGCCTAAGATAGAAACTTGTCAAGATTCAGATAAGACGAAATTAAGTTCAATCTTCGTTTTTAGTAAATTTGCGATTTTTTTTATGTTGAAGAAATAAAAAAAAAGGACAAGATAACTAGTTTTTTAGAAATTAGGATATCTATGTTAAGATCAAAAACACATGTGGGGGCGACACGGCTTCGACGTGGGTGCTGAAGCATAAGGAGCATACCGGGGAGTATGAGGACCTCGTTAAAAACATGCACTTTGTAATTGGCAACGATTACGCACTTGCAGCTTAGTGACTGCACGAGCTTCTGGGATTTGGTTTCGTTCCCAGAAAGCTCGTCATTTAGAAACCTCGGCCTTGCTGGTTTTCTCCAGCGGCGAGGCTTAAATAAAGCTGGGGGAGTGTCTGTGTATATTTTGTCGGCGGAAGCTACACAGACAAACTAAATCACCGACTAAGTATGTAGCGCCTTATCGTGGATCACTTGCGGACGGGGGTTCAATTCCCCCCGCCTCCACCAAATTTCTCCCACTTATAGTTGAGATGAGCCAGCCCCCTTTAAAACGGGGGGCTTTGGTCTCATTACAAAAATATCCAGTGATTTTAATAATTTGTATTACAAAAATTTCCGCCATCTCGCACTTAAAAGCCACGACACCCCATTACAAAAATTTCTGGCGATGCCCTTTTGATGTCCTTTGGGCATCACTGGCTACATAAAAAGTAAGTGTGTAGTCAAATTAGTGGACATTTTGGAATGTTTCCCTCATATATTGGCCTATGAGCAAGCGAACAAGCCAAGTCATCGTGAGTCCAGAGGGACGAGTTTTAAAAAGTTTGAGAGAGAAACACGGCCTTTCAATGAAACAGGCAGGAAAACTCCTTGGAGTCAGCGACTCCTACATTTCACAGATTGAAAATGGCCGTGCCGATTGTCCACAAGGCGAAAGATTAAAGCCCTATTTAGACCTCTACGGGAAAATTGGAGCGAAATACTTTTATGAACTTTGCCGTAATTGGGAAAAAGAAAGCACGGACGAGGATTTCATAAAAGACAATGTGGGTAAACTCACCAAGGACAACCAAAAACTCATTAAGGCGATGATGGAAACGATGCTGGCAAACAAATAAGACCAATGGCTTATCGCCCAAAAAATCACGGCTAATTTTCTGGGGTTAGGCCTCAATTTTATTTGGGATTTTTACGATAAGAGACGAGCGAGGCACTAATGAGCGATGAACAAAATAACGAAAGCAAAAACCTCAAGAAAAAGAAAATTGAGGTTTACGAAAAAAATGCGGACGGCTGGCTGAAAGAGCGAGACGGCATTTTTAAGCATCCATCAAAAAACATTTATGATGTGCGAGTGTATCGCAGAATAAAAGTTGATGCGAACAAACCACCCAAGCAAATTTTCAAACGGGCAAGAAATATCACAAGCCTACTCCTCGCCATTCAAAAGCGAAACGAATTGATGGAAGAATTATCTCAACTCGCCATCAAGCACGAGGGCAAGGATGCCACTTGGGGTAATGCCTGTGAAGAATACTTTGGGCGATTAGAGGCACGATACAAAGACAAGAAAATTTCTTTTAATACGATGGACACCACCATTAGCACCTTGAAAAAGCACACCGCCATTTGGAACAAGAAGTGGTTGAGCGATTTTACGAGTGAACAGATAGAAAATTTCATCAACAGCGAGGAACTCAAAAAGAACGACGAGGAAAAAGTAAAGTCGGCAACGAGAATGAACATCCTCAAATTCATTCGGGGTGTTTTCAAATTTATGGTTGATAGGGGCCGAATGAAACACAACCCAGCGATGGGGATTTATATTCGTGGCAAGAAAAAATTGAATTACCCAACCGTAATGAAACACAACGAAATGATTGCCCTAATTGACTATGCCAAAACGGTAAACCAAGATTGGGCAGATGTTTACACGGTCGCCTATCTTACAGGGGCAAGGTCAGGCGAATTATATTCAATGAAATGGGAAAATGTAGATTGGGAGAACCGCTTACTTTTCATTCGGGAAAACTACGATTGGAAAACTGAAACCCATCAACCGACCAAAGGAAAAAAAGACCGAACGGTTCCCATCAATTTGGACTTATTAGAGTGTTTCTTGGGATTGAGAGGCAAGCACGGCGAATATATTTTGCCTCGTATTCAAGACTGGAAAAATGGAAAGTCGGCACAAATCATTCGCCAGTTTCAAAAGGCATTAAAAATTAGACAAACAAAGTTTCACGGCATCCGTGGGACATTTATCACCAATCTTTTATTACAAGGTGTTCCCGTCATCAAAGTTCAAGCAATCGTTGGACACGACGACCTAAAAACAACATTGATGTATGTGGGAATGCTCGCCGAGGAAACCAAAGGGGCAACGGATGTTCTTACCTTAAAACCCGAGAATAAAGTTGCCACACTTTCACTCGCCGAATTGAGAAGAATACCAGCAGATAAAATTAGCAAGGGTTGAATGGCTGGTAATAAGAACCTTTAAGTCAATTGGTCGCACCAAGCCATAAGCCGTATTGCTTTTTTTGGCGAAACCGTATAACATTGTAAATCTCTGGGCTTACCAGAGGATTATGAGAGCATAAATAAACCTACCATTCTTATTCTTTTAACTTTTAAAGAAATGCGAGCAGTCGCAGGGGTTTATTTATATGCCATCAATTATCACCGTCAACGGTGTGTCCTTTGAATTACCAAACGGTCGCACCCTATTTAACAACATTAGTTTTTCTCTTAACTCAAAAATGACCGCCCTTGTTGGGCCTAATGGGGTTGGTAAGACCTGTCTTGCTAAACTTATTGTGGGTGATTTTTCACCTACAATCGGCACAGTTCGCAAGAGCGGAGCCGTTGCCTTTTTCTCTCAACGAGAAATAGCAAAAGCCATTACGGTAGAGGACTATTTAGCCCCTCGTTATTCGTGGTCAGTTCTTGGTGAAAAACTCCTTACAGGAATTGACCGAGCCATCTTATGTTCAAATTTAAGTGGTGGCCAGTGGATGCGAGTAAGACTTGCCTCAACAATAGATGACCAATTTCTTATTCTTGACGAGCCAACAAATGATTTAGACCGAGAGGCAAAATCAATTTTACGAAACTTTCTTGGCGAATATCAGCATGGTGTCCTTTTGATTTCTCACGATAGAGAGTTTTTAGCACTTTGTGATGATGTGCTGGAACTCTCTAATCAGGGGTTAGAGAAATACGGCGGAGGCTGGCAGTCTTATGAAGACGAAAAAGAACGAGAACGAAACCAGTCAGTGAACGAACTTGATAGGGCTAAACGAGAGCGAGACAAGACAAAGGCCGAGCGAACTATTCAAATTGAAAGGCAAGAAAAGCGAAATCGTCAGGGTAAAAAATCCGCAGAAAAAGGCGGTATGCCAAAAATTTTAATTGGAGCAAGAAAACGAAAAGCACAGGCCACCACGGGCAAAGTGGATGCCTCAACAATGGAGAGGGCAAATACAAAAGTCAAAGAGGCTTACGAGGCATTTAGCAAAATTAAAATTGACCCGATTATGTATGCCGATTTAAACGGGGTTGAAATTCCAAGTCAAAAATTGGTTGCCGAGGCAAAGGACTATAATGTGTTCTTTGATAGATGGTTATACGAAAATGACCTTAATTTTTCTTGGAGAGGCAATGTTCGTTTGGCAATTAAAGGAGCGAACGGTTCTGGGAAAACTACTCTCATTAAAGCGATATTAGGTAATTCACTAAAAACAAAAGGTGAACTCCGCCTTGGAAAATTAGCAACACTTTATTTAGACCAACAATGTTCAATCTTAAATGAAACAAAAAGTGTTCTTGAAAATGTCCGTGCTGTTTCAAAAATGAGCGAAAGTGAAATTAGGAACAATCTCGCCAAGTTATTATTTACTGGCGACAGTGTATTTCAAGAGGTTCACTCATTGAGTGGTGGCGAACGATTAAGAACGGCATTGGCTTGTGGGCTATTAGCCGAGGAAAAACCAGAATTGATTATTCTTGATGAGCCGACAAATAACCTTGACCTTGGAAACATCAAGTTTTTAGAGAACTTGATTTCTCAATTCAAGGGAGCGGTAATCATCATTTCCCATGATGAGATTTTTTTGAAAGAATGTGGGATTGATGCTGAACTGTCTTTATAAAATTCAGACCGTTTTTTGAGACGATTTCGCTTACAAAGCAACAGAACCGTTTTTACATTAAAAACAGAACCAATGATAAGCGAGGCAAGCCGAACCCGTAAGGGATGAGGCGAAGCCTCGCCATCGCATTATTCTATTAGCGATGGCAATAAGACATTCATCGCCCTATATCGCCGAGAAACTCAATCTATTGCGGTTTTTCCAGCCATCAAAAAATTTTTAAGAAAAATAGCAAACCACTAAAAATTTCTCCCATTTAGTTTTTACGAGCAGGTTTTTGATTGGCAAGAACCACTCGCAAACTAAACCGCCCGTGAGGGCAAAGGAGAAATTGTATGAAACATTTTATTTTAACCAAGGTTCACTCATCGTCAGTGGCAACCGAACCCAAGGATTTAGAAAAGGGTCTGGGGTTTATCGCTGTGTTGGAGGCAACAAAGCGAATTGGCGATATTGTTGTGCCTGATTTTATCAAATGTAAGTCGGCCATCAAATTAGAGGCTGGTGAGCAGTTGTTAGAGGTTGAGGTGTTCAATATCGGTCAACCGAACGGCGGAAAGGTTCAAACTTATTACCGCATCGTTCGCAAGGCAGAACTTGGAGGGAAAAAGTAATGTCCCCCACAGTCGGCGAATTGTTGAAACACAAGGAAGCCCTTATCACCGTTTTTTCGGTGGTAGGGGCAACCCTATTTTATTTCTTTTACCGTCTTTATAGGGGTCGCAAGTATCACTTAAAGGAGTTGAAAGCCCTTGGCCTCTATCAAGACAACACAAAAGATGTGATGAACGAAAAAACAGGATTAAGGGAACGGCGAGTAAGTTCAAAAATCAAAGTTTACTGGAAAGCCAATAAACTGATTTTTTCAAAATATAACCGTGCCTATGGCATCAAAAATTTTGAAAACTTAAAGCCGAACTTGGAAACCCTTTTTGGCAAAAAAATTGAACTCATCACACACGAAAAGCAATGGTGGTCATCACAACCAAAAATCATCCTCCACACCGAGTCTTTTCCAGAAAAATTCTTGTTGTCGCAAATACCATCACTCACAGTTGGGCAGTTATTCATAGGCATTGATGCCTTGATGAATTTCATAATTTTGGAGGTCATCAAAAATTTTGAAAACACTCTTTTAATCATTGGGCCAAAGGGGTCTGGAAAATCAGTTTTAATCAATTCAATTATTCGTTCTTTCTTTCAAACTCTTTTGAAACACAACCGACTGAACGAATACCAGTTGATTATCGCCGACAACAAGGGAACTGACTTTATTGAGGTCGTGGATGAGTTCAAGGGTTCCTACTATCAACCGTTCAATTTGGGCGATTTGCGAGAGTTGGTTGGACGATTGAGACAACACAAAGAGGAAATTGAGGCGACATTGGCATTTTTAAAAGCCAATAAAATTAGTCCTCGGCATTGGGATGAAATTCGCACGGAGGACACAAAATTTTATGTGCCTCCAAAACTTTTCTTGGTGTTGGATGAGATGAAAGCCTATTTTGGCTCTGGTAAGTCAGCACCCAAACTTTCCAAAGACCCGACAGCCGATGAGTTGGCTCGCAAAGAAAAATACGACTTGACCCAAGAGTTCGGTCATTTGGTCAATTTTTTTGCGGAACAATGTCGCTCTACGGGAATAGTCCTCATCTGTGCCAGTCAATCGCCGAATAAAAGTGATTACGACTACCCAGATTTTATTAACTTTCCAATACTCATAGCATCTCAAACCAATGCCCAGCAAAGCATCCAGTTAATCGGCGACACAAGCCTAAACGACAATACACTGACCAGAGGAAAGTTTGTAATTCGGGACGAAATTGAAACCCGTAGGGTTTTGGCTCCGCTCTCTATCAAAATCAAAGGTGATGGAGATGGTTCTAAATAAAGTATTCTGTGGCCTTGATACAATCCACATCACTATTACACGGCCACGAAGTTTGATTTCATTCGTCGGTGAAAATGCGGAGCCTACGGACCAACTCTTTTACGGCATATTGGAAATTCTGTTTGAACAGCATTTTGTCGTTCAAGGTGGCTCAAAGCAATTTGTGAACAATGGGAGCGAGTATGTCCAAAGCAATTCAAAGGAAATTTTAGTTCAACTCCGTTCCGCTCACCTAATGAAATACGGTCGCCTAAAAGTTGGAGCCATCCTAAAATTTTTGAGCGACAATGGAGTAAAGCCCAGAGCAAAGCGAACTCGCAAAAAAGATTTTAAGCCTGAAAAACAAGATGTGTTTTATCAAATCACACGGCTGGATTTTGCCGTGGACTTTGAAACACGAATTGACCTGATTAAAATTTTAAATGAGCGAGTAGGCTACACTCATTTTTTACGGGCATCCCCAAAGACTATTTTTTATCGGGTCATCCAGCACAGCATACGGATTGATAAGGACACACGGGAACACCGATTTAAGGCGATAGACATTTACAATTTGGGTTGGCAACTCATTATCTACGACAAGAGACTTGAAATCGCAGAGCAAGCGACACCAGAAAAACTCCAATTATACCCACCTATCTATCGGGACATCCTCGTAGCCAAGGAACGGAGACTTTATAGGGTTGAATTGAGGTTTTTCCGTTCCCGTAGCATCGCCTTTAATAGTCTTACCGTGGATGAACTTTTTGAGTTGCCAGCCAAGGAATTGAATAAGTTTGGGCAAGCGACCCAATTATTAAAAAGAAAAAATCAAAAATTTATTCCAAGCACTCTTTTTTTTCGTCTTTTCTCCGTTTGATTTTCCATTTAAAGAACGGAGGAATTTTTATGGACAGTAATTTTTCAAGTATTAACAGAGCCGTTGAACAATCAATGGCCTTTCTTAATGACCAAATCAAAAAAATAGATTGGGACAAGAAATGGCGAACGGATTACCCGAAAACAGAACGGGCAAAGCAAGAGGCGGAAACACTTAAAAAACCAGAGGTAAAAGAGGCACTGAAAGAGGTTTTCACCGAACAATCGTTGGTGATGTCACGACTTGGGGAGGTGTTCTAATGAAAGCCGTTAGAATTACCGAGTTGGACGAGATTACCGAATTTCCCGTGGGCTATATCGTGAAAGCCGATGGGAGCGATGAAATGGTGGGATGTTGCCCGAAAGGATTTTTCAATTTCTTTGGGTTATTGGATGCGATTGATGAACTGAAATCATATTTTTTGTTTTGGTTAAAAGCCGAACTCCAAGAGGACGAAAAAACTTTGATTACACCCAATCACGGCATTGATGCCTTTTTTAAAAATCCAATCTTTGAAAAGTTAGAGTGTCGGGGTGGCTATATCTATGCCCACGACGGACAGACTTTTATTATTTCACTGACCGAGGGCTGGGTTTTACTCACATTTCTCATAAGTAATGGCAGAGGCAATCCAAGCCACTGTGAGGTTTATTATGCGAGAGACGGAAAATTATTTTGTAATGGGGCGGAAATTTCCGCCCAAGCCTTTGTTCAAAAACTTTATTGCGATGAAAAAAATCAATTCATCATTGGGAGGAAAAAAGGGGGCGAGGATTAACCCTCGCCCTGATTTTCAAGAACTTTAAGCAGATATTTGATGGAAATTGAAATGGCAGAACCAGAATTTAAGTAAACTAAAATGTTGGTTCCGTTTTTGGTTTTTCTCACCTTATGGAAAGGCACAAAAGCCAAGCCTCGGTTCATTTTCTCGTTCTGTGTTTGTTGTTTTTGTTTAGCCATACGGCCTCCTTTTTTTGTTTCAACCCACTTTGGGGTTTTCACAAATCGCTGAAACCCAAGTGGTGTTAGAAACGAGGGGCAACCAGCCGAAAAATTTTAGATTGGAAAGAGGACGACTGGCATAACCGATGACGACTTGTTGGCGGTGGTTAGTGAATAAGGATGTCCCCAATCGGTCGGCTGGATTGCCCCGTTAGAAAGGTCGTAATGGCAATTAAAACCCCACAGACGGGAAAATAAGAGGCTCTGGCAGGGTCTTTTGGGGTGAGAGTGAAAACGAAAATTGAGGGCATTTCTATTACAAAAATATCTCCCATTGCCCAAGTGATGCCCAAATGCTATAAGTTATTGATTATAGGGGGTTTACATCACCTCCACCATTTTCAGAGTTTGAGAACCCGGGTCGTCCCCCGGAGTTCTCGCCACTCAGAACTTGGTTTTTGATACTGGTTTGGATGAGTTAGTCTTCGCCGTCTCGATGAAGCGGCAAATCCAGATACGAAAATTGGGGACGAAAACGTTGAACCCGAAGGGCTGAGGCAACGCAGACTTCGGGCTTTTTTATGGGGTGGGGACGATAGATGAAAATTGTATCCAAAGATCAGTTTAATCACACCCAACTCACCGGTCAAAAAACGGGAGAGGTCTATTCGCTTTCGGCAGTCGTCTCCCAACTTTTGGAATCAAAGCAATTGTTCGTTCATCACGACATCATTGCGCCCGGCAATAAATCGTCTGGACCACATCGCCACACCATCATTGAAGAGGCTGTCTATATTGTTAAAGGGACTGCAACCGTTGTTGAAGGCAAAAATGAGGTAGTTGCAGAGGAAGGAACTCTCGTTCTCTTTGATCCCAAGGGTAAAGAGACACACTTTTTGTTCAACCGAACGGACCAAAATGTCGAGACAATAACATTTTCAATAAACTCCGAATTTGATTCAGTGGTCTGTAATCAGCCGACCGAAGATGTGCAGAGACCTAGCAGTCATTTTGATCAAGACTTGAGAGATGTGCCTGACAACATCGGCGAGTGGAAGGTATTTGTAGATGGGCTGAAGGCTCAACTCAAAGATGAAAACCATTCTGCCAAAAAACTGATGTTGCTTGAGCACATCGGGATGGCCGCAAGAACTCTGCTGAAATTTGATGAGGCAGAGTTTTATTTGAAGAAAGCTCTGACACTTTCTTACAGCTATCCTTCGCAAAGCCGTCTGATTCAGAACTTAATTCGGTTGGCGCATGTGTATCAGTGGAAGAAAGAGTTCGACAAATCACAGATGCTGTTTGACCAGGCCAAGTCACTCATTGACGAAAATCCCGTCTCCGAAGTTTTACGGGCTGCATATCATCAGCATGTCGGTAAGTTATGTTTTGATCAGCAATTCTTCGGCAAAGCTCAGGCAGAATTTTCTACTGCTCTAAGTATTAGAGAAAAAATTGCTGCCCCGAACGATCAAATTGAAAGTAGCCAGGATTCACTAAAAGAAGCTCTCAAACGATGGGGTCGTAATTTTTCTGGTACCTATGTTCGTAAGGCCATTCCCCAAGATGCCGAATCCATTCATCGAGCCCACATGAAGTCCATCCAAGAGATTTGCTCAAAAGATCATTCTCCTCAAGAGATTCAAGCGTGGGGACATCGCCCCTACCGTGAGGATCAGCGGGTTGGTTCGGTTAAAAATGATTTGGTATGGGTCGTAGAGAACAATGGCTCCATTGAAGGCTACGGTCATCTCAAGATTTTTGAAAAGGACGGGCTGAAGCGCGGCCAAATTTTCGGTCTCTATTTAACTCCCGAAGTAGTGGGTAAATCCCTTGGTAAAGCGATTGTTGATTTGATGATGGAAGAAATTAAATCTGCAAAAGTAAAGCAAGTGTCACTAGAGGCGACGATCACTGCGCAGAACTTTTACCGTAAGGTTGGTTTTGTTGATGCTGGCCCTGAAACAACCGTTGAGATCAGCGGGACTCCAATTCGGTGTTATCCAATGAAAATGGAGCTATGATCGGTGGCTGAGTATAAACCTCAAAAATTAAAATCAAAATCTGGTGCAGAAGTTGTAGTTCGTTCAGCAACGAGACAAGATGCCCCTGCAATTCTGGATCTATCAAAAGGTGTCATCGGGGAAGAGATTTACCAGCTCACGTCAGGGGCAGAATTTAAGATGACGATTGATGCCGAAGAAAAATGGATCGAATCACATCTCTCAAAACCTAATCACATCATTCTAGTGGCCGAAATGAACTCAAAGATTGTTGGCCTATTGGACTTCTCCAACGGTCATCGTCAGCGAATTGCTCATACTGGCGAATTTGGAATGTCAGTTGAAAAATCCGTTCGAGATCAAGGTATCGGATCTCTGTTGCTACAGGTGTTGATCGAGTGGGCCACTCAAAATAAAACAATCGAAAAAATTGGGCTTAACGTTCACAGCAACAATGAACGAGCAATTGCTTTGTATAAAAAAGTGGGCTTTGAGATCGAAGGCATTAGAAAACGCGATCTTAAATACGGTGACGGTCAGTACGTTGACACGACTGTTATGGGGCGGTTTGTTTGATGTTTCGGCCTCCAGCTGACTCAATCATTTTTGATCTTGATGGAACTTTGTGGGATGCGTCTCCAACAAGTGCAATTGCATGGTCAAAAGTGGCAGCGAACCTTGGAATCGATGTGTCTATTGATGAGTCATCGATTAAGAAGGTTTCGGGATTGCCTTTTGATAAATGCGTAGATGTTTTATTTGGATCTCATGCCCAAAAGATTCCGGACCTAAAATCACTGTTGGATGAATCTGAGCGCGATGAGGTGCTTCATCGAGGTGGTCGGTTTTACGATGGAATGTTGGACGGCCTTCGAGAGCTTAGTAAGGGTATAAGCTCTTTCTTGTCAGCAATTGCCAGGACTGGTACCTCAACGCTTTTTTTGAACATTCCGGTCTTCGAGATGTTTTTCAAGATTCGCTTTGTTTTGGTCAGACAAATCGCCCGAAGAGTGAAAACATTAAGGAGATCGTAAAGCGCAATAGCCTCAAAAAGCAATCTATGTCGGTGATACACATTGGGATCAAGAGGCTGCTTTCTACGCGAGAGTAAAATTCATTTTTGCACGATTCGGATTTGGCTCTGTACATGTTTCTTGTCCATCAGTCGGCTCGATAGAGGAACTTGTGACCTTAATGGCCGCGCCCCAGGTGGTGCCGGATGTCGAAGTTAAGAAGCTCTCAGAAGATCAGTTTGAGATCGCTAGATCATTTTATAAATCTGTTGGTTATGTCCAGCCCATTCAAAATCACGATAAGTTTTTTGGGGCTTTTCATGCCGGGGAGATGATCGGTCTTGTTCGCTTGGCTTTTGAAAACGAAGTGTGGGTACTGAGAGGTATGCAGGTTCGACCGAGCTATCAGTTTTTTGGAATTGGCACAAAGTTGATTCAATTGCTGGATTCAGATTTGGGCAACGAAACCTGCTTCTGTCTGCCACATGGTTGGCTTGACAATTTTTATGGACAGATTGGATTCAAAACGGCTGAATCCTTAGAAAATTGTCCGGTCTTTTTGGCGCAGAGACTTGCTGAAAACAAAAGGAAGTACCCGCAACTGATCCTCATGAAGCGAGGATAAAGTTTGGGCCTTTATTTAAGAATCCTTAGCATTTTTTATTTTATTGGATTTGCTCTTCACTTTGCCGACCTACTCGATTGGCGACTCAAGTTTTCAGAAATGGATCTCGTGTGGAAGTCATGGATCGTCTATCTCACCGTAGTGGATTTTGCTGCGGCCTTTTTTCTTTGGCGGCTGACACCTATTGGAGTTTGGCTGCTTCTATTGGTAGCTGGATCTCAACTCGTGGCATACACCGTTTTTCAAGATGTATTTGGTCCCCAATGGTTTCTTGTCGCATTTCATGCGGTAACAGTATTTATCCTCTTTTTGATCCCCTCTCTACGAACTCAAGTTGATCTTGCCAAAGCTGATAAACAGACTGGTCAGCATCGAGCGGTCGGAACCTTCTTCAAAATGATGTCCGCCTATCTCTTTCGAGGCATCTCTTTTTCAGAGGCTGCGTGGACTATGTGGTCAACAGTTGCTTATGTAAATGAAGACACCAGAAAGGACTACGGTGAACGCCGATTTAATCTGGTGGCATTGAGCAAAAAGGGCCGCGCTCTTCATATCACCTTCTCAAAGCGAGTGAATGGGGAGATCATAAGAATCATTTCGGTTCGTCGTGCGAACAAAAAAGAGCGAAAGAAACTTCAGGAGAAATTCCCAGAAGCGATCATTCAATAAGTTCATGCTGGTCCACCCTCGTGCCACCTGTCTCCAAATGTCTGTCCTACAAGTTAAAGAAGCTAAGGCCAAAAGGTAAGTCTATTTTGAGCCCGCACAAAGAGACATGAGTGGACATCACCCCCATGATCGGACATGTTCTAAAACCTCCTAAAATAGCCGAGTTTAGCGTGGTAAATTTAACCTGAATTTGTGATCAAGTATTTGAATCTACTATGCTTTGACTCACACTTGTATGGAGGCAGCCTACACGAGTGGTGCGTGAGTTTGAAACCCCGGAAGCTCGCGGTACCCGAGTCTTTTGCTGACCAGAATACAAAAGATAACTATAGTTAATAAAGGGGGGCAGATGAAATTTTTTAACAAAGTAAAACAACGAAGAGAGGCTCTAAGTATCCGGCTAAGTAATCAGGGTAAACCTGAGATCACTCCAGAAGCCTTAGCCGAGGTAGTCGGCTGCTCCAGAGTCATGATCTGGAAGATTGAAAATGGGACCAGCCAACCTGGCGTGGAATTAGCCCTCAAAATTAGTCAGGCACTTGGCTGTGAACCGTGGGACCTGTTCCCGATAAAGCCCGTTGACCACCCGTTTATTCAAACAAAACTCGGGGCTCCTGCGCCGATTGACCCGGCTGACCGGCCGGGAATTTTTGTACCACTACCAATGTTAATGACTAACTGACAAGCTGAATGTTTACCTCCCGTGCTTCTGGAGCCTTTGGCGGCTTGCCACCGAGTGAAGAATGGGGTCTCACTTCATTATAATGCCTTCTCCATCTCTCGATGATCACCTGTGCCTCGGAAGAGCGTGTGGAAATATTTCACCATCGAGAAGTTGATATCTCATCTTGCCATTGAAAGACTCGCAGTAGCCGTTCTCCCATGGACTTCCGGGCTCAATGTAGAGCGTATTTACGCCAATATCCTTGAGCCATTTTCTTAACTTCTTTGCAATGAACTCCGGTCCATTGTCCGAGCGTATATGCTCTGGAATGCCATGCTCAATGAATAGGTCCGCAAGAATCAAAATAATGTCCTGACTTCTAATTCTACGAGCTACAAACGAAGCCAGACACTCTTTACTGTGCTCGTCGATGATATTGAGGATCCTAAGCTTTCTTCCATCGTGGGTCTGTTCAGACACAAAATCATAGCTCCAAACATGGTTTTTGTGCATTGGCCGCAGGCGGATACAAGATCCGTCAGCTAGCCAAAGCCTCGCTCGTTTCGGCTGCTTCTGAGGTACCTGCAAGCCCTCCTCTTGCCAGACTGTGTGGACTCGATCACGGCCCACAATGAATCCCTCCATTTGCAGCATTGAGGTGATTGTCTTGTAGCCGTACCTGCCATACTGAGTTGCAAGCTCGATAATCCGCGCACGCAGACGCACACGACCAGGGTCGATGATCTTCTCATATCGTTGAGTTGTGCGAAGTTGTCCAATCACCCTGCAAGCAAGACGTTCAGAGACATTCAACTTAGTCATGGCATGTTGAACGGCCTCACGTCTACGTGCAGGGCTTAGAAGTTTCCCGAGGCGACTTCCTTCAAAATTGAAACCTCAACTGCTTGATTTGCAACAATTCTTTTGAGTCGTAGGTTCTCAGCTTCGAGTTCTTTCAGGCGCTTAGCCTGATCTACCCGAAGGCCACCGTATTCTTTGCGCCAACGAATGATTGTCTGAGGAGTTACGCCAACCTTCTTGGCTGACTCTTCGAGTATGTCCCTTGCCCTCTTCTAGCTCAACAGTTCTAAGATGTTGAATGATCTCTTCTGCTTTAAAGTTCTTTCTTGCCATTTTTGACCTCTTTCTAGGCCCAGATTAACATTGAATCTGGACCAATTTAAGCCGGCCAGGTCAGATCAGCCGTCAATGCATCTTGAAATCAATAAAGTCACTAGCGATGATCGACTACGGTCATTTTACCGTGAAATTGAACAACTCAGAAACGACGAGTTTATTCATTGGAAGGGGGTTCGATCAAAAATTAGTATCAGATATTCTATTGAAGTGATTGGCCCTAGTGAAATTAAGTTTGCTGAGCAGGTGCAAGCCCACCTTTCTGATTCAATAGGTCCTGGGATGGATGTAGCACCCTTCAAAGATTTATTTACTGTAACAAAACAGTTACGTCGAGCAGAGACGAAATGAAATTCTTGATAAACTTAGGGCTCATATTTCAAAAACCGAAGTGTTTATGAAGTGTACGTTTTGAATGAAAATGATAAATCGATAATCAAAGAAGCTAGACAGCCTTAGTCTTGATTAAAAGTGACTTGTTACTAAGCTTGTAGTACATTTTTGTTGATAGTGGCTGGCGGAAGTTCGGGTTATATAATTGAAATCTGCCGTCCACCACCTCGTTTTTGTTGGCATATCTGGTAATGTCCTCATAGAACATCGTAGAACAGTTTGTTCGGTGAACGACTTGCTCTATGAGTCATGTGATGCTAAACAAGTGTCATGAAGTATCAGAATTATCGGCACTACATTCAAAGTGAGTTCGAAAACGTCGATTACGAAATCCGAGCTATTCTCTTCGAGCTTATGCGCGTGACCTTGCAGTTTCGCCGTCTCGCTTAAGCGAAGCTATCAACGGCGTGCGTGGTATTTCTAATGAACTAGCTAGAAAGATAATCACTGCTCTAAATCTTGAAGGAATTGACGAAGATATTTTTCTACTTTCTGTTGAAGCAGAGCACTCAAGATCCAAGAAGATAAGACTTCTTGCCCAAAATAAACTGAAGCAGGCACTCGCATCTTCTGATGCGACCGCAAAAACGTTTACGATTGTTGATTGGGTCGCTGAAGCACTTCTAAAAATGAATGATCGTGAATCGATCCTGACAAATACTGATCGTGCATCTGAAAATCTTGGTGTCCCAAAGTTCATGGTTACAGATTCATTGCGATTTTTAGCTAGATTGGGATTTATAGCAGGAGGAAAAGGGTTCAAGACATATCTTCAAAGTCGAGGCAGTGGTCGAATGCTGAATGTTGATTATACTCAGATTCTTGAGCAGGCAATAAAGCATATGTTGGAAGTATTTCGGGCAACTATTTTAATCACGAAGCCTTTCTTTTAGAACCGCAACAAATGAAAGAAGCTGAACGAATTGTCAAAAGTGCAATAAACGATATTCGAAAATTAGAAACTAAATCGAAAAAATCAAAAGTGGTGTTCATCGCCAATCAAATTTTTAATGTTGAAAAAGAGAGGAAGTAAAAATGATCAAAAAAATCAGCCATATTATGATGTGGGGTCAAGACTTAGAAAAAGTTAGTAAGTGGTATAAGGAAAAGCTCGGTTTTTCTGTCGGGTACTACGCGCCCAATGAATTCTTATCTATGAAACATCCAGAAATGGGACGAATGGATTTTCATGCTACGGTGACGACAGGTCAAATATAGGCAAAGGTCCGTTGCCTTATTTTATTGTAGATGACATTGCTAAAGTTAAATCTTGGCTTGAGGCTAGGCAGATCAAAGTGAACGAAATCCAACAGGTTATGACAGCCCAAAACATACTTGGTTTTGGGATTGTGAAGGTAATGTCATTGGGCTTGAAGAATTTTAAGCGACCGCTGTCTAGCTGATGCCCAATGCCTTGTTCTGAACCGCAATCCCCAGTAGGATCAACACATTACGTGGGGGACTTTCCACCTCCACCATTTGCTAAGTAATGAAACCCGGATTCCGCTGGGTAAAGGAGTACTAATGAAGTCATTTTTATGGAAGTTTATTGCTTGTATTGTTTTTCCAAGCATATCAGTCGCACAGCTTGTTGATGTAAAATGACGCGACGAAATGGCAGTTTTCCAAATTAGATATCGAAATTAATGACAAAGATTACTTAGAAATGGTTATGGGATTCAGCTACGGAAAAGAAGGAATCAGTTTTATTCCAAAGCTTAAAGTAGCTCAGTCAAACATGTATTATATAGATAGTAAAGCTAAGCCACTGATAACTTTTTTCGAGCTGAATTTAAAGATAGGAAAGATGCAGACAAAGCATCAAAGCATTTAGCAGCGAAATGGCTTAGTAATAAACATAATCAATACGACGTTCATCAAAAGGGTCATTTAGTTGTTTGGTATGGCAATAATCGACTTGAACCAGAATGTTTTACTAAGGTAGTTGAAGACGAGAAAAAGAAAATTCTATAATTATGTTAGCGGAAGTTCAGGTTATATGATTGAAATCTGCCCTCCACCAATTTGGTTTTCCCGTCAAGTTTTGGTGGGACATCCAACTGTTTTTTGTATATATTTTGGAGTGGTTAGAGCATCTGACTTTGGAGTTGGATGAGGTGGAGATATCTCGTGCCCATTGTTTCTATTTTTTTTGAATTGTGATTCGACTTTATCATGGTGATCATAATCCTCCACATTTTCATGCAACTTACGGTGAGTTTGAAGCAATCATAGAAATTAAATCGGGAAAGATTATTGAGGGAAAGTTGCCACCAAAGGCGATAAAGCTTGTTGAAGAGTGGCGAAAGAAAAATTTGTCCGAATTGAGCTCAGCTTGGGCTGCAGTTGCTGCGATGAAGTCACCGAAGCGAATCAAAGGATTGGAGTAGTTATGAAACTTGGAAATAAGATTGAAAAGATCATTACTGCTGATGAAGACACATTTAAAATTAAGATTCGCTATACGGATGGTCTTGTTGGAGAGGTGGATCTCAGCACTTTTTTTTGAGACCGAAGAATCTGGCGGCAGAAATTATTAAGGCCAATTATTTGACAAGTGCTATGTTGAATCAGGTGCACTTGCTTGGCCCAATGGGCTTGAGCTTTGCCCTGATGCTTTGCGAATGAAATTAAAGCCAAAAAAAGGCAAAGCGGCGTGAAAAAGATCCTACATAATACTTCAGGTGTAAATGAACGAAGTAATAGTTAGAGAACCGTCGCACGAAGAGTTTTTTAAAAGTCGCTCAATTTTCTTTTGAAAATTTTGTGAATGAGACTGCGAAATCGACTGGCGAATCTCCGTTAGCCCTTAAGGAAAACTTGGTGGTTCTCCAACTAAGATCTGGGACAATGATGTTTGGTTATTGATCGAAAAAGATGAAAAACAAGTAGGTTTTATTTGGGTTCAGTTGAGACCCGAAGAAAAGTCATCGTTTGGATACGATATTTATTTGGAGCCAGGGTTTCGCTCCCAAGGAATCGGTCGGCAGGTAATGAGCCTTTGTGGGAAGAAATTGAAGACACTGGGAATTGATTCGGTTGAGATTTGTGTATTTGAACACAATGAAATTGCCAGAAGGCTTTATGATTCCCTTGGATTTAAGACAAAAAAAGTTCGATGAGGAACGAAGGCAATTTACCCTATCTCTTAGTTTGAAAGAGCTTTCGTCTTGAGCAGGGCTTAGAAGTTTCCCGAGGCGACTTCCTTCAAAATTGAAACCTCAACTGCTTGATTTGCAACAATTCTTTTGAGTCGTAGGTTCTCAGCTTCGAGTTCTTTCAGGCGCTTAGCCTGATCTACCCGAAGGCCACCGTATTCTTTGCGCCAACGAATGATTGTCTGAGGAGTTACGCCAACCTTCTTGGCTGACTCTTCGAGAGTATGTCCCTTGCCCTCTTCTAGCTCAACAGTTCTAAGATGTTGAATGATCTCTTCTGCTTTAAAGTTCTTTCTTGCCATTTTTGACCTCTTTCTAGGCCCAGATTAACATTGAATCTGGACCAATTTAAGCCGGCCAGGTCAGTGGAATAAATGAAATTTTGGCTCCATTCCCCTATAAATGGAAAAAATCAAAATAATCCATTTATGCCGTATGAGACCTAAAAACTTTAAAACTCGGCTTGTGCAGATTTGCTATTATTGTTTCTTAGCTTCGATCTTAGGAGCCCTTATCTCTCCAGCCATACTTACAAAAGTATTTTTCGGAATCGCCATGCTTTCTTGGATTCTCATGGAGGCGTTATGAAAAACCTAGGCGAAAACAAAAATCAAAACTCTATCGAACACTGGAGCAGGGCGACCTATTTTTCAATCTTGTCATTTCTATTCCTAAATTTCGTTTCAAAAATTATGGACATTGGAACTGAATATTTTCGTGAAACTCTGGCTGAAAAAATATTGCGTGAAAACTTGGCGAAGAAAATTTCTAAGCCGAAGCCTTAACAGGTTTATCAGATTCAAGATCGGCAATTGCTGGTTTCATGTGCTCCTTTAAACCTACTTCAGGTCTTTGATTTTCAAGGTTAAATTGTTTTGG
Organism: Pseudobdellovibrionaceae bacterium; assembly: GCA_016719575.1. GTDB lineage: Bacteria > Bdellovibrionota > Bdellovibrionia > Bdellovibrionales > Bdellovibrionaceae > JACMRP01. The sequence continues at coordinate 1,402,010 of JADJYV010000013.1, read as the reverse complement.
AAGAATTTTTCTCCAGAAAACCTCCATTGCAGGTGTCCACTTAGCCTTTTCAATAAAGGCTTGGCGATAAATCGAAATTTCCAAAAAAACCATATATGCAAGTTTAATTGAATCGTCAGGTGTGTAGAGTTTAGTCCTATCAATTCGCTGACTTCCCCATTGCCACTTTATATCTTCGTAACCTTTGAAAAGGGTTGCTCGGTCTTCTTCAATGAATCCAATATTCCACCAGCCCGTGTATTGATACTTGCGGTGCGATTCTAGAGCGTCTTGGTGGTCCTTCTCCTTTTGACGCTGATTTTCAATTCGTCGAAGTTTTCTAAACGAATTCTTTTTGAATGACCGATCTTGGTGTGAGCCTTCGGATAAGGTCATTCGTAAAGTCAGAAAAAGCCACGGCTTTAACAGTACAGAAAATCCATTTGAAGAATTGGTAGTTGGCGTAAATTGCGAACGCAATATAGACCAATTGTGTACTGGTGATTCCTGTTCCGATCATTTTGCGACGCCACCTAAGCTTTGACAGATTTGACCGGCAAGGTATGCGTCGTCACAGAAGCTTGTAATCCAGATCTCTGCACCTGCCGAGCGTTCAAAACCTCCACAGCTTTTTTACGGCTATGAGGTAATGTTGCCGGACAATGACAGCTTTGTCCGGCGAAAAATTAAAGTGCTCTAATTTGATAAAGCTATTTAAGTTGTGTCAGTTCCTTGAGAATCTGAGTGACACCAGCTTCTGCTTTTTCGTCGCCAATGTTTGTATTTATTGTGTAAATGCGATTGAGAGTAGGGGCTACGGCTACGATTGCGTAATTGTAGGTGTTACTACCAGCCATTGCATAAACTGATCCTTTTGCCCATTCTCGCTCCATTCGCCCAATCGAACTAAAAGTATACGGACCTTGTTCGTCGACTTTGCTCTTTAGCTTTTCAAGTGTTTGCGTCGAGAGAATTTCTTGAGGGGCTTCATTTAAAAATAATGCTAAAAATTTTCGCCAGTCATTAGCACTGCAATGTACTGTCCCAGCCGGTCCCAAGGCAGGTGGATTATCCGATTGAATTCCTGGCTTCAATGAAACCACTTTTCCATTTTCTACTGCATGACCCCATGGCTGAGTAGGTGCTGTTTGATTTTCGAGACCTGGTGATCCGAAACCACAACTTTTCATTTCGAGTTTTTCAAAGATTTGCTTTGAGATTGTATTTTCCCAGCTATCTTTTCCGATCTGTTCGACGATCCAACCCAAAACAACATAACCGCTGTTGCTGTATTCATGCTTTGAGTCTGGGGCAAATCTTGCGGGTAAGGCAAAGATACCGTTCACTAATCTAGAACGCACTATTTTTTTGCTGATTGCTCATTGGTAAATAACTTTTCCCACAGCTTCCCACCTTCGGGTTCCATGACGTCTGCTAAACCAGAGCTGTGTGTGAGTAATTGTGCGACCGTGATATTTTTAGAGAAGGGTGTAAAGCTTGCTTTTAGAAACTATTTCTTCGAGACGAGTATCCCATTTAAGCTTTTTCTGATCGACAAGTTGCCCAATAAGAAATGCCGTCATGGGTTTAGTACATGAACCAATATGCCATTGATCATTGGCAGTTACTGTATCTGTATATTCGACGGCACGCACGCCATTCACATAGCTAAAAATCTCATTTCCGTTTTCTCTGACTGAAATTTGTAAGCCTGGCATTCTGGATTCAGATTGAATTGACATTATTTTTCATATAAATTGCTTTGCATAGAAGGCTCTCTGGTTTGATTTGGCGTACTGGCACAAGCATTTAAACTTATGAACAGTAGGCATGTTGTCGTTATTTTTAAAATTTTGTTTTTCATTTTTGGTCCTTTTCTTTTTTGTAATATGAATTTTTTGAGCGGACCGTAATCCACCGAGTGAGGGTAAAGACTGACATTTAAAGCATACGTCATTCCGTCCATTTGCAGAGGTAAATTCCTCGATCAAATCAGATAATTTTGCCGAGAATTTTGTAAACGCCTTGGTCGATATTCGAGAGCGTTTGATAAGACCAATTAGGTCTTCCGAATCGTCAGGCTTGAGGGCAGAAATTGTTGCAGTAAGATCATTCCTCAAAAAGTCAGAACTTTTGAGTTCGCACCATGGGTTTGTTGGTTGATTTCAAAACCCTTTGCGACGGCGGAGTAATAAATTTCGATCACTCTTCCGGTATCTCGTTCTTCAGTAACTTTAATCAAATTTGCAGATTTTAGTTTTTTAAAGTGGTGAGTTAAGTTGGCTGGGTGAACTTTGAGTTCTTTTGCAACTCCGCTAACGGTCATGGGCTTATGAGTTAAAAACTCAAGGATCTTGCACCGAGTTGGGTGCAAAAATGCTTCACGCTGTTTGTCTGTCGTTAGAACGGCTAAATCCATTTGTTGCTATCATTAGAATATTTTCTAATGATAGTCAATAGGGTATGATTGAGTTGTAAAGAACTCCCGGAAAGATCGTAGGCGTGCAGGGTGTAAGCATTGGACAAATCAAGTGTTTCTGGTAAAATTCTTTGAAATATATGTTTCAATCAAATCAATTAAAACTTGAATTGATCGGTCTTGAAAAGGCTGAAGTAGTTCAGGATATTTATAACCATTCGCCGACTTACTTCCGCAGGGTTGACGGAACTGACCCTTTGCCAAAAATGGCAGAGAAGGACATTTTGGATACTCCTCCAAAAAAGGCGGACAAATATATTAAAGCCCCAGTTCTTATTTACGAAGATAATATTCCAGTAGGGTACGCCGACCTTCATGTTAACTATCGAAGTGAAGGCATTGCCTATCTTGGGCTTCTTATCTTGCGAGAGGATTTTCAAGGAAGGGGCTTGGGCAAGAAAGCATATTTTGCAGTCCAAGATTTTTTAAAAACGAAGTTCGACATTGAAAAATTTATTTAGGAGTTTCAAACCATAATCAGGTGCAAGGGTACTGGGAAAAAATGGGGTTTAAGCCAAATGGATTCAATTATTCATGGCAGGGCGAAAAAATTAAGTCCGAGGTCACCGAAATGGAGAAGATTATTGGTAATCAAATTCTTCGTTTGGAAAAACCAAGCGAAAGTTTGTTTCAAGAGTTTTCTCTTTTTGTAGAAGACATGCGAGCTAATAAACAAACACTTTGGGACCCATATCTTCCGAAAGAAAATGAAAAACCGCTCGATTTTGTGAACAGGCTTTTGAAAAGAGAATCCGGACCAGAAGCCCCACTTGTTCCTGAGACGATTTATTGGGCGACTTTTTGACGGTCATGTCGTTGGTCGAATTTCATTGCGTCACCGACTAGAAGGAAATTTGCATAAAATTGGCGGACATATTGGATATGAAGTAAGTCCAAAATGGCGTCGCAAAGGGTTTTGCGACTGAAATGCTCCGTCTAATTCTGTTAACTGATAAAACTAACGAAATTGGAAAGTTGCTTTTGACATGTTCTCCTCAGAACGAAGCCTCAAACAAAACGATCATATCAAATGGTGGAAAGCTCACACAGACTATCTTTGTAGAAATGGTTCAGGAAGAACGAAATCACTATTGGATTGATTTGAGTGAGAATAAAAAAATCAATGTGGAAAGGTACAATCCTGAATGGAAAAATTGGTTTGAATCTTTACAGTCAACAGCTTGGGCAGTCGTCAAGCCATGGGCTCTATCTATTGAACATGTCGGAAGCACGGCTATTGAAGGTTTATCGGCGAAACCAATTATCGATATTGATATTGTCGTTGAAAATATTAAAGCTCTTGGACCAACAATTTCTGCTCTTGAGTCTATCGGCTATCTCCATAGAGGAAACCTAGGTATTGAAGGGCGAGAGAGGCGTTTCGTGCCCCAACCTCAACTTACAAGCACAATCTGTATGTTTGCGTGAAAGGCTGTGCGTCGCTTAGGAATCACTTGCTACTTAGAGAGCAGTTAAATGCGAATAAAGATTTAAAGAGACCAGTACGGTAGTTTGAAAACACAGCTTGCTGAGTCAGTCTTATCCATAGACGAATATGTTGAAGGAAAACAGCTTTTATTCTGGGTGTTTTAAGTAAATCTGGAATGAGTGCCCAAGAAATGGAAAATATTAAATCTGCGAATAAAGCTTCATTTAAAAAGTTAGTCGTAAACAGCAACGATCAAACTGCGGAACTTCGGGAAGGAAATGAAATTTTAAAGAAATATTCAATTTCAACTGCGACCAACGGATTAAGTTGTCAGGAAAATAGTTTTTGCACGCCCATAGGAAAACTGAGGGTGGCTTCAAAAATTGGTGAGGGCTTGCCCCTAGGGTCAGTAATCAGGTCTCGAGTTCCGTCAGGTGAATTGTGGTCGCCTGATCCCAATAATCCAATCTCGAAATCCAATGAAGATCTAGTACTAACTCGATTGCTATGGCTTGAAGGGGCTGAAGAGAAAAATTCAAATACCTTTAAGCGATATGTTTATCTTCACGGTACGAATCAGGAACACCTTTTGGGGAAGCCTGCTTCGCACGGCTGTATTCGATTTAGCAACAAGGACATTGTGGAGATTTTTGACGCCCTTCAAGCAGGCAATGAGGTTGAAGTAATATGATTTTTCCTAAATCATATTCTAAAACTCGAGAACTGCCCCAATAAATTGTTCCTAGAGGCCCCAGCAAGGGGCTTTTTTATTATCCAAAACCCAAAAAGTTCCTCAAATGTTTTCTTATTTTCTTATCTGCCTAAAGTGCTGTGAACACTAAACCACTACGGAATCCTGTGCAGCGCAGCCTTCTCTCCTAGATTGTTATAAAAACAATAGATCTCTAAATGCTTCTGCAAATTCTCCTTCAGCTTCGTCGTGCACCACGACCTCCGCGTTAGCCTTCGGATATTCGCACGCAGCTTTGCACACCGCTGATTAAGTACAAACATCGGATCATAGGTCTGCTTCTGATACTTTTCGTGAAGCCTGTCCCTGTGACGCTCCTTCTCTGAGCGATTAAAGACCTTGTGCTCAACCCCCGGAAAAAATTCCTGAACGTACTTCCTATAACTAGGCTTCGCATCAGATCTGATCTCCTGCGGCCTTAAGCCCTTTAACTCTGTGAAACACTGCTTTAAAATATCTTCTCTCTCATCTTTTCTGGGACCGTACTTATCGTACGAGACTTTTGCGAGTCTCCCCTTTGGCGGCGCCACTGCGACTTGGCTCTTTAGGATCTTGTACCCCTCATCCACAAATAACAAAACACTCAGGGGCTTTAGCTTTGTGTGCTCGATCGTCTCAAGTTCATCAAAGTAGAGTTGCCCAAGCTCTACGGGGTTAGTGGCCTTAAGCGAAGAAATATACTGATGGATCCAAAGGAACTTAGCTTCGACGGTGTTTTTAGAGATCCTGAGGGTTCTTGCGATTCCCCTCATGGGCATACCCTCGCAAAGGAGCTGAAAGATGACTCAGTTGAGTTGAGGCTTTTCTGGTAATAGGTGGGGCTGAAGCTTTTAGAGGAGAGGGTTTTACCGCAGGCCTTGCACTGAAATCTTCGGACTTTTTGGTGGTTTCTGAGGATACGGAAGAAGCCTTTTTTTATGAAAACTCCTCCTGGAAGTGTGTGATGGAGGCATGAGGAGTTGCTGCAGAGTTTGGGTGAGTAGGACATGATATGAGCTCGAAGCAAGGAGCGGTCCTCAGCGGCATCTGCTTACGATTGAGATGGACTACGGTGGGTTCGGGATATCGGATGATGAGGATTGGATTTTGGATAATAAAAAAGCCCCTTACTGGGGCTTCTGGGCACAATATATTGGGGCAGTTTATAAAACTCGGCTTTAAAAATAGGGTGCAGTATATGGGCGTGTTAAATTAATCATAAAATTGACAGTGATTTCAAGGCGGTAGAAAATCTAAACAGTATCCACCATCTTCCCCCGGTTGAGTAATTTCCAGTAGTTACGAAGAGGGGAGAATTTCTGTCAAGATGGAAAATCGATAACTTAGCGAAATCATTCAAAAGTGATTTCCCTATATTTCCCGATAGAATTTGGACACTTTTCGGCTAGAAATCGGCAACGAGGTTGGACGCTTGAACAGCAACTCACAAAATAAAATTAATGTTGTAGGTACAAGCGGTTCTGGCAAATCTACCGTTAGCAAGCGACTTTCGGAAATATTAAAAGTGCCTTATATTGAAATGGACAAAATTTTTTGGGGTCCCAATTGGTATTGGCCGAGCGATGAAGAATTCTTTATTAAACTCAAAGATGCCATTCGAGGTGAAAGCTGGGTGCTCGACGGAAATTACACCCGTACCATTCCGATCAAGTGGAAAAACGTCGATTTGGTTGTTTGGCTTGATTATCCGTTTTCCACAACTTTAATTCGTGCAGTAAAAAGAGCGTTTCTCCGATCATTGCGGAAAGAAGAATTATGGGAAGGAACTGGAAATCGAGAGTCTTTTAGGAAGAGTTTTTTCAGTAAAGAATCAATCATTCTGTGGACGATAAAAACGCATGGACAAGTTCGTAAAAAATATGAAAGTTATTTAAACGACCCCAGATTCTCTCACATTAAATTCATCAGATTAAAAAGCGATCTTGAAGTAGAGATATTTTTGGCGAACCTCAACTTTGATTGGCAACCCTTATCGCCAAGTGAATTAATAAACACGCTCCTCAACCTCAACTGTCGGTGGTCAATAGCAGGTGGCTGGGCAATTGATTTATTCTTAGGCCGCCAAACTCGAAAGCATGAAGACATTGATGTTATCATTAAAAGAGACGATCAATTCGAGTTGCAGGAAATCCTAAAGGACTGGGAGCTATGGGTAGCAGACCCGCCTGGTGTCCTAAGACCCTGGAGGAAATCAGAGTATATAGGTAAGGGCCTTCAAGATATCTGGTGTCGCCGCTCGAAAAATGATCCGTGGCGGATTCAAGTAATGCTATATGATGTTGAAAATGGTAAGTGGCTTTTTAAAAGAGATGAATCCATTCGTAAAGGCCTAAAGGATGTTTTGATCACTGATAAAGATGGATTCTCGATACTCGCACCAGAAGTTCAATTGTTGTATAAATCAAAAGCGTTACGAGACAAAGACAGGGCTGACTTTAAGAATGTGCTAGGACATTTAAACCAACAGCAGAAGAACTGGCTCAAGGAATCATTGGTGAAAATTTATGGGCAAACGCATGAATGGATTAGATGTCTTTAGTTGGCTGAAGTTATCGCTAAGTATACATTAAAATGAAGGACTGCATCTTCTGTAAAATTATAAATCGAGAGTTACCCGCAAGCTTTATTTATGAAGATGAAACTTGTATGGCATTTTTAGATATTCACCCGATAACCGAAGGGCACGCCCTTGTCATCCCAAAGCACCATCAGGAACGTTTCACGCAACTTAATAATGAAGTCGCCGGGCATCTTTTTAAAGTAGCACATAAAATCTTAAATGCGATCGAGGATTCCGAAATTAAGAGTGAAGGTGCAAATCTTTTCCTTTCAGACGGGACTGTTGCTGGACAAGAAGTAATGCACTCGCATCTTCATATTGCGCCTACATTTAAAGGTGATGGTCAGCGTGTTGGTTTTTCGCATTCTGATCCAGAAATGTTCCCTAGAAAACGCTTAGATGAAATTGCGACTAAGATTTCAAAATTTATAAATGAACAATCATAAGCAAACTGTAGCTGACAGCCGTCGAAGATAATTGAATGTGCTTTTTTTAACAAATATTCAACTCTACTAAACATTAAATTTTTGTAAAACTTCATGTTTTAAAGGAAACTGTAGGTTGAGTAATTCCGAGCACTCTTGCCGCGCCTGAAAATGAGCTCTCCTCGACCACCTTACAAAAAATCCGAAGAGTTTGAATACTTAGATCCATAGGAATATCCTATTTAAAGCATGTTAAATACGCATATTGCCTATAGCCTATAGCGTTATCTCGCGTTATAACCCCTCTGGTCAACTCGAATAATTTGGAGTTTTTATGAAAGCAATTTTATTAACGGCGGTCCTGCTCACCGGATTTTCTGCACAAGCGAAAACAATCGATCACTGCACACCTGAGAGTCCTAGAACAGCGGGCTTCAACTACGTGCAGGTTTCGATGGATGATCGCGCAGACTATAGTCTGGCAATCGAATGGAACAGACCTGTTGGCCGAGAAGATGTCCAAGAAGTTGCCGCCGACTATTATGACGACTTCACTATGCAAGGCTATTACGCTGAAAGTCTTGAAGCAGCGTTAGCGTTTTATGATGATAATGACATTGATGGTGAGCGTACGGTGTTCGAGATTGATGGGCATGTGCACCCAGTCACTTGCCGGCGCTAATTCAACTCGTCGTCTCGTAGTGAGAGGCACGTGTATTGAGTTTATCGTTCTGAGTCCGATATAGATAGTGAAGAGGTAAGACGTATGGAGGCAATTTGCACGCAATAAATTTTTTCAACTTTTTATTTTTGGCTTTTGTTGCCCTCGCAGGTTGCAGCTCTGTTCCACGCAATCAAGACCTCACTTGTATTGCAAGTGGCGAGGTGGAGAGAAATCCAGCGCAAGTTATCAGTAACCATGTTCTAGTTCCGCAGGAAATATACGGCGACGAAGTTCTTGCAGCTTTAGACCGGGTTAATGAAAAAACGAGTGCTATTAACATTCTCCATTTCAATTTCTTTACGGACAATCCAGGCGATACATATCCGAAACGGATCGCAAATAAGCTCGTTGAAATTAGAAAACGTTTCCCCGGTATTCCTATACACGTTCTTCTAGAAGGCAAAAAGGATCTCGGTACAAAAGGCGGAGCCGCCGAACGCAATAAAGTGACTAAAGGGTGGCTTCAAGAGCGCGGAATCGAAGTCTTCGACATCAATGGTAGAAATCCTCCGCTCTCAGGTCGAGAACTTGGCGTTAGTCACACAAAGCTAGTCCAAATAGGTAATGAAGTTATTGCGGGGAGTACGAACCTCACTAAGCAATCGACAGATCCCTCAGCAAATAATGAAATGAACTTACGTATTGATTCCGCTGCCATCGCTCAAAAAGTTACGGAGTATGTAGAGGCCGTCCGTACAAACCCAAATCAATTGGTTCAGTTGACGGCAGTTGATGGAGATTTGCGTTTATTGACGGACGATCTTCACTTTGACGCGCTAAAAGAATTGATTAGTTCCTCTCAGAAAGGGGATGCCCTCAACCTTTCGATGTATCAATTCCTTTATCGTGACGAAAGAGATGCGCAAGCTAAAGAAATATTGGATCAATTAATTTCAGCCCATCAACGGGGTGTTGCGATTGAAATTTTTCTTAACAAGGCTCAAGATCTAGCCACACAAAATACTGAAGCTAATTTATCAGTTGCCGAACAATTACTAAAAGCTGGAATCAAAGCCGTGTATTTTGATTCTGGTGAGAAAATTTCTCACTCCAAATACTTGATCAGAACTCGCGGCGCCGAACGCGTGGCCTTGATTAGTTCGGTTAACATTTATCATGGGGATTTTAATAATAATCATCAGTTGAGTTGGATCACCACCTCGACTCCCGTAGTAGACATGCTTATAAATTATTTTAAGCAGCAAGTGGCTTACGATGGGACCGCTATCAGCCGATTTCCCCTGGATGAGAAGACAGGTAAGCGTTATCATAAGAGCGCTGACGGAAAATTAGTATTCAATAAACCGACTGCCGAAAAAAGGATGCTGCGTTTTTGGCGTGGTTTCAAACAAGACAATACAAGTCTGGATCAGTTTAGAGGCCGAGTAAACTCACTTCTTATTCCAGAAACGATAGAGGTTGGAACTGGCCGGGGATTACAAGCTTATGCCCCATCTTTTCTGCCCGACCTAAAGCCGTTGTTTGTTCCGGAAGAGATTGCAATAGTCGATTACACCTCAGAAGAAATGTATAATGCGATTCGAACAACTAAGCGCGGTCGCGCCTATGGCCCTTTGCATTTTGCGGAAAATCTATTCGCTCGTCAAAACGCCCACGGCTATTCAAGTGGAAGCGTCGTTGCCCAAGACTATAAAGGAACTGTCGAAATTAAGACCACTGGTAGTGCCTATATGTTCGGAAATCAAAATTTAAATTCGCAAGAAGGTAGCTCGGTCAGAAGAACGATATTAGTTGCAGATGCTACCGAAGCAAAAGCCATTGGCGAGTACATCGCCAATGCGATTCAAATTTCAAGTGGCTTAGGAGCACAGGGCGGAGTCGTTCTTGTGGATCCAAAATATGTAATATGGATGTTCAACTTGCCGGATGCAAATGCTTCTGAAGCCAAAGTTATTCAACTCGATCTCGCACTAAGACAAATTGAGTCCAATAGTTTTCAATACTTTGAGTCAGTTGCCGTGAAGTCTCAGGATCATATGAAAACCTCTCTTGAGCCTGGAGGAGCCATTACGGTTAAATTTGATAACAAAGTGAAATCCTCGGCAGAGAACCGAGCTGTCATTATTGACGAAATTAAAGAACTCTCTCCTGCGCCGAAGGCACACCCTTTAAAAGAGGCTAAAAATTCTTTGAAACCAACCCGTGCCGCTGCACCCGCTAAGTCTTGCAAAGACATCCTTAGTCCTTAATTTCAGTGGGCAAGCGCGAATATTTAAAAAACTGATCGAGAACCGCCAAGCCGTATTTCAGTTTTGCAATGGAAGACTTGGAACCGGTGGCTTGTTTCATTTGTCACCTCTCGATTACGACTGGCCGCTGTAAGGTAGGAAATTGTATTTTGCAACAGTAGATCGTATAACTGTTGATACAAAGGAACTTGTGAATGCGAAAAGGTAAAGATGTAGCAGTTAAATTTTTAGATTTTTATATCGTTCACCAAAATCTTCCCGACAAACGAACGAAGTCTCATTTCTTTCCTGAACATATTCTCTTCATTCCGCTTTCAGGCGAAGTCAGGCTTGGAATGGATGAATACAGTTTTTCGATTGGCCCAGGATTCATGGGATATGTTCCACCGAATAGAGTACACGAATTTAGCTCAAGCGACCAGGCCGGAGAGCGAATCATAGTGATGTTCAAAACGTCAAAGCATGCGCTCCAATCCGAACCTAAGAAGCTTCCTTTGAGCCAACTTTTAAAAGAGATAATCTTTTATTTGCTCACGCATCCAAAGGCGAAATCTGAATCTATATTACGAGATGTTTTCATACAGACGTTAAGCGAAATTATGGAAGCAAATAAAAACATCGAAACCCCTGAACATATCATTGGTAAGATAAAAGATTTGCGTTTGAAAAAAGCAATGGCCGTTTTTGAAGAACGATTCGCGGAAAATTTGAAGGTCGGAGACATCGCAAAAGCATCCGGCTTGAGCGCAAGGAATTTTACTCGTCTGCTTGGTCAAGAAACAGGACTTTCTCCTAAACAGTTAATTGTGAGCTTACGTATTGAAGAAGCGAAACGTCTTTTACTGGAGGGCGCAACCGTTTTAGAAGCGTCGCAATCAGTCGGCTACGATTCTCTCAGCCAGTTCATTGCGGCATTTCGTTCGCGTACAGGCCAGCTTCCCTCGAAATTCGCTCAAAATGGCTGAAAATCAAAAATCTATGGCCGTATCCCAAAAGCCTTAAAAAGTTGTTTTGGGTATTCTCCTTATCGAACTTAAAACTAATAAGGAGATAAGAAATGAAAAACACAAACATCAATACCGTTCAAAAGTACTTTGATTCCCTAGCCAAAGGCGATCTTGAAACGCTCGGCAGTCTTTTTTCTGACGACATAGTTTGGCACCAACCTGGACGAGGCAAACTTTCAAAAACATACAAAGGTAAAAGCGAAGTCTTTGGCCTCTTCGGTCAGTTTATGGAAATCAGTCAAGGCAGTTTCAAAATCGACTCTGTCGGAGGCCTGATGTCTAACGAAAACTTAGTGACTGCAACTCTTCACTTTTCAGCAAAGAAGTTGAACGGCCAGTCGATTTCAATAGGTGGAGTTGATCTCATGAAAGTGGAAAACGAAAAGATCACCGAGGTCTATCTATTTTCGGCGGATCAAGAAGCCGAAGATAAATTTTGGGCTTAATGTCATGAAGACAGAAACACTGGGAACACGACTTCGTAAGCTTAGGCTTGCGGCAAGTTTATCAACGCACGAAGCGGCTGAAGGTATCGGAGTTTCGGCCTCTACATACCGCGAATGGGAAAATGGACGCGGTATTCGAGGCGAGCCCTATGAAAAAATTGCAAACACCTTTGGTGTTACCATCACTGAAGTTTTGCTCGGGGATAAAGCTTCAAAATCTAAGGCAATTCAAGAGCTTGAAAAGACGGAGGCTCACTTGAAGTTACTGCGCCAAGAGCTTTTTAGAGCAGTTTGATTATCGCTCAAATTAAGCAAGAGTCAGGCAATGTCTACCATAAATGCGAAAAGTATTTTAAAGAACGTGAACAAATAAAATTAACGGAGAAAGAGAATGAAAACAATGAAACTTGTATCCCTTTTAATATTGGCATTTGGTGCCGTAGCTCAAGCCGACCAAGGCACCATAAACGATCTACCAAACGTGGTTCTATCATGCCAGGAAACAAAGGCCGGAGCACCCGTGGTAGATGGTAAAGAGTTGACACTCAGTCGAGATCAATTTGGTCAGAATTATTTGACCGTCATTCAACCAAGTGCATTTGCGCCACTGGTTGAAAATCTTTTGGTGTTTCCGGTCAATTGTGGCCTCATGAGTTGCGAAGCGTATGAACCTCAAGATGGATCGATGCAAATTTATATCGCTCTTCCTGACGAAAAGGCTCCTCATGGGTGGCTTACAGGGACTTTGAATCCCGAGTTCTCACTTGAATTTACTTGTCAGAAGTAATCGCAAGGCATTCCTTTGGTAGGATAGGCGGCCACTAATCAGTCGCCGATCTGTAGATATGAAGTGTCAGCCCCGCTATTTGCGGGGCTTTTGACCAGCATTTCATTTCTCTAATAGAAACATATATTTCCTTATCGTTTCTTTTTAATTCAAAATAAAAGTGGCAAATTCTCCTCAAGCCGCAATCATGTGGCGGTTACAAGGAGACAGATATGATCGAAAAAAATAGCGCCCGTGTTTTAATCGGAGCCATGAACCTTTTGGCAGTCGGTAGTCCAATGCTGGCGAGCCAAGTATCTCATGCAGCAACGGCAGACCAGAAAATTGAAAAACTCAATGTTGCCTCGCTCAAGTCTATCGAAAGCACATGGCTTAATGTTCCGAATGCTTGCAAAGCTCGTGGCTTCAATGCCAGCCCAGTTTCTTTAGAAAATAAGGAAATTGCCTCTCACATTCAAAACATCTACGCATCCTTCGGAGTTTAAACGGATGGGGCCGAAAATCATTCTATTTTCTTCGGAGGAGATCGCTCTCCTCCGAAAGCGGTTCGAAAAACTTGATGAGGTTACCTCTTTTGAAACTGACGTTGAATTGGCATCGAGAATTACAAGCTACGGTATTTTTCGTGAGATCGGCACCGTCAATGATGAATTGGCCCGTTTTATTTTTGATTCAGAAACCGCGAAACCTGTTCGCTTGGAATCATTAAAAGCAGAATTGATAGAATGGAATGGGCTCTTCGGATTACGGGTATTTTCCACTGACAGCCGTCGATTAGAATTAAGAACAAAAGGATTCTACGAAGTCGTTCACCCACATCTTTCAAAAAACGAAGATGGGTCACTTCACTCGCTCTATATTTTTCCGCAGATCGTTAACGAAATCGCTAAGGGCGAAGGTGTTGAATTAGTTCTTGTTAAATCGTGGGGAGTAAATTCAATCTTTGGTGGATTTGATCCATCAACAGGCTATTACCAAACGAATTTTTGGGAAATTGAAAACAACGACGCTCTTAAGTTTGCAGATCTCGTTCGTCAGGGAAGAGTTGCATTCATGGGAACACATGATTTGGTCGCCCACGTCGCTGGTATTGATCGAAACCACTGGTTGCTTCTTAAGAGAAATGCGGAAAGAGCTTACGAAGCTATTTATTCTTATTTTAAGTCAGCTCCTAAACCCAGCATATCGGCACTTATTTTGCCATACACGATAGGCGTTGTTCTCGACGATCTTGCGCAGCCGCCAAGCTATAGTTCTAAAAACCACATCGCCGTTTTAGATGAATTACTTTGGAAAATTTCAAGGAATGAAATCCCGGCAAACTTACCGACTTTACTGACGCAGTTTCCAGAGAGCTTTCAAAAAATCATTGATCTGTCTCGAACATCAAATATCGAACAGAACCCCACTGAAATCAAAACTGCGATCAATGATATGGTTCGTGAAATTCTCAACGCTTCGCTCGTAAATCCAGCTTAGATACTATCCCAGATCTTGCTCATCCAGCCCAATGCGTCGGGGTCCCTGCAAATTAATTTAACGGACTGTTGGCAACTGTATGGGCAGCCCGTGACACTCAGGTAAACGAGATCGAGTTCTTTCACATAGTAGTCCGGAAGATATGCGAGTGCGTGCCCGCGCTGAAGAAGTTTTTCCATAATTTTAAGCCCGCTCGCCCGGTAGCGTATTTGTCTAGGGAATTTATCATCTCGCCATCCGTCCAATGAAGCGGAGGTCGAGATCTTTCCGAGCATGGCTGATTCAGGGGACGCAAAAGGAAATTTTAAAACCTCTTCAACAGGAATTTTGGAAGCCTGCGAGAATTTTTTAAAAAGAGGATGCTTTGCAGATGCACAGGTTTTGAATTCGACTTTGGACAAAGTTTTTGACTTAAGACCTTGTGGAACTTCACCGGTGAGGATGCCAAAGTGAGCTTCGCCATCTTCTACTTGCTGAATGACCTTAGCTTCGGTGCGAGTCAAAAATTGAAATCTCGAATGAGTAAACGCCTTGTGAATACTTTCAGAAAGACTAATCCCAAAATGAGTGTGAAGGATTTCTTCAGCACTGATGACCACATTCAAAGTTCCCTTTTGGCCACTCAATTCAATTTTTGCATCTTCTTCTAATTGAACAATCAGTGCCGCTCGTTTCTTGAGTGCTAAGCCTTCGGGTGTGAGTCGAATATTTCGACCTTGTTTGTAGAAAAGTGAAATCCCTAATTCGTCCTCTAAGCGAGAGATCGTCTTGCTCAGGGAGCCTGGAGACACATTTAAGCCTTCAGAGGCTCGATGTACGTTTTCGTTTTGGGCGACCGCTAAGAAATAGCGCAATTCAAATATTTCCATAATCGAAACATATAGTGCAAATACGTTTCTTTTACAAGATGTATATTTAGGCTATTGTTGCTCAAGTAAATGAGGTCTACAGGATTTGGGAGCGGATTTCGCTGTATTCAGTGCCGAGATTTCAAAAAATCCACGTGGCCAAATATTAGAACCTGGCTTTCGTGTGATTTTCCCTGTGCCGCAGTAAATCTATTGCTCTCTTTTTGAATTCTTCAACAGTATCAACGACTGTAGCAAATTCAGAATTCAGACTCGCCAAGCTAACGCAGTGAACGAGATCTGCAGGATATGTGGTGCCTGAACCCTTTCGATCAAAAGTCGCCGTGCAATCAGCAACAATGTAAACTTGAAATCCAAGATTTGATGCCATGCGGGCGCTAGTAGAAACGCAATGATCGGAAGTGAGTCCAGCCATGACCAGGCAGGAGATATTTTGTGATCTCAAATAGGACTCGAGATTTGTTCCGACGAAAGCGCTATTGACAGTTTTTTGGAAAACTCGTTCTCCGAATCGAGGTTCAATTCCAGGCATGAATTCAACTCCTGCCTGGCCTGGGCGCAGTGGGGATTTTTCTTCCTTAGAAAGATGCTGAATATGAATAACTGTGAAATTGAGTTCTCGAGCCTTCATCAAAAGATCCGTGATATTTTTCTCAAATTTCGGGTTGTTTCTCTTTCCCCAATAAGCCGAATCAGAAAATCCCTTTTGCACATCGATAAGTAAAAGCGCGAGCCCTTTGCTTCCCACAAGCCTCCCTCAGTTTTTTAAATTGTCGTAGACTAGAGCCAACCATCTATCGGTAGTTAGATATCCATGACTGAATGCCTCCCATTCGGCAGCTAGTCCAGTCTTTTGAATCTGCTCTAAAGTGCGACCGGCCTTAATGCCTTTTCGAACCGTCTCGATACTGGCCAAAATCATTCGTTGATATTTTTCCAGTTCGACTTTCTTGCTCAATGGTCCGTGGCCTGGAACGATCTTGTAGTCGTCCGAGATTTGATCGATAACTCGTTTCACATTTTTTGCGTACCCGGCAAGGTTACCGGTATGGTCAAAGTGAAAGTGCGTGTTTACAATGTAGCGTGGCGATGCACCTTTAAGTTCTTTCAGTTTATTAAGAAGTTTTTCAGCCATTGGTGCAAAATCATCATCGACCAGGAAAGTTCCGTCTTGGCCGATAAGAGCGGTGAAATTACCGCCTGCGCCTTCGAGCATATAAAGTGACTGAGTTAAAGGAGTTGATTTCACAATTTCTTTTGTGAAGTCGTCATAAGCTAAACCATGATGACAATCCAAAAGAATCAGAGTTGCGACTAAAAATCTGTTGCTTCTCATTTTGTATTCCATATTCATAAATCTCTATGAAGATGATTGGTTATTTGTGTTTGTTCGTTCTGTTGAGCATCGGGAGTCAAATCAATGCGATATCCAGAAACGGTTTTGACCTCTTGAATGCCATCAATGTGCATTTTCTTTTTTGCGAACGATGGTTCCAGACGAACTTTTCGTTTTGCCTCTTCCAGAGTCTCAGCAGCCACAGGCAGGTTCACATGGAATTCATATATGCCATCTGAGATTTCTTCGTCGTAGTAACCACAGTGGATAAAATATAAGTTCATAATCACAGTCCCGTCCTTTGCTCATTGAAGAACCGAAATCCATCAATGAATGTTTCAGTTCGTTCGTAATCAAATGTTTTTTCAATAGAAGAGCCCTTGTCATCGCACTTTGTTCTCCCTGGTCTGCACGGATTTTTTGGCGGAACATAAACCTGCTCTTTGCGTGAAAACCGTTCCATCTTAAAATCCAGATCAAAAATCTTTCCGTTGAGCCGAGTTCCGATATTTTTAATAAGACCTCTGCACTGCTCTTCGAGCATTTCAAAATATTTGGGGTCGCCTGATTCATTAGCCGCCAAGAATAAAACGCGATCTTGCTCGAAAGACCTTAGTTCAATCGCTGCCTTGCCATATTGGCAGTGAAATCCGGTGACTCTAACTTTTTCCGCAGTGTTTCCAGCCTGTGCAATGCCCGTTACGAAAATTAACAGAGCAATAATATCTAATTTCATTTCTGTCTCCTTAGTCGTTTCTGTTTAAGATGTAGAAAGGGCCAACATTTAGAACGGTCTCGCTGTGATACTTCGTGACCTTTCGAGTTCCTCGCTTGCACGGATAAGTTCCACCAATCATTGGATGCTCTCGGCATGTGCCCCAAATATCCTCGTATGCATCATAGGCCTGCTCAAAATATTGGCCGCTTAGAGCAATTTTTCTTCCGGCTTGCTGAGTCAGATCGGCCTGTGTTTTTCGGCAATCACTCAACGGAATTAAATGCCAGTTCTTCGACTCTTTCGTCGATGATGCTTCCGAGTAACTAAAGAAATTTCCTCGTACAAATAAGTTGCCCGCACGCATTTGCATATTTATCGTTAAATATCCCTCCGTTGCCGAAGCAGAAGTGCAGGTTGCATCAAATACGATGACCTCTGCATTTTGGATTGGCGTACGCGAAATATCGGCGAATGCCACTTGAGCATTGATAGAAATTGCTGCTGCTATTAAGATAGCTTTCATAAAACCCCCTTGTTGCGCCTAACCTAACGAAAATCATTGGAGTTGAAAAATTCATTATTATGATGTATTGATGATTATAAATGAGTTTGTTAGCAGCCAACCTACAAGCATTTATGGCTATAGTCCGCCAAGGAACCGTTCACGGAGCAGCGGACGAGTTGCATTTGACCCAAACTGGAGTAACTCAGCGAATTCGCTCTATTGAAAAGGAATTGGAAACGACCCTATTTCTAAGAAGCCGAAAAGGAATGAAACTGACTCAAGAGGGTGAGGCATTGCTTCGATACTGCAAGGGAGCCGAAGACCTCGAGGGGCAGGTCTTGAGTCAAATAATTGGGGCTGGTAACGAAAAACCCGCATATGTCACCGTGGTAGGACCGACCAGTGTGATAACGGCGAGAGTGGTTGATCAATGTTCCGGTCTTTACACAGCGTGGCCGAATTTGTATTTGAACTTTATTATCAGCGATTCCGTTGATCGACTGGGCCTTGTCCGCTCAGGTCAAGCATCAATCGCCATTATTTCCCCAGAACAGGTTCCGAATGAGATGGACAGTAAGACTATCAAACCTGACAAGTATATCCTCGTTGCAACACCAAGGTGGCGCGGACGACGAATGGCCGAAATTTTAGAAAAAGAGCGAGTGATTGATTTTAATGAAAGCGATCAGACCACTCTTAATTATCTAAAAAAGTTCGATCTAGTTTCGCTTCTTGGAAAACCTCGGCTGTTCGTAAATAACAATGAGGCGATCATCAAACTGTTTCGCAGTGGTGCAGGTTTCGGTACGCTCACGCAGGAAATTGCAAAGCCTTATCTTGAATCTGGTGACCTGATCGCACTTAACGGCGGAGCACTCATGGAAGATCCCCTGGCTATCGCCTGGTATCCTCGTCCCGAAATGCCAGGTTATTTTAAGGCAATTGTTGGCTTGATTAAGTGAAATCCATTTTTAGATAAATGCTACTGGCCTTTTGAAGCGCACCTCGACCCCATCGACCGACGGTAAAATCAGACCCAGCCTTGAATTGAGCGAAGCATGATGAAAGCCAATCGGCGATCCCAGGTCACCTCATGTACTTGGAATCACTTTAATTCGAGATCATTTCCTGAAATTTCACTGCATTTCCTTGGTTGGGTCTGATTTGGGTCTGTCTTGGACTGACCCCTTTTTGCGCCAACGTTCGCAACATCGTCATCGATGATGAGTCACCCTAGTCACTTGTTAAAAATGTCAGGGGCCCGGTCAGTGTCCAGCCGACGTTATACCCCTAAAGCAGTAAAGTTACCTCTTGATTATTACTTCAAATTGAAGTAAAGTAGGTTTTGGATGGATGTATGCACAAAAATCACTCGCAGCCGTGGATTTGAAAAGCAACTTGATAAAGTTCCTGATTTCATCAGAAAGAAGGTCCTTTTTTGGGTTTTCTTAGTTGAGTCAAATGGCATTTGGGAAGTGATGAAATCACCTGGTTTTCACGATGAGCCCCTGTAGGGTGAACGTCATTCAAGATCGGGTTCACATTGAACTTTTGGAGGTAAGCAAACATGACTACTAAATCATACGCTGAAAAACTTGAGAAAAAATATGGTGTGCTGACATTTGCCGATATGCTGAAAGCGTGGCGTGAGTCTGAAGACATTAGCCAAACAGCCTTTGCAAAACGAATTGGCTTGTCAGTTCAAAATCTCAACGATCTTGAAAAAGGTCGTCGGATTCCATCGCCTTCACGGGCGGCCAAGATTGCAAAAAAATTGGGCTTACCTGAAATGAGCTTGATACAATTAGCTCTCAAGGATTCTCTTGTGAAAGAGGGTTTTGATTACGATGTGAAGTTGGAATCCGCTTAGACACTGATTAAACGTATAGATTCAACTGGGGAGTAGGTATGAGTTTGCCCGAAGGATATGAAATTCGAGAAATGAGTCACGAAGAGTTTGTGCCATTGTGGGAAAAACACGCCAGCGCAATCTTTGATGATAACTCGCAGATTTTTAGGGTTTACGACTGGCTGTCAGAGCAGGAAAAAGAAAAAACTAAAGTTTTGCGTGGATTCATGGGAACACCTTATCAGCTTCGCCTCGGATTGTTCTACAAAAATGATTTCGTTGGGTGGTGTGCAGGTCATCAAGAATCAACAGAAACTTACTATATGAGAAACTCGGCAGTTCTTCCAGAACATCGAAAAAAGGGACTCTATACAGCATTGCTTATTGAGACGATGAATGTTTTAGAAGGCAAAGGGTTTCAAAAGATATATAGCCGCCACAGCTCGACGAATAATGGAGTCATCAGTGGAGACAATGATTTCAACGACTTAGAGAAGCGAAAATGTTTCCACCAAATTTGTCTTACGCCGGATTACGGCGTAAGACGCCAGTCTAAGCAATGGAGATAATTTTGAGCTGCATCTTTTGCCGAATCATAGACAAACAAATACCTGCAAGTATTATTTATGAAGATGAGAAGGCCGTGGCCTTTCTTGATATTCATCCGATAAACGAAGGTCACGTTCTTGTTGTTCTTAAGCGGCATGAGGAGCGTCTTAGTGGCCTGTCTGAGGACGAGGCCGGTTACCTTTTAAAAATCGGTCGGAAATTGTTAAAGGCCATTCAAGAATCTGGAATTAAATGCGAGGGAGCTAACCTATTTCTTTCTGATGGACCGACTGCGGGTCAGGAGGTGATGCATAGCCATCTTCACATTGCTCCACGATTCGAAGGAGATGGTCAGAGAGTTGGATTCATTCATTCCGATCCTGCTCAATATCCCAGAGCTCGTCTTGATCAAATTGCAACCGCAATCACTGATAAACTAGCGAGACCCGATAAATTTGAAACAATCACTCAGCCGACCCTAGAAACAAAACGTCTTATTCTTAGGCCTTATCGTGAGTCTGATCTGGCGGACATTTTTGCCTACGCATCTCACCCCGAGGTTTCAAAGTTTGTTCCTTGGGAAGCACACATAGCAATTGAGGATTCGAAGAAATTCTTGGATCTTGTAAAACTGTCCACTCGTACGATTCGAGATAAATTGTATTATGTCTTTGCCGTTCGTCTTAAGGAGTCAGGGCAAGTTGTTGGTTCCATTGACTTTAAGAATGTAAATCCCTGCATTGGCCAAATCGACTATGCACTTGGGTTTGATTTTTGGAACAAGGGAATCATGTCGGAAGCGGCTGAGGCCATTCGGGACTGGGCCTTTGAGAATTTGCCAAAGATGGTTCGGCTTCAAGCATTCTGTGTTGCTGATAACGTTGGCTCAAGTCGTGTTATGGAGAAGATTGGAATGACTAGAGAAGGGATGAGACGAAAAGCCTTTGTTCTGAAGGGCAATCCAGTTGATCTAATCGACTACGCAATTGTCAGGGACCATGAAGGTCGATAGCTTCCCGGCACTGCCTTGATCATCCCGAGGATTTCTTCTGATTTTGGACGTCCATAGAGACTGTCTTTGACCCTCACCTCCTTCGGTGGAATAATTTCAACAGTTTAGTGGGGTCGTGACCGCCTCCACCATTTTCCCCAATTCAGTAATTTCAATGAGTTACAAATTTGAAAAAATGGAAATTTTGTAAGTTTGCGGAATAATTAGGGTTGGATTCCCCTAGGTTTCACTACTGAACTTGGACACTTTTCGGCTGGGAATCGGCAAAAAGGATTGGGTTGTGAGCAAAGCATTTTTATTAGCGGTTTTGTTGTTGTTCTCAGGCGAAAGCTTTTCAAAAGAAATTGCCCTGACATTTGATGATGCTCCAGTTAGTGCATCTGAACATTTTGAATCCATTAAGAGAACCGAGGAGCTAATAAGAAAATTGAGACTCCTCAAAGTGCCCGAAGCTATGGTTTTTGCCAATCCTTGCAAGGATGAGAAGACCAGTGTTTCCCACTTAAAAAAGTATGTTGAGGCTGGACACCTTATTGGGAACCATACCTGTTCGCATCCAAGACTGGATGATGTGGGCTTTAATGAATACTCCAAAGATGCTGAAAAAGCTGATCAACTTTTGTCTCCGCTTTTCATTGGGCAAAAATTTTTTAGATTCCCATTTTTAAATGAAAGCAAAGATGAAAAATTGCGAGATCAAATACGAGCCTGGCTTAAGACTAATGGCTACCGAAATGGCATGGTTTCTGTGGATAACGATGACTACATTGTTTCCTGGGCAATCAATAAAGCAAAAGAGACTGGAAAAAAGATTGATTATAAAAAAGTAGAGAAGATTTTTTTGAATCACCTCTTGGGTGCGGTGGAGTTTTACGATGATTTAGCTGTTAAACAATTGGGCTATTCTCCAAAGCATGTGATTCTGCTTCATGAAGTTGATGCCACTGTGATGTTCATTGATTCACTGGTTAAAGAGCTTAGGCAAAGAGGTTGGAAAATCATAAGTGCAAAGGAAGCCTTTGAGGACAGATTGTATTTGGAACAGCCTAAGAACACCTATGCAAATAATGGAATTATCGCCCAAATTGCGATGGAAAAAACAGGCGAGAAAATTGCCTACAATCATTTTGATGAATTGAAAGCAGAACTAGTTAAAGCTTTAGGACTTTGAAGGGGAAACATATGAAGATTTTTCTATCAAGTTTGCTATTGCTGTTTTGTATTGGAGCCGAAGCGAAATCGCCGAATAAAACAAAGTTTGGAATTTCTCAATGGTATAGATTTTCTGCGACAAGCGACAATAAGAACCACCATGAATTTAAAAACATTCAAGGTGGCGAAGCGAGCTACCCTAAGAAGTCGATCGAAAATGGTTGCCAATTTTTCATCTTTTTTTGTGGGTTAGAAGAAAAGACGAAGAATGTGAACAAAATTTGCGACAGTGCTTGGGCGAAGTATAAATCAATCCCAGATGTTGAGTTTGGTGGTTGGGGTGCAGCTACCGAAACAGGTTATCACGACGATGCAAAGACTTTATCCCGACTTTTTTTTACTCAAGGCTTAGAATATGCAAGCCTCAAGTCATTTAAAATTGATCTTGCTTTTGATGGGTCCGGAAAGGTGAACCTTAGTGATTCTAAGATATTTTTTAGAGGGCTTGTGGGGACAAAGCCATCCGATGACGATTCGGCTTATAAGTTTTTGGACTTTGCAAATAAAGCAGCTTTTTTTGAACTGGGAGCTAAGTGCAAATAATCCTTTGAAAGTAGGAAGTGGGCAAGATGAATAGTGAGACAAACAGTTTTGAATTTTTTCAGTTTAGAAAATTCTTTGGTGTAGGCCAGGGAATGCAGATTTGCTTTGCCTCATTACTTTTTTTGTTGATGACTCTGGGATATTTTCTTCAAGTTAAGCAGACTGGAAAAGTGGATGGCTATACTCCTGGGGTTTCTTTGCTGTTCGTTCCTCTTTATGAGGAGCTGATTTTTCGTGGAATACTTTTAAAGTTTTTTGAGAAAAGCTATGGAGCAATTAAGGCATTAGTTTTTGTTTCCATTTTGTTCGGTCTTTGGCATTTGAAAAACATTTTCTGGTTGGGGCAGGATGCTCTTATTTCCCAGATTGTTTATACAAGTTTTTTTTAGCCCTATTACTTGCTGGATAACTCTTAAAACTCGCTCTCTTTGGTTTGCTGTGATGATCCATTACCTCAATAACTTTCCTTTGGATGCCTGGGTAAATGCCTTAAAGTAGCTTGGCTCAAGCTGTTTAGAATAGTCGACTAAAATCATTGAATACTTTGTGAGAACCAGGCAGGCTAAGTAGTTGAAATTACAGGGAGGTCATCACCCCCACCATCTTCAGAGTTTGAGAACCCGGGTCGTCATCAGCGTTGGCTGAGCTGGTGGAAGGGTAAAGAATCAAATTTTTGAATATGCCCCCAAAAACTTGAAATCAAAATTTGATGCAGAAGTCACAGTTCGATCCTCATTTCAACCGCTGCCGCTGCGGAGGTTCCGATGGTGCTTTCAAAGTCTTTACAGTAGTAGTATCTTAAGTAGTAAAATGGGGGATCAAAGTATTAGGCCCACCGTAAAGGACGATTATGCATAAAGGTCGACTAGAAGCGTTTAGTGATGGAGTTATCGCGATCATTATTACGATCATGGTTTTAGAGATAAAAGTTCCGCATGAAGTTTCATTGGAAGCATTATTTAAATTAGGTCCCATTTTTCTGAGTTACATCATCAGTTTTATTTACGTGGGAATTTATTGGAACAACCACCATCACCTGTTCCAGACGGTAAAAAAAATTGATGGGCGGGTGCTCTGGTCAAATCTGTTTTTACTCTTTTGGCTTTCTTTGATTCCTTTTGCATCTGGCTGGATGGGAGAGAACCATTTTGAAGGTGTTACCGTAACGCTGTATGGAATTGTTCTATTTGGCTGTGCAGTTAGCTATTACGTCTTAACAAACAGTTTGTTAAAAAATCACGATACTGAGTCTGTTATACACAAAGCCGTTGGCAATAAATTTAAAGAACACTCTTCATTAGTTTTATATATTGTAGGTCTATTGACCTCTTATTGGCTTCCGCAAATTGCTTTTGGGATCTTTTCTGTAGTTGCGTTCATTTGGCTACTTCCTGACAAGAGAATCGAAAAACAAATGTCATAGGATCGTCCGACTCAATATTGAGCACAAGTTAAATTAAGTATTTTGAGCTGATTGAAAAGGTTAATGCAGAACTTAAGCGTCATGAACATGGCGCATAAGTCGAGTGTGTTTGATAGCAAAGGTCGATTGCGTAATCAACGCTGAAAAAGAGTTCAACTTTAGAGCCCATAACGACGACCATATTCATTTTGATGAACTCACATTAAATCATCAATACTCAGAGCTGTTGCAGTCGTTTGTAGTTAAGTCAAAGGAGTCTCTTTATATAATTTCACAAATTCGACAACCATTTGCTGGCTTCAACGTAAAAAGGAATCCCCAAAAGTAAATTCATCGGAAACGTCAGAGTCAAAGGCAAAGCCAAATACAAACTCGGATTGGCTTCGGGCATCGTTGATCTTACGGTTGCTGGGGCTGCAATATAGGAGGCACTTCCAACCAACACTGAAGTCAAAATTGCGTTCCCTGACGATAATCCGAAAATATGACCCGCGATTAACGCAAGACTTCCGAAGAGGATTGGTAACAAGAAAGAAACAGCAAAGCCGATTGACTTAAATTTCCAGGCCTCACGCAGTTGTTTTTGGGCCAGCACTCCCAAATCAAGAAGAAAGAAAGCCAGGAACCCTTTAAAACACCCCTGAACGACGGGAGAAATGCCTTGCCATGACACTTCATTCATCGCAAGACCAATTACAAATCCTCCAATGAGAAGAACAACTGATTTAGTTGAAAAAATTGAGACAAAAGTGGAAATTTTGTTTTCAACGATGGCTTTTGAATATCGCTGATACAAGAAGACTCCGATGAGAATTGCAGGAATTTCCATTATTGCCATCACGGCTACCATAAAACCACTGAACGGAATCCCATTATTCTCGAGAATCGATTGAGCCGTGATAAAGGTCACAGCGCTAACGGAACCATAAGAAGCGGCCAGAGCCGCGGCGTTGGACATGCCTAAGCGATTTTTGAGAAAATAGAATACTGCGATGGGGAGAGCGAGACACGAGGTGAGCCCAATCAATAGAGATGGGAAGAAGCCTGACAAATTTTCAGCGACTCTCACCTCATGCCCGCCCTTTAGACCCAAGCTCAAGAGCAAGAAAATTGAAAGAAACTTTGCTACTTGCTCTGGAACTTCCAAGTCTGACCTAAACCAAGAAGCCAATACTCCGAGAATGAAAAACAAAATTATAAGATCAAAACTTGCGATATGACTCATCGAACATGTTGCTCGTCTGGATTTAAACTAGCCGCTAGATTTTTCCATATTTCTCGATCTTGCTTTCGCTCATTTTCCCCAGCCCTATCTCCAAAGCGATTTAGGACCTCGAGCATATGGTCCACAACTTCGGCAAGAGCAATATAGAGATTTGGATTATCTGTTTCGACAGTAATTCCATCATACCTCCCTCGTACAACATGCAGCCTTACCTTAAAAAGATCAGGTTCTGCTTGCCTTGGGGAGCATTTCATTTCCAGAGTAATTTGAATTTTGCTTTCGTTCAAATCGCCGAATTTTTCTACCAAAGATTCAATCGTTTCTTGGGCAGCTTCTCGAGCTAATTCGGATTTCTCTAAATTTTTAAATTTTATCTGAATCATATTATTCTCTCTTAAATGGACATTGCGTTATTGAGCGACTCTCAAGACTCGTAAATGACTTTGCGAAATCGACATTTTAGGTCGATCAAGTTTCTACGATTAACGAGATCTGCCGTCAAATGAACGCCTTCGTTGTATTCAGTGATAGGATTGGCAGTTACTTCTTTTCGGTAATCACGAAACCTCCTGACTTTGTTGAGACGAGTAGGTTAATATTTTGCTGAAGTTTTCTTTTTCTTGGTTAAACTCAAGGACATCATTAGATCCTGTGATATAAGTCGTAAGCTCACGGATTCTATTTTCTTTGTCGTCTACCAAAGCCTCCATAATATGTCTCATGCTTAGCATTGCGATTGGGGTGTCGTTGTCCATAACGGGCAAATGTCTGATATGAACCTTCGACATTATTTGTAGACACTCTTCCAAGGTGAAAGTTGGCTCTACGTAATAAACTTTTGTGGTCATTATAGACTCAACATTATCCGACAATATGGACCCGTTTCTTAATGACGATTTCGCGAAATCTTTTTCCGAGAAAATACCTTTCAAACGGTTATTTTTAACCACAAGTACTGCACTGCAGTTCGTAGCCAAAAGAACATTTAAGGCGTCAGATATTGAGTCATCAGGCCTAACAGTTGCGAAGTCCTTTAGCCCTCGTTGATTGATGAGATCTTTAACATG
Source organism: Pseudobdellovibrionaceae bacterium (assembly GCA_016719575.1). Lineage (GTDB taxonomy): Bacteria > Bdellovibrionota > Bdellovibrionia > Bdellovibrionales > Bdellovibrionaceae > JACMRP01. The sequence continues at coordinate 1,375,426 of JADJYV010000013.1, read as the reverse complement.
TCTTTTCATAAAATCCTCCGTTGGTTAGAATCATGAGCATCATGCCCGAGACTCTTATGTCTTTACGGAAATTTTACGAATTGTTAAAATGGATAAATAATATAATTTGTAGCTGTTTTTACTATATCGTGAAAACAGTCATTAATTTCGCGGCGATGGGATTGGCAATTTTACGCTGGGCTGTGATAAGAAATAATTCCTCATGCACTCCTTGCAGCTGTCCTATTTCTGTAAGCTCGCCTGACAATACTTGCCTGGTTACAGTGTGGGTTGCGGTCGGAATAATTCCAAGACCATCAATAGCCATTAGCTTTTTTGTGGCAATATCTTGACCTTCAGCAATAACATTGAGTTCAATTTCATGGACTTTAGCCCAGTGATCTATGTCGTATCTTAGCTTGCTGTCATAGGTTGGCAAAATCATCGACTGCCCCGAGAGGGATTTTGGAAACCCTTTTCGCAAATTCCTAAATTTTGGATGTCCGTAGAAGGCGACATTCTTTTTGGTGATGGCCTTAGGGAACAAACCTTTTGAATCAATTCCAGTCGGTAGAAAATTACTGATCATAAGATCCATTCTGTGTGTTGAGAGCTCACGTAGCAACTGGTCTGAATTTCCCTCGGACATTGTTATCTGACAGGGTGAAATTTTTAAAGCCTGCTTCACTAGCTGGAGCACAATTTGCTTTGGTACGCTGTCTAGAGATCCAATATGCAAGGAAGGACGGAGTGGTTTCAGGCGATCATGAAGGACCTCGTACATCTCGGAGCCCATCTTGAAAATGTTCTTAGAATAGTCTAGGGCGACTTTACCCTGCTCTGTCAGCACAAGTTTCTTGTGTTGGCGTTCAAATAGCTGAACTCCAATTGCATCTTCAAACTGCTTGAGTTGAGCACTCAAAGTCGGTTGTCCAATACGAAGCTTTTCAGCTGCCTTTGAGACGGTACCTTCTTCTGCAATCGTTTTGAAATAGAAAAGATGATGGTAGTTGATCCAAGGATTCATGTCGTGACCTCCCGATCTCTTTAGTATCGTTTAAAAGTATGAAAAGTGCGAGTTTTATCTATTTGATGGATACACTATTTTTGGCGATACTCACACAATATATAAGGAGCTTTCGGCATGATCCTCTTTCCGTTTTCTGATTACTGGTGGTTTTATGTTGGCTTCACAGCTTTTGTCTTGGTTGTGCTTGCCCTCGATTTAGGTGTTTTTCACAAGAAGGCCCACGAGATCGGCTTTAAAGAAGCTTCGATTTGGACTACGGTTTGGATTGGTCTGGCTCTTGTCTTTAATTATCTATTTTATCTTTATGCTCAGTATATATTCTCAACACACGAACGGTACACCTCAATCCAAGGGTTAGATCCCGACACCCAAGCTAAAACTTCGGCCCTTGAGTTTTTAACGGGTTTCGTGGTGGAAAAATCTCTGGCTATAGATAATATCTTTATTTTTGCTGTGGTATTTGCTTACTTTTGGATTCCGAAAGTCTATCAGCATCGCGTTTTGTTTTGGGGAATTTTAGGAGCTCTGATTTTCAGAGCGATATTTATCTCGATGGGTTCAGTCCTCTTGCAATACCACTGGGTTGTCATCTTCTTTGGTGTTCTTTTGATGCTCACAGGTATCAAAATGTTCTTCGCCGGCACAAAGCCGCAAAACCTAGAGAACAGTTTTATTGTTCGACAACTTAAAAGAGTCTTTCGCGTCCACCCTCATATCGAGGGGCAGAAGTTTTTCCTTAAAAAGGATGGTTTGACCTATGTCACACCCTTGTTTCTTGCCCTTATATTTTTAGAGTTGACCGACGTTATTTTTGCGGTAGATTCCGTGCCTGCAATTTTTGCACTTACGAAAGAACCGCTCATTGTCTTTACGTCAAATATTTTTGCTATTCTTGGAATGCGCTCAATGTATTTCATGCTGGCCGGAGTCATGGATCGATTTGCCTATATCAAATATGGACTTGCTTCTGTTCTGGTCTTCGTGGGTCTTAAGATGGTTTGGCTCAATGAAGCCTTTGGCGGAAAATTCCCTATCAACTGGTCTCTGGGAATCATTGCTTTGCTGATTAGTTCATCGATTGTGGTTTCAATTGTGATTGATCGTCGTAAGAAAAAGAATATTTTTATTGAAAATTAAATTTGAAAAAAGGAGAACTGACTCTCCGACGAAAGGAATCATCATGATTGAGTATTCGTTGAAAAGCTGGAACTTGAGTGATGACTTTGTCGTCCATCAAATACCACTAAAAGAGTCTCAACCTTGAGTCTTTGCGATTTCATAGCTCCCGGAATTGCCCCATATTTCCCTGATTCAGATCGTTGATTTGTACAAAATGTGGCGACTGTTGCACAAGTGGATACTGCGGTGTTGTCTTGGTTCCCTGTGGAGAACCTAGATCTCTCGTCGAAAATTGTGCAACAAAAATAGAAGGGGGCTATTTTTTATCAAATGTAATTGAGTCTTTCTCGTAGCATAAAAGACCATCCTGCATAAACTCTCCACGACCGTCTTGAAGCACACTTAAGCCTCCAACTATTGAGTGAGCATTTTTTGAAACAACTAGGCGAATTGTTTGCAAAGAGTCTTCGTTAAAATAACGATAACTTTATTCATGTTTTCACCGTAATCTTTTTGAACCTGCACAACCTAAGATGCGAAGAACTCCGCGTCAATATGTAAGGATTACATCACTGGCGAGTTGGCTAAAACCATTGAATACTTTTTGAACGGCAAGCTGGCCAAGCGCTCGTAAATTTCTAGTATGCAGGGAATGAATAATATTAGTCTAAAAAGTCATTCGCATTAATGGCCGATCTGCGCTAAAGACTCCTTCAATCCGAAGGGGCCAATCATGAAGTCACAAAAATTACGATTTCTTAATCAAACGCTACTTGTATTTGTTGGACTCGCATTTAGCTCAATGGCTAACGCTAAAGTGGAAGTTCTGTTTCATCCTCATGATCCCACGCTTGAAAAAATCGCCACTTGGATTGAAGAGGCCCAACAGCAAGTCGACATCGCAATGTATAACATGGATACGTCCGATGGGTCGCCGGTCATTAAGATGCTAAAGTCAGAGACTGTTCGCACACGAATTGAAAAAAGAGAACTTCAGATTCGAGTCTTGTTCGAGGGCTTTGGAACCGACGCTGAAAATGCGGTGAAAATGCAGGCGCTCGAAGACCTCGGGATTGATGCTAGGTACCTTGGTCGAAGTGTGAAAGTGCACCACAAATTTGCCGCCATCGATACTGGACTTGTAAATGAACGAGTGATTTCAGGAAGCGCCAATTGGTCGCTAGGCTCTTATCGGAGATACAATGAGAACATTATGTTCTTTGACAGAGAAGGAGAAGCCAGCGATCGCTTTCAGACCGAGTTTAATTTGCTTTGGCAAAATTCGAAGCCCTTTGGTAAGGACCTGCAATTGCTTGAGCGAGAAGCTAAATTCCGCGATCAAGCAGAACTTGAAATTCACTTCAACACGCCACGCCGCCTTCGAACTGATAAGAAACACCCACTTCTTACTGACCAAGTTGTACGAGCCATAGAAAGTGCTAAATCAACTATTGATATTGCGTCGACCCGGATCCGTCTTATCCCAATCCTTGACGCCATCTCGGCAGCTGCGGACCGCGGTGTGCATATTCGAATCGTCATTGGCCAGGACGATTACCGTGATCTTTCAAATCGGGCGATCTATCTCAATAAGCCAGGTATCAAATTGCGAGTGAAGTTTTATAACCTTAAGCCTAGCGAGTTTCTATCTCACCAAATGCACAACAAGTTTTTAATTGTTGACGGCGAAAGTGTGATGACGGGTTCCTTCAACTGGTCCGAATCTGCAGAGAAGAATCACATCGAAAATCTAGTTGAATTCAACGGTGCCCTTGGAAAATCCATGGCGACTGTGTTCACCGCAGAATTCGAATCGATCTGGGAAATGGGGCGCGGAGATCTTGCAAGTCTAAAAGACCGGCTAGCCAACATGAAGCTAACTGGGCAGACGCCAAAATGTGCGTTCCCTCCGACGACAATGGAATTGCCCGAAATTAGATCTCTACTGCGGGCACATCGCAAATGTGAACTGTAGTCGGCAGCTCTCCATCATTTAATATAACAACGCCATCCGGATTGCCCGGCTCAAGGCAACCAGTCTACGAAGGAGTCAGTAGGAAATGGATGTGTCGGGTCAAATCCTATCAGGCTTTTAGTTGGGGTTTGGTCTAGGAGCGCAGCTTTCGGAGATGAGCGCTCCTGTCTCTGAATTAAAAATTCTTACCTTCCCTTTGCTAAACGAAGCCGCAAGCCTATCTCCCTCAGCAGAAAACTGGCCGTGGATAAGAGGATCATAATAATAAGTCCCAATATTAAATAAATGCTCTCCATCTTCTAGCGAATGAACAGAATTCGAGCCGTTTAAGATTAATTTTTTTGCAGAAGAAATTTGTAATGCGTCAGAATTAGCTGTCCGCGAGGCCTCCAGTGGTATTTCTTTAATTGTGGCCAACGTCTTAGAATTGAAAAGTTTTACGAAGTCATACCCAACGCCATATAGAAGTCCATCTATCTCATATAAATTGCCGTATTCCATTTTTGATTTTAGAATGTTATTTGGATTTGATAAGTCAATTCTTCTTAGCTCTTGGATTCGATAGTTGCGAGTCAAAACAAAGAGAGCATTTCCATCTCGCGATAGCGTTGGTCTTCCCACTAATTGGGTAGTTTCATAAACAATTTTTTTCGTAGAAAGATCAAATACAACTATTTTTTGGGTTTGATTTTTTCCTTGAGCAACAAATGCGATTCGGTCAGCGCCCAATGATATGTCAAAAAATTCAACTGCCTCATTAAGATAAACTTCTTGGCCTGTAGACGTATTCCAAACACGAATTACTCCAGGCAATTCCCAGAACGGCCTTGTGTAGCCAACAAGAAACTTGTCTGTATCCGATAAATAAAGCTCATTAATGGGACTATGGAACGTCCCGCCTAATGCGCGCCCCTTAAATTTTTTGATGATTTTGCCAGTTTGGATGTCCCACTGGTGGACATCCATGTAGTCAGTGAAAAAACCTTGGCTGAGATCTTTTGAAAATTTTAAGTCAAAATCGTAGTGAGGCACAAAGCATTCGGCTAATCCCTGAGAAGTGCAAAAACAACTAACTACTAAAACAAACGACTTAATAAAATTCTTCATGAGGTCCCCCGGTGATATTTCAAGAAGATTTCCACATAATGTTATCACTTAGCAAGAAGAAAACAACGCTGGCCTGGGTGGAATACAAGTTAACATGGTCATGGCCAACGCAGTCGAAGTTTCATTATCACATGGTCCCAAAATAAATGATTGGAATAATGTTAATACCTTTACAGCAGTTGCGAGACTTATCTGAAGCTACTTTATAATTGCAACTTGCTCCTCAGTTAACGGGATTCTGATATTCTCACCGGAGCTCAATTCAACTTTCGGAGGAATGTACTTTCTGGGAACATTTGCAGCTCCTTTGGGAGAAGTAATATTCACGAAATCTTTATTAAATGATTTTATCTTTCCTTCAATGATTACAATATTACTCTCCGAAGCAAGCGAAGCAATTTTGAAAGATGCTAGACATAGAAAAAGAATCAGGTTTTTCTTCATTTACTTTTCCCCCTTATTTCCTTGTGCAAAATATTCTCGGCGATCAGAGGCAAAACAAAATTAAGTCATGTAGGAGCGCGCTGATCGAGGGTTATAGATCATCAGCCTTAAGAATAGTGATGACGGGATGATAATTGTTGATCTTGCTATAGCAAGAAAGCTTCTAATCGTGGGTTGGATAAGCTCGAGATCTGGTAATCCGCGAGTTAAATAACACCTGAAACGGCCTATAAAAACGTTCGCACACATCGGTTTGGAAGGTATTGAAATCTTTACTCTAACGAGAGGGTGAACTTATATGTTAGTCTCCTGACCGAGTTTCATAATTTTATATAAATTAGGTTGGAGATACATATGAACAACTTTTTAATGTCTGTCTTTCTTTTTATTGGCCTTCTTTCCAAATCTGCTATTGCTGCAGAGCCAAATTTTAAATGTGAGATCTTTGGTGGAATAGACGGATCGGCTGAGGGCTCATTAACGCTTTCTGGGGAAAATCCAGCAGTTCAAAAATATGAACTAAAGATTGCTGAAGGAAATAAGGAAGTTAAAACTTTTACGGGCGATGCCTATCTTAACGGTCTTTCGGCATTCACTGGTCTTAGGATGGAAACTCAAAAAGCCATAATGGCTGCATTGAATTCTTCTCGTCGCCCCAATTTATCTACAGGAGATTTAGTCCTATACACAAATACTCAGTCGCTAGATAATAGCACGCTAAATATTTTACTAATGCCAAGCGGGGAAATTGGCTACCTTCAAATTGGGTTTCTGCAAGTATTGTGCATGTAAACCCCTGGCTACTTTTTGAAAACGTTACGTCGTGCGTTTTTTCGTAGAGATGGTGAGCATTGGATTTGCCCCCATCTCTACTCTATGATGCTTACTCAGCAATAAGTGAGGGCGCAAACCACCGACGAATTACATCCTCTCCAAATAAGTCATAGGAGTATTTTAAAAACCTTTCGAGGTTGGTTTTAAACTCAAAACCTTGTTTTTCGAAGAGCGGCACTAAATCCGGTTGATGATGCAAGAACTCACCGAAATACTTTGTGCAAAAGTCATTATAGTCGCGAGTGTAAAGTAGAAATATATGCCACATTTGATCGATTTCTCTCATGTCGTTGTCCATAATGAAAAAGAATTTTAGTTCTTCGCTGTTCGGATCTTCGCCTCGCGATGAGGTGCTTTTGTACCCCAAAAGAACCGTAACAAATCATTAAAGATATCTTCGGCGCGGTCGGATTTTTTCTGGATACTCCTTTTTGAAACGATTTAAAATGGGCTGATTGTTATACCCTAGGATTTCATTCAATGTACACAGCACGGCTTTCTCCTCATTTAAAAATGGGCGGCCGCAATGGCCGCCGTCGGAATTAAAATATGGCGCAACATTTCCCAAAACATTTGTCAGTCTGGGACTTTTTTTGAAGAATTTCTTTTATTAAACTTGTTTTCATAGGTACCTCCTTGGATTAATTAGATACTGAGTTTTTATCATTAAATATAATTGAAAATTATCAATCCTATGATAGGTAATCACCTATGATACCAACTTCCACAGAGATTAAGTATTTTATCGAGGTCTATCAGAGCAAACACATAACGCGCGCTGCTCTTCGGCTTGGCGTCACTCAACCTACTTTAACCCAGGCAATTAAAAATATTGAGCTCAAGGTTGGGGCGCCTCTATTTCATCGGACGAAGCAAGGTGTGCAACCAACTAAAGTCGCAGCGCAATTTTATACAAGCGTAAAAAATCTGAATGACTGCTGGAACGAAATAAAAATCGACATTGCAAAAAGCACAACCGAACTGGAGGGCGTTTTTACTATTGGGTGCCATCAAAGTGTCGCTGCCTATGTGGCGCCACCGCTGATTAAAAAAATTGATATCGAATGCCCCAATCTTTCCATTCGATTTGTTCATGATTTTTCACGCCGGATCACTGAAAAAATTGTCGCTTTTGAGGTAGACATTGGCTTTATCGTTAATCCATTTAAGCACCCTGACCTTGTCTTCAAAAAAATAGGCGACGACAAGGTGACCTTTTGGCGTAAAAAGGGGGCAACGAAAATTCCCAAGCGAATCTTTGCCGATGGACAGCGCGAGCAAGTTGAGCAACTTCTCGGTTCGACATATAAAAACAACTTTAAAGATTGGAAGATCGTAGATTCAACTAGTCTTGAAGTTGTCCGAACGATGGTAGCAGAAGGATTGGGTGTTGGCGTAATTCCAGAAAGAGTCGCGATGCCAGATCAATACGATCTAGAACTTTACAATAAGAGTCTGCCCGTAAGACCCGACGAAATATTTTTAGCATACAGAAAAGAAGTTATGAGTTCGAAAGCAGCTAAGGAGCTAATAGGGCTCGCCTCTTTTAAATTGTGATCGTTGTTGTTCTACTTAATAAGAATTCCTTTCCTTTGCGAACACCTTTAGCGACTACGATGTTCGATTTATCTATATGCACAAGCCGGAATGGTATTGGACAGTTCAGGATGAGTTTGTAGACATTGAAAGCCGGGGCGCGATCAATATTCCAATCAGCGATGATCTTGAAATATCGGGTTGGGATTTGAAAAAGGCTTTGGATCTTTTGCTTAAATCCAATCCGCCGCTTTTTGAATGGCTCCGCTCTCCGATTATTTATCAGCAGGAAAAAAAGGTTGCGGCTGAGCTATTGCAACTTTCGGAGAAGTTCTAATCTCAAAAGGCATCCGTCTACCACTACTTACATATGGCAGAGGGTAACCTACGTCAGTACCTTTTGAATCGAAACGAGTTTAAACGAAAAAAATATCTTTACGTGATTCGCCCCATTCTAGCGTGCAGGTGGATTGAACAGTTTATTGGCTTTCCTCCTACGGAAATCGATAAGACTCTTCCTGCTTTGGAAGGTCACCTTATCAAGAAAACTATTGATGCTTTGATTATCGATAAAAAATTGGGAGGAGAATTGGGTGTGGGACCTGCTGATAAAGCTCTCGAAGCGTTTTTGGTTGAAGAGATTGAAAGAATTAAAACGTCAGTTGTTGCCCTTCCTGACCATGGTCAAAACATGTCTGAATTGAACAAATATTTTCGGACTGTTTTTCGCGAAAAGCTTGTGCTGACCGAAGCGCTTAACTCCTAGTGGATCTTTTGGCCATCTTTTCTAAATTAACTGCAAATAAAACAATTGAGTGTCTTTTGGCCGTCAGGACGCATTTTTGTGATTGATTTACAATTACGCCCCCGAGTTCTTCGCAAACTGATGACGGTGCAAACGCCACTGGCTGAGGAATTTGAGTGCCAAGTCGTCTGACAACTCTGGCTTTTGATAAGACAAAGGCGGTAGAATAACCCAAAATTAAAGTTGCAAAAAAAGAGGACGAGTCGTTATGATTGAGTGTTCATTTAAAAGCTGGAACTTGGGCGCTGGCCTTGTTGTCCATCAAATACCACTAAGGGAGTTTCAGGAGATTTCATGAATGATACGGGTGGGGTGAATGTGACTACTGACCCCAGGGTTGTTTTCTTCGATGGACTTTGTGTCTTGTGCAATGGGGCGATTTCCATTTTACTTAAGATCGACAAGAGGAGAATTCTTAAATACTCCTCTCTCCAAGGAGAGTACGCGAAGAGATTTTTAGATTCACGTTACACGAATTCTGGCGAGAGCGTTGTGTTTTTGAACCAAGGTTATCTGTATGAAAAAGCGGAGGCGGTGATTCAGATTTTGAGTGCTCTCGGTGGTACCTATAAGTTCGCGGCGTTGTTTCTGAGTGTTTTTCCGCTCTTTATTTTGAACTCATTGTACGATTTTATTGCTCGCAATCGGTACCGTTTATTTGGAAAGAGGGATGCTTGTTTAATTCCGACGAATGAAAATAAAGATTTATTTATCTCTTAAATGTCATCTTAGCATTTTCTCTGCATTCACCGCACCTCGAACTTCACCGAGTCAACCGACTGGCCAGAAGCCGTTTTCAACTCAACCCGGTACTTTCCTCGCTGAAGGGGCCAAAGTGTTGTTTCCTGTGCTTTGCTCAAGAGTCGGTCATTCAAATAGAGCTTGTGGCCGCGCTGAGGATTTTCGATTTCAATTGGTAACTTTTGTAGAGGCAATGGTATGTCGGGATCAAGTCCGACCAACATGTCGGGGGCAGGGTATCGAATACGACTGATTGTGCGACTTGGAAGTGGCGCCGCAGGTGGCTCGTACTTGGCAAGTGTGCCTCCCGGATTGGGATGTAGAGCCAACATCAGATTTCGCCAAATGGGTGCGGCGCCACTTATACCGCTCACATTCCACATGGGTTCGCCGTTAAAATTTCCAACCCAAACTCCGACCGTGTACTCAGGGGTCCAGCCGAGGCACCAGTTGTCTCTCATGTCCTTGCTGGTTCCTGTTTTCACAGCAGCCGGAAAGGGAAGCTTTAACAGGCTGTCCATTCCGAATGTAAAACGACGATGTTCGGAAGACGCGAGGATATTGAAGATCGAAAGCCGAGTTGGGCTAGAAAATGTTGAGCCCTCGATCGCAAACTGACGGTATCCTTGGGTTAGTTCCCATAGAGTTACATCTATTGCGCCTAACGCAAGGCTTGGGCCGTAATATTCGTCTTCTTGTAGTTGCTCAAATCCTAAAGAACGCAACCGGTCCAATACACGCGATTCACCGACCAGTTGAAGAGCTCGAACTGCAGGAACATTCATACTTGATCCGAGTGCATCGCCAACGCTGACGAGTCCTCTAAAAATATGATCGTAATTTTTTGGATGGTAAACACGACCTTGAGAAATTGAAATGTCGGCGGGAGAATCTTCCAGGAGTGACCCTGGATCCAGTAGTCGCCAATCAAAAGCCGTTGCAAAAACAAAAGGCTTCATTGTTGATCCGGCCTGTCGCCTGGTTTGAATTCCGTCGATTTGTACAGCCGAGGCGACACCAGTGCCAGCGTTGGCAACATAGGCCATAACTCGGCCCGTTTGAGTTTCCATGACCAGAACCGCACCGTCATTCACATTTTGGTTTTTCAACGCACGCAGTTGTTCACGCAAAGCTCTTAGCGCAAGTTCTTGTATGCGATAGTCGAGTGTAGTTTGTATGACACTTGAGTTTGAATCATCTTTTGTGAAGTTTTTTGATAGCACTGGGACAAGCTCTCTCGGCCGTGCTAGACGGTAGGGTTTAGACAGTGTTTGTTGCACCAGATTTTGTATCGAATCGCATTTTTCCAGATTGAGAATATAACAAGTACGCTTTGCCACCAATTCAGGCGCAGAGTTCGGCGATCGCAACAGAGCTACGAGAAGCGCTGCCTCCTCTTGTACGAGCCCCGAGGGATTCCTACCAAAGTAGCCAAGACTAGCAGCTCTTAATCCAACCAGTTCACCTCGGAAGGGTACGAGATTGATATAGGCTTCAAGAATTTGTTCCTTAGTCCATTGGGAATCAAGCTTCAGGGCCGACACTACTTGATTCAATTTCTTCCATAAGGTGCGCCGACGACTGAACGAACCCTCTTTGAGCAATCCAACAAGTTGCATAGTGAGAGTGCTTGCGCCACGTTGCGATTGTCCCGTCACTTTTTCCCAAGCGGCTTTGGACATTGCAAGGAAATCAACGCCATTATGCGAGTAAAAACGCCGATCTTCTACTCGCACTAGGAGATCACGGAAGGCCGGAGAAACCTCGGACCATTGCACCCAGTCCAAGCTGCGTTTTTCATGTTTAGTACGAATGGTCTCAAGGGGATAACCATTTCGATCCACGATCAAAACATCAGATGGTTTATACGCCTTGCGAATATTTGTAAATGAGAGCAACTCGATTGTTGACCATATGGAGCACGCAGCCACCAACAATATGGTGATGCACACTATGACATAACTCTTACGAAAATTAGCGAGAGACTTTCCAATTTGCATTGGGGACCTCTCCAAATGTCTCAGGCGAATACATCGCCTCCACCCGCGATGGCGGCAATTTAAATTCTCCGGCAGAATTTAGGCGAACGCGATAGTTCAGTCGATAATTCCCTTTTGGTAAATAAGCCGCATAGGAAATAAAGTTTGCGTGAGATTTCTCTTCATATTCTGCCGGCCATTCCTGTACTTCTGTCGATGGAGCATTGCGCTTAGGAGCCCGATCCAAAATATTTGATGAGCCGTCTAATCCAGTTCCTAAATGCGAAGCACCTGCAGGAACGGGATCGCGGACAACCACCCAGGGCTGATCTGCTTTAGCAGTGATAGTCAGCTCTACATTTGCTACGTCACCAACCTGCCATGCTCCCGGCGTCGATTGGGTGACAGGCGTGACCTTTCGAGAAATCTTGTAGCCCATGTCCAAGGGAGCCTTTAATGGAATGGCCGAAACAGTTTCAAAGTGAATCCAGGGCTTGCCTGATCCAGAGTGACTGAATTGAACAGGAATGCTGGCTTTTTCGGAACCCTTTGGCCATTCTAAAAATTTCTTCTCGCCATTGGGAGAAGACTGCCAATTGAAGAGTCCGCTGGTGTCGCTTGCGAAAACCTTCGTTTCACCAGTGACCCTTTCCTTTTCAAATTTTCCGCTGAAGCGGCGAAGTTGGGTGATGCCCCAAGCATTCGCCATTGTAGTGTCCCAATGACCAAGCCGCAATCTTGCGACGACTCCTCTTGCCATCCGGCCAACGTCTTGTCCCCAAGAATCTTCATCAATCGAAAGGCCGAAAACACCCATTGCTTCTTGATCAGGAGAAGAGAACAGGCGCCACTGACCTTCCCAGTCCAAATCACCTTGTAGGTTCATCAACGATCCTTGAATGTTGATTCTTGCACGCAAAATATTCTCCGCTTGCTTTAACTGCGCATCTCGGTTTGGAATGTCAGGCTGGCGTTTGAGTAGTTGGAACCAGGCTGTGACCGTTTCATTCTTCCAAATGTTTGGAGTGATTTGCGCAGTAGAAATCAGATTTGGCGTGAATGCCTTGTATCTTGAAAGGGTTTCCATCACGAGAATCTTAGCCTCTGCAGCGTATTGATCGCGCACAAATTCGTCCCACCAAGAGTGACACGCATATTGCCCTTGCACATAAGAGGTTAATCCGGAGATCAACTTCGCCTGTGTTGCTTGCGGTATTTCGTATCCATTTTCATTTAATATATTCATAATGTATCGAGTGAGTTGGGCTGAACCACAAAGCGAAACTGGAAAGAACTTTAATAGCCCATAGCTGTCAAAGTAAGACGGCAGTGCTTCAATCAATCGTTTAACTTCATTTTTGTCCTCCAGAACAATGGCTCGAGAAATCTTTTGTTCGAGGCAACTATAAGTGTATTCGTCCATATATGACTTCACCCCAGCAAGCCCAGACACCAATGTGGCTCGCGCGTGAACACCAAGTCCACCTTTTCCAGGGAGGGCATCTGGCGGTTGCTTTACAGGAATTTGATTGGTCTTATCGAGTTGAAAAAGTGTGGCCTGGAGAACGTGAGCAGGCACGGCAGGTTCTATTCGAACTTTCGCCGTCATTGCATCTTCACTGCCACTCACGGAGTCCTTAGCTTTGATACGAAACGACATCTCTTTCAGGCCCATAGGAATTGTCAAAGGTAGGTCTAGGGTCTTAGCTTCGCTAGGTTTCAAATCAACGGGTGGAAGTTTTGGCATGGACGATATTTCTTTGGTAGTCACTTCCAATGAGACTTTCATTGACTTTGGTGTGGTGTTGCGAAGAGTGAAGGCATTTTTGATTTGATCACCCTCGCGCACGAGTGGTGCAAAACCAGAATAAATAATTAAGTCTTTGGTGGATTCGACTGTGATATTTCCATCTCCAAAAAGATTTTCACCGCCGAGAGCAATGGCGACAATCCTGAAGCTGGTTATTGAGTCGTTAAGGGGGACCGTGATTTTTGCCTCTCCTGATGAATCGAGTTTCAGCCTTGGTTGCCAGAGAAGTACGGGTTCAAAGAGTTCGCGTGTATCAGCAGCTTGAGCTCCGCCTCCCCCTCCAGGTGGTTTCGCTTTTGATCCGAAGTGGCGACGACCAACAACTTGGTTTTGGCCAGAACTTGTAGAAACAGCCAGGTCTCGTTGGCCCATCATTTCGCGAAGAATCTTCCAACTCGTATTTTCTTTTAAGCGCAGCAAGGACTCGTCCACCGCGGCGACTGCCACTTCGGAGCCAGAGGGAAGTTTTCCACCCGCAGCTGTTTTTACTTGAATGACAACCTGTGCTTTGTCCCTAGCACGATACTTTGGTTTGTCCGACTTCACAGTTACCAAAAGATCATGTGCTTTCCATCCCACTTTAAGTTCAGCCATTCCCATTTTCATCGCGGGTCGCGCGAGATCCAAAAGCGCAGTTGGCTTTGGTTGGCCAACTCGTCCGCGAAGAGCCAATGCAGAGATGAAAACATTAGGAGCGTAATTTCCTTTGAGTGGAATCTCAATGGTTGGGTTGTCGCGCTTAATTTCCGTTACAAAAGAATCGAGCACACCTTCGCGTTCTATCGTAACCAGAACAGTTGATGTTGGATAGGGCGAGCGAACCACCAACTTTGCCTTCTCGCCCGGCTCATACCGATTTCTCTCTGGGAGCAGGTCGATGCGGTCGCTGTCGCTGGGAACCCACCAACTATTTGAGTCAATTTCATAAATACTCACGTCAGTGGAGGCATAGGTCGCACGGCCTTTATCATCAAGCGTCTTTGCCTGCAGAGTAATGCTACCAGAGGGAAGCCCCTTCGGCTCACACTTAAAGCGGCCCAGCTCATCACTTTTTCCCTCACAGACTTTGCCTAAAGCGGAAACCACAGATTTTGAATCATAGGAATAGAATCCACCGACGAGGCGTTTGCGGTGAGTGATGTAATTTGTGTGAAAGGCTTCCACAGTGTAAGCGCGTCCGCTCCGTGGTTTGCCGAGGTTATTGGTGATTACACCCATGATTTTGGTTTTGCCGGGCTCCCCATACCAACTGTCAGATCGCAAGCCGATAACGTACTCGGCAGGAAACAATGGAACTTGAGAAGCAGTTGTCTTAACTTCGCCATTGGGATCGGTGTATTCCAATTCTAGGGAAAATTGTTGAATTTTTGTGACAGAGGGGAGGTCCGAAACTCTGGCTAAAAGTCCACCCTCGTTATTGAGAGTGAGGTCTTGCACCTTTAAAAATGTTTCTACTGGGGATTGGCGATTTTCTGAATCAACCACTCCAGTTTTAACCGGATTAGCGAAGAAGCTATAATCGGTTCCACCTGGGACATCTGGAACAAAAGATCCTGGTTGGAGGCTGGCTCTCAGCTTGACCTTCAATCCCTTAGCTGGTCCACCCGACAGATAGCCAGCAGAGAGGTCCGCTTCGATTTCAGAAGGTCTTACAAGAGGTTCACCTTGAATTTTTATTGCGGCTTTCATCAGTGGCAACCGATATTCACTGACGATAAAGTGGCCTGTTTCTTGTGCAGTCCAATCAAAGGGATCATTTTCTTCAGCTTCTTTTTGCGGCAGTTGGTCTTTGTTAGAAAGATAAATTGAATATCTGCCAAGAGTTGCATCTTTTGGAATGGCAAATTTTCCGATGGCAGTACCAGTTGTCTTGTCGAAGTCAAAAGGCAAAGTGTAGGTTTTATTGCTGCCTTGGTGAACAACAAGGACTCGTTTCGGCAGACGCTTCTCATTCATCATCGCGAAGCCAGTCTCTCGGTGTTCCCGTATAACATGTTTCATTTGAATAACTTCGCCGGGTTGTGCAGCCATGCGGTCAAGAACCGTATGCAGGACGATGGGTCCCCACTCCCGAGAAAGATATTCGGTGGACAAATTGAAACGATAGGACTCAATCCCTTTCGACCAGCTGCTCGATGAAAAAGAAGCATCATCACCCTTTTGCGCAAAAGCAAAGACTTCGCAGGTGTCATAGCTATGGCCTTCGCTTTCGTCAGCGTCACGGTCTAAAGAACATGGGTAATTGACTTTGCCTATCCGTAGAATGCCGTCGCTATTGGTTGTGCCCTTCGCAAGTTCCTTGCCTGAGACGTCGACAATCGAAATTTTCGCACCGCTGACAGGTTTAGCGTTTGAAAGTTGAGTGACCCAGACAAGGGAGGACTCTCGCCCCTTTTTGAAATGGACAGCCATATCAGTAACAAGGGCGGCCGTGGCAACATACATCGGTGCAGTGCCCGTCAAGGCCTCGCCCAATCTGGGACTTGCCATTTCAACCACATAGAATCCCGGCTTTTTTAGTGGAATGCCAACGAGCTCGAACTCGCGCTCGCCAAGGGGTTTTGGCATTTGAAACTTTGAACCTTGCCCATCTGCCAGCAATGGTGAGTTCCTGTTTTCGTATTCGCGTTCTTTCTCAAGTACTCTTCGATACCAGGTAATGACTTCGGCAGCCTTAGCCTGGCTCGAAAGATTCAGCGTCTTCCCTTCGATGGATACTTGCTGAACGGTCACTTGTTTTTCGATATTGCGAACACTTACAGGCAGAATTGGCTCGGCTTTTAACTCAAGGATTCCAAACGACGCCGGAAATTTTATCAATGGCAGATACTCATCAGTCGCAACCTCAAGCGGATACTTGTTTTGGTTTGCAAGCGTTCTCCCCAATTCGTCCCTGATCTTTTCAGGTAAAATAACTTTGAATTTAGCCGAATCTGGGAAGGGGGCCTTAAATGTCAACGAGTCAACTTGTTCATCCTCGAAGTTGCTGATCAACTTAACACCGACGGCTGTCTTTGGAGTTGTGACAAGAGTTCCAACAGCATTTTTATTCTGATCGCCTTTATTTAGTTCAAATGGAATCCAGGTTTTGCCATCAGCCGAAACAAGTTTTGTACCTTTGAGTGCCTTGATCGGTATACGTTTGGTGAAATTCACATGCATGTTCAGAATTGGATTGCAGGGGCGATCAGGAAGGGATCGTTCGCACGAAAACTTTGCCTGAAATGGTTCAATAACTTTGAAATTAAAATTCTGAGCTTCTTCCACGGGCAAACCAGTCTTTGAAAGAATCCCTTTTGGCCAATGGAGTACGACCTTGGCTTCTTCAGGAAACCGCCGGGCGCCTGCTAGAATAACAAAGTTATTCATTTCTCTTATTTGCGAAAATGGTTTAGGTGGTTTTTGGTCCAATAGATTTTCGTAAGTGTTCCAACGCCAATTATTTTTGATAGCGGCTTTAATAACGGCTTCGCGATCTTTTCCTTCAATGACTTTTACGCCGACCTTGTCAGGCATTCCTTCGACTTCAAAATACGCTTTGGCTTCAACTGACTTTGGATCGATCGCTCCGTCTATTAGGGCAACAAAGTATTGATCCGGCTCGATGTCCCCGTATACCGGGGCAACACCCAAAAGGGCAGGGCCGGCAGTTGAAAAACTATACTCATCAAGTCCTTCAAGTTTTGCTCCAGAGAAATCTTTAGCTGCAGGATTCAATTTGAAAACACAGCGAATTCCTGCCTTAAGTGGCTTTTCAAAATCTAGTATCCAGGTTTTATTGTCAGCCCATCGAGTGGTGTATTTGGGTGCCGCTTGAGGTGCGGCGGCTTGCTGTCCATGAGTGGGCAGCTTTTTTGTGGTTACATTGCAGGTCATCGTAAAGGGATCGGTCTTAGCACGAGGATCACCCATCGCCACCATGTCAGCAGAAAAGCGCACAGTGGTTTGTTGCACTAGTTTCACGGGGCCTGTGGGAAAAAAACTGACCACTTGTGCGGCGTGGGAAGCGGTTGAAAATAAAACAAATAGAGTAAATGAATATTGCGCAAAAGTGCGCCAGCGATCTGCGGCCATACACCCAACCTCTCGTTGATTTTCGTGATAGCTCAGGATTATCTATGGCGCTAAATGAATAGTAAACGGAGGATTTTTAAATAGGGGGATTGATTCGCCGCACAAGCTTGGGACACGTTTCGAGTGCTCTATGAGCTCTGATTCTAGATCAGAAGTCGGTTCTGCGATAGTCAACGCCAGTCATTCTCGCACATAGATTTTAAAGTTGAAAATAGACAAAACTGATTTGTTATGGGAGCTTTTCTTATCAAGCTGTTTATAAGAGGTTTTTATGAATCTGTATTTAGTACATTGTGGTTTTTATGATACTGAAGTTTGCGATGGGCTTTATGAAAGCCATGTTAACTTTTTCGTTTGTGCAGAGACCTTTGAAGAAGCACGAGTTAAGGCAAAATTGATTCCCGAGTTCCAAGCAAAAAGAATGCATGTGGATGGATTACAGGAAATCCAGGCGGTGAGCGGTTATAAAGTTATTCTTGAAGCAGATGCAAATTTGCAAAATCAAACTAGGGTCGTTAATTTAAAGCATCGTGATTTGGCACCAAAGCCCCCAGCTCAAAGCGATGGTAAAAATGGATAGCTTTCATTTTGTGAAAGCAAAAAATAAAAAAGATTTAGAGAGATTTTATGGTGTGATGAAGGAACTAAGAACTGACTTGTCCTTTTCTGACTATTTAAACATCTATGAAAATGCCAATGCAGCGGACGGATACGAAATTGTAGCGCTTGAAAATGACAACAAAGTTTTGGCAGTCATGGGATATCGAGTTTTATATGATTTCGTGCACGGAAAGCATTTATATATTGATGATTTGGTATCTACGGAATCGTTTCGGTCCAAAGGACTTGGTGCCAGGCTTTTAAATCATGCCGAAGATTTAGCTAAAAACCTTGGATGCAACGGCTTAAGACTTTGTACGGGAATCGAAAATGAAATGGGAAAAAAATTTTATGAACGTCATGGATGGAAACTAAGAGCTGTGGCTTTTAAGAAAAAACTAATCGCAAAATAAGCTCTGAGAACCTTGAGTTTTCAGAGCCTTTTTCTTCAAACCTATTTGGACATTTCTGTTTCAAAATTCTCTTTTGCCAAGCTGAATTGTTGGCTAAAATCTAAAACATATCCAACGCTTTGATAGGGAGCGAACATTGCCATAGATAAAAATCCTGGAACCTTGGAGGCTCCAGTTCCCGCAGCGCCATGACACCCAAGGCAACTAGCCTTTGGATTGTCGGCAGGACCATTCAGCCGTCCTCCTGATCCATTTGCAAAGGCACCAGGAAAGATAATAGTTTCGCCTTTGGATGGAGAATCGTATCCAGTCTGAATTCCCATTGGCCGCATTTTAAAAAGTGCCTTCGGTATTTTGGGCAAACTCTTAATTGGGTTTTCCTCCCCCAATTGTTGCTTAAGATCCATGTCAAAAGAATAACTCTCGTCATAATAAAACGCTGCCATAACCCAACTGTTCACGTTTTTACTTGTGCCTTTTAGTGAGTAGTCCTTGACAGCGATATCCATTTGGATATGTCGAACGGGTTGAATTTTGCGTTCTGTTGCTCCCACGTCACTTACGCTAGCATTCCAAGCAAATGCATCCTTAATCTCTGGAAAGTTTGCAGTTGTGAAAAGCATTTTGACGATAACACTGCCGTCATCAAAATTGGATTTAGTGAAGTCTGGTTCATGTCTTGGGTTTGATGAATTACCGAATACATTTTCAATGGCATGGCAGGCATCGTCATTATAATAAGCTATACCCCAATTTGTTCCAGGAGTCGCGTTTTTAAAATTTGGCATAAAAGGTGAGGGAGCTAAGTCTCTTTCTTTGGTCATTCCATGTACTGCCTCGCGACCAACGGCCCCCACATGCTGCCAAGGCATATGACACCAAAACCTGTTTTTATTGTTTTGGGCAATAAAATTAAAATCGTTATTTTTGGGATTTTGATTTGCCATATTTTCATAAAAATACTTTTGCACAAGCAATGTAAACTTAAGTGCCTGCTTTGGATCTGATAAATCTAAACCTGCCCACGGTTTAGGACCCGATCGATTTGGCGCATTCTGAAAGTCTGCGCGGAGTTTAAATCGAGGCATTTTGCTCTCGTCAAATGCAAGTTTGTCTAAAATCTCAAAACCATATCCACCCTTGGTGCTGGCAATTTTTCGTTTAGGTACTTGGTAAGTGCTAACTTTTTTTGAATCGGTGCTTTCTGTCCAAGTAGAAGAGATGCTATCTGAAATAGATGATTTTCCCGAATCGCAATGGGCCAACCGAAAAGTTAACTCGCCTTTGTCATGGTGGTTGAATTTAATTCCAAGCATATGGCCGTCGGTGCTTGCTTTGTGCTCTAAAGATTTTAAGTTGCGAATCTCAATGGGGGCAGAGCCGTCTTGAAAGAATTGTTCCGTCACGTCATTTGCATGTCCGTAGAAACAAGCTGCATGGCGGAGATTGGTCAAAGAAGCTTCTCTGGAATTCGCATAATACATTTTTAATAAATAGTCTTCTCTTCCGCCAGCACTGAAGCCATTATTTTCACCACGCCATCGAGTTGGATGAATTTCCTCGCGATTAACTTTTCCGTGCTTATAATAAGTTATATAAAGCAATTTCGGCACTTCTGAGTGCAAAGAAGCAGGCTCCCGGGGCGGGGCCAACTTTACCGGCGCCTTTTCGGTTTGGACACAAGATAAAATGGTGAAAGTGATGCCGATGCCAAAGAATCGTCCGATCCACGAAGTTATTTTCATAAATTTAGTTTCTCCTCTAATAAGTACTTTTCAGCATTTTGATCCGGGTATTTGCGAGTCCATCTCGGTTACAAGGGGTTCGAAGCACGGTTCTGTAAACGAACCTCCAAGATCAATGATATTTATCGACACTGTCCGTATCCATTCTTAAAAATTATATTTTGGAGGACTCGTGTTGTTTGTTTCACTACTGTTAGTTTTCACATCATTTTTCTAACAAAACAATTATTTAGCAATTGGCTTCTATCAATTAAATGCCAACTCAAATTCGATCGGCATTACGAGAACTGCCAAACAAGTACTGGACTAATGTCTATGGCAAATTTTACCACTAACTTCGATGCAGGGTGAGAGTTTTGGGAGGCGATGGGATGAAATCTGCGGATCAGTATTCAAACCAATCTATATTTAGACAAGCAACTACTTCCGAAGGAGAGGGTCCTGATATTTTCATAATTGACTGTATGAAGTTAGGAAGAAGTTTACGAATTTCTTCCGCCGCGTGTTTCGATAAAGACATTGGGGACGTAAAGAAAATGTCTTCGTCCCTTCTGCGCTCCATGTGCTGAACCGACTAACCTAATTTTGAATCGAATTTTTCAATTGCGTCTAAATGAATTTTTTTGGCGTAGTCTGTTCATCACTATCATTCTCTTTGTTGAGTAATAAAATAGGGTTATCTTTTATGTTAAGTGATTTATTTTGGTGGTAATTCAGCTTGATGGTTGTTCTTTGACAACCCTCCAAGGGTCTGCAGTTACTGGAACTGTTTTAACTCTAAAGAAATAGCCTGGATTTTTTAATAATGATGTGGACTGGAAGAAAGGTGTCAGTCCACCTGTTTACCTCTTATTGCTTTCCGGCATGTAAGTAATCGAGGTCCTTTTCTGTGAGGGTTCGTGAAAGTTTTAACGCGCCAACGGTCCTTCGTAATTGCTCCACAGTGATTGGACCCACTGCTAAAAAATCAGCTCTTTTGTGAGCTAGGGCGTACGCATTGATCATTTGATCGATGCTGTAGGTAGTTTGATTTTTCTGGTTAAATTTTTGGGTGAATTCAACAACTCGTTTGTATCTAGCCTCGTTGTCAGGCGTAAAGATCGCGTAAAAAACATTTTGCCAATAAGCATCGCCCTGATCGAATTTAGTTTTGGCTGCTTTTTTCGCGTTTTCCCAGAGAGGTTCTGGTTGATCGAATATACTAAATCCGCCCAACGGAGAGTAAGGCATCAACCGAATTCCCTTTTGGAAATTCGGATCCATCATTTCTTTGTGTGTTACTTGCACGCCGCCCGCATGAATTGATCTTGTGCTCATTTCAAATAAGGAAAAATATGGGCTGTTAAAGCCTGGTCGAGTTAGATTCGGGTTATGCTCTGCTAACTTAATAGATTCATTAACTCTTGGCGTTTGCCAGTTTGACCAGCCGATCATCCAATATTTTGTCGCCAACTCCTCGGCGCTCAAAGATTGCATAATATCATGAACCGGAGTTTGAGCTCTTGAAATGCGATTGAATTTGGTAAAGTCATTGTCATCTCTATGCATTAGATAAACCGTGATATCACCGTTCAAGTTAGCAATTGAATGTCCAATCTCTTCTGAGACCCTGCGAACAATTTGAGTTTGTGGACCAAAAAGCCGACTGGCGTATGTTCCCGGTGGTACATTTGTGAGAGCAATTGATCCATCTGGCGATGGCATGGTGCTAGGACTTATAATACCCAACCTTTTTAGCTCGGTTTTGAGTTGTTCAGAATGGCTGCCGGGATCCATTTTTTTTGAATAATACAAATCAAATGGAAATCCGCCTTTTGAAAGTGCATAAAGCTTTCTGTCAGGATTTAAACGGGAGTCTGGGTAAAATCCATCAGCAGCGATCTGCTGTTTTCGGCTTTTCATCCATTTTCCAAGTTTATTTTCAATATCCCCGACATAAATTGGAGAGGTATCAAAAAAGTTAATCCCTAGTTTTGCGGCCTCATCTAGAATTTCATTGAGTTGACCCTCAGTGATTTCTGATTGCCCTTCTTTGGCCCAATTAGCCTGAACCAAGTGATCGGTTCCCATGATCAAGCGTGAAAACATTTTGCAATCGTTCTTTCGATCGCAGACCTGCACATACTCCATATCAAAATCTTGAGAGGCCGTGATTCTGGAGGGTTTATTTGAAGTCGAGCAGCCCATAACTAGAATCGCAGATACTAAAAAGCTAGATAGAAAAAATTTCATTTTAATGAACTCCAATACTTGGGTGTTAGGTTCAATTTCCCCACGCGATACAAAGATGAATTATGGCCTATGGATTTGAGCCTTTCAAGGGGATTAATCATTCACGAGGCCGCTGGGACCGGGGTCTGTTGCTCCGGAGAACTTGTAACTGCTAGCGAGACGTTTTCGCACAGACATTAGACTGTTGACCGCCGGCCGGAATATTTATATCGTTTAGAATGGGATCTTCGAGAAAATTGGGCAAAATACCTTATTCAAAAATTCTCTTATCAAGTAATCGATTGGTTTTGAGACCATACAGGGTTTCTGATTTTAAGAGATGTAAAACTTCGCACAATAGCCGGATTGCAACGGAAAACAATTACGATACGCCAATACCAACTCCGGCGTCAAAGGACCTGATTGAATTCAAGGAACGCTTAAAGCGACAGCGAATCAACGGCAAAGATGGGCATCTTTTCATTTTCGGCGTGTTCGACAAAAAGTCAGAAAAATACCTAGGTCAAATCGATATTTTTACGATTAATTCTCAACTTCAGTGGGGCAACCTCGGATACCATATTCAAAACCAGTATTTTGGAAAAGGCTATGCGACCGAAGCGAGCAAACTTGCATTGACGATGGCCTTCAAGCATTTGGGATTTCATCGCATTGAGGCCGCAATGGAATTAGATAACAAGGCCTCCCAAAAAGTCGCACTTAGGGCTGGGCTCATCTTCGAGGGAGTGCGAAAGAAGTTTTTCCCAGACGACGGAGGTGTCGATATGAAGGTCTTCGCCGCCAACGCGATCGATTTTCGGTGAGGTCCATAAACACTTGAATCCATGGTTCTCGAATCTCAGCAGTTAATTCGCGGAAGACAAAGAGAGTGACGAAAAGATCACTCTCTCTTTTTTATGATTGAGACTTTTTTCAAACGAAATTCAGATATTGTGGTGTCCGCGGAATCGCGCCGGGACCAAGAACCACCATGTTCGTGAATCAAGTAGCTGCTCAGTATTTTGAAGTATCTGATAGCGCTGCCGAGATGGTTTCGAAGTTGATGTCGACATACTAAAGGGAAATCCGCTAGAATTGAATCAATGATGAAAACCATATTTATTATACTTGGAACAATATTCCTGTGTGACTGTGCAAATACGACTCAAGCGAGTAACATGCGTAATCCTAGTTATGTGCCTAAAGCGCTTTCACCTGAGAGTTTACTCATTCCCGATGAAGCAGACTTTGGTGCCCGTGCTGGGTTGAATAAGCATCAAGTTCGAGAAGACATTGAACTACTCTTGTATTCTCTTCGAACTGGATACGGAGGACGTACTAATGGTGACCAAAAAGCATTTCAAATCGCGATCCAGTCTTTGAAAACACTGCCTTCTGAAATTGAGTATCCAGCAACATCTAAAACACTTCTTGAAAAAATCGACGCCGTATTGCTTCGCATTCCCGACAACCATTTGCATATGGAATCGCTTGAATTGGGATTTTCTGAAATTAGGCAGAAATCAAAACGTAGAGGTAACGTGGGACCAAACGTTGCCGCCAAAGGTGGACGGCCTTGGACTTTTCTATTGCCTGAGTTCAATAAATCTTTGCCAATCTTATCGATAAACTATTTTCCTCCGGCCAAGGATGAAGCGTGGAAAGGCTTCAAGTCTAGTGTGGAAAAATGGCTTAAGAGTCCAGCCGCCGTACTCGATCTGAGGGGAAACCATGGTGGATCAGATAATATGGTTTTTTGGCTAATATCTCGGATAAAGGGGGCGCCTGTTAAGCTAGTCTATAGTTCATTTTCCAAGAGCCTTACTCCTGAGACTATGGCGCTAAAAGTAAATAGTGTAAAATTCGATATAATGATTGCTCGGTTTAGAAAAAAAACCATTTCTGAATCCTTGAAGAAAGATCTCGTTGAGGCCACGACAGCATTTCAAAACGCACAAGCCAAGAAGGTCGACGGTTACGAAACAGTTTTTTTCAATGACGTCATAACAGCTGGTATGCATAAGTCTTACAAGGGCCGACTTTTCATTCTAGTAGATGCTGAGTGTGAATCC
Organism: Pseudobdellovibrionaceae bacterium; assembly: GCA_016719575.1. GTDB lineage: Bacteria > Bdellovibrionota > Bdellovibrionia > Bdellovibrionales > Bdellovibrionaceae > JACMRP01. Next base: position 1,350,952 of record JADJYV010000013.1, on the reverse strand, counting down.
AGCTGCGAAAGTCTCGTGCAATCACTAGTGGATACCCATAATGTGGAAATCATCCTAGTAGATGCTGAGTGTGAATCCAGCTGCGAAAGTCTCGTGCAATCACTAGTGGATACCCAAAATGTGGAAATCATCGGCGAAAACACAGCTGGCACATTCCATTTTGGAAACATCGGTTTAATTTGACTCATTCCAGAACCAAAAATCAGTTCACTCGAATAAGCCGGAATAGCTATTGCCCCAGTTTTAGACTTTTTCACAATGCAATAATATGTCTTTCTAAGAGGCGTTTTTGCATTCTATATGTTAGGCTCATTCCATGCATAATTGGGATGAGATTCGATTTTTTTTAGAAGTTTGTCGCCAAGGAACTTTAAAGGGAGCGGCGAAAGTCATGGGAGTGAACCAGACGACTGTCGGTCGAAACATTCAATCGCTCGAACAACGATTGAATGCGAAGCTTCTAGAAAAAAGATCTGACGGATATATTCCTACAGAAGCGGGAAGACGAGCTTTAGAGGCTGTTAGCCATATCGATTCGGCAGTGACTGATTTCGAGCGTATTGTGGCGGGAACTGATGAGCGAGAGTCAGGAACCCTTCGCATTGCTATGCCCGGTGCGATGGCCAATCACTGGTTAATTCCTGGCCTTCAAGATTTTTGTGAAAAGTATCCATTGATTCAGTGGAATTTTCTGACCGGCGGAGAGACAGTGAATCTCTCGAAGCGGGAAGCCGATTTGGCGATACGACTCGTTAAGCCTAACCAAAGCGAACTTATCGCAAAAAAAATCGGCGATTTTAAATTGGCTGTTTACGCCCATAAAAGCCTTCTCGAAAAAGGGACTCCAAAGAAATTGGAAGACTTGCGTGGACGGCCCTTTGTCGGCCTTTATTCGAACATCACTTCAAAAGCCGAGCTTTCATTCTTGAAAAGGTTGGGACACGAATATCGATGTATAGCTCGTTCTGCCGCATGGAGCTCAGTGCTTTCATCCGTAAAATCAGGTTTAGGGTACGGAGTTCTTCCGACTTTTATGGACGATAAGAAAAGTAATCTCGTTCGGCTGTCGACCTTCGGAGAAGAAAACGTGCCAGTGTGGTTGGTTTTGCATCCAGACATTCAGAAGAGTCGCCGGGTTCGGATTGCAGTTGATTTTATCAACAAAATGGCTAAGGCGTTATAAGTTGTGCTTTCTAAACAACCTCAGTTAGTCCAAGAATTGATGCGATTTCATTTAAAACAACCTCTTCCGCTTCTTTAAGCTCAAAGTCGCCCACGGTTGCTGCGCGGCAAAGGCGGATGACTTCATGGACTAGATAATCCTGCCCTCGAATTTCTTGTAACCGCTCTTTGGTTAAATTTTTACCTGCTTCGAAGTCATCAGCAAATAATGCCACCATATCTTTGAAATATCGTCGCATGTCTTCAACATTAAATTGAGTGGCAAATTGCGACTGCATGATGGCTTGCTCATATTTATGGAATTCAGCGAGATCTACGCCACCATCCACGCTCGCTATCCAGACGTAGGCGCTAACTAAAACTTTTAAGACTTTATCAGCACGTTCTTTTTCCATAGATTTAACCGAGCTTTCCAAGAGCACAACTTAAATAGCTGCGCGCCTTTAGTGCAACGACTTTAGGACCCCCTTCAGGGCGACCCCCTACAAAATCGATATCTCTGGTTCGCGTCATATATCCCCTCGGCTGGCCAACCCTTAAAAGACTCGAAATTAGATGGTCGAATTATAAGTGTTGTACTTCTTGAAAAACTTTCGAGCGGATTCCAAAATTTGGTTGTCGGTGAGATGGTCCAGTGTCTCGACCCCAACCAAATGCTTTGCTAGATCTGCATGATGATGATTTTCTAAGTGGGATTTAAAATGTGACTTAGCAATACCAGCGCCGAAAACAAGGAGTTCATCAGCTTTTCCAACTGCTTTCGCAACCGCATGAAAAAACCGCTCTTCGGAGTTGTGTTTATGAGCGTCGTGGTGAGAGCCAATAGGATGAGCCTCATGGTGCTTTACATCAAGCTTCTCGATACCTTTTTCAGAAATTTTAAATATTTTTGCATGCTCTGAATCCATCCAAACTACACAGGCCGACATAAATCCTCCTCGTTCCAAAAATTTTCTGGGCACATAGTGCCCACAAGACCTCTTTATAGGCAATATTTTATAACCTAAACCGCCCTTTGAGATTATTTGTCCCAGAGCAGTGGTTTGCTCCAAAAAAATCGGCCGACACCAGAAGGCACGGCCGAATGATCGAAGCCTAACTACCATCACTTAATGGTAATTTGTCGGGCTTTTGCATTTCCAAGTTTAGGGATATGAAGACTCAAAACCCCACCGTCATAAGCCGCTTCAACCTTTTCCGCGTCTACGGCAGTCGGAAATGTGTAAGCTCGAGCGAACGAACCGTAACTTAGTTCAGAATAATGAACTTTATGGTCCCTTTCCTCACGTTTTTCTTCCCTGCGCTCACCCGAAACCGTCAAGCGATTGTCGTGTAAATCAATCTTGATATCTTCCTTCTTAAGACCAGGGATATCGAACTTAACTAAAAAAGCCTGAGGAGTCTCGCTAACTTCCACCCGTGCAGCCATCGCGCGCTTCATATTCCCAGACCAAGTTGTCGGTGCCTCTTGCTTTAAGAAATTATCAAATAAACCATCAAGTTCAGCCCAAGGACTCATTGAACGTTTCCATAACTCTAAATTGCTCATATATCCTCCTGTGCCTATAGCATGTGATTTATTTTAGGTTTTGCAAGGTCAAAAATAAGAAATTTTTTTCCACCAAGGAAAGGCTCGCGCCGCGGAAGGTCAGGTCGGCTAGATAGCTACGGATGAACCATTGACACTATTTTCCTAATCGAAAGCTCCGGATTCTTTTTCTGAAATTCAATTTGATAAGACGACTGATAAATGATTCGATCGGCAAATGATTCATTTTTTTAAAAACTTATTTCTGGTGGGCAATTTACTGATTCTTGCTGCATGTGCGACCTACAGTCCTAAAGTGCCAACGAAAGGCTATATCGAGAATGGGCAAAAGCAATGGCAGGCAAAGCTTGAAGAAGAGGATGTAAGTTACGTAAAACTGAACCAAAGAATTCCATCCGCACTATCGAAGTATCAAATTTCTGGTGAGTGCGGAGGTCTGCCTCGCGTTCGAGTAAGAACAGCCCCAGGATTTTGTTTAGGTTTGGTTGATAGCGGTGAGGGCCTAGGAATGCCGCGCGCAGCGCTAGCAATAAATCAAAATCAAATTTTGATAACAGACATGGGAAGCTGGCAGCCAGAAACTGGAGCGGTTCATCTCTTAACTTGGAATGGAAAAGCCTACGTCCGCCAAACAATTCTGAGCGCGAAGAATTTAAAAGAAAAAACGAAACGGCGCTTATTGGATCGACCACACGCAATTCTATTGGGACCTGATGGCAAAGTTTATATTGGTGCTGCCGGCGTCATTTCAACTTTTGATCCTCTTGCAAATGATGTGGAGGCGACATTAATTCCGGTTATTGACGGCCTTCCTAAGGAGGGTTTACATCCTTTGAAAAATATGACCTTTGATATGCAGGGCAAGCAGCTGTTCATTAATGTAGGTGCATCGACAAATGTTTGTCAAAAATATGGAATTCAGGGACAGAAATTGAATTTATGTAAGGACTCTGACGAGTCAGCTACTGGCGAAGCACATGTTCGTGTATATCAGCTTCTACCGAATGGACAGTTCAACGCAAATTATAAAATCTATGCTAAGGGCTTGAGAAATTCGATGGGACTTTGGTGGGATACTGACAAAAACGTTTTGGTCCAAGTTGAAAACTCAAGAGATGCAATTAATAAGTTTGATACAAGCTTGGATAACGCCAGTTTACCACATGAAGAGTTTAATGTCCTTCAGGAAGGAAAACATTATGGCTGGCCTTATTGTTATGAAAACGCGACTCCTTCACCCGAGTGGTCCCACATTGATTGTCAGAAATTTGAAAAGCCATATTTATTATTGCCTGCTCATTCAGCTCCGCTGGGACTATTGAAATATTCGGGTGATCTATTCCCTGCTTGGTACAAAAGACGATATATCGTCAGTTTTCATGGCTATATGCCCACAGGTCACCGCATCGTAACTTATAAGCGTAACGACCAAGGATTGCCAGTTGGCCAGCCGCTTAGCTTAGTGTATGGCTGGGATTCTGATGGAGAGCAATTGCAAGGATCACCTGTAGGAATCTCAGAAATGCATGATGGAAGCCTTTTGATTGTTGAAGATAAGAGTCGCAAAGTTTTACGCTTGTTCTACAATCAATCAGAAGGCGACGGTCAGGCGATTGCTGAATTGAATGAAGCAAGCCAATCCGAAAATCCTGGTTCTGAAGCAGCAGAAGCTGCCCAAAGGAAAAACAGTCTTGATGAAAAGCTAAGAGCGCAAAACTCGCCTATTTTCAGTCAAATTCAATCAAAGCTTTTTGATAAACATTGCGTCGCTTGTCACGGTGGAGCCAGTGCGCCGGGGATTCGGTTTAAACCTTACGATGATGTTACCAATGCTCAAACAATTATCGCAAGAAATAAGGCACAAGAAATCTATAATCGGATATCTTCGGCACCTGGTTGGCCAATGATGCCGCCGCAAGGAATTGATGATAAGGCCGAGTTAGAACAATTAAAAAATTTGATATTGCAGTGGATTCAGCAGGGAACTCCGATTCCGGAATAGATCTAAAAAATTCACAGGTAAGCTTGTAAAGAGGATTTTATCTTGAAAAAGGCTCTAAGAAATTTCGGTGTAGAACTCGAAAATAGTCCAAAAGAACTTGGGAAGTATTTAGAACTAGCTTTGGAAGGTGCCAACTTAGGGATATGGGATTTATACCTTGAAGATAACTCGGTTAGGTTTGATCGCCGATGGTCCGAAATGTTGGGACTCATTCATGACGACACTAAAATGGAGTTGGCCACTTGGGAATCTCGAGTTCACCCCGACGACATTGAACAGACTTACGCTGATATGAAAGCATATTTCGCCGGAGAAACTGATTCCTATGAAAACATTCATCGCATGAAGCATGTTGACGGACATTGGGTTTATATATTAGTTCGTGGTCGCTTCACTGATTGGGACAAGGATGGAAGGCCTACCAGGTTTACCAGAACACACTTAGACATTACAAATTCCGAGCGCAATAAAAATAAAATGTCATTATTCTTTGAGCATTCCCCATTTGGTTATGCCTTTTGTGATATGGATGGGAAATTTCTTGAAATCAATTCGCGTTATTCGGATATTCTTGGTTATAGTCTTGAAGAACTAAAAGTACTTTCTTACTGGGATATCACTCCTAAAAAATATGAAGCCGACGAAGCGAAACAATTGGAGTCTCTTAAAAAAATCGGACGATATGGTCCGTACAGAAAAGAATACTTAAGAAAAGATGGCACACCCGTTCCTGTTGAACTTAATGGCTTTATGCTTGACGATTATGATGGCGTAAAGGGCATCTGGTCTACTGTGGAAGATATCACCGAAAAGAAAAACCTTGAATCTCAGCTTATACACAGTTCTAAATTGGCTTCCCTTGGTATTTTAGCCGCCGGCATAGGACACGAAATTAATAATCCACTGACAATTATTAGTGCCCTCGTTGAGAAAATGAAGCGTGAATATCCTAGCGAAGAATTTCTAGCGCAAGTCGCCGCCCGGATGTCTAATGCCATCGATCGGATTGTTAAAATTATTGCCGGACTCAGAACTTTTTCCAAATTAGACTTAAAGGATGTTAAGATTTTTAGCGTAGAAAGTGTCATTAAAGAATCAGTCGGTATGATGGAAGATATTTTTCAATCGGAGGGTGTTGAAATTCGGGCTAGTTACGAAGACACAGAGGAACTACAGATCATTGGAAATAGGGGCCGCTTGCAGCAGGTTTTCATGAATTTGCTCGCCAATGCAATGGATGCAACCAAGGGTGCGCCCAAGAGAAAGGTCGGCATCGATTTGCGAAAGGAGGGCCATTTCGTTATCATTGATTTTACTGATAACGGGTGTGGAATTCCTCATGAATATTTAGGAAAAATTTTTGATCCATTTTTTACAACAAAAGGCATTCATGAAGGAACTGGTTTAGGGCTTTCCATAGCCTACAGCATTATTCAAGATCACAATGGTGAAATATCTGTAGAAAGCCTTGAGGGAAAGGGGGCCACCTTTCACATACGACTTCCCATTGCCCAGGTTTCTGGTAATGAAATTATGAAACCCATTAACGATAAATCGACAAAGTCCATTCTGCAAACAGGACGTTCTGAGTTTTGTGGTACGGTTTTGCTTGTCGAAGATGAGCCCGAAATTTTAAAACTATTGGCCGAGCAACTTGAGCATCTAGGACTTAAAGTGGTTCAACACCTTAATGGTGAAGATGCATTTAATGAGTATCTCCGTGACCCCCAAAAAATTGATATTATCATTTCCGACCTCAAAATGCCAAAAGTTGATGGGCTTGCTCTTCTAGATAAGGTCAGAAAAGAGAATCAGCACCACCAGCCCAAGTTTATTCTAACAACGGGGGGAGTGAATATAAATCTAGATCAATACTTTGATTCCAATAAGCATCAATTTGATGGGTTTTTGCATAAACCTTACACTGTCAATGAGATCATTAAGCTTCTGCAGAAGTGTATCTAATGAAACCATCCGTATTTGTAATGCAAAAGTCTTGAACTCCTTCAAAAATCGAATTTAGATGTGTCTATGTCAGATCAAAACGTGAAATGGTATCTCTTAGTTATTTCGTTTCTTTTTACATCTTCTTTTTCCATACTTGCTCGAGCGGGATTTGAAATTGGTACTGGAAGTAATTCTATGACTGGTGGGCGCTACATACCGTCACTCGATGTGTCCTATCTTCATAACGACAAAATCTTTGCGTGGTCAGCGACCGGCGTAAAAAGCGATTACTACTATCAAAGTTCACACCAAATTAGTTTTTTCAAATCGTGGAAAGCCGGCGAAATGTTTTACGGAACTGTCAATGCCGGCTTCGGGGGTGCTGCGGCCTACACCTCAAGGGGTTTCCAAGATGAAGGCGCTGCCGCTGAACAGAATGACAGTGATTTTTTAATTGGGCCTGCAGTTCGCATGAACTTAAGCTACAAATTCTTTTATTTAAATATGTCCTCGACGTTTGGGATTCGAAACTTGGCAACGCACCTGCTTTCGTTAACATTTCAAGACGTTCAGTCGTTATCCGTCGGGGTTAGATTTTAGTATGAAGTACTTTCTATTTTTAGTGACAACACTTTTAATCACGCAAGCCTCGGCCAAACGAGACGGCGTTCATGCCTATGTGGCGATGGGAATAACCTATACTCCGAGCTCTTTTAGGGTTGGATATATGGATTGGGAATTTGGGATGCTCAACCGAGTTTTCGGTTTTGATAAAATTTTTGATATCGATAATAATTTCTATTCGAATCTTGGATTTGTCTATACGCCAGGAAGGCAACCTGGGGTTTTCACATCTATGGGCTGGAAGGCCAAGTTATGGGTCATTCCGTTTCGTTCGGAACTTGCGGCGTATATGGATTTTACCGGTAACGGATACGCGAGTGGGTTGATTGGAGTAAGTTATGGCTTTTAGAGTTTTAGCAGGGTTGATTTTGACTTCGCTGCTTTTGTTGGGATTTCGAGTTAGCCCGACTGGAAATCTCTGGTCCATTGATCGATCGTCGACATCAAGTTCAAAGTTGTTTGTCGTTTACGCTTATCCAACGCGGGACTTGCGCAACGATTTGCCGACCGGCGATCCTCTCGCAGGAAGCGCCACAGTAACTATTCAACAGCTGATGAATTCGATATTTGATGACTATAATAGTGTTCAAGGTGCCTTTGTAACTCTTGTTGATAGCAGTGATACAGATTTTGCTGCGTTGTCGGCAAACAGGACCATTCGTATAGAAGATGGTGGAACTGCCGGGCTGACTTCAGGTGGCGAAGCCGAGCAGACCTGGGATGGATCGCAAGTTATCGGCTGTCGCATTTCGCTAAAGCCTTTAGTTTTTGATGCAGCAAAAATTTTTGTAGATGCCGTTACTCATGAAATTGGACACTGTCTGGGGCTCAATCATCCAATGGAAACAACGAACTCGGTCATGTCTTACTATAAAGAATCAAACACCATAAGACTTCAAGTCGACGACAAAATGGGAATCACCTATTTGTATCCCGTCAATCCATCAAAAGGAAAAGAAGATCCCACCCTAGGACTGTCTTGTTCGCGGCGGTAAGCAAGGGCTGACTTGTACACCAGAACACCTGCGTTTTACAAAACACTCAGCAGTTTATTGAATTCGACTTAACAAATACAGCGAATCGACTTAATTATCGATATTTAAATTTTACCTTATTTGGCTATTCCCTGAAGATTTTGTAATTTCAATAAGCGCATTCAACGCGTCTGTGACGGTGAAAATGCCAAGAAATTTTTCGTTTTCATCGTTCACAATTACGCTACCAATTTTATTTTGTGACATCTCAAGAGCAACCTCATCAAGACTGGCTTGCGAATTCACCGTCACGGGGTCCATCGCCATGATGTGTTTGGCCTCAATCATCATTTTTTCATGAGAGGTAAGTCCGGAGGCAAGTCGAACATCTCGGTCACTGACGATTCCAACAACTTTTTCGCCACGTACAATCGGTAGATGACGGACTCCATTTTCTTTCATCAAGAGAATAAGATCATCGATCGATGTGGTTTCGATCGCCGTAATGGGATCTAGGGTTGTAAATTCCTCAACGGGAAGATTAAGTTTCTTCATAGTGTCTCCTTGCGGTTTGGTATTTGTTCATTTTTTTTCTCTTTTATTTCGCTTGGCGCCGTCGCGTTAAGGGCTAACTTAGCAAGATCGTGACCACTAGGCAACTGGCATGCCCCCTGCTAGTATGGGGTGACAATAGCGTTTGGCGTGTTTAGCATGAGTTTGACTTTAATTGTTGGGACAGAAGTGCCTCGCCGCGGGACAATTTGTCCATGGAGATTTGGCTATGAACCAAGAGCTTGCTTGGCACTCGCTTCAACCTGATGAAGTTGTTGCAAAGCTGAAATCAGATTTGACACATGGGCTCTCGCACAATGATGCGAGCGAGCGTCTTCAACAATTTGGATCAAATGAATTACCGGAACCTAAAAAGAGAACCCTATTATCTATTTTTCTAAATCAATTCCTTAGCCCACTTATTTATCTCTTGGTGGTTGCTGCAGGTATCGCCTTTTTTATCGGTGAAGCTCGTGATTCTCTAGTAATTCTTGTCGTCGTGATTTTAAACGCGGTCATTGGCGCCTATCAAGAGGGACGCGCTGAACAGTCGTTAGAAGCTCTTAGGCGATTATCGAAATTGAAGGTCAGAATTTTGCGCGGAGGCCAAGAGCAGATCATTGAAGCAAGTAGAATTGTGCCAGGCGATATCTTAATTCTAAGTTCAGGCGACGCTGTGCCGGCAGATGCAAGACTTATTGAAGCATCCTCTATTGCTGTCGCCGAAGCTGCTTTGACAGGGGAGTCGCTTCCTGTTGTCAAATCGATCGGAAAACTCGCTGAAAATACGCTGCTGGCAGATCGTCAGAATATGATTTTTGCAGGCACTCATATTACGGCGGGACGAGGTCTTGCCATTGTAACTGCGACTGGAGTCAATAATGAAATCGGTAGGATTGCTCATCTTGCGACAACCACCGCACAGCCAAAGACTCAGCTCGAATTTCGAATTCAGCAGTTTGGTCGATATCTAGTTATTGCTGCAATAGCGGTATTTTTTCTTGTCATTGGTTTTGGGCTTTTGCGCGGCATCCCCTTTGCGCAAATTTTTATGATCGCAATTAGCCAAATGGTTTCTTTGGTGCCCGAGGGCTTACCAGTGGCAATGACCATCGCACTGGCTGTCGGCGTTCAAAGAATGGCGGGTAGGGGAACCGTCGTAAGGCGTCTTGCTGCTGTTGAAACTCTTGGATCAACAACAGTTATTTGTACGGATAAAACCGGCACTCTTACGCGAAACGAAATGGTCGTCACTGCCCTCTATTTGCCGGCGGGCCAAAGAGAAATTACCGTGACCGGTGTCGGATATGCTCCCGAAGGCTATTTCATGGAGCGCGGGTATAAGCTGACACCGAATGTAGATCAAACTTTACAGAAGTTATTTGAGGCCTGTGCTTTGTGCAATGACTCTCAGCTCATCGGTCCTGATAATTCAAGCTCTCAGTGGAAGATGATCGGTGATCCGACCGAAGGAGCGCTTCTCACACTCGGCGCAAAGGGTGGATTAGATCCGACAACAGTTCGAAATAAATTTCCTAGAACAGCCGAGCTCCCTTTTAATTCAGATAGCAAAATGATGGCAACCCAACACTCTGTTGAGGGCAAGAGTCTTGTCTATCTAAAAGGCGCACCCGAGGTTTTGCTAGAGCTCTGTGACTCTATTTTTCATGATGGCAAAATAGAGGCGTTCGATGAAAAATTGCGTGGTGAAGTGCATACTGCGGCAAAAAAAATGGCGGATTCAGCCCTGCGTCTGTTGGCCATCGGCTTTGTTCGCGATGCCTATATTGACGGATCAAAAGGTTTTGCGCCGTTTTCTGGAAAGATCACCCTGCTAGGACTCATTGGAGAGCTCGATCCTCCCAGAGATGAAGTAGCCGCCTCTGTTCGCGAATGTCAACGCGCTGGGATCAAGCCCGTCATGGTGACAGGTGATCACAAGGCCACAGGTCTTGCCATCGCAAAAGCGCTTGGAATCAGTCAAAATAATGATCTGGCAATCGATGGACTAGAACTTGATCTTCTTTCTGATGAGGCCCTCGCCCAGAAAATTGACCACATCAGCGTTTTTGCCAGGGTTCATCCAGCGCAAAAATTGCGAATTGTGGAGGCCTATCAGAAAAAGGGCAATGTTGTTGCTATGACCGGAGATGGAGTCAACGATGCTCCGGCCTTGGTTTGTGCGAATGTCGGCGTCGCCATGGGGATCACGGGAACTGAGGTTGCAAAAGAAGCCGCGAAAATTGTGATTACGGATGATAATTTTGCGACGATCGTTGCTGCAGCTTCTGAAGGGCGTCTTGTTTATCAAAATATCAAGAAGCTGATTTTATTTTTGTTTGTGACTTCAGTTGATGAAGTCATTGTGCTTTTTCTTGCCCTGATCTTTGGCTATCCAATACCACTGGCGGCTGTGCAGATTCTCTGGATCAATCTAGTCACCGAAGGAACTTTAACAGTGAATCTAATTATGGAACCGGCTGAAGGCAATGAAATGCATAGGCCCCCAATACCAGTAAATCAGCCACTCTTAGATCGCGCCCTTTTGTCACGGATACCGCTCATGGTGCTGGCATCTGTTGTCTCAACTTTTGGATGGTTTGCCTATCGTACCTCTCAGGGCGTTCCAATCGCGCAAGTGCAGACGGAAACATTCACAGTTCTGGCTGTCTGCCAATGGTTTAATGTCCTCAATTGTCGGTCAGCACTTCACTCTGCCTTTTCTTGGGATGTGTTGAAGAACCCTTGGCTTATTGGCGGACTCGTCATTGGAAACCTGCTTCATGTCGCTGTGATCTATTGGGCCCCTTTGAGTCAGTTCTTTCACACTGTGCCAATCGAGACGGAGCAGTTCTTTGCCATCGGGGCGGTCGCAAGCTTGGTTCTTTGGGCAGAGGAATTTCGTAAATTCATTTCTAGAAAATTAATTCTTAAAAGGAGAATAACACATGAAAGCACTGTGGGCATTTGAACCATTTCATCAAGATGAAAAAAGACTCAAGGGTATGCACAATACGCTGAGTCTTCTCGTCGGCTCGTCATCAAAAGTTGAAGTTGGGTTTGTTGCTACTCACAATGAATCCGCGCTCAATCTGGCTTTCAAAATTCCGGATGAGGAGCGGTACAGTGTTTATCCACGTAAATTGATAAAACAAGAGCTAAAAAAGGCTCGAGTAAAGCTCGAAGATAAAAACATTCATGTCGTTGATTATGAAACCATGTCTAACACAAAATCTGTGGATCGACTTTTAAAACTTGCCTCTGATCGAGGCGCAGATCTGATTGGTCTTTTTACACACGCCAGAATGGGCTATTTGCGTCTTGCCATGGGAAGCTTTGCGGAAACTGCAATTCACCGAAGCAAATTGAGCTTACTGATTTTCAATCCAAAAACAAAAGTAACGCCCAAAATTAAAAATATTCTCTATGCGAGTGATTTTAGTCCCGCATCAGAAAAGCATCTGAAAACTGTTATAGCTTATTGCAAAGAGCTAAAATCCGACCTCACTGTGTTTCATCAAGCAGAAGTGATCTACAAATGGTCTTTGGATGAATCCAATCCGAAAATTCACGCCTACCGAAGGAAAGTCGATCGAATGAAAAGTTGGATCGAGCAAGAGTGCCATCGTGTGGGCATCTCTGGTGACGTCATTGTCGCTGCCGAATTTAAGGCAACATCTGATCTGATTTTTGCAACCATGAAAAAGAAGAAAATAGATTTGGTGGTCGTTAGTGCAAAAGTTGGCCCTATGGCAGCGCTCATGGGCGGCAGCATTACTCGCCAAATTGTAAGAGGAAGTGAAGTTCCGGTTTTGATATTGAAATGACGAGGAAGCTAAAATGAATTAAGTTCTGGGCCTGCCGAGTTGGCTAAAATAGCAGCCCAGCAACATATGGATAAATTATCTCAGGAGGAAATTGTATGGCTCAATTAAAAATTCGTTTTGTAAACTTCGAGAGAAGTATAGCTCTAGAAGAATACACCCAAAAGCATATTGAAGGCCTGATGCGTCGACTGGATCGTCGCCCGGGTCAAACCAAATCAATCGAAGTTCAATTTAGGCTCGATGCGAGGGCTCCGCTTGGTACTCTAAAGAATAGCGAAGTGATGATTAGCTATCGGTATCCGGGAGTTAAGAAGATCCTTCATGTAAAAAAGACGGGTGCGGACCTAAGAAAAGTTCTTAATGACGCAATTCATGCTGCGGAGACTGTCATTCAGAGAGAATCTGAAAAATCAGAGGGAGGCAGAAGGACCTTGGGAAAATCAAAGCATCTTGTTCGATCCCTCAGACAGGTCAAGGAATGAAGGGACCCTTAAAGGGATCTTAGTGCCTTGGCGATGGCACGAAACTCCAATTAAGTTCGACGATATCTGCAAAGTTTTCCATTGAAAAACTTGACCCGACTCGGATCTGCTCAAGTAAAAGAAAGAGGCCCGGCAAGTTGAACTCACATGGGCCTCGGTCGTGGGTCAGAGAATCTCAATCTTCGCGGCCTTCTTATTGGAACGAAGATAAGTCCTCGCCCCCTTTGGCTCAGATCTTCGTACTTCTTGCGGAAAAAGTCTGTTGGGCGTATGCCCATTCTCTAGATAATTCAAGGCGTTAGGGCATATGCCCCATGGCCAAATCTCTCTTTCGATCGCATTATTGAGGTAAACCAGGAGGTCGCTATGAATTTTGCTCACTTACATCTCATCATTAATCACATTCCCTTGATTGGGATTCCGGTCGCGCTTTTGTTTTTGGCCCACGGGCTATGGACAAAGAACGCGTCTACCCAAAAGTTTTCATTGCTGGTCCTGTTTGGATTGGCTGCGATGGTTCTACCGGTTTATCTCACGGGCGAGCCGGCGGAAGAAGTCGTCGAGCACTTACCTGGTGTCGCGGAATCTTTTATTGAATCGCACGAAGACGTCGCCAAATTTTCGTTAATCCTGACCTTGGCCACCGGAGCCTTGGCATTTATTGCATTGTGGTTCCAAAAAAATGAATCGCGGCGGCGGACGCTTAATTTCGGCGTGATGGGAATCGCGACCCTCGCACTTTTAAGCCTGGCCTACACGGCCAATCTCGGTGGAAAAATCAGACATACGGAACTTCGCTCGGGCGACGCGGCTCAGGCCGATGGCGCGCCTGCCGCTGAAGGAAAGGGTGGTGATGATGACTGAGGCAAATCTTTCGCAAACGGAACGACGATTTCTGACCGCGATACTGGCATTGATCGTCGTTCTAGTTGGATTCGATCTGCTGACAGATTCAAATGAAGGCGTGCGCTGGCCCCACCTGGCGATTGAACTTTCAGTCGCTATAGGAGCCGCTGCGGGGATTTACCTCCTTATGCGGGAGTCATTTCGCAAAACGCATCAACTGGTTCAATCTCGCGAGATCATCATCGCGAAAGAAAAAGAGACCGAGCGCTGGCAACTCGAATCGCAGAAGTACATTCAAGGCCTCGGAATTGCGATTGACGCCCAGCTTGCGAGATGGTCGCTTTCTCCCTCCGAAAAGGAAGTCGCGTTGCTCCTCCTTAAGGGATTGAGTTTGAAGGAGATCGCTGACATTCGAAAAACCGCGGAGAAGACGGTCCGCGCGCAATCGGTTGCGATTTATTCGAAGGCCGGGTTCGCGGGCCGCTCCGAGCTTTCGGCATTCTTTTTAGAGGATCTCTTGTTGCCTTGCGGATCCTCAGAAAATGAAGCATCTCGTCTATGAAAAGAATTTCTTTCGAAACCCTTAAAGATCTAAATCCCCGCAATGAAGGTCTCTCCGAGGCCGAAGTGGCATCCCAACGTTCTCGCCATGGAAAAAATGAAATCGTTGAGGTCACCAACAATCCTTGGATTGAGCTTGCTCTTGACACATTAAAAGATCCCATGATCTGGTTCTTGCTCGGGATCGGTACGGTCTTCATTTTTGTGGGCGACACGAGCGAAGCCATTGTTCTTTTCGTCGCGATTCTACCTCTCCTCCTCATGGATGCGATACTTCACTGGCGAACTCAAGCTTCGACCTCAAGCCTCAAGGGACAGCTCACTTCGCAAGTGAACGCACTTCGAGCTGGCAAGGAGGTGCTGGTCGCTTCGCATGACTTGGTTCCTGGAGATCTCATTCTGGTAAATCCTGGGCTCTATCTTCCGGCAGACGGAATTTTCCAAGAGGTCAAAGACCTGCAAGTTGATGAGTCGGCCTTGACGGGGGAGGCCTTTCCTATCTCCAAGAGCATCTCTCGTTTGGAGCCCTTCTCCTTGTCTGGCAAAGGTGAGATGGCGGTAGATCCAAGCAGTCTCGGTTTCGCTGGAACGCGAGTGCTGACGGGGCTCGGCAAGCTCCGAGTTTTATACACTGGACAACGAACCGCCTACGGAGAAATCGTTCAGAGCGTTTCGAAAATGCCGCATGAGCGAACTCCCTTGCAGAAGTCGATCACCAAACTCGTGCAGGGGCTCATTGTCGCTTCAGCCTTTCTCTGTTTGCTTCTAGGGGGTGTGCGCATATACCAGGGGCATGGCTGGCTGGATGCCTTGTTGAGCGCCGCAACCCTCGCGGTGGCAGCGATTCCTGAGGAATTCCCGGTCGTATTTACGTTTTTTCTTGGAGTCGGGGTCTACCGGCTTGCAAAGCGGCGAGCGCTCGTCCGCCGAGCTGTCTCAGTCGAAAATATTGGGCGCGTCACTCACATCTGCACGGATAAAACTGGGACAATTACTATTGGCATTTTGCAACTCACGCACATGGACCCTGCCGATGGGTTCGCTGAGGTTGATTTACTAAAAGCGGCCTTCGCGGCCTCAAATCCTGATGGCTCCGACCCAGTCGATGTTGCCATTCGCGAAGCGGCAAATCTTCAAAAACTTCTCACCCAAATCCGTACTCGAACTTTTCCGTTTACCGAGGACCGAAAACAGGAGACCGCATTTGCCCGCACGAAAGATGGAGGGAACTTCGCTTACATGAAGGGTTCGCCGGAAACCGTGCTCGCGAAGTCGAATCTTTCCGAAGAAGTGCGGCAACAATGGAAAGAACGCACGATAAGATGGGCTAGCGAAGGCCATAAAGTTCTTGCGTGCGCCCAAAAGAAATTGAGCGAAGAGGAGGCGGCCCGAAACGAAGAGCCGCCTTCGGGATTCGAATTTTGCGGACTCATTGCCTTTGAAGATCCGCCACGGCCTGAAGTCGCTGAAGCGATGGCCTATTGCCAAAGAAATGGAATCGGCGTCCTGATGATTACCGGCGATCACTTGGACACGGCTGTCGCGATCGCGAGAGACGTCGGCTTGGGAGGACAATCTCCTTGCGCCGTTTCAGCCGAAGATGAGCAGGAAAAATTCCAAGAGCAATGGCTCAACAATAATCCGGATTTTCTGCGTCACCTTCACGTCGTTGCTCGATGCACTCCCTTGCAGAAGCTGCACATCGTGAGCGCCTTAAAGACTTCTGGCGAACTTGTTGCCGTGACCGGAGATGGCGTCAATGACGTGCCCGCGCTCAAAGCGGCAGATATCGGAATCGCCATGGGAGAACGGGGAACCAGAAGTGCGAAAGAAGTGGCCTCGATCGTTTTGGCGGACGACAACTTTCGAACAATCGTCGGCGCTATCAAAGAGGGGCGCCAGCTTTTTACGAACCTCGGGTTGAGCTTCAAGTACCTTCTTTATGTTCATTTTCCGTTTGTACTGACCGCTGCCGTGATTCCCCTCCTAGGATATCCGCTGGTTTACTTGCCCGTACATATTGTTTGGCTCGAACTCATTATTCATCCTTCCGCACTTTTCGCGTTTCAGCAGCCAGCCGACGGCGTAGACGGAATAGGCCAATCAAAGAAATCATTTTTCAATCGTGCCGACATCATCGAGGTCATTGTGTTTGGCATCGCGCTTACAGCGATAATGGGTTTTAGTTTCGTGAGCGGTCTCAGTGAAAATGTGGAGGAAGGCCATGCCCGAGCGAAAGCGATGGTCATGTTGACTTTTTGGAGCGCCGGAACTGTCGCGGCCTTTTCGAGATTCAAAACTTTAGCGTCGGTTTTGATCGTTATTTGTACGTTGCTTTCGACGGTTTTATTGGTTCAAATTCCTTTCAGTGCCGAGCTTCTTAAGTTAGCGCCTCTTCATCTACTTGATTGGGCGGCGATTTGTTTTTGGGTCGCGCTGTTCTTGACACTTCAGTTGGCTAGAAATTTCGTGATTTCACGACGCTCTAGTCGAAATGACTGAAATCTGGCATGGACTCTTTTAGATGGATGAAGAGTACGAATGCCCAAAACGATTATACCAAAAATCAACATAGCAAATTGGGAGTCTAAAAAACTGTTAGGGAATGGAAATATCGATCTAGTCTAGGTGTATTCGTTGGACTCTTCAGGTAGTCTTTAATAGATGCCTAAAGTTAAAACATGGTTGATCCTGATATCTATTGTGTTTGGAGCACCGAAAGTCATTGCTGCGAGTACATGTGAAACGCGTGACCAGTTTAATGATCTTAAAGCGGGAATGGAACATTTAACCGCTGCTGCGATCATAGAAAATATTCCGCGCTTCTGCCGAAGCCACGCCTTCTATTCTCACCAGGAGAATGGCATAGGTGCTGAACGAGATTACTTGAATGAGCTTACAGAGTCCAAAGAGAAGTTCTATAAGAACTTTACTCCGAATAACCCTTGGGCTGCCGGGATGGTCCCCGTTCTAGAATCTAGAAAGAAAAGCATACTAGCCCTTCTTCCTGATCGACTCAACATAGAACCAGACATCAATAACTTAAAAAGTATATTGGCTGAAAGTACTTCTTCAATGTCGAGCTCTCAGGCCGAGAATGTAAAAAAATCGTTAAATGAAATGCGAAACCCTACTGTTAAGAATTCTGAACGTTCCAAATACAATGAATTCGTTTTGGCAGGAGGGTGCGCGACGACAAGCCTCAGGTCGATGAATACTTGCTCAAAAATTGTTGCGAAAAATTTAGGGGGCACAAACGTCCTATTGGGACAAATTGAGTTTCCTGAATTCGCAGATATATTTTTAGACAAGAGATACGAAGTTGCACTGCGCGCCGTGGGAGTTAAAATCATAGATCAGATTAAAACTGGAAATATTCCAAAAACAAATCTTTTCGACGATTTAAAGTCTGAGTTTAAAAAATCATCAAAATCACCCACAGAAGCAGATGATATGGCTTGGTTGGTGATGGGTTTTTTATCAAGGCGTGGTGCAAATGCAGACGATAGCGCAACCGGTTTGGGCTATCCTAAAAATCACGCTATGACGGCAGCGCTGTATGCAATAAGTATGGGATCTTTGGTTTTGGATTCTCAAAGTAATGATAACGGGCATATGTACTCATTCCCGAGTCAGGTTCAAAATTCTTGCGATATGGGCAAACCTTACCATTTTTGGATGAGCGCTTACATTGCAAGAAAGGCGATGAAAGACACCGGTGATCCGGTTGCCAGCAGTGCAGCTGCATTTACGATGCAAAAAGGATATGAATTCTTGTCCAACACTTTTGGGCGTAGTCCTGCAAAACCTTTCTATCTGGAGCCTTTTGATCCTTATATAAATGTGATCCGTGCAGATCTTGCATATGGCGGAACGGGTGCATGGTTCGGCGTATTGAGTGCTCAAGGAAAAGCAGCCGATGCGCAGTTAAGCATCGATGATGGAATTCGCGAAACATTTCTGAATTCTAAGATGATTGCTCGCGTGACGAAGGAAGAGGCAAAAAGCAACGTTATAGATCCCGGGCCGATTACTTTCTACAAATGGTCAACACTCATAAGTCCAAACTCAGCGTATTCTTTGAACAGAAAAAAATTAGGCTACTAACCTATCGTCCGAATTGCTCGCGAGGTAAATTTCTTAGTTTATAAGAGAACTCAGAGTGCCTTTCATTTAAAATTAGCCACTAATGACCAGCGTCGCCTGGACGATTTGGACAACGAAATTTTACAACTGAGATTATCAATCAAATCGATGGAAAATGATTCTGACAGTGTAAGCGTATTACACTGGAAAGTGATTCCTTATGACCCGCTTCGATTTCAGAAAATGTTGAATGTGAAACAAATAAGCACAAAGTCCTGTCGGTGATCTTGCTTCGAACAAAACTATACTTTTGCATTATTTTAAACTCTTCATTGTGAATTCTTAAAATCAATCTTCGCTGAACCTTTCTGGGCAGCGGATTTTTATTTTTTGGGGATTTCTATTGAACCCTATAAGGGCACTCGTTCACGGTCAGCCTTAGTGTTTACTGAGCGCCTAAAACTTCAATAATGTTTCCTGATGGATCAGAAAATTGGAGCCAAAAAACTCCATTTTTCATTTGGACGGGTTTTTCTTGAATAATCTTTTCTCCATTCGATTTAAGATTTTCGTAAAGGGATCCAACCGATTTGACTCCAAACATGACCGTTGCCCTTGTGGACTTTTCATCGGTGGCCGCTCTTTTATAACCTGAGCCCATCCAGCAATGAATTTCTCCGAGTTTGCCAAATATTTCCCCAGGTCGAAATTCTTGTTCTTGTTGAAAGCCAAGATATTTTTCATAAAACTTTTGATTGATCTCAAGTTCATCTACGTAAATACATGCAAAATTCATTTTTGTGACTGACATAGAAACTCCATCGTTAGGTTCTTCGTATATAAGTCCGCAGCCTCGCCAGTCAACATCCCAATGAAACTGGGCGCAGTTCGTTATGGCTGAGCCAGCGATGTTGAGCCCTTATAAGTTTTTAACTTAAAATTCTTTGATAATGAAATCACGTCCCCGCTTTGCCAACACTGACTGAGCCTACATCCATGCTTCCAGCCTTCCTGCTTCTTGCATCAAAGTTGCTCGGCTGGATACTTTGAATTGCTGGGGAACGGGCTTTAATTTTCTTAATCGTAACAGTCTCTTAACGAAAAGCATTTGTGAATCAAACTTAGTTGCATCCTTCGGTCAATTCTTCAAACGAAGTTATTTGTTCAGGAGTTGCTCGAGTAGAATAGCTTTTGCCAATGCCGTCTATTACTTCCAACAAGTTTTCAGACACCGAATAATAGTACTTATAACCTTCGAAAGAGCCAAATTTAAAATCTGGACAATTTGTTTTTGAAAGAACTTTTACGATACTAAAAGTACCTTCATCATAATTATATAAAAACTTGGCAACTACTTTATTACTCTTTCCAGGAAGTACAGCCTGCATAGTCATGGTCGTGTCTTCGTACTTTGTTATAGAATTCAAAGTAGTAGCTGATCCTTTTTGAATAGGAGCGGTATACCAAGTACCTAAAAGTGTAGGATTAGCCATTGCATAGGTAGAAGTTCCCATTAAAATAACAAATAAATATTTAATCATAAGCTTCCTCAATAAATTTATTTGATCGAAATACTAACAGAAAGTTCTCAAACCACATAAATTAAAGATTCTGCGTGTAAATTTTCTGCGCAAAATATTTGGTCAGTAAACCTAATCCCCCCGAAACCCAGCGCCAATACATTCAATTTAACCTTTTGAGGCCTTTAGAGCGAGCCCCAAGCAGCCTAATTGCAGCCTTTCTCCTAAATTTGGCAATATTCAGTCGCTGTTCACAAAAAAAGTGTTACTGTTCGACTGATTTATCATGAACAAATTTTAAGTACCGCAAAGATAGAATTCCGTTTGCAATTAGAATCATCACGCACGGAATTGTCCAACCAAAGGTTATATCTGCTCTGGTGATCTGATCAAAAGCCCACTCATCAGGGAAATACATTGTTTTATATACGACAATAGCTGCAACACCCAATACGGCCCAGCCGCAGACTACAACCGACTTTGCACCCCTCTCCTTAAATTTTTTGAGGCCCCATATAAAAGGCAGGCTTAATAGTGCCATCGGAATCATCCAAGAGGCTGACTCTAGAAAAATTAAAAACCAGATTTTTGGTTTCGATAAAAAACCACGGAACATTTGCGGATTCACGAACAATTCGCCAGCGGCCATACATATAAACATTATAAGTCCGGCCGCGAACGCACAATTAAGAACATAGGTCATCGTTTTGAAAGCATTTCGATTTTTTAACATTACCCGATCTTTGCATCTTCGACGGAGCTGTCAAGAAAAGGAATGATTTTCACCCTTTCTTAATACATTTGAATTCAGACATACTGACGTCAGAGTTTCCACCGGTTCGGGTATAAAAGAGATCCTTGTCGAGCATTGCCGGATTTTGACCGATCCTATGCCACCAAGTGACCTGGGTTTTGAAGCCATTAATCGTAATTTTTAAGTATGCATTGGTTTTGCATATATACCTATGAACGAATGCGATTGAATTTAGCTCAGTTCGATTCGTAATGAGTATCGAAATGTCTGCCAAAAAATGACATTTGTCGATTTGTTAATCACATATAACGATTAGGAAAAATCTGGTGTTTGCGATGAAGTACAAGTGGTCATTTCTATTATTTGTGATCTTGTTTGTGAGCCCGGGCTCATTTGCGCAACAAGCAGTAATTGAAGAAATTATCAATGACGGTCCAGCGCAGCTTACATCATCAGACTACGAAACCCTTTTCAAAGCTGCGGGTAAACAAAAATTCATCTTTGGACCCGAATGCTCGCCCCAGAGCACTTCGATATCAAAGAAAGATGTGATTCCTGATGTATTTGGTGATCGCAAGTTTGGCCAACAGTATGGCACGGATCCAGTGTTTCAACGAATCAGCCTTTTTCTTCACTTCAACAAAGCCGCCGAAATTGTTCCCGATGATTTTATTGCTAGATTCACGGACTATGCAAAAGCATTCTATATCCTTTATAAAAATGGGCTAGTGCAGTCGCCAGATCTTGGGCGTCTTACAATTGATGAAACAGCATCGATTACAGAATTTTTCATAGATAATCGAGATGTCAAATTCCGGCGACCTCGATCGGCTCAAGAACGATGGGCCTATCGATTTGTTAAAACAAATGATCTTCGGCTTCCCGATCAAATAGGGGGGCCTAAGCGTTTTTCATCAGCCATGATCCATATGATGGCAAAGATCGCGCAGTACGAAACCGTTTGCGAAATGAGCGTCGCTGAAACGACTGCTCTCGCAATCTATATTGGGATGGGATTCAAACATGTGAACTCCTATCTAAGAAGTAAAGTCAATAATGACCCAGTCCTAAATGATCTCGAAGAACTGACAAATCAAGCTTTGAATAAAATTGCAGATACCAAGCGTCTGGTTTTTCGAACGGCAATGTTTTTGAATCAACCAGATATGCCAGAGGCAGTCTATCGAGAGCACGCCGTTGGAAACGTCATTGAACATCAGGCATTCACGAGTACTGCCCTTAATACTATCAAAGGGGCAAATTTCTTAATTTACTCGCAGACAGGAAAAGCGCTAGGTCGCCTTTCGATCGAGAGCGAAGTCCTTTTTAGATCTAAGGCTAAGTTTCTCGTCAGATACAATTCTTGCGAAGAAGTGCACCAGTCTGTTTGGCAAGGTTGTCGCATTATCCTAGAAGAAGTAAACGGTCATTAATCACTGCGTTTTTCACGAATGCACACATTGTGATACGAAAAATCCCTTTTTTGAGTTTCGAAACGATTAAAAATATCGCGGTAACCCTTTAATTTGCTTGTGAATTTCCAATTTTTTAGAGGACTTGCTGTTCTAAAAACAAAATGAAACTGGGCGCCGTTCGTTATGGCAGAGCCTGCGATGTTGAGCAGGCCGCGACAAAAAGGCCTTGTTTTAAAAGCCGGGCTGTTTTTTTTAGGATTTCGAGGAGACGGCCCGGGAAAATTAAGCTCAGGTTTTAGGAGGCGGTCGGCAATGGGTGCCATTTAAGGGTAGTGAGTCTTATGAATTTCGTAGAAGGACTTTGGTTGCTCGACGACACAGCATTCCGATATGATGGATTTGTTTGCAGGGAGACGCATGAGTTTTATGAAAGTCACGCCGGTAATTCTTTTATTTTTATTTGGCATCTTAAGATGTGCTTCGACCCCTAATTCTTCAAGGAGGATCGCGCAATCTGATCCGATCTACTATATTGACGCCGATGATGGAAACGACAGCGATGACGGTCTCTCTGAAAGCACAGCTTGGCGGACATTCAGCAAGATCAAGTCTAAAAAATATGATCCAGGAACAGGATTCTTATTGAAAAGAAATCGGGTGTGGCATGAGGCTTTCTATATCAAATCTTCTGGAAGCCCTGACCGTCTAATTTTTGTCGGAAGCTATGGCGACGGTGCTTTGCCGCAAATAAACGGATCTTTCGACGTTGCTGTTCAGGTATGGAATCCGGTTTCAAAAAATATTTGGTCCACAAAACTCGCCTCAGATCAAAACGAAGAACCAGAAAAGATGTTCGTTGATTCGATTGAGGTTGCGGGATCTCAATTGAAAGAGAAGGCTTCGGAATTAAACGCTGAAGGGCAATGGGCGTGGGAAGGCTTAGGGGGCGGAACTCTCTTCATTTATTCAAGTAAAAGTCCAAATGATTGGAAAAAGAAAATAGAAGTAAACGTTCTTCGATATGGTGTTGACCTCAAAAATAATCAGTATGTTTCACTCAAGGATATTGAGGTAACAAGAAGTCGTGATGGACTGCGAATCGGCGGAAGCAACTGTGAAATCTCGAATTTAATTGCTAAGGAAAATACCATCAACGGCATTCATGTTTCTGGATCAAGCAATTCATTAAGACATTTTCAATCCGTTCAGAACGGGCTTGAATTCCAAATTGGGAAAACCGGTCGAACAGGACACGGAGTCTTAGTTGATGGGGCAAACAATGAATTCAAGATTTTTGTAGCGTCTAATAACCAGGAAGATGGAGTGCAGTTAGGCCCTCAAGCTGGTGGTGGAAATGTGTTTGCTGATGCAACAATGCGAGGGAACGGTGAGAATTGTTTTGATATAAAAAACGGGGATCAGGAAATTGTAGGCGGTGACCTTGGTAGTGATGGTGAGTCATCTCAAGATTGTATAATTGTTCACAAAGTTCCTCACCATGTTAGCATCCTAGGAACCTCAGCCTTCTCAACGACCAAAGGCCCCGTTGTCAGCGTCTTTCAGGGCGCACGAGTCACCTTGAAAAACGTCCGTCTGAGAAGTGAACTCTCATCCGCTATACACATTGACACATCAGCGGGAAATCAAAGTTCTATTCTAAATTCCATGATTGATGGTGGTGGACAAATTTCAAAAGTATTGATCGACATTCGTGGCGGAAAAGATCACTTAGTCAAAGACAACAGTTTGACGATTATAAATGGTATTGAAGCCATTCGCATTGTGCCAACCGCCGAAGCGACATTAGAAAATAATCGGACATCGTCAAGTCAGTAACAATCCTCTCTAATTCTAGCCTATAGAATTGAGCTCCCTAGTGCACGTATGCACACATTGTGATACGAAAAATCGCTTTTTTGAGTTTCGAAACGATTAAAAACATCGCGGTAACCCTTTAATTTGCTTGTGAATTTCAAATTTTTTAGAGGACTTGCTGTTCTAAAAAAAACAGCCAGGCTTTTAAAACAAGGCCTTTTTGTCACGGCCTGCTCAACATCGCTGGCTCAGCCTGAATAACCTTATTGTTAAACGCACTAAAATTGGGGTTAAAAGAACGAGCGCCTATGATTCGAGCTGGCTAATCACCACAAGGTGGCCAATGACCGGCCGCATTAGCTAATAAATTTTATGAACTATACCAGAAGTCTTCGCAAGATCGTTATTCAATTGCAAGTTTAGAGATTCAGAAATTAATCAATACAGTTTATTGGCAAGCTGAGAGTATTGCCGCCGGAGCATGTGTGCTCTACCGTATCAATGATGAATTCGATCTATTGTATGCAAATTACAATAAAGCATTTGGAAGTGTATCTTCTATAAAGCTATTGGAGTTTAAAAAATATGTAATGCCCAGTTTTGGAATTAACTTTGTGAAAGAGGACTTCATGATACAGAAAATTACTGATAGCTTAACCTTAAAGGAGGAGCTTGAGCGTTTAGAACAAAATCTTCGCGTGCTAGAAGTTAACACCGTTGGATATATTCACTTTCTTATTAATCAACAATCTTTTTGAAAAGGGCGATATGAAAACATTTATAGCTTCAACATTATTTTTACAGCTTAGTTTGCTTCAGGGTGGAATTCATGGGATTTAGGGCATTATTCTTTTGTTTTTTACTATGTTCGAGTCAAACCTTATTCGCATTTTCATCACCCGCATTTAAAGGAAAAGCAAATAACCTAACTAAAAGTGAAAATGATAAGATAACTATTTCAGTAACACTTGATTGCAGTAAAGTCATTGTTGATGGAATGGTTAACTGTGGAAAAAAAGGAATTTCTGTGACAGTTAACGATGATGGAACATTTGTAATTCCTTCAATTACTTTAGATGTTGGCAGATTTAATGAAAGATACATCGAGACGTATTTTTCGATATCTGTTGACGGAAAAAAAGTCACTCAAAGATATAAAGTTGTATATGAAGGCCCTTGCCAGGAAGGTCCTAAATGTTCTTTCGACTACGTAAAATTAAATTTACAAAATTTTACACTAATCGAATTGCCAACTTTAAAGATACATCCAGTATTTTCTAGTGGAATTCTATTCAAGGAGTTTTATAAGGATTCAATTTATCCATATCTAAATGCCCAATTTGAAGAAGAATTAGGAGATTCTACAATTAAATCTTTTGATCTCAGTCCTGTGACTATTAAGTATCAAGATTTAAGCGATGCACCATTTGTGCTTTCGCAGGGCATCCAATTTATTCCAAAAATATTAGAAGAAGATGATTTGATACTGTTTAGAATGAAAGAGCCATATACAACATGTTCCTATATCAAAAATGGAGAAAAGATTGAATTTCAATACTCAGTAAGTAAGGGTTTTATGCAGCATAATTTCCCAATAGAAATTTTAAAATTGCAGTTTAATGACCTACTTAATGGAGAGGGTAAATCATGCATTACCTCGCTGTATTCACTCAATGGTGCATATAGTGCCCGCATTCAATTTGATCTTGTGCCTGGTGAACAGGCTGCCGAATGTAATTTCATGGCGAGTTTATCGTGTAATGAAGTTGGAGAACTTTCTGGAGAGATGAGTTTATGGACTGAAAACTATAAGAACCTGAGTTGCCCTTTGCTTGACCGTACACCAAGGCCAGTATCTGGAAAATGTGGGACGAAATTTGCATATATCGACTTTTCTTATGGCAAGCTCTCTTATCATTCAGAGATTAAGATGGTGTCTGATGCTTACCCATCTAGTTGGTGGAAGGGAGATATGCACGAAACAATAACAGGAAAGCATATGGGAGAAATTCGGCTTATTAATGAAAGCAAAATATGGGGTAATTAAACCCCTTGCAAAAATAGCTGGGTGACGGGTGGGTGAAATATCGAAATTAAGTCTGCCCGCTTAAGCGGTTTAAAAGGAATTTTCAGCCTTTTCTTGGAGGAGCATTTGGCCACGCGTTGACCAGATCAAATGCCTATGTCAAAAGTGTCAAACTCGGCCCAAATTCCCGGTAATTATTGGATCTGCTTTGCTAAAAGTCGAGCATACTTGCTGTTTTAAATTTGGGCCTTTAATCAAGGTGGGGCCATGAATCTGAATCACGTTCACATAGGAACTAAAGATCTAAAAAAGTCTATTGATTTTTATTGCCTTCTCTTTGGGTTTAAAACGAAATTTAACCACGATCCTGGCGTCTTTCTCAGCAACGATGCAGGGTTTTTAATTGCGATAGATCCCGTCGATGAAATTCTAAAATTCCCGGCTTGGTTTCATCTTGGCTTCTGCCTTAACTCTGAAGCCGAGGTTCAAAGTATTTATCAAAAAGCAAAAGAACTAAAGGTAAAAATCGCACGCGACTTGATGACTGAAAAAGATCAGTTTGCGTCTTTTTTTATTTTAGATCCAGACGGCTACAAGATTGAAGTTAGTTGGCACAACGAATGAAAACAAAGCTATCCGAAGCAATCGAGCTTCGCAAAAATAGCAAGCCAGAAGAAGCAATGAGCATTTTAAAAGCTCTACTGCAGACATATCCATCCGACCCAGACATCAACTATCAAATGGCTTGGACTTGCGATTCTGTGGGCAAGGAATCAGAAGCCGCGCCCTATTACGAAACAGCAATAGCTAATGGCCTTGTCGAAGATCGTGTCGGCGCGATGCTGGGTCTCGGCAGCACCTATCGCTGCCTTGGGGAGTATGAAAAGTCTCTCAAAGTTTTTGATCAAGCGATTGCAGAGTTCCCAAAAGAACGTGCCTTAAGCGTCTTTCGAGCGTTGACTCTTTTCAATCTAGGTAAAGTTGAAAAATCGGTTGAAGAACTATTACTTCAACTTCTTGATACAACTAGCGATGACTCAATTAAGTCTTATGATCGCGCATTCAGATTTTATTCTGACAAACTCAATGAGACATGGAAGTAAAATGGTAAATAATAATATCCACGAAAAAGCTGCTATTGGATTTGATCGCGCCGGAGACTCTTACGAACGTGGCAGACCTGAATATCCGCCAGAGGCCATTAGCTTTCTGGTAAATACTCTGCAGATAGACGCCGCTTCAAATGTCTTGGATCTTGGTTCTGGCACGGGCAAATTTACGAAACTTCTGGTTCCATCTGGCGCCAAAGTTGTCGCTGTCGAGCCAGTTGAGGGAATGAGAGCAAAGTTTCAATCTCTGTTGCCCACCATAAAACTTTTAAATGGATCGGCTGAAAATATCCCAACTGGCGACTGTTCGGTTGATGTAGTCATAGCGGCTCAGGCCTTTCACTGGTTCGACACTCCAGCAGCACTCAGAGAAATTCATCGAGTGCTAAAGCCGAATGGCAAGCTGGGTCTCATTTGGAATGCTCGTGACGAATCTTTAGACTGGGTTGGCGAGTTGACCAAAATCATTGATCCACATGAGGGCGGCGCACCTAGATACAAATCCATGCGCTGGCAGAATGCCTTTACCGATACAAATCTTTTTTCAAAAATTCAGTTACAGCAGTTCGTTTATACTCAAGTTGGAACAATAGAAACCATCGTGGATCGTATTGGCTCGATCAGTTTCATTTCTGCTCTGCCTGAGTTGCAAAAGAAAGTGGTGCTGGACCAAGTTCGCAGACTCGTTCATAGCCATCCAGATACAAGGGATAAAACTGAAGTTAAGCTGCCCTATCGCACCGATGTTTTTTGGTGTCAAAAAATATGAATCTCACTGAATGGGAACTTAAATTTGAGAAAAGGATTTCAGAGATCGCCTCGGCTGACGATCCCGCCCACGATCTACTCCATTTCAGACGAGTGGTCACGCTTGCAAAGTCACTTTGTGAACTTGAACAGGGGAATCCAGAAGTTGTTGTTCCGGCGGCATGGCTTCACGACTTTGTTATTGTCCCCAAAGACAGCCCCCTCCGTAGTCAGGCATCTCAATTATCTGCTACTCAAGCCATTGAGTTTTTAAGATCCATTGGTTATCCAGCAAAATTTTATGAAGAGATTGGTCATGCGATAGCAGGACATAGTTTTAGCGCGAACTTAGAAGTTAAAACAATAGAGGCAAAAATTGTTCAGGATGCTGACCGCCTCGATGGTCTTGGGGCGATTGGAATTGCCAGGTGCTTCGCAACAGCAGGACTTCTTAAGCGAGCATTCTATAGTCCAGAAGACCCATTCTGTGATGTCAGGTCGCCTGATGACTCCCAATTCACAGTGGATCATTTTTTCAAAAAGTTATTCAAGACTGCCGAAACAATGAAAACCGCCTCTGGGCTTGCCGAAGGCCGAAGAAGAGTTGAATTGATGAAGAGCTATTTGTCTTCGTTGAAAGCTGAGATTTTATGATGATCAAACCAAACAGCAATTCACCGAAGGCCTTGCTATGATCGTTCATACTATTCTTTATGTCGCCGACCAAAAAATGAGTGCCGAGTTCTATTCCAATGTTCTGGAGATGACTCCAATACTTGATGTGCCTGGGATGACCGAGTTTAAACTCTCTGAAAAACACATTCTTGGTTTGATGCCTGAAGCAGGAATTAAGAAACTGTTAGGGCAGGAACTGCCAGATCCTTCTCAAGCAAGCGGCATTCCTCGAGTTGAGGTCTATTTCAAAGTTGACGATCCTAAAATCTTCTTCCAACGTGCCTTAAATCGCGGTGCGAAGGAACTGAGTTCAATTCAAAAAAGAAATTGGGGGGATATTGCTGGATATGTTCTCGATCTCGATGGTCATGTACTGGTCTTTGCCACCTCAATAGAAACTTAGATAACGCAAGATCTAACTCCACAGAAGTAAGGAGCCCACTTAGTGCAGCTTTCGCACCACCAAATCCAAGAACTAAAACAGCACTGGCCGCTCGGCGATGAAATTACGTTTCATCGAAGGGTCGCCAACTTTGTGTATTTTGCCAACCTCGATGGCAAAGAGGTAGTGCTTCGTCTTACAGAGCCCGTTCACAGAACGGCGAAAGAGATTGAATCAGAACTCGATTGGATGAGCTATCTGACAAAAAAGGGAATGAAGATCGCAAGTCCTATCCGTACCAAACACGGATCATTGTTAGTGGAACTCAGTGGTGAAAGTAAGCTCTTTGCGGCAGTCTTCCAAAAAAGCTCCGGGCTCGTTTTTAAAACCGAATGAAGATACCAGTCAGACTTTGATCGAAACTTGGGGCAAATATGTTGGTCAGATGCACCGCCTGACAAAAAGTTATCAGCCCTCACCGACGATTCAGCTTCGTCAACAATGGGCAGACGATGAGTCGCTGGCGATGGCCTTGCGTAGCCTGGACAAGGCCGATGAAATTCCTTATCAACGCATTAATGAACTTATGGATTGGATGAAATCCTTGCCTCAAGAAAAAGATTCTTATGGCTTGGTCCATTGCGATCTTCATCAAGGTAATTTCTTTATAGATAGTGGACACATCACAGCTTTCGATTTTGACGATGCTTGCTATCAATGGTTCAGCTACGACATTGTCGCGCCAATAAACTCCATCAACAAAAATCTTTTTGAGGGGACCAACAATCTTGCCAAAGAAAAAGCCCTCGAAGTGTTTTTGTGCGGCTACAACCAAGAAAATAAATTGGATCAAATTTGGATTGATCGTATCCAAGTTTTTGACAAATATCGCGCTGCCTTGATCTATCACTGGGCAAAGACGTGCATTAAAGAGAAAGTATTTGATGCGAATGGCTTAGACTGGGCTAAAGAAAAGTTACCACAATTAGTTGATGCCATTCGAGCCCCATTGAGGCTGTTTTGACCAACGCAACAAAACAAATCACACAAAAAATCAAAACCGTTACCTTGCGATCAAGTATCTCTCTTGGTGTGAGGTGACCGATGAAATTGATAGTCGATATTGTAAACTATATTGAAGATCATCTGCTTGACGAACTGAGCGTACAAGACGTTTCTCAGTATTCCGCCTATTCATCGCATCACTTCTAAAAGATGTTTGCGGCAGTTGTGGGAATGAGTTTAGGAACATATCTTCGTCGTCGGCGACTAACGAAGGCTGCTCAAAAACTTGCTTCATCGGATGACCGCATCATCGAGATAGCTCAGGAATCGGGATTTGATTCGCAAGAGGCTTTTTCGAGAGTGACCTTGTATGAATAGTTCAGAAACTGACCCCAAGGCTGCTCCTGGGACTCGCTCCTCCGTGGTACCGTGGTTCAAGGCGGCCAGAAGTCGAGAGCAAAAGATGGGTTATAACCTTGATTACACTATACTTACGGATGATTGTGTGTTTTCTTTTAAACCTAGCTTGGGAATTCTAAATCCTTAGGGAGAAAAGTTCATGACGACTCGGCAATATGCATGCCTACTTTCGATTTTTTTTACTTCGCTCTTGGCCGTGGCCAAGGAGAAACCGCCATCGTGCCCCCAATTTGCTGGCGAATATGTTTCTTATAGGTGTCCAGCAGAAAAGGCACCGTTCGTTACTATGCGAATTATTCAACCAAACTGCACTGCCCTCGGATATGCAACGATCAAATATACACCAGAAGGTGTGCCATCCCAATTGAATCCGACAACTTGGGATGTGATTGGCGCGGGCAAAATGCATCATGCAGAAATTTCGAGGAATGTCGAGTATATAGAGAGGGTTTACGCAAATAATTCGTTATTTCGATATACATATACCATAGATAAGGAGACAAATAAGGTAACTCAAATCATTGCGGGAGCATTAAGCATATTAGATAATAACAATCTTTTATCAACTTATTTTGGTTCGGGCGCCACCTTAATTAATGTGAACAACTGTAAATCAACGAAGATTTTTTTCAATATTGAAAAATAATTCGTTCTTTTACTTGGGCTAAAGCGCTTTTTAATCGAGCTAGATCAGTTCAGGAGAGTGTACCTTTCCCGATCGGCAATAGCTTCGATACTCCTCCTATCTGCCCCGCCCATTTTTCCAATGGATCAAATTTTGACCATTGCCGGATTTTGACCGATCCTATGCCACCAAGTGACCTGGGTTTTGAAGACCCAGAGTGCGGCGCCGAGTTCGAGGCTAGTTTTCGAGAAAAGATGGAAGGCCAATCTTTTAGGCCCTAAAAATCGACGCTATTGAAAGCGGTCCTTTTGGTCTAAGACCGCTTCCAGGTCAAAATTTTATAACAGCTTTCGGCCTCAAATACCTCAGGTCCAATGTATCGCAGGTGGCAATGTTTGATTAGATTTTGGTCACATACTTCGTGTTGACATAAGCAAGCGACACCGTATCCTTTAAAAATCTTAAATGATGAAGGAGATAAGATGATAAAATTATTGGTCGTTTCTTTTACCATTTTAGCTATTAGCAATCCGATTCTGGCTAGTGGTAAAAAATCTATTGAGTTAAAATGCCCTGATAGAATTAAAGTTTACGCTAAGGTGCAAGAGGTACCAAGGGGCTGGCAAAGCTGGGATGTTGCAGAAGAAGGCAAAAATGCCATTAAAAGCTTATCTGCTATCGACATTTATGAAGGCCATCCAGGTAAAAAAGTCTTATTAGCTCCAAGCAATGCAGATTCAAAAGAAAAATCCTGGTTATGGACCTTTTCACCATTTGGAGAAAAACGAAAATCCCCTATCTGGATTGCATGTAAATACGAAGATACTCAGATGTTGATAGTTCAAAGTTTACCTACAAAAATTATTAAGTGCCAAACGGAAGCTCCGGTGAGCGACGAAACAAAAAAGATTGGTACTGTTTCATGTGATTACTAACACTTCATTGTGAATTCTTAAAATCACTGTCCGCTGAACCTTTCTAGACAGCGGATTTTTTTTGGTGGGTTTTTATTGAACCCTATAAAGGCAATCCTTCACGGTCAGCTCACAAATGCAGGCCTTTGGGGTGCGCCCTGCTTTCTATAAAAAGGTATTAAATTCGCGCAGAAGGCTCAGCGGATCGTGATGTTTGAAATCCAGAATCAAGGGGATTTATTCAGGCCTATTGGACTTGCAGACACCATAGGTTTTCTCTGTCGCTTTGAAGCCTACAGACTCATAGACCTTTGCTGCATGATATTCCTCGTCGGCAACCATCACCAACTTTGAGAGGTTCATTTTTTCAAATGCATATTTTGCGGACTCGTAAACTAAAGAGCCGCATATGCCTTGCCTTTGATGTTCAGGGTGAACACTGACAATTTGAAATCGTCCAATACTTCCATCATGAAAAATACCAAGCCCACCAACAATTCGATTATTCAAAACAGCACAAAACCACTGCCCCTTACCAAGTGCGATCAGTTTCTGATATCGATCGGCTTGCGAGCGATAAAATGCTTCCCATTCTTGTTTCGAAAGAGCGTCGTTGCCGCAGGCAATTTGCACTTGAATTGTTTTTTCCCATTCGGATTTATCGTGAAGAGTTCTGATCTGAACTTGAGGGCAATTTTTCTTTGGTAAACAAATATCTTCTTGAGTTGCAGTTAAGACAAGCGCCTTTTCAAGGCCAAAGCCATCGTTAAGGAACTCATTAATATCGCCGATTTCTTCTTCATCCCAAGCAAACGTCATGTGATAAATTGCAGGATTGGTGAATTCACTTTTGAACAGCGCCTTCCATTTGGAAATATCTCCCTTTTTAGGTCTTTTTTTGAAAATTAGAAGATTTCCCCAAAAGTAGTTGGGATTTGACAGCGTCTTCACCACTAAGTGTGATTGCCTATCTAAAACCTCGCCGTCCAGAGATATAAAAATGAGATCTGTCTTGTACCCAAGCGATATTAGTTCCATATCTGCGTTTTAATCTCTGACGTAGCAGTTGTCCATAAATGGAATCAATCAAGGCAGGTTATCGTTTCCGCTTAAGGCCGATATTAATCGATCTGACCACTATTTTTGAGAAAGCGGTCCCTGACATGAAGGCTCAGAATTTATGGGCGGTACATAACAACTGATCCTATTGAACTGAGCTTTGTTGATTGAATGGCGTTAATAAGACCAGTAGTTTTGAAGCATTCACGTTTGGTGGAGCAAGTGAGAAAGGGGCCTAGTCACCTATCGGCCATGGCGTCGACCAAACGAACTGATCGGCCGATAGGTGTGCAAGGTTTTTCAGACGGAACTGAACCTTTGTAACTTTAGGAAATTTCCCGACTGTACAAACTCGAATATCCGTTTCTCCGGGGATTGGAGTTGCGCTTTTCTTCGTGAAATCGAATTGCATTTTCGGGCGCGACTCGACCAAGACCTTCGCGGGCTTTTCGTCCACACGAACCTCGGTTTGCCAGTTTGTCTTTGAATAGTCTACTTTTTTAGCCGAAACCACCTTCGCTTGGACGCAGATGTGACCGTTGAAAACGTGAATTCCCTTGTCTTCGACACGCTTTCCACCAAGGGCTTTTTCCGCCCTTTCACCTCTAGGAATTTCCACTTCTGGTATTTGAAGCAACACCTCCACCTTAACTTGATCATCATTCAGAAATTCAGTCTCTGCGGATTTTTTAAAAAAATGATTTAACAAATCATCCGTCTCATTGGCCATGACGCCCACGATCTGATCTTTAGACTCCGGCTTCGTTTTGGATGCGCACGAGACCATGTTTAAAATTAAACTCAATAGAAAAATGAAATTAAATGTTTTCATTTCATGATTGTGTCCAATGGAACCTGACTCGTCAACGCCAAGACTTTGACTAAAACTAAATCTCCATGGGGTGCCGGAAGGTCATTTTTAAGCTGGCTAGGCTGTCGTTATAAAGACCTTGGCCCAAAAACCTCGTAATAATGGCTTTTTAGAGACGGTCCCTTTTTAGCAGTAGCAAAATTTGGCTTGAAGACCCCTGAAATCGGCAGAAAAGCACCCTGACTAGAAAGATAGCTTGGCGGTAGCAGGGGCAGTAAAAGCCTCAATCAGGTATAGAACTCAATAATAATCGTTTTAAGGCCTTTGGAGATTACTTTTCTTTACAATATTTAAAGCGCTTGTTACTACGTGATTACAATATGATGACATCACAATCCATAATTTAAGGAGTTTATCATGAAATCAATTTCAATATTTTTCGCTCTATTTATTACGGCTCCGACAACATATGCAGCTAAAATGTCCTGCGGTTACGGATGTATCCAATGGTTTAATAAACCTGTCTCTCTTGAAAACCTCGATAGCGATGCTATTAAGTGGAAAAATGTCAATCGCATCCAATTACGCTCATTAAATGGAACTATAGATACTGATGGGGTCTTTCGATTTGAAAATGGTCGATATAACAATAGTGATTTGATTCAAAAATTAGAAATTCCTACGGTAGTCGGAAAACAATTTTATCTTACAACGACGCAACCAGGACGTTGTGAAGCTGTTTTAGTTTGCGAGAGAACTGAATAGTATTTGGCGAATTTTTATTGTTGAACAAAATCCCTTCAATTTTTGCCTAAGCCAGCACCGCAACCGGCTGGCCTCTAGATTTCAATAAAAACGGTCATTTTTTTGAAAAACGAGCCTTATTAGGCAGGCAGGCCAAATCCCTGCCTTCTTGAACACGTGCAAAGTTTAGATTTTTCAAACTAATTTTGCTTCGCCAGATTTTAGATAAAAAAAGGGGCGAGCACTAGGCCCACCCCAAAATTATTCTGGTCCGTAAATGGACCAATTAATTTTTTGTTTCTATTTTTGGAATTTCAGGGAATACTATTTTTGCTTCTTCACCTCCATCCGTTGGCGCTTCTAAAAGTTTTTTCTTTGCAAGCTCCTCATCTCGTTTCATTGCTAATTTTTCTTGGTGTACAGAACCGTGCGAACATTTTGCGATCGTTCCCACTTGTCTGTAAGTCATTCCAGCTTTTAAAAGTTTTCTGATCAAATCAGAGTCTCTAAGTGTTTTTCTTCCGATGAGTTTTCCTTTTGCGCGAGCATTAGCGAGACCAATTTTTACTCGGTCGGCTATAAGGTCCCTTTCAAGTTGTGCGATACTGGCCAGTATCGAAAATATCGCGACCCCAATGGCGGTATTCGTGTCTATCTTTTCACTCAGGGAAATGAAGTGGACATTTCGTTGTTTGAAAATCTGAAGGGCGTTCAACAAATGGGTCGTGCTTCTTGCAAACCGCGAAAACGAATAAACCACCACAGATGAAATTTCATCTTTGTTTACTGCGGCCATCATTCTGTCGAGGGCAGGGCGGCTGGATTTAATGCCGCTAATTCCTTCATCAGTAAAATACTCGACGTTTGTAATTTCGTTTTGCTCACAATATTTTTTTAAAACTCGAATCTGTGATTCCATGCCCCCAGCTTGCATGTCTGTGCTCACGCGTGCGTAACAAGCGATTCTTTTTTCCATATCCATCTCCCATAAAAAATTAGTTCTGAATTGGGTTCAACTAATTGGAGACGCGGAAAATTAGGTGCGCTTACTTACCAACTAAACTTTCATTCAGTTGTTTTAAACTTACGATTCCAGTTTTGTGGGCCTTGATTGCTTCTTTGCCCATGGTCCGAGTTAGGTCCACTAATCCACCAGCAAGCCCAACTAATATTGTAAATTCAATGAGCCAAATTAAAGATCGAAACATGATATTCATAAAGAGCCTTCCTTCTTTTTAAAAGTTGGCTCTTTGATTCAGGTTGAAGTGGATGCGTTTGCTACTGAAATCCGCGCATTCTTAGTAAGACTCCAGTAAGACTTTACTAAGATCACAACCGTGATTGGCTGTGATGTTGTGTGATGCTTCGTTCGTGGTTGACCTTGTAACTCATTGAAACCATTTGTTTGTGATTTCCTCTACTTAGCTCTTGTATCGAAAACCCATGACTTATTAAATGGCGGATTCGTCGCAAATTGACTGGTTTCAACTACTTAACGAATCCGCCATGCTATTATAGCACAAACTTCTTTCTTCATCACTTCTAGCGTGAGCCGAACATACTGACCACATTCGCAGGGAGTTCCATCGGGCGCTCAATCGCTTTTGATTTAAAGCTAAGCTTCTCTGTCGCTCCCGCTTCCTCAATCCCAGCCATGCGGATGTAAATCTGCATCGTCTCAAGATCCTGCCAGCCACCGATCTTCATGACCGTTGTTGCCGGAACCCCGGCTTGAATTAAGTGAGTCGCAAAACAAGCTCTGAGTGTGTGGAACTTAATGGATTTAAGTCCCTCGTTCACACAAAAGGTCCGAAGAACCTTCGCTTGCATGCCTCGTCTCAACTCGTGGAAGTCTTGAAACACAAGAGTCCCTTGCTCGTCCTTGCCCCAACTTATTGACGGCAAGTAACTTTGTAGGAACCAGTAAAGCTCACTCGAAACAGGAACCGTGCGCCAGTAACCGGCCTTCGTTTCCCCAAATTTCTTTGTGCTCTGGCTCCATGCCCGGTGAACTCTAATAAGTCCGTAACTCTTTTTCGAATCATCAGACTTATCAAGAGCCAAGGCGATTTCCCTAGAAACAAGGTCGATGTCTTCTAACCGAAGGCCTCGCAGTTCCCCTGCGCGCATTCCAGTATAAAGACCAACCTTCCATATAGGGTGCCAAGGGTGTTCTTTTTGTTCCGACTGCTCCAGCAGCAGAATAACTTCATCCCTCGTCAAGATCTCGGGGATGGTGCAAGCTGGCTTTCGCTCAAGCTCCACCGCGTGAACAGGGCTCTTGTCTTTTCCGACAATGTGCCCGTGTTCCATGCCCCAGACATAAATCACATTGATTGCAATCTTGATCTGATATTGAAGAAGGACACTTGCTTCTTCTGCCTTCGCTAAAGTGAAGATCTCTGCACCATCAGCAAACCCAAGCTTCGATGCGGGCTTCTTCAGCCAAGACTTCGTCCAATTATTGGCTCTCGCCACATAATCTCGGACCGTCGCAGGCTTGAGCTTCCGTGAGGGGAAGAGCGTGTAGTAGCGTTCCCACTTCTCCACAACTTCACCCCAGGTAGCGCCCTCATTTTCACGTCTCGCAACTTTAATGCAAGCTTGCTGATATTCTCGCTTATAGATTTTTTCAGCTTCCTCTTTAGAGGCAAGATCAATCTCTCGTTTCTGTTCGCGAATCTTGCGATTCTTGTTCGAAACGACATTGACGTATGCTTGCCACAATATTTTTCCATCTTCTTCGTAACTGGTTACACCCATCTTAATTCTCCTTTATTTCTATTTTTTTAGATTAGAGAGAGTTCAAGTAGGCGATCCAGTTCGACCTTCTTAAAGAAGAGTCTTCGACCCCATTTGCGAGCTTTCAAAAGTCCGCGCCAAACGGCAGTACGAATTGCTCCATCAGAGGGTTGTCCATCCTTGCGAATTTTTCGCAAGTACACAGCAGCGTCTTTCGTAGATAACCAAGTCAAATTGTCAAAGAACGGTTGATTTGATTCTTCGCTTTCCGGCTTAGAATCTTTCAAATTATTACTGTCCATAAACTACTTTCTCCTTTGAGAAATATCAAGAAAATTCATTAAAAATAGACCGTACTTTCAGAGAGAAAAATGCGTCATTTTCCCTATGAAACTGCTGCATTTCCTTGAGCCGATTTGTTGCTTTCTGATTTCAGAAGATGCGCTAAATAATCATCCATTGTGATCTGTCCGAACTTCGAACAATGCGCACGGTAGCTCTGCTCCATGCGATCACGTCCGGTAAGACTTGCTTCCTGAAGCTCAGTCACGTCTTGCGCCGTGAGCTTCGGAAGTAGCTTCAGCAAAAGCGCATCGAGTTTGACGCGTTTGCCGAATTGCTTCTTGTTGATTTTGGCGAGTTCCGAAAGCAAGCGCTTTCGTGTTTCAAGTGAAACTCGAATCGCAGCCGAATTTGATTTTTTGACCATAGGCTTTGCTGCTTTTTTTGCTTCTGAAGTTTCCATAATAGGTGCTCCTATTTGTGAAACCTCGTCCGCCTGATTTTGGTGGGAAGAGGATTAAATTTAGATACAGACCGCGCTTGCGCGTAGGTCGTTTTCTTACATACCGATATCATGGCCTCGGGTTCGGTCATGGCTCAGATCACTCATTGAAAGTTCCTTCACCAAAATATCAAACGGGTTAAACCGCTCCTTCATTTTGTCGGCAAAACTTCGCTCTTGTTTTAGCTCCTTATGATTTTGAGTTGGCATGATATGGACTTCTTGAATATGCGGATTCAGAGCCAAAACCTCAGTCATTCTTTTCTCTGAACTCTCGTCAAACATCACAAAAACATTTGCCCCTTTTGTGTGAGCGGCCTTGCTGCTTCCATTCAAAACCAAGAACTCAAACGGGTCGGAGTGAACACTCATTTTCTTTGAACTGGTGAGGCTCTCGAAAAAGGAAGCTGAAGGATTTCCATGACGTTTTTGTTTCCATTCACCATTTGGTTCTAGCTTGAACTCAAGTGCGGATTCGTTCTTTTCCCCCATAAGCCAAACGCTTCGATTATCGCCGACATGCACACTCTTGTTCTTAAGAACTGATGCCGCATGGGATTCACTGAAGCCACGGGAGCGCAAAAGACTTTGCATTGTTTTTTGCGCAACTTCAGGCAAAGCAGATTTTGGCTTTGGGAAATAAAATGACTGAACCCCTTTCTGATACGATCCCATATACTGTTCTAACAGCAGCAGCTTTTGGTTCTTATTGATGATCGCAAGTGCGCCAAGTTCATTTGTTTCTTTATGCGCTTTTACGAAATCAATAATTGTTCCCTGACGCCCACTTTTGCTATTAGTCCAAGATTTGTCCTCGACGACAACGAACTCCAAACCACGCAAAACCTTTTGCCCTTGGCATTGGTTTTAAGCTGAATATTGTTGTCATTGCAGTAGCCAAAATGCTCTGCGCATAGGCTCGTTTCATTTCATGGTAAAGAACCCCGCCGCTACGATCAAAAATTGCAGGCAGCTCGTTCCGAGCACTACCCCGATCAATTTTTGTAAACTTGCTGTAATCCTTTTTTCCGAGTCCTGAATAGCTTGTTGATTCAGGTAATAGATGGCTCCGAGTTCCCACAAAATTTCCTTTTCCGTCAAAGGCTGCTCCAAGATCGGAAAGGGTTCGCTCTCTAAGTCCTGGACTCTTTGTATATCTCTCATCATTCTCCTTAAACGCTTTCATCAAGCCGTCTTTATCAAATTTATCTCCAAGGCGCTTTCCACGAACTGCTTTGGCTTCACTTCCATAGAGATAGCTGATGTTCTTTTCCTCAACCCGAACATGCACACCACGGAATTTCAAAATTCCCACATATTCGTCAAAGCTTGTGCTGGCAGCTCTCGCGAAATCTGCTTTTTGTCTCATATCAAAAAACCAAGTCTTTTTTCCGTGCGCTGCCATGTCTTGAGCCTTGTAGGGAACAGGAGTTTTATCTTTTCTGTTTCGCTTCTCAATGACGCTGAATCCATTTTCTCGCGCGATTGCGTTGTTTGCTTCGTGAAGCTTGGTCAATTCTGAGCGCTTGTTTACGAGCAACATTTTGGTGTCACTGTTCACGGACGAAATCACAATATGATTATGAATATGATTCTTCTCTGTGTGAGTAACAACCCAAGCCGAGTGGCCGGGAGCAATTCGTTTCGCAAGCTCTAATCCCATTTCATTGTACTTTTCCGGCGGAAAGAGATCGCTCTCATTCGCGGGCCAAGATTGGATTATAGTGAGTGCCAAGTTCTTCGCTTCTTTTTTCCGTCCCTCGTGCTCATCTCGAATTTGCTTTGCCATGTTTTCTGCAAGCCCATTCGAAGCACTTCGCACTGGCTCTGAGTCGCGATCCTTGTCCAAATACTTTTCAAGTGCCTCTGGAGCTTTCACCCAGCTTTGCTTAACGATTGGCATAGTTCACCGTGAGCATTTGACTCAATTTCATATAGTTAACATTGATCGCCGAAAGTGCCTGACTCCATCCAGCCATGAGCCCCATGTTAATTTTTTTTGCGATCTGATTGATGTTATTTCCCTGACGCTTGAGTTCAGTTTCAAAACTCTTTGCTTGTTCAGGTGTGAGCAGCGGACGCTCAAAATCCATTCGACAAAAGAGCGCACGTCTAAAAAGTTCCGGGCCAGACATTCCGGTCGCAGCGATCATTTTTTTGATTCGTTGGTGCTCGGTTGCATCAATACGAACGCACAATGCGGTTCCTACATCTGATTCAGCTTCTAAATTTAATTGTTCCATTCTTACCCCTTTGAGTTAGTTGATAAAAGTCCTCGGGGTGTCGTGGGACTTTTTTATTTTCAACAATTGCTTCGGCGTTTATGCCGTTAAGCTTTATTTGCAAGCGATCATGGCTTGAACGCTGCGATGATGGCTTTGAAAATGGTTGTGAGCCATCCTTTTACTTCTTCGTGATCGACTTCCGTTTCCGCCGCTGCTTTCGCGGCTTCTTTCACTGTCGCACTCAGTTCGCCAACTGCTTGCACGACTTCTTCACCTGGATCAATCGTTAGCTCCTTCATCTTTCCCATTTTTTGCCTCCTGTTTGGTTGGGTTCATTATTTTGGTCGTTACAACTTTATTTGCATTTAAGATCTCATCGAGACTCATCAAGAGATGAGCCTCTGCTTTCTTTAAAAGTTCGTTTTGTTCAATAGCTCGTTGCAAATTTTCTTCTGACCGCTCCGCTTTGATTTTTTCAATGAGTTCATTTTCTTTTGCTAAAATCGCATGGATTGAACTATCCCTGTGAGGAGAGCTTGCGCATCCGGTAAGTAAAATTTGAAGAGTAAGAGCGAGCATTAGGATTATGAGTGGAAGTTGGATTAATAATTTGCGTGTGCTGTTACTAAATTTTGGTTTGTTCATGTTTTTTCCTTTGTTTGTTTCATTTGTTAGTTTTGGTCTTTTGGGTATTTTGGTTCGTGGCAAGATAGGGGTGTGATATCTCCCTCCCCAAAAATGTGGTTGCTTTGCCCCCACACCCCCGAAGGCCGAGACTGTTGGTCTCGGCCAGAAATACAAGACAGGAACTCATAGCGCCGCCTTCGCCGCCGTCATAAGCGGACCAGAAGTCGTCTCTAAGAACTCAGGCTTTCCTTCGGATTCGCTTTCACCAAGCATCGGTTTTAGGAACATAAACACCGAGCCTGTTGTCATGGTCGCCACCAGAAGCTGAACCCATGAATAGATCGAAAACATATAGTAGAGCCTATGGTTCACCAGGCTCGCTGAGTACATGGATACCCCATCAGTCATTTGCCCAAAGGCTTGCATGACCTCTGACGACATCGAGATACCAAGCATGATGTGATAGAGAAGCGTCCATAGTGGCGTCCATAAAAGAACCGAGAAGTAGATCCAAAACCAAACCACCAGCACACGCCACTTGCCTGCGACCACAAAAAACATGAGCCACGGAAAGACCGCGATCAAAAGCATTCGGATAAATCCGGCGACGTGGGGCGCTCGCGCCAAGTGCTCACTGAATTCCTGCGAACGACTTGCCGCCTCGGATGCACCTTGCTGATCTCGCAAACCCAGAGATCCTAGAATCCCATCCCAACTAAAAAGGCGTCCAAGAACTTGGAAAGTTTGACCAGCGGCTCCTGGAGCCTCAGCACCCTTTTGAATGCCGAGACGACCCTCGTGTTGATCGGCATAGAAGTTCGCAAGCGCCATCGAAGTCGCGTAGTTCTTGTAATAGCTTGGATCAAGCTTTCCGCCGTATGAGTAAACGAGTGCTTCTGAATACGGAATGGTCTTGGAAAAATCCTTCATCTGACCGACGCCGTATTCATTCAACTTCTGAACCGTTGAGTCCTTTACTTCTAGGCAATTCGTTGTTTTTCCTTGGCCCAGATCAATGCTGACATCTGAAAGTTCTTTGTCGATTTTTTACCCGCCGAAAAAAAATCCATCAATCGCTCCTTGATTTTTAAACTGGTCCACAGATGGCAAAACCTTGGTGAAACATTCATCCGAATAAAAACGAAGCTGGTCCCGAAGCGGTGAATCTTCAATCGTTGAGATGCCCGCATACATGATAGCCTTGTAGAACATATTCGGAGCCGTAAGCTGGGGATTGCCCTTAGCGAATACTTCGTCAATGACCCTTGAAAGAAGCCCTGTGACTTCTTCAGCCGTTCGGCTCATTAGCTCAAAGACAACGCTCACTCGGTACTGACTCTCAACATTATCCACATGGTTTTTCACATAGGCATTGTCGGACCAGTTTTTGCCTTGATAGTCTTTCACCCGCGCTTCTGAGCCCACACGAAGAATCGCAAGACCTAAGAAAAGACATGCGATCACTTTGATAAACTTTGAGATGGGAACGTGACGCTTCTCGATCAAAGATCCCGGCAAATAGCGCGAGATAAATTTTAAAATCGTGAAAAAGAAAATGGCTCCGAAAATAATCAGAACCAATCCCTTAAAGAAGGTTTCACCCGTAATGACTTCAATAAACTTGGCGTGAAGGCCAAGTCCGATGAGCTGATAGAGTGCTTCATAAGCAGTGTTTGAAAACATAATCCTCCTTTCGCTTTAAGCTTCGTTAAGAATTCGGGCGTTGATACCGTTTCTTAAAATCACGGCAATACCTTCAAGTTTTGAAAACCAGAAAAAGCTCTCATGCCAGTGCTCGATAATTCCAAGGAGCCAAACCTTGTTAATTTCTATTTCGACAATCGCGCCCGATTTGATTTCAACATCACCGACTTCAAATCTTTGAAAACAGTTTCGCTTCAAT
Source organism: Pseudobdellovibrionaceae bacterium (assembly GCA_016719575.1). Lineage (GTDB taxonomy): Bacteria > Bdellovibrionota > Bdellovibrionia > Bdellovibrionales > Bdellovibrionaceae > JACMRP01. The sequence continues at coordinate 1,308,018 of JADJYV010000013.1, read as the reverse complement.
GGTCCTTCGGAAGTCATTGGCCACCTCCTTTGGTTTCGCAAAGAACGCCGTCCGAGCAGTCGAAGAAGCGACTCTTGGCGGTTTGCGATTCCATTCCCGATTGATCCCGCATAAGACGGTCGCGTGATAAGTCTTGATGAATGCCTTCGCCTTCTTGGTTTATCTGGGCCACCACTTCATTCAGAGGAACATTTCGCTCGCGCTGAAGTTCGAGCGTTGTTTGAATCGACTGCTTGAGCGTGTCTCGCTTATCTTCGATTTCTTTTTTCCGACGCTCCGGCAAATTGGGGTTCTGTGAAGCAAGTGCTAGAATATCGAGAGAGCGGTTCATGTCTTCAGAGAACCTTGCAGTAGCCACGGAATTTGCTAGACGTTGACAATACAATGCGCGACTTCGATACGGCATCACCGCAAGATTACGAAGCGTCTGCCTGTCGAGAAGAGTTTGGTTTTTGGTTCCCGTGATGGATTCAAGATCAGCATTTCGAACCACGGCATTTGTTCCACCAGGGCCAGCGTCATCGACTTTACCCATGAGACCTACGCAAAGCTTTTCCTGAACATCTCGCTCGATCCCTGCCAAATGTGTACGCGGCGTAATGCCGAAGGGCTTGTCTCCATACTCAACACTGACTTTGCCGCGAGAAACAACGGTGTCTCCCACTAGGTTCTTAACAAGCTTCACGGTGCTTGAAGCTTCAGGCGTATCAAAACCTGCCCAACGCGCAGAACTCTCAATAAGTTTGTTGGAATTACTTTTTTCTCCGTACTTGGAGCCTGACCAGTTCGCTACGTCCGTATCCCACATACGGTTCGAGTTACAGGCCTGCATAGCGGCTTCAATATTTCCGCCGTTGCTCTCGATCTGGCGATGAACGCAAGTCTGGCGCTCCTCGTAGTATTCACCCACGCGGGAATCGGTGTACTTATCCATAAGCGCGCACTGATTCAGCCGCATCTGCGACATGAAGTTTGCGTTGATTTGCGAGTGCTTTAGGATCGCACACCAAGTCGGGCTAAAGTAGCAGGCAAGAAGCATTGGCGAGCCCGCCATGATGTCTTTACCCATGTCCCCAAAGTAACGACTATCAAGAATATTTTTAAGACTCGCTTGCAGAGTGCTTTTGAAATCGACTCGTCCACAGTCTGAACCAATTCCAAGATTCAATCCGAGATCAACTCTTCGGTACTCGTCAAAGACGGGGTCTTTTTTAAGACCTTGGGTCTGGTACAGATAATCGCTCGACTTAAATTCACTGCGATTTTTGTAGCCGTAGTCATTATCTCCGGCACGTGCCTGAGCGGCGAGGAAGCAAAGACTCATCATTAAAATTATTTTCATTTAGGCTCCCTTTGTTTTTTCGTGAATCACATTTCGATCTTGCTCACTGTTCACAGAGGACAGTCGATCAAGATTTGACTGGATATATCTAAAAGCCCCCTGATGAGTGCTCGTCTTGTTCGTGTAAAAGACTTCTGCGAACTCATTCGGTTTTGTTTCAAGCGTGTCGAGAATCTCAAGTGATGCGGAATTCAATAGCGATGAGTGCTCCCGCAGATAACGAACATTGTCGGGACTCATTTTTAGGAAAAAGAAATTGTCTGCTCCGCCCCAGACAGCTTTGCCGGCTTCCGTTTCAAAAAAGACTCTGGGATTTGGCGCAACACCAATCAGGAAGAATCCCATTTTTCGCATTCTCTCTGCGGCCTCAACAACGAATTCGCCAACGATTGGGTTGTCGCGTCCCAAACAGCCAAGCTCCTCGATATAAAGAACTCCACCGCGTTTCAGGCTTTCAGGTTTTGACATCATCGTCATAATTTCCTGAATCACGCACATGCTCATGAGGACTTTAAGCGTTTCATCCGAATCGAGCGCTTCCAGGTCATAGGCATAGAGAAGCTTCGCCGATTGCTTCCTTGTTTGCGCTTGTCCACGGAAGAACGCTGCGTACACGCCGTCACCGTAAAAGGGCATAAGTCTTGTGATGAGGTCTTCGATTTGCTCTTTGAGCGTCTCAAATTCGCCTTCGGCAGTAAGACCTGACATCGAAGCGATCACATCATCCATTGAAACTGAAACTTCGTTTGTCGAATCTCCCTCGACAAGCACCCCATCCTTGTAAACGATTCCGCGCTCACGAGCCCTCCGCAAATAGGCTTCCTTCAATGCGCGAGACACAATGCTCATGTGATGGCTTTCCATCTCGAATGACGTGCTAGTGAGTTTCACGGCCGTCAGAATCAGCTTCGTCAGAAAATGTACTTTTGCATCGTCAAAGGCTCCGCGAAACGAAGAGAACGGCATATCCTTGCTGGGATCAAAGACGCTGAGGTCTCCATCGAAATCTCGGCACAAAGCCTCGCAGCTCGTTCGCTTGTCGATTACAAACGCCATCGGCTCTGGACTTTTAAGTTTCAGCGCCTGAACACAGTCCAGCGCAAATTTACTTTTACCCGACCCCGTGTCTCCAAGAATGGCTGTGTGATTTGAAATCGCATTCGATGCCCACGAAAAACGAACAAGATTGTTCTCTCGAGACAAAAACAGTTGAAGCGGATTGTCCATCCCACGGTACGAGTCAAAAACGGGAAGAAGTTTTGTCGCATCTTTATTCATGATGCGCACAAAGCGTTGGCTCGAATGATCCGCCGAAGGTGTATAGAAAAGCGGAAGACTATTCAGGCAGAGCCCAAAGCCAATCATCTCTTCTCGGATAACTTCACACTCTAAGTCATTGTGAAATACGCTGGTGATGGCCCTGGTTCTTTGATTGAGAATTTCTTCGGTTTCTCCTTCGACAATCACACTGAATGTCATGAACAAACACCGCTCGTCATGAGCAAGACGTTCTTGGATTTCCTTAATCTCCTGCTGCTGACGACGAGCCCGCGCGCTCGGACTATTTTGAAGAAAGAACTCCTTCGTATCAAAATAGCTTTTGATTTTTGCAGCTTTTGGAAAACTAAAATTTAGCGAAAGCTTGAATGGGAAATTGAGCGTAAGAAAATTCGCCATTCCACCAGGGATGACCCTTCGTGGACTCGTTTTAAGCGTAATAGTTCGAGTCTTAAGACCCTCGCGCTCTAGACCTTCATAGTCGCCCTTAAGCCCCGCATAAACGATTTGTTCAGAAATTGAAATGTGTGGATTAAACGGAGCAAACTCTCGTTCAAGATATTCTTTCGGATTAAAAAACCGTCTCAGGTATTCGACAAGCTCAGCACCCCCTACACGGGCCAGGGGGATTTTTGAACTATCAACGAATTGCGCTAGAATTTGAGAAAATTCTGAAACCTCCATCGTCATCGCGTTCATCGAATCAAAAAGAAGACCCTCTCCGCGTTCCATAAGGCGTAAGATTTCTTTTTTATTGTCTTGATCTGGAAAATACCTAATCGACAGAAGAGCGCGTCTACGCATCGGCGAAAGTTTATTTTTCCCTTCGCAATAGCTCTTCAGATTTTCAAGTCGCGCCTCATAGATCGTTTTTGAAATCGGATGGGGATTTTTGAAGCCGCTCGCTTCGAATGTCCAAATTGGATCACGCGCCGGAATGTGTCCCTGATCGAAGACAATCTGCAAAGTGCATTTCTCTGGCAAGAAGAACCAAGATTTAAGTCCTTCAACCATTTCAACGATTCGGGTTGCTTCAAGCGGCTCATGTTCAATCAGTCCAAGTTCAAAGACGGCCCCTAAAGATCCTTCTTTAAGAACAAACATTCCGGCTTCAGGTAAATATTCTTCGTAGGGAAGAATTTTTGCGAAGGAGTCGGGACGCTCAAACAAGGCACGAACAAATTTCGTTCGGCTTGCGAGTGTGGATTCAATAATTTCGCTATTTGATTTTTCAATTCCAAGCATAGGTAGACCCCTTTTTTGGTCCGCCGCTCGCCTGGTATTGGTAGAGAGACTTTTTAGTTTTTTATTTTATATCGTTCGCTGCTACTGAAGTGAGCGTTCGATATTTTCTAAGGCCAAACTTCTGGAAACAAATTGCCTGCGGCATCTTCTGTTTCGAGTATCGAAGCAAACTTTGTTGCTTTCGCGTTTTTCAGTTTTTCCAAGTAAAAAGCCTTTTTAGGTTTCATCTTAGTTTGTGCCTTCATATGCTGAAGCACACCGTCCTTTACTTCGTCAGGCACACTTAAGAAAAGGTCACACAAAAACAAATCTGGGCTACATACTGAAATCCCAACAGGACTCAGTAGTGCGTCGGGAAAGTCCTTCAAATTTAAAGTGACGATGGTGGAGCAGTTTTGCTGCCGAGCTAAAGCCACCACATGCTCATCATCTTTATCTGGAAGGCCGACGAGAGTATAACCACCAGCCAAAGTTTTTCTTGAAGCGCTGAATTGCTTGAACACGCCGCCCTCAATATTTTGACGAAATTTTTGTTTCGCTTCGTCGTCATCTGAGTAATTGCGAAAAACTTCATCCCAAATTTCATCTGACCAAGAGATCTGAATTAAGCTTCCCCAAGAAAGCCACAGAAACAAGCCGCGAAGAATATTCGAATAAAGCACGTTGGCATCAAGAACGATTTTATTCATCCTTATCTATACCAAATCCGTCTTCGTCCATTTTCGACATCACCTGAGCAAATTGCTCACGCTCTTCCATATACTGAATCAAAGAGCCTTTTGTAATTCTCCAGTGGGTGCCGACTTCATAACCTTTGAGTCTGCCAACTTTCAGCATGTGCATGATTGAGGGACGAGAAATGCCAGCAATCTCTCCCGCTTGAGACGGCGACAGATCATCCTCAAGGACGATGGCTTTTTCATCTAAGAGAAGTTCCACAAGTCCGACAAGTTCATGAAGAGAACTCTTCTTGATCTCAACGACTTCTTTAGGCTGTTTTTCAGCTCCCTTGAGTAAGGCCAAAAGGTTTTGGACCTTTTCTTCCTTTTCCTTCGTAATAAGCAGTCGTGACATAGAGCCTCCTATGTACCCATCATAATACATAACTGTATTATCTGAAACATCTTTCTTATCCTTATTATCGGCAGTATCTAGCATATACTTAAGTCTCCTATATTTGTTTTGGTGCCATAACCGTCTTAAAGCACGACCTATCTCAAACTGAGACAATCCAGCCCCCCGCTAGCGTTAAGGGCCTCTGGACCCCTTTGGAGGCTTTTGAACAGGCTTATCCTGAGTGCGCGGCTTCGATTTCGGACCAGACGTTTTAGGTATTGGGACCTTCTTCATTTCCCAAGCTTCCGGCGCGACTACGATTGAGAGCCACGAACCCCAAAAGTAATCCTTCGATGGAAGTTCTTTTGCGTGAAGCCACGCCACCACCACTTGTTCAGGCATACGGGTTGGAACGTATTTTACTCCACCTTGCCCGGACATATTCATGGGTGGAGCGGTGAAACCGTAGCCAGCTCTTTCCTCAAGAAGTGACTTCTGATTGGTGCTCGCGCAACCGTTGATGAGACTACTCAAGAACACGAGTGAAATAAGAGTAAATACCTTCATCACCATTCTTCCTTTCTTTTTTGAAAAATTCTTCGGGCAGATTCACTTTGTCTTTCATAACAATCCAGACATCGCGGCCTGATCCGATAGCAACCGTCGGTGCAAGATTTTGCGCCTGTTGTAAGTACCACTGAGCCACCATACCTGCGGCATTTGAGGCTCCGCCTGCGACGGCGTACTTCCCAGCATCACCAGTCATCATCGAAGAACCGCCCCCGAGAGGATTCGTGCTCTGAGTTGTTTGCGAGGCTTGAACTGCCTTCCCAACACCATCAACCACACCCGCGATGAACGCCATCGCCGCTACTCGGCCTTGCTTTGAGTTCACTTGCCCTTTCATGGCAAAAGATCCGTCCTTGTCGTCGGCAACAAACCCATTCACTTCGCGCTCAAACATCTTTCCTTTTTTGGAAACGCAGCTCATCTTGGTCGCCTGCATTTGCACGCGCTCAGTTGAAAGATCTCCTTCCGCCTTTGCGATCATAAAGCAGCCCGAGAGATCAATTTTATGATCGTTCGGACCAACGTAAGAAAAATCGAGCACCATCAGAACCGGATAGGTCTTTCCCTCGGGCACATCAACGCCGGTTAGAACTTTCGCCTTCACATAGCTACCAGACGGTAAAACGACGCCTTCGGTTTTAACGTCGCTCTTAACGGGAAACGCAATAAGATCGGGACCTTTTGCTTTCACACGACTAACTGGCGAACGAGCGGGCGAAACGGTTCCACCAGGAGGTGCGTCGTAAAGCTGAATTGGTGTTTCCTGGTTCGGAGTTCCAGCATTCGGTGCGATCCCCAAGCTTTGCGGTTGTCCATTTACGGATGGCGGCAAATCTGTTTTCGACTGATTTACGTTTGTCGCAGCAGCATTTGCTTCTTGAAGCTTTTTTTCTAGTTCTGCGAGACGGGCTTCCAGCTTACTTTGTCCTTCAAACATAGCTTGGGCCTTTTGAGAAAGAAGACGCTCTTTTCCATAGTAGAATGTGCTTTCTCGATCATTCAGAATTCTTCCATTCTGAAAACTGACGGCAGCACCGCGCTCAATAACTCGGGTCTCTTTTTCACCGATAAGTCCAAAAAGATTAATAACGAGCAAAACTCCAACTACAGAAAGGCCAACGATGATTGGCTTTTTTTGAGTAAGTTCTTTGATCCTTAAGTGATGCTTTTTCCAGTCGAAGGATTTAATCTGAACTAGAATATTTTCTGCGTTCATTTCTACTCCCCCTTCTTAGGATTGGCAGACGCTTCGTCTGATTCCATCGCTAAAATTACATCGCTACTTGAAGATGTGTTTTTAGCGACGACACGAATCAATGTTTCGCTGACGCCTTTTCCTTTTGGATACAAAGTGGTCTCGTCACTCTGAGAGAGAATCGCTAAGTTTGGCTCTCCCACGGTGAGATGCCTTACATCAACTTCGACATTTTTTTTCCAGCTCGTGTTCGTGAGCTTAAAAACATACCCGTTAAATGGAGAGCCCCGATAAATGCGAATCAGCTCAGCTCGCACGCTGGAATTTTTTGACGGGAAGCTTTGCGAGACACGAAAAAGCTTGTATCCCGACACAGCGTCGTCTCGTACCATCGCCTTTAGCAGTTCGACTTCGGAAATGACGGGAGCGTTCTCGGAATCTCCTGCTTCTGCTGATTCTCTGGATTTGAAATCGTACAGACCGTCAGCCGCCGGATCATTGGGGCTTACAATGATTTTTGTCCTCACCACTGATTTATCAACCAGAAAGAAAATGACTTCATTGACTCCATTCGTAAAGCGCGGAGTCACTTCAAGATCAGTGTAACTTGGATCGGAAGCGTTCGCGGGCTTGATCTGAAGTTTACTAGCACCCGAGATTGTTTGAACCGCCTTCGAAAAGCGAAAAATTGTCGGCCCTCCATGCTTGATGCGAACTTGCTCGGTCCCTGTGCCGTAAACTACAACTTTTGCCTCCGCACGGGATACAAGCAGGAACACCAGCAGAAGAATTCCGACGAGGTAAGTTCCAAATGCAATTTTAAAAGCGACTTTTCGAAAAAGCATTTTAAGACTCTCAATCTCAAAATTAAGTCCCTGATCCAGATCAATTGTTTTGTTATCGACCATTTGTTTTCCCTCCGTTAGCGCTTGGCTTAAATCCATCAGATCGCCCGCGCTTAAGGCTCGTGATTTCGAGATACCATTCCTTGCCTTTAACTGGAGGGACGAGCTTCATCAGCATTTCAATGACCTCGTCCACGTGGCCCACGCTCTCGCTATTCGTGTATCTCTCTCTTTGAGCTATTGCGGTGACCTTGTAGAATCCCTCGCCGGTCGCAACGACTTCGCGATCTGTAATCCGCAAAATCTCAGAAATGTTTTCGCTCTTAACCGTCTCGCGCCACTCCCTCGCTTCTTCTTCAAACTGAATCTGAAGTTGAGGAGTCATAAAGTTTGATAAGCGCTTGTACTGTTCATCAATGTTGGCGGCATTCACGTTCCCGAGCATACTTAAGAAGCTAAGCGCAGCATTAACTACATAAGTATCCGACACCGATTGCGGGGACGCGGTCGTGAAGTCCATCACTCCCGGAGCCAAGATATATTCTTTTTCCCGAAGCTTTGTTTCAAGACCGTGAATCTCAAATCGGGCGAGGGCAAAGTGCATGGCAAATGCCGCAATATGAATTGCGAGAATGTACTGAAGCGTTAAGGCGCTGCTTTATCATCGCCGACTTAAAGGCCACGTACTTTGGCAGAATGCGAAGATCTACCCCTTGGTAGACACCCACAGGTGGCACTGCCACCTGTGCCGCTTCAATTCCCTTATCCATCGCTGTTAGCATCTCGTTTACCTTTCCTTTTAGGTTTCGCATCAGGACTTGGACTCTGGGGCTCAATCCTTTCAGCAGCATGGTTTTGAGCAATGACATCCAGGTACTTGCGAGGCAAAATCCACGTTTCAATGCGTTCAATGATCCAGTAGCGACCATCTCGAGATAATTTTGCGCGAGTATTGAAATTCGGTTTCCGGTCATATGTTTTTGCCCCTTGTTCGTCGTTTTGGTTGTCCATAGTTCTCCCTCTTGGTTTGTTGTTGTTTTCATTTCTTCCTCTCAATCTGAAAATCTGCGGTCGTTGCTCTTCTGATTCACAAGGCCGGGAAGCTCCATCCGAAGGCGTGAAAAGGGCCAGTGAAAGAAAATTCCTTTTGGATATTTCTTTTTAATCACTGGTCCAAACCCCAGACACAAACTCAGCAAAGTGAACATCGTTCCCCACGAGTAAAAGAGAACGCCGAAGACAAGAATGATGAAGAGCGCGATGAACACATCCGACAGTTCCCAAATATCGAAAACCATAATTGGCGAGTCGATGGTTTGGCTCACCAGGGATGAGTATTTTGCTTTCAAGAGTTCTTGCTTACGCATTTAAACTCCTTGGGCTCTCAACTTGATTTTGTGAAAACACTCCGCCACCACCGCCGATGTCGAAAATGTTCTTAACCCACGTGGGAGCCGTGCCGAGGACAAGGGCTGCAACGATACAGAGTACCGCGATTCCAAATCGCTGCTCTTTCAAGTTCCAGCCTGCCGACATCACGCAGAGCCCAGCAAAAATCCGCGCTCCCCACGAGAAGAGCACCGAATCCACAATACGAAGCAGCGTTCCCGCCGCTTCGAGTTTGTCGCTGGCATCAGCTCCGGGAATTTTAGTCCCCGCAAAAGCATTCGTATGCGAAAGACAAATGAGAAGAATGGTAACTAGAATAAAAAAGTACCACTCCTCATGTCTTCGAGGGTTCGGACCCCTCACTTGAGAGCCATGGATTAATGATCCACACAATAAAAGGCGTTCTCCGAGCATAGGTAATCTCCTATCCTTGCTCGAAGTCAGCTCGCCTTTTTGTGGTAGAGAGACTTCTTTTGTTTTTCTTTTGAGCCTATTTGTAGTGGTGGCTCATTTTATTTTTTTAAAATCAGTTCGCAGCTTTCAACAGTCGCAAGATGTCTTCGAAATCGTGATAGCCTTCAATGGCCGGTAATAATGCCTTCCGCTTTGTGTCGGCAATCAACAGAAACGGGACACCTTTAATCCCATGCTTTTTTAAATCATTAGGATCAGCTCTTGATATCGGAACAATTTTTTCTGCATCCTGCACGGGACCGCTATCCACCTGCAAAGCTTCCACTTGAAATCCGCCGTCTTGAAGTCTCTTTAGAACTTGAAACATTCGTCTGCAATGAGGGCACGTCGATTCAAAATACATCCTCAAGCGAAAGCGCGACGGATCAAGAGCAACATTTTGCTCTTTTGCTTTTGGCGCAGCCGGTGCCGCAGTAGCCACATTTGGTGTAGTCTTCAACTCACCATTTTTTGCCATGTACTCAGCCATTCGTTCCTGAAGCTTTGTTTGAAGTTCATTTTTCTTCTTCATCAGCTCAAACCACTGCTTGATATTGTCGTCCGTCGGATTTCTTGCGACCTCCATAAATGGCTCCGGTGGCATGTAGTCGCCTTCCTTGAAGAATTCCTTATTTTTCGGATCAAGGAACGTCTTCCACGGAAATTTGCTGTCTTGCTTTTCAGTCGGACTCGGCTCTTTTTTGGGAGCGTCTTTTGAGCTTTGCTTATCGCCCCAGAAGTCGATCTTAGAGTCGAAGTATTCTAATTTTTCTGCTTGGGCAAAAGATGACAAAAGCAAAAACAGAATCGTTTTACGAATTACCAAGTTGAACCTCCTTCGAATCAATTTCTCCTCGAATCGCTCTCGCAATTCGCGCATCTTCCAGAGATTGAAAAACTTTTGGATGTTTAATGCCGTCGTTTACAAATGAAGCCCACTCGATGCTTGGTACTCGGCCTTTGATTCCTGAAACACAATTCGGACAACCAGCTTCGTGCCTTATGCGAAGTTCACTTAAATTTCCTGAATGCTTTTTTGAAAACCAATCGGTCACTTTTTCTATTGGCTCTTCTGCACACTCAGCACAAAGTTTTTGCTCTAGTCTCTGCGCAACTGAAAGGCGCAAATTGGATTCTAAGACGAGTTTTTCAACTCCAAGGCCCGAAAGTCTTTCGATTACTTCTAGCGATCCGTTTGCATGAAGAGTGGTGAAAACCAAGTGCCCGGTTTCCGCTGCCTGAAAACAAAGTTTCGCGGTTTCAGCATCTCGCACTTCTCCAACAAGAATCACGTCGGGATCTTGTCGCAGCACTGATCTCAGTGCATCGGCAAAGCTCATCTTACGATTCACTTGCACTTGATTGAGGCCCTCAATGCGGTATTCAATCGGGTCTTCCAAGGTCACAATGTTAAGACGCTTTGGATTGAGCGCCTTAAGCAGGGCATAGAGAGTTCGCGTTTTCCCGCTTCCGGTCGGACCTGAAATTACAATAACTCCGTCCTCGTATTGCAAAGCCCTTTCGAACATCTTTTGCTCTGACTCTAAAAAACCGAGTTCTGAAAGATTGAAACTCGCATCGAGATTCAAAAGTCGCATAACAACTTTTTCTCCAAAGTGAGTTGGCAAAAGACTTACACGTAAATCGAGCCGCAGCGACGGCAAGGAAGCCCTGCCGTCCTGCGGCTTACCACTTACTCCTATAGCAAGACCGAAGATCCGTTTCGCTTCTAGAATCAAACTTTCTCGGTGCTGAAGCTCTATCGACCTCACAAGAACTAGGTTTCCGTCTACGCGAAGTCTAAAATCAATTCCAAATTCTGTGGGCTCGACGTGAATGTCACTTGCGCCTTTAATTTTAGCTTCGGTAACCAAATCTTTAAGAAGTTTTGCATAAGGTCCGACATCAGAAAGTAATTGTTCTGCCGTTCGACGTTTAGCGACCGTAATGCCATGCTCGTTTTGAAGTCTTAAGCTCGTCACTTTGCACCTCCGCACGCAGCAGGGATCGCAAGGCTCGCAGCCTTTGCTTGAGCCGCTGCCGGTATATCCTTGCAAGTCATTGTGCGGCTCCAAATTACGAACAGATAACCTTTGAGTTTTCCGTTTACGAGCCTCATGGTCTCTCGGGCATTTACGACCGATTCTAAAAGTCCCACGTTCTGACCTTCCCGAAAGCAGGAGCTCGACTGCGGATAAATCATCTGCCACTTTTCATCTGGACTGTTTGGCATAGAGTGCAGCACTTCTGCTGAAAGGCTCTTGATACGAGAGGCGACCATCAAAGCGCCCGCCATTGATGCTGGACCCGAGTAAGTGCCATAGCGCGGATAGAAAACTCCCCATCCGTTGCAAACCGAATGAGTGCTTGGCGGAAACATATCAATCTTTGGTACTTCAAAACTACACATGGCCGAGTCAGGGGAAGGGGCGCCGCCCCCTTCCCCTGTAATAGAAGTCACGGCACCCTTGAGAAGACATAACTTTGGCGCAAGCCCCGAGGCTAAAAACAAGGGCTGAGTCATGTCGTTCTTGCCAGTATTCCAGTGCGCTCCGAAATGTTCGCTCATTCCATCAAAACAAACTTTCTCCATTCTAGTGCCACCGGCCGGCATTGTTTGAAATGTCAGTCCCGCAAGTGGAACCGCAATTGTTCGCGCCTGAAAGCTCTGAGTATCGTCATCGGACTCCGCTCCGAACGGCTTCGGGAAAATCTTAGCAAGCTGGGCTGATGCTCCTGGTATTCCTAAAAAGTAGCTTGTCTTGGGCTCAGGCCACACTTCGATAAAGGTTTGCGGCACATAGTAGGAAATCGCAGCGCACGGTCTCGGAGGAAATCCACAAGTACATCCACTGACGTTCAGTTCCAGACAAGATGTGAACGCTGGAGTACTTGCGACGGTACAAACATTCGGAATTGCGGCTTGCACATTACCCGCCAGGAAGAGGGAGGCTGCTATAGCGCGAAGATTTTGAGCGAAATGCTTAATTCTCTCTACAGAGCCTCCCTTCTTCGTTACACGCAGCATTTCAAGTACAGCCTCATGCTTCGTGTTGATGAACCGCAAGAAATCAGGCTTCAGATAAAGTTTTAAAAACTTCGTCTCGATTCCATCAAATACCTGTGCAAACGCCTCGAAAGTTCGAAGCCTTGAGAATTCGCGACCTGTGATAAGATCTTCTTTTCGTTTTGCTCTGGAGACCGCCTCATTCAAACTTGAATTTTGCGAGTCAAACCCTCCGGCTAAGAGATTGAGCTTCGCTGACTGTGCTGTTTCTGACATTGAGTGCGATTCAACTTCGCGATCTTCTTTTCCGGCCAATTCTTGGAAAAGCTTGATCGTTTCCGAATCTGAAGAGTGGCACGCAATTCTTGTTCTAAAGTTTTGCATAAGAACAAGAGCCGCTCTTTGGCTTCCAACAGAATCCATCAGTGAGCTGACTGATTGAGTCGCCACAATCACAGCGGGCTTTGATTCCCGAGCCTTTGCCATAAAAGTGTCGTCACCGATTGTGCCACCACCACCGCAGGTCACAACATCTTGGTACTCATCAATTATGAGCGCGGTCGTGCAGAGTTTTTTCTGATCTTTCAGTTCGCTCAGCATATTCAATACGGCTTGCTGATAATGAAGCTTGATGAATGTTCCCATTGATCGAGCAAGGCCTGGCTGATTGATGTCAAAGAGTAGAATTTTCCCCTCACGGATCAACTGCTCCATTGAGCGAATCGTGAGGTTCTCTTCTTTCGGACACAAAACGCGGTTTGCCGCAAACTCCTGGAACTGATTGATGAAGGCCGTACTTGTCGCGACGATTCCAGATCTTACGCGGTCTTCAAGCTGCGAGTATTCGTTTTCGAAATACTCCATAGCCCGCTCGATATTGAAACGCTCCTCCTCGGTGAATGAGCCCGTATCAAGACGCTTTTGTAAATCGTCCGATAAATTCTCTTTTGAGGCTCGAACAATAGCGCGGTAAAGATCAAGCAAAGTAAAATAACCATGAATAGCGGCGCAGTAGACAATCGCGTTCTTAATCAAGTTCGATGACGAAATATCCCAGAAGGGTGAGTCCGAAGATTTTCCCATAAAATTCACAGCAGCGGCTCTAACCATTTCGGCAAGTTCGGTGAACTTTGAATTTCGAAGTGGGTTCTCGACATACACTGGGTTAAAGCTCACCGAACCTCGAAGAGAGATTTTGACGATCTTATCCCCAAGGCCTGCACGCCTGATAATTTTCTCAGCGTCTACGAGAAATGTCCGCTTAGGATCAATCGCGAGGATCGCAGGCGAATTTTCACCTGATCGTAAAATTTGCCGCAAGTAACGAAGCACGGTCCCTTGGGTTTTACCGCTACCGATAGATCCCGAAATCATAATTCCACCATTGAGACCACGACTCGGAATTTTAACCCAGTCCTCCGACTCTCCTGAATCCTGAACAACTGAGTGAGTCAGAGGCCCTGGTGTTGTCCCCAGAACAAGTTCGCCCTCTTCAATTTCGGGCGCATCCAACTTGTGAATGTCATTGAATGAAAACTTTATTCTTGCGATTCCTCTTAAAAACATGCGTAGGGTTAAGCCGAAGGCAAAAGCAATATTTGCACTTAGAAGGGCAACAATCCACGAAGTCTGAAAACCTTCTGCTAATCGCAGGAAGAGCGGCCCAATAAAGTCAGCGATCTGTTTTCTACATGCGAAATAGGTGACGACACTGGTTACAATAGAAACGAACTCGGCTCTACCGAATTTTAAGGTCCTTGATTTCCCTTCAAGGACTGCGAGTTTACTTCCTTGCTTCTCAAGTCCAATGGACCTCTTAAGGTAAATTGATCCGAAGGAAATATTCACCATCGCGCAAGAAATTGTAATCCAAAAGAGCTTCGCATTCGCCTCTAGCTGCTGAAGTGCAAACTGCATCAGATCTGGGTGAAGCCTCAGATGTGCGAGATATAAATACACGAGTCCAAATCCGGCGAGCGCCATGAGCGCGAGCGAGAGAGGGACATCACTCTGTGCAGTTTGTGTTCGTGCCATTAAGCCCCCATTTTTTTATTGGTTGAAGCCGCCTTCAAATAGGCGAGTGCCTTAAGAACTCGGGCTGTTCTCTTCTCTAAAGATTTATTTCTTAGTTTTTCATTCTCAGAAACCTGGCCCAAAATTCTAAGAATCATTTGTTCAATTGTTTCATTCATATCCCCTCCGGTTGGTCATTTGGCTTCGTTGTTATTTCGTTTCGGACTCACATAGCGCTTATTGCGCGGCCAATCTTCAACTCCTTGAAATCGCCCGTCGTGAAATACGAATCGAAAAGTCCCATAAGAGAAATCGGCGCCATGTTCGTCTGCATACTGTTTTTGAAGGCGTCTTGCGGCCTCTTCCAAAACCGCTTCGTCCGTCAGGTCTTTGACTACTGTGCTTATTTTGTTTTCAATCATCCGACCGCTACCTTTCCCGCCAGCAGGCTTTCTAATTTCTCAATCTCGGCAACCAGAACTTTGTTGTAAACAAGCTCCTTCACTGAGAGGTTTCCGTACCAATTACGAATTTCAGTTTTAATTTTCTCAATGGCACTCGGTCCTGGAGTTGCCACATATTCCAAATTTTTATTTTTCTTTGTATGGATCATTGCCAACCTCCCTTTAAAAAATATTTCTGTACTGCATCGTCTGCATACGAGCTTGCTCAATTTTTTGTTGCTCTGGTGGCACAATGAAAAGAACGCAGCCAATTCCTCGAATCACATTTCCAAGTGCCTTTAGAATCCAAAGCCCCGCAAGTGTCTGCCAAACTTGCTTGGTTCCATGTGCAAGCTTCATAACGATTTCGTAGACTTTAAGTCGCCAAGGTTTCCAGAACGGATTTGTAATTGGCCATTCGTTTTCGTTTGGACCAAAGATCGTAGTTTGATTCATTACATTTTGCTTCATGCGGCACTTCCTTTTTTATTTTTTGAATTCTCATTTAATGGGAGATGTTCAACGACTGAATGGGCTTTGATGGATTTCATTTCCGCAACAACCTCTGCCGCCCAAGGAGGGATTGGCAGCTCATCGCCTGAGGCTTTTGATTTTCTATAGGTAAGAAGATCAGGCGCGTAGTTGCAGCACAGACAATGTGAATGGGTGACAAGCTTTTCGAATGTTCGCTCGTTGCATCGGGGACAAGTTCTTAACGTACTCATTTTTTGCTCTCCTTGTAGTGAAGGACATTTTCAAGTCCTTTCATCTTTTAGAATTGCAAAGAGGCCACCAGAGCGGCTCACAGGCTAAGTTGTTGGAAAGATTGATTTTTGATTTTGAATTATAGGCGCGGCAAAGGTCGATTCGTCGAGAACTCGCGAATTGAACGATGGTTCGATTTTTGGTTGTCGAAATCCCGCCAGATATTGGGGCGGGTCGATTTAGCTAGGAGGATGTCCGTCGAAAACTGGACATTTTGCGGTCAAATCGAAAGTGGCAGACCTGAGAGTTGGGAAGTACTCTCATTAAAATGAGTCTGGCGTCACAGGTACCTTTAGAAAACTTCGAACAGTTTCAATCAGGCGGTCCCTGGACTAAGAACCATTCATAAAATGTTTTATTCGTCCGAAATGACTGTTGTGGCAAACCTTCAACCAGAACAAATTGATAGAGTCGTAACGTACACGGCGAATTTGATACAATTCTCATGGACAGCGTCGGCACTCCTTTTGACTGCCCAAGGGTGGTTAGTAAGTAAATTGTATTTTCAAAATCGAAATTTCAAAGTTTGGCATTTGCCGGTATTGCTCTCGTGCGGGGCAAATATAGTCGGTATGATTTGTTTGCTTTCTTGGTATGAACTAATCGTGGCAGAAGCAATGAAGGAAAAGGTCGACTTCTTTCGTCCAGAGATTGAATGCTGGAGAAGTGTCTATTATTGGTCCCTATTGGCCTCAATAATATTGTTTGGTGTCGGATTTTGCCTCTGGGCCTCCTTCAAATCAAAATTAGAAAAATCAAATTTATCAACGGCAGATGTGAAATGAGAACTGTGTCTACTTGTCTCTTTTTTTTCGTTTGTTCTTCAGTTTACGGCCAATCAAATAGCAATGCAGTTACGTGGGAAGGCTCTAAGAAAGCGCGTGAATACCTCGAACTATCATCTGGGTACCATGAAGTGATGGCTCATACGGGAAAAGACAGACTTAAGTTGAAATTCGATGGCACTACCTCTACGTATATGATTTTTAATTTATCTTCCAAAAAGTATATTTACTTGGCCTCTAAAAACTCAATTTATGATCGAAAACTATCGGGAACAGAGCTGAAACGCTTAATGGCTTTTGCTTCGACATGTGTCGAAACCCACGTGGAGATTTCATTCCATGAAAGTTCGCCAAATGGGGCTAAGGTCTATTTAGATAACAGTAAAATTGGTGACGACATAAAGGACGGAAAATTTCGTTACACGACTATGGGAGTTTGCAGAGAAGCAAAATTAAACGTGGAAATTTTAAAAGAGAACTGCCTTACTCGCCAGATTCCTTACGTCGTACCAACTTCTGGGGACGCGCTAATGAGCGAAGCCATCAATCTTGAATGTCCCAAAAGTTAAAATTTATAAGAACCCATGAATTTCGATTCTGTAGTCTCGCTGTTCCAACAAAGGTGTCTTAGTAGCCTAATTATCCAAGACGGCGCTCATAACCATTCTCACAGAGTTATCCACCATCCGCCTCAACTCACCTTTGCCGTTGGCCTGGTCTTTTCGACTTACAACATCCATGCTCTCCCAAATCCCCAAGGCTTGGCACTGGCTGCGTAGGGATGAGCGAGCAACTCCAAGTTTCCTGGAAGTCTCAGACAGGTTATAATCGCTTGCCTGATATGTCCTAAGGATAAGCGTTCTAACTTCGTTTTCGTGACGAGCGTTCATTTGTTCAAGCGATTCAAGGGTCGCAACTTTCTCAGTGCTTGCAGCACCTTCAAGCTCCCCGTATTTCTCGATATGTTCTGGTAAAATAATTGGGCCGCTTACCAAGACCGAAAGTCGTTCAATTAAATTTTCCAGCTCGCGGACATTCCCAGGCCACGAATAAGAACGAAGTATATCCAGTGAATCGGGATGCAACTGTTTGGGCACGCTGTCAGATTGCGATGGTCGTCGTTTTTCTAGAAAGAACTCACATAAGACTTCGACATCGTTGGGCCGCTTAGCAAGTGTTGGAAGATCAATCTTGATCTGCTTCATCCGATAGATCAAATCAGCGAGAAACTTGTCTTCATCCACGAGGACCTTCAAGTGTGGCTTTGCGGCGAATACCAATCGCACATCAACATGCTTTTCAACGCTACCGCCAACTCGTCGAACTTTTCGATCCTGAATAAATCGCAAAAGCATCGCCTGCGCTTCGTCACTCAAATGATGAACTTCATCTAAGAAAACGGTTCCGCCATTAGCGACCTCAAGAAGACCTATTTTTGATTCAGCTCCAGTGAAAGCACCTTTTTCGCTCCCGAATAACTCGCTAGCGATAAGTTCTGATTTTTTGAACTGCGTGCAATCAATTGTGCGGAACTGTTTATCCTTTCGATCTGAATTCTGATGAATTGCTCGCGCAAACAATTCTTTTCCAGTTCCAGTTTCTCCGTAAATCAAAACTGATAAATCTGATTTCGCTGTCTGCAAAACAAGATCGGCCGCTGCCTTCATTTCACGATCCAGCGATACAACTCCAATTTTCTTGAGAGATTCTGGCACTTGGCTGATCCGACGACTGCTGTTTCCAAGAAATCCGTTAAACTTAGAACGAAACTTCGTCAGTGCCTCGGTGATAAAAATTTGCAGCTTTTCTTGCTGCCCGACAAATTCTTTATAGAGAAATTTGTCGGCACCATTCTTCAGCCACAAGCGAAGACTTTCTGGCGTTGTATCCGATGACATCATGACGATCTCGATATAAGAGTTCACTCTTTTGATCGGACGTATGAAGTCCGCACCTAAAGTGGTCTTCTCTTTTGATTCATGGAAATGATGATCCATAAAAACCAAAAAGACGTTGAAGGGATTTTTCTTAATCGAATCAAGCGCCAACTCTGGGTGTGAATGAAACTCGACATCGAAAGCGCGTTCCGCGCCAAAAGCGGAATCGAGGGATATCTTGAGACCGTCACGAAAGCAGCTTTCGTCATCTACAAAAATAACTCGTGGTTGTTCCATATGACCTCCCTCAACGCGTTCAAGCTTCTTTTGCCGCAAGGCTATGCTGAACGCCGGTTTGTACTTTTACATTTCGATTCATCGTCATCGGCAGAAAAATTCTAACGGCGGTGCCGACGCCCTCTTTAGACGATATCAAAATCCTGCCACTATGCTTTTCGATTGTTTTCTTGGCCCATTGTAGACCTAAACCTTTGCCATTGGGTTTTCCAAAAGATCCACCTTTTTCTAAAATCACCTTCAAAACTAACTCCGAAATTCCAGAGCCGTTATCGACAATGGAAATGCAGCACTCATCCGCAACCCTCGTGCAATTCACGTCAATGCTCCCCTGATCAGAAACGGCGTAGAGCGCATTGTCGATTAAGTTGGAAATAATTCGTTTGAAGTCACTCACTTGCATTTCAATGAAGGTATCCTCTGTATTTAATTTTGTTTGTACGGACACTTGTGGCGTCTGTCTGCACATCAGACTTTTTTCAGCAACCATTTCGTTCAAAGCAAGATCGACAGACATCGGAAGTTTTTGTATCGGCACTCTGTATTCAGAAATTTTATTGGAGGATGTGTATTGGCTGATAACATCGTTTGCAATGTCACTGATTCTTTGCGCGGAGTGATTCAAAACGCCCTTAACACTTGGATCGAGCTGAACTTGTGCCGCGTTGAGCGCCACCTGAAGGCTCACAATCGGCGATCGAATATCATGAGCAACTTGTCTTGCAACATCGAGCGCCGCTTTTGCTTCCGCGGCTGCCTTAGTTACTTCAAATTGGTACCTCAAATTTTCCGCCAAAGAGGAGAATTCGCTAATTTTAAATTTTGGTGTTCTTTGCTTGTCGCTCGTTTGGGTTTCTAAGATCTTCATCAGTTCATTAAGCTCGATTCGAATTCGCGAAAAACCGATTGAAAGCCCAGCAAACAAAATTACGGCAAGAAGTACGAAACCGATTGCATTTTTCCCGGCGTTTTTCCAAATTCCTGAAATTAGATCCGAATTGTCGAATGTAATCGAGATATGTCCCATCCAATTCGAAGCATCCTCAGAAAAGTAGAGATCAGTATCCATGCGATGAAGCCCTGATGAAGAAGTCTTCAGCTTATTGCAACTTTGGATTGTTTCTGAGATCGACTTAATTTCGATGCATGAAACCTGTGAGTTCTGCGCAAGCTCGTTCGCCCGAATTCTTGCTTCAATAAGACTTCCTTGAATAATTGGCTGGCGAACAACTGCTGCGAAAGTTTCAAATGTGAGTTTCTGACTATCCAGACGGGAAGCTTTGTTAACTCGATAATCGTTCCAAGCCAGCAAGCCGCTAATAGCAGTGCTGACAAGAAGTACGATTGGAATAAAAATTCTCAGAAAATATCGTTGAATAGATCTTGTCGAAGATTTCCCTAAAATTCCCACTACAATCCCTTCACAAGATGGAGTCTCGGTGTATAGCGGAAAGTGGCCTCTTCAGAGATCATATTAGTTTGGCCGATGATGTAGAACGGAATACGCCATCCCGGAACCATCAGCTGATCTTTGCGAAGCTGCTCATTGATCTGCTGAAACAGTTCACTTCTGACAGTCCAATTTTCTTCTTGTCTGGCACGCTTGTATTTTTCGGCAAGAGCCGGACCAATATAAGATCCAAAATCTTTTACGAGAAATGTCGGAAGAAGAGCGATGAACCCTTCGGGATCATTAAACCCACCAGCCCATCCAGCAAATATGACATCAGGTTTTTTGTCAGCGATTTTCGTCATTTCAGATGGAGAAATTTTTATAATCTCAATTTGGAAACCGTGTTCTATTGCGATTGCTTGATCATTTCCCTTTAGAAAGTCATCAAAGGTCGCGCCTATGAACGCGAGCCTGAGTGGTTCTGTTTTTTCATATTTTTTATGCGTGATCTTTGGAGCTTGTGTAACGGCTAGATGGCCCGCAACTCCTTTAGGAATGACGCCAGTTGCTCGCTCAAGTTCCAATTTCTTACAGCCCTTATCCAAGATCTCTTCAATCAATCCCATTGCTCGGGTTCGCATTTCCGGCGAATTGAAATGAGTTCCGTGCGGATGCCACCAGGCCGATGTTTGTGCGTAGCTTATTTGGTTAACTGTTTTGAGCCTTTCAAATCCTCTCACTTTTTGCATCCCGGTCTTTGTGGATAGGGTCGCGCCAGGAACGTAATCCGGAAGTCCGACGGCTGGCACATTGAGATCATGATCGCCAAAGAAAACAAGCTGCCACTCCCGGATGCTGATAGCTGACGCCTTTGGATATTTCTCGTTTACTTCGAGATTCCAATTCGTACCCTTTTTTAAAAGTCGGTAAGGTCCCGAACCAATGAGGGGTTCCGAAGAATCTTTATTGAAACTCCAATCAACAGGAACGACACCAACTTGGTCTCGACTAAGAGCTTTAAGAATCGACACATTTGGCTCTTTAAGGCGGATGATGAGGGCGTCTGAAGCAGGGGCTTCGATGGATGAAATGCTGCCGAGAAAATTACTCGACTGGGATTTTTTCTGAATGACACGATCAATAGTATATTTAATGTCTTTGGCTTCGAGCTTTTTGCCATTGGAGAAAACGCGATCTTTTCTAATTTTGAACTTAATAGTGAGGCCCTTGTCCTCAAACGTCCAGCTCTCGGCAAGACCCGGAGTAACATTACCCATTTTGTCAGTATCAACCATAGGCTCGAGAATTTGACCCAAGACAATGTGTTCTGCGAATTGATTAACTTCGGCGGGATCGCGAGGAAATGTTGGTGGAACATATCCGTATTTTTTTGGTGCTGCCATACTGAGTGTTGATGTCATAATGATGATCCCTCCGATCAAAACGAGCCACTTTTTCATTAGCTGGCTCTCTTGCTTGCGATCTCGACTAACTTCTTACCGAAAGGAGTTAGCTCCTGGTCCTCAAACGCTTCGGCATTTTTCAGAAGTAACTCTTGATACTTCTGGTCTGTCTCGTTTTGTATTTTTTGAAACTGTACCATACGGTAAAGCGCCCACATAGAATGCAGTCTGCCAATCGGCGGTCGCTTGGTTCCTTGAAACGGTGCATGGATTTCGTTGTAATCAAAAGGTTGATTCACAAGTCGGTCTAGAAGATTGATGAGAAAAAGCTCCTGATGTGCCAACTCATGAACGACCGAAACCGCAAGCTGTTTTGCCGTTAACTCATGAACACCGTCACCAATTAAAATCAGCCCAAAAATTTGCGGGTGCGACGCACTTCTGAAATTTACCGATTTCACCCTAACGAATGCTGCGACAAGCTCACTTAGCAAAAGCGAAATGCCCGCATCAGTCCGGTGGATCAACTCCAAAGCAGTTTGAAGCTTTTGAGAAATTTCTGATTCAAACGAAATCACCGCTGCTCCCGAGTAATCGGAAGCAAACGTTCTCTCAATCAAACCTTGTACTTCGTTGCTGATCCTAGCCACATCGAGTTCTTTTCTTTGGTTCGGAATGACAATGTCGTGTGGTCGTACATTTCCGTAAAACCCCATACATAATTCCGAAAGATTTTTTCCTTGAAGCTGAGACTTCGTTTCAGCCGTAAGACGACGGCGAAAAGAGGGCGCAATGCTAGTAAGTGTCCATTGCCCGGCTTCAAGCTCTGAAAGAATACGAACGGAGAGGCTCATTATTCAGCAGCCCGTTTTACGATGTCTGCACTAAGTCTAACGAATACGCCGCTTTCATAAATTGAAAGATCCAGTTCGCCGTCTTCTTGAATTTGGAATGCCAGTTGTTGATTATTGTTAAGTTGGGCTTCTTCAATCATTCGCCCTAAGTTGATTTCCAAGGCTTTCGCAGCTTCGGATGTTAGGGAATAGTAGACACCCTTTTGAACCGCTAATGGCGCCTGTGATTGATCGGCGCTGGCCTGTGCTCCCTTGATACCGACAGCAAGAACAGCTACGGCACCTATAGTATTTCTTAACTTTTTCATCGAAACCCCCTTCGGTTGAAAACCTATTGAAGTTCAGTGCACGTTAAGTGCCAGCTGCCCAGCAAGTAAGCAATACTTAGAGGTAGGATATTCGTATATTTGTCGAGAACTCGCCAATACCTGTTTGTTTCGCACTTGCGTCCGTCGAAATCTCGCCAAAAGTGGTTACCTTTAGGCTCTGATCTGTCGAGATTTCGCCAAAGTGCGGTTTGGTTTTTGAATTTTTTTCATTTTTATCAGATCTGGTGAGAGCCGCTATGATAGCCATTATTAGCGGACAATAATCCGACCACCTTCCATCATGTTCATTCCGCAACCAAAACGAATTTCGCCTTTTTCAAGCTTTCCCAGAGCGACAGAAACAGTTTTGTTTAAAGGCAAATCGACTTTGATCTTTCTTGATGGCACCTGAACCTGATTCGCACAAGTGGAATCAGTTTTACGTGTCACTTTGAGTGTGACGTCAGTTCCTGGCTTCACGTCAATTGATTTCGGCTCGAAACCATTTTCAGTGACAGCAAGCTCAATGCTTTGACTCGTATCTTTTGCTTGTGCAGTCGCGCTTAAAATTACAGCGGCTAGAAGTGATACTAAAATTTGTATTTTCATTTTGTCTCCTTGAGTTTTAAGTTCATAGTTTTCTCTTTCCAAATGTAAAAAATAACGGGGTAGATGAGAAGTTCAAGCAAGAATGACGAGAGCAACCCGCCGATCATAGGTGCAGCAATTCGTTTCATCACGTCAGCTCCCGCACCAATCGACCACATGATAGGAATCAAGCCCATAAAAAGCGCAAGCACTGTCATCAGCTTTGGCCGGACTCGGTGTACAGCTCCCTCAATCACAGAATCATGAAGATCCTGTCGGGTATTCATGGCTCCACGCTTTTCTCTTTCGTCATAGGCAAGGTCTAAATACATCAACATAAACACTCCGGTCTCAGCATCAAGCCCTAAGAGAGCGATCATCCCGACCCAAGCGGCAATCGAAAGATTATAATCAAGTCCGACCAGAAACCAGACTGCCCCAATGAGCGAAAATGGAACTGCTAAAAGGACAATTCCCGTTTTCACCCACGACTTCGTATTAAAATGCAAAAGCAGAATAATTAAGATGAGCGTAAGCGGTATAACAACTTTTAATCTCGCTTTCACACGCTCCATATTTTCATACTGTCCACTCCACGAAAGAGTATAGCCAGCAGGTAACTTTACTTTTTCAGCTACAACTGATTTTGCATTTTCAACGTAACTTCCAATATCTGTTTTTTTCAGATCAAGGTCGACGTAAACGTATCCAACTAGCGACGCGTTTTCGTCACGAATCATCGAGGCACCCTCATTCACTCCAACAGTCGCAATTTCACTTAACGGAATTTGTGCTCCGGTTGGTGTTGAAATTAGAATTCTTTTGATCGCCTCTATGTCCTGGCGAAAATTGGGTGCAAGTCTGACTTGAATCGGATAGCGCTCGCGTCCGACAAGCGCCGTCGATACGTTATCGCCACCAATTGCACCCATCGACTGTTGTTGGGCTTCTTTAAGCGAAAGTCCGTAGGCTTGAAGTTTTTTACGGTCAAAGTTCACATCAAGAAAATAACCGCTCGAAACTCTTTCTGCGACCACAGTTCTTGTGCCTTCAACGGACATTAGGGCTGATTCAACATCACGGCCCACTTTCTCTATCATTTTTAAATCTGATCCAAAAATTTTTACTCCAATGGGGCTTCTAATTCCGGTTGAGAGCATGTCGATTCGATTCTTAATCGGCATAGTCCAGATGTTAGGCATACCCAAAAAATTGAGTTTATCATTCATTTCATTAATCAAATTTTCTTCTGATATGGTCTCAGGCCATATACGTGTGAATGGAGTTTTCATGAAATTTGGCAAAGATGAATACCAGCGATGTTGTTTCCGCCATTCAGAATGTGGCTTTAGGACGATTGTCGTTTCAATCATCGAAAGAGGTGCGATATCAGTTGAGGTTTCAGCGCGTCCTGCTTTTCCAAAAACTGTATCAACTTCTGGAAAAGATTTAAGAATTTGATCTTGAACAGTCAAAACTCTTTGAGCTTCTGAAACTGAAAGACCGGGAAAGGCTGTTGGCATGTAAAGAAGACTGCCCTCGTGTAGTGTGGGCATGAATTCTGAACCTAGCATAGCAAACCCAGGAATGATTGATAGAACAGCGGCAAAAGCCAGAGCCAGCACAGTCTTTTTTCTTTCAAGCACCCAATGCAATACAGGTTCATAGATCGCAAAAAGTCTTCGACTGATGGGATGCTTATGTTCTGAATAATACTTGCCAACTAGAGTCGTATTTCCAACCCAATTAAGCCATGGGTATGGTCCTTTGAATTCATCTGGTCTTGCAAAAAGCATCCGCAATGCGGGATCAAGAGTAATCGCAAGAAGGGCCGCAATTCCCATGGCTAAAGTTTTCGAAAGAGCGAGTGGTCTAAAAAGACGCCCCTCTTGGTCAATCAGCGTAAAAATTGGAAGAAATGAAACCGCAATAACAAGCAGTGAGAAAAAAACCGACGGCCCCACTTCAGTTAGAGCCTCAAGCCTAACTTTAAAAAAACTCTCCTTACGGCCATTCTCATCCCAGTGCTGAATCTTTCTATAAGCATTTTCAACTTCGACAATCGCACCATCAACCAGTACCCCGATTGAAATTGCAATACCTGCAAGTGACATGATGTTTGAACTCTGACCCATCAGCACAAGCGGAATAAAGGCCAGCAAAACCGCAACGGGAATTGTCGCAATCGGAACTATCGCTGAAGGCACATGCCAAAGAAAAATTAGTATAACGAGACTCACAATTATGAGTTCTTCGATCAGAGTTCCTTTAAGAGTCTCAATAGCGCGGTGGATAAGGTCCGATCGGTCGTACACAGTTTTGATTTTTACGCCATCAGGTAATGACTTCTGAATATCAGAAATCTTATCTTTCACTCTGGCGATTACAGATGGAGCATCTTCTCCTTGCCTCATTACTATAATGCCACCAACGGTGTCACCTTCACCATTCAGATCAGTTACTCCACGGCGCATTTCAGGGCCGATTGAAACCTGTGCCACCTGTTTAACGAGCACCGGAGCACGGCTCTTCAGAGGATATGTGACAACGGCATTTTCGATTTCTTCTACTGAAGAAATAAGTCCTTGAGAGCGCACAATGGCTTCGGTTCCAGAAAACTCAACAACTCTTCCACCAGTTTCTTGATTTGAATCCCTAACCGCATCTAGAACTTGAGGAAGTGACACTTGAAAAAGCTGAAGTTTTCTTGGATCAACGCGCACTTGAAACTGTTTGGTGAATCCGCCGACACTTGCAACTTCCGAGACCCCTGGGACGGACTGAAGCTGATAACGAAGCGTCCAGTCCTGAAGTGATTTTAGATCGGCGGAGTTTAGTTTCTTTGATTCATCAACTAGTGCGTACTGATAAACCCAGCCAACACTTGTGGCATCAGGGCCAAGCTCTGTTTGAACACCTGTAGGCAATTGCGCCGAAATTCGACTTAAGTATTCAACGACTCTGCTTCTGGCCCAATAAAGATCTGTACCGTCTTCAAAAATGACATAAACGAAAGAATAGCCGTAGTCAGAAAATCCCCTGACTGCTTTTATTTTTGGAGCGCCAAGCAGCGAGGCGATGATGGGATATGTGACCTGCTTTTCAATGATTTCAGGTGAGCGATCCCACTTTGAGTAAATAATAACTTGAGTGTCCGAGAGATCCGGAATTGCATCGAGAGGAATATTTTTTGCTGAGTAAATTCCGAATGCAATAAGCACAAATGTTGTCACAAGAACGAGAAGTCGATTGTGTGCCGAAAACTCTATGATTCGTTTGATCATTTTCGAGCCTCCCCCGGCATGCACATCGACATGGGAATGTCCCAGTGTTGATCCGGAGGACATGACGGAGCGGAAGATTTCGTTTCACCGGGCGCTAGCTCAAAAGTTCCTCGAATTTTAGCTTCAGAATCGATCAAGAAATTAGGACCAGTTGAGATGACATCACCTTCGTTGAGACCTGAAAGAACCTGATACTCATGGTCTGATTTTCGACCGAGTTGAACTGGGATTGATTTAAGTCCGTTTTCTTTTGAAATCAGATAAACGAGATCTTTTTTACCGGCATGAAGAACAGCTTCTTCGGGTATGACAATCTGATTTTTGGCAACCGACGTTATCTCTCCGTGAAATCCGCCATCCATAACTGTTTTCTGAAAGGATTTGTTTAGAGTTCCCATAACACGAACCGTGCGGCTTGAAGGATCAACCATATTATCCACCATTCGGATTTTACCGGATAAAGATTCCTCAGGATTGGAAGTCGCTATGCCAGAGAAATCTAGTCCTGCCTTAATGATCTGGAGATCAGTTTCATAAACTTGAAAATTGACTTCTCTTGACGAAACAAGTCGTCCTGAAGCAGGAACGGTAAAGACAAGATCCTTTTTGACAACTGTGTACTTAGAAATGCCCGCAAGACGCAACTGCTGATCGGTCGCTGATAATCCCTCAGAGATCTCCGTCGTTGTTGTGTCCATGGTTGCCGATGGTTTCATATTTCGATTTTTTTCAGAAACTTTGACGAGATTCATATGGCAAATCGGACACTTTCCCGGTTTGTGTTCGTGTACCTGTGGGTGCATGGGGCACGTGTAAAAACCCTGAGGGTCCTCGTGATCGCCAAGAGTTGTTCCAACACTCTTTGTTTCGCTATCACTTTTTTTGGTACAACCAAGGAACAAAATTAGAATTACTGCCATCGGGACTAAAACAAGTTGGTGCTTCATTTTGAACTCTCTTCCACTGAAGTTACCCCAGTTAGCTGCATGATATTTTTCGTCAGATCTTCGTAAGCAACTCGCAGTTCAATGGCTCGTATCCGAAGATCCAGAAGGCCGAGCATCACTTTTTTGTGCTCGTCGAGTCCCTCCATAGTTCGCTGCGAAAGGTTTTGCACAAGCTTTGCCTGCCGCTCAGAGCGTGGAATCAACTTTTCTTTTAAGTTCCTGATCTGCGCTTGAGTAGATTCAGCTCTTTTTATGAGGCTAGAAAATCTTCCATCAAGGTCAATTTTTGACTTTTGTAGCTCAGCTTGGGCTTTCATTCTTTGCGCCGAGGCTTCAGCGACTTCCGCCTTGGGTTGCCAGAAATAAAGAAATGGAACGCTGATACCGACCATCAACTCTTGGCTTCGGGGGGTCGATTCGTTTCCGTTATACGAGCGAAGTCGTACAAAGAGATCAGGAGCATAAGCCTGTTTCTGGAGATCCACCAAAGCTTCTTTTGCGTGAAGTTCTTTTTCTCGTAAAGTCACGAGGAGGCTCGGACTGTGTTTATCAAACTTGATCGGAATGGGTTCCGGCTCCACGGGAATGAGATCGTCAACTTTGAGCCCTGGCGCATATATTTTAAGGCCATTTCTTTTCTCAACTAAGTCTGATTCTAGGGCGAGCACTTCGTTTTCAACGAGGTCAGCGTCTGTTTCAACTTCAAGTAAATGGATTTTTGCTGCCGTATCCGACCAGGAAGTGGTTCGGGTGATCTTCACATGATTGATAAGCCAATCGTGTTTCTCTTTCTGAATATTTAGGCGAGCGTATGCACTCCAAAAGGCGACGAAGGCAGCTCTGGCTTCCGCCAATAAAGAAACTTCCTGAAGCTGACTGCTTTCCAGTTGAGCCTCTAACTCAAGATCCCGAACTTTTTTGGTGTGGGAGATCTTTGTCGGAAAAGGAATTTCTTGAGCGATTTCTAAACCGTGGTTGGTCCCACTCCCATCTTTCATCTGCATGTAACCAATCATGGGCGCATTGATTCGAATTCCACTTGCCCGAGCCCGTGAGCCTTCAACATTCGCTTTCTCAATTGCGAATTCAGGACTGGTTGCTCGTACTTCACTTAAGAACTGAGGCATCGTCAGGCGACTGGCATCGGCCATAACCACGAGCGAGGATAAGCTAAAGGTAGTATATAAAAGGAGGTGAATCGTTAGTCTCATAACAGCTAATACGATAAGACCTATAACTTTGTGACAGTAAAACGTAATGGCTTGTAATTACTTGCCTTTTGACCTTTCTTTTGAGCCCTGTCACAATCTCACGATAAGCATCGTATTAGACAGTAGGAACGAATGAAAAAAGAAACCTTCAAGGATAAGTCCGACGAAGATTTAATGGAGAGCTATAAAATGGGTGAGGTCGTCGCTTTTGAACTTCTATTTGAACGGCACTCAGGCAAGGTCCTGAGCTATCTTTCAAAAAGACTTCAGGCGCCCAAAGAGGCCCAAGATCTTCTTCAGGAAGTCTTTTTCAAACTTCATCGCTCGCGCCATCAGTACAATCGCACGCTGCCATTTTCACCTTGGCTTTTTTCTATCACTCGTTCCATGTGGATTGATTTTCTTAAAAAACGCCGTCTTGAAGATGCCACTGATCCGGAAGTTGTCGACAAACTGGTTCAAGTCACATCAGGCCTGGGTTCTTCTGAGCTTAGTTTTGGAAAAGAGATTCTCGATCATTTGCCTTCAAATCAGAAAGAGGCCGTTGGCTTAAGAGTTTATGATGAGGCAACGTTTGAGGAAATTGCCTTGAAACTATCGACCTCGCCAGAGAATGCTCGTCAGCTTGTCAGTCGTGGACTTAAAAGGCTTAAGCAAATATGGAAGGCCCGAGAGGAATAACGTATGCAAAGTGATGATAAAAAAACATGGCTCAAAGAGTACACTGAATTTGCCGAGTCGGACTCGGGCAACGTCACAGTACCCCCTTCTCTTTTTGAGAACTTAAGGAAGCGTATTTTCCCAAATCCTTGGAAAGTCTTTGCAAAAATGTTTGCGATTCACGGAGTAGTCGGCTTTCTTTCGCTTGGGATCTGTAATCAATTTGGCTTAAATCCCTTCCAAACGGAATACTCACTTATGAATTGGTTCATGAAAATCGCTGGTCACAGCTTCTGCATGGTTTTTTGTGGCGTACTATTTATGGCAACGAGTTTTTTGCTTGCGAACTTTTTCTTAAGCCTTGAAGAACTTGAATCCATAAAACGCCACCAGTGGCTTCAAACTAGTGTTATTGGCCTTACTTCGCTTGCAGCTTTTTATTTCTTCGGTGCAGAACTCGTTGCTACATTTGCGGGCCTTTGGATTCTTGGTGCCTTGCTAGGAGGGTTCTTCGCTATTGAAGGCAGTTACCGCCTCCGAAGAAGTTTTTCTTGAATTCAAAAACGCATAGGCTCAGTGGCTTCTCGGCGCACTTATTGGAGGATTCGCTGCAACTGAGACGGTATGGAAGCTTAAACGCATTCATGTATCACCCGTTCAAAAGCGTTGCACACACACTTCATTGCTCAAAATATTCCCGATTTCGAAATCCGAAATATTTTGAAGGGTAGTATGGGCGATATTACCCAATGCCTCTTTTGTTAAAAAAGCTTGGTGTGAAGTTAAAAGTACATTCGGAAATGTAAGTAGACGGGCCAGTTGATCGTCTTGAAGGACTTGGTCGGACAAGTTCTCAAAAAAGATCCCCTCTTCCTCCTCATAAACATCAAGTCCTGCATATCCAATATGTCCTGATTTCAAAGACTGAATAAGCGCCCTTGTATCAATCAGTGCTCCGCGACTGGTATTGATTAGCATCACGCCCAACTTCGTGCGGGCGAGTGCCTTTTCATCTATAATGTGACGAGTCTCTGGAGTTAGAGGCACATGCAGGGAAATGATATCAGATTTTCCCAATAGCTCCTCGAGACTCACATATTGGATACCAGCCGTCAGAAGATCTGAGTTCTGTACTCGGTCATTGGCAAGGACCTGACATCCAAAGCCCGCTAAGATTTTGGCAAACACTGCCCCGATTTTTCCAGTTCCAATTACACCCACAGTTTTTTTATAAAGATCGAAACCGACTAACCCATCTAAGGAAAAGTTGCCTTCCCGTACTCGATTGTGAGCTCGATGTATCTTTCGATTTAATGACAGTATCAAAGCAACAGCGTGCTCGGCGACTGCATGAGGCGAATACTCGGGAACTCGCACGACGTGAAGTCCAAGATCGCAGGCGACCTTCATGTCCACATGATTAAATCCAGCTGACCGTAGAGCAATCAGCCGAGTGCCATTAGCCGAAATGGAATTAAGTGTTCGGCTGTCGAGCCGATCGTTCACAAAAGCACACACGCAGGGATACTGGGCGGCTAAATTTGCGGTTTGCTCAGTAAGCCTTGTCTCAAAGAAGGTGATACTGTGCCCAAACTGTTCATTTTCTTTTTCATAGAGATTTCTTTCAAACTGATGAGTATCAAAAAAGGCAATTTTCATAAACGTTTCACCTGCGGACTACTGGAACTCTCGTTACGAGATTTTTCCACCGCTGAAACTACCTGGATAGTTTTTATTACGCTATCGGGTGTTACGGAGATGGAGTTAATTCCTTCGTTAACTAAAAGTTGAGAAATTTCTGGGAAGTCGCTTGGAGCCTGACCACAGATTCCAATTGGACGGCCCGACTTTTTCGCACCATCAATAGCCATATGAAGCATCTTTAATACTGCGGGGTCACGCTCATCAAAAAGATGGCTGACGACAGACGAATCCCGATCCACACCTAAAACCATTTGGGTTAGATCATTGGAACCAATTGAAAATCCATCGAATATACGCGCGAACTCTTCGGCACGAAGTACGTTTGCAGGAAGTTCGCACATGACATAAACCTCTAGTCCCTGTTCTCCACGAACGAGACCATGATTTTTCATTTCAGCCAGAACCTTTTCACCTTCTCCAGGGGTTCGACAGAATGGAATCATAACCTTAATATTCGTCAAACCCACGTGCTCACGAAGATGTTTAATCGCACGGCATTCTAATGCAAACCCATCACGATAGCGGCGATCATAATAACGAGAGGCCCCTCGAAATCCAATCATGGGATTTTCCTCTGAGGGCTCATACTGCTTGCCTCCCAAAAGACTTGCGTACTCATTGGTTTTGAAATCAGAAAAACGAACGATCACGGGCCTGGGGTAAAATGCTCCCGCAATTAGGCCAACTCCTTCGGCAAGCTTTTCGACAAAATACTGTGCAGGATTATTTTTGTGAGCGCCGAGCAAGGTCTCGATCTGCTCCTTAATGGCAGGTTCACTGATCTCATCGAGATGCGCCAACGCCATCGGATGAACTTTAACATACTCACTAATAATGAATTCTATTCGCGCAAGTCCTACTCCATCCACAGGTAAGAGAGAGGTCTTTAGAGCCTGAGATGGGTTTCCTAAGTTAACCATTATTTTAGTGTTGGGTTTAGCAAGGGAAGTCCAATTTACTTTCTCCTCAATAAAAGACAGGTTTCCCTCATAAACAAATCCCTCATCTCCCTCAGCACAGGACACTGTCACTGCTTGATTGCTCTTGAGCGCTTCCGTTCCTGTGCCAGTCCCAACAATACAGGGAACACCATGTTCCCTGCTAACGATTGCCGCATGACAAGTGCGACCGCCTCGATTGGTTATTATAGCCGATGCTTTTTTCATGATCGGCTCCCAGTCAGGGTCAGTCATGTCTGCCACTAAAACTTCACCGTTTTTAAAGAGACCTAGCTCAGATACATCATTAACGATGCGAACATTCCCGGAGCCAATTTTTCCGCCGACCGCTCGTCCAGAGACTAAAATCTTTGATCTCTCCTTTAGGATAAAAGAACTCTGTTGAGGTCCCGAAATTTGGGAGTGAACGGTCTCTGGTCTTGCCTGTAAAATAAAAAGATCACCGGTTCGCCCGTCCTTTCCCCACTCAATATCCATCGGAGTATCGCGACCATTCAATTTAGAATAGTATTGCTCGATAGCAAGGGCCCATTCCGCAAGCTTGATGACATCACTATCGGGAATCGAAAGCTTTTCCCGATCCACGCGAGAAACCTCGATATTTCGAGTCGTCCGGCTTCCATGTCCTGAATAAACCATCTTAACTTGTTTCGCGCCTACCTTTCTTCTCAGAATCGGCACAGTTTTTTCGGATTTTGCGCTTCCAAGAAGAGGCTTAAGAACAAAAAATTCATCCGGGTCTACACGGCCGCCAACAACATTCTCTCCCAAACCAAATGCGCTATTAACTAGAATTACGTTTCTAGCACCGGATTCAGTGTCTAACGTAAAGATAACTCCTGAGGCGGCAAGATCTGATCGCACCATCCTCTGAACGCAAATTGATAGCCTAACTTTAGAATGCTCAAATCCTTTTGTTGATCTATAGCTAATCGCTCGGTCGGTAAAAAGAGATGCAAAGCAGTTGAGACATGCGGTCAGTAGATCCTCAGAGCCACGAATATTTAGAAACGTTTCTTGCTGGCCCGCAAATGAGGCGTCAGGTAGATCCTCTGCCGTTGCGGATGATCTCACTGCGACATCTAATTCTTCTATACCTGATCGGAGGCAAAGTTGATCATAGGCTGCTCGGATTTCATTGGCGATTTTCTCAGGTATTCCAACACTGCGGACTAGAGCTCTGATTTCATGCCCCGTCTTTGCCAACTTATTTGTTTCAGTTGTATCGAGATTCGAAAGAAGCGAATAAATTTTTTCTGAAATTCCGTTTTGAGCAATTAATACGGAAAAAGCGTCAGCGGTAACGGCAAAGCCAGGTGGAATTTGAATTCCCTGAGGAGTGAGTGTTTGAAACATTTCACCAAGGGAAGCATTTTTTCCTCCGACCAGAGGAATGTCTTTGATCGAAATTTCCTCGAACCATTTTATAAATTGTGAATTATTTTTTTCCATTACTTTTCCTTTGTTTGTATTCGAAAATTTCCTTGACCTCGATCATTGGGCGGTATTTTAAGATCGACTTCTTATCGCCTAAGATCATTCCTGGTTCGACTAAAGTTGCACAAGCCGCAGCAAGGCCCCATCGCAGAAGCTCTGACCCGTTTTCTTCTAAAAACATGTCTATGCTTTCTTTATTCATCTTTTGAATCTTGTAATTTTCAAGAGCTGTTGCCATTGCACCAACCATAGAGTCTCCGGCGCCCACTGTAGACCTGACTTTAACTTTGGGAATCTTGCCAAACCATGCCTTGTTTTTTGTGACAAGAAGGGCACCCCCCTCAACGGAAGATACACATACCAAAGAAATTGATTTCGACAGCTCTCTGGCAAAAGGTATGACGGTCCGAATGGATCGAACGTTTTTGCCAATCAATTCCTGAAACTCACTCAAATTAGGCTTAATTAAAAAAGGCCGATATGAAATGAGGGTCTTAAGGTGAGGCCCCGGCATATCAACAATGCAAACATGACCCCTTTTCTTTAAATTCTCAACAAGCACGCCAATGTCTTGTGGGCCTATACCTTTGGGAAGACTTCCTCCAATGAGCACGATAGACGATAAGTTAAATCCATTGCATACTTGTTGAAGCTTTCTGAACTCAGCACGCATTATCTCAGGTCCAGGGAAGCTCAGGCGAGTCTGAGAATGAGTCTTACAATTGGAAATCGTCAAATTAATACGGGTATTTCCACTTGTGCGCACAAAGTTATGGATTACGTTTTGTCCATCCAACAACTTTTCAATTTCGTTTCCAGTTGCCCCTCCTAAAAAACCTAATGCTGTAACTTTTGCTCCTAGACGATGAGCAATTCGAGCAGCATTGATTCCGTTACCGCCCGCGGAGCGAGTCTCACCTAAGACATAGTTTTTTTCGTCAGCGATCATTCGATCAACAGTTCCTCCGATATCTAACGCTGGATTAGGTGTTATCGTGTAAATCATGCTACCAGGCCAAAATTAAAATGAGTCCGACGGCCAGCGTGGTAACCCATGAAAAGAAGATTGTTTTAAATAAGCGCTTTCCCCCCAATGTTCCTGCGAGTACTCCTTTAAAAAATAGATTCGACATAATGGCCGCAATGATGACGGACCAACCATCTTTAGGTAGAAGTTTCCCCGTTTCTACCAGTCGTGCGGTCGAAAGAGTGATCGCGTCCACATCCGTAACACCAGATAAAATCGCGATAACAGTGAGACCCTTGCTTCCAAAGTATTCCTTTGAAAAAGCAGCGGCCAACAGTATTCCGGAATACAGCAAACCAAATAGCAGTGCAGTTCTTAATTCAGTTGGATTGTTTTGTTGAGGCATTCCCCGGTGACTTTTATCTGACCCTCTCCAGAGCCAAGCTGCCGACAAGACGGAAGCTAAAAACATAATTCCAATTGGAGCGAACGCGTCTTGAAATTGAGGAGCCGCAGCCATGATCTCTAAAAACACTCGTACATAAAGCACGGTCCAAGCGATTAGGATAAGGAGGGCATTTTGAGGAACTGCTGCATCTGTATCCTTCGACCTTCGAGCATATGTCATTGTTGTGGCAGTGCTAGAAATCATTCCACCTAAAATCCCTCCTAGCAAAACTCCCGCTTTTTCTCCGAAGAATTTATAGATGATGTAGCCCGCGAGACTTATTGCTACGATTAGAGTCACCATCAGCCAAATATTGTGAGGATTTAAAACATCAAGAGGCCCATAGCTTTGATTCGGAACAATCGGCAAAATAACCAGAGAGATAAGTACAAACTGCATAACCGCTTTGATCTCTTTTTCTGTGAAGCGAGCAGCGAGGCCATGAAGTTCAATTTTCGCCTGAAGAATCACAGCAAGAGCACCGGCCAACGCTGCTGACAACCAAAGTGGTCCAACGCGTACAAGCACTCCTATTGCAAACATCAATAGCATGGCAAATTCGGTGACAAGTCCAGAATGGTTTTTGGGAGTCGTCTGACTTCGACTTGCGATGTTGCCAACGACCATAGCCGCAATGGTGCCTAAAAAACCTAAAGCTATCGGCCATTCTCCATATTGATCAGCCAACAAAGCACAGGCAGTGCCTAAAAGCGCTATCAAAGAAAAGGTACGAATCCCGCCTAAAGGAGATTCAGCCCATTGTCTTTGCAGTCCTACAAGCAAGCCCAGGGTCAAAGAAATGAGGAGTTGATGAAATGGATGGATGTCGGCAATAGTCAGCTGCATATGTCCTTCCTTTTCTTACCAAGCTGCTTGAGCTTCACGTTCTATTTTTCAACTCCTGAATGCTGTGACCCTTACAACATTCGGGAAGCTCTTCTTTGATAAGGGCAATGGTCTGAGCGACCTTTTCCAAAAACTCGCTATTACTTTCAACAAAAAATCTTCGCGGATGACCGCTCCATGCCTGGGCAATTTTTTCGTCGATTTCAGAAGCTTGAATAGCGGATTCAATTCTCACAGGATTTTGATGATTGTAGCCTTGCTCTAGTTGTGGGGTACGCAGGTGGATGACAGCGGCATAACGGGAAAACTCGTCCGCCTTTGTCGTGCCAAGCTCTTTCCAGTAAAGAGCTTCATCATCAGGCCAGTAGGCTAGGCCATCCAATGTTCCTCGATCACAAAGCATAATGGCAGATTTTTTTTCCTCTTCCACCAGACGTTCAAGTTCCTTTTGCACAGAGAAAATTGCTCTTTGCGCTGCTTTTTTTGCGGGGAGAGTTTCATGTCTCAAGAATCCGCCGCCAAAAATGATACTTGCGGCCTCTGGCAAAATGGAAATGTGTTCACAAAAGTTCTTTCGAGCAATTTCTAAAACAGCGGTTTTTCCAGCCCCAGGGCCGCCGGTGAGAACAACTCTCTTGCAATCGTGGTTTTCCCTCTGACATGCACATGTGTGAATCGAAGTATCGCAAGTGATCATTTGAGTTCCACTTCTTCCAAGTATTCTGGAATTCGAGTGGGCCATTTTAGATCATTTCTAATTTTCTCTTCCAGTCCTTTAGCCGAAGCTGGCTCACCATGGGTAATGAAAGTCATTTTGGGTTTATGCGAAAAGTGTTTTAGCCAATCCATGATTTCAGACTGATCAGCATGCGCTGAGAATCCATTGATACAAGCCACCTCTGCGTTCACCACTACTTGCTCACCATGGATTTTAAGGGTTTTGTCTCCTCGAAAGAGTGCTTCCCCGCGCGTTCCAGCAGCTTGGTAACCAGCGAGTAAAATTGTATTTCGCGCATCAGGTGCAAACTTCTTCAAATGATGCAAAACGCGACCTCCTGTCGCCATCCCACTGGCAGAGATGATAATCATTGGCCCGGGTTTGGTGTTCAGAATTTTTGATTCCTCAGGGGTTCTTACATATTTCGCGACATTGCACATTGCCTCGCATTGTTTAGGATTTAATTTGTGCTCTGGTTGATGGCCGCAATAGACGCCCATCGTATTGATCGACATAGGGCTATTGAGAAAAACAGGTGTGTCTTCGATTCGTTTTTGCGATTTCAAAAGGTGAATGGCATATAGAAAGGATTGTGACCGGCCTACTGAAAAGGCCGGAATGATAACAACTCCGTTTCTCTTTACCGTTCGGTTGATTACCTCCGCCAATTGATCTACTGGGTCCTGCACTGGGTGAGTCCGATCCCCGTATGTAGATTCAACTAACAAGTAGTCCGCATGGCTTACAAGTGCTGGCGGCTTCATTAAAAGATCATTAGGACGACCTAAATCGCCGGAGAACACCACGGAAGTGTTTTGAGATTTCAAAGTAACAAATGCGGAACCTAAAATGTGACCTGATGGCGAAAACTTAAGTTTTAATTCCTCCGAAAGATTAATTTCATGATTAAATTCGATACCCTTGAATAGTTTTAAAACGTCTTCGGCGTCTTCCATAGTAAAAAGAGGTAGAGCCGGCTTATGCTTTGAATACCCTTTTCTATCTGCATAACGAGCTTCTTCTTCTTGAAGTTTTCCAGCGTCAGGCAGTAGGATTTTGCATAGATCATACGTCGCAGACGTTGAATAAATTGGACCCTTAAACCCATGTCTTTTAAGAACAGGCAAGTAACCTGAATGATCAATATGAGCATGGGTTAAAACTACAGCGTCAATTTCTTTGGGGTTAACAGGAAAGTCAGACCAGTTCCTAAGCCTAAGCTCTTTCTGTCCTTGAAAAAGCCCACAATCAACCAGGCACTTAAAGCCGTTGGCATTGATTAAATATTTAGAACCAGTCACGGTGCCGGTAGCACCGAGGAAAGTAATTTTCATAAGTTACCTCTTTTTAAAAAAATAAAATAAACAATCAGGCCAGCCATGCTGGCCCAACATATCCAATATAAAAACTTTGTCCAAAATGGAGTGACGCTGTTCGCATGCGATTCAAGCTTGTGCTTATCGAACATGCCGACAGCATGAGAAAAAATCCCAATGGCGATTATAGCAAATGAAAAGGATTTTAGGTGATCGCCGAAGTGGACACCTAAGCCAAGGCCCAAAACACCGGCACCAATACTCGATGTTAGCTCCGCAAGTTTTAGTCGAGAATCAAACGAGGTATCTCTTAGTCTCATTGGGCAACCCATTTCTGCCTAATAATTTTTCTCACCTCAATGATGGTAACCGGGATCAATGTAAGCGCGAACATGACAAAACATTCCGTCCAACTGATCTCATTGACTTTAAAGATGTCTCGGAAAAGTTCTGTATGATGAAGAATAATTTGAAACGAAATCGGAATGGACACTGCGGCCAAGTGGTAGAGATTTGAAGTCAGTCCCATTTGGAAAAACGTCTTGTGTTCACTCCTGCAAGCAAAGGATCTAAAAAGTTCGGCAAATACGAGAAAAGAGAAGGCGTGAGTTCTTGCTGTAATTTCATCTTCATTTCTTAAGCTATAACCATAAACAGCGAGAGTAAGAATCGAAGTAAGGAGACCAACAAAAGTCATTTCGCGATAAAAACTACGATCAAAAAAAGTAGTTGGCGAAGGTCTCTTAGTAAAACCAAGAACGTTTTTTGGAACGGGTTCAGCAGCTAATGCTAAAGCGGGAAGACCATCGGTGACGAGATTGATCCAAAGAAGATGAATAGGGGCCAATGGCGCTGGCCAGCCCAAGAGAGCCGCTCCTAACATAATAAGAATTTCAGATAAATTTCCGGATAGAAGATACTGAATTGTTCGGCGAATATTTCCATATATTGCTCGACCTTCTTCAACGGCTGAAACAATAGTCGAGAAGTTGTCGTCGGTTAGAATCATGGAGGAAGCCTGACGCGCAACTTCTGTTCCCCCCTTGCCCATAGCAATTCCGATGGA
Source organism: Pseudobdellovibrionaceae bacterium (assembly GCA_016719575.1). Classification (GTDB taxonomy): domain Bacteria; phylum Bdellovibrionota; class Bdellovibrionia; order Bdellovibrionales; family Bdellovibrionaceae; genus JACMRP01. Next base: position 1,269,349 of record JADJYV010000013.1, on the reverse strand, counting down.
GGCTTGCTTTAAAGCTGGGGCGTCGTTAACTCCATCTCCGGTCATGGCGACGACATTGCCTTTATTTTGCCAAGCTTGAATGATTTTTAATTTATGTTCAGGTGTGACTCTTGCGTAAACGGAAAATTTCAGGATTGTTGTCGCATGGACTTAACAAGATCGCTTAAGTTCCTCAGTCTTATCTGAGATATTTTCATTTTTCAAGTGATTTAATTTGACACACTCAGTTGGCGACCAATCTCTCGTTTTTCCTGACCAACGATTTGGATTCTTTCTTTGTGCATCCATGTAAACAACACTTCGTTTTTCTAAGATTTTAACATCATCACCTGTGTGCTTCGATTCTGGGGTCACGAAGTTGATCCCGCTATGCAAGTGCTTGGTGTTGTACCAAATTACAAATTCCTCAACCCATTTCCGGGACGCCCCTATGCTCTCAAATGGCTTTGACGGGTACTCGGGGCAATATTTCAATGTTTTGAACAATGACTCAGAGAAAGGATTATCATTGCTCACCGATGGACGACTGAACGAGGGCACTATGCCCAGCCACTGCATTGTGGTCAGCATGGTAGCCCCCTTCATCGGGCCTCCGTTATCGGAGTGACACTTCAGTTGATCCTTCTCAATATTTTCTGTGAGACAGATCTTTTGCAATAGCTTAGAGGACAACTCCATAGACTCACAGTCGTGAACTTCCCAACCCACGATTTTTCGAGAGAATAAATCTAAAAACAAATACAGATAAAAATATTCCCCACGCACCGAAGACCGCAAGTATGTAATATCCCAACTGTACAGTTGATTCGGGGCCGTGGCCTCATAGGGCGCTGGTCGCTTCATTTCCTTGGGCTTTGCTCGCCCGCGGTGATTCAAAAGACTTTCAGCTTTCAATATTCTATAAAAAGATGATTCCGATCCCACATACTTGCCATCATCTGCTAGACTCGGAACAATCTGGTGTGGGCTCATGTTCATATACTTTTCATCAGTGGAGACAGAGATAATTAGAAGCCTCTCAGCGCTCGTGAGCTTGTTGGCGGGCGAAGTCGCGGGCCCACGGCGCTGATCACCAAGGATGGGCTTTAGGGCCCATCTCTGATGGGTTCTAGACGTAATACCCAGCACCTCACAGGCTTGCTCTTTACGACATCCATTCTTAATCGCTTCCGCGATCATCGACTGCGCAGCACTTGTATTCTCAAGGCTCACTCTTCGTCCTCGTCCTGGAGTCCCCATAGTATTTGGGCTTTTTTTTGAAGAATCAATAGTGCCGCTGTTTCAGCCAAAGCCTTGTCTTTGCGCCGGATCTCTCGTTCTAAGACTTTTATTTTTTTGTCGCGCTCATCTTTTTTGGGGGTCTTGGTCTTTTTCTGCAGAACCATAGAAGATATAAATTCAGAGCGCCACTCTTCAAGATGGGCACTGAAAAGACCCTCTTTTCTGAGGTAAACTCCAAGCTCTGGCTCTGACAACGATGCTGTCTCAATCAATGCTTTTAGTTTCTGCTCGGGACTCCACTGACTTGAACTCTTTTGTTTCTTCATGACTGAAGAACTACCATGCTGTCGTATCCAATTGCTAGCTGCTGGAACTCCGACTCCGGCCTCCTCGCAGATCTCTGCTATCGTGCGATTCCCACGACTCAGCAGCTTTGATCTGACTGAGTCCTTAAACTCCTTCGAATAACTCTGACGTACTCCCACTTTGTAATCTTTTCTCGCCCTCAGTCATTTTCTTACTCATGCGACATCTTTCCTGAAACTGGGGGTAAACAGCTGTACGCTCCACATGCTCTTCAAGGTCTTGCGTGGACATTGCATCCAATTGGGCTCCGGTCAGAACCTGATCGAACTTGCCGTCTTCGACGATTCCAAGCTCCCGAGCAATAGCCTTAGCTGTTATTGGATGATCTCCTGTAATCATGACGACTTTTATTCCAGCAGCCTTACATTCTTGAATGGCAGGAATGCTTTCCTTCCTAGGGGGATCTGCAATAGCAATCAACCCTAAAAACGTGAGATTATTCTCAACGAAAGAATGATCCTTATAGAGTGTGATATTGAAATCGGTTCGAGCTTCGCCCAGAGGCTTTGAGGCAATAGCTAATATGCGCCGACCCTGTGAAGAAAGAGTTTCAATTCCATTTTGGATTTCACTTTTTTCAGCTTCACTCAGATTGCAAAGAGGGAGAATAGATTCAGGAGCACCCTTGCTATGAATTACAACTTGAGAGTTCGAGTGAACCGCAACACTCATTCGCTTTCTTTCGCTATCAAAGCTCCATTCAGCTAGTCTCGGAAAACTTGAAGCCAAAATCTTAAGATCTAGATCATGATTTTTTGCTAAATAAAGAAGTGCTACTTCGGTGGGGTCACCCGTAGCGAGCCCATCATCGTTGATGGCAGCATTAGAACATAAAACCGAACATTCTATGAGGCGCTTTAGATCATCGACTTGCCCATTTGCTCCTTCGAATTTACCATCGCTCTCACTTAAGATTCCTTTAGCCGGAATGAATGTTTCCCGAACTCTCATTTTCCCGGTAGTCAGCGTTCCTGTTTTGTCGGTACAAATGACATTGGTTGACCCCAAAGTCTCAACAGCGGGAAGATGCCTTACAATGGCATTTCGCTTTGTCATGCGACTAACGGCCATCGTGAGAGCCAGAGTCACAACAGTAGGAAGGCCTTCTGGAATCGCGGCTACAGCCAGGCTTATTGCTGTCATTAAGACATCAAGCCATTTTTCCCCATGAACGATACCCAGTACCGCAACGATAACCACGACAAGCCCGCAAAAAATAAGCAGCTTATTACTTACTTGCTCAAGCTTTGCTTGCAGGGGAGTCTTTGCAGAGATGCTCGCGTCAAGTAGTCCAGCGATGCGGCCGATTTCTGTATTCATGTTGGTAGCGGTGACCACGGCTCTGGCTGTTCCGGTCGTTACAGCCGTGCTGGCAAAGAGCATATTTTTTCTATCAGCTAAAGTTGAGCTTTCGGAAACAGGATGAGTCGCTTTTACGACAGGAAGAGATTCCCCCGTGAGAATGGCTTCGTCAGCAGAAAGCTGGCTGGCTTGAATGATCCGACAATCAGCAGGCACATAGTCGCCCGCTTCCAAAATCAAAATATCGCCAGGACACAGATCCGAACCCATCACTTCCAGAATATTTCCGTCTCTGAGAACTCTAGCTTTAGGGGCAGACAATTTCTTCAAAGCCTCGACGGCAGCTTCTGCTTTCGTTTCCTGGAAGTAACCAATCAAGGAATTAATGATTACGATGATGGCGATAGCGACTGAATCGGTAACTTCACCCAGTACAGCTGTAACAAATGTCGCAATCAAAAGTATAATTACCACAGGACTTTTTAGCTGAGATAAAAATCTTTGTAGGGCGGTCGCTTTTTTTTCGGCTCTTAAAACATTGAGTCCAAACGTCTCAAGGCGAACTCTCGCTTCTTCCGAGGAAAGGCCTTGAGTTAGTTTTACTTGGAGAACTTCTAAAACTTCATTTTCTGTTTTTGCCCAAGGAGAGGTCGCAGTTGCGCTTATCATAATGACGCTCTTTTCAGAACAACTCTTTCTTCTCGCATTTTATAAATGACCGGAATCACCACGAGAGTCAGAAGCATCAATGAAATGAGACCCCCAAACATTGGAGAGGAAATTCGTTTCATGACATCTGCTCCGAGTCCCGTTGCCAGCATGACCGGAAGCAAACCGAAAATATTCATACTTACGGCCATCAAAACAGATCTTAAACTCATTTGAGCCCCCTCAAGGGTGGCTTGAGTAAAATCATTTGCATTTTTTAGCTGCCCGTCAGCCTTTCTCTTGCTCCAAGCTTGGTCTAAGAAAACAATCATAATGGATGTGGTCTCAACGGCGACTCCTATCAGCGCGATTGCACCTGCCCAGACGGCAACACTTGTGTTGTAACCAAGAGCCCACATGAGAAGAATTCCGCCAATGAGTGATAGGGGAACTGACGCCATAATCATGACGGATTTTGAAACTGATCTCATGCTGAAATAAAGGAAAGCAAAAATCAGAAGAAGCGTAAGCGGAAGTACGATCTTCATACGGCTTTGCATACGTTCTAGATATTCATATTGGCCAGTCCAAGAAATGAAATATCCTTGGGGAATTTTAACCTCTTTTTTGACTGCTTCTTTTGCATCATTGACGTATCCACCCGGATCTCGGTCTTTGAGATCAATGTAGACGTAGCCGGCAAGTGATCCATTTTCATCCAACACCATAGGTGGACCCATTCGTGTTGTTAGTTTTCCTAGCTGTCCAAGAGGAACCTGAGTTCCAGTAGGTGTCGCCACAAGAATACGGCTTAGTTTTTCAATGTTATCTCGCAATTCTCGTGGGTACCTTACATTAATAGTATAGCGCTCTCGTCCTTCTATGGTTTGAGATATTTCCATTCCGCCAATGGCAGTTTCGACAACCATTTGTGCATCACCGACATTAAGACCATATCGGGCAAGTGCCTGTCGATCTGGCTCGAAATCTAGGTAATATCCGCCAATGATCCGCTCTGCGTAGACACTTCTAGTGCCGCGAACGGTATTCAGCGTGCGTTCAAGCTGCTGCCCAATATCCTCAATAACTTTCAAATCTTTGCCATAGATCTTAATTCCGACCGGAGTGCGAATACCCGTAGAGAGCATATCAATGCGTCCGCGAACCGGCTTGGTCCAAGCTCGATTTAATCCTGGAACTTCAACAGCTTTATCAAGTTCTGAAACTAATTTTTCATCGTCTAAACCTTTTCGCCACTGGCTGCGTGGCTTCAGACGTATTGTATATTCAAACATAGATAGTGGTGCTGGATCAGTCGCCGTCTCAAAGCGGCCGGCTTTTCCAAAAACTGTTTCAACCTCAGGAACTGCTTTGATAGCGGCACCCTGTCTGGTTAATAGATCAGAGCTTGCCGTTACTGAAATTCCTGGAGTGGTGATCGGCATATAGAGAAGATCGCCTTCCCAAAGCGGTGGCATAAATTCCGAACCAAGGCGCGTAAATGCAAAAACGCAAACGGCTACAAGGGCCAACATTCCTCCAAGCACAGACTTAGAGTGCCCCAAGCACCATTCCAAAATGGGTTTGTAGCGTGCAAGTAGCCAGCGATTGATTGGATTTTCCTGCTCGCTTCTTATTCTTCCTTTAACAAAATATGCGATCAGCGGTGGCGTGACAGTAATCGACACCAGCGCTGCCGCGATCATGGCAAATGTCTTCGTATAGGCCAGCGGATGAAATAATTTTCCCTCTTGCGCTTGGAGCGCAAAAATGGGGAGAAAAGAAATACCGATGATAAGGAGCGCACTAAAGATCGACGGACCCAACTCTTTGCAGGCCTCAATAGCAAGTTCTTGTGAGGATCTCGCACCTTTATTCGCGGCCAATTTTTTGTGCGTATTTTCGATAAAGACGACAACGCCATCTACAATGTCACCAACGGCAAGAATGATCCCGCCCATCGACATAATGTTGAGACTAATATTTAGGTAATATAGCGGAATCATCGAAATCAAAATCGAAAGCGGCAGCGTGATGGCAACGACCAATGCACTGCGAATGTGAAACAGGAAAACTAAAATCACCAGACAAACGAGAATTATCTCTTCGATAATATTATCTCTTAGCGTGGCGACAGCTTCTTTAATTAACGAAGATCTGTCGTAAATAATTTTAAGCTCTATCCCAGGCGGAAAAGCCTCTTTTACTTCTTCAATTTTATTTTTAACGGACTCAATGACCCTGGAAACATCTTCGCCCTGCCTCATCACGACAAGCCCGCCGACGGTATCGCCTTTGCCATCAAGATCAGCCAAACCACGTCTAATATTAGGTCCCAGGCTAACTCGGCCGACATCTGCTACGCGAATGGGTGTATTATTAGAGCCGATTCCAACAGATATATTTTCAATCTCTTTTGGATCTTTAATATAGCCGAGCCCTCGCACATAGTACTCACGTTCGGAGACTTCTAATGTCCTTCCCCCAACATCTCTGTTGCTTTCGCGAATAGAATTTATGACTTTTTGAATAGGAATCTTAAGGGCAGCAAGCTTATTGGGATCTACTTCAACTTGATATTGTTTTTCAAATCCGCCAACACTTGCGACCTCGGCAACGCCTGGAACTGAAGTTAACCAATATTTTAAATACCAGTCCTGAAAAGTTTTGATCTCGGACAAATTATACTTTCCAGACGTGTCTACTAAAGCGTACTGAAAAACCCAACCGACGCCACTTGCGTCGGGTCCGATGGAAGGCGTTGCCCCTTGAGGAAGTTGTCCAGAAAGCTTTGATAAATACTCAATGACCCGGGATCTCGCCCAGTAGAGATCGGTCTTGTCTTCAAAAATCACATAAACAAAGGACATTCCAAACATTGAAAATCCACGCACCACCGACACCTTCGGTGCCGAAAGCATGGCCGTGACTAAGGGATACGTGATCTGATTCTCGATCAGGTCCGGACTTCTGCCCATCCACTCTGTGAAAATGATAACTTGGGTCTCTGACAAATCTGGAATCGCATCGACTTTAATATTTTTGAGGCAATAAGCTCCCCAAAGCCCTAGCAGAACGGCAATTATGACTGTGATTCTGGCGTTTCTTCCGCACCATGTGATGATTTTTTCGATCATAAAGCCATCTCACTTTTCTCCATGGCCGCCATGACCTGAATTTGTTGGTGAACCTTTTTGAAGGGCAGCTTGGAATTTACTTTCAGCATCGATAAGAAAATGTGCACTTGTCACAATTTCCTCTCCTTCTTTAAGCCCAGAAAGAATGGCAAACGTATTTTCAATTCTCGGACCGGCTTTGATTTCTCTTGGTTCAAAGCGGGAGGTTCCGGTTTTGACGAAAACGATTTTTCTTGTACCTGTATCAATGACCGCATCATCCGGAATAACGATGGCCTCGCCGAGATTTTTCTTTAAAGAAATATTTGAAAACATCCCAGGTTTCAATTTCTGATCAGGATTATCTAGTTCAATTCGAGCTTTGGCGGTTCTTGTTTCTAGTTCAATCTCTGGATAAATGTAGCTGATTTTTCCTTTGAATGATTTGTCTGGATCATACGGGAGCTGAATTTCGGCTTCATCACCTACGGAAATAACAGCTACATCATATTCATAAAGAGTAACAATGATCCAAATTCGCGAAAGGTCGGCGATGTGATAGAGTTCCATTTCAGGAGTAATGTACATTCCTCGAATGGCCGTCTTATTGACGATAAAACCATCTACAGGCGAATCAAATGTTACCGACCTCTTGGCTTTTCCTGATTTTTTAAGTCTATCGATCTCACTTTGCGGAACTCCCCAAAGCTTAAGTCGCTCAAGAGCCGTCACAGCGATTTCTCTGCCGGGCGCGCCCTGTTTCCTTGCGGCTAAGTATTCCTCCTGGGTGGAAACTAGGTCGGGACTATAGAGTTCAAAAAGAGATTGTCCTTTTTTTACGGGCTTACCGATATAGTCCGCATATATTTGCTCAATTCAGCCGTTGATTTTTGTATGGACGTGAGCCTCTTTGGTTTGGTCAGCAGTTACCGTTCCGACGGTTCGAATTGTGTGCTCCACCTTTTTCTTCTCGGCTTTTGCCACTTTGAGCCCAATTTTTGACTGCTGCTCTTGGGGCACTTCGATGGGAACACGGGCCTCATCTTTTTTTATAGGCTCCTTCTTTTGTGGAGTTGGTTTTATGGTAGGCTTTGGAGTCTTTGGTAATTCCCCATGTCCGCTATGAGTTTGCGAGAACGCACTCGCACTTAACACCAGTAAAAGAACATAAACATAATTTCGCACTACATGCCTCCCATTCCCGAGCTACCACTTTCGCTTGGTCCAGATGATCCTTTTGACTTTCTTGTCGGCCCACTCATTCCGCGCCCCATACCGACGGTGTCAGAACCCATGGAACCGCTTCCCATTGTACCGCCTCCAAAAAGACTTGGTTTGGCTGGCGCTAGCCTCAAAAGTGGAGGGGCTGAGAGAAGTTCTTTAAGCCTTGTTCTTGCGAGTTCCACATCTATTTGAGCCGCCAAGAATTCAAGCTCCTGCGTGCGCTGAACCTTAAGTGTTTCTAAGTATTGAGTGAGCGGAAGACGTCTAGCCGCATAGCCGGATTTTGCATTTTGAACTGCTAAATTTGTAGTGGGAATAACCGTGTTTTTGTAGAGAGTTGCCACGTCTCTTGCTGTTTTGAATTGTTCTCTGGCATCCAGGGATTCCGTATTGAGTCGATTTTCTATGTTTCTTTTTTCTAGAATGGCGGCTTTTTTATCAATAGAAGCTGCTGTCGAAAGCTCGGATTGCTTCCGCCAGAAATAAAGTGGGATGTTGACTCCAATCATGACACCCCAATTGGATTTTTCTTCCATCATTTCCGGACTTGGGTACATAGCCATTCCCTGAATCACAAAATCAGGAAAGTACGAAAGCTTTGCTAGTCGTCGTTCGTTTTCCGCCTGTGAAACAAAGAATTCTAAAGACTTAAGCTCTGGTTGATTTTCTAGTGATGGAAGTTCGTTCTCATTAAGATCACTACTGGAAAACTTCGGAGATAGAGTGCCAATTGCAGTTTCTGCAGGTTGATCTCTCAGCTCATTTACGATGGCTTGAATAGTTTTCTGTTCTCGAAGTAGCCTCAGCTTTTCAATTTCAAAGACAGAGAGCTCAACTTTAGCAAGTAACCAATCATGATGTCCGGCCTCTCCTGTTTTGTAACGAGCTTTGGTGCTTCCAACAGTACTTTCAACGATTTGCTTTAATCGCTCATTTAGCTCAATAGCTTTTTGGCTGTAGTAGAGTCTAAAAAAGGCCTGTGTGGCCAACACAGTAATTTCTCGATTAAAAGTCTCCGAATCACTTTTAGCTGAATTGGCTCTATTTTCTGCGACAGAGGATTTTGCCGAGAGTTTTCCTGGAAATGGAATTGTCTGGCTGATTTGATAGCGAGTTACCGAACCCATTCCGCCCTCAAACGGGACCTGATCTATCCCCCCAGCAATGAAGGGATCATCTAACGTTCCAGCAGAATCAACACGATGATCCAATGCCTCAGCTCTAAACGTGAATGATCGCAGCGCAGGATTTGCTTGTTTAACCTGAGATAAATAATCAGTAAGAGTTAAATCGCTGCCATAAGAGGACAAACTAAAGGCAAACAAAAGGAAAAAACTAAAGAGTGCCTTCTTGAAAAGATACTCTTTAGCGAACTCTGCCCATGGGGCTCCCGTGATAGATTTTATTAGAAACCCCACATGATCTCCTACCTTTTCTCGACGAATGTTCCCTCTTCAAACGGAACACCGGAATCAAATTTCACAACTGAATAATGATGATTTAATATCTCAGTTACAGATCCTTGACCCAACGCAACTTTTTCGCATCTTCCTCCTCCGCCAAGACCAGACCGAGCACCGCCCCCTTTGCTTGGGCAATTATTTTTATAAAGGGTGACGCGATCCCCCACCTTTGCCTCTGTGTTATCCATACAGACGTGTGCTTCTGTATCACTCACTTTCATTGCAACACTTCCCCTCATAAGGCCGTGCGCGCATCCAGTGAGTGATAACGCCAACGCTGCCAATGGTAAAAAAAGTATTCTCAGAAACATGGTACCTCCTACCGGTATCTAGTTATTTGTTAAGCCACAATGCAATTAAAATGCCACCTTCGGGTCTATCTAAGACACTGCTATTCACTAGGTTGTTGAGCATGCTTGTGACAATGTGACCCAACGTCGAGCCAAATTGTCCCAATGTTATTAATTTAAAAAAATCTACCCCTATGGGGTATACTCTAGATAGTCAAAACTGTAAAAGCAAATTAATGTGTTAATGTGTGATGGCATTGGGATAGTCACATGGAATATCTATTGCAAAGTTGTTTCATTATTTTCATGATGGGAACGGAGGAATTTAATTATGGCCAAAAAAGGCGCATCACACCACTCGCAGGCATCTCGCCTCGCTAAAGTCGAAGGTCAAATCAGAGGCGTGATTAAGATGATAGAGGAAGAGCGCTACTGCATTGATATCGTAACGCAGTTGAAGGCTATTACATCCGCACTAAAGTCTGTAGAAAGATCAGTCGTTGAGCAGCACGTAGATACCTGCGTACTGCGTGCTATTGATGCTGGAAACAGTAAAGAAAAAGACCGTCATTTGCGAGAAATAACGGATTTGCTGAAAGCATCCTGTCGGTAACAAGCTAAGGCTCAGGTGCGTACCTCAATAGGAACTTAGTAGTTTTTTTCCTACTTGCCACCTTTCAACCTTAAGGCGTTTCCGATGACAGAAACTGAACTTAAGCTCATTGCAAGAGCCGCGATCATAGGACTCAATAACCAACCAAAAATCGGATACAAAACACCCGCTGCAAGCGGAACACCTAAAGCGTTGTACACAAATGCAAAGAACAAATTCTGCTTAATGTTGGCAATGGTTGATTCACTTAACTCGCGCGCACGCACAACACCTCTAAGATCTCCTTTGACAAGAGTGACTCCGGCGCTTTTCATCGCGACATCAGTTCCTGTTCCCATAGCGATCCCCACTTGCGCCTGTGCAAGCGCTGGAGCGTCGTTGATGCCATCTCCGGCCATTGCAACGATTTTGCCTTCGGCCTGAAACTTCTTAACGATCTCAACTTTCTGATGCGGCAAAACATCTGCGATCACCTCATCAACGTGAACTCTTTTGGCGACAGCATTGGCAGTTCGCTTGTTGTCGCCTGTCACCATGATAACTTTTAGACCCAATTTTTGAAGAGTATGAATTGCTTCCGGGGTCGTTTCCTTAATGGGATCAGCAACTCCGATTAAGCCTGCAAGCTTTCCATCAATCGCCACAAACATAACAGTTTGGCCCTCATCTCGAAGTTGGTCGGCCAAGCTCTCGTTGGCTTTTGAGTCAATCCCGATACTTTCCATTAAAGCGCGATTTCCAACTGCTACTTTGCGTCCCGATACAGTCGCATGAGCGCCCTTTCCAGTGATTGACTGAAAGTCTGAAGTTGCCTGAAGTGCGATGCTACGAGCCTCAGCTCCTTTGACGATGGCAGCCGCTAAAGGATGTTCACTTTCACGCTCAAGGCTTGCCGTGAGTTGGAGAAGAGCTTCTTCCGTCACACCCGAAAGAGTTTTTACCGTAACAAGCTTTGGCTTACCTTCTGTTAAAGTTCCTGTCTTATCCACAATAAGGACTTGGACTTTTCTCAATAACTCAATAGCTTCAGCATCCTTGAAAAGAACTCCCATCTTGGCAGCGCGTCCCGTTGCGACCATAATTGACATAGGTGTCGCAAGACCAAGCGCACAAGGACAAGCAATAATGAGAACTGCTACAGCATTCACAATTGCATAAGCAAGTCTTGGCTCTGGTCCCCAGATTCCCCAGGTAATTGAAGTCAAGATAGCAATCAAAACGACAGCAGGGACAAAGTAACCTGAAACCTGATCGGCCAACTTTTGAATGGGCGCGCGTGATCTCTGCGCATCAGCAACCATCTGAATAATTTGAGAAAGCAAAGTATCTTTTCCGACTTTTTGAGCTCGGATAACAAGGGCTCCAGTTCCATTGATTGTTGCTGCAACTACTTTTGATTCAGGCACCTTCTCGGAAGGAATAGACTCACCGGTTACCATTGATTCATCAACAGCACTTGTTCCGGATACGACAACGCCATCAACGGGAATTTTCTCTCCAGGGCGAACTCGAAGTGTGTCGCCAATCGAAATTACATCAATTTCAATTTCTTCGTCAGAGCCATCGCTTTTAATTCTTCGAGCCGTTTTGGGCGCAAGACCTAAAAGCGCTTTGATAGCAGCCCCAGTTTGGCTTCGGGCTTTAAGTTCTAAAACTTGGCCAAGAAGGACCAGGGTCACAATCACTGCCGCAGGTTCAAAATAAAGTCCCACAAGGCCCGTCATGGGATCTTTAAACGAATCTGGAAAAAGTTGCGGAAATAAAATAGCAACGATACTAAATCCGTAGGCGACCCCAACACCGAGTCCAATCAAGGTAAACATATTAGGACTTTTATTTTTGAGAGATTGCCAAAATCTCTCAAAAAAAGGCCAACCTCCCCAGAGAACGACTGGAGTTGCCAAAAGAAGTTCGACATAACTAAGAGCTGCGTGAATGCTTGCAGATTCAATTAAATGGCGTCCGCCCATGGTGATAAAAAGAAGAGGAAGGCTTAACGCGGTGGAAATCCAAAAGCGTCTTTGCATATCGAAGTACTCAGTCTTATCTTCCTCATGATCGAGGGAAACCATCAAGGGCTCTAGTGCCATCCCACAAATCGGACAGCTGCCGGGACCGATCTGTCGAACTTCTGGATGCATAGGGCAGGTATATTCGACGTTTTGTGGTTGAGCTTTATTCTTAAGCTTGGGATCAAGATACGATTCTGGGTTTGCGTCAAATTTAGTTTTGCATTTGGGATTACAAAAAAAGTATTCTTTTCCATTATAAGAAGATGACCCGCCTTTGGCGGTTGCGGGATTTACTTTCATTCCGCAAACGGGATCAATTTGCTCGGAATCGTGTGATGAGTGATTGGCATGATGATGCCCATCATGATTATGCGTTGAGCAGCCAGAATGTTGATTCGTCATAAAACACCTCTACAAGTAAATATTAAGCATGAGCCAAGCAAAGTCAGTCTCATCTTGCGAATAAGCCTTTTCTTTTCCCGCAAACAACATCAAATCAAAATGCGAATACGGGAGCCATTGAACCCCGAGTCCATAGGAATCAAACTGTGAATTGCGATCCGAGTCGTCAAGATAAGAGCGATCAAATTGGACAAACGGTGTGAGGCCCTTGATCGCTTCATACCCAAGTCTTGAGAAGGTCGCATAACCCTTCTCGTGAACTGAAGTCGCTTTAACTGTTTTGTCTTGAAAAAAAACTTCAGAATTCAGATAGAATTTTTCGGTGAGGCTAATCGTAACGTAGGGACCAAATACGACTCGTTCAAAATTACTTTGTCGTCCTTGATACGCGCTAACTCCAAGTCGAGATTTCTGTCGCCATAAGTAGCTCGAATTTATAGAAATGCCCTGATCTTTTTTGACGGATTTTTCTTCAGGAGAATTGGAAATGAACGTGAGCGTGTGATTGAAATTCTCTCCAATATAGTTCGTCTCTAAATTGTAGGATTCAGAGCCTTGATCCCATGCTAAACCTCGTCGGGTAGCTGATATATGATCTGGACCATTAAGTCCAAAAGACTGCATGAATTTTCCTAATCGCCCGACTATCTGCTCAGTGAATCGGTAAAGGACATAATGCCTTCTGGAGAAAAACTCTTTTAAATCCTTCGAGGCATCATTTGCGCGGTATCCAAATGTGGAAATTATTGCGAATTTTTCAGTATCGGCCCCAACTTCAAGATCTGCCTGCATGGGAATGAACTGCGCCTTTTCAACTTTTGGAGTGTCACGGTAGGTTTGCACTGCGCGCAGGAAAACCTGACTTCTCAACCATTGAAGTTTGGACTCATCTTCGGGATTAGAGAACATGAAACCAGAGTTCTTCGTCGTACCCCAGGTGCTCATAAGCTCTGAAGACAAAGAGCGTCCGTAAGGTGTTAAAACGCCTCCCCCAGATGGGGAGACGTGACAAGCTGTGCAGGAGAAATATCCATGTCGAACGTTTTCAGGAAACGCAAAGGCGCCACGTGAAACGAAACCAATTAAAAAAAGAAACAAAAATCGTATCATTGTTTAGCAAGGTTCAAATTCATCCGAGTTTTAATCGTGACTTCATCTGCAACCTTGATTCCCAAATAAGTAGGGATGTCTATTTTAAAGTCCGAAACCAGAACTTTGAACTCTGTTGAAACGCTCGGCGAATCCTTCGTGGTATCAACTTCGGCTGTTCCCGTAATTGGCTTTTCCACACCATGAAGGCTAAGTTTTCCTTGAAATGGCACAGCAGAGTATATCTTTTTTACGTTCAAGAAATCTTCTGGTAGATCAATCTTCTCGATTTCAATCCAAGCTTCAGAATACTTAGCGGTCTCAAGATATTTTTCTTTCATATGCCGGTCACGAAGATCAATTCCGGTAGTGAATTCATCGAGCTTAACTTTCAAGCGGCCCTTTACCCGATTTTTATCGAGTTCTAAATTTCCAATCAACTTCCCGCCCGTTCCATTGATTTTCAGAAGACTTGGTTTTCCTGTAGCGAAAAATTCAACGTCGGATTTTTGTTGAGAAAGATCTACTTGAACGGCGGCCCAAGATATTGGAATCAAAAGAAGAATAATTTTAAACATTTTGTATCTCCCTATTTCACGATGATCTGACCAGTTGAAAACTGGCTGGCATGATGAATGCCACAGGTGAAATTGTAAGTACCTGCTGTATCAAGTTTCATAATTTGCGAAGTGTTCTCGTTACGAGCAGCCATTAGATCGAAGCCAAGTTCCGCCGCATTAAACTTAAACATCTTGTCAGTTGCCTTAAGCATGATTTCGATTGTCTGACCTTCATTTGCTTCTATCTTTAGAGGTGCGCAGGAGCCGTCGCTCACTCCAACAATCTCAACTGTCACTTCTGGAATTCGTACAAGGTCGATCACACTTTCTTTTTGCCAATGTGTTGCGATATCGAAAGCAGTCTGGCCTTTTTTGTTTTTTAGGCGTCGGTTAGGGCGCGCCTGTAAAATATCTTTTACTGTCCAGTCGTCTCCGAGATAGGAAGACCACATAAGCGGCGTTATTCCGTCATTGTCTTGAAAATCAAAATTTGCTTCAGCAGCAATGAAAGAGTCGTAAACATTGCGAACACCAAGTCTAGTGGCCTTTAGAAGTGCTGTTTCATTTTTCTTTGGATCAATAATGTCAACAAAAGCACCTTCAGAGATGAGACGATCAACAAGTTGCGGTAGATCAGTAATTGTATGAGCTGCAGGTGTGGTGTTGCCTCCGCAATATTGGTCCATTACATAAAGTAATGGTGTGCAACCATACTTGTCTGTGAAGTTCACATCAGCTCCGCAGGCAAGCTGATAATTTAAAGCTCGAAGCGTCTGATAAGATCGTCCTTCTCTAAGAACATCCACCAATACTTCGCTTGGGCTCTTCCCGCAGGAAGGTGCAGAAGGAAATTGGCCTGTAATTTTGCAATCAAGTTCTGCATTCGCAAAATAAAGATCATGAGTGAAAGAGTTTTTCTTAATGACTCCGTTTTCGACGAGAAAATCAAGATGTGAAAGGCCCCCGAAATCAGCGTATCGCAACGTATTCGGCGCTGGGTAATAAACATCAGTCAATTTCAATCCTTGAGTGACTGAGCCACTCGAAGAAATAAAACGAATCTCGCCTTTTTGTTTCAGCGGATTGATCGTGAGCACAACCTGAGTTTTTTGATCTGCATCTGTATATCCAGTACAAGATACAATTTCGGCTTGAGCCTTGAGACTTCCAGCAAGTGTCATTAAGATAACTATAATAGCGGTTTTCATAATCCCCCCAAAGGATATTAATTTGCTCCGTTGTTAATCCACTCGCGTATAATTTTAATCTCTTCTGGCTTCACCGGAGAGTATCCTTCCTTTGAAGGCGGCATTAGTTTGTCATCTGATCTCTCAAGTGAAATAATTAATCCGGATTCATCAGCGTTACCCGGAATAACAAGCTCAAGAGGGGAATTGAGCAGGTCCTCTTTGCCAAGCAGGATTCGCTTTACACTGCCGGTTGCAGAATGACAGTCTAAGCATTTGATTTGCAGAATATGTTTGTCGATAGATTCGAAAGTTGCCTCCAGAGGGATGGGGTCTTCGCCAGGGTTTTCTCCGCCTGGAGCTTGTTCTGGAGCCCCCATTTCAATCCAGGTCCACAGAATTGACATTTCTACTTCTGTGAGTTTTCGATTCTTTGGCATCGTAAGGGTTTCAAAAACGCTTTTCTTTACACCAGAAATTTGACCAAACACGGATTGATAACTTTCGAGAGAAACCCGACCTGAAGTCCCATGGCAGGATATGCATTTAGGAGTTAAGACATTTCGATTAACATACGCATAAGACAGATTCGAACGCTGCTCCGCAGGAAGGCTAAATTGGGAATTATCGCCCATAAAAGACGGATCTTTGATTTTGGTGTAGTTACACCCAACCAAATTTGTCGAAATTAATACTCCAAGTATAGCCTTCCACTTCATAAGAAATATTCCCCTATCCTTAGGGAATGATTTCCGCAGAAATAAATGTACCATCGAGTTTTACATAGATATTGAGCTTTTCCGCAGTGAGGGAAGAGTGGACTTGACCTCGAGCTACCGTGCTGCCGTTAAGTTGGCCCTTCGTTAGCGTGAAAGTCGTTAGGCCATCAAAAAACATCTTAACTTTAGGATCGGCAGCATTGTCCAAGACATAGTGAAGTGTGTTCTCGGTCAAAGTTGCAGCGTCCTTGTCAGACCACTGAGGATCTGGACCGGCACTTCCACCAACAGCCACTTGGTATGCGAGAACCTTTCCCTCTTTGTCGAACGATAAATGAAGCTGCATCGGCTGACTGCCGTTTTCGGGCTGGGATTGTGACGCCCTCGCAGTGAAAGCTACTGGACCTTGATTGGAGATTTTGATTTCAACTTTTTCGAGTTTCGTCAAGAAATTGCCGTCGATTTTACCAAGGGAAACAAGTCGGTCAATTCGATGGGCTGTAAGTTCTGCCACTTTTGCACTGGACGCAGGAGCTGCCCAAGACACGTTTGTGTTTAGTAATAGAAGCGTAGCTGATAAGACTGCTGAAAAGATTGTTGTATTCATTTTTTATTTCTCCGTTTAGATTGTTTTTCTTTTATTTAACCAAGGTGCCAATACAGGTATTTGCTTTGAAAGCATTTGGATCTAACGCCATTGCGGCCATACTCATTCCTTCTGCACGCATTTTTTCTTCAGGAACTTTATCTGACACCAGGAGATCTGAAACGATGTCATGAAGCATGTGGTTGTTATCGAAAGCCGCAGGAATTTTCGGAAAACGACTAGCGAAAGTGGGAGCTTCCGCTGCCGTTTCGGGCATCATATCAAATGGTGCCGAATCGGGCAGATCTGAAATTAGAACTCTGAATTCTTTGAGTGTTGCCGCAACGGCAACGTCGCGCGCTGCTTTCGTCGGTTTGAGCAGGTCTTCATAAAGGCGAATTTGAAACCAATGATAACTCCAGATTAGCAGATTAAAGCTGGGAAATTCCCTGCGAAACGCTTTAGAGAAGTAATGACCATCCATAAACATCATCGTTTTACAAACATCAGTTATGGCAAGTCTTGGCATTGCATTGTATTGATCGTATAATTCATTCACTCTGTGAGTCATTACTGAACCGCGGTCACGCGAAGTGGCCAGCACATCAAGCACAAATTGATGGAGCATATGGGACCAGTCAAAGAGACTTACGATTTTCGGAAATTTGTAAACATAAGACGGCGCAATATCAGCTTCATCAACTTTTACGTTGGGAGGATTTTTTAGGATATCCATGATGTCTTTAAGAAGCTCTTTTTCAAAGGCTTTCCGATCAACAATTTTGCCTCTATTATTTATAAGCCTTTCATAGACCAGCGCATGTCCATAATCGAAAGCAAATAGGAGTCGCTGCGCTTCGGGATACATCTCGCCAAACTTGTAGGCTTCGACTGGGCGTGGGTACCAAACTACTTCAGCCTTAGAAGCGGCAGACATCATTGATACAAAAACCGAAATAACCAAAATCATTTTTTTCATAACTTACTCCTCATTGCACCAGTACAGCGCCAAATTCATTCCATCGATAACGAAGGCCAGCTTCAACAGGGAGCATAATAGTGGGATCTTTCACTTCATAATGAATGTAAGTTTCCCAAGCCTGCTCCTTGCCGCCGTTTTGCGGCCAACCGGGGTTTATCGGACCCTGGCAAGTCCAATCATTTGCTACAAAAATAATTTTCAGAATGAATTCTGGAAACATAGGATCTGAGTTTCCAGAGAAACGATTGTCTTGACCGGCAACATGTATGCAAGTCAGGGGAATTTGTTCTCCTGCGACAGTCATGTAGGAACCCTCTTTTAAAAATATTTTTTCCCAAAAGTTTCGAAAGAACTTTCCCGTGGGCTTCAAGGTGCCGTCGGTAATTAGAAAGTCGCTAATAATTGGCTCCTTCCATTTTGGTTGATCAAATTCCATTTTATAATTGAAGTGCATATCGCCATTAGCCGGCATCGGTACTTTAAACTCAACTTGAGTGCGAATTTTTAACACTAAGTCCCGGTAGAACTTTTTTTCAGACGGAGTCGGCTCTCCAGCCAATGCTGAAAAGGAAATAGAAAAAAGTAGAACTACCGATAATAAATTGAGCTTCATGCGAGTGCTTCCTTTTTTAATAAATGAGTTTAATGATCTCCTGGATCTTTTCTTCGGCCTTAAAAGCGTCTTTCCCGATGAAAGCTGATTTTACGCAGCCTCTCAGGTGCGACTTGAAAACTTCAGACTCAACCGCCCTGAGAGCTGCTGATGCTGCTTTCAGTTGAGCGATAATGTCAGTGCAATACCTGCGATCTAAAATCATTCGCTCGATACCCTCAATCTGGCCCTTCACCCTGTTAAGTCTTTTGATGTGGGCAGAATAATCTGGATGATCATGATTTCCATTATTCACCTTGATTTTCAGTACAGGCTTCTTGTTTCTTCCAAGAGCTTTCTCTTTTTCCAACATAGCTAGTCATCCTTCTTCCGCTTCTTATGGCTGGATTGACATATACCCTACGGGGGGTATAGCTTGTTGTCAAAGCTATTTTTATGGAAGGGGAATACAGGAATGAAAAAAATATTGATGGCAATGGGCGCCATAGCGCTCTGGGGTCAGGTATCGTGGGGACATGGCGGCGAGGAAAGCCGGATCGCACTTGAGCCGGACGTAATTTCTATGTCGGCAGGCAGTGCGAAATATAAATTCCAACTTATTGATACAGAAACTAAAAAACTAATAGGCGATCAAGACTTGAATATCGGGCATGAGAAAAAACTCCACCTTATAATATACGATCCCTCACTTCGGGAATTTCAGCACGTTCACCCCGTGTTCGATGGAACTATGTGGATCGCCGATACGCAGTTTTCAGCTGATGGCAATTATTGGATTTGGGCTCAAGGCGAACTTGCATCTGACGGTGAGGAATTTTCCTCGTCAAATAAACTTGATATCACTGGAGGCACATCAGCTTGGCCCACTCCACCTGCTCTAGGAAATCAGCGAGTCGGAAGCTCGGGCACATCGGCGATAGAACTAAGCAATACCAAACTTGTTGCGGGCAAGATGGTGATGCTTGATTTAAAGATGACTCGCACTGATGGAACAACTCCCAAATTAGAACCATATCTCGGAGCCTTCGCGCATATTATAGCAACTCCTGCGGACGGTGATGCTTTGATTCATGTTCATCCGGTCGCCACTGGGCCCAGCGAAGGAATGCTTCATGCTACTTTTCCGACGGCTGGCGAATACAGGCTTTGGATTCAATTTATAGATGACGGAATTCTCAAAACGATACCCTTGTCGGTAAAAGTTTTTTGAGGGCAGTTGTCACAAAATCGAAAGTATCATCGTAATAAGGGGTGTATGCCCCTTATTACTCGAAAGGAATCTGACTAATATGAGAACACTAATTTTTACATTGCTGATGACATTGATTTTAGGTGAGGGCGTAGTCTATGCGCACGGAGAAGATAAGCTAGGACCAAATGGCGGATTCATCCGAATGCCAGGTGCTTTTCACACGGAAGTTCTTCCTCTGGGGGCAAATAAATTGAAAGTTTATCTTCTGGATATCAATTGGGAAAATCCATCCGTTTTAAATTCAAGCCTTAGAGTGAGCTTGAGATCAAAAAAAACATCTCAAGCTAAATGCGAAGTTCAGGAAAATTACTACCTTTGCGAATTTCCCATGGAAGTCAATCTCACTAAAAGAGGCGAACTCTCAGTAGAGGCTCAACGTGAGAATCAAAAAGGAAATATGGTCTCTTACGAGCTTCCTTTGAAGTTGCAAGTTATTGATGACGGTCACGGTGGCCATCAATAGTAATTCTGAAGGAGAGCTTCCATGCTTGACCATGTCATTCGATTTTCACTTACACATAGACTGCTGGTACTGACACTTGGGGTTATCATCACGGCTTACGGTCTTTTCACCGTAAGCCAAATGCCAATTGATGTTTTTCCAGATCTCAATCGTCCAACAGTGACCATCATGACGGAAGCTGTTGGCATGGCTCCCGAGGAAGTTGAAACGCTCGTCACCCTGCCTTTAGAAACAGTCCTAAATGGGTTGCCCGGCGTTGAGAGAGTTAGATCCACAACAGGTATTGGTTTGTCTGTTATTTATGTCGAATTCGGTTGGAACACCGAAATCTATAGAAATCGCCAGCTTGTCGCTGAAAAACTTCAGCTCGCAAAAGAAAAGCTACCTCAAGGCGTGACCCCAGTCATGGGGCCGATTGCTTCTATTATGGGTGAAATTCAATTGATTGGCTTATCCTCGCCAAGCGGAGAGGTCAGCGCGCTTGACCTAAGAACTTTTGCCGATTGGACAATTCGCCCACGATTGCTTTCCGTCCCTGGAGTTGCTCAGGTCATCGCCATAGGTGGAGGCGTTAAGCAGTACCAAATATTGCTCTCAGCCGAGAAAATTCAAAAAAACCAGCTTCCGCTCGAAGAAATTGAAAAAGCACTTTCGAAAATCAGTCTGAATACGACGGGTGGTTATATTGATCTCGAAAAAAAGGAATTTTTAATTCGCAATATTGGAACGATTAAATCCGAAGAGGATATCTTAAATTCTGTCGTAGGTCTTCATCTTGGCCGCCCAGTTTTCGTAAGAGACATAGCCGAAGTTAAACTTGGGCCTCAAATTAAACGCGGTGATGGCAGCGTGAATGGAAAGCCATCTGTCATTCTAAGTATTCAGAAACAACCTGGCAGTAACACGGTCGAACTCACCGAAAAAATCGATGCCGCACTTAAGGAACTTGAAAAATCATTGCCGAAAGGTGCTGTCTTTCATGGTGATCTATTTAAGCAAGCTCATTTCATCGAAGCTGCCGTTGATAACGTAAAAGAGGCGCTGCGGGACGGAACAGTTCTTGTTTTCATCGTCTTATTTATGTTCCTACTGAATTTCAGAACCACTGCCATCACTTTAACAGCAATTCCACTCTCACTTCTTGTAACCGTAATCGTGTTTCATTTCTTTGAACTTTCAGTCAACACGATGACCCTCGGTGGCCTTGCCGTTGCTATTGGCGAACTAGTGGATGATGCCATCGTCGACGTAGAAAACGTCTTCAGGCGCCTGAAAGAAAATAAAACCTTACAAAATCCACTTAGCACGCTTCAGGTTGTTTATAACGCTTCTTCGGAAGTGAGAAACTCAATCGTATTTGCGACGATCATAGTAGTTTTGGTTTTTCTCCCTCTGTTTTATATGAGTGGAATCGAAGGTCGCTTATTTATTCCTCTCGGTGTTGCCTACATTGTTTCCCTTATCGCCTCACTTTTAGTTTCTCTCACTATTACGCCTGTTCTTTGCTCATTTCTGCTAGCAAAAGACAAGCTGGCCGACCACCAAGACGGAAAACTTGTGAAGGTCCTAAAAAACTGGGATCGAAAACTTTTGGTTAAATCACTCGATCATCCAAAAATAGTTTTTGGAATTGCTGGGACGCTTTTTGTGCTCTCTCTTCTCCTTATTCCATTTATGGGCAGAGATTTTTTACCTAAGTTCAATGAAGGAACTGCGACTGTAAATATCATGGCTCAACCTGGAATTTCGCTGGATGAATCAAATAAGCTGGGAACTCAAGCCGAGGAAATCCTTTTAAAAATTCCAGAAGTTAAATCAGTCGCAAGACGAACAGGCAGAGCGGAACTCGACGAACACGCCGAAGGAGTTCACTATTCAGAAATTGATGTGGACTTCAAAGAGGGTGGCAGAAGCAGAGATATTGTCTTAAGCGAGATGCGCGAGAAGCTTGAGTCCATTTCTGGTGTGTTCTCAAATATCGGACAACCCATTTCTCACAGACTCGATCACCTGTTATCAGGTGTACGCGCCCAAATCGCGATCAAAGTTTTTGGACCTGACCTTAATACACTCCGAAGCAAAGCTTCAGAAATATATAAAGCTCTTGATGGCACAAAGGGCCTTGTCGATCTTCAGATCGAGCAACAAGTTCTTATTCCTCAAGTTAAAATTCAGCTCCTACGAGATGAGGCCGGACAATTTGGTCTTGTTGCTGGTGAACTTTCGGAAACTTTAGAAAAGGCACTCAATGGTGAGGTCATTGCCCAAGTCCTCGATCAGCAAAAAACTTTTAACGTTTATATGCGTTTCGATGACAAGTCTCGGGCGAATCTTGATCTTATCAAACAAACTATTCTCAAAATTATGCCGGACGGAAGAAAAGTTACTCTTGAAAAGGTAGCCGATGTTTTTGAATCTCAAGGTCCTAACCAAATCAATCGCGAAAATGCGCAAAGACGCATCGTTGTGTCCGCAAATTCTTCGGGCCGAGACTTAGATAGTCTTGTCAGCGAAGTTCAGGACCGAATTCAAAAACAGGTCCCAGTCCCCGAAGGATATTTCATTCAGTATGGCGGGCAATTCGAAAGTCAAAAGTCAGCAAGTCGTCTTATTTTGCTTTTAGGAATTTTGTCTTTAATCGGAATTTTTATTGTTCTCTATGCTCACTTCAAATCGTCGTTCATTGCTGTACAGATCATGCTTAATATTCCAATGGCTCTCATCGGAAGCCTTGTTGCGATTTACTTGTCTGATCGGGTCTTCTCCATCGCCACAATGGTCGCATTCATCACTTTATGTGGTATCGCAAGTCGAAATGGGATTATGATGATTTCCCATTACCTACACCTCATGAAGTATGAGGGGGAAGAGTTCACTAAGGAAATGGTAATTCGAGGCTCCTTAGAACGGCTGGTACCTGTTCTCATGACAGCGCTTACGGCCATTCTAGGTCTTTTGCCTCTTGTCTTGGCTAAAGGTGCACCTGGTAAAGAAATTCTTCACCCAGTAGCAGTCGTTATCGTAGGCGGACTCTTAAGCTCGACACTTTTAGACATGTTCGTGACTCCAACTGTATTTTTTCGATTCGGAAGAAAATCAGCAGAGAGCAACTTAATCTCTAAGGAAATAGAACTAAAACCAACTCACCACTAGGAGAGAATCACATGAAACGAATTCTTTTTTTAACAGTCCTTATCTTCTCGTTTGGAATTGCAAACGCACACGAGGGTCACGACAAAACCCCAGGGCTTCAGTCCACTCGTCCAGGGGGAACAATAAAGGGTAACGCTAATATCTATCTCGAACTGGTTTCAGATAAAGACGGCGTTAAGCTTTATCCCATGAATCACGATAAAGAGCCGATCCCATTAGCGGGAGTCCAGATGGAGGGTACGATGACGATCCCTCGAAAGAATAAATCGCAAGTTTTAAAGTTTACAGCTCAAGATGACCACTTTGCCGCCAAGGTCGATGCAAAAGGTGCTTATCGCTACGATCTCGAAGCATCAGTCACTCACGGTGGAAAAACTGAAAAAATTAAATTCAGCGTGGAACCACAACAGTAAGACGACAGGAGTGCTTATGGAAAGTCGAACTTCTTATATTTCAAAGTTCATAGTTGGAGCGCTCCTGCTCCAGATACCTTTGCAGTCATTGGCTGACCATCCAAACGAGGGCGCGTTCACTCTCGATCAGCTAATTAAGGAAGCCGAGACTCAGAATTTTGAAATAAAGGAAGCCGAAAGCACTTATAAATCTTCCCAAGCACAAGCCGACGCCAAATACGGTAAGTTTCTGCCTCGCCTTTCGGTTGAAGGCGGTCCACAAACAACTAAGTTTGATGATGATAAGAATTCAGGAACAACTCTTTATGGGAAGGCAGATTGGAATCTCTATCGTGGAGGTCTTGATCAGGATAATTTTGAGAAGGCTCGAATTCAAAGAGATCTAGATCAGAAAAAGTTTGAGGCTTCAAAGTCGAAGGTCATTCGCGACGTTAGCCGAAATTTTCATGAGCTTTCATTCTTGTTAGAAAGCTCGGCACTTAAAGAAAAAGCCCTTCAATTAAATCAAGAACAGATGAAGCTCGCAAAACTCAAAAAGAGCTCCGGCTTCACATCAAGCGCGGACGTTATTGAATTTGAATTACGAGAGGCCACACTAACTTCAGATCTTAAAATGATTTCCCAATTAACCACTGAAAAATCTCGCGAACTCTCAGTGCTCCTTGGCCGGAAAGATCTTTCCTCATCGATTTTGGTAAAAGGACATTTAGCTAAGGAGACGCCTTCAATTTCTAAAAACGATATTTTGAGACGCCTAAGGGAAAGCAATATCGAAATTGTTCAAGCAAATGCTGAAGCACAGTTGAGCCAAAGAGATGCGGCCATTGCGAAATCTGGGTTCTTGCCGTCTGTTGATTTGGAGGCGAAGTACGGAAAGATCGCCAACGAGGAAAGAGTTTTCGCCGAAAATAATAACTATTCTCTAATGTTGAAAATTTCGGTGCCGTTGTTTTCTGGTCTGGAAACACTCAATGAAACCAGAGCAGCAAGATCAACCATTGCAGCCAAAGAAGCGAGCGCGACCCGAAAAACCCTTTCTGGTCAGGCAGATGCGGAAAATCTGTTATCACAGCTCATGACAATTTCAGAGAGAATCAACTTGGAGGAAAAAAACCTGTCAAAGTCCGAGGAGTATTACAAAATCACGCTGGGAGAATACAGACGAGGCGTTAAGAATTCGCCTGATATGGTTGGCGCATCTGAAAGACTGCTCGAGGCAAAAATCAGGAACCTTGAATACCGAAAAGACTATTATCTCACCAAGCTTAAAATATATGAGCTTGTTAGCAGCGATCCAATTCGTGAAGCAAATTCTAAGAAGAATATCAATTGAATTTAGCATCTTTAAGTTCTCGAATGCTTCTAGGACGATTGTTAACAAGGTCTGGAGATCAAGCCTGGGACTTTGCCGTTCCCATTGTTTTACTTCAGCTACTTCCGGGAAATTTAAGATTCGCAGCTCTTTACTATCTACTCATCAGAATCGCGACAGTCCTGTTTTTGCCTCGACTATCTAGCTTGATAGACCACATCGATCGCCTGAAAGCCTCAAAGCTTGGTATCCTTCTGCAACTTATCGGAGTTCTAGTTGGCTTTGCCAGCGTCATCGTTCTCGCACGGACGAGCCCCCATGACTTTGAATCGCACGAATTCATCTCGATTTTTATCGTTCTTGTTGCAAGTGGTATTGTGAGTCAACTGGGCTCGACATTCATGGATATTTCGATTGCGAACGATTTAGTTCCATCCAGTTTTGATTATGATAAACTCGCAGCATTCAACAGCAGGCTCAGGCAAGTGGATCTATTCACAGAAGTGGGCTCCCCAGTTTTGGCAGGCGCACTTTTGCTAATGACCTCGACACATTGGCCACTTCTCGGGTTTTCTCTGATAGCTATTTGGAACGTGCTTTCATTTTTTCCTGAGTACGGGATTCTAAAATCTATTTTCAACGAGAGACCAGATCTTAAGGACAAGCCTCTAAAAATTGATAGCACTACGAAGCAATCCATTTTTGCGCAGATCCGAGACGGATGGAGTTCTTTTTTTCGAGATCCTATCGCACTGGTTGTTTTAGCCTATTCATTTCTTTGGCTCTCGGTCTTAAGTCCGCATGGCGTTTTGCTGACTGCCTATCTGAAAGACGGTTGGAATCTTCCCGAGTTAACGATTGGTATCTTTCGAGGCTTAGGCGCTTTATTCGGACTTTTAGCAACTGTACTATTTCCTCTGATTCTTAGGAGAGTTTCTGTTAATCGAGCGAGTTTTCTATTTCTATCTTTTCAGGCGGTAATGCTAGTTATTGGGTATTTGCTATTCTTAAGGGCTGACAGTTTCGGCCAAATTGGATTTCTTGTTTTGATTTTATTTTCACGTGTAGGACTTTATGGATTCAGTCTCGGGGAAATGCAGATTAGGCAAACTGGAATTGGGCCGCAAGTTCGCGGTGAAGTGAACGGCTTTGCCAACGCGCTAACCGCTCTAGCGACGATAGGTCTTTATGGAGCTGGAGTTGCCCTTCCATCAACTGAAGATTTTAAGTATTTGGTTTTGTCATCGGTCGGATTTGTGGTGCTGGCGCTAGTAGTTTATGGAAGTTGGTATCGAAGGCAGTCGAAATCAAAAAAATGAGCCAGCCCGCAGCAAAGTCTATCGGAGTGCCCTCTTGATTACAGTTTCAAGCTCCGCAATCAGATGCTTTGAATCTGGCGAAATCGCTGGCGCAATGCACGAGCTGAAGTGATCCTGAAGCAAAGTAACGCGACAAGATTCCAGAGCTGAAATCACAGCACTCAATTGCTGAAGTAGCTCTATGCACTCTTCACCATCTGAAACCATTGTTTCGACTTTTCGAAGATGTCCACTAGCTCTCTTGATTCGAACGAGAGTTTCGCGGTGAGGAACATGCTTGTGTCGATCTGGGATTTTTTTGCCATGCGAAATAACCTATCCTCCCCAGGGGATACCATTGACAACTATAAAAAATCAACTATTGTTAGCTTCCAGAGGTACAATTGAAGCTGACGATTGCTTGGATTTTTTCATTTATCACTTTTATAGGCGTTATGAGCCAAGCCCGCAACTCTTGCGCGGAGGGTCTTCCCTCTAAAGAGACCTTCAGTACACTCTCTGCCTCACCACAACAGCATCCGAACTTCCAACATGAAGATTTAAATGAAGACACTAAGAAGGATTCGGATTGTCACCACAGCAATTCTACTTGCCGCAACTGTCATCTAGGACATTGTGCTTTTACCTTAGGTTCTTCGCTTCTTTTTCAACTTTTAATCCGCCACAGGTTCTGACTTTCACAACTATGGCCGTTATCATTTTTGATTTTCAGACAAGTCCTTTCCGCCCGCCAATCGCCTAAAATACGGCTACGACTCTAATTTTAACTCAAAACAATTAACCTTGTGCAACTGATTTGCCGTGAACTTTTCTACGGCACTTCTCGGGCGTTCCTCAATAATTTGAGGACGACTTTAGGGAGAACTCCATGATGAGAAAGATCCATCTATTTTTTGTAACTCTAGTCTCACTCTCGATACCGCTGTTGGGCCTGGCGGCTAATTCAGAAAGCGACTGCAAAGCTACTAACTACTCGGAGTTAGTTCGTTGCGCAGAAAAGCAGTCTACGGAAATACAAATTTCCGAACAGCAGCTGAAGTCAGCCCAAAAACTAGAAGGTGTCGCTAGTCAGTGGCTAAACCCTGAGCTTGATGCTGATACCGTTTCAAAGGGCTCTGAAAGGTCTGAGACTAATGCATCTCTTCTATTTACCTTGAGGCTTGGGGGCAAGAGGGACGCACTAATAAACGAAGCTCAAAGTGAAACTGAAAGAGCAATGGCTGGCCGAGACCTGGGAGTTTACCAGGCAAGACTAGAACTCATGCTAAGCCTCTATCGACTTTCTCATCTCAAAAGTGAAATTCACATAGAAGAGGAATCGGTTGAGACGTTTTCTAAAATTGTAAGGCAGTTTCAAAAACGTCCAGCATTGTCGCCTGAACAAGATGTGTCTTTGTCCGTCTTTAAGATGTCACTCGCTGATCATCAGCTCAGGCTTACAAAATTAAAGGCTGATGAAGAAAAGCTCTTTCAAGCACTCACGGCCATTACCGGACTTTCAAGAACCCTTTTGTCAAAGAACCTCCCTCCCGCGAAACAGACATGGCCCTCGGTCGAAAATGCTTCATCAAGCGAAGAATCTCCGCAAGTGCGCGCGGCTCTGGCTGATCTCAAGCTTGCAAGAAGTCAGAAGCAAAAATCGGAAGGAGAATCGTGGCCGGATCTTAAAATTGGCCCTTCGATGAAAACAGTTAAAGAAAACGGTGAAACAACGACATTTGTGGGTTTTGGTTTATCAATGCCGTTGCCAGTGTTTAGTCAAAACGGCGCAGGCCGGGCTTACAGTTCTCAGAGACTTTTAGAAGCTGAGATGGGAGCAGACCTAGCGAAAAGAAAATCGGCTGCAACACGCGCAGAACTTGTGAACCGTTACAATCAGACGATTCAAAGTCTTAAAACTTCCCTTAGCCTTAACATTGTAAACGAAAAACACGAACAACTTGAAAAACAATTCTTCAAAGGTCTCGTTCCAAGCTCTCTCGTGATCGAAGCTCACAGACAACTTTTTGACCTCGGCGAGAGAAGAAATGCCTCAGAGCTTGAAGCTCTCGAAGCATTGGGACGAATTCTCATCATAGATAACAAATTTAATGAGGTGATTTTATGAAAAACTATTATTTTGCAATTGGCCTACTAACCATATTTGTAATCGTTGGCAACGTCCAGGCGAGTGACGAACACGATCACGCATCTGAAAAGAAGCCTAAAGCTGAATCACCCAAGCATGAGGAACACGGGGCTCATGAAGAAAAAAAGGGTGAAGATCATGAGGCTGAACACAAGCACTCTGACGAAGAGCCAAAAGATCATGGCCACGGTGATGAGCACGCTCATGGCGAAGAGGAGAACCCTCAGGTCGGCCCAAATAAAGGAATTTTAGCTGCGAGCGAGGATGAGGGAATCAAACTCTCGCCAGAAGCCGAGAAGAATTTTGAGATTCAAAAATTCAAAATTACAGCCGCAAGTTCCTTTGAAATTCCAAAAGATGCCGTGGTCACAGCGGGCCTTGAAGTTAATCTCTACCGCTACCGCGCGGGTTTCTATAAACGAATCGATTTTGACCAGATCGATCGCTCCGGAAACAAAATCTCCATCCGCTCGAAAGACCTCAAAAGCGGCGACGAAATCGCCATCACGGGTCTTGGATTCTTAAGAATCGCAGAGATTGCCGCATTTGGTGGCGCTCCTGAAGGCCACTCACACTAATTGGAGCTTAATTTATGTTGAACAAAATAATTCATTTCTCAATTTACAATCGCGGCGTTGTTCTCTTTTTAACCGTTTTGCTTGTTGTAGCAGGAGTCTACAGCTTTCAACACTTACCGATTGATGCCGTCCCCGACATCACAAACAATCAGGTTCAGATCAATACAATCATTGAAGGTCTTGCTCCTGAAGAGATTGAAAGAACGGTGACCTTCCCAGTTGAGTCCTCTATGCGAGGAGTGGCTGGTGTTGAACAAGTCAGATCAATCACTCGATTTGGCCTCTCCCAAGTCACAGTGATTTTCAAAGACTCTGTTGATATTTTCCGAGCTAGGCAACTTGTTACTGAGCGCCTTCAAGGTGTTTCAGGCGACTTGCCTACTTCGGCGAAGCCAGAGCTGGGTCCGATCTCCACAGGTCTTGGTGAGATTTACCAGTTCGTTTTAGATTTCAAAGAAAAAAAACAAGGCGACGAGCGGGTGAAACAGCTCATGGAGCTAAAGGCACTCCAAGATTGGTTTGTAAAACCGAGACTTTTAACGGTCGAGGGCGTCGCTGAGATCAATACTTCTGGAGGTTTTGAAAAGCAGTACCATGTTCAGCCTGATCCAAAGAAGATGGCGTCTTTTGGAATTCACTTTGAAGACATCGGTGAAGCACTAGAAAAAATTAATAAAAACGTGGGCGGCGGCTACGTTGAGCAAACGGCTGAACAGTTTCTAATTCAAGGTGTGGGACTGATCAAAGATCCCAAAGCAATTGAGAGAGTTCCGGTTAAGAGCTTAGAGTCCTTTAAGGTTGTCACCATCGGCGACATCGCTCGTGTGACTTTGGGTAAGGAGCTTCGAACGGGATCTGCCACCTATGATGGTGAAGAGGTCGTTTTAGGAACTGTGATGATGCTCCTTGGGGAAAACAGTCGAACAGTTTCAACTCGGGTTCACACTAAAATCGAAGAAATTAGAAAGACTCTTCCAAAAGATGTTGAAGTAACCACCGTCTACAACAGGTCAGACTTGGTTAACGCCACGCTCGGAACAGTTGAGCACAATCTTTTGATGGGGGCGATTCTTGTTACGATTATTTTACTCATCTTGCTGGGAAATATCAGGGCGGCTCTGATTACTGCCATCACAATTCCACTTTCTTTGCTCGCTACTTTTCTCGTCATGAAGCCGCTTGGGATTTCAGGAAATCTTATGAGCCTTGGAGCATTAGATTTTGGAATTATCGTCGATGGAACAGTCATCGTGCTTGATAACTGTGTCAGGTTCCTTCATGACCGAGCTAAGTCTTTAGGGCGAAATTTAAGTAAAGAGGAAGTCAAAAAAGCTGTCTACGAATCCACGGTTGAAATTAGGCAAGCCGCTGGTTTCGGTCAATTCATTATCGTGATGGTGTTCTTGCCGGTTTTTGCTCTAACAGGCGTTGAGGGAAAAATGTTTATCCCCATGGCTGCAACTTTCGCTATTGCCGTCATGATGGCCTTTATTCTTTCTTTCACCACCGCGCCAGCACTCGCAAGTATCTTCCTGTCAGGTAAGACAGAGGACAAGGAACCAAAGCTGATGGAATGGATTCGAAAAGCCTACGTTCCATTTTTTGAATTCGCCTATAAACGCAAAAACCTAACGATGGGTGTAGGACTTCTTTCTGTTGTTTTGGGAGTTGCACTGTTTATGACCAGAGGGGCGGAGTTTTTGCCCCAACTCAGTGAAGGCTCATTCGCTTTTCATATGATCAGACCCGTGAATGCAAGCTTAAGTCAGTCAGTCGAATTTCAGAGGAAAGCAGATAAGGTCGTCGAGACCTTTCCTGAGGTCAGCCATGTTTTTTCAAGAATAGGAACAAGCGAAGTCGCAACTGATCCAATGGGCGTCAACGTATCTGATACTTACATTATGCTTAAATCCCGCGACGATTGGCCCGAAGTTGACGGCAAAAAACGAACTTTCCAAAGTCTCGTTTCACTCATGGTTGAAAAACTTGAAAAGGAAATTCCCGGTCAAACTTACTTAGCATCTCAGCCGATTCAAATGCGTTTCAATGAATTGCTTGAAGGCACCAGAGCTGATGTTGCCGTCAAAGTTTTTGGCCCAGATTTAGATAAGCTTGTGGAGTTCGCAAAGAAGACCCAAGAAATCGTGGCTAAAATTCAAGGAGCCGGTGATGTCGAAGTGGATCTGGCAGGCACTTCGCCCGTTTTGAGAATTGAGCCAAACGAGGCCAGTCTTTCAGCTTACAATGGCTCTGTAAAAGATGTTCTCGACACCGTTTCGATTGCGCTCGGAGGTCAGGAAGCTGGTTTTCTTTATGAAGGTGAACGAAAGTTTCCAATTGTAGTAAGACTTGGCAATGATTTGAGATCTGATCTCAGCACGATCAAAGATCTTCCAGTCGGAGTCGGACCAAATGTTCTTGTGCCGCTTGGAAAGCTCGCCGACATTTCCTTCAAAGAAACTTATGGCTCGGTGAACAGGGAAAACTCGAATCGAAGAACTGCTGTCCTCATCAACTTGCGAGGACGAGATACCGAATCGTTTGTTTTGGAAGCGCAGAAGGCCGTTGAAACACAGCTCAAGCTTCCAGATGGTTACTATCTCGAATGGGGCGGAAACTTTAAGAATCTTGAGCAAGCTAGATCCAGGCTTTTGATTTTAGCGCCGATTGCGTTGGCACTTGTTCTCATGATGATTTACGCGGCCTTCGGAAGCGTAGCTCAGACCTTTCTTATATTCGCTTGTATCCCCATGGCCCTAGTAGGCGGAGTTATCGGTCTGATTTTGAACGGTCTTCCGTTTAGTATTTCCGCAGGCATCGGGTTTATTGCCCTCTCAGGGATCGCCGTCTTAAACGGTGTCGTGCTCGTTAACTTCTTTAATCAGCTACAAGCCGAAGGAAAAACTGGAAAGGAACTTGTTCTTTCCGGAACACTCGTCAGACTTCGCCCAGTGCTAATGACGGCACTCGTTGCGGTCTTTGGATTCATCCCAATGATGGTCTCGACGGGCATCGGAGCAGAGGTGCAAAAGCCACTCGCTTCAGTTGTTATCGGGGGAATCATTTCTTCGACGCTTCTAACATTGATTGTGCTTCCCATTTTATTTTCGCGATTTGAATCAAGAATGAAAGGTCGCGTAGCTCACTAAATTAACCGAGGTGGCTTTCGCCGCCTCAAGAAAAGGAAGGTTTTATGAAAAAGGCAGTTTTGACCGCAATGATGTTGTCGTTTGCTTTCGGTATCAATGCCCAAGCGGGCGAGGACCATAAGCACTCAAAAAAAGACAAGCAACTCCAATCTGATAAAGCGCATAAATGCGAAAAGTGCAAAAAGTCAGAGAAGGACTGCAAGTGCGATGAGAAGCACGACGACCATGACCATTCAGAAGAAACAAATAATGAGACCAAGAAAGAGACGAAGTAATCTATGAAAAACTTAATCCTCAGTATTCCTATTTTCGTTTTTATTTTTTCCGGTTGTGCAAGCCTTCAGCGGCATGAGCACGCTCGTGGCAGTATCGTGGCTCTCGATTCTCCAACAGTAGCGCATGTCTGCATGAACTCTTCTGAAGTTAAACAAGGTGAGCAGCTCTCCATGTTTCAAAGTGTTTGCACTTCAAAGAAAAAGAACCCGACTCGCCATAGTGAAAGCACCGAAACTACGACATGCACGAAGGTTTCCAGAGGAATGGCAGAAGTGATCGAAAACTCTGACCCGCACTTTATTAAAGTTAAGGCAATGACTGACGCCACAATTCAAGAAGGCTACATCGTGGAAAAGATCATTCGATAAGAGTTCGCAAACGACATCGATAAACAACTACGCAGTCAGGATCTTTGTTGATCCTGACTTTTAAGAGGGATTGATGGAAAAGACGGAACACCAAGACAGTTGCTGCAATGCAGATTCGCCCAAAGTTGAAAGTAAGATTCTGAATCATATCGAGGGGTCATCTGTCTCAACATTCGCCGTGCTGGGGATGGACTGTGCTGACGAAATCGCGGCAATTCAAAAATCTCTAACGCATTCGAAGATTGCAAAGGTCACAGCAAACCTAATGACGTCGCAAGTTTCCGTTGAGCACGATCCTTCCTTTAAAAAAGAAGAGATAGTTGCTTTGATCAATAAATCTGGTGTTAAGGTTCAGGAAACTTCTCGGCAGCTTTCGTTTGTTGCGGCAAACAAAAACAGAGTCATACTTGTAAGTCTCTCCGGCGCACTCCTGGTCATTGGGCTTATTTGTCAATGGTTCTTGGAGTTATCAAACGCGTGGCTCTTT
The DNA here is from genome assembly GCA_016719575.1 of Pseudobdellovibrionaceae bacterium. Classification (GTDB taxonomy): domain Bacteria; phylum Bdellovibrionota; class Bdellovibrionia; order Bdellovibrionales; family Bdellovibrionaceae; genus JACMRP01. The sequence continues at coordinate 1,236,058 of JADJYV010000013.1, read as the reverse complement.
TCGATTTACCTAGCGGCAACACTCACTGGTGGAGCCCTGATATTTCCAAAAGCTGTCCGCGCCTTGAAGCAACGAAGCCTCGACATGAATGTGCTTATGACCATGGCAGCTGTCGGAGCATTTGCCATTCGTGAATATTCGGAAGCCGCGGCGGTCGTGTTTCTTTTCTCTTTAGCAGAGATGCTAGAGGCCTTTAGTGTGGCCAGGGCAAGGAAAGCCATTAGAGAAGTCCTTTCGATCACCCCTCAGGTCGCAACCCTGGTCGCGGAAAATGGGAATATTAGCTCGACTCCAGTTGAGGAGATTACTGTAGGTCAGAAGATACTCATTCGGGCAGGAGATAGAGTTCCACTAGATGCTTTGATCGTTGAGGGCTCTTCTTACCTTAACCAAGCGCCCCTCACGGGCGAATCGCAACCTGTGTCCAAGGGCGTTGGGGATACTGTGTTAGCTGGAACCGTCAATGAAAGTGGTAGCCTAACTGCGATTGTCAGCCACGGCTTTAAGGACACAAAGATCGCGGGCGTGATACGTTTGATCGAAGAAGCTCAAAGTAAGAAAGCTCCCTCCCAACTATTTGTGGACAAGTTTGCCAAAATTTATACGCCTATCGTCACCCTTGTTGCGTTATTGGTGTTCTTGATTCCTCCACTACTATTTTCTCAATCGTGGGATTTGTGGTTCTATAGGTCGCTGGTGTTTCTGGTTATCGCTTGCCCTTGTGCTCTCGTCATAGCCACGCCAGTTTCAGTTGTGTCGGCACTAACGGCACTCGCGAAGAATGGTGTTCTAGTAAAAGGAGGCGTCTATCTTGAAGCTCTAGGAAAACTCCGCGCCATTGCGGTCGATAAAACTGGAACTATCACCGAAGGGCGTCCTAAAGTTGTTTCTGAAAAAACTTGGGGATCATCCAAAACAAAAGAGTTCATGCAAGTCGCTCTTTCGCTAGAAAAACAATCCAATCACCCTTTAGCTAAGGCCGTGGTTGAATTCTGTGAGAGCAAACATGCGACCGACTCCCCAGTATCAAATCATAAAGTTATACCAGGCAAAGGTGTTGAAGGCTCTATTGGCTCACATCACTATTTCGCTGGAAATCATAAGCTCGCTCATGAACTAAATGTATGCAGTCCTGAAGTTGAAAAGTATCTTCAGACCCTCGAAGATCAAGCTCAGTCGGTTATGATCGTGGGACATAAGCCTCACTCAGGTTGTGAGGGTGAAATTCTAGGAATTCTGGGCCTCGCCGACAAACCTCGTGAAGGGGTCGGAAAAGCTATCGAAAATCTACACCGTGTTGGAATTAAAGAAGTTCTGATCTTGAGCGGCGACAACCAAAGAACTGTTGATTCGATTGCGAAAATTGTCGGGATTGATAAGGGTCGTGGAGATCTACTACCTGAAGACAAAGTTTTTGAAATCCAATCTCTCACAAAACAATATCTTTACGTTGGTATGGTCGGCGACGGAATCAATGATGCCCCAGCCCTTGCTCAAGCCTCCATCGGAATTGCCATGGGTGCGGCTGGTACGGATGCCGCAATTGAAACAGCCGATATTGCTTTAATGACGGACGATCTCGGACAACTTGCAAGAGCTATCCAGCACGGCAGAAAAACATTAGGAATAATTCGTTTTAACATCGGATTTGCGCTTGCAATCAAAGCTGTCTTTATTGGCCTAGGTGTCTTCGGTTTATCAAATCTGTGGCTTGCGGTGGCTGCTGACATGGGAGCATCGCTGATCGTGATCGCAAATTCGCTGCGACTTCTGGGTATGAATTCAGAAACTTATCCGAGTTAAAAAAAGGGAATTTTGAAATGATATTAAATCCTTTGCTCTCAAAAACTCTGGTCTCAATTATTCTCATGATTTCATTTGTGGAATCAGCTCTAGGGCATGGTGACGATGGAATTAAAGAGCATAAAAAAGAAGAAAAAGTCGCGGTGCGAATCGTCCCTTCCAAATCGAGCATATTAGATTCACTGTCAATTGAACAGATTCTGAAGAGCAAGCAAGTACCCGATGATGTTTTAATCGTGACCTGCTCACTTTCAACGGCGCCATGTCGCGGAATTGCTATCGGACTTTTCGATTCAAATGGATCGCAAATTTTCTCTAGTAATACTGGATTAAACGGTTTTGTTGGCTTTCAGGGACTGAACAAAGAGGACTCATACACAGCTCGTATCAAAAGCGAAAAATACATTGGAGAAGTCATTGTTCGGTCCGGAGTGAATCAAAGTTTAGTAGGAGTTCGAAAGTGATATGAAGGGATGTCAAGGGACAGAAACTTGATTTGGCATATGCGTTTAAATCTGAGATCGAATCTGCCTTGCTAAGGAAGAAACAGGGCAGGAAGGTTTTTGAGTGGCACCTTAGAGTAATTTAAATTGCATCGCGGCATATATTTTTGTTTCAGATGAAGATGGCCGGGCAACTTCCTTGCGCAATTCCTGCTCCAGTCAGTGTGGAGCGAAGAGCTAGATCCGACAGACTGCCGAATTATTCAAAGCGTTCAGAACTCATGACTTGGCAGCATCTGCCCGCAGGCTAAGTTCGCAGGAACCGCCTCGTGAATTTTCATCGGCTCTGCAAGCTTGAGATCTTTCATAATTTGGACAAACTCGTCCAGTTTTCTGCCTCCACCGACTCTTGGATTAAATTTCTTCTCGAGATCGACGGTTGAAAAAAGCACTCCTTTGTAGTCGTGAGCTGGATAAACTTTTGTTTCACCCGGCAGTGAGAATACTTTCTTGTGAATACTTTCATAGAGATCTTTAGCAGATCCTTGTTGAAAATCGGTTCTTCCAGTTCCTCGAATCATGAGGCTATCGCCAAGTAAAAATCATACCTTCACAGTAAAAACTTAAACTCTCGCTCGTATGGCCTGGCGTTTCCATAACTTTAAGGGTGTATCTGCCAAATTTTAATTCCTGATTTTCCGTAAGCTCCAAATCCGCACAGCAAACTCCGGCTTTTTTACTAACCGCTGACTTCGCACTTGTACGTTTTTTAATTTCGGCACTTCCGGTGATGTGATCGGCATGAATGTGGGTTTCAAGAACATAAAGCAGCTTGAGATCAAGCTCTTGAATCAGCCTTAGATCTCGTTCGACGGTTTCAAGAACTGGGTCGATTATAACCGCTTCACGAGTCACCGGATCAGCAAGCAAATATGTATAGGATGAAGACTCCTTTTCAAAGAGCTGATGAAAAATTAGCGGGTCTCCAATATCCGCATCCTCTGGAGAAACAAATGGCCACCGTTGATAGCCGCCTTCGAGCCAGAAAGCTCTTTTACCGTTCTCATTTAATATCTTGGCGACACTTTCGGATCTTCCCGCGCCTTTACCGCAGTATGTGACAATTTGCTTTTCTCCCAGAATCTCGTGATGCCTCTGAAGAACTTCATCAGCCGGAATATGGAGAGCACCAAAAATATGCCCTCGATCAAACTCATCTTTCCCACGAACATCAAGAATCGTGACGTTGTTGTTTTTGATAAGAGCCAAGAGTTTATGACTCGATATTGAGGGCTTCATGAATCACACCTTTTCTTTAATGTTTCAGTCATGCGCCTTGAGACAACTGCGCCAGACATAAACGTAATCATTGCGACAAATCCAATCGCCGCACTTATTCCAAACACATCTGCGACAACCCCAGAGATAATCGCTCCTATTGCGTAACCGGAATCCCGCCAGAATCTATAAACACCGACAGAAGACGCTCTCCAGCTTGGGTGAGCCACATCACCAATGGCCGCAAGAAGTGTCGGATAAACCATCGCAGTGCCTATTCCTAACAACACTCCGCCAAGTGCAAATCCAGAAAATTCACTTGAGAGCATTGTGACAACAATCCCAAGGGATTGAATCCACATGCCCCAAACAATTAAATTTTTACGCCCTAAGGAGTCTGACAAGTGACCCGTCCAAAGCTGACTAAGGCCCCATGTCGCTGGATAGATTGCAGCGAGCCAGCCAATTTCTTTTAGACCCAGTCCGTGAGTAGCAAAAACTATTGGAAAGAGCCCCCAAGCCATTCCGTCATTGAGGTTGTTCACAAAACCCGCTTGCGTAACCGACGAAAGATTTTTGTCGCTTAAGGTTGTTCGACGGAAAATTTCTTTCTGAGTGAGAAATTCTGCAAGATGATTTTCATTTTGAGAGTTTAGTTCTACTTCGTGAGCAACATGACCTTTTGTTTCCCACACTAGGAGCAGACTCATCAAAAGGCCCACGACGACATAAACTCCACCTAGATAAAATGGCTGAGGACGAAGCCCGTAGTGGCTCGCTACATAACCTGTGACCAACGCAGAGACAGCTACTGCGAAATAACCAGCAAACTCATTGAAGCCCATGGCAAGGCCACGACGCTCAGACCCTACAAGGTCAATCTTCATGATAACGGTTGTGGACCAAGTAAGCCCTTGGCTCACTCCAAGAAAAACGTTTGCGACTAGAATCCACGTCCAACTTGGCGCCCACATCAAAAGAAACGGAACTGGAATCGCAATGAGCCACCCCAGCACAAGAATTTTTTTTCGCCCCAATTGATCGGCCCAGCGGCCAGCAAAGTAATTGGTGAACGCCTTTGTAAAACCAAAAACCACGATGAAAGAAAGAATCGCCGTTTTAACGACCATTCCAAATTCTTTCTCTGCGATTTGTGGAAGAATCGTGCGCTCAAGGCCAATCATCGCACCGACAAAAGCGTTTACTATCACTAGCAAAGCGAACTGATACCAGTTTTCCTTCAGACCTAGTTTTGGAACTAAAGCGGGGGCAAGGGCGCTCACTTTACACTGCCTGCGTTGACTCAATGGGAAGACCGTGTGAGGCCCACTCATGAACGCTATCTTTCAGACGAGATGCCTTAAAACCTAGTTGCTTTAGAAGCTCAACTGCTTCGCTTGCAAAGAAACAGTACGGTCCACGACAGTACGCTACGATCTCTTTGTCTTTGGGAAGATTTCGAAGTTCTTTTCTAAGCTCTGAAATCGGAATTGATACGGCAAATGGTAAATGCGACTGAGCGTACTCGTCTGAGGGTCTGACGTCCAAAAGAATGACTTCGCCTTTTTTAGCTTGAGCTAGGAGTTGCTTTCGATTGACGGGCTCCATTGAGGCGATATCGTTGAATGACGTGGAAGCAATTTTTTGAATTTCAGAAAATTGTTTTTCACTAAAGGTTCGAAGACCTAAAAGAAAGTCAGCGACTGAGTTATTTGAAATCCGATAGTAAACGTATTTTCCATTGCGTCTGGTTTCAACAAGAAGGGCTGACTTAAGTTCTTTTAGTTGGGCGCTGGCATTTTTGATTCCAAGATTTGCTTGCTCGGCTATTGCCTCAACCGTCTTTTCGCCTTGGCAGAGAAGATCTAAAATTTCAATTCTCTTGGGGCTTGAGAGGGCTTTTGTGGACCTTGCGAATTGTTCATAAAGGGCATCTTTGATCTGTCTTTTCATATCTATCATTCTAATGAATATTAGAATGATAGTCAATATCCTGTCTTTGCCATTTGGTTCAAATGCCAAATAAGGTTGTTATTTCAATAATATGCAGTTCTTCAAACCATATTCATAAATTTATGAATATGGTTTGCAAAAACGTATAATACTGCTATTATTAGTAAATGGAGACAAATGGCCTCAGAAAGAACCTAGATGCCTTAAAAGCCTTCTACCCAGGCAACGCTGAGGGCGAGCTTCGCCACCTTGGTGGTGATGTGCTCAAAGGCCTTCCGGTGTGGATCAAAGAATCTATCCAGCTCTATGATTTTTCTTTGGAGGGCCTTGGCGCCCCTCTCTATCTCGCTGTGCCCAAAGAAAATATCACGCTCGAACATCTCACGCGCATCTATCGACAACTTGCCGAAAAACTCGATGCGCACATTATTGTTATTGCGGATCACATGCCCCCGAAGCACCGCCCCCTTCTTGTGAAGTATCGCATACCGTTTATCTACAAAGATGAATCTATTTTTGCGCCAGAATTAGGTCTCAAATTTGGAAAGCTTAAAAAGTTTGAACCAAAGCTCAAGTTTGATCTCGAAAACAAAAACGAAACTTTGACCCCCTTTGCTCTAAAGCTTATCGCGGGACTTTTAACAAATAAGATCCCGCAAGAATTCACCCACAAATTTCTGCATCAAAAATTGAGCGAGCAGACCAAGCTATCATCTTCAAAGTTGAATCCCACCCTAAATGAACTAGCTGCAAATGGATTTCTCCATATTCAAGGATCAGGACCAACAAAAACATACACCAAAAATGAGATTCAGAAAATCTGGGAAAAAACTCTCGCTACATCGTTCGCGCCATTTTTTCGAGAGGTGCAGACAAACTATATCCCTAATGATCGGAGCGCCTATAGCATTGCGGGAGAAACAGCATTGGCTCAATATTCAAATCTTGCATCTCCAAAGCAGACTACAATTGCAATGACAGCAGGAGCGTTTCGAAGCGTCTATCAAGGGAAACTAAAAGACACGATACCTTTCGGTGATTTTGACAAACCAAGTGTTGTGCAAATCTGGAAAGAAGACCCACATCTTTTTTCTGCTGATGGAGTGTTGAATCCCATCGAAGTGTTTTTCTCTATGCGAAATCATCCTGACGACCGCGTTCAGATAGCCCTTGATGAAATGCTGAATACCTATGGGCTCACCAGGAATAAGGAGTAATGAATGGCCCGCCCACATGGATTTGATCATTTTTGCGATAGTCTAAAAGGATTAGAGGCTGACTATGTCATCATTGGTGGTGGTGCAGCCGCCATTCTCATGGACGATGAAGGACTAGAATTCAGAGCAACAAAGGATGTCGATTTAGTTGTACTCGGACGTTCTGACGAACTGAATGCCCGAATTCTTGCTTACATTAAAGACGGTGGTTACAAAACCAAAGAATCTACAGAGACCACTCCGAAATACTATCGCTTTAAAGAACCCGCTAGAAAAGAATGTCCCGCTATGATCGAGATTTTTGCTCGAAATGAACTCGAGCTTCAGCTTGAAGAAGGACAATACATTATTCCTATCAAAAGCGATTCTGCCGAAAAGCTCTCCGCAATTTTACTTGATGACGAATACTTTGATCTCATTCGAAAAAATCTTATCACTTCAGGCTCTGGAATTACTCTTATCAATGCTATTGCGAATATCTGCCTGAAGGCCAGAGCCCATCGGGAACTGTTTGAGCGCAGAGAGTCCGGCGACAAAACCGCAGAAGAAAAGTCTATCCAAAAACATCTCAAAGATATTTGGAGACTTGCTGCTGTTTTGACGGGTGAAGAAGCTATAATCCTGTCAGGCCAGCCAGAAAAAGACGTAACGTCTGCAATTCAAAAGCTCGGTCAGTTGCCAAAAACGCAGTTCAAACAAGTGATGGAAAATATCCCTGGAGTCGAGATGGAAGCCATCATGGCCGTCCTGAAAAAGGTATTTCTGAAATCTTGATGCATCGAAAAAGAATCGGCTCATTGCCGATTCTTCACAAGCCATGTTGCAAGTTGAATTACCCCAACGACAATCGCAATAATCCAAGCACGCTTGAATCCGAGTACGAGTCTGTAGTCTTTCATTTGAAACTTTAGATTCATTTCGAGAGTAATGTAGTTATTTTGATTTTGTTCCATATGTGATCTCCTTTTACCCACGCCGAAAGGCAGGAGAAGGAGTCACATAGTGGGACAAACGCGATTTCTTTGCTCATTAAAATCTGACGTGGCTTAAGCGCTTGGATGATGTCAGGCCTTTTGCGATTTTGAATCTGTTTTTGATAAGACTCTCCAATGAAAGTTCTTTTGTAAGGTCACTCGCTGCTGCATTTGCCTGATCCTCCCTTTGCATCGGTCTGCGCCAGGGCCTTGCGGCTTTTTCCTGTCACGCCCTCTGCCTCTACCGCACCTCTCGGGTGCTCTCGTGTGTCGGTCGGGGCAAGCGCCTTCGCTCACTTGAAACTTCTCTCTTCGGGGCCTTGCCCTTTGTGAAAGGCCCACTCGATAGAGAGTGAAGCCAAAAACAAAAAAACTTTCAAAGGAGAAAGTCATGGAAAACACAGTTCAAAATAAACCCGCTCAAGCTACACAGATCATTCAAGGATTTAGCGCAAATCCTCAAGTTTATCTCAACTCTGATCGCGGTAGTATTACACATCGCCTAGGTAGCGACCTCAAAATCGAAATGCCCATCAATCTCTACAAAAAGATTCTTGGACTTCCCTTCGAAAAGAAAGAATCAGTTCCATCATCAGAAACGACTCGTCGAAACACCTACGGTTTAGTAGCTCGACCCGTAATCTTTCTGAGCCAAGACGGCAACTATCTTGTTCACAGTGTTCTTGGAATTCGCATTTCAAAGCATGTGAACTACTACAAACAAATTCTTGGAGTCGAATACACTCCAAAGACCAAAACCGCATAAGCGGTTCGAGATCACCTGGAGGCATTTGCTTCCAGGTTTAAATACTCACAATAGACAAATTTGCTTCGCAACTTTGATTTCATTCTGATTCGCACTTTTCACGTCTTGCAAATTCGATTTCTCTTTTCACTGAGTCCCGCCAGCCCCTTCGTGTCTGTCATGCCTCATGATCGGCCCTCAAGGGCCTAATCGAGAAATCGAGCAATCCGCGCCAACCACTCTTAATTTCTCCCCCGCCAAGCAAGCTTGGGGCGTACCTGGCGGGCGAAAAATGTTTTTTTGAAACCATTAAAAGGAGAGTAATCCATGAAAAACCTAGAACAACAAATCAGTCCTAGAATTTACGTCGCATGTCTAGCAGCCTACAACGCAGGACAACTGCATGGCGAATGGATCAATGCTGACCAAGAATCACACGAAATTTACGCCGACATCAAATCCATGTTGGAAAAATCGCCGGAAGCCAGCGCCGAAGAGTGGGCAGTCCACGACTACGAAGGCTTCAACTCCATTTCTCTAAGTGAGTGGCCCGATATAGAGCGCGTTTCAACTCTTGCAAAACTCATTGTCGCACATGGCGAACCATTTTCGATCTGGTATCAAAATCAAGACGGGAGCAACTTTGATGTTTCCGATCTTGAAGAAATGTTTTTAGAACAGTGGCAAGGCTCTTATGAGTCTGATACAGACTTTGCATATAAACTACTCGAAGAATCAGGGCAACTGAGCGAACTTCCAACATGGGCACAGAATTACTTTGATTATGAAAGCTATGCTAGAGACCTACATTTAGGCGGCGATTTTTCTTTCACACGACACAATTGTCAGACCTACGTTTATCGCAATTGTTAGATCGAGACTCTCTACTTTTCCTTCGGCAGAAGGATTAAAGGCGGACCGCATTCTCGTGCAGTCCGCCTTTTCTTTTATGCAGCATTCGCAGTTTGCGATTGCTCTACTAGAAACCCAGAAAATTCTTTTGTAAGCATGAAGCCTGTGAATTCATCGCGAGTAATAGGTCCACGCATTTCGATATACCGTTGTCGCAGTTGCTCTTTGCGGTCTTCATTCGATAAGGACTGATCTTGCAGCCTTTTGATGTGTTCGTCTGACACAAGATCAAGTGCAAGACTGAGTAGCTGATCGACCTTAATCTTGCGACCGGCTTTCTTCTTATTTGCGGAAAGCAAAAGTTTTTCTGCCTTCTTTTGGACCTCGGCATTGATGCGAATTGATTTCGGCTTTTGGTTCGACTTCAAGTTTGCTTTTGTGCTTTTAGATTCCACTGTTTGCTCCGTTTAATTTTATATTTTGTTAGTTCGTTTGAGTTTCTTGCGATACATCTCCCTTGATTTCGATAACGCCTTGGCCTTTTGGTCGCCTCAACATCTGAGACATGACTGCACGAATGGCTGCGAGCTGTTCGTCATCCATAAAACCAATCATTGATACACAGTCGTCTTTAAAACTGAGAACTGTCTTGTTGCCTGCGATCTTATCGAACTGCTCCATTGTGTAGCCATAGGCCCTCACCATTTGCTCCACTCGAAAACCTTCAACGGCACGTTTACCGTTTTCAAAGTGGCTAATCGTTGTATGGGTTACGCCCACGATGGAAGCCGCCTGACGGGTTGTCAGACGTGCATTTTCGCGCAAACGCTTTAGAACATTTGCGACACTTTCATTTTTGTTTTTGATTGCTGGCTGCATGTTTCTTGTCTCCTTTGGTTGATGCTTTCCAGACATCGAACTTGGAAACTACGAAACGCTGTTTTTTTGAGAAGTTAGCTGGAGGTTTCCAGCTTTCCAACTTCCTGAGTTTTTCTATTTTTCCGTAGCACAAAAGTAGCACTGAAATAGCATAACTCAGGAATTTTGGCGTATTCTCGCGTGACGATAGACGAAATCGAACCGAATCGCTCGTTAAACTTTATCTCTTTGTAATTGCTGTTTTCTTTTTACTTTTCGCGGAGTTAGGAAGGTGAAACTGAAGTCATTTGCGGTTGATCCATTTTTTCATTCTACCCGAGAGTAAAATGGCGGAGGATGCGAGATTCGAACTCGCGTTACACTTTTGGTGTAAACTCGCTTTCCAAGCGAGCGCCTTCAGCCACTCGGCCAACCCTCCGGGATACTGGAAAAATTCGAGAGGACAGGATTAACATGGTGGCCTAGGTTGGGTCAAAGCCAATTAGGGCTTTTGGCGAGGCTAAATACCGACCTAGCTACGGAAAAAAAAGTGAAGTATATTCCGCCTCAAACCCTCGGATATACTGGGGGTTGGAGGGTGAATGCGGTCAATTTTTCCAGGCGCAATTCTATTAGGTAGTCTTCTTTTGTCGGCCTGCGTTTCGAACACCCTTCGGTTACCGGCCTCGTTTCAGCCCAAGTATGATTCCAAAATTGTAACGTCTCTTAAGACGGCAGCCGTAAGCGGTGTTTTGTTTCAGGTGAGTGACTCTGTCTTTCGCGATGTGCCCGTTCGCCACGTAGAGCTTTGTCGCACAACCGAGCCTCCGACATGGTCAACGACGTTCGTTAATTTTTTAGAACTCATGGACCGCAAGCCCGAGTACTATAACAAGTTTTATATTGTAGACTTTAAACGGGGAGACAAGCCTCGAGCAGAGATTAACAAAGATATCGACGGTTTGGCTTCACTTAGTATCGTCTATTCCAAGCGAGAAAATCGCGAAAAAATCACCGCCATGACGAACTTACCCTGCGCCGAAACGGTGGCCCCCTACCTTGGCAAGGAACTCATTACGACTTCGATTGATTGGCCTTCAATCGAGCAAATTAATGCGGCTCTCAAGGCGGCACCCAATAAATTAAAAATCGATCGGTTTCAATTTAATACCGACTTTTTGGTTTATCTGGCTGAACGCCAGACGATTTTAAAAATCAACCCGGAAGTCGCCTTTGAAAGAACCTATCAAGGGGAGTATTTTTTAAATTCTTGGCTTGAGAAAATGGCTGATGACATTCGAGAGCCCGACCAAAAACATGCGTACATAAATTATTGGTTAAGAGAAATTTCAAGTCGCAGCAATCAGGCAAAATCAATTCAGTTTTTTGGTCTCCACGCAGAAAACCAAGTTAGTTACGGAGTTCAGGTCGACAGCGTCGGCAAATTTAATCGAAAAATTAACGGCTATCAAGAACCGACCTATCTGTTTATGTCTTACCGTGAAAAGAATGGCGAATACATTTACAGTCGACTCAAAGATTTGGATCAATGTATGCAAACGCTGGTCGGAAATTATCGATCCATTAGCATGACTTACGATTACGACAGTGACAGCTTTTTAGCTCCCGGCTTTTCCTGCAAACTTAAAGGAGAAGAGTGATCTATGTCGTTGATGCTTCCTTTGGCGTCTCGTATCGGCGCAGCTTCAGTAGCATCAGTAAGCCAGGCACAGCAATAAGAGCACAGAAGAAGTAAAAATTAACCCATCCGAGATCTTTGACAAGAACGCCCGAGAATCCTGAAAAGAAATTACGTCCCAGGGTTGCAATGCTTGAAAGGATTGCATATTGTGTGGCCGTATATCGTTTATTTGTAATTGAAGAGATAAAAGCTATAAAAGCGGCATTCCCCATTCCCGAACTGATATCTTCAAATATGACAGTGGTTGCGAGGGCCCAGTTCTGTGGTCCGGTAAAGCTTAGCAGTGCAAAAGCTGCTGTCGACAATGCCTGAAAGACTCCGAAGATCCAGAGTGAACGATAGATACCAATATAGTACATCAGCGTACTGCCCAAAAACAGGCCGACCATGGAAGATGCGAGACCAAAGGTTTTGGCTATCAGTCCGATGTCAGTGTTCTGAAAGCCCACATAAACATAGTAGGGATTGAGCATGGCTGCCGATAGAGCATCTCCAAGTTTAAATAAAAATACGAAAAACAAAAAAACAAAGGCTCCGTCTCGCTGTAGAAATTCCTGAAAGGGGCCGACGACCGCTAACATTAAGTTTTTTGGAGGAGCTTCTGTAACCTTAGGTTCTGGGGCCCAGATCGTTGCCACGACGCCGATAAGCATGCAGGCACCCATCACATAATAAAGTTGGCTCCATGTAAGGCCCCACGACTCTGAGTTGACTAAGCCAATGCCCAGGCCGCCCGATACCAACATCGCAATACGATAGCCATACATGTTCATCGACGAGCCAAAACCAAGCTCCTCGTCCTTCAGATACTCGCGTCTATAGGCATCTATCGCAATATCCTGAGTAGCACTAAAGAAGGCAACGAGAGTCGCAAAGAGAGCCATCGACATCAGGGAGACCTTCGGATCGAAAAATCCGATGGAAGTAATGAGGGCAGCCAAGCAGATTTGCATCGCAAGCATCCAACTGCGACGTCGACCCATTTTGAACAAAGTAAATCGATCCAATAACGGAGCCCAAATAAATTTCAAAGAGTAAGCCAGTCCAACCCAGCCAAAATAACCAATAGTTGTGATATCGACCTGTTCCCGCGCGAGCCAGGTTTTAAGTGTCCCACCCGTCAACAGTAAAGGAAGTCCGCTAGAAAATCCGAGTAGAAATATAACCAGCATTTTTTTGCTGAAAATTTCTTGCCAGAGGGTTATTTTTTTTTCTGTCATCATCTGTTCCTATATGTTGGCGACTCTTTTGCGCATTTTCCAAAGTAAATGACTAATATAGGGGCGGCGATCTTCTTTGGAGGCAACCATTAACAGCTTAGTGATTTTTAAATTATCAGGATCGGTGTAGAGCAATATCAGCAATTCTTGAATGAAATTTGTGTTAAGAGTTACATAGTTATCTGTGCCTATTCCGAGTTGAACGTTCTTTTTTTCCCACCAAGAAAAGGGATGATCTTTGTAGTCATCAAATTTACCAGTGAGTTTGTTGTTCGAAGAGGGGAGGGCGATCAGGGAGATTTCTTTTTGAATCATGCGATTGAGAACGTCATGTTGATAGTGTTCTACTTCGCGAGCCGTATGAAACTTAGCTTTTATAAAATTTGTATTTTCTTCTTCGCTGAGAGACTCGCCCCGTAAGAGTTTGTCGAGGACGGGTTTGTAGCTTCCCCAGTCGAGCTCGATCAGTTCACGGTAGTACGGGTCCTTTGAGGTGATCGCAATACCAGCCTTATTTTTTTTAGCCACCCCTTGGTAGAGGCGGTGAAAATAAACATTCGGGTTTATTCCCAAGCTTATTCCGTGTTCAAGTGTGTCGATGTGCCAAATATTCATGGCATTGTCGACGGCTTGTATTCCCTTTTTTAGAGTGTGAAAGGTTTCTCCATGGTGCGAGCGGATTTTTAAGCCTCGATACTGTAGTTTTCTGAATCCGGGCTGCATTTCATAAAAATGTTCTTTGCGGTAAAGATCTCTTTCGTCGCCAACGGTGTCGACATCCTTCAAATGTTTTTGTAGAAATGGATATTTGTCGATCATGCGCGTCAGTTCGCTTATTTGATCCATAAAATGTTCTTTGCGCGATTTGAACCGATTGGCATCGAAGAAATTCGGTTCTTTGCGAAAGGATGGAGACAAGACAAAATCGAAGTCCGCATGGCGATCTTGAAATCTCTTAAAACCATCATAGAGTCCAACGACAACATCTTCGGGACTTACATCGTTGATCCCAGGGATTTGCTCGGAGCCGCTCGAGGTGGCCCGATCTAAGGTAAACTTAAGGCGAATGTTTCCGACGTTGTATTTGTGATAAAGCTCTTCGGCCATGTGATACGCGGCTTCAGAATGAGCCTCTCGCGAAATAAATACCAATTTGGGAAGATAAAGTATTTTTAAATAAGTTAAAAAGCCCTCAGTCTCATCCAAACGAATGAGGCGATCGACATCTTGAACTGATTTTATCGGCAAGGCCTGGTCGCCATAGACCTCTTTAATTTTTTGTTCGTAAATATCTTTGTGTGGCCCCTCGAGGAGTTTTTTCAAACGTGGATACAAAAAATCTGCGGTGATTGAGCCAGTGAGATGTATGTGCTCTTCGTAGTATTTTATCGGAAAGTGTTTAAAAAATTCAAAAAGACATTCTGAAATGGGGTGGTTAAGCAAGGTGTTGATAGTAACTTTGTTCGTAATAAATTTTTCGGTCAGTTCGCGAAACTCTACAATGAGATCAAGAGCTTTTTTATTTTCGTCATTGAGCTCGGATGAAATTAGAAGGTTCAGTGTTTCTTGAAGAGTAATCCCATTCGTTTCGCTGATGATCATCGTGAGCCATCTCACTAGGTCTTTTTTTGTCTTTGGATCTAGAACAGGTGTTTGCGGCATGATTTCCTCGATAGATAAAAGTTATCGAGAAATCACATACTTGTATAGAAGTTTGAGAATCACCCCGTCTTAAATCGCAAATATTCGAGCCACGTTTCTGGTGCTCGTTCTATTTCCATTTGAAGTTCTAATTCTTTCGTTGGAAGCCACGAGGGCATTTTTGGCTCAGATAGTAGTGGCATGTTCGCAGTGGTCGGGGTGCGGTTGGCCTTGCGTTGATTGCAGATCATGCAGGCAGAAACGACGTTGGTCCAAGTTTTCTTTCCGTTTTTTGAAGCAGGGATGACGTGATCGAGAGTGAGGTTTTTGGCGGAGAGCTTGTCGCCACAATATTGGCAGGTGAAGTTGTCGCGGATATAAACATTTTCTCGGCAGAACCGAACAGCGCCCGTGGACCGTGGTCTTACGTAAGTTTTCAATCTGAGGACGCTAGGCAGTTGAAAACTTGTCCGGGCGGATCTGGCAAACATGGAGTGATATTCCAGGATCTCCACCTTGTCCTGGAACCACAAGATCAAGGCCTTCTGCCAACTCACAATTCGCATCGGCTCATAGCTCGAATTGAGAAGCAGAGACCTTGCTGAGGTTAAATGATGCATTACCCCTCCCAACAGCTCTAGTTTAAATTATAACGGGCAGAGGGGGGGATTTTCAAGTACCTCGACCATAATCACTTGAATTTAGGCCTGTTTCGCGATAGCCCCTGTTTAAATAAAGGAGATTCAATATGAAACGTCGAGTCCTAGCTTTTAATTATGTCCTAAAAGGAGCCGATGGCCAGATCCTTGACGCTTCAGATGAGGGTGAGCCCTTAGCCTTTCTTGAGGGGGCGGGACAGATTATTCCGAAGCTTGAAGAGCAAATAAAGGACATGCTCGCTGGCGAAAAAAAGACTGTTCAGTTGGCAGCTGTTGATGCTTATGGGGTGCCTGATTCAAAAATGAAAATGGATGTTCCAAAGGCCGAGCTTGCACACTTAACCCTAGAGCTTGGAAGTTTTTTGCAGCTGAATCTTGGTGAGCAAATGAAAGTCGTGCGTGTGGCTGAGATTTCGGACACCACAGTTATTCTTGATGGAAATCATCCGCTGGCAGGTATGGACCTTACCTTTGACGTTGAAATGGCAGCAGTTCGTGAAGCCACGGGAGAAGAGCTTCAGCATGGGCACGCTCATGGCGTGCATGGGCACGGACATCATCACTGAAAAGGTTGAAGATATGGCTTCGTTTGATATTGTTTCTGAGATCAATGTGCAAGAGGTGGACAACGCCGTAAACCAGGCACGCAAAGAGGTTGAGGGGCGTTACGACTTTAAGGGCAGTCATGCTGAGATTCAGTGGGATAAAAAAGAAATAGTGATTTTGGCTGAGGACGATTACAAAGTCGAAGCGATAAATGGCATCCTGCAAAGCAAACTTCATCGGCGCGGTGTAGACATAAAATCCTTTAAATTCGAAAAGGCAGAACCAGCCGGGGGCAAGATGCTGCGTCAAAAGGTGACTTTGGTACAGGGTATCGAAAAGGAAGTGGCAAAGGACATCGTAAAATTGATTAAGGATTCAAAGCTTAAGGTTCAGCCGCAAATTATGGACGATAAGGTACGCGTTACAGCAAAAAGCATTGATGAACTCCAGGAAACCATGGCTAAAGTCCGGTCTGGGAGTTTTTCAGTTCCGCTACAATTCAACAACATGAGATAGGAATTTCACTTGCACCGATATTTGACTGTGATAAATTGGAAGAAGTTATTAACTGCTCCGCGTTCGATGTTCCTAGAGTTTTTTTCTCATGGCTTCCGCGGTCTAAGAACCCAGGAGGTACCCATGGGTAAAAAATTATATGTAGGCAATCTTCCATATTCAATCGACGACGCTCGTCTTCACAGCCAGTTCGCTGAATTCGGCGCAGTTGCTTCTGCCAAAGTTATCACTGACCGTGAGACTGGCCGTAGCAAAGGTTTCGGATTTGTTGAGATGGATTCTGATTCTGAAGCAGATTCGGCTATTGAAAAGTTGAATGGCGCTGAGCTTGATGGTCGTGCAATCAACGTTTCAGAGGCGCGCCCTCAAGCTCCACGTGAAGGTGGCGGCGGACGCGGTGGACCTCGCGGTGGTGGCGGCGGTGGACGCGGCGGCTACGGCGGTGGCGGCGGCGGACGCGGTGGTGGCGGCTACGGCGGTGGTGGCGGCGGACGTTACTAGTAATTAATTACTTGTCAGTTATTTGAAGAAAGAGTCTCATGAGATCCATGAGACTCTTTTTATTTTTAGCGATCTCTTTTTTTCTTATTCCATTTGGACAGGCACAAGAAAATAGACTTGTGGTCATTGGCGATTCTTTGACCGAGGGTTATGGGGTTTCTAAGGACTCTGCCTTTCCCGCTCTTTTGGAAAAGAAAATTCAGGCCGATGGAAAGAAAAATTGGGTCGTTGTGAATTCGGGTATTACTGGGGCGACGACAGCTTCTGCTTTGGGTAGAGTAAAGTGGGTTTTTAAATCCAAGCCCAAACTATTGCTTCTTATTCTTGGCGGAAACGATGGACTTCGAGGTCTCAAGGTTGAGGAAAGCGAGAAGAATCTTTCGCTTGCAATTGAGCTCGCGCAAAAAGAAAACGTTCCCGTGATTCTTGGCGGGTTGTACATGCCTCCTAACTACGGCAAAGACTACACCGATAAATTTAAAAAAATGTATGTGGAACTAGCGAAGAAATTCAAAGTCCCGTTGATTCCCTTTGTTTTGGATAAAGTTGCCGGGGATTCGAAATATAACTTGGCAGACGGGATTCACCCCAACGAAGCTGGTCATAAAATTATCGCTGAGACTATTTATCGAGAAATTAAGGACATGTTATGAGCCTCATTGTCAAAAATCTGTGTAAGAGTTTTTATCAGGGTGATGACAAAGTACCTGTTTTACAATCTGTAAATGCTGAAATAAAGAATGGTGAGATTGTTGCAATTGTCGGTGAGTCGGGAAGCGGAAAATCGACACTCTTATCACTTCTGGCGGGTCTCGATCGCGCAGACGAGGGCCAGGTCATTGTTGATAGTTTTGACCTTAGTAAGCTCGACGAGCGCTCTTTAACTAAATTTCGTGGCGAAAACATAGGTATCGTCTTTCAACAGTACCATTTGGTGTCTCATCTAACTGCCCTTGAGAATGTCATGTTGCCAATGGAGATTCTAAAAAAAGACGAAGCGCAAGAGCGAGCACATTCTTTATTGAAAGAGTTGGGTCTTGAACACCGATTGCATCAGTTTCCAAGCCGGATGAGCGGGGGAGAGTGTCAACGAGTTGCTATTGCTCGTGCGCTAGCAGTACGGCCGAAGATTATTCTCGCGGATGAGCCAAGCGGAAATTTAGACGTTCAAACCGGTGAAAAGGTAATGGATACTTTTTTTAATATCATTAAAAAGTATCAGATGACGACAATTTTAGTGACCCACAGTGAGCCCTTGGCAAAAAGATGCCAGAAGGTGTTGCGACTATTTCAAGGGCAATTGTTGGAGGCTTAAATGTTGTTGAAATGGGTTGTGCGTGAGCTTCTAAGAAATTGGAAGTTCAGTCTGTTTTTTATCTTTAATTTGAGCTTGGGGCTTTCTGGGTATGTCGCCCTCGAGGGATTTAAAACTTCTTTGCAAGAGAAAATGAACCAAAATGCGAAGGCCATTTTGTCTGCAGATTTGTCAATTTCAACTCGACGCGAGTTCACCTCCGAAGAAATTTCTCAAATAGATAAAATAGTTGGAGCCGACACGTGGCGAAGTCGTGCCTATGAGTTTTTTGCTATGTTGAACACGCAGCAGGGGTCTCGGTTGGTGCTGGTTCGAGCTATTGATGAAAATTACCCGATCTATGGAAGCATTGAGTTTGCCTCAAAAAAGAAAGTTTTAGGCAGTGATAAAAAAGAAATTTTATTGAGTCCTTCCATATGGATTTACTCGGAGTTGCATTCTCAATTGGGTCTCAGTGCTGGGGACGCGGTTCAGCTTGGGTCACTCAAATTAACAGTTGCAGATGTGGTGGAAAAGGATGGAACTCAAACTTTTAGAGCAGCATCGATAGCGCCGCGAGTTTTTATTAATAGGGAGCTTTTAAAACAGTCAGGTCTGATTCAGTATGGAAGCACCTTCACCCAGAGTTTCTTTTTTAAAATCGCTGACGAAATCGTTGTCGAAAAAGCAAAGAGCCAACTTTTGGAGTCTTTCAAAGATCCTGGAATTCGGATCGACACCTCCAAATCAGCAGGGCAAGAGTCCGGAAGACAACTAGGATATCTCCAAGACTATCTTGGCTTAGTGGCAATTGTAGCTCTTTTTATGTCGTCTCTAGGTGCCGCTTACATCTTTAGGCTGTTTCTTGTGGAGCGAATGCGCGAGGTTGCAATCTTAAGAAGCCTAGGAATGCAGGCAACAACGGCAGTCAGTATCTATGTGGTTCAAGTTGTCATTTTAGGAACGCTGTCTTTGTTTCCAACCCTTATTGTTGCCGGAGCGATTTTACCATTTTTTAGCAAAGCCTTGAACGTCTTTATTCCTTTTGATTTGGAGCCAGCAGTCTCTGGAACAGCCGTTGCACTTGCCTTGTTGGTCGGCGTTGTCGGCAGTTTGGTTGTTTGTTTGCCCTTCTTGCTGAAAATTCGAGACTTAAAACCAATTAAATTGTTTTCAGAAGAAAAGTTTTCAAACGAAATCGAAGTTAGCAAGTTCTGGCCGTTTCTTCCGGGCGTATTTGCATTTTGGGTTCTCGCGATGACGCAGGCAAATTCGATTAAAATTGGGAGTGTTTTTATCATCGGATTTTTTTCGGTATTGCTAGTTTTGTTTGGATCAGGTCTTGTCTTGTTAAATCTTTTAAAGTTTGTTCGTGTCTTTCAATCGTGGGTGTTGAAATACTCCATTCTTGGAATCTCCCGGCGAAAAACTAGTAGCTTGGCCATTTTTATCTCTCTTGGACTGGGTTCTTTACTTATAAATATTCTGCCGCAACTAACAGTAAGCCTTGAAAACGAATTCAAAACAGAAGAGACGTCGAAAATTCCTAGTTTGTTTTTGTTTGACATCCAGGATGATCAAGTCAAACCCATGAAGGATTTTTTACAGCTTGAAAGCATCAGTAGTATTGGCTTTTCGCCGATGATCCGAGCGCGTTTGTTGAGGGTCAATGGCAATGATTTTGAAAGAAAACTCGAAGAGGGGCAGGTTTTTCGTACACGAGAAGAGGAGACAGAGGCGAGGTTTCGTAACCGCGGAATTAACCTTTCTTATAGAGACCAGATTTCTGACAGCGAAGTTATTGTAGCGGGACGACCGTTTGCCGGGGTTTTTAATGGAAACACTCAAAAACATGCAGAGCTATCTATAGAGAATAAATATGCTGATCGTTTAGGAATCAAGATTGGAGATATTATTCATTTCGACGTTCAAGGAATAGAGATCAGCGGGCAGGTTGTGAACCTGCGGAAAGTAAAGTGGACAAGCTTTCAGCCCAATTTTTTTGTTATGGTTCAGGACGGCGTTTTGAATGAGGCACCTAAGACTTATATAACAGCTCTACCCAAGCTGCCTGAAGTAAAAAAGAATGAACTACAGAGAGCACTGGCAGACAAATTTAGCAATGTATCGATCGTAGATGTTCAGAGGACTGTTGACGAGGTTCTGAAGGTCGCCAAACAAATGAATTGGTCATTGGAGTTGATGGCGATTTTGGCGCTCTTTACTGGATATGTGGTGATGTACTCAATCGTGAGCAGCCAGGTTCGTCTACGGAGGTGGGAGTTGAACATGCTAAAAATTGTTGGAGCTGGCTTTGGCTCTATTACAGGATATATTGTGACTGAGTTTTTAGTTCTAGCCTTGGGCGCGGGTCTTATCGGCTCGGCTCTGAGTATTTTAGTGAGTTATGGAATTTCATACTATGTCTTTGAGGGAAGCTTTGTCTGGGATTGGTTTTACCCTCTTTTGACTGCCTTGGGCGTGTGTTTTTTAAGTGTCGTGGTTTCATTTTTGGCGAGTCGCCGGGTTGTTCGCGAAAGTCCGCTTGTGATTTTACAAGAAGAGCGCTAGTAAAGGCTATGCTAAGCTCTGAGATTAAGTATGCAGTAAACGAATTATCGTTGGGCCATGTTGTTGGTATGCCCACGGAAACAGTCTATGGCTTGGCGGCGCGAATAGATTGTGCTTCTGGAATTGAAGCTATTTTCAAGATCAAAGAGAGGCCCTTTTTTGATCCATTGATTGTTCACATCTCAGACTTCAATCAATTGGGTGAGGTTGTAAAAACTATTCCAGAAATTGCAAAAATTCTTGCCAACACATTTTGGCCAGGACCCCTGACCTTGGTTTTGCCGCGAAGCCAAAAGCTTAATTCCTTGATTACCTCCGGTTTAGACACGGTTGGGGTCCGCATGCCCTCTCATCCTGTAGCGCTGGATCTTATTATGGCGGCGGGAGTGCCTTTGGCTGCACCGAGTGCTAATAAGTTTGGTAAGACTAGCCCCACGACCGCAGCGCATGTCAGGAACGAGTTTAAACGAGAAAATATTTTTGTTTTGGACGGTGGAGAGAGCCAAGTTGGAATTGAGTCCACGGTCCTTTTGGTGAGACCTAAAGCGGAAATATGCGAGCTTTCGATCTTGCGCAAGGGGCATATTTTAAAATCTGACATTGAGAACGCTTTAAAATCTCAGCCATTTAAATATGAATTTATTGAAGTGGCGGATAAAAATCAGGCCCCGGGCCACATGAAGCATCACTATATGCCGTCGGTGCCTCTAGTTTTATGCATAGGAGCGCGCAGACCTTCCGAAGAGTTGCGCGAAGTGATGCAAAAAAGACTCACGGAACTCCCGGATAAAATTGAGGAAGTGGCTATCGTGAAGCCCGCTGCGGGTATTCATAGAATAGCGGAATTGGTCCTCGATGAAGATCCAGTCCTTGCGGCTCGTAAGTTTTATTCTCAATTGAGGGAATTGGCGGAAACCAAACCAGATTGTATTCTTTTATATCGGCTTCCGTCCCAATATACTGAGAGGTGGGAAAGTCTTTTTGATCGTATCTTAAAGGCGGCAAGCTTGGTGATACCCTAGATTTTAGCGGGGGCTTAAATCGATAGATTTCTTGACGATTTCGTAAAGAAAAGATTAAATTGAACGCTGTGAAAGAGATACAAGCTGGACTCCGTGGGATCCTCAGACTTATCGGTGCTGTTTTTGTTGTTAAAGCGTTTTTAATTCGCGCATTCTATTTAAAAGTAAGACACCGCCACGATCGTCGTTTGCAGCGACAGGCCTACTCAAAAAATATTCAATTTTATTGTAGATTAATTTCGCGAACTTTTGATCTTCAGATAGTCGTAAAAGGACAACCTGTTTCAGATTCTAATTTTCTCTATGTGGGAAACCATATGGGGTTTGTGGATATTTTTGTGATTTCTTCTCTGATCCCGGCGCTATTTATAACCTCGCAAGAAATGCGGGAGACTCCGATTTTAGGTGCCATTTGTGAAATGGGTGGATGTATTTTTGTTGAGCGGCGAAGCCGCATTGGAATTATGAATGAACTAGAGAGCTTGGTTGAGGCGATGAAAGAGGGTTTCAATATTGTGTTGTATCCCGAAGCAACTTCGTCAAATGGCGAGCAGGTTTTGCCCTTTAAAAAAACCCTCTTGATGTCAGCTCCACATGCAGGACGACCTATTCAGCCCGGAGTTGTGAACTATATTGAAATTAATGGCGAAAAATTTTCTCTTAAAACTCGAGATCATGTTTGTTGGTATGGAGATATGACCTTTGCGCAAGCGATGTGGAAAAGTCTTACCGCAAAGTCTATTACCGCAGAGGTTGAGTTTTTAGATCCGATCTATGCTGAGCCCCATACAGATCGTCGGCTTGTAGCCGAGAGAGCCTATACGGCAGTCAAAAGTAAATTTAGGCCAGCTGCACCCGTCAATGAAGACGTGGTGTATGGTATTGCAGAAGAGTCTTAGTCCGCCGATATGAGTGTTTGAATCTTCATTTGCGTGTCTTCTTGCTCTACCATTGCTGAAATCAACTTTTCTTCTAAGTTAATAATGTCTTCGGAAAGCAGACGTAGCTCTTTTGATATGTGTTGTGCTTCAAGCCCTGAATTGGACATCAAAGATTCGGTCAACTCAAATTGTTTTTTAGTTAAGCCAGCAATCTTATTTTCAAGATCTAACATTTCCTTTTGCTGCTTCTTCAAAGAGCTTTCGAGGCGCTTCTTTTCTTCTTTATAATTAAATTTGCTAGTGCCGCTGGCGGGCAAGGACGTGCGTATAAATTCGTTTTGTTGCTTTTTGACTTGATCTGCTTGATTGCTTTCAGAGAGGTAACCTTTTTGAAGACTCCAAACATATTCGTCGTAAGTTCCAGGGTAGAGATGAAGGTCGCCATTCTTAATCTCTAAAATTTGATTTGCCACTCGGCTTATAAAGGCGCGATCGTGGCTAACGGTAATAATACTGCCATCATATTTTGCGAGGGCTTCAGTTAGGGCCTCCACAGTTTCGAAATCTAAATGATTGGTGGGCTCGTCGAGCAATAAAAACGGGGATTTTTTAAGAAGGATTTGCCCTAGCGCCACTCTGGATTTTTCTCCGCCGGAAAGAACCTTGACCCTTTTCTGTACATTTTCGCCTGCAAAAAGGAGTGAGCCAGCTATATTCAAAACCTCTTGCTGCAGAACTGACTGGTGGGCCGCGTGGGTCAGACATTCGTAGACGGTCCATTCGGGATTAAGTTGTTCCGAAATATGCTGCGAAAAATAAGCAAGGCTGACATTGGAGCCGTAAGAGAGGTGACCATTTAATAATGGTATCTGCGAACCAAGCGATTTTAACAAAGTAGATTTGCCGGCACCATTGACGCCAACGATTCCAATATGTTTGCCGCGTTCGAGGCGAAGATTAACATTTGTGAGTATAGTTTTTCCGAAGTAGCCGCAGTCTGCATTTGATAAGTTGAGGATTTCTTTTCCGGTCTTTGCGGGTTCTGGAATTTGAATCGTTGCTCTCAGGGGTATATTTTTTAGCTCGATTTTCTCCATTTTTTCAAGAGTGCGAAGGCGACTTTGCGCTTGTTTGGCTTTGGTGGCCTTGGCGCCAAAGCGTGTAACAAAATCCATAATAGATTTTTTCTTTGCCTCTTGATTGAGGACCTGCTTTTGCAATATTTCTTGGAGCATTTCTTTTTGTTCAAAATAGTCGTCTAGGTTTCCGGCGAATTTTGTAATTTCTCCAGCTTCGACTTCGACGATGTGGTCTGTCGTTCGCCTGAGGAATTCTCGATCGTGAGAAATCATAAGCAGAGCACCCGAAAAATTTTGTAGAAAATTTTCGAAAACCAAAAGAGTTTCTAGGTCTAAAAAGTTTGTTGGCTCGTCCAGAAGTAGAAGATTCGGCTCTTGCCCAATAAGAAATAGAAGCTTAATCCGCATGCGATATCCGCCACTGAGCTGATTGAGCTTTGAGGCAAAATGTGTTTCGGTAAGTCCTAAGCGGAGACCCAACTGTTTCAACTCCCAAATGGGCTTTAGACAGTTATGCTCCAAGTAGAATTCAACAATCTCATCGAGGTTCCATTCGGCCTCTTGCTCGAGGTAGCCGAGGCGAAGTTGCTGAGATCGTGTTACCTGCCCTTCATCTAACATTTCTTGATTCGCTAAAATTTTAAATAGAGTCGTTTTGCCGGCCCCATTGGGGCCAATGACTCCAATGTGTTCACCCTCGTTAACTGCGAAGCTGGCTGAATCGAAAAGTTTGCGCGACCCGTAACCTTTTGTGCCATTTTGGAGTTGTATAAGCGTTAATGCCATAATTAGTGTTTTCGTTCCTCGCGAATTTCCTTTATGCGATTTTTATCGTCAACAAAAACGACGGTAGGCTTATGATCTGTAGCTTCTGATGCCGGCATTCCACAATACGCCACAATGATGACTAAGTCACCTCTATGGACGTGTCGGGCGGCGGCTCCATTAAGACAGACTTCACCGGGTTTGCCTTCAATGACATAGGTTGAAAAGCGGGCGCCATTATTGCAATTGTAGATGTCGACACGTTCGTTAAGAAAAAGCCCTGCATTTTTAATAAGAACGGGGTCGATCGAAACTGACCCTTCATAATTCAGATCCGCATCGGTGACGGTGGCTCGGTGAATTTTGCATTTCATCATTGTGACATTCATCATGTTGCATCTCCAGTTAGGACTTTTTATGTATTCATTTTTAAAGAGTAGAGGAGGCCTTTAAGAACAAGGTCAGAGTGGACAACGTTAAAGACTTTTTCTTTTTCAAAGAGATTCGCGAATCCTCCCGTGCCGATAATGAACGGCTTATCACCAGCAAAGCATTCCTTAGAGATTCGTTCGCTGATTTCTTTGATGGTACCGATGTGACCATAGTAGAGTCCGGACTGAATGCTTTCGATTGTGGAGCGACCAAGAGCTTCTGTCATCGGAACTATTTCGACCGTTGGTAGTTTTGACGTCTTTGCTTCGAGAGACTCCATACTTAGTTTGAGACCAGCGACGATAGAGCCACCGAGGTAGTCCTTGTCTTTCGAGACGGCGCAGAAGGTGGTCGCAGTTCCAAGATCTACAATCACAAGATTTTTATTTGGATAGAGTTGAGTAGCTGCAATTGTATTGGCAATGCGATCGGCTCCGACTTCGACGGGATTGCGGTACTTAATTTTGAGGCCCGTTTTGACTCCTGCTTGTAGAATAAAGGGGTTGATATCAAAGTACTTTTTGCAGGCCCCCTTGAGAGAGTAAATCACGTCTGGGACGACGGAGCAGAAAGCAATTTGCTTGACGCTTTTTGGATCAATATCATTTTCTCTTAGGACAGTTCTAAGAAAGACACCAACTTCGTCCGAAGACGACCCCTGTTTTGAGTTTCTGCGAAATGAAAGCAGCATCTTTTCGTTTTCGAAGACGCCACCATAAATTTGGCTGTTCCCAACGTCGAGAGCGAGGATCATAAGGACTCCTTTAGATAAATTTGAGCGATTTTGCTAGCAAGTGATTCGATGTTGTCGAGGGGTGTTTTCTGGTTCTTACCATACAGTGTGAATCGATGAATTTGCTTTATTTTGTCAATGTCAGTCTTGTCGTTATGTACAATGTAGTCAGCATGCGAATGGGATAATAGTTTTTGGACGGCTGCATCTCGCTCATCAGGGGTGGCGTTGCTGGTCAACTTAAAGGCAATTAGCTTTGCATTTTTGTTAGCACTCAGTTCCTTTATCTCGTCGACAATCTTAGGATTATTCTTGAAGTAGATAGCTAACTTGTCGGAGGATTCGATTTTGGCAACGGTGCTAGGACTATACTTTTTGCCATTGATTTCTATTGATTCGACCGAAAAATCACTCACAGCTGCCGCATGAATAATAAGATCAAATTTGTGAACTCTAATAAGATCGCGCACGCTGCTCTGGAGCGATTCAAAAGTCGAAAATGTGCTTTGTTTTATACGAGCATCAGCTGAGGGGGTCGAAGCGGCACGAAGGAGGTGCACGTTCGCACCAAAATCCGTGAGGAACTCCGCCAATTTTATTCCTGTCGTTCCGAGACTCGTATTCGTCAAGGTTCGCACATCATCAATAGGTTCCACTGTTCCACCCGCAGTGATTAATACTAAAAATCCGTCGGCAATTTTTTGCGGTGCTGGAGAAGATTTTGGGCTTCTCTCTTCGGTGAAAGGTAAAGATTTCTGAATTTGCGTGAAGATGGAGTCAGGATCGAGAAGTTTGCCAGCGCCGACTTCACCACAAGCGAGGATTCCGGATGCGGAATCGAGGACAGAGATTCCGATGTCTTTGAGTTTTTGCAGCGACTCTTGCGTGATTGGATGTTCAAGCATGCTGCTGTTCATTGCCGGGGCTACCAGAAAAGGCTTTTTAAAATCGTGTGCAAGAAACAAGGTCGTTAGAAGGTCATCGCCAACACCTCTGGCAATTTTATTTATGTAATTGGCCGTCGCCGGAGCCACAACAATGAGATCGGCCCATCTCATTAGATGGATGTGCTCCATGACATTGCCCGGTGCATACAAATCACTGATCACGCTTTTTCCGGTAAGCCCCTCAAAAGTGGCGTTGCCGACAAACTGAAGGGCCGCAGGAGAGGCAACGACTTGCACCTCATGTCCCGCCTGAACCACCCGTGATAAAATTTGGCAGGCCTTGTAGCAGGCGATGGACCCAGTTAAAAGAAATAAAATTTTAGAGTTGGACATTGTCAATCAACCTCACGTCACCTAAATAGGCTGCCACATAACGGCGCCCTCTTATGTCAGTCACATAATCAACTTTGAAGCCCAATTCCGTTAAATGAGAGGCGGCCTCGCTTGCATTTTTTGCCTCCTTCAAGGATTTGAATAGTGATGGTGCCTTGAGTTTTTCTTCCTCAGTTAGCCTTAGGTTGCGAGAGCTCAGCGCTAGGCCGGTCGACTCTCTGACCGTGGGGACAGATACGACAATGAGATCAAGAAAAAAGGCACGGACCATGCCTTGCACCAGAGTGAGTTGTTGAAAATCTTTTTCTCCAAAATAGGCTTTTGTAGGAGATACAATATTGAAAAGTTTCATGACGACCGAAAGAACGCCATCAAAATGGCCCGGTCGATTTCGGCCACATAAGTTTTTACTAAACTCGTTTTCGGACACTTTGTAGTGATAGCTATCCGGATACATTTCTTCAAATCTAGGATAAAAAATGACATCGACATTATGCTCTTCCGCAAACTTGAGATCTGCGTCCCAGGTGGTTGGGTACTTTTCGAAATCTTTTGGATCATTAAATTGCGTAGGATTTACAAAAATACTAAGCACACTGATTTCATTTTCTTGTCGGCATCTGTCGAGCAAAGCGCCGTGACCCGAGTGGAGGGCCCCCATTGTTGGGACAAACCCAACAGTCAGTCCAGCCTGTTCACGGCGCCATTGCTTAAACTCTTGCGGGTTGCGTATCACGCGAATCATGAGTAACTCTCTTTCTGATTTGGAAACTGACCATTAACAACATCGTGGTGATATTGATTAAAAGCCTTTTTAAGTTCTTCAGCCCCATTAAAGTATTTTCGCAAAAACTTCGGGGAAAAACCTTGATTCATTCCAAGCATGTCCTGGAGAACCAACACTTGACCATCGCAATCCACACCGGCTCCGATGCCAATGGTCGGAATATTTAACTCCTGCGTAATTTGCTTAGCAAGATCAGAGGGCACACATTCGAGAACGAGGCTGAAGCAACCCGCATCTTGCAATTGCAAGGCATGTTCGAATATGAGTTTTTTTGCTTTTTCGTCTCGCCCCTGAACCTTGAAGCCTCCGAGTTGATGAATTGATTGTGGCGTCAGTCCGAGGTGGCCCATGACGGGCACGCCTGAATCTACGCAGTGTTTGATAAAATCGATATTGCCCAAAGCTCCTTCGAGCTTGACGGCCTGAGCGCCGGCTTTGGTGATTTGCTCGACACAGGACATGTTTTCAGACAAGGATTTGCGATAAGAAAGAAAAGGGAGATCGCCAACGACAAGTTTTTGTGGAGCGCCCTTAACGACAGCGGCGGTATGCAAGACCATCATTTCGATGGAGGCATTTAAAGTTGTCGGGTATCCATGCATAACCATAGCAAGACTGTCCCCGACCAGGAGGCAATCAATATCTGTCGAGTTCAATATTTGTGCAAAGGTGTAGTCATAGCAAGTGATCATAGAGATTTTCTTACCATTTTGTTTTTTTTCGTGAAGATCAAGAATAGTCATAGCGATCTCTCATTCTCTAAAGGTTCTGTCGTTAAAAGTTCGGGGGCTATTGTCTTAACAAAGGCCAAATAAATTTCTTGAAAAGGATCATTTTCAAGAGCTTCAATATTTTTTTGAATTGTGGTCCGGTCTTTGCGCGCAAGTGGTCCGGTCAGAGCTGTTTGCGGGTTTTGCAAAGAATTCTTGAGTGCCGCCTCTAAATAAACCCGCGGTGCTTCGGTAGAAATTCCCAATTTTTCAAATTCAAAAAACATTTTTTGCCATAGAATAATTGGAAAATTCCCGGCCATGACACAGAGGGCATGGTAGAGTGATTTTTTTTCGGAACTCAGCAGAGAAAATGAATTGGGAAGATCCGGGATGGCCGTTTGTAGCGAAGCTGCGCCGGTCAGTACAAAATGAATTCGTCGATACATTTCAAGTTCGTAGAGTTGTGGTCCGAAGGTCATGAGCGGGTGCGCCGCAATCATTCCGTCGACATGCAAAGCCCCAGAAAAATGGACGACAGTTTTTTCTAAGCCATCAAGATATTTGCAATAGAAGTTTTTAAGTGCGGAGTCTGAAATGGCTAGGAGAATATGGGTGGCGTCGTGCAATTTTGAATTAAATAAATGCGGGTCTTGGGAGCGATCCCAGCTCGTCACAGAGCAATCGAGGAACTTCAGATAATGTTCTAAGTGCTTAGCAAGTTTGCCTGCACCAATTATTAAATATTTATTCATACACCTGGTACCTGTCTGGTAAAAACCCTGATCAAGTCCTTAAAAATAAGAGTTGCACAAACTAGCGACATTTCTCAACAAAAACAATCAAAACTTGATAACTCGCATCAGAGGTGCTAACCCCTGCTCATGAAATATATCTACTGGATTTCTGCTGCGGTGATTTTAGCCTCTGGTATTGGATTTTCTATTTATTTTGGTATTCAACCTAAAACCATTCCCAAGATCACCTATAGCCATTTTGAGGCCCCCTCTGACCTCGCCAAAGCCGTCATTTTAAGATTAAACCAGGAGCTAAAAAGTTCTCCCATCGTGCTGTTAGGTGTAATGCCGGGCCGCTCCTATGACCTTGAAGTGTGGAAGGCATTTTTGGCCGAAAGCAGCCTGCCAGGCTTGCAGTATCAGGTTTTGGTTGTCGATCCAGATCTACCTGGCGTTGTTGATATGTTTCCAGGTGCTGTGAGAGTGAATTTTATGAAGGATACGGATCGTTTTATTGAAGGAGCAAAAAAAGCGCTAAGTCAGGGGCTTCGGATGGCAGCGATTGTACCCTCAATATATGGATCTCAACTTCTTAAAGAGAGCCCCGCCAGTCTGATTAAGCAGAAATCAGATCTGCAACCAGCAAGTTTTTCTTTGGCCGGCTTTCCGCGAAATTCTGAGCAAGAACAGAAGCAAGAGCTTCTTTGTGTTATGGGAGTCAATGATCGCCAAGGAACAGGAGCTCTTGGCTGCGCCGTTCAAAACAAAGCTCGCTTAGTTTATCGCAAGAAATCAAATCCTCAGAAGTTTGAGGGATTGATGGATCTCGTCGGCGAGCGGGACTATCTGATTTTATTCAACGCCCCTGAGGCAAAAGCTTTATAGTCAGTCTTTGCTATCCCTAAAAAATCTCGTGTGACAAAGGCCGCCTAGGTGCTCGGAAATAGGTGCGTGGTGAGAGATCTAAAAGATCCGAAATTTTAGTCATATAAACGCAGGCGTAGCGATCTAGCTGGTACGCGAAGTAGCTTTCTTCGTTGCCTGCTCGCATCAACTGCCCCCAGTGACCATTGTACATTGCTTGTTGTTTTTTGATCAACTGACTGATTTGAGAATCGATTTCAGCAATGGTCTTTTGTAGGCCGTCTATCAACGATTCATTAACATCCGCGTGTTTTTCGATCTTTTTCGTCATCATCTCTGTGAGTTCATCCTCAAGAGGTTCCTTTTTGCGCATTAAATTTTCAATTTCTAGGTTGGTTGGCTCGGCAGATTTGTTATTGGCAATTTCCTCAGCGAGCTCTTCTATAACCATTGCTGTTCGCCAGTTGCAGTCTTTTTTCAAGCGCAGGATGTCACCATAGATATGGTCGCCGATATAAAGAATATCATCTCCAGCAAGACCCAAATCGAGAGTGAACTTTTTGGCGTTCCCACCTTGGTAAATTCCGGGGCCAAATTTATGATTTAGATTCGTCATGGTGCCGTCTTGTGGATTGACGACGAGAAACTTTTGGTCCTCATAGAAGAACTTTGGTTTTGAGGCGAGTGTGACAACGATTTCAAAAAGCTCATGCCAAGATTTATGAGATTTAAGAAAGGGATTGATGGCATAGTCGAGCAAAAGTTTTGTGTAATGAAAATCTGAATTTGTGAGCACAAAAATCTTTTTCCCGTGCTTGACGAACTTTTCGAGTCCACGAGCGACACTTTCATCCTTGATGATGTATTGAGAAAGGTTTTTGGCAACCTCAGATTTTAGACTGCCGTCACGATGGGCCTCATCGAGAGCATCAAGGACGTCGTCGGCAATTTGAGCGTAGGACGGATACTGAGGATTTGTTTTCTCCGCATCTTTTAGGTCCACTATCTGAGCAAACAAAATGGCGAACGAAATTGAAAATGAGGTATCGACCGCCATGTAACTAGGATTGCCTAAGTCGATATAGGTGCTTTTATAGAGTTTTTGATGAATTTTAAAGTCTAGGGGCTTCATGCCATGGTAACTGGCACGAATTGCTGTGTAGCGATTTAGTTTTAGAATATTTCCACGATCGCGATCAATTACAAGTCCACGAATGGCGAACTTGTAATCAAATGGGAGCGTGCGCAAAGCCTCAGGATAGCCCTTCACCTTAATAAGTTTATCGATCATGGTTGTATGCGATAACTTTTCGAAATTATCACTATTGTAGCGAACCAGGGTGTGGTCCATGTCAAAGCCAATATAACGAATTCTTTTCAGGTTGAGAGTTCTGTTGACGTGTACTTTTCCGAGCATAAGTTAGAAAAATCCTTTTTCAATTAAGAGAGTAGTCAGAACCATAATCCTATCGTAGGATACCACCCATGGCAACGCTTTCACCCGAACAACAATATGCTCTAGAACTTCTTAATTCTGGAGAGAACGTTTTTTTAACTGGCGGCGCCGGTAGTGGTAAAAGCTACTTGATTCGCCATTTTATGCAACAGCTAGACTCCAAGCAGACGCCAGTTTTGGCTTCCACCGGAGCTGCCGCAGTGCTCTTGGGAGGCAGGACCTTTCATAGTTTTTTTGGTCTGGGTATTATGGAGGGTGGAGTTGATGCGACAATTGAGAGGGCGAGTAAAGATCATAGATTGTTGAATCGTTTAAAAAATGCTGAAGGTGTTATTGTCGACGAAATTTCGATGATCCCGGGATCCGCTTTGATGACAGCGGAAGCGATTGCAAAAAAAGCCAAGGGATCGAAACTTCCATGGGGAGGACTGAGAATTATTTGTGTGGGTGACTTTGCTCAACTTCCGCCTGTCACAAGAACGGGTGCTCGTGATTGGGCTTTTCGCAACGAAGTTTGGCAGCAGAGTGGCTTTCATGTGTGTCAGCTTTCCCACAACCAGCGGGTTCAAGATAATGATTTTTTAGATATTCTTGGCGACGTTCGATATGGCAAGGTGACCCCTCGAGTTTTTGATTTTTTAGGTCAAAAAGTTAGGCCGCATGTCGAGGAGGATTCTGGGATTCGTCTGTTCGGGCGACGAGATATGTCGGAAGACTTTAACAAAAAGAAACTGAATGAAATTAATCAAGAAGAGATCGTTATCGACTCCATTTATATTGGTTCCGAAAAACACATTGAGACGTTGATGAAAGTGGCTCCAGTTCCACAAAAACTGACTCTTAAAATTGGTTGTCGAGTGATTTTTTTGCAGAATGATCCGCAAAAAAGATGGATTAATGGGACCAGAGGCCAAGTCACGAATATTGAGCCTGATAAAATTACGATCAAAAAAGACCACGGACGAGAGGTGAGTGTTGAAAAGGTGACTTTCAGTTTACAGGATGCTGAAGGCAATGTTAACGCCACGGTTATTCAGTTCCCTCTAAATTTGGCCTATGCAACGACAATTCACAAGAGCCAGGGGGCAACTCTCGATGAGCTTTGGTGTGACCTTCGATCTTTGTGGGAGCCGGGCCAGGCCTACGTCGCGTTAAGTCGCTTAAGTGCAGCCAATGGACTCAAGTTAGTGGGTTGGAGCCCGCGCTCGATCATTGTCGATCCCAAAGTCTTAGAGTTTTATGCGGCACTCCCCACCTAGTCCGAGGTCCTGCTGCCTTGAGCTAGCTAGACTCTTGCAAGCGTAGAATCTGAATTGTTGATTATTTCAGAATCAAAAAGTAGGTGAGTCTATACCAAGGAAGAGGAAGTCTCTTCTCTGCTGTATCTGGCCTTCAGACATTTATGCAGAATACCGTTAATTTGTATGTCAGCGTGCGTGCTGATATGGATCTAATAGGTGGTAGCAAAACATGTCGTTCAATTATAGCAGAAATAAACAAGGAGAAAACCAGGATAATTTCTGGACTTCGTATTCGGATTTATTTTTGGGTTTAAGTACAATCTTTCTTTTGCTATACGTGATTTCGAGTCTGCGGACTGGAACGGATGCAATCAGATCTCAAGTTGAAAACCAAAAGCTTTCCATGGAAGTGAATGAACTTAAGGGTCAACTTAAGATGTATGAGAATGTTAAGAATGACTACATGAATACTGCACCTAAAGATGAAGTCCAAGAATATAAAGAACTCATGGATAAATTAACTCTTCTTCAAGAAGATGCCAAATCAGAAAAAGACAAGTTAATCCAACAAGCCTTCGAAAATGAGAATAAAGCCAAGGCATTAAATAAATATCAACAAATGGTTCGCAATGTCTTGAATGCTAACAAAATGGCAAAATCAAAAATCGTCAATCGAGATGACCTGATCAAGGATCAAGACACCGAAATTGAAAATAAAGAAGAAGAAATTAGCGAACTTCAAACTGATGTTCAGCAAAAAGAGCGCATGATTGCTGATGGCGAGAGAAAAATCGACGAGGCCAATCACCAGTTAAAGCAAAAAATGAATGAGATTAAGCAGGCATTCCAAAGCAATAAGATTAGCAGAGAAAGATACGAATCTCGCATTAAGCAAGTCAAAGCAGAAAATGACCAGCGGGTAAATCAACTTGCGTTAGCAAATGAAAAATACACTGAACAGCTAGAAGAAAGCACAAAGCAATTGAATCAAGTAAGTGCGCAATTGAGTCAAACAAATGCAATGTTAGAGAAAACCAACAACCAACTCAGTCAGACTTCTGGAATGCTTGCTCAAAAAGAGGGTGAGGCAAAGGGTCTGTATGAAAAGTTGAGACAGAGTCAAGCTCAAGCACAAGCGGAAATGGGTAGACTCAAGGCCGCGTTTGCTGCTGAGAAAGCGGGTGAGCGTGAAGCTTTCGATAATGAGTTGCGAAAAAACAAAGCTATGGGCGCAGCGGAGCGTGCCAGACGAGAAGGCGAATTCAAATCGGCGATGGCGGCGAAAGAAAAAGAACTTGGGAGCAAACTGGAGGCTTTGGGTGGCAAGCTCGCAAATACCGAGGGACAGCTTGCAAAAGCTAAAGCTGAAATCGAGGCCCGTAAAGGCGTAGCCGAAGAGGTCAGAAAAGGCTTTGCAAAAGCAGGAATAAAAGCAGATGTCGATATGGAGTCTGGTGACGTTGTGTTAGATTTTGGTCAGGCCTATTTCGATAGCGACTCAGATCATCTTAAAAACGAAATGAAAAGCGTTTTAGAAAAAGCAGTTCCTATATATTCGAAGTCAATTTTTGGAAATCCAAAAATATCAGACAAGATATCCGCCGTTGAAATCATTGGCTTTGCTTCGCCGACTTATAAAGGGCGCTTTATCGATCCTAAAAGTTCAAAGCCAGAGGATAAGCAAGCCATTAAATACAACATGGACTTAAGCTATCGTCGCGCGAATGCAATATTTGGTTATGTTTTGGATGATAACAATATGCAATTCCAGCATCAAAAAGAGCTGGTTTCGCTGATGAAAGTGTCAGGTCGAAGTTTCTTAGAAGTAATGAATATTAATAATCGAAACGTAGCCAACGCAGTAGAGTTCTGCAAACAAAACGACTGCAAAAAGGCGCAGCGGGTTATTATTCGATTTAACGTAGATCCTAAAAAGTAAAAGAGGTGCATTATGACTGTTAAAACAATTGCTGAATACTTTATCATCAGCCTTCCCTATGCAATGGCGGTCATGTTCATTTTCGGAGTTTTTTTTCGCGCAATGATCTACTACACCGTTCGTCGCCACGAGTGGTTTTCTAGGGAATTCGAAAAACGTGTCAACCGTTATATGGAAACCGAGACTCCCGGCTCTCAACCCGAAGGCGTTTCTTTTTATGTTCTCGCAAAAAGAATGCTGGAGAGAACATACTACGAGTCATTTGAAATTCGTGACAGGATGAAACGTCGCAAACCAGATGCGGTTATGAGTTGGAGCGATCGCATTTTTTTGGTTAAGCAAGGTTGTGCCTGGCTTGTTAAAGATATACTTAAGCAACTTAAATTCTTAAAATGGACCAAGGAAACGCCAAAGCTATTAAATATTACTAAAGCGACCTTTCATCACAACCCTTGCTTTAATCGCGTCTTTGGCGTTCTTCCAATGGCTGGATTAAACGACTTGATCGCGATTTTCCCCGGTTTGTTTGTGGTGACAGGTATCCTGGGAACCTTCATAGGAATTTCAGGTGGACTTGGAGACTTGGGCGGAATGAATCTTCAGGATCTTGAGACCACAAAAAATGTCATGGATAAATTTTTGCACGAAATTTCATTTGCGATGAAATCCTCGATTGTCGGTATTGTTTTTTCTTTATTGAGCCATGTCATTAACACAATCATGTCGCCGGAAAGATCCTATGTTTCAATGATTGATCGTTTTGAGAGCGCATTAGATCTATTATGGTATCGAAGCGACAGCAATGAATACCCACGAGAAGAAAAGCCATTTGATGAGCATAAAGATGCAGTAGAAGCACTCGCTGAGGACTCACTAAATAAAGAAATTAGTAAAGCGAATCGGTCTCGGGAGTTATTAGAGGTTAGAAAGCCGAAAGCGTCTTAGAGAAAGTGGCGTTAAAGGATTGAGCGATGCTAAAGACTCTGTGTAAGTACACAGTCACGGTCCAGCGAAAGGACCAAATTATGACCAAAATCGTGAACGAAGACTCGTTCACGATTGGTCGTTCTGTGGACTGTGCTATTTCGCTGACAGAAGATAGCATTAGTAGGGTTCATTTGTGCGTTTACCGTAAGCAAGAGCAGATTTGGATCGAAGACAAAGGCTCCTCTAATGGTACTTTTGTTAACAACATAAAAATTGTCTCAAGCACGTTAGTTAGTATACTGCCTGACGACAAAATCCGGATTGGGAAGTCAGACTATATCATCATGATAGGTCTTGAATTAAGAGATCAAGAAGTCCCAGGCGAGCCAATTAAGAAATCATCAAATTTAGTCGGATCGCAGTCTGTGGCTGAAAAAATTGTCGAACGCAGATCAGAAAAATCACATTTTGATATTCAAATAGAGAAAAAGCTAGCAGAAGAAAACGTCTCAGAAAAAAATCAGCCAGAACAGAAGTTTTCGGAAAAGATAAATTCAATATATGAAAAAAAGTCCGCGGACCCTTTTTCTCTTAAGGCTGATATTGTGTCAAACAAAGCTCAGGCCCAGCGTCCAATAGGAAGCGGAGAGCTCTCTGCAGCAGCAAAACCTGGACCGGGAGAAAGGAATCCTCAATTTGAGGGCGAATTAATTCTTCATGATGCTCATAAAAAGGCCGCTCAAATCATATACGAAGGAGAAATGCAGGCCGAGAAGAGGGTTCAAGCAATTTATGTTCAGGCGAGAGCCCGTCAAACAGAGGCAGACGTCTATTACCAGCAAAAAATTTCGGCAGCTCACAAAGAGGCTGATGCTGTTATTATGTCATTTCAAGAACAGGGGCAGGAGCTCATAACGAAAGCGCGTCATTTGGCGCAAGAACTTCGAGATGAAGTCGAACTCTTTGAAGAAAATATGCGCGAGAAAACGCGGAAAGAAGTCGATCACATCATTTCTGAAGCACGACAAGAAGCCGAGACTGTTAAGCGGGAGGCTTTCGAAAAAGCTATAAGCAAAGCGGAAATTGAAGCTGCGGATATCATTTCTGTAGCAAAAGCTGAGTCGCAAGACCTGCTGGGATTTGCCAAGATGCAATCCGAAGAGATGTATGAAAAAGCGCGCTCAGATATCGAGACGGAATTAAAAGACCTGCGTGACCAAATTGAAAGCAAACAGAAACAAATTCAGATTCTTAGTAAAGAAGAAGAAGAATTCGAAATACGCTCAATCGGAGAAAAAGAAGAACATGAAGCACGAATATCGGAGATTTTGGGTAAATTCAATTCATTAAACGAAGAACTCGAGGCGGCAAAAAAGGATTTAGCGAGTATTCGAGTCCAGGAATCCAACTCCTATTCGGAACTTAAAACTCAAGAACTAAAAAATGAAGAACTGAAGAAGCAAAATTTCAATCTGATGGGAGAAAGAGCAACTTTAGAGACCAAGGTCAAAGAGTTGCAGGCGCAATTGGGGCACTTTTCTCTTGATATTCAGGCGGCCGATGAAAAACGAAAGCAGATTGAAGCGGATTTATCTCAGCAGAGAGCTCAACTTAAAGATCGCTTAGAGCGAGAGCGGCAGCAAATAATGAAAGATTCAGAAGAACGCTTGAACGAATCTCAACTAGAAATGGGAAAGCGCCTGAACGTTTTGGAGAGAGAACTTTTTGACGAAATTGTAAGCCGTAAGGACAAAATTGCCAAAGAGGTTCTCGTTATCGTTGAGACACGGATAGCGAAAGTTCTAGAGCCCTCAAAGTGGGACCAGGTATCGAGCCAAGTTTTTGAGGGTGTGCAAGACGTTATTGAGGGCAAGGCCATTTCATTTACTGATTCGACTTCGTCTTTGCCAAAGCAGTCAGTTTCTCTTGCGCGAAAGAAGAGGAAAGAACACATTCGTTGGATATCTACGGGGCTGGTTTGTGGTTTCGCGACTGCAGTTATTGGCTTGAGAACTTATGAGACAATGACAGCAGATAAGAACCCTATGCGCACTATTGCCGCAGAAGAAACGCGCAGGCGGAAAGAAGATCTTGAAAAGAGAAAATTTTCTCCCCTGCAAGTTGCCGAAGTTAAAGACAACTACACAGATTCTGTTATATATACCCGCGGTTTCGTTGAGGGGTTTCAAGACGCGGATTTCCAGAAAAAGCTCTATAAAGCGGCATCATCTTATTTATTAAAGACTTGGAGAGTTGACGAGGATAAATCAATTCAAGTAATTTCAATGTCTAGCGCCTTGGTAAAAGAATTAAGTGAGAAACGACAAGGGATTCATCCTGACTTTGTCAAAGATGGCGTCAACAAAATGCGAGAGTTAGAAAAACAAACAATGGAGAGAATGAAAGTCCTTTTAGGTTCTGAAGTTCGACTCGAATCGTATCGCAGATTTGAAAAAAATCTCTATGAACAAGAGAGGATGAGCCGTAAATCGGCTTCGCAAAACTAAATCAGTTTTTGGTTTTACGAAATTCATTATATTCCCGTAATTTTCGAATGCTTTGTTGCAGCACGGTTTCGAGAATAATCAATTCCTTTTTTGTGGGTGTATTTTGCAAAAGCATCCGGCGCAGAACAGTGTAAACGTTGATTCTTTTTTTGGATAGATCAAAGCCCATTTCCATCAACCAGGTTTTTAGAGTTTTATCGGGATCAATGCCATCAACACCTTGAGGGCTACGCACCTCTTGATGACCGTCAAGTGGTGTTCGTTCCCCCCCCCACTCCTTGCGCAGTGAATACATTGCTAGTAGGGTAGCCTGCGCTAGATTCAGACTCGAGTTTTCACCGTACGTCGGAAGGCAGGCGCAAAAGTTTGTCACCTCGAGATCCTCAGCGCTCAGTCCCCAATCTTCTGGTCCAAATATCAAGTGGATTGTGTATGGGACTTCGCTCTGATGCCGGAGCTGGGGCGAATGATTTTTAATATCTGACAGAATTTCTTCTATATCGCGAACTTGCCTTCCTCTGCCATCTCTTGCGGTAAACGCTATCTTAATACTCTCTGGTTCCTTTTGAAGAAACTCAGCCCAGCTTTGATAGACGGTGCGATTTTGTAAACCCGTCTGCCCGGTCGCCGCAGCCTTTTGCGATTCATAGGTAAGTTCGCACTGGGGAGAGAGAAGAATGAGCTTACTCGCCCCCATATTGCTCATGGACCGCGACGTTGCGCCGATATTTCGTTCATAGAGGGTTCTAACTAAAACGATACGAATTTCAAAGCTTCGCATTTGTGAGTCCGTCCTGAATCATTGACGAAACTTGCGGTTCTAGCTGACTAATTTTTTCAAGAGACTTTAAAATATTTTTGAGAAGGTCCGAGGATGGAGCGCGATTGCTCAATAGCTCATAGATTTCTAGACGCAGGAGCCAGTCATTTGGAAATCTTTCGTCGTGCGTGTTGATAATCTCAGTGATTTCATTTTCAAGATCAGTGCCGCCTAGCTTTTTGTGTCGTATCTCGCGAATTTTTGCGTATTGAGACTGAAAAAGATCTTCTTCGGGCGTGCTTTGGCGCTCAGGAACTCGTGCAGCCACAAAGTCTTCAGTGTCACCAAAGGCTTCTCGGTCCGCGGGTCCCCCGTAAACCGAAGGTATCGTTGAGCCAATTGCAAGGTCATAGGTTCCCCATGAAGGATCAAATAGAATTTGATTTTGATAAGTCGCTTTAGCTTCGGTTAATGACAAAAGGATTGTCTTGTTGTTTTGCATGATGCGACCGTTGAAAACCCCCTCTACGCGAATGCCGCTGGTAAATTCTAAAGTCATTTTCTGTTTGGGAGCTGCATGTAAAAGATCCCATTGAGCGTCCGAGAGCTCCGAGGGGCAAATCGAAGGAAATTGCTTTAATTTTCCAATAGGCGTGCCGAATCCATTGATATGGTATTGAGTTCCATGGCCGCGAAGTTCTTTGTCATCAAAAGACAATTGGCTCGGGCCAGAAAATTTTAAATAAGCAATCTCCTGTGAGGGGTGTGGTGGTGTTATATAATCGGAGAGCACTCCTGAAATTTGAATCCCAGAATTCAGCTGAACGGTATTTACGGATTGGGCGAGAATCGCTTTTTTTACCGAGCCGGCTCCGCCTTTGCGGAAAGCCATTTCATTTGCCATTTCATCTAAGACCCTTCCAAGAGTTTTAAAATCCGGGGTAACAAATAACTGCGGCTGAGGTTCTGTGATGTCATACCCTTGCTTTATGCAATTAACAGTGATGGGAATTTTTTTAACATTTTCACTTAAACACCATTTTGCTTCACCTACGCTCGAGAGCAAGCCGGCACCGAAAATCTTTGGATTTTTAATATCACCAATGAGGCCATATTCGGCCGTCCACCAGTTCATACGTCCCAATTCTGTAGCCTCAGAAATGTGACTAATTTCTTTACTGACACGATCAAGATTTTCTTCCGCCGCTTTAATTTGCGCAGAGGTTGAAGTCGGAGCCTCTTTGATATCCGAAAGCTGGCGGATGGCTTGATATAAATTTAAGTCTTCTTTGCTGATAATCGCTTTCTTTGCAACTTGGGCATACTGTTTAAGGTAAGCTGAAAATTCGGGATGAATTAGAATTGGAGCATGGCCGGCAGCTTCATGAACGATATCGGGAGCGGGAGTATAAAGTAAATGATCCAAAGTTCTCATGTCAGAGGCAATAGGGAGAACGCCCAGTGATTGTAGCTCCATAAAAGCGGCTGGAGGAATAAAGCCACTGACGGGGACCGCTCTCCAGCCAAATTCTTGAAGCTTGGAGCTGATATCTTCAATGCGTGGAATGGACTCGATTTCGATACCCGTTTTTTTTAGTCCCTCTAGGTAGCAATCGTGCGCATGAATTTGTAAATAAGCTTTCAGCTGTCGAAGTATGTAACGCCAAGAGGCTTGTTCTACGGGTGCATACTTTTTGTAGTTTTGTTCAACGATGTATTTTTGAAGATGCTTTGGTAGTGATTGCAAGAAGACTCCTAGAGAAGAGGGTCTGACTTGGTCAGATAATTTTTGACATAGTCTTCGATGGCTTTTTCAAGTGGCCATTTGGCAGAAGTCATTCCTGCCCCTAGCCATTTATCAGTTTTGGCTTCTGTGTAATATTGGTATTGTTTACGGATATTTTCTGGCATTTCTAGCCAGTTTATTTTGAGTGGTTTTGCGAGTGACGCAAAGACAGCAGTGGCAAGATCCAGCCACGTGCGTGGTTTGCCAAAGCCCATGTTATATATTCCATTCGTGGGCTTTTTTTGCATTAACTCCGCCATCCAGCCGGTGACATCTTTTACGTAGACGAAATCGCGCATAAACTTTCCATCTTCGTATTTAGGATTAGCAGATTTAAATAATCCGAGATGTCCTTGGTCACGAATTTGATTGAAGGCTTTAAATACAACGCTCGACATCGCTTCTTTGTGATACTCATTAGGGCCAAAAACATTAAAAAACTTAAGTCCATACCAATTGGGCGGGGTTTGGGTTTGTTTTACGGCCCAACGGTCAAATAAGACTTTGGACTCACCATAAAGATTTAAGGGTTTTAGAATTTCTGGATCGGTCGTGTCATCAAAACCGAACTCACCTCCGCCGTAGGTTGCGGCCGAACTTGCATAAATAAAGCCCTTTTTAAATTCAGTACACCACTCAAAAAGCCTTTGCGTGTATTGGGTGTTATTTTCTAGTAGAAATTCGCGATTGGTTTCAGTGGTTGAAGAACAGGCTCCCATATGGATGATCCATGTTACAGACTGCCTGGCCTCCGGTGATTTTAAAAAATCCCAGATCTCATCTTTGAGTAAGAATTGACGGAATTGGCGGTGTTTCAATACGTTTCTAGACCCTAGGTCGACTGAGTCGACGCAGATAATATCATTCAAACTGTTTTGGTTTAGTTCCCAAACCATCACGCTTCCGATAAAGCCATTGGCACCTGTTACAATAATCATTTCAGTAATGTAGATAATTCAGGCCCTAAACTCAAGGTGCAAAGCTCCTAAGCAGGAATGAATTTTTTCCTCAGGTTCAGTATTCAGAGTCATTTAGAGCCGTTTGGACCTCAAAATTATAGGCACATGGCTTGCTCTGTTCATCGGCGATCAGGAGGATTCCTAAGGTGGAGTGCGCCGTAAGATTTATAACGTTGGTTTTGCTTGTACTGGTCGCTGCAGGGGGAGGCTTTTTTAGCGATAAAAGAGGGGGGCCCTCGGCCGCCAAAGTCAATGAGCAATACTGGGCTGAAACTGGCTTAGGTTCCGAAGCCCTTGAAGAGCTTCTGCAGGATAATTCTTGCAAGAGCTCTGAAAGGTATTTTTTGGCTTGCGCCAATGCCGTGACTGTTGTGGCGCAGAAATATGGGCTAACTATTCGTTCGGATGAGTCCTTAGCGCCAATCGAATCCCAC
Organism: Pseudobdellovibrionaceae bacterium; assembly: GCA_016719575.1. Taxonomy (GTDB): domain Bacteria; phylum Bdellovibrionota; class Bdellovibrionia; order Bdellovibrionales; family Bdellovibrionaceae; genus JACMRP01. The sequence continues at coordinate 1,193,986 of JADJYV010000013.1, read as the reverse complement.
GAGAAGCAGGCCTTATCTGAAAAAGAACTTTTGTTGCCGTGGAAGAAGTTTCTGTCGCGCCATGATCGCATTCCTTCTTATTCATTTTTGAAAATCTGGAGAGATATTTCTAATCGGTATATCAGCGCAAGCTCTTTGAGTTATGCCGTGGGATTGGGCATGAATGGATTTCTCTCTGTCTTCAGGGACCCACATACCTATCTTTTACCTGCTGACTATTACAATAGTGTTGTCGCTAGGACCAATAACAAAAGCCTTTCGGTCGGAATTATTGTGGGGCGCGATGTGCAAAATTATTTTGTTAAAAAGGTCCTTGAAAATTCTTCTTCGTATTTAGCGGGAGTTAAAAAGGGGGACCTGATTGTTGAAATTCAAGGACGAAAGGCCGCCGACCTCACTTCGTTTCAGCTGGGCGATCTCCTGCGCGGAAATGAAGGGAGTGAGTTAGAATTGAAAACTCTTCGAAGAGGAGAAATAAAAAAGTTTCTTATTGTCCGAACTGAGAAGACTCTTCCGACAGTTACGGCGCAAGTTATCGAGGGAATCAAGCCAGTAGGTATTTTGACTGTCAACAAGTTCGCAGTTGGAACTTGTGAGCAATCAAAAACGATTTTGCAGGATTTGCTAACACAAAACATTCGAGGTTTGCTGCTCGATTTGAGAGACAATCCGGGGGGCCAAATGGAAGAGGCCGCTTGTCTTGCCAGTCTTTTTGTTGGCCCTCGCAAGCAAGTTTTTACGATAAAAACACTAAACTCGAAGGTGCCGGATGAGGTTGTTTTTGGAGATGAAGAACAGATTTATAGTGGCCCGGTGGCCGTCTTAGTTAACTCTGGCTCGGCGAGCGCATCTGAAATTGTTGCAGGGGCTTTGCAGTATTACAAAAGAGCTGTTCTTGTCGGCGAGAGAACTTTTGGCAAAGGTTCTTTTCAAGAGGGAGAAATTTGGTCAAAGAATGAAAAAATCGCCATTTTTGAAACTAAGGGATTCTACTATTTGCCCTCCGGAAAAACCCCTCAAATGGTTGGTCTAGAGCCAGATTTTAAGATCAACTTTGAAGATCGCTTTGCTTTGCGTGAGGAGGATCAATTCTTGAATCCACTCAAGGCTGAGAATCAGATGGGGACAGATGTGGCTCTGGCAAGTCGTCAGAAAGAGCTTATGGATTGCGCGAATTTCGACAGTGATTTTTTGACATTAGATGACCCAGAAATAAAAGTAGCCCATCGAGTTTTAGGTTGTCCGAGCGTCGCAAGCCGGGTTCAACAATGATTAAAACACAACTATTTAAGCATAAATTTATTCCAGCAAAGAAAAAATCTGAGCGATTGATGATTGTTCTTCATGGAAAAGGAGATAGCCTGCGGCCCTTTCGTCATTTCGATGATGAGCTCAATGTGCCCGAATTAAATTATTTGCTTTTAAATGCCCCGAAAAAATTTCTGGATGGCTATTCTTGGTATGGAGATCCTCCTTATGAGCGTGGTGGAGTCGTAAAAATCCGTGAAAAGCTGCTACAACTTTTAGGCGAATTAGAGATGCAAGGCTGGAAAAGCGAAAATATTTTTCTATTTGGTTTTTCACAAGGCTGTTTGATTGGAGCTGACGTCGGAATGAATTACCCGAAGCGCCTTGGTGGAATTGTTGGTATTAGTGGATACTTTCATTTTTACCCACGCTGGCGCAAGCAGCTTTCTAGGGATGCACTTAAGACTCCTTGGATGTTTACCCACGGAAGAAAAGATGATCTTCTTAAGATTGATGAGACTAAACACGGCGTTGAAAAACTTCGTGATGCGGGTTTCAAAGTAGATTGGCTGGAACTCGAGAAAGACCATGTTCTTACTGACGAAGAGATGCCGGTGATACGACGTTGGATACGCGATCAAATCAAGGGCTTACAAAAAAGCTAAAAACTCCTTAGAAGGCCAACGACGATGCCTTGGATGTTCACTTCGTGCGGCGAGTACCAAATTGATTGATGATTTTGATTTGCCGGGCGGAGCTCTACCATAAGATCGTCAGGATTTCCCCGTGGTGGTGGCTGTAGGTAAAATCGTTTTACTGTGGCCTCATCTTCTATCGTCGCAACAACCAGACTCCCATTATAAGCAGTTGCTTGTTTTTGGACTAGAATTGTATCTCCACTCCAAATTCCCTCATCAATCATCGAATCTCCCTGGACCTTTAAAGCAAAAGTTTTGTCAGGATACCGAACCATCGGCGAAGGGATTGTAACGAACTCGTTGTGGTTCAAAGACTCGATAGGCTTACCTGCTGCGACTTTGCCTAAAAGAGGAAGAAGCAGGACCCCCTCATTGCTTTGGAGGAGCGACGGCTGAGAGGGTCCTGCCGATTTATCGATGTGAGAGAGAAGAGAGTTTGCGGGGTGTAAAACCTGAATAGCTCTCTTCTGATTCGAAGGGTTCTTAATATAACCTTTAGCTCGGAGTTGCTTCAGATAATTCTGGACTGAATTAAATGAAGCAAAACCGAAGTGGGTTCTAATCTCCTGATAGGACGGAGAAATTCCAGAACTCGTTTGGAAATTCTGAATGAATTCTAAAACAGTCTTTTCTTTAGCGCTCAAAGGGAGGGGCGATCCAGCAGACCGTTTCGACATTCTAAAAACCTCTCGTGGGTCCATCAAAGTTACATATAACATATACATGTAACATATGTGTAAATCAAGAGGCCGGTCTTGCAGTCTTGGCTAAATGGTTAAAACTGGACAATTGGCTTATGTAAGTTATGTAAATTTACTCAATGTTTGGAGCGGGGCAGTCCTGCTGCGATGAGTTGCAAGAGGAGATGTTTGGTTTGGAAATTTTTAGTTTATAGCCGCTGCTACTTGTTTGGTTCAGAACCGAGCTTATGCTCCGTTTTTGTGGCGCCATATCCCGGGCGGCGAGTTGCTGGCTTTGCGTCTCCGGAAGCAGCGTATAGTTTTGAAAGAGTAAAATGACAACAGGATTAATTACCAACAGGGCAACAAAACTAAAAGTACCTTTTTCAAGCATGGAGTCCCTCCTTAGAAATTTATTATTAGTTTTAATTATACGGAGAAAGGCGGCAGGACCTTAGTCCGAAAACAGAGATTCTCAAATTAAGACAAAGAAAATTTCTTAGCAGATGATTTCTCAACTTGCGGGTGATCAATCTTCTGGCAATTATTACAAAATAGACATAAAAAGGACTTATGAGAATTGTTGGGACGTTTTTTCTGGCTCTGTTTTTTTGTTGCGATGTTTATGCCGATGGCGTTGAGACGTCTCAAAAGTGTATTCAGGCACTGTCTGCCTTTCCTGGAAAGATCGACACAACCCTTTTGCAGAAAGCATGTGAAAAAATTCAGATAAGCGAGGGGTGTTCAAGTGTCGGTGGCGAAGGTATTTTCCATTACGAAAAGTTAGCTGCGGCAGCGAGTGCCAAAAAGATTTTGGTATTCAGTTTAATTCACGGTGATGAGACTCCGGCTGGAGCTGTTGGTCGTTATTGGATGGAGCGACTCGAAAGTATAGACCCGCGAAATTCATGGCGAGTTATTCCCGTACTCAATCCGGATGGTGTTAAAGCTAAGACTCGAACAAATGGAAATAGCATAGACCTTAACCGCAATTTTCCGACAAAAGATTGGGAGAATTTGGCCCAAGTTTATTGGAAAAAGCGGGCGAGTTCAAATCCACGCAGGTTTCCTGGAGAAGAGGCCGGCAGTGAACCAGAAACAAAATGTGCCATCAAGCACATCGAAGAGTTCAAGCCTGATTTTGTTGTTTCGATCCATACTCCACTCAAGGTGTTGGATTTTGATGGTCCCAAGGTGACCTTTCCGAAGTATGACTATTTGCCGTGGAAGTCGTTGGGGCATTTTCCGGGCAGTCTAGGGCGGTATATGTGGTTTGAAAGACAGGTCCCTGTCTTAACAACAGAGTTAAACGAGCGTCTACCGCCGACCTTATTGCCCCTTGAGAGACTTCAAGACGTCATCGGCACGCTTGTTAAAATTGAGCTCAAGTCAAAGCGTGCCGATTTGTCTCTGGCAAATTAGTGGATTAAATTATTCTGCAGCGCCTGATGAATCGCCATATTATGCTCCTGCTGGCTTACAACATTGTCTTGTATTTCTTGCAGTTTTTGCAGGAGAGAATTTTTTGCGACTCGAATGGCGGTAAAGATATCTTTGTCGACCCCTTCCGCAATAATTTTTGCGCCTCCTTCAGTCAGGCTGATCGAAATCCTGAAATGAGAACGTAAATCGTCAATATCGAAATCCTTCCCTTCTGACTCATACTGAAGCGCAAGTTTTGTAGGGTCTTTCGAAATGACTTCAACTACGGTGTCAGGGGTAATATAAGGTTCAAACTCGGAAATCTGCTGATAAATATAGGACTTAACTTCGGGACTGTCTTCCGTCAGAGCTATCGCGGGATTCAGAAGGTTCGCCATGGGATCCTCCTTAGTCAGTTACGAGCGTTTCTTATATTGTAACATGTGTTCGAAAATAATCAGGTCAAGTTCACGAAAATAATGATTTTTATTGAAATGAAATATATTTGATTTAAAATCCGCTTTTGACTTATTTATAAACCCTTCGTCTTAAGATGAGATTTTCTTCATGGCTGAAAGTCCAGGCAATTTAGCTAAAATCGAGCGAACGTGGCTAACTAAACTTGAGCCCGAGTTTGAAAAGATTTACATGAAAAATCTTAAGGCTTTTTTGCAGAGACAAATCGAAGAAAAAAAAACTATCTACCCAAAGGGCGATGAGTACTTTTTGGCTTTAAATTTAACACCGCTTGATAAAGTGAAGGTCGTAATTCTAGGACAGGATCCTTACCATGGACCTGGGCAGGCGCACGGGCTTAGTTTTTCGGTTCGAAGCGGTGTGCGACTTCCGCCTTCACTGCGGAATATTTTTAAAGAACTCAGTGCAGATTTGGGCACTTCCATGCAATCTAACGGCGATTTGACCTATTGGGCCAAGCAGGGAGTTTTGCTTTTGAATGCAGTTTTAACTGTCGAGGACGGAAAGGCGGCTGCACACCAAGGTCAAGGTTGGGAAGTCTTTACGGACAAAATCGTCGAAACTTTGAATAAAAATCGCAAAAATATTGTTTATATTTTATGGGGAAGCTCTGCGCAAAAAAAGGGCGCCTTTATAAACCGAGCAGAGAATTTGGTTATTGAATCGCCGCACCCATCGCCGCTCTCGTCACATCGCGGTTTTTTTGGTTCTAAACCTTTTTCGCGTTGTAACGAGTACCTTCGTCAGCAGGGTCTTGGCGAGATTGATTGGTTGCTTCCGCAAAATTAAAAATAAGGTGATTTCCCTATGAAACTCTCGGACAATGGATATGAAATTTATGGAGGTTTCAAATGTTGTTAATTCAAGTTATTTTAACTCTAGGTCTATTGAGTCCTGCTGTTCAGGCCGCAGACTCTGCAAAAGTAAAGCAAAAAGCAGTTGAGACAGTGGATGCTGCCGTTGAGTATACATCAGAGCAAAAAGAAGAATTCCAGAAAAAACTAGAAAACCATTTGAAGCAATTGTCGGAAGAAATAAAGGAGCTTAAAGCGCAGGCGAAAACTGCAACGGGGACAACCAAAGACAAAATAAATGAGGAAATCGCCTCTTTCGAAAAAAAACAAAACGAACTGGAGTCTAATTTGAAGACTCTCAAAAAGAGCTCCGGAAAAGCCTGGTCTGAAATGAAATCCGGCATAAGCTCGGCAATGGATAAGCTTTCTGAATCTTATAAGAAGGCAAAAAATGAATTCAAAAATACTCGGTCCGAGTAAATGGGTCCTTTTCGGCAACCAAAACTTTATTATGTAAATAATTGGCCTTCGGTAAAGATTTTTGGTGATGATACGCTTATTATTTACGATCGAATATTTGATCAAATCCCGTCGGCACGAGCGTGGATTCGGGCCTTTCCTGCTTGTTATGCAGTTAAGTCTGGTGAAAACCTAAAGGACATCGATTTATTTCCAGGCCACATAAAGGCGATTGAGCGAGTCACTCGCAAGCTCTCTTCTCGCAAATTAAAAATTGTAGTTTTGGGAGGAGGAAGCGTTGGTGATTTTGGTGGATTTGTCGCAAGTGTCTTTAAGCGTGGAGTAGAACTTATTCATTTTCCAAGCACATGGCTTGCTGCTTTTGACTCTTCACATGGCGGAAAAACAGCACTAAATGTGTCTGGCGTTAAAAATCAAATCGGAACGTTTTACCCAGCGACACAGGTGTACATGGTAAAATCTCTTCTAACGTCACAACCTCCGGAGCGCAGCTTTGAAGCGCTTGGTGAACTCATTAAGATGGGCCTGCTTGCTGGTGGTGATTTGTATTCGAAAATGAATAGAGTTTCTGCGTTTAATTCGAAGGCGCTGTGGCGATTGTTGCCGTTGGTAGTTCGTGCGAAGTATCGCATTGTGAATAAAGACCCTCGGGAGCAGACTGGAGAGCGTCAAGTTTTGAATTTCGGGCATACATTGGGCCATATATTTGAAGCTCATTTTGCTCTTCCTCATGGTGTTGCCGTTCTTGCGGGCATTCAGTTCTCTCTTGAGTGGAGTTATCAGCGGCAACTTTTGTCGCAAAAAGAATACTTAAATTTGATGCGGGCGAAGTTTTGGAAAAAGGCCGTCGATAAAAAAATGAGTAGCACTTGGAAGCACTTGAACATGCTTGCTCTTCTAGGAGAGGCGCCTAGAACTTACATGGGGTATCTTCAGCAGGACAAAAAGAAATCCGGAGTTCGTATGTTGGGTTTTGTTTTTTTAAAAAAACCAGGTGCCCCCACTGTTATTAATGTTGATTTTAAAGAAATACTTGCAGAAATCTCTCGTCAGAGTTCATTTTGGGGGTAGGGTGAGAGAGTTTCATTTTAAGGGAAACATTCCTGCATCAAAATCTTTATTCAATCGAGCTCTCATTGCAAAGAGCTATTATTCGAATCTAAAAATCTCCGGATCTACAAGTTGCGACGACGTCGCTCATTTAGAAAAAAGCTTGAATCAGATAAAAACTGAAAAAAGTTTTAATTGTGGTGAGGGCGGCACGACCTTGCGTTTTTTGGCTTTTCGACTTTCTCGAGAAAAAGGCCATTTTGTATTAAAGGGGACCTCACGTCTTTTGAGTCGCCCTCAAGTCGAAATTAAAAATATTCTTTCTCAACTGGGAGTTGCGGTTCGCGTAAATAAAACGAATATACAAATTATTTCTAATGGCTGGATTGCTCCCAAAAAAAGCGTCGTCGTCCAAGCCAAAGATTCAAGTCAGTTTCTATCAGCTTTATTTTTAAACTCTTGGGGCTTGGACTTTGACCTAAAAGTAAAAGTTGTTGGTGGGGTGACCTCTCAATCCTATTTAGATATGACCCTCGTGCTTTTGAATCAACTTGGACTTAGATATCAAAAAAGAGGAAATTTCTATATTGTCCCTAAAGGTCAAAAAGTTCTGTCTAAGAGTTGTCGTGTTGAATCAGATATGAGCTCCATTTTTAGTGTTGCAGCTTTCGGGGCTCTTTTTGGCGGGGTGGAATTCTTAGACTTTCCGAAAAGTACGATTCAGCCAGACAAGCAATTTCTGCATTTTTTTGAAAAAATGAATGTGCCAGTGAAGCTAAATAGAGGGGTTTGTAAAATTAAGGCGGCAAAAGATCTTCGATCTTTACGTGCCAATCTGCAGAATTGCCCCGATTTATTTCCGGTTCTTGCCGTCGTCTGCGCTTTTGCGAAGGGCCGCTCGATTTTGTACGGAGCGCCTCAACTAAAACAAAAAGAGTCAAATCGAATAGCAAAAACAGCAGAACTTTTAACTAGGGCTGGTTTTAGTTGCCAACCGCACGACGACGGAATGGAAATTGAGGGTCAAAAAGATATTTCTTTAGAGAGAAAATTTACATTTGACCCCGATAGCGATCATCGCTTGGCAATGGCCGCAGCAATCCTAAAATATAAAGGTTTTAAAATTAAAATAAAGAATTCAAGCGTCGTAAAAAAGAGTTTTCCAGAGTTCTGGAGCCTGGTGGGAGTAAAACCATGATCACCGTTATTATTGGCCAACGTGGAGTCGGCAAAACCCAACTTCTAAAACGAATTCATCGGTATATTGATGAGGGTGGAACTCATTGCTTTGATTTGGATCAGGAAATCGAAAAGACATCTAAAAAAACAGTGGCTGAGATTTTCGCAACATTAGGCGAGGGAGAGTTTAGAGAACTCGAGAAAAAAGTTTTTAGTGAAATTAGGCTTTCACACAGTAAGGCCTACATTGCTGTTGGCGCCGGATTTCCGGTCGGTTTGATTCCAAACGAGGATAAAATTATTTGGCTTCAACGCCCCACCGATAAGATTGGACGGGTTTTTTTAGATCGTCCAAGATTGAATGCCGATGTGACGCCACTTCAAGAGTACACAAAAAGAGCCTTGTCGCGTGAGATGCATTTTAAAAATGTTTATGATCAAATCTACATCATGTCTGAAGGCCTTACGGAGTTACATCCTATAGAGGAGGATTTTTTAATCAAAAAAAAGCGCCCCCTCTCTGGAGGGGTGACTATTACTTCTGATTTATTTTTCAAAAAAAGTCGTTGGCAGTCATTTGTTGAAAATTATGGAAATCGCGGCGTCGATTTTTTTGAAATTCGGAATGATTTACTAAATTACGAACAGCAACAGATGTGTTTGGGATCTTTATTTTCCGAAAGATTCATTTATTCATTTCGTGATAAAATCATCCAGAATTTTCCACAGAGCGGACAGATTTCATTTTACGACTGGGCCCTAGAGCTGGGCCCTGTTCCTGAACCTGTGCGATTTCTAAAGCAACGATTAATTATTTCTCTGCACGAACTTAATGAAGGGGAGTCTTTCGAGCAGGGACTTGACCGACTCATGGATGCGACGGACAAGGGCGCTCACCTCAAATTCTCCCCCTATGTTCATAATTATGAGGATCTGTTTACCGGGTATCTTTGGCAGCAAGAAGATCCAAAAAATCGAAGTTTTTTGCCACGATCACCAATGGGGCGATGGGGGTGGTTTCGACTTTGGATGAAAGGTCGCCAGATTCTTAATTTTTGGCGAGAAGGACTAGGCGCCAATCCGGATCAACCGACACTTTTTGAGTGGCAGTCCGTGCATATGATTAAGACGACCTTTGCGGCAGTTTTGGGTTCTCCCGTAATACAGAGCTGGACACCTATAGAACAGTATCCATTTTTTGAAGAAAGAAACGAGCCAGTCTTTCGAATCCATGTCGACAAAATTGAATGGAATCGAGCCCTGAAAGTTTTGGCAACCTTGGGTCTTCGACAGGCGGCCGTCACGTCGCCACTCAAAGAAGAGGCTTTTCATACTTGCCAAAATCTTTCGCTCGAGGGAGAAGAATTTCGATCTGTGAATACTCTATTTTTTAACAGCGAAGAAAAAGCCTGGCATGGACACAATACGGATGTTGCGGGGTTTGAATCTCTGGTTGAGGATCTTAAAGGGATCCAAAATATCGCAGTCTGGGGCGGGGGCGGCACTTTAAAGATGATAAAAAAAGTTTTACCCCAAGTTGTCAGCTTTTCGTCATCGCGGGGGACTGTTCGCGAAGAAGATCAGCACCGTCTGCGCCGTGATTTCGCGCCTGAAGTGGTCATTTGGGCGGCGCCACCAAAAGATTTATTGAAGTGGCCATTGAGTGAATGGAAGCCACGATTGGTGGTTGATTTGAATTACGCAGAGAATTCTCCAGGACGAGAGTATGCTCTCAACATTCAAAGTGAATATCGCTCGGGCATTAAAATGTTTAGAGTTCAAGCCCAATACCAACGAGATTTTTGGGAGTCACAACAATGAGTGCAAATTCATTTGGTTCTCGATTTGTTATAACGAGCTTTGGCGAGTCCCATGGCGAGGCGCTGGGAGTTGTAATAGATGGTTGCCCTGCCGGCGTGAAATTTAACGAGCACGTTTTAAAAAATAATCTTAAGCGCCGGCGACCGGGCGGAGAGGGTGTTTCGCAACGTCAAGAAGAGGATTTACCAGAAATTTTGAGTGGAGTTTTTGAGGGAAAAACTTTGGGAACTCCGATAGCGATCATCGTACGCAATAAAGATCAAAAGTCACAGGACTACGATCAGATTAAAAAGGCTGCGCGCCCAGGACATGCCGATGATGTTTGGAAAGATAAATTTGGTCACCGTGATCACCGCGGAGGCGGACGTTCCTCAGGGCGCGAGACCGTTGCCCGAGTTATTGCGGGATCGATGGCGCAAATGTTTTGCCAGCAAGTCGTGCCAGATCTCGACCTAAAGGCTTATGCCCACCAAGTGGGTCCCTATTGTCTTTCTGATGGCGAGCGCGCAGAGATTTGGACCAAAGATATTGAGCAGTTTACAGCGAGATTTCCGTCGGTACAGCACGAAAAAGTTAAGGAACTGTTGACCAGTGCTCAGGCCCTTGGTGAGAGTTTCGGAGGCACTGCGGAGGTTCGAGTAAAGGGACTTCCTGCTGGTTTAGGACAACCCGTTTTTCATAAGCTAAAGGGCGACCTTGCCCAGGGCTTTATGACTATTGGAGCAACCTCGGGAGTTGAGTTGGGCGATGGCTACAAGGCGGCAGGAGCCCAGGGGACGAGCTTTCACAGAGTTCCAGATTCGCCTAACTATGGCGGCATTCGTGGAGGGATTTCGACCGGGGAAGAGTTACTGATGCGTATTCATTTTAAGCCCACATCTTCAATTCTTGAAGTTGCTAAAAAGGGCCGGCATGATCCTTGTATTGTGACTCGGGCGATTCCAGTTGTTGAAGCCATGACTTGGCTGGTGCTCGCAGACCATTTGCTTTGGCGGCGCCAGGACCAGGTTTAAAATCTGGATCCCTTGGGCGCTATTTTACAACACCCTTGTAGATATAGGCGACTCCACCTGTGAGCGGAATGTACTCCATCGAAGAGAAACCTTTGCTGGCAGCCATCAGTTCAATAAATTCATTACGGCATGGAAATGCTGAAGACGACTTTTGTAAATACTCGTAAGCTTCTCCTTGGCCCGTGATGAGGCCGCCCAACTTCGGCAGGACTTTTTCAGAATAGAAATTATAGAGAGGGCCAAAAACAGGAATTTGAACTTGGCCAAACTCCAGGATCATCACCACGCCGCCCGGTTTTGTGACTCGGGCCATCTCTTGTAGAGCTATAATAGGATCGGCAACATTGCGAATGCCAAATGAAATACTGCAAATATCAAAAGAGTTATCAGCATATTGAAGTTGGGTCACATCGGCTTGTTCAAAGTGAATTTCGAGACCGCGCTCACTTGCTTTTTGAGGTGCCGTGAGAAGCATTTCAGTGCAGAAGTCAGTGCCAAGAACCTCTCCGCTAGGGCCGACTGTTTTCATGAACTCAATGGCGAGATCTCCAGTGCCCGTCGCACAATCCAAAACTTTTTGTCCTGGGAGCGCCCCGCTCCAGTTGACGAGTTTTTTTCGCCAGAGATGGTGAATTCCCATTGATAGAATATTGTTTCCGCGATCATAGTTTGCGGCCACTTTGCTAAACATATTACGAATAACTTCAGGATTCGGAGAAGACCTTTTTTCCATAAGAGCGTTCCTTAGATTTTCAGTTTTTGCAAAGGGCGGTCAAGAGCCGTGAGGACCTTTTCAATTTTCTTCATCATGTTTTTAAAATCATCAAAGGTGAGCGCTTGTGGACCATCAGACAAAGCCTCTGCCGGCGAAGGGTGAGTTTCAACGATGACTCCGTCAGCGCCACAGGCCGCCGCTGCAATTGCAAGATCCGGAACCAAAGCCCGAATGCCTACAGCATGGGAGGGGTCTACAATAACTGGAAACGAAGAGTTTTTCTTAACGTAAACAACGGCATTTAGATCGAGTGTATTGCGAGTGGCAGTCTCGAAGGTGCGAATTCCACGTTCGCAAAGGATGACATTTTTGTTACCCCCGTTGGTCACGTACTCAGCAGCCTTGATCCACTCGTCAATGAGGGCGGCAAAGCCTCGCTTTAGCATCACTGGCTTTTTTTGCATACCCAGCTCTTTTAGTAACGAGTAATTATGCATATTGCGGGAGCCGACTTGGAACATATCGACCACATCGTAGACCTCGGCTATTTGGCGAGCGTCGGTGACTTCTGAAACCAGGCCCATTTTTGTTTCTTTGCAGACCGCTTGAATAAAATCAAAAGAAGTTTCGCCTAGACCTTGGAAGGTTTTGGCAGAAGTTCGCATTTTCCAGATACCGCCTCGGAGCAGGCAGGCACCATTTTCTTTGACGGCTTTAGCAGTGTCAAGAAACTGAGAGTGACTCTCAATAGAGCAAGGCCCAGCAATCACTGAAAATGCGGGACCACCGATTTCCAATTCTCCAAAAGCAGTAGGGATTTTGACTATTTGGGTTGAGGGAGTTGTTTGCATAGTTCCGATTTCCATAATACGAACTTCTCTGGCTTATTTGCCAATAACGGGACATTTGTGGAAACGATCGACACTATCATAGAGCCCTCAGAATTTACAAACTTTTTAGACTCAGGAGCCCTTCTAAGGACGGAGCCTAATAGGTGGCTGATTTTTAACGGACCTTTCGAAGCGACGGCTCGTGTTGAACGGGGCCAGGTGGCTCTTTACCATCCTGATTTCTTTATGAAATCAGCGCAAAAATTTTGGATTCCTAGGTCTTTTTACGTAGTTAGAGATACGCAGTTGCTGGAACTTTGCCAAGGATTTAAGGGCTTAGGAGCTTCATGCGCTTCGATAAATTGGGAGCCTGCAGAGTTCCAGAGCTTTCGTTTCTCCTACGATTCCATTTTGCAACGAATTCAAAAAGATTCCCTAAAAAAAGCTGTTCCCGTGGTTTTTGAGCGTTCAAAAGAGGTCCCCGATAAAAAAAGGCTGGCGGCTTATATTGAAAACCTTGTCTCTGCACCTGAGAGCCTTTTTGTTTATGGATTTTGGCAAAGTGGGATTGGCACTTTAGGAGCAACGCCAGAGCTTTTGCTCCGTAAACAAGGAGATCTGCTGAAAACAATGGCATTGGCTGGTACCTACGTTAAGGCAGAGAAGCAAACAAGTTCTTTGATGGAAAATCTTAAAGAGCGTCTTGAGCATGATTTGGTGGTCCAAGATATTCTTCTTACTTTGGGGGATTATGGGGCTTTGACTCAAAAGGGTCCAGAGATCTTAGATCTGCCAACCCTTCTACACCTGAAAACCGAAATAGAATGTCAACTAACGCAGTCTGAAAACTTTGATTTTTTTGCAGCCTGTAGGGGGTTGCATCCAACCCCCGCCTTAGGAGTTTCGCCGCGTGAATATGGGTATCAGTGGATGCAAGAGCTGCCCGAACAGGCAGATCGCCAAGGCTTCGGGGCCCCTTGGGGAGTTCAATGGAGCGAGGATGAGGCACTTTGCCTCGTGGCTATTCGCAATTTGCAATGGAGTTCCTCTGGGTCTAGAATTGGCTCGGGCTGTGGAATCGTAGCCCAGAGTCAACTCGAGAGAGAGTGGTCTGAGCTTTTTGAGAAAAGACAGTCAGTAAAAAAGGTTTTAGGTTTGTAATCATGACGAATATTAATTTAGCAGCAAAGGTTTTACAGGGTTTAATTTCTTCTGGAATTCGCGAATTCTGTTTGTGCGCAGGAGCTCGCAATAGTCCCTTTGTTCAGATTTTGGATGAAAATAAACACATCAAGGTGTTTTCTTTTTTTGAAGAAAGATCGGCTTCGTTTTTTGCCTTGGGCCGTATGGCCAAAACACAAAGGCCCATGGCGGTTATTACAACGTCGGGCACCGCCGTGGCAGAGTTGCTTCCGGCGGCGGTTGAGGCGACGTATTCTTCTCTTCCTTTGGTCATTATTACAGCAGATCGACCGAAGTCTTATCGTGGGACAGGAGCCCCTCAGAGTATTGAACAAGTAGGTATTTTTTCTTACTACATCGAAGCGTCTTTGGACATCGATAAAGAGAACAGTCACTTTTCGGTGAAAGGTCTCACTTGGAAAAAGCCATTTCACATCAATGTTTGTTTTGAGGAACCTTTGATTGACGGGGCCGTTCCGCAGCTTGAAGTGCCGACGACGAGCGAATGGGTTAAGTTTCCAGAAAGATGTGAGCTCACTGCTGGCCATGAGTGTGCTCAGTTCTTAAAAAAGCACAATCCGATCGTCGTTTTGGGGACGCTTCCCACCAAGGCACAAAAACCAATCCTCGGTTTTTTAAAGAAAATTCAGTGCCCAGTTTATGCTGAAGGTATCTCGGGACTTCGGGGGCATCCAGATCTCAAGCACCTCGAAATTCGCTCAGGAGAAAACTATCTTCATTATTTATTGGATTCAGGGATCTGTGATTCTATTTTCAGAATTGGCGGAGTTCCAACTTTGCGTTTGTGGCGAGATCTTGAAGATAAAAGATCTTCATTGCCAGTTTTGTCTGTGGGTTATAATCACTACTCGGGATTGAGCCGTGATGTTCATCACTTTACACATCTGTCGTCTCTGGCGCAGATTGAAAGCCCAGGGCATTTTAAAGATCTTGGTCCCTTGTTGACTCGAGATCTGCAGTTAAACGTCGAAAAAGAAAATCTATTTGCAAAATATCCCAAAGCAGAACCCACTTTGGTGTGGAAGCTTTCTAAAAAACTCAAGGGACAGTCCGTGTATTTGGGTAACAGTCTGCCAATTCGCCACTGGGATTTGGTGGCAGACTTTGATGCCTATCCAGCAAGAGTGGTTGGCAATCGCGGCGCTAACGGAATTGATGGCCAAGTGTCAACGTTTTTGGGTTGGGCTGAAGCAGAGACCGAGAACTGGTGCCTTGTTGGCGATTTGACTGCGATGTATGACTTGCAAGCGCCCTGGGTAACTCCGCAGCTCGAGGAAAAACAATTGAGAATTGTTGTGATCAACAATAAGGGTGGCCAAATATTTAAGCGTATTTTTCAGCGAGATATTTTTTTAAACCGTCACGATATTGATTTTAGTCATTGGGCCAAGATGTTTCGGTGGGCCTATCAGGCATGGAGTGAAATTCCCGAATCGATGTCGCTTGAAAAGCATCAAATGATTGAGTTGATTCCAGATCCAGAACAGACCGAAAAGTTTTCCCGTGAATGGGAAATGCTGTGGAAAAAGTAAATATCATTTGCTTGCACGGATTTTTGGGTAAGTCTTCAGACTGGGACTTAATACATAGCTACTTTGTCGTCTCGCCGTTAGCGAGCCGCATTGAGTGGTGGTCGGTTGATTATATGAACCAGCCAGAGCTGAATTCTACGAAGTCGTTTTTGAGCTGGACAGAGGCCTTTAATCGAAAAGTTTTAAAGAAATTTCCTGACGGACGCCGAGTTCTCGTTGGCTACTCATTGGGAGGGCGACTGGCTTTGCACGCGCTAGCCGCAAAATCAAATATTTACGATGCTGCTATTTTTCTTTCGACGAATCCAGGGATTTTGCGTGAAAGAGAAAAGCAAGAGCGTTTGCAAGCGGATCAGCAGTGGGCACAAAAGTTCGCGGCGTTGCCATGGCCCGAACTGTTGGGGGAATGGAATGCGCAAAGTGTTTTTAAGGGCGGAGCTCTTGAGCCTCAGCGAGAAGAAGGTTTTTATGATCGCACACTTTTATCCTCGGCTCTTGTCGAGTGGTCTCTAGCAAAGCAGGAGGATTTTCGCGAGCGCATCACAAAAAACAGCGAGAAGATACTTTGGCTCAGCGGCGAAAAGGACATCAAGTTTTTAAGCCTTGCCATGGAACTAAAAAAACGGGCTCCTGGGCTCAGCGCAGAAGTCGTGGCGAAATCCTCGCATCGCCTAATTTTTGATAACCCCAGCGAAGTCGCGCAGTTGATGATTCAGTTTTTGCAGGACCGGGTTTAAGGCGGCTAAAAGGCCTCTGAAAGCAATGGGCCGTCGTCGGGAGGGATCTCCATTTTTTCGCGCCCCATGGATAGGACCACTTCTCGGATCCAAGACAAATACATGAGGGAGTCGGTAATGATTGCTGCTTCAGAGCAGTTGTCGGGATTCACTGAGCGACTCACAACTCCCCAGAGGTAATGCTTGCCATTCACCTGCTTGTAGACTGGGCCGCCAGAATCCCCGTGGCACACACCGGACTTTTGGCTCTGATCAATAGTCAATTCAGTTTGACTATAATTTGAATCGAGAATTTGAACATTTGTTGTGCGTAAAACTCCAGCTCCAGTGCGAGTCTCTTCGTCGTTGACCCCGTAACCAACAACGGTGACTTCGGCTCGGTTAGTTAAGAGAGTGGGGTTTGGTAAAAAACTGGCGGCCGTGTACCCCTGCGGAACGCCACCTTCAAATCGGATCACAGCGATATCACTGGTGTTCGTTTTTCGGTTTGCATGGGGGTTGTAGTAGTCTGAAGGTTTTGCGGCCACAACTCTTCGAGTCGTACTTCTTTCCGAAAGTGTTGTATCAAATACTAAGTAAAGGTTCTTTGTGTCATGTCCCGAAATGCAATGGCCAGCAGTCAAAGCAAACTGATTATTTAATATCGAAACAGTGCAAACTTCAGTTGTTAAACGATTAAAGAGAAGAGCCACGCTCCGTGAGAGGGGGGCGCTTTCAGTGACGTCAGTGCCGCCAATAATGGCTGCCTCGATAACACCGGCAATATTTGAGTTCACTTCAGTACGGCAGGCCATGAGGGCGAAACCACAGAGAAAACCGAGTGTTATCATTTCGAGCGATTTTTTTCTTGCCATGAACCTACCTCAAAAATCAAAGTTTACGCGCCGCGCATGTGGGTATATTCTCTGATGGCAGAGGGCTTCTCAATAGAAAAAATTACATAAGAGCTCAGTAAATTTTGCAGGCTTCGGTAGCTACGATGAGGGCGCTTCGGGTGCCCGGTTCGGCCGCGGCATGGCCGGCATCGGGGATGATGGTGAGCTTTGCTTCTGCCCAGGCTTTTTTAAGGTCCCAGGCGCTGCGAGGGGGGCAAACAACATCATATCTACCCTGGACGATATGGCATGGAACATGTTGAATTTTATGGATATTTTCTAAAATCCAATTGTCCGTGGGAAAAAAAGCGTTGTTAATGAAGTAATGGCATTCAATGCTCGCAAACGAAATGGCATATGCGGGATCATCAAATTCTTCAATTGAACCTTGGTTCACAGTCAATCTTGAGGTCGCGGCTTCCCACTTGCTCCAGGCTTTTGCGGCCTCTAAACGGGTGTTGAAATTATTATCTGTCAAAAGTTTGTAATAGGACTTAACCAGGTTTTGTCGCTCGGTAGGCGGGATTGGCTTCAAATATTCGTCCCAAAAATCGGGGAAAATTTGCGAGGCCCCTTCTTGGTAGAACCAAGAAATCTCAGAAGGTCGACAAAGAAAAATTCCACGAAGGACTAGAGCCAGAACCCTTTCTGGGTGAGAGATGGCGTAGGCAAGAGCCAGAGTGGAGCCCCAGCTGCCGCCAAAAACGAGCCATCGGTCAATTTTGAGATGAGTTCGGATTTGTTCAAGGTCGTTTATGAGATTCCAAGTGGTGTTTTCTCGAAGCTCCGCTAGAGGGGTGCTTTTACCGGAGCCTCGTTGGTCAAAAAGAATAATGCGGTAGTGGTTTGGATCAAAGAAACGACGATGATCTTCGGAGACACCGCCTCCCGGTCCTCCATGCAAAAAAACAATAGGTCGTCCGGCGGGATTGCCAGAGATTTCATAATAGAGGGTGTGCAATTCAGAGACCTTCAAAAAGCCACTTTCATTTGGTTCGATGGGCGGGAAAAACTCACGGGTGGTGATCATAAGAGAATCTTTCGAGGCCAAACGCGCTGTTTTTCTTCGAGCTTAAGAAAGCTGGCTTTGGCCGCAACGTCGTTCGCGTGATTAAAGTCAGCCATTTGAAAGTTGTGAACACGATGAAGAACATCGTAGTCATCAGAAAGTTGGGTGGCAAAAACACCGGGATCATCCGAGTTGATGGTTACCAAAACTCCTGCATTAATGAGATTTCGAATCGGGTGTTCTTCGTGGGTTTTAAAAGCCTGAGTGAGCCAGTTGCTGATCGGGCAGACCTCTAGGGGAATTCTGCGGTCTCTGACGAAATTAAGAATGTTTTGATCTTTGATAATTTGAATCCCATGGCCAATGCGCTTAGCGCCGAGGATTTCTATAGAATCCTTGACCGATTTTGCCGAGGTTGGCGTGTTGACCTCTCCGGAATGAACTGTGATGCCGAGGCCCGCCCGTTCTGCTTTTTTGAAAAGGACCGAAAACTGGCGCGGATCAAACCCATCTTCGTCGTCGGCGAGATCGAGACCGAGGAGACTGTCCTTATGCTCCACGGCGAAGTCACACACCGCAGCGGCCTCAGATACTGGTTTTACTCTCTGCAAAATGCAAATAAGTCCGACGGCGAGCGGGAATCTTTTTCTGGCGATCTCAAGTCCTTTGAGGAAACTCAAATGAATTTTTTCAAAAGACAAATGACTATGTCCGTCGGCGATAAAGGTTGGAGCATAGCGAAGCTCCAAAATACGGACTCCATCGTTGAATGCATCCTCGCAGGCCTCAAAGGCGAGGCGAGTCAGAATCATTTCTGAGTTTAGAATCTTTTGGGCATTAAGAAATTTTTTAAGAACTGCTCCTAGATCTTTCATTTGTTTCGTTACCAAAAGAAAGTCTCGCTGAGCCTGGTAGGTCTTTGGAAGTTCTAATCCTGCGAGGGGGGCGAGTTCAACCATGGTGCTCCAACGCATTGAGCAGTCAAGGTGGCGGTGAAGGTCTACTTTGGGAATTGCGCGAAGATCATGGGAGTAAAGTTTAGATGGACTCATGCCTACATCAGTAACACTCTTGCGCTCTTTAACGCATCTGTTTTTGTTGACGCAAATACACAAATTCAGGGAGGATGGGAGCCATGACAGAACCAATGAAACTTGCCAATAAACTTGCAGGAAACCCCCATCAACAACCCCTTTTTAAAACATTCATTACAGCGTACAACGGAACGAAAATTCCAGCTGCAGATCCCCGTGCGACGCGGGCGCTGATCTCGTTAATGGATATGAATGCTGTTTTAGGCGGAGCGGCCTCCCACTACGGGGGACCTGCTGCGATGGCCGAGCTGATGTCGGCATTGCATGCTTTGGTTTTTCTAGAAGCCAAAGAACAGAGCAAACAATGGCATGAACTTTTCAATCTGGTGAACGACGCCGGTCACTGTGAGAATGGTTTGTATGCGTTGAAGGCCAACTATGGAATGGCGGGTTTGAATTTAAATTCACTCAAAAAATTCCGTTCAATCGAGAGTCCATTAACAGGTCATGGAGAAGTTCACTGCTTTCCACAGGGAGTGTTTGTAAGCAATGGACCTCTTGGCTCTGCGTTCCCACAGACTCAAGGTTTGGCATTGGGCGATGCTTTGGCGGGTCGTAAGCGCGTGACGGTGACAGTTGTTTCTGATGGCGCGAGCATGGAGGGCGAGGCGAAAGAAGCTTTTGCTGCGATTCCAGGTTTGGCAAAAGCTGGGAAAATGGCGCCGTATGTGATGATCATTAGTGATAACAATACAAAGCTCACCGGACGTATTGATAAAGATAGTTTTTCGATGGTGCCAACTTTTGAGTCGCTGAAAACTTTAGGATGGAATGTTATCGCACTCGAAAAAGCTCATGACTTACAGGCTTGTTATGAAGTTTTGGCGAAGGCGATTGAATGCGCGCGCAAAAATCCCACTCAGCCTGTGGCGATTCACGCAAAAACGATCAAAGGTATCGGTACCAAAAAAACGGCAGAGTCTTCAAGTGGGGGTCATGGGTTTCCACTAAAGAGCCCAACGGAGCTCCCGGCATTTTTAAGCGAAATTTACGACGGCGAAAATTATCCAACTGAGTTCACAGCGTGGATTGAGGAACTTATTAAACTTGAAGCTCATCTCAAAGCGACAGCAGTCAAAGACACTGGGGAGAAAATCCAAAAAGGAGTCGCAAATGCTTTGATTCGAGCACGCAAAGAAAATCTTCCGGTGATTTCGGTGACCTCGGATCTTCCGGGCTCAACGGGAGTGGCAGAGTTTCGCAAAGAGTTTCCGAATGACGCCGTGGACGTGGGTGTTGCTGAGAGCAATATGGTCTCTGTTGCTGCGGGGTTGTCGAAAGTGGGATATATTCCAATCGTAGATACCTTCGCACAATTTGGCGTCACCAAAGGTGCTTTGCCTTTTATCATGAGCTCATTATCTGAGGCTCCGGTGATCGGAATTTTTTCTCATACGGGCTTCCAGGATGCGGCTGATGGGGCGTCTCATCAAAGTTTGAGTTATATGGCGATGCTGGCCTCAATTCCACATGTCGAATGCTATGCTTTGACCTGTAGTGATGAGGCTGACGCCTTGGTCTATCAAGCGATTCGCAAAACAGCGGAGGCCAGACGCAATGGCAAGGTTCCGCCCTCCTATGTCTTTTTCTTAGGTCGAGAAAATTTTCCGAAGTCTTATGCGCCAAATTTAAAATACGAACTCGGAGTCGGTCAGATGCTCTTCGATAACACGGCAGAGTTTGATCGCAATGTGACCCTGATTGGTTCTGGCTCGATGATTCCGCAAACGCTAAAGGCGGCACAGGAACTTACGAAGCATGAAATTGGTGCAATTGTTATCAATCCTTCGTGTTTGAATCACTTGGATTTGGCTCTAATAGAAAAGGCTCTTGGAAAAACAGAAAATACTTTTGTCACAGTTGAGGATCATCAAATCATTGGCGGACTTGGCCAAATGATTTGCCACGCTCTTGCTGAAGAAGGCATGGTCTTCAAATGTCACACACTTGGGGTGCGCGGCGAATTCGGTCAAAGTGCTTACACGGCTTTGGACCTGTATAAGAAACACGGACTCGACAGCGAGGCCATTGCGGATCAGGCCATCGAGTTGTTTGACTGAGGAGTGCGATTCGCCAGGTGACTATTACCAGGAATCAGTGGTTATGCTCTACCGTGTAACGAAACTGCAATCGGTTTTCTGAATGTCTTCGTAAGTTAAATTTACGTCAGAGTAGAGGCTGATGCATTCACTGATTGCATTTTTGTAAGCCTGTTTGCTAATGGCTATGTTTTCGGCAAAAGATTTTTTAGGGTCTGCCGATGAAAGCAACACACCGCCTCGATACATGTTCATTTTATTTAACGATACCAAAGCATATCCACCAGTGATTTCGAAGTGCGCTAGAATTCTAAAATAGAAATCCGGACTTTTTCGCTCCGACGGCGACATTCGTTTTGCGATCTCGTCAGCCTCGGAAGTTATATCGCCTAATTCCGCAATTGTTTTTTTAATGCCATAAAGCTTTTTGATTTCCTCTTGGTTTTGTTTGTCGTAGAATTGATTCTCTATTTGAAAAAAGCGTGCGAAGGTGGTTTCGTCCTGAGGCAGTCCAGAGACTTTGAAAGTCAGTCTCTGGAATTTTGTAATTTGCGAGGAATCAAAATAGACAGAGGCGCCGGCTTTTGCTTTAAAGGTTGTCCCTAGGTTTATTAATAAATTTTGAATCTCAGGATCTGTGAAATTCAACTTAAGGTTCTCATTGAACGCAGCTGTTACTAACGATTGTTTATCTTCTGGAGTCCACTTTGGACCGCAATTAAAGATTTTAGATTGTTTCCAGGGACTGTATTCCGTGTTTGAAGCAAGAGTTTTCTTTTCAAGCTCCACGGGCATTGGATTTCCGAGTTTGCTGAGATTTGAAAAGCTGAAATCATCATCTGATTCGTCGTACAATTTCTTGATAAACCTACCGGTATCCATGTCGTCAATAGAGTATTGATCCGAATAGAAAACTACCGTTTTAAAATCAATGGCCTCTGCCGAAATGATATTGAGAGCAACACTCCTGTTTCTGCAATCGGCAAGGCTGTTTGATGCTAAGTAAGAATACATAATAGCCTGAACCTTGAGAGTTTTAGCGATAGCGATCGCGGTCTCACGGCAGGCCTCCGTCGAGCTTTGTCTAAGAGAGAATAAATTCATATCCTTTTCTTCAATGAGTGTTTCTTCGTTGCTTCTTTTCATTTTACATTGAAGTTCATTATGGATTTTCTTAATGAGGTCTTTTTCTTCGCTGGTAAAACTCCGTTCGAGATTTAGAATACGTGTTCCCTTTTTTAGGTTAAAAACATAAAGCTGTGGGGTGTCGCCGCCGAAACTCCGGCTAGCAACGGGGTCGATGGCCACGTAGCTGCCTGGCCCGGCGGCATCATAGCTGGTGACGTCTTTTTTGAAAAACCTTTCAGGCCGATTTCGAACGCGAGCCTCGATGTCTTTGGCGGTTTTCATATTTTCTTTAGGATGAGACTCGTATCTAAAGGTCATTAACTCGCGGTCTAGAACTGACATTCGAGCCTGAAACTTTTGCGTGAGTTGACCTGTTAAGTCTTCCGAAAACGCAGCTTGGCAAGCCAAAGAGGTTATAGCAAAAATAAGGGCTTTAATAGTCATTGGTGTTTGAAGTGTTTGCATCTATGGACCTTTTGCGAAATTTAGGCCAGGTTCGATTTTCGTTTTATGCGCGTTCATTATGGAATAACCGTTTAAGAAATAGACAGTCTTCAAATGTTGGCAATTTCGATGCTTTGGTTTTGTCTTAAAAGCCGTTAACCAGGCAGTCCGAACGCACCGCTAAATTTCTTAATTTCTGAGTTCCAGAAGGCTAGTTGAGATCCTGCAAGGGAATAATCCATTTGTCCCAATTTGATGGCGAGGGGGATGGACTCATTGCGGAGAAAGCCGATTTGTCGGCGTTCTCCTTTGCGAAGGTAGAGATCTCTTCTTTGCAGGCTGTGCAAAAGCTGCAAGGCCTTGAACAGAGTGGCCTGTTCAAGCTTGAACATTCCGAGCTCTTCGCGCAGAAAAAACTGCACGCGGTCGTCGTTTTGAATCTTGTCCAAATCCCAGGAGTCTTCTCCGAAGTGAGCCTTAAAGAAAGCAAACATAAATCCCGAGAGTAGCTCTGTCGGATCGTCGAATCGGATTCCAGCAGTTTTCATACGCTCAAGGTGGGCGCCGAAAATCCATGCCTTTTCTGCGTCTTGGTAGATAAAGTCCAGTCCTACTAAAATGTTTGCGAGGATCCCGAGGTCAAAAAGCTCAGTGAAAGTTTTAGAGGGGTCCTTGAGGCGCAGAATTTTTAAATACTCTTCTCTTCGTCTGGGGAGAACTGCGCGCTTGAGTTCTGGTGCACACTGAACAATGGCAGACCTCATCTCTGAATCGATAACAAAATTAAGTTTATGAGAAAGGCGGACCGCTCTTAAAATGCGGATGGGGTCTTCGATAAATCTTTCGACAGAATTGCCAATCATTCGAATTGTGCAGGTTTCAATATCTTTTTGCCCATTACAATAGTCGAGTATTTTATGTTGAATTGGGTCGTAAAACATAGCATTTACAGTGAAGTCGCGACGTTGAGCATCCTCCTCGCAGGAGCCGAAGAAATTATCGCCAACAATCTCGGATTCACCATCCTCGAGTTCCTCAGGGCGAACATTGCGGCGAAAAGTAGCCACTTCAAATTGCTGATCTCCACGTCTAACAAGAACGAGACGGAAACGTTTTCCTATCACATAAGCGTGTGGAATTTTACGACGGACCTGATTAGGGTGAGCATTTGTTGCAATATCATAGTCTTTAGGGTGGATTCCTGCGAGCAGGTCACGGACACAACCGCCAACTAAGTAAGTTTCGAATCCTTCGTCCTGTAGGACGCGCACGATTTCTCTAGCATAAGGATCAATCCATTCTTCGTGCAGATGAGGTTTAGTTGTCAAAGTTGTCACCATTCAATATATTGAGTCGGAACTTTTGTTGTAATAGAAGTGCTAGGTCGTGTCAAATTGTGAACTAGGGAGCACGCAATGTCTTATCTAGATTTATTTCATTATCAAATAACGGGACCTGAAAACGGACGCCGCTGGGTTTTTGTGCATGGTCTGATGGGATATTTGAATAATTGGCGCAAGATTGCTTCAGGATTAGAAGCTACAGAACGGATTTTTGTCTTTGATCAGCGCGGCCATGGCCGGTCCTTGAAACCTGCAACAGGATATACAACCGAGGATTATTCGGAGGATTTATACAGACTTACAGAAGATTTGGGTTGGGATCGTTTTATCCTGGTCGGGCACTCGATGGGGGGCAGAAATGCCATGAACTTCGCTTACCGATATCCTGAAAAGGTCACTCATCTGGTAGTTGAGGATATAGGACCTGAGGCCGCCAAAAATGCGGGAACCTACTACGAAGATCTCTTAGGCATAGTTCCAACCCCCTTTGCCAATCGGCAAGAGGCCAAAGAGTTTTTTCAAACCGAGTTTTTGGCAAGGGCAAAGACTCGGGACAAAGCTACGGTCCTTGCCCAGTTTCTTTATGCGAATCTCGAAGAAAAGCCAAATGGGACCATGGATTGGCGTTTTTCTAAGAGCGGGATTTTAGAATCCGTTATGCAGGGGAACCCTCATGATCGCTGGAGAGAAGTAGAGTCTTTAAGAATGCCAACTTTGTGGATTCGAGGGGAAAACTCGCAGGATCTTAGCCGCGAGAGCTTTGAAAAAATCCTGAGATCCAATCAAATGATTAGAGGCGTCGAAATCCCTGGCGCGGGCCACTGGGTACATTCAGATCAACCAGGTTTGTTTCTGTTGGCTTTACAAGAGTTTGTAGGTGGTTTTTAGCGCCGAGGGGTTTTGCCAGTTTCTTTGACTTTCCCGACAGTTGTCAGTAGGTTGGCTGAGTTTATGACCAAATAATTCTCTAACGGAGTGACCATTGAAATTTTCTGAGTTTAATTTAGATCCTGCTTTAAAATCTGCTATTGAGAAACTCAACTTCAGCGAGTGCACTCCAATCCAAGAACAGTCTATTCCTCACACCCTTGAGGGCCGAGATGTTGCGGGCTTAGCCCAAACTGGAACAGGAAAAACAGCGGCTTTTTTGGTACCATTAATGGAGAGAATTTTGCGGGCTCGTCCTTTGAGTCCGGAGGCAAGCGAAGAAACCAAAGAGTTGGCGGCAAAGAGATCCTTTAAAGATTGGCGACCGCAGAACTTTGTATTGATTTTGGTCCCCACTCGTGAGCTCGCAGAACAAGTACAAGAAAATGTTGAAAAGCTTTCTGAATTCTCTGGTCTTCGCGGTTTTGCTATTTATGGTGGCACTGGGTATGACAAACAGAAAGAGGCACTGAAAAATGGTGTTGAGTTTATTGCCGCCACACCGGGCCGTCTGATCGATCTCTACAAAGAACACCAAGTAGATTTGAAGCAAGTACGTGCGATTATTTTTGACGAAGCGGATCGCATGTTCGATATGGGCTTTAAAGATGACATGAAATACATCTTACAAAGGGTTCCTCAAGATCGTCAGTTTTTGGTATTTAGCGCGACTTTGAATTTTGATGTTTTGAATACGGCTTACCAATTTGGCGCAAATCCTGTTGAGGTCAATATCAGCCGTGACCAAGCAAAGGCCGAAAACGTAAAAGACGAAATTTTTCACGTTGGTCAGGATGAAAAGCCACAGCATTTGTTGTCTCTTTTAAAGAAGCACAATCCAAAACAGGCCATCATATTTACCAATTTCAAGTTAAATGTAGATAAAATAACTCGCTTTTTGAACGATAATGGCGTTCCTGCAATGGCGATTTCGAGTCTTTTGACTCAAGCTCAGAGAACAAAGGTGATGCAGCAGTTTAAAGCCGAAAACGACTCCAATATTCTTGTTGCGACGGATGTAGCGGCACGAGGGTTGGATGTTCAGGGCGTTGATATGGTGGTGAACTTCGAACTTCCAAATGATGCAGAGTCTTATGTTCACCGCATTGGGCGCACAGGGCGTGCCGGCGCAACAGGACAGGCTTTCAGCTTAGTGAGTGACCGAGATGTAGATTCTTTGATGCGTGTTGAAGAGTACCTTAAGCACAAAGTTGAGGTCGGTTTCATGGAAGACAAGGACTTGTTGAAAGACTTTAAGCCATTCGTTTACTCCGATCATAGTTATACTCGATCTTATGAAGGGACGCGGGAACATGGTCCGCGTGGTGGCGGCGGAGATCGTCAGCGGTCCGATCGTGGTCCTCGACGTGGACCGGGTGGTAATAGCAGTTCATCCTCATCAAGCAGAAGTGGTGATCGCCGCCCTCCTCGTCGACCAGGTGATCGTATTGAAGCTCGCAGTGGCGAAGCTCGTGAGCCTCGCGGTGAACATCGTGAACAGCGCCGGCCTCATGCTGGCGGCGGGAACGCTAGGCCACAACACCCTAAACGCACAGAGCAAAAAAATGCGCAGGGCCCTCGTCGTCAGCACTCAAAAACAGGTCCAAATCATCCAAAGTCTTCAGGGGCACATAAAAAAACTTATTCTCCGCAGGTGGCAAAGAAAAAGAGCCTGGGAGAAAAGGTGTCGGGATTTATTAAAAAATTATTTAGCTAGTAACTTCATGGCATCTTTATTTTTATAGTCAATTGCCACGTCAAGTGGCGTCTTTCCTTCTAGGTTTTTAACGTCCTTTTTAGCTCCGGCCTTTATTAACGTCAGCAGGGTTCTAGTTGTTCCATAGCGAGCGGCTTCGTGCAGTGAGGTGTCGCCCTTCGTATTTTTTTGGTTTATTTGCTGGGGAGCATTCTTAACCAAGTATTCAAGGGCTTTGGTAGAATTGACAGAGGCTGCAAGGAACACCAGGGGGTTTTGTTCTTCGCCACTTTTGACATTTATTTCTGCGCCTGCCTTTATAAGGATTAGCGCCATATCGTCCTGCTCATTTCCTAGGGCCATTGCGAGGACAGTATCCCCAACGTCGTTGGTCATTTCTAGATTTGGTTTTTGTTTTAACAGACGCTTAACAGTGTCCATTTCACCTTTAGCGACGGCTCCCATGAGTGAACTTGTTTTTGCAATTGCCGACATAGAGAACCCAGTTAGCATTATTAAAATCAACTTTTTCATGCACCCACCTTAAGGCTTTTTTGTCTCAACAGAAGTAAGGTTGGACTTTTCGTCAAATGGCAAAAAAGATGTTGTACTGTAATCATCAATCTCATTTTTTCCGCCAAATTTATTTATAAGACCAATGACATTGTCGCGAATTTTATTTCGTGCCGTATTCCAATCAGATGGATTTCGGGTTTTATACAAGATTCCAAAATAGACGTTGCCCTGCTCCGTTGTAACCATTCCAGCGAGTGTGATTGCCGGGTCCACGGATCCTGTTTTAGCGACAACAGCCCCTGACACCTGACTGCTTGCATAACGTCCGCCCAAAGTTGTGTCGGCATCAAGACCAGAAACAGCCATGATATTTTGAAGGTCATATCCATTTATGCGCAACTCGAAACGAATAGCAGAGAGGATTGTCACGAGGGCTTCGCAACTGGCCTCATTGTAGGTTTTTTGTGTTTTTCTTTTTTCGTCTGTTACCAAAATACGATCACCAGAACCATTGATGAGTCGAATATCGTCGGTCTCCAGATTTAGTCCAATTTTTATAAAGTTCTGAAATTCAGTGACACCACCTAAAAAATTGAACAAGTGATCGGCCACATGATTATTGGAATTGCGATTCATTTCTTTTAGGTAAGCCACCAATGGAGCTGAATGCAATTCAAAAGTGCGCGTGGTTGTTGTTGGAATATATGCTTGAACAGATTTAAACATAATATTAGAAATTCGTGTTTTTAACTTGGGCTCAAGCAGGAGACCTATTTTTTTGGCCTTTAAGCGGGTCGCCGTGTATTCAGCAGAGCTGAGTCTTAATTTTTGTCTTAAAACAATTTCGATGTCCCTTCGAGTGGGATCTATGCTCCAAGTTGGATTTTCTCGCACAGACCAGAATAACGTAAAGTTTTCGTCAAACGTTAGATTTCGAATTTTAGAGACGTTATTTCGTTGCAATTCAGAAAACAAAAAGTGTGTCATTTCTCTGCCGAAGTAAGGATCCCACCCCCCAGCAATATGCACATCGAATGTGTCCTTATCAACGGGATCAACATAAATTTGAGTCAAAAATCGAAAGTTCGGTCCTAAAACCCGAAGAGCCCAATATGAAGTTACAATTTTAGAAACGGACGCAATTTCGTACATGTTTTGGGCATTGGTTCCTTCAATAACCGCACCTTGTTTGTCTTCAAGGTAACACATGGAGTTCATTTCCGACTTTGCAATGGCCTGAGATGAAACTGCTATTGTAATGGCTATACTCAAAACGCGAACTCTAAGTCTATTCATAACGAAGGTTCCCTTTGTATTGAAAAATTATTCAGCGAGAGTAACTGGAGAATAATCAACTGCGAATCTATAGCCTGGTTTAGAGTGTTCATATGCTTTGATATCGCCGGCCAAATGAATCGCATTATTGTCAGCATCATACTGCCAACCGCCCTTTTTACTAGGCGGGATGATTTCACCTTTTCCGACAGCGAGCTCTTCGGGTGATCCATAACGAACACGAATCATTGGAAAGCCAGTTTTATCAAGCCTTGGGAGAAGTCCGGTGAGTCGTATGACTTTTTGTAGAGTCTTCTCATTGATATCAGCTCCGATTGAAGCTAGGTCTGATCCAAAGTTTTTGCTGCTGATGCTCATTGAAAACTTTTTCAATTTTTCGTCGGGGGATAGGGATTCATTATTCGCTAAAACAATCAATTGCTCTAAGCGCTCTGGTCCAAATCCATCGCTGCATTTTTCATTCAATTTTACAGACTTTCCTTTCGAGGTAAAACATTCAGGATGGTATTTTGGATGCACGCGAAGGGCCCAGTCCTTGTATTCATCAGGATCATCTTTTCGGGTTATAACACCGTATACGGAGACCTTTTCAGGCATGCCGCCTTTGAATTCAACGAGTTTTGAAGCCACTTGTTCTGGAGTAGTTTGGCTAGTCGAATCATCTGCATCTGTCA
This sequence comes from Pseudobdellovibrionaceae bacterium, assembly GCA_016719575.1. Classification (GTDB taxonomy): domain Bacteria; phylum Bdellovibrionota; class Bdellovibrionia; order Bdellovibrionales; family Bdellovibrionaceae; genus JACMRP01. The sequence goes on along the minus strand of JADJYV010000013.1, from coordinate 1,165,066 downwards.
AAAAGACGACAACAAGACGAGAATCTGCTCTAAAAAACCCTTCGTTGGCAGCTCCTCTTCCCACTTTTTCCATTGAGGCCAACAAAGGCGAAAAAAATTCTTCGACCTCAGGGCCGCCATCTGTATAAGAGGCCACGCCGATTTTTAGCGTGGATGCTAAAAGTGAGGAGTGATCTTTTGGGGTAAAATATCTGCGGTCGAACTGCTGTCCGCTTTCGTCTTTTAAGAATCGCAAGTCACCCATCTGGTAGGAATCCTGCTTTGCTTTTAAAAAGCGCTCTGAACTGTCCCAAGTAGAAACAACACCGATGTGATAATCCACATTGTTTTTTACAATTCTTTCAGCGAATCGATCAATACTGCGAATCAAATTGGCTTGAGCTGATTTCATACTGTCTGAATTATCAATGACGAACAAAATATCCACTTGTGGATTAAACTCCATCTGTTTTTGTCCACCATCCTCTGTGACCCAAACAGACTCTGGGACTATGACCTTGTTTCCTTTTGGGGCTGGAGGTATTACCACGTCAGGGGTAATGGTCATTGTCGATGACTCAGGGCTACAGGCAGCCAAGATCAAACAAAATGCAAGTCCGTGTAAGCTACTCGTTTTCACATCTTCCTCCTGATGTTTTGAGGACAATATTTTGATCGCACTTCGTACTTATCAAGCTCGTCAATCCAAGGGCGACCGTCGTCTACAAAGACCATCTGATCGACAGTGGTCTCCTTAAACTTTTCTTTGTTAAAAAGTTTCTGGTCTAAGTCCATATCGAAATGAAGTCTTTGAATTCCTTCGACTTCAACGAGATTGAGCTTCTGGACAATCTTAAAATTTTCTTCAGTTTCCAGCGTAGCAAGCTTTTGCATCCGTATCTTTAGATTCTTAGCTGCAATGAGCTTTTTTGTTTCTAATTTTTTTTGGAGAGTTCTCAATTGCACGTCAGAACTTTGGCTGAGGACAATTAATGCCGCCTGGGAAGTCTTATACTTAAAAAGTTCTTCCTGAAGTTCAGTATCTTTAAAGAAGAGATAGGGAAGATCATTTGCAAGCGAACCAATATCTTCTAACTTTAAAGGAAAGTGGGAATCCTTACTAATAAACTGAAGAAAGGAGTCATTCATTCCAGATTCGCTCAGCTTTTGAATAGCCAAAAGGCGCCTTTTCATTTTTTCTTTAAAAAGCGAGTTTGTTAAAAAGAGATTTTTATAATCGCAGACTTTTAAGTGTGAAAGGGATTGCAAGAGATAAGCTTCAGAACGAACATACTCGTTAAATGGAGAGCTAAGTAGTGTTTTAGTTTGAGCGAGAACCGCGTCGAACTGGTTCTGACGAAAATACGTCCATCCCTTTTCTTCAATAGATTCGAGCCAGTAGTCACTCTTTTTATTAATGTTGTTGTAAACGGCTCTGGCTTCTTCGTAGTTTCCCTTTGCAAAAAGATCGCGAGCTGTTTTCATTAGCTCTTTGTTTTCACAGTCAGAACAATTTTTGATCATTGATTTTTGTAGGTCGTCAGTTTCGATGGCTTTGGACATTGCTGCTACGTTTTTGGTTTTCAAAGTTGTCGATAAGTTTTCTTGCCAAGTTTTTACTGAAAAACGATCTGCAGCAAGGCTATTGAGCCCTGCGGTAAAAATCAGAATCGGCAAAATGGATTTAGAAAAATTAAAGAGTTCCATTATAAAATCCACCCTAGCCCGAGAGTTCCGACAACTGAGTCGATATCACGAGGCCCTGTCTTTATTTGGTCTTTATAACTTTGATAACGAACCTCTGCTCTTGCAGTGAGATGCTGAGTTAACCACACTCCAATTCCGCCTCCCGCAGTAACGATTGAAGCCGGGCCGCTTTCGAGGTTAATTTGCCCTCCGCCAAGGAGGAGGTACAAGTCAAATTGGATAACGGCAGCTTCAAAGGCGTTTATTTTTCCGTACATAGGAAACCAATTCAAAACGCCCATTGTTGAGTTTAAAGGAGTGTCTATGTCGACATAACCACCCGAAGCATTCAATCCGTTGTTAGTGCGGGCTTCTTCGAAAACACGAGTCCCTTCTGGAGTCAATCGGCTATTAAAATCAGAGTAACGAAGGCCGAGCGCCCATCGAGGTGTGATATGGAAATCGAGGTTAGCACCTAAACTTTGTGTTTGTAAATAGGTTGTGCCGCCAGCGATGCCGCCGTAATTAATGCCAACTTCGAGACGATTTCTACGTTCGACAAGGCGTTTCTGGACAATTCGAGATTTAATCTCGGGATTAAGGCTGTCAGCCATTCCCAGGAGTGCCTCATTCCCCCCCAAAGAGTCGAGATCCTTGGCAAGCGAGGTGGTCTTTGCGTTTGAAATCGTTGCTGACTTTTTTGGAATCTTTTTTTGTTCACCAAAGGCATTGCCAGAAACGGTTATTGCGAGAGCAGAGAGAAGTGCTATTTTTGTGAGTGCCTTCATTTTCATACTCCTTATTGAGCCTTAGGTGGAAGTTGGCGTTTAATCGCGATTTTCACGATAGTTGTATTCGTCGCATTAAACGGGGCATAGACTTTGAGGCCGAAACGTACATGAGTTTCGTTGGCATCCTCTAGAGTTTTTCCACTTTTGTCTTTTTGAATTTCAACCGGGATATTTTTTGCATCAAAAAGGAGATTGAATTTCCATTTAAAATCGCCAAGGTATTCGACTTCAGCACGACTTTCGTCAGCTTTAATGTGGCGAACTCCATCCATTTCTAGATAGTTTGTCCCGGCAATTTGATTGATGTTATCCTTAAAATATCCGATTGTTGGTTTTTGCGCCGACCTGTCGTCGATGCCTGGGATTCTTGCTTCAACTGAAAATGGGGTGACTAGGCCTTCTTCTGCTTTGCCAGACAACCCAGATATCACGAGTTCAGAGGGTTTTTCTTGAGTTCTAAATACAAAATAAGCAAAAACTTTTTCTAAAAAGAGCTTCTGAACAATCGCAACTTTCGCTGCTGGAGTCTTTGCAGAATTAACCACTGGTAAAAGAGTGAGGGTCATAGCTTTAGGTGTTTCCTCAGAAAACGAAATCGTATAGAGGGGAGGAGTCCAAGTGAGTTCGTAAGCATCCGGATCTTGTGGAGTTGACACATTAATGAATTTTGCGCCAGGTGGAAGATCTTTTCCTGTGAGAGTCATTTTTAAACTTGGATCAAGGATACGCAAATAAAATTTAATTTTTGAGCTCGTATTTTCGTAGAATCTCAAAGGCAAATCCTTTTTGTCGACTTCTACCTTAATATAGGATTCATTTAAGGTTGCTTGTTCTTGAATCACTTTCTTTTCTGTTTCAATGTATTTCGGAATTTCTCGTGGAGCTCCAGGTTTGTACCCAGTTCCCAGAGTTGACTTCTCGCGAATATCCTGAATATCGCTCACGGGCTGTTTGCTTCCGGGGCCGCCGCAGGCGACCACGAGCAGAGCGGTGGCTACGATGCTTAGATGGTTGAGGTTTTTCATATCTAAAACTCCTCTTATCGACTGCTCACGCGAGCAAGTTCAAATGGATAAAGCACGTCGACGTTTACTTTTCCAACGGGTTTGGGGAACTGCCAAGTTTTCATTTTAGCAATCATACAGTTTTCAACAAATTTGGATCCGAGTGAAGTTTGAGCGACCTTAGCATTCGTAATGGTTCCGTTCGGCCCAATTGTAAAGTCAACGGCAACGCGACCACCGATGGAGGGCTGTGCTTGTAGGCCTCTTTCGTAACAGTAAATGATTTGCCCTTTATTTTTATTGATGACGGCAATGATTTGGTCTCGATCGAGTCCGCCCTCGAAAGTCGCTTCTTCATCTAAAGGCAAAGTCACTGCGCTGGTCCCTCCGACCAAAGAAATCTTTCCGTAGCCTGCTCGTCCGCCGCCAGTTCCTCGAGTGCCGTAGCCACCAGCACTTTGTGCTTTTCCGCCTTCGCCGGAAGATCCTGCAATGAGGCCTGATCCTGGCACCCAGCCTCTTACTCCGCCGCGGCCAGCGCTTCCGACCCCGCCTCCACCGCTTCCGGTGCCGGCTGCTCGGATATTTTTCATTGAATTGGCATCTAAACCCTCTGCATTTTTAGCCCCTCTTGGAATTCCTCCAAGAGCTGCGAGAGCACCAACACGGCTGATATCCTTGGCTTTTGCCGTTCGAACTTTGTAAGGTTTTGTTAAAAGTTTTTTCGTAACAACCTTGCGATAGACTTTATCGCTCGGTTTGATCTTTGTTTGTGAGACATTTACATGCGGGGTTTGAACAGGCTCAACCTTTTTAGGCATAACGATTGTGACTAAAGTTGGTTCGACGACCTCTTTTGTCGTAAAGAATTTTGTTGAGATCCAAGAACCAATAAGAAGCAACAGAATGACGATGATGTGACCGACTGTCGTTTTTTCGAGAATTGCTTTTAGTTCTTCGTCGTCATTTTCGCGGCGAAGATGATATTCGGGACTATTGCTCATTTCAGAATTGGCTAGGCGAATGTGCCCAAGTCCATTCAAAGCTGTTCCGCGTTCGTTCAATTTTGAAATATCCAGGGTTTTTAGTAGTGTGTATTCGATGTCGTTTTCTTCGAGGGTCTTAAGATCAGCCAAAGCTTCGATACGGCGTTGATCTTTTAGGTAAACGACGTTCATATTTTTAGATGCAACAGCAAAGGTGCGGACCTTTTGGCCCAAACGATTTTCAAGAATAAGAATCTTTGCGGTGTTGTTCATATAGTACCTTTAATTTCTGTTCTGATCTGCTTTTTGACGATCAGTAAACTCTTTACGTCCTTGTAAAATATCTTCAAGATACTTGTCGTTCTCTACTGTTGCAGTTGTACTCAAGGACGTCTGGTACTTGCCACGTAGAGAGGACCCATCAAAACGGAACGAGGTTCCCAGCTTCGTACCGTTAGATTTTGCTGGTGATTTCGATTTCGAATTCACAGCAATTCCACTTTGGGAGAGGAGCAATAATAAGGCCAAGACGAAAAGGTTTTTCATAAGCGTCTACCTTTCTGTATTTGAGATAGCCGAGCATCCAAGTAAGTGGGCATCAGCGGGTGGCCAATTTTCGTCTCAAGAATTTTCAAATTTTCAATTTGACGAATATCGCCGGGATTTTGTGAAACTGCCTTTCTGGCTGAATCAAGGTCTGTTCTTGTAATAGAAATTTCATTCAAAGCACTTTTGACTTCTGATTGGAGTCTTCCGCCTCTCGGTAGAGTCGATAGAATTTCCAGTTCATGGCGCAGTAGGCTTTTGAGCTCTGGGCGGACGGAAGCGTAGTTTTGAATCAACTGTTCAAGAGCTTTAGATCGGTTCCAGATTTCAGATTCCTTTTGCTGAGCCATATTAGCTTTTGCAAAATAAGGTTTAGATTGCGCCTTTAGGGCCTCTAAGTATTGCGTTTGCTCGCGGCTGTTGAGGTTTTTTGGAGTAGGAAGTGCCAAAATTTCCGTTACCATGCGATCATTTTCGGTACCGACAATATTGAGCACAAGCAGCTGAGAGGTGACGTCCTTGAAGCGCAGGCTTTGAGCCAAATATTTATCTGCTTCTTTAAGGAGCTTAATGCGTTGTTTGATTGTTTTTTGCATTAATGAGTCAGTTCTCGCGATCAGTTTGTGAGAGCTGATGCGATTCCGAAATGCTATAACTTCGCGATAGAAATCTTGTTTGTCTATGAAATTTGGTGCTGTTTGGCGAGCCAGTTCTTTCATAGAAAGAATAGATTTAATTGCTGTTTTGTTTTTGGTGCGCGCATACACCAATAATATAGTTTCATTGAGGACTTCAGGATTTCGGCGGAGTTCGGAGGCCTGAACCTTTAGCTCCTGGGCGGGTGATGCAGAGAGAATAACCAAGCGCTGCCGCAGTGAGAGCGCCGTAGGTCCCTTGAGACCTGATTTTAGTGCTTGTTTGTAATGGTTTGTGGGATTCATTCCGGCTAAGTCCTGCAAGGTGCCAAGTCGAAGATGACGATCCTTTGCTGTCAAATTTTTAAATTTCATTTTTGCCGCCGTTAAGTAGGCGTTCCGGAAGTCTAATTTTTTTTCATAGTAGCCAACAAGACGAGACAAGGTTTCTTCACGGCGAGAATCTGTAATCCCGGGAATTAAAAGCATTGCTTTAAGGCTCTCTAAGTAAATTTCATCCTCGTTTAGACGTTGCGATAGAACAGCCATGTTTGTATAGTGAATTTGTTTTTCTTCACTGCTCGAGCCAGCAGTGTTAAAATTTTGTAGCTGTACTAAAGACTTTCTGAGATTTGAAGTCGTTGATTCATTGTTGTTAGCTACTTTGGCAGTACGATTTGCAAGTGCCTTGCGTGCGATTTTCTCGTACTCAGCTTTTGACTGTGGAAATAGTTTTGCATACTCCCAAGCCCAATCCTCAAGACTTTCTTCGTACGTCATGTTCACTAAGCAGTCTAGTGAGAGGTCAGCTGATTTTTTTCGCAAATCGATTTTTGCCTCTTTTGATTTGGCTATCGTATTAAACGCGATTGCGGCTTCTCTGAAATTTTTTTGCTGATAGTCTAAGTATGCCAATTGGTATTGAACTTCTGAGCTTTTATCGCCTTGGGGAAATACAGCCAGATAGTGATCGTACGCCGCTTTTCTGATGGCTTTATCATTTGATTTTTCGGCAACTGAGATTTCAGTCGCTAAACTTTTTTGCTTTTGTTGCAGGGAGGCCGAAGGATTATCGCTAACGCTTCTTAAAAAGGTCACTGCGATAGAGTGTTTGCCGAGTGAGTCAGCAACGACAGCTCCTCGCTCCGCCATTTCAAAATCCAGAGGAAAGGTTTGATTATAGACAACATACGAATTAAGCAAATCTAAATCTGGATTCACTTTTTTAGCCCGATGAAGCTCTGTAACATAACGCTTCATTGTTTTCTCTAACTCTGGACATGAGTTGGGATCTGGGCAGATCTTTTTAAAAGTCTCCGCTGCTTTTGTGAAGTCGGCGGTCGATTGCGCAGTCATCCCAGCATCATAGTTGACCTGCATGAGTTTGATAAAAATGCTCAGGCGTTCTTCTGCTGTTATGGTTGGGTCCTCGAGATAGCGATTGTAGATCTTACGGGCCGCTTGTTTTTGACCTAAGCGATCTGCCTCACTTGCAAAGTGCAAAAGAAGCTCTTTTCTTTTCTCTTTTGGAGAAGACTTATCATAGGTGTCAATTTCGTTAAGAGTGATGTTTCTTCTCGCATAGAACGTAGCTAAGTCCCTGAGAATATCCGTGTGAAAGACAACATCATATTTAGGACCATCGGAGCTTTCGCGAGTGATCAGCTCGGGATTTTTTGCTAAAGTCTCAAGTCGTTTTATACCACTATTTACGCGATTTAAATTTAACTCGGACCAAGCCATATTGTAAAAAATGAGTCCACGGCTGGGCACGTTCTTAAACCGTATGGCTGAGGAGTAATGATTAAGAGCTAAGTTAAATTTTCCCTTAGAAAACAACAGATCGCCTATTCCCGAGTGGGATCTTGCGACGATTTCAGAGGAAATATTTTTTGTTTTCGAGTCTTTGATAATTCGCTCAAAAAGTTCAATAGCCTTTTCTGGTTGGCCAGCCATATCATAGAGATGCGCTAGCTGAAATAAAATGCTACTACTGTCATTCAAAGCCCTGTTTTTAAGAATTGTTTCATATATGAGAATGGCTTGAGCCCTGTCTTTCTCTGAGCCTTTGCAGGATTGACAGTTGGCCTCTACTTCTTGCATAAAGCGAGTTCGAGCTCGTTCAGAAAGGAGATCAGCCAAACGCTGTTGGCTTGGCAACCATGTCGGATCGTTCTTTTCAAGATTTAGGATGAGACGTTCCATTCGCTCAATAACTAAGTCCTGAGTTTCGGAGTTCATTTTTTCTGCAAAGGAGTGGTTTCCGAAGAGTGTTCCCAGAGTGATTAGATTTAGAGTAAGAATTCGGATTAAAGTTTTCATCTTGTTGGTACTACCGCAAAACGAAGGGTTTCTATTCCAGCCTCAGAGCTTGCTCGCAGCAGAGGATCCAAATCTGCATATTCCATATTTGTATCTGCTTGAATCATCAGCTCAACAGACTGGGGCGACTTGCCCTTGAGTGCAGCAAGCTTTTCAGTCAGAGAATCTTTCGATATCATTTTGTCATCTAAGAAATAACTGCCTCTTTCTATTCGCAGAGTTGCTATTTCTTTATCGACCGTAATTCCATTTTCTGCGTTCGGTAAGGCAATCTTCGCAGAAACAGGCGTTTCGACACCACCGGACTGTGTCCCGATCAAAAGATAAATAACAATGATACAAAACGCATCGATCAAAGAAGTTAACGGAAGAGCAAGAGCTAATTCTTTGGAGGCTCCCTTTTCTCCACGCTTAGAGGTGTCCTTTAAAGACATTGCTGCGAGGAGGGGGGATTTGCGTAAGGAAACTAAAGCTGATTTTCTCATAAAAACCTATCCTAGAGGGGACAAGCCCACTCCCTCAAATTGGTATTTCTTAAGTTGGTCCATGACCCGGATCACATCACCGTAAGATGTTTGGGCCTCAGGGCGTACAACTGTTGTTCGAAGCTCAGGCATTTGTTCTTTCAAAGTTTGAATTTTGGAACTGAATACTGACCAGTTTATTCCGGTAGAAATTTTTGAAATGCTTTCTTCTAAGCTATTGGCTTTCGGAACATCTCTTAATGAGAGTTGAATTGAGCCATCTTTAGCAAGGGTCACCCAGAGAGAAGGAGGATTTTTTTCTCCCGAGATGGCGTTATCGCCGATGGCCTGTTTGGTATCAATGGTGCCGACATGCATCCAAATAGCTGTTAACAGTAAGAAGCAAATTAAGACCGACAGAATATCCAAGACTGGAAGAATATTAAGCTCGAAATTGAGGTCTTTTTTCATAACGTGCTCCTAAAAATCCTGATTAATGAAAAAGCTATTTTTGTTTCTTGTCGCTGACAGGCGTGTAGTGAAATCCAAGTTGAATGAATAAATTCAGAGCCGCTTTGTTTAAATCGTCGCTCAGACGACTGGCGCGGTTTTGCAGGACTGCATACATAATCAAAGCAGGAACTGCGACAATCAAGCCGTAGGCGGTTGTATTCATTGCAAGCGAGATCCCTTGTGAGAGAATAGTCGCCTTTTGGGCGGCATTTGCATTTGAAATACCAGCAAAGGAGTGAATCAAGCCTGTGATAGTGCCCAAGAGGCCTAAAAGAGTCGCGACGTTTGCAAACATGGCTAAGAATCCAATGCGTTTTTCAACACGCGACGTTTCTTCGAGCAGAACCTCATCCATTTTTAATTGGATTTCTTCTTTGCCACCCATATCGATCGCAGCTTGAATGCCCGCAGAGGCAACGACGCCGAGGGGTTCAGTTTTTCCAATTTGCTGGGATCGGCGCAAGGCTTTGTCCAAGTTGCCTGCGCGAATATCATCGGCCAGAGATTTCGAAAGAGTCTTTTGATTGACTTTTCTGTTAATAAAAAGAGCGACCACTCGTTCGATGATAATAGCCATTGAAACTATTTGGGCTGCTAAAATTGCCCACATCCAGATTGCGTCGCCAGAAGTAAAACCGCGTGCTAAAGCTAAAAAGAAGTCCATTTTGTAATCCTCCATTACGTTCAACAACATCATCCACTCAGCAACGGAGGTGCCAAGAGGCGAAAACGATTTAGAAGGCTTTGGAGTCAAATAAAGCTAAAAGGGGGTAGAAGAGTGACACATTTTGGCAGTTGTGTGACTCAAAATTGTACGAAATGAATTACTTAATTTGAGGTTTTTCTGTTGAAAGGGGGGCTTTGGATATGGCTGAGTCCCATTGAAAATTTTTTACAAGTTGATTGCAGGCCACAAGAGTTTTTTGAAAGTCGCGACGACTATCCAAGCAGGTAAGGATTGCGACTTTTCGGTCCTTTTGCAGAATAACTTGGCGAATTTGTTGGTCACGATTTTTTTGGACCATATCAACTACCAAACCAGGGCCACCACTAAGAGTAAAAGACTTTGCTCCGAGAACTTCGAATCCATAACTGGGATAATCCCGCATCCATTTTTTTGCATAGGTTTCTAAGTTGTTTTGTTTAGTAAGGGTGTCAGTTCGAACAGAGATAGAGGCGGTCGAATTTACCTTACCTTTTGGTGTAAAGCGGATTGAATCAAACAAGGAGTCTTCATTCTGAGGTGTTGGCAACCAGTCCGTCCCTGCGGTCTTTAGTTGAAAGCCTTGGTTTTGAAAAAAGTGACCGTATTGAGGGTCCATCAGCAAAGAAGTACTGGTCGCGGGATGAGGAGCTGCAAAGGCCAAATTTACAAATGTGAGCATTGCTGCGACTAAATTCGTGTTCATTTTGGCAGTGTATCTGAGATCCCTTGTTCATTGCAAGGCCCAAGATCAACAGGCAATTGCCACCTGTAAATTTGACTCTTATCATTGTTCGAAACTCGAAAAATGATAACACCGGGATTTTTTACTGAAAACTGTGGTTCGCCGAACTGAAGCTTACTCTTTAAAAGTGTTTGAGTGCAGTTCTTGATGCCATCGTAAGTGTCGATTTGGTAAAATTCAGCTTTATCTGGAAGCCAACTATAGATGACCTGATTGTTTTTGGTTGGCAATACTTTTGCCACGGAGCCGGCCAAAGTTTTGAAAACAGTACGACTTTTTCCTTGAATGGGCGCGAAAAGGATCGTGTTCGTTTGTGCCTTGGCGTCCTCTTCAATCCAGAAAATAGATTTGCCATCTGAAGAAAGTGCTGCAGATCTTTGGGGCTTTTCTTTATCCACGGCAAAGGGACTTACGTTTTCTGTTTCGATGTTCAGCCAGTAAAGGCCTGGAATTTTTGATCGAACAGAGGTCATTAAAATTTGTTTTTTTGCCAGCACCCATAACATCTCTCCGTCAAATCCTGGACTGTTGGTCAGTCGAGTAATTTCATCGCCAAGGACGTCACTCAGATATATTTCGGACTTTGGAAAACGTGGGTCGACATCTTTTGTAAAAGGGGCCTCTTTTATTTCATCAGTATTTGAAGAATAAATAATCTGACGATCATTAAGAGGAATCACACTAAAGACCTCACCATCTTGAAAAGTTAAGCGACGGTCCGTTTGCAGAAAGAGGTCGTACTCGTGTATTTGCGAGTTTTTGTGGCCAAGGCGGTTTTTACTAATGTAGAAAATTTTATCGCCGTCCTCAGAAAAAACGGCAGAACGATTGTGTCCCTGTGCAAGAATAACTGCGGCATCTTTTGATTGGAGATAGTCAACCTCTGCTGGAAGTTCTGTCTTTTTGGTTTTGGATTGGCATGCTAGCAAGGCTAGAAACAATCCGCACTGAAAAAGCACTTTCACCGAGAGGCCACCTTTTTTAGTACTTTGGTTAATAAGCTCGAAGGGTTTACCTGTTTTAGTTTTTTTAGTTCTACCCACTTTATATTTTTGGCAGAACTTTCTAGACGGTAATCCTTGCGTATCTGAATGTAAATATCATGATGAGTGATAAAGTGTTTAACATCAAATTTTTTTGGTTTTTCCTGCGTGGTCAGGACCTCGCCTGGAAAAAGGAATTGGCCTTTCAAGAAGGGAGCATAATTATTTTGGACCAGGGCTACTTGATTTTTTCTAATATGGACCTCTGGCTGCCAGATCCAAATTTCGCTTTTTTTACGGGGTTTTTTTAACGGCAGGATTTTGACAAGGTTCTTTTTTCGCGCAAGGCAGGTTGTTGTCCAAGGGCATAGAAGACACGCCACTTTTTGAGGAGTACAAAGGGTTGCGCCAAGCTCCATCAAAGCTTGGTTGATCTCATCGGAGGCACCTTGCTGAGCGAGCGCATCCGACATTTTTTGTAGTTGCTCGCGGTCCTTTGTGTTCCACCACTTTAATTTCTTGCCATACTTTCTACTGAGAACTCGAATTACATTGCCATCAAGAACGCCTACGGGCTCTTTGAAGGCAATACTGGCAACGGCGCGAGAAGTATAGGGGCCAAAGCCAGGGAGATCTAAGAGCTCGTTGGCACTTTTCGGAAAACCATTTTTTGAAATGATTTTTGCTGCTTTGTGAAGATTGCGCGCGCGAGAGTAGTAGCCCAAACCGGCCCACGCTTCGAGGACTTCATTTTCCGGAGCTTTGGCTAGGTCGTGAACATTAGGGAATCTCTTTAAAAATCTTTCGAAGAAAGGGATGACTGCAACGACAGTGGTTTGTTGGAGCATAACCTCAGATATCCAAATAAAGTAGGGATTTCGACTTTTTCTCCAGGGTAAATCTCTCTTATTTTTTTGATACCATTGCAGCAGTTGACGGTGGTCGTCCAGGCTGGGCCTCCTTGCATGAGGCGGATGGTAGGATATATTCCGATTGTTTCCAAATCCTTTTTGTCAGACAATTGAAATCTAGCAGGAGAGTTAAAAATGGATTACAAGCCACTCAGTGGTCGTGAGTTCCCTCGTTTTTCCGCTATCAAAACATTTTTTCGCCTACCGAATGTTTCGGTAGATGCGGATTATGAGGTGGGCTTGTTTGGTATTCCCTATGATGGCGGGGTTTCGTATCGGCCTGGGTCGCGATTTGCTCCTTCTGCCGTTCGCGAGATGTCGAGTCTTGGTCGCGGCTTTCATATGACTCGAGAGCTGAATTGGATCGAGAAATTAAAAGTGGCAGATTTAGGTGACTGTTCGACAGTCCCGATAGATCAAAAACAAACCTACGAGAATATCGAAGCCTATGTTTTTCAGTTAGCTCAGAAAAACAAAAGATTTATTGCCTGTGGTGGAGACCATTCGACGACTCTCCCAGTTTTACGTGCCTTAAGAAAGTTCCACGGGCGTCCCCTGCAGTTTATTCATTTTGACGCTCACTTGGATACCTATCCAGCGGCCTGGGGGTGTGAGTATCATCATGGCGCCTTTGCTCGACACGCGGTTGAAGAAGGACTTGTAGATCCAAAAAAAATGCTTCAGATTGGAATTCGCGGTCCTTTGGCGGCTTGCGATGATTTGAACTTTGTTCGCAAGCAGGGCATCCGCGTGCTGTCGATGGATGATCTGCGCGACACCACCATTGCTGATTTTTGCAAAAAATTGCCGGCTTTTGACCAGACGCCAACCTACATTAGTTTTGATGTGGACTGTTTGGACCCAGCCTATGCCCCGGGTACGGGCACGCCTGTTCCTGGGGGCCTGACGAGCTATGAGGCCCAGAGAATTCTTCGTGCTCTCAATGTGCCCAACTTAGTTGGGGGAGATGTTGTGGAAATCTCTCCACCTTTTGATCATGCAGGGGTGACTTCCTTGATTGGGGTCGATGTTATGTTTGAATTGCTTTGTATTATGGCTGGGAATAAAAGGTGAATCCTTTTGCACTTAGAAGAAATTTAAAGAGAGCAAACGGATTTAGTATGGTCATGGTACTCGTGGCCAAGTCATTATAAGTTGGTAGAACTTTGTCGAAAGGCTCGACAACCTGACCATTTACGTAAAAGAGCAGTCCCTCGTTTTGACTCTATCCCAAACTATTCATAGCTGAGGACCGCCGGAGTTGGTCCGGACTTTGCTACCTAGTAGAGCCGAGTGTAAACGTTAGAAAGAGGAGACCCTATGAAAAACATGGTTGTTTCGACCCTATTATTACTGGTGGCTTCTTCAGCATTTGGTCAGCAATTAGCGATGACCGTCTGTACTGAGAATGGAGCTCGTAGCGTCAACGAAATTCGCATAGAAGGCGAAACGATGACAATGACTGTTGACGGATTTGAAATGGCCTATGAGATTCGATCGCGTATCGCATTGAATGCTCAGAAGGTTTCGAAAGTCGTTGGCGACCAGGTAATAGAAGCCACACAGTATGTAACCACCGCTCCTCAAGGAACGATTGGCAATCCGATCCCAGCCAATGGCGATATTTTTCAATTGGCAACGACGACTTCAGGTAATCAGGTTATGATCTTTCCAGGCCTTGGAGTTGTTGCCTCATCACATGCTTGCAAATAACAGAGGCTGATCGAGCTAAATCTCGATCATGCCATCAGGCGGACGAAGGCCTTTCTTTTTTATCTTTTCGACGAGGGTCGTACGGTTGAGTTTCAACAGCATTGCAGCTTGATTTCGATTCCATCCGGTTTTCTCAAGCGCTCTCAGTATGAGAGCGTTTTCATAAATATCGACTGCTGTATTAAAGTCTAAACCGGTTTCTGGAATTTCCATAATTCCTATTTCTTGAGGGACTGTTTTGCCGGACTTATATTTTAAGGGGAGGTCGACGACTTCGAGTCGTCCTTGTCCTTTGAGAATCGTCATTCGTTCGACGAGATTTTCAAGCTCACGAATATTTCCGGGCCAGGGGTAGGCGACCAAGCAGTCGAGGGCCTCTTCAGAAATGCCGGACAAACTGCGCCCTTTATTTTTGCCAAAGAGATCCATAAAATGTTTCAACAAAATGGGAATATCAGACTTTCTTTCTCGTAAGGAGGGAATGTGAATAGGAATAACATTCAATCGATAAAACAAGTCCTCCCGAAATTTTCCAAGCTCGACAGCCTCTTCTAAATTTATGTTTGTGGCCGCAATGACTCTTACATTGATTTGAACAGTTTTAGCGCTGCCGACAGGCTCAAAACATTTTTCTTGAAGCGCACGAAGCAGTTTGACCTGGAGGGTGGGATCCATATCCCCAATTTCATCCAAAAAAATTGTTCCACTGTCAGCCATTTCGAAACGACCTATGCGGTTAGCAATGGCACCCGTAAAGGCTCCTTTGATATGACCAAACAATTCGCTTTCAAGAAGTTCTGCCGGAATGGCACCACAGTTGATGGGGACGAAGGGCCCAGTTGCTCGCGGAGAGTTATAGTGGATGGCTCTGGCTATGAGTTCTTTGCCTGTGCCCGTCTCGCCGTGCACAAGAACCGTCGAATCTGAGTCAGCCACTTTTTCTACAACCCGGAGAACGTTTTGAATTTGCTCGCTGGTACCGATGATTTGATCAAATTTATATTTTCGATTGAGTTCGCTACGAAGCTGCTGATTTTCTTGGGTCAATTGCTTGTGAGTGAGCGCTCGATCTACGAGGACAAGGAGTTCATCTAAATTAAAGGGTTTAGTAACAAAGTGGAAGGCTCCTTTTTGCGTTGCTCGGACGGCAGCTTCAATGGTGGCGTGGCCAGTAAGAATAATGACTTGAATCGAAGGATAAAGAGACTTGAGGTGAGTCATAAACTCAATGCCATCACCATCAGGCAGATTCAAATCCACGATTGCAAGATCAATCGCGGTGTCGCCCTGACAAAGCAGCTTGGCTTCTTCGATGCGATTGGCGGTGACGACATTGAGTCCTTTTCTATCTAATACTCGGAATAGGGCTGTCCGTAAACTTGATTCATCATCCAGAATCAAAACGCGATGAGTACGCATGAACCTTCCTTCCTTGGTGGGTTCTTTAGTTGCTCTATTCAGACTAATTGATTTTTGACGGGACTGTCAAAAAATCAGCTTGGGTCATGACTTTCAGGACCTCAAAACTGGACGAGGAAAGGAAATTTTTGCCAGGGTCTCGTGTTTGGTCGAGGAAGAAATTTCTAACTTGCCACCATGATCTTCAAAAATTTGTGCGGCGACTGGGATTCCAAGACCTGCGCTTTCTTTCGCATAATTTTCGCCGTTATTTTTAACCGAAATGACGTATTTGTCGGTCATGACTTCGAGGCTGATTCCTAGGATTGCCTTGAACGGTGATGGATCTTTTTCGCGACGTGCAACTATGGCGTCAAAGCCACTCTGTAAAATATTTTTAACAGCTTGGGAGAGCAAGTTAAAATGACCTCGGGCAGGACAAGAAACGTCTGGCAAGTTGAGAACGACGTCAATAGTTTGTGATTTCACCTGCAGTTCGATAATTTTGCAGGCGCGTTTGATAACATCTTTAAGATCCAGATCTGCAATTTCGTCAACATTGGGGTTGCGTGTAAAGCCTAAGAGATTTTGGATAATTTCTTTGCAACGGAGAGCTCCGGCCTCCATTTCGAGAATGTCGGAATACAAAGCGTGGTCTTTGGGGAGATCCATTTTTATTAGTTGTACGAAAGAAAGAATTCCTCCCAATGGATTGTTCAATTCGTGTGCAATACTGCTTCCGATAGTTCCAAGTTCCGCAAGTTTCGCGGTCTCTAAGAGTTGCTTTTCTAGCAAAAGCCTTTGCGTGATGTCGTGATAGATGTTGACGAATACAGCAGGCTTTTGTGGATCAAGGACCAAGCTTTGACTAAAGACTTCAAAGGTGGCCAAGTGATGATCTTTGAATTCTTCAAGTCGAAAACTCATTCCCCGTTCGCAGTTTTTGCATGGTGCTGTTTTTTTATAAAGAACTTCGTAGCATTTTCTTCCCATGAGTGGGCCTGTGTGATGATCTGTAATTGCCGAGTTTGCTTGGATAATATCATAGTTTGAATCAATGATCGCGACAGGATCTGAAACAGCATTGAAGGTCGTTTCCCATTGCTTCTTAAGCTCTTCAGATTCTTCGAGTTTTTGTATCCGAACGAGAGCAAGAGAAACTGCTTCGGCGACACGATTTAAGAAATCGACTTCGTCACGCAAAAAAGGACGATCAGGTGGACGCATAAATAGAATTGATCCAATCTTCTCGTGTTCACGAAAAAGAGGAATTCGCTGTTGAGTAAAGTTTAATTTGGCTTCAACCTGCTCGGAAAAAAGATTATCTTGCGGTGAGAAAAAAATTCGAATCCATGAAGTTTGCACTGTCGATGCCATCGATTCATTGAGCAGCTTTTCAATTTCGACGAGAGATCCCGCCTTGTGCACAGCCATCAAAGCATTTTTAAGTCCTTCAATTCTAACATTGGTGATGTAGAGTTTGCGCCGAGCTTCGGTTAAAAATTTAGTTCTTTTTTCAACCCGTTGCTCGAGATCAACTTGGAGGCGAATCAGCTTATCCTTTTGTTCGCGAATTAATTTTTCGAGGTTTTTATCCTGTTTTTGACGATTGACTTCTTCGAGCGCACTAAAAAAATGAGCCTCTATGTCTGTTTCTTGATAAGACGAAATGACTCGAAACAAGGGGTAGTTCTCGTGTATTTCGATGAGATGCTCTGGTGGGAAATCTTTTGGGACAACGGCAATCCATTGCACGGCTGGATTGTGATCTAAAACCTGCTGATAAAACTGTGCAAACTTTTTTTCGAGGATCGAGGTGATAGACAGAGCTACGACATCACAGATGGTTTCCTTGCTCCAGGAGAGAGCCCGGGTGAGGTCCGGAAGTATTTGCGAGCCCAAATCGACGAGTCTCTCGTCCCATGGTCCGATCAACAGAAAGCTTGTTTTCATACTGCGCATAGATTTGATTTTACGGAAATATAGTCAGAATGGCAGAAGTTTATTTGTAATTAGGAGGTCGGGTCCTGGACTTATAGCCCGCAGCTCCGTATCAGCTCTGCATGTTTGTAAATTGTGAAGTCTGGGTAGTCCTCACGCATCAGGGGGACTTCGCCGACATGTTCTCCATGGCAAAAGTAACAGGTGCGAGCGCCGCACATTTTCGCCTGCCTGATTTCCTGCGAAAGGCGATTGCCAATACTTATCAGTTCTTCCGGGAGGATTTTTTCAACGCGCAGAATGTCCGCAAAGGCCTCTTTTTTCTGTTCCTGTTTGAAGTTATTCACCAAATACAGTTTGCGAAAATATTTTTCAATTTTAAGGGCTTTGATTTTTTTCAATTGGGCCTTCGGTTCGCCCGAGGTGACTAAATAAAGAGAATATTTTTGCGAGAGAATTTCGAGATTCTTGGTGGCCCCTTCGATCAGCGGCAAATGCTCTGGAACCTCGGGATTATAAAAGGCTTTTATGGCTCGCTGCAAAGCTAAATCGGGAGTGGGGCTGCCATGAGTTTTGATGAATTGCTCAAATATTTCTGTATGGGACAATTCCGAGGCTTTCATTGTGCGCCACTGAAGACAGGTATTGATGTCACTTGCGACCCCAGCAGACAGCAGGGCCTCACAGGCTCGTTGTGCAGCAATAGGGACAAGCAGTTGACTGGTATCCAAAAGGGTGTCATCGAGATCAAAAGCAACGCACTTGTAGCCTCTCATGGATTGCCTATGTTTCAAAATCTGTGGTCATTAATTTTTTTAGTCCCGACTCAAAATTTAGCCACACCAAGTCGAGACGGATATGCTCCTTCTCTTCAATACAAACAACGGGGATTTGGTGTTCAAGCCATCCGTATTGTCCGAGGCTTCCAGGCGTCGGATAGCCAATGTCTTCGTGAACGGTATATCCAGAATTTCCGGCAATGATTTCTGAGGCGTTCTTACCATTATGGCCTGTGTAGACAACGCAAGGCTCCCAAGAGTGAAAATGGACGATAAGTCGAGGTTTTTCGATTTTGATAAGATCGACCAGGGCCTGAGTTTCGAGCTCACTTGAGGGTTGCGGTCCCGGATAATATCGAGGGGCTTTTGCTTCTGGACTCCAGTCTCTTGCTGGAAAATTTCGATTCAAGTCGACTCCGTTGTCATTGGTACGTAAATTTCGGAGATAGCCATCGACATTGAGGCAGGGAACTAGGATCCATGAGTGTAGAATTGCTTCTGGTGATTTTGATTCGGCTTCTGAAAGCCATTTTAAAAACTCCTGAGCGAGGCGTACGCCCTCGGGTTCGTCACCATGCACGCCGCCCACAAACAAGATGGGGGCTGTGGCTTTTCCATCACGGCTGTGTGTTTTTTTATACATTTCTATGGGGGTGCCGCGGGAACTTCGCGCCCAAGAAGATTGATGAAAAATTTTTGCTTGCATATGATAATTAAGCCTGATTTTTAGAAGGTTGAAAAGGACATAAATATAATGGCAAAAGATGACTCTCAGGATAAAAAACCACCCGTGGATACAAAAAAGCTTACGATGATTATTTTGGCTGCCGGGAAGGGGACACGAATGAAGTCGCCCCTGCCAAAAGTACTGCATCCGGTGGCAGGGCGCCCAATGATTGAAAAGGTGATCGATGCCTCAAAAAAAGCAGGGGTTTCGGACCTTCGATTGATTGTGGGGCACGGTCAAAAACTCGTTCGATCTGTTGTTGAACCAATGGGCGTAATTTGTTTTGCCCAAGAGCACCAGTTGGGGACAGCAGATGCCGTTAGATCTGCACAAATTGAAACCATTGAAGGCGATGTGGTGATAATGAATGGAGATCATCCCCTCATCGAGGCAGAAGATATTCAAAAATTTGTTAAGGTGTTTCGCGACGAAAAATGTGATCTTGCTGTCGTAACTGCAGTCGTTAAGAAGCCAGATGCCTTTGGGCGAATTGTTCGTCACATGGGCCAAATAAAAGCGATTGTTGAGGCTAAGGACGCCTCTGCTGACACATTAAAAATCAAAGAAATCAATACAGGAATTTATATCGTTAAGGCCGAAGTTCTTGCAGAGTATCTGCCTCAAATTAAAAATCACAACGCAAAAAATGAATTTTACATTACGGATTTAATTTCTTTATGTCTTGAGGATCAATGCAAAGTCATGCCGATAAAGGCCTCAGCAAAAGTGGCCGTGGGTGTAAATACTCAATCCGAGCTAGCAAAGGCAACAAAACTGTTGTTCTTGCGAAAAGCGCGAAGACTGATGGAAGAGGGAGTTTTGATCATTGATCCAAACGCAACTTACATCGAAGAGTCGGTACAGGTGGGGCCAGGAAGTGTGATATATCCTAATGTTTTTTTAAAGGGGCGTACGAAGATAGGCTCCTTCACTGTCATTGAACCTCAGGTCTTTATGTCGGATGCCGAAATTGGCGATAGTGTGCAGATTCGAGCTGGAACTTATATCGAGCAAACCATTGTACAAGCAAAGGCTTCCGTCGGACCATACGCTCGTCTTCGTCCAGAAACCAACATTGGCGAAGAAGCCCACGTCGGAAATTTTGTAGAGATGAAAAAAGTAAGTTTCGGAAAGAAGTCAAAAGCAGGCCACCTAACTTATTTGGGTGACGCCGAAATTGGTGAGGATGTAAATATTGGATGTGGCACCATCACCTGCAATTATGCTGCTGATCGAAAAAAATATAAAACCAAAATTGGCAACCGCGTATTTGTGGGGAGTGACACACAGTTTGTTGCTCCAATTGAGGTTGGTGATGACGCGGTTATTGGTTCTGGTTCAACCATCACAAAAAATGTCCCCGCGTCTGCTTTGGCTGTCGCTAGGGCTAAGCAATTTGTTAAAGAAAATTACACGTCAAAAGTTTCAGAATTAAAAAAGGAAGAATAGACCATGTGTGGAATTGTCGGTTATTTGGGTCCCCAAAATCCTAAAGATATTATCGTGTCTGGCCTAAAAAAATTAGAATATCGCGGCTATGATTCTGCGGGGATCGCAATTCTAGATGGTGGCAAAACCAAACGGGTGCGCGCGGCAGGCAAGCTGAAGGCCCTCGAGGATAAACTGCTGTCAGAAAAATTTGATGGGCACATTGGTATCGGTCACACTCGATGGGCGACTCATGGTGCGCCAAATGAGCGGAATGCTCATCCTCATCAGGTGAATGGGGTGAGTCTTGTTCACAATGGGATCATTGAAAACTATATGGAAATCCGAGAGGATCTATTGGCTCGAGGGGCTCAGATATCTTCAGACACGGATTCCGAACTGGTTGCTCATCTCATTGCCGAAGAGATAGTGAAAACCGCGGATCTCTATAAGGCAGTTCAGAAAACTCTTGTTAAAATTCGCGGAGCATTTTCTATTGTGGCTTTTTGGGAGGAGAACCCGCATCAGTTGGTAGCTTTTAAAGATGGCCCGCCTTTGGTAGTGGGACTAGGAATCAATGAGACCTTTGTTGCGAGCGATGTACAGGCCTTGCTTCAGCACACGAACAAATTTATCTATCTTGATGATCGTGAGATCGCCGTTATTACCGGCGCAGATATTAAAATATTTTCGGCGGAAGGAGTCTCGATCAGCAAAAAATCTGTAGAACTCAACTGGGATCCACAGATGGTAGAAAAGCAGGGCTACCCGCACTTTATGCTCAAAGAAATCTATGAGCAGCCAAGAGCCGTTGCTTCCGCAATGGCGCCGCATGTGAATACTGAAGATTTTAGTGTCAAACTTAAGAATGTTGGGTTTGGGTCACCTGTACACGCGCTTGACGAGCTTGAAAGCGAGAGCGATTGGAAAAAGACGCAAGAAGTTCTAAAGGGAATTGAGAGAATTTTTATCATTGCCTGTGGCACAAGTAGTTATGCCGGGATGGTCGGAAAATATTTATTTGAGCAGATTTCGAAAATTCCGGTCGAAGTGGATATCGCTAGCGAATTCCGTTACCGCAATCCTGTCATTCCTAATAAAACTTTAGTGATGACAATTTCTCAGAGCGGAGAAACTGCCGATACTTTGGCGGCCATTCGTCTTGCAAAAGAAAAGGGTGCTACAACCTTGAGTATTTGCAATGTGCGCAGCTCGACGATCGATAGAGAGGCTCATGGCCACTTGTATATGAATTCGGGTCCTGAGATTGGTGTTGCGAGCACCAAGGCATTTACGAGCACCCTGGCGATTCTTAGCACTGTTGCAATTGCTTTTGCTCGCACGCGTGAGGTGATAAATCAAAAGCAAGAGCAGGAATTTGTGCGGGCTCTTCTCGCAGCTCCAAGTCAGATGGAAGGGGTCTTGGCTTATGATAAATACTTTGATGAGGCCGCTCATCGTTTGAAGAAATACAAAGGCTTTCTTTACCTTGGGCGAGGCGTGAGCTTTCCTATTGCAATGGAAGGGGCTCTTAAACTCAAAGAGCTTGCTTATATGCATGCCGAAGGTTACGCGGCTGGCGAGATGAAGCATGGGCCTTTGGCTTTGATCGATGAAAATATGGCCATAGTGATGTTAGCGCCACACGATGAGCTTTATGAGAAATCTATCAGCAATCTTGAGGAGGCGAGAGCTCGAGGTGCTCAAGTCATTGCGATTGGAACTGGTGACAACGAAAAACTTAAGAGCATCAGTCAGTACTATCTTTCCTTGCCTCCGGCGCACTGGATGATAAATCCATTGCTCGAAGCAATTCCACTTCAACTCATGGCATATCATCTTGCAAGTAGTCTTGGCTATGATGTGGATCAGCCCCGCAATCTAGCGAAGTCGGTGACAGTTGAATAGAGATGTGGGAATCGTGCGCTTGCCGCCCCCCCCCCCCCCCCCCCCCCCCCGCCCGCCCCCCCCCCCCCCCGCCCCCCCCCCCCCCCCCCCCCCCCCCCCCCCCCGGGGCCCCCCCCCCCCCCCCCCCCCCCCGGGCCCCCCCCCCCCCCCCCCCCCCCGCCCGCCCCCCGGCCCCCCCCCCCGGCCGCGCCCGCCCCTGCCCCCCCCCGCCCCCCCCCCCCCCCCCCCCCCCCCCCCCCCCCCCCGGACCCCCCCCCCCGCCCCCCCCCCCCCCCCCCCCCCCCCCCCCCCCCCCCCCCCCCCGCGCGCGCCCCCCCCCCCCCCCCCCCCCCCCCCCCCCCCGCCGGCCCCCCCCCCCCCCCGCGCGGCGGGGGGGGCCCCCCCCCCCGCCCCCCCCCCCCCCGCCCGCGGGGCCCGGCCCCCGGGCCCCCCCCCCCGCCCCCCCCGCCGCCCCCCCCCCCCCCCCCCCCCCCCCCCCCCCCCCCCCCCCGGGCCCCCCCCCCCCCCCCCCCCCCCCCCCCCCCCCCCCCCCGGCCCCCCCCCCCCCCGCCGCCCCCCCCCCCCCCCGGCGGGGGCGGCCCCCCCCCCCCCCCGCCCCGCGCGGCCCCCCGCCCCCCCCCCCCGGGGCCCCCCCCCCCCCCCCCCCCCCCCCCCCCCCCCCCCCCCCCCCCCCCCGCCCCCCCCCCGGGGCCCCCCCCCCCCCCCCCCCCGGCCCCGCCCCCCCCCCCCCCCCCGCCGCCCCCCCGCCCCCCCCCCCCCCCGCCCCGCCCCCGCCCCCCCGCCCCCCCCCCCCCCCCCCCCCCCCCCCCGCCGCCCCCCCCCCCCCCCCCCCCCCCCCCCCCCTCCCCCCCCCCCCCCCGCTTAAAACCGGAAAGGGGCCGCTTAGTGACGATTCGGTTACTTGGGTGTAAATGAATTAACCACTGGCTATTGGTTGAGCTCCTCTTGGGGTGTACGTTAACTACCGCTTGGCACAAGGACTGCACCGCAATACAATCAGATCCATTGGCTATTTAATCAACTATGGATGTCGCATTTTAGGGCGTGAAGGGGGCTGTTGTGTTAAAGATATTAACACGTTTGTGGATTGTCTTTGCTCCTGTCTTATTATTTGTCTCATTTCAGAATTGCAGTGGTGGTGGATTTTCGTTTACAAGCAGTAGCTTGAGTCCTGAAGACATGGCGTCTGCGTCTTCAGCGCCGGTGGTATCGATCCTGGCGGCGCCTCAGAGTCTTACAAGTGCACGATCATTTGATTTCAAGTTCAACGTTTCAACGAACAAATTTGCGACTGTCAAATCTGTAACTTGTGTTTTGGATGCGAACCCCGCTCAGTCTTGTGATTTAGGATTTAACGCGACGAACTTGATGGATGGAGATCACACGCTCAAGGTGAAGGTCGTGGACTCTTTAGGCAATGCCTCAGACGAGGTTGTGGTTCTTTGGAAGGTTGATGGGACAAAGCCAGTTGTAACAATCAATCAAAGTCCTTCAGCGGTGAGCGGAACGACAAGCCTCAATTTTGCATTTTCAAGCAACGAAGTTGTTAGTTTTTTGTGTGCGATGGATGCCGAAGCGATGGCTCCTTGTACGTCACCAGTGGCTCGAACTGTGACTGAAGGCAATCATACTTTTAAAGTGCAGTCAGTCGACATGGCCTCAAATATGTCAGACGTGGTGATGAGTACATTTAAAGTGGATCTCACGGCACCAGTGATCACTCTTGTGACCAAGCCCACTTCTCCGATAAATAGCAATGCTGCGAGTTTTACGTTCAATGGAACTGATGATGGTAAGGCCATCACGGTGTTTAGTTGCAAATTAGACAATCAAGCGGCGGCAGCCTGCAATGCAGGTTCTGTGAATTATACGGGTCTTGCTGAGGGCTCACATACTTTGTCTTTAAGTGGTCAAGATGCTGCGGGGAACATGTCAGCCGCGGTGACCTATACTTGGAGTGTGGATACGATGGCGCCGAGCGTGCCAGTCATTACGGCAAATATCACGAGTCCGACAAAAAATAACGCAGCGACATTTTCATTTTCGGCAATGGATTTAAATGGAGTCAAAAGTTACGAGTGTCAGCTAGATGCGGGAGCGATCACGGCGTGTGCGGCGACGGGTGCAAGTTATATGAGTCTTGCAAGCGGAGCTCATAGCTTTAAAGTTAGAGCGATAGATGCTGTTAACAACGTTTCAGCGTTTGCGAGTTTTGCATGGACTGTGGATTTGACAGCTCCAGTTGTGACGTTGACACAGACGCCAGCAAGTTCAACGAGTGCAACGTCTGCAAGTTTTGCATTCACGGCAACAGATGCGGGTTCTAGTGTGAAGTCGATCGAGTGTCAGTTAGATGCCGGGGTTTTTGCAGTGTGTACGAGTCCGAAGGATTATACGTCGCTAGCGACAGGGGCTCATAGCTTTAATGTGCGAGTAAAGGATCAAGTGGATAATACCACGACGCAGTCTTATAATTGGAGCATTGTGGCCGCCGCGACTCCGACGCCGACGCCGGTTGCAACGCCCACTCCCCCGAATCCAGTGAGCAATTCGCTTAATACCATGACGCCAGGTACTTGGGCAGAACTTGCCAATTCAAAAATGTCTAGCGTTGTCTATAGCGGATCGCTCGCAAATTCTCTTTATGGCAACTCTGGGCCGAATGCCATTATGAACGCATGGGCGGTGGTGTTTTTGATACGACGAATTCGCAGCTACTTGTTTGGGGAGGCGGACACCAAGACTACTATGGAAATGAAATGTATGCCTTTAGTATGAATACTCTGAGCTGGTCAAGAATCACAGAGCCCTCTAACATATCTGGATGGTCTGGACGAACAGGCATTTATCCTGATGGAAACCCATCAGCGCCGCATACTTATGATGGGCAAGTATATCTCCCTAATCAGCAAAAAATGTTCTTTGCTGGGGGAATGGATCAGAGCGGTGGTGTGTACAACCATGCTTGGACTTTTGACCCCGCAGCAAAGGCGTGGTCAAGAAAGCCTGACTATAATGGCGGCAACATCGGATATGGCCAGATTGCTGGATATGATCCCAATTCGGGTAAGGTCTTTGTGGCAAGCAACGCATCTGACAGCTTATGCGAATACGATCCAGTGAATAATACGTGGAAATCATACGGCAGCAGTTCGTTACCGGATTACCATATGAGCGGCGACGTGGATCCTGTCGGAAAGCGTCTTGTTGCCGTAGGCTCTGGTCGTATCCGAACCTACTCTCTTGCAACCAATGTTGGAGCAACGACAAATCCTGTAACGACAGGTGACCGCGCTGTTGAGACCAATGGCAATGCCCCTGGCTTTGTTTGGTACCCACCTGGAAAGGTCTTTGTAGGATGGAACGGTGGTAAAAATATTTATACGTTAGACCCAACGACTTGGGTTTGGACGCTGCGAACTTTGGCTGCCAGTAATGTGGTGACGCCGACGGCTCCAAATGGCCAGGGAACTTTCGGAAGATTTCAGTATGATCCAGCTCACAATGTTTTTGTTGTTGTGAATAGTATCGGTCAGAACGTTTTTGTATACAAACCGGACTTCTAGTAGTGGGGATAGAAAAATGCGTGCAGGATTTTTGAAGCTATTTATTGGCCATGGTATTCTTCTTTTGATCTTATTCTTTCAGAATTGCAGTGGTGGTGGATTTTCGTTTACAAGCAGTAGCTTGAGTCCTGAAGACATGGCGTCTGCGTCTTCAGCACCGGTGGTATCGATCCTGGCGGCGCCTCAGAGTCTTACGAACGCGCGCACTTTCGATTTCAAGTTCAATGTTTCAACGAACAAATTTGCGAGTGTCAAATCTGTAACTTGTGTTTTGGATGCGAACCCCGCTCAGTCTTGTGATTTAGGATTTAACGCGACGAACTTGATGGATGGAGATCACACGCTCAAGGTGAAGGTCGTGGACTCTTTAGGCAATGCCTCAGACGAGGTTGTGGTTCTTTGGAAGGTTGATGGGACAAAGCCAGTTGTAACAATCAATCAAAGTCCTTCAGCGGTGAGCGGAACGACAAGCCTCAATTTTGCATTTTCAAGCAACGAAGTTGTTAGTTTTTTGTGTGCGATGGATGCCGAAGCGATGGCTCCTTGTACGTCACCAGTGGCTCGAACTGTGACTGAAGGCAATCATACTTTTAAAGTGCAGTCAGTCGACATGGCCTCAAATATGTCAGACGTGGTGATGAGTACATTTAAAGTGGATCTCACGGCACCAGTGATCACTCTTGTGACCAAGCCCACTTCTCCGATAAATAGCAATGCTGCGAGTTTTACGTTCAATGGAACTGATGATGGTAAGGCCATCACGGTGTTTAGTTGCAAATTAGACAATCAAGCGGCGGCAGCCTGCAATGCAGGTTCTGTGAATTATACGGGTCTTGCTGAGGGCTCACATACTTTGTCTTTAAGTGGTCAAGATGCTGCGGGGAACATGTCAGCCGCGGTGACCTATACTTGGAGTGTGGATACGATGGCGCCGAGCGTGCCAGTCATTACGGCAAATATCACGAGTCCGACAAAAAATAACGCAGCGACATTTTCATTTTCGGCAATGGATTTAAATGGAGTCAAAAGTTACGAGTGTCAGCTAGATGCGGGAGCGATCACTGCGTGTGCGGCGACGGGTGCAAGTTATATGAGTCTTGCAAGCGGAGCTCATAGCTTTAAAGTTAGAGCGATAGATGCTGTTAACAACGTTTCAGCGTTTGCGAGTTTTGCATGGACTGTGGATTTGACAGCTCCAGTTGTGACGTTGACACAGACGCCAGCAAGTTCAACGAGTGCAACGTCTGCAAGTTTTGCATTTACGGCAACAGATACGGGTTCTAGTGTGAAGTCGATCGAGTGTCAGTTAGATGCCGGGGTTTTTGCAGTGTGTACGAGTCCGAAGGATTATACGGCGCTAGCGACAGGGGCTCATAGCTTTAATGTGCGAGTAAAGGATCAAGTGGATAATACCACGACGCAGTCTTATAATTGGAGCATTGTGGCCGCCGCGACTCCGACGCCGACTCCGACATTGCCTCCGCTGCCAACCCCGGTTCCAGCGGGTGCGACAATTACCAATATTCAAGTTACAAATCTGGATAGCACGACTAAGTCCAAAGTGAAATTCACATTTGCAATGCCATTTAAACAAGGGGATGTGCCTTCTAATTATAGCGTGACTTTGGTGCCCATCATTCCACTCCAGGTCGATAAAAAGGCAACACATAGTGACGGCAGTCTCCGGCATGCAATTTTTACTGGAGAGGTTGATCTGGCAGCGGGTGAGACTAAAACATTTGCAGTTCAGGCGGCCCAGGTTGCCGCTTCGACTCAAACTGTTCAACTGCAAGACCTTATTAACTCAGGTTATGATTTTAATATTAATCTTAATATTGGTGGTACAAGCTATTCACTTTCGGCAAAAGCGCTCTTACAGAGCGGTGCTGCAAAACTTTGGTTGAGCGGTCCATTAGTTTCTGAATGGATCATTGGCAGTGACTTTTTAAATGGAGCCACAGCGCATCCATCGCTCGCGGGGTATTTCCATGTCAGGGCATACTACGACATGAATGTACGCACAGATGTTGTAGTTGAAAATGGGTGGTTTGAACGTCAGAAATCCGCTTCAGCAAATAAAGATATTTCTTACACGGTGACGGCTGGATCTTACAGTGCGGCTTTGAACCACTATGTCGGTGCTCGCTGGCATAAACAGTTCTGGAATGCTCAGAACCCGAATGTTTATGTCAAACTTGGTAAAAACTATTTACAAGGGAATCGCTTTTTCCCACGCTATAAAAACATGACTGCGAATGTAGCAAGTATTTCAGCTGCAGCTCAGACCTTCACCCCAATGAAGGGCGGGGATTTCGGTGCAAGCAGTTGTGACATGGGTGGAACTGGTGACAACATTTGGATTGGTCCACTGCCTATTTGGGATTCTTTTTATGCAGTGTCGACGGACGTTAAAGCTTTTAATTATATGCTCGCACAAAATGATTCTGCCGGAGTCTTTGGATGTTTGGGCCGCTACATCAACTCAGGGGTCTGCGTTCATATGCGAGATAAAACAACAGGACTTCCAGCTTCCATTGATACATATCCTAATGCCAGCGCCGGAGACCCTGCAGTTGATAAAATTCCGGATCCTCAGACGAGCAATCCCTTTATTAAGGATACGGCCCATCAGCCACTCGTAGGTTACTCTCCCTACTTGGTGACAGGGGATTATTATCAAATGGAAGAGATGGTGTTTTGGAATGGTTACAACTTGCTCGAGCCGAGCCCAGGCAGCCGAAAGCAGAGTCAGGGGCTATGGTCGACCGACTCGGTTAGGGCCATGGGATGGAGTTATCGTTCTCTTGGATATGCAGCTTATATACTTCCGGATGCTCATCCGTTAAAAGCTTATTTCAAGGCGAAGCTTTTAAACAACTTGGCTCGCGACAAGGCTTATGCTGATGCGAATGCCAGTAACCCTTTTGGAACTCTGTTTATGTCCGAAGGCAATACTCAGTATCGCTCTTTCTTCGATGACTTTTTCACTTGGAGTATCGGGAACGTCGCGGACCTCGGGTTTAGCGAGGCAATACCTATATTGGCATACAAATCACGGTTTCCGATCGGCCGCATGGGAGGTGCGAATGGTGGTGATAACGGGTATTGCTTCCAGGCAGCTCCAGCTTATACTCATCCTGTTGGACCAACAAACTCAACTCTTTATACTTCGTGGGCGCAAGTTTATAATGCAGCGGTACCGAATTGCCCAATTACCGCAACTCGTCCCTGCGGAAGTGCGGCGATGTCTTCATGCTTAGGTATTGGATCTGATCCTTATTCGATGACTGCTGCGGGAACGAACACTGCATATTATTACGCAGAGATGCAGCCGGCGCTCGCGGTGTCAGTGCAGTATGGCTATGGTACGATCACAGATCACTGGTTCCGCTTTACTGGCGCGAAGACATTACCTACTTACGAAAATGACCCCCGCTTTGGCGTGATTCCGCGAAATGCACCGTAGTTTGATGTTACTTATTTGAACCTGTCTAATATTTATTAGACAGGTATCAAAAGTATTGAACTCAATACGCACTTACTGAGCTCAGAGCAGCAAGAAGATGGTCCTTGGTTTGCATTGTTAGTCCTTATGGTTGGGGGAAGGCATGCAGACGAAGACAAGATGGATTTTGTTGTCTATAGGGATGTTGTTTTTTTTGAGTGCTTGCGAAAAATCAAATCAGCAGACCAATCAATTTTCTCATAATGAGCCAGAGATGGTCTATGTTAGTGACAAAGTGTCGTTGGATTTGGCTCAAGTCGAAGCAGAGAATCCTGATTTCAAAAAAATCAATCGGCAAGAACGTTGGGTTGCGCAGGAGGATTTGGTATTGCCTGCCGGGTCCAAACTTCTCGCTGTTGTTGATAATACCTGCCAAGAATCCGGAGAAATGAGCGACACCGTAAAGGGAGCAGAAAAAGCTCAGAATCATATTCGTCGTCAAGCGGCTTCGATTTCTTTGCCAAAAGAAGTAACTCTTTCAGAATTATCCAAGATGGCTGATGGCGACCCTTGCCTCGTCGAAATTGCCAATGACGGTGTAATGAAGGCCACGGCGGTTTCTAACGACACTCACTATAGTAAGCAATTGCACCTCACTTCTATAAAGTCTTCAACGGCGAACGATATTCTTTTGAGTGCAGGTGGTTTGGTGCAGGAAGTGGTGATTGCAGTTATTGATACGGGTGTCCAGTTGAATCATCCCGATCTCCAGGCGAATCTTTGGGCCGACGGCAATGGTAAAAATGGCTATAACTTTGTTGCGAACAACACCAATCCTAACGATGACAATGGTCATGGAACTCATTGTGCCGGTCTTGCGGCTGCGATTACGAATAACAACGCGGGTACTGCGGGAGTCATGCCCACCAAAGCAAAAATTATGGCGATCAAGGTTTTGGACGGCGCTGGCGGCGGCAGTATTGCTAGTATCATCAATGGAATTTACTATGCCATTGAAAATAAGGCCGACGTTATTAATATGAGTTTGGGTGGAAACACCACTTCGTCGGCCTTGCGAAAGGCTGTCGTTGATGCGACCGCCGCGGGCATCGTGGTGTTCGCTGCTGCGGGAAATAGCGGTGCCGATCTTGCAAAGTCTCTTGAGTATCCTGCTGCTTACGCAAAAGATATTGCGGGCCTCATTTCTGTGGCCTCGATTGACTCAGAGACAAAAACTCTCAGCAATTTTTCGAACTATAACAAAGACTATGTAGAGATGGCGGCACCGGGATCGAACGGAATTCTTTCGACCTATATCAATGGTTATGCCTATCTTGAAGGAACTTCCATGGCGACTCCAATTTTGGCTGGAGCGGGACTTGCGACCGTGAGTTGGTTGAAGAGTCATGGGTATGCGATCACGGCGGCAAATGTTGAAGCGATCATGAAAGCTGGGGCAGAGACAAATACTGCTTTAGCAAATTTTGTTCAGGGATCTCGCTCATTAAATATGCTCACGCTCGCAAGTTTACTCAAGACGAACTATGCAGATGCAAAAGTGGTAACAGTTATGCCAACGCCGACGCCGAGTCCATTCGTAACCGAGAGGCGTTGCCGCAGTGGACGCGTTAATTGTGGGATGAGGTAGCCTAAGGCTGGATGGATTCGTCTCTTAAAGAGCTCTTCGAAACGTTTTATTTTTCGGACGAAGTCCGTTAATACGGGAGACGTAGTTAAAGAAGTTCTTGGAACAGGCGAAGTCACTGATACCTTCTCAATCAGATGTTGCGCGCACCATCGCGGGTAATAATTTGAATAGTAATTTGGCCGCTGCGGACGTTGCTTTGAATATGAAGCTATCAAAACCCTATGGGCTTGTCGTCAACAATACCAATAATTCCTTGTATAGGGATTTACCTGTGCTTTGAAAATTGAAACCCACCCCGCCAAAGAGAACCAGGCTCCTGGATTCACTTAGGAAGTTCACAAAACACGCACATCCTTTGTATCAAAAAATTATTTTTTTTGATAGATTCACCTACGTGGACAGTGAAATACGCCAATGACTGCTCAGTCAATAGAGAGAGGACAGGATCCGGGGGCAAGAACTCAACATCGATACGAGTTCCCGCATGGGAATTGCTACGGATACTTTGGGTAAGGCGAAGACCAGAAGACTCAAAGCTGAACGCCACAACCATGGTGAGATGAGCACAACAACGATATGTCCCCGTGGATGTGTAAGTCCCTAGATGGGCGAAGTAGCGGTGCAGATAACAGGATTTCGAGGACGTGCATTGTTTTATTCATTGGATAAGTGTATCGAAACAGATTCGATCGATTTTTTCGTGACCCTCCGAAACACAGGTAAATCTTTAAAACTAATTCAGATGAGCCAAATAATCCAAAAGCTTTTGGCGATAACCTCCGCCTTCAATAAAAAAAGAATCACCATGCCCTCCATCAGGCAAAAGCCATATCTGCTTTGGCTCTCTCGCGGAGAAAAATATTTTTTTTCCTTGATCAACTGGTATAACTGGATCTTTTTCGCCGTGAATAACTAACAGCGGAGCTTGCAGTCCTTCTTGATCGAAATCTGGAGCATACTTGTCGCTCAGTACAACATAACTCAATGGCTGAATTGCCCAGGTAAGCCAGTGCTTCGCCAATATTGATCGTCCTACATCGCGATAAGATAAAAAGCTTCCATCAACAATGACAGCCTTCACTGGCACTTCGCCTTTCATTTCTTGAATCACACGAAGTGCTATGTTTCCGCCAAGGCTTTGACCATACACGTATAGAGGCCCTGATTCTTTGTTTTCACCTATCCATCTTAAAACACTTTTGCCAGCATCCACAGTACTCTGTGGTGTCGGCGATCCATCTGATAAATTATAGCCAGGATAGTCAAAAATGAGGTAACTATAACCCTGCGAGGGCAGCCAATAAAGGCCTACAAAGTGAGAGGTTAGATTTTCCGCATTTCCGTGGAAAAACAAAAAAGTGCCCTTAGATGGCCCCTTCGCCGGAAAATACCACGCATGAATTTTTGCGCCATCTTTTCCTTTAATAAACAGATCTTTGTACTCTAAAGGGATTTTTTCTGGGTCAAAATACTGCCCTTGGGTTGGGTAATACAATAAAGAAGTACACCCACTAAGCCCTAGGGCAATAGATACTGTTAAAAAAACACGAAGCATTATTTTGATTTGTGACAACAGAACATATAAATATCTTCTCCGCCCACAGAGCGCGAGAGGGAGCTACTAAAAGGTCTATCTAGATCACAAGTCTCAATCATTTTTAACTTCAAATCCCCTAGTCCACTGCCGCTAAACTTTTCGCAACGAAATGAACTGACCAAGTCGCCCTTGTCGCTAGTGGTTGTCGACTTGGATTTTGACTCCGCTGCCAGCGCTGAAAAACAAAAAAAAGTGGTGATAGCTGTAATAAAAAAACCTGATCTGACGCTCATGATGTCTCCTTCGTATAACTTTTCGCACATATAGTACTCAAAAATGATTTTTGATCCTAACAGTCTTTCGAATGATATAAAAACAAAAATCTACTTAACTTTAAAATCTTGTTGACTCAAGAAAGCAGAAACGGCCCAATTACTGACAAATAACAGGAGGTTCGAACGTGTTAAGAAAAGCTTTAGTAATTGGGATTTTATCTTTAGGAGCCAGTCTCGCAAATGCAGCTGGTCAGTATGGAATGGCAGGCTGTGGTATTGGCGCCTTGGTATTCGGTGATCAACCCGGTAAGGTACAAATCGTCGCTGGAATATTAAACAACCTTATTTCTCCGCAAACATCTGCTATAACTTCGGGCACATCCAACTGCTACGAAAGCGGCGGTCGCGCCGCGTCTGATTTATATATTGAGACAAACAAGGTCGCACTTCAAGAAGATGTTGCGCGTGGCGAAGGGGAAACTTTGGCAGGTCTTTTAACAATTTGGAATTGTGACAATGCCTCTACAATCGGTAGCACTCTCCAAAAGAACTACAGCAAAATTTTCGTAGCGCCTATGACATCTAACGCGATTAAAGGCTCTATACAAAACACTATTAAAAACAATGAAGCTGCTGCAGCTTCTTGCCAAACTCTAATCTAGTAGAATTGATAAGAAGGATTAAAATATGAAAAAATATACTGTTGCTCTCTCCGCATTTATTATTACTTTGGTTGTCTCTACTGGTTTTGCAAAAGAACAGACTTTCGAACGTCAATACGGCATGGCTGGCTGCGGCCTGGGATCGGTTGTTATTGGAAAGCGCGGCGCGCAAATTTTCGCTGCAACAACCAATGGCACGGCTTCAAACCAATTGTTTGGTATTTCTTTCGGCACTTTAAATTGTGTTGATGGACCAACAAATGAGGTTGCCATGAACATGGATAAATTCATTGTTGCAAACCGCTCGGCTTTAGCTGCAGATATTGCAAAAGGTGACGGCGAAACTATTAGCGCTTTGACTCAAGTGATTGGTTGCTCTATGAGCGGCCGCGATATGGGAAAGCTATTGCAACCTAACTATCGTCAAATTTTTGCCGATGACTCTCAGCCCAATATCGTTACTGATAGCATCATTTCTGTGATTAAGAACGATTCACAAGTTGCCAGCCAGTGTAACTTAGGTTAGTTCGATATTCATATCGGAAATTAAAAACTGCGTTGCTTTCACAACGCAGTTTTTTTATGACAAAAATGAAAGTACTTTTGACCATTTTTCTTAGCATTTTTTTAATTTCAGCTTTGTCCCTTCCGCAGGCGAAGGCTCAAGAACCCTTAGAACATAAGTCCTGGTCTCCAAGCTATAGTGAATCCTTAAAAAAGGCTGGCGAATTAAACCTGGCTAACGACAGGCAGTGGCTCCTACTTGGTCATTACAAAAAGAGTTTTTGGGGAAAATGGAAAAGTGATGTCACAGACCCAAGTTTTTTTATAAATAAAAATGGTAACACAGATCCCAGTGCTGAACTCGAAACTCTACTAGCAAGCCTATGGGCCCCCCAAAAAACTGAAGACCCTGATCAAGATCCAAGGTGCCGTTTCCCTGCAAAGCTCTTGTGGTTAAAAACAAAATTAAATCTTCAGGGACCGGCAGAAAAAAACGATCCCGCACTTTTGCAATGTGCAATGTATAAAAGATATCGAGACGTAATAAAGGCGCACTCCTTAAGCTTTGTTTTTTCCTCGTATTACGCAAACAGTCCCGGTTCAGCTTTTGGGCACACTTTTTTTCGAATTAATAAAAAACCTAATTCGAATGGAGTACGCAGTGAACTCTTAGATCATGGTGTTGGATATGCCGCACAGGTTACTGTCAGCAACCCAGCATTATATGCTATTTTTGGTCTCATTGGAGTTTTTAACGGTGTTTTTACCAATCTGCCTTATTACTATAAGGTTCGTGAATACAATGACTTCGAGTCCCGCGATCTATGGTCCTATGATTTAAATCTGACGCCAGAAGAAGTAGACATGGTAGTCCGTCACCTTTGGGAAGTTGGAAACTCCTATTTTGCATATTACTTTTTTACTCAAAACTGCGCATATCATATGCTAACGGTGCTGGAGGCAGCAGCTCCGCGCTATCATCTGTCTGAACGGGTTCCTTTTTACGTTATCCCTGCAGACACAATTAAAGCTATTAATGAAGAGCCTGGATTTGTCACAAATGTAAACTTTCGCCCCGCTCTGCGTAAGATATTTATTCAGCGTTACAATGAACTATCGACCTCAGAGCAAAATGCATTTCGTACATATATGAACACCCTTGAACTCCAGGTAATTAAAAATCAGCCAAAAGAAACTCAAGTGTCATTACTCGACACCGCATTAGATTATATGGACATTGTTTATCCCGAAAATATGCTTGACCCCACATCAGTGGGGTCAAAAAAGAAAAGTGAAGTTCTACAGATGCGCGCAGCGATTCCAGTCATAAGCAAACAACTTATTCCTCAACTACCAGAAAGTGAAAGACCTGATCTCGGACATGACTCCGCCAGAGCTAGCCTTGCCTACGGTAGCAACTACCTTGGCAATGAAGCTTTAGAGGTTGAGCTTCGCTTCGCTATGCACGACCTCTTAGATTCGCACCTTGGATATCCTGAATATTCTCAGCTCGAATTTTTCTCTCTGAAGGGCCAACATGATGTAAAAATGAATCAGGCCCGATTAGATCAATTTGATTTTTTTCGAGTCGCAGCCTTGAATCCATTGAGTCTATTTCAGAATAAACCCTCATGGAGAATTAATATTGGTGCTAGTCGCTTTAAGCAAGGTGCATGTAAAACTGAATGTCTAGCTGCTGGCATGCACCTCGGTATTGGATATGCAAAACACCTCGATGCTCCAGAATCCTTATTAGTTTACGCTCTAATAGAGGGCGAAGCTTATGGCGATGTCCATTTCAATGACAAACCCTATAAACTAGCAGCCGGCCCTACCTTTGGTTTACTGGCAAAAATAGGAGATCGCCTCAAGTGGTCTACAGAGATCTCGTACTTAGGCCAGGCTGTAGAGGCACAATCAGATGAAAATACTATGTCATCAGAACTTCGCTATCATATTGATCGCAATTGGAATCTAGGCCTTCGATACAAGCACCAAATACATAGCAGTGAAAGATTCGCAACAATTTATCGGTTTTTCTAATTTCACTTTGAGTTCTGAAAGTTTGTCTAGATAAGAAGGCGGCTAACGCCGCAAATGGATTGGTCTGTCTTTTTACGTTATACTTACTGGGCAAGAATTCGAGCTAATGAGTAACAAAAAAACATGCCTTTATGCTCGTGTTAGCACTCAGGATCAGGCCTCCGGGCTTGAATCAAAGGTAAGATCTCTGAATGATTATTGTCGCATGAACAATATCACTCATTACGAGATCTTTGCCGATGAAGGTGGAGGCGGAGGTTTGGAAGTGTACCACTAGTAGTGGTTTAGAGGCCGCAGAGGAGCCAGTTCTAGAGGTCTTAGGTCCTTCGTATAAAAGTCCGTAGCCTCGCCAGTCAACATCCCAATGATTCTGGGAGCATTACTGCTATCGTTAACTGATCTTTTTAGTCATATCTAATAAATTGAAGATAGGACCACATTGAGTAGTAAAAAGTTATGGTTCTCAATAAATTTGGGGTCTCGCTTCCAGCGATGACTCCATTTTTTCTTAAGATCAATAATGTCAAATGCTGGTGGGGAATCATAGCTTTTCAACAAAATCTAGAAACCACTAAATTACCTAATAAGCAAAAGGCTCAGTGATTTTTATTGAGCCTTTCTGGTTTTCAAGTGGCAAAATGAGAAGTGGTTTTATTCAGAGATACAGATTACAGAATGCTCTTTCTCAAAATTATCCCAGCCGAATTGCGTGTTGATATGTGAGGGATAGTAAATGTAAGCCCCATAATATCCTATATAGTCATATTCATATATTGTGGATGTCCAATAAGATCCAGACGGGTAAATCATGTCAGGTTTTCCAATGGGATTAAATATGAAATTCGAAATCAGATGAAACCCATCGAAATCACTGCGCGATGGTAATCTTCCTCCCGCGATTTGACAAATTATTGCGGCATCTGAGTCAGAAATGGGCTTAGCCTTGTTTGGAGTACCTTCGGGTGAATTCGTAGCCAAACCAAAGGTTTCGCTCCAAATAGCTCCTTTAGAACCATCGCTGAAAGTCACTTGCCAAGCCTCTCCAAAGTTTTTATAAATAACTCTCTCCCATAAAAATTCTCTACGATAGTTTGGACCAGATCTTACCGTAATACATTGAAAACCAATTTGATTTCTATCGGTGGCTGTAAGATCATAACAAGATTTAGGTCGATTACTATCAGCGTAGGAGTTTAACGACATCAATGCTGTAACAAGAAAAAGTAGCTTACTCACTTAGGACCCCCCAATGAAATTTCGACGAATATACTCCAAAACTTATCCTTAATCATCAAACAAATCTAAACTTGGCAACTAATGTTAAAGCTACCTCGGTATTTTGAGCCGCCCTCGATAGCTGTCAATATTTCTTGAATATTTTGGAGCACAGATAAATTGGCCCTGCTTTACGCGCCACCTTCAACTTATTGAAGATCGCCAAAAGGCTCAGATAACAATAGCGGCAGCGCGCCCAGAATCATTTAAATCATGTACAACTAATATGGTGGTTGGTAAATGGTAACACAATGAAATCAACTTTAGTTGCGTTGTCGTTTATCGTATGTGGAGTTGCCTTGGCTGAATCGCCGCAAAAGGACCCATCTTTTGAAATCCTCCTTCCAAGCTCATTGGAATCTGAAAGGCCGCCTATCAAGGCAGCCTTTCAGAATGCCGAAATTAGGATTGCTACGTTTGCGCAGAAGTATGGATGGAGTGAGCTAACTATAAAACCGTTTATAAAGAAAGCACGGATTTTTGATTCAAAACCGAATTTTGACAATACAATCGTTGAATTTCTTGGATATCCTAATGATACAAAACTTCCAGCTACTTTTTGTGCCGCTCTTGAAAAGGAAGTATTCTTCTCAGTGTCTCCGAGCCTTTATAAGGAGATTTACGACGACGGCAGAGAAGCAGCTGCATTTGAGAAGTTGATAACTCATGAAATTGCCCACCGACTTCACATTCGAATCTTAAATGGGAATGAAGAAGCTATGGGACCAGTCTGGTTTTATGAGGGATTTGCTATTTACGCCGCTGATCAATTCGAAGTCTCTCTCCCCACACTAAAAGAAGAAGAGATTTGGTCTATCGTCGAATCACCAAATCGAGGAAGTTATAAGAAATACGCCGCTATAATGCGATTTTTTTTGGAGAAGACTACACTTAAGGATCTCCTTTCTCGTGCCTCAGAGCCGAATTTTATTGAATGGCTTCGATCACTGAAATAAGTCCCGACCATAAATCCCTTGATTCTGGATTTCAAACATCACGATCCGCTGAACCTTACTGGACAGCGGATTTTTTGTTTTTGAGGGCAACTTACCGGGACCCTAGAAAGGCAAGATTTATGGGCGGTACATAACAACTGAGCCTATTGAACTGAGCTTTGTTGATTGAATGGCGTTAATGAGACCAGTGTTTCGGTAGCGCGACTTCAGATGTATTTTACTTTTCCCCTCTGTAGCGGTATTCGATTTGAAGAAAATTCTAATGTGGAGAATATTAAATCTTGGTCAAATCAGGCGATTTCTTTTGTTTGTCTAATGATAATACTAACCAGGTAGTTGACGGTATTAACCTTCTTCATTGGAGAGATGGGTTAAGAGAGTTGGGTTTTAAAAAATGAGAAGGCGTACAAGTACTAACCTACTGCTAAGGCTGAATAGCGACCATGAGGTTGTAGAAGCCGGTGACGCGTTCGACGAACTCGACGGTTTCACTTCCGCGGGCAAAGCCGTACTCAAGGCGGCCTTCGTAGGCGGGGTTTTCGAGGAGTGGTAAGACTTCGCGCAGATGGCGCCAAGAATAAGGATTTTTGCCTAATTTTTCTGCTAGTTTTTGCGCATCTCGCAAATGGCCAAATCCGATATTGTAGGCGGCTAAAGCTAGCGACACGCGGTCCTTGTAACTTAAGTAGCTCGGTGTTTTATTTAGTAGGTAGCGCAGATACTTGGCGCCTCCCCAGATGCTTTGTAGGGGATCTGTTCGATCTTCGACACCTAAGTGGTCGGCAGTTTCTTGAGTGAGCTGCATGAGTCCCCGTACGCCAGTATAACTGACGGCTTCGTTGTCCCATTGAGATTCTTGGTAACAAACTGCAGCCACCAACTGCCAAGGCAGTTTATGCTCTTTTGCGGCTTTTTTGAAGTCCTCAGTCAGAGTCGGCAGGGTGTGCCGAGACTCCTTCATGAAGCGGAGAATGTCGCTGCGATCGAGTTCAGAAAGAGATAGTTTGTAGCGATCGTGAATTCGCATCACTTCATCATTGCGGCTAGACTTTTTAAACCAGGCTTGCAGCAAACGATTCAAGTCAGGCGCATCCGCTCGAACGAGCCAGCTAAGAGAGTAGGGATTTGTTAAAGAGGTCACTTTAGAAACCGATGGATAATAACGAGCATAAAACTCGCCCTCTAGATTTTCAGCTATCACGCAGTCTAGATTTTCACTATCCAACTCGCGAAATAAATTTTGAGCCGTAGCCTCAGAGCGAATCTGAATTTGTACTTGCGGAACAAGACGCAGAAGGCGTTGCTGCAAATTTAACGTCGAGTCCTTCGAGAGCATCGAGATTTTCTTTTTGCTTAGGTCACGAATGTTTTCAACCTGGGATTTATTTCGACAGAAGAGACTCAAAAATGTTTCTTCGTAGGTGGGGCCGAGCAAAAGCCCTTGATGGGCTTCTGGCGTGGGCAGGCGAGCCGCCGCAACGTCGCCGTCGCCTTCTGTGAGAGCTTTTTTTATTTCGAGCTCATTTTCAAGAGTGATATAGCGAATTTTTAGATTGTAATGAGTGCCAAAATTTTCAAGCAGGTCGTGATCGATACCAAACTGGTGCCCAGCCCTATCGGTAGAATAGGTGAGGGGATTCCTCAAGGTTAAGACTCGAATTTCTTTTTGATCTTGCATTTCGGCCTGAACCCTAGCAAGGCTTGCAGATTCATCCCAATAAATGGCATCGCAGCCATTCATCGCTAATGTTGTAAAGCCCAGAAGGCTAGCTGAAATCAAACACTTCATTCTTGTCATGCACCGTCGATGTATAAAAAAGCAGCTCTGATAGCAAGCTTTACGGGTGAAAATCATGGGTCTATTTCGTCAAATGGCCATTTTAAGAGCGAATTCAGGCATTTGAGTGGAAAAATTACGCAGAGAGGCGGCGGGGGGTGATGCTGCGTTTAAGTCTTGGGATTCTGTTGCTCCGTGAGAAGCTTCTGCCAACCCCCTGCAATTACAAAAACATTTACGTAGTTCGCAGCTTCAAGAGCACGGGCAATTTGCTCAGACCTCTCGCCGTTGTCACAAAGAATTACAATGGCCTGATGGGCGGGGAGCTTTTGTTCTTGGATAATAGAAACTATTTCAGCGGGCTCCATAACTTCAATATTTCGATCCGGGATATTTAAGAGCATTCGTTCTAAATGCATTTTGTAAATGTGGGGATAGAGGGCCTTTGTATCAATGTTAAGATTTACAAATAGAAAGGGCACTCGCCCCTTAACCAAGTTATCAAACTGAAAAAAACCAATCGACTGTGCCATTAAGAAACTTTCTTTCCAGTATCCGGAAGGCTTTTAGAAATAGAAATTACGGTTAAGAGTCCTATCAAGGCCAAGAAGCCCGAAGTCACAAAGGGTGAACGAACATCAAAACTTTGATATAAAAAGCCTCCAAGCGCTGGTCCCAAAATTCGACCGAGGGAGGCTAAGCTTTGCGCTACTCCCATCGTTATTCCTTGGTCCGCAGCAGGAGCTAAGAGACTGATGCTCCCCATGGTTGCGGGATTGGTGAAGCTATTGCCGAGAGCAAGCAATGTCATCGTGACTCCCATCCATGGGACTGACGGTGCAAGTGCGATACCCCCGAGACCAAGGGTAAATAAGGTCAACCCGAAACGCAGAGTTTTTCTTTCTCCCCATTTTGGAATCAATCGACGCACGAGAAACCCCTGAGAAATCACAGTAATCACTCCGATATAAGCAAAACCAAAACTAACTTCTCGAAGTTTCCAGTCAAAGCGTTCGCCCATGTATAATATTAAAGTAGCCTCCATCCCTGCCATCGCCAGAGAAGATAAGAAGTACACATTCATCATGGCACCCATGGTTTTTTGCGAGAGGTAGGTTTTCAAGAGAGCAAGACGATTTCTTTTATGGGCAAACTGATTTTTTTCTTTGAGCGATTCTTTAAGAAATTTTAAGCCAAATAAAAA
This sequence comes from Pseudobdellovibrionaceae bacterium, assembly GCA_016719575.1. Classification (GTDB taxonomy): domain Bacteria; phylum Bdellovibrionota; class Bdellovibrionia; order Bdellovibrionales; family Bdellovibrionaceae; genus JACMRP01. The sequence goes on along the minus strand of JADJYV010000013.1, from coordinate 1,124,012 downwards.
ATTGGCGAGGCAAAGAGCGCCGACCCAAAGCGCACAAAAACTGGTTTCAAAATGTGGAGCCGATGAAATTTGCTGTCCCCAGAGGGCCAAGCCTCCACCGAGGGCAGGACCTACCACAAAGCCCAATCCGAAAGCGGCTCCGATGAGAGCCATTCCCTTCGAACGTTCGTTGGGGGGGGTGATGTCAGAGATATAGGCCGAAGCGGTCGAGATGCTCGCGCCAAAAAATCCGGCAAGAATTCGAGCCACAAAAAGCCATTCTAATGATCGAGCCCAGGCAAAGAGTAGGTAAGAAAAGGCTTCCCCAAGAAGGCAGAAGAGCAAAATGGGTCGTCGCCCCATCCGATCGCTCAAGCCACCCCAAAACGGGGCGAAAGCAAACTGCATAAAAGAGTAGACCGACATGAGAAGCCCAGTCTGTAGAGCGGTCGCGCCAAAGTCTCGACTTAAGATCGGGACGATTGGAATTAATATTCCAAACCCCACAAGATAGAGGAAAACCGTGAAAAATATGATACCAAGTAGAGATTTGTTTGATGGGGTAGACAAAGTCGGTACCTCGCTTCTATTCTTGTAATATGGGGAAGTTATGAAAATTGCAAACACTCTAATGACGTTCTTTCTTGTGGCGCTAGCAGGCGAAATCTCCTTGGGGGCCTCGCACAATGATTTCCAAAGATTCCGTCGAGGGACCTATAATTTTGAACTAGAAACCCAGTATTTCAAGTCCGATGCCAATTATATATCTAGTGGTGACTCATTTCAGAGACTACCCACCGGGCAGTGGTATGAATTGTGGAATTTTTTGATTAAGGCACGTTACGATCTGAGCAAGAGTAGCACTTGGTATGGTCATCTCAATGTTGGGCTGGCAAACAGTTCAGGCTTTGATGCAAACAGGAGCAGCTCGAGTCTTGCAGATGCAACGTTCGGTTTTGCTTATTTGCTCTACGATGATGGAATCGATGTGATATCCGATTTTAATATTTTGTTTCCATTCAACAAGATTAGCGAAAACACAGACGCAGTTATGAATAGCGAAGGTGTTATTGAAGCCGGGGGGCTGTTGCGGGTACAAAAGCAGTTCTCGTGGTATGTTCCTTTTGGATATTTGGGAGGAATTTACCGGCAGGATCGTTCTACTTTATTGCCGTGGGGAATTGGATCCGAATTTCAATGGAAAACTGTGATTCTGGGTGGAAAGATCTTTGGCTACCAGACAATCATGGACGATCCAAATAAGGACAGGAAAAACTTGAGACTGATTGTGAATGATCGAGTGAACGGTGGAAGTTTAAGATTTTATGCCGTCAATCCTTCTTTGGTGGACTCTGAGATTTATGTTAAATTTAAAATAGGTAAAGCCTTATCGGTGTCTGTAGGGGGAGGAACAACGCTAACCGGCTCCTCTGCTGCCGCTGGCTTTCATGGGACAGCCAATGTCACCTATACCTGGGACAGTCAGCCGAGTTATTACTTACGTAGGTCGAACGAGTTATCGACCGATAGTGACATGGATCCAGAAAAAAGGGGTCCGATCTTCAAAGAAGAGGTCAATGACGGCGTTGATCAGAAAATCTTTAAGAAAAGGTAATACCCAATTTTTTTTGAACGTCTTCGATGGTGAGACCCACTATCTCAACAATCTTGTTGCGGCCAGTGTCACCTTTAAGAATTTCGATTTGTCGTTTAGGAATGTCCAAAAGTTGAGCGAGATAGTTTGTCAACTCGGTGTTGGCTTTTCCATCCACGGGCAGGGCTGCGATCTTAATTTTAAGGGCCCCGTTGTGGAGCCCTACGATTTGATTCTTAGCTGATTTGGGTTGAACAAAGACGGTGAGTTTTATGCCTCGAACAGTCTTGGTGATCATCTTATCCCGCAGAGAGAGGAGAGACCCCGGTCGATTTATCCTGCGTCGCTGGAGCACTCGCCATGTTGTAATTCGGCAAGTGCATTTGCGGCATGTACTTTTCGCCCTGATCGAGCAGGGTTAAATGAGCTTGAACTAAGGCCTTTAGATTTGCTTCAAATTGCATTCGCGCACGCTTTAAATCGGTGATCTCTTGATACATTTTCTTAAGAGAATCACGAGAGTCTCGCATGATGATCTCGGCCTTTTGATTTGCATCAGCAAGAATCAACTTGGCTTCGCGTTCTGCATCTTGGCGAAGTCGTTCGGTCATTTGTGTGGCCGTTGCTATGGTGCTTTTCAGAACTTGATCTCGTTCTTTATATTCCAGAAGGCTGAGTTCCTTTTCGCGCAAAGCCTCCTTCAATGTATTTCTCTCATGGATTAAGGATTCCATTTGTGATGCAACTTGCCCCATGAACTCCATCACCTCAGAGCCATCAATGCCCATCATTTTTTTGGTGAATGACTTATGAATGATATCGATAGGAGTGATTTTCATTTTGTTCCTCCGTGAACTTGTATCCATTAAGGATAAAGGTTGTTACTTGATTTCGCGAGATAATTCTTTGTTTCGCATGGCTGCTTTTTCGAAACTAATACGTAAAGCGCGTTCAATCTCTAGTTCCCTCATGGACTGAAGTCCAGCCGTAGTCACTCCCTTTTTAGAGGCAACTCGAGACTGCAGCTCCTCAAGGGGGACTTCTTTGGATTGAGTGGCTAACATCGCTGCTCCCAAAAATGTTTCAAGAGTCATCTTCTTGGCGGTGTCTTCATCAAACCCGTGTTCGATGATCCAATCTTGCCAATACATCATCAGTTCCAAAACAAAACCTGTCCCAGAGGAGCACCCCACCATGAGAGCCTCAAGTTGGTCCTCGTCTTCGGCTCTGAGCGTGTAACCGAGGGGCGAACACATGTCCTCCAACATCGTTTGCAAGGCGTTGTCGGGCGAAGCAGTCATATAACCAATGACGCCTCTCCCGAGAATGGCGGGCGTATTGGGTATCATTCGAACTAAACGTGTATTTGGAAGATATTTCTGCAGGGTTTGCAGTCTAATCCCTGCTGCAAGACTAATCACAATTTGCTGATCATGAAATGAGCTTGCGATCGGCTCGATAGCAGATAACAAATCCTGAGGTTTTACAGCTAAAATTACGATGTCCGAGTTTTCAACTAAGGCTTCATTATTATCAAAGCTTTGAATTTTGTACTGATCGCTCAATTTTTGTAGTTTTCCAGGGGTGCGATTGCTTGCTAAAATATGGTCACCGGTGGTGACACCGCTTTCTACCAGACCCTTTATGATTGCTTGGGCCATATGCCCAGCCCCTAGAAAGCCGATTTTTTGTCGCTTTAAAATGAGGTTCATTGCAGGCCCCCTAGTTCTTCCTTGGTCTCTCTCCGAAGAGTATCGTTCCCAGTCTAACAATGGTAGCTCCTTCCTCAATGGCCACATGATAGTCGTGGCTAGTTCCCATAGACAGTTCGCGCAGAGGGTGTCTGCCTGGGCCTTGTTTTATTAGTTCAGTTTGAAGTTTTGAAAGTTCATTAAAATAGGGTCGGACCTCCTCTGGATCATCACTTAGAGGGGGCATGGTCATCAATCCGGTTATTTCAATTCCAGAAAGTGAAGTAATATCGGCCCACTGCTGTAAAAGCCTTTCGCGGCTTAAACCACCCTTGGTTATCTCTTGCGCAAGATTGACCTGCAATAAGACCTTTTGCAGGGTTTTTATTTTGACAGCTTGATTAGAAATTGCTTGCGCAAGTTCGTATGAATCAACCGAGTGAATCAGTTGAAACTTTCCGACAACAAGCTTAACTTTGTTTCTTTGTAACGTGCCAATCATGTGCCAGTCGATTTCGAGATCTTTAAGAAGATCTTGTTTTAAAAGGGCTTCTTGAACATAGTTTTCGCCAAATAGACGGTGCCCTTTTTCATAGAGATTTCTAATTTTTTGAATTGGTTGGAGCTTTGAAACCGCAAGAATCTTTAAACTCTCACGGGTGCGTCCGAGACTTTTGAGTTGGTCGTAACATTCTTGGTGGACGTTTTCGTAGCTCATGATTTTTTTACCTGCCATCGTTGTTGTAGCAAAATATTTTCGAACGCCTTGAGCGGCAGGCCAACTATATTTTGATAATCGCCAACGAATTTTTCAACAAAGGCCCCTCCTAACCCTTGAATGGCATAGGCCCCGGCTTTATCCATGGGTTCACCAGACTGGATGTAGGTCCAGATTTCATCTTCAGAGAGGTGTCGAAAATAGACTTGAGAAGTCTCAACATGAGACACCTCATGACCGTGAGTACTTTCGATCACAATCAACCCCGTTTTGACCTCGTGGACATTCCTAGACAAAAGTTTTAAAAATTCGAAGGCTTCATTAGAATTGCTCGGCTTTCCGATGGCTTTATTATGATAAACTACCATTGTATCTGCTGCAAGAAGCAGAAAGGGATGGTTCGAACGTTGTTTTGTTAACGCAAAAGCGGCCTTAGCCTTACGTCTAGCTATGTCCAAAATCTGCATGTCGATATTCAGGTTTTTATCAGGAATTTCCGATACTTTAACTGGGACCACATCGAAGGCGAAACCGGCAGTTTCTAGAATTTGTCGACGACGTGGAGACTCAGATGCCAAAACAAGTTGGTACATACTGTAACTTGAACACAAAGAGAGAAGAATGGGAAGCGCAGATTTATTGCTGATTGCAGGCTTCGTATTAGGGGGACTTAGTGTTTACCTCTTTGTCTCTGCATTATTTTCGAGCAACAATGACTCGCGACAACTGTCATGGGCGAATAACAGCGAGCCGGTAAAATCCAAATCACCCGTGATCAACTTTTCACGCCCCCTCGTTCATCAATTCACTCTGCAACACGCATTGAAAATTAAGAGCCCAAGTTATCGTAAGCGTGTTCGGCGTTATATTTTGACCTCCGGACTTTCCAAAGAACTGAATGAAGATGAATTTATTGGTCTGCAAATTCTTTGGGGCGTAATGTTTCCTGCCTTTATGTTGGTTATGAATTTTGCATTGGCCTTGGATTTACCCCCTCTTATTCTAGCAGGACTGGGTCTGGGGGGATTTGTCTTCCCGCAAATGCATGCCGGGGCTGAAAAAAAGAGACGCGAAACTTCGGTGCGTGCGGATTTGCCATTTTTTATTGATTTGTTAGCGCTATCCGTTGAGGCGGGTTTGGATTTTTTTTCGGCAATTCAAAAGATTGTAGATAAAGCTGAGGGAAATGACAGTGTCTTGGCAGATGAACTAGGTACTGTCTTAAAAGATATAAAGATTGGCGCCTCTAAAACACAAGCACTTAAGGATATGGCAGAGCGTCTGGATATCCCAGAAATTACGAGTTTTGTTGCGGTTTTGATTGATGCTGAAGCGAGCGGTGCGAGCATTTCAAAAGTTCTTAAAGACCAATCAGTGCAAATGCGGCTTGAAAGATTTGTTCGTGCTGAAAAAGCGGGAGCAAAGGCTTCTCAACAAATTTTGGTTCCGCTGATGTTATTTATTTTACCGGCGGTATTTATAATGGTTTTTGGTCCTGTGGCTGTAAGTTTTATTTATGGTGGTGGAAAATAGAGGGTGGCAGTGCTTAGAAGCGAAACGCGTCAACAACAGCTTATCTCTGACTTGAAAGTCGCTACGAGCGAATGGGCTCGTGGTAAGGGATTGCTCGGCAAAAAATCTTTGGGCCGAGATGAAGCACTGATGATTCCGCGTTGCAATTCGGTTCACACCTTTTTTATGAAGTTTTCAATTGATTGTGTTTTTCTTGATAAAGACATGCGTATTAAGGCTATTTACTCTCGTGTAAAGCCGTATAAAATTATTTGGCCAATTTGGGGGGCCCGTTCCGTTATCGAGTTTGCAGAGGGGCGCGCACTGGATTTGAATCTTCAAGTAGGAGAACAACTTCATGTGGGCACTTAGAATATTGACGGGCCCGCAGGCGGGTCATTTAGTTAACTTGAAACCAGGTAAAAACCTTGTGGGGCGGGGAGCAAATTGTGATGTGCGAATACCCAGCCATGGTGTTTCGAAGGAGCATGGAGAAATTCATGTTTACAAAGATAAAATAGTGGTTGTTGATTTGAAGTCAAGCAACGGGACCTATCTTAATGGAGTTCGAATTCAAAATGGTCTTGTTCGTCTGGGCGACAAGGTGAGTGTGCACGATATCATATTTGATATTATTCCGGCTGATGTTGTGCCAATTCGCCCGACGTCACCGCAACACACAGGAGAGTCCTCTATTGTCGTAGCTATTCCGAATGTCGGCAGCGCAGCTCAGCAGTATTATCCGCAAGGTTCTTATCAGCAACCTGCTCCGCAGATGATGGGGCACGTAACTCCAAATATTCCAACGCCAGATCCTTTGACGACGGAACTTCCAGATGGTCTTTTTCAAAGAATTTTGTTTCAGCTGAAAGATTATGTAGAGAGGGTTGCTTTGCCTGGAGTCTATCGACTTCCGCAGCTGACAGAGTTTAAATATGTGCTTGGTGCTTTTATTGGAATTTTTATTCTGGCAGTCACACTCCTCTCAATGATTCCAATGGTTCAGATCACTCGCTCGAGCATTATGGCCGAAAGTCAGCGTCGGGCCAAGTCCTTAGCGCGAAATGTAGCGATGACAAATCAAACTTTGCTTTTGCAAGGAAATTTTTCTTCTTTAAATACTCATTCCGTCGAGACTGAAGATGGCGTTAAGCAGGTGATGATTGTACAACAATCCGATGGAATGATCTTGGCTCCAGCCAGTCGAGCGGGAACGACTCCGAATATTCCATTCGTGCACAGCGCGCGTCGCGAAATGAAAGCCCAAGTAGCGAAAATCGATAGCCAGTCAATTGGCGCAAGCTTCCCGATAGGTCAGTATGACCCAGCGACCGGTGAGCCTTCGGTAAAAGCGCATGCCGTTGTTATCTACGATGTTGGTAGTTTGGCGTTTGATGATGGGCAAGTTTTAAGTCTGTTCTTTCAGACATTGATCATAGCATGTATTATCGGGCTGTTGCTTTTCTTCTTTATGTATAAGCTTATTGAATATCCAATAAATATCTTAAACCAACAGCTTGATGTGGCCTTGCGTGAGAAAAAGGATTCAACAGAAGTGGCCTTCCAGTTTCCGGCTCTACAAAGCCTCATTGGAAACGTGAACAGTCTCTTAACCCGCTACATTCATGGGGAAAATGACCAAAACAGGTCTCTTCAGGTTGTAAGCCGAGACGCTGAAGCCGAAAATTTAATTCAGTTGATGGGTTATCCGACGATTGCAATTAATGCTGAAAAACGAATAATCGCTGCTAATAAAAATTTTGAACAAGTTGCCCACGTCTCTGACGGTCAACTGGTGGGACAACCTCTAACGTCTTTAGCGGACATGGCATTACAGCAGAATCTTGCTCACTTGATCCAAAAGTCTCAGGAGAATCCAGCGTTGATTCACAGTGATCAGCTCGAGTTTAGTGGACACAACTGTCAAATTCATTGCCAAGCCATGGGTGTAGAGAATGACTCGATTGCATATTTTGTTATAAGCGTTACTCCGACAGAAGAAGCGGGTGGTGAGTGATGTCAGCTGCACCAAATTTAAAAGATGCACTTAAATATCGAATTAAAGTTGAGAGAGGGCCGTTGGCAGGACAGACCTTTAATTTTGAGCAAACAACTATTCATATTGGGCGCGGCACTGAAAATGATCTTGTGCTGACAAATGACTTGAAAGCGAGTCGACAACATGCCGAAATACGTTGGGATGGATTTGAATTGCACATTGTCAACCTCAGTAAGAAGAATTTTTTGGGAGTCAATGGTCAACAGGTTCAGAGCGCAAAGCTTGATTCAGGTGCTATTATATTAATAGGTGAATCAGAGTTTATTATTGAGTTCGATCAAGAGTCTAAAACTCAAATTCGAGATTCAGAAAAATTGACCCCGCCTACTCCGGCGTCTCCTGTTGGTGCGACCCCTTATGATTCAAATGTGCTTCCTGTTCACATTAACAGCAATCCAATTCAGTATCAGCCTCCCATAACCCCCGCTAGTGTTCACGACTTTTCAAATGCTGTTCTAGGCGGAGCGATATCGAATCAGTCAAACTATTCAACAAATATACCAGGTGCTCAGATTGCTCAGCCCATGAAGTCTCGTTTCCGTCCTCGCCCTCGTGCTAGCGGCAAGGAGAGCGGGCGTTTTGGTTTTTATGTCGTTGTTGCCATTCTGGGGTTTGGATTTTGGTGGTTAATGTCGCCATCGAACACAAAAAAGAAAGAGTTGACATACAGGTCGACAGAGCAAATAGAACAAGAGATTCAAGCCTCTCGTGAAGAGCTCAAAGAGTTTGAGGCGCGCAAAGAAAAACTAGATAATATTCAGTTCAAACGGGCGCAAGAAAACTATATTCGGGGATTCCGTGATTATAAGCAGGGAAATTATGGGCGTGCACGTGAGTCTTTTCAGGTCGTTTTAAATTTGGATCCTGGTAACGAATTGGCAAAGAGATATTACCATTTATCAAAAGTTAAATTCGATGAATTGGTCAAGTTTCATATGCTTCAAGGCAATCGCTACCGAGAAAAGAAAAATTGGCGAATGTGCAAGGCAAGCTATTTTAATGTCATGACGATGTTGAACAATAATCAAGACCCAGTTTTTAAAGAAGCAAAACAGTATTATGACCAGTGCTCTTTAGCAGAAGAGGGACGCTTCTAATGGCACGCCTGCGCACTCTTTTTCAGGGTAGATTTCTTCAGGAACTGCAACTTTCAACGGACCGAAGTTATATTGCGGGCCGAAAAGAAGATTGTGATATCGTTTTGCTAAATGAAAAGAGTCTTTCTCGAGAACATTTCAAATTGAGTTTTGACGGATCTCATTGGCAACTGGATGTCATATCTCGCTTTGGGGCCGTTGTCTACGGAGGTGCCGAGGTTCAGACCCTTCAACTCGATAGCAAAATGAAATTTTCTCTTGGGGCCTACGAATTTGAATACAGTGATATTGAAGCTTCACTTGTGGCTGGCCCTAGAAACAGTGTGCCAGGATTGTTTGTTGGCGCCGAGGGAGATGGCGGTGAAAGCGGAGATAAGACATTTATCAATGCGGCAAATACCATTCCTTACGTTAAAGTCGTTGATGCCTCTGGCGACATTAAAGAAATGTTTAAGCTTGAGGTCGGCAACCAGTGGGTCGCAGGAAGAGATGCCTCTTGTGATATCGTCATTCGCGATCAGCGAGTGAGTAGAAGGCAGTTTGAAATCCGACGCGTTGGAAACCAGTTTGTAATTATGGACCTCGGAAGTGTGAATGGAACTCTTCTTAATGGCAGTCCAGTATCTCCCATTGAACCTCTCCCACTAAAAAGTAGTGATGCGATCAGTGTTTTAGATAATCATCTTTATTTCGAACTTCACGACCCCGAGTTTAAATCAAGAATGGAGTTTGTGAATGCTTCTAGCCCTGCTTTGGTTCCGACAAGTCATGAATTAATTCCGCAGGTAAATCAATATGGTCAGGCCTCTTCACCAATGCAACACCCAGGTCAATTTATTCCGGGTTTGCACTTGCCCGGGGGGGCTAATCTTGAAGATATACCTCGCGATAAGAAATTTGATTTCGAAAAACATCGTGTGAAAATTATCGCTGGCGCAATCGTTCTTCTTGTTGTGGCCTATTTCTTCAGTGATCAAACGAGTTCCCCAACTCCGTCCAATGGGCCTGGCATTCAAACGAAGTCTCAAGAAGTATTTAACAAGTTGCCCCCGGAAAAACAGACATTAGTAAAGCAGACGTATCAGCTGTCTAAGAACCTCTACATGCAAGGGAAGTACGAGCTAGCTAAGGCCGAAATTGCAAAAATATATGAGATGGTGCCCGAATATGAAGATAGCAAAGATATCGAGCGTCTTGCGAATGAGGCTCTAGAAATTCAAGCACAAAAAAAGCGGCAAGAGGATTTAGAAAAAGAAAAAGTTGAAATGGAAGAAAAGGTTCAAGTCAAAGTCTCAGAATGTAAGGCTCAGTTTAATTCAGATTATACGATGTCAAAACTTGAGGATTGCTTAAGCTCAGTGTTGTCATTGATGCCAGAGCATCCTGCAATCATGGATCTTCGCCAGCAGGTTGATCTGCTGGTGACCAACAAACAAGCTAAAGATGCCCAAAAGCAAGAATATCAGTCTCAGGTTCAAAGATTGAAAAACTTATTCAATAAGGCAGAAGCGAGCTTCGGCGAAAGTCAGTATTTGCGAGCTCAAAAAGAATACCAAGTCGTGATATCTTCGGGGCTACCCGATCCAAATGGACTCAAGAGTCAAGCACGTCGTCAAATAACTTCGATACAGCAGACGCTGAAACAAAAGACCAGTCGTTTTGAGACTGAGGCCGAACAAGCATACAAAGACCAAAAGTTAAGGGATGCTATTTTTGCCCTAAGAAAATCAGCGGAAATTGACCCTGAAAACGAAGCCACTAAAGAGAAGATCGATCGCTATGTTTTAGAATTAAGAAAGCAAATGATGATTCTCTATCAGGAAGGTGTCCTTGAAGAAAGTTACGGTAATGTTGAGGGTGGAGAAAATCGTCCGGGGGCAAAGGACAAGTGGAAGAAGATAATGGATCTCGACATTCCGGATGGCGAGTACTATGCTAAAGCCAAAATTAAGTTAAAAAAGTATGGAGCCCTTTGATGAAATTAGAGGAGCGCTCATATTCTAGTAAAACTCTTCGGCCAAGGCCGACAATCTATGCTGAGCAAGACGGCTCGCTACTTATTATAACGACATCTTGGGGAGAGGCTGGGCTTGCAAATAAAGTAAATGAGGATATTGCTAAATATGTCCAAGCGGCAACAGCTGACGTCGAGGTCACTTCTCCGTTTGAGTTTATGACCTGCTTAACTGACGAGGCTAATTACTTACGAGTAGCCGCTTTAATTTGCAATGAATCGTTATATCGCTCTGATAATAGAGGCGAGTATGTAGCAGGTTTAGAAACTTTGATTTTATATCGAAAAGAAAATAAAGTTGCCTTTGCTCAAGTCGGCGCGCCAAATTTAATGCTGCAAAAAAAGGGTTTGGGTTTAACGCCTATTTCTGCAAACGGTGATACAGCTTTTGAGCTTGCCGACAATTCCGAAGGCTCTGAGATTGCACCTCTGCCTAGAGATCTACTAGGTATTGATTCTAGTTTGAATATTCGTTGTGGCGATTTTCGCATAGCTGCGGGCGATCGCTTATTTTTATATTCTGGGATTTTTTGGAGCGATGCCCTTTGGACGGTTGCTTCGAATGGTGGTTTACTGCCTAAGATAACTCAAAATATTGCAAGAAAAAATCCAGATTCACCATTTTGGATTGGGCTCGTCAGTTTTGAATCAGGTTTTTAATTTTCTTCATCTTGCCATTGAGCGCTATTTTGAAGTGCTTTAAATAGAATCGTTTTTTGTTTTTGAAATGCAGGTAAGCTGAGAACGAGGTCTGTGAGGCGGGGCTGAAGTGACTTTGCTTCAGGAAGGTCCCATATCAACATTGTTGCTAGTGCGGCCTCTTGAATTTCTTGGTCGATTAAAGAGTTCAAGTAAGCCCGTTCGAAGCGACGCTTTTTTATGCTCTTAAAAAGTCCCCGCTGTTCCGCTTTTTGCCATTCGATGAAATCCAAGAAAAGGCGATCAGGGCAGGCTTTCATTGAACCTGAATCAATTTTTTCGACTTCTAAGAGTCGCAAGCAAGGATCTTGTTCTAGTGAAAAACGATTTTTTGATTCTATACCAGAGTTTTCTTCTGCGACATATTGCCAGAAGGGTTGCTTGAATTTAATGGCAAGACTTCGCAGGGTGTCCCAATCTTTAATATCGAAAGAAAGAAGAGCACACCAGTTAACGATTTCGACATCTGTGGTCCCCTTTTGAATTTTGGCGTATAGATCCTTTAACAAGGATTTTTTTTGATGATTTCTGAGCCATCGATAGAAAGCAGGAGTGTATTTTTGAAGTGTCGTGTTCTTCAAACCCTGCCAAGGTTCCGCGCCGATTTTATTCATCGCTTGTAGGATTCGTTGTCTTTCTTCAGTCGCAAGTTCGGAGCTTCGAATGGGAATGGTTTCGAGGCGGTCGGTTAGTGTATTAAAAATTTGGTGAGGCTCATCGTTAATGAATAGTGTGTGCTGGCTCAGTACAGCGTAGCGTCTATTGCTAAGCCCGCGCCAGTAGGCCCAGTCCGATTCAAGCAGGATCAGTCTGTTTTCCGGCCAGTCAGGCTGTGGCTGGTGCAAGACAGTTTTCAAAGAATAGCTCGGAAATATCGAGGAAGGAGTGTTTGGATTTTCAGTCGTTTCGATAAGCGAAAAGAGGGTTTCACCTAAATCAACCAAGCTCACATTGCGGTCAATTTTCCATTGAAGAGCCATATCTCGAACCTTTTGTTGCGGTTTGATGAATAAGGCAACCTGGGTGTTTTCGCTGTGTAAATTACTAGGGCTCAATTCGCCGGGGCGATCATCATCGGTGTGACCATTTAAGCCAACGAGAATTAAGGTCGTTTGATTCCAGCGACTTTGATTTTTTAATTCTTTGATTAAATTAAAGAGATTGTAATCGAATTCGTCTAGTTGGCTTTCATGGGACAGATTGCGAGCCTCACCGAGTTCATTGACCGTCACCGTATTTGTAAAAATTAAGTCAGGAACATAGATCATTGCAAAAAACGGAGACGAGTCGCCGACATCATTTTTTAGCCACTGCAAGAAATGATGCGAAGTTTTTTTGAAATTGCGATAAAGATTCTGACGTCCAGGTACGATCATGTCGTCGAAAAGTTCAAAACCCTGATTGAGGCCTGATTTTCTCAAAACGGGTGGACCTCCCGAAAAGAAGGCGGTGCGGTATTTTGCCATTAATGCCTTTTCTGCCACAGTGATAAACTGAGGATTTAGGCCAGGAGCCCCATTGTTTCGAACGTGGTGTTGAAATGGATAGAGGCCTGTTAAAATGCTAGTTAGCGTTGGGACACTCAATGGAGAGGCATTGAAGGCATGTGTAAACCGAACCGACTCTTTGCAAAGAATTTTAATTCCTGATTGGTGTGAAAAAGAAGCACCCTCACCACAGAGCATATCTAGAACGCTTAAATCATCTACAGCAATAACCAGGACCGAAGGTTTCGCGACAGATTGACATGCCAACTCGACTAGACTTGTTGCTAGTATAAGTAAAACTATAATAATAGAGGATGCCTTGACCGCTCTCATTGGATTTAGAGATAATGATCCAATCTTATCAGAGTGTCAAAGAAAGGACCCTTCATGTTGACAGACAAAATTTTCGCCTTTGCCCATCTCGCAGATCAGGTAGTTCTTTGGATCCTCGTTGTATTAAGCGTTCTCAGCGTGGGAATGATTCTCGAGCGATTTTTTGCCCTAAACAAGGTGTCCTCGAGCTCAAATAGAATTCGAGCGAGGGTGCGAATGGCGTTGCAAAGCAATAGCGTTGAAGACGTTGAGGGTATTTCCAAAGAGATTGATACTCTCGAGGGCAGGGCCGCAAGTTATGCTTTGAAGCACATGAAAGACAGCGGCAGCAGAGGTTTAGAAGAGCTTTTTAATACCTTTTCACTGACCGAAAAGCCCGAGCTGGAAAGATTTTTAGGTTTTTTAGCGACGGTTGGTTCAAATGCCCCTTATATAGGACTCCTAGGAACAGTTTTGGGCATTATGAAAGCCTTTAACGATTTGGCGAGTGCCCCCGAGGCAGGGCAGCAGACAGTCATGATGGGCATATCCTTAGCTCTCGTCGCAACAGCTGCGGGGCTTTTTGTTGCTATTCCCGCAGTCATTTTTTACAACTACTACAGCAAAAAAGTACGTGCAATTATGCAAAGTCTTGAGAGCGTAAAAGAGCTTTGCTTAGCTTATGCTAAGAAAAAAGGTGTCTAATTTATGGCAATTAAGACGGATCTTGATAACGAAGCAATAGCTGATATAAATGTCGTGCCCTTGGTTGACATCATTCTTGTGGTGCTAATTATTTTTATGGTGACAGCGCCGATGTTTATTAAGCCAACAATCAATGTCAACTTGCCAAAGGCGGCAAGCGGTGATCAGACGGCCCCTAGTAAATTAAATATCGCTTTGACAGCGGATGGGCGCATCAATTTGAATGGTTCTTTCGTCGAGGAACAAGCTGTCCAGCAACGAGCACTAGAAGAAGTTGCAAAGAATTCTGATGTCCAAGCAATTATTTCAGCGGACAAAGATGTCCCCCACGGGAGAGTCGTCGGACTTCTAGACGTTGTGAAAACCGCAGGCGTCAAAAAGTTTGCTATTTCTATTGAGAAAAAATAAATCAAATTATCTTTTTAAGAAGTCGATACTTTGCCAAGAAATGAAAGAGGGATGTCAGCTCCCTTTCCTCTAGGTTTTGGCAGGCATTCATCAGAGTTTCCCCTGCTTCAATTTTCTTAAGAGTCCGGTGAGTTTCTATCGAAATTTGCTTTAAAAAAACCTGGAATTCAGATCTATAAATTACAACAGTTTGTGGTTGATCCCAATTTTCAGGTGCAACGTTGTCATGAACCAATGCATTCCAGATATCAAAAATGCAATATTGTGAGCTTCGCAGTCGCACAGAGTTTACGAACGAAGCACTGCTATCTTCATCGCTGATTAAAGTTAATAAACAGTTGCCCTCTAAACCATTTTCTGAAGGGGCATCGAAGATCTCTTTTTGATCCCAACAAAGTTGCGCCAAATCTTTTAGGAATGGAAACTCATTGGATAATTTATGATTGACTAAGAAAGTGATAAATCCGGCTGAATAATTGGATAAGTTGTAACTACATGAGGGATTTTCTTTAATAAACTCGCTGGTGACTTCAAAAAAGAGATCGTCACCTAGGACTTTCCAAATGAGCTCAAAGGTGTCTCCTAAAACTTCTGTTAAACGAGAATGATAACCTTGGCGATAAACTTGAAAAGCTTCTTTGAGGGTTAAAGTCCCAGCGGGTTTATAGTCGAGCGGTTGAGGGGCTTCGCCGACGAGATAATCATAAAATGATTTCATCGGAGACCTCTTTTGGGTGGATTTCTTCCCAGATTTTTTTTGCAATAAGGAGTTCGGCTTCTAATTTTGAATAGTCAGGTATGTTGTCATCCCACTCAATTAGAACAGGGGTAGAGTCCAATCCGCGAGCTTTGAATTTAAAAAGCTCCCACACTTCGTGTGCAACTGATTTTGAGTGAGTATCAAACAAAAAATTCCCCATGTCCGTAAAGCCAGCCAAATGAATTTGGCCAATTTTATCTGCGGGAATCGCTTGTAAATAAATTTGGGGGTCAAAGTTAAAGTTCACGGAGTTGACATAGACATTGTTAACGTCGAGAAGAATTTTACAACCGGCGCGCTGACAAACTTCGGTGATAAAATCCCATTCAGTATATTCAGCTTCCGTTGAATGAACATAAGCCGAAATGTTTTCTACCAGGATCGAGCGCTTGAGGCCTTCTTGGGCGCGTTGTATATTTTGAACTAGAAGAATGAGGCTCTCTTTATTGTATTTGACTGGCAAGAGATCGTGAGAATAGTGGGTACCCACTTTGCTCCAGCATAAGTGGTCTGAAATCAAAAAGGGATCAACTTCGTCAGCAAGAGTTTTAAGTCGCCTGAGATGTTCTTGGCAAATTCCCTCGGGAGATCCAAGGGACATGGATACGCCATGTAGTGCGACAGGATATTTTTCGCGAATTTTATGCAAGATAGAACGTGGTCTACCAAGGGTATCCAAAAAGTTTTCGGAGATTGCTTCAAACCATTGAACATGGCCAGCACCGTGACTTAGAATGTGTGGGTAGTGGGTGGGACGAAGACCCACCCCACCAAAAAACTGAGCTGACATTACATATCCATTTTAAGCGTTTCCCACTTTCCTTTTTTGCTGTCGCAGTCTTTTTTAGACATTTTGATCCAGCCCTTTCCTTTGCAAGAGTTTCGTCCTCCGCATTGGTGACTGGTCGTGCCGCTGCCACATTGCCCTTTTCCCTTGCAGGAGTTTATACCATGACATTCTCCCATGGCCGCCGTTTTGTCCTCGGGCGCTTTTCCTTTATTTGCTTCTGGGGTTTCGGCCGCGGAACCCATAGATGCCGATAAAATGCCTGCGGCTGCAGCCCCTAGGATCATCATTCTCTTAGACACAAAGACCTCCGTGAGTTAATTATTTTTTATGAGATTTGATTGAGTTACGAATGAAGTCAACCGAAGTTTAGTGATGAATGAATAGCAATCGCCGAGATGAAGGTCTCGTGGGACGAAGTCTCAAAATGACACAACTAAAGTCCCGTCAAATTTCCGCCGATCTACTCTGGTATGAGAGTTGGCAATCCAGATTGGAAATTTTTAGTCGCAACAGCATTTTTAGTCGCAATAGTCGCAGTGCCGACTCTGGCGTCCTTGTTTTCTAAGGATGAGCAGGATGTGCCGGTGATGGTTTTACGTCCGCAGGAGCAAAAGGTTCGAAAGCCTGCCAGCTTAATTCAAGGGTTTAGTCCCAAAAAAGCGGTTGTCATTGAGGATGCAGCTAAAGAATTGAACAATGTTTTAGGGGATAATCTGATCACCTACAATTTAAAGTGTCCCAAAAGTGCCGATTCTAAAAATTTTAAAGTACAGGGTTCATATGTTCAATTGCGGGGGCTCGATTGCAATCAAAAGACGCACGCTGGAAAAATTAGCATTGTCAATAAGACGAATGGGTTTACAGCGTCGGTATTTTTGTTAGATGGAAAGAATTATCAAACAGATTTGATTCAGCTTAAAGAAGGTGAGAATCAAATTTATATTAGATATCAGTCGCTCTCATCTGAGAAAGAAGAAGAGTACGTTTTGAATGTCAAGTCTGGCACAACTTGACATTCAAATTTCGTAATTTTTTTGCCTTCCAAGCGCAATCTTAACGCGCAACATACAAAATTATGAATTAAGATTTGCTCATTGGGCGCGGCGTATTTTATGTTGCTCCGGTGATGGTGGAGAACTTGACGGATATTTTACATAGTTTGGAATTAAAAAAGCGATCTGACATTCATTGGGAGCGCAAGATTTGGCACATGACGGGCGTTTTCGTTATGTTTCTTGCCTATGTTTTTCTTTCAGAAGTGGTGTCTGGGCTCATTCTTGGCGTTTCAATTTTAGTATTTTTTCCTGTCGATTTTTTAAGACTTCGCTATCCTGCATTCAATGACTGGATCGTTCATGCGTTTAAGCCCATCATGCGAAATCATGAAGTTCATAAAATTGCGGGGACCACTTATTTGCTTGGCGGCGTTGCCATTGTAGTCGCCATTTTTCCACGCCCCGTCGTGGGATTGACTCTGCTTTTTTTAGCTTTTGCAGATCCACTGGCCTCAGTCGTTGGCATTAAATTTGGTAAGGATAAAATTTTTGGTCACAAATCAGTACAAGGTTTTATGGCCGCCTTTTTTGTTTGTGTGATTTGTACGGTCCTCTATCTTAACTTTTATAATGTAAAAATTGATAGAGTTGTGGTTGTAAGTTTGTTGGCGGGCCTTATTGGCGCACTCGCAGAGTTGGTACCCATCGGCAAATTGGATGATAATTTCACACTTCCACTTATGAGTAGTATGGGATTATATATTTTGTTTACTCTTTTTGGTCTGTTTGCAATTTAGCAAGGAATAGCATTATGAATGTGGATTATAATTCACCAGAACCAGTAGAGGGTCGAAGATTGGCCATGTACATTTATGTTCTGCCAAATCTTATGACGACCGGAAACCTATTCTTTGGTTTTTTCGCAATTATACAAGCCCTGAAGGCTCAATTTATTATTGCTGCATATGCGATTGTTGCTGCTGCGGTATTTGATCTATTGGATGGACGCTTGGCGCGGCTAACTCGCTCAACAAGTAAATTTGGAGCGGAATACGATTCGTTGTGTGACCTAGTCAGTTTTGGAGTGGCTCCAGGTCTGATGCTTTTTCAGTGGGCACTACATCCCTTTGGGCGATTGGGGTGGGTGGCCTGCTTTCTGTTTGTTACTTGCGGAGCTCTCCGCTTGGCTCGTTTTAACGTTCAATCTACTCGAGTGGAGAAAAATTATTTTCAAGGACTCCCAATACCGATGGCAGCAGGAATCGTGGCCTCATCGATTCTTGCCTTTCACGATCTTGAGCTGGAGGCTCTCGGGAATGTAGCGCTATTGGCCATGACGGCGTTGTTAGCTATCGTGATGGTTAGCAACTTTCGTTATCGCAGCTTTAAGGACTTGGATTTAAAGGAGCGTTTGCCCTTCCGTTACCTGATCTTAGGGGTTGGTGTTATTGTAGTGGTGGCCCTTCGACCTGAAGTAATGCTGTTTGTGTTATTTATTGGTTATGCCATTCTCGGTGCTGTTTTTGGCGTGTTTAAACTAGGAAAAAATGTCCGGAGAATTCGTCCAAGTGTTTATGCTCCGGCGCAGGTGAATGAGGACGATCTTGTTGAAGAAATTGATGAGGTTATGAATTCAGGAGCTACAGAAAATGGCAAAAAAGCTTAAAGTCGGCGTGGTCGGCGCGACGGGTATGGTCGGGCAGACATTTATGAACATAATGGAAGAGAGAAAATTTCCTTTTTCGGAGCTTCGACCTTTTGCAAGCGAAACTTCAGCTGGTAAGCAAATTCATGTTCAAGGTCAAGATTGGACTGTTCAAGCTCTCAAGCCAGGTTGTTTTGCTGGTTTGGATTTGGTTTTTTTCTCTTCAGGAGATGATATCAGCAAAGAGTGGGCTCCCGAAGCCGTGCGTTCAGGGGCTTTTGCAGTGGATAATTCGGCTGCATTTAGAATGGATTCATCCAAGCATTTAATTGTACCAGAAGTGAACAGTCACTTGCTTGGAGCTGGTTCTACGCCACAAGTTATTGCTAATCCGAACTGTTCGACGATTCAATTGGTTGTGGCATTAAAGCCTCTTGCAGAGAAATTTGGCCTCGAAGAAGTCCGAGTGGCTTCTTACCAAGCTGTTAGTGGTGCGGGTATTGCGGGTTATGACGAATTGCTTGCGCAGACTGCTGACTTCCAAAACACCGAACCACTCTCTGCGGTCTTTCCGCATCCGATTCTGTTCAATGCCATTCCACAGATCGGTAGTTTCAATAGCGAAGGTTTTTGCAGCGAAGAAGTGAAAATCATGCAAGAAACCCGCAAGATTTTGAACTTACCTCAATTAAAGGTATCTGCCTTTACCGTACGAATCCCTGCGCTTAATGCGCATAGTGAGGCTGTTTGGGTGACGCTCCAAAAAGAAGCAAGTCGCGAACAGATTTTGCGGGCCTTGGCGGCGGCGCCTGGAATTGTTGTTCAGGATGAAGTGGGTCGCTCTATTTACCCCACAGCACGCAACGTGTCAGGGGCTGATCCTGTCTATGTAGGAAGGGTTCACCGAGATCCAGAAAACCCTTATTTGTGGCTCATGTGGGTTGTTTCAGACAATATTCGTAAGGGCGCGGCTTTAAACGGAATGCAAATCGCCGAGCATATTTTTGACATCAAGTACCAAGCGTGATTTCATGATCGGGTGGAAGTTTCACGGACGATTTTTTCAATCATAATTCTTGCCCTGGTTTTATTGGCCAGAGTAGGCATCGGTGCGGAAACGACGACAGGCATGAGCCTGGTCAATGCCCCAAGTGGTCTTTCTGCCTACTCGAGTGGTTCGGTCGCGTCCGGGGGAGCTCAGGCAGTTTTGCCTACGATCTATGCTGGCTACACGGGGGCCTATGGTGGTTGCGCATCTCCATCTGCCGATTCGACTTGCAATTCATGCAATAGGGCGGGTCTGAATAACTGCAGTTTGACCTCAATTCATCCGAACTTATATTTACTCATCACATTGAAGTCATCGACAGCGGCAACCTTTACCGGAAGTCCCCGCGTTCGCTACAAGTTAAGTAGTAACACGACACAGTCATTTGTGGATGATGATGGAACTCAGTCGTTAACTGTTAATTCGTCATTTACGGCCAAAATCAAGTGGAGCAGTCTTTGTGCGAATGCGGGAGCTACGGCCGATTGTGATAACTTTCCTACAAGTGCGACGTTGAGTGTTGGGATCGATAACAACTCAGATGGCACCCTTGAAGAAAAAGTTGATTTCAATATTGTGGTTCGTTATCTAGATGGGGCCGTGGCGACAACCATTGCCACTGCTTGTGTTCCAGGGGTCCCGGCGGCAACAACCCAAGAGGGGATCTGTGACTACTCTTTGCTAAAGGGTGACGAAAAGATTTATATTTCTGATATCGCCGCTTCAAGTGCTACTCTCGAGACTCCCAAGACGGACGTAAATTACGACCGCATAGTGCTGTTCTATGCTCAAGGGCCCGAGGGAGACCCTAACGCTGTCATTAATCCAGTGACGGCTATTAGCACGAACTCTCCCAGCTATGTTCTCGATTTGAAGAGCAATTCAACGACGACGCCTTCACTTTCTGATGCCAGGATTACGGGTTTAAAAAATGACACAAAATACTGTTTTGCCCTTGCGAATATGGATCAAACGGGGATTGTCAGTTATTTTCCTAACGCAACAACGTTGGCAAATACGAGCAAGATTTGCGCTGTGCCAACAGATGTGGTGGGTCTTTTAGATGATAAAAGTTGCTTTATTGCTACGGCCACATTTGGCAGTCAGATGTCATCAGAAGTCGTAACTTTCCGTGAGTTCAGAAATAAACACCTTTTAACGAATGCTATTGGCAAAAGGTTTGTTCGTTTTTATTACAAATATGGCCCTGTTGCGGCCAAGTGGATTTCTGAGAGTGAGCTCGCCCGAAGCTTTAGCCTCGGTCTCCTTTGGCCCTTATTGTTTTTTGTTAAACTTGTTCTTGCGTTTGGAATTTTTCCTACGATTTTGATTTGTTTTTTCGGATTTGTATTTTTATTTCGCGGTCTGCGACATTTCAGGAGGAACGATGCGACTCCTGTTTAAAGCTGCTCTAGGTGCTGCCGTGTTAATGTCGATCGAATTAGCGATGGCAGCTCAAGTCGGAGAAGCCCCTCCACGAGAGCCCCCTTATATTTCGGACAGCGAGTTTGATTCAGTATCAGAAAATGAACCAATGAGGGCTTCGAAGAGCGTGACTCCGTCGGTACCCGGAAGTGGCGTAAGGTATCTTCATCATCCTGACGCAAAAAAAGGTCTTATCCGGATCGAGCAAGATGGAACATATGTTTATAAGGTAAAGATGAAAAAATCGACAGAGACGGGGATTTTCAAAGCGGGTGTTATGGCTCCCCCTCAAATCACAGCTGCCGATGGCGTACATAATTTCGCAGGGATGTATGGTGATGGATACTTGCCTGCTTTTTTTATGGAGTATGAGTGGCAACCTTTTTCTAAATATGGAAAGTTGGGAGTTCAAGGCGGCCTCGGCTTGGCAATGGCCGAGGGGAATGGCTACTTTATAAACGATCCTTTAACGGTGCCACAGGAATCATATACCTTTATCGTTGTCCCATTAAGTTTGGGTTTAGTTTATCGTCTTGAGTATTTTAAGCGTCAGTGGGTCGCTCCCTATTTAAGCGGCGGCGGAACCTACATCGGAGTCGCTGAACTCCGAGATGACAACGAAAATAATTTTAGCGGCACTCCAGCGGCTTACGGCTCAGCCGGCCTGATGTTCAACATTTCGGCGGCTGACCGCCTGCTCGCCTTTAATCTGAGCAGCGAGTACGGTATAGCAAACCTGTGGCTTATTGCCGACTTCCGCTATCAATACGCCTTCTCCGAGGACCTCGACTTCACCGGTGACATCCTAACCCTCGGCATCGGCGTCGACTTTTAGGTACGGCCTTCCTTTTGGGAATGCGTCGTGTAAAGCATCTTAGCTGCGTTGCATTCCCAAAAGGAAGGCCGTACCTTCGCGAAATGCAGAGAATTCGATTTTTAGTTTCTTATGATGGGACTGATTTTTGTGGCTGGCAAAAGCAGAATCACGGCACAAAAAAGAGTGTTCAGCACATAATTCAGGATGCTCTAGAGAGGGTCTTCCAGGAAAAAATTACCCTCTTTGCAAGTGGACGTACAGATGCCGGCGTTCACGCAATAGGTCAGGTCTGTCACTTTGATACTTCGCGCCAAATAGAGAGGATTGAGAAATGGGATCTAGCTTGGGCCGTTAAGCCGTATCTGCCAAAATCAATTTCGATTAAGAAGGTATGGCTTGCACCTTCAGATTTTCACTCAACTTTGTCAGCTAGCCGGAAAACATACCGTTATTTGGTCTATAATAATCCGCGATCTGGTGCTTTTATGACCCGTTATGCGGATTGGGTACGACGGCCAATTGACATCAATCATCTGCAGGAAAGTTCTAAATTTCTCATTGGAAAACAAGACTTTAAGAGCTTTCAATCCGTAGGTACAATTGTGCCGCACACGGTCCGGTCTATCTACGAAGCTCGATGGGAGTGGCGCAGACGAAACCTTCTCCAGTTTACGATAACAGGTAGCGGATTTATGAAGCAAATGGTGCGAAATATCGTTGGGACCCAAATGATGTTGGAAAAAAAGGGCCTTGCACCAGAAGAGCTCAAATCGATTATATTAGCTAAAAATCGAACCAAGGCCGGTCCAGCAGCGGCGCCGGAAGGCTTGTTTTTATTAAGAGTTTATTATCCTAGAGATCTTGACAATAGGTGCCGCGAAATTTAAAACATCCCTTCTTGCAGTTTTGGGGCAAAGATTGTATCTAGTGTGCCTCGCGAGCATTGATAGAGATTTAATTGGAGTCATAATGAAGACTTGGAATGCAAAAGTAGATGAAGTTGAACGAAAATGGCATGTGATCGATGCTACAGGGGTTAAAGTAGGCCGGTTGGCTACTCACGTAGCAACGATTCTTCGTGGAAAGAACAAACCTATATACTCGCCAAACGTAGACACTGGTGATTTTGTTGTTGTTATTAACACGAATAAAGCTGAGCTTTCTGGAAATAAAGCTGAAAGCAAAAAATATTTCAGACATTCACGTTTCTTTGGTTCTTTGAAGGAGAAGACGGCAGCTCAAATGAAGGCTGAAGACTCTACTTTTATTATTCATGAGGCCGTTCGCGGAATGCTTCCTACAAATAAGCTTTCGCGCCAAGTAATCTCTAAAATGAAACTTTACACTGGCGCTGAGCATCCACATGCAGCTCAAAAACCAGAAGTATACACTGTACCTACCGGTAAGAACTAAAAAGGACGAACTTAATGGCAGCAGCAGAAAAATTTTATTACGCGACCGGAAGAAGAAAAACAGCATCAGCTCGAATTTTCTTAAAGCCTGGCAAAGGCAACATCACAATTAACGGTATGAAGGCCAACGATTACTTAAAGAGAATGCAATCTCGCATGGTCATTCTTCAGCCAATAGAGACTGTTGGACAAACCGATAAGTTTGATGTGAGAGTGACTGTTTCTGGCGGTGGAGAAAATGGCCAAGCAGGCGCAGTAAGACACGGAATTACTCGTGCTCTTGTTGCTTTTAATCCTGAGTTTAAAGATGTTTTGAAAAAGGCTGGTTTTGTAACTCGCGATCCGCGAATGGTCGAGAGAAAGAAATACGGAAAATCTGGAGCTCGCAGAAGTTACCAGTTCTCAAAACGCTAATTCGCACATTGAAGCGGAAAATAAAAAAGCCTGGGGAAACCAGGCTTTTTTTTGTTTAAAATTTGGAGAGAATCATCCGCGGTAGATTTAATAGCACCCACTAATGGGAAGCCAGGCAAAATCTGTTTCGATTTCATCATCGTAAGGATTGTCAGGCACCTGACAGCAACGGAGTCTCATTAGTTGTGAATTGTCAGTAGTGCAGACGGCTTCATCATTTGCTTGGACCCCTTGGAGGCAGCGGTAATTTTGAAACTCACGGCAGTTTGGGTAGATTACTTCCTTTTTTGTGTTTTTCACAAACGCATAGAAGTTGTTCTTTGATCCTATGAGGGCATCCCATTTTCCGACGCTTCTAGTTTGATTTCCTTTGATTGTCAGATTTTGGTCTTTCTGAAATGCCATGTTTTTCACATAGTCTAAAATTAGCGACGGATCGTTCATCGAGCTACAAGCAGTATTATCAATGCTGACTGAGAGGCCTTTCTGACTCATTAGTGGATTTATTCTTGAATGTAAATATGAGAGGAGTTGTTGACTGTTTATCCAGTGACCAACATAGCCAATAGAAATATGAGTCAGATCCTGTTGAAGAGGCAAATCTGCGTAACTGACTCCATGTTGAACTTCATGTTTAGTAGCGCAATCCTTTTGCTCTTTAAGCCAAAGGCGACAGCCGGCAGCGAAGGCAGGCCTTTGGTATTCTGGATAAGTTCCTGCTTCGCAAAAGCACGCCTTCTGAGGTTTAGCGGCAGCGAAATTATTTACAATGAAGAAAGAGAAAATAATAATTCGTTTTATTGTAGGTATCATGACTAAATTCTGACTGAACACCGGCTCGAAAGATACCCAACCAGTTCGAAGCTCGACCATAGTTTTGGAGAAATAAAAAGGGAGGATAAAAATCCTCCCTTTTGCAGTCTAAAACTTAAATAGAAAAACTAAAGCTTTTGGCACTCAAGCATATAGATATTGCTGCGAACAGAAAGCAAACCAGACCAAACGCCTGCTTGGTCTAGCCCTAAGCCCAGGATTCCAGCATTACGAATAACACCATCTTCGCCTTGAGAGAATTTGTCGTCGAGAATGAGTGTAGTAAAACTGCCACCATCAACTTGTTTTTGGACGCTTCCTTTTTCAAGTTGCATAAACAAAGTACTAACGCCTTTGTCGTTAAGATCAATAGTAACGAAATCTATGCTTTCATTATCAGAAACAGAAATAGTTGCCGTTACTGTTGGCTGTGCAGATGCATTTCCAACTTGGCATTTAAACATCGGAACTTGCGCTGCAAATGCAGAGAAGCTGGTTGTAAGAATCATTGCGAAAATAAGCTTTTTCATGTGGGTACCCCTTTTTATAGATTCGAGAGACTATTCCACTAGGCGTTGGAGTTCAACATATGATCTTAGAAAATTTCTTCACATCAGTAAACTCTTGTCCCGAGCGTTCGTGAGTGATGATGAGAGTCTCAAATAGAGAATTGCTAACCACCCTGCTTTACACCGTCAAGTTTATCCACGGTCTAGCCGAATATACAGGATCTCTAGGTGGTCTTTAACTTGCACATAATGTCATTAGAACCAAGGTTGTTGTCGGGGGGACTCATGAAAAGGCACGTCTACGTAGTTCTAACATTTTGCCTAGTCGTAGGGTTTCAGAACTGTGCGCGTAACAATCAAGCTTTGGATACGAATAGCTCCGACGCCATGCGCAACCCAGCAGAAGTGACTCCTATTGAAAAGATCGATGTGTCTCAGGTTGAGATTGTTGAAATACCCGAAAGCCCCTTTTTAGAATCGAAAATTCAATCTGATATCGTTCAAAGTAAAGCGGCTTCAAACTTCTCAACTCATCACATAGAGATAGATGTGAAGACCGGAGTGATTCATGTGATTGAGGATGCGAGCAATGAGCCAGTTCCGGATTTGCAGTACTGTCTCAGTTCAGAAGAGCTGGTAAATTTAAACTCGATACTGGCAAGCTCAAAGCTGTGTGAAGAAAAAGCTGCACTTTCGCATGATCAAGTTTGTACAATGGAGTATCAATTCCCATATGCTCGTCTTCACTTTGCGGATAGCAAAGTTGCCTTGGGAGAAGTGTTTAATGCGTGCCAAAAAGGCTTCGATCTTTGTGGAGAACAGAAGAGTCAGTTGCAATCCTACTTGGGGAAAATCCAAATGGACCTTCCGGCGAAAAAATGTGAATTCCAAATAGTTCAAAAGTAAATAATAAAAAATCGACCTTCTACAGTTAGATTCCTAAGAGCTCTTGCACCTTTTTAAAGGCGGCCTCAATTTTTGTTCGGTCCGGAGCCGCGCCTTGGGCAAAGTCTGGTCTGCCTCCCCCCTTGCCCCCCATAACACCGGCAACTTCCTTTAGTATATTTCCAGCTGAATACTCGCCGCTGATGTCTTTGCTAACGGAGACGATCACTGGGTGAGACCCATTGCCTTGACCGACGACAATTACTATTCCTTTTTGGATTTTATTTTTGAGGTGATCAGTCACTTCGGCAAGAACTTGGCGATCGTCGAGAGTGACATTTGCAAGGACGAGCTTTGCGGAGCCTTGTTTTGTTTTAAAGTCTTGCGCCTTGCTGGCAATTTCGTCCACGTTAACTTGTCCACCCTGCATTTTTTTGATTTCTTTTCTAGATTTTTAACTTCGCTTTTTTTGGCTTCTATCCATTGATCAACTCCGGGACTTCCTTTGGTTGTAAAATGTGTCCAGGCATTTTCAAGTCCGGCTTCAGCGCGCGACAAATGATTTTGCTGGATGTTATACATTGCAAATTGCACGGCTGTTTCTCCGGCAATCGCTTCGATACGACGGACACCTGCACTGACTCCACCCTCGGAAATTATTTTAAAGAATCGAATTTCAGAAGTGTTTTTAACGTGAGTTCCACCGCAAAGTTCGCATGAGAAATCGCCCATGGTGAGAACGCGAACTTGATCACCATACTTTTCTCCGAAGAGAGCCATTGCACCCTTGTCCAAAGCTTGCTTGTGTTTCATGACTTCAGCTTTCACTTCTTGAGATTTTCCTATTTCAGCATTTACGAGAGTTTCGACTTGCGAAACCTCTTCTGGAGTCAGAGCTTTGTTATGGGTAAAGTCAAAGCGAGTTCGAGTCGCATCGACCAGTGATCCAGCTTGAGTTACGTGAGGTCCCAATACCTTACGAAGGGCAGCATGCATGAGGTGAGTAGCAGAGTGATTCGTAGTTGTATTGCGACGAGCGCTATCTGAAACCTGAGCGTCTACATGAGTATTGGTTTCGATCTTCCCTGATTCTACTTCGATGTGGTGGAGAAACATATCTGAAGATTTTGTACAATTGTGGACAATGAGTGTCGCCTGATCGCACTTGAGCACACCATGATCACCAACCTGTCCGCCGCCTTCAGCGTAGAATGGAGTTTTATTTAACAGAAGCAAGCCGCTTTGACCGGCGTTCAGGCTTTGAACTTTGTTTATGCCGTCTGAAAGGGCCAAAACCTGTGAATGTCCATTCATAGAGTCATAACCGGTAAATTCAGTGGCACCATGTCTCGAGTAATTTTCTTGGGCGAATTGAAGTGCATGCGCTTCGTCGGCTTGCATTCCTCGTCCCTTCCAAGAGGCTTTTGCTTTTGCCCGCGCCTGATCCATTTCCTTCTCGAAGGCCGCCTCGTCAACGGCAAGTCCATTTTCGTGGGCTATGAGGTTGGTAAGATCCACCGGAAAGCCATAGGTGTCATAGAGTTTAAAAATGACATCTCCAGACAAAGTTTTTAGCCCTTTGTTTTTTGCTTTAGAAATCTCATCGTTTAGCAAATGAGAGCCTTGATCGAGAGTGGTCATAAAACGAGTTTCTTCGTCTTTGACCGTGTTTATAATATGGCTCTTTCTTGCAACGAGTTCAGGGTAATCCCCTCCCATATGATCGATCATTGCTTCAACCATTCCTGGAAGGAAGGAGCATTTGTCATTGAGTTTATGACCGTAGCGTATGGCTCGCCTCATGATACGACGAAGGACATAGCCGCGGCCCTCATTCGATGGCAGGGCGCCATCAGCAATCAAAAAGCCAGTCGATCGACAATGGTCAGCCAGGACTCGAATAGCGGCTGTTCTTTCTTGAATGGCCTTGTTCTTAGCCAAGACATCGACGTCAGAAACATATTCAAAATTACCAATTTTGCAGGCTCTCGCTATTATGGGTGCAAAAAGTTCTGTGTCGTAGTTATTAAACTTGTCTTGCATGGCTGCTACGATTCGTTCAAAACCTGCACCTGTATCAACTGAAGGTTTTGGTAGCGGGGTGAGGGTCCCTGGTGGATTTTCGAAATATTGCATGAAAACGAGGTTCCAAATTTCGACAAAGCGATCTTCTCCGGCCGCAATTCCTTTATAGGGATCAGATTCTTTACCCGCTTTCGGGCCGTGGTCATAAAAGATTTCGGTACAAGGACCGCAAGGGCCGGTGTCGCCCATCTTCCAAAAGTTATCTTTGTCAAAACGAAAGATGCGCTCTCGCGGAACCCCTTCTTGAGTGTGCCAAATATCTGCGGCTTCATCATCGGAGAGGTGAACTGTAACGTAGAGTTTTTCTTTTGGAATTTTGAGTTCCTTAGTCAAAAACTCCCAGGCAAAATGAATGGCATCCTTTTTAAAGTAATCGCCAAAAGAAAAGTTTCCTAACATTTCAAAAAAAGTATGGTGGCGCGCTGTGAAACCAACATTCTCCAGATCATTGTGCTTGCCTCCGGCTCGAACGACTTTTTGCGAAGTCACTGCGCGGGTATAGTCGCGTTTTTCAAGGCCTAAGAAAGTATTTTTGAATTGATTCATGCCTGCGTTGGCAAAGAGTAAGGTGGGATCATTTTCTGGTATCAAAGAAGAGGAAGGTACCGGAGTATGGCCATTTTTTTTGAAATAGTTAATAAACAAATTTCTAATCTCGGAGCTTTTCATAAATCACCTTTCGTACGGTCTCAGAATCAAACCCTCTCGAAATCAAAAAACGACCGATGCGGGCTTGCTCCTTTTGTTTTTCAGCAAAAGAGAGTTCAGATAAGATAGAAACTTTATTTTTAACAAGAGCGAGAGCCTTTTCAAGCTCTAAATCGCGATCACTATTAACTTCGGGCAAGCCTTTGCCTTGGAGGTAGTTGTTGATGTACCGAATTCCCTTATTGCGGCGATGAAGAAGGTTGGCCATTTTTTTAGAAATCTCTTCGGGGGATCCGAGCCACCCGTTAACTCGAGCGAACTCTATGGCTTCATCGATAGCGGCTAAATATTTTGCTTGCTGGTTTTTGTCCTCATCGGAGGTTGGTTCAATGGTTTTGTCATTCAGCCTTTGTCTAGCTCGGCCTGAGCGCCTGAAAGACTCATGTAGTTTTGTCCGCAGTTCTTTTTCGGAATGATCGCGACTCGCTAGCAAATCCATAACCTTATTTTTAGCGTAGAGGGTGGGATTGGCAGTAGGAGAAGGAGCGCGTCGTCTCATCGAATGAGATTTAGCATTTTTTAGCGATACTTACCACTCATACTTAAATATCATTTGCGTCTTATTATTTGAGGTGTGGTGTTCGAGTCCAAGTTTAGTATTGGAACTCAATATCTGTGAAAAGTTTAGGTGCGTGTTGCCAGGATTTGCGGTGAGGTTCAAGCAAGAGTTGGTACCGAGATCGTAGTTAAGAGAATTGACGCGTGAAAATCGAAGGTTTTGCTTTTGCTTGCTGTTCGGTTGGCTAATTTTGGAGTCTTTCTGCGAAACTCCACTCTGCTCCTGGGCCCCATTGATTATGTCTTTTTCTGTCTGATCTTTTGCGGTCAGGTTTTCGACCCAAGAGTTGAGCTTATCGTTTAGTTTGGCTTCTAATTTCTTGTCGTAGCCGTTAAGAAGCAAGCTTCCTTGTCTTTGGAGCCAGTCATTACTTACGGATTCTAAATCATTTCCACTTTGGGGAGTTGCTAAGGTTTTCGGGCCCTCAGGGTTATTTTTTTCAAACTCGTTCATTTCTTTGATGACGTTGAGCGCTTGAGACTTATCCCAATCTGTCGGACTTACGTTCGAGAAGTTTTGGTAGCTGATGATAAGCATCAACCCCAATAATGGAAGAATAAACCTTGGTTTGAGTCTCATACGCACAGTATAACATAGCTAGGCATAAGGGTTGACTGAATCATATTTAGATTCTCATTTTGAGACACTTTTTAGGGATAATTATGAAGGTTACTTCTCTTTGGATTCGAAGTTTTTTAAAGCAAGTGGCGACACTTTTTGGCATTGGATTTTTTCCTAAGGGTCCCGGCACAATGGGGACCTTGGCGACGATCCCTTTGGTTTTGCTTATTTCTTGGGCGGGTCCATTGGTTTATATGGCGTCAGTTATTTTGCTGCTGCCGGTCGCGATTGCCGCTGCGCAAGTTTATGAGGAGGATGCGGGGGGGCACGACTTCAAGGAAATTGTGATCGATGAAGTTATTGGTTTTTTGGTGGCGATGACATGGCTCCCCATGACCTGGCAGTCCTTGCTGGCGGGCTTTTTATTGTTTCGAGTGCTGGACATTCTAAAGCCCTTCCCCATATCATACTTGGATGAAAAAGTCACTGGAGGGTTTGGGGTTGTTGTGGATGATTTGTTTGCGGGATTGGTAGTTAATATCGTTTTGCAATACGTTTATCAACACACCTCTTGGTTGGGAGTGCAAGTGGTTGTTTTTAACTCATGAGTTCTCCTAAAATAGAAACCCTCTTACAGGAACTGTTGGCTCTTCTGCGCACTCAGAAACTCACAGTCGGTTTTGCCGAGAGCTGCACAGGAGGACTTCTTTCTGCGACATTGACTGCTTTGTCGGGAGTGTCGGATGTTTTTAAGGGTTCTGTTGTAAGTTATTCGAACAGCGTCAAGATAGAAGTGCTTGGTGTAGAAGAAAGCGTCCTCGCGAAAGAGGGTGCGGTGAGCGAAGAAGTCGCTCGTCAGATGGCGCAGGGAACGCGTAAGCAATTAAAAGTGGATGTGTCCGTGGCAATTACCGGAATAGCAGGTCCGACAGGTGGGACCCCGCATAAGCCGATAGGGACTGTGTGTTTTGCCTTGGCGGGTCCATGGCTTGCAGAGAGCTCGATCCAGAAACATTTCTCTGGTGAGCGAAAAGAAGTGCAGGAGCAGTCAGTTCGTTTTGCAGTTGAGTATTTGATTTCGAAATTAAAAGTTTAACAACGGTTCATTGCCGGGGATGGCGATGAGAAAGAAGGATAAGATGGCAGCTCCTACAAAAGAAAAAGAAAGCAACGATAAGGGCCACAACGAAAAAGTAAAAGCTCTTGAATTAGCCGTTTCAACGATTGAAAAGCAATTCGGCAAGGGCTCTATTATGCGTCTTGGGCAAAATGAAAGTCTTGTAAAAGACATCGAAGCCATTAGCACGGGCGCCTTGAGTTTGGATATCGCGCTAGGAATTGGTGGACTTCCGAAGGGGCGTATCGTTGAGATTTATGGGCCAGAGTCCTCAGGTAAAACAACCATCGCCTTATCAACCATTGCGCAGGCGCAAAAAAAGGGTGGAGTTGTTGCCTTTGTTGATGCGGAGCACGCTCTTGATATCAATTACGCACGTAAGCTGGGTGTGAACACGGAAGATCTTTTAATTTCTCAACCGGATACGGGTGAGCAGGCTTTGGAAATTACAGAGACGTTGGTTCGTTCTGGCGCTATTGACGTGCTCGTTGTGGATTCTGTTGCGGCCTTAGTGCCGCGTGCCGAGATTGAGGGCGAGATGGGTGATAGCCATATGGGTCTTCAAGCACGTTTGATGTCTCAGGCGCTTCGTAAATTGACAGGTGTGATTTCGCGATCAAATACTTTGGTGATTTTCATCAATCAGATTCGTATGAAAATCGGTGTTATGTTTGGCAACCCTGAAACGACAACAGGTGGAAACGCCTTAAAGTTTTATGCTTCCGTTCGCTTGGATGTGCGCCGTGTGGGTGCGATTAAAAATGGCGAAGACGTAACTGGAAATCGCACTGCTGTAAAGGTCGTAAAGAATAAAATGGCTCCACCATTTACTAAAGTTGAATTTGATTTGATGTACGGCGAGGGGATTTCAGAGTCGGGAGATTTGCTAGACTTAGCGGCGACAGCGAACATGGTTGAAAAATCAGGAGCTTGGTACTCTTATCAAGGGGAACGTATGGGACAGGGGCGCGATCAAGCGAAGCAGTTCTTAAAGGATCATCCAGAAATCATGACAGAGCTTCGCAATAAGATTTTAGCTTCTCATGGGATTGGTAAGCTTTTGATGTCAACTCCAGAGGTGGGAGCCGAGGGGACTGAGGCGGACGCGATGGCCGAAGAAGTTGAATCCACAAAAGCGGCTAAAAAAGAAAAAACAGAAAAAAAAGCTAAGCACTAAATTTATTCGTAATCTACAAAAACCTATGATAAAAGCTCCCAGTAAAAACTGAGGGCTTTTTGTTTTTTAAGTACACCCCATTGCGATTGACTGCTATTGTCTTGGCATGAATTGGGAATTTATTCAGGCAACGGCTGATCAAGCCAAAGATATCAATGATCTCGTAAACTCTGCTTATCGCGGAGAAGGCTCAAAACGAGGATGGACTACTGAGGCTGACTTATTGGGTGGTCAGAGAATTGATTCTGAGGGGATTCGTCATCTTATTAGCAAAGACAATTCAGTTATCTTGGTTGCTGAAAATGAAAAAAGTGGTGCGATTGATGGCTGTGTCCATCTCGAGAAACAAGAAGAGAAGTGCTATTTAGGAATGCTCACAGTAAACCCAACGCTGCAAGGCAGGGGTTTGGGCGCGATGTTACTAGAGGAGTCCGAGGCTTTTGCTCAATTTTGGGACTGCGGTTCTATTTATATGACTGTCATTGCGCAAAGAACGGAACTGATAAGTTGGTACGAAAAGCATGGCTACGTAAATACCGGCGAGAAGAAACCATTTCCTTATGGGGATGAAAAATTTGGTTTGCCTAAAGTAGATGACTTACAGTTCGTTATCCTGCAAAAGAAAATATAGTTAAATGTTGGTGAAGTTATTTTTTGCATTCTATTTTCTTTCGATCGCTAATTCTGTTGAAACGTCTCCTCAGCAGCAGTTCTTGTTGCAGTTCCAATCTTCGAAAGTGAGTTTTCCTAAAAAGGATTCTCCATTGATGGCAAATCACCCGGGTGGCTACTCTCCGTTTTTGCGTGTTCTTTTCGAAAATATTTTTTCTTGGACACCAAGCGGAGCGGGCGCTGCTCTGTCGGAAAAATGCAGTTCGGACATTTGGTCGCGTCGCCTAATGGATTCACGCGTTTCCCCTTCAGCTCAGCTTCAGGGAGCGGTAATTCAGAAGTACTTTAGGGATTGTGGGAGCGAACTTGAGACTGGAAACACGAGCGATATAGCTAATTTATTAAAGATGATGTCAGTACAGTTAGAACCCAAAAATCATCCATTTTGGCATTCTGTCGTCTTTAATTTGCCGGGCAATATAAAGCTTAAAGGTTTGCTTGCTCTCAAGGGTGACTTCAAAAGACGGCCCTTGGTTGTGATGCGCTTGGGGGTTTACTCCAACGCACAGGATTTTTTGCCGGAGCGACCATGGCTGATGATGCTTTTTGAGCAGGCACCCTTTAATGTTTTAGTGCTAGAGAACATGACGGGATCGGATTTTGTGGCAAATAATTCGAGATTTGCTTTTGGTGGTTATGATGAGGGGTTGCAGAATATTTTAGTTGCACAAATCCTTAAAGATCCGAACGAGCCACTGAGCGGGCTTGTTGAGAGCCTGCATTTGTTTGGTATCAGTCTAGGGGGTCATGGCGTATTTTATGCGTCTTTGCTGAATTCTTTAAATTCTCTAAAGTCGAAGCCCCTCTATCAGAGTTTCATTACGGCGTGCCCAGTTGTGAACTTGCAATCGACGATGAGGAATTTAACCGAAAAAAAACCTGAAGGCTATTTTGTCGATCTTTGGTCGCAAAATCGACTTGCTGGACTTGGGTTGAAAATGCCGGCGGTGACAGAGCATAGTGTTTTTGGGTTTTTAGACAAATCCGTGTCTGAGGTTGCTAGGACCTATCAGGGTGGGCTTTCTTATGTTAATTCAATCAAACTACCATCAGGCGTTGTGGATGGTTCTGACTTTTGGAGCTTAAATAATTTTTGGCCAGCGTACAAAAATGTTTCTGAGCCTGTTCTTGTGCTTGCGACACACAAAGATCCAGCGGTTTCATTTGGTCTAAATTCGCAAATGATTCAAAGTAAAAAATTAAATATCTCAAGCTCTAATATAGCAGTTGTGGATTTTCCGCTGGGTATTCATTGTACATTGCCGATTTCTTATGACTGGAAGGCTCTTGGGTCGCTTACGCAAGCTTACGTCTTGTCGCATGCGCCTGGCTTTAAGCTAAGGGAGAATGCCTTTGAATTAGAGGTGGGGCCTTACGCGAGTGCCGTTAATAAGATGACTTATAACGTGCGTCGGCCAGCTCCCAAAGATAAATTTGTAAAAATAGAAGTGAAGCTGTTGAGTAAAAATGGCGACAGTCATGAAATGAGTTTGAACTTGCCTCTTGCAGAATTTGACTTTCGCTTTCTCAATCACGAGCTGAGCCCTTCGGAGCAGTGGATGATTGAGCGGTGGGTGAATCAAAATCTTCACCTTAAAGCAATCGAAAAAGACCACAGAGTCTTTTTGAAGGCCTCTTGGTTTGTTGCGGATTAGGCTATTTAAGTGCGGCTTCGATGTCCAACGAGATTTCTTTTGGTTCGGTGTTGGGAGCGTATCTTTTAATTACGAGGCCGTCTTTGCTTACTAAGAACTTGGTGAAATTCCACTTGATCATCTCAGTGCCCAATAGCCCGGGCGCAGATTCTTTGAGCCAACTATAAACTGGGGCCGCGTTGTTGCCATTAACATCGATCTTGGCGAAGACAGGAAAAGTCACACCAAAATTGAGTTTGCAGAACTCTTGAATTTCTTGATCTGCACCTGGTTCTTGGGAGCCAAACTGATTTGACGGAAATCCTAGTATAGCGAAACCTCGGTCTTTGTATTTTTCATAAAGCTCTTCGAGGCCTGCATATTGGGGCGTAAAACCACATTTGCTGGCGACGTTAACGACTAGAACAACCTGGCCTTTGTACTTTTCGAGCGAGAGGTTCTCGTTGCTCGCGGTTTTTACCTGAAATGAATAAAGAGTGCTATCTGCCATGTAAAGCTCCATTTCAAAATGGTGAGACTGTATCTTATTGAGACGATTGCCTAAATTGCGTCTCAAATCAAGAACTGCTCTTCAGATTGTGCCAGGGAGCACCGATACTAAGTGTGGGAATGAAAACGACGAATTGTGTTTTTTCAGTCTTAGCGTTTGTACTCGGTGCCGTGATTACGGTTTCGGGGGGCGATGCGTTTGCCGATCGTTGGGTTGCGGATAAGTCTATAAATACCAACGTGGTGGCACCGACAAAGACCCGCAGCACCGGTTCTGCAGTGCCTGCCAAAAGGACGAGTGCTACTCAGCCGTCAGCTTCTTTAGGGAGTGGTTTGTCTACTACAAACTCCAGGTGTAATTCTCCAAGCTCTTGCGCTGAGGGTTATGAGTGGAGCTATATAAGCTGTCAGTGCCTTAAGCCAATAATAAGCCAGTGTGCGCCAGAAGCCTGTATTGCGCCTTCTGTTTGGAACCAGGAAAGATGTGACTGTATTATCCCTTCAAATCAAGAGGAATCACAACCAACCGAAGCCGCTGGTTCCTGTGTCAGCAGATACCAAGCAGAGCTTGATGCTTGCAAGTCAGAGTCTGCTAGTGCGAATCAAAACTGTGATTCCGACAGGGATTCAGGTCTTTCGCAAGCGCGAAGTGGTCTTAGTAATGCGGCTGCGGGCATGGGTCAACAAATGGGGGCTCAAGCAGCGTGTTCTGATTTTGGCAAAGCACTTGGGGCAGCAAATGGAGCTGTCGCTGCATTTACGCAGGTATGTTCATCAGCAAAAAATTCTTGCCTTTCTAAATGCAATTCTTTGAAGCAAGCGCTGGATCGCGAGCTCTCTAGTCCTACGGCCGAGTGTATCGGTACAAACAGTCATGTTGCCGTGGAGCTCAGTCATATTATGGAATCTGCCATAAGCGAGGTCGATACATGCCGAGGACTCGATGCAAAAGTGCAGCAGGGTGTAGCAGCGGTGAATAACTTAAAGGGCACGGTTGAAGGCGCTATGAATTGTGCCGCTCAACTCGATACAACGTTATTGTATTGTAAGCAAAACCCCAATGCGATCGGCTGTTCGGCGATGGCGACGGACTGTTCGAATCCTACGATTGCTTCGACCAGTCCTGTTTGTATTTGCGCAAAAAATCCGAATGACCCCTCTTGCAGCGTTTCGATGAAAGCGAGCTCAGGCCGTGGTGGTGCTACTGATTTAGCTTCAAATGCGGGGCTCACTGGCGGCAGCGCTGGCGGGGGGCTTGATACTGGCCTCGATAATGTTGATTGGCAAGGACGTGACTGGAAAAAATCAAACGACACAGCGGAAGACCCCGGCGGAAGCAAAGGCGGTCGTCCGATTCAAGATGGCAGCGCCGGCAGCGGTGGCAGTGACGGCGGGAGCGGCAGCGGCGCAGATCCGAGCTCTGTCAGCGTTAATAGTGGATTTCGTGGAGGCGGCGGTGGTAGCGGCGGCGGTTTTTATGGCGGTGCCGGCGGCAGCGGCAGTGCTGCAGCAAAAGCGGCAGGCTCGGCTGATTCTAAAAACCCAGATCTTCGAAATTTTTTGCCCGGCGGAAAATTTGATCCTCGCGCTAGAGGCATAGCAGGTATCTCCGGTCCAGATGGAATTACTGGTCCACATTCCAACATTTGGCAAAAAATCCAAAATCGTTATCAAGCGGAAAAACCAAAACTCATTCCTTAACAAGAACTCACGATTCAGATTAGTCTGTGCAAAGCTTGCAGCGCCTCTTTGCGAGCAGAAGAATCAATAAGAACAGTAATGCTCATTGCACTGATCATTATTTTGTGAGTGCTAACGCTTGCCTTTTCAAGAACATCTATGACCTGTTCCGTAATTTCTGGTGAGGTCGAGCCAGTGCATGTCAAGGTGACAGTCGAGAACTCTTTTTTGCTTAATTTGAATTCAGGGTGATTTGCAAGTGCGGTCTTTGTAGCGCTTATTATTTCGCTCGGGCCAGTTACGAGAAGCACAGCTTCACCTTCGCGTTGGTCGATGTCTAAAAGTTGAGGGAAGGCAATTTGCTTTTTTTTCGAGATAAGACCGTAGAGAGCTAATCAGGGAAGGACTTTTCTTGGCTGAAATTTCCAGAACAGTTTCGTGCGAATTTAAAGACAATGCTTTGCAAGATTCAAACATATTTAATCCCTCTTGCACTAAAGTGCCATCAGAAGTTTTTGTCGAAGCGGGGCCAATATAGAGTTTCACATTACGAACCTTGGCAAGCTCCACCGATCGGTAGTGCAGCACCTTGGCTCCCCAAAATGTCATATCCATCAGTTGATTATAATTTAACTCTTTGAGCGGCTGGGCATTTTTTACGACGTTAGGATCGGCGCTAAAAACCGCGGGAACATCTTTTAAAATTTCGCAGCGATCAGCGTTAAAATAGGCAGCCATTGCAACAGCAGAAGTATCGGAGCCCCCACGCCCCAGCGTTGTTATTTCTTTTGTTACTGGTGAGACACCTTGAAAGCCCGCAAGAATAACTACCCTTCCCTGAGCGAGAGCTTCTTGCACTCGAAAGGCTTTGATGTCGGAGATAAAGGCGTTAACGTGGGAATCGCTTGTTAAAATACCCGCTTGGCTTCCGGTAAAACTTATTGCGGGACAACCAAGGTCGTTAAGAGCCATGCTCATTAAGGCCATGCTGATTCTCTCGCCGGCGGTGAGCAACATATCCATTTCGCGTTGTTGTGGGTTGGATGAAACTTGATTGGCGAGATCAATCAGAGAGTTTGTCGTTTTTCCCATGGCACTAACGACGACAATAAGTTGGCTTCCGGACTTTGCTTGCTCAGCGATCCTCTTGGCGACTGCTTTTATCATGGTGGGTTCCGCCAGAGTTGCCCCGCCGTATTTTTGTACAATCGTTTTCATAATAACTAATTATTCCCGAGCGATTTTTGTGTTTTTGTCCGTTACAAAATTTGAAACCATTTTTGTCGCACCTTTAGGAACTCGAATATAGTGGCCTTCAACTTGTCGTGGAATGTAACCTAAAAGCAACTCTGCATTCAAATCTTTTAAAGACTTTCGCGTGACAGCGAGGTGGTCCGCAATAATGTCAAGGTCTGCTCCGCCAGGGACGAGAACAACTTCATAGTCCAAAGGAGTGAGCTTTTCGAGATCGCGAAATCCATAGAGGTTGGGTGCCTTGGCAATAAGCATAGCAGCAAGAATTTTAGGAACATACTCTTGGGTTTCTGTAGGTAAGGCGCCGAGTCTGACGAGTTGCCAGTAGTCTTTTGTTTGGTGTTTTTTAATTTGCCGACGTAGGCCAGCTTCGCCCATATTATAACTCGCAGCTACTAAGTACCATGAGCCAAACTCTTCTCGAAGATCTTTCAGATATCGAATTGCAGCCAAAGTACTTTTTTTAAGATCCCTACGCTCGTCGAGCCACCAGTTTTTGCGCAAACCGTAGCGGTTGCCGGTTGGTTCGATAAATTGCCAGGGTCCGACGGCATCAGCATGACTCACGGCTCTTGCGGAGAAGCCGCTTTCAATCATGACCATGAAGGCTAAATCCATGGGGAGATTGGCTCTTTGAAGCTCCGCTTGAATAAACGGCATGTACTTTGATGAACGAGTAAGCCACTCTCGAAACCACTTCTGCCCGCGAGTTTGGTAATACTGTACCCACCTGCTGACTTTTTTATTGTAGGTGACGGGTAGATCAAAAATAAGCGTATTATTGCTGGAACTGTGAATAGAGTTTTGAGTCAGTGACTTTAGCTTCTCTTTTAGCGACGGACTTTTTACCGCAGCTTCTGCAGTAAAAACAAAAGAGAAGGTGAAGACAGTAAATACCACCAATAAACACAACTTCATATTTGCTATTATGGTCGTCACAACCGGAGGGCGTCGAGAACATTGGTCAAAAACTAGGCTTATGTGATTTTGACGCCAGGATTATTAAGCGACAATATTCTGGCGCCTAGACTTTGATCGCGGAAAAGATTTCCCTCGGTTTAATTGCAAATAACCTCAGTCCAAATTCGATCAAAAATAAAAATCTAGACTTAAGATTTGTTCGAGCTTGGGTGGCATGGCACTTGCTCCTCTTTGCTGAAGAGGGGGTTGCATGAGTACAAAAGGAGTCTATTCAGCGCTAAGTGGTGCGCTAGCTCAAAGCCTGAAGCTCGATACGATTGCAAATAATTTGGCCAATGTAAACACTCCCGCTTTCAAAAGAGATCAACAACTGTTTAATGAATATCTGACCGCCAATGAAAAACCGCCAGAAGTGATTCAAGTGCCTCGGGTTCCTGGTTCCATTGAAAGTTTTTACGATATGCAAGGTGGAGATAAGAGCTTTGTTGACACCAAAGGGACGTTCACGGATTTTTCTCAGGGGAGTCTAAGGCCAACCGGAAACACTTTGGACGTTGCCATTGATGGAAAAGGGTTTTTTGAGGTTGCAACACCGACGGGTGTTAAACTGACTCGCGCTGGAAACTTTACCTTGGACGGAAATGGTCAGCTAGTTACAAAAGACGGTTTTCCAGTTTTGAAGAATGGCGAGATGGGGGAAGACCCATCGACGCGAACAATCCAATTTGATTCGAGTGGCCCCATTACAATTTCTGACAACGGGGATATATCTCAAGGCACGGAAGTGATTGCACGACTCTCTCTCGTTGATGTCAAAAATCCAGACTCATTACAAAAAACTGGAAACTTGCTCTATGGCTTCAAGCCAAACATGGCGCCGGAAATTACAAATTTGGTTAGTCCAAGTCTTAAGCAAGGCTTTGTAGAGGGCAGCAACGTAAATATTGTCCAAGAAATGACGGATATGATTCAAACCAATCGAGTCTTTGAGAGTACACAAAAGGCAATTAGTACTTATGACAGCATGTCAGACAAACTCGTTAATGTCGTTGGTAAGACGAATTAATGTTATGAGGAAGGGTTTAGAATGTTGAAGAGCCTGAATACCGCAGCAACTGGGATGGCAGCACAGCAGACGAATATGGACGTGATAGCAAATAATATTGCGAACGTGTCTACTGCTGGGTTTAAAAAGTCACGAGCTGAATTTGAAGATTTGGTTTATCAGACTCAAAAAGAACCAGGAACAACTACTGGAATGAATTCCTACTCGCCCAATGGTGTTCAGGTTGGCCTTGGCGTTCGTACTGCCGCTGTACAAAAAGATTTTGCGATGGGCAATGCGCTTGTAACTAAAAACCCATTAGATTTGCAAATAGAAGGAAATGGATTTTTTCAGATCCTAACCCCTGATGGGCAAATCGGATACACTCGCGATGGCGCATTTAAAAAAGACCCCAACGGCCGAGTTGTCGATAAAAGTGGAAATCTATTGCAGCCTGAAATATCTATTCCCCCCAATGTCGCTGGACTCGAAATTGCAGCGAATGGCGAGGTGCGAGTTATTCAAGGACTGAATGATACACCTCAAGTCATTGGCCAAATTGACTTAGTTAACTTTGTGAATCCAGCAGGCCTGAAAGCTCTTGGAAAAAATGTTTTCTCGCAAACGCCATCAAGCGGGCAGCCACAGATAGCGCGTCCTGGTTTAGGTGGCACAGGTTATCTGGCACAAGGACAACTTGAATCTAGCAATGTGAATATCGTTGATGAGATGGTCAACATGATAACTTCACAGCGAGCTTATGAGACTAATAGCAAAGTGATTCAAGCTTCAGATCAAATGCTGCAATCAGTGAACAGCATGAGGTAACTTGATGAAAGCAGCTAAGCTTCTTTTAACCGGATTGATTTTGATGTGTGGGCATGTCTGGGCGCGCCCGGAGGTGGTCTTTCCCAAAGAAGCAGAGGTTTCAAACACGGCCGTCATTTCTGTGTTTCAAGTCGCTCAGCTGAAAGGATTCAGCGGATTTGCCTTTAATGAAATTGCTCGGATGCCTCTTATTGAAAAAGTCGATCAACAGAGCAGTGTGACTCTCTCTGGTGATGAAATTTCAAAAAAGCTAAGAGAATTAGTCAAAAATAGTTTCGAGTTACAGAAGGCAAATCCAACGTTTAAGATTCCAACTGAAGTAAAGGTAATTATAAGACAAGATGGGATTTCTAAAAAGGATGTTGAAAGGTCTCTTCAAAACGTTTTGCAGGCAAAATGCAATTCTTGTAGTTACGATATCCAAGTAAAATCAGTCCCTCGAGTTCAGATGAAAAGTTACGAAATTATCTGGGACGAAGG
This sequence comes from Pseudobdellovibrionaceae bacterium, assembly GCA_016719575.1. Lineage (GTDB taxonomy): Bacteria > Bdellovibrionota > Bdellovibrionia > Bdellovibrionales > Bdellovibrionaceae > JACMRP01. The sequence goes on along the minus strand of JADJYV010000013.1, from coordinate 1,082,993 downwards.
GCAAAGCCCGGGTAGCTTTCTGCTTCCCGTTCGCGAGACTCAAGGAGTATCTGAAAAATGGATTGCAGGAACTATTAGGGTTAAAAAAGTAGTGCCAGTACCTCGTCGTATCATTCGGTTCGGGGAGCGCATTCAGGCAGAAGATCTAGAAATGAAAGAGAGCAATATTACTTATTTAAAAGAGGAAAATCCCGAGAAAAGTCAAATTGTCGGATTAATAGCTAACAGAACGATTACGGCGCACTCTCCAATTTTATTGTCTGATCTCAGACGGGAGCCCGCAGCACTTAAAGGGCAGGTTATTAAAGTGCTCATAGGAGGCGATGAGTTCGAAGTGTCGACTCAGGCTGTTGCCGAAGAGAACGGCAACGTTGGTGATGTGATCAAAATAAAAAACTCTGAAACGCAAAAGTTTATGTCGGCAACGGTGATTGAAAAAGGCGTGGTGAAGATTCAATGAGGCGAAACAAGATCATTTTGTCAATTTTGAGCATTCAGTTTTTCGTAACTGGATGCGCGACCTTAAATAATTATTGGGCAAAACTCAACGGCTCCAAAGAGCAGGCTGTGGTTACGGAAGACAGCGATGGCCCTTCTATCCGGTATTCTGAAAATCCACAGATCAGCGTTCCGACAAATCGCCAGTATAAAAGAACAACGCGTTCTCGCTTGGAAGACGAATCGGATTTGGGGTCACAAGCAGGATCCATGTGGGTAATGGAAGGGCAAGGTGCTTACTTATTTGCGCAAAATAAGATCCGTCGAGAAGGCGATGTTTTAAATGTGAAATTAGATGGCCCTTCATTAAAGCAAATCGAGACTAAGGTCGGCGTTATTAAAAAACTCTTGAAGCAGCTAGAAGATCAGCAGCAGGCAGAACTCGGTACCGGTTTAGCGGCAAATACAGAGGGGGCAGATCCTAGTCGCGCTCCAGCGGCAGCGAAGCCAGAAGAAAAAGTAGATGACAAAGAAGAGTTAGCAAAAATGCAACAGGTTACTACGAAAATAGTAGAGCGACTCGCTGATGGTAATTATCGAGTTCGAGGGGCACAACCTTTATGATTGGAAAACGTGAGTACAAGGTTATTGCCGCGGGTGTCGTTCGACCTGAAGATTTTAATGATGAGGGTGTTAGCTCAACAAAGCTTATTGACCCACAGTTTGATGTGGTCAGTATTCGCCGGAAAGGCAGCGTAAATGAATAAAATATTAACTTTGTTAGTTACTTGTCTTATTTGTACAGAAGTTACTGCGGCACGCCTGAAAGATATCGCTAGTATTCGCGGAGTTCGAGAAAATCAGCTGATTGGTTATGGTATCGTTGTTGGCCTCAAAGGAACTGGAGATGGAAAGAGCGAGTTCACTTCGAAAAGTATGCTTAGAATGTTAGATAAGCTCGGGATGAAATTAGACTCCCCTGAGTTTCAGAGCAAGAATGCCGCAGCGGTTATTGTAACGGCGACTCTGCCATCGTTCGCCAAAGCGGGAAATCCTGTGGATATCACAGTCAGCGCGATTGGCGAGTCCCAAAGCTTGCAAGGAGGAACGTTGTTGCAAACGCCTTTAAGGGCGGCCAACGAACAGATATTTGCTGTTGCCCAGGGGAGCGTTATTCTTGGCGGCGATGGCAAAGATATTCATACGACAGCAGGGAGAATTCCAAACGGGGCAATTATTGAACGTGATGTGACTAGTGATTTCGCAACTCGAAAAATGTTTCGTATGACCTTGCACAATCCTGATTTTACAACAGCAGCCCGTACGATTTTAACTATTAATAAAGAATTAGGCGGTCATTTTGCATCTGCAAAAGATGCGGGAACGATCGACATTGTTACGCCGGCAGCTTATGAAAATCGCGGAGTGGAATTGTTAGCTACAATAGAAGCAATTGATATCAATCCGGACACTGTTGCAAAGGTTGTTATAAATGAAAGAACGGGCACCATTGTCATCGGCGAAAAAGTTAAAATTTCAAAGGTGGCAATTTCGCACGGTAATCTTGCGGTAAAAGTCGGAGAGGGAAAAAAATCCGCAGAAGAAAAAGTGGCAGTGTTAGATGCAGGTGTCAATGTAGGAGATCTAGTCCAGGCACTAAATAAACTCGGAATCTCTCCAAAGGACTTGATTACTATACTTCAGTCCATCAAGTCAGCTGGAGCTTTGCACGGGGAATTAGAAATATTATGAGAAATATGTTTCGCAATGAGACAGGTTTTTATAAAATGAAGTTATTAGTTTCAGACACATGGATGTGTTTGGAGCGCGGGGAGGGTGAGGAAGAGATCGCGAACCATGGAAGGTCAAGAGTCAAATGTTTCTCGCAGGAAACGGAAGCAATAGGTCAGCGAACACCAATGATTGGTGAACACGAGCCGAAGCTTAATGTTCATTTTCGAATGAACAACTCAGAGTCAAGTGCAGGATGCACAAGATTCTCAGACTCAACTCCCCATTTTTTTTCCTCAATTAGAAGACACAGAAAAGTGAAAAGTGGTCAGGGGGTTCCGTGAAGGTTCCTGGCCAAGCTCTGCGGGTGCCGCCACAAGTTAAGTCCATGGATGAAAAGCTAAAAGATGTTTCTCAAATGTATGAGAAGCACTTTTTGGGCGAGATGATGAAGGCGATGCGATCAACGGTCCATGAGAGTGGATTCATAAAAAGCAATCAGGCCGAAAAAATATTTCGTGACCAATTGGACCAGGAGTATGTCGACAAGTGGGGCGCCAAGGGGGGGATCGGTCTTGCAGATCTTATTTACAAGCAGATGATTGAAAAATATGGCGTGCAAATGGGGCTTAAGAACCCCGTGCAAAAGCCCCAGGGGCCGTTGCCGATCACTGATAAAGACCTGTTCGTTGCAAAATCTTTTCAAAGAAATGGAAAAGATACAAATCTCTCATTTCGTTTTGATAAAAAACAAGCTGAAGCTGCTCTCGAGCAGCAGAAGCCCCTAGAGGTGTCAAACCCATGGAGCGGAACCTTGCTTGGCAAGAGGACCTTATTGACGGGAGAAGTGTTGATGGATTTTAACCACGACAATGGATTAAGAAGTCAAATAGTCTTCCGCGGCGTTTCCGGTGCTCTTAACGTGGGGGCAAAAATTCAGGCAGGGGAGACGGTGGGCCTTTTGAGTCCAGAGGCAAAATCATTTTTTTGGCATACCCAGACTAGACCTCAAGAACAAAAGACTGGCATAGAATAATTTGGTGGAAGTGTCTCATTGTGATACTATGAAATGAAGGGCCGGATGCCCAGGATCGCAGGAGGATTTCAATGAAAATTACGCACAACAAAGTCGGCCAAAATTTAAACTTGGTTGATGGCGCAAAGACGGACCGTGCTAAAACAGGAGCAACGACTTCTCCTGCGGCGGGTGCTTTGAAAGAAGAAAAATTCTCCGAGCTTGAGCGGTCTTCTCGAGTGGATGTGTCTCCGAAAGCGCAGGAAGCAAAAAGAATTAAGGAACTTGCATTAGCGGCGCCAGATGTCGATGAGGCGAAGGTTGCAAAATTTCGTCAAATGATCGACGAAGGAAAATATAAGTTAGATGCAAAGGCCATTGCAGACAAGATGGTAGATGAGCACCTGGCGATGGAAGACCTTAAAAATTAATGTTGAAACTCATCCCTCAAGGAAGAGGTAGGGTATTATGGAAGCAACGGTAGAACGAAGTTATCAAAGATTGGTTGTAAATTTGGAAGAGCTGACGACTCTTTATCGGCACCTCTTGGATTTGGTGCGTAAAGAAAAGCAGTTGTTAATTGATGCAGACATGGAAACGTTGCAGGAAAACAACCAAAACAAAGAAAATCTCCTATTCAAGGTCAAGGCAACAGACGGACTTCGCGCTCGTTATGCAGCAGAACTTGCTACTTTGGTTCATGCTGATTCTGAAGCTCCTCGTTTATTAGATATTGCTAAGAACTTGGGTGGGGCAGAGGGTGAGCGCTTAAGAGTGATTCATTCAGCCCTGGATTTACTCATTCGTCGTCTTTCGACTTTAAACAAAGAAAACGAAGATGTTGCTCAATCGGCACTTAAAAACTTAGGTGGGGCTTTGAATAATATTAAAGATACTTTGAGCGGAAAGAAGACTTACGGCGGAAAAGGTCAAGTTCAAAGAGGACCGGAACAAGCGGGGCATTTCGTAAGTAAAGAGATCTAGTGAGGTCGCAATTTCCTCAGGACGAGGAGATGTGAGAGGGCAGGATGTCTAAAATATCGGCCATGATGGACGTTGGAAAACGCTCTCTGATGAACAGTCAGACGGCTTTGCAAACCGTCGGTCATAACATCGCTAACAAATCGACTGAAGGGTTTTCTCGTCAGCGAGTTGAGCTGATGACGAACCAACCTGTAGGCGAAGGAAATGTCCGAATTGGAATGGGCGCTCGTGCTGGTGTTGTTACTCGCACGAACAATCCGTGGCTCGAAAAGCAAATCCAACGCGAAGGCACGAATATGGGTTTTGCCGACTCTCGCGCGGATGCGCTCGGTCGAGTAGAGCAGATCTACAATGAACAAACTGACAAGGGCCTAAACCAGTACATGAATGGTTTTTTTAATGCCTTTCGCGAACTATCCAACAATCCAGAGTCTTTAGCTACTAGAACATTGGTCCGTGAGGCCGGCGAGTCCTTAACAAAAGAATTTGGACGAGTTGTAAAGCAGCTTCATGATGTGCAAGACGATTTAGATGGTCAAATGTTAACACTCACCGAAGAAGTGAACCAGATGACCAAAGAAATCGCCACTCTAAATGAAAAAATTCAAGTCGTTGAAAATCAGGGAGCTCCGGCCAATGATGAGCGGGATCGTCGCGATTTGTTGCTAAAAAAACTTGGCGAGAAAATTGATATTACATGGGCCGAGGGGAGTGAGGGTCATATTTCTGTGACGGCAGGTAGAACTGCAATTCTTGTTTCTGGATCAACACAGAATGACTTGAAAGCCGCGCGCACCAACGAACGAGACCGCGTAGAAATATTTTTTCAAGCGACTAAAAATGGCACTCCTGTGAATATCACAGACCAAATTAATAATGGTCGCATCGGTGGGGCCCTTGAGGTTCGTGATCAAATCGTCGAAGGTTTGTTAGGTTCGATAGACGACATGGCCTATACTTTTGCAAAAGAAGTTAACACTGCTCACATTGAAGGCTTTGACCGCTACGGTAAACAAGGTGTTTTGTTTTTTGAAATGCCTCAGGACGCTAAGGGCGCCGCTGAGACTCTTAAGGTGAATCGCACTGTATATAATGATGTAGGGCGTATTGCGGCAGGGGCGAGACCAAATGCCCCCGGGGACAACACTGTTGCTAATGTCATATCATCTTTGCAAAACCGACAACTGATGAATGACGGGTCTGCGACCTTTGATGATTTCTATAATACGCAAGTGGGACAGATAGGGACGGTTACCCAGCGTGCAGTTAAAACACAAGAGTCTCAGAAAAATGTTCTCAACCAGTTGCAAAACATCCGTGAAAGTATCAGCGGTGTGAGTTTGGATGAAGAAACAACAAAAATGATTGAGTTTCAGAAGGCTTACGATGCCTCTGCTCGATTGATTCGAACGGCAGATGAGATGTTTGATACTGTTTTGAATTTAAAGAGATTGTAATTTAGAGGGTAGGACGTTGTGAGAATCGCCGATAAGATGCAATACAATCAGGTAAACCAGAATCTGACGAAAAATCGGACGGAGATGTCTGAGTTGCAGAATCAGGCTGCGACGCAGAAGCGTATTAATAAGCCTTCAGATGACCCCTTGTCTGCTACTCGCGTACTCGGTGCTCGCACTGAAGAGCGTGGCAATCAACAATATGTAAAGAATATTAACAATGCGAAGTCTTTTTTGGAGTTCACGGATCAATCACTGGCTGAATTGTCAGAAATTTTAATGCGGGCAAAAGAGCTTGCTGTCAGTCAATCGAACGATGCGAGTGGCAATGAGCAGTCTCGCCAGGTAACAGCTTCGGAGCTAGAGCAGATATACAATCAGTCGGTACAAATCGGCAATCGCAAACTTGGAGAGCGCTACATCTTTGGAGGGTATAAGACGCAAACAGCCCCCTTTAATCAAGTGGGAGAATATGCTGGTGACGACGGTGATATCAAAATAGGCATCCACAAAGATTCCTTTGTAGCAATGAATATCCCTGGAAGTAAGGTCTTTCTTGGCAAGGGGTTGGGCTCGGATGGGGTCATTCGCTCTAAGGTGGAATCTCCAAAGACAGCAGATGAGCTTCGAGATTATAAGGACGAAGAGGCGCAGCGGGAGCTTAGAAATAAAGAGCTCGAGGAAAATTATGTCGAGACGAGGGCTCCGGCCAGCTCGTATCGCGCTCAAAGGATGGGAGCTATTCAGAAGGATCCCGTGACTGGAAGTGGTGGGATAAATGTGTTTCAGACCTTGAGGGGTTTGGAGGTTTCACTGCGTACCAATGACAAAGAAGGAATCCAAGAAAGTTTGGACACCCTGGATCAGGCCATTTCTCAGGTGGTTCTGGCCCGTGCTGACGTCGGGGCCAGAGTAATGTCTGTTAACAACACTGTGGACTCTGTTCAAAAGGCTATTGTTGACAATCGAATAACGGCCTCCCAAATGGAAGACGTCGAGTTATTTGAAGTCGTATCTAACATGAATAAAACTGATAGCGCCCTGCGCGCAACTCTTGAGACCTCTGGCAAAGTTATTCAACCCAGCCTCCTTGACTTTCTAAAATAGAAATTATACCTACAGTTCCGCTCGAAAGTGCCGATAACAATTGGGCATGGAAGGGCAGGAAGTCCCTGCTAGGAATAAAGGAGTAATCCTATGTTGGTTCTCACAAGGAAGTTGGGTGAAAGCATCGCTATTGATGATCACATCAAGATTCGCGTTGTTCAAATTAAGGGCAAACAGGTTCGCCTAGGTATAGAAGCCCCTAAGGATACTAAAATTCACCGCGAAGAAGTTTATATGGCAATTCAAGAGCAAAACCAGCAGTCGGCAACAGTGTCCTCTGATAAAACTCGCTCTCTAGCAAAGCTGTTAAAAACATAGATTTCAAAATTTTAATACTTTCAAGAGCCTCTCTGGCCTTGAAGCTCCTCCTCAGAAGCGCCTAGTCATGGCGCGCAGAATTTATTTGAGTCTTACGGGATTTAGGTCCAGATTTGATAGTGTAGGTAACCTTATTCTGGGTCCGCGTGTCTAAATTTAGAGGGGGCATTGTGATCATTAATACATCCAGGTTTGGTCGTGTAGAATTGCAAGACGACGATGTTTTGACTTTTCCAGAGGGCCTTCTAGGCTTTGCAGACCTTCGCCAGTTTGTGTTACTTGATGACCCCAGCGATGAGATTTTTGCCTGGCTACAGAGTTGTGAGTCTTCGCACATTGCCTTTCCAGTGTTAGAGCCAGAGTTGTTTACGGAGTCTTATAAAGCAACTTTGACTAAAGGCGATCTTGAGTCGCTGAAGTTGTCGGTACCGAGCAAGGCCCGACATTTTTCTATAGTAACTATTCCTGACGATCCAACCCAGATGACCGCAAATTTAAAGGCCCCGGTTGTCGTAAATATTGAAGCGAGAATAGCTCGTCAGTGTGTTCTGCAGGATAATAGTTTGGCCATCCGTGAACCCATTTTTTCAAAACTACAGCAGAGAGTTGTACAGAATCCATCTGTCTCGATTAAAGGACAGTCTCCTGGTATGGACTTCGCAACAAAGCTATCGTCCCAGTCTAAGGGAACTCCTGATAAGGCCTTGTAATTTTAAATTAAGATGACCTGTTCGAATCAAGGTGTTTAAATAATCGAATAGCCTCAGAAGCGCTATTCGATTATTTAAAAAGGCAAATTGATATATGAGCAGAAAAAGGACTCCAAAGGCTATCGAGCTTCGGAAAGCACCCAAGCAAAGTAGATCCCGCCAAACTTATCAAGTCATTTTACAGGGCGCGGATCGAATTATACGACGGGACGGGATACAGAAACTTAGCACGAATCGAGTTGCAGAAGAGTCTGGGGTCAGTATTGGTTCACTTTATCAGTATTTTCCGTCAAAAGAGGCTATTGTTGCTGCTCTCATTGATCAAGTTTTCGAAGTTGAGTACCAACATATGAAATTAAGAATTGAGTCAATCTCGCCAGAGTTGGGGCCTCTTCAATGGTTGAAGGAAATTTTGGGTCATTGCTTTTATAGAAAACAGGAGGACTTGGTTTTTAGAAAGGCCCTCATCGATTTGATGGAAGCGGTTGGCAAGGTCCCGCAGGCTCTGCGCTTTTATCGCCAACTGAGTGAGCTCATTTGGTTGAATCTTCATTTAAAATTTAAAGGAAGCACCACCCCCGCAATTTCTTGTGAAACGACTATTTTTTTTCTGACATATTTAATGAGTAGCTTGGCCCACTCTTCGGTTGATGAGAACATCAACTCGATCAATAAAGAGCTTTTAATTGATGAGATCGCTGGTGTCTGGCTAAACTTGATGAAAATTCCAAATACAAAGTGACTTGGAACTTAGCCTTCTATCATTGGGAGAGATTTTTCGGTCTTTACGCCCATGCTTTTTAGTTCTTCAACTTGACGGATTAGGTTCCCTTTGCCAGTTGCAAGTTTGCTTATGACGTCATCATGTGCTTTTTGAGCCGACCCGAGCTTGTCACCCAAGTTTTCGATATCTTTGACTAGACCTACGAACTTATCGTAAAGCAGGCCTCCCTTTTTGGCGATATCAAGAGCATTTTTTTGTTGCCGTTCTTGCTTCCACAAAGAGGCAACGGTTCTTAAAGTGGTCAGTAGAGTCGTAGGACTCACAATTGCAATTTGTTTGTCCCAGGAAGTTTGAAAGAGCTCGGGTTTTACTTTGAAAGCCAGAGCGAATGCAGGCTCTAAGGGCATAAAGAGAATAACGAAGTCAGGGCTAATGAGCTTTTCGTTTGCGTAGTACTTTTTTTCACTGAGTCCATCAATATGCTTTCTTAGGGATTCAACATGAAGTTTTCCCAACCGTTCTTGCTCTTCGGGCGAATTGCAGTTGCTGTATGCCTCGTAGGCATTTAGGGTCATCTTTGAATCGACAACCAAGTGCTTTCCATCGGGGAGTTTTACGATGACGTCCGGTCTTTGGATTTCGCCGTCTTCACCGCGCAGATCCATATTTGTCCCTTGAAGGATGTACTCTTCGCCTTTTCGAAGACCTGAGCGCTCTAAAATATTTTCTAAAATCAATTCGCCCCAGTTTCCTTGGGTCTTAACTTCACCTTTTAGGGCTCGGGTGAGGTTCGCAGTCTCATTTGACATGAGACGGTTTAAATCCATCAGCTTGCTCAGTTCCCCGCGCAGTGCCCCTCGCTCAGAGCGTTCCTGGCCATAAGTGTCTTCGACCTTTTTTTCAAAGTCCTTCAAGCGTTCTTTGAGGGGATCTAGAACATTCGTTAGATTGAGTAAATTTTGTGAGGCAAACTTTGTGCTTTTCTCCTCAAAAATTTTTTGAGCCATATTTTCGAATTGCTGAGTCATCTGTTGTTGTAACTCGGTTTGCTGTTGCTTCATTTGATCGAGATTTTGCTGAAGAAAAGTCGATTGCAATTCAAAGCTCTGTAATTTCATGCGGTATAAAATCCAGCCGCCTATTGCTGCAAAAATAAATCCAGCAATAAAGGCTAAAATCGTCGTTGCCATCGAGAAATCTCCTTGGTCAGAGAAAATAAATTCTGATACTAATAATATCAACATCTGAGGCTCTAATGCAAAGTATCAAAAATTGGCTCATGGCATTCCGCCCAAAGACACTTACGGCGTGTTTGGTGCCCATCATTGTAGGCACAGCCCTGGTCAAGGCGATGCGGCTTCAGATTGACCTAGAGGTTGTATTCTATTCGCTTCTTGCCAGCCTTTTTATTCAAATTGGGACCAATCTTGTAAATGACGCCGTCGATTTTAAAAAAGGTGCGGACACGGAAAGACGACTTGGTCCTCAGAGGGTTACTCAGTCGGGGCTTTTTTCCTTTCGACAGGTGATGATTGGTGCTGCACTCTGCTTTTTTTTGGCGATTCTTTGTGGTGTTCCGCTGGTTTTAAAAGGTGGAGGACCGATCGTGTTGATTGGTCTTGTTTCCATCATGATGGGCTATGCGTACACGGCAGGCCCTTTTCCCCTAGCTTATTTGGGACTGGGAGATTTTTTTGTTATCGTGTTTTTTGGTTTGGTTGCGGTCATGGGGGTTTTTTACCTACACACGCAAACCTGGTCTTTTCAGGCATTTTGGGTGGGTTTGCAGGTCGGATTTCATGCGACCGTTCTTATTGCTGTTAACAACCTAAGGGATGTAGACGGTGATCGCGTCGTAAATAAAAAAACGCTCGTCGTTCGCTTCGGAAAGCCCTTCGCGCGGTATGAAATTGCTTTTTTAAGTTTGGCGCCTTTTGTGATGAATTACTATTGGTGGAGTATGGGGTATGTGGGAGCCTGCCTCATTTCTTTCTTGGCCTTGCCATTCGCCTTGATTGTGATCAAGAATATTTTTAAGGTTGATGCGAGTTCTTCCTATAATAAATTTCTGGGGCAAAGTGCGTTATTGCATTTGCTTTTCGGGTTGCTCCTGAGCTTAGGATTTTTGGTCAAATGAAAATAAGTTATAGTCCTTATACACTAAAACCAACGCAGAATTTAGCGACCATTTCTAATATGTCGGAGCGCAAAGGAGTCTTGCTCAAAATTGAGTGGCTCGACGGCTTGACAGGGTATTCAGATCTTCATCCCTGGTCCGAACTGGGTGATCAAACTTGGGAGCAACAACTTGCTGATATGAGAACCGGGCAGATTTCGCAAATGCTGGAACAGAGTATTTGGATGGCAAGGCGAGATGCACAGGCGAGGCAACAAAACAAAAGCCTTTTTGATGGACTTCCCACTGTTAAGAATAATTATTTGATCACAGATGTCCGAGTTGAAAAACCTGATATTCTCAACTATCTAAAAAAAGAGGGGTTCGAGACAATTAAAATTAAACTCGGCCGAGATCTGCAAAAAGAAGCGGAATTTGTGTCGGGTTTGGGCTTGGATGGCGCCTTTAAGTTGCGTTTGGATTTCAATGCTCTTGGAACGTGGCAGACCTATGAGCGGTTTATGAAAAACCTCAATAAGGTGGCGTTGACTCGGGTTCAGTACGTTGAAGATCCCTTCCCTTTTGACGAGCAGTTATGGCTCGAGGCCAAGAAGTTCGCGCCACTCGCCATAGATAATGAGTTTCAAAAGGTTGATCTTAATAAATTAAAGACAAAACCTTTTGATGTTGTGATTTTAAAACCTGCTAAGATGGATGTGAGCTCAACCCTTCAGGCCTGCGTGATGCATGACCTCAAGATCACGGTGACGAGCTACATGGATCACCCTGTGGGGGTGATGCATGCTCTCGCGGTGGCGTGTGAATTAAAAAAGGGAAATCCACAGAGAGTCTTGGATGCTGGTTGTTTGACAATGCCTTTATTTCAAATGGATTCGTATTCGGCAATGGTGGTTCAGGCGGGACCCTACTTAAAAAGAGCGGACGCAAGGGGAGTCGGCTTCAGTCTTCTTTTCTTGAGGGAGCCATGGAATCAACTCAAGACACGCTAAATCCTGAAGAGATAAATTGGGAAAGCAATGAAAACTACATCTTATTAAATCCGCGTTTTCTATTTGAAGATCTTGAGTCTTTGGTGGAAATCGCTCGAGAGACTTCTAAGATAAGAAACCTACAAGGTCATATATGGCTTGCTACTTCGGGATCAACAGCTGAGTCTAACTCTCAAATTAAACTCGTAGCGCTTTCAAAGGCTGCGTTTTTAAATTCGGCTATTTCCGTCAATAAACATTTGCAGGTAACTGCGACTGATAAGTGGCTGCAGGCTTTGCCCCAATTTCACGTTGGTGGTCTCGGCATTCAGGCACGCTCAACGCTTTCAAGGAGCCACGTTGTCCGAAACACCGAAAAGTGGGATCCCCAGCGAGTATTTAATTTAATGAATGAGCAGAGAGTGACGCTTGCCTCGATGGTGCCAACTCAAGTTCTTGATTGCGTAAAGGCTCAGCTGAAGGCACCCAAATATTTGCGCGCTGTTATTGTGGGAGGAGGCGCTTTGTCCGAAAATCTGTATTTTCAGGCTAAAAAACTAGGTTGGCCTTTGCTTCCGAGTTATGGGATGACAGAGACGTGTTCGCAAATCGCAACAGCGACACTCGAGAGCTTGTGTGATGAGCAGTTGCCGCTTGCCAAAAAGCTTACCCATATTGAATGGCACAAAAATAGCGAAGGTCTTTTGCAGGTAAAAGGAAACTCTTTATTGAGTCTTTATGTGCAACGGCAGAAGGATGGGAGTTTTCGTGATTGGGACCCAAAGGTTGATTCTTGGTTTACCACCGAAGATGTGGCGGAGTTGCAGGGGGCCTATATTCGGATCATTGGGCGCATTGGGGATTTTATTAAGATTGGCGGTGAAGCAAGTTCTATGGGACGGCTTCGCAATATTTTTGCTCGTGCTGTTTCCGTTGTAGACTCATCGACACCTTCGCATTTTTATTTAGTAGATGCTCCGTCCGAAAGACTCGGTACTGAAATTCATTTGGTTACTACGCTTTCAGATGACAATAGTCTGAGTTCGCAAATAAGAGAAATCTACGACAAAGAGGTCTTGCCCTTTGAAAGAATACGAGAGATTCGATATATTCGAGAGGTTCCCCGGTCGGACCTTGGTAAAATCCTTTGGGAAAAGCTGAAAAAGGAATTGTATGTCTATTGAAAATCAAAAAACTCCTTGGCAAGATGGGATCTTTTTAATCTGCGAAAAGTGCGGAAAAAGTCTTGATGGTTTAAAATTAAAAGAGTCCGGCAATGCGAGCGATAACTTAAAAAAATATCTCAAGAGTGAATTAAAAGATCGTGGTTATGGAAAGAGAATTCGCGTGATTAACTCTGGTTGCCTCGATGTCTGCATTAAGGATGCTGTGGCGGTGAGCTATATTCCAGTTGATACTTCCGTGCAACGAATGGAAGTATCAACAGTTCATCCAGAAGAAGATCGTGAGCGAATATTGAAAGACTTGCTTAAGAGACTTTAAGATCAGAGGCTTATTGCTTGCTGGCCTCTGAGGAGTACAGATCACTTGCAAGGTATTTTCTACGTACATGTCGCAAGAGCACAACGATGACTGCAGCAGCGGGGATCGCGATGAGCATTCCAAAAAATCCGAAGAGTTGTCCTCCGGCTAAAATTGAAAAAATAACGACGACGGGGTGAAGGCCAACTTTGCTTCCAACAAGATAAGGAACGAGCACCCATCCTTCTATTATTTGCCCTACACCAAAGACTGTCCATACCCACACGATGGGTAAAAATTCTTGATACTGAAAGATAGCAGCGATTGTGGCAATGACGATGCCAAGAGTGAAGCCGAAGTAGGGGATAATGCTGCCGAGTCCAGCAATCAAGCCAACAATAACGGCAATCTCCAAACCGACAATTTTAAGCCCAAGCGTGTACAGGATAGTCAGGCTAATCATTACTAAAAACTGTCCGCGAAAGAAGGAACTTAAAACATCATCACATTCTTTTACTAAGCTTGTGACTTGAGGTTGAATGTGGCGAGGGAGTAGTTTTTCTATCTCTACCGATATCTTGGTCCAATCAACCATCAAATAAAAAGTGACGATGGGAACAAGAGCCATGCTGCCTAAGAAACCTATGATGGACATTCCCGAGGTTGCGATGCGAGAGAGAACCTGACCAACGAAGGATCCGGCCTCTTGCCAGGAGTTGCCAATAAAATCAGTAATCATACTAATGTCGATATGGGTGAGGCTTACATTAGTGGTTTCTTCAATCCAAGGTATAGCTTGGCTGTTTATCCAACGGATAAAATCAGGCATCTTTGTGTTAAGATAAACAATTTGGCTTTTAACTCCTGGGATCAACCCGCCAATGATAATTAAAAAAAATAGGGAAAAGGCAATAAAAACAATGAAGACGGAGCCAATGCGAGGGACTTTCCAGGAAACTAGGCGGTTAACGATAGGGCTTGCGAGATAGGCAAGCAGAAATCCCGCCAAAAAAGGTGTTAAAATTGGCTGCAGCAGATAAAGTAAGGAACCGAAGGCAGCGAGGAGCACCAAAATTAGCCACTTTTGAGAGTCACTCATTTGCCAAATCCTTTTTCGCTGTTTTTTTGCTCACTGAGAATTTTTTCGATTTCATTGCCAGAGATGATTTTGCCTTTACCTATACCGGGACAAAATTCGACGACGTCTTTTTTCCAGGACTTGGCATTCATGACCTCGGGCCAAAATGGCCAGGTTCGGCATTGGGTAGGTCTGCCTTCGTAGACAGTGCAGCTTTTCCCATTAAGAAACATACAGTCGGGTTTTCCTACGGTTTCTATGAGATGGTAGATCCCCCCTGTTTTTTGGCAGTACTTTTTAGTGAAGTCGCTCGTTCTCATCTTTAGTGCTTTGGCCATGCGTTTGCGGTCTTCGGGAGTCATAAAGACAAAACCAAACTCGCCATGAGAGGTGCAGCATTTTCCTGATCCTTGACATTGAAAACGGACACCGTCCTGCCACCACTCTTTTTGTTTAACTTCCATGGGCGACTCCAAGGTATGCAGATAGTCTTTGTCTCATAATATGCGGCAAAGGTATCTTTTGTTGGGTGTGGGGGTCTAATACGGCATGTACCATTTTCACCGTTGCATGAATCCCGGCCTTGCTTTCAAAGGTGTATTTCATCTTGAAAGAAGTGGTTCCTAGATTTTCAACCTGAACAACAACAGTATAAAGTCCACCAGGCACGAGTGGAGCCTTGTAGTCTGCCTCGGCATGGCGTATTGGGACCATGTGAAGGTCCTTGGTGAACCATTCTTCGTATTTATAACCCGCCTTAACGATAAACTCTTCAAAAGCATCGTGGGCAAGGCTAAAAATATTAGCAAAGTACATGATTTGGGCAGGATCCGCATCGCGGAACTTAAGGCGCATTTCGGTTTGAAATTTTAAGCTCATTTTTAACTTGTAAGATGAAGGACTCCTTGACAGCAAGCACATTAATTTGAAATCTTACGGCGTTTTAAACGCCCCCTCAGGAGACTAATTTGCAGCGCAATGTCATAGATCTTAAAGTCTACGATTCCAAGGATTTCCCGGCCTATTTGCCAAAGTTGACCTCCCTCTATGAGGATTTGTTTAACGGGGGCAAAGGCTTCCGCGCAAAATTGATTTGGATGATGAGCGATGCCCTATCGCTGCCACCAAAGTGTGAGCACCTTTTAGCTCAAACTATTGAGTTTATTCACAATGCCTCTTTGCTGCATGATGATCTGGTGGACCGTTCCCATTTGCGTCGTGGAAAAACGACCGCCTGGCTTAAATACACACCAGAGTATGCGGTGTTAGCAGGTGACTATCTTTTGGCTCGAGTGATGGTAAACCTATCAAGCCACGGAAATATTAAATTAGTCCAATACACTTCGGAGGTCATTTCAGATCTACTCGAGGGAGAGTGGTTGCAGGACTCTGTTGTTGGAGATTTCTTTGTATCCTTAGAACAGTTGGATCGCATTCACAACTTGAAAACGGCGTCCCTTTTTAAATGGTGTTTGCGTGCACCTTTTATTGCTCTTGAGAGGTATGATAAGGATCTTCACGGTATTTTAGAAGAAATGGGAACGCTTCTTGGCCAGCTTTTTCAGCGAAGTGATGATCTTTTGGATTACAATATTCGTAACTATGAGAGTAAAGCGATCTTAGGAGATTTAAAGTCTGGTTATTTAAATTCTTTTGGAGCCTTTGCTTGCGAGGGACTCGATCGTCAGCAGATCAATCATGTGATTCGCTCAAAAGATCTCGACGCCTTTTATAATGGCATTGGGGGCCGAGAGGTTTTTGAACAGAAGGTGAAAGATTTTGACATGGCCAATGAAAAACTCATTGGTCTTTATTTTCATCATTCAGAGAGATTAAAAAAATATCTTATTCCGAGTGAAGAAAAACTCATAACCTATTTGAATCCACTTACGGACCTTCTCTACTGGAGAAAAAAAACGAGTGACTGAAGTTAAGACCCTGTCAAAGGGATCGCCCGAATTTGAGTCGTATCTTTTGGGAAGCTTCTCAAAAACTCACCGAGCTTTGCCTATTCAAACACTGAATGCAAATTCTTCGCTGGAAACAGTTACTTTCGAAATCGTACCCGTACCAGAAATAAAGAGACCCTCGTTTGCAATTTTAATATCTCACCTTCTTAAAGTGCGCGCTTTTATTCTTATTTTATTTCCGGTCTATTTAATTCTTGTAAAAAATAATGCAGACGGAACAATCGAAGATCCAATGGTAGTTTTAGTGAGCACTTTCGGAATACTTTCGGCTTATATTGCTGTGAATCTTCGAAATGACTACACAGATCATATGAAGGGCCTTGATAGAATCAATCGACAGGCGGGAAGCCGAGTGATTCAAAAAGGCTGGATGACCGCTTCTGAGGTCCGGAGCTTTGCTCACTTTTTTGTTGTTTTGGCATTTTTTCTTGCTGGACTCGTGATCTTTGCCTTTCCGATGGTTATAGGTGTTGTTTTACTCACAACAATGGTGGGAATTTGGGCACAGTTTCTAAAAAAGGGCTCGTTTAAGTATCACAAGGGCGGTGAGTTTTTTGTTTTTTTACTTCTGGGACCCTTGCTGACAACAGGTTACCAAATTTCAATTTCGGGATTTTGGGATATTGAAAGTCTTTATTTAGGAATTATCTGGGGCTGGCTTGTTGTGTTTCTGCAGCATCTTAAAAACTTTGAGTATATAATGATAAACTCTCAGGCGGGCTACCAAAATACGGTGACGTGGTTGGGCTTTGATAAAACAAAAGTCTTACTCAAAGTTTGGTGGCTCATTTTTATGGCTATGTTTGTTACATACCACCTTCGCTATTCCGGAGTCTTTTGGACTTGGTTTGTTTGTACGGTTTTAAGCTTTTGTACGTTGCCTTTTTTTATAAGCCTCAACAATCTTCGAAGTTCGATTGGATCTGACCTTCTTCGATCTCGACGCTTGGGCTACAATTTAGTCCTGATCACACTTTTTCTCTGGGCAGCGGAAAACATTTGGTATTGGGCACAGTGGCAAGCATGGGGAATTTAGTCTGCTTAATTTGTGAGACTGCTGTCCTTCAGAAAAAAGCTTTCGATTTGAGTCTTTTTTTACAGGCGCCGTTGAATCCTCTTAACGTTGGTAATTTTTCATATAAAGTTTACTTAACAGAGCAGGGTCTTCATTTAGAAGATAAAATTGATCGGGTGTTGAGGATAGATTTTGTTAATGATCATCTGAACTACCAACGAAAGGGCCTGCGCGGAAAAAACGAACTCCTTGCCAAAGCCTTAGGATTTTCTAAAGGGGTGCGTAAGGTTCTTGATCTTTCTGCGGGCTTGGGTATTGATGCTGTCTTTATGACCAACCTGGGATTTGAGGTTGTTGCCCTTGAAAGAGCTAAGTTGGTCTATGCGCTCCTTCGCGAAGCCTTAACAAAAGCTCCGGATATACAAGCCAGGTTAAGTCTTGTAAACGCGGATGCATTTGAATTCTTATCATCTAGTCAAAATTCATCAGATTTTGATGCTATATATTTCGATCCTATGTACCCTCATAAAAAAAAATCTGCATTGCCAAAGCAAGAGATGGTACTTTTTCGGGACCTTGTGGGAAATGATGAAGATGCGGCTCAAGTTCTAAACGAGGCTCTCAAGTGGTCCGTTAAACGGGTTGTAGTCAAGCGACCGACTGGGGCCGAGGCTTTGTTGCCGGGAGTTCGTCATTCTTTCGAAGGCAAAGTAGTTCGTTACGATATTTATATGAGGTCGCAATGATTCTAATGTGGTTAGCATGTCTTGGTCTTTTGTTGTTCGGTTTGGGCTTATTTCAAGGAGCCCTGAGTGATGCCGGGGCGTTTCTGCAGAAGAGATTTTTGGGCCTTTCTGAAAACGAAAATTCATTATTTAAAATTCTTCTTCTTACTAAGATGTACGCTCTCAGTTGTGGTGGGCTGGTTAGAACTCAATACAATGCGATGGCACTATTGAATACGAGGACTTTTTCTAAACGTTATTCAATTTTGCTTTTATGTTTGAGTTCGGTGGCGGTGTGGTCGATCCTTCTTATGGGACTTGGTATTTGGTTGATTCACTGGTCTACTCTGATAGGATTTGCGGTTGTTTTCTATTTAATATATTTTTGGTTCGGGGCTGGAAAATTATTATTTAAAATGTTTTTTGGTCTCGGACTCGTGTTTCTTGGTGCCCAGCTGGCACTCCGCGACCAGTCGATTTTGCTATCAACCTTAGCAGAAGGTGAAATTCATTTTCTACTTGCTGACGGACGTTTTACTTCTCAGTTTATTTGGTTGGTGACTTCGTTCGTAATGACTTTGCTCATAGGCGTCGAGTCTTGGTCGGTGTTTTTTTGCATCTTGCTTCTTTCGTCGGGATCCCTCTCTTTAAATGGAGCGGTGGCCTTTGTGATAGGAGAGCTTTTAGCTCATCTTTTTGTTTTGAGATGGCGTTCACGCAGGCTTGACAATGTCGCAAGGAAAATTGCCAAAGACTACACACTGGCTAGTGTGTTTGGACTGGTGGTTGGATTCGTCGTTTGTGGGGAGATAAGAGGGGTGTTTGCTTGGGGCTACGGCTTTGGATCAAATGATATCGTAAATAAGAACATACAATTTATGATTCTGTTTTTTGCGCTTATAGTTTGTCAGACTCTGACCACAATGGCCTGGGGACATTTCGCAGCTCAGAAGAAGATGGATGAGATAGGGGCTGGTCCGTATTTCTCACCTCAGTGGATTCGGCAGGATTTACTTTCTCGCGGGCTGTTTGATTATATTCAGGAGAAGTTGAAGAAGCGATTGACCCAGCTGTTGGATCAGAAAAATAATCTCAGCACAACCGAAAGAGAAAAGATTCCTAGGGGGATTCTACAAAATCACGACGGTGAAATTTTAAACCTTACTCATTGGATTTCTAGTATATCAGACCAAGGTCGCGAAAATTGCTAGTGGGACTTGTCTGCCATTTGAATGCTTGGCCAAGACAAGGTTCGCAACATAAAATAGGAAGCCGATGGCTAAAGAAACAGAATCTCTCAAACTGCGAATCCAGGAGCTAGAGTCGGACCTTGCTGCTACTGAAAAAGAGCTTGCTCGGCACCGGCACGAGCTCGGCAAAGCCAATGCTTCATTAGAAAAATTGATCGCTCAAGTGACTGAAGAAATTCGCTTTGCTAGTTTGATTCAAAAAATGCTTTCCCCGACTGAGCTTCGAAATATTAGTGGGTTTGATGTCAGTTCAAAGTATTTGCCTGGGGATCGCTTTGGTGGTGATTACTTCGATATTTTTGAACATGAAGATAAATTAAAATTTGGGATTGTGGTTGCGAGTTCATCTGGATACACCATGTCGTCTCTTTTTTTATCGGTTTTGATCAAAATTTCTTCTCAGATGGAGGCTAGAAAAGGGCTCGAGCCAGACAAAATGTTAGAGCTTTTAGCAAAAGAATTGGTTCCCAATATTACAAATGCTGATAAAGCGAGTTTGTTCTATGGAGTCATCGATCGTCGAACTTATGAGCTTTCCTACAGCAGCGTTGGACGAGTCGAGGCCTATTTGCAGGTTTATGGGGATAGTGGTCTACAAAGTTTAGAGGCCTGTGGGCCAAGTCTCTCAAAGGAGTTTAACACGAAGCCTTTAAGCATGAAGATTCAGTTGAATTCTCGAGACCGCATCATTATAGCTACCGAAGGTTTAGTTTCAGCTCAGAATTCGGATGGTCAGACGTGGAGCGGAGAAGGATTGCGCAATGCCATTCGTTTAGCGCCGAGACAAGGGGTTCACGAGTTGCGCAATGAGATCCTTCACCAAAGTGAAAGGTTTACGGGTAGGACTAGCCCTTTACGTGATCAGATCGTGATTGTTATGGAAGTTAAAGATAAAGTAATTAAGTTAGCTAAAAATTAAACTCCTGATAAGTGTGAAATATTTCACCTGTTAGTGTCAGAAAGGATCCGAAAATGGCAGACGTGACTATCTATGAAGGCGCGCTTGATAAAGGTTTAGAGGGAATTGTCGCTTGCACAACGAAGATTTCTTTTATTGTCGGTGACTCACTTAATTTTCGTGGATACACAATCGATGATTTGGCTGCCAATTCAACCTTTGAGGAAGTGACTTATTTGTTATGGAACGACAAGTTACCAAATACTCAAGAACTTGCGGCGTTTAGTGCAGAGTTAAGAAAAGAAATGATTTTGAGTTCTGATCTCATAAAAGTTTTGAAAGGCATCCCGACAAATGTTCATCCTATGGGATGGTTAAGAACTGCCGTTTCTTTGATGGCCCATTGGGATGCGGATGCCAATGATAATTCTGTTGAGGCGAATAAACGTAAATCGGTCCGTTTGACGGCAAAAATGGGTTCGCTTTTGTGTGCCTTCGATGCCATTCGAAAGGGCAAGGAGCCTGTGACTCCTAAAGCCGATAAGTCCATTGCCTGGAATATGATGTATATGTTGGGAGGCGGCAGTGAACCGAGCTCTGAACATGTGCGAGTCATGGATACTTGTCTTATTCTTCATGCCGATCACGAATTAAATTGTTCTGCCTTTGCGACTCGCGTGACGGCCTCTTCTCTTTCAGATCTTCATTCTGCGATTGTATCGGCGATTGGGGCCCTGAAAGGCCCTTTGCATGGTGGAGCAAATGAACAGGTCATTCTCATGTTGCAAAAAATCGGAAACATGGAAAAAGCCCAACAGTTTGTGAAAGATGCTCTTCAGGCAAAAGAAAAAGTGATGGGAATCGGTCATCGCGTTTATAAAAATGGGGATCCTCGTGCGCGCATCCTTCGAGGCATGTCTGAGAAGTTGACCCGAGCTGCGGGAATTCATCATATGTATGAGATGTCTACCTTGATCGATGATACCATGTACAAAGAAAAAGGATTGATGCCTAATGTGGATTTCTATTCTGCAACAGTTTACTTTTCTATGGGAATAGCGACTGACTTATTTACTCCCATTTTTGCAGCTTCCCGAATATCTGGATGGTGTGCTCATGCCTGTGAACAATACGCAAATAACCGTATCTATCGCCCTCGAGGAAAGTGGCTCGGCAAAGAGGGACTTAAGTGGGTCCCGACAGCTCAGCGTTAGAAAAATTGTAGACGCTGTTTTTTATTTTTACCCCCAACTCTTCGTGGTTGGGGGTTTTTCATTTTTTATCTGAAATAAGTGGCCTTTATGTTGAGGTCCCCAAAACTTCCATACTTTTTCTTACGGACCTTCGAATTATTTTTTCAAAATACGTTCAGTATATCCAAATAAGGAGACTTTATGAGCGTCAATAGGATTAAATCTTTCGGGATCGCCTGGTCGCTTTGTGTTTTTTCCAGCAGCCAAGTTCAGGCCGTACGGTTTGATGTTCAAGGGAGGCTTGAGTACATCACGGCTGTAGACGTTATTTCCATCGAAAATATTCGCAGTACGACATTAAATTCTTGGCATCATGGACTTAATCCCAAATCCTATTGGACCGAATCTATGGAGATCCTTTATAAATCCCATCCACAATCAAAAGAATTAAAATTTGAAGCTAATAAGTATTTTGTGCAGCTTCTGAGTGATATTTCTATTGGGAGCATTGATCCAGAAACGTTGTCGTCGGACATAAAAATTGCCTCGAAAGCCTTTATTAGCCCAAAACAATTGATGGCTTTGATCGCAGCAAACGGGCAGCAGGCAGATTTAGTTTTAGAGAGCCTAGCGCCGCAAAATCCGCTTTACCTGGCATTGAGAGTAGCAATGATTCGTCTTTATCCCGCCTGCAAAGACAACACCTGGGTTTCTTTAAGCCGCTTTAAAAATGTACTTCGCATTGGAGTCAGGGATCCTGCGGTTTTGGATATTAAAAGGAGATTTTCTTTTTGGGTTATCGAATGGCATCAACAGACGATCTTGTTGATGAGGCGTTTGTAACGGCCGTAAATGATATCGAGTGGAATTTGCGGATAACTCCGGACGCAACAATGCATCCGCAAGGCGCCGTATGGGATTTTTTGAATGTTTCTTGTCTTCGTCGTGTACACCAGCTGCAAGCCGATATGGAAAAAGTAAGATGGTTTCCTCAGAATTTCTCTGACAGGTTTATTATAGTTAACACCGCATTCTCTTATTTTATAATGGTCGACAGGTCTGAGGGGCAAAATGTTGTTATTGCGACAAGAGCCATCAATGGTCGTTTTGAGAGAAAAACACCAACGATGAAAGATGAAATAGTCCGAATAATTTTTAATCCCTTTTGGGTTGTGCCGCCCACGATTTTTATCGAAGACAAGCTTCAAGAGATTCGGGCCCTGCCGCGCTATCAATTGCGGCACTATTTCGAACAACGTAATTATGAAATATGGAATTCCAATTTCACGAGACGCTTAGATCCTGAATCAATTGATTGGTCGTATATTGATGCGGAGACGGACCATAAAATATACATTCGGCAAAAACCAAACTATTGGAATGCATTGGGGGTCGTTAAGTTCGATTTAACGAATCCCTATTCAATCTATCTCCATGACACGAACCAGAGAAATTTGTTTTCTCAACCAATGCGTCTCTTGAGTTCTGGGTGTATTCGTCTTGAAAATCCCCTTGCTATTGCTGAACATCTTTTGCGCAGCACAAAGTGGAGTCGAAGTTTGATTGACGAGACCGTTGCCAAGCCTGGTCAGATTATGTCGAAAGATACGGAGGTTGCGCTCGCAAGGCCGATGCCTGTTTTCGTGATTTCTCTGACGTCTCAATTGACGAGTGATAATGTGCTGCGCTTTACTTCTGATATTTACGGTCAAAACGAGGAAATTCTTGCGAAATTTAAGCCCACACTGTGATAATGACGGCTCTAGCAGGAGATTGAAAAGTGCCCTCAGTATTTACAAAAATAATTCGTGGCGAGCTGCCAAGTTATAAAATTTATGAAGATGAGAAGATTCTTTCTTTTTTAGCGATGGACCAGGTGAATCTTGGACACACACTAGTTATTTGTAAGGAAGAAATCAACCACTGGACTGAGGTTCCATCCGATACCTATGCCCACTTGCACGGCATTTCTCAGAAGATAGGCAAGGCCTTGTTACTTGCAACAGGGAGTCCGCGAATTGGGCAAATTGTGGCGGGTTTTGAGGTTCCTCATTACCACTTGCACTTAATTCCGGCTTGGTCGATCCCCGATCTTGATTTTAGAAGAGCAAAACGCCGTTCGCCGGAAGAGATGTCAAGTATTCAGGCTGAGATTATGAAGCAGTTGAGTTTAATTCAGCCTTGACGTCAAATTCTTGGCGGACATTGAAAACTAACAAAACTTTGGCAACGCTTGTGTCAGATAATTGTCGTTAATTTAATGGGTGAAATCGGGCACGAGTTCGTACTTCACAAGAGGGACAATGAGCTTCTTCTCGAATATTCCCAATGATTCGATCAACAGCGTGGGTCAGCTCTAGAATTGTACCGCAGAGAACACATTTACTTTGAGCATTGATAAATTCACGTTGTTTTTCAGAATCTGTTTTTTCAAAGTAATTTGTATTTTTTTGTGTCGCTGCCGAATTTTCCAAGTGTGACTCCTTCTTACATTTGAGGTCACTGCAAGATCTGTTCACAGGCCAAAGTCTGAATTCGTTCAAAAGCTCCGATTTTCGGACACCCTAACGACGACATAGGATTCAAGAAAGGCATGTCTTTTGATCGTAGGGGGTGGCAGGAGGAATTATGACGAATCTATTATTAGTAATTACTATGTTTGTTGTCACAGCATGCGCTTTAGAAGTGCGGGACAAGAACTC
Organism: Pseudobdellovibrionaceae bacterium; assembly: GCA_016719575.1. Lineage (GTDB taxonomy): Bacteria > Bdellovibrionota > Bdellovibrionia > Bdellovibrionales > Bdellovibrionaceae > JACMRP01. The sequence continues at coordinate 1,059,091 of JADJYV010000013.1, read as the reverse complement.
GGATGTGGCCCAATTGGAAGGTAAAGAATTGATCGTTGAAAACGAATTCAAGTTACCCATTCCAAAAGAAAGAAATCGAATGTCGGTTTTGAAATACGATCGACTTATTCTTGGGCGGGGTGGCTTTATTACAACTGGCGGTCAAGACGTTCGCTTAGAAATAGGTGAGTTGTTATCAGATCAAGGAACGATACAAACTTTTTCTGAAGGACAAAAGGCAGAAAAAGGCAGGGATGGTCGCGGCGGTGGTAAGATTGAGCTCGTTGTCGGACGAGCCACCGGAAAACTTTTTCTAGAGCTGAGAGGTGAAGACGGCGGGAACGGTCTTGATGGCAAAGATCCTGACGAAAGTTTGCGCGGTGCCAAAGGTTATTCGGGAGCTCCCGCCATGTACTCTGGGTCCTTTGATACCGGCGGACATAGATTAGAACGTCCAGCTAAAGATGGAGGCCGAGGAGGTCCAGGTCTTCCTGGATTTCCTGGAGGCAATGGAGCGAGAGGTGGCAATTCAGGTTTTGCATCGATAAGAATTATAGAAAAAAGTGAGTTTGAATTAGTCGCACAAAAAAGACCCGGTATTGGGGGCTCTTATGGACTTGGAGGCAAAGGTGGGCCAGGAGGTTTTGGCGGAGATCCAGGAACCGATCATTTAGCTCAAGGCAGTGGCGCAGCTCCTTACACGTCACCTGGACAACAAGGGGCTGAAGGGCCTGCGGGAGTGAACGGAAATACGGGCGCTAGCGGTGAGGCCGAAAAGCTTTGTCAACAGTTTGGAGTTTCACTTATGGAATGTTATTAGAGCTCGTCCAAATAGGTAAACATTAGTTTTTGCTCCTCGGCGTGTTTCTCAAAACCAAACTCAATAAGCTTTGTCACAAGATGGGTGTAGGAGAGGCCCGAGGACTCCCACATTTTTGGATACATAGAAATTTTTGTAAAACCAGGCAGAGTATTGATCTCATTCACGTAGAGGTCGCCATTTTGTTTCAGAAAAAAATCAACGCGCGCAAGCCCCTCACAGCCCATGACTTTATAAGTTTTTAACGCTAAGCCCTGTACCTTTTCTATTTCTTTTGGAGTTAATTTAGCAGGTATCACAAAGCCGGCTCCATTTTCGTCGAGGTATTTTGCTTCATAGGAATAAAACTCATGATGAGCAATAACCTCTCCTGGAAGTGAAGCTGTCGGCGAAGCATTGGGCCCCATAACAGAGCACTCAATCTCGCGACCTTGAATAAACTCTTCGGCAAGGACCTTTGAGTCGTATTTAAAGGCGTCGTTTAGGCCTTTTTCAAAATCATCTTCAGTTTTTATTTTATGTACCCCAACTGAAGATCCCGCATTGGCGGGTTTGATAAAAAATGGCGTTCCAAGATTTTTGACAAGGTCGCTATACGAAACTCTATTTTGAGGAGTGATAAGCGTGTATTTGGCATTTTGTATATTATCGAAGGCAAGGAGTCTCTTCATAACTTCTTTGTCCATGCCGGCAGCCGAGCTCCAAACTCCGCAGCCGACGAAGGGTAAATTCATCATCTTAAAAAGACCTTGAACAGTGCCATCCTCTCCAAAAGTGCCATGAAGGACTGGAAAAGCGCAGTCAACCTGGGATTTAGTATGACCTCTTAGCGAGAAGAAAAATGGCCTTCCGGCTTCTGATATTAAGGCAATAGGCTCCGCTTCAGTTGGAAGACTATTGTCGTTGATTTGTGTGGCTTGATCAAATATTTCAAAGGTATCAAATCGATACCAGGATCCTTGTTTGCTTATGCCGATTAAGAGCAAGTCATATTTATTTTTATCGACAGCATGTGCGACATTTTTTGCTGAACGAATTGAGACCTCGTGTTCGGAGGACTTTCCACCAAAAATTATTGCGACCGATTTTTTCATGCCATCTCCACTAGTTCTTTTGCAAGTCCGGAAATTCCTTTGAAAACTTCATGAGGTTTCGCGCTCCCATACATATATGCGGGTGTTGTGATAACTTTTGACTCACGATCGGTGACATAGTCATCGACGGGACAAATCTCATGTTGAGCGCCAGTTTTTAAAACCTCTAGTATCGTTTCTTTGTCATTTCCGACGGTGACAGTTACTTTTTTTGGCCCTAATACTTTAGCGAGCAAGACAGGGGCTATGCAAACTGCCGCGATGGGTTTGCTGGCTTGATAAAATGTTTTGATGGTATTTTCTATGTCAGGAAGAACTTTACATTGAGCTCCAGCTTCGGCCCAATTACAGAGATTTTTTGCGACACCATAACCGCCGACAAACGCTAGGCCGTCATATTGAGAAGGGTTCAGTGTGGCAAGATCTTGAATTTGACCACGAGCAATGCGCGCAGCTTCAAATAAAACGTTGCGTTTTTCCGCGAGAGGCTCGTTGGATAAAAAATTGACAGCATTAAATTCAATATTTGGTGCAAAACACATATATTGGGCACCATTTTGGCTCAACGAAATCAAAAGACTCACGGCCTCTGTGAGTTCAGCACCATCTTTGTTCCCACAACCGGAAAGTATCACGGCGATCTTTTTCATGGATGGATCTCCTTTAGGGTTGATTGAAATTCAACTCTAATGGAGACCCCAGGAATTGTCTAGCGCCACACTTTAATTTAGTGTGTCTATTGCTGAGTTTGGCTGGAAGTATCTTTGAAGAAATTTTGAACTCGATTGCAAATTTTCACCAGAATTCTTTGGCCCGAAGCAGTGACGAGTCCTTGGTAGCAAAAATCTGTTAAGCGCGACAGGTAAGGGACATCTTGGCTGATCGTAAAATCGTAAACGACCGTTTCTTGGTGGGTGCTCTTTTTGTCGCTGCTTGGCAGGTTAACCACGAGATCAAAGGAAATCCTTTTAAAGCTTATTTGGCAGTTTGGGATTCCTCCGCAACCTGGTCTGTTCGACACCCCCGTGGGCGGAAGGGTCCATCCTTGCCGTACTTTTAAATTATGACAGGTGACATCCCAGTCGTCAGATTTTACGCAAGCATCAAACATGCTCAAGACTGTTTGTAAACCGAGAGAGCTTTCTTTAACGCCACTATCGTTGTTGTTCTGAAAAAGTCCACCTCGCCCGTCAGCCATAGACTTCTGCAAAGACTCAATCGAATCTGGAAAGGCTGGTGACCTTGATATGTTCATTAGGTTTTGCGAATTGCCTGGGCTTTTCACCACCAGTTTTTGTTCTGTAGACGTCTCCGGTTTGAAGCTCCCGGTTTCATCTATCGAAGTCGTGCGAACCAAAAGGGTGTAGGTCACTTCATTTTCGCTGACGGTGCGTTCGCGGACCTCTGTAGATTCTTTGTAAACCACGCGCGGCTCTAATGTGCTAATTTTTTGATCTTGCTCCAGAGAGACAAACTCGCGCGCACCAATCGTTGCAGGGTCGGCACTTCCCCAAGCGTCGATAATGGCTCGTTGGACTTCGCTAGCTGGGGCCTCCGGTCCGTGATCAAGAGTTTGCGATGGTGGTTTTAGGCAACTAGATCCAATCAGCGCACAACTGATCATAAAGGGAATTAGGACAGACCTTTTCATATTGAGTCCCAGCCCCAAACCCAGAGATTAAGAGGTAAAATTTTGGTGAGCTTTTCGACAGTTTCTGGTTTGAAAACCTCAAGCGCCGGCAAATCAATTGGACCAAAAAGCAAATGTGTAAGATTGCTATCCCCCTCTAAAACAGCGAGATCGCCATTGCAGCCAAAGAAATACTTGTCGCCTTGTTTTTCTAGAACGATATCGGCAATGCCCTCAGCACGGAAGGCGCGTTTGATTTTTGCTGCCAACTGGTCGAAATTTAGGATTTTGATCATTCCCAAGTATCCTTGATTGTAGGTCACAGGTTTTTCGCGCAATCGTTCGATGAGATTTTTGGCGTGAAGTGGAATGATAATTGTAACGGGTTTCTGTTTTTCACGGCGAATGAAGCTGAGTAGAGTGAGCAGCCCAGAAACGGACCCGCCCCACTCGTGTATGTAGCCGCCAAGATCAACACCTTTTCCTTCAACAGCATAGGCAGCAAGTTGTCCAGAGCTATCCCAGGCAGTATAGATTTGAGTTTGAGGAATACTTAAAAACTTGCGAGTCTCCTCAACAGTTCTCACTGAGTTGACAGTGTGGGTTGAGTAAAGTCGGTGAATAGCTTGAGCTGCGACTTTGGGATCTTTAGATAACTTTAGGGTAGGATCTGGGGCTTGAAACTCTTCTTCAACAACGACGCTCACCTCGCTACCGGCGAGTTCGAAGCCCAAACGTCGATAAAAGTCGTAGAGATCTGTCCATAATATGGCGATATCACATTGTTGTTTGGTCGCTTGAGAAAGACAGTCTTCGATAATTTTTGTACTAAGGCCTTGGTTTCGGTGCATTTCGTTGGTGACGACAGATCCGATGGCGCCGACTTTAAAAATAACGTGGGGACTTTTTATTATGAGGGGTTTTAATACAGCGTGCGAAATAACTTGTTCTTGGTCGGTGATAATCCGCATATTGTGAAGATTCGTTGTCGAGAGGGCGGTGGGATATTCTGCGGATATCGACCAATCGGCATTAGAGCGGAGACTTTGGTTTAAAAATTTTAATACACTTGGCCATTCAGATTCAGCCGGTGAACGCGGTCCTTCCATGGAGCCTCCCCTAGGTCGTATTCCCTGAGTTTACCGGTAAATGAGAAGTTCATCAGCGTTTGGCGGCTTGCCCGGCCCTAAATGCGACCTCGGCCCAGGGCTGATTATTTGACTTTGCCTGGACATGCTTTATATTGGGGCCCTATTCGGAGGCTTAAATGGCTGAAATTAAACAAAAGTGGAAAGAAAACGCACCCGGAAAAATTTTTGTTGATCAAACTTGTATTGCTTGTGACGCCTGTGTTCTAACAGCTCCTAAAAATTTTGCAATGCACGAGGACGATGGTCATGCTTTTGTTGTCCGTCAGCCCCAAACTCCTGAAGAGGAGGCGGCGTGCAAAGAAGCTATGGATGGGTGCCCTGTAGAGGCCATTGGGGATTTTGGCGATAAGGAATAGACAAGCTTTTTGTGAAAACGCCAGCAAACCTCACTGTTGTCCTAAAACTTTTAAAAAAATACTATCCAGAGGCCCACTGCGCTCTTGTTCACCGCAATCCCTTTGAGTTACTCATTGCCACCATCTTGTCGGCTCAATGTACTGATGAAAGGGTAAATCAGGTAACGCCTCACCTGTTCGAAGCCTATCCTGATGCAAAAAGAATGTCCAACGCCTCAATTGAGGATTTGGAATTAGTACTTCGTTCAGTCAATTTCTATCGAAATAAAGCAAAAAATATTAAAGCCTGTGCCCAGTCTCTCGTTGAAAAACATAAGGGGATTGTTCCAGAAAAGATGGGACAACTTATAGAGTTAGCAGGAGTGGGTAGAAAGACGGCAAATGTTGTTTTGGGTAATGCCTTTGGCATTCCGGTTGGCATTGTTGTTGACACTCATGTGGCACGTTTAAGCCGTCGGTTGGGGTGGGTACAAGCAAAAGACCCAGTTGTTATTGAAAGAAAACTTTGCACTCTTATCTCAAAAAAAAATTGGATCCAATTGTCACACGAATTGATTTTTCATGGCCGTCAAGTTTGCAAAGCACGCAACCCTTCTTGCCAAAGATGTTTTCTTTTTGAGCATTGCCCCAAAAAGGGCGTTTAAATTCTTTGATATTTGACCCAGTCTAACTGCCGGGGTTTAATGAGCACATGCTTGTAGCGTTTTTTGAGAGTATTAAATATGTTGGGCATTTACTTCCAATTTCCTTTCTTAGGGTTTTTATGGGGTATTATTATTTACAGCAGGCCCTAAACAAATTTAACGGAGATTTCTTAACTCGTCCTCGTATTGCCGATCAAATTGCAGAGTGGTTGCCGGCAAGTCACGCCCCAAACTGGTATAAAATATTCGTCAGCAGTCAAATTATTCCGCACTGGCAAACAGTTGCCTTTATTATTGTGGGCCTTGAATTTGCGATAGCCGTCTCTTATATCATCGGATACGTGGTGAGGCCGATAGCTTTATTGGCGGTTTTACTGTGTTTTAATATGCTCTTTTTTTCAGGTCCAATGAATGAGGATTTATTTAAGACATTCTTAACTATTCATCTGATAATGGCATGGGTTGGGGCTGGCCGCTGTTTGGGTTTCGACTATTACTTCTTTAAGCGCCGTCGAGGAATATGGTGGTAAACGTAAAACACTTCGTGATTTTTATTGCTGTTATATTTCTGAGTCTATTCGTTGCTGTGTTAAACAAAAATGATGACATGAAACTGCAGGAAGCAAAGCCTGTTTTGAGGGTTTTTGGTTATGCGTCGTTTACAGGTCAGTGGGGGGCTGGGCCTTCGCTCAAGCAGATTTTTGAAAAGGACTGTGATTGCCAAGTGCAATTTATTCAGGGAAGTGATTCGGGTATTCTTCTTCAGCGCCTAAAGCTTGAAGGCGAAAGCCTGGGTGCCGACTTGGTTGTGGGCCTTGATCAATTTGATTTGCAGAAGGCTTTGGCCGAGCAAAAGTGGCGTGAGTTGAACATATCAGACTTGGATGTTTATGATGAAGTAAAGCCGGCGCTACAAAATAATTACTTTGTCCCTTTTGATTGGGGGGTTATTTCTTTTGTAACACGCAAAGGAGAGTTTGAAAAAAACCCTGAAAATTTTGATGATCTTCTGAGCCCAAATTTAAAAAGAAAAATTGCATTGCAAGATCCAAGAACGAGTTCCCCTGGAATGCAGTTTTTGTCTTGGGTGATTCGCGCCAAAGGCGAAGAGGCTGGTTTTAAGTATATTAAAAAGATGATGGAGCAGGCTCACAGCTTTTCTCCCTCCTGGTCTTCTGCTTATGGTTTATTTTCGAAAAAACAGGCAAAAACGGCACTTTCATATGTGACATCTCCAGTTTTTCACAGAGTAGAAGAAAAAAATAATGACTACATTGCCCTAGAGTTTAATGAGGGCCATCCAGTTCAGTTTGAATTCGCTGCAATTCCAGAATCTTGTCGAAATTGTGAATTGGCAGAAAGATTTATCAATCTGATGCTTTCAGATCAAGGTCAGAAGCTAATAATGCAAAAGAGTTACATGTTTCCAGTTGTCAGAAATGTCAAAGAAGGAACAGTTTTTGCCGATATCCCTCAATTTAAGACTCTTGGTGATTTCGAGATTCCATCGACTCAAGAGGTCGAAAGGCTTTTGAAAAAGTGGTCGGATCTTCGTCGTGGAGATTCGAATTGATTTCTCGAAACATCGTTCGCTCGTTCTTGTTGTTCTATTTGCTATTTCCATTTTTATTTTTAATTTATAGTTTTCGTATAGATTCTTGGCCAAACCTCGAGGAGCTTTTTTGGGCATTTAAGAATTCCTTTATTCAAGCTTTTTTTTCAGCCCTTTTTTCACTGTTACTAGGACTATGGGTTGCAATGGGTTTGCTCTCCTTTTCTGATGGTTTTCGTCGGCGTTACCGTAGAATATTTGAGATCATTTGTTTACTGCCAAATTTTCTACCGCCTCTTTTTACGCTTCTTGCATTGTTAAATGTTGTGGACCCTTTTCCGATGGGAACCATCGGAATTATTCTTGCTCATACGGCGATTAATTTTGGTCTGGTAGCTGTTTTGATCACAATTCTGGTCGAAAGCAAAATCGGTTCTTTGGCTGAACTTGCCGAGGTAGAGGGGTGTTCACGATGGCAGTTTTTGCGTTATGCATTTTTACCAATTTTGCGACGCGATTTGCTTTTATTGGGTCTTTTTGTTTTTGCTGTTTGTTTTAGTGGTTTTTCTATTCCTCTCATTGTTGGAGGAGGAACTGGGACTACGATAGAAGTTCTTATTTACGAGAAAATTCGCCTTTCGAGCAATTGGAGCGAAGCGGTCTTGCTGGCTAGTTTTCAGTCACTATTTATCTTTGGAATTACGATGGTTGCTCGAAAAGACGTAGCTACGAATGCAAATAGAATAGTTAATTTTCGATTCCTTAGAATGCCTTCAGGGATTGCTATATTGGTGATTTTATCTTTTCTTGGTTTTTATGGATACATTCAGGGGGTCATTGATGGTTTTAAGCAAGTGAGTGCATTTTACGAAATTCAATCGGCGCTGATTTGGAATTTTTTGGGGAGCGTTGCTGTCGGTTTGTCGACGGGGATTTTGTCTTTTGCGAGTCTTTTGGCGATTGCTTTTTGTTCGCCAAGCGGATGGCGCGAAAGGATTATGTTGGGGTATGTTGCGCCGAGCACCTCTCTATGTTGTTTTGCCTTTTTGATGTTTGGAATGAATGAAGAGTTTTGGCCATTTGTAAAAATCCCGCTGGCGCTTAACGTATTGTTCTTGGGAGCCTTGTATCGAATGGGTTGGGATGGAATCTTAAAATCTCTTGCCTCGCAAATCGAAATTGCAAATTCATTTGGCGCAAGTTCGTGGTTAATCTTCCAAGAAGTTGTTCTTCCGCAAGTGGCTTCTCGCGCCGCACTTTTGTCTGGCATCGCGGCAGTTTGGGCGTGCGGCGATTATGCGGCTTCAAGAATTTTAAGTCATCGCGATTTGACCCTGGCGATGACGATCGAGACGTTGATGTCAAGTTACCGGTTGGGGTTGGCGACGGTTCTGAGTTTGGCTTTGGTGTTTTGCGGAGCTCTTTGTTTTTTCTTTATGACGGGAGTAGGGCGTGTCTTTAGTAGAAAATCTATTTAAGAGCTATGGCGACTTTAAAATTGATATCTCTTCCTGGGAAATATTGGATGAAGGCGTTACTGTTCTTTGGGGGCCTTCTGGGTCCGGTAAAACTTCGGTCTTTCGGTTGCTGATTGGGCTTGAGTCCGCTGGGCCCGCCTTTAGTTGGAATTTTAACGGTCAGGATTTAGCAAAAATAAAGGTGCCATTGCGTCGCTTGGGAGTTGTTTTTCAGACTTTAGATTTGTTTCCACACATGACGGCAAAAGAAAATATATTGTTTGCGGCCAAAGCACGTAAAATTTTCCCCGAAGAATCTCATAAGACCTTGAACGGGCTTGTTGATGTTTTGCAAATGAAAAGTTTTTTGGATCGCTCGGCAGCAGTACTGTCCGGCGGAGAAAAGCAGAGAGTGGCGATAGCGAGAGCGCTCATCGGAAATCCAAGAATGCTTCTATTGGATGAGCCCTTCGCGGCGTTAGATCAAGATCTCAGGCACGAGAGCCGAGGGTTGATAAAGCGAGTCATCGAAAGCAAAAAGATTCCAACTTTACTGGTGACACATGATCCATTGGATGTTGAGTCTCTGGCAAATAAAGTGTCGATTATCAAAAATGGGAAAATTATTGAAGATCGTAAGATTGTGTGACGATCTAATCTTTGAAATTTCACTAAAATTAATTTGAATTGGCATAAACTCGTCGTAGCGTAGTGGTAGCATTCACTCCCAATGACGAGAAGAAATTTTTGGATTGCAGTTTTACTTACTATTTCTTTGGGCTGCGCTGAAAGTGGCGAAGACTCATTGCCGCTGATAACACCAACCGTCTACTACAAACCTGTTATCAACCTAGATAAAATGACCTGTAATGACGAAGACTTAATTGACATCAAAGACGAAAACGACATGATTTTGTCGAAACTTTGTAAGCGCGAATATGATAACTGTCTTTTGCAAGGTTCTTGTTATGTTGTTGAGGGCGGAAAAACACGGGCCTTTAATTTTACTAAAAAAATAGAGGGCACTAGTAGATTTTCTGAGAAGAGGGAGATCCGTTGCCCTTATGGTTATGGCGTTCGATCGATATGTTTAGATCCATTTTATTCTGTCGCAGCAGATCCTACTTTTCACGTGCCAGGCAGTGTGATTTTTGTTCCTAAACTCGTTGGTTTGAAGCTTCCAAGTGGCAGCTTGCATAATGGCTATTTCGTCGTTCGAGATGAAGGGGGAGCGATTATAGGCGAGAATCGATTCGATTTTTTTACTGGCTTTTATGGACCCTATGAAAAGGACAACAGTTTTAGTCGTATTGGTCTCAGCGATAAAAGAAATAAATTTGGATATCAAAAGATGAGCGAGGCCTTAGCTAAAAAAGTAAGGGAGTATCGAAACTATCCGAACACTCCAAATGTCTTTGATGTGGTGAATAACAATGAAACAATTTTTGAGAATTCAAATTATTGTACTCTGTCTTTGGCTCTTACCAGTATTTTGGGTTGCAGGAGAGAGTAGTCTGAATGCCCTTTGTTATGTACAGGACTCGTCGGTCGAACCTATTCAGGGCTACAGAGTCAATGAGCTTTTTGAAATTGCATCGGTTTCAAAGGTTGTAACCTCCTATTGGGCGATTAAGAAATTAGGTCCTCACTTTCGGTTCGAAACTAAAGTTCATATCAAGATGGTCGGTGATAAAATATTTGATGTTCATATTCAGGGATCCCAAGATCCGTTTTGGGGACGACAACTGACTCATTTTTTGTTTTCAGAACTTAATCGTCTTGGAGTTCGCGAGATTCGATCGATTACATTTGATGAAAATTTTAAAATGCGTTGGAAAGTATTGTCTGATTTTGTTGAAATTCGAAACCCTTCAACGAATGAAATCAAGGTTTCGATAGAGAATCATTTGGCGAATCTCGAAAGGGAATATGCCGATACTTGGGCAGAGGCAGTTAATGCAAAAATTGGGTTGCCTCAGCAGGTATTTTTGAGAGCTAAAGAGGTTCGATTTTTATCAGCGAGTGAGTTTTATCCGGACTTAGAAAACACTCGTAGCTTTGCTCTAAAATCGGCGCCGCTTTTTCGTTATGTCAAAGCAATGAATCGAGTTTCGAATAATCATGTAGCGGACAAGCTTTATGATTACTTAGGGGGAACTGAGGCTTTTGCTTCATTTATTTTTGAAAATTTAAATCCAGCGGATGTTCATTTTGTTAACGGATCTGGAAACGCGGTCGTCATCGGTTACGACAAAAATGGACGGGAAGTGAAAGAATACAATCGTGCATCCTGCAAGGCGATTGTCAGCACCTTAAGATTGTTGCAACAAGACCTCAAACTGGATGGAAATCTCGACCTCAAAGATGTTATGGCGGTCTCTAGTTCGGATGAAAGCACGTTGACGCCGGGTTATTCCACTATTCCCAACAGTCTTGTTGCAAAAACTGGAACTGTGGATTCCGCAGTGGCCATCTCGGGACTTGCAGTTACGAATCAGTCAGATATCTATTTTGGTGTTTTTTACAGAACACGGGGTCCAGCTGAATGGAGTGCAGCTCGTCGTCGGGTACGGGAATATGTTTTCGATTTTTTTACGAGATTTGGTGGAGCCAAGACTGTGGTTTATTCGCCCCAGGTGTTTTTGCCCTTTGATGAAAAGTCTGGCTTGAAAGGTGTGTCTCATTCTGAACCGTGAGATTAAAATTTTCGAAATGATCCTAAAGTTTTAACGCGCTGAGCCGAATAGAACTGTGACTGCTAGACAAAGGTCTTAGAGAAAGATTGTGGGCGCTTTTTTCCTTCCAAATGTCTCGGGGCGAGACGCTCGCGGAAGGGGAGGTTGCTTCTATGTTACGTGTGACACCCGTGACTGCGTCATTGATGGCGCAAAGGTATTTGGGCTTAACACAACGATCAACAGAGAGAGCCATGAAGGATTTGGCCTCGGGCACGCGATTCAGTTCACCAGGTGCGGATGCAGCGGGTGCTGCTATCGCCGAACAACTGCAAGGGCAGGTGCGGGGACAGAAGGCGGCTTTGACAAATGCCGATAATGCGACCAGCTTTATTCAGGTCGCTGAGGGCGCTCTCAACGAACAAAATAATATATTAGTAAGACTGCGGGAGTTGGCTGTACAGGCGGCCAGTGACACCTATTCGGATCAGGAGAGAGAGTATTTAAATTATGAATATACTCAGTTGAGTGAGGAGTTGGATCGTATAGCGAAGACAACCACATACGGCTCGACGGCATTGTTAAATGGAAATTCTAAAAACTATGAGTTTCAAGTTGGAACTCATAGTGGTAGCGACAATATCATCCGTTACACTTCAGATACCAACACGTCAGCTTCTGAGTTGGGAATTGATGGTGGAACCGTAGAATCAAAGAGTGACGCTCGTAATAATCTTAAGGACTTAGACAGTGCTATGAGCAAGGTGGCTTCGGCCCGAGCAAAATATGGAGCAATTCAGTCCCGTCTCGATAGTGCCGCTAATAACTTGCAAGTAGGAATCGAAAACATAACTGCGGCCCATTCGCGAATGTCAGATACGGATGTAGCTCAGGCTATGAGTGACGTTCGTCGCGGACAGATTCTTCAGCAATACCAGGCTGCCGTTTTGGCCCAATCAAATAACACGAATGAAGCGATGTTGAGATTAATCGCCTAAATGCGTAACATAATCAGAAAAAGGTCTAGGCTTTCCTGGACCTTCGTCCTAAGCAATTAAATTTTTTTTTCTGCTCATAATTTAATAATTACAAACACAAGATGCGGCGCGTCCATGAACTCCTAGACCTAAGGCCTAAAGTTTTCTAGACCAAGGCCGAGAAGTTACATGTAACGTGTTGGAGCTAACCCTCAGGATCTTTGTTCTAGCAGTCACTCGAACAATCCCTCCTTAGGCGAACTCCTCCCACTGAAGAGATCAATCACCTCGACAGTGGGCAGGGGTGCGCTCCAGCTAAAAAAAGTTTTAGAAAAACAAGTTTAGCAAAATACCAGCGTGTGCTTCGGTGGGTCGGAACCACGTTGGACTTATCCTAAGGAGGATCTATGGGCTTAAGAATTCAGACCAATATGGCGTCCATTTCGGCGCAACGAGTGTTATCGGTTCAGCAGAAAAGAGCTGACCATGCAACCTCTGCTTTAGCATCGGGTTCGCGTATAGTGCATGCATCGGATGATGCGGCAGGTTTGGCGATATCTGAAAATATCCGAGGTCAGACTCGTGGTATCGCACAAGCTAGGAACAATGCCTTTAATGCCGGCTCTGCGATACAGGTATCAGAGGGTGGATTGAATGAAATTAGTAATATCTTAATTCGTTTGCGGGAGCTCGGTGTTCAGGCGGCTTCGGACCATATTGGTGACCGAGAACGAGGATTCTTGAACTTAGAAGCAACTCAGTTGGTTCAAGAGGCAGATCGTATCGCCAGGACAACAGTGTTTGGTGATAAAAAATTATTGGACGGATCTGGCGGTAAAATGGAATTTCAGGTGGGCGCCTTTGGGACACCAGAGAACGTTATAAGCTATGACTTGGGAAGTGATGCTACGGCCTCTGAACTAGGAATTGATGGTCTTGTTGTCGATACGAAATCGGATGCTCGTTCGGCACTTCAAACTGTTGACGATGCCTTAGTGAAAGTCAGCTCTCTCAGAGCAAACTTTGGCGCGGTCCAGAGTCGACTTGATTCAACGGTGAGTAACTTAGATATTCAATATGAAAACTTAACAGCTGCGAACTCTCGTATTCGAGATACAGATGTTGCTAAGGAATCGTCAGAAATGACCTCCGCCAATATTCTGCAACAAGCTGCAGTTTCAGTGTTAGCACAAGCGAATCAAACACCAGCTGTTGCGTTGAAGCTGTTATAATAAGGGCTCATATTTTGATGTAAATTCGTTAAAAATTGTATGAGTCTGCAGGGAAATACAGCTGCAGGCTCATCATACACTCGAAAAATATTTGAGGAGTTTGAGCGATAGTTAGCCTACTTTATCGCGCAAATTCCTGAAATATAAGTAAAACGACATAAATTAAAGGAGTCTTTTCGGGAAAAAAGACTCTCAGAAATACAGTTAACGAGTAGACGCCCACAAAACCTACTCTTAAGCCCACCCCGGGAGGCGAAAGCTTTCCGGGTTTTTTTTTGGGTACGGCCTTCCTTTTGGGCATGCGGTGCGACAGGGGTTCCATCCTTGCTGTTCCTATTCTTTAATCGGTTGGTGGAAAAAACAAATTCAATCACAGTATGTCTATTTGGAGCAACAGGCCTTGTTGGTGGCGAGATTCTAAATTTATTGGAACTAGATCAGCGAGTGACGAGTGTCAAAGTGGTAACTCGAGTGCCTTTGACGTCCCAGGCTTTTAATAAAACTAAAAATATCATCGCTGATTTTGCATCAATCGAAAAATATAAAGATAAACTAAAAGCAGATGTATATATTTGCTGCCTTGGAACAACTCTTAAGAAAGCGGGTTCTGAGGAGGCCTTTAGAAAAGTTGATTTGGATTATGTTCTTTCCATTGCCGAAATTGCAGAATTTGTAAAAGCTAAAAAATTCCAAGTGATATCGGCTATGGGAGCGAACTCAAAATCCCGCATCTTTTATAATCGTACCAAAGGCCAAATGGAAGAGGGCGTTTCAAAATTAAATATTGATGAGGTAGATATTTTTCGTCCTTCGCTACTGCTTGGTAAGCGCCAAGAAAAAAGATTTGGTGAGAGCATCGCCCAGTCTTTAGCCCCTCTTTTCTCTCGACTCTTATTCGGATCACTAAAAAAATATCGCCCTGTTCAAGCTTCTGTCGTGGCGAGAGTTATGTTTGATAATGTTTTTAAATTGACGCCTGGTCGGTTTATTTTTAAATCTGAACAGATTCAGTCTCTATATAATCTGGGTTCGCTTCAGAAACCCGATCAATAGTCTTGTGATATACAGACGAGACGTCTGACCCCACGACCTTTTTACTAGACTTTGATCCTGAATTCTTGGACTAAAAGACCTGATTTTCAAAATCAAAGTCTAGTTTGCCTATGACTATGGTCCAGTTTTTCTCGACGAGACTAAAGCCTTTCTGGTCCTCGCCGAAAGGTAGGTCACAAGCAACGATGACACTGAAGCCTGAAGTGATCGATGACGAGTTTTCGGAGTGATTGCTGAGAACTAATCGCTAGCAGAGAGCAACGGGAAGAAGTGAAGTCACCAACACGTTACAACAGCGGCAACCTAAGTAGGTACAGGGTTGTCCAAAAAAATGGGGGTCCCTATGGGAATCAGAATTAGTACGAACATCGCATCTATTACAGCGCAAAGAACAATGGCCGGTGGTCAGCGCGAGATCCAAAAGAGCATGGCTCAACTGGCATCTGGATCACGAATTACAAAGTCGGCAGATGATGCCGCAGGTCTTGCAATCAGCGAGCACTTAAAATCTCAAATTCGTAGCATGAGCCAGGCTCAGCGCAATGCGAATGATGGCATATCCATGGTTCAAACGGCTGAAGGTGGTTTGAATGAGCTAAGCAACATCTTAACACGTATTAGAGAACTGGGAATTCAGTCAGCGTCGGATTCAGTCTCTGATCGTGAGCGAGGATTTACCAATAATGAGGTTCAGCAATTGAAATTAGAATTGCAAAGAATTTCACAAACCACTCGATTTGGAAACACTCAACTACTTAATGGATCTGGAGATATTTTTGAATTCCAGGTAGGTCTAAATAACACAGAAGAAGAAGATAGAATTCAGTACAATTCAGGAATGACGAATGCGACAATTGCAGAGCTTGGAGTCGATGACATTGATTTTTCGTCAAAAACTGGAGCGCAAGAGGCCCTTACCAAATTAGATGATGCCCAGTTCAAAGTGAATGGATACCGCGCAAGTCTCGGTGCAATTCAGAATCGGCTGTCATCGACATCAGATAACTTGGGCGTTATGGTAGAAAATGCGTCTGCGGCAAATTCACGAATCAGAGATACTGACGTAGCGGCTGCAACTTCGGAAATGACAAGAAACAACATTTTGTTAAGTGCAAATACAAGTGTTCTTTCGCAGGCGAACCAGGTGCCACAGCTAGCTTTGAAGTTATTATAATAATTAATTTAATTATGATTTTTGAGAGAAGGCCCTCCGTTCTTCTCTCGGTACCAGCCTACCAGGGGAGTCCTTCGGGCTCTCCTGGGTACTTAAGTCTGGTTTTGGAGCTTTGAACTTTATTGCTGTGAAAAATGACCGAAAAGAATAGCAATGAACATAAAAGGTCTTTTAGGAAACATTCTATCGATAACTCCGATTAGTAGCGCTACGAAGGCTGAGAAAGCTATTAAATCGGATTCGACCTCTGATCGCGATGCTAATGGGCAGCAGGCAGGCGGAGGAGAAGAACAGCAACGCGAACCGATGTCTGATGAGCAACTAGAAAAGGCCTTGGAGCAACTCAGAAATTTGTCCGGAGTTAAAGAGCATCAGTGGAAAGTTGAACTCGTCACAATCGAAGGCAAAAAATTCGTATTAGTGAAAGACATCAATAATCAAACTATACGCCGAATTCCAGAGATAGAGCTTTGGACCTTGGAGTCAGATTCAAAACAGGGCAAAGGTCAGCTACTTAAAAAAACCGCTTAAGCCTTCTGAGTATCAACTAGAACCCAATCCCATCGTCTAGACTAGCGTCAAAGAAACTGCAAAAAAAGCCTGAATTAACGCCTTTTCAAGGTATGTCCAGGACATTTAATTGACTCACAGTTTTAAAAATATTCTGAGAGAATAATAAAAGATCCAAGATGGATTTTTTAAAGAGTCAGGAGGACTCAAAAGCGTGGCTGGCATTCGTATTACCGGAATGGCTTCAGGATTACCGCCCAACATCGTCGAGCAATTGATGGATGCGGAGCGCATTCCTGTAAAAACAATGGAAGCCCAAAAAGCCAAGCAGGATGATAAATTAAAATTAGTCACGGATTTAGAAACAAAAATTAATGATATCACAAAACACTTAAGCGAATTGACGAGCACCCGAGGGTTTCTCGACAAAAAACTCACGAGTGGAGATCCCAATATAGTCGACGGATCTTTAGATCCTAATAATGCAGTTCCTGGAGACTACAATATCGAAGTCCTTCAATTGGCAGAAAAGCCATCTGCAATTTCTAATGGATTTCCGGATCGAAACAAGACTCAGATGGGCGTCGGCTACATTAAGTTCGAAACAAATGAAGGAACAAAAGAAGTCTATATAAATGGAACCAATTCAACCCTTGATGGTGTTGCCAACCAAATCAATGCGGCCAATGTTGGCCTTCGTGCGACGGTCGTTGAGGATAGAAAAGATAAAGAGTATAGCTGGCGATTGATCGTTTCGGGCCTTGCAACTGGAGAAGATAAACAAATTGAGTTTCCAAAGATCTATATGCTTGATGGGGATCAAGACATGTATTTTGACCAATCGAAGCCGGCGCAGAATGCAAAAATAAAAGTTGATGGATTTGAAATTGAGCTTCCGGAGAATAAAGTTAATGATCTGTTTCCTGGAGTTGCACTTGAACTCAAGCAGGCGGCTCCTGGCAAAAATATTCGCTTAAATGTAAAAGAAAACTTAGAAGTAATTAGCGGAAAAATCAAAAGCTTTGTTGACGCGTATAACGCGGCCCTTGGCTTCATTCAAGGCCAGCATAAGTTGACTACGAATAACGGAAAAAATCCGACAATGGGGCCATTGGGCGGCGACGGATTGTTAAGAAGTGTAGAGAGCCGACTCCGGAGTGTTATCACAAGACCCAAGGTAGCCGCAGGTACTCCGATCAAGCTATTAAATGAAATTGGCATAGAGTTTAATCGTAATGGAACATTAGACTTTAAGCAGGACAAATTTAATAAAGTCTTACAGGGCAATCCTGCTGGGGTAGCGGCCTTTTTCAGGGGCGACGGCTTTTCAACGGGTTTTGTTCAAGAAGTAAAGGCGGCAGTTACTACCTTAGTTAATCCGCAATTTGGTCCTGTTGGCACTAGAAAAAAAACAATGAGCGATAAGATTACGCAAATCAATAAGCGAATAGACGACAAAGAAAAGCAATTAGAAAAAAAAGAAGACAGCCTAAGAAAAAAGTTTGCGAATTTAGAACAAAAAATGTCGGCATTACAGCAGCAGATGGGCTCAGTGGCGGCGATGGGGCAAAAACAAGGGTAATTAACATAGAAAGTGGAGGGTGAGAGGAAATCAATATGAAAAATGCCTATCAAAAGTACAAAAACACATCAATACAGAGTGCAAGTCGAGAAAAGCTATTGCTGATGCTTTACGAAGGCGCGATCCGCTTTACAAAGCAGGCAATTAAGGCAGCAGAAGAAAAAAACATCGCTGAACGCGGAATGAATATTGGCAGAGCCTTCGACATTGTAATGGAATTAAATAATACGCTGGACCACAAAGTTGGGGGCGAAATCGCGTTACATCTCGAGCAGCTTTACATGTTTTTGATGGAGCAATTTACAAAAGCAAATATTTCCGGATCACCAGAACCACTTCGAGCAAGTTTGAAGATTCTTGAGAACCTATATGAAGGTTGGGTGCAGGCGATCGAAAAGTTGAAAAAAGAAGAATCTGAAATAAAAAAATAAGGAGGATCGAATGACTAGAATCATCAATTTGCTTCAAGAAAAAAATCACTACCTTGAAAAATTTTACGCTTTGAATGAAACGGAAATTTTTAATTTTTCCAATGGTAATTTTGATAACCTAGAAGTTTTTTACAATACCAGAGAGAAAATCTTGGAGATTCTGAGATATATAGATAGTCAGCTAGACCAGGTTCAAAAGACGCTCATTGACCTCTCCGGCGTGTCTACCGACGAGCGCCGACAGACAAGAGAGGCGATGGCAACAAAGGATGAATACGTGAGTCGTATTATTGATCAGGATTTAGAGGTTTTAGCCTGCATCGAAGCGGCCAAATCTAATATAATTCGCGAACTCCAGGATGTACGTCGAGTCCGAAAGGCTGTCGGTGGATACAAAAGTCCTAGTTTCGTAAAACGCTTGAACGAAGAGGCCTGACAAATTCATGACGTTGAGTGAGTCTGAGAGTCAAAGTCCTGGCTATAATATCCCTCAGATCGAACTTACATAAATTTTAAGGCTGGCATCCGGGTTGCTTTTCTAATTGTCGGGCGTATTTAGCGCTTGAAAAGGAGAACGGCATCCGATGCTTGAACTAAAAAATATTCAAAAGTCTAGTGTCAGTGGTATAGGATTTGAAAACTTTCCCACAGAAGAAATTCGATCGCCAAGAGTGTATGTTGACGGGCAAAAGGCATTAGAAGACTTTGACCAGGAAACAAGAAAAGAGCGCCAGTCTTCTTCTGATCGGTTTCAAAATCCAAAGATTTCAACTCTGTACGCAAATGCTTCTTTGCTATTTAAAAGTAATGAATTTTCATTGGCTCTAAACCTGCTAAGAACAGCGAGCAATCTCGACTCGAAAAATATCGCTATATTAAATCTAATGGCTGAATGTCTTGAGCAAGTTCAATCTCTTGGGGAAGCGCTCAAAATACGAAATGCGATTGTGAGTATAGATTGCAATTTCGACACAGTTCAAAAGTTGGCAAGCTTGTACTACAAGTTAGGTCAAGATGAATTTGCTTCGAGCAAATACTACGAAGCTTTGTCTATGCTTGTTGAAGAGGATGACGCCATATTCGATGTCTACAAAAACCTAGGTAATATCTTTGTTCGAAGAGGTGATTTTGAGGGCGCGGAAGATCACTACAATAAAGCTTATGCGATTAATCCGCAATCTGACACCTTGCTGGTAAATTTTGGAACTTTAGAGGTTCAACGACAAGATTTTGACAAGTCCCTCTATTGCTTCAGACAGGCGATAACTATCAATTCTGTGAATGATAAAGCCTGGGTCGGTTTAGCAATGGTCCATGCTCATTTTGGTGATCAAGAATTGGCCTGGGCAAATCTTGAGACAGCCATCGATATCAACCCAGAAAATAGGACAGCAGTTCATCTGTTAGCAAATTGGAGTCTGCGAGACAATCGAGCTGCTCGCGGCATCTCTGCACTAGAAGAATATTTGGGTAAAGTTGATTTTGATGAGCAGCTGTCGCTAGTTTTAATCAATCTTTTTTGTAGCAATAGTCAAATTGCAGAGGCGAAGCTCGAGTGCGAGAGAGTATTGCTTTGGAATCCTAACAATAGTGAAGTGGCAGACTTAAAAAAGAGACTAAGGACAATCAAAAGGGCATAATTATGACAAATATATCTTTTACTGAAAATCCAGAGGGGTACTTAATACCCATAGAGTCGATGCAACCCCTTTGTGATTTAGTTGACCCAGCTTCAGAAGCAGAAAAATGGGTAACAGCCCAAAATCTAAATATTTGTAATGAAATTGTTGTTTTGGGTTTGGGAGCTGGGTTTCATGTTCGGGCATTGCGAGAAAACTTTCCGCACTTAAAAATTCATGTCGTTGAATGTCGTGATCAGCTTTTGCCAATATTCAAAAAGCAAATTCAGTCGGATCTTGATTGTTACTATTGTTTTCATAGTTTAGAAGAGTTGCTAGATTCTGAGTTGTTTGAAAGAACGATAGCAAAATCATTGCCAGTTTACTTTTTTAAAAAGGCCTGGGGCGCTCAAGAAGATTTATTTTATTCTCTTTGGAAAAACCTTACAGGACGTTCAGTTTACGCAATTGCTCGTCATTTTGCAAATATGGGCTTAGAAATTGATGAAAAGACGATGGATTCGCTGAAGAGTTCCGAGAGGCCTCTAACAATAAAAGAAGCGACGGAAATCGTCATTCGATCAGAATCAACAAAGGCGAAGGAGCAGCGAAGTTACTTTGAAGCTCTAAGAGAGTTGATTAAGTGAGGATACTTGGGATTTCTCTTTTACGGCTGGGTGATTTAATTTTGCAGCGGCCCCTTGTCGTTTCGTTAAGAGAAAACAACCCCAATGCACAAATACATCTTCTCATTAATAAGCAGTTTTCGCAGGTTGAATTTCTATTTGAAGGAATCGTCGATCGTTTTATTTATTTCGATCGGGATTTATTTCAACAAAGTTGCGGGGAACCAGAGTTTAACATTTTTTGGGGTCTTGAGCGTCTAAAGGATCTTATAAGTGACCTAAATAGGAACTGCTACGATCAGGTTTATAACCTGACCCATAATCGTTTGACTGCGCATATCGCCGGTCTTATTCGGTCAGAAAAACACACTGGAATCTATACAAGGAGTGGCCACTTTTTTGGGCTAAACAATCCTTGGATTCAATTCTTCAATAGTTATTTCGGTAAGCCGGAGGCGTTGGGCTTTCATTATACTGAACTTTTGGCAAAGGCATTAGGAATTTCCCTGAAAGCACCTCAGCGCAACCGTCAGAGGCGAAATACAAGTTTTCGTGTAATGATGCAACCTCTGACGAGTGACAGAAAGAAGAACTGGAGCTTAGAAAAGTATCAGGCGCTGAAGGATAGAATTGAAAAGGAGACTCCCTACAAGGTCGTTGTTATTGGCGCTCCCTATGAGGAGCAAGTTTTGGTGAAATACTTTTCAAAAGACAGTTTGTTGATTTGTTCTTTACGTGAAGCCTCTGAGCACTTAAAGTCTGCCGATCTATTGATCACTGGTGATACGAGTATTAAGCATTTGGCTGCTTTGTACAGCACACCTATTTTGGAGCTCGCGTTAGGAAGTAGTCTTCCGTGGCAGGTCGGGGCTTATGCTGATGATTCGATTATTCTACAGCCAAGAGTTTCCTGTGGGCCGTGCCCGCCCTCTCTGCCTTGTTCTCAGAACTCACAACGATGCGAAGAAAAAATTTCTGTGGAGGCAGTCTATGGTGCCACTCAAATTGTTTTAGGCTTGAGCCAAATGGACTGGCGTCTTTTTGCATATAAAAATTCCGGACTCAGTGTTTTTCGAACGAGAATCACTCATGAGTTGGGTTGGGCGATTGAGAGTATGTCCATAGATCAAAACGAACAACACGGTGAATTTTTGCAGAGAAAAATGATGATTGTTCAAGAGCTCGATCGCCGTATATTTTTATTAAACAAAGGAGGAGCTGATGAGCAGCGAACTAGAGAATTATCTGACAGTGGCGCTGAAGCGCCTTGAAAAGGCCTACAAAGAAGTCTTAAAAACTCAAGGTTATACTGCAGAAGCAGAAAGAATCAAAATTCTAACTGAGATTGTAAAAGAACAGGGGAACCATGAAAATACTGGTACTGCAGCTCGCTAGACTTGGTGACATCTATATGACTTGGCCGGCTTTAAATGCAATCAAACGGTCGAATCCGGATTGCGAGCTGCATCTTTTGACGAGATCAAAATTTCACGCGGCAACAGAGGGGTTGCGCGCAGTGGATCGATATATACACTTGCCAATTCAGTTTTTACTCGAACCATTGATTCGACCTGTTTTAAGTATTGATTCGTCCGTTGAGCGTATTGAAAAATTTATTGATGCATTGAAGGCGGAGAATTATGATTGGATTATCAACTTCACTAGCTCTCCCTCTTCTAGCTATTTAACACATGCTATTTCTAGAGAAACGACAAAGGTAACGGGTTACACCCGACACAGTGATGGCTTTTTAGCAATTCCTGATGAAGTCAGTGCTTATTTTTACGCACAAGCAGGTGTTGGCACGGCCAATCGTGTTCACTTAACAGACTTATTTATTTCCATGTTGGGACTTGAATATGTCGAGTCAGATTGGACGGCGCCGACATTCGCAAGTCGAAATTTTGATTTACCATCTAAGTATATCGTCGCACACATTGGCGCATCGGAGGCCAAAAAGACTTTGCCTCCATTTAAGTGGGCGCGTGTGTTAAAGAATTTTTTTGATCACAACTTAGAAACACCTATTGTCATGATTGGCGCGCCAAATGAACGAAATCTCGGCGAGGCCATCGAGGCTGGTGTCAGTCGTGGAAAAGTGATTAATTTTATTGGTCAAACAACTCTACCGGAGGTCTTTTCTCTTCTGACTGGTGCTCAGATGCTTATTGGGTGTGATAGTGCTCCCATGCATATGGCGAGTTTAACCAATACTCCCTGTTTAAATCTTAGCTTTGATGCTGTTAACTTTTGGGAAACGGGCCCAAAATCAACTCGAAGTTATGTCTATAAAGTGGGCTTTCCTGAAGACGTTATTTCAGAGGAGGTTGGTCTGGCTATGCACAAAATCTTGCAAGGAGAAGACCCTGAGATTTTGATTAAACGAAGTGGTGGACTAGCTAGCTATCAGTTGCCGGTTGAGGACAAAGGAGAGCTTTTTCAGTGGAACCTCATTAAGGCTCTGTATTTGGGAGAAGAATTTCCAATAACTGACGATCTTCAGTTTTGTCAGGCTATAGATAAGCTAAACGATATAAATAATTTGGCATGCGATCACATTCGGCAAATCCCCGACAAAGGTCTTGAAGCTATGGCACCCCTCATTGAGCGCGGGGACGAGGTGATGAATGCGCTCGTCCGAGTTGTTCCATCGATTGTGCCTTTTGTGAGGTGGTATCAAACCGAAAAGTTGAGAATTGCTCCGGGCACTCGCGAGGAAGTGAGTTTAAGAACCCTTGAAGTGCATGAAAAACTGCAAAGAATCTTGAGCGTTTATGTGGTTGAAGATAGCATAAAGACTCATGATTCAACCTTCAAAGAGTGATATAATACTTTGGGTCTCTAGGGACCCACTTCCTGATGCCTACCGAAATCTATCATATTCAAGTGATATCGAGTGGGCAGAGGCTCAGTCGGATGTTCAAGCAGAACGTCTTTTGCAAACCGGTCGTTTCTCGTTAATCATTGTTTCAACTGATTTTGGCGTAAATACCGCGCTAGATCTTCTTTATTTGGCAAAAGTGCACCAAGCCTTTTCGATTCGCATCCTCCGAATTTTTGAACCAAGCGAGAGGCTTGCGCGTGAAGCGATAAATCGTGGTCAAGTTTCAAGAATAATTTCGCAGGGAATTAGCGCTGCGGACTTTCGGAAGTGTATAAATGGCGCAATCGAAAGGCACCGCGAGAAATTTCAACAACTTCAGCTATTAAAAGAATCTTCTAGGCAAAATCGCGAGCTTGAAGCTTTCACCAACAGTCTAGAACAGCTAGTTGAAGAGCGAACTTTTCATATTGAAACCTCTCACAAAGAAGAGGCTGATAAACTGAGTCGAGAGCGACTGCTCATTCGCTTTATTAAGGAACTTGCTGTGCAACGCTCCTTTGAAGATATTCTTCAGGCTTTACGTAAAGAGCTCCGAAAATTTCACAAACTAGGCGATCCAATTCTTGCGTATCGTTTCGGAGGACATAAGACCTATCTCATGAGTTTTCAAGGTGGGCACTTTTCACAGACTGAGACTTTGATAGATTATCCGCTGCCAGAAAAAAGCTGCTTAAATGACCCCCAACTGGTAAAGCATTTTGCCAATCATTTTGGGCGCCCCTTTATTAAGATATTGATATTTCCTCTCGAGCTAAAGCTTATTGTTCAACTGGCTGAGGGGAAGGCAGAGGCTGTCTTGTGTTTTGAAAGTTCTCTGGCCGAGAAAGAACTTAATGTTTTTATGGAATATATCAATGACCGGATAGGCCCACTCAGTATGGCCTTAGATCGAGTTCTTTTAGAAAATCAGTTGTCAGTCTTTTCGTATCGCTGGGAAAAGACGTTTGACAGTATGAAAGATCCAATTGCAATAGTTGATATGGATTATGAAATTGTTCGATCCAACAAAAAATTTGTCGATAACTTCCCGGCAAGTCCAAAGTGCTTTGAAAGTTTTTCTGGTAAGAAAAGTATTTGCCAAGGGTGTCCAGCCAGTCGTGCCTTTATAGAAAAAGTTCCAAAAACAGGTCAAATTAAAGTCATGGATAGGATCTACCAGGTTTATAGCTACCCCATCTTGGCAGAAAATGGAGGTCGTGTGACGAATGTTGTTAATCAATACGTTGATATCACCGAGTCACAAGATTTATATCTAAAAGTTCTGCAAAGTGAAAAAATGGGTGCTATTGGCAAACTCGCTGGGCACATCGCTCACGAGTTGAACAACCCCCTGACTGGTTTGCGTTCGCTAGCGCAGGTTCTTATTAAAGAGTCAACACCGGGTGAGTCTTTGTATTCTGACCTGGTCGAAATTGAAAAAGCCTCCTCGCGGTCCCAGAAGATCATTAAAAACTTACTTGAATTTTCAGCAAGTGAAAGTCAACCTCTGACATTTATCAGTGTGGATGAAATTGTGGAGAAAACTCTTCCCATGTTAAAGACCGCGCTGAGATCGCATCGTTTGCAGTTAAAACTAAATTCGAAAAATGCACTTGTAAAGGTCGAACCACACCTACTTCAGCAAGTTGTGTTTAATTTAGTTAACAACGCATGTCAGGCAATGAAGGAATCAGGAACCCTGATTGTCTCTTCGCAAATATTGGATGATAAAAGGAATATGGTTGAATTGGTCATTAGCGATACGGGTCCCGGTATTCCAATTGAAGTACAGAGTAAAATTTTCGAGGCTTTTTTTACGACAAAAAAAGAGGGATTAGGAACGGGGCTTGGTTTAAGCATGTCAAAATCTATAATAGAAAGATTCGGCGGAAGGATTTGCTTTGAGTCAGAACCTGGAAAAGGAGCTGCATTTTTCATAACACTTCCGATACAAGATTGGACTAAATGAAAATATTAATTGTAGATGATGAGCCATTGATTCGTCGTTCGCTTGCTAGAGTGCTTAAGGGGCGTGGTCATGAAGTTGTTGAGGCAGAAGACGGTAATGCTGGTTTATCGGCATGGTTATCGGAAAAGCCGGATCTTGTTTTTTTGGATGTTCTTATGCCCGGGATGACGGGGCCGCAAGTTTTGAAAGAAATAGGGCCAAGAAAAACCGGCAAAGTTATTTTAATTTCTGCATTTTCAGGAGAGCATAATATGGAGACAGCAACGCAAATGGGTGCGGATATGTTCATACCGAAACCTTTTGAGGATATTTTTAATATCGCGACGATAGCTGAAGGCTTAATGAAATGAGAATTATTTCTGGAAAATATAAGGGGCACCCGTTGATCGCCTTTAATGCGGATCATATTCGTCCAACGACAGATCGAGTTAAGGAAACTCTATTTAATAAGCTGATGTTTGATATTGAGGGACAGTGCGTGGTAGACCTCTTTGCGGGAACCGGCAATTTGGGCATCGAGGCCCTTTCCCGCGGCGCTCGCAACGTCGTCTTTGTTGAGAAGCATCCAAAGTCGATCGAAATTTTGCGTAAAAATATTGAAAAATTAAAAATACCAGCTAATGATTACAGCGTCGTTTGTGCCGACGTCCTCTCTTACTTGAACTCCTACCAACAAGAGCCTTTTGACATCATCTTGGCAGACCCTCCTTTTACAGAAAAAATGGCTCACAAGGTCATGGAATCTGCTAGCAAGAGCCCTGCATTTGGAGCTCAAACTCTAATGACTATTGAATCTCAGCGGCGGGAGAGGATGGACGATCTCTATGGCGATATAGAGCGTTATGATCATCGAGAATTTGGTGACAAAATTCTTTCTTTCTTTGCAAAAAAAAAGGATAAACTGGGGCATGACTAATATTGCAGTATACCCAGGCAGCTTTGATCCCATAACGCTTGGGCATATAGACATCATTCAGAGAATCTCTCTGATCTATGATCAAACGGTTGTTCTCATTTCACAATCGCCTAATAAGCCAGCTCTTTTTTCTGCAGAAGAAAGAAAGGCATTGATTGAAGAGAGTCTAAGTGGGATTAAAAATGTCTCAGTTGATGTGTATCAGGGGCTTACTGTTGATTATATGCGAGACATAAATGCAAAAGTCATTGTTCGTGGTCTTCGCGCTGTTGTTGATTTCGAATATGAGTTAACAATGGCCAATATGAACAAAATGCTCGCACCTGACATAGAGACACTTCTGGTTTTCGCTGATCCCAAGTATTATTTTATTTCTTCACGTGGGGTTAAGGAAGTGGCTCAACATAGTGGCAGTCTGCAGGGACTAGTGCCAGATCTAGTTGCAAAAGCTTTAATAAAAAAAATGAAAAGGTAATAACATGCTATCAAAAAGAGCTCAGAATTTAAAACCGTCACCAACCCTATTTTTGGTTGCCAAAGCTAAGGAACTTCAGGCTCAGGGGCACCCAGTTATTTCTCTAACTGTAGGTGAGCCTGACTGGCCTACTTTTCCCGTTGCTGCAAAGGCAGGGCAAGAAGCAATCGAAAAGGGAATAACAAAATACACTCCCGCCAGCGGAACGGTTGAGCTTCGACAGGCAATTGCTTCAAAAATGAAGGCGGATTTCGATGTCGATTATGGTGTAAAGAATATTACTGTGGCGTCGGGGGCAAAGTTTATTATTTTTGGCGCTTTGCAGATGTTAATAAGCCCCGGCGATGAAGTGATTATTAATTCTCCATATTGGGTTAGCTATCCAACGATGATTGAGCTTGCGGATGGTGTACCTGTTATTGTTGAGTGTGATGAAAAAGATCACTTTAAGATGACACCAGAGAAGTTAGAAAGAGCTATTACATCAAGGACCAAGGTTTTTCTGTTCTGTTCTCCAAGCAACCCCACGGGACTTGTTTATAGCAAAAGTGAACTTAAGGCATTGGTTGAAGTTTTAAAAAAGCATCCGGATATTATTATCATTTCAGATGATATGTATAATCGATTGATGTTTGATGGTTCGAAAATAGCGCATCATATCTTGCACGTTGCTCCGGAGTTAAAGGATCGAGTTTTATGCGTTAATGGAGGCTCTAAGGCATATTCGATGACGGGTTGGAGAATTGGATGGGCGGCGGGTCCAGAGAAAATAATCACTGCAATGAGTGATTATCAGAGCCAATCTACTGGCTCGCCTTCAAGCATTTCCCAGTATGCAGCAGTCGCAGCCATTAAGCATGCAGATCCCGACATTGATGAGGTGGTAAAAAAATTAATCCAACGAAAATCGTTTGCACTCAGTGAGTTCAAAAAAATTCCACAATTAAGAGTTATAGAACCACAGGGAGCCTTTTATCTTTGGGTCGAAATGAGATCTCTTTATGGAAAAAGCTATAAAGGGCAAAAGATTTTATCTTCAAAAGACTTCGCCGATATCTTACTTAATCATTTTTATGTTGCAACTGTGCCAGGAAATGAATGTGGTTGCGATGGCTATTTGCGCCTAAGCTTTGCGTGTACAGAAGGCGAAATGCAAGAAGCCATTCGGAGAATGGCTTCTTGCATAGAGCAACTGAGTTAAATTCTTTATCGGTCTTAGGGGCAAGTATACGAAATATCAATTTTTGTTCCCTGAGCGATGGGTTGTACAAAACTCAGGGCGGCACCACTCACATTAAAATCGACTCCCATGGTTTTTGCTTGGTCTGCAACTTTGACAACCAAGCTCGAGAGGGGGCTCGGTGCGCACTCTAGGGTGATATTCTTAAGTGTGTTTGTTAGTTTTTCAGTAAATAAGTTTAGATTGTTTTGGAAGCTTGCACTACAGATGCTTCCAATACCTCCGGCAGTGAGGTTTGACATTTCAATATACTTTAATCCCATGTGAGATGCTGAGGTCACAGTTTGTCCCAGTGAGTTCACCCAGGGAGTAGAGTCCTGAGCGTTTTCACATGCCAGACTATCAACGACAATAGAGTTAAATGTAAATCGCAGGTTTTGACCAAAAAGGCCCTTTGCAAATGAAAGGAGATTTTGCGGTAAGTCTTGATCTTCCAGAGGGCGATAGGTGAAACTTGGGGCGGCAATACTTTCGCCTTTATTAGCCTTAATGCGATTTTGGTCTCCACCGATACTGCGCTCATCTTCGTCGGAAAGAACAATCACGGCAATCGCTGAGTCTTTTCGATAGCAGCCTCCACTATTAGCTATGTTATTTCCTGGTGATCCGTTGAGGAGATGGTTGTAGGCTGATTTAATTCCGCGCTCATCGCCGGCAGTTTCATTAACACCGATTGCCGCAATAGTGTTAACAAAGATGGTATTTAGGTTTGCCCCGGCCTCCATTGGACGGAGAACATATTTACTTCCGGTGGCAGGGTTGTAATCCTTCCAGAGAAGAGAGTGGCCCCAGTACTGAGCACCGTTCGCAAATGTGGTAAACGTTGTAGTCGTTAAACACATCTGCCAATCGATGTTAAGCGTTGCTAATTTGTCTGCAAAGCCCTTCATCTGTGCGGCTAGCTTTTGTTGGTCTGCGGCCATTGATGTTGAGTTGTCGATAACAAGTAAGAAGTCCACCTTGTTCGAGGCGGGTGGAACAACCAAATTGTAGTTAACTGTGTGGGCCCCAGCGGGGGTTGGAGTTGGGGTTGGGACGCCGACGCCGGGGTCAATCCCGGTCCCATTTCCGCCAGGAAGTCCTGGATCTGTGCCAGAGTCTGAGCCATTTGGCATGCCCGCTATTCCTTCGCCATTACTATTGGTCGAAGGCGAAGCAGAAAATCGGACGTTTCCGCAGCCCACAATAAATACTCCACATACAGCTGCATAACATATGTTTTTGATTAAAATTTGAGGCATGGTTCGGTCCCCCTTTGTAAAAGCTAACACAGGACAGTGTGTGGACACAGATCATATTGCAAAATTCTAAAAATGAGACCGTGCTTTTTTGTGAGTTGTTCAGAGTATTTACGCATGATTATACTCTGAACATCTGATGAGAGCGTTGACACTTAGTTGCATTCGTAGAGCAGATCTACTTGTTTTCCCTCAGATATAGAACTGTTAAATTTTAGATTAGCACCGGTGAGGGTGTAATCTGTCGTCGCGACGCCACTCACTTTCACTTGGAGTGAGTTTGTAATTGGAGCACATTCCAATGTGAGACTAGAGAGAGAATTAGAGATCTTATTTTTGAAAAGATTTAAGTTATTTGAATAGTCAGCGTCGCAGATACTACCTATTCCTCCTGCGGTAAGATTCGACATTTCAGCGTACTTGGTGCCTAAATGACTAGGACCGTATCTTCCGTCAGAGTCTTTTTCTGCATCTTGTTCATCCTCACAGGACTTTGAGTTGACGACGATGGAGTTAAAAGTAAACCGAGTGTCCTTACCGAATATCGATCGGGCCTGACTTAATAAATTAACAGGCAGGTCATCATTTTCAAGAGGTTGGTATCCAGCAGGGTCTTCATACAATGGGGCATAGTTCTTAATTCGGCTAGCGTCGCCTCCAACACTGCGCTCGTCTTCATCAGAAATAACAATAACGGCGACTGAAGAGTCCTTGCGATAACAGCCACTTCCATCGGCGGCATTTGGATCACCATTATAGAAGTGCTTGTATGCGGCTTTTATCCCTCGCTCATCGGAAGAGTTTGCAACACCTGAGCCAATCGCAGAAATAGTTCCCTTAAATATAGTACCAAGATTAGCCGTGCCCTTCTTTAAAACATAGGTAGGAGTGCCTGTGAGAGGAGTGTAGCCAACCCAATTAATGGAGGCTCCCCAATAAGATCCTGCTCTGCCGGGGATTGTTTGAGGTCGTGTTACAGTCACGCACATCTGCCAGTCAATAGGAAGGACCGCTTGGTTTTCAAGCATTGAGGCAAATGAAGTCAATCTATCAGCCAATTTTTTTTGATCGGCCGCCATTGATCCTGAATCATCGATGATTAACAAAATGTCGACCTTATTTGCTGCCACAGGAACGATCGTTGTATAAGAAACTTTTCGTGGAGAACCTCCAGGGCTGGGTGTTCCACCGGGCGGAGTTGTTGTTGGATCAACGATAGGATTTGCATCGGCCTTTTCGTTGGCGTCAGGAGCATTAAACTTTACAGCACTGCAACTCAACAACAAAAATGAAATAGCAATCGGTACCCAAAGGCTCTTTAATATCGATAACATGGCAACATTCTCCTCTCCTAAGATTATCACAGTTCAATTTTTAGACAAAGTCAGGTTGGACAATTTTGAATTTGTACGAAAGAACCAGACCTTCGAAATAAAACTTTTGTCGGAAACTGAGACCTTAGTCTGTTGTGGGTCCGAATGATTTTCCTCTAAACTTATTACTAAAGTAGGACGGAGGACTCGTGAGCTTTTGGATATTACTACAAATACTCGTTGATCTCATAGTTGTTGCAGGTGTGGTTGGAACTTGGATGCATTTTCATCGCCCACAAAAAGATGATCCTCGTTTAAGTAAAGGACTCCAATTGCTCCAGAGTAAAATATCAGTACTGGAAGATTTATCTGATCGAACAGAGACTCAAGTTAGTCAGCTCACTTCATTACTGGAGCAAAAATGCAGAGAGATTCAACTTCAAGTTCAGAATTCGGATATTCAATTGCAAAAAATTGATCAAAGTATGCAAAAAAGTCTCGAGGTAGCAAAAATCTTTCAAGATCGCATACCCCACTCCGAAATTCTAGAACGTCAAAACACAATTAAGTATGTAAAGGCGGCTCGTTTGGCTCATCAAGGCCTGGCGCCAGAGGAAATCGGACGCCAGGTCGATCTTTCTTTAGGAGAAATCGAATTTATTGCTAAGGTAAATCGAGATCAACTCATGTTTTGTGAAGAAAGCTTGCCGGAATGGGCTCAGGTGACAACTCAGCCTGCGAACCCTTCGGAAAATGAAGTCCAAGACACGGATAACTTTCACGAAGCTCGTCTTGATCTTGAGTCTCGCTTAAGTCGCGAAGTTCCTGTTGACCTCAGCAAAGCATTCGACATACCGAAGTCTGATCAAGAGGCTCTAAAAAAACTAGGCGACGCTTTCCGTCAGGCCTGTGAGACAGCATCGCATCTTCAACGGGTGACTCAAGGATTTGTTGAGGAGACGAAGGGTAAGCCGACCTCATCTGTAAAAGTTGTGCCCGACATTCGTCCTGTGACTTTCCCTAGAATTGATTCAAAAAACATTTAATAGGGCTGAATTTTAACAGTTTCCAGATGTTGTTACTGACTGTGCCTTTTTGGTCAAATGGCATTTCTACAGTATTCAAAGGGCTCAATCTTATGCCATAAATTCGTTCTATGAAAATGCATATTGAAAGAAGAGCCGACAACCAATTCTATATTTATGACTTTTTAGCGATGTTGCGGATTTACTACAAAACGTTTGTATACCTCTTTCTAGGCCTTCTGCTTGTGGCTTTGCTGGGCTTTAAATACAGTGTGCCATTTATTGGAAAAGGCCGTTTGCTGGTGAATGATTCACACAACAGTTCGTTGCAAGCATTTTCAACAAGCTACTTTGGCATGACGAAGTCTGTTGTAGACGGAAAAAAAGGAAATACTCAAATTGGAAAACAAATAGAGGTCCTGAGCACGAGAGAGTTTTACCGCCGACTTCTAGAAAAAATTGAAATCCGGGGACATTCTCCGACCATCAGCATTGAGGAACAAGAGGGGTTCAATTATATTAAGTCTCAATATTTGGATCAATTTTTGAAGGATCAAGAATCTCGTCAGAAGCTCATTCTAAAAATTGATTCATGGTTTCAATCAAAAATGGAATCTGATTACGAAATTAGACTCACTTTTTCAACACCCAACAAGTCATTGTCTCTCTTTCTCGTGAATTCAGCATTGGAGCTATCCTCTGAGTTTTTAAGGGATCGAGAAATGGCTGAAATGCAGCAAGTTGAGAATTTTATATCTGCACAACGTCTCGAGGTAGATAAGAATATTAAAAAATTAACACTGGAAGTGGCTGAGTTTCAGACAAGTCAGGATAACTTAATAACCATGACAAGCCGAGAAAAAATGGGCGAATACCTATCAGATTTAATGGGGAGAATACTTGAGACTCGGCTGAAAATAGCAGAGAACAATAAAGACATTGAGTTTTTAAAATCGGGATCTGACTCTGACTCTATTCAGATGACAAGGAGTTCTCTCTATGGAAGCGGAGGTCGTATCGAGTTTTTGAACTTAGAAAATAAACGTCTGTCAGGCAGATTGGACCAGCTTCAAATGTCAGTTGCAAAACTCGGTAATCATTTAAAGGTGTTACCTGTTGCTGTGCAGATTCTAGAGGATAAGAAGAAGAAATCAGAATTGGAATATGCCAAGTACAAGGAACTAAGTGAAACATTAGATAAGATCGAAGCGCAAAAACTTTCTATAAGAGATCGCTTTGAGGTGCTTGAGAAGGCACGGGCTGATAATACTTTACCTCAAATTGATTTATCGACACTGGTTTTCTTGGCGGTAGTGATAACTTTTGTTGTTGGTTTGGGGGTTGTTTATTTCAGGTCAGTTTGGAATATTCAGGTGAATCAAACAGCAGAGGTATCTAATTTTAAGGTTGTGGATTCGTCTGCGAATTCTGAAGTCGAATCAGTCTTTTCGTGACAATTTGATCGCTGCAAATTAGATTTGAGTCTACTATGACTTCTGTGGATATAGATCGCCCCTCGACGTGGCGGCTTTACCGAAATGGAATGTGTGACCATTGCTGGGGTGGTTGTTGTACGATGCCAGTTGAGGTGAGATTGTTGGACCTCATTCGCTTGGGCGTCACGACAGAGGACGAGGCTAAAAACTCCCTAAAAAAGCTAGTAAAGCGACTCTCTAAAGAGGGGATTATTAGCGGCTATCGACATGGGACCGAGCTTTTTATGCTGACTCAAAAGAATGGTCGCGATTGTTTTTTTCTTGATTCGAAGACAAGGCGTTGTACGGTTTATGAAAAACGCCCCGATGTCTGTAGGCAGTTTCCTGATATCGGTCCTCGCCCAAGCTTCTGTCCAATGACCCATAAGGATTCTGTTTCAAAATGAGACTGCTTAAAATATATTCAATTGGGCGCAATTCTCGGCCTTGTCTTTAATTGAATCACCTAAATCAAACCTGAGCACTCCTCGCTAGGCATGAGAATCGCTATCTAGTTAGTTAAGATCGAGGAGGAAGTATGGAACGCAGTCATATTTATATTATCGGAATGGTCGCCGCAGCCGTGGCCATTACTGCTGGCGGCCTTTCGCTTCTTCGTGGTGCAGTAAAAAATTATTCTCAATCGGATCCCGAAATTGCTTACAGCATGCCTCGTCCGAGCCGAGGACCTCTTTACACTTTATTATTTGGTTTAGAGGGGCGAGATGTGAAATATAAAGAAGTAAATCCTTTTTCGGACAAAGTCGGTACAGCGGCGACGTCAGGTGCTAAGCAGAGTGTTCGTGCAGATCAGAAAAACGCCCCCAAGATTGCTGCAGACAAAAAGGCTAAGGCACTTGCTAAAGCAAGTACGCCGATTCCAGCTCCGCAAAAGCCAAAGCTTGAAGTAAGTATCGTGAATGAAAACTCAGCGACAAATGCTAAAAGCGATCTGCCAGCGCCAGAGGTTACTCCTGGCCGAGTCGCCCAGCCAACACAGACGGTGACACCTCAGGACGGAACGAAAGCGAATGAAGGAACTTTGTCACCGAGTCAATGGAGAGCCTTAGTACTAGGACAACCAACCAAAGAGAACATCGGTAAACTAGTAGAAGCCTTTAATAAAAAAGAAGTTGAAGCAGACACCTTATATTTAATTTTGAACGATCTTTTGCAAAGTTCGAATTCGGAGACTCAAGTCGCGGGTTTGTGGCTTGCTCAGAGTGTTCCAAGTCTAAAAAGTTTCAGTACCTTAGCGGATAACTATGATAAGGTAACTGGCGCTAACAAAAAATTTGCTGATACTTATTTTTTGAGTTACATGCAAACTTCACGTTTGCCAATATTGGCGATGGCACTAAAGTCTACTGACGTTATCACCGTTCAACGGGCTGTTCAGGTCATGGCTGTTGGTCTTCAGCAGGTTAAAAATGATCCCAGCAGAGAGAATCGTCCTTCGCGTGGAATTATTAGCAATGGTGGTTCTAATGCATACACTCAATTCATTCCCATATTGCAGCAGCTAATTCAGAGTCCCGACAGCTCTGTTTCTGGTCCGGCGCGGAGCGCACTGACTCAGATCCAGGGGATATCAAACGTCTAGACTAATGATTGAAACTAGTTTCTCATGAGATTATGTCAAGAATCTTGGTGATCCTTTTTTCTCTTTTTATTTCTTTGGATTTATTTGCGGGGGCGATCCCTATTCCAAGGGGACTTGCCAAAACAGATCGTGAAATGATTTTAGAGGCCTTGGGATTTGGTTCAGCAGCGAAGTTGCTTTCTAGTCCGTTCCCCTTGGGGGGCTACTCTGGAATTGAGCTCTCTTTGACGAGTGAGTTTATTCCGATGGCAGACGTCGCGACGCTAGCATCTAAAACAAGTGCTCGATCTGATTTGAACTATTTAAATTTTGTTATCGGTAAAGGGCTATATCACAATTTGGATGTTCTGGTGCAATTTATTCCGATGCCTCAAGATCATGCCATTTCTGGTTTCGGCGGGCAGCTGCGGTGGGGCTTTTACCAGACGAACTTCATGCCTGCAAATTTAAGTCTGGTGTTGCACGGCTCTAGCGCCAATTTTTATAATGTACTGGGAACTGAAACTTCGGGAGTGGATCTTGTTGCCTCGGTAAATATGATTGATTTTTCGTTGTTCTTTGGATTGGGACAAGCTCGCTCGGTCGGCGCATTTGTTGGCGGCGCAGGTGGTATAACCGATTCTGGCGTGGCAGAGAACTCTGATGTTTACTCTCCGCATACGGTCTTCGGAATAAGTATCAAGATGTCAGATCTTTTTCTTGCCTTGGAAGTCGATCGCTTTGTTCAGTCGACCTATGCTGGAAAAGTTGGATTGCGTTTTTAGCTTTGAGCTTTTTTAATCAGGTTCGTTGTCGATTTTCCATCGATAAATTGCAATGATAAAACAGTTCCGCCTTGGCTAAGAACAAAATCAGCGCCGACAATTTGATCGATTTTCCAATCTCCGCCTTTCACGAGAATGTCTGGTTTAACAATCTTTATAAGATTGAGTGGCGTGTCGTCTTCGAAGACAACAACAAAATCGACGCAACCTAGCGCTGCTAAAATTTCTGCACGATCACCTTCGATTTGTACGGGCCGTGTAGGACCCTTTAAGCGCTTTGTGCTGGCGTCACTATTTACGCCGACGACTAAAAGGTCTCCAAGTTTGCGAGCCTCTTGAAGGTAGCGAACATGACCAACATGAAGTAGGTCAAAGCAGCCATTCGTAAAGACAACTTTCCTTTTTTGTAATCGAACCGGGTCCAAGACTTCAGAAATTTTCTTTAAATTGGAAACTTGGCCCATGAAACTTTAAACCTTCTTGAGAAGTGGAGCTCCTGTCAGCTCTCCTGCCAGGTCGCGATTCAGCAAAATTGAAAATGTAGGCAGGACTATAAACCCTGTCAGGATGACCAGCACACTTCGAGCAAGGATTCGAAGGGGGTAGGTGACGGTGTTCATGTCTTGGGGCTTGCCAATTCGTTGTTCAAAGGCCCACTCACCAGGGGTGCTACCAAGGAAAATACGATTGATGGTTAAATAAATAAAACTCACTGAGGCAAGTAGGCCAAATGTTGAAATATAAATCATACCTTCTGCATCTGGATTTGTGAGATTGGCGATGAGGTCTGCTTTAGTAATAACCAAAACGATAATCATGCAGAGAAGGCTTGCGGCCAGAACGAGCATGCTATCTAACAACGAGGATGAGAATCTCCAAGTGTCTGGTTTGTACACTTCTTTTGAAAGTGTTAGATTTGCTGCCTTTTGAGCGGCCTGGTTATCAAAATCTAGGCGTCTATTTTTTTGCAGGGTTTTAAGGATTTCATCAACAGCAGAAGCGGCTGAGGGAAGTTCCGAATCCATCACAGGTAAGGTCTCAGTCGAAGATAAATTTTTTCTTGGGAGCGGGGATCTTAGAGGATCGACCACCCTGTGCTCGATGTTGGCAGAGGTATTCGAACTGAGTTTTGAGCCAGTACTTTTTATTTCAAAGGAAATGTCATCTTCGTCAGATTTCTGTACGGTAGACGCTTTCTTCTTGTGAAATCCAAGACCTTCAGTAAGGGGCTTAAACTCAAATTCTTCAAATGGATCCATCCCATCTCCTTTCTGATGATGATAAATATCAACACATCAGATCAAACTCATACTTTAGGACGGAGACAAGAGCCATGCAAGCCGTTTCGACTCTCAAAACCTGGGCCCCTAAGGTCACTGGATAAAAGTCTAGGTCTTGCATTTTTTTGACCTCATGCTGTGAAAATCCACCTTCGCTACCAACAAAAATCCAAATATCTTTAAGCGGGCCTGGCGATTTCTGCCTTTTCTGCTGTAGGTAAGACTTAACGCTAAGGGTTGAGCCTCCTTCGTATGCAAATAGAACCAGCGACTGTTCGCTTGGGTTAAATTTGCTCAAAAAACAATCAAGGCTTAGGGCTGGGGCGATGGCCATGATATCTCCGCGACCGCTCTGTTGGGTGGCGGACTTGACGATCTTGCCCCATCTCTCTGTTTTATTCGGAGGGAGGCTCGTTTGAGTTCTCACAAAGCTAAAATCAGTAAAAAGGGGTTGTATGCTTTGGACTCCCAATTCAACTGCTTTTTCAACAATGGAATCCATGACAGGAAAGCGTGAGACAGCAAGAGCTAGGTGAAAATGTGGTTCTGGAAGCGGGGGGATTTTGCGAATTTCGAGGACTACAGCTTGGGCGCTTTTTTTTGTGACTGAGAGGACCTCTACAAAATGCGCCTTGCTGTCTTCAGTGAGGACTTCAAACTTTGAACCCACGTGTTGGCGGCAAACTTCAAAAATATGATGAAAGGTCTCGCCACTAAATTGAACAATATCGTTATTGAGGTCCTTTTTTTCTATCCAATATCTTCGCATGCCGAATCCTTTTGTACCCAGTAGCCTACCCACTCTTCTTTTTCTAGGCGACGAAGGACTTTGAGATTGGATTGTTCAATAAACTTTTCGAAAAAGATATTATCTCGCTCGGTAAGAATGCCGGTCAAAAATAAAAAACCGCCCGGTTTCAAAACGCGCAAGAGATCCTTTTTAATATTTAGCAAAACGCCGTCGATGATGTTTGCGATCACGACATCGTATTCACCCTTTATTTCCTCAAGGAGGGCATTGGAAATTTCGATTTCTTCCATTTTGTTGAGTTGAATATTTTCGCGTGCAACTCGCCGGGCTTCGGGGTCAATCTCAATTCCGGTGACTAAGCCAAAACCACTTTTTGCGGCGAGCATAGCGAGTATAGCAGTACCAGTTCCGACATCGAGAAGGGACCAATTTTTAACTCCAGCTTTGTATTTTTCGGCGACTTTGTGAACAAAGTAAGAGGCCATCTTTGTGGTTGCGTGAGTACCGGTTCCGAATGCCATTCCTGGGTCGATGTAAATGGGCTGCGTGCACTCTGGAGGAGGTTGCAACCACGAGGGCACAATCCAAAAGGGACCTACGATCTGAAAAGGTTTAAAGCCCTTCTTCCATTCTTCAAGCCAATCTTTGTTCTGCTCTTCGAAAAGGCTCCACTTGATGTTTTGATCAACTTTGTTGAGGCCTCCGAAAAAAGCATCGTGAGGTTTTTCTAAGAAAAAGACGTCCAAATCATGAGCCTTTACTTGGATTAAATCGGGGTCATAAGTAAGGTCGGGCTGGGTAAAAGCCAGGGCTTCGGTGACCCCAGAGGCTCCATGCTGAAAGGAGAGGGCTGTGATTTCGTCCTCGAGGACATGGGGGACTTGGTTCAGGCGCACGCGATAGTATGAATTCATAGGGTGTTGTTTTGCCCTAAAAAGATCTCGAGGTAAAGTAAGGAATTATCAGGTGAGTTTTACTGGGCTATTGCAGGACTGGCGTCTGCTGTTTTTGCAGAGTTTACAGGCGCTGCTACTTCTTTTGTAGGAGCTATTGGTGCGGCAGGGGTAACCGGTACGGCTGAGGTGACGACAGTCACGGTGGCCGCAGCTTCTTTAGGAGGGGGGGGCGTGCTGACTATTGTCTTCTTTTTGTAGACGGGCTTTTTGTCATCGATAAAGGCCGCCTTTAGCTCGATGCGATCCCCGCTCATGAGGCCGGTCTGTTCTAGCATTGGTAGCTCATCACGAGAGAGAAGTTTATATTCACGAGCAACTGAAATTTTGCCATAGATAGCGATCACGCGGAGTTGTCCAACTGGAACAGAAATCTCTCCATAACTTTGGTGGCCATTTGAGTCACGAACCTGAATTTTTCTAACAGCAGTTACGACGAGATTTTTTTTGAGTCCGTCTGCTTCTCCTCCATTGAGGTAAAAGTCTTTGTAGACGATATCGTCGTCGGCGAGGGTGATATTTCGACGAACATCGACGATGCTGAGGTCCTGGGCAAATGTTGTTGAGGTCGTTATTAACGATAAAATAACCAACGCCCACTGATTTTTCATGTAAGACTCCCTATGGGGAGATATTCGGCTGTTCTATTTTGAAACTTTAAGTGGGTTTACAATTTCGGACGGAAGTCTTGCTCACACGCTTGTAGGCCTATGGCGGTTACTGTGCAACGACGGCCCCTTGGACTGAACTGTAGACTTTCATGCCATTAGCGGTTGTATGA
Source organism: Pseudobdellovibrionaceae bacterium (assembly GCA_016719575.1). GTDB lineage: Bacteria > Bdellovibrionota > Bdellovibrionia > Bdellovibrionales > Bdellovibrionaceae > JACMRP01. Next base: position 1,019,883 of record JADJYV010000013.1, on the reverse strand, counting down.
ACAAGGCTCGGGCTGGCTGAGTAGTTACTTCCTCCCGTGAAGCCAACAGCGGCGGAGACGACAAATTTATTAGTGCTATTTGTGGGTGAAACATTCTGAGTTGAACCAGAAGAAATTCCAAGCACTTGCCCTGGCGCCTTCAAAATCTTGATGTCATCAATAAGACTCTGAATAGAAGCTTCCATCGAACACGCCGATAAAAGCAGAGCCAGTGATCCAAACACAAGCAATTTTTGAAACCCACTCGATTTCATCGTGAAACCTCCACCCCCTTATTATCGGTATTTTGTGCAAAATCTTTACTAGAATTTGGTGGGCGTGTCTCACAATGGGGCGTTGGTGAAATTAGATCGAATGCAATTTATTTGAAAAAATAATTTGCACCATAGTTCCTAATCCTTCGGAGGATTGAATTTCGAGTAGACCGTCTATTGAGTTCAAGTACGTCTTCGCATGGCTTAATCCGAGACCATTGCTATGTTTTCCTTGCTTCTGCTTTTGTAAAAATGGCGCCCGTCTGCCGAGGCTAGATAGGGTTTCTTGTGACATTCCAATGCCGTTATCAATTACATAGATAACCGTTTTATCGGAATACACCCTTGTGCCAATACGAATTTCACCTTGCGAGGGAATTGCGTCATATGAGTTCTGAATAACATTTGCCAATATGCGCTCAACTTCTTTCGCTGAGGCATTGACAAAAATTAATGGATCAATATTTTCTTGTATGAGTTGGATATTTGCATTTGACTTAAAAACGGTCTGTTTCTCTTTTACAATTTGTGAAACAAGTTTGGCGACGCCTAACTTAGAAGACTCTTCCGAATGATTTATTGAGGAAGAAAGTGTTGCCGGTATTTCTTTCGCCAAATGACGTCTTGATTCTAAGAGGTCATTACCAATGTCATTAATTCTAATGATTGAGTTCGATATCAGATCTTTGACGTCTTCGGGTATGTGAGCGACATTCTCTAAGCCAATCTTAAGTGCCATAAGTGGACTTCGGATATCGTGAGCAACTTGCGCTGAAATTTTATCGATTAGAGCCAGTCGATCAATTTTTTCCTGAAAATTTTGGGTGATTACACCTTCTCTAATTTTTGAATGATTTTTTTCAATTATTAGAACAAGAACCATAAAGAACCAAAAAAGTAGCAAAAAGGACCCGCCGAATATAAAAAACAAGCTATTCGAAATTGTAGGAGCAATTCGAAATGCAATGGCAATATTTTGATTTTTTAGATTAACAATAATTTGATGAGAAAATATGATCCCATCTCTGATAATTTTCGGTTGCTGGTTGTCACTGTCACTTATCAAAGGAATGAATGGTTCGCCAATGGTGAGTAGTTTTCGGTCTGCTTTAGTGCGATCAATAACCTCAACTGCGCTTATCAGGTCGGAAGATTTTATGACTCTTTGAAATTTAGTGACGGATGTTAACAAATTTCCTTGCTGAATCGAAACAAGTTCAGCATCGAGCCAACCTCTAACAGCCATCAAAGAACTAGACTGAACATAAAAGTCCAACGACACCGCCGTCGCACAAAATATGATCAGCGATCCAAGGAAAAACACTAAGATGTAGGCTTTTAGGTTTTTTATATACATAGTCTATCTTCTTTTCCTCCCATAAAAACTGGCTGATTGCGAAACAGGCATCTGTGAATAGAAATTATGTCATCGTTAGGGTGCTCTATCACCTCGTCAAAATTCAACTCAGGTAGTGCAATTAGTGTTTTGCTATTCGAGTTTAATCGATTCAAAACAAGTTCGCGCCACATGCCGGATCCAAAACCGTAAAGTCGCCTTTCGTAAAACGAAAGCGATTCGATATTATATTCAGTTTTGATTTTTTCATATGCGATTAAGTGACGTAACAATTCACCGAATGATCTTTTTTCGGCGTCGGTAATTTCATTATTGAAGGAGGCTGCGCCACCAGTAATAAATCCCCCATCAAAATTTTCAGCTAGTAGAATTGTTAGAATAACGGATGAATTATTCGGTCTTATTGTAATTTTTCTTAGTGATTTTATTGCGAAAGTGTTTTTTATGCTGTCGACTGTCAATGGATCTAAAATTAGCGGACGCCAAAGATTGATTTCAAATGCAATTTTTGAGTTATCCCACCACGTTGCCCACAAGAAGCGTTCGGCGGCCTCTAGAAAAGCATGCTTTTGGCAAATTACCTTCGAGACATTTTGATTTCTGTTATAAACAGGAAAGGCCGCTAACCCATCAGATCTTGATGTCGCTTTTATAGCCGCCGAAGAACTTTTTTTTGAAATCTTTCGTTCGTTGTATTCAACTATGGCTTTCGCAAAAGCAATTTGAGTATCTGGATCAATTCCCATCGAAACTGATTCAGAAATGAATTCAGAGGAAGTTTCATCATATGCGCTAACAATAGTTACGTTATAGCAATTAGAAAATTCGACATGCTTAGGTAGTAGATTTCGCGATTTCAATACAAGTGCTAATTCTCTTATATCTTCCATAAGATCTCTCATCTATCTAATGGTAATATTTGCCAAGGTGCTGGAGATATTATTGCTTGTGGCAAACTTATTGCACTTTGCTCTTTGTTGGTTACGTACAATCTTCTAAAGTGTACAACTGGCGAAATTACGGATTGTTTCAAAATATATTTGTTGAGTTTTTCAGCGTTAGATCGTTGGCGCGTCTCATCGCTTTCTTGATCGAGTTCATTAATTAAAGAGTAAAGGTGTTCGTCATGCCAAACAAACGACATTGTTTTATGCAAATTTGGCGTAAACCACATTACCATATCGCCGATTGGATCTTGTGCCCAAAATCCTGATGCTCCAGCAACTACAGGAACATATCCAGTTAAGAATTTGTCTACCAACAAATCGGGGTTTGAGTAAGATACTTCGTTTATGTCCATTCCTAAATTTTTTGCGGCAACAATGATTGCATCTGCAATTATTGTTGCTCCTGGGTTTTTTGTTTTAGCAAGATTGATTTGTTTCTTATGAAAATGTATTAAGCACTCCTTTGCGCTTGTTTCCGCTAACGTTTCTTCGGAAAGGAAGCCGGGCAGAAGTTTAGTAAACAAGCTTGATTCTACTTCTAAGTTCGCCTGATTAGACTTTAGAACATTCCTCACTTCATTTGCGAAAGTCACTCTACACTCGCGAATATGAAAAGGTGCAATATTGGGGTTGAAACGCAATATTCCGAATCTCGACGAAGGAAGCCAATGAATTTTAGCTGACTTCAAGTTTTTCTCACATATTGCATTTGATTTTAGATCTACTTCATTCGCTGAAATTATTGTGTTTTGGCCAATTTCTGAGTTGCAAGCCTCGTCAACGGTTTTATACTCGAAGAGTACTTTATCAAAGCCTTCAAATGGATGAGCGTCTTTCATCACCATGCGTTTTCGAAAGAGAATATTTTTTGGACCTGCTGATTCAATTTTGTAATAACCACTTTCTGGAGGCAGTTCGCATACTAATATGCCAGAGTCTAAATTAATGCATTTGCTTGGTACTATTGAAAATAGTTCGAGACAAAATCGAAATAGCGGATTTAGCTTCTTCTTTGAGAGCTTTAGAATTATCTTATTTCCAGTGATTTTAATACCAGATGGGCTCCCTCTTAGTCCGAGCTTTTGCTTGGACCAATCATGAACGCCAACAATATCTCGAATAATTGGAAAATCAGGTCTAAAATATGCCATACGTTTAATTGACATTTCAATATCCGTAGGCAATATCCGTGTTCCATCTTGAAAGAATAAATTTTCTTTTACAATGAAGACTATTTCATTTGTTTCTGAGTCGTAAAGGAACGAGCTTAAAATTGTGCTTGTCAGTGAGTTATTTGAGTCAACCTCTAGTGGAGTTAGGTACATCATTCTCATTACTGGCAGATTTTGAGTTTTGTCTGCATTTAATGGGTCATATGAGTTTGCACGGCCTGTTTCGGTAATTACATATTTTAATTCCACAAATTTCTTTCTTTCTAATGCTTTAACGAAGAGCATTAGTATTAAAAAGCCTCCAATAATAGGTATAAGAAATTTAATCACAAACTTGTAAGATCATCTTGCGTGCCAAGCTGTATCGTTTTCGGATCCACAAAATCGATACTTACATTTGGTCCAAGAATGCCTTTAATCTCTGAAATGAAAGAGGCATAATCAGGATTTTCGTTTGATGAAGTGATCTGCATTAGCGCTGATTGGCTATTCTGAGTGAGATTAATTGTAACTTTTGACTTTGATACTTCTATGACAGTCTTTGTTGCTATTTTAAGTTGTTCAAAATTAGCAGAAGTCAGCATGATGTAAAAGTCGGTTTCCACATCTTTATCTTTGCCGAAGCTAAGCGGGGCGATTAGAGACTGTATTAATACTAGTGATAACTTTTTAAATCTCACAAAGTTGTCCTTTGAAATATTAAATAGATCGAGAGCTATTAATCCTCATCTTTTTAAGCAAAAATTAGATGTTTTTACATAAATTAATGTAGCCTTATAAAGGTTATAAATGCTGTCTTAAAGTTTGTCAGCATAGCTAATCGATGGGATTTTAAATCCTCGAATTCATTTACGCAAAACACAAAACAAATACGCGCTTGACATGGTTCTTCTCCTCGAAAAGGCCGATATGGCGCGCATTCATTGAAAAACCACGGTGGGCCTCGTTGAAATACGGAGGTGCTCACCTCTAGGTCCTGGTGTGCTTAAAAGTGCAAAAAAATGGGCGAGCGAGACTATCGTGGATTTTTTGAAAAGCTCGAAAATTTCAGTTTAAAAAACCGTGGTAGAAGCTTGTCAAAAGAGGGGCATCTTATGAACAAAGGAGTCTTTATGATGAGCTGTCAAAATAAAAATAGCATTGCTATCGAGACGCTTCGCAACCTTTCTGATGAGGAACTGGATCAGAATCTTCTTCTCTGGGTTAAAAAGGAAAAAGAAGTACTCAAAGAAGTGCTCCTGCATATTGCCGAGGTTGACAAGCGCCGACTCTATTTGCGACTCGCTTACTCCAGCATGTTCGCCTACCTGACCGAACGCATGGGGTATGAAGGCGGGAGTGCTCAGCGGCGTCTCGATGCAGCGAGGCTTTCGCTTGAGGTTCCGACCCTGATCGAGAACTTGGATCGCGGGGAAATCACTTTGTCACAAGTTGCTTTCCTACAAAAATCGCTGCGAGCGTGCCCTCAGAAAGCCACCCACCGCGAAAAAATTCAACTTGTTGAGGAAATTAAAAACAAGTCTGTCAGGGAAACACAGGTCGTAATTGCACAATCTCTAAACGTTGAGGTTAAAGAGCGTCCAAAAGTGTCGCACCAAGCTGACAACTCGGTACGCTTCGAGGTCACTCTTTCGCATGCGCAATGGGAAAAGCTACAAACCATGCGAGAGTTCCTATCGGGATCACTGCCACATGGCAGTTGGGACGAGGTCCTTGAGTTCGTCGCAGACAAGGTGATTGCACAGAAGAAAAGCCAGAATTGTATTAAATCCCAGGTACGGCAGCGGGATCAATGTTGTCAGTATCGAGACCCAAAGACCAACAAAATGTGCGGTTCAAAATGGAATCTTGAGACAGATCACATCCAACCCCGCTGGGCCGGGGGTAAAAATGAATTACAAAATTATCGCTTACTTTGTGCGAGTCATAACAAAGAACTCTACCGTCAGCAGGCAAGAATCCGGCGAGTTTAATTTTTTCAATGCCACTTAGATTGGTTTCTCAAAAAAGCGCGGTTGCGCATCACGGATATTGTAAATTGGCATCGCCTTGTTTGGCAGAGGATCTTAACTATAGCCATTTAGAGACAGGAATTGAATCAGGTCAGGTCAGGTTAGGTTAGGTTAGGTTAGGTCAAGTCAAGTGGGTATCCCTCGTGAAGTGCTGTGTCTGCAAAGCGCAAGCTATACAAAGGAGATGGGCTCTACTTGATTACTTCCTTTGGAAAGTGCTTATAGTACAACTCCCAGGAGTCGATCATTGAGCCATCCTTAAAGAGACAGAAATCGTACTGCTTGTTATCATTTGAAATTAGTATTCTGACAACGCCATTCTTATCATGACAGTACCTTGAAGCGGGGTGACCGACAGTTCCAGTTCTTGTGGCGCTTGCAGTAGTTACGACCTTTGTTGCATTGAAGGCGTCGCAGTTCGCGGGTGATTTTTTTAAGCAGACCTCTGAAAGATGCAGCCCCTGGTGCTCTTTAATCACAACAGGAATATACTTGTCGTCTTTCCAAACCTTTAACTGGCTGGGGTAGGCGTAGGCGAATGAATTTAGGGCTATAATTAACTTCAGAAGCATATTTTACCTAAAGAGTTATTAAATTATTTAAATTCAATCCAAGACAATGTTCCGTATTGGTATCTCGTTCTATCGAGTAATTCTTTTGCTTCGACCCACCCGTCATTATTTGCATCTTGCCAGGCTTGACCCCAGCTATTGTGAACTTTGACGGCGTCGTAGCATTTGCCAGATTTATTGCACATTTTTCTAAAGCCCGTGATCACTAGTCCATGACCACCTGATTCTGTACCATTGGATGTAGTTTTTATGCATTCGCGATTTGGCTGTTTTAGCGTGCATAAGCTATTGACCAGAACAGGACGATCATTTGAAAGCTGTTCCTTTATTTTCGTTATTGCGACGTCATAGTTGGGCTTATTCGTATCTTCCAAAGGCCAAATGCCCATTTTTTTTTCAGTTGTGTAAAAGCGAATTCGCTTTCCAGCTTTTCCGCAGTTTTCGGGAACTAGAGCTCTAAAAAGGAATTCCTGGTAGGTTGCAGCGCCGAATGCCTTGAGCATTTCAAGGTTATTGGTCTTTAGGTTGTAGGACTTTTGCAAATCCTTTCCAGTCGTTGTGGCATAATCCAAGGCACATTGTTCGCAGTCTTTAGATTTTATTTTATACATATCATAGGCATTTCGAAACTGAAGCCACATTTTTTCTTCGTCAGCACGCTGCTCATTAACAGACCTTGCCTTGGACACAATATTGTCAAAGGGAGCGCAGGATTCTTTGCTCACTGATTCGGTGTTGAACATATTCAGTATAATATCCATACCAAATGTAAATTCATTTCCTAATTCTTTCGGATAAGAGTTCGGGTCACTTTTATCTTGGAGCTTGCTTGGATCGGTTGCGTAGCGAGCAAGGTCTAGGACAGAGGGCCTCTGGTCATTAGGAAGATCTTTGCAGTCTAATTTGTTCTCTTTGCAGATAGTATGTTCAATTATGGCACTTGCTGAAAAGGCATAACAAACCCCTAAGGTGTCTTGGCTTCTCACCGGCGGCATGTTTTTAACTTGCAGCTCGTCGCCATTTGGCCCGTAAGAAGAATCAAAAGTATTAAATCCATAGATTTGAGCAGAAGACTCAGTTGCCACAAAGATCGCTAGCATTAGAACAAGGAATTTCATAATCTAAATAATGAATTGATTTCAGCCAATCGAAAATAGCTGTCAATAATTCTATACCATAGTTGGGGTGCATTGCTCAGGCGAGCTATTTTGGTCGAGTCTAGTCAATTTTAAACACATTTATGTCGATATAACATCGCATGAATATTCTTGGCTATTTTATCATATTGGCGATCACTCTTTCTTTTGTGAAAACAAGAGCCGGAGTAGTTAGCTACAAACCCCACGAGGCAAAGGGACTGGATGGATTTTTCGTGTCGAAGGGCGATTACCAAGACCTGCGATTAAATGCCCAAAACAAAAGAAATATTAAGTACTGGGAAGTCAAAAATAAGACCATAAAAGTTCAGCAAGTATTCGAAAATGGTAAAGTTAAATCGCTTCGAATTATCGAAACAAAGAAAAAATCCATCAAAGAAATTTTATTTGTTAAAAAAGGAAATGCTCTTTACTTAGCCTACGCCAATCAGCGAAGTCCGCAGGCGCTAAATTACTCAGCATTGCTTTCAAAAGACATTAAATGCGAAGGGATGAACACCGCTATTGATAATCTTAAAAAGTTGGGAGCCGAATTTGAAGAAGAAGTTCTGTACAACAATCTGCAAAATAAAGTAATCGACCCTATTTGTAAAAAAAGCATGACTGAGAATGAGTACGAAAAAATGACTTCGGCTTTAGTCGAAGCACTGTCACCAAAAAATAAAATATCTGCCTGCCTAAGAAGTGATTCAACCGCAGATATTTTTGCAAGGGCGTCAAAAAACACTAAGGTCTCTTTAATTAAAAGCGAATTAGACCTTTTAGCTTTAAAGTACGCACTAGAGTCACAAAAATACTACGAGCAACCAGAATCCCTACAGGGAAATATTTCATGTCAGAGCACTTTTGCAGAAAAGACAACTGCCCGGTACATAGAAGGTAATGGAATTCAATTTCTGGTGCCTAAAAAAGCTGGTAGTAATGAGACGACTACGCTCAAGGAATTTGAAAAAAAAGCAGTTCATGAGATATTTCACTCGCTTGATGTTCTTAAAGAAGAGGTCGTGCAAGATCTTGTTTCAGTTTGCCTCGAAGGTACTTCGGCCGCAAAAGCTTCTATGGCGGCAATTGGTGAGAACGAAGTTTTTGATATTGGCACAGGGGTTGTCCCCCAAGCAATCTCCACCACCCAAGCCTCGGCCGAAGCCGCAGCCCAAAATATTCCCGCAGCAATTCCTAAAACGCTAGCCGAAAACGAAATCCCGAATGCTCCGATAGATAAGATCGATAGCCCATTTGTTGATAGCACGAAAGATGTGCGCGATTACGTCTCAAATCCAGAGCAGGCAGCTGACGCTGCCTTAGCTAAAAGTATTAACACCACCGCGCCAATTTTAAATTTTGCTAATAAGGTGACGGCTTTGTTATCGACTCCCGCCCAGGCGAGTCCTATCGGTAGCAGAGCGCCAGCATCCTCCGGAGCAAGGTCCGTTGGCATAGTGAAATCCACAATGACTGAGGGTTACGAGGTAAAAGAAGAAATTCTCCTCGGAGTTAACGACAGCAATTCCTCAAAACAAAATCCGGATTCAGCCACGCCCCGGATGGATTCCAACGTAGATAGTAGCGCGAGCAGATCATTGCAAGCCAAACGCGCGCCAAACGAAGTCGCACTTAACTCTACCTCGGGCGTAGATCAAGCGGCCTTTGGTAGCAACGGAGCGCTCGATACAGCTGGACGAACCGCAGCGGCACTCAAATCGACCACCCGAGGATCAACCAACTCATCGACGGCAGAGAATAATTCAGCGAAAAGATCTCCGGCCTCAACGTTAAAGGGGCCAGATCGTGAGCAGTTAATTACCTTTTTTAAGGATTACAATCAAGCCAAACAAAAACTCACAAATTCTAATTTTAAAAAAGCCCTCATTCTCAATAAAATTAGTGTTATCGACACTGCTGGTAATGAGGTCGGACACCCAAGAGGTCCCGGAGTTATCGTTTACCTAGACACAGGAACTAATTATGTTCGACAAAAATAAACGCAAAAAATCCATTCTCGTGTTAGCCGTCACAACATTTTGGCTTACATATATTGGAATCGTCTCAAGTGAATACTATTACAATATCACTTCCAATATCGAAAAGGTGATAGAGAATCGAAAAAAGTACATAGACTTTGTTCTCGAGTTTTCAGCGAATATGATTATCAAAGATAATATTGATTACCTCTCTGAACGTCTCAGGCAAGCCCGTGATTTTCGGATGGTCGACTTCTATATTCTGCAAAAAAATGGAAACGTTGTAACTTTCTACAATGCACAAAACAACCCAGAAGATCTAAATCATGACTATTCTCCAAAGAACTATAATCTATTTGTTGAAAATGAATCGATGTCATTTAAGACCATTAGAATATATGACTACATTCTAACTGTTGGCATTATTACGGGAAAGCCAGCTCTCTTTCGAGCGGCCCTCAAAGAGCAAAAATATCTGATACTAAATGACTTCGTTGTCGTAACTCTAAGTCTTACACTCATCTTGTATCTATTCCTAAAGGATATTCTCAGTTTATCAAAATTGGTTGGCTCAAAAAATCGCCAAGAGTTAGCAAGCCTCAAGTCTATTTCTCGTGAGGGTGAGGCACTTCTAAGCGCAACTTCCTCTTATGAGAAAGAGCAGGTACGACTCAAAAATAAAAATCAGTTTTTGACCGCCACCCTGACGCCAGCGATTGTCCACGAGTTGAACGCCGGAGGAGTGATTCCCTCTACCTTTGAAAGCACAATGGTTCGGGTGGACCTTAATGGCTATACCCAATTGTATCTAGAAAAAAAAGAAGAGTATGTATCTAACATACTCAACAGATATTTTGTCGCCGCTCGTGAGTTAATTGAACGCTATGGGGGCCTCATTTATCAATACGTAGGCGATGAGGTCGTATTTCACTTTAAAGGACCGCGTAAGATGACTGAGGCCGCAGCCGTCGCGGCGGTGCGATCACTTTTTGAATTAGCTGATGAGATCGAGAAAACACTACCAAAGGAAGCCGGCCACTACTTTAAATTGAAGGCTAGTTTCGCGAGTGGAACGATTCGCTTCGTTAAACTCGATTCTGGATTTGGCCTGAGTGGCTTGCCACTCATTGAATCAGCGAGGTTGTTGGGGCAAGTCGATGATAAGTCTCGTAACTGCCTGGCTATATATGATTCGTCTCGCGACTATGTTTCAAATCTATGCAAACCTACGAATCCCAAAGAACGCCATCTTAAGGGATTTGACGAAAAAGCCTTGGTCTGTCTTGTTCATGAGTTTATGCTCTGTGAATCTTTTTTGGAAAAGGAAAAAGCGGAATATTGCACGTATTTTAGAAGTGATGTTGATCTCATGGGGCTTATGAAGTATTTGGAAAAGCTGGTTGTAGATCAACGTGATGAGTTGTTTTTTAGAGTCTATGGAGATCTGAAAAACCTGAAAACAACAGTTATTTGCAAAGAGCTAGAGTTTGCATTTACACGGTTTTTAGAAAGAACCTACAGAGAATCGCACGAGCGAGCAGTTAATCCAAAAGTTTTGTCGGCAGCAGTTTCGATGACCTACCATTTAATTCCAAATGGTAGTCGCTCTGAAAAGCTGACTGAAATTTTAAAACTCTATTTGCAGTTTTCAGACCCACGAGTTCAGGCCAATGCGGTGTCAGTGCTTGGAGAGTCAGCGTCAAATGTTAGATTTTTACATAAATTTATTCACTCTCCCGACAACCGATTGTCTGCGGATGCACTCGTCGTAGCCGGAAAGCAAGTGGTGGATAAAGAGCTTGTTACGCGGGTACAAACCCTGTTGCGATCTCCGGACAAGGTTTACCAAGCCAGTGGCCGTTATGTGGCGTTGAAGCTCGTAGAGCACTACAAGCAGAATGATTCAGTTTATTACAACACCAATCCTCATCTAAAAAAGTTAGAAGAACTTTTAGGTAGGGTGGCCTAGGTGAAAATTGAAAAAGAAATTATTAGTTTTTCTGAACAATTTTCGACTCTATCCGGCATTTCGGACTTGCAGAAACTCTATTTGCAAATTCTGCAGGGCGGAAAATCCATAGAGGGAGTTGTCGATCACTTTCTGAAGCAAGGTTGGCTCGTTAATTTTAGTGAGCTTTACGATCTTATTAGTCGTCTCACGGAAGGCAGGGCTATTCGCAATGCATCGTTTTATCAATACTTCGACAAGATCAAGCCTGCTTCTGAAAGGTCAATTTGGAACAGTCTTATAGACTTAAACCTCACGAGCAGTCCTGTTGTTTCAATGCGACTGATGAGAGAATTGCCATTCTTTAGATCATTAGAGCCGAAGTTGACGGATTTATTTCTATCCAAAGCAAGTATTCATCATGTTGCACCCAAAACCTTGCTTTGCCGCCAAGGCGATACAACACGCGATTTGTATGTGATTCTCAAGGGGACGGCAGGAGTTTACAAGCCGCATGCTCATGGAGGAAAGTATCTAATTGCGACTCTCGCTCAGAATTCTGCCTTTGGCGAAGGAGCTTTTTTGCTTGGGAATCCACGTGCTGCAGATGTGATTTCATTAAGTGATTGTAATGTTCTTCGTGTTCCTTGTATTCCTGAAGTTTTCGATCAATTTTTAAAAAGAGAAAAGGCTCAGAGCTTGCAGTATCGGTTCTGGGTCCAACATGCACTCTTAAAATCAGAGACCTTTAAGGAAGTGCCGCCAGATTGTTTTGATGCGCTGACGCTTTGTGGGCGCTGCGTTTGCGCGAGCGAAGGACAAGTTCTTTTTAATCAAGGAGAAGAGGGTCGCAGCGCCTATATTGTTATCCAAGGATCTTTGGTTGTGAATCAGAACGGACAAAACATCGGAGTGATTAGTCAAGGTGGTGTTTTGGGAGAAATCGCCCTGCTTGCAAACCAAGGCATTCGTTCTGCCTCAGTTATATCGCAAAAAGAATCTCTGCTTTTGGAGATCAATCAAAACGAGTTTTACAGATTGCTGGCACAAAATATTTTTTTAGGAAAAATTCTTCAAGAGTTAGCTATTCAGAGACTAGCGAAGGACCAGCAGCGAGCGGCCTAATGTTTCCTTACTATGCTGTATATTAAACAACATAGAATCAAGGTAGCACCAAGAATCTGTAGAGCGCTCATAGACTCGTTTAAAATCAAAGCAGCAGCGATGGCGGCAGCGATAGGTTCAAGCATTGAAATCAATGCGGCATGAGAACTCTTGGTTTTTTGCAAGCCAGCCAACATCATTGTCATTGGAAAGATTGTGGAAATTGTGGCCACTCCTATAACGAGTGCCCATTGATGCGAATTCATTTGTAATGCGAAGTCTAAGCGTGGCTGATGAAATAAAGCGAGTGCGATCGCTGCGGCAGTGATCACATAAAGGCTTGAGGAAATCGGCGGAACAAATCTCTGATGTTTTGCAGAAACCAAAATATAGGCAGCATAGGTAATAGCTGACCCAAGTCCTGCGGCCAGGGCGCCAAGATCAGAGAATCGAAATTGCCCCCAGAGTAGAAGGTTGACACCTAAGAGCGCAATCGCCAAAACAGCCCATTGCCCAGCCGAGAGCTTTTCATTCAGAAAAATATGTGAGAGCAAGCTCACCCAAAACGGATAGGTATAAAGCAGTAAGGCAGCGAGTCCAACCGACATTCCTTGAATGGCTGTAAAGTATAATGTTGCAAAAACAGCATATCCCAAAATGCCTAGTCCTGCAGATATCAAGATTTGTTTAGGCTCCAGAAGTATTTTTTTTCTGTTCAAAATAAAGAGACCAAGCCAAAGAATGACAGCAGCAAGTATAAAGCGAAAGGTGAGCAATTCACCCACACTGAGCCCGCTTTGAAAAGCCCATTTGCCGAAAATACCAAGAAATCCAAACCCGAGACTTCCCGCTGCAATTTCTAAGGTGCCGATGATTTTTTTACGGTCCACTATTTTTTAAATGGGCGCGGCTTAAGTGCCGCTTTCTTATTCTTGCTAGTAGATTTTGGGCCGACGGCCTTTGTTTGATTCGTTTTTTTTGCGGAGACCTTTCGGCCTTTATAAGTTTTCTTTAACTTAACTTCGTCCGGTGCATCTGGAAGAAAAACTCTTTCCACCGCAGCGTCATTTAAAAAAACCAATTCGCCGCGCTCCACGTTGCCGATACGAAGGCGACCGATGGCTACGCGTTGAAGCTTTAAGACATCAAATCCAATTTTCTCAAACATTTGGCGAATCTGGCGATTTTTTCCTTCGGTGATTACGATTTTATACCAGTCGTATTTTTCAGAGCCTTCGTTTCGTTTTAGCTTTTCAATATGTTTTGCAGCAACCTTGCCGCCAACGATGCTGACCCCGCGTAAGAGTTTGGCCAGATCTTCTTTTGTGGGTTGGCCATCAACTTTAACCATATAGGTTTTAGTAACTTCCGCTTTTGGATGAGTGACCTTATTTGCAAAATCGCCATCATTCGTTAGTAACAAGAGACCTTCTGAGTCCCAATCGAGTCGACCCACGGGGAACACTCGGCCTGGAACTTTTTCGAGATACTCTGCAATTGTGGGACGATCGAGAGGGTCTTCCATTGTTGTCAGCACACCGCGAGGCTTGTTTAGCATGACATAAATATTTTCGAGAGGTTTTTTAAGTGGTTTTCCGTTGACCAAGATATGATCATGGGCAGGACTAACTTTGATCCCCAATTCGTAAACCCTTTTGCCGTTAACTGTCACTTGGCCTTCTTCGATCATTCGATCGGCATGTCTGCGACTTGCAAGGCCACTATCAGCAATCAGTTTGTTAAGTCGTAGTCTTTTATCGGAGTTATTTTCAGACATTTTTCATTCGCCTCGATAGATTTACTGACCGCTGAAGAGGGGGTCATTTTTCGTGTATTTTCGCTAGTATGACGCAGATCTCTTACCAGAAGAGTGAGAAGCTTGTCACCCGTGAAGATATTTTCGAGAGCGGATTCTGCCTGAGTGAGAATCATGGCACTCCAATTAAGGGCCTCAGAGTCACCCTGTTGGATTAAAGACAGAGTTCGTTCGAGTTGATTGATCAAATCCTGATAGTAGGGATCAGTGCGACGATCAACGAAAAATTGTTCAAGTCGTTTAATGGGTATTAGAAGGCGACTCTGTTCTCGGAGTGAATCTCCTTTAAACTCCATTAGCTTTTGGTAGACATATCCTCGCAAGAGGGCGCCATTGACTTTATCATCTTTCACCTGAAATTCGGCGACAATGTAAGGAGCGACTTCTATCTTTTGCTTGTGATCGGGGCTTAGTTCTAACGAGGAGTTGTAATAGAGCGCGAGATCGTGTCTTAGCGGCTCGAGATGACCACCTCTAAAGGTGAATTTCTTATCAAAAACACGGACAGTCACAGACTTATCTTCGTGAAGAATAACGGCGATCATTCTTTTGTTTTGATCATTGATAAGGCGGACTTTATCACTCTCGGAGTAAATACGTTTTAAATATACGGACAAGACTTCTTCAAGGTCCTGAATTCTTTCGATCTCCAAAAGTTGCATCGTTTGCGGAAAACGAATTTTACTTAGGTCAAAGTCCTGCTGATAGAAGTTATTGAAGTTTTCTAAGAGATACTGGACCTCGGTGCCGAGTTGATTTTTATTTGCGGCCCAGTGAGGATAATCAATGCAATAAATAAAGAAAAGTTCAATCAACTCAGGGGTTAATGGGTCTTCTGGATTCGGAAAGCCACGAAGAAAATTGGAAAAGGATAACTTTGCAGGTGTATTCTGTGGATTAAGTCCGGCTACAAATCTGATAAGTTGAGCTACTTTTAGCATAACCCTCACGCTAGGAAAGATTGCTTTTGGTGTCTAGAGAAATTAGCATAAGATACCTAGCAAATTCCGAAGGAGGAGTCATGCAAAAGGAACTCAACCCTGAACTTTTTGGTGAGAAACGGCCATCTGTGCCGGTTCGTAGAGAAGGCTTGATCCCGCCCGCTCCAAGCTCTGACCCTGCGTATTTGAATACAGATCGACAAATTTTCGAGCTAAAAAGCCAAATCCTGAGCATGAACGAACAGTTAAACAAGCTGACACAAGCACTAAATGAGTCGAATAAAGCCAGCAATGGCAAGTTTGATCGACTTCAACAGGGGCTGGCTCGCCTAGAAACCAACCATAATGGTCTTGCCCAAGAAGCCGGGCAAAAAATTCAACAAATTAACGCCAAACTTGCTGAGAGAAAGTCGTTAGACGCTAAAATCCAAGAAATGGTCGACCGTCACAATAACGTGATTAAAAGTTTTGAGGTTCGACTGAACCATATGCAAAGACTACTTTCCGAGAAAGAGAATCAAATGGTTGCGTCCCAAGCCGCTTTGAACGAGGCGAAAATGGAAATTGCCCGTCTCAAAAGGTTCTAGTCTCTTGCTTTTTCCATTCGTTTCAAAAACTTAGGGGCCGATTCAAAGTTCGTCAGGGTGAGTCCCCGCAACCACAGAGCATCCGCGTTATAAAAGAGCACTGTTGGTAGCCCCTGGATACTATATTTTGCCTTTAGGTCCCGAAGCTCTTTGGAGTCCTTAGTTGCATCAAATTTGAGGAGAGTGAATTTTTTTGATAGCTCTCTTACTTGCGAATCCGTAAAGGTAAACTGTTCAAGCTCATGGCAAGCGGCACACCAATCCGCCCAGAAGTCTATGATGATTGGTTTTCTTTCTAGAATTGCTTTTTGGAGAGCCGGCTCGCTGTAGGGCTGCCAGTCGAGTTGTTGATATTTTGGTACGCCCTCTTCTGAGATGTGATTTTGTCCAAGCAGAGTTCGCAGATCAAAGGTTCCAATTGATAGATAACCGAAGCCAATCAAAAGGATTGCAAGCATCAACCCTTTTCTGAGTCCTTGAATCGCGTTTTTGGCGGAGGCAAAGGCGCCAAAAAAACTTGCCACAGATATGAGGCCAATTCCGAGCAAAATATCAAAGCCTTGTTGGGGAATCAGCAGCTCGAGATAATAATAGAAAGCGGCGAGCATTAAAGAGCCTAGAAGGAACTTAACTCCGTTCATCCAAACGCCTGAACGTGGAAGTAGTCGCGTGAGTTGACTACTGAGACCTAAGAATAAAAAAATGAGACCAAGCCCCAGTGCGTACGTAAAAAGGAGAAAAAATCCGAGGAGCATATTTTGCCGAGTCGCCACGTAGGCAAGAATTGTAACCAGGACAGGGCCAACGCAGGGACTTGCAGCTATTCCGGCGAACAAGCCAGTCAAAAAGGTTTTAAGATGAAGATTTCCAGTGGCAACTTTTCGGCCAAATCTTTGGCGAATAAAGCTCGGAACCTGCAAATCATAAAGGCCATACATCGATAGAGCCATGGCCAAAAAAACGAAACAAATCACAGATAGAATATAAGGGTTTCCGAGGCTCGCGCCAAAAAGGGTGCCGCTAGTTGCGGCGACGAGCCCGAGAATTGAGTAGGTGGTCGCTATTCCCGTCACATAAACACAGCTTACGATAAAGTTTTGAGCACGCGATCTTTTTTGTGAATCGTTACCGAGAACAGCGAGCGTAATTGGAATCATCGGAAATATACAGGGTGTAAAGCTCGTCAATATTCCGGCGATAAAGGCCAGTAGAAAGACGACGGCACCGCCAGTGTCGAGGGCATTCGCAAAGAATTCTTGAGAAAAAAGACTTTCACTTATTGGTTGAATTTCGTGTTTGGAGGTCGTCAAAACCGGTATCTCTGGTGCGCCAATGAGCTTGATTGGAACGTCTAGTTTTTTTGTTGTCGGAAATAAGCAGAAAGTTTCAGAACAGGCCTGGTAGGTGAGCTCAAGTTTTATTTTTGAAGCGGCCATGCGAAACTCTAATGGAGCTTCGATGTGCGCATTCATAGACGAGTTTTCAGCGACACCTCGGCGCTTCTTTTTGCTAAACTTGTCATAGAACTCAACAATAGGGCTTAGCTTGAATGGAGCCATTTGAAAGCCTTCTGGCTCTAGTAAAGTTAGGCGAAACATGTCTTCGTATGCGTGAAATCCCTTTGGCAGTTGAAGTTTGATTTTCAAATCCCCAGCCTGACCCGGGTTCCACTCATATAAAGTGAGAGACACCTCCGTAATCAAAGGATCCCGGATTTCGTCATCGCTTTGAGCCCAGACCAAGGTCCTTGGTGCGGCGGTGAAAGTTAAGAATAGGAAAGGCAAAAGGATCAAATTATATTTCATCATAGATATTAGCACGCTTCGGATACATCCAGCTTCGGGTAAACCTCGACCATGGACAAGTTTATCTTAATGTCTCTAAATAGCATAGTCTCATCTACCGATAAAGTAGTTGCGAGGTAAATCATGGGATTTGTCGGTATACTGATAGTTTTTGCGACGGTTTTCGGTGGCTACATAGCTGGCGGCGGTAAGATGCATGTCATCATTGAAGCAGCCATGCTAGAGATGGTCATCATTGGCGGAGCCGCCTTTGGCGCCTATGTCGTTGCGAACCCAATGAAAATCGTGAAAATGGGAATAAAGCTTTCAATGAAAGCGATGACGGCCAAGGGGCCCCAAAAGAAGGACTATGTTGATTTGATGCAAATGCTCTTTCAGGTCTTTCAGGTTTTGAGAAAAGAGGGGCCACAGGGGATTGAGAAGCACATCGAAAATCCAGAACAAAGTGAGATCTTTAAAGCTTATCCAAGCTTCATGCATAACCACCACGCAGTTCATTTTTTGTGCGATACAATGAAAATCACTTTATCAGCAGAGCTTTCACAATACGACGTGGATGATCTCTTAAGTTCGGATATTAAAGGCATTCATGCAGAGGAGCACCTCGCACAGCATGCGGTTGCGGCGGTAGCAGGAGGATTTCCTGGTCTTGGAATCGTTGCTGCGGTTCTAGGAATTGTGAAAACAATG
Organism: Pseudobdellovibrionaceae bacterium; assembly: GCA_016719575.1. Taxonomy (GTDB): domain Bacteria; phylum Bdellovibrionota; class Bdellovibrionia; order Bdellovibrionales; family Bdellovibrionaceae; genus JACMRP01. The sequence continues at coordinate 1,001,560 of JADJYV010000013.1, read as the reverse complement.
GGTCATTTGACCGAAGGTACGGAAGTCATTGGTGAACACGTTGCCCACGCCCTCGTAGGTACAATGTTAGGGGTTTTTTGCGCTTATGGATTGATAGAACCTACTGCGACGAAGATGGCGGCGGATATTGAGGCCGAGGGTCGTTATCTCGAAGTGATTAAAGCGGCGATGGTGGCTTGTCAACGAGGAGCTCCACCGATTGTGTGTGTGGAGTTTGCGCGTCGATCAATAATGCCCGAAGAGCGTCCATCATTTGACGAAGTAGATAAGGCCACAAAGGAAATAAAAAAGGCAGCGTAGTCTAGAAACTAGTTAGGGTAAGTGGAGCCCGAAGGGGCAGAACTGGACAAGAGCAAAATGGCAGAGAAGAAACAAACTATCGTTATTAAAAAAATTACGGTTGTTGCTGGGGGAGGCCATGGTGGTTCGTGGAAGGTGGCGTTGGCGGACTTCATGACAGCTCTTATGGCTTTCTTCTTGGTGATGTGGCTGCTCGGTCAGTCTGACGAAACAAAGAAAGCAGTTTCAGATTATTTCTCTACACCGTCTGTTATTGAGTATAATTTTCAAAACTTTGGTGCCGAAATTACTTTAGAAAAACTATTTTTAGATTTGATTAATGAACCATTAAAAGCCTTTCAGCAGTTTGTAGAGCCGGCAGAGAAAACTCCAAACTTACTCGACAGTGGCTCAGCAAAGGTCGTTACTGCTTATTTAGCAGACCAGGTGAACGACTTTGCAAAAAATGTTCAGGTCACCCCTGATGGCTTTGACTTTGATATCCCGGATACAGTTTTATTTGAACGAGGGACTTCGAATCCCATAGCAACGTTTGTCGATGTGATGGATAAAATAAAAGCTGTCACAATGGGCCTTCAGGATGCCGAGGTAAAAATTACTTCGGGACTGTTTATACAAGCGGTGCAAGGGGCGAACCCAGCTTTGGCGAATAAAATCTCTTCGGAGCGTTTAGACCTGATCAAAAATAAGATTCAAGCAAGTTTGGAGCACAGTTCGGTCGTTGTAAAAGGCTATTCGAGTGTCAAAGAAAAGCGAGGCGAGGTGGATCCGCAAAAGCTGATAGGGTTTATTAAAATCAGCATAAGACAAAAGGACATGACAAGTTCGGGACGAAAGCCACGCAAACTCGAAACAGTCTTTGGCGATCCAAATGTCAGCATGTCTGTTTACGAAAATTTTGTAAAGCAGGCCAGTCAGCGCCGACTTGAAGAAAAGCCTCAGAAGAAGTTTGGGAAAGTAGACAAGATTGAAAATCCAGTAAATCAGGAGCTAAAAAACCGAGCTCCCGAAGAATTATCGCCTTCGTCTCATGGCAATGACAATTAGTTTTTAGAAGCTAGTTGAGGCTCCAACGTAGGGAAAAATATCCCCACGGCCATTAAATTGGGAAGGCGAAGAAGTTCCAGAAAGAGAAATCTGATAGATAATATTATTGGAACCCTTGTAAAAAAAAGAAGAGCGAACATCAAAGTAGTTCGAATAGGTGTCCGAGCTTAGCATTGTATAACCAACTTGATTATCCCATTTCCAGCTAGTGTTAACATCGAAAATTTTTGCAAACGAATAGTTGGTGGCAGCACCGCCAGTGCCTTCCCAATTACTAATGCCTTCGTATTGAATGCGATATCCATGTGAACTCAGAAGAGCTTGCATGGTATTTCCGCTACGAGTGTCGGATTTAAAATAGCGGTTGTCGAAAAAAGCAAATTTGAAATCAGTCGTAGGGCTGAGTTGAACTCTTAGTTCTGCATTCATTTTTAGAAGAAAATGCTCAGAGGACCCAAAATTTACATTTGACCCCCAAAGGCCCAATCGAAATTGTGGTCCAAAATTAAAAGAAAAAGCCGCTTGGAGTGATGGATCCTTATTAGTTTGAGTCAATCCATGATCGATATAATTGCTAAGCAAAGCGACGTCGCCAGACATTTTAAAACTAGGGACATCTCTTTTTGGATCCTCTTGAGCGTAAGATAGATCGGTAAAAAGAATACTGCTGAGTTGCAGGCCTAGGAGAAAAATGATTTTGGAGAAACAGCTTTGATTCATATATATTGATCTTTCTATATAATTTGACTCATGTCGAATTCAATGACAAATAGAAACGATCATATGGAACTTCATAGACCTTGGACCGAATACACTTTTGTGGCTTTTGATACTGAAACAAGTGGGGCTTATCCTATAGGTTCTGAGATTATTGAGTTTGGAGCCGTTAAATGGAAAAACGGAACGGAAATAGCCACTATTCAAACTCTGCTGAAGCCCAAGGAGCTTTTATCTGAATTCAACATGAGTATTCATGGCATTTCTAATGAAATGGTTGCAACCGCTCCGAAAATGCCAGAAAAAATTCGTGAGATTTATGATTTTTTATCACACGCTGTTTTGATTGCTCATCACGCACCCTTTGACTTGGGCTTTCTTGCCGTTGCGATCGAAGAAAACAAACTGGTTCTGCCTGCGGGGCCGATTTTGTGTTCTAGCCTATTGTCTAGGAAGATCATTCATGGCTGTGAGAATCATAAATTGCAAACTCTCGTACGGTATTTAAATCTGGATGGTGGGACTGCGCATCGCGCACTTGATGATGCTCGCTCTTGCCTAAAGGTTGGCCTTGAGTGTTTTAAGAGGTTAGGCGATGCGGTCACACTTTCTGAACTGCTCAAGTGTCAGGATAAAAGCTTGCGTTGGAGCGACTACTCTTTGCTGAACGGTAAAAATGCTATTATCAACGCTCTCATCGATGCAATTCAGAAGAAAAAGAATGTCGATCTTCTCTACGAGAAGACAGCGACGAAGGCGGAGTCTCGGAGTGTCTCTCCTCTTGGCATTGTAAGGAATCCAGACGGAGACTATCTGCAAGCTATTTGCCTTCGAGATAAAGTCGCGAAAAGGTATTACTTGTCAAAAATTAGGGAAGCAATTCCTCTTTTTTAATTTCAGAGATTGGTCTTTTTTTGATTTCTTCTCGAATTTTTTCAGCGAGTTCTTCAAGGTGTTTAAAGTCGTCGCCAGAGCGTAATTTGAGACTTCGATCCTTCCCCACTAAGATGTCGTCGAGAAACTTTTCAAAGGCATAAAGTGGACCTGCGATACGATGCGAAATTACCTTTCCCACCGCAAATAAGGCAACGCAGAATGAAATACAGATTATCGCATAGGTTATCAAAAAGGGCCCAAGAAACTTGTTGAGCAAAAATTGATTATTGCCAACAAGCTCAGAAATCGTAACCCGCAAGTAGGTGTACGAAAAGACCAAGCTGATCAGAGTCAAGCCAAGACCTACGGCCATTAAAATTAAGCAGTATTTAAGTTGAAACTTTTTATTAACCCAGTTGGTTTTGCGCGCATTATTTTCGGGCCAGAGAAGATCTCCTTCGCGGACAATGGCAAATACAATCATTCCATATCCGACCCATTGAAGAGCGTCGGCTAGATTAAAGGCCGGGCTTGAAAGGGTTGGTGTGCCAATGACTAAAAAATCAATGACGTAACCGTAGAAAATTCGATCCGCCACATTGCCGAGAATCCCGCCTAACAGAATCGAAAGACCTGCGCGCAGATTAAGGCTTTTTATAGGCAAAAGGTATTGAATAAGTCCATATGAACAAATTAAGAAAGCGCCGCCGGTTGATAGAGTCACTATTCGCAGCACAGCGGGTAAATCAGAAAAAAGTCCTAACATAGCGCCATGATTGTGGTGGAGAATAAAACTAACCGGCCCGTAATTTACAACAGAGGTTAAATCGGCAACGGCCAATTTGCTTACTCGATCAACAATCCAGGTAAGGAATAGAGGCAAGGTAACTAAGATCCAATCGCGTTTTCTCATAATTGTCACTGTACCAAGTGATTTTCCTTGAGAGCAACAAGGCTCATAGATACCATTTTTTAGTCTAGGAGGAATGCCCATGAGATCACTTTTATTCATCTTTATGTGGTTATTAACGGTTAGCACATCGTTCTCCCAAGAGAAAGCGATAGGTTTTGAACCTGGAAAGAGCGAGATTGCAAAAATAGTAAAAAAATCAGGAGTTCCAGAGTCTGACCTTGGTATATATATCACGACCGGTGAAGGCGAAAAGCAGGACACAATTTACGAACTTAATTCAAAAAATAAAATGATCCCGGCCTCAATTTCAAAAATTGCAACAGCTTCGGCAATTCTTGAGTATTTTCCTCCTGGATACAAATACAAAACAAAACTGCTTTCCGATGGCTCGATTAATGAAAAAATTCTGAAGGGTGACTTGTATTTGAAGGGGGGAGGTGACCCTGGGTTTGTTTCGGAAAACATGTGGTTTTTAGTTAACATGTTTTTAAGAAACGAAATCACTAAAGTCGAAGGGGATATTGTGGTCGACGATACGCTTTTCGATCAAAATAGGTATGATAGCAGTCGCCAACCAGAAAGAGTCGACAGAGCCTACGATGCACCGGTGGGGGCGATGTCTTTCAATTGGAACGCTGTTAACATATTTGTTCGACCAGGGGAAAAATTAGGAGCTCAATCTAAGGTATTCTTAGATCCAGAAAATGAATATGTGCGACTGATTAACAACACAAAAACTGTGGCAGGAAGCGAGAGTTCAATTGTAGCCTCGAGGGTCGAAGATAAAAGCTTCGGTGGTGATGTTATACATGTTAGCGGTAAGATCGGGAAAGAGGCCAAGGAGATTGTGATTTTTAAAAACATCACGAAACCTGACATTTGGGCCGGCTATAACTTAAAATCCTTTTTAGCTCAAAGGGGAATCCGTGTAAGCGGAAAAGTACGTGCCGGGGTTTCATCCGAAAAAATGGCCTTGCTTGCCGAGGTTGAAAGTAAAAGCATAGAAATGGCAGTAGCAGACATGAATAAATTTTCTAATAACTACGTCGCGGAAATGTTAACGAAAAACTTGGGAACACTCAAAGGAACGCCTGGATCTTTGGCCTCGGGCATGCAAATGGTCAATGTTCATCTTAAAGAATTAGGTTTGCCTGACGATCAATTTTATATGCAAAATCCGTCTGGTTTAACTCGAGACAATCGCATGAGCGCTTTTGCTGTTTGGAAAGTTATTTCGCATTTAAAAAATGACTTTCAGGTACAACCAGAGTTTTTAAGCTCTCTCCCTATTGCAGGAATTGATGGAACGTTAAAAAAGAGAATGAAAAACACCCCCGGTGAGCGCTGGGTTCGAGCAAAAACAGGATTTTTGACCAATGTCGTGAGCTTAGCGGGCTATGCGGGCCGTTCGGATGGTCGAGTCTTTACTTTTACTTTTATTTTCAATGGTTCAAAAGATGAAGGTCGAGTTCGAAACTTATTTGACCAGATACTTATTAATCTAGTGAAGTAGAGTTCGAATCGGAAAGGGTCTATTTTTGGAGAATCTTGTTTGAAATACTATTTTTTGCTATTTGCATTCTTAATTTCTTCTGCGGTGGTTCGTCCAAGCATTGCCTTTGATCTCATGAGTTTTTTCGGTTTCGATTTAGACAAAGAAGAGTCCCTTGATGACATGTCAAATAAGGCCAATGAAGATAAAGTTAGCACGCTTGACGAAGACACGCCCCTGGCCCAAAAGGAAGTTGCCGGAGGAGTTTCTTTAACGGCAAGTAGGCCCTTTAGGGCTCCTGAGTATGCGGGTCAGGAAAAGGCATTGGGCTACGACGAAAATATTTTTATCATCCCCAAAGGCATGGAAAATCAGGTGGCTTTTTGGAGGACAGTATATTCAAAGTACACTACGGATCAGGGAGTTTTACACGACACTGAAAATTTAAATATTGTCTACATGGATATTGATTTTAAGGATTTTAATGTGGATCAAAATCTGAGTTACCGAAGGCGCGAGCGTCGAAAGCAAAAATTTGTTGACGAAAAAAAGAAAGAGATTCAGCAAATTCTGTTAAAATTGGACAAGGTTGGTTCAGAAGAGGGTTTGAATGATTTAGAGCTTAAAATTTGGAGGATGTTTCAAGGGATAAATGAACCTAATAAGTTTAAGGAAGCTGCGCAAAAAGGTCGTATTCGATTTCAGTTAGGCCAACGAGATCGCATGCAATCGGCCATTTTTTTCTCGGGACGTTATTTGGAAGACATGGAAAGAATTTTTAGGGAGGCAGGTCTCCCTATTGAATTGGTTCGGTTGGTTTTTGTCGAAAGCTCTTTTAACGTTCTTGCGCGATCGAAGGTTGGTGCTAGCGGCTTGTGGCAGATTATGCGAAATACCGCCCGACCCTACAAAATGGTGAGCAAGGCAGTGGATCTTCGCAATCATCCGCTGTCAGCAACAAAGTTGGCGGCGCAGTTGATGAAGGATAATTATAATCTTCTACGCGATTGGCCGCTTGCCATCACTGGTTATAATCACGGACCAACAGGGGTGCGCAAACTGACTGAAAAATACAAAACCCGTGAAATTGTTGAGTTAGTCCAAAATGTAAGCTCACGGCGCAGCTTTGGCTTTGCTTCCCGAAATTTTTACGCCTGTTTTCTTGCTGTTCTTGAAATAGAAAAAAATGCCAATACATACTTTCAAAAAGTGGTTTGGTCTAAGCCGTTAGGTTTGGAAGAAATTAAGATTCCAATTTCGGTCACGTATAAGGACCTTTTGACTTGGTTCGATGGTGATGATCAAAAAGCACAAGTTTTTAATCCACATATAAACAAATATTCTTCTCGTAAGGCAATTTCGATTCCGGCAAAGACTATCATAGCAATACCAAAGGATCGTTATGATCAGGCTCTTATCAGTTTGGCTCGAGGAACGTTTGTATATGCAAAAAACTTTGGACCGAATATCAAAGGGCCCAGTGAAAATTCTGGTCCTGAGTTAAAATCTGGAGATTCTTCTCGTTAGAGGTTTTATTGTGCTCGGTTTTGCGTCAGCATTTTCGTCATGGTTTCTTGCCGATTCAAGAAGCAAATACCGACTCCAAGACTTTTGCCCCAGATGATCTCAGCATTTACACTATGGGTGCGGCCAAGGCTTTCAAGTGGAACAGTTACTCGAATAAGGTCCCCTTTGCGAGGGATATAGTCACCTTGGATGATTTCTAGAAATGCACCTGTAGAAGAAAGATTTTTTAACTCAGCGATCAGAGTTCCTGTCCGGCCATAGATTTCAAGATAGGCTCGTTCACTTGTCTGATGTCGTTCGGAACTAAGGTTTCCTGAGATCATTTTTACGTCCTCACTAATTGCCTTTTCTAGTATCGGCTAAAAATCAGTGAACACTAAGGTAAATTAGTTCTTCAGAGAAGGAATCTCAAAATGAGATTGGTCAAAATGAGAGTTGATTAGAAAATGTTCAACTTTTTAACCACAGGTTCCTCGACCAAAATCTAGACTTTTCTAACGTAGGTCAAAAAAGAGAAAGGCAGTGGAATCGTTTTATCCAATTTATCAGATAGGATGAATTTATCTAATGGTACTTCTGGGTAATAAGTGTCACCTTCGAAGTTTTGATGGATAACGGTAAGATAAATTTTGTCGACGATATCTATAGATTGAGAATAGATTTCACCACCGCCCACAATAAAGACTTCCTCGCCCCACTGAGGGATAAGCTTTTTTGCGATAGCGAGAGCTTCTTGTAAGTTTTGGACGTATTTGACTGCGGGGTCTGCTGAACTCAATTCTTGGCGGCTTATGACAATATGAAAACGGTTGGGCAGAGGCTTTGGACCAAGAGATTCAAAAGTCTTTCTTCCCATAATCATAATATGACCTTTGGTTTTATTGCGGAAAAACTTCATGTCTTCAGGGATGTTCCAGGGCAAAGTATTTTGAGTTCCGATCACCCTGTTTTGAGACATTGCAGTTATATGCGACAAGATCATATTGATACTTCCGCTTTGATTGGTGAATGTGGATCATAATCAACGACTTGAATGTCTTCATACTTCATATCAAAGATGCATGTGATGTTTGGATTTAAAATAAGTTTCGGAAGTGGGCGAAATTCTCGTTGCAGTTGCGTTTTTACCTGATCTAAATGATTGAGGTAAATGTGGGCGTCTCCAAGTGTATGAACAAAGTCACCGACCTTGAGGCTGCACTCTTGGGCTATCATATGGACGAGTAATGCATAACTTGCGATATTGAAGGGAACGCCTAAAAATATATCAGCACTTCGTTGATAGAGCTGGCAAGAAAGCCGCCCATTCGCTACGTAAAACTGAAAAAAGGCATGACATGGGGGGAGGGCCATTTTGTCTATTTCACCGGGGTTAAAAGCAACGACCATCAGTCGTCGAGAGTCTGGATTCTTTTTTATTTCGGCAATGACATTTGCGATTTGGTCGATTTTGCGTCCATCCGGAGCTTGCCAGGATCGCCATTGTTTTCCATAGACAGGGCCGAGCTCGCCCTGGGCATCGGCCCATTCATCCCAAATCGTAACTTTGTTATCATGAAGATACTTAATATTGGTATCTCCTTTAAGAAACCATAGAAGTTCGTGAAAGATTGCTCTGGTGTACAGTTTTTTTGTTGTTAAAAGAGGAAAACCTTCTTCAAGATTGAAGCGCATTTGATAACCAAAAACGCTGAGCGTGCCGGTTCCTGTTCGGTCTTCTTTTTGAATTCCGTTGTTAAGCACATGCTTTAATAGGTCGTGATATTGCCTCAAGGAAGCCTCCTCGGTCTAGTTGGCTGTCATGCTATCGGACAAGCCATAAAAGTGAAATATTTATCCCTTATTATGCGCGAGGCCGACGAATTTTTGTCGTCAGATTTGAAGTAAACCTTGCCACGGCGTTCAGAGGTGATAAATCTGCCGCAGATGCAAAAAGAAATTCTTTTGGTGACCCTTAATTCTACTTACCAGCATGCCGCTTTCGGCCTAAGGTACTTATATGCGAACCTTAATGAATTGCAATGCCGGTCACAGATTTTAGAGTGGACTATTCACGCGAGCCCGCGAAATATCGTCGAGAAGATTTTGAGCTATGAACCGCGTATTGTCGGTTTTGGTGTTTATATCTGGAACACCGACGAGATCGCTGAAGTAGTGTCCATTTTGAAAAAAGTTGCACCGAAGATCACGGTGGTTTTAGGTGGCCCCGAGGTGAGCTATGAAAGCGAAGTTCAGAATATTTGCAAAGCGGCTGATTATGTCATTAAAGGTGAGGCCGACTTTTTATTTTATGAATTTTGCTCCAAGGTGCTTGCAGATCAAAAACCCAGCGATAAATTTATTTCTGGTCCCTTGCCGGATATCAGTAAAATTAATATGCCTTACTCTTTATATAATGATGAGGACATTGCAAATCGTGTTGTTTATGTTGAGGCCTCTCGAGGCTGCCCCTATAAGTGTGAGTATTGTCTATCCTCTTTAGATAAGGCTGTTAGAAATTTTAACTCTAATCAGTTTTTGCAAGAAATGGATGGACTTATAAGTAGAGGGTTAAGGCAGTTCAAGTTTGTCGATCGCACTTTTAACTTGAGTATTGAAATAAGCTCAAAAATATTAAAATTTTTCTTGGAGCGAGTTCATTTTGGTTTGTTTTTGCATTTTGAAATGGTTCCAGATCGGTTGCCATCAGAGCTTAAAGAGTTGATTAAATCCTTTCCTGAAGGTTCTCTACAGTTTGAGGTTGGCATCCAGACTTGGAATCCCGAGGTGGCAAGAAATGTCAGTCGCCGAAATGATTTTGTCAAAGTCCGAGAAAATTTTGAATTTTTATCTTCAGAATGTGGCGTTCATACTCATGCGGATCTTATCGTTGGTCTGCCAGGCGAGACTCTTCAGAGTTTTGCTAAAGGATTTGACGAGCTTATTTCTTGCAATCCTCATGAGATTCAGGTGGGAATCCTAAAACGTTTAAAAGGAACTCCGATCGTGCGACACGATCAAAGCTTCGAAATGGTTTATCAGGAGCACCCTCCTTTCCAAATTTTAAAAACAAAAGACGTTTCCTATTTAGAGATGCAACAAATGAATCGTTTTTCGAGGTTTTGGGACCTCATTGCGAATAGTGGCAACTTTCCAAATTTTATTTCTTGGTTAAAGGCGCAGTCACGAGAGCGTGAAGATCATTCATTTTTTTGGGAGTTTTTCGATCTATCAGTTTTTTTGGCTGGACGCTTTAAGGAAACCCATGGAATCTCCTTGCAATCGATATTAGAAGCTTTGTGGATTTATTTGATAGAGGTTAAGAATTGTCAAAAAGACTTTGCTCGAGACCTCTTATTAAGTGATTACATGCGAGATAAACCACGAAATGTTCCCAGCTTTTTAAAAGAGGGAATGGAGCTAACGGCTTATCAACTTCATCAGCGAGCCTTATCGACCAGAGCGATTCCGCAGCGACAAAAAAGGCATATTAAAAACACCTTAACAAAAAATACCTCGGTCTAGTTCGATCTTGTGAAGAGGGCTTTATCATACTAATCTCAGAATATGGTGTTGGAATTAATTGAGTATCTTCGAACTCGCAGTAGCAAACTGGCCAGAGAATGGGGGTATGCTTATCAAAATGTTTCTTTAAAGTTCCGCTCCAAACGTTGCTCGCTGGCATGGCAGGATCATCTTGGCAAATGCCACCAACTCATAAGAGAGCAGTGGCAACGACTGCAACCGAAATCAATTATGATCATTGGCAGCGGTCTGTTGATGGAAATTCCCATAAATGATCTTTTAGAAAAATCCGAAAAGATTTATTTGGTAGATTTGGTTCACAATCGAGATGTGAGGGCTCTGGCGAAGCGGCATCGAAAGATTGAATTGATTGAAAAAGACATCTCAAGTCTTTTGACAATCCTAAACAAAGGATGGGGAGCAATTCAGCTAAAAAACATTCCATGGGAACAATTAAATCCTTGGGAGCTGCCAAAAGTAGATTGGGTTATTTCTGCAAACCTCTTGTCGCAAATTCCGCTCATGATTTCAGATTCTTTGCCAATGACAGCTTCGGTCTATAAAGACTTTGCACGGCGCCTTCGCGATCAGCATATTGAACGACTACTAAAACAAGGGGAAGCGGTGTTGTTGTTTGCTGATTTTGAAACTAGATATGTGGATCATAATCAACAGGTAATACAAAATGATTCCTATAACGTAAACTTGCAGAACTTGAAGTTTTTAAGAGAGTGGATTTGGGAGGTTTCTCCCTACGGAGAAACCTCGAAAGACTACAAGGTAGAAATGCTAGTAAAAGCTTACTATTGAAAGTTCTGAACTTGGCCAATATAGGGAAGGTTACGATAATACCCTTGGTAGTCTAAGCCGTAGCCGACTACAAATTCGTTCGTAATTTTAAAGCCAACATGGTCTAATTTGCACGGGACTTTCAGCGCATCTGGCTTTTCAAGTAGAGCCACCGTCGTTAATGAAGCTGGTTTTCTTGCCATAATCGAATTCTTTAAATAATTCATTGTGATTCCAGTATCGACAATATCTTCAACTAGTAAGATGTGCTTGCCCTCGACAGGATGAGTGAGATCTAGGGTCACCTTTACTTCACCAGACGAAGTGTTGCCGTGGTAGCTTGAGACTCCGAAGAATTCACAAGTAATATCCGTGTTAATGCTGCGAATGAGATCTGAATAAAAAATAAAAGAGCCCTTCAAAACGCAGACCGCAACGAGGGGTTCATTTTTAAATTTTTTCGTAATCGCTTCGCCAATTTCTGTGACCTTTTTTTGCAATTGCTCTTCGGAGATGTAAGGTTTTATTTGTAGATGAGTCATCTGGTTTCCTTTTTTGATTTTACACAAACGAGTTATTCATTATTTCGCCGAACCCGCCGCCGCCTGGAACAATGTAGTCTTTGTCATTGAGACCCTTTTCTTGGTCCCAGTGAGTTCCAGGGGGAGTCTTTAAAGCTGCCTCAGTTGAAAGGCCCCGGTCAAGTCTCAAGGCATAGATTATGACCTCTGGATGCGCGGTCAAAACCTTCCTCAGATACTCGGGGGTTACTATCAGGTGAAGTGCAATAAACTTCTTTGCGGTGCCTTCAATCATATTTTTATAGTATTCAATCGAAGAGACGATGGTGTTTCCTGTAGCACCCATTGGGTCCGGAAAGAGCACATGTGCATCCTGCACTCCGCCGCCAATCTTTAAACCTCCGAATTGCGAGCCAGTTACTTGCTGCATGTTATCAACGACACGGGCGGCAAAGATGTGGTCTTGTCGTATATTTTGTGCGGCAAGTGCAAAGTGAAGAAAATTGTAACAAATATGGCTTGGATATGTTCCGGCCCGCGCGAGATTTACACAGACGGCTTTTTGTGAAGTAGAAATGCGAGTTCCCTGCAGAGTCATGTCGCGGTGAAATTCTGTCATTCGAGTTGGCTGATCAAATTTTTCTATTTCGAACTCATTATTCACGGCAATGGAGATAAGATGGGTATAGAGCACTTCAACCAATTGATTTATGTTAGGTTGATAAGTCTCTGGAGAACAGAGACGAGCCAAAATTCCATTTAAAAAAGGAGTGTCGATGAGATGGACATTGGGGCCATATTTATGATTTGTTTTTTGATATTGCATGGCTGCAATATCTTAAGGTTTCTTATCAAATTCAACGAAAATTACGAATTCAGACTCTTTGTTTTGAAAACTTCGCGATTTTAAAATCTCAAAGGTAGGGATCTTAGCAATGTCGTCCGGTGCGCCATTGCCAAATCCATGGGGGCTAGGGCCTCGGGGCATAATGCCAGAAATAAAGAAACCAGCACCATGATTCATTTCAAATACGGCGGGAAAGGAGCTTTTTTGTAGACTAGCGGGACTTCGTTCGCCCCCGTCTTTCCAATTGCGGATAATTTCTAAATTGCCACGGATCGTGTCATTGTCAGTGTCGGCGAGCTCTATCACGGTGTTAAAGCCGATATATTCGGCTAACTCCGAGTCATGGACGCCAGTAAAGAGCTGCTGAGTTTTGCCAATTGCCTTTTCGACCTTTTCTAAAATTCGGATTTTTAAGCCCGAAGAGTTAACCCGCTGTGCTACTTCAGGGAGTATTCCTGCGGTATAATCACCAAACGAATTAAACTGGCCCGTATCTTGGCTTTCTTCATAAAGCTTTTCAAGTGATCGTCGTGGGACTTCGGCATAGTAAATGCGAACAAAAAATCCTGATGTGCCGGTGACCGCAGTTTTTATTGCAGCCGTTGGTGATGACGGTGGGCTTGCAGTGGTAGTTGAGGAGATCGCTGGTGGCGGCGGGGGTGATGGGGGTGACGGGACTTCGCCGCGGGATCGGAGTCTATCGCTATCTGATCCATTTGTGCTCGCAATCTGCAGTGTTCCTTTTAAAAAGGGTCCTTTTTGCGTTAGGTTTGAGCGATCTTTTTTATAAAGGACTCCGATCGACACGCCAATTACCACCAGAGCCACGGCAAGATAGAGCAACGGATCTGTTAGGTAGGATTTCCACTTAGACTTGCGTGGAGGCCTATAGCTCTCCATATTGACACCGCAGCGGGCGCAGTATTGGTCTTTGGGTTGTGAAAAGTCGCATCGTGGACATTTGACTAGCATGGCTTTCAGCTTAAATCATAGGTGCTTGACCCACAAACAAATTGTTCATACCTTCAGAATCACGGAGAAATTTTTCAGGCTCGACGAATGACGGGTCTCGAAATGAAGCACAAAGAGAGAGCCCTTGTCAGACGATATCGCCATATCAGAAACGCCTTTTGCGGACTTAACCAAAGTCGAGTTTTCCGCTGATCACTACCCAGTGATGGTAACTGATGTCCTTGAATCATTTTCGGTATTTAGAGAAAAAAAGGCCTTGAGGTATTTTGACGGAACTTTTGGACGTGGTGGACACCTGCGAGCAGTTTTGGTTCACTTTCCTCAGGCAAAAGCGGTGGCGATGGATCAGGATTTGCGAGCGATTGAGGCCTGCAAAGTGATGTTCAAGACGGAGGTCGAGGCTGAACGAATTCGTATTATCCATGGAAATTTTTCAGAGTTTAAAGAGAAAAATTTTGGTTCCTTTGATATGATGTTGTTAGATTTGGGCGTCAGCTCACCGCAACTTGATAATGCGGAGAGGGGTTTTAGCTTTTACCATGATGGCCCACTTGATATGCGGATGAACCAGAACCAGGGAATTACGGCGGAATACATTGTGAATACGGCGTCCGAGCAAGAGTTGAATGATCTTTTTAAAGTGTATGGAGAAATCCATCGGCCGTTTCGCGTCGTACGTGCGATTGTTCATGATCGCAAAACGAAAGCATTTCAAAGCACCAAAGAGCTTGCCGGTCTTATTGAGCGGGTCGATGGTTGGCGCCACAAGGGGCATCATCCGGCAACTCAGTATTTTATGGCACTGAGGTTGCGAGTGAATTCGGAGCTTGAAGTTTTACAAAGCACGCTTCCAGAGATGATGAGGGCCCTCACTCCTGGAGGGCGATTGGCAGTGATTAGTTTTCACTCCCTAGAAGATCGCATTGTTAAGAATTTATTTAAACATGATAAACAGTTAGGTCAACAGACTCACAAAAAAGTCATTTTGCCCGCTCAGGAAGAGTGCGACAAAAACCCTCGCTCGCGCAGCGCGAAGCTTCGGGTATTCGAGAGGAATGTTCAGGATGAACTCAAAGAATTTTAGGCAGCTAAAGCCTTTTTTAAGCGTCCTAATTATAATTTCAACTTTTTTTACTTTGGTCTTCCTGCAAATGGAAGAGCGGCGTTTGGGTTACAGCGTTTTAAAGTTGAGCCGCGAGTTTAAGAAGATTCATGAGGAAAAGCATGTGAAGGAAGTTCAGTTGGTTAAAATCACCCGACCTCAACTTTTGGAGCACATGGCGCAATCGAAATTTACATTAAAGAAGATCCAGGCAGATCAAATCATTCATTTAAGTGGCGGTAGCTCTGAGTCCATACCAGAGTCAAAGGCAGCTGAAAAAAGGGAGCTGTAATTGAAATCAAGAGTGATTGTGTTGTTCGCAGGTGTAATGGCTTTATGGTTGGCTCTAATTCTTAGGGCGGGATATTTGCAGTTTTTGCCAAATGAGAAACTGCAAAGTCTGCAAAATAGACAATTTCAGACCGTTGTGACATTGCAAGCGAGACGTGGAGCTATTGTCGATCGAAATGGGCGAGATTTAGCAATGTCCTCAACCGCTTATTCTCTTTATGCGGACCCAAAAATTCTCGAAAAGAAAAAAGCACTTGCAAAGAGTCTTGCCAAAGAACTGGGAGTGAGCACCGAGAGCGTCTATTCTAAAATCAAAGATTCTTCAAAGAGGTTTGTTTGGATTCAGCGTTTGATGGAGGAAGACAAAGCCAATGCAATCAAGTCATGGAATGTTCGAGGTCTATCGTTCGTTGAAGAGTGGCGTCGTGTCTATCCAAATGAGAGTCTTTTGGCTCACTCATTGGGTTTTTTGGGGAGCGAGGGGCAGGGGCTCGAGGGGCTAGAGAAGGCTTTTGATTTAGACCTTAAAGGCAGCAGTAAAAAAGTTTCGGTCCGCCGGGATGCTCGTGGTCGCCCCTTGATTGCTGATGGTTTGTTATTTACCGAGAACCCAGATGGCAATGAATTGAAGCTGACTGTAGACTCAGATATTCAATACAATCTCGAGAATGAGCTATCTCAAGCAGTTTCTACGTTTGAGGCTGACTCTGCGGTTGGAGTTGTTTTGGATGTCCAGACATCAGCAGTCGTGGCGATGGCAAGTGTGCCTACTTTTGATGTAAATAATGCGATGAAAACGGCACCGGAAATTCGTCGAGACAAGTCTGCAACCGACTCCTTTGAGCCCGGAAGCACTATGAAAACGTTTATTATTGCTACGGCCTTGCGAGAGGGCATCGTCGCACCGAACACAAAGTTTTTCTGTGAAAATGGATCATTTAAAGTTGGCGATAAAATTATCCGCGAAGCTGAAGCAAAAGAAGTGTTTGGTCATCTGACGGTAAGTGAGATATTAGCGGTGTCATCGAATATCGGAACGACAAAGATCGCCTTTAAAGTTGGAGCAGAAGTTCTTCGCCAGGGGTTGTTAGATTTTGGCTTTGGCAATCGATTGGGGGTGGACCTTCCCGGTGAGGCCCGCGGGACCGTGCTGCCCTTGCCATGGCGTCAACATTTGTTGAGCAATATTTCCTTCGGCCACGGTATTACAGCCACGCCATTGCAGATTGCAAATGCTTATGCAGCCATTGCAAATGGCGGAGTTTTAAATGTTCCCTATCTTGTTCAATCTATCCGTGATGGCGAAACAGGGGCAATTAAAGAGGTCTACTCGAAGCCAATACGAAGAGTTTTAACCCCCGAACAAGCGTCGCAGATGCGTCTCATGCTTACTGGCGTTACGGGTCCCGGGGGAACGGGCGGCAATGCGCGCGTAAATGGATTCTATGTAGCAGGTAAAACAGGAACTGCGCAAAAGGTAAATCCCAATGGACGAGGCTACTTAAGAGGAGCCTACATTTCGAGCTTTGCCGGATTTATTCCGTCTAATAATCCAAGGTTTGTTATTTATATTGCTCTGGATTATCCCCGCAAAGCTTTTTATGGTGCTCAAGTTGCTGCTCCTATCTTTTCCCGTGTGGCCTCATACATCGTTCGTAAAGAAGGATTGGCTCCCGTCCTTCTTGCTGAAAGTACAACAGTCAAAGACAGAAAAAAGGCAATTAAATTAGACTCAGAAAAGTCCCGCGGCCTTAGCAGCGTTTCCGAGGGAGACATTGTTTCGACCAGTCTAGAGCTCGGTGTCGTTCCAGACGTGACGAATATGACTTTGCGAGAAGTTCTTCGTCGTTTTAGTGGTAAAGAAATAAATATTAAGTTTCGTGGGCAGGGAGTTGTGAGTGGTATTGAGCCCCCTGTTGGATCCCCGCTGCCAAGCAATAAAGAACTTACAGTAATTTTGCGCTAACCTGTTGATCGAGGTAGTCTCCGATTTTCATCACTGCTTTGGGTGGGATTTCGTGTCCTCCTGCAAAACTGAGTATACTTCCTTTCATACCACCCTGATTGAGATAGGATTCAAGCTGGCGGGCTCCTTTTATTCGAAGAACAGCGTCGGCTTCGCCGTGACTCTGAAAAAAGCGTTCTCCTTTGCGTTTTTCAATTAAAGGTCTGTTTTCATCTTTGTTAATGAGAGAGCCAGACATAATTATGAGTCCCGCAGGAGTGGTGGGCGCATTGAGATAGATATCAGTCGCAAGCATGGCTCCCTGAGAAAAACCTCCAAGAAAAATCTTGCTCCAAGGAGTTCCGAGCGCTTGGATCATATTGAGTATCTCTTGGCGGGCTTGCTCAAGGCCTTGTGGTTTAGTCGAGCTAAAATCAGTATCGAGATTCTTCATCTCAATTGGCCACCAAGCTTTTCCGGTCCATCCGGGACCAATTGGTACGTCCAATAAACCTTGGGGAAAGAGCCAGTTTAATTTTTTATGTGTGGGGATGGCCTCTTTTAGAGGCTCTAGATCAGACGCATCTGCTCCGAAGCCATGCAGAAGAATGACCCAGGGTGCATTGTCGTCTTGATATTCGTCGAGGCAATATATTTTTGCGAGTTTTCTCATTGTGAGATAATGTTATCTAGGAAGCATTATAGGTCAACATGAAGCTACAACATTTGTTCTCCATATTCCCAGGGATTCCAGAAAATGCGTTCTCGCATTTGGAAGTCAGTGATATTTGTTCTGACGCACGCAAGGTGATTCCGGGATCGGTTTTTGTTGCCATCCGCGGAAGCAAAGCGGATGGCCATAATTTTATCCCTGACGCGGTTCTTCAGGGGGCAGCGGCTCTTGTTGTCGAGGAGAGAGATAAAGTTCCACAAAGTTTTAAAGGCTTTGTGTTAGAGGTCCCGAACTCTCGCCAGGCATTGGATATCTTAGCGAGTCGCTTTTATTGGGATCCAGGACGTGATCTTTTTTGTATTGGTGTAACTGGAACAAATGGCAAGACATCCATTACTTATATGATTGAGTGTATTTTTCAGCATGCCAATATGTCCACCGGAGTTATTGGGACTGTGAATCATCGTTTGGGAGGCAAAGTCTGGCCAACAGACATGACAACTCCAGACGCTATTAATTTGCAGAAACGTTTATACGAGTTTCATAAAGAGGGGGCCTCTGCGGTGGCGATAGAAGTCTCAAGTCATGCACTTGAGCAGAAACGCGTGGATAGCGTTCCATTCAATGCCGTGGTTTTTACAAATCTAACTCGAGATCATTTGGACTATCATCGAACGATGGAAGAATACTTTCAGGCGAAACAACGGCTTTTTTCGGACCTTCTTTGGAAGACTCGAAAGACGCCATGTTTTGCAATCGTAAACACAGATGACCGGTGGGGGCGTCAACTGCGGGTTGCGGATCCTGCCATTCTTTGGACCTATGGGCATCGAGAGGGAGATTTTCAATACGAGATATTGAAAATGGATTTTGCAAATACTCATTTTCGAATTCAAACACCTGCGGGTGACGGTGAGATTTTGCTGCCAATGTCTGGGACTCACAATGTGATGAATGCACTTGCTTCTATAGCTGTTGCAATCGCCGCTGGAATTTCATTGCAAACGGCGATAAAGGCGCTGTGCCAATTTAAGGGTGTACCAGGACGTTTACAAAATGTTCCCAACAATAGAAGCCTTTCTGTTTTTATAGACTATGCACATAGTCCTGATGCGCTTGAGAATGTTTTAACGGCGCTTAATCGCGTTCGAGAAAGTCTTAAGTCTAAGGCGAAGATATGGATCGTTTTCGGGTGTGGCGGAGATCGAGATAAGGGCAAACGTCCGCTGATGACTCAAGTGGCTTTGAAATATGCAGATCACGTGATTTTAACGTCGGATAATCCTCGAAACGAAGATCCGATGGCGATTATTAAGGACATGACAAACGAACTTCCTGCGGGAGAACAGTATCGAATTCGGATTGAAGTTCAGAGAAAAGAAGCTATTCGCTTGGCGATAGAAAGTTCGAATCCCGGAGATGTGGTTTTAATCGCTGGTAAAGGCCATGAGGATTACCAAATTATTGGAGGCGAAAAAACCCCCTTTAGCGATTTTCAAGTGGCCGAGGAGTTGATGAAGTGAGAACTCTAGAGTTGGGCGATATTCTCAAGAGTACCGGAGGTCTCGCGCTAAGCGAGCTTAATAGAAGCTTTTCTGGTATTGGAACGGACACTCGTAATTCTTTGAAAGGACAGCTCTTTGTTGCATTAAAGGGAGACACGTTCGATGCTCATCGGTTTCTCGAGAAAGCGATTGAACAGGGAGCGGCCGGAATTTTGGTTCACGAGAAGACAGCCGAGTTAGAACGACTGAAGAGCAAAGCGACAGTTATTCTTGTTGGAGACACACTAGATGCTCTACAGAGGCTGGGTCATTGGGCGCGCAAAAACACCAAAGCAAAAGTTATTGGCATCACCGGGTCGAATGGAAAAACAACTACCAAAGAATTTTCGGCCGCAATTCTTGAAGGCTTTAAAAGCGTTCATTATAGCAAAGGTAGTTTTAATAATCACTGGGGCGTCCCTTTTACACTGCTTCAATTGGCCCCAGAGAAAGATGTTGCCGTGGTTGAACTAGGTATGAACCACTCAGGTGAGATCACGAATCTAATGAGGATTGTCGAACCGGATATAGTTTGTTGCACGATGGTGGGACGAGCTCACATTGAGCACTTTGGCACTATTGAAAAAATTGCCGCCGCCAAAGAAGAAATTTACGAAGCCGCAAGTGCAAAGGCGACGCGAATTTATAATCTCGACAATCCATTGACGGCCAAAATGTATCAAGGAGCGGCTCAAAAATTTCCACTTTCGAGATTGATCACCTTTTCCTCGCAGGATTTAAGTGCTGATGTTTCTCTGAAAGTTGAATCGATGGATTTGCAGTCTCTGACAATCAGTGGTCGTATCATGAAAGAGGAAGGACGAGTGAGGATCTCTGTCTTTGGTGCGCAAAATTTAACGAATTTGATGGCGGCCGCTGCGATTGGGCTAGCCGCGGGGCTGTCGCCGCAACAGGTATGGCAAGGCTTACATCATTGCAAAACAATTTGGGGGCGCAACCAATTGTTAGATTTGAAATCTGGGGCGCAAATGATATTTGACGGCTATAATGCCAATCCAGATTCAATGAGTGCCCTTTTGGAAAATGTTAAAATTTTGGCTCCGAAGGGCCGCAAAATTGGAGTGTTTGCCGAGATGCTAGAAATGGGTTCTCTGGCTGGGACTCTTCATGAAGAACTGGGGGCTCTGGTTGGTCAGGCAGGTTTTGACAAAGTCTATTTTTTTGGGCCGAGCTCGTTGTATTTTGAAAGAGGCTTGAAAAAGTCAGGCTTTAACAAATTGGCAAATATTTCAAGTGAATTTAAACAAGAGATGGCCAGCGAGTTCGCCAAGGATCTTCAATTTGGAGACATGGCAGCGGTCAAAGGCTCTCGTGGCATGAAGCTAGAGCGATTCGTTCTACCGTGTGAGCCCAAAAACTTTACAGCCATATACGCTTAAGGGTGAGCGGCGAACATTGTGCTCGGGGTTCAATTTATAAGCAAGGGCCTCGATGATATTCACGTCAAATTTTTCTAGCAGATTGTAACGAGCATTCAAAACGCTTTCGTTTTGTTTGCGAGCATTTTCGTTGAACACGATGAGATGGTCGCAGCTTAGGGCTTTCATGTTTTGAAATTGCTCTGTAGAAATTGCGGTGGCGGCGTATTGGGGGTTTTTTATAAAAGCATCTGGAATCCATTCGTACGAATTGTCAATGTTGATGAGGGTTTTGTACTCAGGATGAGCATCCAAGTAACGAGCCAAGTCGATGATGTTTTTTTGTGCTGAAAAAAAGGTGGCAGGAAACCACAAAACAAAGTTTGCTGCGGCCAGCGACAATAGTCTTTTCTTTCTTTGGGGCCAACATTCAATAAAGTAGCCGAGGAATGGCACCATCAAAAAAACCATGAGTGGAATCATCGAAATCAAGAAACGTTCAAACTTATTTGCAAACATTGAGTGAAGGGCTAAAAACAATGCAAGGATAATCCAAAGGGATCGATAGCGGCGAAAGTATTCTGACAAAAATCCATGTGGGTATT
Source organism: Pseudobdellovibrionaceae bacterium (assembly GCA_016719575.1). Taxonomy (GTDB): domain Bacteria; phylum Bdellovibrionota; class Bdellovibrionia; order Bdellovibrionales; family Bdellovibrionaceae; genus JACMRP01. The sequence continues at coordinate 980,516 of JADJYV010000013.1, read as the reverse complement.
TTGCAATCAACCAAGGAACGAGCATGCAAATAAAAATCAACGGAAAGAAAAAGTGCCAAGGTTGATTACCATAGTGAGAGCCATACTTAAAATTGTAATCAGCAAGGGCACGCAACGAGTGATGAAAACTTCCCCGAAGAATAATGTCGGGAAGGCCGCTCAATATGAAAAGGGCAAGACCCACGCAAGATGCATAAAAAAGGTGCTTCCAGTTTTTGCGGAGGATCGGAAGTAGAATAAAAATCAAAGCCCCAAAACCGGTTTGTTGGCGGAGTATGAATGCGATTGAAGCGGAGAGAATTCCGACAAAGAGAAAGCTCCACTTTTGTTTTTCATCATAGAGGACAGCAAAGGCACACGAGAGGGCCACCCAGGGAGCTGCCAATGATTCAAACATGGGTCGAGTGATAAGCCCCGGAGTTGCGAAGTGCAAGGCTAAGGCTAAAATTGCTACTTTAACTAAGGTTTCACTTTTGTTTCGAAACAACAGAATGGCGGCACAAGCACACAGCACAAATCCCAAAAGACCCCAGAGGATAATTACAAAGTGGTATTGGTCAAAGGGACTTTCGACTCCAAGTTGATATGCAATTTGAGCGGCGACATGCATCGGTAGGATTTGAAGGGGTGACTTAACGTCATCCACTCGAACAAGAGTTGAAATGCTTGCATTTTGAGCAGGAATATAGCGCGTGATGCCGTCCCAGTACTCATCGGTGGCCAGGAAGCCCGTATTAAACCAAACAACTAGAACATAGATGAGGGTGGCAAAGACAAGTGATTGGGTGCGACTTATGTGTCTCATGGTCGAAGTAATTACAAGTAATTTCAATGCTTTGCAAACAATATCTTGCATTGCTGTTCGGCTTTGTGATACACAAATGAAGTTCGGCTTCACAACATGAACTTTTGGAATGCATAAGGATATTTGCTAATAATGCTCTATCAGTGGCTTTACTCGTTTGCAGATCAGATTTCTTTTTTAAATGTTTTTCGTTATATAACTGTGCGTACCTTTGTATCTTTCTTCACATCCTTTTTTATGGCTTGGATGTGGGGTCCTTATTTTATTAATCATTTAAAACAAAAGCACTTTGGTCAGAGCATTCGCGAAGATGGCCCTCAGACTCATAAGAAAAAAGCAGGTACTCCGACAATGGGTGGCGGCTTGATTTTGCTAAGCATCCTGATTCCTTGTTTGCTCTGGGTAGATCTTTTGAATCCCTTAGTGTGGTCTGTTCTTGTGATTACTGCAGGATTTGGTTTGATTGGTTATATTGATGACTATTTAAAGGTTAGTAAAAAAAACACCAAAGGACTGGCTGGTAAAGTTCGTTTATTGGGCGAGTTTGTAATTTCAGGTTCCGTGGTTTTTGTTCTTATCCGCTTTTTTGAACTGTCGACTGTTGTTTCTCTGCCCTTTGCAAAAAACATCTCATTTGATCTTGGGTACTTTTATATTCTGTTTGCAACTCTTGTGATTGTGGGTACGGCCAACGCAGTCAATCTCACTGACGGACTTGATGGCTTGGCCATTGTGCCTGTGATTATCAGTGCCAGCACTTTGGGTTTATTCGCTTATGTGGCCGGACACTATTCGATAGCAACTTATTTGCAAATTCCACATGTTATTGGCGCTGGCGAGTTAACCCCTGTCGCTGCGGCAATGGCAGCGGCGGGTTTGGGTTTTTTGTGGTTCAATACTTATCCGGCTCAGGTGTTCATGGGCGATGTGGGAAGTTTGAGTATTGGGGGATTTTTAGGAATAATGGCAGTGATCACTCGTAATGAACTGTTGATGAGTTTGCTTGGCGGAGTTTTTGTCGTTGAGGCCCTCTCAGTTATCACTCAAGTCATTTCTTTTAAGCTGACGGGCAAGCGAGTTTTTAAAATGGCTCCGATTCACCATCATTTTGAATTAAAAGGTCTCACTGAGACTAAAATAATTGTGCGTTTTTGGATTATTTCTATTTTGTTGGCTGTGTTAAGTCTTGCGACTTTGAAACTAAGGTAAGGTAAAAAGATGTTCAGAGAAGTTAGTGAATTGAAAGATAAAAGAATTTTGGTGGTCGGGCTTGGAAAAACGGGAGTCAGTCTAGCGCATTTTTTGTGTAAACACGAAGCTCAAGTAACTGTCACTGACCATAAGTCCAAGCCTGAGCTCTCGGCGCATTTAGAGCAATGCGATGGTTTACCAATCAAATTTGATCTTGGTGGTCACAGCCCGAAAACTTTTCTGCAACAGGATTTGGTAATTTTAAGTCCCGGCGTTCCTTCTAATCTAAAAATCTTTGATTACGCTCGAAGTCAGGGGATCAAGATTACGGGAGAGTTCGAGTTCAGTGCGGGTTTCATTAAAGAGCCAATTATTGGTATTACTGGTACCAATGGAAAAACGACGGTTGCTCGTTTGATTGAAGCTTTTTTAAACCAGTCAGGAATAAAAGCTTGGGTTGGCGGGGCTGCGGAAAAGCCATTGGTGGACTATAATCGCGCTGATGAAAAGGCCCAGGTCGTCGTGGCCGAGGTTTCAAGCTTTATGCTAGATCACTGCGAGAGCTTTAACCCGATGAACGTGGTATTTTCAAATTTAGCTGAAAATCATTTAGATCGTTATCGCTCCATGGAAGAGTATGTAAATGCTAAGAGACGTATTTTTAAGAACACGAATCAAGCCACTACAAGTATTTTGAATGCGGACGACAATGCGGTTGTTGAGTTGGCCCGCGATCCCCAGGTACAACGGGGCCGTATTTTTTATTTCTCGCGCAAACCAGCGCTTGAGCCCCAAATCATGAATATTGGTGGAGCTGTTAATATTGGTGATGAAATTCGTGTTCGAACCGGACCTGATATTGAATATTACTCGATTAAAAATATGAAGATGAAGGGCAAGCATAACGTTGAAAATGTTATGGCGGCTATTTTGGCGGCTCGAGAACATGGAGCAAAGCATGAGGCCATCCAAAAAGTTATAAATACTTTTAGCAACATTCCACATAGAATTGAGTATGTACGCAAAGTGGGCGGAGTTTTATTTTTCAACGATTCGAAAGCGACCAACGTTCATGCCGTTTTACGTGCCCTCGATACTTTCGATGAAAACGTTATTCTGATTGCTGGTGGTAAGGATACAAATTTAAATTACGAACCTTTGCGGAGTATTGTGAAGCGTAAAGTTAAGACCTTGATCTTGGTAGGCGAAGCCAAAGAGCGCATCAATCGTGATTTAGGTGACTATAGTGAGACTTTTTTGATTGGGACCTTTGAGGAGGCTGTTTTGATTGCCTATCAGAAGTCTAGAATCGGTGATATCGTCTTGCTCTCACCGAGCTGCTCGAGTTTTGATATGTTTGATAGTTTTGAAGAGCGCGGTGATTATTTTAAAGAAATTGTCGCGAAGTTTCATTAGCAGACATCAGTTAGGCATTATGGGAGCCAAGGAGAGGCTATGAAAAAGGTACTTGTTTTAGGTGGAATTCTAATGTCGTTGATTTTGAGCTCTTGTGCCTCCAGTAGTCACAAGGCTCGCATGGATCAACGCGAAAAAGTCGCTGGCACTGCGGGTTTGTACTGTGAGTGGGTCAATGGCGAAAAGCACCCTGATATCGATGTTGAAGTGAATTTACAGATGGCAAGACGCTGCGACTCTAGTAAGCCATTCAGTTTATCAACTTATAAAAACTCAGCAGATCAAAATGGCGTGATGTACTGTTGCGGTATGGCCGCAAACGAAGGTCGAGGGTCTGTGAGTAAGAAATCCGCTGGGCCAGGAGTCACACCTAAACCCTCAGCCGCTCCGGTGTCCTCTCCTCCTAATGGCGAGACTGAAATTGAGGTAGATAAGTAGATTTGGTCCCGAGTCTAGTTTTTTTCTGTCTGCAAGACTCAAGTGGAGCTCCCTGATTAAAATAAAGCAGAGGAGTTTTTCATGCTTCGCTATCTCTCTAGTAGTTTATTTCTGTCGATTATCGCGCTTATTGGTATTGGGCTTGTACAGGTTTACAGCTCGAGTTTTATTTTCGCAATTGAATCCTATGGTGATGGACTTTACTTTTTTAAAAAGCAGCTGGTATTCGCTTTAGTCTCTTTTGCAGTTCTCATCGGGACAATTCACTTTCCATTTAAATATATCGAAAAATTTGGTTGGTTATTCTGGATCGTATCTGGGGCCTTGATTTTGGCGACGTTTGTGCCGGGAATTGGAGTTCGCGTAGGAGGCGCGGCTCGCTGGATTCAACTTCCGATGGGACTCCGCTTCGAGCCAGGAGAGTTTTTAAAAATTTCCTTTAGTTTGCTGTTTGCAAGTCTCTTATGTCGAAATCAAAATTTTCTTGGCAAATTGCCCTGGCCATCGTTAATGCTTTTAATTGTAAGTCCCTTGGCATTGTTGTTGAAGCAACCGGACTTCGGAAGCTTTGCAATTATTTTAATGGTCGGAATCGGGTTGCTATTTTCTTTTGGCCTGCGTTGGAAGTACATCATTGCTGGTTTTGCCACGGTTTTGCCAGTGGTCTATTTTTTGGTGATGACTGTTCCTTACCGCCGGGCTCGTGTTATGGCATTTTTGGATCCTTGGTCTGATCCAGCCTCAAAAGGATTTCAAGTTATTCAGAGTATGCTTAGTTTTCATTCGGGCGGTTTGATGGGTGCTGGTATCGGGCAAGGTCAAGGAAAGTTGTTTTTTTTGCCTGAGGCTCATACGGACTTTACTCTTGCAGTTTTTGGCGAGGAAATGGGGTTTGTGGGTTTTCTAGTTATTTTAATACTTTATGGCTTTGTCGTTCTTCGTGGAGTTCAAATTGCGGTGAAAGCTGAGACTGCCTTTAAAAAAGCGATGGTTTTGGGGCTCACATTATCGTTTGCTTTATCGGTTTTTATCAACGCGGGTGTTGTGATGGGGTTATTGCCGACAAAAGGGTTAACACTTCCATTTTTAAGTTATGGCGGAAGCTCTCTGGTCGTCCTTTGTTTTACCTTTGGTTTAATTTTGAATGTAGAAAACTCCTTAGATACAGTGGATAGTTCAAAAAAATTTGGACGAGCTTTATGGGATCACTCGAAGGCACGAAAAATATGAGAAAAAAAAATGTTGTCATTGCCGGTGGTGGCACTGGTGGACATATCTATCCGGGTATTTCCATAGCCAAAGCTATCAAAGCCCAGTATCCCGATTATGAAGTCCATTTTGTTGGAACTCCTGCTGGTCTTGAGAATAAAATAGTGCCGCGAGAAGGTTTTGCGCTACATCACATCAGCGTTGGAAAATTAAATCATGCAGGTGGATTTTTAAAAAAACTTCAGACCCTATTGGGTATTCCTAAGTCCATCGTTCAGTCGATTGCTCTTTTGATGGAGCTTAAGCCTCAGGCGATTCTTGGGGTGGGTGGCTACGCGTCGGGGCCTTTTGTGCTGGTGGCAAGCCTTATGGGTTTTAAAACCGCAATTTGGGAACCTAATGCCTTTCCTGGGATGACGAATAGATTGTTGTCACGTGTTGTTGGCAAAAGTTTCGTCGTATTCGATGAAGCCTCAAAACATCTTCATAGCACAGAAATTACTCAGGTGGGCGTGCCCATTCGTAAAGAGGTCGAGGATCTATCTCAAAAAGAGTTCCAGAAAAGAGATAAAAATTTTCACATCCTTATCTTTGGAGGTAGCCAGGGGGCTCATAGTATAAACATGGTTGTGAAAGCAGCCATCGAAAAGGGCGGGGAGTGGCTTAAGGATACAAAAATTATTCACCAAACGGGCCCGCATGATTATGCCGCAATTTTGGAGTCTTACAAAGGAAGGAACGGCATAGAGGCGCACGAATATCTTTATCAAATGGAAATGAGCTACGAATGGGCAGATTTGGTTATCTGCCGGGCCGGTGCAAGTACGGTTGCCGAGATTGCTGCTGCCGCAAAGCCAGCGTTATTTATTCCATTGCCTTGGGCTGCAGACGATCATCAGCGTAGAAACGCAGAAAGTCTTGTCGATCACCGAGCGGCGGCGATGCTCTTACAGAAAGATCTAACGCCAAGTTCTTTGATACAGAAGATCGAAGATCTCAAAAAAGATACCCAACACCTTAAAGAAATGCGAGAAAATCTAAATAAGTTTTATAAATCCCGGGCGGCTGAAAAAATGGCAGAGCTCTTAATAGGGTAGCATAAAAAATTTAGATAAAAGAATAAGGTCAACATGCGTTTGCAAAAGACAAAATTTCACTTTGTAGGTATCGGCGGCATTGGAATGTGTGGATTGGCCGAGTTGCTCTACTCAATGGGGGCGATCGTCACTGGCAGTGATTCGGCAGAAAATGCAAATACGGAGCGATTGAAGGATCTCGGGGTCAAAGTTTTTAAAGGGCACGCTGCTGCTCATATTGGAGATGCAGATGTCGTGGTTTATTCGAGTGCTATTCAATACAGCAATCCAGAAATTGCAGAGGCGCGAGCACGGCAAATTCCATTGATTCCACGGGCAGAAGCCTTGGCAGAGATTATGCGCTTGAAGAGGGGTATTGCTGTTGCTGGCACACATGGAAAAACAACAACCACGAGCATGACGGCTGCCATTTTTTTAGAGGCAAAGTTAAAACCGACAATTGCTGTCGGTGGGCGTTTTGAACTTATAAAATCGACGGCTCTTTTGGGAGATGGTGAGTGGTTATTGGCTGAAGCTGACGAAAGTGATGGCAGCTTTCATAAGCTAACTCCTGAGATTGCAATTATAACAAATATTGATGCAGACCACTTAGATCACTTTAAGACTTTTGAAAATGTGCAAAAGTCATTCTATGAATTTGCATTGCGAGTTCCTTTTTATGGATTGTGTATTGTCTGCGGGGACGACCCTGCCATTCGTAAGGTTTTCGAAAACTTTCCGAAGCGAGTGGTTTTCTATGGTTTCAATGAAAACAATGATGTGGTCTTACGAGGCGAGCAGGGGCGATATGCTTTATTCAGAAAAGACCTTAAGACCCAAGAAAAAGTAAAGCTCGGTGATTATCATCTGAAGGTTCCTGGGAGACACAATGCACTCAATGCAACTGGGGCGATATTGGCGGGACTTCAGGCAGGAATCGATTTTGAAACTTGCGCTCGAGGTCTTCAGCTCTTTGAAGGAGTAGACAGACGATTCCACTTCAAAGGCGAACGAAGAGGCATTCGCATTTACGATGACTATGGTCACCACCCGACAGAAGTGCGAGCTGTTTTGCAGGCCTTTCGTGAAAAATATCCAAAGAGTCGGTTGATTGTCTATTTTCAACCACATCGATTTTCGAGAACTCAGCATTGTTGGCATGATTTCACGACATGCTTTTCGCAGGCCGATGAAGTTTTAGTGACGGATATTTATCCAGCTGGAGAAGCTGTTATTCCCGGAATAAATTCGGAGAGACTGGTGCAAGAGATGAAGCATCAGAACGTCAAATATTTTGTTCGCGATTCTTTAGCTTCTGAAAAGATAGTGAGTGGCCTTAATCCGGGTGATGTTTTTATCACCTTGGGGGCTGGTGATGGTTGGAAGCTTGGCCTTGAGGTTTTAAATAAACTTTGATGGAAATAAAAGAGAAGATTCCGTTGGCGGAATACACATCTTGGATGATTGGCGGGGAGGCGGATTTTTTCTGTCTGCCAGAAAGCATCGATGATGTTAAGGAAGGGATCCTTTGGGCCAATCAGAATCAACAACCAGTAACCTTTTTTGGTGGGGGCACAAACGTCCTTGTTTCAGATAAAGGTATTCGTGGCTTGGTAATTTGCTTGCGGCGATTCTCTGGCATTGAAAGCAAAGAAGAAAACGGAAATTTGCAGGTCACTGCTCTGGCCGGGACGGCCAAGTCGGAGCTTTTAAAAATGTTCTTAAAAGCCAAACTTGCTCCGGCGCTTTTTTTGGCGGGTTTGCCCGGCGATGTTGGCGGCGGAGTGGTAATGAATGCAGGGGTCGCCGAAAGTTTCGTTCCGCGCGAATTTTTCGAGATCGTTGATTGGGTGGAAGTCCTTAGGTATCAAGACGATAAATTTACAACGGCTCGCCTAAATAAGTCTCAAATTGTTTGGGAGTATCGGCACTCCCATGGTTGGCAACCTGGGGTCATTGTCAGGGTCGGAATGAGTTGGCCATTGATTCAAGATCACACGGTTTTAGATCAGGTTCGAAGTGCAAATAAATTGCGCCTATCAAAACAACCTCTAGACATGCCAAGTTGCGGCTCGGTTTTTAGAAATCCCGCGGGGGGGAAGGCGGCCCAATTGATTGATAGCTGTGGCCTCAAGGGGTTTCGTATTGGCGATGCTGAAGTGTCGCTAAAGCACGCCAACTTTATAGTAAATCGAGGAGCCGCGAAGGCGATGGATGTATGGGCCGTGATTGAGCACGTTCAAAAAACAGTTAAAAAGTATTCTGCAGTTGAGCTGCAGACCGAAGTTGTCCGTCTTGGGGAGTGGTAGACTTAGGTCTAAGCTGATGAAATGGTTTTAAATCCCAACTGCAGGTTTGTTACAATGAGTGCAAGCGGGGTTGTAGTTTGAAAAATGTTATTATGAAACTGTTTGTGGGATTTGTATTGATGCCTTCGGCTATTGCAGGCTCGATGTATTGGCTCAATGAAAAGGGCTTTTTTAATATTACTGAAGTTGAAATTGTGCTTGATGGATCTCGTGTTGAAAATCAACAAAATTTTTACGCTCCTCTTGTTGGAAAAATGGAAAAACAGATGGAGTTGTTCCGAGGTCAGTCTTTGTGGTCGTTAAAATTATCTGAGGTTGTAGCGATTTTAAATTCACAAAATTGGATTGCTGTTCATAGTATCTCTCGGAGTTGGCCAAGCACTTTGCTGGTGAGAATTCAGCCTTGTGATGTTAAGCTTCTTTATCTCGGTAAAAATGGAAAGTATATTCCCATCATTGAGGACGGTAGTTTTTTGGACAGTGTGGATTCACGCCAAGCCCCTGATGTAACATTGTTAGATGGTGATATTTTTATGCAAAAAAAAGAACTGCGAACTAAAGCAGTTAATGTGATCAAAGAAATTCCAGCCGAAGGTTCCTTCAGCAAAAAAACAATTTCTGAAATGCGCTACGATCCGAAAGAGGGATTTTCGGTCATGATGATGAAGACGGGAATTCAGGTCAAAATTGGAGAAGATCAAGTGGCCCTTAAGAGCGCGAGAGTTGCGCAAGTGGTGGATTATCTAAAAACACGAGACATAGACGCACGCGTCATAGACGCCAACCTGTCAAAGAAAGTTCTTGTCAGGTTGCGTAAGGATCCCTAAGCTAAAGTCAAGGCAGTCCTAAGTCATGTGGACTTAGGTTTGAGCAACTTCCTGAATGATAACAGGAGGTTTAACTTTCCGAATGAGTTGGAAAGTTTTGGTAAGTTTTTACTTAGGACTTAGGGATGAGCAATATAAAACCGAAAGCACCGGTGCTGGCTGGCCTTGATATTGGTTCTACGAAAGTATGCTTTGTCATTGGTACAGTGAACCCTGAAGGAAAGATCGATGTTGTAGGAGTTGGCACAGCTCCCAATACGGGTATTCGCCAAGGCGTTGTTGTTAATATTGAGGCAACAACAGAATCTATAAAAAAAGCAAAAGAAGAAGCGGAACTCATGAGTGGATACTCAGTGAGCGAAGCTTGGGTTGGAGTCTCGGGGACTCATATTACTTCTTTTGATTCAAAGGGCATGGTCGCCATCAAAAATAAAGAGGTCACCCATCAAGATATTGAGAGGGTGATAGAGGCTGCAAAGGCTGTTGCTGTTCCAGCCGATAGAAATGTTTTACATGTCTTGCCTCGTGAATACAAAGTTGATGGGCAGGATGGGATCACCGATCCTATTGGAATGTCGGGTGTAAGATTAGAGGCCTCTGTCCATATCGTGACGGCAGGACACACAGCAATTCAAAACTCGATTAAATGTGTTGAAAAAGCAGGTCTTCGTGTCGCTGGCCTTGTGTTAAATCAACTTGCAGCTTCGGTCGCAGTGTTAAGTGATGACGAGAGAAATCTTGGAGTCAGTGTGGTTGATATGGGAGGCGGCACTTGTGATGCTGTCTATTTCGTCAACGGCAGTGTGGCTCATACTTCGGTTATACCAATAGGCGGTCATCACTTTACACACGATGTAGCTGTCGGATTAAGAGCGCCTCAGGTAGCAGCAGAAATTTTAAAGAAGAAATTCGGTTGTGCGATGGCCTCAATGGTAAATGAAACCGAAACCATAGAAGTCGAAGGCGTTGGTGGGCGCAAGTCACGACTGATTCCAAGAAAAGATTTGGCTGATGTTTTGGAAGCAAGGGCTGAAGAAACTCTTAACCTGATTGCCAATGACATGCGAATGAGTAGTTTGCTGCCATTGATGGGCTCCGGATTGGTTTTGACTGGTGGATCGAGTCAACTCGATGGTCTTGTTGAAATGGCGGAATTCATTTTTGATATACCTGTTCGTCGAGGTGGTCCAAGCAAGGTGGGTGGACTTATCGATGTTGTAAAATCCGGCGAGTATTCGGCTGCCGTTGGTTTGTTGCTGTATGGATTGAGTCAGCGTAAGGATTTAATACTACAGAGTCAGCAACAGGCCGGGGAGATGATCAATCTCGGCGAGTCCTTAGATGGAATTGCACAAAAGGTTAAAGATTTTTTTGGACAAATTTTTTAAATTTTATTTCTCGATTGTTTAATAGTTACGAGCGTAAGAATGCGCTAAAAGGTTTAGGAGGAGTGAATGTTTGAGTTAGAGGAAAATATCAGTATAGGCGCTAACATCAAAGTTGTTGGAGTCGGCGGTGGCGGCAGCAATGCTGTTTCGACTATGATCGAGTCTAAAATGAACGGCGTTGAATTCATAGTAGCTAACACTGACATTCAGGCTTTAAATGCAAACAAGGCGCCTTCGAAAATTCAACTAGGACTTGATTTAACAAAGGGGCTTGGTGCTGGGGCAAATCCTGATATTGGTCGCCGAGCAGCTATTGAATCTTACAATGAAATCGTTGAAAAACTTGAGGGCGCGGACATGGTTTTTGTCACCGCTGGTATGGGTGGCGGAACAGGAACGGGCGGGGCTCCGATTGTTGCAAAAATTGCCCGTGAACTAGGTGCCTTAACTATCGGTGTTGTGACAAAGCCATTCTTTTTTGAAGGAAAAAAACGCTCGAAGCACGCAGATGGTGGATTGGCTGAGCTGAAGGAAAATGTTGATACTCTGATTGTTATTCCAAATCAAAAGTTACTATCCATTGCCACTGAGAAAACACCATTGTTAGAAACTTTTAAGAAAGCAGATGAAGTTCTCTTGCAAGCGGTTAAGGGAATTTCTGACTTGATTAACATTCGTGGTCTTATCAATTTGGACTTCGCGGATATTCGAACGGTTATGGCCTCTAAAGGCATTGCAATTATGGGGACTGGATCTGCTAGAGGTCAGAACCGGGCAGTGGAAGCGGCAACGGCAGCAATTTCTTCTCCACTTCTCGAAAATATCCGCATTGATGGCGCGACTGGTATAATTATAAACGTGACCGGCGGTTCTGATATGAGCCTCCTTGAGGTGAATGAAGCTTCAATGTTGATCACCGAGGCGGCCCATGAAGATGCAGAGATTATTTTTGGAGCGGTTATCGATGACAACCTAGGAGATGAAGTTCGCGTAACAGTCATCGCGACTGGATTCGCACAAGAAGATCGTCAAATGGCGAGTGATGCCATTCACCAAATGCAGCAGTTTTTGAATGGCACAGGAATTCAATTTCCGTCAATGGGCATGAATACACTTCCGCCGATTCCAGCAATTCCGAATATGGGCACGATGATGCCGCAAATGCCACAAATGCCGCAGATGCCAGCCATGCATCAATATCAGCAACCACCAGCGATGCCTGCTGAGTTGCCACCTATTCAGGCAGTACAAAATTCAGTTTTGAATTATACCTATCAACAACCGATGGAGGCGCCAGTTCAAGCAGCTCCGCAACCACCCGTTGCTCAGCCAGTTCCAGCAATGCCTGCACCTACTATGGCAGAAATGCCAACGCCTATTGCGCCAGTGGCAGCGACTCCTCAGCCCAATCCTGCTGAAGCGACCTTGTCTCCTCGGGATATGTTGATGGCAAAAGCTCGTGCTTTTAAAGAAAGCCAAGAGTTAAAAGCAAAACACTCTCAGCCTGAACAGCTTTCAATGAATGTTGACCAAGAGACACAGTCTTTAGAGGAAGCGCGAAAGATGGCTCGTGAAGTTTTAAGCTCACCCTTTGCGAACCAAAATCTGGATGTGCCGGCTTTTATTCGCAAGAAACAAGGGTTTGATTTAAATAAGGAATAATCGGGATCAATTGGAAGCTTGGTTTATTTCTGATATCCATATTAAAACAATGCAAGAGCGCAACAGTGAAATTTTGTTGCGCTTTTTGCATTCTTTGACTGAGAAAAATCCTCAAGACGTCCATCTATTTTTACTTGGAGATATTTTTGACCTTTGGATTGGTGGTCACACTTTTTTTGTTAAAAAATTTCAGCCACTCGTTGATGCGATTCAAGCGCTAAAAGATTCCGGTGGTAAGATCACTTATATCGAAGGCAATCACGATGTTCATATTGATCGATTTTGGACAGACGAGGTTGGCATCGAAGTATGTGTTGAGCCACAATACTATGTTCTGAATGGACTGACTGTGCGGGTGGAGCACGGTGACTTAATTAATCAAGACGATAAAGCTTATCTTCGCCTCCGATCGGTCATACGGCATCCAGCGATCGAGGCCATAGGTCATTTGATTCCCGGTGCTGTTTGGGAGCAAGTTGGCGCCTACGCAGCAAAAAAAAGTCGGGTGCGCAGTCAGCAGTATCGCACAAAAAATGAAAACAGGTTGATCGAGATGATTCGCAAACATGCACCACGGGCGTACCTAGAAAAATCTTTTGATGTGATTATTTCTGGTCACATGCATGTCGTGGATGATTGCGAGATTCAGGTCGGCGATCGAAAGATTCGCTCGATCAACCTCGGTAGTTGGTATGGAGCGAGTGTGCAGGTTTTGAAGTTGTCGGGGCAAAATATGGAATGGGTGACGCTGTAAGAACTGGTAAGTCGACGGCTTGCCTTGCGCGCGAATATTCGAAGACTAACCAGAAGATCCTGGTGCACGACGAAGTTGAAAGAGAATTTACAGAGACATTTAGAAATCTATTGTTTTTATAACAATTTAGGAGAGAGGGCTGCGGTGGCCAGCCTTCCGTAAGCGGAGTGATTGCCGTAGGTTTGGATAGGTAAGTATGTGTTCCCGTCCAGCGAAGGGCCCTCAAGGTGAAAAAACAAGAAAAGATTAAAGGACCTTTTGATTTGAATAATAAAAAAGCCCCTTGGTGGGGCCTTCTAAGTACAATTTGGTGGGGCAGTTTTAGAAATTCAACGTATAAGCAATAACGCCCTGAATGCCAGACAGAGTTGTTTTTAGGTCTGTCCCATTTAGCTCTGCCTCTTGGCCACTGCCGGTCTGCATTCCAGAGAAGGTGCCACTTGAAGAGTCGACAAGGTTTCTTTCGAGAGGCAAGTAACGAAGATTTCCCTCGATCGTCAAACAATGACTTGGAGTGAAGCAGAAATCGGCACCAAGACCACCGATAGCGCCGAAGTTTCCACCTGAAAACTTCAATGTGTTTGCGCCTTGAGAAATGTCGGCACTCAAGCGTCCATAACCAAGGCCGATCTGCATAAAGAATTTAATGAAATTGTTTTCTAAAGGCACCATTCTTAACATTGGAAAAAAAGTAAAGCCGGTCAGTTTGTAGTCGAAAGAGCCGCCGGTTCCGCTTCCTGTCGCACTTTGCATCATGTACGAGGGGCGAAACAGCATCGCAAACATTGTTCCACTAAATTGGTACTGGTATTGCCCGAAAAATTCGTAACCGCCTCCCATATCGCCAGTTGTTGCCGCATCACTAGCGCGGGCATTTTTGATCATCGTATTGATGTCATCTTGTGAAGAATTCAATAATGCCAGACCAAACTCCATGGAGTGACCACCGCCGCCTCCCCGTGCTGCAAAAGCAGTTTGGGCAGATAGTGCCCATATGACAAATCCAACCACAGCATAAAGCATAGATTTTTTTAGCAAAGACATTTGGTAATCCTCCTGAAGGTATTTCGTTACTATAATAGAATCTTAGAGGAGTGTTTTCAGGGCAAGCGTTGGCACTTCTTTTGGACAAAGGACCTGAATGAAAAAGTTGACCGAAAAAAAGATAAAATCTGATCTCGTCTATCAAGGAAGCTTCTTAAAAGTTTTGCGAGATGAGGTTGAGTTACCAAATGGTAAAAAAGGTCTTCGAGAGTACATTCCCCATCCCGGAGCTGCTATGGTTGTTCCGATCACCGACGAAGGTCACTTGGTGATGATTCGGCAATTTCGCTATCCGCTTGGCAAAGAGTTTATTGAGTTTCCAGCCGGAAAAATTGATTCTGGCGAGGAGGCTATTCAAACGGCAAGGCGAGAGCTACTTGAAGAGACAGGCTATACGGCGAAAGACATGAAGCATCTAACGTCGATTCACCCGGTGATTGGTTATTCTAATGAAGTAATTGAAATCTTTGTGGCCAACCATTTGAGTTTGTCAGAGCAACGACTCGATGAGGAAGAATTCATCGATGTTTTTGAGGTTTCACTTTCCGAGGTGGTGAATCTTATGAGGCATGGAAAAATAACTGATGTCAAAACGATGATTGGTATATTTTGGTACCAACAAATTTTGCTTTCGGGCTGGTAAGAATACTTATTAGTGAGCTTCTTTTAGCAGTTGCTCTGCGTGGTCTAAGCTTGTTTTTGAGATTTTTTCGCCTGAAATCAAGCGAGCAATTTCTCTGACTCGATCCTTATTTTGCAAGAGGTCCACTTCCATCGTGACTGAGTCTTTTTGCGGAGATTTATGAATGAAAAAATGAATGTCTCCGAAAGCAGCGACTTGCGGTAGATGAGTCACGCAGATGACTTGCTGGCCCTTGGCAATGGATTTGAGTTTGCGTCCCACTTTTTCTGCGGTTTCCCCTGAAACGCCTGTATCTACCTCATCAAAAAGATAAGTGCGGGGCTGGTTTGAAGAGCCGACGACACGCTTTAAGGACAAGAGAATGCGTGACAACTCTCCGCCGCTGGCAAATTTTGCTAATGGGCGCTTCGGATCTTTAGGTGAGGTTTGACTCATAAATTCAACATCGCTCATCCCCGTAATGTTCAACTCTGAAAGCTTTTCAATGTTTAGTTGAAAGGTTACACCCTTCATGTTCAAGTCTTGAAGTTCGGCGTTGACGCTATCTGCAAGAAGAACGGCGCCCTTTTCGCGACGTTTATGGATATCCAGAGCCAGATTCTCAAGATCTTTGTGGAGAGCAAGTCCTTCCTTTTTTAAAGCTTCGATACGCCCCTCGGTGTTTTGCAGAGATTTTATTTCGGTCTCCATCTGCTCGAAGGCCGTTAGAATATCATTGACCGTCGGTCCATATTTTTTTTGCACTTTGCGAAGGTCACTGAGGCGCTTCTCAAGATTTTCTAAGCGCTGTGGGTCGGCTTCAAGTTTAGAAATATACTGGCGAAGATCGTAAACACAATCGTCTATCAAAGCTTTTGCTTGCTCTAAAGTTTCTATTTTAGAGGCCATTTCTGAGTCAAGGTTGGCAATCTCTAGGCCACGCTTCAGGATACTATTAATTCGGCTGATTGCAGAATCATCATCACCATAGAGGGCTTCCTCGGCTTGGTCGACAAATTGAAACAATTTTGAGGCGCTTTTTTGCTTTTTTAATTCGGCCTCGATCTCGAGGTCCTCTCCGGGCGAGAGTTCAAGAGCAGCAATCTCATTTCGTTGAAAGGTTAGAAAATCCAAACGTTGATTTTTGACTTTAGAAGCGCTTTCAAGCTGAAGAACTTCATTCCGCATTTCTTGAAGGTGTTGATAACCTTTTTGATACTGTAGGCGTTTGTCCCATGTTCCTGCATATTGATCTAGGAGGTCCAAGTGATAATTCTTTGAAAGCAAGTGTCGATTTTCATGCTGCCCCGTCATTTCTATAAGGGGAGCGGAGTGACCTGCGACTTCGATAAGGGGAGCAACCACATCGCGGAGATTGTGCAATGTGCTTAAGTTGCCATTCAAATAAACCTTCGACTTATCGCCCGTGATAGTGCGGCGGACGATAAGAGTGTGCTCTTCAATCAGAATACCAAGATCAGTGAGATTTTGTTCGATGTCTGGACGTTTTGAGATGTCAAAAGAGCCTTCAATTGTGGCCATTTGTGCGCCGGTTCGGATAGTATCGGATGAAGATTTTTCTCCCATGAGGAGGCCGAGGCTTTTTAGCAAGACAGATTTTCCAGCTCCCGTTTCGCCACTCAAAATATTAAGACCTTCTTTGAACTCAATATGGAGATTATCAATAATTGCAAAATTTGAAACTTTTAGTTCTAAAAGCATGGCGGTCTCCTATTTTAAAGTTCTAAGCGCGTTCTCCGAACTTCAGTTTCTCGCGTAAAAGCTGAAAGTAATTGTGACTCGGTGAACGCACAACCCAGTGATCGTAAGGACTACGCATAATAATCAACTCGTCTTCTGGAGTGATCTCCGTTTCTTTTTGACCATCGACAATCACCTGCGCCGATTGTGTGCGGCTATCCATCTTGAACGACATCGGCAAATTGTCCGGAAAAATCAAGGGCCGACTCGTCAAACTGTGCGGAGCGACCGCTGTGACCACAAAGACTTTTGCCTCCGGATGAAGAATGGGTCCTCCCGCGGCAAGGTTATAAGCTGTTGAGCCTGTAGGACTAGCAATAATAAAGCCATCGGCCTTTATTTCACTGACGAGGTATTTTTCGCTATAAATTGCAATACTAATGAGATGACTCGCGGAGCCTCTTTCAATCACCACATCATTAAGGGCGTGGAATTCAGCTCGGACTTTGCCTTTGCGCTGAATAAGGGCATGAATCATAGAGCGCGGTCGAAGGTCCATCTTATTTTGAAGAGTTTCTTCAATAACTTTAAAAGCATTTTCAAGTCGATTTCCAGTTAAGAATCCGAGGGAACCCATGTTAATTCCGACGATTGGAATCTGTCTTCCACTTAAAGTTCTTACAGCACGAAGATAGGTTCCATCACCACCAAGCACGACGACGAGTCCCATCTTATCGAGACCGGCTTCAGTTTTAATGGATTTCGTTCCGGCAACCAAAGTTTGTTTTGGGGCGGTGAATACCTGGTAGCCCCTGTCTTTTAGCCAGAGTGCCACCTTTTTCGCTACAGCCACCGCCTCTGTCGTTTGCCGCCGATAAACTAGCGCGATATTCTTATTGTCCTTTAAAACAAGCTTTTGTTTTGCCATTAAATCAGCCCGTCTCTTCTTAGAAGGGCTTTTGGATCTGGTTCTCGGCCACGAAATTTTTTGTACAAGTCCATAGGATGCTCTGTTCCGCCACGACTCAGAACATGTTCCTTGAACTTGTTTGCCACTTTGGGATTAAAGAGACCTTCTTCCTTAAAGTACTCAAAAGCATCTGCATCGAGAACTTCGGCCCACTTGTAGCTGTAGTATCCCGCGGAGTATCCCCCTGCGAAAATATGACTGAATGAGCAAGAAGAATTCGTTCCAGGAATCTTAGGTAGGACACGGGTGTTTTCGGTTGCAATGACTTCGAAGGCATCGACATCAGAAATTTTTACCGGATCCTGAGAGTGCCAAGCCATATCCAACATTGCAAACTGCAATTGTCTTAAAGAAGTCCATCCTGCCTGAAACTTTTCTGATTTTTTGATTTTTTCTACAAGTTCAGCCGGGATCGGATCATTTGTCTGGTAGTGCCGGGCGAAAATATCTAAGCCTTCTTTTTCTCCAGCCCAGTTCTCCATGATTTGAGATGGAAGCTCAACAAAGTCCCAATAAACACTCGTTCCGCTCAGCGATCGGTAGGTACAATCAGACAGCATGCCATGCAGGGCATGACCAAACTCATGAAACAAAGTCCTTACCTCATCGTAGCTTAAAAGTGAGGGTTTTGTAGGTGTGGGCTTGGTAAAGTTGCATACAATGCTGATGTGAGGTCGGTGGATATTATCGCCAAGCAAGCCTTGGTCACGGAACGAAGTCATCCACGCGCCACCTCTTTTTGTTTCACGCGGAAAGAAATCTGTATAGAAAAGGCCAACGTACTTGCTGGTGACAACATCGAAGACTTCGTAGACTTTCACTTCGGGATGATAGGTCGGGATCTCTTTTGTTTCTTTGAAAGTCAGACCGTAAAGACGGCGGGCATGCTCGAAAACTCCTTCGACGACATTTTCAAGTTTGAAGTAGGGGCGAAGGTCTTCTTCGTTGAAAGCATATTTTTTTTCTTTGAGCTTTTCGGAATAGTAGGCAAAGTCCCAGGGTTGAATATCCGTGAGTTTATCGATTTCTTTAGCGAAGGCTCTAACTTCTTCAAAGTCCTTGAGGGCGGCGGCCTTTGATGGCTCAAGAAGTTTGGTCATAAAATCATAGACAGTATTTGGATCTTTTGCCATTCGCTCTGCCAGCACGAAGTCTGCATGGGTTTTAAAGCCTAAAAGCTGAGCGCGTTGGTGGCGTAGGTTAACAGTTTTTTTGATTATTTCTTGGTTATCGAATTGATCATTGAAAGACTTGGAGCCATAAGCACGCCAAATTTTTTCTCGCAATGTTCGAGACTTTGCATAAGTGAGAAACGGCAGATAGCTAGGGATTTGTAGGTTAAAAAGCCATTGTCCTTTGTGTCCTTTGGTTTCGGCCATGTGGGCCGCGGCCTCGATCGCTCCCTCGGGGAGTCCCTCGAGGTCTGACTTCTGAGTGAGAAGCATTTCAAAACTATTGGTGGCTTTTAATACATTCTGAGAAAATTGAGGGGCTAAAACAGAAAGCTCTTGGTCGATCTCTCGCAGTTTTTGTTTGCCAGCCTCGTCAAGCAAAGCTCCGTTGCGGGTAAATCCTAGGAAGGTTTTTTCTAGAAGTTTTAGCTGTTCTTTGTTTAAATCCAAAGAGCTTCTCTTGTCATGGACTAACTTAACTTTTTGAAAGAGCTCGCTGTCCAGAGTGACGTCAGAACTAAAGGCTGAGTATTTCGGGTAGATCTCTTTGGCAAGTGCGCGGTGCTCTTCTGATGCATGGGCTGATTCTAGGTTGCCGTAAATTCCAGTGACTCTTTCAACCAACTCACTGCAGGTCTCAAGCGCGACAATGGTATTTTCAAAACTGGGCTCTAACTTATTTTTCTTGATCGCCTCGATATTTTTTTTGGCAATCTCAATGGCTTGTTCCAGAGCCGGAAGAAAGTGTCCCACATTGATTTTGTCAAAGGGAACGGATTGATCTTTATTGGCGAATTTTTCGAGGAGCGGATTTTGATTTGTCATAGTCCTTTGTGTAGCACAAAAGACTATGAGCAGAAACAAAAACACCAAGGCGCAATCGGTTTTACTAGCCTTGGTGCGTTGTGTAAATTGAGATTGAAATTAACGATAACCGACGCCGCCAGTTGTGGTGTTGGTCGCGGCATTGACGCAAACTCCAATTTTCGAACCACCGCTTGTTGGCTGGCAGATCGCGCCGTTGCTGCAGGTGTTGTACTGATCCACAAAACAACTTTGTGCTACGTTTTGGTAGCAAGAGTTGTTGCTAGGATATCCTTGAGTGTTGCTCACCTGGGGGACATTGACCCATTGATTATTATTGGCACCCCAGCCCCAATAAACAGCACCGTAAGCGAAGGGCTGAAACACGGCGGCGCTCACGCAGCCAAGTCCAGTCATGCCGTTGTAAACAGGACGGTAACCAACCGGGCAATCGCAAAAATTTCCAGAGTAATTGGGACTGTAAGGGTAAGCAGCGTAACCGTAGTACTGCCCATACATATTAGAGTTGCAGTAGGCTTGTCCATTCATGCAATTGGTTGGAGGAGGCACTGTCGCAATCGCTTTCTCAAAGCCATTGTCATTGCTACAAGCCGCAAGTAAAAATGGAATGACTATTGCTGAAAATAACCAAGACTTCATAACGTTCTCCTATTGTCCCTCACGCATTATTCAACTCGCGTGCCATCGACAATTTTTGTGGCAATCATGTAAATTAGAAATGAACGAGATTTTTCTACAAGGGAGTGACAAAAACCGTTACTTGGTGACAAGTCCGGCTTCTTTTTTTGCCGTTTCCAATGCTTTTTCAAATTGGGAGAAGAAAGAAAAATCAGTAAATTCATTTGAAACAGGGTCTATCCACCTTAGAGGAACGTATTGGCCATTAGGATAGACAACTTCTTCGATATCATCGAGGATTCCATTTAAATAGAGAAACTTGGCTCGCGCCTCCGGGTTTGTTTTTGATTTGTATTTATCTGCGATTTGGCGATGGGCCTCTTGGATCTTTGACATCACTTCGCCACGGTCTGTTTGGTCAATTTCAGTTAAAAAGCCAAGATTAGAAATTCCGTGTGCAGCAAGCTCTTTTTCTGTGTAACTTAAATGTTCTGCATATAATCGTGAGAAATTTCGAATGATATTTTTATAAAAAATTAGACGGATCACATTTGAAGGAGACGGAACTTCTCCGAAGTGCTTGCTAAGGTCGACCGCGCCCATCTTAATGCAATAGCTATTGCGCTGCAGATTTTCGTAGGCCTCTCTTAATTCGCTTTTAGAAGTATTTTCGGGGATTGGGCCGATTCGATTCCAGTAGTAATCCCAAATAAGTTGAATGGAATTCTTTAGAACCTCTTTGCGAGAACTATCGGCACACGATCGAATGAATTGCTCTTGGGTCATGGCACCGATCTTACTAACAAAAGTGGTGCCTTTGTGAATTAGCAAGTCCCTTTGTTGATAAGACGGAATGGTTTTAAGCAAGGTATAGGTTTGTTCGGTGGTTCCGTTGCGAAGTTGGGACTCTTTTAATAAAACGTCTTTAAGCATGCGGCCACTGAGGGGGTCTGTGTTTAGAGGGCCCTTTTCGCCGAATCCGACGACATATTTTGTGTTAGGAAAAGCGGCGTTTTCGCCATTGAGTAACCGATAGACATGGCCGAGTTGTCCCGTATAACAACCCCACAAGTACACGCTCTGTAGCGAGGCAAAAAATTCACGAGCTTCTTGATATCCCTCTTCTCCTTGTTTAGGGAGAATCTTGCCGATGTAATACAAACTCGCTTCTCCGTTGGTCCCCCAAAAGCCTTCGTTTTTAGAGTGATGACCGGAAACAACGAGAGCTCGAGGGCGCACACCTTGTTTGGCTAATTCGACGAGCTCGGTGGTCAGTTGAATCGTTTCGTACTGGCTGGTATACTCCCCGGGGCCTTTTTGAGGGAGTATATAAACACGCTCGCCCATTTGGGCGGCAACAGATTGTATGGCAGGGATTTCAGTTGCGCTGCCGTTGAGATTAATGAAAATAATATCGGCCTTGACTTGGGGAACCCAGCTCAACACGAGGGCAAATGTCATTCCCACAAGGGCCTTAAGGCCGAGATGGCGTTTCGTCATAAAAAAATTATTCCTCTTACGCACTAAGTGATGTCAGACCCTTGGGTCAAAAATCAAAGCCAATAGGTTCTTGCTTTTCTTCCTTGCTTCCTTCTTCTGATTTCTTAGCGTCAGTAGCAGAAGTCGGAGCCGAATCTGAAGCCGGAGCATTAGGATCAGCCTTTGCTTCTGTTTCTGCAAATTTCTTCATGTCAAATACGCAATTTTGTTTGAAAGCCTCTATGCGCATCTGAGCAGCGCAGTGGTTGTTCGCCGTATCGTCTTTAAGCCCGTTGCAGTACGTGGCAAGATCAGGAAAAGTTTTTTTACCAGTTGTACAGTTGTCGGTTGTGAAATCATAACTTCTAGATTGGTCCTGAGCGGCTTCTTTTTCTAATTTAGTCGGCGCCTCAGTATTTGCATTTTGGGATTCTGTATTTTCATTTTGGGCGAATGATGAGCACTTCATATTGAAAGTCTCCAGCCGCTTTTCAGAAGCACAATTATTGTTCGCCTTATCGTCTTTAAGCCCTTTGCAGTAGGTGGCAAGATCAGTAAAAGTCTTTTGACCTGTAGTGCAGCCATTGGCTTTAAATTCATAGCTCAGAGTTCTTGCTTTATTGCGAGAGCCTTGGCAGGCAGCGAGACCAAGAGTAACGCCAAGGCAAGCGACGGTAAGATGGATTATCCGACTTTTAAGCATAATAAGCTCCTCTTATATAGAGCAATTCAAGTGCAACTTATATGCGCGCCCATATTCGTTAAAATCGATTTCAGGCCTTGAAGGTGGCTAGGGGCGTGTTTTGGTGACAATTTTGGTATCGAATCTAGCTATAACCTCGGGCGCTTCAGGTCTAACGTCCAGGAAGATAGGGGCGTTGACCCAGTCGAAGGATCAGGTAAGAATAGGACTACTGAGATAAGGAGTTCAAGGATGAACAAGTTTTTTCTGATTGCGACCATATTGCTAGGTTATTCGTTGACGTCAAACGCAGCCATTCCCACAAAACTAAAGGGACCCGTTCCAGGAAGAATTCTTGTGAACGAAGGGCAAGCGATGGGCGGCATTGCAGGGTCGGGTTTTAGTTTGATGGATCTCCGTCGCAGTTCAGATGCGAAAAAACGTGTGGAGCGAGTCGTGATAGATATTGGAGATATGCAGGGGCAAACCTTAAAAGGTTTGCCGGGGTATTTTCATGCAGAGCTTAAAAAAAATCCGAGCAAGTTGATTCTGGATTTTGATCAAACACCAGTGAGTCGTTTAGATGAGGGTCGTCTTAAAGATCGATTCAAGGGATCTCTTTTTGTAAGAAAAACCTCGATGATTTTAGATCCAGAGGACAAAGCGCTCAATCTGACTTTCGATTTGAAACCAGGAACAATTGCCCGTGTTTTTCAAGTTAAGGGAGAAAAGGGAACGTCCAAAGTTGTTGTTGATTTTTTCGAATCAAAGAAAAAATGATAGCTGGGGTTGCTAAGTGCGAAGTCTGAGTTTGGTTCTCCTTTTTTTAGTTGCAAGTATTCAGGTCGACGCGCGTGTCTTTGATATTAATACAGAAAAATTTGCTAGCTACTTTGTTCTCACGGGTGGCTCCTCAGCCCTAAATCAGGCGGCATTTTTAGATGAGTCTAATGTCGCTTATTCTTATGACAAACAAGTCAGTTATAATTATGCGGGTGAGTTTGGTTTTCTTTTTGCGACGTCCGCTGTAGGTCTACGTTTTGGTTTTGAGGTATTTAAGCCTCAGCTACTAACAGAGATCAACGCAACAAATTCTGGAACCACAGTGTATACTCTTAAAAGCGAATACACTGGCTATGCACCAAAATTAGGAATTGAACTCAATGTTCATAAAAGCCCCTCTAGTCGAGTCTTTTTATTGGGTTACGCAGGAACTGCGAGCGTCAGCTATAAAAATGATTATGCAGATCATACAGAGGAAGGCAAAGGTACGAAAACTCTTTATGGTGGCTCAATTGGATATGAAGGGTTTTTAACTGACACGACCACCTACATGTTTGATGTTGGTTATCGTGAATTAAACTTTGATAAGATCAATTATGCAAAGGATGTAGCTCTAGGAATCGATGGTCAGGCTCACACGGCAGGAACACCCGTGCTTGACATGAATGGGCAACAGCGGACTCTTAATTTTACCGGTGTTTATTTTGGAATTGGATTTCGATTTTATTTATGATTCGCCATAGAGACTATTGATTTCTTTAGAGTACTTTTGAGTGAGGGCTTTACGCTTTACCTTTAATGAGGGAGTTAAGTCTCCACCCTCAACGGTAAATTCTACTGGTAATATTAAAAACCTTTTGATACTCTCATAACTTGCAAGTTGAGAGTTTGTCTCAGCAATTTGATCTCTGATAAGGTCCTGAATTTGAGGGGACTGGGTGAGATCAGTCCAGTCCGTGAAAGATATATTTTCGATCTTAGCAAAATTTTCGAGATTAACTCTATCTAAAGTGATCAGGGCGATAATGTATTTCATTTTATCTCCTGAAATCAGAACTTGAGAAATTAAAGGGTGAAGCTTAAGAAGGCCTTCGAGTTTTTGGGGGGCAACGTATTTTCCACCAGCAGTTTTAATAAGATCTTTTTTGCGGTCAGTGATTTTGAGATCTCCCCCCTGAAGCAGGGTTCCAATATCTCCCGTGTGAAACCAACCATCCGTAAAAACCTCGGCGGACGCCTCCGGATTTTTATAGTACTCGCGCATGACTTTTTGGCTTCGAACAAGAACCTCTCCATCGTCAGCAATTTTTAACTTAACATCGCCAATAGGTCTGCCTACGGAGCCAAATTTATAGTTAAAAGGTGTATTGATGGTGATTGCTGCCGTGGTTTCCGTAAGACCGTATCCTTCTAAAATAAGAACTCCAGCGGCGTGAAAAAAGGTGGAAATTTCTGAGGAGAGAGGGGCCCCTCCACTGATGGCAAAGCGCAAGCGGCCACCGAAGGCAGCGGTCACCTTATTTAATGCAAGCTTTTTTGCGAGTTCATAAGTCACTAGTAGATCTAGGGGAATTGTTTGCCGAGTCAGTTTCAATTCTGTGATTTGGCATCCGACGTTGACCGCCCATTTAAAAAGTCTTTTCTTCACAGGAGAAGAATCTACTTGAGCTCCTATCGCGGAATAAACTTTCTCGAATATACGCGGCACAGAAATTAAAAAAGTTGGGCGAATTTCGATTAGGTTATTACGAAGTTTTTCAATATTTTCGGCGTATGCCATGGTGAACCCCATAAAGGCATGGCCCCAATGTTCGATTCGTCCCATAACGTGAGCATAGGGCAAAAAGGTAAGTGAAAGGTCATTATGGTCAACGCCAAAAATGGGAAAAGCTTCGCTGACCTCTGAAATAACCTGTGTGTGTGTGATAACCACGCCTTTTGGAATCCCTGTTGTGCCAGATGTGTAAAGGAGAGTTGCGATATGCTCTGGAGTGATCTCCGAGCAGAGGTTCTCAAACGTATTTGGGGATGTTTTTAGAAGAGCGACTCCCTTTTCAAGGACCTGATCCCATTTTAATATTTTCTTTTGATTTAAAGGATCGTCGTCGATGACAATGACATGCTGAACTGAAGGACAGCTCTTTTGAATTTTAAGCCAAGTCTTAAGAGCGGACGTATTTTCTAAAATCAGAATTTTAGCCTCTGAGTTGTTTAAGATAAATTGAATATCATCGGAGGTGCTGTTTTGGTAAACTGAAACAACCACAGCCTGAATTCCCATTGTTGCTAAATCCATCACGGACCATTCGTAGCGAGTAGAGGACATAATTGCTACACGATCTTGTGGGGTGACTCCAAGTGAAACAAGTCCAGCCCCAAGATTTTTGATATCGTTGTAGTAAGCGGGCCAGGTCTTGCTGTGCCAGGCACTTGATTTTTTAAAAATCACGGCTTTTTCAGCTTGCCGAGTACGAAATGACAAAATGCTTTGTCCAATAGTTTTGGTAGGAGTGTGGTTTGTTTTTTTCATACGATCATTGGCCAGAGGGCTTTCTTTGGTCGACACCAAGAATAAGTTCAACGGACTTTTTTTGATCTGCTTGGACTGTTACTACTTGCTCTGAAGAAAGTTTCCTAAAGGGATCGTAGGCTGTTACTTTGACTGGCACACCCGCGGCAACAGCGTATTTTGTGATGGGCGGTCTTTCGCCAAGCCGTATCCCGTTAACATATACGATTGTGTTAAGGCCGCCATTGGGCACGGCGATGGAGATATAGCCTGCCTTTTGTAGAGGTTGCATCGACATAGTAAACGTGGAACCGTTTTGCATTGCGCGTATGGTTCCTTCGTAATTTAGGTAATTTTCTTTCTTTAATGTGATTACGTAATCCTTGTAGGCCTCGAATGAACGTCGGTTTGGAGTGAAGGAACCGGTGTCTTCTCCGTTAATGTAAATTCTAGCGCCAACAGGATCACTAGTAAGAGTGACGGCGTATTGAGCGGTTGAAGCGACTTCAATTTTTTGTGGTGTCGGCGCTACCTGCGGTGGAGCTTTTTGAGGTTCGTTATTTAAAATGCTTTTTGTTAAACGCTGACCGGATGAACTCGAGTAAAAATAGTAGCTTCCAAGCCCCAAACCTATTACGACGACGGCACTGAGGATCCAAGACAGGGCTTGCTCAACAATTGATTGTGCAGAAGAGCGGACTTTTGTTGAAGTATAGGTGCTTGTGATTTTTGTATTGAATCCGGGACTGGCATTGGACTTAGTGCGATTCGCCTCACGACTATAATAGTTTTTGCGCGCGGACGGTGCTCCCGCATTTGATTTTAGATTTTCGAGATTGATTTTCATCTCGGTGCTCATATTAATGTCAAGGTTGTCATTTTCCTCGACTTTAAACTGGGGGTCTTCAGAAATATTTGTGGGCGTTTGATTTGGAATTTGTGCGATGTGACCGATAACTTCAGTTTTGCCGTCCACGGTGCGTGTTACTAAGGTCTTGTCGTCTTGGACTTGTACCGAAAGTTTTGCATATTCGACGAGACGTCTTTTTTGTTCTAGAAATGCTTGCGAAAAGGCTGTTTTTACAAAAATACTAAAGTCGTGCGGCGAAAACTCAGGGTACTGAGTATTCAAAAATCGATTGAGATCTCGATGGAGAGCCGCAGCAGTTTGGTAGCGAAGGCTTTTGTCTTTTGCTAAGGCTTTATTCACAATGCGTTCTAATTCAGGGGGTACTGAGGGATTAATTTTACGAATACTTGGAATTTGGCATTCGCGAATTTTCCTTAAAATTGCAGCTTCGCTACTCGAGGTGAAGAGTCGATCATTAGCAAGGAGCTCCCAAAGAACAATCCCAAGAGAAAAAATGTCAGTGCGAAGATCGATGGGATGACCATCTGCTTGCTCTGGGCTCATGTAACCAAACTTACCTTTTAGCGTGCCGGCTTTAGTCACTTCAAGTTGGTTTTCTGCCTTGGCAATTCCGAAGTCGATAATTTTTGTTTCACCCTCAAAGCTCACCATAATATTTTGCGGACTCATATCTCGATGGGTGATATTTAACGGGCGTCCTGTGCTCCCATCAATACATCGATGGGCATGATCTAATCCTGCCGAGACTTCTTTTGCGATGAACACAATCTGTTCTGTGCTGAATTGCACGTTCGATTTCTTCATCTCGTTAACGATTTGTCGGAGATTACGGCCCTCGACATATTCCATTACTAGATAGAACTGATTGTGCTCAACTCCGAAATCGTAAATCGCGACTACATTGCCGTGGTTGAGATTGACGGCTATTTTCGCCTCTTCTTTAAACATATCAATGTAATCTTGACTCTGCGAATGTTGCGGAAGGATACGTTTTATCGCCACAAACTTATTAACACCGACAGCTCCTACGGACTTCGCAAGATAAACTTCCGCCATCCCGCCTGTAGCGAGTTTTTCGAGAAGTAAGTATTTGCCAAATTGCTCAAGCTGTTGTGACATCAAAACAGGTTTCCCATATGCTTAATTTATCGGTAAGATATTGAAAACACTTAACCAAACTGGACCAAAAATTGTATGAAGTGGATCGGACTGACTGGTGGTATCGCCGCCGGAAAAAGCACCGTTACAAAAATGCTAAGGACCTTAGGCTATGAGGTTTTAGATGCAGATGAATTTTCACGACAAGTGACTGGGGTAGGCGGCGAAGCGTTGCCTGAGATATTCTCTACTTTTGGCGAGGCGGTAAAAAATCAAGACGGGAGTTTAAATCGAGAGTTCTTGGCTAGGCTGGTCTTTGGTCATGAAGAATTATTGCGACGATTAGAAGCTATAATCCATCCCTTAGTCCAGAAACGAGTTTTTGCGTCAAAAGCAGAACTCGAACATCGGGGGATCCAAGTCGTGTTTTATGATGTCCCATTGTTATTTGAAAAAAAAATGCAGGGAGATTTTGATGCAATCGTTCTGGTTTATTGCCGAGAGGATCAACAGATAAAACGACTTATGGACAGGAGTGTCTTATCTCAAGCTGAGGCCGAAATGCGTGTTCGGAGTCAATTGCCTTTACAAGTCAAAAAAGATCAAACGCCTTTTGTTATTGATAATACCAGCGACTTTAAACACCTCGAAGAAGAAGTCAGACGTGTCTTACATGTGATGAAGATTTAACTGCTATTCAGTAAAAGTTAAAATGCAAATCCAATTGATACTTCATACTGAGGCCCCACGAGGGCATAGCCGATGGCCAATTCACCCTGGAGTCTTTGGTTCCAAAGAAAGAGATCATCAAGCCCAACAGCGGCGACGGCTTGAATTTTTTTAATATTAAAAACGGATGCCAAATTTTCGCTCGAATCAACTAAGTCGCCGACGCTGATTTTGTAATACGGCAAAGTAACCTCTTCAAGTGGAAAATAGAACTTTTTCCCAGCAGTTATATGTAGAAAATTATTTCCACCTGTCGAAATCTCAAGCTCCCAAGAGCTTAGACTTTGGCGATAAAAGCTATACCTAAGGCCATAATAGTAGAGCTGATCGGTGGAACTTGTTTCGCTAAATGCCCCGGAGAGAGTGCCCAAGCGTAAAGCCCAATCGTATGAAACATTGCGAAATGGCAGGACATCATCAGTAGGTTCGTTGAGCGACACTTTGACGGGGGCTGGCCTGTATTCGAACGCGGGAGCGGATTGAGCAATTTGTCCAATTAAGACGAAGGTCAAAAAAATAAGAGAGATAGAAAGACGCATACAATAAATCGTATTTCACAAATACACTTATGGAAAGTATTTTGGAGGAAGAAATCATGAGTCTCAAGAAAATGAAGTTCTTAGCGGCGATGTCAGTTTCATTGCTGATAGGAGTTTCTAGTTTTGCCGCAGATGGCGTAAGTTTTCGAATTCATCACCAGTATCAATCTCTGCGGGCTTTAGGCATGGGCGATGCTTTTGTTGCAGTAGCAAATGACTATAGTTCAATTTTTTATAATCCAGCAGGTCTTGCGCGCAGGACAGATGGTCAAATCAATTTATCTTTTGATGTTGGCATGACTCCGAAATTTATGGATATTTCAAAGCAAATTCAGGATGCGCAAAATACCACGGGTACTGAGTCTGATAAACAGCAAGCAATCATGAATGTTATTAATAATAATTCCGGAAGCACGTTTGGTCTTCGTCTTATGGGACCCTCCGGAATTTGGGTTCGCCCAAACTGGGGGGTCGCTGTGTTGCCAGCGGACTTGAGTGTTCAAATGGATCTTCATAATCAAGTGGGGCCAGCCATCAACACGACTGTCTATGCAGACACCACTGTGGCCTATGGGTATGCAAAAGATTTTGATTGGATTCCGAACTCGCGATTTTCAATGGGAGTGACAGGAAAATTCGTAAATCGAGGGTATGTGAGTAAACCAGTGACTGCAATGGAAGCCGCAGTTGACCCGAACCTAGTCAAAAAAGAAGATCTTATGGAAGGTTATACTGTTGATGCAGATATTGGAACCCTCTGGACTCCAAATATTTCAGCAGACGGTTGGCTCTCGTGGTTGTCTTTGGCGCGTCCGACTTTCGGTGCAGTATTGCGAAATGTGGGGGAGCTTGGATTTGGTCAGTCATTGAAACTGATTAATAAATCAAAAACCAATGCTCCGGAAAAGCTCTATCGTGTCATTGATATCGGATCGCGGTGGGAATATCCAACTGTGTGGATTTTTGGTGGACGTGGAACTTTGGATTTGCGAGACATCGGGCACCCACTGTTTAGCTTAAAAAAGGGATTGCATGTTGGCTTTGAGTTTGATTGGACCGTCACCAATTGGTGGAAGGGTCACTATAATGTCGGTATGAGCCAGGGGTATTTGACCGCCGGAGTCGGAATGCAATTCGCGATATTTAATTTGGACGCAGTGACCTATTCTGAGGATGTAGGGCCGTATAACTTTCCTCAGGAATCGCGTATGTACATGGTTAGACTCAATATGGATTTTTGAAACTGCCCCACCAAATTGTACTTAGAAGGCCCCGCCAAGGGGCTTTTTTATTATGCAAATCAAAAGATCCTTTATTCTTTTCTTGTTTTTTCACCTTGAGGGCCCTTCGCTGGACGGGAACACATACACTTACCTATCCAATCCTACGGCAATCACTCCGCTTACGGAATGCTGGCCACCGCAGCCCTCTCTCCTAAATTGTTATAAAAACAATAGATTTCTAAATGTCTCTGTAAATTCTCTTTCAACTTCGTCGTGCACCAGGATCTTCTGGTTAGTCTTCGAATATTCGCGCGCAACTTCGCACACCGCTGATTTAGAGTAAACATCGGATCATAGACCTGCTTCTGGTACTTCTCATGCAATCGATCCCGATGACGCTCTTTCTCTGAACGATTAAAAACCTTATGCTCAATCCCTGGAAAGAACTCCTTAGTGAACTTCCTATAGCTCGGCTTCGCATCAGATCTGATTTCTTGTGGTTTCAAGCCTCTTAACTCTGTAAAGCACTGTCTTAAAACATCCTCCCTCTCGTCTTTCCTTGGACCGTACTTATCGTAGGAGATCTTTGCAAGGCGCCCCTTCGGCGGAGCTACTGCAACCTGGGTTCTTAGAATTCTATAGGCATCGTCAACAAATAGCAAAACGCTCAGTGGTTTTAGCTTTGTGTGCTCAATCGTTTCAAGCTCATCGAAGTAGAGTTGTCCAATGTCAACAGGGGCATTTGCTTTAAGCGAAGAAACGTGCTGGTGGATCCATAAAAACTTCGCTTCGACAGTGTTTTTAGAGATTCTGAGGGTGCGAGCGATCCCCCTCATCGGCATGCCCTCGCAAAGCAGCTGAAAGATGACTCGATTAAGTTGTGGCTTCTTTTGGTAATAAGTAGCGCTGGAGCTTCTGGACGAGAGAGTTTTGCCACAGGCTTTGCACTGAAACCTTCGAACATTTTGATTATTTCTTTTAATTCGAAAGAAACCTTTTTTTATGAAAACTCCACCAGGAAGTCTGTGATGGAGGCATGTGGAGTTGCTGCAAAGCTTTGGTGAGTAGGACATTTGGAGCGAAAAAGGCAAAAGGAAAGCCATGCGGGACTCTGTTTGTGGTGGAGATAAGCTAAAGAGCCCAGTTAGTTTCGGATGAAAGCATCAGGGTTCGGATAATAAAAAGCCCCTTGGTGGAGCTTTCTAAGTACAATTTGGTGGGGCAGTTTCAGAGATTTTAGTTGGATTGCCAATACGATAGCATAGCATTCCCGACAGCCGTAGAATCATTGATATCAACTCCCACAAGCGCTGCGTCCATTTGTGTACATAAAGCCGCATCAGCTTTTTGCCCAGTTTGGCAACTAGTTGCATACGTTGTTGCGACAGCCGAACCAATTGAGGCCTTCGCCGTTGGGTCACTCATTGCGCTCGTAATAGCTGTTTGAATATCGGTGGTTGTGGGTTGTGAGCCGTTGACAAAAGATCCAGCCAAAGTCGAAAGTGTCGTTGCCGTTTTTGCCATCGAGCCAAGAAGCATAAGGCCTTTAGCTTCGGACTTAACACAGTGGTTATATGTTTCATTGGCGAAGCTGCTGTTGAGAGTTGGAGTCGATTTGCTCGAGAAGGCCAGGATGCCAAGGAACGACTCTGTATTCGAACTTGAGTTTGTTCCGAGAGCATCA
Organism: Pseudobdellovibrionaceae bacterium; assembly: GCA_016719575.1. GTDB lineage: Bacteria > Bdellovibrionota > Bdellovibrionia > Bdellovibrionales > Bdellovibrionaceae > JACMRP01. The sequence continues at coordinate 948,892 of JADJYV010000013.1, read as the reverse complement.
AACGCTTGCTTAAAGCGCGCGGGTTGAGTGAAACCCTCGTCGATAAAACCGGCAGAACAGCGAAGAGTGTAGGCCCCTTTGGTTTCAATTCCTTGGACTTTTTCAAGGCAGGCGGCAGCAGTTCCCTTTGTTGATTTATCAATGCACAACTGTGCCTCACCAACTTTATCAGCGTCATTTGGTCCACAAGACACGACTGTCAGTGCTGAAAATAAAATATGAGTGGCAAACATCAGTTTATTGAAAGTGGTCATTAAAAGAACCTCCGCAAATTTATCATTCTATTATTGTATGTTAGTTGCCCCGGGTGCAGCAAATTTTCTCACTTCGGACCTAGGATGGGCCGAGCTCGACCAAAGATGGTATTTATCGTTCGTGTATCAACTTGAGAGAAAAAAAAGCCGATTTAATCCGGGAGTGCCATAGATGGTACTTAGGAATACATATGAAAAGGACCTCGGCAATTTTTATAATTTTATGCTTGCTTCTCTTTTTCTCATTTGAAACATGGGCACGAGAGCGCAGAACTTTTTACACTGGCGCTCGTGGCCTTGCTATGGGTGGGGCGCAAATTGCAACCGTGAACGACGAAACCGCTTTGTTGGTGAACCCTGCGGGGCTAGGCAAGCTGCGAGATGTCTATGGGACGATTCTAGATCCAGAGATAGATCTTTCAAATAATTTAAATAGTATGAATCAAAGCTCTTCGATATCAAACCCCTACAGTATTCCGAGCATAAAGGACACACTCAATGCCTCTCGTGATACCTATTACCACGCATCTGCGCAGTTTTTTCCATCGGTGGTTGCAAAAAATTTTGGCATTGGACTTTTTGGAAAGTATCTTCTCGACGGAGAAATGAACACTGCTGGTACGAATATGGATATCTATTACCGCAATGATTTAGCGGTTGTTCTTGGCTATAATTTTCGCTTTTTTGATGGCCGAATTAAATTGGGTTTCAATGCAAAACTGATCAACCGCATTGAAGTAGATAATAGCTTAATTGATCCAACGGGTTCCGTTGATATGCAAACGATAGGTGCAACTGAAGGAACGGGTTTGTCCACCGATCTGGGGCTCATCCTGACGGCCCCCTGGGCTTTACTGCCGACTCTGAGCGCAGTGGTTCGGGACGTTGGCAATACGACATTTGATAAGGCAAGTGGTTTTCGAATGACCACAACGAATCGTCCAAACATGGCACAGCAAGATGTTGATGTGGCTTTGGCGATTTTTCCAATTCATGCGAATAAGCTTCGCTCAGCGTGGACAGTCGAACACCGTGGACTTTTAACCACAGCAGCAGAGACAGACAAGGCCAAATTGATACACGGCGGATTAGAATTTAACTATGCGGACATCTTTTTCTTCAGGGCAGGTTATAATCAAAGGTATTACACCGGTGGTTTTGAATTCGCATCTGAAAGAATGCAGATTCAGCTTGCCACTTATGGGGAAGAGGTCGGTACCGAAACAAGTCCTCGAGAAGATCGAAGGACAGTCGTAAAATTTGCATTTCGATTCTAAAGCGGAGGGATCGAAGAAATGAAAAGGATTTTTTCAAGACTGGCTTTTTATATGATGATGACGGCGGGGGTGCTATCCTGTACGGGAGCAAATTTGTATAAAGACTTGGCTTCGAATAAGAGCTCGGATGAGGCTCTTTATGAGGATGCCATGAAATTGCTTGATGGTGGTGACTACTCCGGAGCTATTGACGCTATTTTAGAAACCACAGCCGACTTTCGCGCTCAAACGCGAGTCAAAGAAGGCCTTGCTGGTGCCTATGCGGCCCGTTGTGGTATGGTATTTCTAACGTTTATTTCAAGTTTGACCGGTTCTGGTGGAGAATCATTTTACAAAATGGCCCTCAATGGTTTTGTGGGCATTGACACTAGCAACTTTGCCGACTGTGTGACAGCAAGAGATATTGTAAAAGGAATTGGAACCTCTTTGCAGAGGACCTCGAGTCAGAATTTGTTTTTGGCAGTTCTAGGTATGGCTATCATCGGCAACCGATTACGAGCAAATGCAGATAAATTACCGACAGCGGTTGGGGATGGAGTCGTCGATGCCGCCTATAATTGTGGACCGACTCAAATGCCTATTGCGGACGCCGCGTCTGTTATTGAGGGTTTCGCACTTATTATGGAAAACATCACAGCGTTAGGAACTATTGCCTCAGGTGTTGCAACTGACTTGCAAGGCATCGCCGATACCTGCGGCGGTGACTGTACCACCATCACCTATGCGGGAGCGTCGCCAGCCGAGTCAGACGATGCTATCATTGCCTCTCGCACTCTGTTAAATATGCAAAGCATAGGATTAGGCTCCTGCTCTGTGGACCCCTGTGTTTGTTTGGATCCGTAATGAACTTAAGAATTCTCATATTTTTTATTCTAGTTCCCTTTCGAGCCTTCGCAGGGGAAGTTATAGAGACCCATGGAGATGTTCGCTCCCATGGCATGGGTGGCATTTGGATGTCGGTTGTCAATAACCGTGATGCCATTTTTGTAAACCCTGCTGCGCTTTCAAAGATTGGCGGAATTGATTGGCAAGTTGTCAATACTGAGATTGGTCTCAATGGTATACAAACTTACAATGATCTTGGTGATGTGGATGCCGCTGATCCCACAACCTACACCCCTCTTTTTGGCAAGCAAATTTGGTTAAGAGCTGGCGGAAGAACAGCTTTTGCCTTGCCTTATTTTGGACTGGGCCTTTATAACGAAACAAGTACGTCACTCGAATTGCATAACCCTGCATTTCCGCAATTTCAAACGCATTTTATAAGTGATAATGGAATTGTCTTGGGTGGAGCTTTCCCGATAGGTCCTAGAATTTATGGGGGTCTTGCACTGAAGCAGATTGCTAGGTGGGGAGGCGATCAGGATCTTGATCTTGGTGTTATTGCGGGAGGAGACCTTGGAAATATCGCCGATCAATTTCAAAATAAGGGTCGCGCATACGGAGTGGATTTGGCAGTCATGGCAGAGATGCCTGGACCTATTGGTCCAAGATTTTCAGTGGTTTGGCAAGATGTTGGTTCAACTGCATTTACTAAGACGGCTGGCAGTGACTCTCCACCGAGAATTCATGACAACCTGAGTGTAGGCATGTCGACGGCCTTGGACTTGCCCGGTCTTGATTTCGTCGCAGGGCTTGAATACAAACATATAACCGAGAGCGAGTATCAATTTGGTCAAAAGCTACACTTTGGAACAGAGATTTCTCTACCTGTCGTTGATATTCGAGGGGGAATCAGTCAGGGGTATGCCTCGTACGGACTTGGTTTTAATTTGTTTTTTGTGCGCTTCGACGTAGCACAATATACCGAAGAAATGGGCGCCTATCCAGGGCAAACCCCGCAAGAACGTTTGCAGGCAGGAATTTCTATCGAATTAAGTTTTGACGCTGACTTTAAATTAACTACTAAAGAAGGTAAAAGACGCAAGTTGAAACAGCGCCGTTAGTGGATTATGATCGAGCGCAGATGCTCAAGATAATTCAGATTGAATCGCCAGCACAAATTGAAGAACTGTTTAGTTCATTTGACCCTCAAAAACAATCTTGGGTTGTTTCGGATTTACGAACCAAATTAGAAATGCAAAAAATTTTAATCGAGCGTCAAGGGTACTTTCTAGAACATACCATTTTACGAGCCAGCGACTTGTGGAAGTTACTTTTGAAGAGACTGAAGCCAGATATTCGCATTGTTTCAAAAGATTTTGCGAGATCTCTCGTTCGCTCATTTATTGCTCAACATGCAGATGCTTTTGGTATCAATGTTACTTCTGAAAAAAGCATTTTTAGCTACATGACTCAGTTAGCGCCGCTGGCCCTGGCTGCGGATTCAGATGAACGATTGGCAAGATGGTTTGAAGAACATGTCGATGTATCATTGCGATGGCAAAATTGGTACCTTATTGCCAAAACGGCACTTCGTTGGATGATCTTTGAAAAGAATGTAATAGTAGCAGACTGGATTCCCAGTTATTTGCAAGAAGTCGATGGTCTCGAAGTCGCATGGAATCAAGATATTTTTGTCGACCTCGTCTCGGAAATTTCAAATGTCGAGGCCGAACTGTTTCATCGCCTTTCACATGCTCAAAACATCATGGTTATCGAACCTTATCCAAAGTGGCGAGATGAATTTCAGTACTTACTTCAGCCCTACGAGTATTTGCGTCAACAAACAAACTTGGTTACGCGTCTGAGCCTTTTTAATGAACCTAAGACGACCTACTTGACCCTTCGACTGTCAGGGATGTTGGCTGAGGTAAAAATGGCCTGCTCAGAAATTCGCGGATGGCTTGACAAGGGAGTAAGGCCTTCTTCTATTGCAGTCATTGCGCCGGATATAGAATCCTATTGGCCTGCTTTGGTGGCTTTTTTTGAGCAAGAGGGCGTCCCCATTCAAAAAGATCAAACCACTAAGCTACAGAGCATACCGATTCTTCATCAGTGGATATCGAGTCTACGCGCGCAAACATCCCGAATCAGTGCGGCGGATTTAGAGGTTTCATTTTACGGGCATAGCGAGTCGCAAAATTTGCGTTACGAAGAATTCGCCTCTTTGTTCAGATCAATATATGGGGATGAAGATTTGTATAGAAATAGAGATGTCTACGAGCTGTATAGTAAAAGCATTTCTCTGGAGAAAAATATCGATCGCGATCAGTTTTTATCACAGACACTTAAAGCCTGGATCAGTCTCGAACAACCAACAGATATTTTAGTGCATGTGCTGCGCGAGATTTTTCAAAACGCTACAGCAAAGATTGAGATGCCTTATAGAGAATGGCTTAGCTACCTCGAAAATGTATTAGCAACAAAAGAAGTTAGAGTCGTTTCCGGAGACACGGAAGGCATTGTTGTTGCGCCGCTTATGTCTGCCCAATCTTATAAGATGCCTTACAAAATATTTCTTGGTCTGAATGAAGAAACAATTAAGAGCAGTAAAACTCGAAGCCATATTCTAGGCTCTGATCTAAGTCGATTAGCGCAAGATCTGGGGTTTTATTTAGAGCACCCAGATTATTCCTATAAAGAGTTTCAATTGCGGTGGCTTTTCGACAGTCCTGGTGAGCTAAATATCTTTAGTTTTGGTCTTGCAGATTTTTCTGGTGGTCTGTTGTCGCCTTCAAACTTTTGGATGAGTCTTAGTCCCTCTGAGGAACTGACAGAACCTAAGGCGACGAGGTGGGATCATCTTCTTCATGCTACCGAAAGAGAAGTTCTAAAATTACGTGGGCGTAGCACCTTAGAAGTAGAGCTTTTGACTTCGCGGATTGAAATCGATCAAGGGCGCAAGCCCTTACCCACAATTAATTTGGATACAGTCCCAAGTCTTTCGGCATCGCAGATCGAAAAGTATTTAAAATGCCCTTTTACTTTTGCAGCGCAAAAGGTTTTTCGACTCCAAGATCATCCCGAATTGGATTTGGATGAAGATCCTCGCTCGAAGGGAACTTTCGCCCATGCCTTATTTGAAACTCTTTCGGGGTCAGAATTTTACTCAGGAGTTTCGGATCAAACCTTAAATGATATTTTAGAAAACATAAAAGAAAGACAGGGGCTTCTAATTGCAGATCCGCGATTGTGGGCCTCAATGAAGCGTCGGTACTTTAATCTCGCTAGGAGATTCTTGCGATTCGAAAGCGAGTGGCGACGAATGTTTCCGGATTCGAAAATTATCGCGGCCGAGAAAGATTTTGTGTTTTTCTTTGACCCCCAGAACGGAAACATGTTCTTAGATTCACGCCCCGGGACACTCAAGTTTAGCGGAAAAATTGATCGCATCGATAAACATCGAGAGAATAATCAGCTGGTTGTTGTCGATTATAAATCCAGCGCATCGGCATATAAAAACCACAGCGCTTGGTTGCAAAATATTGAGCTACAACTTTTGTTCTATATGTGGGCAATAGAAAAAGAAGTTGTCTCCGACATTAACGGTAATGTCGTGGGTGCATTCTATTATAGCTTTAAAGATTTTAGTCGTTCCAAGGGGTTGCAAATTGAAGAGCATTCAGGATCCCTTTTTCATCCTGCGGGAAGAAAAGGCGTTAAGGCGACAAGCGATGATAAAAGAGAGCTTTTAGATAATTTTGAAAAATTGCTTTATCAAGTGATTTTTGAAATTCAGCGCGGAGAGTTTGCACCTCATCCGTTTGATGAAAAGATTTGCCAATATTGTGAATGGAATGGTCTATGCCGCGCACCTCATCTGAACTAGATAACATTATTTTGAGAGCTGGAGCGGGGGCTGGTAAAACGACGACTCTGACTCATCTCTTTTTAGATTATGCGACTTCTTTTAAAGAAAAACACGATCGCTTTCCTCATGTGGTGGTAACGACGTTTACTCGCAAAGCGACGCAAGAGCTAAAAGAAAGACTTCTTAAGCTTGCTCTCGAAAGAGAACGCATGGATTTGTTTCAATATGTCACAAACAAATCCCATGTGCAAATATCGACTATTCATGGAGTCCTGAGCTTATTTCTAGGTCGATACGGCGGTAAGATTGGATTGAGTTCGGATTTTAAGCTTCTAACCAGCTCGCAAGAGAGAAATTTGCGAAGAAAAGCTCTGCGGAGACTTATTTTTTCTAGCCCCGAATACGAGGCTTTACTTGAGAGTTATAGTTTTTTACAGTTAGAGTCCGTCCTTCAGCGCTATTTCGAAAATTCTTTTCTTTATGATAAGTTTCATTATATCACAATCGACGATTTTGCATCTGTCCTCAGTGCGAAGCTTGAGGGGCTCGACAAAAAGCGCAAAGAAATTTACACAAGTATTTTAGGAGAGACTGAGCAAGCTTCTTGGGCTGCCTACGCCAGCGGACTCCAGAAATTAAGTCTCCAATCAAGTATTGAAGATATTGAGTCTACCCTTGCTGGCATTAGAGACTTTTTTGCAGACAACCCAAGGCGCCCTGCCTTTTCGACTAAAAAGCCCGCAGTGAGTTCTGAGACCAATGAAGAACTTATTTCTTTGATCGAGGACTTGAAAGAACTTTTGGATTCTCCAGAGTGGACTCCGTCCTATTGGAAAAGGCATGAGACTTCGAATCAGCTGTTCGAAAAGCTTGCGCAGGAATATTGTTCCCAGATTTTTGAGACAAAGGTGCAGAGTGGCGTAATAGCGATGTCCGATCTGGAGATCTTCTCTTTAAAGCTTATAAGAGACTCTCCGGAGGTTTGTTCTAGTTTTGCAAATGAGTGGGATTACTGGATGATCGATGAATATCAGGATACCAGTCCTTTGCAGGTGTCTTTGTTAAAGAGCCTTGTCGGAGAGCGAAAGAGCTTTGTTGTTGGCGACCCTCAGCAGAGCATTTATTTGTTTCGGGGAGCACGATCCGAAGTATTTCAAGAAAAAATCGAAGAACTTCGTCAGACGGGCGGAGATCTTCAGGAAAAGCTAGTTAATTATCGATCCACCCCAAGACTTCTTTACTTCATAAATAATTATTTTTCTCGATCTAGTTCTCAGTTTTCTCCAATGGCGGCATCACCGGATCGTGAGGAGGGTCCACTCGATCATCCTGTTGTGCATGTTCGGATTGTTCAAGACCAAGAAGCCCTCTCTGGACCTGGCGAAGAAACCCTTGCTGGCTTGCACAGAATTCAAGAGCTTCTTGCCGCGGGAGTGAGTGCAGAAAAGATTTGCGTCTTGTCAAGAACACGGGTGGCTCTCGAAAAATTAGCTAAAGTAGCGGAAGCCTACGGAATTTCCGTTCAAATTCATGTGGCCGGAGGATACTACAGTCGGCCCGAGGTTCGTGACAGTTTAGCGCTGTTAAAGTTTTTGATCAATCCCCATGACAACTTGAATTTTTTGTCATGTCTCCGTTCACCATGGATGAATGTGTCCGATCAAGAGATTTTGAGTTATTGTCATAGTGGCAATCACTCGTTTTGGTCTCAGGCTGTTCGCCTGATGCCGGTGGATAACGTCCGACATCCGGTCGTCTTGCTAAAAAAATATCTTCGACTATGCCAGGATGCTGGTTATGGTTTGGTACTGAGACGCATGTTGGTGGATTTAGGTGTTTTTGATTTTGCGGAAAAATTAGACCCAACAGGCCGGCGAGAGGCTAATATTTGGAAGCTCATTTCAACCCTTTTTGAATACGAGAGAACCTCGGGGCAAAACCTATTAGATTTTATAACCGAGGGCTTCTCTGCTACAAGTGAGACCGAAGGGGGTAATGAAGAGTCCGACGCAACTCCGGTCATAAGTCCTCGCCGAGTGAACCTTATGACAGTGCATGCCTCCAAAGGATTGCAGTTCGATCATATCTTGTTATTAGGTATGACCAAGAAGCCGCGACTGAGTTCTGCCAACCTCTTTTCGGTTGATGAAGAGACAGGACAGTGGAGTTTGTCTCTTATGAATGAAGAAGAAAATAAGCAGCAGTCTTCAATTTTAGCTAATCTTGTTAAAAGCAAATTTAACCAGAGGGAGCTGCAAGAACACTTAAGGGTTCTTTACGTGGCTTTAACGCGGGCCAAAGAAGGCGTGACTCTTATTTTTGACGGCAAGCCAGAAAAAAACTCCTGGGCTGAGAGCTGCCCTTTGGATCTAAGTATCGGAGTGCACCTACAAGAGAACTTTGCTTACGAGGTGCTCGAAGGATCTTTTGAGCCTCAGGTTTTCAGGACAGAAGCTCCGCTTCAAACCAATGATCCTGGACCTTGGGAGCAAAAAGAAAAAAGAGAGACCCATCAAACAATTGCGGTCACGACCCTGATTGCGCGAGAAAATGAAAATTCAGCATCGAGTCGTCCAATGCCAGCGGCAAATCTGCAAAAGGCGCTTGCCAAAGCTTATCGTGGTGTTGAAGCCCATCGTATTTTTGAATCTTTGAAATATGCTTCACTAGATACAGTTTTGTCCACCCTAGAAAGTGACGAGTTAAAATCTGCGGTGAGCTATGTAGCTGAGACAAAAGAAATTCCACTACTTCAGATTATTAAAAATGGACATGCGGAATGGGGTTTTAGCTTCAACGAAAATCAACTTTGGATTCAGGGGCAAATCGATCTTTGGGGCGAGGTTGATGGTCAAGTATGGTTGGTCGATTACAAAACGGGATCGAGTGTGTTTGCTAATTCGGCCTTTGAGCAGCTCAAGGCCTATGCCTGGGCGTTATTTCGAATGAAATTCATAACACAGAATCAGACGATTCATTTGGCCGTCGTGTATCCCTTTGAAAGCAAAGTCAAAGTGGAAAGAAGCTACTCTATTCCACTTTGATTCGACAATTGCGACCTCCGGATTACCGATTGTACTCGGGGTTTGTCATTCCGGTTAGCATGCTCAAGAACTCGATGTTCTTCATGATCAACCCATAAGAAGTTTCTAGGTGTGAAGGATTGATGAATTTTCCGACGGTGCCTCCGAGAGTTGAATCCAATGCATTCTGAGCTATCGCAAATAATGGAAGTTCTTCAGCGAAAAGAATTGATTCTTCAGCAGTCGTACTGATCTCATCGGCTTGTTTTTTCTTCTCTTCATCCGTTTTATCACCTTTTTGGGCCAACTCAATAGCCAGGCTAATCCTCTTCTGAGTGAATCGCACTAGAATGTCAGTTTGATTTTTTAAAGAAAGCATTGGATTCACTTTAACCTGAGTTTCAGAAATAATCTCACCCTTGCTATTGATTTCCTCGAGCTTCTGAAGAAGTGATTCTTTGACCCTACTCACATCAGCACCCTTTATTTGAACCTTAATCAATTCCTCCATAAGGGGTTGAATTTCAGGAGTCTTTTTTATAAAGAAATTTTTTCGCGCAGCTACTGAGAGAATATTGTTAGCGGCATCGGCATTATCCAGTGCCCAGAAGCCAACACGAATTTTGCTCTCTTCAGAAACTCCAAGCTGACTCAGCACAATCCTATCAGTAGGCCCTTGACCAACGCTGCTGCCGACTTTGAATTGATTTGCAAAGTTATCCTTGTCGTTAAGACTCTGTGTTTGTAAATTCAAAATTCCATAAATTCCAGCATAGGCTCTCATCGTTGCAGATACCGTTGCTTTGCCCGATGGGATATTTGCAAGAGTTACGTCGTTATTTGTAAAGACTGGCGCCAGTTTGCCTAACATTATGTTTGTCAAAAGCTTGATCAATAGGCTTTGATCGGTACCAAGCTCCATCATAAATTTTTCAAAATCAAAGAACGAATACATAATTTCTTGAGATTCGTATTTACGCGCTGGAAATCCTCGCAGGGTGAGAAGATTCAAAGCGGCTATCTTGTCGGATTCTATGCCGACGGTGTCTAAACGGTCTGTCCGCATTGCAATATTCTCCAGTGACCTCTTCTCGGCAACAGTAATTTCGTTTGTCACTTTTCCAGTCTCTTTGCCTTGATCATTGAGTTCTTTCTTTTGATAGGGAACTGCCACGAAACGACTCTCACTTAAAAATGATTCGTTTGTATCGGGAGTGGCTATCAATGTCATAAAGAATAGGTAACTTTTGAGGGCTGCATTGACATGACTCTGTATTTCATCTTTGGATGCATTTCTAGTGATAACTAAATAGAATGTTTCGTCCAAGAATTTGCGCATACGAAGCATATAGTATTGAGATGCACCATGAGCACGGAATGAACTTGAAAGGTCAAAGTTGAGTCGATTCCAAGAAGAGTAGTTTGAAATGTAATTGTTTTCAAAATCCTGCTCGAGGCTTTCGACGATTTCAACGGCAGAGGTTCCAAAATCGTGTCGCTCGCACACGACATCATAGCCAACATGGACATCGGTACAGTACTTGTACGGTTTCAATATCGATGAGACATCTCCACGCTTAAAATTGGCCCAACCATTTTTAGCATATTTCTCTTGAATGGTATTTACGTGGATGAAACTTCCATCCGAGGTCTTGAGTAAACCGAGATGAGCCGCCCTAACGGCGTGAATATCATAAGTTCCAAGACCATCCCATGAAAAATGTCCTGGAGTCAGGTAGTCCATGACCGAAGAGTAGTTTCTCTTTGATTCGCTGCCATCCTCATTTTTAAAATTGGCTTTGTCGTAGGAGCCTATAAAATTATGGGTAAGTCCCTGTGAGTGACCCATTTCGTGGACCATTGTATTTAATGCTTCGATACGGAAAGCCTCGTCGAAGTTGAGTTTTTCAAAGCTATCATTCGTAACTTCTGCTGATGTTTTCATACATCCCGGAGAGTTGTGTAGCGAAGCCATTAATTTGGCACGCATTTCCGAGGATTTCACAAGGCGACTGATCTGTCGTCTTTCTACTTCAGTTAAAGTCGTTCCTTTGGAGGCCAAGAATTCTTTTGCCAGAATTCCTTCGATCTCTGAGACAGTCGCGTTCGGAGTTGCTATTGATTTGCGGAAGGCGCGATCCATCCAGCCGTATTCACTGGTGGGCGATGAGTATTTAAACGACTCTCTCGCGATGGGGCCTCTCGATTTTACCAGATTGTTTAAGTCATTGATTCGCAGAGAACGTTTTGAAGTGTCTGCGGCCTTTTCTGGGGCAGTTATGCTCGCCTTATCTGGGTTGCCTATTTTTCCTGAACTTGCAGCGGCGATGGCGGCTTTCTTAAAATCTTCTTTCTTCTTTGTCCAAACGACACGATTTTTCATTTGCGTGAAGCTACGGTAAACGTCTTGTTTTACATTGCCACCATACAAGATTAAAGAGTCCGCGACGACAATTGCGGAGCGTGGGTTGAATCCTACTTGTGATACTCCCAAAACTCCATGGTCAGCAAATTTATTTTCGATGTGAAATATATTTTTATCAAGATCGCCTAGGTGCGCCTGTACACCATTTTCGCCGGCAACTTGCATTTGAATATAATCGCCAGAACGTTCTAGTGCGCTTCCCTTGAAGGCTTGTTTGTATGCAAGATTCCAAGCGGCGACGAGCTCTTGAACGATGCCAACATAAGTTTCTCTTAGCTTTGAATCATCAGTAGGAAGTCCTGTGATGGTATAGACCAAAACTTTTCCGTTTCTGAAATCATGAACCATAGGATAGTTTGCTTCTTGTCCTTCTCTTCCCATTTGCCCCTGAGAGTTTGGATTGATTTGACCAAGTGTCCATACTCCATAGCCCATTGCATTTTGTGCCTTGAAGGGAATTTGAGGAACAAAAGGAGTGTCGGTACTTTTGTCATTCAGTTTCAATGAAATACGCTCTTTGATGCGTGCAGTGGCTTGATAAGTGGGGGCCGCATTGTAAGCATTAACGGGATTAAAGTCAGCAATACACTCCGAATCCAATCCTACGGAGTATTTCTGAGAAAAGTTCAAGACTCCTTTGTCTAATCTCATGTCCACATCGACAACTTGGCTGTCGGCAATGCCATTGATGCAACCGTCATAGATAGCAGCATAAGGTGACATTCGTTGAGGAATCGTATTGGCGGTCCAATCAAGCTCTATATATTGGGCATCCTTGCGGGAGGCGGCAACGAGTCGCGGCTTCGAGTAGGCGGCTCCGCTCGCATCATGAGTCTCAAGCTTGAGGTATTTTACTGGGAGGGACATGACTTCTTCGAAGTCCGAGCTATTTGTGCTCGTCTTATAATTGACGATTTTATCAACTTTTCGAAGAACTATTCTCTTTTCTTCTAATTCGAATTTTACAATGGCAATGGCTCCTGCCATTCCCGGAGCCAGCCCAGCCGAAGAAGTAGCAAAGGCGGCATCTTCGATAGTGCGTTTAAAGAAGAACTCTTTGTCTTTGATGTCAAAAATGCGAATAGAAGTTCGTGGATCAAGTTCGTTGTTGCTCTCTATTCTTTTGGGTTGAGCTGCTGCAGCGATTTGTACCAGACCGACATTTTGCCCAGCACGAACCGTCTTAAATTGCATGTTTGCGGCTCGGTTTCCGTCATTGTCGACCGCAGGGAGCTCGGGGCGAACATAAGATATATCAAGGTCGTAACGAAGGACTAGGACGCAATTTTTTTGTGCATCAATGGGGAGGGCCTTGACAATTTCTGCAGAGCACTTACGAACATTAGAATTAGCTGCACCAGACTTGAGTTGTTCAATTTGAGAGTCTGTTAAATCTAATTGCTCGAGGGTGCCAATTTCGTAAATATGAAGAGAATCGACATCAAGAAGGGTAAGAATGCGAGTTTCATTTTTAAGATTAATCGGAATTTGATAGTCTGACTTGAGAGTTTCTGCCGTCATGATCTTATTATTGATTCGATCCATGACGAAAGTGCGGTTCATCTCTTCACGAGTAGAAGGGTCGAGACCCACATTTAGTCGATCAGCCGAATTCACAGAAATTTGAATATGAGTGGCTTCAGCCCAATCAGTTGGTTTCAATTGAAGAGTCGAGGTCTCTTCCTTCAACTCATTGCGTTTCTTTTCAATCACGCCGTAAGCGTTGATTTTGAACTTAAATAGGGGCACGTAGACGTTGTTTGCTTTGCGTGACATAAGCAATTGTTTGCTGTCTCTGGTCTTTTGCAATGTGGCCACTAAGGATTTGACTTGTGCCGTGTTTTTAGTCTTTTGCAATTGCTTTTGTAGCACAACTTCATCTTTAACGAGAGCGAGTTCCTTTTCGATTATTGATAATTCTGATGTGTCTGAAACGATTTTGTAGGCAGTTACAAACTGCCTGTCCACAGAAATCGCGATTGGATACTTTTTGCCCGCTTGTCCCGAGATTTCGAGTCCTCGAAACATAAATTTTAAGCGTTCAGAAACTTCAACATCAGAGACGGCGACAATGCCTTTTTCAGCGGTGGCTTTTGAAAAATCACCGGTTGTCAGACTTTTTAATTGATCGTCCGTGTTAATGCTCGCAGCTTCGACTTCAACTTCTGCAATTGAAAAAATCGTTGCTTCGGTGTCCTCGGGGAGGGCGGCCTGACGTGTCTTTGTACAAGCGCTAATTATAAGCGTCAACGCCAGGAGCTTGATTGCAATCGTTGTTAGGTTTTGAGCCTGTTGTTTCATATGCCACTCCGTTTTAGTACTGTATTCCAACCTTGGCGTAAGCCAGAGAGTTGTTGTCATCGATCAATTTAAAATTAGAATCAATTCCATTCGCTTTAAGCATTGAGCCAGCATTGGTATGTCCTAGGCTGAACGAGACGTGATCAGCGAGTGCGTAAGAGAGTTCTTCAGCATGCTCAAAGGCATCACTCATATTGCCAGCATAATTCCACATGTTGATATGGTGAAATCCTGCGCCAATAGAGAAAGACCGGTACTCGTAGCCTGCAACCACAGATTGTCTTGAGGAGTATTGGGTGTTTGAACCGCCACTGACCGCGGTGTCATAGCGATGAAAACTTCTGCCAAGGCTAACTCCAGCGCCTAGACTGAGACCTGGAATAAGAAGTTTTTTTTGAATTGAGGCGTCAATTCTAGCGGAAATAGCACCTTCTAAGTTCGTATCCTCGCGACTCTTTTTGCTTTGCGGAACGACAAACGAAAGAGCTGGCACCAGTTGAATTCTAGAAAAATCGTGTGGGTGAAAAATGTTTTTTAAAGCGATATCGCCAATGTCGTTGTTTTCGGGATAGCGGAGATCCTGCGAATAGGAGAGAAACAAAACTGAAGTGAGTGAAGACCATTTATAGCTTGGCACAAATTCGTAGCTATTTTCTTTTTTAACTGAACCATCTTGGTAGTTGTTAAGACTTTGTGAATGCGAGATTGAAGCGGATAGAGCAAAGGGCTTTTCGAGCCCATACGAAATACTGACTGATCCAACAATCAGGGGAAGTAGAGCAAAAATTGTCGCTCGCAGTCCGGCCTTATGCATTTTAATCACTTTCTACGGCTTCGAGTTCCGTTAGTTGCTTATATTGCAGGCTGAGGGCCAAGGGTTTCGATAATGATATTCGACTTGCTGATTTTGGTGGCCTGCAAGTGATAAAAACTTAGACAGGAGCCAATATTGGGAATCTTCTCGCCTTCCGAATTGAGTTGGGGTAAAAAGACGGTTTGGTGTTTCGCTTCGAGATCCATGGACCCATTTTAGAGGATATGCTTTGAATCACTATGCCTAAATTGAATCCAAATCAAAGACCTATTATTGTTTTTAGTGATGGGGCCTGCTCTGGAAATCCAGGGCCGGGGGGCTGGGGTGCAATCATTATTGATTCGTCTGAGAAGGTGTGCGAGCTGGGTGGAGGAGAAGGTTCAACAACTAATAATCGTATGGAGATGTCCGGAGTCAAAGGGGCTCTTGAATTTTTGGCAAAGACTCCCGGGCCTGTCGAAATATACACTGACTCGACCTATGTTATTCGCGGAATCACTCAGTGGGTTTGGGGATGGAAAAAGAACAGCTGGAAAACTGCCGATGGAAAAGAAGTTTCGAATAAGGACCTTTGGGAGGATTTATTTGCCCTCGTGCAAGCACGAGGCAAGGGAACGATCTCCTGGCGGTATGTGCGTGGTCATGTCGGTACTCCTGGTAATGAAAGATGTGACGAGATTGCTGTTGCTTGGTCAAGGGGCAGTTCTGTTCGTCTTTATAGAGGAGCTTTGGTCGACTATGGGCTTGATGTTTTGAAGCTCCCAGCACAAGAGGCTTTGCCAGAAATGAAATCAAAGAGCGGACCCAAGGTGGCCGCCCACTCGTATTTGAGCAATATCGGTGGAATTGTTTATCGGCATCGGGATTGGTCTTCTTGTGAACGGCGAGTGAAGGGAAAGTCCGGAGCTAAGTTTAAAAAAGCCCAGTCTGAAGTTGAAGAAAAAAAGATCTTGGTGGATTGGGGATTGAGTTCAGCGGTTGAAATAAAAGAGGGGTAAAGTTTTGGAGATAAAAGACTCTCAAATCATGATTACGGGCGCTAGTCGCGGTATTGGTTTTGCCTTTGCAAAGGTGTGTGCCGAAAACAAGGCCCACTTGCATCTTGTTGTTCGAAATTCAGATGAGCAATTGTCTAAAGACCTGATGGCGGCTGGTGCGGCCTCCGTGACTTTATGGCAGGCCGATCTTGCTAACAAGAAGTCAGTTGAAGATCTTGTTCATCAGATAACGACCTTGAATATCGATATTTTATTTAACAATGCAGGAATGCTAACGGGCGGGCTTCTCGAGGAGCAATCGCAAGAAGAAATTGATTCTATGTTGCAAGTCAATGTCGCCAGTTTAATTCAATTAACTCGGGCACTTTTGCCAAGAATGTTACAGAGAAAAAATGGCAAGATTATTAATAATGCGAGTGTTGCTGCCTTGATGCATTTTCCGATGGCAAGTACCTATTCAGCGAGCAAAGCTGCAGTGCTAGCATTTACACGTTGCCTTGAAATTGAACTTGAGGGAACAGGAGTTAGTACACTTCTTTTGATCACACCTGGTATTAAAACTCGCATGTTTGATGAAATTGAGATTCGTTATGGCAAAAATATAAAAGTGCCTAACCTTTCAATTTCTCCTTACAAGTTTGCCGGCATGATCAAAGAAGCTGTGCTCAATGATATGCGAGTCCTCGAGCCTCATGGATTAACAGGGTTCGGTCTGAATGTTGCGAAATACCTACCGAAATCTTTCGCCTGGGTTGTCCGGTCTCGTTTTAAGCGCTGAGTTACTTTTCGCCAAAGGTCAGAGTGACTGACCCAATCGAGCCCGTAAAGATCAGCCGGACGGTCTTTCCATCAAGAGATTTCGAATCGAGTGGGAAGACAATTGAGTACGGAGTTCCATACATAGTGTGATAGGGATATAGGCTTTGAATTTCGCGAGTTAAGAGTTTGATTTTGGTGGCCTGACCTTCGTGGCGCTGACCATTAACATCCAGGAAAACTTTCCAAAGGGTTTTACTCTTTGAAAGATCGTCCCACTTTCGTTCTGGCGAGTAAAAACTTACGAAAACTTCAGCTTGTTTCGCGGCCTTTTGTTCAACCAAGAGTCGCTCTTGATTCATCTTATTTTGATCCCACTGAAAGAGGCGTGCATTTTGCTCTAGCTGTGCTGTCATGACCTCTGAATTTAAGACAGTTGCCATTACTGTGATTGTGTTATTGAGTCCACTATAGCTTTCGATACGATCGCTCCATTTGTCGATCACGGCCCCGTAGCCATCCTCGGTAAGAACATGGACGCCTTTGTCATTGGTTGTTATCGTCGCGCAAGAAGCTGAAAGTAAGGCTGTGCAAACAAAAACGAGACTTCTCATTTTATTCATTTTTTTTCTCCACTCCGCGCAGAAAGTTTCTTAGATCCTCAAAGACTTGCTCCCGGACAATATCGTTGTATATTTCATGTTTTGCTTCTTTGTATATTTTTAGATCTTTTTCGTTGCTGCCTAGGTGTTCGAAGAACCTCAAGGCTTCGCTGGTGCTAACAACGGGATCTTTATCTGAAATTTGCATCAGAGTTTTGAATCTAAGCTCGCCAGCCTTTGCCTGAATGATTGGAAAAGTCTGCAAGAAATCTAAATAGACTGAAGCACAAATACGGTCGTGGCGATAGGGATCTTGCTCAAGCTCACGAATCACTTCAGGATCGCGCGTGACATCTCTGTTGCTGACCTCATTCCACATTGTCACTTTCGGTAGAACTTTTCTGATCCATTCGGCGCCGATTTTTTTAATCGCCGGAACTTTCACCCCAATGCCAAAGAGCGGAGAGCTAAAAACGATAGCATCTGGCTTGAGTTCTGGATGATTAAGAAGAGTTTTCGTTTGCACTAAGCATCCCATTGAGTGTGCTAAAAAAACCACCGGACCTTTTTTGACAGAGGGATCTGCTAATACAATTTTTAAAAATTCGTAGTAGTCTTTGCAGTAGTCTTCAAATTCTTCGGCGTATCCTCTGAGGCCATCGCTGTGTCCATGTCCTCTAAGGTCCCAAACGTAGATGGTCCACCTCTCATTTTTTAAGGCTGCGATGACCCGTTTGTAACTATCCGTATGTTCGCCATGGCCGGGCGTAATAATAATAGTTCCAGTCGCTTGCGGGTTTTCCCAAGCTTGATAATAAAGGTTGGTCTCTTTGGTGCCCTTAAAATGGCCTTCCGACGTTCTGTAAGAATTTATACTCATCAATCTATTGTGGCGAAGTTACCTAAGGCCGCGCAACAAAATTGTGTCTTGAGGTGGTAAAGACTTTGCATCAGAGGAAAAGGGGTAGTCCAAGCTGTAGTGAATTCCACGGGACTCTTGTCGTCGAAGTGCGCAAGCGACGGATATATCGGCTACCGTTGCAATATTACGAAGTTCAATAATATCGCTATGGATTTTAAAATTTGAATAATAGAATCGAACTTCGTTAAGAATGTTTTTCAATCGGTGTTCGGCCCGTTCAAGACGCTTGTTAGACCGTACAATGCCAACATAATTCCACATCAGGCGGCGGATTTCTTCCCACATATGAGAGATTACGACCATTTCATCGTCGTTGGATTCAATGGGGTAGTGCCAAGGTTTTGGGTCGAGTTCACAAATGCGAAGTTCAGACCAAATGGCCTTGAGTTTATTGCTCGAATTGTGGGCCATGCAAAGACATTCTAAGAGCGAGTTGGAGGCCAGGCGATTGGCTCCATGCAGCCCCGTGCAAGCCGTTTCTCCAATCACGAACAAGCCCGGTATGTCCGTTTGCCCATTTTCGTCAGCCAAAACTCCGCCGCATAAATAGTGGGCAGCGGGCACGACTGGAATAGGGACTTTTGTTATATCAATTCCAAACTCTAAACACTTGCTGTGTATCAAAGGAAATCGTTTGCGTAAAAATTCAGCATCTAGTGCGGTCATGTCGAGGTAAACGCAGGGAGCTCCAGATTTTTTCATCTCCGCATCTATGGATCTGGCGACAATATCCCGGGGGGCAAGAGAGGCCATCTCATGATATTTATGCATGAACCTTTCGCCGTGGCTGTTAATGAGTTCGCCGCCTTCGCCGCGCAGGGCTTCAGAAATTAAAAAATTGCGGGCCTCGGGGTGATAAAGGCAAGTGGGATGAAATTGCATGAATTCAAGGTTGGCAACCCTAGCTCCTGCGCGGTAGGCCATGGCAATTCCATCACCTGTAGCTCCACTCCAGTTCGTCGTATAGAGATAGACCTTGCCGGCGCCACCAGTGGCTAAAATTGTGGATTTTCCGAGATAGGCATCGACTTCCCCGGTCTCTTTATTAAGTGCATATATTCCCACACAGCTCGGTGGAGACATGTCGTAAGTGTTGACTTGCTTGTTGATAATGAGATCAATGGCAAAATGTTCTTCAAGGAGTTCTATGTTCGGGTGTTCTCGGACGAGTTTTAAAAGTGCGCGGTGAAGCTGGTGGCCTGTCTGATCTTCAACATGCAAGATACGTCTAAAACTATGCCCGCCCTCTCGCGTCAAGTCGATGGAGGGCGTGTCCGGTTGGCGGGGGTCTTTTCTTAGGTCAAACTGGACCCCCCAATTAACTAAGTCTTGAATTCTATCGGGGGCTTGCTCGATGAAATTTCGGACCACGCGCTCGTTGCAAAGGCCTCCGCCGGCGTTCAGGGTGTCTTGGACATGGCTTTCAAAGCTGTCGTCCTCGCCCATAACGGCCGCAATTCCGCCTTGAGCCATATTGCTATTGCTATCGGGAGCGGTAGCTTTTGATATTATCAAAACTTTTCCGACAGGAGCCATCTTTAAAGCAAGAGCAAGCCCGGCTAAGCCAGAACCAATAATCAAAATGTCATAACGATGTGTCGCCATGAGCCCTTTTATTCTGATTTGTTGACCTTGGCAAAGGAGTCTTGCTTGATTCTTGCTGGTTTCTAAAATTACAATGGATTCAATAGGCTATGTGCAAGGCGGCGCAGAGCTCGGGTAAGCAAATTTTGCAGGGAAAGCAAAGGGTATGAAACTAAGACTCCTGATTGTGATTTTCGTGGCCGCAGCTCTTTTTTCGGGAGTTGTCCTTTGGCGCGTTGATCGCTTTGTTTATGGAGATCGATTGGCATGGGCAGAGGCACAGGCTCGCAGCCAAATTTCATCTTTGAATCAGGCTATTCGTTCTGAAGTGCAGTCGGCTCGCCGAATGCTCGCCTCTGTTAATTCTGAAATGTTCATGCGTGGTCGTACAAACTGGAGCTCCTTGCAGCCATATTATGTTGTTGCCTTGATGTCCAATCGAGGAGGAGCGCTCGCTATAACGCAAATGTCGACTCGATCAGATTCTCCTGCTGCCAATTGGACCGACGCTCAACTCGGTCAATATATCGGCTTTATGGGAAAAGAGCTTGAAAGCCGTGGGACAGTGCTGTTGAGATCCTTCAAAGACCCCCAAAAAAACACCCATGTTGCTTTGATTTTTGCTGGCGGTGGACACGCTTATATTTTGGTTGGTAACGGCGGGAATTTTCAATCTCTAGTGGAGTCTCAGCGTGGGTCTGCAAGCTCATTTGCGATTGTGGCAAGTGATGGCCTTACCATAAGCCATGGAACACCGGACTATGTGGGTACAGTCATGGGCGATAGCTCTTTGATGAAAGAAATTCGCACTACAGGAGCCGCCCAGGGGCTTGGCACTTATATGCAAGGCAAAGTGCAAGTTTTTGGAATGTACGAGCAGGTTCCGGGCACAAGTGCTTACGTTATTTCGACGATTCCTACTGCAGAGTTGTTGAAGGGTCGTCTTTCACTGGCATGGCAATTTGTCTTTTTAGCTTTGGGGTTTGGCCTTATTGGTGCTGCTGGGTATTTTTGGTACGAAAAAAAATATGTTTCAGAGCGAATCAACGTTGAAGAATACCAGCCGCCGATCGCGCCAGAATCGCATCCGGTTTCTGTTCCCCACGTTGAAAATGTGGTCACCCGTAATTCTCTATTGGTGGCGCCGGTCGCGCCAAAATCCCCACCTCCACCACCGGCACCGGGAAAGAAGCCACTTTCTCAGGCCTCACTGGGCGCGCCCCTTCCCGCGCTTCCCGCTCTGGCCGAACCGCCAGAGTTACAGACAGAAAAAGCAGAAGCTTATCGCCAGGTGGCTGCAGCCATGGGGCAAGAGATGCGCGCACCACTAGCGTCCATTTTAGGATTTTCACAAATGGTTCTTTCAAAAACACAAGACACCGAAGTGGTTCAGGCTGTGGAGTCGATTTTGCGAGAGGCAAGATCCTCACGTGATGTTTTGGATAAGCTCGTCACTTTTTCTGGAGAAAGAAACTCTCACAAATCAGAGGCAAGAATCGAAGGTCCAATTATGGAGGCCCTTAAAAAACTAGAGGGGCGGATACAAGAAAAAGGTGTTCGAATAGAGAAGGACTTTAAAGAGACTTCTCCTTGGCCTTTGGCTACGGGTGATGTGGTGAAGGTTTTTGACAATCTGTTTGAAAATGCTATTGAGGCTATGGACCGAATGCAAGAAAAGACTTTGAGGATTTCTACTTGGGAGTCTCCGCAGGGGCTGCATGTTCGTGTTGTTGATAGTGGCGAGGGTATCGACAATGAAAATCTCGGGCGGGTGTTTGACCCCTTCTTTACGACAAGATCTTACGCACATCATGTGGGCTTGGGTTTGTCGGTTGCAGTTGGGATACTCAAAGAGCATTCAGCTCAGTTAAAAATTCAATCGCAGCGGGGGCAGGGGACTCAGATTGATATTTTATTTTCATCAGAGTCTAAGGCTTTGGTAAAGAGAGTAGAAGATTCGACTCAGCCACTCGATGTTGCTGATCTTCCTGTGGAGTTACCGCGTTTAAATAATGTGTCACAAGAACAAGTTGCTGACACAATGAAAAATGCTGAAAAACCTGCAGTGAGCTTGGTGGATAGGAATGTTGATAGTTTCTTAGAGCTTCCCGCAGAAGACGAACCTTTGCAGTTTTTATCTGGAATGGGTTTTGAGGACGATCCTCCTCCGACAGCCCCCTTGCCAGTAGTTGAGAAGCAATTTCCTCTAAAGCCGATTGAGCCGCCCCCTTTAATTGTTGCGGAGGCTGTCGCTGAACCGACCGTTGTGGTCGCTGCGGAGGCTGTCGCTGAACCGACCGTTGTGGTCGTTGCGGAGGCTGTCGCTGAACCGACCGTTGTGGTCGCTGCGGAGGCTGTCGCTGAACCGACCGTTGTAGTCGCTGCGGAGACAGTCGTTGAACCGCAGGAGGAGCTTAGTCCACCGCTTGTTATTGATAAACCGGTTATCAAATTAGCCACTCCTGTTGCGAACGGGGCCGGCTTAGAATCATACAAGGTTGAAATAAAAAGACCTGGAAAGAGGACGTGATTGAATATCAGAGAGCATAGTTCCAAGTTTAGCATTTTTGTCTATACAGCGAACGTTGATCAGGGTGCCGCTGTCAAGGTGTCACTGTCTCACGCCGGTTACGATTCTTACTTTCTGCATGACCCTGAAACTTTTTATCAACGACTGACGGAGATGACTCCTCATCTTATTGTCTTCTCGACGCTGTCAGTTCAGGGGATGTTAAGTGATTTCGTAAATAGAGTTTTAGCTGTCAGTCCAGAGATTAAATTGATTGCCTTAGCAGAGCCCCAGCAGTTTGAGGCCCTTTCTCAGTACAACACATTGGGGCTTGCGGATATTGTATCACTCGAAGGTCCTAATTTGGATTCGCGGGTCTTATGGTCTGTCGATCAAGTTTGTGAGACACTCTATTTGACTTTTCAAAACGAGCAACTTTTTGCAGACTGGAAAGAAGCACTAGCACAAAAGGAAACCTTGCAAAGAGTGATCCAAGATCAAAAGGCAATTCAAGATGAGGCCTCACAAATTCGCATCTCGACTCGGCTCATTGAATATAGATCATCAGAGAGTAAAGAAGAGGTTTTACAAAAATACTTTGCTCGACTGGAGAGCATTCCCGCGGTGTATCTTAAGTTTTTACCCTCTGTGCGATCCTTTGTCGTAACCCATGCTTCGGGTTTCAAAGCAAACCAGATTCAAGGAGTGGGTTGTCAGCTTGAAAATCAGGATCTCGAAGGGATCAATACACAGATTACAGTGGGCCTGCTCCCGCCATTGATGTTGGAAATGCTGAGAAAGGTTTTTCAACTTGAAACCCCAAAAGTATTGCCTTTATTCGTGCAAAATTCTTTAGAGGGAATCGTTGTTTATCGTGGTGATCTTAGTCAGGGAGACAACTTTAAAGTCGGTGAAGAGTTTAGTTTATTTTCTCTTTGTTATTCATATCTTGCACTTGAGAAAAAGTTAGAAATCTTGGACATCCAAGATTTTACTACTGAACTTTTCAATCAAAAGTATTATGCGGAAAAATTGAATGAGGAGTGGGAGCGTGCACGACGAACAAAAATGCCAGTCTCCGTCCTCAAAATTTCGATTGATGATTTTTTCGAAATTGAACAAACTCTCGGAACAAATGTTCGTGATAGTATTTTAAAGACAGTTGGAGACTTTGTCCGCAAGACAATTCGTGCCAATGATATTGCCTGCCGAACACAGATGAACGAACTTGCGGTTATTCTTCCGCAAAGCTCGCGAAAGGGTGCGGCTCTTTTAGGCGAACGCCTACGCCGGATTGTTGAGGGATCCTCAATTGTGAACAGTGGAGTCAAAGTGTCCGTGAGTGTTGGTGTCAGCGAGTATCCTTCATTAGCTGATTCAGTACCGGCATTGGATGAGACATCAAGTAAGGCCCTGGCTCATATTGCAGAAAAAGGTGGCAATCGAATATGTCTTTATAAGGCCCCGGGAGATTTTACGCCTGAATTTGAAGTGCCTGCTGATTAGGAGTGGTTAAGTGGATATGTTCCGTCGAACTTTTGCGGAAGTAAATTTGGATCATGTAGCGCACAATTTTGAAGTGCTCAAAGCGGCATTTCCGAACACTTCCTTTTTGTGTCCGATGGTTAAAGCCAATGCCTACGGTCACGGTGATGTCGCTATTGCACTTTGTCTGCAACAAGCCGGTGCGAGGCACCTCGGCGTCTGCTTAATTGAAGAGGCTTTGTTGCTTCGCCGAGGCGGAGTGACGGCGAATATTCTCGTATTTCGTGGATTTGATCGAGAGGGCGCCGAGCAGTTGCTGGCGAATAACTTGACTCCAGTCGTCAGCACTTGGGATCAACTTGAGGCCCTTGAAGAGATGGCAAAGACTCCTGTGAAAATTCATTTGAAATTCAATACAGGTATGAATCGATTGGGCTTCTCTATCGAAGAGGCAGAGAAATTATTTGATAAGTGCTGGCGGCACCCAAAGATACAGGTGGAGGGAGTTCTGACCCATTTGTTTAATGGAGAGGACGCCGATGAACTCGATGGAGATTCGGCGGATCAGCTCGGTAAATTATTGAGGATCCTGCTAGTTTTCAAACCTTTGAATCCCCTCAACCACAGTTTAAATTCCGCCGGAATTTTAAATGCACTCATTGTCCGAGAGCAAAAAAATCCACAGCATATACTCAACCAAGTCCAATGGGGTTTGCGGCCAGGTTTAATGGTTTATGGTTTTAATCCCCTTAAGCGTCAAGATATCTTACCATTGAAGCCAGTTATGACCTTGAAATCTGTTGCTTCCACCTATCGAATGCTTAAGGTTGGAGAAGTGGTTTCTTATGGTGGAACCTGGAAGGCGAAGAGGGATTCGGTTGTTGCTATAGTTCCAATTGGTTACGCCGATGGCTATCATCGAATTTTATCAAACAAGGCTGAAGTTCTATTTAATGGATACAAAGTTCCCGTGGTTGGAACTATCTGTATGGATTTTTTAATGGTTGATGTGACTGACGCAATTCATGGCTGCGACCTCAATGATCTTCGAGATAAAGAAATTATTTTATTTGGAAAATCCGATCAAGGTCAGTTTATTTCTGCGGAAGAGCTAGCTCACCGAGCACAGACTATCACCTGGGAAATCCTCACGAGCGTCGGAGAAAGAGTGCCTCGTGTCTACGTTGGTGACTGGGCGAAAAGATTAGGAGTTGCCAATTGACGGTAGTACAAAAAGTCGCCTTTTATATGGATTCAGTCGCAGGGGGACTTCGCGATAAGATCAATAATCTCTTTTTAGAGGTTGGTCTCATTACTCTTTTTATGGTGAACAGTCTTAAAATGCTATTTTCTAAGCCGCAGCGGTATTATGAAATGATTCGCTATATGGAGTTCGTCGGCAATCAATCAATCGGAATCATATCCTTAACAGGCCTCTTTACAGGCCTTGCATTGTCGCTACAAATTTATTTGGGCTTTAAAATGTTTAATGCTGTAAATATGGTGGGACCCGTCGTTGCTTTAGGTATAACGCGTGAGTTAGGTCCTGTCTTGACCGGTCTCATTGTTGCTGCCCGAGCTGGTGGAGCCATGGCTGCTCGACTAGGAACCATGCGAGTGAATGAACAGATTGATGCCCTTGATGTTATGGGGGTCAACACAAGACAGTATTTAATAGCTCCGCGAATTGCTGCTTCGGTTATTTGTATGCCATTGCTCACGGCAGTTTTTGATTTTGTCGCGATGCTTGGGAGTTGGCTCCTTTGTGTAAAGTTGGTTCAGCTTGATGAGGCAGTTTTTTGGCAAAAAATTCGCGACACGGTTGAAGTGAAACATATTAATGAGGGGTTATTTAAGGCAGCAATTTTCGGTTTAGTTTTTGCGGTGGTTTGTACCTATCGCGGGTTTAATACCACAGGCGGAGCAAAAGGCGTTGGAGAGGCAACCAATCAGGGAGTCGTGCAAAGCATGGTGATGGTCATTATTCTTGACTATTTCATCGGGAATTTGATTCGCATTTTCTATATAGTTATGGGGATTCGTTAATGGTTGTAGGCTCGGCAGTTTCAATTCAGAATGTCAAAAAAACTTTTGATGGAAAAGATTTTGTTCTTAAGGGAATGAGTCTGGAGATTCCTCGAGGAAGCTTAACCGCCATTATTGGTTTCTCTGGAACCGGAAAGAGTGTGGTGCTGAAGCATATTCTAGGGCTTTATCAGCCAACCTCTGGGACCATCGAAGTTCTTGGGCAAGATTTGGGAAAAATGTCCCCCAACGAATTGACTAAGTTTCGGCAGAAGTTTGGAGTGCTTTTTCAATCCGCAGCACTTTTTGATGACATGACTGTATTAGAAAATGTTTGTTTCCCTTTGTTCGAGCATCGTCGAGAGATCCGAACTTCTCAGGTATTAAACATCGCCGAAGAGAAATTGACTCAGGTCGGGCTAGACAAAAAGCACTTCGGAAAACTGCCGAGTCAGATAAGTGGCGGAATGCAGAAAAGAACGGGTCTAGCGAGAGCTCTCGCCCTAGATCCAGAAATTATGATCTATGACGAACCGACCACTGGATTAGATCCCATTCTTACCGAAATGGTAGATAATCTAATACTGGAGACCCATAAGTCTCGGGAAGGACTGACTTCTATCATGGTTAGCCATGATCTGTCAGCGGCGTTTCGAATTGCTGACCACATAGCAATGCTGGATGCTGGAAAAGTACTTCTGACTGGCACTGCTGAGGACTTTTTTAAGAGTGATATTGAATTGGTTAAGAGATTTGTATCAAAAGGAATGAAGCATTCATGAGTTGGGTAAAGTCACCTGAATTCAAAGTGGGCCTTCTTGTTGTCGTTGTCGGCTCACTCATTGCTTTTATGTCTATGCAGGTTAGTGAGGATCCAAGCTATTTAGGTCGTTCTAAAAAGGCCTGGTTTTTAATTAAAACCGCAGGTGGTTTAGTAAAAAATTCGGCCGTTAAGACTGCAGGAATTCCGATTGGTATCATCAGAGAAATCACCCTGCAAGATGGTCAAGCACGAGTAGATATTACTGTTAAGTCGGACGTTCGTTTGACGGTCTCAGCAGTGGTTGAAGTTCAGGCACAAGGAATTTTGGGCGACAAGCATATCGAAATTTTTGCAGGTATGCCCGACGACCCACCCTTGCCCGACGGCGCACAAATTCTGAATATTAAGGATAAGGGCTCTCTTGATAATCTCGTGAGTGAAGTCTCAGAGATTTCTTCTTCTTTAAAGAGCGTAGCTTCTGTTTTGAAAGAGTCCATTAGCGATGACGGAAGCAAGAAACACATCATGGGTCGTATCGTTTCTAATATTGAAAAGTTAACAGGTGATATTGCTCAAATGACAGGTGATAACAAAGAAAAAATTGGAGAAATTGTTGATCAGGTCCATGATGTTACTACGACCCTCAGTGACTTAGTGAATGATAAAAGTGAAGATGGCTTTAAAAAGTCCTGGGCTAAGGCAGTTGCCTCTTTGCAGAGAATTGATTCGGTCCTAAAGAATGTAGATGATATTACTGGCAAGATCAACCGAGGCGAAGGAACGATTGGAAAGCTTGTCAACGACGAGACCACTGTTGACAATCTAAATAGCACGATCGAGGGATTTAGTGGGATGATTGAGAGCGCAAATCGCATTCAAACGGGATTTGATTTTCACGCAGACTATTTGGGTGATATTAAGGCCACCAAGTCAACCGTTGGCATTCGTATCCAACCAGGACTCGACAGATACTATTACCTCGGAATTATAGATGACCCCGCGGGAGTGGTTGAAAGAGAAAAAACCACAGGTGAAACCAATGGAGTCAGTCAGTCATCTTCTCAGACGAAGACCTTCTATAATAAGACAAAATTTTCTGCGATGTTTGCAAAAAACTTTTATGATCTAACTGTTCGTGGGGGACTGATTGAGAACCAGGGCGGCGTTGGTATTGATTATTTATTCTTCCGCAGAAAAATGAAAGTTTCTTTTGAGGCCTTTAACTTTGGCGAAACGAACTTGCGCGCTCAAGCTATGTACAGTCTAGTTCATGGGTTTTATTTGCTCGGCGGAGTTCAAGATATTTTAAATAATTCGCAGTCTCGCTCTAGCTATTTGGGAGCGGGTCTTTATATAACCAATGATGACTTGAAAGTCCTTCTTTCATCCAAGTCTCCGTTTTAAGGTGGGCAAATGGCTGGGCCTGATTTAAACCCTCAGATAAAAACTTGGCTAGTAAAATCTTCTACTAGGATTTTAGGGCCGTTCACCCGCGATGAAGTGATGACCTTACTCAGTCGTCGGCAGGTCACGATTATAGATGAAATTCGGCAGCCTGATGGGCGTTGGAACTATATTCGAGAAAATCATCACTTCAAAGAAATTGTAAAGGGCCTGAGGTACGAAGACGATCACTCTCGCGAAGACACAATGACCAGCACGGCAACAGTAGGAACAGTGACTTTCACCAAGACAGAAAGCCCGGTTGTGCCTGATGAGTTTACACCGACACCAGTGACTCCTTCGAAGTCTCCACCTGATCGATCCAATTCATCACTCCGAGATGTGACTCCAAAAGTCGTGAGTGATAGCGTAAATTCAAAAAACATCCCTAGTACAATTAAGACTTATGGAAACGTAAATGATCAAAGAGTTCAGGCAAAGATTCAGCAGCAAAACGTTTTGTTGAGGACAATATTGTTTGCGATCGTATTTGTTGTTGTTGTATTTGCTGGCTATTCGTTTTTTCGCAAAGAAAAACGATTTGACATGAATTATGAGCAGTTGATCAGTGCTTCGCTGAGATATAAGGAGATGGGCCTTTATCAGAAGTCCTTAGAAAATTATAAAAAAGCAGCGGCGTTACGAGAGCCTGATCTTGAAAGTCAATTTCAAATGATATTTCTATTGATAAATGAAGACCGTCAAAGCCTGAATGGACGAAGGATCATCGAGAGGTCCTTGTTCAAAGAAGGAAGGACTCGCAGCGAAATCATAGACGGGCATTTAGGTATGGCGCTTTCTTATATGATGGAGGGAGATTTACGACAGGCAGAGGATTACATTCAAAAAACCCTCGGGTTTGATGCAAATAATGAAGCGGCAAAAATCAACCAAGCAGTTATTCTCTTAAAGAAAGGAAACTACTCTCAAGCCCTAAATAGTTTTGAGAGCCTGACAAAGGGCGATGCGTTGGGCTACCCTTTGATTTTACTAGGTAAGACAATATCTTTGATTGAACTTTCAAAAAATGGGCCTAATAAAGAACGTCTTGTTGCTGGAATTAATGAGATAAAATCCTATCTTGGGCGCTCCCATTTTCTTTACAAAGAGCTTTCAATGCTATTGATCTATCTAAATCATCTCAATCAAGATCCGGCAGGTGAGTTGGATGCGATTATGGCATTTATGGATGAGCCCTACTATGCTACTAAGTTGTACTCGAAGAATTTGACTTTAGATTGGAGAAATAGCGATTGGGATTTTCTAGAGCGCTATTGTTCTGATCTCTATAATCTCAACAAGGGATCAGGTCGAATGAAGGCTGTTCGAGCGATGTGTCTTATTGAAAGCAATAGGGATATGGAAGCTTCAAAATTTATTGATGAGGCCATTGCACAAGAACCAAAACAGGTCACAAGCGTTCAGGCGCAGGCAAGTTATCTGACTAAACTTGGACGGACTAAAGAAGCTCACATTCTTTACCAAAACTCTGAATTTAAACAGACACGCCTCGCTCTTTATACAAAGGCGGAGGCCTGTTTACTTACAAAAGATTACTCGTGTGCCGAGGAGGCCTACCGCATGCTACTTCAGCTTGATTATGGTGATGTGATCGCTCACTCTGGTCTTGCCAAAATTTCTCTTGATAATAATGACAGAGTAAAAGCTCAGGCCGAAATCAAAGCGGGCTTTGAGTCTGAAGCAAATTTTGTTCCTCTCATAGAGATCCGAGAAAAGTTGGAGTCTTTGTGAATCACCGATTTTTCTTGTTGGTGACTTCGTTAATTTTTTTTGGTTGCACGGAAAGTTCTAGTTTTCGCACAAGTCACTTTGTAAGCGTCAAAATAGATGCAATGCCACGCGATTTCAAGATTCCTGCAAAAATTTGGGATTTGATTGAAATGGTTCCGCAAGAAAAAAGTAAGGCAGCGATTGTCAGTCGCGATATTTTTTACTCTGCGATCAAGGTTTTTCTTACTGAAAAGAATAAGAATATTTTGAAGTCACCGGCCTATGTTATAGATTTACCTCGAGGCGGTGGCGGGATAGATCTCGCTCATTACTTAACTGGTGATTCAGGAACCTTTTTCGTAGGGTTTGAATTACCCGAAGAGTTCAACGAAGAAAAAAGCATCAAGGTTATCTATCTTAGTCACGCGCGTAAGCGAAAAATCGACGACAGTATTTTTGGCTCTGGGTGTAATCAGTACTTTGATATTACCAAAAAGTTTTTACGGATGATGAAGACCGAAGGAATCAAGGCGAATACAACCCGGCAAAGACATTTGAGCTTATTAGCAGGGCACTATATTTTTTCGATTGTTAAGGATTCTCAGGTTTTTTTGACCCAAGTTTCTATCGAAGACAGCCGCTATAAAAATTTAATCTGTGAGGCCCTGTAATGGATAAACAATCGGTTCGTGGACTTCAAGACAAAGACAATGTTGATAGCTTGTTTTTGGTTAAAGAAAAAAGCGTCAGTTTTGGTAAAAACGGACGCCCCTTTATGAGTGTTGTCTTGGGAGATCATACGGGCTCCATTGATGGTCGTCTTTGGGACCGAGTCGAAGAGCTCAACAAGGCCTTTGAGGCGGGCGAAATTGTACAGGTCAAAGGGGCCGTGCAGGTTTTTCAGAATCGCAAGCAGATTATTCTACATCGCATCGAGAAGGTTGACCCAGCAACAGTAAAATTCGAAGATTTTTTGCCGGTCTCTGGAAAAAATGCCAATGACATGCATGCTGAACTTCTTATCATTGTCAGATCAATGGCGAACAATCACCTACGTCAGTTAACTTTGGAGGTCATTGAGGACCCTGAAATAAAACCTCTATTGCTAAAGGCTCCCGCGGCCAAAACGATTCACCATGCATGGAGAGGTGGACTTTTGGAACACATCCTATCGATCTGTAAAATATTGGATTTCTTGGGGACTCACTACGATTTTCTTAATCGCGACCTGCTAATTTTTGGCGGAATATTTCATGATATTGGAAAAATTTGGGAACTCTCTTATGAGAGCTCTGTAAGTTATACGGACAAGGGGCGCTTGCTTGGACATATGCTTTTAGCCTGTGAATTGATCGACAAAAGGGCATCGCGTATTCTAGGGTTTAGTGATGAACTAAAGGATGTGTGTAAGCACATTGTCTTGAGTCATCACGGAAAGCTCGAATACGGATCCCCTAAGAGACCTAAGTTTATGGAAGCGGCTATTTTGGCAATGGTGGATGAATTAGATAGTAAAGTGAATACCATCCAAACATTTATTGAAACTGAACGGAATGTGAGTGATAAGTGGTCGCGCTACAGCGACCTCTTTGATAGGTATTTTTTGTTGGATAATTTGAAAGAACGCTTTTAATTTTGAAAGTTTTTGATGTTTACAGTGATGTTAGATTTTTTAAAAACCTACAAGTCCTACGATCCGGCGGCAAAGTCTCTTTGGGAGATCGCAATTTTGTATCCAGGACCAAAGGCCATATTTTTACACAGGTGTGCGAACTTTTTATATTCACACAGACTCTTCTTTTTGGCACGCCTCGTGGCAGAGATTTCACGTTGCTTAACAGGTATCGAAATTCATCCCGGCGCAACAATTGGGCGTCGTCTCGTCATCGATCACGGCATGGGAGTGGTTATTGGCGAGACGGCAGAGGTCGGTGACGATTGCATAATTTTTCATGGAGTTACATTGGGGGGAGTTAAATTCGATCCTGTCAAACGTCATCCAACTGTTGGCAACAAAGTGATGATTGGCGCTGGCGCTAAAGTACTAGGTCCTGTTCTTCTCGGAGACGGTTGTCGTATTGGTGCCAATGCTGTTGTATTCACTGATGTTGCGCCTCATGTCGTTGTGTTGGGTCCTCCGTCGTCTGTCCTAGATCGGAAGTAGTATCCCCAACGAGAATACGAAGGCCGATCTTGCTGACGGATTTGATAACTCCATCAAAACCGCGTAACTTTTTTTTAAGATTATAAAGCTGTGTATCAAATCGACCTGTATTGCTTAGGTTTTCGCCCCAAACGTATTCACAAATTTCTGCCCTAGAGAGAACCGGTTGTGTTGACTGTAAAAGACAGTGCAGTATTTTAAATTCGATTTTTGTCAAAAGAATATTATTGTCACCAATGCGTACTTCATTTGAGTTCGGGTTGAGAAGGAGATTTCCAATAGTTATAGTTTCGTCGCTTTGAATTCGTTTTCTTCCATTAACGTAGGCCTGAGTGGCCTTGGCAAGCTTCTTATTGGTTATTGGACGACTTAGAAAACCAGACGCCCCAATTTCAAAACAATGCAAGCGATGTTCATGTAGGCGCGAATCGGAAACAAATATAGTTGGAGTCTGGCTAAGTTTTGGATTACTTACTATTTTTTTGAAGAACAAAATTCCTGACATATCAGAGATTGAATACTCCAAAAATACAATGTCCGGTTGCAATTCCTCAACAAGAGAGAGTGGTGTCTCAGGGTGAATTATTGTCACCTGAAAAAAGGAACTTTCGAAGGCGCTGAAAATATCATTGAGTCTACATTTTTCGTTTTCAACGAGGAGCACTTTTAATTGAATTTCAGCCATCATAAATCACCTGTGTTTATGCTATAAATACAATCGTGTTTTTACAATAACAAGAAGAAATTTTGAATTAGCCCTTTGTCGGACGACCCTTCGCCACGGCAGTGGCTGTCAGTGGATTTTCTGGCCAGGAATGTTTGGGATACCGTGTTCGCAATTC
The DNA here is from genome assembly GCA_016719575.1 of Pseudobdellovibrionaceae bacterium. GTDB lineage: Bacteria > Bdellovibrionota > Bdellovibrionia > Bdellovibrionales > Bdellovibrionaceae > JACMRP01. The sequence goes on along the minus strand of JADJYV010000013.1, from coordinate 916,281 downwards.
TTTGCGCACCTCGGCGTACCCGTTTTTCCAGAAGCTTTGTAGGTCACTAGTGACTTGCACGGGCCGGTAATTTGGGCCAAGTAAATGCAGTGTTAGACTGCAGGTGCCTTTTAAAATTTTTGGTGTTTCGGTCCAGCCAAAGATTTCTTGAATCCGAACCTCTAGATGAGCTCCTCGATCCTTTGAGTACCGCACTTTCAAATAATTACCGCTGGGGACTTTTATTTTCTCTGGAACTTCGGATCTTAAAAAATTGACTATCGAGGTTGGCAAGAGACCTTCGAAAAAACAAATGAGATCCTTTTTTACAACAGAGGTGAGATTTTTCTCACCTGTGGCAGCCAAGGCAAAAGTAGCCTTCTTTTGTTCATCAGTAAATAGTTGTGCTTCATCAAAATCGGCAAGTTCATTTTTTTCTTTTTCGGAAAGTGAAGCCGATGTGGAGATAAGATAACTCAGACGATCGCACCAGTTTGCTAGAGGCTCATTTTGTTTAAGCACCCAGTCCCACTCTTCAGTAAGGACTTCTGGGAGGTGATCAATAACTTCAGTAGGTTCAGCAATTGAAATTCCTCCTTCTTCAAGGCAGAGATCTCGAAAATATTTTCCTTCGCGGAGATAGAATTGTCCTTTTTCGCGGTCAAAATGTAGGTTCTTCTTTTTTTCAATTCGATTGGAAAGTTCCGAGAATAGTGTGTTTTTGTCGAGACCGATGGCAATACTGACGAGAGTCTCTGCGTTTTTTGAATTGTCGACTCCATCCAATGCTATAAAAAAATCACTCTCGCGAACCAGGCTTTCGGTCGACAACTTGACACCTCGACCTCCCACCATCAGGCCTCTTTCTGAATTTATGGATCGACGGCGGCAAAGGCGATCGTTGAAGCTATTTAAAATTAATCTTTTTAAAACGTCCCTCAGATTGTCAATTTTAGAATCTTGAATTTGACTGCAATAGGAGCGAATTTGTTGAGCGCTCTTTTTAACAGTTTGTAAGATTCCTCGCTGGGAGTTAGAAGGAGTTTTTCCGCTCGTTCGCAACTGCCACAAAGACTCAAGTCTTAATTGAAGATCATTCTCGAGTTGGTCTGCCAAATGTATTTCAGAACTTTTCTTTTGAATAAAATTGCGTTCTTGAAGAATGGCTGCGATATCCGCACCAAGATCAGCCACGTTCATTTCAATGGCCACTAACATAAGCTTTGCCAATCGAGGCGGGAGTGGCCAACCCAACATAAGCTTGCCTATCGGAGTCAAAATATTCTGTTCGTCAAGAGCGTTCATTAGGCACAGGTCGTCTGTGGCCTTTTTTAAATGCATAGGTCCAGGTTTGTCGAACCATGAGAATGAGTTGAAATCTCGAACTCCTTGCGCGGCAAGAAACAACAGGCTTTCGCTAAGATCCGTGCGCAATATCTCTGGCAGATCGTGTCCGGTCATTGAGGTCTCGTCTAATTTGTTCCAGAGGCGATAACACAAACCAGGGAACTGTCGAGCCGCGCGTCCAGCACGTTGCTGCGCGGAAGCTCTACTGATTCGAGTCATTTCTAAGCGAGAAAATCCCGTTCGAATATCGTATTTCATGCTTTTTGCGAGGCCTGTGTCGATCACACAGGCGACGCCATCCACGGTGACGGAGGATTCGGCAATATTGGTTGATAGAATGAGTCGGCGTCTAGAGCCAGCCTGCAATGTCTTTCGTTGTTCTTCGAGTGGTAGACTTCCATGAAGGAGGACAACATCCATTTTTTTTTGCTCGGCCCATGAACCGATGAGTTGGTGAATTCGATCGATCTCTCCGGTTCCAGGTAGAAAAACTAAGATGTTCTTTTTGGAGACTTGTTCCGCCTCTTTGATGATCGAGAAAAGATTTTCATAAAAGGGTGGCCCAGTTTGTAGGAGTTGCGAGTTTTTCTGGTATCTCAATTCGAGTGGAAATAGTTTTCCTGGAACATCAAGAATAGGAGCCTTTTTAAGGTAAGTAGATATTTTTGAAGAATCCAGGGTGGCTGACATCACCACTAGTTTGATGGATCCACCGAGATCCTGGAGTTCTCGCAGCAGCCCTAGAGCAATATCCACATGGACTGAACGCTCATGAAATTCATCTAGAATCACGTATTCGACACCGGTCAATTGAGGGTCTTGTGCAAGCTTTCGCGAGAGAAGCGCCTCAGTTAAAAAAATCAGCTTGGTATGTTCTCTCGTCTGATTTTCAAAACGAACTTGAAAGCCGACCTCGTTTCCGAGTTGCCAATTTTGTTCTTCGGCCACGCGTTGGGCAGCAGCCATGGCCGCCATACGTCGCGGTTCTAAAACCAAGACCTTTCCCTCAGAATGCCTCGCCAGATAGGCAGGCAGTCGTGTGGTTTTTCCAGCACCAGGGGAGGCCGTAATGACGAGGTTCGGCTGGTGCCGAAGATGTTCAAGCGCTTCGTCTAAAAAATCATCAATCGGAAGAGGGAGTATTTCGGCCATGGGAGAAGTACATCCAGACTTAGTTGGTTGAATTTATTATTCCGTGGGTCGCAACCGAAATCAATTCCTTGTTCTGGTGCTGCTAGTTGCATCAGGAAAAGCGGGAGTCTGAGGGGTGGGATTGCGTCGTCGTATCGTATTGATGAGGGCGATGAAAGGGTTCACCGGATTAAGCCGGGGTGATGCAGAGTAGCTACGACAAAAATTGTCCATCCTATGGACCTATGTTTTGATTTTTTTACCACAAAAAGTCACAACACTAGGAGACCAAAGGATGGACTTCTCAAGAGCTATCATCGAGTTTTTAGGTATTCAAGATGTCATTATCGAAGACATCAAGCGTTTTAAAAAAGATCTTCGATTAGAGATCAAAGTCCGTCAAAAGCGTTCAGAATGTTTTTGCCCACACTGCGGTCTACAGTTTTCTTCAGTTAAAGAGTGGGCTTTGCGAGAAGTTAGCACCGCCCTTCTACCAGTGGTGCTACTTAAGTTTGGCAGATGGGGATATTGCGAAGACTGCCAATGCACAGCAGTTGCTAGAGCCGATTGGTTACATCCAAAGTTTGAGAGCATGACATGCGGCTTTGCAGAGGTGGCTGGCCGCCTGATGGAAGAGATCACCTGTGAAGCCGTCAGTCGCATATTAAAATCTGACTCTAAACTCATGTGGAACCTCGATCAGCATCGTATGGAGGTCATGCTCCAGTTTTTACGTTTACCAAAGACATTGATGTTTCCTATTTATGTGCCGATGAGGTTCACTTTCGAAGCATCAAAAATAAAGATCGCAAAGGACTCTTTGCCAAAAGATATACACCAAAGTTTGTTACCAACCTTGTTTCTCCAAGCAAAGGAAAAGTCCTCTTTAACTCTATGGGAAGGGACTCTGCCGCCTTGACCACCGCTTTAACTGTTCTCTCTCCTGGGCAAAAACTAGCCGTTGAGAAGTTCGCCGTCGACATGCACGAGCCCTTCATCTCAGCCATTAAAAAACAGTGCCCCAATGCCGATGTGGTTATTGATAGATTCCACCTGGCTCAGCAAATTAACAAAGCCTTTGACCAAGTCCGCAAAGCTGAATTTAAAAAAGCACGCGGACGTAAAGACATATTTCAAGAAGGAATGCTTGAACCACATCGTCGATTTGTTCTAGTTTCCCGCGATGCCGACCTATCTAAATCCGAGATGAAGCTGATCGATAAACTCAGGCTTGCCAATAAAGAAATCCAATGCTCAATGTTGATGGTTGAGTACTTTCACAAAGCTTTAGATGAAAAAACTGTGGCAGGATTTCGAAAAGTCCTCGCTAGATGGTACCAACTCTGCCGCAATACAAGATACGAGCCCTTTCTGAAGTTTGCTAAAACACTCAGAAACTACCGTAAAATATTGAAGCCTACATCACTTCAAGACTAACCACGCCGTTATTGAAGGACTCAACAATAAGATAAAAGTCCTTCGAAGAATGGGCTACGGCTACACCAACGAAGTAAGCTTTATGCGAAAGATACTTCAGAGATGTGGATATCTTAATCATCTATCTATAAACACTGACGAATTCTTCTTCAAATGGCCCAACCCCGCTTAAAACCGGAAAGGGCGATGAAAGTGACACTTTTTGCCATTTCGAAATCTAGATTCGACAGTACTTTGTCGTGGTGGTTCATTAAAGCACATTAGACAGAGGGCTCCCTTTTGCAAAAGACTCTAGGTGATAACTTTGATTTAAAGCCAAAACTTAAATGAACTTTCGGCATAAGACTAATGCCACACTGAAAGACTCTTTATGAAAAAAATGAAATTTGTCCTATCTACAGCCTTTGTCCTTTCAATTAACTCTACAATAGCTCTCGCTGCAACTTGTAATTCGAGCCTTATTGCCCGTGATCTCGCGAAAATTCAGTCCTTGGAAACTTCAGATGAAACCAAAGAGGCTCTTATTCAAGAGATAAAAAATTCAAAAACAAAGCAAATTATCGCCTGTTCTGCAGCTGGCAAGGACATTTCACGAGAAGAGGCGTCTTTCGCAATTAATGAATTAGAAAATCGTCGAAAAACTCAAATTAACACTATCGAAAATCAAAATTCGTATAGTCAGAAAAGCCTCGACGTTGCAACCATGTCGACAGCGGGTCGCTATCTCTACGGCTCGATGCAGAACAACAGTGCATCCCGAATCAACGAAATCAATACCTGGGTTGATGCCACCATTACTCGAATTCAAAAGTTTACAAAATAAGAAGGCTGACAGCAATTTAATGGGTGAAGCTTGAGCTCCTCTGCGAATAGGTATGGTAATCTTCGCTGACGAATTCTTCTGCAAATGACTCAACCCCGCTTAAAACGTCTTAAAATGGCGGAGAGGCCCCCTAAATTTGGTTCACCGGATTAAGCCGGGGTGATGCAGAGTAGCTACGACAAAAATTGTCCATCCTATGGACCTATGTTTTGATTTTTTTACCACAAAAAGTCACAACACTAGGAGACCAAAGGATGGACTTCTCAAGAGCTATCATCGAGTTTTTAGGTATTCAAGATGTCATTATCGAAGACATCAAGCGTTTTAAAAAAGATCTTCGATTAGAGATCAAAGTCCGTCAAAAGCGTTCAGAATGTTTTTGCCCACACTGCGGTCTACAGTTTTCTTCAGTTAAAGAGTGGGCTTTGCGAGAAGTTAAGGCACCGCCACTTGGCGTCTACCAAGTGGTGCTACTTAAGTTTTGGCAGATGCGGGGATATTGCGAAGACTGCCAATGCACAGCAGTTGCTAGAGCTGATTGGTTACATCCAAAGTTTGAGAGCATGACATGCGGCTTTGCAGAGGTGGCTGGCCGCCTGATGGAAGAGATCACCTGTGAAGCCGTCAGTCGCATATTAAAATCTGACTCTAAACTCATGTGGAACCTCGATCAGCATCGTATGGAGGTCATGCTCCAGTTTTTACGTTTACCCAAAGACATTGATGTTTCCTATTTATGTGCCGATGAGGTTCACTTTCGAAGCATCAAAAATAAAGATCGCAAAGGACTCTTTGCCAAAAGATATACACCAAAGTTTGTTACCAACCTTGTTTCTCCAAGCAAAGGAAAAGTCCTCTTTAACTCTATGGGAAGGGACTCTGCCGCCTTGACCACCGCTTTAACTGTTCTCTCTCCTGGGCAAAAACTAGCCGTTGAGAAGTTCGCCGTCGACATGCACGAGCCCTTCATCTCAGCCATTAAAAAACAGTGCCCCAATGCCGATGTGGTTATTGATAGATTCCACCTGGCTCAGCAAATTAACAAAGCCTTTGACCAAGTCCGCAAAGCTGAATTTAAAAAAGCACGCGGACGTAAAGACATATTTCAAGAAGGAATGCTTGAACCACATCGTCGATTTGTTCTAGTTTCCCGCGATGCCGACCTATCTAAATCCGAGATGAAGCTGATCGATAAACTCAGGCTTGCCAATAAAGAAATCCAATGCTCAATGTTGATGGTTGAGTACTTTCACAAAGCTTTAGATGAAAAAACTGTGGCAGGATTTCGAAAAGTCCTCGCTAGATGGTACCAACTCTGCCGCAATACAAGATACGAGCCCTTTCTGAAGTTTGCTAAAACACTCAGAAACTACCGTAAAAATATTGAAGCCTACATCACTTCAAGACTAACCACTGCCGTTATTGAAGGACTCAACAATAAGATAAAAGTCCTTCGAAGAATGGGCTACGGCTACACCAACGAAGTAAGCTTTATGCGAAAGATACTTCAGAGATGTGGATATCTTAATCATCTATCTATAAACACTGACGAATTCTTCTTCAAATGGCCCAACCCCGCTTAAAACCGGAAAGGGCCTAAATTTCGAACATATTTGGGCCCCTGTCTAAACTTAAGACAAAGGTGCCACATTGAAAGCGATTGTAATGATTTATGGCGTGGCATTAAGACTGCAAATAAGACCTCGAGAAATATTTTATATTGGGAGAATTGTTTATGAAATTAGACTTTATATCAGTATGTTGCGGCCGAATTGCTTTGTCTGTCTTAATCATTTTAGGAACGCAACCCCTGTACGCTCAAAACAATGGTTCTACTAAGTCCACTAAAAACAATTCGGACACTGGTTTGCTGCCAATTGAGCGTTCGACCGTCGACCCTGAAATCGTCAAATCGCTATTTCCTATTGATACTCCTCCCGGGGATGTCAATAAAGGGGCAAATACCGGTATTGGATTGGGCAACGGCTCAGCTCGAAATACAGGTTTGCCGTTGACCAAAAAGGATCCGCAGAGCATGAGCCGTGCAACTGTTGATGAAGAGTTTCGATGTAATTTATTCGAAAATGCTCCTTATGAAACTATCATGAGTGCTGTAAATTCTCTTAACCAGGCAGTGAATTCACCCAGCTGCTCCGGCAATTCTAAAGTTGATGTTAAAAGTGTCGTAGATAGCAACAAAAAGATTGCTGATGTCGTGACAAGCCTAAGAAATTTTGTCGAGAATCCGGAGACGGTTCAAACCGAAAACACATCGGACATTGTTAATAATGTTGATCAGGCGATTCGTGCAGCTAATAACCTAGCAACGACGTTTGCTCAGACGGATATATTGAACGAACAATGTCGCAAGCAAATGAATGGCGGGCAAATCGCGAGCTCTTTGAGTGACATTATGAATGGATTGACACCGTATGCATTAATGGCGGCACAAATGACAGGAGGAACTGCCGCTATACCGTTTATTGTTGGGGGTTCTATTGTGACAACTGCAATTGGCAGTATGAGTAAAATTATTGAAGAAAATACCTCTAAAGTATACGATGCTCAGGTTCGTCGTGCCATCGTCGAGAATACTTGTCAGTTTATTCGTTTGGATCAAAAGTACAAATTTTTGATCAAGTCGCGTAGTGAGCAACTCATGAAAATCACCGCTGATATTTCGGCATCGCAAGCTCTCTTTAGTTCTCAACTTAAGGGTGTTTCATCTTCAACACAGAACATCATGAACCGTAAAAAGTATTTAGATCAGGTTTCACTTAGCATGAAAGATAGTTTGGCACAGGCGCAAATTCAGCTTGAGCTGGATAAACAGTTTTTGAAAAGCACTTCAGATGATATAAAAATTTGTCAGTTGGGAATTCAGATGGCCGTCTTGGCAAATGATCGTACGTCTTATGTTTCCAATATGTTGGGAAGTCTAGACACAGCCCTGACTGCCTATGGCTCAGCAAATGTAGCTCAAGCTATGGCTTTAAAGTCGAGTGCTGATATTGCAATAAAGAGTCTTCAATCTTTGAACCAAAAGCAATATTCTGTAAATACTGACTTTAGAGGTTGCACTAGAGTAACAAAGTCTTTTATTGAAACTGTGGATAAGTCCGGCTCGTTGTCTAAGCAATTGGTTAAGGTGGCACAGGCAGATATTGAGAAGCAAGCAAAAGGCAGTAATGATTACGGTTTGTTAAAGCAGCCATTGAAAAACCTTTCAAGCAAACAAGTTCAGGCAGAAAGAGTTGCGGGCTCCCTTGAGAATTTGAGAAGTCATGCTACAAAAATCGCTCAGTCAGAAATTGATTCTGAGATGGATCGGCTTCGCAGGGCCTTGCTTGCTCCCCGTTCTTTGGGAATTCGCTCGCCAGTCAGCGCGTGGTTCAATTATGTACGCGGTCTTCATCAGGCGGACGTTTCTAAATTTCAACAAGGCCTCGAAAATCTTCGCTCTCGTGCATACAATATGACTAAGAGTGGAAAGGCTGAAATCCAACCTTCGTTCTGGGCATTTCCAGAAAAGAAAGCGAAAGCGAAAGACAAAGAGGACGCCTTTCAGTTGAGAGCATTCACCCTTGATAATTTACCACTTGGTACTCGTGATCACACTGATACTTGCCGCGAGATGCAAGACGTTTGGAATCGTTGGGTGACGGCGGTTGACCATTTGGCCGCGATGGATTCATTTTGCGGTATGATTGAGCCTTATATTTACGACAATCGTTCAGAAGACCGTGAACTGGTCAACACCTGCCGCGGATACACAGCTGTGAGTGGTGGAGACATGGGCGCCTCATTGTCTTTGGTTGCAAAAATGAAAGACAAATTGGTCAAAGAAAGCACTCGCGACTGGGCTCTGTATCTCGACAAGGTGATGCAGTCGATGGTTTGTGCTGACACAGCCTCAACTCAAATGAAGTAAAAGAAAAGAAGCCGGGATTTCTCTCGGCTTCTTTTATTATAAATGTGCGGCCTTACTTGCTCCAGTTAATGGCTTTTGAATAATGTGAATTGCGTGGCCGAGGGTCGCCTCTGCTGCCTCCATCATGGTCTCACCCAATGTGGGGTGAGGGTGAATGGTCAGTGCGATGTCCTCGATTCTGGCTCCCATTTCAATAGCCAGAGCGGCTTCTGAAATTAAATTAGATGCCTCAGGTCCGACGATGTGAATACCAAGAATGACATGTGTTTTGGCATCAGCAATCATTTTTACGAACCCATCCGTCTCCATCATACTTACGGCTCGTCCATTAGCTGCAAACGGAAATTTCGCAATTTTGAGATCTGTATATCCTTTGGCTTTCGCTTCGGCCTCAGTCATTCCTGCGGCTGCAATTTCTGGATCCGTAAAGACGACTGCGGGTACTGTTTTAGCATCATAGACACGGTTTTGTCCTTTAATGACTTCGGCGACGAGGACTCCTTCATAAGAAGCTTTGTGAGCTAACATCGGCTGGCCAACGATATCACCGATAGCGAAGATGTTTGCTACGTTGGTGCGGCGTTGAGCATCGACTTTGATAAAGCCTCGGTCATCTGTTGAAATACCAGCAGCTTTGAGGTTGGTTTGGTCTCCATTTGGACGACGTCCCACGGTTACGAGGATTTTGTCAGCTTTAAGGACCTCTTCTTTGCCATTCACTTCAACAGTGACTTCGTAGCTGTCATTGGCCTTCTTTTGTGCTTTGGCCTTTGCCCCATACATAACTTTGACTCCGGACTTTTCTAGCTTGCGAGCCACGACTTGAGCGCACTCAGGGTCAACAACACCTGCAAGCAAGGAGTTCTGAGCTTCAACCACAATGACTTCGCAGCCAAGTTTTCTGAGGTAGGACGAAATTTCAAGGCCGATATACCCGCCGCCAATAGTGACAACGCGTTTTGGAATTTCTGTAAATGCAAGGGCTCCAGTCGATGAAACAATGTCTTTTTCATCAAATTTGAAACCAGGAATTTCGATCGGGCGAGAGCCTGTTGCAACAATAAAATATTTAGCTTGAACAGTTTCTGTGCCAGTCGAGGCTTTGACCGATATTTCCTTCGAAGTTTTAAACTCGGCTTCTCCGCGGAGGACCGTGACGGCATTGCCCTTTAGCAATGTTCCTACGCCACTCGCCATTTTGTCGCAAACCGATTGTTTCCACTTGGCAAGTTGTTTCATGTCAACGTCAATACCACCTTTTATATTTAAGCCCATTTCTTTGAAGTTATGTTGGGCTTTATGAAGTAAATGGGTAGCTGTAATCATCGCCTTGGATGGAATACAGCCCACATTCAAGCAAACTCCACCTAAGTATTCTCTTTCGATGACCGCCGTCTTGAATCCTAACTGAGCGGCTCGTATGGCCGCCACATATCCACCAGGTCCAGCGCCTATAACTACAATGTCAAAACTCTGCATAACTTTCTCCTAAATCATGTCCATCATAAGACGGCCAGGATTTTCAATTCGTTCGATAAATGATTTTAAGAATTTCGCGGCGACGGCGCCGTCAATCAGGCGGTGATCTGCAGTCACCGTGTAATTCATAACTTTGATCGCAGCAAGCTGGCCGTTTTTAATGACGGGCTTGTCGTCGATTTTATACATACCAATGATTGCAACTTCGGGGTGGTTGATCACCGGAGTTGCATAGGTTCCACCGATGGATCCGATGTTTGTAATTGTGATGCAGGCCCCTTTCATCTCTTCGGTTTTAAGCTTTCCGTCGCGAGCTCGTTTCGACAGATCAAGGATTTCCTTTGATAATTCTGTGATGGTCTTTTGATCCGCATTTTTAATAACCGGAACAACCAGTCCGTTGGGAGTATCAGCCGCAAAGCCAATATTGAAGTATTTTTTGTAAACGATTTCAGAAGCGGCATCATCAATAGAAGCATTGAAAGTAGGAAATTCGCGAATCGTTGCTATCAAAGCCTTCATTACAATCGGAAGGTATGTGATCTTTGTTCCATTTTTTTCTGCATAGTCTTTGAGGGATTCGCGCAGATTCACAAGCTCGGTGACATTGGCTTCATCCATCAACGTGAAATGCGGAATAATAGCTTTGGATTTTTGCATGTTTTCTGCAATTTTACGGCGAATGCCGATCATTGGAACACGCTCTTCTGTTCCACCGGTTCCTTGGTAGGCCGGACGAGGAATGTTTGCAGACGGAGCAATGGCTGCTGGAACAGCTGCTCCAGCGCGGGTAGCTCCGGCCCCCATACTCGAGGCTCCACCCTTTGCGCTAATGACGTCATCGCGGGTGACTCTCCCGGCAAGGCCAGAGCCATCAAGCATGTTGAGATCGACGCCCAACTCGCGAGCCAAGCGGCGAGTCGCAGGAGTTGCAAGAACCCGCGCCTCGGCAACCGGTGGATGAATTTTTGCCATGGGTGTGGCAACCGTCATCTGTGCTGCGGCGGTTTTTGCTGGAGCCACCGACACGGGCGCTGTCGTGCCCTCAAGTATCAACAAGGTATTATCGACTTTTACAACATCTCCCGCTTTAAATTTAAGTTCTTTGACAGTGCCTGAAAGAGGAGTCGGAACTTCAACCGTGGCCTTGTCGGTCATAACTTCAGCGATAGGTTGATCCGTCTTTATCGTATCACCTGGTTTTACCAACCACTTGACCAGCTCACCCTCAGTGACGCCTTCACCAAGTTCTGGGAGTTTTACGGAGGTGGCCTGCCCACTCGGTGTTGTTGCTGTAGCCCCTGGCGTTGGTTTTGGTGGAGCGACCGGTGGAGTTGCTGGTTTTGCTATGGCCCCACCGCTCATGGAATCAAGCGTGATCAAAATGGAATCTACTTTAACAACTTGTCCCGGTTTGAACTTGAGTTCTTTGACAGTGCCTGAAAGAGGAGTCGGAACTTCAACCGTGGCCTTGTCGGTCATAACTTCAGCGATAGGTTGATCCGTTTTCACGGTGTCACCTGGTTTTACCAGCCATTTAACCAATTCACCTTCTGTAACGCCTTCGCCAAGTTCTGGTAATTTTACATCAGTTGCCATGTAGAGAAGCTCCCTTCATTGTTTTTCAAAGACACCTCACTGGTTCTATTCTCGTCGAGTTCCAATTGCACCGCTTTATGCCGCGGGTCATGGAGTCAAAATCCTAATATTACAGAAGTTTCTGAAGCACAATGATTTCATGAACCGTTGGATGACTTTTCTCGCATACGCACTTTTGGGCTTTGGGCTCTATGCCTCTTCTTTTCACTACGGATTTATACTTGACGATGAATTTCAGATCTTAAGCAATCCCCAGGTTCAGGGCCTCTCGCAGATATTTTTAAACTTTACCAATTCCACGATGGCCAGAGTTGATGGAACAGAAAGTGTTGGCGGAGTTTACTATAAACCGGTCATGATGATATTTTACAATCTTCTTTGGAATGGCGGGGGAGGCAGCCCTGTCGTATTTCACGTTTTTCAATTAATGGTACATATACTGAATTCTTTCTTGGTCTTTGTGTTGTTTCAGAAGTTTTTTCTAGCAATAAGAATTTATGGGCTTTTTTTGCCGGGGCCTTTTTTCTAGCTCACCCGATCAACTCTGAAGCTGTTCTGATGATCGCTGACTTGCAAGAGCCCCTTTATACTTTTTTTGGGCTCAGCGGTCTTTTGCTGCTGGCAGCGACAGATTATTATAAGTGGGCGGGGTTCTTTTTTCTATTAAGCCTTCTCAGCAAAGAGACTGGAGTTTTGTATCTTGGAGTTGGGTGTCTTTATTGTTTCCTATTCAATAAAGAGCGGATTAAATTTGCTCTTGGCGCAGTTGGTGTCTCCTTAGCCGTCTACCTCAGCTTGCGCCTGGGAGTGGCTGGGCTGCAGGTATTTCGCGGTCACAATATGCAAATTAGTCGTGCAGATTTAGCAACTCGACTTTTAACGTTGCCAAAGGTTTTGCTGCATTATTTTGAAGTTTTCTTTTTGATCAAAAAGCCGTCTTTGACTCAAGATTGGGTTGTCAATCAGATGACGCTGGCAAAATTTTGGGGTCCTTTGTTAGGGTCCTTTGTTATTTTTGGCGGGGGCGTTTTTTGGTTGATAAAATGGCCACGGAAGGATCTTTTCTTTTTCTTTTTGTGGCTTCTATTGGGGATGGGTCTACATAGCCATCTTATTCCTCTTGATGGAACCGTTTCAGATCGTTGGTTTTACTTTTCAATTATTGGTTTGATGGGGCTCTTGTTTTTGTTTCTAGATTCGATTTTCGTTTCGAATGTAAAATTAAAGAGTGTCAGTTTGGGGATAATTTTGGTGGCTTTGTCATTTCAGACCTTTGCCCGCATGCAGGTTTGGGAAACTCCCTTGTCGCTTTATCAGGCGGATTTACTACAAGACTCAGAGTCTTTTTATCTGAACAATAATGTGGGTCTAAAATTGCTTGAGGCTCGGCAATTTGCGCAAGCCATACCTTATTTTGAAAAAACCATTGCAGCTTCACCGCGTGGATCGCGAGAGTGGCTCGTGGGCTGGCGCAACCTTGGTGCTGCCTACTTAGAGCTTCAAGATTACAAGAAAGCCGAAGAATGTTTCAAAATATCGCTCATGGATCCTGATGTTAAATCTCAGCGTGCAATGGCCATCGTGCTTTCTCGTCAGGGGCGTGAACAGGAGTTGAAGGAGTTTTTACAAAAGGCCTTGCAAAAATACCCAATGGACCCGGTGTTATTGCGCCTTAAGTAGTTACCTAGTGCGCTCGCCTAAAAAACAGAGCGCTTTCTAAAGAGCGCTCTGTTCAAGAAAGTCCAAGCAACTTGAGATTTCTTTCTAGTTCTTGCGAGATTCGTCCAATGCGATAGTCATTTTGTTCAGGCCAAGATTGATACCGAAGCCGCGTGCAAATTGTAGAGAGACTTTCAAGGCAAGTTCTGGAAGATCTGCTCGCACAGCCGTGATCACACCAACACCGCCAAGAATTGCTGCTTGCCCTTGAGCAATGTAGTAGTTGCCAAGAATGTCTTCAGGATTTTGACTTCCCAAGGCGATGTCCGCTGCCATTCCATTTAATTTCAATTTGCCGAGACTAATTTGTGGTGAAAGAGGAGCTGCATTCATTTGGACCGTCACAGGGTAATGCGCCTTTTGACCTGTTGCAGAAATGCAATCAAGGTCCCCTTGGCCTTCAAACTTAAAAGTACCAACGATGACTTTGAAGCCTTTTACTGTGCCTGCAAAGTCCAATTTGCACATCCATGCGGGAGCCGTGAAGGCTTGAGCTTGAGCAGCGCCGAGAACCAGAGCTATTGTTAATAAGATTTTTTTCATTTTTACCTCCTCAGGTAGTTTTTTAATTTTGCCCGTCTTGCGGGATAACAGAGGTGTATTCTAATCAAACGTGGCTGTCTAGCCCCTGATCGGGACATTCTGTACCGACTTATAAAGTCGGGACGGTTCGTTCCGATTTCTTTGATTTTGAGCATTTCTCACGTTATACATATCTGCATGGAAACAACGATTAAGAATTTGTTAATGGAAGAACTTGCCCGTAGGCAGACGCGGAACTCCTCTTATTCTCTGCGGGCCTTTGCTAAACACCTTGGAGTCGGGGCGACCACTTTGTCCGATGTGCTTTCTGATAAGAGAAATCTTTCAAAAACCAACTTAAAAAAAGTGATGGATAAGTTATTGGTCTCTCCTGCAGAGCAGGAAAAGCTGTGGTTGCATTATAAAGAGACGGCCAATAGAGCTACTGAGGTAGATGAGCGAATAACCTTAGACGAGGATACGTTTCGCCTCATAGCGGATTGGCAATACTTGGCCATTCTCAGCCTTGCCAAGATAAAGGGCTGTCGCTCTGAGTCTGAATGGATTGCGGGTAGGTTGGGCATCAAGATAGCTGAGGCTGGCGAAGCTTTAGAAAGATTGTTCCGTTTAGGGCTGATTAAAAAAGCCCGGGGGCGTTTGACGAGAACATCGAGGCCGCTGACGACGACAATTGATATACCCTCAGCTGCAATACGTAAGCACCACACTCAAAATCTCAGATTAGCAGAGAACTCAATAAATAACGATGCTGTCACTTTGCGCGATGTTGGTTCGGTGACAATGCCCGTTAACCTTGAAAAATTGCCACAGGTTAAGGAGTTGCTACTTAAGACTCGAAAAAAGGTCGCAGCTCTGTTAGAAGATGACAACGCTTCGGAGGTCTACACCTTGTCATTCCAACTTTTTCCTTTAACGAAGTTTGATCTCTCAACGGAGGATAAAAAATGAAAAATTCTCGGGTTTTTGTGATGGGTTTGGTCATTTTGTGGGCCCATTTGGGATGGGGTCTCCAGGGCGGTGACCTTGTTAATAATGGTGGCGGGCTCGCTGAAAAAAATATGTTTTATGCCTACGAGAAAATGGAAAAATACCTTCAACTTTGCTTGGGATCTGATAGTTGCAAACTCACCAATGAGCAGCGTGATCTCGTGTTGAAAATTTTGAAGAGTCTTCCCCAAGAAAAAGCAAATCAAAATCAACTTGTTTTCTTATCAGAAAAAAAAGCACCAGGGACTTTTATTATTGATGGCCAGGTTCGCATTGCGAAAACAGGGAGTGCTGTTGGCAGTTCTATAATGGTCAATGTTGACCTGCTTTACAGTAAAGGCGCCAACGGATATGAGGCCATGAGTCTTCCCGAGGCGGTCGCCGTTTTGGTGCATGAGTTTGGACATCATCATGGGAACTTTTCTCACGAGGACTTGGATTTAATAGCGGTGAGAATTTCGATGCTCCTCCAGCAAAAAACTATTAGCACTCCATTGTTGCCGTGGAACTCATTTGTATCGGCAAGTGTTTTGGGATCAAGTTCTCGAGCAGATTTTCCGCAAGTATTATTGACGGTTGGCGAGGAAGTGATTGATCTAAGCGATGAGTATAAGAAGGCGGTTCACTGCGAAGTGTTGACGATTCCAATTCCCATTTTACCATTGCCAGACCTTGAGTTGGTCACAAAAGTTCCAGCTGGGTCGATTTTGCATAATATCCATTGGGACAAGGTCAAAGAGAAGGACGGCTCTCTGGTGATAAAAATTGTTGGAAGTGTCTCAAACACTTGCGTCTATAAAAATGATGTCGAAATGAGAAACAATAACTTCCAGATGAGTATTCGTTTTGTCATTAAGAAAACTAACGACACCTGGAAGTATGATCCGACAACTTTGGAGTTGGATCAGTTTAAGGATCCTTGGTGGAAGTTGATTAAGTTGCCATAAATTTTAGGCGGAGTCGTTTTTTGAATTACAGAACAAAGCTGGATCAAGGAATTTTTCTAAAGCGTTACAAACGATTTTTTGCGGATATTGAGTGGCAAGGTCAGATTCTTGTGGCCCACGTACCTAATACCGGAAGCCTAAAGGGCGTTAACAACCCCGGATGTCCTTGCTTGTTTTCCCACAGTGAGAACCCTGAACGGAAATTAAAACAAACTCTAGAGATGATCCAGACTCCGGCGGGAGTTTGGGTGGGCGTTAATACTTCGACCCCGAATATAGTGGTGCGAGAGGCCCTTGCGGCGGTTTTGGGTAAAATGATAAAGGTGCCGCCAGCATGGGAGCATTGGGGTGGATTCGATAGTCTGCATCCAGAATATAAAGTGAACCCAGAAACTCGGTTAGATTTTGCACTTTCTAAGAAGGACTCTTCTAAAAAACATTTTATTGAAGTGAAAAATGTAACTCTGCTTGTGGGCGAGTCGGTTCAATTTCCGGACGCCGAAACCACGCGAGGACAAAAACATCTTTCAGAGCTTATGAAATTGATGGAGGCTGGCCACACAGCCGAAATTATTTTTACAGTTCAGAGGAGTGATGGTCATTCTTTCAGTCCAGCAGATGATATCGACCCTGAGTATGGTCGACTTCTGCGACTGGCGCTTCAACGAGGTCTGAGGGTTTCTCCCTTTGTGGTGAACCTGAGTGAAGAGAGGGCCCTTCTTAGTGATCGCTTGTTGCCAATCAAAATCTAAAAAAAAAGCCCGGTTTTCAGCCGGGCTTTTTGAGTCTCTAAAAATCAGTTTTTATTGCTTTTTAGTGTCGTCTGATTTGCCCAAGTGGCGATCAATGATCGCTTTGAATTCTGGGAACGGATAAGCGCCACGAAGAGATACGCCGTTGATTAAGAAGCCTGGTGTGCCGCTAAAGTTGAATTTTTTTGCTTCTTCCATGTCAGCAGTGATTTGCTTCATGATGCTTTCGTCTTTAAGGTCTGTTTCGAGCTTCTTCATGTCTAAGCCTAGCTTTTTAGCAGTGGCCTTGAGGAAGTCCTCGCCCTTTGAGCGAAGCTCGCCTTGGTTCTCAAAAACAGCATCGTGGAATTTTTCTGCTTTTTCGGCACCCTGTTTGCCTGCTGCTTCAAAGTACTTTGCTGCTGGCATTGCTTGTGGGTGGAAATCCAAAGGCAAGTTTTTAAAAACAACGCGAACGTCTTTTGGATATTCTGCTCGAACCTGCTTAATTGTTTGGTAGCCTTTGGTGCAATAAGGGCATTCAAAATCAGAGTATTCTACGATAGTGACCTTAGCGTCTGCAGGTCCAAAAGCAATTCGACCAGGCTCAACCACTGGTTTCAGTGGGTTTGCGAATTCTTCGTCGCGCTTTTTTTGCTCTTCGGCAATAGACTTATCTTGGGCTTTTTTCTGCGCCTCTTGAGCAGCTTTATTCACAACTTCGATGAATTGATCTGGATATTTTTCGATCGCAACAAAAACAATGGATGGATCTTTTTCAACGGCTTCTTTAATTTGTTTTGCCGACGGAGCGCAATTTGTAACTGCAAATGCCATCGCGCACAGTCCGAACAATACTAGTTTCTTCAAGGTATTCCTCCAGGAATTTAGTTTTTAAATTTGTTTATCTAAAGCTCTTAGATTCTGACATAAACTCAGTGTCGCCTGAATAAAAAAAGTCGTCCGAGCGGTGGCGCGTTAGGCCTCGACCGAAGACGAAGGTCTAGTAGAGGTGCAGAGTTCTCTTTGCCGAGAGGCGACTCTCTGTTTACACTGAGGACATGAAAACATCTTATATATTTATTTTGGCTACTTTTTTCTGGGCCTCTATTTCGTCAGCGGGCCTTCTCTACAACTATTCACAGCTGACGCTAAAGGACCTCGACGAAGTCAATGAAATGGTGCAAAAGAAGATCAAAGAATACAAGTCCGATGGAGGGGTTCAGTCTCTGACAGAAGCTTTGCAGGCCGTTTACTCGCGTCCGAACGACGATGCCATGGTTGAAAAAGTCACTCCACCATTGCGTGCTGAGTTAGACGAAACGGAGCAGTGGGAGACCGCTATTGACGTTCTTGTTCAGGAGGCCATCGGGGCTTTAAAAAATCCAAAAGCCTTTAAGCCGGTGGTCCAGAATACTTATGCTGTATTTTTAGAAAATATCATAGCCGACTTTAAACCCTTTGCCGAAAAAGACGGGCATGAGCGCAAGGTTATTCAGAAGATTCGCGATGCCAAAATCGAAATGAGCAAAGAAGCGCTTAACGAAAGAAAGTTGCGGGACATGAAAACCCATCGCTCCCCATCAGAGCTTGCATCTCAAGTGATGGACATCGTTCTTAAAGCGGAGGCCGAAGCTAAAAAAACTGAAGCTGAAGCCGGAAAAAAGAAAAAGAAATGACGAGCTGATCTGCCAAGCTAACGCGGGCGCAGCTGACGTATTTTACTCCAGAGGACTGCTTTGGGGATTGTGTTGTCAAAAAGTTCGCCAGACACTCACGTCACTTGTAGAGTATTTATGCACCAGTTTTGGTGCCATATGAAAACAAACGAGCCTTTGTCGTTGGCACAAACCTCGCAATACGATTCACGCGAACAACCGTGGCGATTAGAATAACGAGAAATCAATCTCGCTTTTTCCTACGGCGCCCACCAATTGCGAAAGGTGTCTGCTATGAAAAAATTGATTTTTGGATTAACATTCGTAATGTCTTTATCTGCTGTTGCCGAGACAACGGATCTGCGACTAGCTAAAAGCATTTCTTGTCAGTCTAACGGTCTCGGAAATTTCTATCTTGCGAACCTAGACTCAAATCCGACCATAGTTTCCTCTACTACAAAATTTATTAAAATTACGTCGAAACAAAAAAACAGCATTAATTTTTCATATCGGGATTATGCTGGCTATAATTTCAAAATTGTTTTAGACAAAGTGGTCACGCATGAAGATGAAAGTAGGCATTTGTACAAAAAGCTATCGGGCGTTCTTGTAAATGGTGATATCGAGAGCTCTATTGAATGTGTTGTTGAGTAGTGTTTTAGGAAATAAAAAATAGAATTTGCAAAACGTTAACAGGCGTCGCAAGCTTCTCGGAGAAAATATATTATGAAATACAGCATCGGAATACTGCTATCTTTTTTATCACTGCAATCATTTGCAAGCACTCACACTTGCACAGATTCTGAATTAAGGGCCCTCTCACAAGTAGAAGATGATTTGGCTTATGTCATCCCCGGAACTGCAGGTAATTCATTTGTGGTTGTCAGCTTTGATGGGCTGACTTCAAATAGAGAGCTCGAAGACTCCCTTGAGTGCGAAAGAACCAAGGCTGGATTAGAGGTCTCTGTCGCCGACAAAGTTTTTGGATTTACGTATGTTAATAAAACTCACGTCCAAAGAATTCTTTCGGTTACCTTGACTAGAAATGAACTCAAATTGAATTTTGAGAAAAAAGCAGTTCCTTTCTTGTCGATTGACCTCAAGACCAAGGCCCTCAATTTGCAAGATGGACGAGTCGTGCCGCGCTTTCAATAATCATGACTGTGGTCTAGTTCGAAGACTATTTTTATTTAAATGTCGACCAAGGGACTGAGAAAACTCAGTCCCTTTTTTTTGTCTCAGATTGACTCAAGTTTTTTTCGAACGCGCCGATAAAGACCTCAGATTCCAAAATGGATTTTGGATGGAGGCTTTAGATGTTTTTACAAGGTGATCTTCAGGCTGTTTTCGATGCGCTATACACGGTGGGAGCGATAGATCCCATTCTTAAGATGGATTGGGAAGAGGTGACTAGCGATATGGCCAAACACCCTCAACTGGTCAAGCAAGCTATGGATATCATAAACGCCTGCGCTGGAAACAAAGTTCTTTTGGTACAGCAACTTCATATGATGGATACCAGAGTTGTTAACTATATAGCAATGGAGGTTGCTCGTGAATTCGTTGAGTTCCAAGATCGCAACTGTTTGCACTAGTTTAATTTTATTTGGAGCATTCGCTCACGCATGGGAAGTCGACATGTCCCGTCGCCAGCTAGATTTCAGTCGCGTTAGCGATCAAAGTCGTTTGCCCGCTAGCACCGAAGTTGACGAGACTCAAACGCTTTTTGGGCAGGTCTTTGACAGTGTTGAGCCAACGCAAGACATTGTTATTTTAAATACCGAAAAAGGGTTTGTTCCAGAAACAATACGTGTCAAAAAAGGAAATAGCTATCGCATTCATGTCGTTAATGTGAACCAAAAAGAAAAAAACATAAGTTTTGTTTTAGATGCATTTTCTGAACATCACAGCACGGTATATGGTCAAGAGCGGAGCTTCAATTTACATCCGAAAGTAGATGGGATTTTTTCTTATCAATGCCCAGAAACAGCGGTGCAAGGGCGTGTGATTGTAATGTCCAAATCTTCAGACGGCGAAAGAAAGCCGGCCTCAAAATAACGGTAGGAGATGCATGGCTAACGAAGCTTCCAATGTTTTTAAAGATGCCATCCGGAATAACTTAGGTCCGGTGGTTCGTTATTTGGAAGACAAAACTGTCTCTGAGATTTTGATCAATGGCGCCAAAGAAATATTCGTTGAACGAAAAGGCAAACTTGAACGTGTGGCGGACTCTTTTGCAGATGAAGATGCTTTGCGAGCGGCAGTAACAAGCATTGCTCAAAGTGTAGGCCGCAGAATTAATGAGGAGTCCCCTCGTTTAGATGCGCGTTTGCCAGATGGGTCTCGGATCGCAGTCGTGATCCCGCCCCTTTCGCGCAAGGGCACAACTGTGAGTATTCGAAAATTCACCAATAATAAAATTTCATTTGCTGATTACATCAAGTTTGGCGCAATCACTGAGGATGGCGCTCGATTTCTAGACATCTGCATGTTTCTCGGAAAAAATATCATTGTAAGTGGGGGAACGGGATCTGGTAAGACGACCCTATTGAGCTTGCTCTGCACCCGTATCCCAAAAGGTCAGCGCATTATTGTGATTGAAGACTCAAGCGAGCTACAGGTCGACTATGAGCATGTGGTGATGTTTGAAACCCGCCAGGCGAATGAGCAAGGTAAGGGTGAAGTTACAATCAAGGATCTTTTGAAAAGCTCGTTGCGGCTTCGCCCAGATCGAATTATTGTCGGAGAGGTCAGATCCTCAGAGGCGTTAGAGTTGTTAAATGCGATGAACACCGGTCATAAGGGTTGCATGGGCACAGTTCATGCAAATTCTCCCGAAGATGCCATCGTTCGCCTTGAAGCACTCGCGCAGGGTGGCGATACTCAAATCAGTGAAAAGGCTTTGCGTTCTCAAGTTTCATCGGCGATTGAAATTATTATTCAGGTATCAAGATACTCGGATGGTTCTCGCCGTATCGGCGCGATTAGCGAAGTTCTTGGTTTTAATTCTGATGGATCCTACAATGTGGTGCCAATATTTGAAATGTCGCGGATGAATCGCCGGCCAGATGGGACTTTGGATGGACGACTCGAACCAACTGGGCATTTGCCGAGTTTTATGGAGGAGATCGTTGACAACAAATTGCCGTTCGCAGAAAGCAAATTTAACAAGCCCAAAGCAGCTTAGTGTTCAAATAAGCTTAATTGCTAGGCGCGTTGTTGCGTTTACGCATTGCGCCCCTTATAAAGTTGCTAAATCCCATGAATTCTTTGGGATTTTCTGTTCGCAATCCAAAATCTTTTACGTTACAAGTTTTTGGTGCACTTTAGTTGTAAGATTACCAATTCTATTCTGACTTACCTTGAAACCCAAGGTGAGGACCTGTCGGTTCTTTACGAACATCAGACGCCGTTGCCTGTGGAGCTTATGCGGGATCCTTCTTATTGGATGAGTGCTCCTGATATGGAATCTTTTTTAGAGTCACTTCTGCGTTTGCCACTGAAAAGCAATGACGGAAATTTACTGATTCGGGTTGGACACGAGGGGCCAGAGATTCGGGCATGGGGAGTTTTGGATTCTGTTCTCAGAATGATGCCGCGGCCCCAAGAAATTTTCAATCAACCTGAAAGATTTTTGTCTCATTTTATTTCTCCAGAACCCCCCATCGAAAATCTTCGCAGGGATGAGGCTTCAATTGCTTTTGATCTTCCATTGCCGGCGGAGCAGTATCCTCATGTGACTGCATATTTGAAGGCGGCCTTTGAGTCTCTTCCGGTCTATGTCGGACAAAACCCTGCGACCTGTGAATGGACAGGTATTCATTTAAAACTCAACTGGTCAGAATCTCAGGCCTCGATTTTCGAAACGGATCCTGGCCATCAAATCAGTCCGCAATTGATGGAATCCGTGATCGATGAACTGCAAAAACATCAGCGAGAGTTAGAAGAGCGAAATTGCGAGTTGCAAAAGAAAAATGAAGAATTGCTACAGGCGCACATGGATTTGCAAGCTCACCTTCGTGAAAAAGCACCTTCGCTTTTGCCGACGGTGGGGCTCTTATCAAATTTGGATTTTGAGGCTCAGGGGCCAGGTTACATGGTTGGGCAAAACCTAGCTCGTTTGCATGACTATATGGTTCGTGCGCAACAATTAATCACCATGCTGGCGGCTCAAGGAAACATGACACCCGCAGTGAAAGAGGCCATGCGTCGTGTGGATTGGGAGTATGTAAAGTCCCAATATCCAAAAACAATCTCGGATAGCATGGATGCCCTACGTGGACTGCAAAATCAATTTATACAAATCAACAGAAAAGAGGAACAAATCCATGTCTGAAATAGTAAAAATTCTCTCTCGCGAAATTTTAGACAGTCGCGGAAACCCAACAGTCGAAGTCGAAGTTCATACGGCACTAGGTAATATCGGACGGGCCGCTGTCCCATCTGGAGCGTCCACTGGCGCTCATGAGGCCTGCGAACTTCGCGACGGAGATAAAAATCGATTTCTTGGCAAAGGCGTATTTAAAGCAGTAGATAACGTTCGCGAGAAGTTGGCACCAGAACTGATGGGAATACCGGTTACGGATCAAGTTTATATCGACAAAATTATTCGCGATGTAGATAGCACTGAAAATAAATCTAACATTGGTGCAAACGCGATTTTAGGTGTGTCGTTGGCTGCGGCCCGAGCTGCAGCAGCAGACGTGAAATTGCCTTTATATCGCTACGTTGGAGGTTCTCAGGCTTGCCGACTGCCTGTTCCACTGATGAACGTCATCAATGGCGGGGCCCATGCAAATAATGGCCTTGATGTTCAAGAGTTCATGATTGTACCCACAGTTAATAATTCTTATGCAGAGTCTTTGCGCGCGGGTTCTGAAATTTTTCACACGCTCAAAAAAATTCTCGCTAAAAAAGGTCTTTCAACCGCAGTTGGTGATGAGGGGGGTTTTGCGCCGAAGCTTGGCAGCAATCAAGAGGCTCTCGATTTGCTCATGACTGCGATTCAAGAAGCTGGCTATGAACCTGGACAAAACGTCTTTTTGGCTCTCGATGTGGCGGCCACGGAAATGTACAAAGAAGGCAAGTACCAATGGCAAGGTCAGTTGATTTCTGCAAGAGAACTTCAGGCGATCTACAAGACGTGGACTGAGAGATATCCTCTTGTGAGTATTGAAGATGGATTTTCAGAAGATGACTGGGATGCTTGGGCTTCAATCACAGCAGAAATCGGAAATCAGGTACAACTGGTCGGGGATGATTTGTTTGTGACAAATCCTAAGCGTCTTCGTCAGGGCATTGATCGAAAAACTGCTAATGCTTTATTGGTTAAGGTTAATCAAATTGGAACTCTTACTGAGACCTTTGAGGCTGTCAGTTTAGCCCAACGAAACAAATATAAAACCGTTATGTCCCATCGTTCAGGTGAGACCGAGGACACGACCATTGCGGATCTCGCCGTTGCGCTCAACTGCCATCAAATCAAAACCGGAAGTCTCTGCCGATCAGAGCGGGTTGCTAAGTACAACCAGCTTTTACGGATTGAAGAAGACCTCGGCGGCATGGGTATCTACTGGGACAAGGCCGCATTTCGCTAGGCACCTTCTGGCTTGATTGTTGCTCCAATTAAATATCTAAAGGCCTGAGTCGGTTTGGCAGCGAACTCCGCTGTCAAACCTCTATTCAGGTTAGAAAAAGATACAAAAGGGAGATGACATGAGAATTTGGCTTGTGCTTTTAATACTGCTTGCCAGTTTTTCGGCCCATACCAAAACCTTGGTTATTTCAGACATCGATGACACCCTTAAGAATTCCCACGTTCTTGATATCGATGAGGCGATAAAGAAGGCCGTCTTCACTGACGACTACTTTTTGGGAATGAATTTGGTGTTGCGGGAGCTTCGCACCGCAGATGAGCGGGTTCAATTCGAGTACGTCAGCAGTGCGCCTTCGGATATCATGTTATCTTTTCATTCTGCTTTCTTAGAGATGAACGGTTTTCCCGAGGGAAATTTGCAACTCAATGAAGGTTATTTTTCCGGTACATTTAAAGTCGATAGGATTCGCGAAATCATTAGAAGATATAAGCCCGATTTGGTTATTAACATTGGCGATAATGGCGAAAAGGATTCTTTTGTTTACGATCAAATTCGTCGTGAATTTCCGGAGATTCGCTTTTTAACATTTATTCATATTTCCTATTTTAGTAAGGCTCGTAAAAAAGAAGGGAAGTCTCTTTTACCTGGGCAAATCGGTTTTGCGACTTCGTGGGATCTGATGCTTCAGTTACACCTGAGAAAACTAATTGATCGCACTCAACTTCAGGAATTTTTTGAGGATTTTGCTCCGGCCTACTTAGTTGAAAAAGAAAGAAAGACATATCCAAGAATGGCGATTCCAAAGTGGTCTGATTGCCGAGACTTTAGTTGGTCCATCGACGATTCTTTGTTTTTTGATTTAGAGAATTATGTGAAGGTAAAAGAAAAAATTCAAAAGCGTTGCTCAAGACGGGCCTTTGGGGATGACTAGACCTTCAGCAAGTTGCCTGCGAAGGGCGAAGCACGTAGAATTGGAAGACGATGGCATTACGTAAGTGGGCAGTGTCTTTTCGAAATTTCTTGAATCATCCGAGACGGGTTGCTGTTCTCTGTTTGATGTTCATCGTAGTCACCTTGTTGTTGAATGGACTTCTTTGGAAGCTTTGGAGTCTACATCGTGATTATGAAAGACTGACCGCTGACATTAAAGAGGCCGAGGTCAGTATAAAAAAGCTGAGTGTTCAATTGAAGCAGGCGAAAGAGCCAAGTTTTATTGAAAGGCAGGCTCGAGATAAACTGGATTTGGTCACCGACTCGGACCTTGTTTTTGTTTTTGCCGATCAATAAGCAGTGCGACATGAGTGTTGCGCTGTCACATGCCAAAGAGGGCTTCAGAAATTAGGATTTAAACTCTAAAAAACACGATTTCTTGAAGGAAATCAAAGAGGATTACAATGACAGACATGATGAACGAGTGGAGCAAGCAAAGCATACGATCGTTGCGTCTACGCCTTGGCTGGAGTCAGGCAGATCTTGCGCGTCGTTTGAGCTGTGCTTGCACAGATGTCGACGCCTGGGAGAGTGGAGATATTTTGCCAAACCCACTCATTGCTAATGAATTGATTATGATTGCGAAGCAAGCCGAGGCTTGCAGTGAGGAGATTCACGCCTCTCCACTCGTTGAAACTTTATGCGAAAAAAGGGCATTGGGGCAAATTGACTTCTCTGAGTTCGAAGAAGAGATTGAATAGTCTGCTGTAATCAAGGTAGATCTAGGGGCATGAAAAAGATCTACCTTGTTGATGTTAGCTCAATGTTTTTTCGAGCCTACTATGCCATCCGTCCTTTGAGTTCACCAACGGGGATTCCAGTCAACGCCATCTATGGTTTTTTGTCGATGGTGACAAAGCTTTTTAAAGAAGAAAAACCTGACTATCTGGTATTTACCTACGACCGAAAAGAACCCTCATTTCGCAAAGACCTCTATGCCGACTATAAGGCCAACAGAACTGAGATGCCTGAGGATTTGGCGAAGCAGATTCCTTACATAAAAAAATTGGCAGATTGTTTGGGTATTCCCGCTATCGAAGCCCCCTCCTTTGAGGCCGATGATATCATTGGTACTCTCGTAAATTTGGGCCTAAAACATCACCTCGAAGTGGTCATTGTCAGTGGAGATAAAGATTTTGGTCAGTTGATTCAAAAAAATGTGGTGCTCTTCGATACTATGAAGAACATTAAATACGATGAGGCCGGTGTACTCGAAAAATGGGGAGTCAGGCCAGATCAGTTTATTGATTATTTGTCTTTAGTTGGGGATTCATCAGACAATATTCCTGGTGTCGAGGGAATTGGTCCAAAGGGTGCGCAAAAACTTTTACAGCAATTTAATTCGATCGAGGATCTTTATGCCAATATCGACAAAGTAGAGAGCAAGAGCCTTCGGGAAAAGCTCGAGCGTTCTCGTGAAAATGCTTTTTTGTCTAAAAAACTGGTAACAATTTCCACGAACGTACCTGTGAGTGATGATTTTGAATCCTACAAATTGCGCCCGCTCCAGACCGAAGAGTTGCGGAGCTTGTTGCAAGAGCTAAATTTTAAGTCATTTGAAAAATCTCTTCTTGGAGATGGGGCGTCGCAAAACAGTTTTCATGAAAACATTCATGGGAATGGAGCTTCGGCAGAAAGCAAAGCAGAACTTTCAGAAATAAAAATTTCGAGTTTGCCTTCCGAAGTCATGAACGAAATTGAAGCCTATTTGCACATCCAGGAAAAAGCTATTTCAATCGAGGAGCTTTGTGAGGTTATCAATAGCGACGAATCACTGTGGGCCTTTCAGGATGAACGCGGATTTTTTATTGCCCGTGATAAAGAGCTGTGGGCTCCTACGGGAGATTTTGGTTTGTTTGGAAAAGTTGCTGATAAAAAAAGAATTCGTTGGTCAGGATTCGATCTCAAGTCTTTCCTGCATACTATCAATGCTGAGAATCCTCTTGTTGAATGGGACTCCTCTTTAGGAGCTTACGTTGTTCGTGCGGGGGACAGTTCAGACTTTGGTGCGATTTACAAAAAATTTACTGGGGGGGAACTTCCAGAGTTTGCTAGTCCGGCACAAGTATACAAGGCTCACTTGGAGTTAAAGCGAGTCTTGCAAGACCGCCTCAGTCTTTTTGATGGTGAAAAGATATTACGAGAGTTAGAGCTTCCATTGGTATCAGTGCTCTTGCGAATGGAAAAAAAGGGAATTCGCATCGATACCGAACTTTTGCGAACTCAATCCTTACAGTTAGCTGGAGAAATTGCGATTCTAGAAAAAGAAATTCATCATTTGGCTGGAGAGTCTTTTAATATAGGAAGTCCCAAACAAATGGGCGTGATCTTGTTCGAAAAACTAGGGCTTCCGACTGGAAGAAAAACCAAAACAGGTTATTCAACAGACACGGATGTTCTTGAACAGATGGATCATCCGATTGCAAAAAAAATATTGCAGTGGCGTGAGGTTTCGAAATTAAAATCAACTTACGTGGATGCTTTGCCGGAACTCGTGGATCCGGCAGATCATCGTCTTCACACTCACTTCAATCAAGCATTAACCACAACGGGTCGCTTATCCAGTACGCAGCCGAATTTACAGAATATTCCTATTCGTACAGAAAAGGGACAGCGTGTACGAAGAGCTTTTGTTGCTGCTCCTGGAAAAAAGCTTTTGTCAGTCGATTACTCTCAAATCGAACTCAGAATTTTGGCACACATATCCGAGGACCCTGGTATGCAAACGGCCTTTCGGGACGATCTTGATATCCATGCTGCCACCGCCGCAGAAATTTACAATATTGACATTAGGTCTGTGACGGTTGATCAAAGGCGAAATGCTAAAGCGGTTAACTTCGGGATTGCTTACGGCCAGGGAGCTTTTGGTTTAGCAGAAAACTTGGGTATCCCAAGAAAAGAAGCGCAAGAGATCATTGCTCGTTATTTTGAAAAATTTGCTGGTGTTCACTCTTATATCGAATCGACAATTAAACAAGCGCATGAAAAGGGTTACGTCGAAACTTTATTTGGACGACGCCGCTATATTGAAGAGCTGAGCTCTAAAAATCATGCATTAAGAAAGTTTGGCGAACGGGCAGCGATCAATGCCCCCATTCAGGGCACGGCGAGTGATTTGGTAAAGAAGGCTATGATTGAGATTGGAAGTCACGTTGAATGCGATATGCTTTTGCAGGTACATGATGAATTAATTTTTGAGGGAACCGAAGAGCAACTAAATCGGGTTGTTGGTGACATCGTTAAAATTATGGAAAATGCAATGAAGTTGGTTGTTCCTCTCAAGGTTAATTATGCCATAGGCGATAACTGGGACGAAGCTCACTAATGGATTACTCTGTGTCCCAGCCAACGACTCGTCCCCCTTCGAAGTAGACGAAGCGCTTTTGTTGGTGAAAGCCATCACTTCCGGGAACACTGCGCAGATATTTCCACCGAGCATTTTTATAAACAGGATTTCCAGAGACCTCAATAGAAGCGGGATCGCCCCAGGCTCTGCGCACGTACTCCATAGGCATTCCGACTGAGATATCCTGAGCATCAATGAGTTCTTTCATGCGGTTCACAGGAACTCTAGCGCGCGCCCAGATATTATTTTTATTTATCCAATTTTGTCTACCTTCGATTGACTGAATAGATAAAAAGTCTATTTTCTCTTGATCATCAGTAAGCCATGGAAGAATTTTTGAGTATTGTTCTTTTTCTTGGCGAGAGTCCAAAGCTCTTTCCAGGCCTTTGAGTTGCTTTCGTTTTTGTACAGCCTGATATTCTTCTGTAGTCATGCTATTCGGGTTGAGTCCGAGTTCATGGGCGACCTTGGTGGTTTCGGCATCAGAAGTCGGAGCTTCGACGGAACTATAAGAAGTCACAACTTTAGGAGATCGATTTGAATAGCCGCTATTAACGGACCTCTGAAACTGTGCGCACGCACTTGTCGTCGTGGCAGCCAGAAGAAAAAAGTAAATATTTTTCATGCCGAATCCCTCCTTGCTCAGTTTATCCGGTCTAGCTAGCTAAGAGAATATCCTTGCTGTTCCTTTGTTCTATTCTTTACAATGGTCAGGTATTTATGGCAGATCCAAAAGATTCGAATCAGACAAAAGACCAGAAAGGACCCCCAGAAGAGTCCCTTGATGGCGAAACCGCAGATTTGATCAGTCTTGATCAACTCGAGAGTATGATTTTGTCTGCGGATCCTCTGTTTGCTGAAGACCTAGAGAAAGTACGTTCTCTGCCAGTAGATAAGACGATTGATTTAGATATTATGGATTTGGAGCCGACTCCGGCTTCGAGCAAAAACAAATCATGGAATGACCGCTTATATTTCTATCGGGTTCGATTTCGAGCCTTCTATCGTGACTTGGGGCCAAACCTAAAGCTAGTAGCAAAAGAGGGCATAGCTAAAAGTATTAATTTTGTAAAAGACACCGTTGCCGCTTTTAAGGTGCTTCGTTGGCAGCTAAAGCTTTTAGCCCTGACCCTTGGCTTGGCAAGTGTACTTACCGTCGTTTTTGTTTTTCGCAGCTTCACCCACGGAGTCTTGCCTGAGGAGGGGGCTCTTTTGATGACAAGTTTAGAGGAGTGGGCTGAGCAGACTTACAAATATGATGCAGATGCCGAGATGGATTCTTTTTATGACTCCCCGCGGGCTATTCAAAACATCATGTCGTTATCAAAAATGATTGTAAACATACGTCCCTCGGCAGGATCTGGGCCTAATCCAATGGCAGCTATGGAATTTTTTTTAGAGGGTATGAGCCCCGAGGCCATCGTCGAAGTAAAAGATCGCGAATCTGAAATTCGCGATCTTTTTCAAAGAACAATGGAAGAAATGACTTTTGACGAGTTGGCTATCGCTGAAGGTAAGCAACTTTTGACGGAAAGACTTCGTCAGGCCTTAAATGCGAATTTAACTAAAGGCAAAGTGAGAAGGGTTTTCATCAAAGAAGCCGTTATTAAACCTTAGGCAAAGGCTGAGCCAGACGAATTATTTTTAAAATTGCGAATATCAATTTTGTATTGTCGAATGCGATCATTCAAAGTGCTTTTTGGCATGCCAAGGTCTTGGGCCGTTCTTTTTTGATTTCCTTTATTGGTCTCAAGCTTTTTTATTATGATTTGTCGCTCAACTTCTTTAATGACTGACAACTTGGCACGATTTTGGTTTTCTTCTGCGTAGGCAATGTTGGCAGATCCAGCCAGTAGTCGATCTACTTTTTCAATGTCAATTTGCTCATGTGGAAACAAGGCACAGGCTCGGAAGACAAGGTTTTTGAGCTCGCGAATATTTCCGGGCCAAGAATAGGCTTTGAGCTTTTGAATGGCTTCAAATGAAAATCGAACGCGCATTTGTTTTGCGAATGTGTAGAGCAAATCCTCAAAATCTTCGATTCGTTCCGAAAGAGCAGGTGTTTGTAAGGACACGACATTAAGTCGAAAGAAGAGATCTGAACGAAATTGCGCCTCTTGAATTTTTTGGATCAAATTTTGATGCGTGGCCGCGATGATTCGGACGTTGGTTTTTATAACTCGATCGCTACCGACAGGACGTATTTCGCTATTTTCAAGTGCCCGCAGAAGTTTGGCTTGTAAGTTGTACGACAGGTCGCCAATTTCGTCTAAAAAGAGAGTGCCACCCCGAGCCGATTCAAAAGCGCCCTTACGGTCACTCATCGCTCCAGTAAAGGCGCCACGAACATGACCA
Organism: Pseudobdellovibrionaceae bacterium; assembly: GCA_016719575.1. Taxonomy (GTDB): domain Bacteria; phylum Bdellovibrionota; class Bdellovibrionia; order Bdellovibrionales; family Bdellovibrionaceae; genus JACMRP01. The sequence goes on along the minus strand of JADJYV010000013.1, from coordinate 885,682 downwards.
AAGAGTTCACTCTCAATAAGTGTTTCGGTCAAGGCACTGCAGTTCACACTGATAAAAGGTGAGCAATGACGATTCGAGTGTTTGTGAATTTCTTGGGCGAGGACATCTTTGCCGGTTCCGGAGGGACCCAGTAGTAAAACAGGAAACTCTGTTTGGGCGATATTCAAAAGGCATTTTAGCTCTGAATTCCATTTTTGATTTCGGCTATTGATTGCAAATTTTTCTGGCTTGATTGGAATTAACATTGTTTATCTCCTTGTTGCGATAACTTATGACCTTTTCCAAGAATCGGACCATCCCGGATCCGAATTTAATTGCAATAGATCCGAAGTATTCGAATTTGCGTCCAGGATCTGAGAAGATGATTCTCAGATTCTGGAATTTCCGGCATGATGTTCCAATGAGATTGGCGACGAGAGAAGAGATTTATAAAATTGACGTTAGGGCAGCAAAAGATTTCAATTTAACATCTGCACTGCTTGTCGAAAAAGCAGGGCAAGCGCTTGCGGACGAATTTGAACGTATTTTTAAGAGTCTCAATTTAAACTCACGGGCGCGTATTGGTATTTGGTGCGGCCCTGGAAAAAATGGAGACGATGGGCGAGCTATGGCTCGTGTTCTAAAAAAGAAGAACTTTGACGTCGCCGTGTTGGAGGGGACCTCATGGGATCCATCCATTTTTGATATTTTGATCGATGGCCTTTTTGGTGTGGGTTTGAATCGAGACATCGAAGGCGATCTTCGGCGGCAAATTCAAAAAATCAATGCCGCGAAAAGGCTTATTTTCTCTCTAGATATCCCGAGCGGTCTCGATGCCAATCGGGGGGTTGTCTTAGGATCTGCAGTGAGGGCTACTTGGACCTTGACGATCGAGCCGGCCAAACCAGGGCTGTTCATCCAAGAAGGACCCACCTACGCTGGAAGAATTCGCAGGGTACAAATTGGTTTTCCGGAAGGTCTTTTAAAGTCCGAGGCTCAAAGCACTTTTTTGATTGGTTCAGCGAGTGCCCGTCAATTGTTGCCCAGGCGAAAGGCAATGGCAAATAAGAGCGATTTTGGACATTTGTTGGTGATTGCGGGCTCTTCCGGAATGGAGGGGGCGGCCGATTTGGTGTCAGAGGCCGCAATGCGGATGGGCTGCGGTTATGTGACCTTGTGTTCTCTTGGCTCTAGGGTATCGGCTCGAAGCCGACCTGACTACTTGCACTTGTCTCTTACTAAGTTTTACCAAAGCAATCTTAAGAAATATTCTGCAGTGGTGGTGGGGCCAGGCCTAGGGTTAGGTGAGGAGAGTAAAAGAATTATGGATCACCTCCTTAGGGGTCACTCCAAAGTCTTAGTTGATGCGGACGCTCTAACTATTCTTTCTTCCTATCCTCAACCGCTGAAGTTGCCGGAGGGGTGGATTCTTACTCCACATGCTGGCGAGTTGGGGCGTTTGCTCAAAAGACCATCAAAGGAACTAGAGAGGGATCGACTTGGGGCCACCAAACAGGCCGTTAAAGACCTAAATGCCCATATTTTATTCAAAGGCTTTCGCACAGTGCTAGGGGTCGATGGAAAGGCTTACATTATCGGATCGGGCAATGTTGCGTTGGCAAAGGCCGGCAGTGGAGACGTCTTATCGGGTTTTATCGGATCCTTGATGGCTCAGGGACTGCCTACAGTCAAAGCAGGAGTCCTTGGTGCTTATTTGCATGGTCGAATTGCCGATGACTGGCTCCGGCGAGGGCACTCTAGCCGCACTATCATGGCGTCTGATTTGCCAGAATTGCTTGATGCAAGTCTGAGGAGTTTGAAAAAAGGCTCCTGATGCACTAAGATCCCCTCATGTCTGGATCCATTAAATACATCAAAAGTGCTGTTCTGCCAAAGGACTATCCCAAAACCGGCAAGAAAGAGATCGCTATTGCAGGAAGATCTAATGCTGGAAAAAGCTCCTTTTTAAACTCTTTGGCAAAAGGCAAAGTTGCGAAAGTAAGCAATACTCCCGGAAAAACTCGGTTGCTGAATTTTTTTAGTAATGGGGACAGCTATGTGATTGTGGACATGCCTGGTTATGGATTTGCGGCACGCTCAAGCAAAGAAATTCACGAGTGGCATGCCATGATTGAAACTTATCTGAGCATTCGTGAGGAGCTTGCAGGTTTGGTTTTGATTATGGATGCACGCCGATCATGGACAAAGGATGAGGAGCTTTTAAAGACTTTCACTGAAACTCGTGGAATCCCTCTGGCGATTGTTTTAACCAAAGCTGATAAACTCAGTAAAAATGAAATTCAAAAGTCACTTGCATCTATAAAAAAGAATTCAGGATCGTCTTCAGTTTTTATGACTTCGGCTCTTAAAAAATCAGGACATGATGAGGTCGAAGAATACCTTTACGAGCACTGGATAAATACAAAATGAAATTTATCGGAGTCATTCCCGCGCGCTACGCTTCAACTCGATTTCCTGGAAAACCACTTGCAAAACTTCTCGGAAAACCGATGCTTCAGTGGGTTATTGAAGGCACGACTAAGAGTAAATTACTGTCTGAGGTGATTGTTGCCACAGATCACGATGAAATTTCCGCTGTCGCCAAGGCCGCGGGAGTTCGCGTGGTCATGACAGCATCGGATCTCCCCTCTGGAACGGATCGCATTTTCGCAGCCACAAAAGATCTTGAATGCGATGTGATCGTGAATATTCAAGGGGATGAGCCTTTAGTCACAGGAGATTTGATTGATAGTTTGTCGGCACTTTTTATCGCGGACCCAAGTTTGGATATGGGAACATTGGCGCATCCAATTTCTCAGGCGGAGTTAGACTCTAAAAACTCTGTTAAGGTGGTTGTTAATCGTCAAGATGAGGCCCTCTATTTTAGTCGGTATCCGATTCCATATTCTCGGGCAAGTGCACCCGCTGTCGGGGACATTGAGGGATGCCTTAAGCACATAGGTATGTACGCCTATAAAAAGTCTTTTTTAAAAAAATTCTGCGATCAGCAACCTGTAGTTATTGAGGTAGGGGAAAGTCTTGAGCAGCTTCGAGCGCTCTATTTGGGTGCTAAAATCAAAATTTTGCGCGTGCAAGAAGCAGCACAAGGCGTAGATACGCCTGAAGATTTGGCAAAATTGGAAAAAATTATGAGGGGGAAGTAATGGCGGCTCTGGCTACAAAAAAAATTTCAACAAAGAAGTCTACAAACAAACGATTGCAGCAGAAATTTATTTTTGTTACGGGTGGCGTGGTTTCTTCTATCGGCAAGGGCCTGACGGCAGCGAGTCTCGGCGCTTTGTTAGAGGCCCGTGGCGTGAAAGTTACGATCATGAAATTTGATCCGTATTTAAATGTTGATCCCGGCACCATGTCACCCTTTCAGCACGGAGAAGTTTACGTGACAGAAGATGGTGCAGAGACAGATCTGGATTTAGGGCATTATGAGAGATTTACTAGCGCCATCATGTCGCGATCGAACAGTGTTTCGACCGGACAAATTTATGACAAGGTTTTAGCTCGTGAGAGACGTGGAGACTATCTCGGCGGAACGGTGCAGGTAATCCCTCACATTACGGATGAAATTAAAGCGAGAGCTTTTGAAGCAGCTCAAGGTTCCGAAGTTATCATAGTCGAAATTGGCGGCACAGTTGGAGACATCGAAGGGCAGCCATTTTTAGAGGCCATTCGTCAAATGCGCAGCGAAGTAGGAGCCGATAATTCGGTCTTGGTTCATGTGACCTATGTGCCCTATATTGCTGCAGCGGGGGAACTTAAAAGTAAACCGACTCAGCACTCGGTTAAAGAGCTTCGAATGATTGGTCTTCAGCCTGATTTTTTGGTCTGCAGAAGTGAAAAGCCAATTGATGATAGTTTAAAGAAAAAAATTGGTCTCTTTTGTAGCGTTCACCCAGAGCATGTGATCAATGCTCAAGACTCTCGTTATATTTATGAGGTTCCGATGGCACTTCACAAAGAAGGCCTCGATGAGTTGATCGTTGAAAAATTGAAATTAAAATCAGGCCGAGTGGATCTAAGTGGATGGAAAAAAATCGTCAAAGTTCTTCAACATCCTAAAAGAGAAGTTACTATTGGCGTGGTCGGCAAGTACGTCGATTTAAAAGAGTCTTATAAGTCTTTGCATGAGGCAATTGTACATGCCGGCATCGCCAACAACTCTAAGGTCAACATTGTGTATGTGGATTCTGAAAAAATCACTGATAAAAATGTTGTTCAATGTCTCGGAGACGTTGATGGAATCCTTGTGCCTGGTGGTTTTGGTGTTCGTGGGGTTGAGGGGAAAATTTCTGCAATCCGCTTTGCTCGCGAAAGGCAGATTCCATTTTTTGGAATCTGCTTTGGTATGCAGCTGGCTTCGATTGAATTTGCTCGCAACGTTTGCGGCATTCAGGATGCCACTAGCCATGAGTTTTTTTCGGATTCCAAAACTCGAAATTATGTTATCGACACAATGGTCGAGCAGCGTGGAAATGTGAATAAGGGTGGAACGATGAGGCTGGGTGCTTTTTCTTGCTCGATCTCGAAAGGGACTCGCACCTTTGAAGTCTATAAGAACTCTTTGATTCATGAGCGCCACAGGCATCGCTATGAGTACAACAACAAGTATCGAGCTCTCTTTGAGAAAAATGGTATGAATGCTGTCGGCGTATGCAAAGAACGAAATCTGGTAGAGATTGTCGAGTTGGTGGATCATCCCTGGTTTATAGGCGTGCAATTTCATCCTGAGTTTAAATCTAAGCCTCTAGCGCCGCATCCCCTCTTTGTACACTTTTTAAAAGCAGCTCTTAAGAGAGGAGTATCGTGAGTCTTCAAATTATAAAACAAGGTTTGCAAGTTTTGGACATTGAGGCCAATGCTATCTTGGCTCTCAAAGATCGGCTTGATGAATCCTTTGTACAGGCCGTTCAGACTATCAAAGAATGTCGGGGTAAACTGATAATTACTGGAATGGGGAAATCTGGCCAGATCGCGCGAAAGATGGCGAGTACGTTTTCTTCAACGGGAACTCCTTCCGTCTTTGTTCACCCTGCAGAAAGCGCACATGGAGATTTAGGGATCATTGTTGACGGCGATGTGATCATAGCTCTCAGTTATGGCGGCGAAAGCCCCGAACTTGCTCCGATTTTGAGTTTTGCTGTTCGCAAAAATATTCCTGTCATTGCTATTACTGGAAATGCAAATTCAACTTTAGCGAAGGCGGCGAAGGCCATTTTGAATATTTCCGTTTCGACGGAGGCCTGTCCATTAAATCTCGCACCGACAGCAAGTAGCACGGCCTCTCTTGCCATGGGCGACGCTTTAGCTATGGCGGTTTTAAATGAGAAAGGATTTTCTCCAGAAGAGTTTGCCGAGTTTCATCCGGGTGGAAGTCTCGGATACCGACTTTTGACCAGGGTTAAAGACGTCATGCATACGGGGGAAGCCTTGCCTTTGGTCCAGCTCGAAACTCCCCTGCGCGAGGTTCTTTCTATTATGACCCATAAAAATGTTCGTGGCGCTTCTGGGGTCCTGGATCTAAATGGAGATTTGGTTGGAGTTATTACGGATGGAGATATTCGTCGTCGCCTAGAGAAAAGTCCTGATCCTTTGACTGGCGCCGCGAAAGACTTGATGACAAAGCATCCTAGGACTATTGATGCTAATGAACTGGCAGAAAAAGCACTTTTTTTGATGGAACAATTTCGAATTCAGATGGTTTTTGTTTTTGATAAATTGAGTGATTATCCTCAGAAGCCAGTGGGAATCTTGCATATTCAAGATCTCCTAAGCACTAAAATACGTTAGCAAGTGAGTGACTAAGGTCGAGTTCTCAAATTGATAACCTTGCCCCGGTGTTGAATTTTTCTCACAATGATCCCAGTGGGAAATATTTTCGCAAACTTGAAAAATATTAAAATGCTCGTTCTAGATGTGGACGGAGTTATGACTGATTGCCGAATTTGGATGGATTCCAATGGTGATTGGAAGCGTTTCTTTTGTGTTCGTGATGGTGTTGGAATTAAACGCCTCATCGAAAATGGTTACAAATTAGCAGTGATCACAGGGAGCAAGACAGAAGAGATCCGTGCACGCGTAAAAACACTTGGCATTCAATTTTTATATGAAGGTGCTGTCGATAAAGTTCCACCGTTCGTCGATTTGCAAAAGCAATCAGGTTTGAAGCCAGAAGAGATGGCCTATATCGGTGACGACTATTTCGATATTCCACTGCTTAAATCCGTGGCTTTCAGTGCGACAGTCCCCGAGGCTGTAGACGAAGTAATAGAGATTTCAAAATATATAACAAAAAGACCGGGCGGCAACGGAGCTGTTCGTGAGGTTTGTGACTTGATTTACAAACACGGCGCTTTTTCATCATCAGGAAGGTCCTAAATGTTAAAGAATGCACTCAAAGGATTGGGTCTGTTCTTAGCGGCGTTTCTTCTTCAGAAAGTCGCTTTTGCAGCCGAAGTGGTTGAGCTCCCGCAAGAAGAACTTGCACAAGAGTCAGTTTATCCAGTGTTTGATAAGCCAGCCAGTGTAAAAAACCGGAATATATTAACTACTGGCAAGGTTGAAATTGGCGGCTACTATGGAAACGCGATGACTGAGCCAATTTTTAACGTGAGTAAGCTTGGATTTGCAGCCTATTACCACTGGAGTGAAGAGCATGCTATTGGCGGTTTTTTTGAGTCGAACCTATCGGGCTTGAGCAAATATGGAGAGCAGCTAAAGAGTGTGCCAAGTTCTAATGGGAGTACGATTCGACTCGATTTTACCCGCGCTCCTGCCCCCCAATCATCGATCATGGTTGATTACAATTTTAAAGCATTTTACGGCAAAATGAGTCTGAGTAAAAGTATCGTCTTCAATTTGTCAACTTTCGGAAGTTTGGCCGCTGGATTAGTTAAGTATACTCATAAGGCATATCCAGGCATCGCCCTCGGATTGGGTCAGAAATACTATATGACTAAGCAATTGAGTTTACGGGTTGATCTTAGAATGTTTATGCACAACGCGCCCATTCCTTTTTTTCCTGGAAATGCAACTGTGTCGTTGGATCCAACGCGGACGGCACCAAGTCATGATCAATTTGATGAACGTTTAACTTACACCACCAACTTAGGTGTTGGTGTGAATTACATGTTTTAAGGATGGCAATTATGCAGAAAAACTTTAAAACACTTTTCATCTTTTTAGTCATAATGAGCCCGGTATTCGGAGTTTCAGCATTTGCCGAAGAGACAGGAGCCGGTGACGATTTGAATGTCATTGAGATGGAACTTGATAAGTCAGCACCGAGGCAAGATTCAACTTATGTTCCAGGAGCACAGAATCAAAAGATAGATGCTAATGAGGACAAACTTGAAGTTCAAAACAACAAGTTGTCGGATTTTTCTGGATTAGGACGCTTAGCCCCCTTTAGTGAAATATCAGTGTTACAAAAAAGGTTTTTGCCAAAAACTGAGAGAATTCAGTTTACCGGAGCATTTACGACCATTACGAATAATCCGTGGTTTTTGACCATGGGGGTTTCTTTGAAGGCAGCCTATTATTTCTCGGAGGCCTTGGGTGTTGAAGGAACCTACACAACAATGACCAGCTCTCAACGCCAGGCTGCTAGTGAGCTTCACACTAATAACATAGTGAGTGCCGATAGCTTTGGATTCCCAAAAAACTATTTAGGCATTGATGCGAAGTATACGCCCTTTTACGGAAAAATGACTTGGCTCAATCATAAGATCGTTCCTTTTGAGCATTACTTTACTGGCGGTATTGGCAATACCTCGGTGAGTACCGGTGGAAGTGGCTTTACGATTCACGTTGGAACGGGTCAGAATTTTGCTCTTTCGAAGCGTTTTGCCGTGAATTGGGATTTTAGCATGATGATGTATTCAGCGAAATCGACAGATGGAACCGTTCAGAGCTTTAGTGATTTATTGCTAACCGTGGGGATGAGTTTCTTCTATCCGGAGGCTAAATACCGATGAGAAAATTTCTTATTTTACTTTTTATCTCAACATTTACAGTACCAACCTCTTTTGCGGCACCTGCAAGAAAAGCAGCGCCTCGTAGTTACAAAGGGCCCGTGGTTAGTGCGCCATCAACAGTTAAGAACTCCCCTCTTAAACAGCAAATGAATCAGGCTTTGGCACTAGCACGAAGTGGTCAGTATGAGCAGGCTTCAAATTCATTATTTCAATTGGCTCGTCGCGCGGAGCTTCAAGCTGAGAGACCTCAGCTAAAGTATGTTCTTGGGTTGATGCTTATGGAGATGAAGCTCAATCAAGTCGCCGCTTTTCAATTCGTCGATGTTATTCGCATGGGCAATAACAAGTATGTAAAACAGGCGATCGAAAAACTATCAATTGTGGCGGATAGTCTCGGTGATGACACATTATTGAATTATGCAGTATCTAAGGTGGATTTGAATGATTTTCCTGAAGACAAGCGTGACATGCTTTATTTCAGGATTGGCGAAATCAAATTAAAGGCGCGCGAATTCCCTAAAGCCGCTGAGCTGTTTTCGAAGGTGAGCGCTCGCAGTCGCTACTATAATCAGGCTTTATTTAATCGTGGACTTGCGGAGTTAGAAGGTAATCAACTCGATATTGCTTCTCAAATATTTCAGTCCCTCTTAGCTGCTCGCGACAGTGCGCCAGTAACTGATACCAATCGAGTTTCTGCCCAAATTGCACTTGCAAGGACCCTCTATCAAAAGCAGGACTGGGAAGGCGCTATCGAGGCTTATTCTCAGATCCCGCGTGATCACTTTTTATGGCATGACTCATTGTTTGAATCGTCTTGGGCAATGTTGCGAGCGGCGCGCTTTCGTTCTGTCTTAAGTAATTTTCATTCTTTGCATTCGAGCTATTATGAAGACTTCTATATACCAGAGTCTTTATTGTTGCGATCCATCGTCTACCTTTACATTTGCAAGTATGATGAGATGGAAAAGGTTTTGAGTTTATTTGAGTCAACCTACGGACCTATTCGTGCACGTATTGGCGATTTTATTCGCGCCAATAGTGATGCGATGGAGTATTTTTCTGAAATTGAACGGGGTCAGCAGATCAAAAAATCAAACAAGGCTTTGAGTCTTCGATTGCCTTACAACGTAGTAAAAAGTATTTCAGAAGAGGGCAATGTCAAACGAAGCCTTTTCTATATCAAGCGGCTTAATGACGAAAAGGCTCGAATCGATTTGAATCCAGGCTATCGGAGCACTCCCGCTGGTCAATATGCTTTAAAGGTTATCAATAATCGCTCTCGCAATGCCAAGCTCGCGGTAGGCGACATGACAAAGGCTCACTTGTTAAACATGAGAGTCGAACTTCGTGATCTATATGAGCAGGCGGGATTTATTCGATACGAGATGATTAACGGAAAAAAAGAAAATCTTAAAATGAAACTCGCCGGTAAAGATTTAACAGCTGCACAAATTGACGACAAGATTGATAGAACATTTTATGTGCAAAATGGATATGAGTACTATCCCTTTCAAGGGGAGTACTGGTTGGACGAAATTGGTAACTATCATTACTTAGGAAAGCAAAGTTGCGAGTAATATATGGAAAATAGAAAATACACTTTGATCTCGTTTTTGATGATTGCAAGCACGGTGCTGTGCTATATCAATGGCGCGCACGCTGCAGACCCCAAGAAGCAAAAAACGAGCATTCAGGCCAGCGGGAGAAAGACAGTTGGCCAGCTCCTAAGTCAAATTAGCCAAGAGAGTCGCGGTGCAAAAATACAATTGCAAAAAAGCGATACGGCTCTTCCTGATTATGGTTTCAACTTTAAACCAAACCAAAACAATTATAATTTGGAACAAGTGAAGCCACCGCGATCATCCGAGATCTTACAGAATCGGGGCGGTGGAACGCGGGCTCAATACGAGCAAGTTCTCGATCAACAAATGAGCGAGCTTTATAAATTAACACAAAGGTTTAAAAACAGTCCCAATCGCGGCGAGCTCTGGCTTCGTTTGGCAGAATTGTATGTCGAAAAAGCGGGAATTGTCGATGCTCGCAAACAAGACGCTTATGATCAAGCGCTAGCGGATTTTAAAGCCGGCAAAATAAAGGTAAAACCAGTCCTCAATACAGCTGACGCGAAAGAATTTAATAAGAGAGCAATTCAGTTGTACGAGTGGTTCGAGCGGGACTTCCCTAAAGATCCAAAAATGGACCAAGCGTTGTTTTTCTTAGGATATAATTATTTTGAAATGGGCAATACGCAAAAAGGTGCGGAGTACTACTTGCGTTTGAATAAGCAGTTTCCAAGCAGTTCATTTGTTAATGAATCTCACTTTGCACTTGGTGAATATTATTTCGAACTTGAAAAGTGGGCTGAGTCTTATAAAGAGTATGCAAATGTTATTAAAGATAAAAAACATCGGCTACATACCTTTGCTATGTATAAAGGTGCTTGGTGTTTGTATCGCCTAGGAAAGAATCAGCAAGCTCTTTCCTATTTAGAGTATATTATAAAAACAGCAAAAAACGAGTCTGAAGCAACTTCGCAAAGCCGTCGTGCCATTAATAAAAATCGCCTTGAGCAAGAAGCCTTGCGAGATATCGTAATATTCTATGTCGAGGTTCACCCTGCTGCAGAATCTATGGCCTATTTTCGTGGACTTGTCGGTGATGGTGATGTGACTCCCTACTTAGAAAAACTTGCCTATTACTATTCTGACAAGGGCAGCAAAGACGATGCTCGTGACGTATTTAAGATGTTAATTGCTGAGAAGCCAGAAAGCGCAAAAGCCTTCGATTGGCAGTATCAGGTTGTTCAAAACTATTTCTACGCTAAAAATTCTCCGAAGTTTCGCGAGGAACTTTACGTGTGGATCAAAAATTTTGCTCCGAATACGCCATGGTTTAATGCCAACGCGCAGAACAAAGAACTTATTGAAAACTCCAACAAACTTCGTGAAACGACTTTGCGCAACTACGTTTTGCAGCAGCATCAGACTGCTCAAAATTCTCACGCAGCGTTTTCTACCAAGGCTGCATACGAGGGGTATGGTTTCTACCTCGAGGAATTCGGAAGCTCCCCTGTTGGAGCTGATATGCATTTCTACTTTGGTGAACTTTTGTACGACATGAAACGCTATGACGAAGCAGCTGTTCAATACAAATGGATCATTGATAACGCCGGTCAAAATAAGTTTGTAGACAAAGCTGGAGCGAATCTGATCTTAGCTCTGGAAAAGGGAGTTCCTTCTGACTCTGTTTTGCAAAAACGTGTTGCAAATACTTTGGACCCGCAGCCACTCGACCCAAAGGTTGAGAGATTTGTTAAAGCCAGCTTGTGGTATATCTCAAAGTTTCCTAAATCAGAAAAAGGAGCCGAGATCAAATTCCGGGTCGGACGATTATACTATATGCATAATCAATTTGAAGATGCGACAAAAATATTCAGAGAAATTATTCAGACCTACCCTAAGACTAAATATGCTGAATATTCGGCTAACCTTTTGTTAGATATGTTTAACATGCGAAAAGACTATGTAGGTTTAGAAAAGGCAGCGGCAGAGCTTCTTGCGGTGCCATCTATTGCGACTTCGCAAGTAGGTAAAGATATCAAAAATGTCATGGAAAAAGCCAATTTTAAAAAGGGTCAAGATCTTGAGGGCGAAAAGAAGTTTGCCGAATCCGCACAGTCTTACGAAAAGTTTTCTAAATCAAATTCGAACTCTGAGTTGGCATCCACTGCGATATTTAATGCCGGTGTTAACTATGAAAGAGCGGGAATGATTGGGGCAGCCATTTTGATGTATAATCAGCTGCTTCAATCCAGGGATCCCAAAGCAGAAGCCAATAAACCGAAAGCACGGCGTCTTTTGGCCAAGCTATATCAAGATACTGGACAGTTTGAAGAGGCGGCTCGCTTGTTTAAATTAGCCGCAGCAGATAATCCAAAAGATCCTTTGGCCAAAAACTATATCTATAATACGGCGGTCTTAAATGAAGCTTTGGGTCGACCGGATCAGGCCATTCGATCTTATGAAGAATTTATTAAAATGGCCAAAAAACGAAGTGAAACGAGTGAGGCCCTGTATTCGGTTGCAACACTCCACCGTAAAGAAAATCACGTGAGCTTGGCGATCGATAAGTACAAAGAATACTTAGATTCGGGTGCTAATAATAATGAAAAGGTAATAGAATCCTATTACTGGATTTCAGAGTTGCATCGGAAGAAACGTCAGATATCCGAAAGCGAAGCCTGGGCGAAAAAGACAATTGCAGTTCAGCGTCGGCTTGGCGGAGAAAAAAAAGAGGGAGCGAAATACGCTGCCAAGCTCAAGTTTGATGAAAGCATGAAGACTTTTAACGAATTTAAGGGAATTAGAATTTCTGCGAACCCCAAGAGACAAAAGGAAACATTAGACAAGAAAATCGCGGCGCTTACAAAAACGAATTCGGAGTTAGCCCAGGTAATCAAGTATGACAGCGCAGAAGAAATCGTTAGTTCTCTATCTGTATTAGGCGAAGCGAATTTAAATATGTACGAGAGCATTATGAATACGCCGGTGCCTGGGGGGCTAAATGCTGAAGAGACAAAGCAGTATAAAGCAGGAGTGGAACAACTGGCTTCTCCATTTTTGAGTAAAGCTAAAGAGAGTTTCAAATTGGCAGTGGATCGAGGTTGGGAGCTTGAGGTTTATAATGAAGGCTATCGTGTTGCGATGGACCAATTCTCGAAACTTTCTCCTGGGACCTACTACAATAATGGCGAACAGGCTTCGGACGTTAGAATTATTAATTGGATGGCACCATGATGAAAAAGATCATTTCAATTTCAGTCTTATTTGGTTTCCTTACGGGGTGTGGGTCATTGGATAAATCGACTGGGAGTGGGGACGACTCTGGATATAGCCCGACAACTCCTTCAGGTACTGGATCATCAAATTCAAGTTTTGATATGGGCGGAGTCGAGAATACGACAGGCCAAGCCTCTTCAGGGTTTGCGCAGTCAGCAAACGCCAAGCCAGCGATTCCAGCGTCGCAGGCCATTCCTCCAACTTCCCAAGGGGCTTTGGTCGATGCAATCAAAAGTCAAAACGACGAACAGATTTTTCGGGTTTCGGGCCAGCTTTTAGTTCAAAATCCAAACGACGTTCGTGCTCTGAATGCGATGGCCATGTATTACTTCAAGAAAGGAAAGGTCGATGCAGCTAAGTATCTTTTAAACAAGGCCTTAGTCGCAAATCCAAATGCGGGCGAGGTTTATAGCAACATGGGACTCATCTATCTTGCGAATAACGAAAGACGAGACGCCATTAAGTCATTTCACCGCGCCCTTGATATTAATGCAAATGATGGAGTGTCTGCTGCTAATGCAGGATCTATCTATGTCGCAGAGAGAGACTACGTCAAGGCAGCATCCGCTCTAAGTGTTGCCTATAACCACGGTGTTCGGGATGCAAAAACATTAAACAACTATGCGATCTCTTTGACAGCTGTTCAAAGATATGACGAAGCGGCTTCAGTTTTTCAAGTAGCAATGAAAGAACAAAATAACAATCGTGAGATTTTATTGAACTATGCTATTCTTTTGATTGATCACTTGAATAAGTTCAAAGAGGGTGTGGATGTTTTGAGCAGACTAAAGTTTGTTGGACCACCTTCGGAGTCCCGTAATCGCATTATTGCTTTGGAAAACAAGGCAAAAGCTGGTTTAAAATAGAAAAAGGGGGATAGAAGATCATGAAATGTCTGTTACTGTCATTGATCACATTCTGTGTTGTTATCTTCGTCGGTACCTCCGAATCGTTTGCTCAAGAAGAAGCGGCGCCTGCGCCAGCCCCCTCTGCCAGTGCAGCACGGCCGAAGGCGAAATCGACACGAACTCAAAAACTTAACTTTGAAGACGAATTGGTTGAGGGATCAACTCAAAAGCCGGAGCTGTTCTACCTCTTTCAGAAAAAGAATTTTAACTACAAGCGGTTAATCAAATTGAGAGAGAATTTCAAACCTGAAATGAGAAAAACTTCCGAAGACATTCAGCGCATCCGGGGTGGCACTTGAAATCTCCTGTAATTCTAAGAGTTTTTAAAGGAAATCAGTTGGTCGAAGTAAAACAATTTGAACAAGATCAAATTGTTATCGGGCATAAGGCTGATGTTGGTTTAGATCTAGATGCCGAAGAGGTATCTGCAATTCATTGTTTGATCGAGCACCGAGACTCCGGTTATTACATCTGCGATATGGGATCATCAACTGGAACTTTTAAGAATGGGCAGTCAGTATTGGATGAGGCCTTGAGTTCGGGTGATGAGATCGGAGTAGGACCTTTCAGAATTAATTTTTTTGTTGGAGTGCCTAAGCCTACTGGAATACCGACTTCGATTCCTTCGTCAGTTGCTACGACACCTAGTTCGACTGAGCCGCCGGTTTTTTCTGAGCCAAAGATAAATGAGGCAAAGCCAAAAATTGCATCTGCACCGGTCGCTCCGACTGCAAAAGCGGAAACTCTTAGTTCGACCAAGCCTTCGACCTCGTCGAAAGAAAAGTCGAAAAAAACCTTTGCCCCAAATAGTGAAGTTCGGGATCTTCGTGATCATCTTCGTCCAGGCAAAGGGACTGTTGTTGAAGTTCTGGTGAGCTGGAAAGAGCGTGTGATTACCACGTATCATTATCGTACACCTGGGATTATTCGTCTCGGGCCAGGCGAAAAATATGACATCAACATGCCAGAAGGCCTTTGTCCAATAGGATGGCCGCTTGTAGAGGTAGGACCAGAGACGCGAATAGCTATCACCTCTGAAATGACAGTTGAGCTTATCACCGAAAATGGTCGCAAATCAGTGGATGATTTATTGCGATCTGGAAAAGCCCAGCGCTCGGGAAATTCACTCACTATCAAGCTGGATCAAAACGAGTTGTATTTTATAGGTTTGCCGAAGAGCAATTTGCAATTATACGTTCGATTTGTTCCGCAGCCGCCCCTTGTTCCGATTCCGCCCTGGTTGCTAAGTAGCTCAGAACTGACTGGCTTGGTGACATCTTTGATATTGGTTGCACTGCTTGCGCTGTATATTTCAGCAACATCTCCAAATATGCAAGAAGAAGAAAAGAAGGAGGAAATAGTTGCTCAAGTAGTGTTTAATAAACCGAAGCCAACTCCTATCCCTTCTCAAAAAATTGTCCAAGAAAAACCAGAGACCACTCCGACTCCGGCACCACCGAAGCCTACACCGACTCCCCAAAAAGTGAAGGTGGCTGATTTGCAGAAAGAGACCGTGTCTAAAGCAAAGACCCCGACTCCTGCGCAGAAGTCTCAAAATTCGAAAGCAGGTCAAGCTTCGGAAGTCGCGCCAAAGCCAGACTCACAGGACAAACCGAAGAAGTTTACATCGACTGTTAAAAAAGGCGGGGCAATTAAGCAGGGCGAGACTGCTGGAGCGAATGCGCAGAGTAAAGACGTTTCTAAAATGGGACTCTTCTCTGCGTTGGGTACTGGAGGCATGAGAAAAAACCTCGACAAAGCCTACCAGGGGCAAGGCGATATTCTAGGAATGGCCGAAAAAGCCACGGGTGCTGCTGGCTTTAATCAAGATCGTGCCGGTGATGACATTGGAGGAAAATTCAAAGATGTCGGTGCCGGTGGAAAAGGAACAGCGACACAAGGTATTGCAGGAATTGGCACCAAGGGTCGTGGAACTGGTTACGGCGGCGGTGACGGACTCGGGGATAAGAACTCTGTCGCGATTGAACCAGGCGGTGCAGAAGAGGACTTCGTCGGAAGCATTGATAGAGAGGCTGTTCGGCGCGTAATTCGTGCGGGCCTTCGCGAAATTCGCGGCTGTTATGAGAGAGAATTAAATAAAATTAATAAAACTCAGAAGCTTGAGGGTAAGGTAGTTATCGAGTGGACAATTGCTGACCATGGCCGAGCACTGAATGCGAAAGTGAAGAGTTCAACTTTGGGTAATCGCGCAGTTGAAAATTGTGTAAGAGATCGTTTGGCAACATGGAGATTCCCAGAGCCACCTGCTGGTACAGTGGCCGAGGTGAACTATCCGTTTTACTTTAGAGCAGATAATTAATTTGAAAATGGTAATTCTTTAAGGAGGAAAAGTCGTGAACCCTACAGCTACCCCAATGGATGCAGCGACAGCTGCGGCAATGCAGGCGATGTCTGCAACTGAGAATATGAATTTTGTACAGCGAGCCTTTGTCGAAGGTGGATTCGTAATGTACGTTATTGCCTTGATTGGCATCATCGCAGTCTTCTTGATTGTAGAGCGAATGATGAAAATGAAGGCCTATGCTGTGGACAAGAAAGAGTTCACGGACCAGGTGTTTCGCATGGTCGTCAGTGGCGATCTTCGCCAGGCGATATCATACTGCGATGTTCGGCCGGCTCCTTTGACGAATACGGTAAAGGCAGGATTGGTTCAAGCTATGAACAAAAGACCAGATGAAGAAATTCAAGTTGCGATGGATGCGGCAGTCATGCGCGAAATGCCAAAAGTAGAGGGTTGGACCTCTTTCTTGGCCGTTTTCGGTAATATCTCGGTATTGGCGGGTCTACTTGGGACCATTATCGGTATGATTAGTTCATTCAGAGCGGTGTCAGCTGCGGACCCCGCAACAAAAGCACAAAAACTTTCAGAAGGTATTTCGCATGCCTTGAATTGTACGGCGTTTGGTCTTGGTGTTGCTCTGATATCGATTATTTCTTATGGAGTGTTTCAACATCAAATTCAAAAAACAGAAAACGAAGTCGTTGAAACCAGCATGAGTCTTTTGAACCTTGTTGTATCGAACCGAGATAAAATTAAAGATTAAAGAAATAGTTGGGGAATAGTCATGGCACACATAGAAGAGGGCGGCAAAAGGGGACGAGCTAGGAACGTGGAGTTGAATCTCGTTCCGGTGATCGACTTAATGTCCGTACTTATCACATTCTTGCTGCTCACCGCTGTTTGGAATCAAGTTAATATGATGCAAATCGGAAGCTCTCTCTATGGAAAGCAATTGGATGATCAAAAGCCCAAGCCTCCACCAAAGTCAGATGTCGTTCTGAAGATTGATATTAAAGCGGCCGGATACATTCTGACGGTTGGAAAGCAAGTGATTTCTTTGCCAGTGCTCAAAGATGGTGAGTTTGATGACCCGGGATTGATGGCCCAGTTACAAAGAGTAAAACAGCTTTATCCAGAAAAAACGGATGTGGTGGTGACGATGTCTGACGACTTGGCATACGAAAAACTCATTCGTGGAATGGATGACTGTCTTCAGTCTGGCTTCCCAGCGATCTCAGTGGCGACGGGAGCGCCTCAATAATATGGCGATTTATAGACCCGGTGAAAGACACCGATATCATAACATACTCAACAAGCGAAAGATAAAACGGGGCGTGACGGCGATTCTGTCACTAACTGCTATGGTGGACATGTTCACTGTTTTGGTTATCTTTCTTTTGCAAAACTACAACTCTACTGGTGAAATTCTCTATATACCAAAAGAAGTCACTTTGCCCAAGGCGACGATGGTCAAAGAGTTGAAGCCTGCATATGTTGTCACGATTTCTAACAAAGAAGTACTCGTGGACAAAACTCCGGTCGCAACCTTTGACGAGGTGAAGAATAATCCAGAATGGATGATAAAGAATCTTTACGACGTTCTAAAGGCTGGTCTTGAAAAGAAAAAGGCCGAACATGAGATGGGTCTTAAAAATAAAATTCAAGAAGTAGTTAATAGCGCCCGCGGTCAAGAAGAGAAAGATCCAAATGAGTGGAGAAAAATCACCATTCAGTCGGACAAAGACCTAGATTTCTTGACGGTCAAAAAAGTCATGTTTACAGTGGTCGAGGCTGGTGCAGGCGAGATTAACTTTGCCGTAATGAAGCGTGCAAACGAGACAACTCCTTAGTAAAAAGGGATTTGAGCGGATTCAAAATCCGCCCAAGGTTCTTTGGCACGTCTGAGTTGAAACCTGCTGGTGCCTATAGAAATGAAAAACCTTAAAAACATTATTTATATTTCGTTACTGGTTTTTCTATTTATAGAAGTCTTGGTTATTTTTCCGAACAAGTTGGATCACAAAGTCGAAGTTCCTTCAAAAGAAATTCTCGCTGAAAACTCGTCGCAGCCAGAACAAAAAATGAGAGGCCTTCATCTTGTAGAGACGCAGCAAGGGCGCCGTGATTGGGAGCTTTTTTCTGAAGTGGCCGAGGGGTATCTTGGCAAGGGCGCTTGGGAGCTCAAAAACGTCAGGGTTCTGTTCTATAATAACGAAAAATTATCTTTTACAGTAACAGGCGATTTGGGATCCATCGATGGAAAAACAAAGGACCTTAAAATTAAAGGCAATGTCGTTACTCGCTCCGAAAATGGTTATACCTTTAAGACTCAGTCGATATTTTATATTTCGAAGTTGCGTCAAATAAAAAGCCCCGAGAGGGCTACAATGCAGGGGCCTGCGGATGAAATGGGTGAGGGCTTTGTCCTTGATGGAAGTAACATGGAGGTTTTCGTTGACGATAATAAAATGGTTATCAATAAAAATGTTCATGGCTCAAAAAAATTTAAAGACAATAAGAATTTTTACATTCAAAGCGAGAAAGCAGAGTTTTCAGGTAAATCTAGACAGGCTAAATTCATAGAAAATGTTGATATGACCTATGCACGCCTTCGGTTTCAGGGGCCCGTTGCGATTTTTCAATACAAAGGAAATTCGGCTTTGATTAATTATGTTCAGATGGAGGGTGGAGTGAAGGTCAGCGATTCGGACAAGTTAGCGACTGCCGAAAACGTCAATCTGAACCTTCTCAAGAATATTTTTACATTTCGAGGCAAACCCAAACTTATTCAGAATAGTGACGAACTTACGGGCGAAGAAATCGTCTTTCTTGATGGCGGAAAAAGGGTTAGAGTAGATAAGGTTCAGGCAAAAATGGAAAAAAAAGAATGAGTTATTTGCAAATAAAAGACATTTTGAAGTCTTTTAAAAAAAGACAGGTCGTTGCTGGTGTTTCATTTTCGATTGAATCGGGACAAGTCGTAGGCCTGCTTGGGCCAAATGGCGCCGGAAAAACAACCTCGTTTTATATGGTCGTTGGTTTGGTCAAGCCCGATTCCGGTGAAATTGAGCTCGATGAGCAAAAAATCACCGGGGAACCAATGTATAAGCGGGCCAGGGTGGGGCTTAGTTACTTAGCGCAAGAACCAAGTATTTTTAGAAAGCTCACGGTGACGGACAACCTCATTGTCGCTCTTGAGGCCCACGGCTATAGTGGACCTCAGCGTTCTGAAAAACTCGAGGCTTTGCTTTCTGACTTTCGTATTACCCATATTAGGGACAGTTTCGGCTACTCTCTTTCGGGGGGGGAGCGGCGACGAGTCGAAATTGCTCGGGCATTGGCGGGATCCCCCAAGTTTTTGCTTTTGGATGAGCCTTTTGCCGGGATTGATCCGATTGCTGTCGCTGATATTCAGAATATTATTCGGGACCTTAAGGCCAAAGGTATAGGAGTTTTGATTACTGATCACAACGTGCGTGAGACTCTCGGCATTTGCGATTATGCTTATATACTGAAGGATGGCAAAATACAGGTCAGCGGAAGTACCGATGAAATTGCCAACTCTGAGATCGCTCGCAGGTTTTACTTGGGCGAAAACTTTAGGCTTTAGGAGAATATTGTGGCTCTTCGCCAAACGATGAATTTAAGCCAATCTCTGGTGATAACACCGCAGCTGCAGCAGGCAATCAAACTGCTACAGATGTCACGTTTGGAGCTTGAATCTGCTGTTCGCTCCGAGCTCGAAGAAAATCCAATTCTAGAAGAGGCCGAAGTTTTAAAAGAAGAAGACCTAAAGCGAACTAAAGAAGTTGCTGCTGAAATTGATGGCGGTACGGGCGAAGTTGTTGCTACCAACACTCAGGACCCACAAAAACAGGACGAGTTTGAGTGGGAAAGCTATTTTGAGCAAAATCAAAAGCCACCGCAGTCTGGTATGGCCGGCAGTGAAGAGATCATGAATTATGAAAATGCAATTTCCGCTTCCCAGACATTGCATGATCACCTTTACTGGCAAGTAAAAATGAATGGTTTTAGTGAGTACGAAGAGAAGGTGGCTGACCTTTTGCTCAACTATATCGATGATGATGGTTATATCAAGACTCCTCTAGAGCAAATTGCGGCAGAAGAAAAAATTCCACTTGAGGATCTAGAGGATACTCTTAGTCTTATTCATGAATTTGATCCTCCTGGTGTTGGTGCGCGAGACTTAAAAGAGTGTCTTTTAATCCAAGCAAAGCACCTCGAAGAAGACACCCAGGATCTAGTGCGGTTAATATCAAACCATCTTAAAGATCTTGAAAAGAAGAATTACGATGCTATCGCCAAGGCGATGGGGTATGAGCTCGAAGAAGTCGTAGAAATGTGTAAAATCATTTACTCGATGGACCCAAAGCCCGGTCGTGCATTTGTCAGCAATGAAACTCAATATGTAACACCCGATGTCTACGTTTACAAGGTGGGAGATGATTTCGTAGTTTCATTAAACGAAGATGGATTGCCACGTCTAAAAATCTCCAATTTTTATAAAAATATGCTGCAAAAAGGTGGCAAGACTGAAGATAAAACTCAGAATTATATTCAAGAAAAACTTCGTTCCGCCGTTTGGCTTATCAAGTCGATTCATCAGCGACAACGCACGATCTACAAAGTTGCAGAGAGTATAGTGAAGCACCAACGGGAGTTTTTTGAAAAGGGTGCGGCTTATTTGAAACCTATGATTTTGCGAGATATTGCAAACGACATTGGGATGCATGAGTCAACAGTTAGTCGGGTGACAACATCGAAGTATGTTCACACTCCTCAAGGTATTTACGAGCTTAAATATTTCTTTAATTCCGGTATCAACTCCTCAGAGGGAGATATGGCCAGTGAGTCCGTGAAGTTGAAAATCAAGGACTTGGTGAGTAAAGAAGATCCTAAAAATCCGCTTTCAGATCAAAAAATCGTCGACCTTCTTAAGGTTGAGGGGATTCAAATAGCACGCAGAACAGTGGCAAAATATCGAGATGTTCTGCGCATACTGCCATCAAGCCAACGTAAAAAGTTCTTTTAAAGAGGTTTGAAATGAACTTGAAGGTTTCGCATAGCAATGCTGGGATGGGCCTTATAGAGGTTCTAGTCGCCTTGGGGCTTGTCAGTATGATTGCTATGGCAATGGCCTCAATGTTCTCTAGCCAGCAAAAGTCCATCCGTTATTTTAGCCAGAAACAAGAGATGATTGATCTGAAAGCTATTATGCAACAACAGCTTGCAAAAATAAATGTTTGCACCTGGCAGGTTAAGGACAAAGTGATTGATGTTTCGATGGCTACAAGCGAAAGCTCGCCAAGCCCGACTGTTATTGCTCTCAAAGATGATGCGATTTATCAAGGGATTGATGATACCTCTGCGGTTATAGCAAAGGCGGGCCAGCGTCTTCCAACCAGTTTGAACGGAATTTTTGTAGCTTCTGTGAGCTTTAAGAACATCTATGCCACAGGAAATCCCAACGAGTACAAAGGGGTTTTTGATGTCAGTTTTGACGCGAGCTCATTGGTCTTTGCCGCGAAGCCCGTGCAAGTCCAACAAATAATAAAAACAACGGCAGCAGATCCACTCAATGCCAAAAGAATCGACTCCTGTCTGGGGTCTTCTGGCGTTTCGAAAATACTGGAAGGTACGATGTTGAGCACAGATCTTGATTGGATTTGTCCAGGGGTGATTCCCATTCAAGGCGTTTGCACAAACTCCTGGCGGAAGAATGTGGTTTTTTCAGAAGCATTTAATTCTCCACCAAGAGTATTGATTGGGATCCTCAAGGTTACTGGCAGTGGCGCCCCCTGTGCGGGAGGGGCTACAGATACGGTAGGCACTGCCGTGGCTAATGTGACGACCACGGGTTTTACTTTTTATGGTGGTGGCTCCCCAGTGGCGGCAAGTTGTGGCATCGCCAACGAGGGCGATACTACACTAGGAGACTTCTCGTGGACAGCTATTGGGAATTGATTAAAACGCCCCCTCAGCAAAGGTCGTTTCCCTATTTAGTCAGGGTAAAGCGCTCTCTTAAAAACGTTTTAAATATCCTTCAAATTAACTCCAAGCGATCGCTTGCTTTTTCTAACCATTTTACACGGGACCTCTGTCCTAAAGTGAGAAAAACTCGCCAAGGGGATCTCATCTCATGACAGGAGGCGTAGCATCATAGATAAGCACTAGTTAAAATTTGTGAGGATCCTTATTTTTCGCAGAAAATGGCCGATAAGAGATCAAGACTATAGTCTTGGTAGGCCCACTTTGACGGAGGAAAAGACATGAAACTTAACTACACCTTTAAGCACCTTGATCACTCAGATGCGTTGCTCAAGTACACTGAAGAGAAAATGGATGAAATTGGAAAATTTCTGCTTAAAGAGGGATACGGAAATGTTTATTACAGCAAAACCAAGAATGAATTTTGTATTGAGGTGACTGTCAACACTCGTGAAAAGTATTTCAAGGCGACCTCCTACAGTATGGACGCATATACAGCTGTGGATTTAGTGGTGGAAAAGCTTGAGAAGCAGTTTTTAAAGACTCGTAAAATTATGCAGTATCACAAAAAGCCTGAATTAAGTCGTGAGGCTAAGATTGACCAACTGAACAGCCGCCTAGAATTCGAAGCAAAGGGTGGCAAGAAAGCCTCTTAAGAGTCTTGATTGTGGATTAATTAGCAATGGCCCTCGGTCAAAAAGCCGGGGGCTTTTTATTGACCCTTCAAAACGTTTGCGTTAGTTTGCAGTCTTACATAAGGGCGAGGAATAACGTTTTGAAAAATTATCTTTTTACTAGCGAATCCGTATCTGAAGGGCACCCCGATAAAATGGCAGACCAAATTAGCGATGGCATTTTGGATGCAATACTAAGTCAGGATCCCAAAGGACGGGTTGCCTGCGAAACCTTGCTTACAACTGGTTTGGTAATGATTGCGGGTGAAATTACTACCTCAGCCAAGGTGAACTTTGCCGAAGTTGCTAGAGACGTTATTAAACGAATTGGGTACGACGACACCGATAAGGGATTTGACTACAAGACGTGTGGCGTGATGGCGGCAGTTGGGCAACAAAGCCCGGATATTTCAATGGGAGTCAAAGAGACACTTAGTGATGATCAGGGAGCAGGAGATCAGGGGCTCATGTTTGGCTATGCTGTCAATGAGACTCCAGAGTTAATGCCGCTTTCAATTGCAATGTCACACAAGCTTGTGCGTGAGCTCGCGGCATTAAGAAAAGCTAATAAAGTGAAATGGTTGCGACCCGATGCGAAGTCACAAGTGACTGTGCAATACGAGGATGGGATTGCAAAGAGGATTGATACTATCGTAATTTCGACTCAGCATTCAGAGGATGTGAATAATGATACCATTCGTGATTTTATCCTAGAGGACCTGATAAAAAAGCAAATCCCAGGAAAATGGATCGATAAAAATACGAAGTTTCATATCAACCCGACGGGGAGATTTGTAACTGGGGGCCCTATGGGCGATGCGGGCTTAACTGGTCGCAAAATCATTGTTGATACCTATGGCGGGCATGGAGCTCATGGTGGCGGTGCCTTCTCCGGAAAGGATCCATCAAAGGTGGATCGGTCAGCGGCCTATGCGGCTCGACACATTGCTAAAAATATTGTAGCTGCGGGCTTGGCCGATAAGTGCCTATTGCAAGTGGCCTACGCAATCGGAGTTGCCGAGCCGGTCAGCATCACAGTGAATGATTACGGAACAAGCAAGGTCGGTACGGAAATACTTGAGAAGGCTGTCTGTAAAATTTGGGATCTGCGCCCCGCAAGAATAACTAAAGAATTTGATCTCCTGCGTCCGATTTATGGAGCAACATCATCATATGGTCACTTTGGCCGTGACGACGCCGGCTTTACTTGGGAGAAATTAAATAAAATTGACCAACTTAAAGATGTCGTTAAGAGTCTAACATAGCCCTGGATGGGTGTAGAAGAGTGGCGGAATGGATCCTAAATTTATTCGAAACTTCTCAATTATCGCCCATATTGACCACGGAAAGTCCACCCTTGCGGATGGACTTTTGCAGGCAACAGGGGCTCTGTCTGATCGAGAAAAGAAGGATCAATTTCTTGATAATATGGAGCTTGAGCGTGAGCGTGGAATTACGATTAAAGCTCAGACAGTTTGTTTAAAGTTTAAGTCCAAAGACGGTAATACCTACCAAATCAATTTAATTGACACCCCGGGGCATGTGGACTTCTCATACGAAGTGTCGCGTTCGTTAGCTGCTTGCGAAGGCGCTATACTTGTCGTGGATGCAGCACAGGGAGTTGAGGCGCAGACGTTAGCCAACGTTTACTTGGCTATTGAGAATGATCTCGAGATTATTCCGGTCCTTAATAAGATCGACTTGCCGTCGGCGGACCCCGAGGGCGTTAAAAAACAGATCGAAGATACTGTCGGTCTTGATTGTACAGGAATCATTCACGCCTCAGCAAAAGAGAAGATTGGCATTACTGAAATTTTAGAAGCTATCATTGAAAAGGTCCCGCCACCCGAGGCTGATCGAAGCAAAACACCTCGAGGATTAATATTCGACTCTTGGTTCGATGCTTACCAAGGGGTTGTTGTTTTGGTTAGGATGATGGATGGCTCAATAAAAAAAGGCGATAAAATCAAGTTTATGGCCACAGATCGTGACTACGAAGTATTGCGAATGGGCAAGTACACTCCATTTCCTGAGTTATTAGATGTTCTTGACGCTGGAGAAGTGGGATTCATTATTTGCGGTATCAAAGACATCCGTGATGTAAAAGTGGGCGACACAGTCACGGCAGCCAAACATCCAGCGACGGAGCCGCTTCCGGGGTTTCAAAAAATTAAACCTATGGTTTTTGCAGGTATTTTTCCGATCGTTGCCTCCGAGTATGAAAGCTTGCGTGATGCTCTTGATAAGTTGTGCTTGAATGATTCGTCTTTGACCTTTGAAGTAGAAAAATCAATGGCCTTGGGCTTTGGTTATCGCTGTGGTTTTTTGGGACTTTTGCATATGGAAATCGTGCAAGAGCGTTTGGAGCGTGAGTTCAATTTAGATTTGATTACGACTGCACCAACGGTTGTATATCGCATCACTAAAACGGACGGTACGACTTTGATGCTTGAGAATCCGTCACAAATGCCAGCCGAAACAGCTATTGAAAAATTTGAAGAGCCTTTTGTTAAAGTTACGATTCATACGCCAACCGACTATATCGGGGGAATTCTTAAGCTCTGCGAAGATAAAAGAGGAATTCAGCAGAGAATGGACTATGTTAACGAAACTAAAGTCATTATTGAGTACAAGTTACCAATGAATGAAATGGTTATGGATTTTTATGATCGTTTGAAGTCTATTTCTAAAGGATATGCTTCTTTGGAGTATGAATTCTTGGATTTTGAAGAAGCCGACCTTGTTAAAATGGATATTTTAATTAATGGCGAACCTATAGATGCTTTGTCTTTGATTGTGCACCGGTCGAAATCAATTAATCGTGGACGTTCTTTGACTGAAAAAATGAAAGAACTTATTCCGCGTCAACAGTATCAGGTGGCAATCCAGGCAGCTATTGGCTCAAAGATCGTTGCGCGCGAGACTTTAGGTGCACTCAGAAAAGACGTGACGGCAAAGTGTTATGGTGGTGACATATCCCGTAAACGTAAACTTCTTGAGAAACAAAAAGAAGGCAAGCGAAGAATGAAGCAGATTGGAACTGTCGATGTGCCTCAAGAAGCGTTTTTGGCAATCCTTAAGGTGGAAGACTAGTGTATGAGCGAAAAAATAAATAGCTGGGATTTTCGTACTAAACATTTTTGGACAGATGGGTGGGGCTCGCTATTTTTGGCGGTTTTTATAGCCCTTTTTATTCGTTGGGGGTTTATTGAGGCTTATGTAATTCCCTCTGGGAGTATGCTGCCATCGTTATTGATCCATGATCATATTTTTGTGAACAAACTTGTCTATGGAATGAGAGTGCCCTTTAGCGAGAAGTGGTTGATTAAGTTAAACGAACCGAAGCGGGGCGAGGTGATCGTCTTTAAGTATCCGAAGGATATGAGCACCTTTTTTATTAAAAGGGTCGTTGGGCTCGCCGGCGACAAGATTTATTATGAGAACGGGACTCTTTTTATCAATGACAAACCAATGGAGAAAAAAGTTCCCATTAGCGCAGATGATTTTAAGTGGCTCAGAGATGAAGATTTTCAGCGGGATGGAAACTTTAGCGATAGCAAAGATAACTATGTTCATTTCACCGAGGACCTTGAGGGGAAAGAGCATAGTATATTGCTTCGCCGCGGCGATGTATATGAAACCTATGGTCCTGTAACGGTACCCGAAGGCAATCTTTTTGTTATGGGTGATAATCGGAATAACTCAGCAGATAGCCGAATATGGAAATTCCTACCCGAGCAGAATATTTTGGGTCGCGCTATGTTTGTGTGGCTTAGCTGTGAAGATACAGTTCCTGGGATTCCGGTACTTTGCAATCCTCTGACTATTCGCTGGGGTCGCTTTTTTCATCAGGTGAATTGATGAGTCAGAAAAGTCTTAAGGGAACTTGGTCACAAGCGATTGGGACTTTTCTTCTACCCATTTTCATCGTTTTTTTTATTCGTTGGTTGTTAGTCGAGCCTTTTGTAATTCCCTCTGGCAGCATGATTCCGAACCTGCTTGTTCATGATCATATACTTGTTAAGAAGTATTCTCTTGGTATAAAGGTTCCATTCTCAGATCATTGGATTGTTCGCTGGCGCCGTCCTCAAGCCGGAGAAATTGTCGTCTTTAAATTTCCAGAAAATCCCGATATTTTTTATATCAAACGGCTGATTGGTCTTCCGGGGGACGAGGTGAGTATCAAGGGAAATGGTCAAATTTTTGTCAATGGCAAAGAATGGACTTTAAAAAGTATCCCGAATGAGTTTGATAAGTTAGACGATACTTTCAAATATTTTATTGAAAATAGCGGTAGAGAGACTCACACGGTTCGATTTTATGATTTGCCAAACTCAATTGACACTCATCAATTAGTAAAAGTTCCACCCGGGCACTATTTTTTTATGGGTGACAATCGCGATCAGTCCAGCGATGGGCGAGTCTGGGGAACAGTTCCTGAGAAATATTTGGTTGGACCTGCTTCGGTGATTTGGCTGAGCTGCGAAAATACGCTGACTTCAGTATCCTATCTTTGTGACCCTCTAGAAATTCGCTGGAAAAGACTCTTTAAATCAGTACAATAGAAAAATGCTGAACAACCAGTGGAAAGACTATTTTGTCACAATTTTAATTTCGATTTCACTGGCTCTTTTTGTCAGAAGCTTTGTTATCACAGCGTACAAGGTTCCAACGGGCTCCATGCAGCCAACGTTGAAGGCTGGCGACTTTATTTTTTCATATCGGCTGGCCTACGGTTTTAAGCAGAGCCATCCTCCCGCAAGGGGAGACCTCGTGGTATTTTCCTATTCTAGCCAACCTAAAACAAGCTACGTAAAGAGGGTTGTCGGACTTCCCGGTGATAAGATTGAAATCTCCGGTGGCAGTTTGGTTATCAACGACATGGCTCTTGACTACGAGCTTGATTTGTCTACTCCAAGTACGGAAAACCCGAATCCAGAGGCTTTTGATGTTTACATTGAGAGAGATCTTGCGAGTACTCGGCGCGTAATTTTTAAGAAAAACCGCGAATTACAAAATTTTGGCCCCTTGATCGTGCCTCCGGGGGAGGTTTTCCTTTTGGGAGATAATCGTGACGCGAGCGATGACTCCAGGTACTGGGGCGCTGTTCCAATTGGGCAAATTTATGGCAAAGTTCTTTTCATTTGGCTTTCTCTGGATTGGCAAAAGCGATGGGCCGGGGACCGCTTTCCAGCAGTGAGGTGGGATCGTGTGTTTTCTGGCGTGCATTAGCCTTGTGATGATTGACCTTTACTCTTGGGACAGTTAACGTTTCGAATTGATGCCTCATCCTTCTGCCTCTCTAATTGATATTTCTAGTTCTAATAATTTGCAAATAGAGGCCCTTTTTTCTTCGGCCGTTGAATTATCAAAAAGTATCGAAGCAACCAAGTCCCTTTCGCGAACGGCAGCGCTGCTTTTTTTTGAACCTAGCACGCGGACACGATTTAGTTTTGAGACCGCTGTTGCTCGAGTAGGTCTTCATCCGTTACTACTCGAAGGGGCCCTTGGAACGAGTCTCGAAAAGGGTGAAAGCATTGAGGACACGGTTCAGAATATAGCAGCAATGGAGCCTGAAGTTTTGATCCTAAGGTGTAGCGACGCCATTGATTTAATAGGGCTACAGTCAAAAATTAAAATACCCATTTTAAATGCAGGTTGGGGTAGCAGGAGTCACCCGACTCAAGCTCTGTTAGATGCTTTGACTATCAAGGCGAGCGGTCGCAACTTGGCTAATGAAAAGCTGCTTGTTATAGGTGATGTTAAGCACAGCAGAGTTGTAAATTCACACTTTGAGTTGGCAAAGATTCTTGGCTATGAAATTGGGATTTGTGCTCCCAAAGAGTTTTTACCTTCGGAGTACTCGGGCCGACACTTTTTGAATTTAAAAAGTGGTCTAGAGTGGGCGACTTCAATCATGGCTCTTCGGGTGCAGCACGAAAGACATGGGCAGAAGTACTCGCTAGAGTCTTATAGTGAAAATTACGGACTTAGTTTGCAAAAATTGAAATCGTGGGGAGCTGATGGCTTGTTGCTTCACCCCGGTCCAGTCAATTATGGAGTGGAGTTGAATGCGGATGTCAATCAAGACGCTCGTTGTAAGATACTTGATCAAGTTCGGTGGGGCGTATATCTTCGTCAGGCCTTGCTGGCTCGAGTTTTGGCCGAAAGGAAAGTGAGATGAGCAAAGCTTTCTTGGTTTTGGAAACGGGTGAGGTATATTCTGGAAAATGGAATTGCGGTATTGATCGAGCGGGAGAAGTTGTATTTAATACATCTCATTCTGGCTACGAAGAAATTGCCACGGATCCTTCTTACTTTTCGCAAATTGTGGTGATGACCGCCCCTATGCAAGGGAACTATGGAGCTGACGAATCCTGTTGGGAGTCCAATCGTCTTTGGATTGAGGGTTTTGTTGCTTTGCAAATTCAGGATTCAGCTCGTGATCGAGCCTGGTTAAAACGACTGAGTGATCATCAAATTCCTATGGTCACTGAATTAGACACTAGAGATTTAGTTTTGAGGCTGCGCTCTGGAGGAACTCCCTGGGGAGCTTTGGTACAGGCGCAGGACGTCGTTCAAGCTCAAAAAAAAGCGACTGGCCTAATTGCCGAAAAAAAGAAGTTAGACAAAGACTGGGTCTATCTGACGTCGAGAAAACAAAAAGAAGTTCGTAGAGGAAACTTTCTCGGAGGCCCGAGAGTGGCTGTCTTGGATTTTGGTGCCAAAGAAAATATTCTTCGGGAATTGCAAAGATTTTGTTCTGAGTTGATAATCTATCCTAGCAGAGCTGGATCGAGTGAAGTTCTTTCGGGAAATCCCGATTTCGTGATGCTAACGAACGGCCCTGGTGACCCCGCAGATGTCCAGGTTGCACCTGAGACCATTCGTGAAATGATTGGAAAGAAGCCGATTTTTGGAATTTGTATGGGACATCAGATATTATCTCTTGCTCTGGGGGCAAAAACTTACAAACTTAAATTTGGCCACAGAGGTGCGAATCATCCAATAAAGGATGATCTTTTAGGTCAAATATATGTGACTAGTCAAAACCATGGTTACGCTGTTGACCCTAAGACCTTACCAAAAGATGTCCATGTAACTCAAACCAACTTGAATGATGGGACGGTGGCTGGATTTTACAATGAATCCCAACGATATTTAGGTATTCAGTATCACCCCGAAGCCTGCCCTGGACCACACGAGGCATTAAATCTTTTTAAGTTTTTTATTGAGAAAGTTTTATGAGCGAATATGAAAAACTAATTGAGAAAATCCTGAGCCATTTTGCAGGAGAGGACTTCAAAGGAGAGTTAGTAAGAGCGAAGAAAGAGTTTTTTGAAAGTTCAGTTACACTTGATGAGAACTCTGGGGCCTACGATTTGAGAATGTCGCAGTTTTACGACTGGTATTTTTTTTCTCGCGAGCTGAGTGGCTTTCGACAGACGCCCCTGAGCGCATGTCTCCTGGTTCGCGAACTGCGTTTCTCTGAGCTGGAGCTTAAGCAGCTCGAAGCTCTCAAAAATCATCGTCACTCCTTGTTCGAATTTGTTAAGACTAAAGGGAGCGATGTTTATATTAAAGATTTACTCGCAAATAAAAAATTGGTTGTAAAGTCATCGCCATGGATTTTTGGGTTTGATGAGGAAGAGCTATTTGAAGCTCGGCTTTTACCTCATGAAGATACTTATGTATTTACGCGGGGATTTTGCTTCCACCCAGGTTTAGCTAAGAAGTTTATTTTAGATGAAGTGAAGCGACACCAAAAAGATCCAGATTTAGATCCAGGGGTCATGATGTTGCGTTTGATGAAAATGCGTTTTAAGTACGAGCAGTACAAACATGTGAATCCAGAAATGATTTATACAAATGACGGAATGTTAGGTTTGTAACTGCAAAAAAAAAGGAGTTCTCCTTGCCTCGTCGAGCAGATATAAGAAGAGTTCTTATCATTGGGAGTGGACCTATCGTGATTGGTCAAGCCTGTGAGTTTGACTACTCAGGTACTCAGGCGTGCAAGGCGCTGATGGCTGAGGGGTTAGAAGTCATACTCGTCAACTCAAATCCAGCGACAATTATGACGGACCCTGAAATTGCCACCAGAGTTTATGTTGAACCCCTGAAAGTGGATTTTCTCGAAAAGATTATTGCGAAAGAAAGACCTGATGCAGTTATTCCGACTCTAGGCGGACAAACCGCGCTAAATCTGGCATTGGATCTTCATAAGCATGGGATTTTAGAAAAGTACAAGGTGGCTTTGCTTGGAGCAACACCAGAGGTGATACGGGCAGCAGAGGATCGAGAAATTTTTAGGGGTATTCTCGACAAAATTGGGGCGAAGTATCCCAAGAGCCACATGGTTCGCACTTACGAGCAAGGTCAGCAGGTTGCCGATGACTTGGGGTTTCCGTTGATTTTAAGGCCTAACTACACCTTGGGAGGCGGCGGTGGTGGTATCGCTTATACTCCGGAGGCCTATAACAACATGCTAGTGAGTGCTCTTCACGAGAGTCCGACCTCCGAAGTGTTGGTCGAAGAAAGTATCCTGGGCTGGAAAGAGTATGAACTCGAGGTTATGCGCGATGCCGCAGGAACCTTTGTCGTGGTCTGCACGATTGAGAACTTAGATCCCTGCGGAGTCCATACGGGCGACAGTATCACGGTTGCTCCACAGCAAACTCTGAGTGATAGGGAATATCAGGCAATGCGTGATGAGGCTTATAAGATAATTAATGAGGTGGGGCTTGCAACAGGAGGTGCTAATATTCAGTTTGCAACCCATCCTGAAACTGGAGAGCGCGTCGTCATTGAAATGAACCCACGGGTCAGTCGGTCCTCTGCATTAGCCAGCAAAGCGACAGGGTTTCCGATTGCAAAGATTGCAGCATTATTGGCGATCGGGTACCGATTGGATGAGATTCGTAATGATATCACTAAGAGTACGCCGTCTTGTTATGAACCGGCTCTAGATTATGTTGTGACGAAAATCCCTCGTTTTGCTTTCGAAAAATTTCCAGGTTCGAAAGACACTTTGAATACGCAAATGAAAAGCGTTGGTGAAGTCATGGGGATCGGCCGCACTCTTCAAGAGTCTTTGATGAAAGCCCTTGGATCTATGGAGAAGAGTGATCAGGGAGTTCCCGAAGTCACCTTGTCTATTGATAAAGTTTCTTATCCAAACAGCCAAAGGATTTACCATCTCTTTCAGGCCTTTCGCGATGGAAAAACGATTTCAGAGGTTCAGCAGTTAACCCAAATAAACCCGTGGTTTCTTGAGCAAATATCAAGTCTTGTTGATTTCGAAAACAAGTTTAAGACCGAGTTCTCACCTCAAAATCGCGAGTTGTTGTTGTCAGCAAAAAGAATGGGTTTTTCAGATGCGCGATTAGCCGCTTTAGTTGGCAAGTCTGAAATTGAAATTCGTGATTTACGGAATCTCCACGACCTTCATCCTTACTACCAGCAAGTGGATACTTGCGCTGGTGAATTTGAATCATCAACGCCTTATTTTTACTCCTCTTATTGGTTTAATAAAAGTGTTGAGTCAAAAATTGTAGACCCTGTAGTTGTCATTGGAAGTGGTCCGAATCGCATCGGACAGGGGATTGAGTTTGATTACTCTTGCGTCCGCGGAGTAAAAGCCTTTCAGAAAATGGGGCACCCGGTAATCATGGTCAACTCCAATCCGGAAACTGTTTCGACAGATTATGATACTTCAGACATACTTTTCTTTGAGCCCTTAACTGTCGAAGCTTTAACTGAGTTAATGCGATATGCAAAACCTGTGGGTTTTGTTACTCAATTGGGTGGGCAAACTCCCATTAATCTCGCACCTAAGTTGCAAAAGGCGGGCTTCAAGGTTTTGGGCTCCAGCCTTGAAACAATTGAGCTGGCAGAAGATCGCGGATTATTTAGCAAGATTTGCCGAGAACTCGATCTTAAAATTCCTAACTCTGCGATGGCTGCAAATGCTCAAGAGGCGCTAAATCAAGAACACAACGTTGGTTATCCCATGATTTTGCGACCAAGTTATGTTCTTGGTGGTCGTAGGATGGAAGTCGTAGAAAACCGCGAAGAATTGCAATCTTACTTTGATCGTCATAGGGAGTTTATTTCTAGCGAGCGACCGTGTTTGATCGATCAGTTTCTAGTCGGAGCACTTGAAGTTGATGTCGACCTAGTAAGGGGCAAGGACTGGACGGTCATTGGTGGAATCGTTGAGCACATAGAGGCGGCGGGAGTCCATTCTGGAGATAGCATGGGAGTGTTGCCCCCTCAGCGGTTGCGAGAATCGACCTGCGAGAGAATCGAGCTACTAAGTATTCAGTTGGCAGAGCGATTGAATGTGATTGGTCATTTGAATCTTCAACTAGCTATCAAAGAAGACATGATTTATGTGCTTGAAGCCAACCCTCGTAGTTCGCGCTCGGTTCCATTCATCGCAAAGGCGACAGGAATTCCACTCATTGATTTGGGGGTCGCTGCAGTTTGTGGAGTCCCGAAAACCCAGTTAAAGTTAGAGAACCTTCATTGGCGCAACACGCCCGTTGTTTCGGTGAAAGGAGTTGTGTTTCCATTCAAAAAGTTTCCTGAAGCAGACTCAATTCTTGGGCCTGAAATGAAATCTACAGGTGAAAGCATGGGGCGTGGTAATGATTACGCCGAGGCCTTAATGAAGGCATTTATCTCCACCAACGTTCATCTTCCGCAAGGGGGAGAAGTCTTTTTTTCGTTGCGAGACAAAGACAAGGAAAATTTGGTCGGTCTTGCCAGGGTCTTAATAAAAATGGGTTATTCGATATCTGCGACGGCTGGAACCGCCGGGTTTTTTAACCAAAAGGGAGTTCCTTGTTTAGCTTTAAAAAAGGTGGACGAAGGCCGTCCCCATTGTGTGGACAGGATTCGTTCAAAGCATGTCAGTCTGGTCATTAATACGACGGCGAGTCGACGTGCAATCGAGGCCAGCTTTGATATCCGTAGAGCTTGCACTGACTACAGCATTCCTTGTTTAACCGAAAGTGATGCGGCAGAAGCATTTGTTTTGGCACTACGAAAAGCCCGAACTGGTCAGAGTGATGTCCAGCCCTTGAACGCAACTGAAGTCTTTATTTGAAAAAAGAAATATTTTGTTTAGAATATCTTCATGGCTATCCTTGAAGTAAAAAAAATAAATAAAACTTTTCCTGGCGGGCTTTTCGAGGTGTCTCGACATGTGCTTAAAGATGTCACCTTTTCTCTGCCCGAGGGTGAAACGACGGGTTTTGTTGGTAGTAATGGCTCTGGAAAAACAACATCCATAAAATGCATGCTTCAGTTTATGAACTTAGACGGCGGTGAGATTTTATTTTTTGGAAAGCCATTAAATCTTGAGGCTAAAAAACGAATTGGTTACTTGCCAGAGCGTCCTTATTTGTACGAGTTTTTGACGGGTATGGAGTTTTTACGTTTACACTGGAATCTCGTTCAAGACTCCAGTGTGGAATTTGTTTCTCGTGCGCATGAAGCCTTAAAGCGAGTGGATCTTTTTGAAGCGCGGGACAAGAAGCTTCGCAAGTATTCTAAGGGTATGCTCCAGAGAGTGGGTATTGCTCAAGCAATTATAAATAGACCGGATCTTTTGATTTTAGATGAGCCAATGTCTGGCTTAGATCCTGACGGCCGTGGCCTGGTTAAAGATATTCTACGAGATGAGGCCAAGCGAGGGACGAGTCTATTTTTTAGCAGTCACCTGCTTCAAGATATGGAAGAGCTGTGCTCTCACTTGGTAGTTATCAATAACGGCACAATCATCTATGATGGCGGTCTAACCTTTTTTATGAAGCAATACAAGAGTCTAGAAGATGCTTTTCGTAGTGCGAAAGAGCAGGGGGGAGCGCTTTGAGAAAAGTGTTTGTTATAGCTGCGACCACCTTGCAGGAAATGCTTCGTGAAAAATTATTTCTAATAGTTTTATTTATTGCAGTTGTGCTTTTGGGGCTTAGCATTTTACTAGGAGCATTGTCCTTCAGTGAGCAGCAAAGAATACTGGCAAACCTGGGATATACAGCGATCGAGATTGCATCGGTCGGAATCTCTTTATTTTCCGGAGCTTTTTTGCTTTCTAAAGAAATTGAAAAGCAGACTCTGTTGCTAGTTTTAGCCAGACCCATCACGCGTGATCAATTTCTTATGGGAAAGGTTTCCGGCATTATCATCTTAAATACGATGCTAGTGTTAGCGTTAGGATTGGTTTTGTTTTTTCTACTTGGGCATGAAGTGAGCTTTTTTAACCACCTGATTATTTTGGCATCTCTCTGGTTTGAGGCGATGATCGTCTTGTCTTTGGTCATATTTTTTAGTGTTGTCGTAAGACCAATTTTGGCTTTGCTTATGTCGCTGGTTATTCTGATGGCGGGAGTCTGGATTCCAGATTTGCAATTTTTTGCAGAAAAAAGCAAAGACGTTTTTTTTATAAACTCTGTGAAAGTTGTTTCTTGGCTGACTCCAAATTTGTATCGATTTAATTGGAAGAGTTATTACTTTCTTGAACTGGGAGTGGGCGCTCAGGATGTGATTTGGATGGTCGCACATTCCTGCGGATGGATACTTATTGTATTTGTTTTTTCCTGTATCATTTTTAGGAGAAAAGACATTGTCTGATGTTGATGCTGCCCTTTATTTCTTTTTTTTCTATATAGGCGCCTGCCTTGGAAGCTTTGCAAATGTTGTCATTTATAGACTTCCTCTTGGCGAGAGCGTCGTTCGTCCTCGTAGTCATTGCCAAAGTTGCAAGAAAAGCATTTCATGGTATGACAATATTCCTATCTTTTCGTGGTTATTGCTTCGGGGGCGATGCCGAAATTGTGGGACTCGTTTTTCAGTCAGATATTTCTTTGTGGAATTATTAACCGCGATTCTTTTTGTGCTGGCTTACTTCTATATTGGTCTGAATTGGAATTTGCTAGAAGCTTTGATTTTCATTTTTTCTTTGGTTTGTTGTACTTTTATTGATTTTGATCACATGATTTTGCCGGATCAATTTACCTTATCCGGGATCATTATAGGTCTTTTGGGGGCTTGGCTTAATCCCGAGAGAAATTTTATGGATGCTATTTTTGGGGTGCTCCTCGGTGGTGGTTTTCTTTGGGCCATGGCGTATTTTTATTATCTTTTTACAAAGCAAGAAGGTATGGGCGGTGGGGATATCAAGCTGCTTGCTTGGATAGGTGCCGTCTTGGGTTGGAAGGCAATTCCGTTTGTAATTATGTCGTCAGCAATTGTAGGAAGTGTTGTTGGTTTAATATTGGCACGAAAGCAAAATCAAGGTTTAAAAACTGTGATTCCCTTTGGTCCCTACCTAGCCCTTGGTGCAGGCTTACATCTGTTTGGCGGTCAAACGATCGGATTATGGTATTTTAATCTCTTTCTTCCTGCATTTAGCTAGACCCCTGGGTTTGACATTCTTTCATCCAGAAGAAATAATTTTATTATTTAGACCTGCGTCTAAGTGGTGGCTGGGAAAACATGTTATTTGGATCAAAAAAAGTACTTGGACTCGACATTGGCACGAGTTCAATCAAAATTGCAGAGGTGGATGTCTCCAAAAATGGAGCGCAACTGCTTTCGTTCGCAATCACACCCACGCCACCTAATTCGGTGGCCGCCGGAGAGATTTCAGATGTTACTAGTGTTGGCATTGCTGTCCAAGGCCTAGTGAGTGATATTCACTCTAAAAGAAAAAGTATCGCGACCGGCATGTGGGGAACGGCCGTTATTGTAAAGAAGATCACAATTCCAAAAATGGAACGTAAGTTGATTCAGGATCAGATCCGCTTTGAGGCTGAGCAGTACATTCCATTTGATATTAATAACATTAGTCTTGCACACCACGTACTGAATTCAAGTTCGACAGATGATACAATCGACCTGCTGTTAATTGCTGCACAAAATGAACTTGTTTTTCAATATATGTCTGTCATTGAGACTGCCGGGCTTAAATGTGGTGTCCTTGACGTCGCTGGATTTGCATTGGCAAACAGTTTTGAAGCAAATTATGGGAAGTTTGCCCGCGATGTTGTTGGGATTTTGAACTTCGGCGCCTCTATAACAAATTTTGTAGTGATCCACAATGGAGACGTCGTTTTCTGTAGAGACATCCCAATTGGTGGTTTTAATTACACCAATGAAATTCATAAGGGTTTAGGGATTTCAATTCAGGAGGCTGAAGCGCTAAAATTAAGTGCCGTTTCTCGTCGTGAAGTTCCAACTGAAGTTCACGGCATAATTAGCTCAACAAATGAGCTGGTAACTGAGGAAGTTCGTAACAGCTTGGACTTCCTTAGCGCGACTACAAGTGGAATGACCTTGAGCCGGTGTTTTTTCACAGGTGGAAGCTCGGTTACGACCGGGCTAATTGAAACAGTTTCAAGGGTTAATGGTATTCCCTTTGAGCAATTAAATCCCTTTCATAGAGTGAAAGCGAGTCGGAAGTTTTCACAGAATTATCTTAATCAGATCGGACATTTTGCGGCTATCGCCACAGGCCTAGGTATGCGTAAAACTGGGGATGGCTCGTGATACGTATAAACCTTGCATCTCCAAAGGGTATGATGGGCTCGACAGCCGTCGGAACTTCCGAAGAGGGCGGAGGCGTAGTCTCTGAGCAGGTTCGAAAAGATGCTTATGTTAAGCTATTGGTTATTTTGCTAGCTCCACTGGGCCTATTCATTTATGAACAGCAGAACATTCCATCCATCAATCAGCAGCTGAGGCAAAAACAAGCTGCGATTAGTCAATTGGCAGAATACAATTCAAAGGCTGAAAATGCGGTCAAAGAAATAAAAAAGTTCAAAGAAGATGAAAAAAAGATTCAGGCTAGAATTTCCGCGCTTGAAAAAATTGCTAAAAATCGTTTTCGAGAAGTGAAAGTTTTAGATCTTTTCCAGCAAGTCATACCAGAAAAAATGTGGTTTACACGCATTGATATTAAGGATGGAAAAATTCTTTTAGCTGGCCAATCTACGAGTGACATCGACATTTCTACTTTTATGGATTCTCTTTCTAAAAGTGTTTTTCTTCAAGACGTGGTTTTGATTAGCTCTGCAGAGATGGTTCAGGATGGATTGACTCTGAAAAAGTTTGAAATTGGATGTAGCCTCGAAATGACTGGAAATCAACAATGAATCAACTGTTTGAGAAGCTTTCAGGATTATCAAATAGTAAAGCCTTAGTTCTGGGGATGGTTCTTGGGGCCCTCTATTATTTTATGTTGTATGATGATGGCTCTGCTCAACTCGCTCAAATTCAGACATTAAATCAGCAGTTAAGTGAGGCCGAGACAAAAAGAAAGGACACTGAGGCGACTCTTCAAGAAGAGTCGAGAATGAAAGATGCTATTGTAAAATTGAGCGAACAATACGCTTTTATTTCAAAAAAACTTCCCTCAGAGCTGAAGTCTTCAGAAATGATCCGGTCTATTGACGTGGTTGCAAAGACATCAGGTGTGAGCGTAAAGCTTAAAAAGCCAGGAAGTATAGAAAAAAAGGCAGTTGTCGAGGAGTTGCCGATTGAAGTGACCCTCGAAGGCAGCTACGGTCAGATTACTCAGTTTATTTATTATATTTCGAATCTTGAGCGACTCACTCGAGTTATAAATTTTTCTCTTATGAGTCAATCTCCCGATGGTGGCATCGAAAAGGGACTTCGTTTTGATGGACATGTCGTAAGTTATAAACTTGCACCTGAGGCAGAAAAGGGTCTTGATGAAAAAGATAAGGGGACCACTCCGTGAAGTCATCAAGGTGGGTCACTTCTTACGTCATTGCGGCCTCTGTAGGACTCTGGATGGCTTTTTTTCTAAGCTTAAAATTTGTTGTTCCCGCGCACTCGCAAGCAAAGCCAGAAGCTCCTTCTTCTGGAGATTTGCCCCCTGAGTTCTCCGGAGAATCGCAAAAGCAATTGCCTTCGGGCGCAATACCACCGCCACCGAGTCAACCACCAGCTATTCCTTCGTCGGAGGCGGAAGCGGCTTTGAGCAAGGCGCCCCCCGCGGCGCAGCCAAATCAGGTTCCAGCTATGGCCCCTCCAAACCCGGACCCACTCATGGAAATGCAGCCGGCCGCTCCCGCGCCGCAGTTTGCATCCGACGAGCAGTATACTTACGACCCCAGGGAACGTCGGGATCCATTTAAACCCTATCGGATTTTTAAACCAGCACCTGTGGTAGGTTCTGGTCCGAGTGCGACACAGCAAAGTACAGTGGATTTATCAGATCCACTTCAGCGGTGGGATTTGGGCCGATTTAACGTTGTGGCGATCATGTGGGAAGTCAGAAGCCCAAAGGCCATGGTTAAAGATCCAGACGGTAGATTGTTTATGATCGGAAAGTCGACAAAGATAGGCCGCAATGGCGGTCACGTTGTCACAATTCGTGAGGGAGAAGTTGTTGTTGTAGAGACTATTGAAAATGAAGGTGTAGTTGCTAAAGAAGTTAAGGTCCTTGAACTTAAGAAGTGAGTTCAATTTAAATCAGGAGGAACTAATGAAAGGATTCATTAGACTGATGGTGCTTGGGTTAATTGTGGGTTTTCTATCTGGATGCGCGACATCGCAGACAGAGGAGGACTCGTTGACGACCGAATCTTACTCGGATGGGGGTGCTGCGCCCACGACATCAGAAAAGGACGATTTTTCTGATATGAATAACTCTGCAGAGGAGGCTTCAACTTCGTCCACAGAGACGACTGAGCCGGCGAAGCGAGATGATGATTTAGCCCTAGAAGATGAAGTCAATCAGGCAAGCGGTTCTGATCAGCAATTTGCTCAGGATGATGTTGATAAGGAAGCAAAAAAAGAGATGCAGCCGCAAGCTCCAGCGGAGCAAACTGCAGAGCAAAATCCTCAGCAGCAGGAAGAACTGCTTGTCGAATCTCCTGTGGCACAAGAACCGCCGCCTCCTGTTGTTGATGAGCCTTTGGCAGCTGAGCCTCCCGCTGTCGTGGAAGTGGCGCCTTCGACTCCCGAAGTTACTGAAAAACCGGTTGAGATTACCGGTTTGAAATACAAAGCAAATGATGCGGGTGGAACCGTTGTGATTGAGTCTAGCGCGCCGGTCACTTATACGACACGTTCCAATCCTGATTTAAAGCAATATGTCATTGAGATTTCTAATTCCGTATTGCCAAAAAAACTGAAGAGAACTTTAAACACCCGAGATATCAAGGGAGCTGTTGGTGCCATTGATGCCTATCAGAGCGCAGGATCACAGGTTGCCCGTATTGTCATTCAAATGCGGGATGGTTTTGCTGAGCCAACGGTCCAACAAGAGGGAAACTCACTATTAGTTGTCGCAGCGGGGGTTCCGGACGGCAGTGTTGCTGAGGCTGCCGGACCCGCGCAAATTTCTGAGGGTGGGGATGAAGGTTCATTAGCACAAGGCGAAACTGAGATGAACGTTGAATTGAATAGCAATAAAATTCTCGCAAGCCAGTCGCTTCAGGAGTACTTATCTGGAAATACCAAGTTTTATGGTCGAAAAATTTCCATCGAAACTAGCAATATTGATGTTCGTGACGCTCTAAAGTTTATTACCGATGAGAGCGGTGTGAATATGGTGATAACAGATGAAGTCAAAGGGAACGTCAGCCTGAAGCTCCGTCAAGTCCCCTGGGATCAGGCTTTAGTTATGATTATGAAGGCAAGAAGGCTGGGTTACAGCCGACAGGGAAACATTCTAAGAATTGTGCCTTTGGATGAGCTAAAGAAAGAAGAGGATGATGCAACCAAGCTTGCACAGGCTAAGAGAGATATTGAGCCTTTAAAGGTCAGAGCTTTCGCGATTTCGTATGCCAAGGTTGAGGACCTTGATAAAAAAATAAAAGAATTTTTGAGTGCACGAGGAAAGGTTATTAGTGATGCTCGTACCAATACGGTCGTTGTTACTGATATCGAAGAAGGTTTAGCTCGAGTCTCTAAACTCATTCAAGGTTTGGACTCAGCTCCTCCGCAAGTACTTATCGAAGGAAAAATTGTTGAGGCAAGTGATTCATTTTCTCGTTCAGTCGGAGTTAACTGGGGATTTACCGGAGCCGACAAAGTCATTGGTGGGGGAACACAAGGCCCTATTAATATGACCCCCAACTTAACAATAGGGGGAAACAATAGAACGGCAGGTGGATTGGACTTTGGGGTTCAGGTTGGAGTTTTAGATTTGTTGGGTGACCTGAATGCGAGTTTGAATCTTTTTGAGCAAGAAGAAAAGGTGAAGGTCCTTTCATCGCCTCGAATTGTGACGCTCTCAAATGAGACAGCCAATATCACCCAATCTAATGAGCTTCCAGTCAAGCAGGTAACGCAGACCAATGGGGCTACGACCACGTCGTACACCTTTAAGAAATTAGATCTAAAACTAGAAGTAACCCCTCAAATAACTAGCGAAGGTACTGTTATAATGAAGGTGGGGGTTTCTAGAGATGTTCAAGGGGCGGCGGTTAGCACTACAGATGAGCAGTTTTCTGTGAATAAGAGAGAAGCAAATACAAAGGTTATTGTGAAGAACGGTCAGACGGCGGTTATTGGTGGGATTTATCGGGCAGACACAACCGAAGGAGTTACGGGTGTGCCGTGGTTAAAAGACATTCCTGTCTTGGGGTATTTATTTAAGGCAAATTCGACGAGGCGCCAGCGCTCTGAGCTTTTAATCTTTTTGACCCCAAGAATTTTAGCTCAAGCTGAAACGACGCCGAGCCATACAACGGAGGGTGGAAATGACTTGCAGTAGATGGATCCTTTTTG
The DNA here is from genome assembly GCA_016719575.1 of Pseudobdellovibrionaceae bacterium. GTDB lineage: Bacteria > Bdellovibrionota > Bdellovibrionia > Bdellovibrionales > Bdellovibrionaceae > JACMRP01. The sequence continues at coordinate 844,210 of JADJYV010000013.1, read as the reverse complement.
CTTTTGCAATAATTTCCATCACGAGTTGCGGCAAAGAGGTAAAAAGTGAGCTTGTACTGACTGCGCCGGCAGCAACCGCTTATGTATTGCCTCAAACATTAACAAGTTGCGATGCGAAATTAACGGGAGCAACGACCGGAGACCTGTCTAAGAATACTTTTCAATTTAAAAAACTTTCCATCAAGTGGGAAAATACCGCGGACAAAGTGAATATCATTTCGCTGCAATTGAGGTTTAAGCATAGCAATATTGTGGGCGGAGAATACGAGAGCTGCTTGATCGCCGGAGATGAATTGTCTGCGGCCTTTTATACTTCAGGGGCTCGCTGGACGGGGGAAATTCTTGCTGGAGCGACAGCCGCAAATGATGCCTGTCCGATTTCCTGTGGCGGCTTTAAAGTGGAAGACAAAGATAAGGCCTTCACAGTCTCCGGTACTATCACAGCGATGGGAATTCAGACCGACGCCAATACTGGTGACGAAAAATTCGTTAAAGGGTCAACAGACGTCAAGCTTATCTTTCAGGGTGGTTTTCAATAATCTTGCCACTGGCTGATCGATCGTTTATTCAGAGTCATGGATCTTTTTTCAACAAATCAAGGCGCATCATCTGCCCCCCTTTCTGAGGTCCTTAGACCCAAGAATCTCGACGAGATTGTTGGGCAAGAAAAGACAATAGGTCCTAAATCTAAGCTCGGTCAGATGCTGCGCGGCGGAATGATTCCAAGCCTCATTGTATGGGGTCCTCCAGGAACTGGCAAAACAACCTTTGCCTTGGCGCTAGCGCAACACATTCAGGCACACTTCGTAAATCTTAACGCGGTCGACTCTGGAGCAAAGGTCTTGCGGGAGGTCGGCGAAGCGGGACGCGAGCGTCGCCTTCAGTACAATCAGAAGACCCTCCTTTTTGTCGATGAAATCCATCGCTTCAATAAGGCCCAGCAAGACGTCCTATTGCCCTTCGTAGAAAAAGGGGATTTGGTTTTGATAGGGGCGACCACCGAAAATCCGAGTTACGAGTTAAATCGCGCATTGCTGAGCCGTTCACGTGTGGTGGTTTTTGAGAGTCTTAATTCAGAGCATCTGATGACGATTGCAAAAAAAGTCTGTGATTTTTTTCAAGTCTCTTTAGATCAAGTTTTCGAGCGAGAAGCTCTAGAGGCTCTCATCCACCTTTCGGATGGTGATGCTCGTCGGTTAATTAATTCGCTTGAGATTATTTTCGACTATTTTCAATTTGAAAAAACAACAAAGACAACGGGAAACGGTGGAAGCTTTCCGTTGAATGGCCAGGCCCTCTGGGAGCTCCTGCAAACGAGTCCCATTGGATATGATAAGGCCTCCGAAATGCATTATGATGTTATATCGGCATTTATAAAAAGCGTTCGCGGAAGTGATCCAGATGCGGCTGTTTATTATCTCGCGAGGATGTTAGCAGGGGGCGAGGATCCTGTTTTCATTGCTCGCCGTTTGATTGTTTTGGCCTCTGAAGATATCGGCAATGCCGATCCGCGTGCGCTGACTCTAGCTGTGTCAGGGCTACAGGCTGTGGAAGCCATCGGCTTGCCAGAAGGGGGGATAACGCTTGCGCAGGTAACGACCTACTTAGCATCCTGCCCAAAGTCAAATCGAGCCTATCAGGCCCTCAATTTGGCCAAAGAATGTGTTGCTGATTCTAAAACAGTTCCTATCCCATTGCATTTGCGTTCATCGAAAACAGCGCTGTCTTCAAGTCTAGGATATGGCGAGGATTACAAATATCCTCATAGCTTTGAAAATGCCTGGGTTGAGCAAAGTTATTTACCAAGAGAAGTCGAGGGCCGCCAGTTCTACGACCCTTCAGGACGGGGCTTCGAAAAAAATCTTAAAGAATACCTATTTTGGTTGAAAAAAAAATCTAAATAGCTCGTTGTGCACAAATGCAAACACAGGGCTGGTCACCCTGAGCTATGTGAGAGTGCTTGGTGTTTGCAGGGATTTCAACTCGATCCCCGGGGCGCAATAGAAACTGATTTCCAGATATATTAAATAGCAACTCGCCTTCAACAATCAATCGAACCTCACAGAAGGGGTGGCGGTGCTCTTGGATCTTCTTTTTTGGTTCGTAAACTTCTTCGCAAGGTTCAAGCCCCTCAGATTCTAAAATGATCATAGCCTGAGTTCTATTGGGAGTTAGTGGAGCTTGCCAGCGAGTAATTAACATATCTTGATCCTCTGTTGTTCCGACTCAAAATGCGGTTTTCTACCATTAAAAAATGAATATCTCAAATGAAGCGAGGGGGCTCAAGGCTCTCTGCGTTCAGCTTTGAGACACTGTAGCCAGATGCAAGGCCGGATTCGTAAGTAAAATCAAGAAAACCATTAAGTCCCGAAGAAGCGACGACGATAGGATGACTGTGATGCAGGTGAAGGCGCTATTCGCAGGAGGGTTCGTTGAGTAGCTCAAATAATAATTCAACAGTTGTAGATCTGGAAAGTATTTTGAGCTATGTCGACAATTCACGCGGCTTAGAAGCTAAGGTTATTGAGAACGGCAAGATTCAGATTCACCAAGAGTTAGATGGTAAAGTTTTTAGTTTTTTTACTCGAGATATTTCTGAGATTCTTCATCGCTCTGACTCCGATGGAAAGCCTTTTATTCAATTGAACTTTAGCAATGGCCACAAGGTTTTATTTACAGACACTCTGATAGGCTTCAAACCTATTGAGATCGTTGGTCTTGATGTATCGAGAATTCCTAAGGTCGTTACAACTCCAGACCTTATGAGTGTATTTGAGGCTATTGAAGAGTCTATGGGAGCTGAGTCCGGTGCAGATAATGAAGTTGAAATACTCAAAAAGGTGTATTTTTCAATTCTGTCGGGGGCCGAGCAGGTCGGATTTGAGCTTAGCTTTGAGCGCAAATGGCTCAGCAGACTGGTTGCGTCAAGGTCTAGAGCGTGCGCTTAGAGCACTAGAACCCAATCGATATCAAATACTTATAAGTCATTAGAGCCTTTTTCAATTTTCTTAGTACTGTGGTGCTTTTAAGCATTCTATTCCTTCGAAATTATTTTTAAAATCCTAGTTGACCTTTTTTGGGCTTTGAGAGAGATTTGCCGAGCTTTTGAAACGGGGGCATAGCTCAGCTGGGAGAGCATCTGATTTGCATTCAGAAGGTCGCAGGTTCGATCCCTGTTGCCTCCACCAAGGAAGCCAACAAAAAATTTTTCAAATTTTTCGAAAAAAACGAAAAAAAAGAAAAAAAGATGTTGACGGGCGAAGAGGAGGCGATTAAAACGGTTACCTCTCGCGACGAAAAAGTGAATTTTGTTAAGAGATTTTCGCTCTTTGAAAACTAAATAGCTAGATAGGAAAATTTTTGGGCTCTTTGAATTTAGTAGTAATACTTTATTCACAATTTCAAAAAAATTCGAACAAACAACAGCGTAAAAGCTAGAGTTTGATTCAGAAACAGAATTATAACTGGAGAGTTTGATTCTGGCTCAGAACAAACGCTGGCGGCGTGCCTAATACATGCAAGTCGAACGGGGAAAGTAGCAATATGAGTACTAGTGGCGCACGGGTGAGTAATACGTGGATAATCTGCCTTCGAGTGGGGGATAACTAGTCGAAAGATTAGCTAATACCGCATAAGACCACAGGATCTGAGGATCTAGGGGTTAAAGGTTTTTCGCTTGAAGATGAGTCCGCGCGAGATTAGCTAGTTGGTGAGGTAATGGCTCACCAAGGCAACGATCTCTAACTGGTCTGAGAGGATGATCAGTCACACTGGAACTGAGACACGGTCCAGACTCCTACGGGAGGCAGCAGTAGGGAATATTGCACAATGGAGGAAACTCTGATGCAGCGACGCCGCGTGAGTGATGAAGGCCTTCGGGTCGTAAAGCTCTGTCGCAGGGGAATAAGCAAGTGAATGTACCCTGAAAGAAAGGATCGGCTAACTTCGTGCCAGCAGCCGCGGTAAGACGAGGGATCCTAGCGTTGTTCGGAATTATTGGGCGTAAAGCGGGTGTAGGTGGCTTTGTAAGTCAGGTGTGAAATCCCAGGGCTCAACCCTGGAAGTGCATTTGATACTGCGAAGCTTGAGTGTAGGAGAGGTTACTAGAATTCTTGGTGTAGTGGTGAAATACGTAGATATCAAGAGGAATACCGGAGGCGAAAGCGGGTAACTGGCCTAACACTGACACTCAGACCCGAAAGCGTGGGGATCAAACAGGATTAGATACCCTGGTAGTCCACGCCGTAAACGATGGATACTTGTTGTTGGAGGTATTGACCCCTTCAGTGACGAAGCTAACGCGTTAAGTATCCCGCCTGGGGAGTACGGTCGCAAGATTAAAACTCAAAGAAATTGACGGGGGCCCGCACAAGCGGTGGAGCATGTGGTTTAATTCGATGCAACGCGAAGAACCTTACCTAGGCTTGACATGTACTGGAAGACTGGCAGAAATGTCGTCGCCCGCAAGGGTCGGTACACAGGTGCTGCATGGCTGTCGTCAGCTCGTGTCGTGAGATGTTGGGTTAAGTCCCGCAACGAGCGCAACCCCTGCATTTAGTTGCCAGCATTCAGTTGGGCACTCTAGATGGACTGCCGGTGTTAAACCGGAGGAAGGTGGGGATGACGTCAAGTCCTCATGGCCCTTATGCCTAGGGCTACACACGTGCTACAATGGTAACTACAGACGGAAGCTAAGCTGCAAAGTGGTGCCAATCCTACAAAAGTTATCTAAGTTCAGATTGAGGTCTGCAACTCGACCTCATGAAGGTGGAATCGCTAGTAATCGCGGATCAGAACGCCGCGGTGAATACGTTCCCGGGCCTTGTACACACCGCCCGTCACACCATGAAAGTCGGCTGTACCAGAAGTCGCTGCGCTAACCGCAAGGAGGCAGGCGCCCAAGGTATGGTCGATGATTGGGGTGAAGTCGTAACAAGGTAGCCGTAGGGGAACCTGCGGCTGGATCACCTCCTTTCTAAGGATTTTTATCAACTTCGGTTGATACAGTCTTAGGTCAACGCAATTCTTCGGAATATGCGTGAGTCCCAAAAATTTTTTCTAGCTATTTAGTTTTGAGAGAGTGAAGGCTTAAAGGGCCTGTAGCTCAGTTGGTTAGAGCACACGCTTGATAAGCGTGGGGTCGGAAGTTCAAGTCTTCCCAGGCCCACCAATTTGAGCCATTTTTTTAAAGTATTTTATTTTGTTCTTTGACAATTGAATAGATTGATTTAGTTGATTTTTAGCGAGGTTAATTACCATTTTAAAGCTACAAAGGGCTTACGGTGGATGCCTTGGCACTAAGAAGCGATGAAGGACGTGGTAAGCTGCGATAAGCTTCGGGGAGTGGCACACACACTTTGATCCGGAGATTTCCGAATGAGGCAACTCACCAATTATTGGTATTTCATACTGAATACATAAGTATGAAAAGCGAACGAGGGGAAGTGAAACATCTCAGTACCCTCAGGAAAATAAATCAAATACGAGATTTCCCTAGTAGTGGCGAGCGAACGGGAAACAGCCTAAACCTTGTTCATTTTTTGAATAAGGGGTCGTGGGACCACAATATGTGACTTAAGATTCTAGGAGAATAGTCTGGAAAGACTAGCAATATAGGGTGATAGCCCCGTAACCAAAAGAATCGAGAGCGCTAGTGGCATCCCGAGTACCACAAGACACGTGAAATCTTGTGGGAATCTAGGAGGACCACCTTCTAAGGCTAAATATTCCTTAGTGACCGATAGAGGACAAGTACCGTGAGGGAAAGGTGAAAAGAACCCCGAGAGGGGAGTGAAATAGAACCTGAAACCGTAAGTCTACAAGCAGTGGAAGCGCTTTATATGCGCGACCGCGTACCTCTTGCATAATGAGTCAGCGAGTTATCTTTGCAGGCAAGGTTAAGCCGTTACAGGTGGAGCCGTAGCGAAAGCGAGTCTGAATAGGGCGTTTAGTCTGCAGGGATAGACCCGAAACCCAGTGATCTAATCATGGACAGGTTGAAGCGAGGGTAACACCTCGTGGAGGACCGAACCAGTTGAAGTTGAAAATTCTTTGGATGATCTGTGATTAGGGGTGAAAGGCCAATCAAACTGGGTGATAGCTGGTTCTCCCCGAAATATATTTAGGTATAGCTTCAGGTAAATTGTATCACGGAGGTAGAGCACTGAATGGGCTAGGGGTCTTTACCAGATTACCAAACCCAAATAAACTCCGAATGCCGTTGATATGTACCCTGGAAGGCAGACGCTGGGTGATAAGGTCCAGCGTCGAGAGGGAAAGAGCCCAGACCACCAGCTAAGGTCCCAAAATCTACACTAAGTGGAGAACGTTGTGGAGTTACTTTGACAACTAGGAGGTTGGCTTAGAAGCAGCAATCCTTTAAAGAAAGCGTAATAGCTCACTAGTCTAGTGACTCTGCGCGGAAGATACAACGGGGCTAAGTGTAGTACCGAAGCTGTGGCTTGTACGTAAGTACAGGGGTAGGGGAGCGTTCTAGTATAGGATGAAGGTTGACCGATAGGACAGCTGGACGAACTAGAAGTGATCATGCTGACATAAGTAGCGTTGAACTCGGGTGAAAAACCCGGGCGCCGAAAACTCAAGGATTCCTGGGCAAGGATAATCCTCCCAGGGTTAGTCGAGCCCTAAGACGAGGCCAAATGGCGTAGTCGATGGCAAAACGGTTAATATTCCGTTACCGATTTCGGATTGTTATAGGAGTGACAGAGTAGGCTATCTCGGCCTGTTATTGGATTCAGGTGTAAGCGTGTAGGTGGTGTCGTAGGCAAATCCGCGGCACATAACACTGAGGCGTGAATGCGAGGGACTTGTCCCGGAAGCGAGAAAAGCCATGCTTTCAAGAAAAGCTTCGATAATTTAAGAAATTGCTCGTACCGTAAACCGACTCAGGTGAGTGGGGTGAATATCCTAAGGCGATGGGGTGAAATTTGGTTAAGGAACTCGGCAACTTAACACCGTAACTTCGGGAAAAGGTGTGCCCATGAGAGTGTAAGGACTTGCTCCCCAAGCTTTTGTGGGTCGCAGAGAAATGGGAGTAGCGACTGTTTATCAAAAACACAGGCATGTGCAAAGTCTCAAGACGAAGTATACATGCTGACGCCTGCCCGGTGCTGGAAGGTTAAAAGGATTGGTTAGCGCAAGCGAAGCCGAGAATTGAAGCCCCAGTAAACGGCGGCCGTAACTATAACGGTCCTAAGGTAGCGAAATTCCTTGTCGGGTAAGTTCCGACCTGCACGAATGGCGTAACGACTTCTCCGGTGTCTCAACCAAATGCCTCGCGAAATTGAATTCTCGGTGAAAATGCCGAGTACCCGCAGAAAGACGGAAAGACCCCGTGAACCTTTACTGTAGCTTGGCAGTGATTTTAGAGTTTTCATGTGTAGGATAGGTGGGAGCCTTTGAAGCCGGGTCGCTAGATCTGGTGGAGGCAACCTTGAAATACCACCCTTGAAAACTTTGACATCTAACTTGCGCTCATTATCAGGGCGAAGGACACTGTCTGGTGGGCAGTTTGACTGGGGCGGTCGCCTCCCAAAAAGTAACGGAGGCGCGCGATGGTCCCCTCAGCCTGATTGGAAACCAGGCGTCGAGTGCATTGGCATAAGGGGGCTTGACTGCGAGACCTACAAGTCGAGCAGGTGCGAAAGCAGGCCAAAGTGATCCGGTGGTCCCGCGTGGAAGGGCCATCGCTCAACGGATAAAAGGTACTCCGGGGATAACAGGCTTATTCCATCCAAGAGTCCATATCGACGATGGAGTTTGGCACCTCGATGTCGGCTCATCACATCCTGGGGCTGGAGCAGGTCCCAAGGGTTTAGCTGTTCGCTAATTAAAGTGGTACGCGAGCTGGGTTCAGAACGTCGTGAGACAGTTTGGTCCTTATCTTCTGTGGGCGTATGAGATTTGAGCAGACCTGTCCTTAGTACGAGAGGACCGGGATGGACGAACCTCTGGTGTTCCTGTTGTCGCGCCAGCGGCAATGCAGGGTAGCTATGTTCGGAATAGATAACCGCTGAAAGCATCTAAGCGGGAAGCTAACTGCGAGATTAGATCTCACTGGGGCTTCGGCCCCCTAAAGACTCCTCGGAGACTACGAGGTTGATAGGCGGAGAGTGTACATACAGTAATGTATTCAGCTGATCCGTACTAATAGGTCGTGAGGCTTTTATATTAATTATATTAATGTGGTAATTAACCTTTACGCTAAAAATCAATTAAATCAATCATTCAAGAATCTAGAACTTTGAATTAAATATATGTTTTGCTGGCGTTTTTAGCAGCGGGGCCACACCTGATCCCATTCCGAACTCAGAAGTTAAGTCCGCTTGCGGCGATGGTATTGCACGGGCAACCGTGTGGGAGAGTAGCACGATGCCAGCTCTTTTTTTAGCCGATTGGGAAACCAATCGGCTTTTTTTATTTTCTTTTAAAGTTTTTTAAGTAGTAAGTTTGCCCGTATTCGGAAATTTTATTATTCGTCTTCATGTCGAAGACACTAGTTTGCGTTATTATACCGGGATTGACTTGATCAGGTAGGTCTATAACTTCGATTTCTATCCACACGCTTCCATTTTTAGTAGTTTCAAATTTTGGTTGGTGCTTTTGAAGAAATTCATGAGCTACCTTAGATCGATAGCTTAACTCAACATGGTGAATTGACAACTGATGTTTAGGTCTTACCTGCTTTAGGTTGGTAAGTGTATCCTTCTCAATTTTTGACTGAAGTTTTTTTTCTGGAGCTAAAAAAGAAAAAAATACGTTCTCATACTCGTAATGAATTAGAAGAGCAGAGCAAAAAAGCAAAATAAGACCGATAATTTTTGTATCCATAATAAGATATCACCGACTTTTTTATGTGCTGACAAAGTTTTGATGAAATTCCGGACTATTTGTTTGACGCTCTAAAGTCAAACCTGCTGGGGGTGCAGATATAACATTTTTCGCTCAGTGCTCGTTAGTGTTTAATAAGCCATAACATCCCGTAATAACTATGTAATTTTAACTCCACAAATGTGTTGTCGAAAATCTAAACAGTGATCACTATTTTTACTCGCTTGAAATAATTAAAATAACAGCGTCATTTCAGTTAGTTATGATTAATGCATTTGTTGGCACTGAGCTTGGATGTTTCTATGAGTGAAGAGGTGTGGCATGAACGCAATTAGAGCACTAAAAATACTTTCCGTACCGACGGTATTTGCTATTTATGTGGGATGCTCGCCTGTTACCTTTTCTAAGGATGATCAAATAAATCGATGTCAAAATTTCGGGCAAAACTGCGTTGCGTTGAATGGAAAAGATCACTTTGATTATTCCTTGAGCGCAGCTGGAGGAAAGGTTGATATTCTTATTGTCGATGATAATTCGGCGTCTATGTCATTTGAGCAGGCTCGCCTAGCCTCCCGCCTCAGTAATTTTATTGAAAATTTAGAAAATCAAAAAGCAGATTATCGAATTGCTGTCACAACCACAGATATTTCGTCTCCAAATAATGGCCCGCGTGCTGTGAATCAAAACGGAGCCCTTCAGGATGGGAAATTGATAAAGTTCCCCAATGGGGAGTCTTTTCTAACAAATAGCTCAGGGACCCTCACTCAAAAGGACGAATGGTTTAAAAAAACCATTTCTCGTGATGAAACTATTTCTTGTGAAAGTTTCATTAGAAATAATTACGGAAAAAGTGGCTTTTCAACTTCGTATGATGCTAATTGCCCTTCCGGAGATGAAAGGGGCGTCTACGCTGCCAATCTAGTAATTAAGAACAACCCTAGTGGTTTTATTCGCCAGGGTGCTCATTTAGCAGTAATATTTCTAGCAGATGAGGATGAGGCCGTAACATATAATAGTAGCGGGGTTCCTGTGTATCACTTGGAAGATTTGGACCAACCCGACGTACTTATTAATAATGTTACGCAAATATTTGGCCCCGCAAAGTTATTGAGCGCCCACTCCCTAATTACAGCGACAGAGTCGTGTTTTGCAGAGCAAAATAATCAAATGGCAGCCTATGGAGTTCGTGGGAGTTATGGCTGGAATTACGCTCGTTTGTCACAAAAGACACAAGGGTATATTGGCGATATATGTGCTGGCGACTACACATCTCAACTTGGCCAGATCAGTACAAATATTTTGAATAAAATTAATAGCGTTCCACTCGCATGTGAAAATCCGTCTGATCTTGTGGTTAGTATTTCAGCAGCAAACATTACATACACGGTAAGTGGAAGAGAACTCAAATTTAGCGCTCAGTTGCCACCAGGCTCGACGGTCAGTCTCAAGTACAGTTGTGAGACTCTATAAAGTAGATTTTGAATCATAAATTGATCTTCAATTCTTAAAATTAGAAGTTCGCGTGTTTCTCGATACTATTCAACTTTTTTTGAATTTCTCAAAATGAGATATATGTAGGGGTGAAGTTTTTTTGAAAAAAGCCGATTTATCTCTCATGGGAATGTTAGACAGATATAAGAAAAAGAGTGGGTTTACGCAACTTCTGAATTTGATTGAAACCTCCGGCGGAAAAAAACAAGAGCAGTTTTTAGGGCTGATAGCACAAGAAAGCCCGGCTTGGGAGCAGGAGTTAAAAAAGAAGATGTTAACGGTTGATCGTGTCTTTGGATGGCCATCGGATGTTATGTCCGAAGTTTTATCCCGATTGCAACCTCTCACTCTCAGCGTAAGTCTTTGGGGGCGCCCGACAGAGCAAATCGATAAAATCCTTGCTCCATTACCACCAATTACAAAAAAGAAATTACTGGAGCAAATCGCCGAACTGAAGCCAAATCCTGCAGAAAAAATAACATGTGAAATGAAACTAATATCAGAGGTTAGGGCGATCGTCGCATCTGGCTACATCAAGTTTGAAAAATTTGATGTAGAGCTCTTTATAGAAGATAATATTGAGGAGCGATTAAACAGCTCTGATTCGGGTTTAGCTTATCTTAATAAAATTGATATTCATTTTACTGACACTTCCGGCGAGGCAAAGGGCGCACCATCTGGATCAGGCGCAAGTAGCAGTCAGGATTCAGATTTATTGAAGAGGAAATTGAACCAGCTGATGCACGAGAACAATGCCTTGAAAAGTGAGAATCAGGCCTTGAAAGACAAACTCGCCCAAATTAAGCGTATCGCTTAATTTGGGTATCAAACCTAATCGCAGTTGTTTTTTGTAGCCCAGGCTTTTAAATCTTTTGAGATAGACTGGCTTGGAATAAAGCCAAATGTTTTTCCATGAAACATATAGACCTCGCGTCCAAGTTGCATAACGAACTGGGGTTCATATACCATGCCCTCACAAACTCCCTCTGTGCCCATTTCATTGCTGCGAAAATAGTACTCACGATAGAAAGCTTTAACAACCTCAGTATCTTTGTTGGTATTAGTCGAAATTTCGCAACGATAGTCACAGCTCCAATTAATCGAGTAACCAATAAAATGTTTTTTTCTAGCCTCTCCCTGGTAAGTCTTTGAATCAACAATTGGGTAACAAGTGCAGCTGTTCTTTGCAAAAGAAGCCGTTGCATAAATAGTGATCAAAATAACAGTAAGGGGCAATAGATGCTTCATTTTAACCTCATCCGCAACGTGCCTACTGAACAGAGCACTAGGCACATAACACATAGGTCGACTTTTGCAATCAGTGTGCCGTCACTTCTTTCCAAGATTACAAGTGTTGATTCCGAGCATTGCGTATGGAGGACACCAGCCTATAAGCCCTGTAAGAAGGGGAACCGCCCCTAATAAGAACCATAAGCTTTCTGGCCCCCAAAATGCGAGCGAAATCAAAACGCCTCCAACAATGACTCTGGCAGCTCTTTCGATGGGGTGGATATTTTTATTCATTGGAACCTCCTTATGATGATTTTATTGGTTTCGAAATTTGAAATAATTCTTTTATTGCCTTCTCGAAGCTTTCTTCTGGAATCACTCCCGAGCTCATCGCAGGTTCTCCTTGCGTAGGAATAAAAAGCAAACTAGGGATCCCGCGTACACCAAATAGAGCCGCTAATTCGGGAGTCGCTTCGGTGTCAATTTTGAAGATGTCGACTTCACCCTTATAAGTTTCGGAAACTCTTTCAAGGATGGGTCCTAACATGCGGCAAGGACCGCACCAATCTGCATAAAAATCGATGATCGCTGGGCGGGCTCCCTTATAGAGCCATTCTTTTGAAGTTTCGAAATCATATATTTTTGTTTTAAAGTCTTCAACTGTCAGAACAGTCATATTAAATTCCTCCATAGGAAAGGTATACTAAATTTATTCCCCGAGCCAGCGGTTATCTAATCGGTATCTTTAAATAGCGAGTGCCTTTATTGTCAGGGGTCGGGAGGCAGCCCGCGTTGATGTTGATTTGCACACTAGGGAATAAAAGTTTCGGAGCGGCGAGGGAGCGATCCCTTTTATTTCTGAGCTCCACAAAGTCCGCCTTTTTTGTTTCGATATTGAGTTGAATGTTTCTTTTTTTCTCTTCTGCAATCGTTGATTCAAAAGCCAAAGGTCTTTGATCGGGCAAGTAGTCATGACCAACAAAGACCCTGTACTGATCGGGAAGAGCATATATTCTTTTGTATACGGAATCATAGAGATCTTCAGAGCTGCCTGATGGAAAGTCACATCTGCCTGTTCCGTAGTCAGGCATGAAAAGGGCGTCGCCAGTAAAAACTGAATCACCTATGACAAAGGTTGCACACGCAGGTGTGTGTCCTGGGGTGTATAAGGTTTCAACTCTCAGTGATCCTGCTTGAAGAGGAACCCCCTCTTCAAGCAGGAGATCAAATTGACTACCATCAGTTTTGAAGTTTTCATCCAAATTAAAGACATCTTTAAAGACTTTTTGAACCGCAATAATGGGCGCGCCAATCCCGACCTTTGCCCCTGGGAGTTGTTTTTTTAGAACCTGCGAGCCAGTAATGTGGTCAGCATGAGCATGGGTCTCGAGGATATAATGAACTTTTAGTTGAGACTCTTTAATAAAAGAAACGATCTTATCCGTAGACTGAGATGACACTTTTGAAGAGGCGGCATCATAATCCCACACAGGGTCTATGATTACAGCATCCTTTGTGGTTGGATCAAAGACAATGTAGGTCAGCGTCCATGTGGAAGTATCAAAAAACTCCTTTACAGTAGGCTTTTGCATGAGATCCTCCTTATCACTTTTCAAGAGATAACTACAAAAGACAGGTTTATTGTAGCCATAATGATGACTTCAGTTGATGTGCCAGCACATAGTTTATATATTCTTTTTGCGGGTGGTGCGTCATACGGCTATTTCCAAAAAGGAGTGATATTGCATATAATCCGAAAATGGAATGGCGAGAGCTTTGGGGCGATTTGTCCCATGAAATTAAGTGGCAGTTTGAGTCTCAATCAAGAACAGTGACTTTAAAGCGGGGGGAATCCGTTTACCGCCAGGGCGATTTGCCGAGTGGTTTGTATTTTGTGAAGACAGGGTTGGTCGGGCTGGTAATTGTTGGCTCAACGTCTGGGAAAGAGCACCTGCTTCGATTCTTTAGGCAAAATCAGTTTTTTGGGCATAGAGCTCTCTTTTCAGATGAAGGGTATCATGGGTCAGCTGTCGCATTAGAGCCTACGATATTGAAGATGATTTCCAAGGATATCGTATTGTCAATGGTCGAAAAGAACCCAAATCTATTATTGCAAACAGTAAAAGTTCTCTCGAAGGAGCTTCGGCACTGCGAGACTCATCAGATTATGATACTTGAGAATCAAATATTAGTGCGGGTGGCGCAGGCGATTGTGTATTTAAAAGATATTCATCCTGATCACAATTGGACTCGCCAGGAAATTGCCAACTTTTGCGCAAGCACCGTATCCACTGTTATAAAAGCTCTTTCGGAGCTCGAAGCAATGGGCTTAATTCACCAAGAGGGAAGATCTATTGAGATCCTAAATAGAGACGCTCTTGTTGCGTTGCAAGATCGGGAGTATTTATAATTTTTTTTGAAATATGTTCTAGCACATCATTTACATCTTCTAGGTTGTGTCATGATGACCATATGAAACAACAACAAAAAACCTTAAGGCTCAATTATGAACAGGCTTATAACATCTGGGCAGTCGAGTGACATCGGTGGGCTGAGTTGAATAATCCCATTACAGGGAGTACTGTTAGTTTTGCTGATTTTGATTTAAAAAAGTTTAAAGGAATTTAAGGGAGTTGAAATGGAAAAAGATATAATATTTCATCAGCTTTTTGAGGCTGAATCCTCAACCTATACCTACATAATTGCTGACAAAAAGACGAAAGAGGCGGCTATTATCGATCCCGTGATCGAGACTGTTGATCGAGACCTGAAGCTTATTGATGAACTTGGTTTGAAACTCATTTATGTTTTAGACACTCATATTCATGCAGACCACGTTACTGGGGCAGGAGAAATCCGTAAAAGAACAAAGGCCAAAACCGCGGTAAGTCAACATGCAGGGGTCAGCTGTGTGGATATTCCCTTGGAGGATGGACAGGAGCTCATTCTTGGAAATAAAAAAATTAGTGTGATTGAAACGCCTGGGCATACGAATACCTGCTTAAGTTATTTTTTTGAAGGGATGGTTTTTACCGGCGACGCTTTGCTGATTCGAGGGTGTGGGAGAACAGACTTTCAGCAAGGCTCTTCGGAGAAGCTTTATGACAGTGTTCATGGGAAATTATTTAAACTTCCAGAGGACACAGTCGTTTATCCTGGGCACGATTACCGAGGACACACTTCATCAACAATAGGACTAGAGAGGAAATTTAATTCCCGCTTGAGTGATTCGAAATCCAAAGAGGACTTCAAAAAAATCATGGCTGAATTAAATCTTGCAAATCCTAAAAAAATTCACGAAGCGGTCCCTGCGAATCTCGCCTGTGGCCAGTTGAAAGCAAGTCGAGCGATTCGCCCTCAAAACGTTGATGGTATTCCAGAGGTAACTTGTGAAGATGTTTTGGTCCATTTGCCAGACGTTGATACGAAGAAGATTCGTCTCATTGATGTTCGCAGGTCGGATGAATTCAATAACGAATTCGGTCACGTTAAGGGATCCGAACTGATCCCATTAGGTCCGGAGCTTATGAGCTTTTTAGAGCAGGGCAATCGTGAAGAGGAAATCGTATTTATTTGCCGCAGTGGTGGGCGCTCGGGAACCGCAACGGATCAAAGTATAAAACTCGGATATAAATTTACCGTTAATATGGCCGGTGGAATGATTCGGTGGAATGAGCTTAAGCAACCGGTCGAAAGAAAATAGTGAGGAGTTATGAGTCAAGATTGGATAAATGCTCTGGTGGGTGGAGTTATTATCGGAGTTTCGGTTTCATTAATGCTTTTATGGAACGGACGAGTTACTGGAATTAGCGGAATCATAAATGGAATTCTATCGCCCGTTCGCGGTGATATTCTTTGGCGCGGACTTTTTGTCGCCGGCCTATTTTTCGGAGGTCTGACTTTGCGGCTCGTAAATCCAGACTTTTTTTCAATGACGAAGTCTGCAAATAACTGGAGCACGGTAGTTGCGGGATTGTTAGTTGGTTTCGGCACCATAATGGGAAGCGGATGCACAAGCGGTCATGGTGTGTGTGGAATAAGCAGAATGTCTCCAAGATCTTTGGTCGCTACTGTTGTTTTTATAACGGCAGGTGTATTAGCTGTGGCTTTGTTTAATTGGGTGGGAGTCTACCTATGAAAAACGGATTGGCTGCATTTGTTGTTGGTTATATCTTTGCTCTAGGCCTTGGCCTTTCGGGGATGACTCAGCCACAAAAAGTTATTGGATTTCTTAACTTGTTTGGCACCTGGGATCCTTCTCTCATATTTGTTATGGTCGGAGCAATCTTAGTTCATTTTGTGACTTACAAAATCATTCGAAAGAAGAAGTCTCCATTGTTTTCTAGTCACTGGCATGTCCCGACAAAAAAAGAAATTACACCCGCACTGGTTGTTGGATCTGCGCTATTTGGTGTTGGCTGGGGGCTCGCTGGGTATTGTCCGGGGCCTGTCGTGGCATCCCTAGCTTCCTTTGAGGAAGGTCCATTTCTATTTTTTGTAAGTATGATAGCAGGTATGTTTTTGTTTAGAGAGTTAGATAAAAGACTGAAATTAACGAAATGAGTTAATTATGATAGTCCTTGGGTATATTGCCTCGATTTTTATGGGATTGTCTTTAGGGATGATAGGCGGTGGGGGGTCGATACTAACCGTTCCCATATTGGTATATATTTTTTCAATTAATCCTGCGCTAGCGACGGCCTACTCGCTATTCATTGTCGGGTTAACGGCACTAGTTGGAGGAATATCCTACCTAAAAAAAGGTGAGGTGGATTTAAAGACAGGATTGATTTTCGCTGTTCCTAGTTTTGTTGGAGTCTATATAACACGAGCTTTTGTCGTGCCCCAATTGAGCGATCCAGTGTTTGCTGTGGGCTCACATGCGATTTCTAAATCCCTTTTAATTATGTTTGTGTTCGCAATTCTAATGGTCGTCGCATCATTTTCTATGATCAAGAGCAAGCCTTCTCCTGTTGCTCAAGGGAGATTTTCAAAATCACAGCGTTTCTTTTTGATTGCAATAGAGGGGCTCGTCGTCGGTGGCGTTACGGGATTTGTCGGTGCCGGGGGCGGGTTTTTAATTATTCCGGCCCTTGTTCTTTTGGTTGGACTACCCATGAAAATAGCGGTCGGCACTTCACTATTTATAATCGCGGCGAAATCGCTTTTGGGATTTATTGGAGACATCCAGCATCAGGAATATATTGATTGGAATTTCTTGATTTCAATCTCCGGAGTTGCCGTTATTGGTCTTTTTATTGGGTTCGCACTATCTAAAAAAGTTTCTGAAAATTTGCTTAAAAAAGGCTTTGGATATTTTGTGTTACTCATGGGAACCTTGGTTTTATTCGATCAAATTAGTAAGCTTTAGACTTTTTTGAAATTTGAAGGTCTTGTCTCATTAAAATCGCAAGTTCGGAGATTACTTCGAATCATCTAAAAGAGTTAAATTGTTCTCGCTGATCGAGTGCCTTAATTATTTTTTAATCGCAAGAATCTATGGCTCTTTCGAAAGGATCTGAATAGTTACGCAAAAGCCGAAATTCCCGGATCAATTGATAATTTGATTGAAGTATTAAGAAACCAAGATCAGCGCCCGGCGCCAGCGGCTGACGGGCGGAAGCTAGAGTGGGGCGACCATTGACTCCGGTCAGTGTTGCGGGGGTAGCCGCCAGGACTGTACGTCGTTGTGCGGTGGGAGTTTATGATTCCTCTAGGGCCTTAATTTCTTTGCCTTTCCATTATTTTTACAAAGTAAAAATAATAATCACACAACCCATTGAATTTAATAAATATTTATACTATCGTCACCGTATATGGAAGCGGCACTACATCAAATATCTTTGTTGAGACCTGTTATAAGCGAATTTGAAGATCCCGGAGATTTTGTGCGAGCAATGATTGAGTTTCTCAAGAAAACTGAGAAGAATTTCTCTGTTTATACTGAGACGAAATTTTTGCGAAAAATTTCGCCAACACTTATATCTTTGATTCTATCAAAAAAGAGACGCTTAACCTTGGATCGCGTAGACGAACTTGCAAAGTTGCTCCGATTAAATGCTCAGGAAAAAATTTATTTTAAGAATTGGCTGAGCCGAAGAGAAGTTGGTCTTGAGCAAAGGGACCAGGCAGCTGTGGCCGATCATCAGCCTCGCCGAAGTCGTAAGGACGTTACTACTCATATTCTTAACGATTGGATTAATGTTTACGTTAAGGATTGCTTTCAATTGTCCAAGGTTCAGAAAAATCCGGATTTAGTTTATAGATATTTGTCGTCGTATGCGCACCCAAGGCGCATAGAGAAGGCAATCAATTTCCTTCTAAAAGAGGGGCACTTGCGACGGACACTCGATGGAAGCATTGTGGTGGAGGCGAATCTGGTCGTCGCAGATCCTCAGTTGCCGAGTAAAAAAATTCGCCAGTTTCATAGGGGAGCGCTTGGGGTTGCAAAGGCCGCACTTGAATTGTTTCCTGCGACAGAGCGATTTGCTAACACGTTGATTATTCCCCTCAATGAAAAAAGTTATGCTGAGCTCTTAGAAATTATTAACGAGTTTTCTGAAAGATTGAAGAATTTTGCTGAGCATAACCAAGAAGAAGGGGACCGTCTCTATCAGCTGGTATTAAATTTGTGTCCAACGGGAGGAAAAGTCGAGTGAGAGAATTGCTATTTTTTTTAATAATGTGTTTGTTACAGAATGCAGTCGCATCCACATTTGTCGGAAATGGCGGCAACGCCGGTGACATTGAGCTGCAAATAACTTTAGGACAAATTCAAAAGGGCTTTGAATTTATTAATCGCGATAAAGATGCTGGACCGGAAAAACTTTGTATTTGCTCACAAGGCTTTTCCGGTCGGCCAATTTGCGATGTTTTAAAGCAATTGACCGAGGACCAGGTTCTTTTTTGTTCTAAAGTAATTAGGATGAAAGCGGAAGATCTTGCTCGAGTTGTCGGCAAAAAAGATCAGTTAAAATTGCAGTGGACAAATAAGGAAATCGAAGTGGAGGAGCTGGGAGCCTTGCGTGGCGCTGATGCGGTCACAAACCAACAAGAGCAATCAATCACAATCAAGCAAGATAGATTTTTACAGATGAATGAGAGTGAGAAGGTGTTTCTATTGGCGCATGAGCTTTTTCATCTGACATCCCTTCAGGGGTCTCTGTTAAAGGACGAGGGGGCCATTGGCCCTTTTAAAAGCAAAGACGGAGGTCGTCAGCTGCTCAATGCTATGGCTGCAACACTTGTTGTTTTGTCCGATGAATATGGTGTTTTCAGGAGTAATGAATCGACTCTGAAAAGGTCAAAAAGTTATGTCCAGAATTGGCTAACATTGGGCTTGGTCGGCGTTAGCACTCCAAATGATCCCACGACAGCTCTAGATATCGAAAGAGCTTCTGGGTTCCAATTGGGTTATCGATATCAGGTGAATTCAGATTTTGGTGTTGTTTTGGATTTTCAAAATTTGAACGGAGAAAAGAAAATTCTTTCGACTGCTATGGCAAAAGAAAACAGAAGAATTTTCAGCCTAGGGGGAGCTTACAGATGGTTTCCCTTTTCTAACCCGCTATCATTTTCAGGACAGTCTCATTTTGTAATGGCTGCAACTTTGGATTTGCATAGCGGTAGCTACGAAGTCAGCGATCCTAGCATCGGCACGAGTGCTAGTTCGTCGTCTACAGGGTATACATTCGCTTGTAAGTATTTCATTCCTTTTCAATCGGGTTTCTGGGGGCATGCTGGAATTGCGTATTCAGGTCTAAACTACAGGTACAACTTGGATAATCAAATGAACTTGGATTATAAAAATAATGGTACAAGTCTTGCTTTGGGAGTTAGTTATGGATTTTAAAAAAATATTTGCGATCTGCTTTTTGACATTGAATTTAGGGCTTGTTGGTTGCACGGCTACAGTTGTTGATTCCGGAGAATCTGACTATCTTATTGGAAATAGAACTGCGGGTACTTCTGCTTTGAGCAGTCCAGATGAAGGCGATTCTCAAAGTTTGATAATTTTTGATAAAACTGTTCGCAGAATTCACCAGTTCAGTCTAGATGACATGAAACACACAAGAGCACTTGGGGTCCTCAGTCCTGAATTTGATCACTATGTTTTGTTTGGTCAAAGTGGAAATTACATTGTTGATCTATCGAAGAAAGGACTTAGTATTTTTAATAAGTACAATCAGGCAAATCATCAACCAATTAAGTTTCAAGGTGAACCAGTTTCAGCGGCCCTTTTGTCAAGCAAGGGTCTTTTGGTTGTTTATGATGATCTCATGTCGGTGGGAATGTTGAAGTTAGATGCAAATGGTGAGGTTTTAAAATCATGGGTTGGTGGTGCCGCCGTCTCCGGATCTAGTAGTATTGCAGCTGGTGACTTGAATGTTGATGGTAAGCTGATATTAGCTATGAGTGATGGGTCGATTGTTCTGGTGGACCCAGAACAGAGCATGACTCAGAAGGCATGGGTCAAAGAGCCCGCGTTTGACTCTGGCCTTAGCGGAATTAAGTGGCTGGCACCACTTTCATACAACGCGAATTTAGTTATGATTCGAACTAACACAAAGTTGGTGCTGCTAGATTTGAATAGCAAGGTGATTGTTTCAAGTTATGACATCGTCGATACCCTTGTTAAGGTTTCAAGGTTTACGGATCCTCATATAGTATTGAGCAATGCGAATGCTGTTAAAGTTGTTTATGCTGAGGGCACACAAATAAAAGAAAAAGTTTTCCATCTCCATACAAAAAAGTTTGAGATGAATTATTTGATGAATTCCAACTTGGATCTATCTCGAGATACTTGGTCCTTTGTTGACACAAAGAGTAAGGTTCAGTACTTCTACAATGATTTAGATGCCTCTAAGAAAAGCAGAAGATTCGTTAGGTATCGCTTTAGTGATACGTTAGCAGCAAATAACTTAGATGTTGCTGACGACACACAGGTTGAGATCGGGAGCAACTTTATATTTGCCCTTTACCCCTCAGAATTGGGGCGAGCAACTCGATATGATATTGATACCGAGGCCAAATCTGAAGTGAAGCTTTTTAATTTAAAGTACATACCGGCTAATTAGGTGGTACAGTTTGAATTGTTGCAGCCTACTTGGGTTCGTTAGGAGCTTGCTTGAGAACTGGTTACATTAGTGAAATTGTCGGACAAACACCACTTATAAAAATTAAGTCGCTTTCGGAAATGACCGGATGTGAGATTTTTGGAAAAGCTGAATTATTAAATCCTGGCGGCAGCGTGAAAGATAGGGCGGCCCTGGGGATAATAAACGAAGCTGAAGAGCAGGGGCTTCTCAAGATTGGTGATACGATTGTTGAAGGGACCGCCGGAAACACGGGAATTGGTCTTGCGACAATTGCGGCACAGAGGGGTTATCGCTGCTTGATTGTTATGCCCAACAATCAAGCCCAAGAAAAGTACGATGCGTTAAACGCGCTTGGGGTCGATCTTTTGACTGTTCCTCCCTGCCCATTTTCTAATGAAAATCATTTTTATCACACAGCAAAGAGATTAGCGACGGAAGGCAATGACAGATTTTGGGCTAATCAATTTGAGAATACTGCAAATTTTAGAATTCATTATAAAACAACTGGCCCAGAACTGTGGGAGCAGGCAGAGGGAAAGATCGACGCCTTTATTTCAGCCGTTGGAACTGGTGGTACGATTGCGGGGGTTTCGAGATTTCTAAAAGAAAAGAACAGTTTGATCAAGGTTCGAATGGTTGACCCTTTTGGTTCTGGTCTTTACTCCTATATTAAGACAGGTCAAATTGCGGCAACGGGATCCTCAATTACAGAAGGGATTGGGATCATGCGCCTCACGGCTAACTTCAAAGAAGCAATAGTTGACGAAGCTGTTCAGGTCAGTGATCAAGACATGCTCTCAATGCTTTACCACTTGGCAGAGAAGGACGGGTTGCTTGTTGGTACTTCTGCGGCACTAAACGTCTTTGCTTCGTATCAGTACGCAATAGAACATAAGAATTCAGGGAAACGAATTTTGACAATTCTGTGCGACTCTGGACTGCGTTATCAGTCGAAAATATTTAACCCAGAGTTTCTTAAGGAAAAGGGCTTGACCCGGAAACCACTGACTTAGGTACTCAACGCTGCGGAGCTCGGAGTGTCATATACTTTTGATACGCTGGGCGCTCAGAAATCACCTTCATCCATGATGTCATATTTGAATAAGGTGCAAGATCGAACCCGATGGCTTTGGAAATACTGGCAACGCTCGCGGTGTTTAAATCAGCTAGGGTAAATTGATTTCCGACCAAATACTTTCTTTCATTTAAGGCTGAGTTTAGAATGTTAAATAGGTTTGGTAGTTCGTTTAAGTTTAGTTCAATAACTTTGGCATCTTGTTTTTCTTCTGGAGTAAAAACTTTTTGAATGAAGACTTCAATGAGTGGGGCTTGAAGTTCGGCTATTGCCCAGAAGCTCCATTGATGAACAAGTCCCCTCTCTTGCAGATTAGAGCCTAGCAGGTCTTTCTTGTAAGCCTCAGCAATATAAAAATTAATGGCCATCGATTCGAAGAGAGTGAGGTCGCCATCGATCATAGCAGGAACTTTTCCGTTCGGATTGATTTTTAAATACTCAGCCGACTTGTGCTCTTTCGCCCTCATGTCGAGCTCTTTTATGTTGTAGGCCACGCCGGCTTCTTCAAGAGCCCAAACACATCTGCCAGCACTGGTTCGGGGACTTCCATAGAGAGTAATCATAGAGCGCCTTCCTTATTTAAAACAAATTCAAATCGATTGGATCGAGAATATTGCCTTTGTAAAGGAAGTCAACTCTTGCTTCGCGAGGGTCTGCTTTTAGAGTTGCAGGCATTGCGCTTGCTTTTGTTATTTCCTATGAGGCAACGAATGACTAAGTCGAATATATTAGGTCTTACATTGTTTACGTTGGTTTTGCTGTCAAATGAATGGTCGCTTGCGCAGCCTTCTTGCGGCAACGTCTTTGGAAACTTGCCTGAAATCGAATCTATTCAAAGTACTAGTAATCTCTTCAAATACATGGAAGAGAGTGTCTCAAAATTATACGAAACAAGCGGTTTTAAAAATGATAGTGAAATTATTGACGCGGCCAAGTCTACCGCCGAACCTATTGGCCATCTCTATCGTGCTGCTCTTGAGATTTTAAATTCAGAAAATCTTGCTGTTGGAATGCGTCGCGGGGCAAAAGTGAGATCAAGTATAGCGCGAAGTGGTTTTCTTAATAGTTATGAGGCGGGGGACAGTCGAGGCTCTGTCGTCGGACGAGAATCAATTGAGGCAACCTACGCGAATATGACTGCAGAAATGTGGAGTGCACTTCCTGCAAAAGTAAAACCCAAATATGCAGCCGCCTTTCCAAAAACAAATTCAAATTTATTGTCGTCAGAATCTCTTGATAGCTATACAGGCACTGATAAATACTATTTCAAGCTCGAAAGAATTCGAGATCGCATGACGATAACTCCGGGAGATTCGTTAAATCGCTTTAAATATTGGGAGGGTTGGGGTTATGAACCAAAAACACCAATTTTTTGGGATCAATTATTTATTCCTTGGAAACATCGATTTCTATTGATTCCTTGCTTGGCGGAGGGACTCAAGGAGGGAAGACTTGGTTTACCTAAGCTACCTCCTACAACAAAATACTCGGACCTCGGTTCAGTTGGGAATCAAAATAAAATTGAGGGCGAGGGAGACTTGGCCCCCTATAAAATGAAATGGACACCAAACATGGATTATCTTGAGTTGCAAATCTGGGGAAAGCTCACCTTAGATGATGTCGAGGTCTTTGAATATGGCTCATCTCCTCCACAGGGTTCATTTCTGAAAGAGCTTCGCAGGAGGGGTATAGAAATAAGAGACGGACGTAAAAAATAGGAGCCTATAAAATAAGGAGCCAACCTGTCCGACGTGCTAAATTTATTTACTTTTTTTATTTCTATCTCCACAGGCGAAAATTGCTTAATAGTTGTAAAAGAAATCGCCAGCCATATCAAACATCAATTCAACGGAGTTCCACTATGAACAGCAAACAGAAGGTAAATCGAAATTCGCGAAATAGAACGCGTCATCAGTCAGAATGGTATACAGTTTGCACTGTGTAAAGTTGGGAGCTTTAATATGAAATCAATATCCTGGGTTACACGATTTATAATTATAATTGTATTCAGCCTTACGTGGGGCATCGGCGCTTTTGCCACGAAAACTGTTATCTTCTATTCTTCAATCGGAATGGGACATCTTAGTGCTTCCAGAGCTATCAAAGAGAAGATTGAGTCGGCTGACCCTCAAGCTCAGGTCGAGCTCAAAGATATTCGTGATTTCATGCCGACGTTCTATCGAAAGCTAGATGCAAAACTATATCTCTTCATATTTAAATATATGCCAGGTGTTTTTGAATCTGTATACAAAAGTGCAATGAAAAAAGGCAACGAGGTCAAAGATCTTAGCCAATTGAACACATCCTACGATTCAGTGTCCCTAGCAAAATATCTTAATGAAGCCCGACCTGACTCTATTATAGCGACTCACTATGGCTCTGCCATTGCAGTCTCTAATCTGAAGGAAAATGGGCAAATTCCTGATGCTAAACTTGCATGGGTGCATACAGATTATATCGAACAATATTTTCCACGAATTTCGCAAAGGATGGATATGACCTTCTTAGGTCACAAGGACCTTGTCGAAAGGTGGCAAGCTCGAGGTGTGAGGCCCGAAAAACTTCAAGCCACAGGAATCCCTGTTCGTCAACTTCCGGAAGTTGGGGAAGTTGACAAGAATCAAGTTCTCAAAGAAGTTGGAATGTCAGGAGACCTTCTGACTTTTGTAATGTCAGGGGGGTCGGAGGGACTTCGTGATTACCCGGCTGTAGTTCGTTCGCTTTCGCAAGCAATTAAGGAACCGATTCAGGTTATTGCAATCTGCGGAAAAAATACCAAAGCATTTGCAGAACTAGAACAACTTGCAAAAAACCTACCTCCCAATATCCAACTTAAACCTTTAGGATTCATCCCAAATAAGCAGTTAATCGAATTGGTCACAGTTGCAGACCTTTATATAACAAAGGCCGGCGGCCTGTCGCCTACCGAAGGCGCCCTGATGGCAAAACCTTTATTGTTGGTAAATGAATATGGTGGTCACGAGGCAGAAAATGCGGAATTTTTCAGACGAGCAGGGCTTGCTGAAATTGTTGATAATTCAAAAGATGTTGGTCCTGAAGCTGTTAAGCTCTTGGCAAATACTGAAAAAGTTCAAGTCATGCAAGAAGCACAAAGAGAATATCGCAATTCTTTGAATTTGGACCAAATCGCGAAATTTGTGAAAGATCCTAAAGTCAGCAGGATTGAAAAATTTGATATTGGACTTTTAGGGAAATCTGAAGTTGGAGGTACATTGGCTGCGCTTTCGAAGTTGGATAAGGACTTTCCTGCAGACGTAGAAATTCTTCTAAGTTATGCGAAGTCAAAAACAGGAACATATTTTGGTGATGGTTTAGAGAGCAATCCCTTTGGTCATATCGCAATTCGTGTAGGCAATGACGTATATACCGTTAACCATCTCGCCGTTAGGGGAGAAGACCCGCAATTGATCCATAAATCTAGTTTGGAAGAATACCTTTACACAACTAAGTCATACTATAAGAATGAAGAGTTCACCGGTATGCAGGGACAAGCATATGCCAAAGATACACTGGCACTGCGTTTGGACGGATTTTCGCCAGAATCAATTCAGAAAATAATTGATGAATTTGCTAAAATCGAAGAACTTTGGAAATCCGGGAAGCTTGATTACAAAGCTAAAACGTGCAACTGTGCTGATATTACTCTCAGGGTTTTAGGTGCTTCGGGTTTTGAGTTGAGTCAAAAGGTGCTTGATCGAAAAATCAAACTCCCTTTGGATGTATTTGATGCGGTTCTTAAAACCGCGGAGTCAATTTCAAAGTACACAACGAGTCTCATTCATTATAGTTACGTGAAAAATTCAAAAAACGAATTTCGAGCGTCAGGTTTTCCCTTGAGTTTTTATCAACTAAAGCGAGCTTTTAAGAATATTAGAAAAAAAGGAGTCGACCCTATCGAAGCCAAAGTCAACGTACGAATTCAAGCTCCAGCTTCAGAAGTAAACGTTCAATATGAACTTATACATTCTAAAAAAATCATGGCACCGAATCGTTGCGAGTTGATCTTTTACAATTAAAATACAAGCTCGAAGCTCTTTGGAGGTGCCTGTAAGCCCTCTACTTACGAGAAATCATTACCGCTGCGAAATTTAATGGCCGCCATTTCAGGTGATGGATTTTGTTTTACTTGATGGCCAGTCCTCTGAGATCTACACAAGTTTCGTTTTGACAAGGTCCCGGTCACCATGCTGAGCTATAGGAGCTATTCAATCGGGTTTTTGTACCCCGGAGGACGTAAAAATGGCTCTTTTATTTATTGAAGGATTTGAACAGTACCCAACCTCTACGGAAATGAACTCCGGATATTACTTGGGCGGCAACCCGATGGGGGCAGTTTGGGGCTACGTTCAAAATACCAGTCAAGCTCTCATCGATACTGCTGTTTATAGGACTGCGCAGCCCTCGGGATCGGCCAAGTCGATAAGATTTTATTACCCGTCGGGAACTTGGAATTCCTTCGCGGTCCTTTACACTAAGGCGGTTCAGACGGACCTCATCGTTGGTTTTGTGGTGAATTGTAGTGCTTTGGATACTTGGAAGTTGCGGCTTGGCTCCTCGAATACCGGCGCCATGTCTGGTTCAAATGTGATTACATTGAGAACCAACACCAGCGGTCAATTGATCCTTGAAAACAACAGGACTGCGACAAACTTGATAACCTCCGCGGGCGGCCAATCATTTTATAATGGAGTGTGGCATTATGTTGAACTGAAAATTAGTTGGGGTGCCTCGGCCTCGGCTGAGATTCGGCTTGATGGACTCACTGTCGGATCTGTTTCGGGGGTCGACACCCGATCACATGCGTCAGATCCGGGTTATGTTCAACTATGCATTGGGGCCCCCATCACTGTTGCGACTGGGGTGGCCATGTATTTTGATGATTTTTATCTCTGCAATACGTCGGGAGTGGTTAATAATGATTTCTTGGGGCCGGTTAAAGTGTACACATTGTACCCAACCGCAAATGGTTCAATTAACCAGTTTACTCCAGTTGGGGCCGCTAGCAATTGGGACGCTGTTAATGAGCAAACTTATGATGGTGCCACCACATATGTCGCGACTTCGTCTTCGAATCAAATTGATAAGTACAATGTGACTGATATGGGTGCCGTTATTCCTCCTGCCATCTACGGTGTCGCCCTGGGCAGTTGGTCAACCAAGATGGAAAATACCCCAAGGCAAATGCGGCACAATTTGACTGTTGGTGGAAACACTACAAACGGAGCTGTCTTTGCTCCGATTGTGGGGCCCTATATGCACTCCCAAGAGATATTTCAAACGACCCCCAGCGGTGGGGCCTGGACCAAGGCCGATGTGGATTCCATGCAAATCGGGGTTGAAAGTCTTTAAATCATTGCCCGGGAGAATTTAAAATGGCGCTGCTATTCATGGATGGATTCGAGCAGTATTCTGCGGTTTCTCAGTTGGCTTCGGGATCTTACCTGGGGACCAGTCCAATGCCGGCATTATGGGGCTACGTTCAAAATAGTGGTCAAGCTCTGATCGATAACACAGTTTATAGGACCGTCCAACCTTCGGGATCGGCCAAGTCGATAAGATTTTATTATTCGGGATCAAGTTGGAGTTCCTACGCGACCCTTTACACCAGGGCGGTTGAGACGGACCTCATCGTTGGTTTTGTGGTGAATTCTAGTTCTTTGGATGCTTGGAGGTTGCGCCTTGGCTCAGCGAATACCGGCTCGTTACAGGGAACAAATGTGATTACATTGAGAGCCAACACCAGTGGTCAGTTGGTCCTTGAAAACAACAGGACTGCGGCAAACTTGATAACCTCCGCGGGCGGCCAATCATTTTATAGTGGAGTGTGGCACTACGTTGAACTGAAAATTAGTTGGGGGGCCTCGGCCTCGGCTGAGATTCGACTTGATGGACTCACTGTCGGATCTGTTTCGGGGGTCGACACCCGATCTCACGCGTCTGATCCAGGTTATAATCAACTTTGCATTGGAGCCCCCATCACTGTTGCGAGCGGGATGGCCATATATATTGATGATTTTTACCTCTGCAATACCTCAGGTACGACGAATAATAATTTCTTAGGACCGGTCAGCGTGTACACGCTGTACCCTACTTCAAATGGAGCGATCAATCAGTTTACGCCGACAGGGGCGGTAAACAACTGGGAGGCAGTTAAGGAGCAAAATCATGATAGCAATGCTACCTACGTTGCGTCTTCCTCGCCGAATGCAAGCGATAGGTACAATGTTACTGATATTGGAGCGGTATCGCCATCGACCATCTATGGGGTCACAGTAAACAGTTGGTCCATCAAGATGGAGGCAAGTGGCCGGCAGATCCGCCATAATGTGACCGTTGGCGGAAACACCGCAAATGGAAGTGCCGTGACTCCGACGGTGGGGACCTACATGCACGCCCAAGAACTGTTTGCGACAAATCCAAGTGGCGGATCTTGGACCAAGGCCGACGTGGATGCCATGGAAATCGGGATCGAGGGACTCTGAGCGGAGTCAAAATTTGATTAGCAAATGATGGGAATCTCATTTGCCGATAAAAATGCGCTTAAATCCAGAGAACCTGTGCGTAACTCTGGGTGACTTTTAGATCGGAATCTGGCGATGGAAACATCACTTGTGCATAACTCTGGGTGACTTTCAATTCTGAAGCCGGTGGTGCAAATGCCACTAGAGCATACTCTTGCGTTAGCCTCATTTCGGAAGAGGAGGCTGCAAATGCCACCTGAGCATACTCTTGCGTTAGCCTCATTTCGGAAGAGGAGGCTGCAAATGCCACCTGAGCATACTCTTGCGTCAGCCTCACTTCGGAAGAGGAGGCTGCAAATGCCACCTGAGCATACTCTTGAGTCAGCCTCACTTCGGAAGAGGGCTTTGGAAGTGCCACCTGCGCAAAGACTTGAGTGATGCGAATATTCAAACTTTGTGCGCGCCAGTAGGTAAAATTGTATGTTGGACGAGCGAGAGTGCGAAGGGGGTGAATAAAAGTACTCACCCCGGTGACCCCTGCCAAGCCAAGGCCCTTGATAAAACTTCTACGTGATGTCAGTTTGTCATTGCTCATCGGTGTCATTTTTGTTGGCGTTGGAGCTGCTGTCAATGTTTGAACAGTAAAATCATTAATCAAAACCGGTGAATTTAAAAAAATGAGTGCAACGTATAAGTCAATTTCCGATTGACAAGATCTCGCTGCCCATGATGCCGTAAAGATGGTTTTGTCTCTCTTATGAGAAAGGTTCCTGAATGGCGCTGTTGTTCTTTGAAGGTTTCGAGCAGTACTCAGCAGTTTCACAACTTGCTAATTATGGCAGTTACTTTGCAAATAGCAGCTTAGGCGGGCGCTGGGGCACGATCAATGATGCAACTCGGACATTTATTGAGACAACGACCTATAGGACTACTCAGCCAGCGGGAACATCAAAGTCATTAAGATTTACCAGCCCAAATGCGTGGAACCCTTCGGCCGGTGTTTATTTTGCAAGTGAAGCGGATCTCATTGTTGGTGTTGCCGTCAATGCTAGCCTTTATCCCGATTGGAAAATACGTCTGGGTTCACCGACGTCAAGTCCATGGCTAGGTTCTGGCGTCACGCATTCGATTTCTCTTGGTGCGAACACGTCTCAGCAGTTGATTGTAGATAATAACAGAACCTCGACGCGACTTCTGACCACTGCTTCCAATACCTTTTATACCAACACTTGGCATTACATAGAAATGAAAATCAACTTTAGTGCGACTGGCTCAATAGAGGTGCGCTGTGATGGAATCACTGTTGGAACAGTTTCGGGGGTAGATACGCGGGCTCACACGTCTAGCACTGGCTATCATGTCGTAGCTCTTGGCTTCCCAGGGACCGTGACTTCCGCTGGTACCTCGACCGCTTATTATGACGACTTTTATATTTGCAATACGTCGGGTGGGACCAATAATAATTTCTTGGGATCGGTTAAAGTCTACACTTTGTTTCCTACTGCAAATGGAACCACCAATCAATTCACCCCAGTGGGGGCCGCCACCAACTGGGATGCGGTCAAAGAACAAGGGCCCGACACAACTACCTATGTATCAACCTCGTCTGCGAACCAAGTTGATATGTACGGCCTTTCAGATATGGGCGTCACGCCTACCACCATCCATGGAGTCATCACTGGAAGCTGGTCAACCAAAACTGAAAACACCCCCAGACAGGTGCGCAACAAATTGACTGTGAGTGGTAACACTTCAAATGGAACGACATGTTCACCCATCATTGGATCTTACCTCCACGCCCAAGACTTATTTATTACAACTCCAACTGGAGGTGCTTGGACCCAAGCCGACGTTGATGCCATGCAAATTGGGGTCGAGAGCATTTAAGGTAGTTCTTTCTCAATTACATTGATTTTTCTTTCACGCAAGTCTTCAGCTGCTTGCCTTTTTTTCCCTCAGCTTTACAAACAGCTTTGGCTTCTTTTTTAGAAACTTTGCGAGGCACTGGAACTGGAGCTGGGTTGGGTGCTCCAGGTGCACCAATAGTTTCATTGCCAGGGCCAGGAGGAATCGCAGGACCAGTTGGAGCTGCCAACCCTTGAGTCATTACGGTCGCCGAAAAAAACATAGAAACGATTAATAGGGGTGTACGCATGATGTTCTCCTTTTGGTTACAAGCCTTCAGAGCGAAGGCTTCTATTTGCGAACAGCGTCTTTGATTTTATCTCCTGTTGCTCTCCGATTTCAATATTACCCTTTGAAGTTTACTCTGAACAAGACCATAGACTCCGTATTCGATCATGTATGGCAGCGCATATTCGGGGAAATGCTCCTGAAATTTATTTGCCAATTCTTTATAGAGCGACCCAGAGTTGGAACTGTTGAACTCTCGGGAATTTGATCCCATGGATTTCAACTGGTTTTCTACAATCTGAACGGCCATGCGAAGGTAACTGATTTGATTCTTAACAGCCGTTTTCAGATCGACGGTCACACCACGCCCGCCATAAACCTTGGTTTCCGCAGGATATAGAGAGGCAATCTCCTGCAAATCTGAAATCCAAGCATCAATCGTTGGAGTTGGCTTGCCATCGACAATTCCGCCCTCGAGCCACGCATGGGCCTTTTCGTGAACGAGGTCCCCAACAAACAGGGCTCCCGTAGATCTAACGTAGGCCACAGTTTGAGTGCTGCTAACGCCTGGGTGAGAGAGTTCTCGAAGCTCAATTTGTTCACCACCACGAAGAACCAGGTGGGTTTTTCCATTGAATATCTGATCGATGGAAACGGGTTGAGGATATTCGTCCTTCTTAAACATTTTTGCCATCTCGACGAAGAAGTACTCTTTGTAGGCGTGGACTCCTGGAATTGCCTCAGCAGTGCTTTTTGAGGCAATGATTTGAGCGCCTTGATCTTTAAACACTGACGCTCCGTTAAATTTATCGGGGTTTGGATGAGTGATCACAAGCCAGCTAATAGGTTTATCGGTGTATTTTCTAAGTTCGGCAATGGATTGCTTTGCAAGTTCCGGAGTAAACTGCGCATCAAAGGCCACGACTTCCTTTTCGCCTTCGTAAAAGAAGGTCCGCGTATCAAAACCGTTTGCGTCGGATTTAAATTCAATAATTCGTCCATTTTTAGTTGTGTTTAAGGTTGATATTGCACAACCCGTAGTTGAAATTGCCATCATTGCGAGACTTGCGATTACTGTTTTTTTCATTGGATACCTCCGT
Organism: Pseudobdellovibrionaceae bacterium; assembly: GCA_016719575.1. Taxonomy (GTDB): domain Bacteria; phylum Bdellovibrionota; class Bdellovibrionia; order Bdellovibrionales; family Bdellovibrionaceae; genus JACMRP01. Next base: position 812,751 of record JADJYV010000013.1, on the reverse strand, counting down.
ATCATTGTTGTGTTACTTGGAGCTCTTTTATAATAAAGAGGCCACTGAGCGCTTTCCGGAATCGGCCAATTACGCTTCCCTTTTTGGTAAAAATCTGTAGAGTTGAGGGGCTATGGCACGACAAAAAACGGATTTAGTTGTTAAATTCCCTGGTCTTTTGATAATCCATCAAAAAATTCCAGGGCATGAGGTCGGTCGTCATTCGCATGGTGAGCATGAATTCTTTCTCCCGTTAAAGGGGGAAATCACAGTTCAATCTCAGGAAAAAATAGTAAAGGCCGGTCCTGGTCGTATTCTTTATGTGCCACCCGAGCTTGATCATAGTTTTTCATCGACGGCGCAAGGTACAGGTGAAAGAGTTATCTGGCTGATTGAACCTAAACTTTGGCAACGACATACCAAGAGAAAATTTATTCCGACCACGCTTCCGATGAATTCTCTGGCTAAGGAAATCGTCTTTTATCTTCTCATTCATCAAAAAGCGGGCGGAGTGAAATATTTTATCTCAGCACTTATTGAGGCTCTGGTGGAATCACTCTCAGGAGCGCAGATCAGCGAAAATCGTATTTTTGTCGAACACATTGAGGGAAAACTATTTGATGAGCGCATAAAAAAAGCAGCTCAGTTAATTAATGAAAACATGATCGACATTTCAATTTCGGAAATAGCGAAGCAAAGCGGACTCAGCCAAAGAAACTTCAGCAGACTTTTTGTTCAGGAAACGGGCTTGACGCCAAAAGATTATTTGATCCTTCGACGAATTGAAAAAGCGAAGTCACTTCTCATAGAAAGTCGTCTAACAATTACCGATATCTCTCTTGAGGTTGGTTACAATTCGCTTTCAAAATTTATCGAGACGTTTCGAAAAATCGAAGGCATTTTGCCTAGCGACTTTCGTAATAAATGAAAATGGCCTGTTTGTTGGCAGTTCCTAATAATGTCGTTATCGAAGAATTGTCTTGAAGAAAAGAGTTTGGTTCGGTAAGACTCCGCGAAAGAAGAGAATCTTGGCACAGCACTGGGACATATAGTCTCATCAGAGTTTAATTGTTGGGACAAAAAAGAATCGAGATGTGCTGAATGCAATTCTGTGGTAGCAAGGAAAAAATTTGTTCTGGCTTAAGGCTTGCAGGATGGCGAGCCGAGAGAACTCTTTCATGGTTTAGATTGGAAATATGACTTGGGCTTTGTGCCCACGTTTTGAAAAGGAGAAGTTATGGGAATAAGGTTGGGGAGTGTTGTGCTATCTGCGTCAATTGCGGTGGCCTTTTGCGGTCACGCGGCTGTCGCAGCCAGCGAGGTCCGTACTGCAGATCAGAAACAGGCTGAGCAAATATTGAAATCAATGTCTGACTATCTTGGAAAGCAAGACAAGATGTCATTTGAGTATGACAGCAATCTAGAGATTGTTACGACGGAGAACCAGAAAGTTGGTTTGGCAAGCTCGGGGACTTTGGTTCTCAGCCGTCCCGGTGGAGTTCGCGCTACTCGCGTAGGCGGTTTTGCAAATATTGAAATGGTTTTTGATGGAAAGACAGTCACTTTTGTTAATAACGAAACAAAAGAATATGCCCAGGAAGAGATTCCCGGGACTGTTGAAAATCTGATCGACGTTTTACGTCTTCAATACAAAAAAGGTTTGCCCGCAGCTGATTTGCTGAGAAGTGATTTCTATTCCTTGATCAAACCTTCGGTTACGGACATTAAGGATTTAGGCAGTGGCGTGATTCGCGGTAAGGAGTGTGATCATATCGCACTACGAACAGCCTTTGTCGATATTGAGTTGTGGATCGCTCAGGGCGGTAGCCCGTATCCGTGCCGTATGACTTTGACCAGCAAGGATGTTAATGGAAATCCACAATACACAGTTGATGTTAGAGAATTTAAAGCCGGAGAGCAGGCGAGAATTGGTGACTTCGATTTTGTAGCGCCGGCTGGAGCAAAACAAGTTCCACCGCGTGATTTGGTTGACTTCGATGAGTTGCCAGAAATTTTTAAAGCAAATAGAGTGGGAGGAAACTAATGGAATTCTTTAAGAAGTTGGCTTTAGGCGCACTTATGGTGGGCGTGCTAGTAGTTGTAGAGTTCAGTGGCTGGGATGGAGCTGTTGGTGGATTTAAATTCATTCAATCAGCGGAAGCTAGAGTTGGTCGGCCCTTGACTCCCATTAGTGGGGCGGGAGTTGCTCGCAGAACGACCCGGCGTGTGATTCGTCGTGGTGCTTATGTGGCGGCTCTGCCTGGTGGCTGTGCTTATTATGCTCCCTACTATAATTGTGGAGGCGTGTATTATCAACCAGAAGTTCAAGGTGGCAACACTGTCTATGTTACGGTTGTGTTAGAAGATTAGGATCGAAAAGAAATTTGAAAATTGAGTTTGGATATTTTAGTGCGAAGGGCACGGACCTTTAAAGTCTCTGCCCTTTTTCTTTTTAGGAGATGATCAGAAAACCAATTTCTTTTGAATGAGTCTGGCTTCCAAAAGCAATCGAAAAGGCGAAGTGAATGGAGGCGGATTTCGCTGTGTCAAGTCCTTGCAAATTTGTTTTGCTTATGTAAGATGCAGTAGAAAATTTTAATTGTGAATTTTAATAAACGGATAACGATTGGAAAAATTTAACATGAACTTTTTAAGGTATCCAACGGCTCTCGTATTAATTATGTCTTCACTTTTTACCACGCTTGAGTCTCGAGCAGAGTCAGGTTCGGTAAAAATGGATAGAACTTCATTGCCAATTGCTGAGCCCAATATTCCGCATAGTACGATATTTGATGCGCGGGATGCTAAGGCCCCCCCTCGTTTTGAAGTAAAGGCTCCCGAAGGGGCGCCGAATGTGATTATTGTTCTCGTCGATGATATGGGGTTTGGTATTCCAAGTGCTTTTGGCGGCCCCGTACGAATGCCCACGGCTGAGCGGCTTGCGAGTAAGGGATTGCGCTACAATCAGTTCCATACAACGGCGCTTTGTTCTCCAACCCGGACCGCATTGCTTTCTGGTCGTAATCACCACATGAATAATATGGGAAGTATTACAGAAACAGCCACGGGGTTCCCGGGGAACACAGGTCAGAGACCTAACAACGTAGCACCGCTCGCAGAGATGTTACGTCTTAATGGTTACAGCACGGGGTTCTTTGGTAAAAACCACGAGACGGCGCCGTGGGAAGTTAGTCCCTCTGGTCCAACAGATCGCTGGCCAACACGCTCGGGTTTTGACAAGTTTTATGGTTTTTTTGGTGGCGAAACGGATCAATGGGCTCCAACTATTTATGATGGTATGACGCGCGTTCAAACGCCTCGTTATCCCGGTTACAACTTTATGACCGATATGACTGACCAGGCAATTAACTGGATCAAGTTTCAAAAAGCACTTACGCCAAATAAGCCAGTATTTGTTTATTTTGCTCCGGGCGCGACCCATGCGCCTCATCATGTGCCTGCTGATTGGATTAAGAAGAATAAAGGGCGATTTGATGCTGGCTGGGATAAGATGCGCGAGCAGACTCTTGCTCGCCAGATTGCTTTAGGTGTGGTGCCCGCTGGAACAAAACTCGCTAATAAGCCTGCTGGGATTAAAGATTGGGAAAAATTGAGCAAGGATGAGAAAAAACTTTTTGCGCGCCAAATGGAAGTTTATTCGGCTTTTGGTGAATATGCTGACAACGAAATTGGACGCTTAGTTGATTCCTTCGAGACTCTTGGGCAGGCAGACAACACGATGGTCATCTATATTCTTGGTGACAATGGGACAAGTGCTGAGGGCGGTACCGTTGGTATGTTCAGCGAGATGACCTACTTCAATGGTGTTCAAGAGACTGTCTCGGACATGCTCAAACATTATGATGATTGGGGTGGGCCAAATACCTATCCACACATGGCCTCTGGATGGGCTGTTGCTGGAAATTCTCCCTTCATGTGGACAAAACAGATTCCTTCCAACTATGGTGGAACACGCAACGGTATGGTTATTACTTGGCCAAAGAAAATCAAGGCTGTTAACCAAGTTCGCAATCAATGGCATCACGTTATTGATGTGGCACCTACTATTCTTGAGGCTGCAAATCTTCCACAACCAAAGAGCGTGAATGGCACTGTTCAGACTCCTATTGAGGGAGTCCCCATGAATTACTCCTTTGACCGAGCAGACGCAAAAAGCACACACAAGACACAATACTTTGAGATCTTTGGAAATCGCGCGATCTATCACGATGGCTGGTTTGCTGGAACCATTCATAGAGCTCCTTGGGAAATGACCCCTCGCTCTAAACTCCAAGATGATAAATGGGAGCTCTATGATACAACCAATGACTTCAGTTTAACGAATGATTTGGCTGCCACCAATCCAGGTAAGCTTCAAGAAATGCAAAAACTTTTCATTCAAGAAGCAGTTAAGTACCGAGTTCTTCCAATTGATGATCGCCTCATGGAGCGAGTCAATTCACAAACTGCGGGTCGACCAGATCTATTGGGCGAGAGAACTTCGCTCACATTGTCGCCTGGCATGACAGGAATGAGTGAAAATGTGTTTATGAATATTAAAAATAGATCTCACTCAATTTCTGCTGACGTAGAAATTCCTAAAAAAGGGGCTAATGGAGTTATCTTGGCTCAGGCCGGTCGTTTTGGTGGTTGGAGTTTGTATTTAAAAAATGGAAAACCCACTTACACCTATAATTTTATTGGACTTCAGGAATACAAAGTCTCTTCGGCTCAGGCTGTGCCACCAGGTAAAGCCAACATCCGTATGAATTTTGATTACGAAGGGGGCGGTATAGGCAAAGGAGGTTTGGCCACAATTCTAGTGAATGGTAAGAAGTTCGCAAGTGGTCGCATAGAACGCACACAGCCGAATATTTTCTCTGCTGACGAAGGTGCGGGTGTCGGTCTTGACGACGCCACTCCGGTGACCAAAGACTACGATGAACATGACAATGCATTTACTGGAAAGATTTTTAAAGTTGTAGTCGACGTGAAGCCGGTTGGGGCTGCTGTTAAAGCCCAGTCCGATGAGGTTGATACAAAAACTAAGAACTAACCCCTAGACTGAGGGAGCTGGCTGGCGCGGCCGGCTCTCCTGTTTTTTTTCTTTCAGAAATCGAAGTTGGCAAATATTTTAATTTCTTAAAATTATGAATGCCAACTTACTTACTAGTATAGACCCAACGAACACTTGGATCTACTGCATTGAATTTTTTTAACTGATCATTTGAAATCACTTTGCCAAGAAGGGCCGTCTCCATAAGATCAATTGCATCACTGTTGTTGCTTCGTAATGAAGCCATTCCGGGGCAGTGTCCACCATTAACTGCAATGAGAAGTTGCTTCTGTTTTTTAGGTACCTTTTTGTAATGCTTAACAGCTCCGCTCGCAAATGTTGCCCCATCAAGATTTCCTTGGAAATAGACAACGGGTAAATTGATTGGGTATAGATCAGCGCTATAAAGAATTGAGTCTTCTTTAGCGTGGATTGTTTCACACTCTTTTGTTCGATCAACTGTATATTCGTAATTATGAAACACATTGTATGCAGCGCCACCCATTGTTGGTCCAAAAAGAGAAACATCAATTTTATGCTTTTGACGCCCGTTCTTACAATTTAATACTTGGTTATTAAAAGCTTCCACGCTGCTGATTTCATCTCCAAAAAATAATTGTCTATGCAAGTCTGGGCCTAATATTGTGTCGGCTAATTTCTGATTAATTTCATTTTCAGATGGAAATGCTAAAGTTAAAAACTTTTTCATCTGACCAAATGGATCATTACTGTACATAAGAATTCGCGCTAAGGTCCACAAATTGGCAATCTGTTCTTCAGAATCTATATACCTTTTTAAGCCAGCTTGAGTTCCTTTTGGCAGCGCCGCATGCATTTTCTTTAAGTAATAGCCAACAATTCTCTCGCTACTGGGGTCATCAGAAAAAACAGTTCCATCTAAAATAACGGCTCTTGTGTTTCTCTCGAACAACGAAGCGTATATAGTCGCCACCACTGTACCATAAGAAGCTCCGTATAAGGATAATTTATCAATTTTAAGAGATTTTCTAATTTCCTCAGCATCTCGAGCATTGTTTGTATTACTATAAAAATTTGGATCTCTGTACAAATCTAATGATTCAGGATGTGAGCATCCAATGCCGCGTTGATCGTAATGTAATTCATTAAAGTCATTTAGCAATTTTTTTCCACCATGACTGTTGCCTCCCGAGCCACCATCAAAATAAATCATAGTTGGCTTCTCAGGATTAAATGGTCCACTCGTAAAATAGGCCCAAATTTTTGTCGTTCCGGATTCGGGTCTTTCGTAATCAACCGGGACGGTAACATAGAATCCATTTTCGGTACTTGTAACTGACTTATATTTTTCGCAAAACTCTGAACCAGTTATGAACCGACTCAGTGCTTTTTTTTCATCTTCACTCGAATATTTTGCATTTTTAAGTTGCTGTTGAGATGAGGAATTGTCTGTAATAGAATCGGATTGAGGATCACTTTTTGAACAAGCTGTAATTAGTAGTGATGTTAAAAATAATTTTAAACCATGAGATAATTTCATAAAGCTCCCCGTAAAGAGGGCAGTCTAAATGATTTATGAGTTCTCTTAAATGTCAGAATCAGTATTGAAACTTATTATAAGCCTGTAAAAAAGATTGGCAGTTTTTTACTTTAAAACCATCTCTGGGGCGAATATAGACTGGTTATAAAGGTGGGTCGGAACCTGGGGTCATAAGCATGACCTTTTTATTAGAAAGCAAAAAGGGAAGTCGTGCTTGCCTTGCTTTAAGTTGGAATAATGAGACCGAAAATGTTTCGATAAATCGTTTTATGGACATTGTTGGGAAAACCTTAAAATTCGCTGAAATTTTGATACTATCATTTGATACTATCGAAAGAATGGCTTATAATTAAATTATGGAAGCGCCACCATACACAATAACTTCACAAATTTTGCACTTAGTGTCTGAAGTTCAGTTCTTATTGGGGGAGTCTAAGCACCTAACGGTGAAGAAACCATCAGTTAAACTGCGTAAAGAAAATAAAATTAAAACGATACATCACAGTTTGGCGATAGAGGGAAACTCTTTAACCGAGGCACAAGTAAGTTCGCTTATAGAAGGTAAAAAAGTTATCGGTCCTAAAAAACAGATTCTAGAAGTTAAAAATGCCATTCAGCTGTATGAACGGGTTGGTGAACTAAATCCTTTAAGAGAAAGTGATTTTTTAAAGGCTCACAAAATTTTGATGACTGGGTTGCTGGATAAGCCTGGATTCTATCGTAGCCAAGCTGTTGGTATTTTTAAGGATGGCAAAGTTTCTAGAATGGCTCCACCGGCTAAGCAAATTCGCGGGCTCATGCTGAATCTATTTTCATTTGTTAATACAGACAAAGAGACGCTTCCATTGGTAATGGCATGTATATTCCATTATGAGCTCGAATTTATACACCCCTTCGAAGACGGCAATGGCCGAATGGGCCGCCTGTGGCAACAACTACTTTTAATGAAAGCTTCGCCAGTTTTTGAGTATTTGTCTATTGAATCTCTTATCCATCAAAATCAAAAAAAATATTATCTGGCCCTTGAAAAAAGCGATGTAAAGGGTGAGTCCACTGATTTTATCGAGTTTTCGTTAGAGATGATTTTAAAATCTTTAAAAGAATTTTCTGGCGAAATTATATCAGCTAAACCAAAAGCCGGAGATCGAATCGATTTAGCAGCAGAATATTTCAAGAGCCAGAGTTTTACTCGTAAAGATTATATGAATTTATTCAAAGAAATCGCAACGGCAACAGCAAGTCGGGATTTGGCGCAAGCAGTTGCGAGTGGTTTGCTTAAAATTAATGGTACGAAATCAAAAGCCGTATACAGTTTAAGTAAAAAGAAGAAATAATCTGCCACACTAAATTTGAAAGTAAAACTTGATCTAAGCAGTCAACATCCTCCTGGTATTCTATTGCTTTTGCGCAAGTAAACGTGTCGTTTCGACGACACAACCTCGTTTTTGTCGTGAAATTTTATAAATATTCCACCAGATTTTTTTCAAAATCCTCAGCTTGCGGGTTCCCACTGGCTAAAACTTCGACAGTCATCGTAAATAATTTTTAGAGCCCTAAGAAAAATTACCAGGTATTTATGCGGTAGATTATAGTCCGGGGATGAAGAAAAACGTCCTGCTGCTAATTTTTTTTATTGGCCTTATGACACAGACCTCTGTTGCAGAGACTCTGCAGTGCTTTCAAATAGAGGAGGATCCAAAACGCTTGGGTCCTTACAGTACTCAATTGCAGTACCAGTTGGCTAAAGATGAATGGAGAGACGAAACACCTGGTCTTTCTAATCCAATAGAATTGGCATTTGCTTACCGAGTTTATAGGATTGAAAAGAACAAAGCAGAGGCGCTTGGGATTGATAAAACTGCACATTGCTTTATTGGATGCCGGGTTGCACAGGAAACGAGTTTGCAAACTGCAGCATATGTAGGTTGGTTAAAGGAGCAGAGAGATCTTGGTGATTGCAAAGCGGAATCGCACTTTGATAAGGAAGACTATTTAGCCACTATCAAAGGTGCATTGATGGCTGCGACCTTAAGGACGGGCGCGGATTGCGCAGACTCTTGTATTCAGGTTTACCCCAAAAATAATTTTTAAAAAACACCTAAGGATAATGAAATGAAAAAACAAGGATTAATATTCGCTATAGCGGTTATCGGCCTTTCAGCTCAGGCGCAAAATATGGACTATAACTGTAAGCCAGTGCCGGGGGTCGATCAAAATTTAAAGGTAGGCCTTGCAGAATTAAAATCCATTAAGACCGTGACTGGAAAAATAGATCACTTGGGCTTTGAAGTTTCAATGCAGGCAGAAGTTCTCACGGCCACTGATTTAATGAATCAAAGAGGTAATGCTCCGGTAAAGCCTAAGGTACTAACTGAGAAATTTAATATGGGTGAACCTAGAAGTGGAACGATGTTAGATTTGATTCCGCAGGATCAAAATGAGTTAGATCTGCAGTATGCAATTTTACACCTTATTGACATTGATGTGGTAACTGCGGGTCCGATTCCAGAGGGGACATTTAATGGAACGGCGGATTTAGTTTTGATCGGATCGTATCCGTCAAATGGTCATCCTGGTACCTCGGTATTAAAGGTTCCGCTTGAATGTAAAGTCACTGTAAAGTACTAGGTTTCGCCCCGATCTCTAAGGGTGATGAATGGAAAAACTATCGACCAAGCTGCCTTCGAGCACAAGATACAAGAACAATTTTAAGGCTTGGAACCATTCCCTTAATAGTCATTACACTGCTCACTTGATTGACAGTCAAAACCTGCTCAGATCCTTTTATATTGACCTTACCAGAATTTGTACCAACTTAAGACATTGGCATGTTTTGCATGATCTCTAAATATAGGAGTCCGTATGAGCCGAGTTCTTTTTCTATTTTTGACGTTAGTCACATTTCATAATGCAAATGCGTTTACATGGTTCTCTTTAGCTACGGCTGACAAAGATAAGCACCTCCAACAGGCAACTGAACTCGCTAAATCCTATCTTGATAAAGCTATATCTAACCCTCAACTACGGAACTTAAATGAAGAATATTATAATGATCTGGTGTTACTCAAGAGTGCATTTAATAACGGGTTTCAATTTGAGCTAGATAGTTGTGACAGTGATGAGAAAAAGAACTTGATAGCCTATACTCATTCGTCTGCAATGGATCCCCAGCAAGATTGGTATTTTTTTCGAAAAGGCGAAAAAAAAGTTAACAAGGTTTATATTTGTAAAGCAGCTCTGGTAAGGTCCAGAGAAGTTCTTGCTCAAAATATAATTCACGAAGTGTCTCACCTTTCTTTGCAAACTGGCGAACAAAAAGCCACAGGTCTGGAAATTATTGCAGTCTTGTTTGGCGGGGGAAGTCCATTTCTTAATGGCTATACCTACTATGGCAGAACTTGGAGATATCAGGGTGTTCAAAGTTGGCTTAAAATGTCTGAAGACGAAATGCTTGCTCTTGGAACCAGTTGGCTTAAAATACCAGGTTTTATAGATAACTCTTTCAGTTATGAAATGAATCAATTGCAAAGTGACGTTATTTTTGGACATGCGAAAAAAGAGATACTTGAAATTTTAACTGAGTATCAAGGACATGAAGATCAAGTTCTAAAATTTCGAAATAATGAAGGTATGACATTGCTTATGCTCGCAGCCAGAGAAGGACACCTTGAAATATTTAAATCAGTTTTGGAAAGGGGTGGCATTGCATTGCTTTTTGATAAAAATAATTTAGGACAAGACTGCAAGGCCATTGCTTTAGAAAATCGACGTGATCAGATTATTGAATATATTCAAACTGTAAAGTAACCACTTGTGAACTTGACCTGGCAGGCTAAAATGAGAGCTTCTTTTATGGCTTTGATGTTTAAAACGCAATTCATAGACTGAGAATTAGTAGACTTATCTACCAATGTCTCCGACTTTCGTCTACCAATCTTGCCTTTTTTAAACTCTAAAATATCCATATTCCTGTTGGAAATGGTGCGCCCAAGTAGACGAGTTTAGAACTTCTCTACTTGGATACGCCTGTTAATATTAAATTAATAAAAGCAGAAATTTTCGCTTTTATTAACTAATTTCCCATTTTGCAGTTTAAGCCTTTTACTTCGGCAGTGGCGCTACCATCAAAAAGAACAGCGTCACCAGTTCCTGTGTATCCGCCATCTGGATTTAAGCGAATCGCTAAAATAATAGAGTTAATAACTCCAGCTCTAACAGTTACACCACGGTAGATTTTCATATAGTCGCCCGTAACTGTATCTTTTTTAATAAAGCCCACATTTTCACTCAAGTCACTTAACAGAACCGCACCGTTTTTCTTAACGGTAATGTTATGCCACTTACGAACGGGCACAGAAGATGAGATTTCATATCCGTCAACGCCGTCGCAAAACAAAGTTGCGGCAAAAGACGTGCTTGATAAAAATAAAGCTAATCCGCTTGCTAAAAGTAATTTCATTTATCCCCCTTAAAATTGCTATTGTTAACCTTGATTTTTTATCAAAGTGGTTGTTCCTTTGCACTTCAATTCAATATTAAAAATTGCTTTGGCTATGGCTCAACGGGCCATAAAGCCATTTTAAAGGCATTTGCCCGTTTACCCAGAATGTATTGGTTTTTGGGGTGGCAAAAAATCTTGTTATTAAAGGTATTGGTGCGAATGGTTGAAAATGTTGATTGGTGCCCCTCGCCCTATGCTGAGAGAACCACTCAGTTTGGATATAGCCTATCCAATCCAGTGGCATGAGTCGAGAGTGAATCTAACGGAGTTGGCAAAACTACGTTATATACACGGCTGGTCAAGGCAAGAACTGGCCCGTCATTATGGACGGACTCTCAATGCCATCACTAACTACTGCCAGAGCATCAGACGCAAGAGTTTTGATCTTGATGGGCTGACAGTAGAGGAAAAGGAGCAAATCAAATGGGCCTATCAAAATTGATTTCTTTGTCTGTTACGCTGGCGTTTTTGGCTGTCGGAACTGGGAATTTACCATGGGTTTTAAAACAAGTTAGAAAAGCCCAGTTTGAGCTTATTCAGGAATCCAAGGCTACAAATTGGCCGAAGGCGATAAGGATGTAGGAAAAGAAAAAGCCTTGAGATTTTTGATGTCTCAAGGCTGGTTTGATTTCATTCATTATTAGTTACAGGTAACAGCTCAATGACTAGCTATTTTTTCACAAGATTCAAACATTCAATTTTTGTATCTTGTTTCCAGCCAAGAAGTTTTTTTATTTGTCCGTCAATGGCGATTTTAGTTAGTTCACCACCCATGATGTCGATATCAACTCTTCCCCTTGTGACAGCATGGCCGTTTTGATGTTCACTGCAAGACATAAGTATTCCTATTCCCTTTTTTCCTTCGAAAGAATTAATCTGCAGCACAGAGTCGTCACAGTAAACAAACGTACCTGAGGTTAAGTCATTTGTTACGCCTACGACTTCATTTTTATTGCCCTTAGAGACATAGTAAATTACACCATTTTTTCGACTTTCAACTTCAACTGTACAGCCTTGATTGTTCGAATATGTTGTAGTGTTTGCGAAAGCAGAAAATGTTGTTAAGAAAGCTAGTGCTAAAATTGTTGTTTTCATTAATTCTTCCTTTGTTAAGCCATTGTTTGTTATCGATAATTTTGTCTATAGTAACACAGCCCTCCAAATTTAGAAGACCGATGTAAAAATGATGTGAACTCCTATTTTCTGTCTAAAAGATCGACAGTGCCCCTAGATTGGTCTCTCGTTTTTGATAGACTCTCTCAAAAATGTGGAAACCTTATGGCTCCACTGATTTTTCCAGCATCAATCACATCAATGACTTATCTCTGCAAATTTGTCGAAAAATATTGGCACGGCCTTGCTAATAGATCACTTCATTGGAGGTGATTAAAATGAAATCAAAAATCTAAAAAGAAGTCTCGCTAAAGACTTCGCCATGCGAAGGCTTCATAAAAAAGTGTTCCCTGAAGTGTTCTCGCTAGGAACACTTTGGTTTTTCACTAAGAAAACAGTATGCCCACCAATATGCCCGGTGGGAATACTGAGTAATTGCGTTAAATGATTAGGGAAAATTTGAAATTTATTTTTGATTTAAGGTATTTGCCGCCGAAATGAATGACTCATTTTTACCTTTCTTTTTCCGTGACCCCTCCCCCCCAACGATGTGGTGGAAAGGGGTCACGGATCGAAAGTTATTAGGTCAGTTTGGGCGGCGGCAAAAGTGCGAGAAGTATTGAGTGATGAGTTGAGTATATCCATAAAAAACAGGGATAGCTCATGAATAAAAAATGGGACGAGATCGAAGTAATAAACATAAGAAACGAAAATTTTAATGAAAAGGTGTATGAACAAATGATTGAAGAAGTGGCCAATATTATTTATATTGAACTCTGCCAGCTCCAGAAGAAATCACTCTCTGACTCGTCAACAGTAAAAGATAATCTTTTAAAAAGGACGGGATCAGATGCTTAAGAATAAAAATTTTAACATTGCTTTGTACATTAGAGTTTCAACTGAAGAACAAGCGGAAAACCCTGAAGGCTCCATTAAAAATCAAGAGCAACGGCTTCGTGAAGCTGTGGCCAATAGAAATAAACAATCCAACTTCGGCCAAATTTTTAATGTCTATGTGGACGCTGGAATTTCAGCGAAGGACATGAACAGGCCCGCCTTGCAGTCCATGCTTAAAGACATGAGGGCACAAAAAATAAATCTCGTTATGGTCATAGAAATTTCAAGGCTCTCCAGAAACAATAGAGACTTTTTAAATATGTGGGACATGATGAGTGAAGTTAAATGCAGCTTCATGAGCCTTCGTGAAGACTTCGACACGACTACTGCCGCTGGTGAAATGTTGTTATTTCAATTGATGAACTTTGCGCAATTTGAACGAAAGCAAACCAGTGAAAGAGTTTCGGCGAACATTTTAGCTCGCGCTAGTCGTGGTCTATACAATGGTGGAACTATCCCTCTTGGTTTTAAGAAGTGTCACACAAAAAATGGAAGCTTGGACATTGATGAACCTCATGCAACCACTGTTAGAATTGCCTTTGAAGCATTTTTAAGAGAAGGAAGTTTGTCTCGTGCGGCTCGTTGGATGAATGATAATGGTTACAAGGCCAAAGCTCATTTAGAAGGTGGCGGTTCAAGAATGAGGCTTGGCCATTTTACAGTGGATAACTTGCAAGCAATAATTAGGAACAAGGCCTATATCGGAATTAAAACCTACACTCAAAAAGGCGAACAAAAGGAAGCAAAGGCCGTTTGGCAACCCCTAGTTAATGAAATGATTTTTCAGCGAGCAAACGAGAGGCTCACCAAAAATCATTCAAGACTTAAACCACTCAAAGAAACCAGCAAGCATCCATATTTACTTTCAGGCGTATGTTTTGTATGAAGTGCGGTGACCACATGCCAGGAAAGTCTGCGACAGGAAGAAATGGCAAGGTTCCTTATTATGAGCATTCATGGGCAACCAAAAGAAATTCCACATTAACCAAAAAAACTTTTCAGTGTGAGCCAACACGAGTTCAAGCAAAGAAAGCTGAAGCCTTGGTATGGGGCGAGTTTTGTAAATTTATTGAAGGCCAAAATTTTTAATAGAACTTCAAAATAAAGTGAAAGCCATTCATAAAAATAATGACGAAGAGTCAGAACGTGGAAAATTAAAGGCCAAACTTTATGGTGTGAGTTCGCAATTAGACGCTTTAGCTGAAAGATTATCAATGCTGCCTAAAACAGTTTCAGCGACGCCGATCTTCAAGCAAATGGAAAAGCTGGAGCTGGTTAAAAAAGAATTGGAGGAAGGACTTTTAAAAATAAAAGATTTAAATATTGATGAAAGACTTGTCCCCATTGAAACGTTTGAAGAGTTTGCTGCGTTTGCAGGCCTTACAATTAAAAATAACCCTGACTTCAATATCAGACGCAACCTTTTGCAGAAATTCATCCACAGGGTCGAAATTGGCGTGGATTCAATTAAGATTTATTGGAACTTAGATAAAGATTTTTATGAAAGCGATATGTGCGTAGCCGTTAAAGACTTCGCTGGCCAGGAGCTTAAAATAAAAAACCCCGAAAAAAATCGGGGTTTTATAAGCGGTTTAAATTCAAGTGCGAATTTTGGTTCGCATAGCTTGACAATTGGTGCGCGAGGGGGGACTTGAACCCCCACAGCCTTTCGGCCACAGGCTTCTGAGACCTGCGTGTCTACCAATTCCACCACCCGCGCCTGTCGATAGAGAAGTGATTTAGAGAAGAATTTAGAGGTGCCAGGGGAATTTTTCAAGAGTTTTATTGAAGGCAAATCCAAGTGACTTCATGTTTATTGTGATAAAGATGCACGAGGCGAGAATTTGGAATCTTTTTAAACTTTTCGAGGGTTGCCCAATCCGTTTCCCCCTGAAATTTTATGGTGCAAACAAAATTTTTGCACAAACCGCTTGCTCGCCATTCTTCGACGAGCTCGAGAAGGCGGGGCGGGTAACAAATGATGTCCGAGAAAAGATAATCAATCGGACCAATATCGCTAGGCTTTAACTGAAAAGCATCTTTTTTTAGATATTCGATATTGGGCAGTTTCGCAATTTTTGTATCAAGTGGCGCCTTATCCACGCTGATAACATGAGTGCCAATCTGTTGAAGGACCCATGTCCATCCGCCAGGACAGCTTCCGAGGTCGAGACACCTTGAGCCCGTGATAGGCTTAACCCCCGTAAGAGTAAACAGCTCCCAAAGCTTGAGGTAAGCCCGAGAAGGGGGCGTCACCTTATCTTCGCTAAATTGGATTTTTCCCAGGGGAAAGGGGCTTGATGTGTTTGCAGCGACAAGGATTTTATTTTTTTCAATCATAGTCCACGCTCCCATGGGTTGATCCGGAATCTTACCGAGAAAGGAGAGAGGGGGAATTTTAAACTTTGGCAGCTGTTCTTGCACCAGCTCGCTTCGGCGGTGATGAACGAATGAATACGATGCCCACCATTTGCCACGCGCCTTCAGAGCCTTAACGGCATCACCAACGGAAGCAATCTCAATTTCTTCGACATCGTACCAAATACTTTGAGCCCATAGGGGCTTTTGGCGATCGGGCGAAATAAAAAGGCGATCTGAAATCGCCTTTTTGTTTTTTAGCTCAAAATCAAGATCTTTAATAAATTCGTTGAAAGCTAAGTAAGCAATCACGCCGAATTAGGCTGCATTCTTTTTCTGAGAGGGATTCAAAAGTCCCTTTGTTGATAAACAAGAGAAACAATCATTCCAGAATTTCTCTTTGATTTTAATTTCCGCAGGACCCAGTTTTACTTTTGGGAAATCTGCTTTCTCTGCATGCTCACAGAATTTGGTTTCGTCGCAAGCGCGAACTACTTTCATTAGAAGGTTAAAGTGTGGCTCAGTAAACGTTTTGTTATCAACCATCATTTTTCTGAGGCCGGACTCTGGAGTGTTGGTAAGAAAGTCGTAAAGTCCAGGCACATCATACTGTTGGCTAAAACCCATTGTTGATCCCCTTGTGTTAAGGTTAATTTCGTACTTCTATTATCGGCTGATTTTCGGTGATGTGAAGCCTGGTTTTAAAATCACAGACTGGCCCGACACCAATGTCTGGATCCAACAGGACCTAAATCTTGTTATAGAGTTTGCAGAAACAAGATTAAGTCTTTCTTTTGGCCTTCACTGAGAAGCTCTTTTCCATTTTTAAGAAAAATGCCCTCGTCATGTCCCTGATTGCTCAGTCCTAACTTTTTTGTATCGTAAAGAGACACTGATTGTTTCCAAGCAGAAGGTGTTTTTTTGCCGGTGGGATATCCATTGCAGTCAAAATCGAAGTCTTTCTGAGGATGCAGGGCTTCGCCAGAATAATAAGTTGTCGGGCGAAGTTCCTTTTTTGTTAGCAAAGCGCAAAGATTCGGGATGGAGTTGTTATGAAAATAGGGCCAGCGAGCCCAAATTCCGACAAGAGGAGGAGGCACGTAGCCCTTTTGTTCCTGGATTCGGATGCCATTATTTTTCATAATTGCCAGATCATTGAGTTGCTCTAGAGATTTCATTCCGCGACGACGAAACGGGTCCGTACCGACATCAACAACTGGAGTCGTCGTTCTGTAGAGGACTTGAATTGTTTTCAATTTTTCGGAGGCAGACAATTGGTTCGCGTTTGGTAGCTCCCAGCCTTTCTCGTAACGACCATGACAGCGTGAGCAAGTATTGTTAAATATTTTTTGCCCTTCGATCGCTCGCGAAAGATTGATTTTTTCTGCTGGAAAAAAATCAGTGATGCGCGGAGCTTCTGAAGAAAAGACTGCGGTGGTAAGCTCTTCAATTTTATTTCTGTTTTCGCTGAGCCATTTTTCAAGTTCATAAAGGTCTGCTCCGCGACCAATTTCATTCCAAAGGATATTTGTAAAAATAGGATTTCCACTCAGTACTGAACCATCTGAGAGCCATCGATTTTTATACTTTAAGTTCCACCAGACGGCAGGTTTTGAGTCCGCAGGCCAATCGTCCAAAACCATATCTGCGCGTGGGAAAAACGCATAATGAGAGCTATAGGTTGCATAGGGGTCGCGATTTCTACGATTCAGCGACAAACTAACTTGGGCCAACGAGGTGTCGAGGCCAAGAGTCATCGGCTTTTTGACTCCAACTGATTTCATGTTTTCAATTAATCGCGACAACATCTTTGTTTCTCCGTCGGTAGCTCCGGTGTAAAGTTGAAACAAAGTCGGCGATAGGCTCGGAGTGATAGATTTGACTTTTAGAAAAAATTCATTTGCATGTGGAAAGCGATTTGTCATTCCCAAGACAGTTTTTCCAAAAAGATTTGCCGAGTGGCAGGCGGCACAACTGAAGCTAAAACCTATCCCATCTTTCGAATCAAGAAGGCCAAAGCCCATAAGATGGTCAGGTCGAGAGTCATTTGGATAGGGAACAGCATAAACCCCTTTGTCTGTTTCCTTGGGGTAGGGATGTAAACCGAGGTCGACCAAAATATCGTTCATATTTTTATAGCCAGAAAATCTTCTCACCAATGAATTTAGAAATTTGCGAAATGGATTGGAGCCATCGTTTTCAATTAGATTTTTTACGGGATAGTAAGGTGGAAGCATTCCAGTTGTTTCTACTGGGTAGACTTGCGCGTGAATTTTTCCGAGTTTTTGAATTTCAGAAAATTCTTCGGCAGAAAAATTATAAGGGTTGGCTCTGCCGCCAGAGGGAACGGGAGCTCCTTGGCTCCAATCGGGATCAGAGGCATGAGATTCAAGGCTTAAAAAAAGCAAAAGCCCGGCGACTAGAAATTTCATCCTGAAACTCCTTTGTTGGAATGATCTCAGGATAATGGTGCCGGGCGATTTTAATAACTACTCTCTAAAAGATTCAGACAAAGGTCTACTCGACCGTAAAGACGAGAAATTTAAGACTATTCTTAGTAGCCGAAGTATTCAGGGCCTCTGTCAGGCAGGACTTCGCCGTAGCAAAAGTTGCGTTTGCTTGCGCACCACTCAGCATAATGAAGACTTTTGCGTTTATCACATCAGCATCCACAGTACACTCAGCGGTTCTGTGTCTTAGCAAAACTTGCGCGGGAGGAGTTGATTCTAAAGAATTTTTTAATGTTGGCAAAGTGCACGCAAAGTATTGGCCTGGAGGATTTGGCCCGTCCTCTTTTTCGATCTGAGTAATGCAAGAACTGAAAACATTCTCTATTGTTCGTTCAACCAAAACAAGATTACCAATTTTTTTATCAGCTGCAGTCGCTTGGAACGCCACGGTCAATACAAGTATGGAAAGAATCCATTTCATAAAGAGCCTCCTTATTTCGGCTAAGACTGGCATTTTTCTGCTTCAACTAAAAGCATAAAAGCACCGCGTAGACCAAGGAGGGAGATTGAACTCCGCGTCATATGGCGTTTACTTCTGTCTTCGTGGCTGGTCCTTGTTCAACAAACCGAATTGGTTGTGAAACGACACTTAGTCACCGCAACTTGTGGCGTAGAGCCAGTTGCCTGGCCCCGTAAACAGCGTGTGCAGCGATCCTGTGGAAGTTCTGACCGAGTCTACGTTCCATCCCGATTGGCCAAAATTGATTGCAGAAATAGCTGTGTTGGCTGTGATGTTTGCATTTTTCCAGCATACAAAGTTGTCGAAAGGGGGAAACTTCCGGAGCTGTTATTGTTGATAGCCAAGAGTCCCGAGTTGCCCGAGCCTATCGGGTAAGTGACATAAGCGACGCCGGTGCTGGTAAACGAAAGGCCTGTTCCAAGAAGACCATCAGAAGTTGCTGCAAGACCACTGACTCCAGCAGTTAAGTTTTCTGGGTAAGAGTAAGACCAATTTGCAAGGGAAGTACAACTTGCTAACGCGGTTGTGCAGTAAGAATAATACACCCGGTTGTTTGTTCGATCATAGTAGGTGATTGCAGGCCGAGTGGTCGCAGGATTTATTTTTATCTTTGCACCCATGCCAATGCCAGTGAGAGCGGTGACATTGGTTGGGGTCGACCAGGTGGCTCCCCCATCAATACTTTGAGCATACTCAATTCTGCTACTTGCGCTCCGATCGAAATAAGCGACAACAATGTTTCCGGTTGTGTCGTAGTCAGAAGTAAGATTCGAAACAGAATTTGCCAAGTTGGTAGAGTCAATCTGGGTAACATTAGACCAGTCGCCAGTTGTTGGATTAAGACGAGCGGACCAAATCCCTGTGTTCGCAACAGTGCCATGATTTGCAACGCCAACAAGCATGACCGGTCTGATCGAAGTGCTCGAACGATCGATCGCTATGGATACGCTATGAAATGCGGGGGCGGTCGCCGCAGTCACCGCCGTTCGAAACGGGAAGTAATAGGTAGACCAAACTCCAGTTCCATCAGTTTCGGTATTTGTTACTAGTAAAAATCGTAAGCTTTGTTGGTCAAAAACACCAATCCAAGGTTTGTTGTTACTATCAAATGCTAGTGCGACAGATTGTGGCTGTGCAACGAGGGAATCGTTCTGACAAACCAACTTGTTGCTGCAGTAGAGCCGCTGCGAATCGCATACTTTAAAACGCCGACAGTCGCTGAGCCAGAGGAGTAGTCAACAAACGCCGAGGCTGGAGTGCCAGAGGATGTGGCAGCAAGAGAGATATTGGGGACCTGATTGGTTAAGGTTTGTATTTGACCATCGAAAGTGACCGGTGTTTCGTAAAATTGGGCTGTAGCATTATTTGAGGTAACGGTGGTGTTTTCGACCCAGCCGAGCATGAGGTTGCCAGGGAAGGGAGTCCCTGCCGCAGTTCTGGCAAAACTTGTATAAGCCTGGCTAAGTGTAGTGTCGACAGCAAGACCGCCTCGCGTGACGCCAGCAGCGGCCAGAGTTGCAGTGGCAACAGTTCCTGCTGCATTCCAGGTCGTAAACGATCCCGAGGTTGTGTTGTAGTAACGAACAAGGGTTGTTCCTTCATTGGCAATCAGATGATAGTTGCCACCGCTGACAGCCTGTATTTCAAGGTAGGCATTTCCATTCGTAGCGCCAGTTCCCGAAATTGTTCCACCAGAAGCAATGGCACCGATAGTGCCAGCGGCACAACCACCGCCAGCGAATGCGGATTGATAGTAGGCAATTGCAGCTCCGTTATTTAACACAGCTCGAACAGGGGCATCTGTCGTGGTGTCATCAATCGCAAGTTGGGTCGTGACACGATTGGCACCAGATCCTGTGAGTGTTTGCAAAGCTCCGCCAGCCCAGCTTGCTATTCCAGTTAAGCAAGTCGAGAGCGTTGCCTGGCGACAAACTCCAAATGTCGTATTTGTTCCGCCGGAGAGGGCGATGACAGGATAGTAGCCTGAACTCGCCTTGCACCAACCAAGACCGAAATTATTTGGGTTTGTGCCCACGGTTCCTAATGAGCTAGACGGAGTCGAATAGTTTGCTCCGCTACTGCAGTTCGAAGTGCAAAGAACTAAGTGCGCTGTGCCGCCAGTATTTCTTGCGTATAACACGGCGACTTGATCCGCGGGATTAATTTTTAGCTCTATAGATCGTATGGCAGTTCCACCGGTATCGAGATTGGTGATGGTCCAAGTTCCTTCGGAGGTAAGGCTGGCAGAGTTACGTATCGCAAGTTGTAAAGTTGTTGTCGAGTTCGACCAGACAACAACGGGGATGCCAGTGCTTAAGTAGGCCAAGCGAATATAAGTAAAAGAGGTAGAGCTTCCGGCAGAAATCACTTCGGTATTCCAATCAGTTCCATCCCAAAAAGTGTACTTTATGCAAGAGCAACCAGCATCAATATAGACCATTCCGGGATTCGTCGAGCTTGGGATTACTTTTATATCAGACCAGGCTCCGCGAACTCCAACGGTGGCTGCCGTTGAGCGCTCGCCTTTCCAAATTGCTGAGGTGGTTGGTGAAGAACAGCTATTTGCTGAGCTTGTCGAGCCACCGCCACCACCGCCAGTCCCACCGGACTCAGGTGTCAAATTTGAAACGGTGGCGTCTTTGTTGCAACCGGATGCGAGGAGCATCGAGAACAAGATAGTTATTAGTTTGAAGTGGTTTTTTCTCATAGTGTCCTCATTTTTAATAGCCAAACTTTAAACCTATTGGAATTGTAAAAACTGTTCTTGCGTCTACTCCGCCAGTGACTCCACGATTGACGGATCCATCAAATGAGGCTTGATCCAATCGGTAGATCATGCCGCCGAAAACCGCCGCATTGTCCGCAAACAAATATTCTGCGACGAATTTGATTTCAGTACCGATGTAGCGGGTGTTGTATCCAGTAACTTGACTTGATTCATTGAACTGATGTGGTAGATAAATAAGAAAATCAGAAATCAGAGACAAGTCGGACGAAAATTTCGAAGTATAGGAAAGGCCGAATAAGACACCCTGGGTAGTTTGTTTTGTCAGAACATTATTGGGGGAGGTGTCGGTGGCGCCGCTTTGTAGGTAGGCATACCCGAGTCCGAGACGTAGGTTTTCGAGAATTCCCGAATCCCATAGAGCCAGCGACGCTTGAAATGAATACTCTTCGCGCTGAACAGTGAGTTTAGAGGGGCTGAGGCCCGAGGGAGCCGATTGCTCTCCATTCGCAGTGCTATATTTAAAAATATAGCGCGTAGGGTTCTGTTGCCCCTGATAGGAGAAATCAAAGCCATAGAGGAGACTTCCCTTTCCTGGAAGTTCAGAATTAAATCCCGTGCCGGAAAGTTTCGAAGATTGCAGGGTGTAACCAGAGTAAGCGCTTATAGACCGCCCCTCTTCAATCGATTGAGCAAAAAGGGCTGGGCTTAAAAATAGTATTGTGAGTGTAAGGCTAAGATTTTTCATAATGTCGGAAGCTTCCATTCAAGAAAATATGTCGGTTCATTTGTTGTTTGTACGAGCGCCGAAGTTGCAGGCTTTCGCTCTTCAGCCAAGCTCAAAGACAGAAATTTTCGATCAGTTAGTATTTTATATTCTGTAGGTGGATTGAGAGCTGAAAGCAGCTCTTTTGCTTTTTTAAAATCCCCCTGTTGTTCATAGGCAAGGACCGTATTGAATTGAGCTTGGAAATAGAGTGGCGATGATGAGCCAACTTTTTGCCACTGATCAATGGCTTCGATGAGTTTTTTATCTTTTAAGCTGATCAGGCCGAGGTGATATGTTTTTTCGTAGGTTTCGTCCTTAATTTCGTTAATGGCTTTAGCGGCTTCATTGTATTGACCAACATCATACAAAGTTTTGGCGTAATAGATTCTCGCCGTATCAGAGTCTGAAGTTTTCGCAATATTTTTCATTGTCGCTACGGCCTGATCATTGTTTCCTACCAAATGTAGAAGGCGCGAAAGTTCCACGGCAGCCCAGAGGTCCTCGGGGCGACGAGAGCTAAAGTCCAGGAGGCGTTCGCCAAGGACAGCTACGTTTTTTCTTTTGTTGAGGTTCTGTGCCCAACTTTTCATTGCGGGGAGGTAGCTTGGATTCATTTTTAAAATCTGTGTGTAGTGCGAATCGCTTTCAGCATGATTGCCATTTTGGGCGAGAGACTCGGCTAAGGCTTGGCGATTCTCAAGGCTATTTGGATTGAGAGTTAAAACTGTTTCGAAATGCCTTATCGCTCTGGGATAGTCTCCGATTTTAAAGGCAGACTTTCCAAGGGATTCGTAGCACAAAATATTTTTTGAAATTGATCCATACATTTTTGCCCGTGAATTTTTACATCCCCATGACGGCCAAGGACATAGGCCACTTTTGTAAGATTTGAAATGATATGTTCATCGAAGGGACGTAGTTTATAGCCTTCTTGAAGGTCTGCGTAGGCTTTGCCCGGAAGATTGAGTTCAAAGTAAGAACTTGATCTTGCGGCAAGTGCCTCATAGGATTTTGGCTGTTTTTCGAGATATTGAGTGATTGTTGCAATAGCTTCCTGGTGTTGACCGAGTTTTTGTTGGGTTTGATATCTTATTTTTAAAACAGATTCATTTGGGCCGGTGATTTTTTCAGCAAATGCCAGTTCGTGAAGAGTTGCAGGATAGTTACCGGCAGAATAATAAATTTCCGATAGCCAAATTCGATAGTCACTTACGAAGGGGCTTGTTTGAATTTCTGATTTTAGGACGTCAATGGCCTCGTCCCATTGTTTATTGCTGCGCAAAGTTTCTATTAGGCCGTCAAATGCAGGCTTTTTTAATTCTGGGGATTTTGAATAGACCTTTTTAAACGTTTTTGCGGCTGCTTTGTAATTCCCAAGCTTATATTCATCACTGGCTTGCTCTAGAATGGGGCGATAGCGATCCTCATTGCCGGCTTGCGCAAGGACGGGAGAACCAATATAAGACAAGAACATAGCGAATTTTAAAATTATCTTCATGGCAGCGCTCCATTTCATGACTATCCTTTCGGACACCTCGGCCGAAGCCTTTAGATTAACGAGTGATTTCAATACCTTTGGACTGGCTCGGAAGCAGATCGAAACTTTTTCCTGTTCGTTAGTCGAGGAAAATCGAGACATTGTTATTGTTCCGACAAGTCGAAGGGGGTAGTACAGGCAAGAGCAATTTAATAATTCCAAAGGTGAGGAATTCAAATGAAATCGTTAGTCGCAATAGTGGGTCTTTTGTTTTCGGTGAGCAGTTTGGCTGGCAACTCAGCGGATCAGGTTGTTTTGTTGTCGGGAAAGGTTGAGATATACAATTCAAAGCTTAAAAAATTTGAGAAAACGACGACGGATTGCTCAGTGGAACTTTCGAATTTTTATATCTTCCAAGATAATGTTCACTCCGTTCCCCCGGAGGAGAAGTTGTCGGTAAATTACAAAATCACAGGCTTGCCGGTAGAGGCCAATCCCTACTCAGAGGGACGTGCGGACGGGGGCGTCGATCCTATGTCAACAGTACAAGACTATTACCCACTAGGGCTTGCTTCGGGTGTGGATGTCTTTATCACATTTGAGAAACAGAAAAATCGGGACGAATTCTTTCGGACACCAATCACTCTTGAAAAAGTCATCGTTGCGAACACAAGTCCGCCCAAGGATTATTTTGGCCAAGACGGAGTCGCGTGGGTTTACTCTTGCCAGATGAAAAACGAAAGCCTCTAAGAGTCAGCTTTTCCTCAAACGAGAAGAAAAGCGGATAGGCGACTAGGGAACGAGCGAACATGAAGTCTGAGGCAAAAGAATTTCTTCGCCTTTTTCATTCGTAATTTTCGTCTCTAAAGTGATGGCCTTAGTGACATGGTCTGCCCTAAGTTTGAAATTATACTTCAGTTCATCATCGCCAGCTTGCATAGACCCTTTAATGTCGAAATGATGTTCGCTGCGAATGTTTTTGATATCTTCGACTTTGATTTCGAGCCCGGACTCGGCGGAGCCCTGATCGTTCAGTTCAGTTTGCCAAACTCTAGCGGGTTCATTGACCTTCAAAGCGAATGCACCTTTTTGGTCGCCGCAAAAATAATTTGCATTTTCAATTTTGCTTATCGTCGGTAAACCACCAAATTGAGCAAAGGCCGCGTTAGAAACAAGCAATGAAGCAATAAGGAAAAAAGCATTTTTCATAGAAATCTCCTAGTTCCAAACCTCGTGATCTGGATTGATAAATACCATTACGGATTTACGATGCCAGATTCGAGCCAGTCTAAAGTAGTATAAAAATGATTTTGGAAGTGATTTCGCTGCCGAAGATCCAGCTAGGGAGGCATTTAAGGTCACTTCGTAGAGTTTTTTGACACCAACGTCCCTCGAATTGCTTCAGCTTCTTCCCTTTCCGGTTTTAAGCGGGGTTGGGCCATTTGATGAAGAATTCGTCAGTGAGGATGAGCCAGACGAAAGCGTCGCAGTCCTGACTTTTTTGCCGCCAGTTGATTGTGGGCTCTGCAGAGGATTCGCAGGTTTTCTGTTCTGTGCTCTCCCCCTAATGCTAGAGGCTTTATGTGGTCCACCTCAAGTTGGAAATTGGCTTGGCATCTCCGTCCAGTGCGAGGGTCTTGATATTCGCACGCCTGGTGAGCCTTCGCTAGCAGATAGCGTTTTGTTTTTGCAGTGATCGCAGACCGATAGCGAGTCCTTGGCGCCATTGATGGCTTTTTCGTAGCGGTGTTGCCTTGCGCTGTTTCTGCACATTCTGTTGTGGGGTTGTTATTGCCCTTGCCCATTCTGGATTGGTTGAACTTCTTTGCTAACTGAGTGATGACTTCTGACCAGCTTCCATCAGGACATTGGTGCGAGAGCAGAGACTGAGCTTGTTTCAAGGCCTCAAACTGCTCCCGGGTTAAAGTAAATTCTATTCGGATGGTTTCGTCTTTTTGGGGTTTTGTAATCTCATTTGCCTTCGCTGGCAGATCAAATTCAGTGGCTAAGATCTTTTCGCTCTCGAAGATGCTTTTGCTCTCCATGCTGACAAGGACTTCGGTGACTTTCTGCGAAGTCACCGCCGTGCCCTTTTTGTTTTCTGCCTGAAGGCACCTCTGCATCTGCGTGAGTTGCGAAAGATTGAGGGCTCCGGATTCTATCTTAGCTGCCACCTCCGGATTGGTCTTTAACAAACGAGCCGCCTGAAGGCGCCGGTAGGCAGCCGACTCGCTGTAGTGCAGGGCTTTGACTAAATAAGAGAAAAGACTTTCGTAGCCCATTTTCAGATGCAAATCTCGAGAATCCACTTCGTTGATGTGAAGTAAAATAACATGGGTCAGTTTGCGTTCGCTGCGTGCAAGCTTTTCTAGCCTAAGATTGAGTTCTTCGTTTGAAATCTTTTTGAAATCCATGGTGTATTTCTCCTGCTTAAATTCCAGAGAAATATAGCACGAGTTTTTTGAAGTGATTTTCGCCCTTTTTCAGAGGAGAAAAGGGCTCTTGAGTCACTGCTAATTCAAGTTGTAAAGAGCTCGACTCGTTCACGGTAACGCGGGCGTTAGCTGCGCGACTCCGACCTCAATCTCAACGAGAAATAGCCCCAAGGAGGATCCTGTGAGTCGTAAAAACACGCGCAAGAGAAAAATTCGCTTCAAAGTAAATAACTCAAAAATGCCGCAATGTTTATTCGCTGGGAAGCTCAAACTTCGCCCTAAAATTGCTGTGAGCCTTCTTATTCACCCCGGATCAATCCGGAGAACCCTCGAATTGCTTCAGCTTGTTGCCTCTCCTGATTCATCCAACATTAAGAGAACAAAGTCCATGAACTCAAGTTGCGTAATACGCTATCGAGTACCATCATAGTACGCAATTCGCACCAAAGACTCTAAAAGCTGATAGGCGACTAGGGAACGAGCGAACATGAAGTCTGAGGCAAAAGAATTTCTTCGCCTTTTTCATTTGTAATTTTCGTCTCTAAAGTGATGGCCTTAGTGACATGGTCTGCCCTAAGTTTGAAATTATACTTCAGTTCATCATCTCCAGCAGGCATAAACCCTTTGATGTCGAAGTGATGAGGGCTACGAAAGCGGATGATTTCAGTGACTTCGATTTCGAGACCGGACTCGGCGGAGCCCTGATCGTTCAGTTCAGTTTGCCAAACTCTAGCGGGTTCATTGACCTTAAATACGAAGGCTCCGTTTTTGTCGCCGCAAAAGTAATTTGCATTTTCAATTTTGGTTTGCTTCGGAAAACCACCACCACCAAATTGAGCGAAGGCCGCGTTTGAAACAAGCAGTAAAGAAACAAGGACGAAGGCATTTTTCATAGAAATCTCCTGGCTCCATGTCTAGTAGGGTGGAGTCATGGGAATCCTAGATGAGATGTGTAGGCCTAGCAATCATAAAGCAAAGTGTTGAAAGGCCCGGATGCCAGCACACAAAAAAGCGGCAAGGGGTTTGCCTTGCCGCGAAGTGTTGTGTTCGATTTGTGTGCATAGGGGAGGGTTAACGGGCCCCTGGAAGTGGTTTGGCAATTGGCACCTTGCCTTCTCGCTCGCTGAGCGGCTTCTGGTTTACTGGATTTTGGCTAGAGGACGAGAGTTCTGGACCCTGATTTTCGTTGGCGATGACCGCTCCAGGAATGAGGACGAAAGGGAGAGCCCTAAGGAGCCTTGAACTCCCTTTTGCTTTTCGATTAGTTTTGGGTTCATCATTTGGTCTTACCAGTTTCATTTTGCCATCTAAAATATCGTCTATTCGAGTCATTATAGAGTTAGGTAATAACTGTTCGTCGAGTCTTTTCACATTCTTCATTAGGTCCGGGTACAACTTTTTTTTCGCAAAAATTTCATCTAGCTGCTTATCGACGTCTTCTTTAAACTCTTGAAAAGAACCACCCCTTAAGAGTTCGTTTAACTCTTTTTCTCCTCCTGCCAAAGTTAATAAACCGTCACGACCGTATCTACTAGAAAATACTTGAAAGCGCGCTACTCTTTCTTTTAAAGCCATGATCCGTGCTTTATCGCCTTCGTTCTCAAGAAATGTTCCATTGTCAAATTCGTCTCTCTCTATAAAAAACAGGCGTTTATTCTCATCGTCGTTTACCATGTTTTTAAATCTGTTTTCTGCTCCGGCAGCAGCTCGTTCTGCTTTATGCCTGTCGAGTTGGCCTTCAGTCGACCTTTGATACAGAGCCTTTGTAGTTTTTATCCGCTTCTCTAGAGCCTCTTCATAAATTTCTCTATTTCTTTTCGCTTTAATGTAAGAATCCTTTGCACTTTGATTTAAATGTTTTTGGGATTCAAAGGCCATTTCAATTTTAGTAAGCGCTTTGAGCTTGTCTCTTAGCTGATTAATATTTGGCATTTTATTTCGAACAAAGTCTTCTTCTGATTGAGCAAGTGAGTTCAGGCCGGTAAATATTAAGGTCACCAAAATTAAGACACCGAAAGTTTTCATAAAGTCTCCGTGGTCATGCAAGTTATATTATAGGTTTCATTTCAAATTTCATCCATAGGGTTTTAAATTGGCGGCCAGAACTGGACTGTAATAATTCTTAGTGGGTGTCTCATTCAGAGACATCAGGACTAAGGGCGATTAGAACTTTTTGAACGAGGCAATTGCGATTTGAGCTGCTTTCCATAGCGAAAGGCCATGAATCCTACATTTATAGTTGACCCCACGAATATGTTCGTCTGGGTATCGTCAAGCCCACTTAAAACGGCGGCCTGATTACAGATGGGAGCTTGAGTTGTTATATCGTCATCAACTGCTTTTTTCTGACAGTACCTATCGAGCTGTTTTATTCGGTAGAGATCAAGGGCGCCTGCGGCTGTAATTGCAGGGCTACTGGCCTTACCAATAGATACACCCAGATTTTTTAAGGTCTCGGAAATAGAAGCCCCCGGAGCGACCTTTAATCCACGACTGCCTCCGTAAATAGTTGCCACCAAAAGGGGAAACTGCTTTAGAACTACGGCGCCAGCCAAAGAGAGACGCCTGCGAAACTCTGCATAGCGGCAGAGGTTTCTTTGGGCTTCGCCATGACTATGCTTTTCTATATTTTTAGAAACTGTAGGCATTAAATCTCGGTAGTAAACATCCTGAAATTTTTCTGAGTCCTTTTTGTTACGTTCTATGTGTGACTTCATTAAATTGTAAAAATCCTTTTTTTCAATTTTAGCTTTAGAAATTTCACCCAAGAAAGGAGCTGAGTTCAAGATAACGAAATAGTCCACTTCAGGATCTTCGGTGATAAAACTCTTGTAAAGAAAGTCATTGTCTTTATTTTTTTGAACATCGTGAGCTAACATTAATTCCTCTTGGGTAAGCGGAACTAAAAAACCTGGCATGCGAGCGATCGAAATAGTTTCTGGAATCGCTGAGTCGAACATTTTCATTAGCAGGGGCTTAGGACTTGATATCGGCTCCTTTTGGGCTCCCTGGTTGCTTTTGCCTTGCAGTCTGTACGCGGCGATTCGTAAAGCCCCTAAACGAGCATTGAGATCGTTCAAATAGGCATTAAAGCCGCTTTGAGAATCACTTCCACCGCAAAACGAAGCAACTTCAGGATCGCTTTTACAGCCAGAGTCAGAGCTTGCACAGCACAAAAGAGTATCGGCCACTCCATTTTGATATTCACGATATCGCTTTAAATCATCGGCGACTTTTGCTTCTAAACTCTCAACAATTGTGGAGTGGCCAAAAATTTTCAGTTGTTGAATCGCGGAGGGTGAGTAGCAATTGTTTCCTTTGTCGTCCCAGGGAAAGACCACAACTGGGAAATCTTCAGTACGATACTTTTGACAAGGTTCATCGTCGTAGTAGGAGCTTCCACCTGCTTGCAGGAACGTCAAACAAGTGGCAAAAAAAATGAAATTTCTGATAAACATGCCCTATTGTAAATCGAATTATCAAAAAAGGTGTTCTAAAAACAAAAAAGCCGATCCTCAAATTAAAGGATCGGCCTAAAGGCTAGAAAATTAGATCAAGTATCTTATTTAGACATACCGTTGGCATCTACGAATTGGCAGGTCATGACCTTTTCGATGTGCTTGTTTTTAGTAGGGCAGACGATTTGATATTTGGCGACGAAGGTATTTTTTAACTTCGCATCGAAGTTTTGATATTCGATTACATCGACTGGAGTCAGAAGAAAGAAAGAGCACCCATTTCTGTCTTCTAATTTGTATTGAAAGTGATTATAGTTGAATAACTTTTCAACATCTCTTTCCATGTCTGTAGATTTTTCCGGTGTGACTGCAAACTTAAAATTGTGTGTCCAGCTCTGCGTTCTGTCTGAAACGACCATTTCGCCAACGAGATTTGGTCCGCTGAACTCTGCGGCGAGACCGAAAGTATAAAAAGGGCCTCCATCTTCTTGGCAAGACAGTGTCTTAGTGCTTTTTGCATGAGACACACTGGCAAATAGTATCATTGTACTTAATAAAAATTTTAACATAACTTTTTCCTTTTTTTCGTTTCGTCTTTTACGTTGCGTAACATATTATAAGCTGTGAACTTTTTCAATTTCCGTACTCGGTGTTAGTCAATTTTTCATGGTTGGCCATGAGGTTTGGCAAGCCAAATTCCCCTTAATCTCAACGAGAGTTAAGGGGAATCACCGATTGCAGATTCTAACCTCTTAAGGTCAGCATTGATCTGGTTAAGTCTCTTAATCAGAGCCTTTTTCTCGATTCTTAACTCTTGAGCAGTGATGAAAATTCCACAATTAGCTTCGAGGAGTTTTTCGTCGCCTTTTGCGGGCCGGAGTTTAAGCTCGTGACAAAGTCCGTAGTTAGCGGCCTCATTGGCTTCGCTTCTTTCGGTCTCAGAAAGGTTGGCGCCGAAGGCAATTGACGACATAGATGCTAAGACTAAGATCGCGATCATTTTTTTCATAACGTCTCCGTTGTTAAATATTTCTATATTCTCACTGGTGATTTGTCTTGCGATTACCGTACCAAGCTTGATTTCTGTCTAAAGTTGTTTTAACGACAAAGTGCCTGCTTAAATACTTTACAAAGTGCCTTGTTGTGCCGAATTTGATCCTTTTTCAATCCTTTTTCTAAAGCTGGCTTGGGTTTTGAAGTGAATAAGCTCAGGTCTCGAATAAGACTTTAAAGTGCGTTTTAAAGCATCTGGAGTCAATTTGCTGTCTTCATATTGGACAGCAAAAAAACAAATTTTGCTTCGGACCTTAAATTTTTAGCGTGAAAGGAATAATACATGATGCAAAGACTTGGTTCGATATTATTAACTTTCGCGCTATGCTCGACCCTCCTTTCTTCATTTGGATATGCGTTTGGTCCCTCGACCGAAGAGAATCGGTATGTAAAAACGTTTTCTGATTTTAAAATTTATGTCGAATCCCATAGATTAAGAGTTCGAGAACTAGGGATCACTCACTACAAATTACATCCAGATAGGTATAAGGACCTTCCTCAAAAAACGGTCGAGAAGTATTTGGCCCTCCATGATAGATCTAAGCAAGAAGAGTCTAATGCCCGCGCTCTTTATGCCTACTATGGACGCAATCAAAAATTTATGCCTGAGCAACTACGAGAATCTTTTGTAAAAGTGATCAACCATATAAACACCTATGACTCAAAAGTTGCGGAGAAGTTTGTTAGCGAGAATCCGCTGACGGGTTCGCAGATTGAGCGTCTTTTCGAAATTGAAAAGATTGCAGATTTGGTCGATCGCGGGATGGACCCGGTCGCCCGCGAAGATTTCGAAGAGGGGGGGCGCTACACGATGAAGCTCGGAAGTGAATTTCTTTTGCATGAATTCAGTAAGGGCGCTGCACGTCATTTAGAGAAAATCTATTCTGAATTGACAAAGGGGCAGAGTTTCGTAGAGCGGAAGAACGCTTTAGCCTCGATGTGTCGGGGAATGTTCTAGCCTCATCCAAAAAGATTTTTAAGGGCCAGATGCTGCGTCATCTCATGTGGACGCTTTTGTTTTTATATTTTTGGAATCTCGGCTAGGCTAGGTTCATGCGAACTAAGATCGTCCCGACAAGCCAGCTCAAAGAAAATGAAATCAAGATCATGTTTGATTTGATGTGCCAGTATTATGAAAAGGTTTCCGAGCAGACCTTTCGTGCTGATCTCTTCGAAAAGCAAAAAGCCATTTTGTTGCTTGGGCCCGCAGGGGAGATACAAGGGTTTTCAACAATTCTTCAGTCATCGATGAAAACTCGGGGGGAAGATTTTATCGCACTTTATAGTGGTGACACTGTTTTAAATCGAGAGTACTGGGGGAATGGGGCATTGGCCATGGCGTTCGGACGTTACCTGATGCATGTAAAGTTACAAAATCCCTTTACAAATGTTTATTGGTTTTTAATCTCAAAGGGATATAAAACGTATCTACTAATGACAAATAATTTTCCAACTCACTTCCCTCGCTACGAAAAGGCTACACCAAAGTCCTACGAAGAGGTCATGGATACTTTTTATATGTCGCGCTTTGATTCTTGCTATAGCGCGAATGAGAAGCTGATTCGTTTTGATAAAAATAAATCTTCGTATTTAAAATCCTATGTTGCTGAAATCGCAGAGGAGCTAAGAAAAAATCCTCGTATTGCCTATTTTGAAAAGAAAAATCCAGAATGGGCTCAAGGTGTAGAACTTGCCTGTGTCGCGAAGGTGAGCTTTTGGATCCCCCTGCGCTACGTTCTAAAAAGAATTTTGAAGTTTTTCAAGCCTCGAATTCGTAGTTCATTAGGTGCTAAACCCAAAGCTCTCTAATTACAAAAAAGCTTTGTAGAAGAAGATGGGTCATCACAATAATGACAACAAACAGGGTGACTCGATTAATGAAAATCCATTTGGGGTCGTCAGAGGCAAAATAAATATTTTCACGCTGTTCTTGTTCTGAGCGAAAATTTAAAAACAGAACGGCAAACAAAACTTCGGCAAGGGTGGAAAAAATTATTATGCAAGCGAAGACCGTGGTAAGTATCCCAAAGTTTGTATTTAAAAAGGGAATGAGGTCTGACCAGTTGAGAATCAGGAGTGTTCCGCAAATTAAGATGTGGATGATATCGTGTGAAATTCCATAACGAGGCGTCCAATTAAACCACCTGTAAATCATGACGAGTTCGAGAGGACCACGTATCCACCAACTTATTAGGTGCGCCAAGAAAAATGTCATTAGTGGGAGCGGAAAATTGGGATGCATCAAAAGGATCAGTGGAAAGACAAACCAAGTCGTCGTTGTGTAAGCCAGCCAAAATGATTTTGGCCAAGAGATAGGGCCCCCCGTCCAAGCATTCGCACTGTTTTGCTTGCGGTAAAAAAAGTAGGCAAGCGTCGAAACAATCAGTGGCCATGCTATAAGAATTAAATTTAGTACTTTTGTTATCATAATTGCTCTGCGTCCTTGCTGCCGTACCCTTCATTGAGATATTTGAAGAAATATATAAAGAAAGAGTTTTGTTTGAGCTCGTCTTTTAAATGGGACTCAAAGCATCTTTTGTGTAAATCTGGTAGCTCGGTCCAATGAAGACGTGGTTTGGCATGATGGGCACTATGGAAGCCATTATTCATAAAAAACCAATTTTCTAGTGGGCTTAAGAAGTTGCGTGAATGTTGGTGTTCCGATTCTAAGTCACACATATCATGATTAAAAAAATTCGAAATAAAGAGAAGCAAGAGTCCCAAGAGCCAGCTCGGCAGAATCAAAAAAATAAAAACCTGTGGATTTACTATCAAGCCAGCAACCGCGAAAACCAACAGAAAAACACGTTCAATCCATTGCTGATTAACTAAAGAAAGTGGAGCTCTAATGTTTTTACGTTGAACGGAGATCTCCTTGGCGGAAGAAATAATATATTTTAGAATTCGTTTAAAACCGCTCCCTTTTGCGTGGACAAGATAGCTCGACCAATCTTTTGTTGAACGAAAGTGCCTGTGGTGATTGAAATGATGAATGAGATGCAACCGGGTCGAGGGGGCGCCGATGCAAATTGAAATAAGAACATTGGTAATGTTATTTAAGAAATGAAGTGTAAAGATTGGCAAATGACGATGGTTGTGATTAAGAAGTGAAATTAAAAAAACTGATAAAGTGCCAATAGCGAGTGAAAATAAGTAGAAACCAAACGAAAACCTTGAAAAAGAAATTCCTAGCGCTGTAAAAAGCAAGCAAAGGACAACTCCAAGAAAGAAGAGACTGCGAATATCTTCGCGGTGGCGCAAAAACTTCACAAAGAACCTAAGAGAAAAAATTTATACATAAAATGCTTCCGTTGGCTATACGTAGCTTTCAAGGAGCGACGTGTTTGTATATAGGGGTTAAAGCTCCAAAGGACCCAATTGAAGATTCGTCGCATTGACTTAATTCTAAACCAGAGGGATGAGTGTGGGCGCAGTTCTTTCAGGGCATGGCCAAATCCTGAAATTACAATAAATTGAATGAACAACATCATCAGAAAAGTATAAAAAATAAACTTCAATTGACCGAAGAACGAGCGTTTCGCAAGAATTGAGTCGGCAAAGTTATAGTCGAATTGAACATGGTGAACTTCGTCTTCTGAGTGAAGAGTGTGAAGACGGGTGAAGGTATTGCCATCCTTGCCGAATTGCTTTTCGAAGAGCTTGGTGTAGAACAAGGAGTACGTTTCGCTTTTGGCGCCCGGGATCATAATAGCCAATGGTTCCTGCCTTAAAATCCAAGTGAAAATGTTTTTTAGACGGTGCTGGCGGTGTACAAGCAAAGATTTTTGTGGAAACCCGAGGACACTTTCTTTGCGTAAATATCTTCTAAAAGCTTGAGTGTGGGCAAACTCTTCTTTTGCAAAATGCAAAAGAGCCCGCCTCTCAACGGTGTCATGAAGGGATACCGCGAGTCTCTTGCTTGCATACATAAAACATTGTTCAAAAAGGATGAGGGCCTCACAGTTAAATTGGGAAAATAAATAAAAGAAGTGGCGCATCTCCTGCTCACTCCATTGAGCTTCTGGAAAAGAGCAGAGCGGGTTGGGTATGAGTTCGGAGAATTCCAAGGGTTTGAAGCTCTCCTGCAAGTCCTCGTTCAGAAAGCGAGCCCATTTTTGCAGGGAGTTTTCTTGTTTGTTCAGATAGCTTGCAGCGTAATTCACATTCTTGATTGTATTGATCGTAAATCATTTTGTAAAATGGAAAACATGAAAACAACTCATGGTGGTATTCCCATCCCGATTCCGGGGCGACTTAATATTTTGATTAGTCTTGCGGCCTTTTCATTTGCTTTAGCATGCCTGTACGGAGCAAGCGTATTTACTGAATGGTGGCAAGTTGCGCTGTGTGCTGTAGGGTTTGCTTTTGTAGGAAACACTATTTTTTCATTGCTTCACGAGGCCGTGCACCGCATTTTCTACCCAAATCTCCGGGTTAACGATATTTTCGGACAACTTTGCGCCATGTTTTTCCCGACGGGGTTTTTCTTTCAACGCGCATTTCATTTGGGACACCACAGGCGCAATCGTACGGATGTAGAGATGTTTGATATGTACTATCCGGACGACAGTCGGTTTTTAAAATTCGTCCAATTATACACCGTATTGCTAGGTTTTTACTGGACAGCGGCGCCCTTGGGAGGAATTTTTTACTTAATTTCGCCCAAAATTTTAGACACAGCTTTATTTCGTAATCAGAACAAATATATTAAGCCAATGAGTATGGACGCCATGCTTTCGGGTTTAGATAAGATCGATAGCAGCAGGGTTCGGTGGGAGCTGTTAGTAACCTTGTTGTTTCAATTGGGGATTATTTTTATCTTGGGTGTGAGTCTGAAGGCGTGGTTCATTTGTTACTGGTCCTTCGCTGTTCTATGGGGGTCCTTGCAATATGCGGATCACGCTTGGTCAGTTCGAGATATTCGGAAAGGTGCGTGGAACTTAAAAGTGAACAAGCTTGTCCAGTTTATTTTTTTAAACTACCACCATCATCTTGCTCATCATGAATACCCCTACGTCCCATGGATTCATTTGCACAAATTTGTAGATTATACTGCCGAGCGCCCTAGCCACCTTAAAATTTGGCTGAAGATGTGGAAGGGGCCGACCCTTACGACCGAGCGGAGTCCTCAGAATTTGCCGGCGGACTTTGAGAAAGTTCTGTATCAGGGGCTGCATTCTCAAGAGGGGCCTTCGTAATTT
This sequence comes from Pseudobdellovibrionaceae bacterium, assembly GCA_016719575.1. Classification (GTDB taxonomy): domain Bacteria; phylum Bdellovibrionota; class Bdellovibrionia; order Bdellovibrionales; family Bdellovibrionaceae; genus JACMRP01. The sequence continues at coordinate 777,240 of JADJYV010000013.1, read as the reverse complement.
TTTGTTGCAAAAAATAACGACGACAGCAAAGCTCAGCTAGGAAAATGCCGCCCACGATATCAATCACATGATGTTGATGTATGAGTAAAACACTGAAGACTATCAAAACGAACCAAAGGTGCAGGAAGGTGTTCATGCGACTGTGGACAGTCGATATGGCCCTCACTGTTAGAAAGCTATACGTAATATGCAGCGAGGGAAAAGTGTTTGCCGTGTGATCCAAAGAAAATAGAATTTCAAATACTGGGGCCCAAAAGCCGACATCTGTCGTTCGAGTGAATCCTGCATGTGCCGGAAAAACTAAAAAGAAAAAAGCTGCAATAAAAGTTGAAATAACCAGACCTTTTCCTAAAGCCTGAATTTGATTGCTTTCAAGAGTGAAGAGAGGAAGCAAGGTTAATAGGTTCAGTGAAAGATAGACCGCAATCATCGAGGGGACTAGCGGGATGGCTAACTCCCAATTCATCCATAATTGATAGGTATCTGTTCGTTGCGCAGCTAGCGAGTTGCTGAACCCATACAAGACGACGAAGACAACTGATAGCTGCACACTCGCAACAGCGTAAGATTTGAAAGTTTTTTTATCTGGCCAGCGAATCATCGAACTCATTAAAATCCGAAGTTTTGTAAATGACAAGTTTCTATTGATCATCCTATGCTATTAGCCGATAGGGGATAACACTTGCCCAGGAGCTTGAGGCTTATTCAGTTTTATTTTAAATGGATTTTAAATAAATCCCTTAGGCAGCCGCGTGCCGTTGTGGCGCTAAGCCTTGTTTTTTTTATTCTCTTTGGTTACTTAGCACAAAATTTACGACAAATTGTTTCAATTGTCGACCAGCTCGACCCGCAGATGCGATCGACACAGGAGCTGAAGCGAGTTAAAGATCTTTTTGGTTCGGAAAGCTCATTGGGTTTTGTCGTTGAACCAGAGGGACCATTTTTTAAACTTGCTGATTTGTGTCTACTACAAAATCAAGTCAATGATATCGTTTTTAATCATCACAGTATTGAAGGGGTGATGTCACCCTACAAAATTCGTCAGGCAGTGGAGACGAGTGACAAGCTCATGTATGTCCGAATTTTACCTAGCCCCTGTGGAGCGCCGGAGATGCAAAGCAATCCCTTAGCTCCACTCAAAAACTCACCTTGGGAGAAAATTGTCACTGACAGCGAAGCGAGGGACTTTGCCGTTTCTATTCGTATGAAGGAGCTAGAAACTCTCGGCAAGTTTGGAACCTTTGATCCGCAGGCCGTCGATGATCTAATTGGATCTATCAAGGAAAAAATTCCATTCAAAATCTGGTTTATGGGAACTTCGGCCCAACAGCTTTTTACAATGAAAGGTCTTGCACAGTCTCAGATTCTGAATTTTCTAGTTGTTCTTATTATTTGGTGTGGCTTTCGTTTGCTCTTTGGAACTTGGCGATCTGGGGCCATTTTTCTTTTTACCCTCTTTTTCTCTGCGACGGCCGTCTTTGGACTTATGGGGCTTTTGGGGTATGGGATGGACCCGCTTTCGTCTTGTTTGTTTCTTATGATAGCCGTGGCCTCGATCGAGGATTTTATTTTTATTTCATACTACCAAATGAAAGAGAACGGTTCTTTTAAAAAAACCTTTCGGCAAATGATCACGGCCAGCTTTTTTACGTCACTAACAACCATGATGGGTTTTGGCTCCTTGGTTGTCAGTGACTTAGAAAGCATTCGCAGATTTGGTGCCATGGCAGCCATTGGATCCTTTGTAGAATGGGGGTGTGTTTTTTTAGTGGTGCCTTCGTTTATGGGGGTCTTTCCATCTTGGCAACGATGGGTTCGAAAAGAAAAGGCTTGGTTTTACAAGATTTCTAATCAGGCGGTCAAAAGGTCACCGCCTCGTTGGCTGGTGCATATATCACTTCTTGTTTTTGTAGTTGCAGGCTTTTCGGTAGGAAACCTGCGTTTGTCGCAAACACCGACTGAGGTTTTTCCGACAGACCATCCGTTTCAGCGGGGGATGGAATACATTAAAAAAACTAGAGGCTGGGTTGCAGATGCCAGTTTGGTTTTTGAACCCAACTTTCCAGAGCTAAAGAAATCAGAAATTTTATCGATTATCGCGACCAACCCATTGGTCACAAAAATTGAAAGCTATGATGGAATCGAAAATTTCGTTTCGAAAAACATTCAAAATTCGACCTTAACGAAAGAAACAGTTTCTTTTGAGTTAAGCCAGACATCTTTTTCAAAACGATTTAATGCAGACTCTGGAGAAAAAAGAGTTATTCTGTATTTGCAGACAACCAACACTGAAGAATTAAATAACTTTCGCGAAAAAGTAAGTAAGCTATGCCCTCAAAAAGAGTGTTGGCTCGCGGGAGAGTATATTGGATTTGCCGACTTTTCAAAGTCTCTCATACGCACATTATTTAACAGTCTATTTTTGAGTCTATTTCTTGTGGCCCTGGTGGTTTTATATTTAACGAAGGCTCTCAAGCGAGAAAATTTTGTAGCGGTGATGCTATCGGCACTTTGGGGGCCCGCCTGGATGTTAGTGGCAATTTATGCTTTTGATCTTTCGGTGAACTTTGTGACTTGTATAGTTGCTTCTACCTTGATTGGTCTTACTGGAGACAACGCGATTCAATACATGTTTGGCGGAGTTCGGCTGCTTGAGGGGATTGAACGTCGAGGTATCGGATCAGTCCAGTGCGCCCTGATTATGGCGCTGTGTTGTCTTAGCTTTGCATTTTCTTATTTTGAGCCGCCACGCACGATGGGTATTTTGCTGGCGGCTGGATTTATGATGTCTTTGATAGGCGATGTTTGGGTCCTCAAGGGACTGATCAAACAAAAGTAAATTCTTAATTCATATAGTTGATCAATGGAACTGCAACAATGAAAGTTCCCCATCCCTGAGTCAGAACCCGAACAGTCTTCTTCAGATCTTCGTTGGATTTAACATCGGGGAAGTAGGGGCGGTAAACTGAAAGGTTCCACTGTGTAGGGCGTCCGTAATAGTAATTGCGATATTTCACCTTTTGAGTTTTGTCGCCAACTTTGAGGTCGGTAGTTATCATGTCGAGGCCACCTTCGAATCCCGTTGCGTAAAGCTGTTTTAAGTCAGCAGGCGGGTTTAGGTAGTATTCTTTCAAATTTACAGTAACCTTTTCATCCGTGATAAAACTACGGACTTCTGCTGGCCCTTGAGTGATTCGTTTTAGCATTTTAAAGCGATTCTCAATCGGGCGTTGAAACGGCAGGGCATAAGCGTTGCTGACCATGAAAGTTTCAGAAACGGGTCGGCTCTTCATTGCTTCCCACATTTGATCACCATGTTCTACGGAACGAGTGAGGAACATCCAGGCATCCGAGGTCCATTGCTTGCCATCTTGGAACAAGAGGCCCCAGCTTGCATATTGGGGCTTGCGAATTACTGAAACACGTTTTGCAGCAGGTACGCCATCGACATTATTTAAAGTGCCATCCCAACCATAGAGGCGGCCAATTTCTTGATTCATGCGCAGTGAGCCTTGTATGGAGTAGGCGCTTTGAAAGCAGGCCTCTGAAAGGACTGCATAAATATTGCTAAGGGCGGCGTGCCTTTCAACTTCTCCAAAAAGAGCATAGCGATCCATCGCTGTAGGAAATGAGCCAGACCCATAGAGTAATTTATTATCCCAAACCGATAGGTCAGAAGAAAGATCCAACTTTTCTAAACGGGCGGAGGATTCACGCAAAGCGGGAATGAGCTGCGATCGGAAGAAAACTTGAACAGAGGTTTCATTGCCGCGCTCAAATTGTGCAACAACTTTGCCCGTATTTACAAACGGAGGAATGCCATTTTCTACAAAAGGCTGAGTGACATAATCAAAGCCAGCTTGCCACTGCTCTGTTGGCAGCAAAAGCTTCATATTAACAGCGATGCTTTTAACTTGTGTAAGGATTAAACTGTGGGCCATTTTCGTATCTTCAACTGTAGGAATCAGGCGCCAAATGATCCCGCGTAAAGCACGCAGAGGCAATACTTGCGCAACAATAAACTTGAGGTCGGCAGGGTAGGAGTCATATTTTTCGTTGGCTTTTAAAAGGAGTGCGTCTAGCTGGTCGGCGGTTTTTACCTGCAAGAATTTTTCACGAAATTCTTTCATTGCAGGAGACATTTTGCTTTCGAAAAACTCTTGGTCGAGATCTGAGGCCACTTTTCGACGAGTTTCTTGTTCTGCCATAGCACGAGCCGATTTTTCAACAGCGGCCTTTGATGCCGTTGGAAAATCTGACTTCCAAGAATCACTGTAGGGAGCTAAATTGGTCAGCTGAGTGTAATATTCTTTTGGTGTTAGGCCAAAGCATTCAATGGTTGCTAAAAGTATGACTGATAAAGTTATTTTTTTCACGCAATCTCCTATTCTGAATACGAGCTTTACATCTAAAGATTTATTGTGCCATAATTTATTGTAACGCTATGCTACAGAACAAAGTTACGCTTGTTAAATTCTTAATTGGAAATCTGCTACAGGCTTTGCTGGCTCTTGGTCTCGTGTTGATCTTCTTCTTTTTTGAAAATTTTTTGCTCGGGCTTTTAGTTTCATTGATTTGGATTTATCTAGTGCCGCCTTTCGTAACTCGCATAGCCTATTTTTTTCTTTCTCGTCCTGAAGGAAAAATGGATATAGAGGACAAAAAGTTTTGGGCTTGGTATATTGGCGCGCAGCTTCAATCGATTTTTCTGCGGTTTCATTTTCTTGAGGAGCTGTTGCGAGTGTTTCCTCTGCTTTATTCGGCCTGGCTTAGACTGTGGGGGGCGCAAATTGGCAAAAGGATCTACTGGGCGCCGGGTGTTTACATTATGGACCGCACCCATTTAAAAATTGATGATTTTGTGCTTGTTGGGTATGGAGCGGGCTTTACCTCTCACCACTTAAATCTAAAAAACGGCAAATTCGAGCTTATTCTCGCGACACCGCATATTGAGGCCAATGCCGTTATTGGCGGTTTGAGTGGAGTTGGGCCAGGAGCGGTTGTTGCTTCTGGGGAATCTCTCCCCTCCACAATGTATTTAGCACCCTTTTATCGATGGAAAGATGGGCGCCGACATTCTGCGCTGCCGCGCGAATAAGACGATATTTCTTGATTGAATATACTGACCGCCTAGACTGGGAAAATGGAAGAAGTATTAAAACCAGTTGGTCATGTGTTTGAGAAAATTAAAATTCGTTTTGCGAATATGGATCCACGAATTCCGGTGGCGGTCATTTTATTTCTCTATTTAGTTCTTGGTCTGACTCTTTTGGGATTCAATCGCACGCCCCTGCAGGTGCTTACGACCACAACTTCTTGCATGGCGCTGGAAGCCCTCTGCACCCGATTTTTTAAGGGGGTGTGGGTATTTCCCTTCAGCGCCATGATCACCAGCTTTTCGCTGTCGTTTCTACTTAATTACAGCCATGATTTTTTTCTCTTGTTTGTACCGGTGTTTTTTGCAATCGGCTGTAAGTACCTCATCACTTTCAGGGGCAGGCATGCCTTGAATCCTGCAATGGTTGGAGTGAGTTTTTCGCTTCTTTTTTCGCATAATTTAATTACTGCAGCCCCTGCCTACCAATGGAATGGTATTGGAGCTATGTCCGCATTTGTTTTGATTTTAGGTCTGATGTTTGTGATTCCCAAGGTGAATAGGCATTGGCTAGTTATTTCATTCTTGTTCTTTTTCACAATTCAAACAGCTCTCCGGGCACTGATCATGCGTCACCACCTGCCCTTCGAAACATTGTTCTTGGGAACTTTATCGTCCCCTTCTTTTTTGATCTTTACATTTTTTATGATCACCGATCCGGCGACGACCCCTTCTGATCGTAAGACCCAGATTTGGGTCGGTTTCTGGCTTGCAATTGTTGATTTAGCTTTGCACCTGCGCCAAAGCTACTACACCTTTTTTTATGCAGCATTGATAGTTGGAGCTTTTCGCTTCGCCATGAATCACTATAGCTCAGCGCGGGTTGTAGGTTTTAAGGCTTATTTTCAACGAAACTTTATTGATAGTTCCTATTACAAGCGACCTTTGATTTTGGGTGGAATTTTTCTTTTGGGAACGACTGTTTATGGAGCGCTGATTCGCCCCAATTTATCTTTGCAAAACTTGAACTGGCATTTTGAAAAAATCGATTCTAAGCAGTCAGGTCTAAATGCAGATAAGTATGGTGGGCTTTACGAAGATTTGGATCCTCGCATTCAGCATGTCGCAAAATGGATTCTGAGCGTAGGTGACTCTGTGGCAATTGCAGATTTTGATCGCGATGGAAAGGTTGACGTCTTTTTAACCAATATGATCAAAGAAAAAGCTGAGCGGGCAGCCCTTTACCGAAATGCCGGTGACTATAAATTTGCGCGAGTTGTACTGCCTGCTTTGGAAAAAATAGTTTCTGATCCTCAGGGTCAAGGCATCATTAGCAACGCCGTCTTTGTGGATTATGATAATGATGGCGATCAGGATTTGTTTTTGACAGTGGGATTTGGTCATCCCGTTCTTTTGAAAAATATGTTGAAAGAAAAGGGTTCTGCGAGTTTTGTCGATGTGACTGAAGAAACCGGCTTAGAGAAACTTTACACAAATTCTTTGTCAGCTACTTTTGCCGACTTTAATCGAGATGGACTTTTAGATCTTTTGATCCTGAATGTTTGGCCAGAAAACTTGCCGGATTATAAGACACCACAAAAGTTGAATCTATTTCATTTGCCCCCCGAGGAGTATGAGGGGGATCAGCGTCCGTTTAACTTCATGCATGATAGCTGGCACATGTCTAATAACGGCGGGAAAAATCTTTTGCTTTTACAAACGCCCGATCACAAGTTTGCCCTACAAGACTCAGCAAAATGGGGAATCCCTGAAACAAGGTGGTCATTGGCTGTTGGTGTCGTAGACTTCAATAAAGATGGGTGGCCAGACATTTATATCGCCAATGATTTTGGTCCTGATGATTTGTATTATAATCGCCAGGGAGAGTCCTTTGAAAATATTAAAGGTTCAATTTTTGGGTCGATCGGTAAAGACACCTATAAAGGTATGAATGTTTCGGTGGCGGACTTTGACAGGACGGGCTGGCCCGGGGTTTATGTCTCTGATGTCCATCACGCCTTTCAAGCCGAAGGAAGTTTATTGTGGATGTTCTCCCCAAGCAATTCTGCATTTTATCCCGAGGTGAACGAGATGGCCACGGCCAAGGGAGTGTTGAACGAAGACCGGTTTGGCTGGGGAGGCGTAGCTACTGATTTCGATAATGATGGCTGGGTCGATTTGGGGCAAGCCAATGGAATGGTGGACGACACGATTGACAAAAGATTTTCGACTTGTCCTGACTATTGGTACGTCAACGAAAAAGTGGCCCGCTCAGCACCCTCAATCCATCGTTATGCAACTAAATGGGGCGACTTGCGCGGTTACTGTATTTACGGAAACGAGCAGAATCGTATTTATTTGAACCGAGGTCCCTCGAAAAAACCCCAGTTTGTTGATGCGGCTTCAGAGCTTGGAGTTGTGGACCTGACCAACTCTCGTGGCGTTGCATCTGCCGATTTTATGAATCGTGGACGTCGGGATTTAATTTTCACCCACCAGTTTGCCAAGCCAACTTTGTATAAAAATGTTTACAATGGTTTGAGTCAAAATGAAAACTCTTGGATTGGCTTCGAACTTGAGAGTGAGGACGAGCGCTGCAATCGAGAAGCGTTGGGAACCCGAGTCGAATTATTTGTAGAAAAAGAAAATGGTGAAAAATTCTCTATTACGCAAGAGACCCAGGCTGTGAGCGGTTTTTCTGCACAAAGTGACAAACGATTGCATTTTGGTTTAGGGACTCAAGTGAAAAATGTTACAGCGAAGGTGAACTGGTGCCTTCAGCGCGAAGAAACCTATCAAGACCTAAAAATAAATCAGTACAAGAAGATTATATGGAAAAACCAATGAAGCCTTTGCGCGACTATGACGGCGACTTAATCAATCACTGGTATATCCTAGCGCTCGAGTCCGAGGTCCCTTGCGATAGGCCGATTAAGCGCTATTTATACGATATCCCCTATGTCCTTTTTAGAAATGAAAAATCTGAAATCACGGCGATCCTTGATAGATGTATTCATCGCGGAGCACAGCTGTCTTTAGGGACTGTCGAAGCCGGCGCAATTCGGTGTCCTTATCATGGTTGGAAGTTTGATCACTCTGGGCGGTTGATCGACGTTCCTTCGGATGGCCCAGCCCCCAACTCGCAACAACAAGTCCATAAGTGGTGCGTGCACAAAGCTCCAGTATTTATACAAGATGGCTGCGTCTGGATTTGGCCAGGTGATCCGTCTCAAGCGTTGCCAAGTCCTGCTTGGAGATTTCCAGAATACGGTGCCAAAAAAGTGAGCCAATACTTTATGATCACTGACTTCGAAAATGAGGTCACTCACTTGGTGCAAAACTTTATGGATGTTCCCCACACCGTCTTTGTTCATTCAAAATGGTTTCGTAATCGCAGTTTGTTGAAGGTACCAGTGGAGGTGGCGGTTGCCGACGCACGAGTCAAAGTGACTTACAATCAGCCCGAGGATAGCATTGGCTTTACTGAGAAAGTTTTAAACCCATCGCGTGAACCTATGATTCATACCGATGAATTTATCTTTCCGAATATAACCAGAGTCGACTATAAATTTGGAAAAAGATTTTTTATCATCAACAGTCAGTGTTCACCGATTTCACGCTATAAAACGCGAGTGTACACATGGATTGCCTACGATGTGGGTTTATTGAGTTCTTGGATGAAGCCCTTTATGAAGTTTTACACCCGCAAGGTTATTCAACAAGATGTCGAAATAATGAAAAACCAAGGCGATAACTTAGTTCACTTTGGTGAAATGGAATACAAGTCAACACAAGCAGATGAATTGCATCTTGCAATAGATCGGATGCGATCTCAGGGAGTCAAAGACCGCAAAGAGCCTTTGGCCATGAGTTATGTTCGGGAGCGAGAGTTTTGGATTTAAGGGGATATCTAGACTCTCAGACAGATATTTCCCAGTTTGATGAGGCTCGAGATAACGAGGACCTCCTGGCCTTCATGGAAAAGTCGAGCATGCGAGTTGGGGGCATCGAGCTGCTTTACGACCGGGCTCCAAATTTTTCACGGTTATTGCGATGTCAAGGGAGCCAATACCTGACCTTCGTTGCAAGAAATAAGCAGAAAAAAATTCTGGGGTTTTTTTCTATTTCAACAACTCAAAAGTGGGTTTATGGAAGGAAAGTCGTATGTGGATATATAGGTGATTTTCGCACTGACAATTCGCGCCAGTCCGCTCTGCTTTGGCGACGATCCTATGCGCGCATCTTAGGAGCTGTTCAAAATGAAAAGTCACTAGGAGCCCCTTCCTACTTTTTGACTGCTATTTTAAAGAATAACTTAGAAGCTGTTCGCAGTCTGGCAACTTCAAAGCGAGATTTTGGTTTTCAATACAATTTTTTGCAAGACGTAGAAATGGTGAACGTGTATGGGTTTTTGCCTCTTGTAAAGAAACCTCAATTAAACGTGGAACAAGCAAAGCCCGAGGATTTGTTGGCGCTGAAGAAGTTTTTAAATCAAAATGAAAAAAACAAAATGTTCGGTTCAATTTTTGACGATAGCGAGGCGGACGCATGGGCTTATCGCGAAAAAACATGGAACGACTTCTCCGTAGACCAATTTTTATTAATTAGAAATAAAGAAAGAGAGATCGTGGCATGCACATTGCCTTGGGATCCCGGGGGTGCCAAAAGAATGAAAGTTCTGCGGGCGCCTTGGGTTCTGCGTGCAGTTTTTAGAGGGCTTGCGTTTTGTCGATTCAATACGCCCAAGGTCGGCGAGAGTTTGCGGACAACTTATTTAACGCATTTAAACATTGCTGAAGGGATAAAGAAAGACGAAGTCATTCGCGCCTTTCTTGCCTGGGTTTTTCAAACTCATAGGTCAGTCCATATGGTCTCATTTTCTGACGACACGGGCTTTTCTAAGGGAATGAGGTCTTGCATTTCTCAGCGAATTCCTGTGGCCTTGTATGCGGTCACCTTGGGGGGCGATGCCTCGTTCACTGCGCCACTTAATGTTGGGTTTGAAATGGGGCTGGTGTGATCGTTCGCGTTTGTCATGAAATTTTAAAACTGTATTACAAGAGAGTTACAAAAGAGTTTGCGAACTCTCTGTCGAGTTTAGAAATAGTTCAGAGAAAAAGGCTTGATCAGATTTTAGAGTCATTAGCAGCGACTAAGGAATGGGGTTGTCTTCGGGGCAAAAGCTATGAAGAACTTTGTCATCTTTTGCCTGTTTCAACTTATACAAGCTACCGTGATCGGATCGAAAGACAAAGATCCTCAAAAGAGAAAATAATCTCAGACTTTATTGTTCGTTATGAACCGACAAGTGGCTCAACGGAGTCTAGAAAGTGGATACCTTACACCAAAGATTTTTTGCAGGAGCTTAATTTGGCAGCGGCCGCTTGGATCGGAGATATTTACAATTCAATTCCCGAGGTCATGGGTGGCACCCATTATTGGTCCTTGTCTTGGTTGCCAAAGGAGTTGCGGGGGCTCACCAGTAGCAATGATGCCGATCTTTTTCCGGCCTATCAGCGATGGATAATAAAAAAATCTATGGCTTTGCCAGCGCAGATCGCACAAGTTTCATCACCTGAGGCGGCCTGGTGGGCCACATTACTTTATCTTGTTTCAACAAAGGATTTGAGTTTGGTTTCCGTTTGGAGTCCTACGTTTTGGATTAAAATAACCGATGATATTAAATCTCGCTGGCCAGAAATCAGATCAAATCTAGAAGCGGGTACTTGGGGATCTTTTCAGCCGGAGCTTGATAAAATTGTCGGTAAAGCGCCGCGACGGTCGCTTGGTCACTTGGCGCCGCAAGAGAAGAACTTTTTCAAAAGACTTTGGCCAAAGCTAAAGCTTATAAGCTCATGGGATTCTTCGTCCAGTGCTCTGTGGGCAGATCAGATCAAGTCCGATTTTAGTCATGTGACATTTCAAGGTAAAGGGCTGTGGGCGACAGAAGGAGTTGTCAGTATTCCTTTTCGCGGAAAAAAGGCTTTGGCTTATCAGTCTCATTTTTTTGAATTTATCGATTTGCAAACAAAAGAAATTTTTCCTGCATGGAATCTGCAGGTGGGACGTGAGTATCAACCTGTTGTTTGGACTTCCGCAGGATTACTTCGCTATACACTTCAAGATCGTCTTAGAGTTGTCGACTTTATCGACGCAACGCCCTGCTTTGAGTTCATGGGACGCTTGCAGAGTGTTGATATGGTCGGTGAAAAAATTGATAGAGTGTGGGTCGATGATTTATTCGCAAAAAACCCCCATTGGCGAGCTATTGCTCTCATCGCTTGTCATCATCCTCAACCAATGTATTATTTATGTCATCAGAGTTCGGAGCAAATTGATATCGAACGCGAACTCTTACAGTTTCACCACTATAAAGTCGCAAGAGAGCTTGGGCAGTTGGCAAAGTCCAAAAGCGTCGTCGTTAAAGATATATTTGCCCTCTGGCAGCAGACGAGCAAGAGTCGCATTGTAGGTCAGAACAAAGTCGAATCGCTCATTGAGGTGGATTCTTTTAAGTCGGAGTTGTTGCCTTAGTCCAGTAGAATTTTTGACCTGGCAAAAGCAAGTCAATCAGCGGAGTCAGAACTGAAAGAAATACGAGCGAAATAATCAAACCAGCTTTAATCCCCTGTGCTAGTTGCAGGTAAATCCCGGCGAGAGCAATCACGGACCCAAAAACAATTCTGCCAAGCCGAGAATTGGGAGTGGTTCGAGGATCTGAAATCATAAAGAAAGTAAAGATCAGCAGTGACCCTGTCTGCAATTTCTGGATTGGCACGGTAAGGGCTTCACCTATCCATGTGGTATAAACAAATAAACTGAGAGCGTATGTTAAAAAAAATGCCAAACTGACATCAATACGGCAGGCCTTGTTAGAAACAAAAATGCCCATGCAGGCTATAAAAAAGGCGAGAAGAGCGCCATTTCCCCATTGCCCTGGGTCGATAGAAACTTGGTCTGTTACAAGAACGCCCAAGGCAAGAGCAAAGTTTGTTGGATTAAATATATGTTTGTCGTTCCATCTGAATAGAAATTTACTCAAAATAGCCAAGGAAGCGAGGAGCAGTGAAAGTGAAAGAGAGGGACACCTCATAAGAAGGCACAAAGAAAGTCCAGAAATTATAGCACTTCGCCACTCAAAGCGTGGTAATTTCCAAAAGCGAGTCGCAACGACTTGAGTCACAAAAGCTGTTAGAAGAATGCAGGCAAGCCATAGAACATTGAGATCAAACTTCAGCCAAACAAGGCCGTATATTAGCATGCTGAAGAGAACCATTAGTTGGTAATTTCTTGGGTCTGATTCTGAGTGTCTAATATGACCTCCTTTGGCCCCTATTGAGTTAATCATCAAATTTGTCGAAGTCGACAAATTTTAGCAGTTTTGCTGCGATTTGGCGGCTTTTAAATAATTCATGCTGATTGCTAGTGTGTATTTAAATGACATAGGCTAATAGATCTAGAGGAAGAGGGGGGCGTGCTATTTTGGAGCAAGAAGTTCTAGTATTTACAGGCAGTTATCTGATTGATAAGCAAACGACAATAAAAAGTATTTTAGTTAAACAAATGGCGCAGTTTCGTCGATCTCAGCACCTCTGGCTTGAGTTAAAAATCAAGTTAATCATAGCAGAAAATCTTATTGTCGGAGGATTACAAAAAAAGAAAATTCTTAAAAAAGAACCCTCTAGTCCGCTGGGTCGTTTTTTTTCTTTCAGGTTAAATGGCCAAACTCCTGATCTTTCAGAAGTGATGCTTGCAACGCTCTTGAGGCAAGAGAAAATAAAATACCGCCTTAGGTCCTTTGACGATTTATTTTTGAACAGCGAGCGTATTACTAAGGATTTAACCGAATGCTCAGTTGTTTTCGTTTCCGCAACCTATCTAAAAGATTTAAGCGAATTGATGCCTGTCGTAGAAAAAGTAAAACGCCCTTATAACAAGGTCGTTGTTGGTGGCGCACTGGCCGGAACATTGTGCAACTCATGGGAAGGCTCTAAGTATGTTGATATTTTAGCTGTGGGTTATGGGGAGTACCTCGTCCCAGCATTAGCTCCCTGGATAAAAGGCCTTAGCGAGAGACCTGTTCCTCTGAAGCAAGGACGTATCCAACAGAAAAATCATACTTTATTTTTGTACAGTGGAGTTCCTGAAACTTTGAGTCTTGACGAATTGATTTCGCCAGATTGGGAGAATTCATCGCGCGATAATAATAGAAATTATAAAATGATTTTCTATGAAAGTGTTCGAGGGTGCCCGTATCGGTGTGCATTTTGCAATTACCCTTACTTGTTTGATGATACAAAATTTCGTACTAAATCAGCAGAAAAAATGGTCCGGGATTGGAAAGAATACGCGCTGATGGGAGTCGAATATGTGACCTGCTTGGACTCTCTATTTACGATGCCAAAGGCAAGACTAGTTAGTTTTTGTCATGGTTTAATTCAAGAAAATATAAAAATTAAGTGGATTTGTTACGCACGCGCTGACGATCTCTGTGATGAAGACGTCGTTGAGCTCTTAGTTAAGGCCGGTTGCATACAGGTTCAAATTGGAATTGAGTCCGGAGATGAGCAGATTTTAAAAAATATGAACAAACGAACGACGGTCGATATCAATCAAAAAGCACTTTTGAATTGCCGTAAATTTAATTTAACGACTGTAATAACATTGATTGTGGGATTTCCTGGTGATTCAAAAACATCAGTTGATAAAACAATAGAGTTTCTGCAAAAGGCCCCTGCAGATTTTTTCTTTGTAGCTGTGTTTAGTGTGCGGGTGCCGGGTGTACCAATTCTATCTAAAGAAAATCGACGCGCATTTGAGTTAAAAGTCCTGGATAATGATTATTCTCTGTCGCCTTATTGGTCACACGTCTCGATGAACTGCCTCGAAGCGAGTCAACAAGCACGCCGTTTGACTCACGAAGTGATTAAGCAGGGGCTTAGCCTAGATGCGACTCTATTTTATAATGAAATCATTTCTTTCGATCATAAGAACCGGCAAGAGTTGCTAGGTTTTCAAAAAAATGCATACAAAAAAGCATGGCTTGTTCGCGCATTTTTTTCATTTACGCTGTCGATCATTGATTTCTTTTTTGCACGGGACTTGAAATCCACGCTGAATAACAAGGCCAATGGCCAGCCAGGGGCAATTAAAGTCTAGCAGCTGTTAAGTCCTTCGAGGGAGTGCCGATCTATTTGCGGTAACCCCTCGGAGAGCCGGCATGCCTAAGACCTCCATTTACTTATTTCTATTTTTTTTACTGCTCTCTGTATCCGCACCGGCACAGGTCGACGTTAAGTGGTCCGAAGGAGAGCATCTGGAAATGGGAATGGATGGGTCGAACCTTGCCTGTCAATCTTTAGGTATTGGTCCCAACGAGTGTCCAAATCAAAGAATACTTCGAGGCGATAAAAGTTTGTCGTTTCAATATGGGGAAATTGTCACCGCGGCCGACTTCTACTTTATGCCGACCCAATTTTATGATGATCGAACTGCCAATATCGCTCAGATCGTAAAGTGTGCCTATAGGCAAAAACGGGTTCATTTGAGTCAAAAAAAACACGAAATAGACTATCCAAGTTGCAATATGACCGCCTTCTTTTCGATGCCAGGCTATTTGGAGGTTGTGTCGCAAAATCAAAATCATTTTGGTTGGAATAATATGGTCACTTACGTTGAGCTCCATGGACAAGCCTTGCAGCTGGCAAAAAAATCTAATGAAAAAAAAGTTTCTAATCCAATGTTGAGCAAGCAGCTTTTTCACAAAGCGCTTGTAGTTAATGCCTTCGCAGATCATTACCTCACGGACGCTTTCGCGTCAGGCCACATCCGCGTGCCAAGGCAACAAATCAAAGAATGGGCGACCGAGAATTTACGTGGGATATTTAAATCGAACCGCGGTGATCTGCTTTCGATGTTTTTGCACGATATTGAGAGTGTAAATGTGCACACCGGACGAGAAGTCGGATTTCAGGTTAAAAATTCACGCGGTGATTTTTGGTTGACCCGAGGTGATGGTCACCTTAATTATCTTGCGAATGACAATGATCTAGCCTTGATCATGCCGCGCTTAGCGATTGCCGAGTCCTTTAAAGATATTTTGATTGCGGCAGAGTATGGGGACCTTCCCGAAGGAGTGTATCTGGCAACTGAGTTTGTGCCATTTCATAATGAGAACTCCTTAATTGAAAAGCTCTCTCCGGAGCATCATAAAGTGAAAAAGCAAAGTGATGTTATCTCTTTATTGTTTTCGAGCGTACCCCTGTCGCAAAAGCTTCTCTTCTATCGGGCAGACTTTGCCCGAATGCTTGATGGCCTGTCGCAGGTATTTATTAAATTCCGTCAGGATGTTGCAAGGGAAAGAAGTCTTCACCCCGCTTTAAAACAAAGGCTCCCCGAAAAATACATTCAGGCCTATTTAACTGTCGAATAAGAACGTCGCCTATTGTTTAATAACAAAATCCTAACAAGACTAAAAAAATCATGTCGGTTACTCTTTAAACATGATCAGAGGATTAAAGGCAGATCTTCATATCCACTCAAACTTCAGTGACGGTGTTCTTTCCATAGCGGATATTGTTGATCTCTACGGAAAAAATGGTTTTAACGTGATTGCCATCACAGACCATTTGTCGGAGTCCAAGAATTTAATCGGTCGATTTTCACGTACAATGAATTTTAGCCTAAATGAGGATACGTTTTTGCGCTATTTGAATGAAGTAAGGCTTCAGCGGCAAAGAGCTCTTGAGCAGTACGGAATGAATGTCCTCTTTGGCTTCGAAATCACCAAAAACTATTTTTCGAATAGTCGATCTTGTCATGTCCTTATTTTAGGTGTTGAAGAGTTTATTTCGCCTGATCTAGAAATTGAAGAGATTGTTAAAATCGCCAAGAGCAAAGAAGGATTAGTGATTGCGGCTCATCCCTTTCACACAGGGGATTTTGAGTTCCAGACCTTCTATCTTTGGTCACGTCGAGAGCAACTGAAGCATTTAATTGACGCCTGGGAAGTTTCTTATAGAAACAAGGTGAGTGCTGATGTGATGCGGTCAGGCCTTCCTCTTATCGCCTCGAGCGACTTTCATAATCCGAAACATTTTAGTTCTTGGAAGACGCAGCTGTTTTGTAAAAATAATTTTTCTGACATAAAGAAAAGTATTCGTAATCAAGAATTGGATTTCTTTTATCTAAATACGAAATTCAAAGCAGAAACTAAAAAAATGCTGACCGAATTCTGACGATGTTTGGAATTAAATATTGATATTCTTTTAATGGTTGCGAAGGATTTTTATCATAATCAAGGGGGATAGATGGTTGCCTGGGCTAGAGAAGTCAAAGAGAACACTCGTCTGCGATGGAACCGCGTCTATAAATTTAAACCGAAAATTAGTCTGTCATTAGAGTTTGGTCCCTATCTTCTAAAAACTGCAAACTCGTCAGAGGAGTTGATTCAGAGTTTTCGTTTGCGACATGAGGTCTTCTATCAAGAATTTCAAGACCTTGAAGAAGTTGGTTTAGATGTTGATCGTTTTGATTCACACTTTGATCATCTTATTATTCTTCATAAAGAGACGAATAGAATTGTCGGGACTTATCGGTTGAGCTGCACCGAATTTTCGAAGCGCTCCTATGCGGAGTTAGAGTTCGATTTGACAGGAATTTACAGGATGAAGGGGCCACATTTAGAGCTTGGGAGAGCTTGTATTCATAAAGATCACAGACGCGGAGCTGTTATTTCATTACTTTGGCGCGGGATTGCTGAGTATATGAATATCTCGGGTGCGAATGTTCTTTTTGGGTGCTCGAGTCTCAAGGTTAACAATCCACGCGAGGCGGCCCTGATTTATAAATACTTGTTGGATGAAGGGGCCGTTGCTAGTAGTCATTTCGCCTGCCCGACTAAAAACTTTCAGATGCCTGATTTTGACGCTTGGTTTTCTTATTTTCAAGGCGGCCTAACGGATATTCAAAGCGAAGAGGCGCAGCAGTTGATACCAGCACTTTTGAGTTCGTATTTGAAGCTCGGAGCCAAAGTGGCCGGCGAGCCAGCTTTCGATCAAGACTTTGATTGCATCGATTTGCTGACGGTTTTAAAAAAGGAAGATCTTTCAAAATCTCTTGCGAGACGCTTTCAAGTCTCACGATAATAGGATTCATGCAGGATGATCTACAGAAACTTATAAAAATGGTGGACCAAGATGGTCCACTAAAAAATTGGGTAAAGTCCGAAACAATTGGAGAGGTGTCTTTTAAAAATAAGACGTACCGTATTCCTGTGTTTACGATCGGATCGATGGACCCGGAGCACCCAATCTTGTTTATGACGGGCGGAGTGCATGGCATCGAAAGAGTCGGCGCACAGCTTGCATGGAGTCTCTTAAAAACGACTTTAGATAGATTGGTTTGGGATACGTCTCTGCAAGAGCTTTTTACGCATATTCGACTTGTTGTCGTGCCTTTACTAAATCCGGTCGGCTATTATAACTTCAAACGTTGCAATGGAAATGATGTCGATCTTATGCGCAACTCGCCGGTGGTTGCGGTAGAGAAGACACCGTTTTTATTGGGGGGACATCGATATTCAAAAATCCTACCTTGGTATCAGGGCGACGTCGGCTCAATGGAGCTAGAAAATAAAGCCCTATATGATTGTTTTATGAAGTCATGTGGTCTAAGTCGGTGTGTGATTTCGATAGATTTTCATTCAGGTTTTGGCATGAAGGATCGCCTTTGGTTTCCGCACTCATATACCCGCAAGCCCTTTTCGGAAATTGCAGAAATGCATGCTTTTACTAGGTTGCTTGAGAAAACTCATCCTTACCATATTTATAAAATTGAGCCTCAATCTGATGGATATCTTCTAAATGGTGATATTTGGGATCACTTATTTCTCGAGCTCAAATTAAAGAACCCCAAATCGATTTACTTGCCCTTAACTTTAGAAATGGGTTCGTGGACCTGGGTTCGAAAAAATCCTTTACAGCTCTTTTCAAGGCAAGGAATATTTAACCCCATAAAAGAGCATCGTCTAAAGCGTACTTATCGTCGTCATCACTTGCTCTATGATTTTATGCTCAAAGCACTGCGTTCTCACGGAGCTTGGACAGATCATGACCCAGCAATTCAGCAAAGGCATTTCAACTCAGGAATTGAAAGATGGTATGGAAAGCAAGATATTCAGGCTCCATAAATTAAACCAGTTTGCTTTGACGAGCTTATAGTTAGTCTGCTAAGAGGGTTCACGATGAAAACTTCCCGCCACTTTTTTTGGGGGCTTCTGCTTCTATCTGCGACTTCTCTTTTGATTTGGTTTTTTTATTCAAGTCGTTCAAAAGTGTCGGTGGCTGATTTTTTGACTGCAAGTTCCCCTTCCCCTAATTACGTCGGAGCTCAGACTTGCGCCCAATGTCATGAAAAACAGTTTGCGGCTTGGCGAGGGTCTCACCACGAGCTAGCTATGCAGCCTGCAAAAGCCAAAGAGGTCCTGGGGGACTTCAAAGGGGTCAAATTTAACAACAAGGGTGTTACAACCTCTTTTTTTAAACGGGACGAAAAATTTTATATAAATACGGATGGACCCGATGGAAAGATGCAGGACTTCGAGGTTAAGTACACTTTTGGCGTTGATCCCTTGCAGCAATACCTCGTTGAGCTTCCTGGGGGGTGGTTGCAGGCCTTTAGCGTGGCTTGGGATGCAAGGCCAAAAGCTGAAGGTGGACAAAAATGGTTTCACCTCTATCCGAAAGAGAAAATTAATTATACGGATGAGCTTCACTGGACAAAACTGTCACAAAATTGGAACCACATGTGTGCCGAGTGCCACTCGACCAATTTGAAAAAAAATTATGATCTTCCAAGTAATCAATTCAAAACGACTTGGTCAGATATAAGTGTTTCCTGTGAATCTTGCCATGGTCCTGGCTCGCGCCATGTCGAGTGGAGCAAAGCAGGAAAAAATACCGATTTAACCAAGGGCCTTGTCCACTTGTTAGATGAAAATAATAATGCAAATTGGCTCCGCAGTGAAAACTCAAAGACGGCGATCAGAACCCCAGAACTTCAGACAGTAAAAGAAATCAACACCTGTGCTCGCTGTCACGCAAGGCGTAGCACTTTGACTGAGGATTATAGGCATGGAAAGCCGTTGCTTGACAGTCACTTGCCAAGTCTTCTGACCTTACCTTCTTACCATCCGGATGGACAAATTAAAGAAGAGGATTTTGAGTATGGATCTTTTGCTCAAAGTAAAATGTTTCACAAGGGAGTGACATGTAGCAATTGTCACGAGCCTCACAGTTTAAAACTGCGAGCTCCGGGTAATCTTGTTTGCTTACAGTGCCATAGCCCACAAGATTACAACACGTCCAGGCATCATTTTCATAAACCTGAGGGCCGAGGGGCTAGTTGTGTCGAATGCCATATGCCCGCGAGTAATTTTATGGTCATACATGCTCGTCACGATCACAGTTTGCGAATTCCTCGGCCTGATCTTTCCATAAAATTGAAAACTCCGAATGCTTGCAACAAGTGTCACTCTGAAAAGACTCCGGAGTGGGCGCAGGAAAAAATGCGAAAATGGTATGGTAATGAATGGGAAAAATCATGGCATTTCGGCGAAACTTTGTTTCGTGCCCAGCAAGAAATGGATCCGCGGATTGGGCAGGATGTTCTTGCGATTGCAACTGCGCCGAAGCTTGCTGAAATAGTGAGGGCAACCGCGGTTTCGCTGCTACCCAATTATTTTGATCAAACGGCAGCCGCAGTCTTGCCGACGTTGTTGAAGGATGTTTCTCCGCTGATCCGCCGGGAGGCCCTGGGGTTGGTCGGATTTTTACCTTCAGAACAACGCTGGGGACTTGCCGGAAATTTGCTTTCTGACGAGACACTTGCAGTTCGTATCGAAGCGGCGAGAGTCCTTGCATCCTCTGTTCGCAACCAACTGAGTACAGCTCAGCGGAGCTTGTTAGATAAGGTTGTGAAGGAATATATTGGAGTCGAGATGACCAGCGCTGAACATCCACAGTCCCATGTGAATTTGGCAATTTTATATACAGGATTGGGAGAAAGTCAGAAGTCGATCGACGCTTACTTTCAGGCATTGAAACTGGATCCAACTTACATCAGGGCCTATGTTAACTTGGCTGATTTGTACCGAGAGTTGCAGCAGGATTCTAAAGGTGAAGAGCTGTTGCTGAAGGCGATAAAACATGTTGGCGAAAATGGTGATATTGAGCATGCTTTAGGTCTTTATTATATTCGAAGTCAGCAAGTTTCAAAGGCGCTTTTATCTTTAGAAAAAGCGGCTCGTATTCTTCCGGAAAATTCACGTTATGGTTATGTTTATGGAGTGGCTTTATACGAGAATGGTGAAAGTGAGAAGTCATTCAAGGTTCTTAAGAGAGTTCATGTCGATCATCCTTACGATCGCGATGTTTTGATGGCACTCTTGACTTACGCAAAAGTGAGTGGTCAGCTAAGGGCGGCAAAAGAGTATGCGGCGAAGCTTGTAAAAATTGATCCGCGCTACGGGAGCGCTGAGGAACTTTTGCAACAGATACCGTTCAAATGAAGAAATTTCTATTTGTAAATTAAAGAGACGAGAGAGGTTTTATGAGAAAATTAATGACTGTTGTGATCTGTCTGTTTTCAAATTTAGTAATGGCAAATGATAGTCACTCGGAGTTGCTAACGGTGCCAAACGTTGATTTGAATCAATACGTTGGAAAGTGGTATGAGATCGCTACAATACCCCAGTTTTTTCAAAGGAAGTGCATTAAAAATACCACCGCAGAATATGCTCTGGGAGAGCAGGAGTTGGTGAATGTTGTTAATAGTTGCGATAAGGAGTCTGGTGAGCGTTTAACGGCGGAGGGGGCGGCGCGAGTTGTAGACGCCGAGTCAAATTCGAAACTGCAAGTCACTTTCGTAAAGTTGTTTGGTTGGATTTTTTATTTTGGTGGAGACTATTGGATTGTCGATCTTGACGAAAAATATTCTTATGCGGTTATTGGTCATCCAAAGCGTGAATATGCATGGATTCTTTCTCGAACGCCTACTATGGATCTTGGCACTTTAACAAAAATAAATCAGAAGTTGCAAGAAATCGGTTACGATAGTTGCAAACTGATGATGTCGATTCAGGATGGCGGCAATCAAAAAAAGATACCGCTTTGCGAGTTTTTGAAGAATTAGACTTCGACAAGTCTCGAGTTGCTCACGGAATAAATCCGCGGTTTCGCATACAGGTCTCAAGTCCCGCAACTCCAACTGCAGCGACACAAGTATCAAAGTTCGCTTGGGTTGTGGGTAATCCTGTTATGGGAGTTAACGGCAACATACCTGAGCCATCGAGACAGGCGGCAATTCCTGTTGGATCATTGACTCGTGCGCAAAATGAAAATTGATCTTGGCCCGAGGCAGGATTCAATACCTTTTTCACGACTGTTAAACATCGAGCGACCCCCGTTGGTCCTGCCGCGATCACGCAGGCGTCAACGTCGGCTTGTAGAAGTGGAAATCCGGGCAGGCTATTCGAGGCAAGGCCCGTTACGGCATCGACTAAGCCATTGGCCGTTAGACAGGCGACAACCTTGTCGGATCCGACAGCGGCAATACATGATGCGATCTGAGCTTGCATGACAGAGGTTTCGAGAACTTTGCGTGTGCGCAAGCACTTGGCAACAGCTGTAGGCCCAACCGCAGTAACACAGGCGTCAATTGTTGTTTGAAGTGTAGCGGCAGGCAAAAGAGCCTCGTAAAGGTATCCGTTTGAATCGAGACAGGCGCCTATCTTGGTTTCGCCCACTGCCGAGACGCAGCCATTGATGTTATTTTGCATAATCACACGTGCAACTTTTTTTGCCGTGCGCAGACATTTCGCTATTGTTGTAGGAGCATTGAGCAAACAGGTGTCGATATCGGCTTGAACAACGGTGGCTGGCAGAAGCTCACGATTTGAAAGACAGGTAAAAATCGAAAGACCGGTCATCTGTCCAGATACTTTTGAACAAAGCGCGATATCAGCATTTGAAACGAAAGGAACTTTAGGAAGATGCGCATTCTTTCGCAGGCACTTTTCTACGTTCGTGATTCCGACGGCAGCTATGCAACTATCGATTACTGCTTGATTCACAGTGGCTGGAAGGATTGCATTTTTTGAAAGGCAGGCAGAAATTTTTTCAGCACCCACATTTGTCGAGCAAGTTTCGATATCGTACTGTAAAGGTTCTCGATAGTTAAAAATTGGAAATCCAACTTTTGTGAGGCACATGGCAATATCCAAATCAGTGGGAGTTGAGGCACCCACCACCGCAGTGCAATTAGAGACATCGGAGGCCTTCAGCACGCCTTTGATATCACTATTCGCTTCAAGACAGGTGTAAAAATCCGCGGTACCCATGCGACAACTTTTAAAGGAGGCCAGGGTAGTCCCCACTGTTTTTGGGGCAACAGAGGCAAGACTGGTTTGATTCAATGCATTTGGATCAATGATGAAGCCACCACCAGAACAATTTTGAAATAAGGCAACTAGAGCAACAAATCCTAAGATGGTGATCATTCCAAGTTTTGTCTTCTGATTCGTGAATTGTTCCATGCGAGTCATGCCCCCTTAAAGAATGAAACTCAAGGTTCTCATAAATGTAAATAAATTGTCTATCATGTTAATATACTCGCATTTGGGAGTATGATTTTGAGACATTTATGCAAAGGCCAGGTCTAGCCGATGAGTAGAGGTGTTTATGAGTTTACCAGCTGACCAACCTTCATTAAATAACCGAGGAATGAGCCTTATCGAGCTCATGGTGAGTATTGGTATTTTGAGTATCGTGACTTTCGGGGTGATTACCATGATCGTCGCTCAAACAAAAGAGGTCCGCGCGCTTCAAGAAAATCTTGCTAAGCTAGATTTAGAGCCAGCCGTGATCCGTGCTCTTTCTGCGGGCGGCATTTGCTCATATGTATTAAAAGATCCAACTCAGTCGTCAACAGCAACGACTCCCAATCGTTCTCAAGATGCGATCGATACCACCGATGCAACCACCCTTGCTGCTTCGAGTGTTTCAATTCAGAATCTTCCTTCATCAGTTTCTGTATCTGGAAATTCGGTGGCGCGAGTGGGTGCTAATGCCTCTGCAAATAGCAATTCTGTAAAAATTTTATCGATGAAGTTTATTAACTTTCGAGCAAACGGAGTAGATCAATACCTTGCTGATTTTGAAATTGCGTTTGATCCGGCACTAACCGTACGTTCCTTAAGGCCTATTGTTATAAAAAATATCGGAATCAGCACCAAAGCAACGGATCCAGTCAATGCTAAATCCTTTGAGGATTGTACAAGTCCTCGCGGCCCCGCTCCACAGCTGCATCGTTATACCTTTACGACCACTCAGGCGTGGGCTGTTCCAAGTGGAGTGACGAGCGCATTTGTTTCGATGGCGGGCGGTGGGGGCTCTGGTATGGGTTGGAGAATTTCAAACGCCATTAAATCCGGCGACTCTGGGGGGTATGTGACTGCTTACCCAATAAATTTAGTCCCCGGCGAGACGATTGCCATTACTGTCGGTAAAGGTGGAAAGTCATATGCGCCGACGAAAACAAGTACGTTGGCTACACCAGGGGTTCCCTACTATGTGTACATAAGCCCGTCTGGTGATGATGGACTTGGGGGATATCCAGGAACATCGAGCAGTATTGTGTCTCCGACATTAGGCCTTATTTTGGAATGCGCAGGTGGCAGCGGGGGAGTTACCGGAGGCATTGATGCCTTCGATAATAGAGAAGTTCCTGGCGATGGTGCTACGGGGCTTCCGGGTGCAAGGTATGGAGGTGGTAACCCGCCAATTTCTGCCCCTAGCAGGCCAGCGGCAGGGCCCTATGCACAGCCAAATGGGCCAGGAAAGTGTGGTACTGGTGGAGCTCCTTTCGGTGTTGGAAGTCGTGGTCAACAGTTTTGGGGAGCTAGTTCAATACTTAACTCTGGGTTCTGGCCTGGTGGGGGAACCCCCTTCGGTGAGGGCTCTGGGGGCGATATCCAAGTTTCTGGATGTTATATAAATACGACGACAACTGGGACTTGCGTTTCTCCTCAACCGGGACTTGACGGAATTGTTCATATTGATGTTTTGTATTAGGCAGAATCCGCTACCCATTTAGCTTAGCGTTTTTTCTGCTTTTTCCATCATAAGAAAAAGAATTCATAAGCTTTGCCGCAACGGGGTTCTCAAGTTTTCGCTGGGCTGAAATGAGCCAAATTTCTTCATAGATATCGGCGAGTCTTCCGAGATTTACGAGGCCTTGTTCTTTAACATCCTCAAACTCAGAGAGGGGCGCTAAGCCTGTGCCTTTCTCGGCAAGCAGCCTTTGTAAGCTGGTGTCTTGGGTTTCAGCGACAGGTACAGCATGTATCCCGTTCAGTTTAAAATAGTGATTCAAGTCATGCCTGAGTTTGCTATGTGAAGTCGGAAGAACAAAGGACATTCCGCTCAGTGAGTGCGGAAAGTTGCGTTTGAGTTCTTTGAATTTTTTAGCGCCGTAAATAGATACTGAAAGTTTAGCGACTGATTTTGAAAAAATCTGTCCTTCTTCGGTGGTTTGAGAGGGATAATTCGAAACTATCAAATCAATTTTATGAGCTCGCAGTTCGCGAAAAAGCTCGGCGCCTTTTCCCTCGAGGATTGAAACCGTACAAGGAGAAGTTTTTTGAGCTTCTTTGACAATCGACACAAGCACATTTTTAGGGACACTGTCGAGCGCGCCGATTTGGAGATGAATTTTATTATCGAGAGTTCGGTCTTTGAGGACTTCTAGCATCTCATCACCAAGTCGAAAAATTTCATTGGCATAATTAAGCGCAGACTTTCCGGCGTCAGTGAGTATTAATTTGCGATTGCGTCTTTCAAAGAGTGGCTTGCCAACCATTTCTTCGAGTTGCTTAAGCTGTGCGCTTAATGTGGGCTGGCCAATATGGAGTTTTTCGGCCGCCCTCGCGATCCCACCTTCACTGGCAATGGCTCTAAAGTAGAAAAGGTGATGATAGTTGAGCCACTGCATCTAGAAGTCTCCCATTAATTCGTTTTAAACGAACTATTACATAGTAATTATCGTATTTAATAATGCCTTGGTCAAGGGTATATTGTATTTGTATGTTAGGAGGTCTTTATGACTTGGCTTAAGCGAATTGGTTTATTTCTTTTGGTAAACGGGCTTGTTGTTGTTACCATTTCTACAATTTTGAACGTTCTTGGCGTAAAGCCTTATCTCACCTCGTACGGTCTAGATTATGAATCGTTGATGGTCTTCTGTTTGGTTTGGGGCATGGGCGGGGCTTTCATTTCTCTTGCGCTCTCGAGAGTTATGGCCAAGTGGATGATGAGCGTTCAAATCATCCCTGCGGATTCAAGGGACCCGGAACTTCGTGATTTGGTACAAATGGTTCACGAACTGTCGCGCACGGCTCAATTGCCCGCCATGCCAGAGGTGGGTGTTTATGAGTCATCCGAAGTAAATGCTTTTGCAACGGGGCCGAGCAAATCTCGATCGCTGGTCGCGGTTTCTACGGGTTTACTGCATAGAATGAAACGTGACGAAGTCAGAGGTGTTCTGAGTCATGAGGTGGCTCACATCGCAAATGGGGACATGGTCACGATGACGCTCATACAGGGAGTCGTGAATGCCTTTGTTATGTTTCTGGCACGAGCCGTCGCCTTTGCGTTGACTATGAATCGTGATGAAAATACTGAAGGACAGAGTGGAACTCCGATGTCCTATTACATTGTTCAATTTGTACTTGAAATTTTCTTTATGATTCTCGGTTCGATCGTTGTTGCCTGGTTCTCGAGGTATAGAGAGTATCGAGCGGATGCTGGTGGGGCCCGTCTTGCTGGGAAAAATAGTATGATTCAGGCTCTTCAGGCATTACAAAAAACGGTTGAGGAGATAGAGCCAACTGCGCAGTCATCCGTACAGGCGCTAAAGATATCAAGTCGCACGGGTGGGTTTAAGAGGCTCTTTTCAACACACCCGCCACTTGATGAAAGAATTCGGAGACTCCGATGAATCAGCAAGAGTTAGCTATTTCAGTTGCGCCAACCTGGTTATGGATTTCATTTTTAGTTGGCGTCGTCATTTTACTCTTAGTTGATTTGAGTTTGTTTGGGCGAGGCTCGCATAAAATTACGCGTAAAATCGCCTTGCTTGAGAGCGGAGTTTGGATCGCTGTTGCGCTCGCATTTAATGCCTGGTTTGCCTACGCCTTCGGCGGCGATCTCGGTCTTGAGTTTTTGACAGGTTATCTCATTGAAAAAAGCTTGAGCATCGACAATCTATTTATCATATTGCTTATTTTTGGCTCGTTTCAAATACCGGACAAGTACCAGCACCGAGTTCTTTTTTTCGGAGTCTTAGGGGCCATCCTGATGCGTGCCTTTTTTATAGTTTTAGGTGCTCAGCTTTTACAAATGTTTCACTGGGTCTTGTATGTTTTTGGCGGGATCTTGGTTGTAACTGCAATAAAATTTTTGCGCGAAACGGATGACAAAATTGATGTGAAGCAGAATTGGTCGATGCGACTGTTGCGAAAAATGATGCCGACCACGACGAAACTTGAGGGAAATCACTTCTTTGTGGTCGAAGACGGTATTCGTAAGGCAACTCCTTTGTTTTTGGCTCTTATCGTAATTGAGGTCACAGATTTGATTTTCGCAGTAGACTCGATCCCCGCTGTTTTTGCGGTGACCCAAGATGCCTTTGTGGCATTCGCATCTAATATACTTGCAATTTTGGGTTTGCGAGCACTCTATTTTGTTCTTGCGGATTGGGTTGGCCAACTTCGTTACCTCAAACCGGGTCTTGCTGCGATTTTGGCATTTATCGGCATCAAGATGTTGCTGGTAGACATCTTTAAAATTCCAAGCTGGGTGTCGCTATTGGTCGTTTTTTCGATTCTAGTAACGGCGGCTCTGAGCTCGTGGTACGTTGCCAAGTTGGAGGCTAAGTCATGAACAAACAAACCCATTCTCCGGTTATAGGCTACATACTTTGGATTTTTGGTTTTATGGGGGCTCATCGATTTTATTTTGGCAAACCAATGACGGGGACCCTCTGGTTTTTTACCTTGGGTCTTTTGGGTGTGGGCTGGATTGTGGATCTATTCCTTATTCCAAACATGGCTCGCAAAGCCACAAGTGAATTTAAGTCTGGAGAAATTGACTACAATGTGAGTTGGGTACTACTTACCTTTCTAGGGATCTTTGGAGTGCATCGATTTTATATCGGCAAGTGGATTACAGGATTGATATGGTTATGTACCGGCGGCCTTTTTATGATCGGGTATCTTTATGATTATTGGACGTTGAACGAGCAGATTTCGGAGAAAAATCAAGGCTCTTTATGAAGACCCCGATAGCAGGGTCTTCGATTTAGTCCCTCTATAGGCCTTCAGAGGCGTTGATCGAACAAGCGAACTCATCGACGATAAGACTCAGGCTCAAAAAGTCGCCAGTTGCAATCGCACCCTTTTGTAAGCCCTTGGCAATTTGCTTATCAAGTTGATAAGTGTCTAAGGGAATGTCGCTTGGGATTCTAATTCCTGCCTGTTTCATTTTAGAAACCACGGAGTCTAGAATTTTTTCGGAGCTTTTGATGGTCATCAAGCCTCGGCTATTTCTAGATGTTCCGAGCGTGTAGGCAGCTATTGTGCTTGGAAAGTCATCCTTTCCAGCGTCGAGTCTGTGGAGTGCGACGACGTATCCTCCGTTGAAGAAGTCCTCATAGGCGCAAAATTCAATAGGAAAGTTTTGGATCACTGAAGAAATACAGTTTTTGAGCAAATTTGTTGATCTATCTGCATCGTTGAATTTAGTAATTTTGGCTGTGAGAGCAATTGCAGAGTTGCTGTCATCCGTCCTCACTCCGAGTTGGGTGGCTCGAAGCGCTTGAAATCGACAGGTCATGTTATCTGCCATTGCCAGAGAGCCCGAGATCATTAATCCTGTAACAAACAAAAGGGATATTTTTGCAATCACGTTAGCTTCCTTTTAGAAGGATTGGTAAGTAATGCCTAGGGAGGGAGAGTAACACAACCCCCGCGGACAGTGAGCGGTGTATTTTGATTGATTAAAAACTTTTCACGGCTGTCGAGTGTATCGTGGGCATTATGTCCCCAATTCTCCTGGCTTAGTGGTTGCATAGCCTGGAGTAGGTTTCGAAGTGACACCAACTTGGGGGAATAATGAAAAAGGTATTATTACTATTAATGACAAGCTCAATGCTTTCAGCTTGTGATGAACTCAATTTTAGAGGGCAAATTAAGGTTTATCGGTCATTTGAGGTCGTTGAACAATACAATCAAGTCAGCTGCAACGAACGTGTAGATTGGTGGAATTGCCAAAATAAATCGGTCAATTTTAGTGAAGGACTGCACACGGCTGAAGTGACCCTCACCGAATCAGGAGGGGATCCAACAATTGTTGTAAAGGTAGAGGGGAATAAGTCACAGCAGGTTAAGATAACTGGAAATAAAAATGTAAAGATTAGTGATAACTTTCATATAAGGGCAGTTGATATCAATCAAAAATTCGACATTAAGGGTTCAATAGATACTAAAATAACTGACGGCCCAGAAATGTCCGGAGTTGAAACCTGTTCTGAAACTCATTACGAAACTCGATGCCGTTGGGAAGATTTGGATGGCGATCGACGAGGTCGCGATGGGCGTCCGGATAGGGGAGATGATAGACATGGCCCCGGTCATGGTCCTGGCCATGGTGGACGCGAGGTCTGCGAAAGAGTGCCCATCACCCTTTATGGCGATCGCGATGTGACGTATTATCACGAAACAACAGAGAAAAATTTAAAAAGTCAGTTTGTACAGGGGAGTGATGTTTTGGCGGACATAACGGGACGACATACTCGAGTACGAAAAGTATATACTTATCAAGGGTATTGTCGCCTGCACTCTCGTCACTAAATTATAGAAGGCCCTGATTCTTGAACACCAGGGGCTAATGGATCGATCAAAATTTCAAAGCCGCTGGGAACCCCCAGCGGCTTTTTTATCTCAATTTCTTTACTCTGAAGTCTTTGCCGAGTTATGATTAGGTTTGCATTGTCACGATCAAAACAAAACACAGTGAAATCGAGGATCCTTTTCAATGAAGACAAAACTAAAAAAGGTACCGCCAGAAATATTGCAATTGATTAAGAAACATAAATCCGAACTGATGGCATGGGGCCCCGATATTGTAGTCCAATCAAAAGCTAAGCACGATCAAGCGCCTCTTATTAGCGACATGAAACTACACGGATGGTTATTAAATGAGAGTGAAAGTGATACAGAGGGAGGCATACTCCATTTTACGACGGGTGAGATATGAATTTTATAGGTGTACAAGCCTCGTAGAATCAGTTTATTTTGGAGGGGATGGAAATAACTTGGCTTGGTACCGCAGGTTTTATTATTAAATCCAATCAACGCGAGTTTGCGTTTGATCCCTTTTTATCTCGGGGAAATGGAAAGAAATCGCCCTTTTCGAAGGACTCTTTTGCGAACACCGAAGCGATTTATGTAGGGCATGGACATTTTGATCATACCTTTGATATCCCCGAAATCATGGCCCATTCTGAAGCGCATGTTTTTGCTCCTGGACTGACAGGTCTTTTTTTGAAGGCCCGAGGTGTCCGTTCTTCCAAAATGTTGTTGGCAGATTCGAAAGAATATCTCAATAAAGAACTAAAGATGCGCGCTTTTCATAGCAGCCATGTGCGTTTTGATTGGCCATTGGTATCTTCCACTGTTCGTCGCTGTGGGGTTTCAGGTTGTTTGCATACATTGAAGCTGGGAGTGGGATATCCAAAAGGGCTGGTGCAGACCTATATGTTTGAGGACCGAGGGAAAAAGATTTTATTTATCAGCTCGGCAGGGTGCACTCAAAAAGAATTGAAAATGTACCGCGAGCTCGAGATAGATTTTCTTTTAGCCCCCTTGCAGGGTCACAGTCGAATTCAGGAACTTGTGGCCGAACACATTCGAATTATTCAACCCAAGGTCGTTATTCCTCATCATCATGATGATTTTTATCCACCCTTGAGTCAGGAAATTTCAGTGGATGAATTTAGAGATCAACTGAAGCGAGTCCAATTTTCGGGTGATCTGATCGAAATTGGCCTCTTCGAATCCGCTCAGATTTAAACAGGTTTAAAAAATAGAGAAATCGAGTTCTTTAAACGAGGCTTTTTTTGAACTTATGAAGAAAGGCTTCGATCACCCAGAACGGAGCCAGGAATGAAATCGAGATATAGTGAGTATCACATGGATAGCAGCATAGCGCCAAGCACTGTGGCTTTTGGCTTGTTCCTCTCTCGACAATGATTCTCGCACTCGAATGAGCTTTTTAATGGAAAGGCGTGATTCTTTGGGGCGACTGGAGACACAAATCCCAGGCTTGATTCGAGCTCGAAAGTGTCAAAAGCTAGGGAATTTGGTGATTTTCAAACCAACCGATTAAACTCGCCACGGACGACTTTCGATAAATCTATCAAATGACGGACTTGATTGTATAAGCGTTCAATTTCTGGATCTTTATCTACAAGAGCCATGATTTGGTCATGGTCGTTTTTCGATTTAAAAATGCTTAGTGAAAAGAATAATTCTTCATCGGCGGAGATCAAAATTTCTTCCGGAAAAGAAATACAACCGTATTTTGCATTCAAATTTTCGGGTCCAAAGGTCCAATCTTCTATTGCGCCATTTTTCTTGTATATTTCGGCCGATTGCTTCTGAACTTTTAGGAAAGCCTCAATATTCTTTTTTGGAACTCGGTAAAAATAAAGTGATGTGTACACGCTAATACCTAAACTATGAGAGACCACAGGGAACAAGCTCAACATGCTCACCACCACGTAAAAATCCTTGGCTACCAAGTTTTTTTGCGTAGTCACCAAACTTTGCAACGATTTCATTTCGACGTGATTCAGTAAGATTTTTCCATTCAGCTAAACGGCCTTCTGTTAGCAACAAGTAACTTTTCATTTTATCTCCTTAAAATGATACACTACCAAAGCGAGCCTTCTTCGTCATCAATGGAAACATTGCGCAGTGGGGGCGTTATCCATGCAAGTGTCCTATGGTCAACTAGCTTTCATTGTATTTAAGACCGCAAACTAAGCCCTCATCAGTGACCTACAGATTTGCCACTGGCAAAAGCAAAGGCAAAAAAGCGATAGTGCTGAAGTCCGTCACCGACAATGACCATACTGCCACCCACCAAAGCAACAGCATCATTTCGAAGATGACTTCGTTCGGCAGCACTTTGACATGGACTTCGACAGTTTTAACAAATACCAAGGTAAACCTAGATTTTAGAATAGATCAATTTGAGCTTGATTCTTCCTATCCTCAACAAGACGTCTTACTTTGGGGCTTTATCTTCGCTCTGTGGGCCGTTTTTAGGCCAGACTGGGCGCTGACCTCTAAAAGCCTTTAAGTCGCGAATAATCTTATCTGCCGACTCTGTCTGAGGGCGGAAGATTCTGATACCCGTCGAAACCACAAGGGATGGGACCCCTAAAAGTTGCGAAACGAATTGCGACGTTCTGCTGACATTATTAAAAATTGAAACTGGATTTTTATTTTTTAAGTTTGCAAGTTCAGTTTCTTTTCCGAGGCTGCCTGCGGCTGGGCCAATGGCGTAGATTGGTAAAGATTTACCCCGAGCATCTAAAAACTGGCGGGCGAGTGTTGTTGATTCAAAGCTAAACTCTTTCAGCGGTCCCATAACATCAATCATTTGTTGTGACGAGCTGAGGTCGCGGAGAAGCGAGTCATTGCGATTAGTATAACCAGTTGAATCAACGACCATATCTCCCTCAACTTCAATGAGAGAGTTGGTTACAGAGTCTTTGACAGTCACGCGAACGCGGTTATTGGCGAGTGATTCTACCTTCTGAACATGCCCGGGGACTCCGTGAATGCGGGATTTTTCATATTGGGGTGCGATAAAGGGGATATAACGATCTCCGCCATTTCGACTTTCAATATATTCCGCCGCTGTTTTATAATTATTACCGACCCAGGTAATATGAAAATCTTTGGGGAGTTGAACATTGGTCGCCTGCATTCCCTCAATGGCAATTCGAGATCCATCGCCATTTCCAATCAGAATCACATCTCGTGGCATTTGAACGCCCATGTTTTTTTCGTGATTGCTTTTGATTGTTGCCAAAAGGCCATCTGTGCTCATGTATTTTAAAATCTGATCAGGAGAATTCTGGTGAAGATAGTGAAAGGACATAAATTCACTTTCGTAAACGGAGTCTCTGACCTTGGTTCCCACCTCGCCAAGACCTGTGCCAATTAAAAGAGTCTTTGTTTGGATGACAACTCCCTGATCCGTGATGATTTCAAGGAAATTCCGATGACCTTGCTTAACCTGACGAACAGCTGTCACCTCTGTCCTTAGTAACACTGGAACTTTTGAGGCGAACTGTTGGGCTTGAATATATGTAGCAAGTTGTGAAGAGTGTGCATAACTCTGTGACGTTAATTGGGCAAGACCGCCAACACCGCCCGGAAACTGATGCATACTTAATGAGTCGCTTTCAGTGCTGTTAATATAGAAGTCTTTTTCTGCGAATGTTTTGGCAACAAAATCTGTTTTTTCAACAACCAAAGATTTTAATTTTGTTCGTCCGATAACTAAAGAAGCAGCGGCGCACTGGGGGCCTGCGCCGAGGCATAGAACATCAATTTTTAATACTTTTCCTTTGTACTTATTCTTCAACGCATCCGATTCTGTGCGTATTTCACTCATTAAGAAGTCAGAAATCGTGCGGGCATTTTGTTGTTCTTTTTCAATTTTTCTTAATGTTTCTGGATTTTGAGGAAAGGCAAGGGGCTTGTGAGGCTCCGTTTCAAATACAGCCTCACGACGGGGGGCGGAGTGGGCCGAATTGAGTCCAAAATAAAGAGCAAAAGTAAAATAGTTGAAAACTTTTCATAAGTGATCACTTTTTTTGCTAAAGATATGCCGGCGCCAAAAGCAATCTGTGTCCACTTGGTTGTAAGGAACTGTCTAGAGTGACAATTTTTGTCTTAGATTGAAAAATCAATCCAGATTAAGTTCCAACTCACTTTCTTGTCACGGGCGACAAGCCGGATCTACTCTCCCTCAAAGAAATTGAGCACATCCCGATCATCTTAAATATCTCAGCAAAAAATCCACTATCAGCTGTTCTTGGTGCAATAAAACAAAAAGAGGCTAAAGCTCTTATCGGCGGACCTCGCCGTAGTCTTAGCCTTCGGAAACCCACCCCGCCAAAGAGAAGCAGGTTTATCGAAACAGATTCGATCATTTTTTCTCGTGACCCTCCAAAACAAAGGTAAATCTTTATCGACCGACCGTGGAAGGATTTTGATTTTGGCGAGCCTATTGAATTACAAATAATCATATTGAGCGCGTTCGCGCAGGAATGGCAAATGCGAAGGCAAAAGGAAAACGGATTGGCCGAGTAAAAAAACGTAATTCAGTTTTGATTCGCTCTTTACTGGAAGCCAAGCTCTCATACAGAGAAATTGCAAGGATAGCGAAATGTTCGCACGGCTCAGTTCACGCCGAATTGGTGGCCTATAAAAAGGAAAAGGTCGCCGATATTCAAGGGCAATACTATGAAACCTATGACTAAGAGGGGCCTGAACAATAAGATCGCCTTTTTAAGGTAGAAATCTAAAACGAACGAATGAAAAAGGCTCTGCCAATGGCGGTTCATCTTTTGAACTCAGGGGTTTCGATTTCGTTAATTGCAAAATCTTTGGGGAACAGTGTTCTTGTCTGTGAAAAATACTATTTGGGTTATTCCCTACACGAAGAAGGCATCCAAATGATTCACCAGATGATGACGAGTCAGCCGAAACTAAAAAGGGTCTCATAGTAGAGACCCTTTTCAATCAAAAAATTGATTCCGGAAATTAATAAGTCTTAATTTTCAAATCTCCAGATCCAGCTTTCATAGAAATCTTAAATTCAGCTTTTGGGTTGTCGCCAAGTTCATTAGTCATCTCACCACTGCCAGCTTTATAATTTGTCATAACCAAAGAACCTTTTGGAAACAAAAGGGTCGCATTGCCGCTTCCAGACTTGATGTCAATTGAACCATTCAGTTTTGATGTAGCAAATGTTAGAGTAATTGCACCGCTCCCTGTTTTTAATTCTCCACCACCCGAAAGACCTTTGACAGTAACATCGCCGCTACCAGATTTCCCATCTAAGTTCTTAAACTCTCCATCAGCCAAAACATTACCACTGCCAATTTTAAAATCTAATTTCCCTTGAGTTCCAGTGACTTTTAAATCACCTGACCGGCTTGATACATCAACATTGACTGACTTAGGTGTTTTAATTTCAAAATTCACATCACAATCACCCGTAGAAAAAATTCCGCTTTTTTCAACTTTTACCAATAGCTTTCTATCAACCTTTTCAATTGTCATTTTGCATTTATCACTAAATTTATTTTTCGTAGCGGACACAATCGCTTTGTTTCCCTCACCAGTGCTAACAGAAACTAGCCCAGACATATTCTCAACTTTGACCTCTACAAGCCCCGCCGAATCAAACTCTTTCACCTCAGGATTTGCCAGAGCAACACTTGTGGCCAATAAAGTTGCAATCAATACCAATTTCATAAAATCTCCTCTATTATTTGTTTACTATTTCATTTAATGTTTTTTCAATTTCTACTGAAAATTTGGTTTCTTCCCACTTGATCATGTCACCAAGTGCATTCACATTAGCAACTTCACGAATCACCCTTAGGCCCAAGCAATATCCCCGACGGGTTGGCTGCGCTTGTCCACTTGTCATAAACCAATCCGAATAGGTTTTTCACCATCGGTTTGCAAAAGCACCAAATACTCTTTTGCAATTTCTTTAACAAACTTTTGATCTGCACACTTTTTAGCCAAAGCCTCGTCCATTAAAAGCACATTGTCGTCCTGATCTGGATTTAAAAGTCCACTTACATATGTTGCAAATCCCTCTTTCCATAAAGGTGTCGCCATCGTTGCTCCAGTAGATCCATCAGCCAAATTATCTTCGTGATAAGCATGGAAGAATTCATGGGAAAACAAAACATCAGTATTGTCATTTCTGTACGAAATCAAATCAACACCCATCAATAGTCCAGTTCGTCCATAATCGGGCAAATAGACTACTTTTCCATTAAATGAAAAAATCGACGGAATAAAAATAACTGGAATGTCATTAGCGAGATCGGGAAATAGTTTTTTGAATTGGGCTTCTTTTTCCGCAACCAGAACCTCTGCATTCTTAAAAAGAGTAGCCATTTTAGGTTTTAAATTTTCCAGTTCGGCAAAAAACAATTCACGCTTTTTGGCTTTTCTTCCAAGCCAGTCACCCTCGTTTTTTCTGTAAATAATTTTTTCGAAAATGTATGGGCTCTTCATTTCAAATGAGTTTAACAATTCATTCTTCTGATCTATGGTCAGCGATGAAGAATTAGAAAAAGTGGCCTCAAAATCTGGCCCCCAATTAATAACTTTCGCTGCATATGAAAATTCACAGCACAGCAAAACGAAAGTACCAAAAAACATTTTTAACATAAAGTCCCCCGAGGGCCTTGACTTCGCTCAAATATCCAGTTTTGTCAAAGAAATTGTACCCTGAGGGGCCAGATGCCCATATAACACCAATGCCAGTTAGTATCAGAGATAAACACAGGCTACTGGCTGACTTCGGCTATTAAAGATTAAACGATTACAAATCCATTTCGCTTGGCATGGCCTCGCAGGATTTGCTGTTTATATTCATAGCGGAGTTTTACTAATTCAAAAACATATCGCCCCTGACCCATTATTGGGTCGTCGCTTATCGAAGTGTTGCGCTTCAAATAATTCATACACATCGTATAGAGCATTGCGATCTGGGGCCAAATCTCCATCTGGCGATGGTCTCGCTCATACATCAAAACAAAATCAATACAGTCGTCGGCATCACGAATATTTTTGCGATTTTTATTTTCGATAAAAATACTGCTGTAATATTTTAATTCAAATTCAACAATTCCCATCTTTGGGAATAGAGCCTGCGGCTCTAAACAGAGCCCGCGGAGTCGCGGCAGCCTCGTAACATAACGGTTCCGGTGCGAAACTCATAAAAAAAATCCCCTGGGGCCGGCCGGGGATACTTTGGGTTGGGATCAAAAAGGCCATTTATTTGTCTTAGCCTCCTTGTCATTCTTATTGCATTAATACTTAGAGATTAGCTAGAAAGGAATTTATTGATGTTAGCTGTAAATATTTTTTATAAGCGAATAACAATTTTGAGCTTATATTTTATTGTTACATGTTTTTCAGCTCTAATGGCTAATGCAGAAATCGCGTGTATTTCGTTGTTTCATCCTGAGACAAAATCATCACCACAGATAATTGACCTTTTTAAAGATAAACTCGTTGAGGTCTTTGAGAAAGGTCCAAATCAATGGATCAAAATACAGAATGATTTTAGTTCTGGAGTTCACTATCAACGTGGTTTAAGTGGTGGAATTGACCAATTTATGCGTATAATAACTGCTCAACCATCTAAGCGTGCTGATGCTCACCTACTTAATGATACAAAAACAGATCTTCAATTTTATGCTGAACCTAAAAATCAAACTGAAGTTGAAAAACACACTGATAGTTTTTTCAAAACCTTTTGGAATAAGAGGATGGTCAGATAAAGCATACGACAGTAATAGACCTCATGTCCGAAGAGAAGATGGTGAAATTAGCTTACCTGATGGTGAAGTATTATCGTATGGCATCACTGAAATTGGTTCTTTTTACCGCTGCAGTTCTTTACAACTTCAAAATATTCAACACTCTTCTCATTTGTTTTTTTGGGCACGCGAATATTTAGCCATTTATTTTAAATTGACATCATTAGGAATAAAAAATTAACCACAGGTCACGTGGTGCAAAATTTATTGCTGATTTAGAAAATGCTTGGCAAAAGTTGCCAAAATTTTAAAAAATACAGAATTTAAAAATTTAAGTGAGTATGAAAAGTTTGCGGCAGAGAATCCTCAAGAAGTAACAGCATTGATAATGGTTTTTTATAAATACAATACAACTTGGTTTCAAAGATTACTTTCTGAATAAACGATCTAATTTAAATATCTTACACAAATTGTAGACAGTAAAAATATTTTTTTGAATCAATTCAAGGGACAACGAAAACAATCCGCTTTTTCAAACGGATTGTTCGTAACTAAAAATTTTCACAATGAAGAGACAGATGAATTAGATTTATTCAGTTTAGGGTTCGTCGCATTCAATTTAAAATTAATTTTGTTTGAAATTTAGTTACCGAGGTCTTTTGTTTTTATAATTCGACGGGGCGAAGTTAAAACGTTTCCGTTGGTCTGTTTTAAAGCAAAATAATTTTATACTCAATTTTGGGTTTTGTGGCGGTTGAGGAAAGAGTTTCCAATACTGCTCCAAAATTGAAAATATTCATCCATGGTCATGGCTTTACCCTTTGAAGTTTCTCGATAACTGTCCATTCATCAAAAAGATCGGCATATTTCTTTACGAGGGCGAGGTCAATTTGTGGCGAGCTCAAAAGTTTTTGAATATCCGCTTTGTCTTGAAGTTCGCGGGAGGCGTCATTTTTATAGGCCTGAATCTTTAAACCAATGATATCTTCTGCGCGAACGACATATACTCCAAGTGCTGAGTTCTGAGTGGCGTGTGAAAGCATTTCTTGGCTTAAGGGCGGTTTGCCAGCAGAATATCTAATAAACCGGGGCCGGAGAATTGCAAAACCTCGTTGGATTCGTGAATGAGTTGAAATCCTTGCTTAAGAAGGGCGGTTTTTATCAGGTCACGACTCTTGCCATCTGCCAAGAAATCAACATCGACTGTTGCGCGGTGGTGGCCATAGGTTGCCATCGCAAAGCCGCCGATAAGGGCATGGGTAACCCCTGCTTTTATCAAAGCATCGCTGGCATCTAGGAGTGTTTTGCGCAGGTCTATCATGCTATAAGTTTAGCGAACCAAAGTGGGCGAGTCTATACGTTCCCAAGGCTAATTTCTCGATAAAAACCAGGAAACAGGGTGATATAAGGCGAATTGCCTATCCGCAAGGCATCGTGATTCAGTAATTTCAATAGGATAAGCGCCTACTAATCCGTCACTCCAGAGTCGGGGTTGTTTGAAAATAGTTTCAAATCAACTGGATCTATTGCGGTCGATCAGCCCGCAGGTTATACAGAGTTCATGAAAATTTTTATTTGGGTCCTGGCGAGTTTCGTTTCCATCTGCGCCGGTGCTTACCCGTTGACCTTTGAGGCGACGCCATTTGTGGGAAGTGGCTTAGTCAGTCCCAATGACACCAACAAACACACCATGATCCTAATGCTTCACGGCAGCGAAGGCGGCTCTCGCCGCTCGCTATCGGGCGAAGCGAATCTTTTGGCCACCATGGGCTACGGCGTAATGACCTACTGTTATTTCGATTGCAACCGCGGCCTCACTGGCCCCCGACAAACATTGCAAAACATAGAATTGACGCGAGTTCAGGCAGCAATTCGTTGGTTGCGCAAAAACCCTGCTGGTAATGGAAAAGTCGTGGTCTATGGATTTTCTCGGGGCGCTGAGCTGACTATGATTTTGGGCAGCCTGACTTCCACTCCGGAAACTCACCCAAGCGCGCTTATCGCTCACAGTCCTAGCGATGTTTATAACGGAGCTTACAATTGGGACTGGAGCGAACCAGCTTGCTGGATTTGCAAACTCGGCGAAGGCCAATGTACCGAAAAATCAAAAGAGACCGACTACCGCTGGAACCCAAGTTGTAATCCCGAAAATGATTTTAACAAAATCGATTTTACAAAAAGTGCATGGTTGTTTAACGGCGTGCCCATTTCGACTGGAATGCCCATTGCAATTGAAAAATACGACGGACCAATCATGATCACCGTTGGAGCAAAAGACACAGTATGGCCGTTTGAACAGACCCAACGCCTGGAAGAAAAATTAAAAAAGTTCGGACGCTCCCCCGAAGTGACTTACTTCCCTGATGCGGACCACGGATTTTACGGTACAGATGAGCTGAAGCGCCGAGATCTGGTGCTGGATTTCTTAAAACGAGTTCCTTAATCGAGTCGATGAAAATCACTTGTATTCTTGAAATATTGGTCATTGGATTAAAAGGTCCCCAAGGTGGCCCCGTTCTACTTTTTAAAAACCATTTGGGTCGTTACCGGGACACAATGTCAGTACTTGCTAGAAGCTGACTTGCTTGAAAATGCGATGCCGGTCCGCAGGGACCCGACAAACAAGTGGTTATTGAGTACTTGAAGATTTGGCACAAATGACTCTCCTAATATCTTTATGATAGTCTTCGTTGGTTGAGATAAATACAGCATCATGCTCTCCATCTCCAGTATCTACTTTAGTGGTGAAACGAATAGATTTGCGTCCTGTTGCTTTAATAGCGAAGGACATAGGAAAATTGAATCCGAAATTTGCATTACGAAGATCTTGCAAATAATTTTTCAAATCTGAACTTCGGTTAAGCATGAGAAAATTGTCGGCACAAATTCGCACGTTGGCAACGAAGTTTGAATACAAACTGTGTCCAAACTTTGGAAACAGGACGCATCGCCCTAAGTAAAACTTGTGGCTTCCACGATTTAATGCGCTTGTTACAAGGCTCCGGCTGTGAATATGGCACCGACTGGGTTATAAAAGAGCTTCTTCAAGAAAATCTTGAGGCCGTTGACCTTGATGAGGCGTTTGAGAATTTCGTGCGGGAATCTTACCCTGACGAAATCACTGTCGGCTGGATGACTTTAGACGCTGTCTCTGTAATGAAAGAAATGGACCCGGTTTCTTGGAGTTGCGCTCAGTCTGAGTGGGAATCCCAAATGTCTGACGAAGACCTGATTTCTTTCGATAATGGGTCCACGTATTATTGGAGATCGGATCTTGAGGGCTTTATTGAGGGGAATGGCCTCTAGAGGGCCGCGATCCTCCCAACGCGGCGCCTTGGAGGCCCCAACGGAGGCTGCTGCTTTCGATCTCTGTTTTCTGTACCAGACGCTTGCGTTTTAAGCCAAGTTTGGCGGCGGGGCGATTACTCAGGTGCCCAGCGCGATTGTATTCGTTTTTAGGCTGTTTGAGATTTGTTTCCTTTAGAAGGATCTATCGGTGATCTAAGTAAAATATTACTATGAAATATATCTACCACAGAAAACCTAATGATTTGGAAGGCCATATTATTTTTCCCCTGAATCAAATGGAGGAAAAGATTCCGTCCGTATACGCTAAAGAGGTTCAGAAATACAAAGGGCGGGAATCTTTAATGGATGAAAAAATCCCAATATTAAATTGTCGCTGGAACGATGTTGTTCACTTTGCACCTATTGACCCCAAAAAAGTATATCAGAGCTTAGTAGCACTGGGGTTTAGTCCTGACGAGAAAGATCTATGGTATAAGATTCCGATTACAAAACTCTCACCAATTGAAACAGTTGTTTTTAAGTATGAAAATGACGATGGGGAGTTAACTCATAGTCAAGTAGTGAATTTTTCGCATACAGCCTTTGAGCAATTACCTGAACTTCCCGCTGCGACACTTGAGTGGTATCGCTCATGTGCTAAAGAAAAACACAGACCGCTTTTATTTCACAGGGTCCCACATATTCTTTCGTTAAATCCTATTGATATTTCAGACTGTGAAGTGATCTGCTGGTCTGATATTTAACACTTGATTCTGGATTTCAAACATCACGATCCGCTGAACCTTACTGGACAGCGGATTTTTTGTTTTTGTGGGCAACTTCCCGGGACCCTAGAAAGGCACAGATTTATGGGCGGTACATAACAACTGAGCCTATTGAACTGAGCTTTGTTGATTGAATGGCGTTAATGAGACCAGGGGTTGTTGACTAATCAAATCGCTCGGAGCTCCAGGAGTGTTCGTCTACTGCTTGTAGCCCAAAAAGCACATTCAAATTTGCCGACAAAACACAGCGTCAACTAGTCACTGTTTCTAAAATTGTGTCTATCGAACTGCTGACGGTGGTCGATTTTTTTGGATTTTTGGTGAGGTATTTTTCAGTGTGAAGTACTGGATTACATCTGGGTCTTTGAGGAGCCCCTTTATAACAGGTTCTGCCTTGCATCTATCACGGATGACGGCGGCAATTTCAATTGGTGAAATTCCAGAGGTAGGGTATCCGTAGTCTGTTGCTACGCCAGAAAAATCCCTTTGCAACAAGGTCTTGATTTTGCTTTCGGTGACCCGGCACTTTCTTATCTCATCCAAGGTAATGCCTTTTTCAATTTCATAACAGTCTTCCAATGACCATCTAACTTCCATATCTTCACCTGGTCTTTTTACATTATACTTAATGGGAACACATTTGCCGTTTAATCTAGTTGTTTCAAGTAGCCTGTGAATGTCCCCTTCCGGTGTTGACTCATAACGACTTCGTTCCGTATCTGTAACTCCGGGCCTTCCTGATTTCATCATAATTTTGTCACAATCATCATTCTGTCTTTTTATATCCAGCGCCCACGAATTTTGAAAAGCTAATAATGTCATTAATAAAAATAGTTTCATTTCTTGATTGTACAAGTTCTGCAAATACAATGGAAGTCCGGGCTAAAATATTTCTTGTCGATTGGACATTAGTCCAATCTAAACTTGGCAACTAATGTTAAAGCTACCTCGGTATTTTGAGCCGCCCTCGATAGCTGTCAATATTTCTTGAATATTTTGGAGCACAGATAAATTGGCCCTGCTTTACGCGCCACCTTCAACTTATTGAAGATCGCCAAAAGGCTCAGATAACAATAGCGGCAGCGCGCCCAGAATCATTTCTTTGATGTACAAAGAGCGGCACCATGATCGGCGCCCAAATTCGTTAAGATGATGGAGTTTTCTGAAAGTATCTCTGGCGTAGTCAGAAACACTAGACGTTCTGGTAGGCTAAACTTATTTTAATGCGGCTCCGGTGAAATCTTTTAAGATAAGAGAATGTCTTTCATAGCAAGCTTTTTGATACTTCTTTTATATGGAACTGCTTACGCTCAGGATATAGTAGAGCCGGGCATGGTGGGTTCTCTTGCAGCCTGCGGTGGCTTGAAACTATCAACACTACTGACTGGTAACATTGCAATCGTCAAAAAAGCTTAACTCCAGGATATGGCTAAATTCTGCAATGAGACGGCGTGGGACATTTTAAAGTACGAAAAAGAGTTTCAGAGGGATCATCAGCTTAGTGCGGATCCAACAATCCTCAAGCAACAGCTAACAAAGACTGAATTCAAAGACGACTATGACGAACCCTGGGTAATGAGTCGGATACCTCTTCTGTCTGCACGTGAGCATCTCTTTTCAATTTCAGACGAATCAGATAATTGCGGCCGTTATATAGCTTGTTCCATTTCGAGCTTAAAGACCTCGCTTCAAACAAAAAATGCTTCGCTGATTTTAAATCACGTTGCTAAAGATATGAACTCGTATCCATCGAGATATATGAAAACTCCAGATCAGTTTAAAGCTGGGACTGATCTTGTCAGCGGGTTGCAAAAAAATTTAGGAGCCATGGCTTTTTGCTCAAGTATTGGCGGATTGGATGTGTTCGGCTGTGTAAATTCTTTTAAAAACATCGTTGATTTTGCTGCTCCTAGTTCTGAAAGTTTGACTCCAGTTCCAGTATTTAAAGAAGTGTTTACCAACAAAAAATACATTGAAGGCGCAAGAATTGCAGCACTGAAGATCCTAAACCGCTTCCAGGATTCAAAAGTCAGTACCAAGGCCAATCTACACGACGATATTTATGATTCTTACATAAAAACGGGGATGTCCCCTAGCGAAGCAGAAGATGCCTCTTGGAATATTATCGCCATCCTCGCCGCTGGTGGCCCAAACTTAGGCTCAAGAGTAAAACCCATCAAAGCAGGGGATGACTTTGAAATATTAAAGGTAGCTCTATCATCGATCTCATTGGCGATTCCAAAACTAGATTTCATTTCTACCAAGGCAGGCCACCAATACAGCATGCCCGGGAATATTTCTACGACTTGCGATATCGGCAAGCCGTATCATTTTTTGATGACAGCATTTTTAGCCCGCAACGAAGTTAAAAACGGAGCCACGCCGAAAGCCGCCGCTGCGGCCGCCTACAGCACCCAAAAAGCATATGAAATGATGACTAGTCAAGGCGGTGCTCGAGACCCAAATCGTGTTTTTACCTCGGACTCATTTGGAAGTTGGAACAACATGATTCGCATTGATACTGGCTTCTCTTCAACGGCAGCAGTCTATGGTGCTAATAGTGCAATAGGAAAAAACAAGGATCTCAATATCGATACTGGAATTCGAAAAATAGTTTCTGATGGAACCATGTTGCCAAGAATGAGTGTGGCAGTGGCAGACGGTATTTGGAAAAATATGCCACCCATAGGCTATTACCGATGGCAAAAATAATTTCATCAGACTCTAGCTTTGAGCTTCAATCTCAAAGCCTTCAATCAAAATAGGCATCTCGACATACAAACCCCTTGTTTTCGATGGGTGCGCCGCTCGTTTTCTCGAGCGCCAAAAATCTAAGGTCTTAAAAAGATTTCTGCTGATTCAAAATGCTCACTCAAATGACCACGGCTGACCATAGGTCAGTGTTTAGAAACGGATTATCTCGCACCGCTCGACGGGGCTTGTTTTCCTGAAGTCTTTTCACTGCACGCTGACTTGGCCCCAGAAAAATATGCTTTGCCTGACCAAGTAATTTGATAAACTCCATGTTCAAAATTGCAGTCAGTGGTCGCCTCTATTACCTCTTTTGTCCCTGGCTTCGGACTACGCTTATTTACACATTTTTCTGCGGCTTCATTCGCCGACTTTTCCAACGTCGAAAATGAACTCGAATTCATGCAATTTTGTTTAAGGCTTTCATTGAACTTATAAATTTGAGGGCAAAATTCTTTTTTGTAATTTTCAAAAATCGAATCATTTTCCAAAGCAAAAACATTAGTGACGACCAAAGTGGTTGAGATTAGAAATATAAATAGCTTCATTTTCCTCCAGCTTTATCGTAACGCTGTTTATTGTTGAGTTGTTACAAAATCTCCGGTTTTGGATTGATTCTAGACCCGAACAATTACCCAAACTTTTTGACACGTCGAAATCAGGAAAGATGCCAATCTTTGCCAAGGCAATATGAAATTTCCCGCGTGATCTTTTTTCACTGCAA
Organism: Pseudobdellovibrionaceae bacterium; assembly: GCA_016719575.1. Taxonomy (GTDB): domain Bacteria; phylum Bdellovibrionota; class Bdellovibrionia; order Bdellovibrionales; family Bdellovibrionaceae; genus JACMRP01. Next base: position 732,887 of record JADJYV010000013.1, on the reverse strand, counting down.
TACTAAAAAAAGTCTACTCCGAAAATACGCGAGCGAGTCACAGAAAAATCGGACTTTACCCTGATCATAAAACCTCATCTCGCATATATCCTCAGAGGGGAAAAAACTTCGACAACGATAGCACGCGTGATTAATGTCTCTGGTCTCTAAGCATAATTTGCTCAATTAAGCTCGTTCATTTGGACGGGCTTAATTTTTGTCCCCATGAGTTCACCTCATCATCAAGCGCAACGAGGGGGATGCTTAGAAAACCAGCTTTCCTGGCCATTGTTTTGGGGACAGCCTTGCGGATCAAACCAAATTGCTATTGTTTCCCCACACCGCAGTGCTCGATGACTTCACTAAATCTTCCATTTGTGTTTCTGAACATATCGACTCGGCATGCACGATAGTCGAAGCGACGCTTATAATTGCTAATAGAATATTCTTAATTTTCATTATTTTCTCTTGTGACCTTGAGTTTTCCAATGGACTTTTCAGGGCCGACAATCGTGACGGCATCATTGAGAGACTTACGAATAATGACTAACGAATCGTTTTCTAAGCGGTATTCTGCTTTGGACAATGCAACATGGCCCATAGAATATTGAACAACAATCGCTCCCTCAGAGCAGCCAACCTGATATTCATTCATTGAGTCTAATTCATGGCTTTCACCATCGACCGTAAATTTAGAGCTATTCAAAGTAAATACTGGAGTAGATTCTTGAACATCTAGATTTACTTCAATTTCAGACGTCGTGCCATCGTCCTTTTCAAAGGTGAATGTTCCTGAAAGCGCTGGACACTGAGAAATATTATTCGAAACTTTAAGAGGTCCCGGTAAAATACTGTCTGTGTTTCCATTCATTGCAGGTGGCTTCGTACATGAAGTAGCAACCAACGCTAGAAATATAAAAATTACCGAACTTGTAAAATTCTTAGACACAAAATTCTCCGTCCAAACACAGTTATTTAGTCATTAAAGATATTGGAGGAAACTAAGCATCAACCATGCCGAAACATAAGTTCATCAAAAGTCAGACGTGCGGAATACGGTCCACAAACCAATGATTCTGGGCGCGCTGCCGCTATTGTTATCTGAGCCCTTTGGCGATCTTCAACAAGTTGAAGGTGGCGCATAAATCAAGGCCAATTTAACCGTGCTCCAAAATATTCAAGAAATATTGACAGCCCTCGAGAGCAGCGCAAAATGCCGAGGTGGCCTTAACGTTAGTTGCCAAGTTTAGATTGGGCTATAAAGCACTTTGCCCAGTTGGTTTGGTGTGGCAAGGTCCAATAATGCCAAGAGTTGGAATCCACGCAATTATCGTTAACGAAGATAACCACGTTTTATTAGTGCGTAGAAATTATTTAGAACATGATTGGATACCTCCGGGTGGAATGATGGAAGATGGAGAGTCAATTCCTTCTGCAGTTGCCCGAGAAGTTCTTGAAGAAACCTGCTATGTCATCGAGCCGACTGAACTTGTCGCAGTTGGTTCCCGTCCTCGAACGAATGATGTCATAATAGTTATGGCAGCAAAAATTGTAGAAAAAGCGAATGGTCAAATTGATCCAAATGAGATAGCAGAAATTGGTTTTTTTTCTTTTGATAAACTTCCTGAACCAATGAATCCGGAAGCAAAAAAATTACTAGCACTTTTTCGAGATGGTATTCGCGGACATCTATTGATTGTGTAGTTACCCCTTGTTATCTAAACTGAGCCCGCAGAGTCGCGGCAGCCTCGCAACATAACGGTTCCGGTGCGAAACTCATAAAAAATCCCCTGGGGCCGGCCGGGGATACTTTGGGTTGGAATCAAAAAGCCTTTTATTTGTCTTAGCCTCGAGGGGGCCGCCAACCGGCATTTTGAAGTATTCGAGAAGTACACCAATCAACAAGAGAATCGTTGAAAGCATGTAGAACATCGACACGAAAAATGAATGAAGTGTTTTGGCCTCAGCCGAAATAAAACCGATATCCAAGATTGCTCTCCATATTCAATAGTTTACGGAAAAAGTGCCTACGGCACTCGGTGCCACGGCTCACGAACGCTGCTGACATCGTTGGGTACGAATGCTAGCTTGATGACTGATGAAAAAGTCTTATGTCGTTTTTTTTCCAAATCTGACGGGAAATGAATGGGTTTCCGATTTTCGTCGTGAGCACGATGAAAAATCTCATTTGGTTCCACCGCATATCACATTGGTTTTTCCGACAGATGCGTTGTCGTCGTCTGAAATGCAGAAAGAAGTTGAGAGTCTCGTAGGGAATTATCAAAAATTTAAAGTGCGATTTAGATCAGCGATAATGATGCCGGAGAAGCTCGGAAACTTGGTCGTCAGCTATATTTTTTTGGTGCCCGACGAAGGATTCGGGGACGTAATACGCCTTAACAGTCTGCTGTATTCTAACAAATTGAGTAAAGAACACCGCTTGGATATTCCATTTGTTCCCCATATGACGATCGGTTCGAATCTAGACCTGCTAACAGCCAAAAGACTAGTTGATGAACTGAACTCTCGGAAAATTGAACTCGAATTCTTAGTGGATATGTTGTCCGTTGTGGAGATTGACGACCCATCTAAAGACAGAATCATTGGTGACCCTATCCTATTTTAGTGCGCGTCTATTCAAACCGTGGCAGCTCAAACTTCGGAGACTGTCCGGCCAACGCGGCATTAAGTTTATCGGCGCTGTCTACCATCTGACGAGTTCGGTCTTTATCTTTTTTATTTTGAATGACGAAACTCTGAGTTTGAAGCTTTAGACCTGTCGCTTGAGTTCGAAGCATTTCATTTTGAAGGTTCAGCATGATACCTAACGATTGTGCTGTAAGTTTGCTTGCTCCGCCTGGCGAAACGCGATGGCTTTCGTCTTTTATCATCTCGCCAATTTCATCGATGACCTTGGTGTATTTGTAGATCGAGTTATTCAGCGAAATGGCTTCAGCCACAGTTTGATCGGCATCTTTTTGAACACGCGAATCTCCCGATTCGACGACGATTCCGTAAAAGGTCTCAAGCTGAGCGAGGAATCCGTCACTTTTCGTCAGTCTTTATAAAGTCCTGGATCTGTATTCGAACTTATTGTGCGAATCAGTCCCAACGAATCATTAAGGCCGCGATTGATGTCGCGAAGAAGATCGAGACTGTCCTGACCGTTTTGTAGACTGTTGACTTTAAAAGTTATATGATCATTTGTTTGAACGAAGCCTGCGATCATAGTCGTTAATAAGTGTGAAAAAACCGTTAAGCCATTTTTGATCATCTTTCGTGACTACTTTAGAGTGAAAAATTCTTAATATGAATGAAAAATTAAGATTACAGAGTACCAATGAACTTTACTCATATCTTCAATTGTGCCATTTAGTGAAATTGTAAATAAAAAGACCAAAATAAGACTCGCAATACTTGCTGTAATTGAAGTAGCAGCTAACTCTTCACGAAGCATTTTTTTATATATGAGTTAAGATCTGTTTTCACATGATGTATATCGGTAAGAACGAAAATTTCAAAGACTGCAAAGGCCAAGATTCAAACACTCAAGGACAGTCTAAAAACCAGTATGGCCGCCGATTCTGACAAAGATGAAGTGTTCAATGAATCGCAGCTTAAGAAAATCAAGAAGGAATTCTCAGCAGGCCCGCACTCAGGGCAAAAAGGTTGGCTAGAAATATGCGACCTCTTTCTCAAGGGCAAAATTGAATTGGAAGATCAGGCTTTGATTGATCGCGGCGTTGAATACATCAGTCCGCATGAAAAATCACAGAGCGAACTCTTCGACACATCGCTGGCGTGGGCCAATGCGATCGGCATTTGTGAAAAGACCGGCACCGCCTTCAGCGATTCCATGATTCTCAATGCGCTGAAGTCTTCCAAATTATTTTTCGTCGTCACCCTTGATTTCGATATTGGGTACGCGGCACTGAGTTATCTCAACATGAAAGAAGTCGTTGTGCCGGAACGTTTGTTCAAAGAATATAAGAACTACCATTTTCCCAGTTTCTAGGTCGGTGGTAAATGCCATCCCCGATCGCAAAAGAAGCGAGCCTCCGAGCCTGGGTGGATTTTGGATGAAACTTGAACCAACTGACGAAAAGCCTAGATAGGACCGCGACGTTTGTCTGTTGGCTTCGATCTTTAATAAGAAACCTAGACCCGTCATTCTATCATCTAAGTTGGGAAAATTGCCGATAATATTGAGTATGAAATCGGTTTTAGCTTGGATGCTTTTGGCGTCCATTTCCTATTTTGAATTGGCGAATGCTGAGTCAAGGACTGCAGAAGAGCAGATCCGTGACTTAAAAGAAGTTATTCAATCATCAGCACCCTTTCCAAAATCACCAGGCGAGATTACCGAGGGTACAGCTGGTTGCTTGTGTGAAGGCGTAGCTGCAGCAGACACGTCAGTTCGCCCTCCTGCTAATTGCGATCTTAAGGGCGCTCGCGATGATCTCAAATTACTGCCTAAGAATTGGGGACTTAAAGCGACAGGGGCTGATTTACTTAGGGATGAACCTCTCCTGAAATCGCTTAAATATGAAAATGCATTGGGAATTGTAGATAGCGGGCTGAAACTAAGAGGCAATCCTGAAGCCGGTTCAAAGTTGATTGGCGCTTCACCTGAGGAAGACGCGGGTGTCTTTCATGGAACTCATGTTACCGGGATCGCATCTTCTGAGGCTCGTGGAGTAAATCCTCATCTTGCTACTAAAGTGTTTCCCGTTCCGTCCAATAAGTGGACGGATAGCACTAAGACTGAAAATCTGCTCAATTCACTTGAAAGGGCGGTTAACGACAAATCCGTGAAGGTAATCAATCTGTCGTGGTCCTTCCGTGAACAGCCAAAAATGGTCGATTTGGTCAGGAAGGCAACTGAAAATGGCAAATGGATTGTCTTTGCAGCGGGCAATGAAAACGACGTTGCAAACATTCACACGACAGGCCACGAACATTTCATGAAAAATCCAGCGTTCTTTAAAGTTGGCGCTTCTTCATATTTTGGCTCGCCGTCTTTCTTCTCCAACTTTGGACCAGATGTTACGGTGTACGCGCCAGGTTCACGAATCAAATCCTTGGATGGTGCACATAACCCGAACTATTTTTCCACAAAATCGTCGGTGATGATGGATGGAACCAGTATGGCGGCTCCGCATTTCGCTGCGGTCCTAGCAACGCTATCTAATCTCTCTCCTGAACTCGATGCGACATCAATGCAGCAGCTAATCAAATCCACGGCAATCAATCGTGGGACTGGCCAAAGACCATTTTACTTTCTCAATGCATATCTGGCATTTCAGACCTTGGCCAATGCTAGGGAGTGTTTGAAAACATCAAAGCCTGCAAGCCAATGTTTAGCAGAAAGTCGACAAGCGGTGCAAAAGGCGACGACCTTACCTCAGGTGCCTATGGGAGCGGCTTGCAACGACTGGCAGCTCTATTACAAAGCATTGAGAAAAGCTTACTTTCTCACCCAAGGGCACACTGAGGTTGTGAAGGCAATAGCTGCGCTGTTCTCTGACGAAATTCAGCCCATTGCTGAGAAATTTCTATTTTTGAATCGCGATAGTCGTGAAGTTCAAAACGCACTTCTGAAGGACCAGACAATTCCAGGTATCTACAGGAATGAGCAAGTACGGGGGTTGGATTTTCTCAATGGAAAACTCGATCTGGAAAAAGTCCTCGGTGGTTTCGATCAATCGAAATACGAGGCCTATGGATTCAAAGACTATATAGACGGCAAGGAACCTCCCAAGGATAAACATCCCTTAGAATTGTTGCTACCAATAAAAGAAAACTTCGGAGATTTTCTTAAATACTGTGAAGCAGACTTAAAGTCCGAAAAGAGTCAGGGACCTTGTCGCGGGTTTGTTGGAAATGCCCCCCGTCAGCTCAAGGAAAACCTAATCGAGCACCTCTTAAAGCGAGAACCGCCAACAACCAATGCCTCGATTTTAAGTGGACTCAATTTTGGGTATGACAAAGCCTATGATGAAAAGCTCAGGGCTCTCTACCAAAAGGCGATTAAGATCTGTTTGCAGAGATCTTCGTGCAAGAAAGACGATCTAGAAAGATACTTCAGCAGCGCTTTTGCGACGAAAGAACAAAAGGATCAGCTCAGTCGCGCTATCCTTGCCCGCGCACGAAAAGGTGAATTTAACGAGGACCTCAATCCCGCAAACAGAGATGGATTCATCAATTATTGGCGCACGGTTAGTGAACTTGGAGATGTATCTAAAACTGAGGAAGAGAAGGCTCGTAGGTTAAAAGAGGACTTACTTAAGCAAGAGACCATGCAGAGTTTCTATCTTGGTAATGTGCTTGAAACTTCGGCGAAACCGACTGAGTCAGATGCGGCGACTCGATTGCGTTATTCTTCAATCCTCGCAAAAGAAGGTTATCCGACGAAAGATTTGCGAGAGCAAATTGATCAAGCGGTAGTCAAATCAATGGACTTTAAGATTTGGGCTGAAGAAGGCGATACTCTTCCCAGATCTATTAAACGAATTGCAAACTCAGATGCAGCAAATGAGCTGGTTGCTTATTTGTCTGGCCCTGGAAATTTGGATAAATTGCATAAGGCCTACCATGATACGAGCGAATTCTCCTCTGTAGTTTCTCGTTTATTGAAAAGCGAGAAAGTGGACCAGAAACATAAAGAACTGCTGATTAGCGCGATTAAGCGAGCTGTGAAGGCCAAGGAAGTAAATAATGAAATCGTTTTCCACAATATCCTTAAGGACAACGCAGAAGAACCGCTTGTGAAAATGTGGCTCGATGAGATCAAGACCCCAGCCGGAGCGAAGCAGTATCCAGAGATGGCGCAATCAGTACTGTGGCAATCAGTGCAGTTGGATCGCACAACGCCGGCGTTTGAACAGTTATTACAGGCCAATAAATCAAAGCCATCGGAATGGATCTTTTGGGCAAATCCAAAATTAACGGCAGAAAATGTTACGGCTGATCGTCTCGTTCAAAGCACCTTTGATCGTATTGCTAAAAATGGCAAAGGATCTGAAGATGCAAAGCGGGCCGCATGGCAGTGGATCAATAATCTTGATGGTAAAACAATGGATCAATATGGTCCGACAGTCGTTAAGGCACTTCCAAGCTTACTAAATGCAAAATCAGTCCCCGTGGATCAGCTTTATCAATTTGTCCAAAAGTTGGTTGAGAACGAAGGTGGCAATCGAGAGTTGATGCAAAAAACCATTGATACATTGAGACCATTCATACGAGATGAGAGATTTTTATGGAGAGCGAATGCCGACAACATTCAAACAAAAGAAGAGGTTCAAAAGTTTGAGTCACACGGATTCCCTCAAGAACGAGGCTCATCAATTTTGTTGAAGGTCTATACTCTGCTCAATGACTCCGAAGAGGGAAGGAAAATATTGAAGGTCCACCCTGTGTGGCAAGAGCTAAACGCGATGGCAAAAGAGAAAATGCCAGTCGACATTCCAACCTACTCAATTTCGTCTACGCCAAAATCTGCTTCGGTTCCCGAGCCAATGAGAGCCTTTTATGTCGGCAAAGTAGAAGAGCATCTAAGAACGTTAACCGACGATACTCAAATTATGGGTCAACAACGCAAGTTCGAGACAGCAATAGTCAGCAGCCCAGAATTGATAACACCTGTGATCAAACGCCTGAGCGAGCTTAGAGAGGGTTCTGATGCCTATCGATACCTTGGCGCTCTTACCATTGATTTCGCGAAAAAGAGTCCACAGAATGCGCGACTCATAATGAATAGATTGGGATCAATGAATCCAACTTACTATCAGGCCTCAATGTTTGGGCCGACGAAAACGAGACCACTCAAAGAAGAAATTCAAAGGTACTTAGATTATGAAAACTAAATTTATTTTAGCTCTCTTCACAGTTGGCCTTAGTCTTTCAGCATTTGCTGGCGCTGGCGACGAGAACTCCCTTCTTTTTGAATTCAAAAAACAAGTGACATGCGAAACGGCCAAAAACGAACTCTCAAATCACAAGGTAGAGGTTGAATGCGATCGCGCGGATTCACACAAAAAGCGGTTCTTCGGTGGTCGTTACCTTGGTAAGAAGCCCGTGAATGCCATCATCTCTGAACTAAAAAAGAACTCCCGCTTCGTTAGTATTACGCAAAATAAGCCAGCATCACGTATTCAGTGATCCTCCAACGGTAATCGCTCCATGAGAATTCACGATTGTTAATGACAATTTATTACAAATTGGGGATGACCACTTGCGGTTGAGGATATTAAATGCCGCTTACTGGAAATCTAAAGCAACATTACCCATGGGAGTTTCTCAGGAGGAATCCCGAGTACCGTGAGTTTTGGAAGTTGCATCAAGAGTCATTGGTTGCTGTCAACTCTACAATGGGTCTGAGGAGAACCCTAGCCCCTTCCAATCTAGGAGGCATCCAATCCATTTGTTTCAATGCTGACGAAATACTTTTTGAAATTTGATTTAGCTCAAGTCTTGCTACAGGATCGGGATCAGTGCCTGAAAAAACCATTCTGTGTCCATCACCTCTATATCGTGGAGTAATATGGAGGTGAGCATGGGGAACTTCTTGCCCTGCTATTTCACCATTGGATAAAAAAACATTTGAGCCTTCTGCTATTATTCCGGCTTTGGCAAAAGCCCTTTGAATTTCTTGAGCAGTGTTTGTCATTTTTGCGAAAACTTGAGAGGGGATTTGATCAAAAAATTCAAAGTGTACGTTGGGAACAATCAAAGTGTGACCACGATTGATTGGATGAATATCTAAAAATGCCGAGATGTCGTTGTCTTGATAAACAAAACTTGCTGGCAATTCAGAGCGAAGGATTTTGCAGAAGGTGCATGTATCTGACATAAAATCTCCTACAACCTAAATGCTTTCTTGAGTTCATCGTCTGGACGCAAATCCCCTGACCTAAAATCCATTACTTTTCGACGAAGTTTATTTGTGAAAAAAGTCAGATTTACCAGTGAGCCAAAAATATCACTGAGTTCCGTTCCGGGGATCAAAAAGCCTCTTCTTAGTTTTGGAACAATGACGGCGTTGTTGGTTTGGTTGTGCCGGCTCCAAATTCTTTGAAAGCCCTTTGGAACAAGCTCTTTCATTGCTATATCAAGTAACCTTGAATAAAGGCCACGCCCTCTGTGTTCTGGTAAGACAACGGAGTTGACCATCTTCAGACTCTCGGCCACAGCCATGTCGTTAACTTGCTGAAATGGTTCGTCGGGACTCTTCGGAATAGCTCCGTAGATTTTTTCAATCTCTTGGAGCGATCGTTGAAACGTGCGGAGCTGGCCTAGGATTTTTTCGTCTTTGATCGGTAGTGATTCCATCAGTCGAATCGAGGCATCGAGACCACTATTAATTTCTCGCGCATACGCCTGCGCATCTTTCGAATATTGAATCATCATTTGGAGCTGCTGGTAATGGCGAAGACTTTGTTCGACAAGTTTAATCAAATAGGTGACAGCAGCCCATCCTGATCCATCCGAGAATGCCCAGGTGGGCGCTGAAGCAAGAGTGAGACTTGCGAATAATACTATTATGGCTCTTTTAATTGAGCCTCCTTTCAATATGGGATCGTTATCCCTGGGTTTTAGGGTGACAAAAATCGGCAATTGGCAGTTCGGCCTAAAGCGCGGGCCTTTTAGTCGCGGGGCGGTTTTATTTGATTTGACGCTCTGGTCGTATAAATTGAAGTCTTAAGTCGATGTTAAAACCGACATAGAGATTTGGTTTTGGACAGACAGACATCAAACTTGATATATTTCTTTGCATGAATGTTAAAATTCGAAATGGCTTCGATATAAGCCCCCCTGACCGGACACCAGACATTTCTATTATAATTGATGTTTTTCGGGCTTCTACAACGTCATTGGCAATACTTGAAAAACAGCCAGTCGAATACTTTATAACAAATGACTTAGATCTCATTCGAAATTTAATAGGAAATTCATATCGACTTATTTCCGAAGTCTATGATTTAGGAATCGACAACTCTCCAACGCTTGTCCGTAAACATGTCTCTCGTGGCGAAAAAATAGTTCATAAAACTACAAATTTGACGACGGCACTGGAAAAGAATTTATTAAGTACGCCTATGCTCATTTGTTGCTTTAACAATATCGACTCAGTCGTGGAATACTTACTTGAGAATAGCTATTCAAGTATAGAAATCATTCCGGAGGGAAAGATGAAAACTCAGATGGAAGCTCCAGAGGATACTCTCTGCGCAAAAGTGCTAGCTAATAAATTAAAGAAAGAGTATTTCGAAATTCTAGAAGATGCAGATTCACTTCTGGTCAATCTCGAAGAGAAAAGAGCTCAGAAAAACTGGCCACAGCATTTTGTCGAAGACATTAAGCAGGCAGTGCAATTGAACTTATCCGATATAATCCCAACTATAACAAAAATTGAGTCTAATTTGTTTCAAGTCTCATCGTTGAAATAGTATGTGCCCAAACCACTTCATTAAAAAAATATGGCGAGTAGTTTCGCTGGCGCATTATGAAAATTGAAAATTTCCATTTCAATTTTGATCAGCAAATCTCGTTTGATTCTCAGCGTGAGTCGACCAAGCAAAGCGGTTCAAGGAGCTCGAGCAAGAAACTTCAAGACTTCGTAAGATCGTCTCTGATCAAGCCCTTGATATTTTGATTTTAAAAGAAGTTTCTAAGGGAAGCTTCTAAGCCCGGCGAATAAAAATTAACGATTAGGAATTTTCGTCAAGAGAGGTATTTCACTTTGTCCATGGCCCAAAATTACAGTTGTAAGGTTTTTGGCTGTACTATTATTTGAATCTTTAATTTCCATCATCCTTACAGAATCAATGAACTCCAGATACTTATCGTTTATTTTTCTGTATGAGTCAGAGGAAAGAGAATAAATTCCAATTTTCAGCTGTTCACGGCTATTCTGATAAAGATGGACATGTTCATCAATTATTTGTTTTCTAAATTTTTGCGATAGTGGACCACCCAAAATCCAACTTGGCTCTCCAGCCACTAAAAGTTTTACTTTATTGTTGGGCAACCATTCGATGAGCTTCAACTTATCGAGCTTTGAAAGATAGAAATTTACCGACTTCTCAGTTAATTTAAACGACTTGGCAATATGTGAAGCTGCTTTTCATTAAGTAGTTGATCAAAAAAAAAGCGAGAAGCCCATCTGTGTTTACAAATACGGCCTCTTGTTCAGCTGAATAGGTGAACTTATTTGAAACATCGCCTTCCGCAAGCATAGCCAGCTCTGATAATTTAACCCCCAGTTTCTCAAGCAATAAATTCAAGTCTTTGAAAAGCAGCCCTTCTCCTCTTAACCATCGGTTCAGTGTTGGAATAGATACTCCGATCATTTTAGCAAATTCTTCTTGGGTAAATCCTTTTTCTTTAATCTTGTGTTTAATTTGATTACACACTTTCTTAACATCCACTCCGACACCTCACCAAATGAGTATATATATATCATGTAATGATTATTTGTAAAACAGGCTTTCGAATCAAAATGGTCCCTGCTAATCAGTAGTGCATGTTTAAACCAAAAGAGGAGACAAAATGAAATTCTTATTAATCTTAGCAATGGCAATACTTACGACGCTATCTTCATATGCTTTTGGCCAGTCCAAATATGACCCTCGTGACCTACTAGGCTGCCCTATGAGCTCGGAACACTTGCTTGAAGTGGCAGAGTTTTTACCGTCTGCTAACTCAAACTCAAATAGAGGGATCTGCTACGTTAAAGCAAATTCATATTCTTGGTGGGATTTAATGGAAACTTCTGATCGTGCATACGAAATTGAAGTCAATGCTGGGTTCTGTAACAGTCAAGATTTTATAAGGAACAAAGACAAGTTGCTCATTAAAGCGACCGTTTCATATAAAGGTAAGGTTTCAAGATGCGAGAGCAATCCCGGTTGCCATTATACATGCAAACCTATCATTAAGCTTTGGTCATTAGCACCGTAGTGCCTTTGGGATTTGCTTTTGGATTTTCGAAAAAAAATTGGTCGGGCCGACAGCCCGCGACCTAAGTAATTGTTATTACTCATAATCGAAATCTGCAAGAAGCAAAAAGTAGCACAACTCGAATTGTCCCTATTGGTTTTTGGGTTCCTACTTAAAAGGTAGGACCCGTGTTTCTAGAGCCTCCACCCCTGCCTTTCTACCTATAAATGGGGCAATTTGAGCTCAAAATTACCCCATTTGTCCTAATTACTACATATATTTACACCCTTTAGGGTATAAATTATTAATATATTCAATATATGCACCCGATTGGGTATATTTCCAACATATCTATTTACTATTATACCCTATCGGGTATTATATCAAATATGAAGGAATTAGGAGAATTTACCAAAAAGAAGCGTAAGCAAGCAAAACTGACTCAGCCAGAATTAGCTGAACGGGCTGGAGTTGGTCTCAGATTTATTCGCGAACTTGAAAGCAATAAGCCAACGCTTCGCTTAGACAAAGTTGAGCAGGTTCTAAAATTATTTGGTCATACTGTTGGGCCAATCCCAATTAAGCGAGAGGCTGAATAGTGGCAGACCATAAGCGAGGAAAAGTTTATGTAGAAAAAATCTTTGCTGGAATCATCGAGCAAAAAGAGGGGCTTTATTCCTTCACCTATGATGAGGATTATTTAAAATCTACAAACCCAAAGCCGGTGAGCCTCACGCTCCCTCTTCGTAAGGAATCATTTGAGCAAAAAACAATGATTCCATTTTTTGATGGCCTCATCCCAGAGGGATGGTTACTCAAGATCATCACCGATAATTGGAAAATGAATCCTCGGGATCGAATGGGACTTCTATTGCTGGCATGCAAAGACTGCATTGGTGATGTGAGTGTTGTTGAAGATCATCATGATGACGAGGATGTAAAATGAACAATTGCCTCGGGTGCTATCAACCATTGGAAGAGGTCCCGTGATGGTCATTACCATAACTCCTGCAGCAAAAAACTATTTGGTACAGCGACGCCACCTGCAGTTGATTTCGGCACTAATGATCTTGAAGAGTTAGCAAAAAAATCCATTAGTCAGCATCTTGGTGTTACAGGCGTACAGCCTAAAATTTCATTGCACATGGAAAAAAAACAAAATGATCCAAGCCATCGATTGATGATTGTTGATTTGTGGGGAAATTTCATTTTAAAACCACCCACCCACCAATTTCCAGATATGTCGGTGGTGGAAGATGCCACTATGCACATGGCAGAGCTTGTGGGTTTAGAAACTGCAAGACATGGGCTGATTCAATTAAAATCAGGTGAACTTGCCTACGTGACAAAACGCTTTGATCGCCCAAAAAAGGGAAAGAAAATTGCCGTAGAAGATTTTTGTCAATTGAGTGAGCTTCTCGCGGAATCAAAATACGATACGTCCACTGAAAAGGCTGGAAAAATCATTCTCAAATATTCTTCGCAGCCGGGATTGGATGCCGTTACCTTTTTTGACCTGAATCTTTTTTGCTTTTTAACTGGCAACGCAGATATGCACTTAAAAAACTTTTCGCTAATGCGAAATGATGCGAACGAAATGGTTTTGTCTCCAGCCTATGACTTGCTTTCGACGCGATTACTCATGGCTGAAGATAAAGAAGAAATGGCGCTTACGGTAAATGGAAAAAAGGCCAGAATTAAACGAGAAGACTTTATTGCACTAGGTAAAAATTTGCAGATTCCAGAAAAAGTGATTGATAGTAGTTTTTTGCGACTTTTGAAGCATATCCCTGAAATGAAAGATATCGTTAATAGCAGCTTTTTATCTGCTAAGCTACAAAAACGCTACAACGAATTACTCGACAATAGAGCAAAGGAACTGGCTCTGAAAGGGTAGATTGGATTTTTATGACAAGGAAGAAAAAATATTTCGACTCTAAAAGGAATTTTAATCGCGGAAGGATTTCCACAGGGCTAAATTGAAATTTGGCTTTGGGTTTTTTAGGTCTTTGCAATCTATCTGAAAGATAAAATGGTCGGGGAGATAGGATTCGAACCTACGACCCTCTGGTCCCAAACCAGATGCGCTACCAGACTGCGCTACTCCCCGACAGAGGTCCGGATAATAGATAGTTATGAGTAACTTTGTCAAACCCCTCGATCATAACGCAAGAGGATATTTGAAGCTTTGATCAGAACACATTAAGCTGTGAACATGGAAAATTTTTTTAAGTCACTTCCGAAGCCTGTCCTCGCTATCATCGCAATCGTGGTTGTTTTGATTTTTCTAATGCTCAACGACCCCCCTCACACTGTTTATGATGTTCAAAAGGAGAACTTTAAAGAGGATCTCAAGGGACTCGTATTTCAGACCGTGTCGAAGGACAAAGATAAGCACAAGCTCCCGCCGATTATTGTTCGCGCTCAAGAGAGTTGTCAGTTAGGCAATAGTGCGGGCTCCTGCTTTGAGTATTTTAGTATTTTAAAAAAGATGGCTCGAGGTATATCAAACTACTCGTCAGAGTGTCGAAATGATTTGGCTTCGATACCAGAAGTGGAAAAAGGCCTTAAGGAGGGTGTTATCCTGATGGCAAAAATGGCTTGGGGGAGTCGTCCACCCGACCCGGGGCTGAATCGAGTCGGGTGGATGCAAGAGTCAGAATTGGTTTTATTTTGTCAGTTGATGAGCGTCTACAATTTGAGTTTTGGCTCTGAGGCTTGGGCTGAATTGCGTATAAAAACTTTTAACGAGTTGCCAGGAGAGCCCTCATTGAAAGGGGCTAATCCGAACGTTTCCGAGGGGCCGAAAGCAATGGCGACCTTGAGCGAAAAGGAAATCTGGAGTCGAAGTATCTTTTCAATTCGCTGCGAAAGCTATCGCTAAAAAGAGACAAGATCGATCTGTTTCCATTTGTGGAGCAATCCGGACTTCGTGGTTTTGCCGACAAAATAAAGTTGACGATCTTTTCTATTGGCAATTTTGAACTGCGCCGGTTTTAATTCCTGGACTTTCCAATCTGCGGGATTGAGACCATAGTTTTTTAGATCCGCCTGAAGTTTTACCAAATTTGTATTCATAACCCCTCCTCGTTGATGTTTACGAGGTCGGATTGCAAGATTTTGCCCACGCGCATGAGGGCATGGTTTTCATTATAAAATAGATGAGCGATACTCTTCGTAGTTATGTGTGAAGATTTGGACTAGTTTCCTGGATACGAGACAAATACTTAGAGTGTTGAGGGAGAGGCATTGCAGTGGGTAAAAAATGCAAAAAGCCAAGGTTGATACCTTGGCTTTTTACTTCTAACGAAGTCAATGAGGCCGAATTTAAATTTCAAATGGAACTGGAGAGATTGATTCGCTTCTATTGAAAGTATCGTAAGCAGGCATTCCGTTAGGTAGCAAAGCCAAGCTTCGAGCCTTTTTTACAGCAGCAGCAACCCGTTTTTGCTGAGCTATGCTCAACTTAGAGATGCGAGAAGGCGTAATTTTGCCGCCATCGCTAACAAAACGAGTTAGAGACGAAGGGTCTTTATAATCAAAAAGGTGGTCGCCGGAGAATTCTTGTCTGTATTTGCTTCTTGTCGCTTTTTTCATGATTTTATCCTCTTCGTTAGTGAGTCGATGTATATACGACAAAAATGAGTTGCCAACAAGTGTCTTTTTTCATATACGAATGATTCTTGTTTTGACCGGTTTAAATTTAAGGAGCTGACAATGAGCAGATGCGAACTAACTGGAAAAGGCCCTGTTGTAAAGAACTTGGTGAGCCATTCCAACATTAAAACTAAATCTATTGCTCAACCAAATGTTCAAAAAAAACGCATATTTAGCCGTATTTTGAACTCAATGGTTAGAATGCAAGTTGCCACAAGTGCTATTCGTGACATGGAGCACATGGGTGGTTTCGATAACTTTATCCTCAATCAGGAAGACGCAAAGCTTTCAAAGCGCGCTTTGTCAGTGAAGCTAAGAATCAAAAAGAAAATTGGCTCTAACAAGAATTAATAAGGAAGTAGACCGTGATTAAATTGAAAATTAAAAAAGGTGCCACAGTACAAGTTATTACCGGTTCTGATAAGGGTAAAAAGGGAACTGTCTTGGCTGTTGACTCTGCCGCAATGAAAATTCAGGTTCAAGGAGTCAAAGTACAAACTCATTTTGATAAAAAAGAGGGTTTGCTAAAAAAAGAAGGCTTTATCGATTATTCAAACGTAAAGCTTGTGGATGCCCCAGCAAAAGAGAAGAAAACATCTAAAAAGGCTGCCAAATCTAAGTCTGCTTAATCGATGTTGTTGAAACGAGAAGTCACTTTTTATTTCATACGCTCCTATAAAGGCTCTTTTAAAAGGGCCTTTATTCTTTTGTTTTGCACTCTGATCTCTTTTTTTTCTATTACCACTTCTGTTTTTGCGACCACGATTGTATGTAAGAACGAGAAAGCTGTAAGAACCTTGCGGACAGATAAAAATCCTGATGGCGGTTGCCGCGCTGTTTACACCAAATTTGGAGTGGACCAGGTCGTAGGCGCCTCTTTAAAGCCAAATGGCTGCGATACCATTTTAGAGGGCATTCGAAAAACATTGGAGAGCAATGTTTGGAAGTGCAAAGAGGTTAAAGCAGCTACTCTTTCTGAGCTCTCTGAATAATTCCTAGAAATTCATTACATTTTTATTGCGAATTAAATACGATATTGGGTACCGAGGTGATGATGTCTCCGGAACTTAAAATTGCCGTGTGTCAGATGACGTCAGTGGACGACGTTCGCCTGTGTTTGGAGCAAATGGAAAGCCTTATTGCTAGGGTTCCTGAGGATTCAGGGGTTCGGCTTTTTTTGTTTCCAGAGAATTGTTTGTATTTGCGCATTCGGGAGGGGGAGTCGATTCCCCCTTTTTCTCTAGAAGATCAGGTCTTTAGGGATCTTTCTGTTATTGCGAAAAAACGAAAGGCCTTTTTACATTTAGGGTCTGTGCCATTGCTGATCGGAGATTTGTTATACAATTCGTCAGTCATTATCACAGATCAAGGCAAGATTGAGTCAAATTACCAAAAGGTCCATCTTTTTGACATACAGCTTTCGGGGCAAGCTTCTATCCGCGAGTCTGATGTGTTTAAGCACGGGATGGGGCCAGGCATTTTTTCTATTGATGGGTGGAAGATCGCTCAGTCTATTTGTTACGATGTGCGCTTTGCCGAACTTTACTCGCAGTATGCACGAGAGCCTGTTGATCTTATATTAATTCCCTCGGCTTTTTTGGTGAAAACTGGGGAAGCTCATTGGGAGATTTTGCTAAGAGCCCGAGCCATCGAAAGTCAATGTTATGTGGCAGCAAGTGCCCAAGCGGGGCGGCATCACAGTCAGCGCGGCGAAACGGTAAGCCGAGAGACCTATGGAAACTCTATGGTTGTTGAGCCATGGGGAGGGGTTTTGGCTCGCTTAGATGGAGAGAGGCCTCAGACTCATTTTTGCACTCTTTCAAAAGTTAAGATCGAAACAGTTAGGAACCAGATCCCAATGGCTCAGCATCGGCGTATTTCCTTAAAATAGAGTTCTTTATCAGATGACTTTTTTCTGAAGTTGTTTTGAGATAAATGTTTTCGGAGGTTTTTATGGTTTCATTACTACGACTCGTGCGATGGGGTATCGTTGTAGGGTTCTGTGTCTTTTCTCAGACTGTGCCTGCGGAAGAGGTCGTTGCTGGATCCGTATATGACCAAGCGAAGGAGAGTGAGATTCTGCAAAAGGCACGAAGACGGGCTTATGCCGGGGGACGAGACGAGGGAGATTTAACAGTTCAACCGCAGCTTGTTGCGCCAATTAGGAAAATGGCACCCCAAACAGAGTCCGAGCTTGAGCCTGGTGGTGATGAGAGTTTTTAGGGACGCTTTTTCTATTTTTTACTTTGGAGATCATTATGATTTACGATCAATTGCCGGAAGGTGTGACTAGGGAAACAATGGACGTCGACATCCTAATTGTTGGAGGCGGCTCTGCGGGCCTTTCGTGTGCATTGCATTTTCAGAATCAAATTGAGAAGCACAATGCAGATGTGGCTGCCGGGAAGAAACAAGGGGATCCCCTGCCTGAGCAGATGATTGTTGTTTTAGAAAAAGGCTCGGAAATAGGAGCTCATAGTTTTTCAGGTGCAGTCTTAAATCCAAAGGCTCTTGAAGAACTGATGCCGGATTTCAAAACCCAGGGTTGTCCGTTAGATGCCGAAGTAAAAAAAGATGCTGTTTATTATCTGGGTTCTGATTATTCGGTTAAATTGCCAGTGGTCCCGCCACCATTTCATAATGTGGGAAATTATATTGTATCCTTGTCGAAACTGAACCGCTGGCTAGCGCAAAAATGTGAAGAAAAGGGTATTAATATTTTTCCTGGTTTTGCTGCAGTGGAAGCCCTCTATGAAGGGGATAAGATCGTTGGAGTACGCACTGGCGACAAAGGACGGGATAAAAATGGAAATCCTAAGGCAAACTTCGAACCTGGTCTGATTTTAAATTCAAAATGTGTGGTTTTCGCTGAAGGAACAAGGGGATCACTCTTTCAAAAAGTTTCAAGTAGATTGAACCTCCGCGCGGAAAAGAATGAGGAAGTGTTTGAAGAGGGAGTCAAGGAGATCATTCAAATGCCTCCGGGTACTGTCGAACCAGGGCAGGTGATTCACACGATGGGATTTCCGCTAAAGAAATCCATCGGGGGCACGTTTATATATACCCTTCCGGGGGATAAAATCGTTGTTGGACTTGTGGCCTATTTAGACAGTCAGGATCCTCTCTTGGATCCACACCGTGAATTACAAAAGTTAAAAACTCATCCCTTTTTAAGAAAAATGCTCGAAGGAGGAAAGGTCGTGGCCTATGGAGGCAAGACGCTTCCTGCTGGCGGCTGGTATTCAATGCCCAAACTTTCTGGAAATGGCTGGATGGTGGTGGGTGACTCAGCCAGCATGGTGGATGTGCAAAAGCTGAAGGGCATCCATTTGGCAATGAAATCGGGAATGCTGGCTGCGGAAGCAGCCTTTGAGGGAGTACTTAAAGCTGATTTCTCAAGTGCGACAACCTCTCTGTATGAATCTAAAGTGCATGGTAGTTTTATAAAGTCAGAGCTTTATCGCGTTCGAAATTTTCATCAAACGCTGAGCTTAGGTATGATGGCCTCATTGCCATTGATCGCATTGCAAGAAATCACGGGCGGACGCGGTTTGTCGGATCGTATGCCAGTCCATAAAGACGCCGAAACCACTCAAAGAGTTGTGGAGATTTGGGGTCCTGAAGGGCTTGGCGCAGAAGAGAACAAGCTCCCTAAGCCCGACGGCCAGCTATTTTTTGACAAACTTTCAAGTGTTTATCTTACGGGTACAATGCATGATGAGGATTCTCCTAATCATCTTTTGATTAAAAACCCGGACCACTGCCGAACGGTGTGTGAGCCTAAATACAAATCACCCTGTAATCATTTCTGTCCAGCCAGTGTGTATGAAATGATTTCGTCTCAGAAGCATCAGGGACAGTTTGATCTGCAGGTAAACTATACAAATTGTATTCACTGTAAGACTTGTGATATTAAGTGCCCGTTCGAAAACATCGAATGGACGGCGCCCGAAGGAGGCGGCGGCCCACAATATAGGGAAACGTAGCCTTTCTAAGTGAGCGTTTCTTGGACAGGAGCGCTCTTATGCCAGAATTTTTTGCATCCACACCAAAAGGTCTCGTGGAACCTCTCGAAAAAGAACTAACAGCTTTAGGTCTTCATGTTTTAGAAAGAACGGCCGGGGGCGTCTTTTTTGAAAGCAATTGGGAGGGGGCCTACAAAGCCAACCTGTGGTCGCGAACTGCCAGTCGAATTTTAAAGCCAGTCCTTGAATTCTCAGCCTATCAGCCTGAGGAACTTTATAATCAAATCCGTCGGCACGATTTTACAAAATACATTAAGCCCAATCAAACAATCTGTATTGATGCAACGATCAAAGAGTCGATGATGCATGATCAGCGCTTTGTTGCCATGAAAGTTAAAGATGCCATTGTCGATCAGTTTCGCGACAAATTTGATGTCCGTCCTGATGTTGATAATATTGATCCCGATCTGCGGATTCATGTGCGGGCAATGAAAAATCAATTTATGATTGCTCTTGATACTTCCGGTGACAGTCTTTTTATGCGTGGATATCGCAAAGAAACTGGAGAGGCTCCGCTAAAAGAAAATTTAGCAGCGGGTCTACTCTTGCTTTCCGAGTGGGATTGCAAGAGCCCTCTGGTGGATTTTATGGTTGGTTCGGGAACCTTTTTAATCGAGGGTGCAATGATGGCTCTTAGAATTGCTCCTGGTTTGCAGCGCAAGGGTTTTGGTTTTCAGCGATGGTTGAACTACGACAAGGCCGTTTGGGAAAAGCTTGTTGATGAGGCGATGGATCAGGAGCTCGAGGATTTGCCGTTCAAGCTTTATGGTTATGATATTGATCGCAGGGTGCTTGTTATTGCAAAAGAGAATGCCAAACGTGCCGGAGTTGATAATGTGATTGAATTTAAGAGGGAGCCAGTCGCAACAGTTGAACCTCCAGTTGAGTCCGGATTGATTATCGTCAACCCTCCTTACGGTGCCCGCATTGGTGACGAAGACAATCTTCGAGATGTTTATCGGGATCTAAGTTTTACGCTTAAACATCGCTTTAAGGGATGGGATGCTTGGATACTTTCGGGCAATAAGGACCTCATTGGCGATTTAAAATTAAAGTCGACGCGAAAGCATTTTGTTTTTAACGGAAATATTGAATGTCGTTGGCTCAAGTACTCGATGTTTTAGGCGGATCAGATGGGTATCACAAAAAGATTGATCATCAGGCCATTGGCTCTAAGTGATTATGAAAACTGGAGCCAGGCTTATGCAATACTTCATCCCGCTCGCAATGAGTGGGATGAAAGCCGATGGAAAGACAGCGAACTCACTCGAGAAAAATTTAAAAAAACACTAGCTGAGCAGAAGCAACTGCGCAAGCAAGACCGATTTTACTGTTATGGCATCTTTAGAAAAGATGATGGCATACTTGTTGGTCATGTGGATTTGATGGATGTTTCTAGAATGATGTTTCAGAACGCCTTTTTGGGGTATCGAATTTTTAACAATTATTGGGGGGAAGGATATGCCTCGGAGGCCTGTCGTGCTGTATTGGATATTGCTTTCTTAGATTTAAAATTGCACCGAGTGGAGGCGGGAATCGCGCCCTCGAATAAAAGGTCCATTCGAGTGGCTAAAGCAATTGGCCTTCGTAAAGAAGGCCTGAGTTTGCGTCGACTTTTGGTTCGAGGGAAATGGACTGACTTGGTTTTGTTTGCAGGGACCTGTGAAGATTTCGGTCGAAGCTACAAATCGGCCCGTTGAGTTTCTTAGAAGGGTTTATAGACAGCAAGCCAGGCGGCCGTAGCTCCAAGTCCAGCAAAAAGAACAATTAACGGCCAGCCAATTTGACCTTTTATCTTTGCGATAGAAATCGAAAGCCCTAACAACAACCAAATTCCAATTTTTGCCCAAACCCAGCCTGGCGTTGGATTGGCCATCATTCCTAGCCTGGCCATCATTCCGAAGCCAGCGACGAGCATAAAGAAGAGCCCAACTCCATGGGTGATAAAGGCCATTTTCTTGGTTGCCCCCTGAAAGGGGACTCCGGCCATTTTTAGTCCTACGGCGCTGCTGAGGCCAGAGAATAATAAAATGAGGCCAATCACATGAAGAATTTTATAGAACTCGTAGGGCATAGAAACTCCTTTTAGTCTTCTGAAAGATTCAGATGTTTTATGATTCGGCTAAGCTGTTTTCGCATTTTTGTTAAATGAATCATAGTAGCTATTGTTTTTAGTGAGTCTTTGAGCGGTTGTAAAGGGTAACCGCCATATTGGCCGGACTCGGTGATGTCATTCGTGACGCCAGAAAGCCCTGCCACCATCACATTGTCCGAGACTTCGACGTGGTCTGAGACGACAGCGCCGCCACCAACAACAAAGTTTTTTCCGAGCTTGCTAGATCCGGCCATCATAAAGCCTGCAGCAATGAGGCTATTTTCTCCTATTTCACAATTATGAGCAATATGGCAGAGATTGTCGAGCTTGGTTCCTGAGTGAATGTGGGTTTCGGTCATTGCCGCTCGATCGATTGCGCAGTTAGAGCCAATTTCGACGTGATCACCGATGACGACGCGTCCCAGTTGCGGAATTTTTATGGGATGAGATGTTTTGAGGGGAACAAAACCAAAACCATCTGCCCCAATCGTGGTGTGCGGGTGGATTTCGCAGAAGGAACCGACTTCGCAATAGGCTCCGAGAAAGACCAGGGGGTGAATTATTGTATTGCTACCAACACGGGCATGGGTTTCGATGACTGAGTTTGCTCCAATAATCGAACCGTCCCCGATATGAGTTTCAGCGCCAATGACTGCGCCGGATCCTACGATGACATTTTTTCCAAGAAGGGCGGAGGCGTGAATAAAACTTCGAGGGTGAATGTGTTCTTCTTGCTGGAAACGCTGGATCTTTTTATCAAAAAGAGCAGCAACTGTCGCAACGGCCAATTGAATATGGGGTGTTGTAAAGAAACAGGCGTGAGATTTTTCTGGAATTTGGAGATCTTTGTGGGCAATGACAATCGAAGCGTTATGTTTTAATGCGGAATCTAATTGCGCTTGTTTGCTTACAAAAACAACAGCCTCGGCGTTGGCACACTCGGGCGGAAGAATTTTTAGAGCCTTGGCACCAAGAGGTCCATGGATATATTTTAGAACTTCGCTGGGTATCTCGTGGATTTGTTGTGCACTAATCATAAAGGCCTCCCTGGTGATGCCTTGCACAAGAAAATCCTATAATTTTTTTGATGTCAAGACGACGGGTGATAGGATAAGTCTCTTTATGTTAAGAGATTTTGACCGTTCGTGGATCTTCTTGAAATGAGCGAGGACAGTATCGATGGCAAAGAAAGTCGTAAAAAAAGTGACTGCTAAAGCAAAAGCGCCAGCAAAGGCAAAGGCACCAACAAACGCAAAGCCTAATGCAAAAAAAACGGCAAAGGTTGCAAAGCCGGAAGCGGCAGCGAAGGCAAAGCCGGTGGCAGTAGCACCAGTTGTCAAATCAGAGCCCGTAAAGTTGGAAAAGCCTCCAAAGGCGCCGAAGCCAGAAAAAGCGCCGAAAGCAGAAAAGCGCCGAAAGCAGAAAAAGCGCCGAAAGCAGAAAAAGCGCCGAAAGCAGAAAAAGCTGAGAAAAAAAACAAGGCCGAAAAGTCTGGACTGCACGAAGAACAGGCGAAGTGGGCTGATTTATTTCTCAAATATAAATCAGAAAAGCCTCAGATTTATAACATGACCGCGCAATTCGAGGCAAAGAAGCCTATTCAGCACAAGATCTTGGGCTGGGGTTATGTTTTGTCGAACGAAAATGATCGGTTGGAAGTTCTTTTTGAGCAGGGAATTAAAATGCTTATTAGTAACTATAAATCTACTTAGTGAAAATTTTATTGCTTAGCTTCCAAAACTCACCTACATATGAGGGGCATGGCAAAAGAAGATTTAGCTCAATTAGATGGTAAGGTTGTAGATGCTCTCGCTGGAGGTATCTATAAGGTACAACTGGACAACACTGTGGAAATATCTGCAAAGTTGTGTGGTAAAATGCGCCGATTCAACATTCGTGTTGTTGTGGGTGACCGAGTAACAGTCGGAGTGTCTCCGTATGATCCTACTCATGGTCTTATTATGTACCGTCACAAATAATTCATTTGATCTCTCTCATTAGCATCCTAAAAAATAAGAGGTATTAATTATGGATCAAGCTCTTCAGAGTTATCTATCTCGTATTGTTCCTGGTATTGCCGCAAAATCAGCTCTAGCTGTGATTGAACTTGCAGGCGAGGGAGGCACAGTTCCGTTTATTGCTCGTTACCGAAAGGAAAAAACCGGTAACTTGGATGAGGTTCAAATACGCGCTGTTTTAGATGGATTTGAAACGTATAACGAAATTGTAAAGCGTAAAGCTTTTTTGGTTAAAGAGATAGGCGAACAGAATAACCTTACAGCAGAAATTAAAAAACGCATTGAGTTAGCTTGGGATCTTGGCGAGCTTGAGGAGATTTACAAGCCGTTTAAGAAAAAGAAAAAAACCAAAGCGACAATCGCTCGCGAGGCTGGTTTGGAGCCTTTGGCGACCTGGATTTGGGAAATGGGCCATGGGGCACTTCGTGATGAGTTGACTATGGAAATGAAGGCAAAAGCCTTTTTGAATCCCGCCGCTAAAATTGTAACCTATGAAGAGGCCCTTAAAGGTGCTCAGGATATTTTGGTTGAAAGAATTGCCAACGATGTAGATCTTAGAGCTCGTGTCAGTAGAAATTATTTAGACAAGGGTCGGTTGCTTTCTAAAGCTTCAAAGGGCTACAAGCCACACTCAAAGTATGAGATGTACAAAGAGTTTGAGGAGCCCGTTAAGAGTTTGCTAGAAACCAAAAGCTCTCATCGGTATATGGCGATGAGGCGGGGTTGGGAAGAAGAAGAGCTCTCTGTTGATGTGAAGGGTGACGAAGAAGATCTTCTGAAAAGTTACATCGCCTTTGCGACAAATAATCCAGACAATGCCATCGGTGACTATTTGGCACAGTGTGCTCGTTTGGCGTTGAATGTTTATGTTCTCCCCTCAGTCGTGAACGATATCCACCGTTTGTTAAAAGAAAAATCTGATGAAGATGCGATAAAAGTTTTTGCTGAAAATGTCCGTAAGCTTCTACTGGCTTCTCCTTTTGGTCCGAAATGCATCTTGGGTGTGGATCCGGGGCTGAGAACTGGATGTAAGGTTGCATTGATAGATAAAGGTGGAAATTTTATTTCACACACGGTTCTTTATACTTTAGGTGACAATGCCGAAGAAAAGGCTCGTGGTTTGTTTAAAGAAGTTTTGAAGCAAATCCAAATTGAAGCGATTGCGGTTGGCAATGGTACAGCAGGAAGAGAGACAGAAGTCTTCTTACGAAAAATATTGAAGGATTTGGGTTCGAATATTCCTGTGATCATGGTTAACGAGTCTGGTGCCAGCGTGTACTCGGCTTCAGAGGTTGCTCGTCAGGAATTTCCGGATTTGGATTTGACTGTGAAAGGTGCCATTTCGATTGCACGTCGCTTGCAGGATCCTTTGGCTGAGCTAGTGAAAGTGGATCCTAAGTCGATTGGAGTTGGACAGTATCAGCATGATGTGAATCAATCTAACTTAAAGAAATCTCTTGAGGCCGTGGTTGAGTCTTGCGTGAACAATGTTGGGGTGGATTTGAATACCGCATCCGCTCCCTTATTGTCTTTTGTCTCTGGGATTGGTCCGGCCTTAGCAAGCAATATAGTTGAGCACCGCAAGACCAAGGGGCTTTTCACAGATCGCTCGGAGTTATTGAAGGTCCCTAAGTTTTCAACAAAAGTTTATGAGCAAGCGGCTGGATTTTTAAGAATTCATGGTGGTAAGGTCGTTTTGGATAATACGGGTATCCACCCAGAGCGCTACACGGCTGTTCGAGATATGGTTCATGAGCTTGGTTGCTCAATTCCAGAGGTTATCGGTGAAGGCGCAAAGAAGCTATTGGCATTAAGAACTAAGTGGGCAGTTCTCGTTGGGGAGTTCACTTTTGATGACATTATAAAGGAATTAGAAAAGCCAGGTCGAGATCCTCGGGATCCATTTAAGGCGTTTCAGTTCCGCGATGATATTTTTGAGGTCAAGGACCTTAAAGAGGGAATGATTTGCACTGGGATTGTGACGAACGTTACAAATTTTGGCGCCTTTGTTGATATTGGCGTGCACCAGGATGGTTTGGTTCATATCAGTGCGCTTTCAAATAAATTTGTTGATGATCCAAGAAAGGTTGTCAACCCAGGCGATCAGGTCAATGTAAAAGTTTTGAAAATTGATTTGGAAAAAAATCAGATCTCATTGACGATGAGGATGGACGAAGCGCCAGAGCACAAGGCGCCGAGAGAAATGAGATCTGAGCGCGGGCCTCAGCAACAACGTCCTGTTCATGGTGCAAAGAGTGGCGGACCTGCCGCTCAGGGGCGCAGACCACCACAAAAAACTGGGCAGCAACCACAATCACACCGCGATGCTAGTGGCAGCGGCGATCGCGGTTCTAGGGATCGTAAGCCCGCGGGCAATCCATTTAATAATCCTTTTGCAGCACTACTAAACATTAATGAAAAAAAATAAGGGGAACATCATGGCAAAAAAGACAAAGAAAAAGACAAATAAAAGTGCACGACACAAAGCTAAGAGAATTTCAAAAAAGAAACGAATGATTAAAGCGAAAACTCGCAAGTAAGTAAAAACCCTCTGAAAAACAGAGGGTTTTTTGTTGGGGGGCGTGGCGAATGCTTTAAGTTGCGCCAAACGCTGATTCTAAGTTGGAGAATTTAAGGCGGGTTGAGTACTAACCGCGCCACTTCCGCGAAGCCGAGGCCCCCCGGGGATTTCATAATGTGAGTGGGCTTGAATTTGAGGTCTGGAAGAAATTTTTGAATATTCGCCACAGCATAAGAGTGGGGGAAGTACCCAAACATGGGCTCATCGTTTGGCGAGTCGCCACTAAATGCACAGTCAGTTTTAGCCTGTTCGGCGTTGATGCCGAACTCTTTTGCTAGCATAGTAAGGGCCATTGTCAGTTTGTCGTAAGAGCCAAACCAACCATTTACATGTATTGAAGAAACTTTGGCCTGGGCGCCGTGCTGATTAAAGATTGCTACAATCTTTTGCACATCGGTCGTTGAAAGTGGGGTCACATCTTCACAAAAATCGATAGCTAAATCCATGAGACGACAAAACTGGTCACTTGCAATGGCGCAACCGGGCACTAATTTTAGAATTTCTTCTTTAATATGATCGAGCTTTAGGCGGTTCTCTACTTGAACCTTAGCATCGAAGAAAAAGTGGCGGTGCATTTTTTTATTGTGATAGCGAAAGTAAAATCCACCGTTCTCGCCGACCACGCCACTCACTGGCCACTGCCTGGCAATCATTTCGCACCAACCAGCAGGACGACCTGTGATCGGCAGGACCTTGACCCCTGCGCGGTGAAGGGCCCACATCGACGCATAGGCCTCGGGCCCTAAAAGCCCCTCGTCCGTCAACGTGTCATCTATATCAGTCAGCAGAAATTTTATTTTAGGCATAATCCGATCATAAACTGTCTAGGTTAGGAAGCGCAAAGTCAAAATTTATCCTTGCGAACGTTGAAAATAACACTCATGTTTTGTCTATATAATAAGTGGTGCCAGCAGATAAAACATGCAGTTCAAAAAGGGTATAAAATAAAAATGGCAAAAAAACCAGCAGTTGGGATCAAGTTAGTAGTCGTTGAGTCTCCCACTAAGGCGAAGACCATTCGCAAGTTTCTGGGCAAGGATTATGTGGTGGAGTCCTGTATGGGACACATCCGCGATTTGCCTCAGTCCGCAAAAGATATTCCTGAAAAAGTTAAAAAAGAGAAATGGGCACAGCTTGGCGTCAATGTAGATAAAAATTTTGAGCCGCTTTACTGCATACCAAAAGATAAAACGAAAGTAGTTAGAAACCTCAAGGATAAGCTCGAAGAAGCGACAGAATTGTATCTCGCGACGGACGAAGACCGCGAAGGGGAAAGTATCAGTTGGCATTTGTTAGAGGTTTTGAAACCAAAGGTCCCAACGAAGCGGATGGTGTTTCATGAGATTACCCAGGAGGCGATTCAGAAATCGCTGAAAGACACCCGTGAGATCGATTTTAACTTAGTGAAGGCGCAAGAGGCCCGGCGAGTTCTCGATAGGTTGGTTGGATATACGATATCCCCACTCTTGTGGAAAAAAGTAGCCTATGGCTTGTCTGCGGGCCGAGTGCAGTCTGTAGCGGTCCGTTTGATTGTTGAGCGGGAGCACGAGCGCATCCGCTTTAAAACTTCGAGTTATTGGGGGGCTTTGGCGACTCTTAAAAAAGAGGGCATTGAATTTGAAGCTCGTTTACAAAACTTAAAAAGCCAGAGAGTTGCCACTGGAAAAGATTTCGATGGCACAACCGGAAAACTACTGACCGGAAAAGATGTTCTGGTTCTTGACGAGGAGAAAGCGAAAACTCTTGTGCAAGGGATCAGGTCCGGAGCCTGGGTTGTTTCTGAAGTCGAAGAAAGGCCGGCAACTCGCAGACCTGCAGCTCCCTTTATAACTTCAACTTTGCAGCAAGAGGCCAATCGCAAACTAGGTCTTAGTTCTCGTGAGACAATGCAAGTGGCGCAAAAACTTTATGAGCAGGGTTTTATTACCTACATGAGAACGGATTCGACCTTTCTGTCGAACGAAGCCATTACAGCCTCTCGCAATTGTATTCAGGGCAAGTATGGGGACGACTATCTTCCGCCGAAACCGCGGTTTTATGCGGCAAAAAAAGTAAAAGGCGCACAAGAGGCGCACGAGGCGATTCGTCCGGCGGGGACTTCATTTATTGATCCAGATGAAACAGGTCTGACAGGAGCTCAATTTCGTCTTTACGATTTGATTTGGAAACGTACAGTTGCAAGTCAAATGGTGGACGCTCGGCAAAAACAGGTGAGTGCCAAAATCCAAGTCGGCGAGGCCATATTTGGCGCGTCGGGAATGACAATTGAGTTTCCAGGATTTTTGCGAGCCTATGTTGAGGGGAGCGACGATCCCGAAGCTGAGTTGTCTGAACGTGAAGTGAGGCTGCCGGCTTTGCGCCCGAATGAAAAAGTTGAGTGTTTAAAGCTAGATCCAACTTCTCATGAAACCAAGCCACCCGCTCGTTTCACAGAGGCCAGTTTAGTTCAAACGATGGAAAAAGAAGGCATTGGTCGCCCCTCCACTTATGCTTCTGTAATCGGAACGATTATAGATCGAGGGTATGTCAGGCGGTTGGGGACAGCGCTGATTCCAACCTTCACTGCAATGGTGGTATCGAAACTTTTGAGTAAATACCTTCCTCAGTACGTTGACTTGGGATTTACTTCGGAGATGGAAAGATCTTTGGATAATATTGCAGACGGGGATCTGGAATTAC
Organism: Pseudobdellovibrionaceae bacterium; assembly: GCA_016719575.1. Taxonomy (GTDB): domain Bacteria; phylum Bdellovibrionota; class Bdellovibrionia; order Bdellovibrionales; family Bdellovibrionaceae; genus JACMRP01. The sequence goes on along the minus strand of JADJYV010000013.1, from coordinate 703,913 downwards.
AGAAGTATTTGAAATCCATCTACTTTGGTCCTAAAGGTTTGAAGGAACAAGTTGAAGCGCAAGGGGATAAGATCGACCCTGAGGACGCTCGGACAATTCAGCTAGAGGGTCTGGAGAAATACAATTTTCACGTCGGCAGATACGGGGCTTACTTAACGAGTCAGCGCGATGGTCAGCCGGTGAGCGCCTCTTTGCCAGACAGTGAGTCACCTGCAGACATCACTTCTGCGATAGCCGAGAAGTTAATTGATCAAAAAATTAATGGGGCAGATGCTCTTGGTAAAGATCCTAAGACTGGACTGCCAATTTATGTTTTGAGTGGTCGTTATGGGCCTTATGTTCAGCTCGGCGATGTCGATCCCGAAAATGATAAACCCAAAAGGTCTTCTTTGCCTCCAGGAGTACAGCCTGAGGATGTAAGTTTGCAGCAAGCTTTGGACTTATTGAGCCTGCCAAAAGTGTTGGGTTCTCATCCAGGTACTGGCAAAGAAATCAAAGCAGGTTTGGGCCGTTTTGGTCCCTTTGTCGTTTGCGATGGGGACTATCGATCAATTCCAAAGGGCGAGAGTTTGTTTGATATGTCTTTTGAACGGGCTTTGGAGCTTTTAAGCACACCGAAAAAAGGGCGTGGACGATCGGCACCACTCAAGGAAATGGGCGTACACCCGGTCTTGGGCGAGGCCATTCAGATATTCAATGGCCCTTATGGTCCCTATATAAAGTCAGGCAAGGTCAATGTATCCATACCAGAGGGAGTGACCGTGGACACCTTGACACTTGAGCAAGCAACCGAGTTGATTACTGAAAAGGCGGATATAAAGTCAGGGAGCAAAGGCAAAACGAACAAAGGCAAAGACAGTAAAAGCAAGGCGAGTAAAGGCAGGGTAAAAGCCAAAGTCCAAGAAAAAGCCGAAGAAAAACCCGATGAAAAAGCGCCCCCGCCAAAAATTGTGAAAAAGGCGGTAAAAAGATCAGCAAAGGCGAGCTCACTCAAGGCTCAATTAAACGTATCAAAGGTGATTACTCGTAAGAAGAGGTAGCGTCATGAGAAGATCAGTTTTTTATTGTTTATTTGCAGTGCTATTGGTGAGTTCTTTGGCACAGGCCAAATGGATTGATCCTGAAGCCGAGGCTCTGAAAAATCGCAAGTTCAAAGTCTGGAACGGAGTCGATTTTACCTTCACGGGCTTTGCTTCGTCGAGTGGGATGAAATTGATTTCTTATCACGCCGCAATTAATGATTTTTGGGAGTGGGACGCGGGAGCGGGGATTGACTCTTTGGGGTGGTTTGTCTCAGGTGGGGGGCGATATTTTATGTACAATTGGCCGCGTACGACCTGTTTTTTCGCCTTTCCATGCCATGGACAGGTCTCAGGGGGGATGAATCTCAACTATGCGAATGGGGGGCGTAAAACCTACACAGACGGTGCGGTTGAGACTAAGTACGATCAGAGCAGTTCGATGTCGATGTGGCCCACTATTGCCTTTCGCTCAATTTATCAGGACTTTTTTTCACTCTCTCTAGATGTTGGATACCGACTTATGGTACAAAAGCCGTCAATTACTCGCGGCTATGGGCCGCCATTACAGAGCGCTGTCGATGACATGGAAAAGGGCAACAAAGATGGATTTGGGGCCTCGATTTCGGTCGGCATCGTGTTTTAACGATCTCCGTTTGAGGTTTTTATGACGAAAAACCCCTCGCCAAAAGGGCAACTGGAATTAGGAATACAGCGCCAGGTTGAAAAAGACCGGAACCATCACTTGGGTGGTCGAAGTTTTTATTTTTTTGATTTTGATGACAACATTGCCTTTCTTTCAACTCCGTTGATTTTATTTCACAAAGCTACTGGTCAAGAGAAGTTTGTAACGAGTGGTGAGTATGCTAAGATACATCCATTTATAGGCACTTCTGGGCCTTATGCTGACTATGAAGTTCGTTTTGATGACACAACAGGTACCTATAGGAATTTTCGAGATAGACATCCTGAGGAGCTTGAGAAGATCGAAGGGCAGAAACAGATTTTTATTCAAGATTTAGCACACGCATTGGGGTTTCCTGACGTACAATGGAAGGGGCCCTCATGGCAGTGTTTTTTTCATGCAACTTTTAATCGGCGCCCGATGTCAGTGATTACAGCTCGAGGTCACGATCCGCAAACATTGAAGGATGGCATTCGAATTTTTGTCGACAAACAGTTTTTGCCCCATGAGCCTAATTACCTAAGTTTGTTTCCGGTAAATCACAAGCCCACTCGTCATCTCCTTGGCGACGTTGATCTGACTATGTCTGCTGCTCAATTAAAGCAAAAGGCCATTCGTGCCAGTGTAGAGCGGGCGATCGATGTTTATGGCCATAGTCCCCATCATCGCTTTGGTATGTCCGATGACGACCCTAAAAATATTGAATTGATTCTCGCGGAAATGACCCGATTAAAGTCAGATTATCCAGAAATGTCATTTTTTATGATTGAAACTCATGATGGAAATTTTGTTAAGCATGAGGTCACCCTAGCCGGTCCAGAGTCTAAGACTTTAGATGGAACCAGTTTAAGTCAGTTGCCGCTATTTGAAGCGGATCGACATAAGTCCTAACGCGGGGCTGCTCCTCTTTTTGGGTCTGTTTCTGAAATTTTAAATGATCTCGTTTGGATATTTGCTATCCTTAACGGATCGAATATTTCTTCAGGAAGGACATCCATGAGATCGCGCAGAGTAGTATCTGGTCTTGTATTGGTAGGCTCGCTTTTGTGTATTGGGTCTATGTTAAATGCCCAAAGTAAAGATGATCTTGAATGTCGGTATATGAGTGCTATTGAAGGCGGCTTCTTGGCAAATCATATTCGATACACAAATCGCGATGCCGAACTGGCGGGACGCACCGTTGAGCAATATATTAAGCGTGCCGACCCTTCGAAGATTTATTTAACTTCCCCCGATGTTGATCAGATTAAGTCGTGGATGGGTAATTTGTTTGAAAAAACGAAGAACAAAGATTGTGCTTTTTTAGACCAGTCACAAAAGTTGCTTGTGCAAAGAGCTCAGGAACGAGCTGATTTTGCCAAAAAGTTTTTAGGCAAGGATTATAAGTTTGATCCAAAAACAGAGTTTGTTTTTGATCCAGATAAGAAGCCCTTTCCGAAAGATAGCGAAGAGGCGAATGAGTTCCTAAAAAAATATATTCACTTTCAGATCGCCAATTATCAAGCGACAGATATGAAATTGGAAGAGGCTAAAAAAAATGTCATTAAAAACTATGAGCGTGCTGTAAAACGCATTCAAGATACAAAACAGTCAGATTTATATTCGGACTATTTAGATAGTTTTGCCAGGGCATTAGACCCACACTCTAGCTTTTTTTCTCGCGACAGTTTAGAAGATTTCGAAATTCAGATGAGACTGTCTTTAGAAGGAATTGGCGCGACCCTTTCGTCGCAGGATGGATTTACTGTCGTTGAACACCTGGTTCCTGGTGGTGCGGCTGCGAAATCTGGCCTGATTGACCCACAAGATAAAATCATTGCGGTTGGGCAGGAGCCTGGCAAAATGGACAACGTAATTGATATGGATCTGAAGGACGTTGTTAAGAAAATTCGAGGCCCCAAGGGAACGAAGGTTTACCTAACTATTCTTCGAAAAAAGGGTGATGGAAAACAACGTGTTGAGGCGACTTTAACTCGCGAAAAAGTGAATCTTGAAGATGAAGCGGCCTCGATAATTTATCAAGATCGCGAGATGAACGGCAAAAAGAAAAAAATTGGTATTATCAATTTTCCGTCATTTTATGCTGATTCGCGCCGAGGAGGAAGATCTTCGGCTGCGGATTTAAAAAAGATTATAAAAGAAGCTAATGAGAAAAAAGTCGATGGCTTAGTTTTAGACCTTTCAAATAATGGCGGCGGTAGTCTCGAAGACGCCGTAAAGATTGCTGGATTATTTTTTAAAACGGGCAATGTCGTAAAACAATCTTCAAAAGACCCTGGGCGAAGCGAGCAGACCTTGAATGACACTGATACGACCGTGGACTGGGCGGGTCCCTTAGTTCTTCTGACTAGCCGGATCAGTGCTTCGGCCTCTGAAATTGTAGCGGGGACTCTGCAGGATTATAAGCGCGCAGTTGTTGTTGGTGGCGATCACACGTTCGGAAAAGGCAGTGTTCAATCAGTTTTGCCAATGCCAAACAATCTCGGAGCTCTAAAAGTAACGGTAGGAATGTTTTTTGTCCCTGGTGGCAACTCGACTCAACATCGTGGAGTTGAGGCCGATGTGGCCCTTCCTGGACCTTATGCGACCGATGACATTGGCGAGAAATCTTTGGACTATTCTCTGCCAGCGCAAAAAATTAACGCCTTTGTTTCACCTGATGCCTATGTCAAAGATGGACCAGGGAGTTGGTTGATTTTGAAGCCTGAGTGGGTAAAGTCCTTACGCGAAAAGTCTGCAGCTCGTGTTGAAAAGAGCGAAGACTTTAAAAAAATTGAGGATGAGCTCAAGAAGTCTAAGGGGCGTGGAAAACTTATAAAGGTCAGCGAAATCCTGAAGGACAAGACCGAAACTAAATCGAAAAAAGAAAAAGAGAAAGCCTCACGCTACGGCAATAAAGAGCAAAAAAATAAAGAATATTTGAAGCGAGCAGATATCAATGAAGCGACAAATATTTTGCTTGATTTGATGGGCCTTGAAGAATCTCATCCAACGGATAAGCAGGCCAGTTCTCTGTAAGTTTATCGAAAGTTTTATAACCTGCGAGAAGGCTTCTGCTACAGAGGTCTTTATGCTGCGCATTCACAAGGCTTTTCTGGGCGACAAAGGAGCCTTTTATCGCTTAGATAGATTGAATCTGGAGGCGGTGTTAGAATGTCCAAAAAGTCCACAAAATCCACTTCTAAAGCAAAGGCAATGGCGAAGTCTAAAGTCAGAACCAGTGTGAAGTCCCCTGCAAAGTCAGCAATTAAAATGGGCAGTGCTTTTGCGGGGTTTCCCCGTGAACTTCTTCTGCGACTTCATAGTCTCATGGTTAAATCCCGTGTTTTGGAAGAACGATTAATTAAGATTTATAAAGCAGGCGAGGGTTATTTTTGGATCGGTGGACCCGGAGAAGAGGCTTTTGGGGTCGCATTAGGATTGTTAGTTAATAAAGGGCAGGGACTAGAACATGATTGGTTGCATCTGCATTATCGCTGTACTCCGACGATGGTGGCTTTAGGCATGCCAATGATTGATGCTGTTCGTTTAATGATGAATCGGGCGACAGATCCTTCAACAGGGGGGCGAAATTTTGCTGGTCACTATTGCTTTCCAAAATGGAATGTTGCTCCTGTTACTTCGCCAATTGAAGTTCAATATCCTCTGGCTTGTGGCACAGCTCACGCTCAGAAAAGAGCAGGGCATAAATCGATTAGCATTGTGACTGGAGGAGACGCGGGAACTGCCGAGGCAGATTTTGCCACCTGTTTGATTTGGTCATCAAGAAAAGGGCAAGAGCTTCCAGTGTTAATAACTGTCCAGAACAATGGCTTTGGCATTTCGACACCCTACGAGGGGCAGCACGGTGAAACTGAAATAGCGGACCGAGCCCGTGCCTTTAATATTCGCGCACGAGTGATTGATGGGAATGATCCCATAGAGACTTATTTGGCCCTAAAAGAAGAAATGGATTATATTCGTAAAACGGGAAAGCCATCCTTTATCGAAGCAAAGGTCTCACGATTGTACGGCCACTCCTCAGCGGATGGTGCAAATCGTAAGACGGAACTCGTGGATCCGGTACTTACGTTTGAGAAAAAACTCATTGATGCGGGTCTTTTGACAAAAGTAGAGGCTGAAAAAATTTGGGATCTCTATGAAAAGGAAGGTGTTGATGCGCAGTTGTTAGCTCGCTCCGAACCGGCTCCGGCACCAGAATCCGTTTGGGATCACGTGTTTGTAAATAATGAGAATGCGGATTGGAGGAAGTTCTAATGGCAAGCGTAGCTCAAGCTATCAGAATGGCACTTCACTACGGTGAAAAGAATCTCGGTGTAAAAGATATTTTTGGACAAGACGTTGGGGCTCCACTTGGAGGAGTTTTTACCGCCACTCAGGGATTGAAGACGGCGTGGAACACTCCTTTAGATGAACGCGGAATTATTAGTGTTGCCATGGGGATCGCTATGACTGGCGATCGCTGTGTGGCTGAAATTCAGTTTGCTGATTATATATTTAACACGATGGATTTGTTAAAAATTGCTGGGAATACTTTGTGGTGTACGAATGGTCAGACTTCGTTGCCGATGGTCGTTATGACTCCAGTTGGGGCCGGAATTTTCGGTTCGGTTTATCATTCACATTCTTTTGATGCTTGGGCATCTCGCTTGCCAGGCTGGAAGATTGTCATGCCATCAAATCCTTTGGATGCTTATGGTCTGATGTTAGCAGCCATTAAAGATCCGAATCCGGTATTGTATTTAAAATCGAAGGCGCTGATGCGGCATAAAGGGGAAGAGCTCATCCCAGGAGAACCCTCTGATGAAAAGATTTTGAAGTCGATGATTGATAAACCTGTACAAAACTCAGTTGGTTGGAGGCCTCGCTGGCCAGATCTCGAAGAGTACACGGTGCCGATTGGAGTCGGAAAAATCACTCGAAAGGGAGAGCATATTACAGTTGTTACTTACAGCCGAATGGTCTCTCTTTGTGTCGAGGCAGCTGATAAACTTGCTCCGGAAGGAATTTCGGTTGAGGTCATCGATTTGCGATCGATATATCCCTATGATTGGTCGATGATAAAGAACTCTGTTGAAAAAACGGGACGGGTTCTTTTTGTAAATGAAGACACTGAAGTTACGAATTTTGGCGAGCACTTATCTTATCGAATAACTCAAGAGCTTTTCTATCAATTGCAGGCCAGACCCCGAGTCTTGGCTAGTAAGAATTTGCCAGGGATTGGCCTGTCGCCAAATTTAGAAAGAAACTCTGTACCTCAGTATAATGATATTGAAATGGTCATTCGTGAAATAGTCGCGGAAGTGCCGTGATGTCGAAAAAGAATAGTTCACATCGAAAGAAAGTACGTCGCCGCGTTGGAAAGAAAGCGTCTAAAGGAAGTTTTGATAAGTACGATCTTTATCGTCGTGCGGTTCAATCTGCCGAAACCGATGTGGAGTTTATTCGCGATACTTATAAGGAACTGAAAAAGAAAAGCGCAACAGTTGTTCGAGAGGACTTTTGCGGCACTTTTGCTCTTTCCACTGAGTGGATAAAACTTGGTTCACGCAATATTGCAAATGGAGTGGATTTAGATCCAGAACCCATGACCTATGGTCGGCAGCATTACCTTTCAAAATTAAGCCCTGAGCAGCAGCGACGGATGCATCTCTTTGAACGAAATGTGCTGGATCCTGATTTGCCTAAGTCGGATATAGTTTTGGCTATGAATTTTTCATATTTTTGTTTTAAAAATCGCGACGTGATGAAACTTTATTTTACCAATGTTTATAAGAGTCTAAATAAAGATGGAATTTTTATCGCCGATTGTTTTGGCGGAAAGCAGTGCCATTCGGCGATCGAAGACACAAATAAATTCGATGGCTTTACGTACTATTGGGATCAGACCGATTTTGATCCAGTGACCAATGAGGCCTTTTTTTACATTCACTTTCGAGTTGGGGGGCAAAAGATTGAGAGAGTCTTCAGCTACGACTGGCGTTTGTGGTCCATACCTGAGTTGCGTGAAATCATGCAAGAGGCGGGCTTTAAAAAAACCCACGTTTATTGGGAAGGAACAGCTCGAGATGGTTCGGGCAACGGCGTTTTTACCCGAACCGAACGAGGCGAATCCTGCGATAGCTGGATTGCCTACATCGTCGCTGAAAAATAATTACTGTGCGCCACTTTGGGGGGCCTTAAGGGGATTTCTACCGGAGCTGGTGCTACTTGCCTCTGATCCTGTTTTTGGTGTCTTTGTGCAGAAATCGAGATCAATTTCACATTCGATGGCCATGAGCTGGCAAAGCTCCTGATTCGATGAGCTGTTTGTTTTTAAATTAAAGGCAGAGTCCTTTTGTATGACTAAATCATTCATTTGTTTTACGCACTCTCTAAGCCCATCGCCATTTTCGCTGGACGCATAGATTCCATGATCCACCACGGAGTTGGATTCGCCGCCATAAGGATTGTTGCCTGGGGCGCTGGCCAGGACTTCTCGGATAGCATTTTGTCGTTCGACTGGAGTTAAGTAGGTCCAGCCATCGATGCGATAGAGATTTTCAAAAGCTTGTTTGTCACTGAAGCCAAAAAATTTTATGAGATCCTTTTCTTGATTGGTGGTATATCCAGTGCTGCTTTCACGTCCCTTTATCTTATCACCTTTTACAACGGGGACGGTATTCGTAGACCGACTTCCACTTACGGCAGAAAAGACAAGATCCATTATACCTAAAGGGACTTTGCCGTAGCCTGCTCCTTGTGCGATGTCGCCATTTCTATTGGTACGACCATCGACGCAAAAACCATAGGCTTGAATTTTTTGAATAACGTTGCGTTGAAAAAGTTCGAGTGCGCTTCCGCCCTCGGACGAATCTCCGAATTGGGTGAGTGTGCCTTTGTCGTTAGTTGTTTTTCCAAGAAAAGAATATTTTGAGGTTGCAAAGCCGATCATGGCCAAATATTTTTCTGAAGGTTTTTTTCCTGTGAACTTTTCTACTCCGCAAGAGATGCAAGCCAATCGAGTTGTTTTCAAAAAGGGAGTTTCGTCGCAAGTTCTTTCGACATACTTCTTTTGAAGATTTTTGATGATGGGCTGGTTGGTTTCATTTGCTGCCTGTGAAAAAGTTGGAATTAAAAAGAGGCAAATGAAGACTCTTACATAAGATCGCATATCAGATCCTTTCAAAGAGATATAGATTCAGTATGCTTTATAGCGGCCCATTTTCACAAGGCCGGGTTGTGAGGTGATCTTGACCTAGGTCTTATTAAACTTTAGAGGTGTGCTTTGAGTTCAGACATCGTAAACAGGGACTTCATTTGTAGCCCTGCGCTTTTGAGCTCTTCGTCATCTTTTCCGCGGTGGATAACACATAGGACATCATTAACAATGGCGCCCATTGAACGCAGGTCTTTGGAGCTCAAGAGCACCTGCCCACCGGTCGTGATAACATCTTCGATAATACAAAGTTGCAGTCCTTTGATCTCGAGGCCTTCGGCAAACTTACAGGTGCCATAGTCTTTTGCCTTTTTTCGAACAAAGACACAGGGGATGCCTGTAATAAGCGATAGTGCTGTTGCCACAGGTATTCCCCCCATTTCAAGGGCGGCCAAGGCTTGGGTTCCCTGAGGAATTAAGTCTTTCATGTGTTCGGCAATTTCTTTGAGAACCTCAGGGCGGGCTTCAAAGCGGTACTTATCAAAATACTCCTGGGAAATCTGACCCGAGCGAAGTTTAAATTCGCCAGTCAGATGGGAGATGTCATATATTTTTTTAGCGAGAGTTTTTTTTTCAATGGTTGGCATCAGTTGAGGCTCCCTTTGAGCCATTTTATATAGGCTTCATGACCTTTTTCAACGGGAAGAACAAGAATACAAGGTGTGTTATAGGGGTGCATTGAGCTGACACGACTCATGACGCGATCTGCGAGGTCCTTTGTTGACTTGAGTATGAGCACAGCTTCTTGGGTTGAAGTAATTTTACCTTCCCAACTATACAGAGATTCCATATGTGGGAGAATATTGGCGCAGGCAATAAGGCCCTCTTTCAACAAAGTCGTTGCAATACTTTGACTCACTTCTTGGGTTGGGCAGGTAATGTAAAACAAACGAACGTCTGAATTCATAAAATGTGATCCTAACGTGTGCAGGTGTATTTCCTCGATCCCCGTGGAGACTACCACTCTGGGCATATTTTCTGCAATGTTTCGGGCGAGTGCAGTGAATGCACAAGGAGATCGCATATGGAACGTTTTAAGAGCCCAATTTTGTCCCTCGTGCTTTTTTTTGGCAGTTTTCAGGTTCAGGCAATGCCAGCCGGACAACCTCAAGATTACAGCATCAGAACCAAATATTCATGTACCGCTAATGGAGTGACCTTGCGCAATAAAAACACCCTCGTTAGCGATGGCACGACTTTAGAGGACATCGTGTTTACGACTAAGCCCGGTGGAGTTCAGTCTTTGAGTATCGGAGACGGTCAGTATTTGATTTGGCCACGGGTAAAGGCTGGTAGTTTCGAAAAATCAGTTAACTTGTTGTCACGGCACAATGATGAAAAATATCGAATCGTCCAAGAGGTAGAGCTCGGTGACTCGCAAAAAACAAAAAGCAACTTGAGCATGACTCTGAAAGATCGCCTGGGAATAGAGCGTGTAGTCTCCTGTCGGGTTGAAATGGAATGGATGAAAAAATCTCAGTAAAGAGCCGGCGAATACAGGCTCTTTGGGGTGAATTGCGATAGACGTTTCCGAGTTGCGTATATCGCTTGGTGAACCTTCACCCCCACAAAATCGAAAAAGAGGAACTATTTTTACTGACTAATTCATTGCTTGTTTAGCGTCTTTTGGAACTTTGCTTTCATCGACGGTGATTTCAATTTCGACCCGGCGATTTTTTGCAAGTGCTTCTTTGGTTTTACCGGGATCAATTGGGTTTTCAGAGCCCAATCCCATAGCTGTCACCGTTTCAGTAGGTATACCATCGGCGATAAGGGCACTGCGCACAGCCTCGGCACGCTTTTCAGATAATGGCTTATTTACTTTTGCAGAGCCAGTGCTGTCAGTGTAGCCCTTAACCGTTAATACATTCTCAGGGTATTTTTTCATAATAGCAGCAAGCTGAGAAATATTCGTTTTTGCAGCGGGCTTTAGGTCAGCCTTGCCAGTTTCGAATAAAATGTCGCTTTTAAGTTTGGTAATAAGCCCTTGCTCTGTTCGTTTGGTTTCGGCAATTTTTTCAAGCTCTTTTTGTTGCTTGTCGAGTCGGTGTCCTATCGCTCCGCCAAGGCCAGTCCCGAGTGCGGCACCGATAAGAGCCCCTTCGTTGCGCTTTCCGGTTTGATGGCCGATCACAGCTCCGGCTACGGCGCCGACTGCTGCTCCAATTCCGGCCTTATTGATGGCATTTTTATTGTCACCAGAAGCACATCCAGCAACCAGTGCTGCTACGACTAAAAATAGAGTGGTTTTTTTTGTCATAAAATCTCCTTTTATTCTTGAATGGAAATATTATCGATTTTTTACGCGCAACAAATCCAGCCAGGATTCGCTGCGTCTTAGTTTTTTGGATCAGACTTTTGTCCCTTCTGCAATGCTCGGATATGGACAAATGGACTGAAACTCGATTGAATGGGGCCATTTTAAAATAGGGTAGGTAACTATGAGAGATATGTTCGGTGATGATGATTCACAAAATAAAAAAGACGACTTCGGAGCTTTGCTAGAGCAATCAATACAGGGTTACACAAAATCTTATGGCAAAGGTGACAAGGTGACTGCTGAAGTTGTGACTTTGGGTAAGGATGAAGTTTTCGTGAACATTGGAGGACGAGATGGAATGGTTCCTCGATCTGAGTTTATGGACGCGAGCGGAGTGCTAAATCTTCAGGTTGGAGATCAAGTTACACTGTATGTCGTTAAATCACAGGATGGACTCTTGGTACTTTCGGCAAAAGCCTCGAGCAAGGCTCTTTCTGACACTCTTGAGGATGCCTTTGATTTTGAGACTCCAGTTGAAGGGCGTGTCACCGAAGTCGTAAATGGTGGTTTTCGTGTAAGTATGATGGGAAAGTCGGCATTTTGTCCGATCAGCCAGATGGATGTCAAACCAATCACAGAGCCCGAAAGCTATATCGACAAAAAATTTGATTTTTTGATTTCTAAGTTCGAACAAGGTGGCCGCAATATCGTTGTCTCCCGACGTCGCGTGATCGACATGGAGAAGCTTGAAAATCAGGGCAGCTTTCTAGACTCTCATAAAGTAGGAGAGGTCCTCAGTGGCCGAGTGACTCGTATTGAAAACTATGGGGCCTTTGTGGAGTTACTCCCAGGCATCGAGGGCTTGGTGCATATTTCAGAGGTTAGTTGGTCGAGACTTCAACATCCTTCAGAAGCTCTTGAGGTCGGCCAACAAGTGAGTGTTAAAATATTGAAAATCGAAGAGGATGCTTTAGGGCGGCTCAAGATTTCTCTCTCGCGCAAGCAGGCAGAAGAAGATCCTTGGGAGCAAATAGGCAAAGAGTTGACAGTCGGGTCTATTCATACTGCAAAAATACGCAGCAAAGAGCGTTTTGGCTTTTTGATGGAAATCAAACCGGGAGTGGTTGGACTTTTACCAAAAAGCGCATTTCGGGAAGTGGCTGACGAAAGAGAAATGGAAAAGAAAAATCCCGGAGAAACCTTAAAGGTACAGATTCAAAATTTAAATACCCTAGAAAAGAAAATCTCTTTGTCATTTCCGCGAGATCAAGAGGACAGCTCTTGGCAGGGGTTTACGAGCTCCGGAGGGAGTGGTAGTGGCAAGGGACTTGGGACTTTAGCGGATCAATTTAAAAATCTCAGTTTAACAAAAAAGAAGTAGATAAAAAAAAGGCCGGTGAGAGTACCGGCCTTTTTTATTTGGCAATTGAAGCGGCTTATTTTTGTTCAGCCGCGCGTTTTGCTTGATATTTCTTAACAAGTTCTTCTTGGATATTGCGAGGAGCGGGTTGGTACTTAGCAAATTCCATTGAGAATTCGCCTTTTCCTTTAGTTGCTGAACGCAAATCTGTAGAGTAACCAAACATCTCAGTGAGCGGAACTTCCGCTTCGATCACGCAGCTACCCTCGAAAGAAGTAGTACCCACGATCACACCACGACGTTGGTTGATTTGACCAACAGCCGAGCCTTGATATTCATCTGGAACCGTTGTCTCAAGCTTCATGATAGGTTCAAGAACTGTTGGTTTTGCTGATGGATAAGACTCACGAAGAGCCGCCATTGCTGCAATTTTAAAGGCCATGTAAGAAGAGTCGACGTCATGGTAAGCGCCGTCCTTCAACTCAACTTCAACTCCAACAATCGGAAAGCCAATGAGCGGTCCTTTGGTTGTTTGTTCTTTGAAGCCCTCTTCAACGGCAGGAATGAATTCACGAGGAATACGACCGCCGACAACAGAGTTTGTGAACTTGTAAACAGCGCCGTCTTCTTGCGCAGGTAACGGACGAATTTCGCCCACGATCTTAGCATATTGACCCGAACCACCCGTTTGCTTTTTGTGAGTATAATCAAAAGCTGCAAGCTGAGCAATTGTCTCACGGTAAGCAACCTGTGGTTGACCTACGATAACTTCGCAGTTGAATTCGCGTTTCATACGTTCAACATAAATCTCAAGGTGAAGCTCTCCCATTCCTGAGATGATTGTCTCGTTGGACTCTTCATCACGGTGAACGCGGAAAGTGGGGTCTTCTTTGCGGAACTTTTGGAGTGCCTTTGTAAAGTTGTTTGCGCCCTCTTTATGTTTTGGAGCAACCGCCAAACTGATAACGGCATCTGGAACGTGCATTGATTGCATAGAAGCTTCAATTTTGTCGTCACAGAAAGTGTCACCAGAAGCGCAGTCAATACCAAACAAGGCAACGATGTCGCCAGCGAAAGAAGAATCAATATCTTCCATCTTGTCTGAATGCATGCGGACCAGACGTGGAATCTTTACAGATTTTTTATTGGTCTGATTGACGATGAAATCACCTTTGGACATTTTTCCTTGATAAACACGCATGTAGGTCAATTGTCCAAATGGTGTTTCTTGAAGTTTAAATGCCAAAGCAACAAGCGGTTTGTTGTTGTCAGAGTGCAATTCAAATTTTTCTTCGTTTTTGGTGAGATCTAATGCGTGTTCTTTTTTCTCAGCCGGAGAGGGGAGATAGTAAGTCACCGCATCCATCAAACGCTGAACGCCTTTATTTTTGAAGGCAGAGCCGCAAAGAACAGGAACCAACTTCAGGCTGATGGTGCCAGCGCGGATCGCCGCTCTGAGCTCTTCAGTTGTTGGTTCTTCTTCCATCAGGAACTTCTCTTCGATTTTAGGATCGATGTCAGCAAGTTTACCGATCATTTTTTGACGGTACTCTTTGGCTTGCTCAAGCATATCAGCAGGAACATCACCAACGATGACATTTTCTCCATTGTCGCCTTCGTTGATGTAAGATTTCATATCTGTCAAATCAACGTGACCACGATGCTGGTCTTCAAGTCCAATTGGAATTTGAATCATTACAGCATTTAATTTCAACTTATCAATCAAGGCATCAGTCACGCGGAAAGGATTTGCTCCCTGACGGTCTAGCTTATTCACGAAGGCTAAACGTGGAACGCTGTAGCGTTTCATCTGACGGTCAACAGTGATCGATTGTGATTGAACTCCTGCAACACCACATAACAAAAGGATGGCGCCGTCAAGAACGCGCAGTGATCGTTCCACCTCGACCGTGAAATCCACGTGTCCCGGTGTGTCGATTAGATTGATAGTATAATCCTTCCACTGAACCTGAGTCGCAGCAGACTGGATGGTGATACCTTTTTCACGCTCAAGATCCATGGAGTCCATTGTTGCTCCCACGCCGTCTTTTCCTTTAACTTCGTGGATTGCGTGGATGCGGCCTCCATAGAACAAAATACGTTCAGATGTGGTGGTTTTTCCCGAGTCGATGTGAGCCGAGATACCGATATTTCTGACCATATCAATATTCCATTTTTTGGACATAACTTACCCTTTTGTGTTGTTAATGATTGCTAAAAGAGTCTATCGGGTTAACATTATTTAGGCCTAAGTGCAAAAGAAGTTTGTGACGGAACGGAAACGCGGCACCAATGGCGCAGCGTTTAATATTGCTTCATAACTAAGGATTTGGTGTGTGAATCTCCTTCAGAATTTAACTGAAAACTTTCCGTATCGACAATTTAGGGGGGAGCAGGAACGGATCCTCGAGCGGGTTATGCGTGGAGAGGATACTTTGGCGTTAATGCCAACCGGAATGGGTAAAAGCCTCTGTTTTCAGTTTCCGGCAAAGATACAGTCTAATTTGGTCCTTGTTATTTCACCTCTGATTGCCCTGATGGAAGATCAAGTGCAAAAGGCGCAAATGCTGGGAATTTCAGCAACTTACTTGAGCTCTTCGATTCATAGAGAAGACCGAGAGACTCGGCAAAAACGTCTGGCTGACGGAGACTATCAGCTTTTTTATGTGACTCCCGAACGTTTTCGCAAGCCTGAATTTCTTGAGGCTATTCAAAAGAGAAAGTTGTTTTTACTAGCGGTGGACGAGGCTCATTGTATTAGTCAGTGGGGGCATGATTTTCGTCCGGACTATTCTCGATTAGGAGAGTTTCGCGTCCTTTTGGGCAATCCACCAGTATTGGCCCTTACGGCAACAGCGACACCAGCGGTACAAAAAGATATTTTATGCCAACTTCAGATGGAGACCTCTGGAGAGATTATTTTTGGGGGACTCGAGCGCCCCAATTTGCAACTCAATGTTCACGATGTTTATGGTTTTGACGAGAAGATTCGCGCGATTGTTGGCCTTCGCCACCAGACAAAAGGCGCGGCTCTTGTTTATTGTTCTTTGATCCAGACTCTAAAAAAAGTATCAGAAGAACTCCGCCGTCTAGGGATTGATCATCTTATCTATCATGGGGATTTGCCAGGCAAGGACCGGCGACGAAATTTAAAAAGTTTTGTGACTGGAGACGGCCCCCTCATGGTGGCCACACCTGCCTTTGGCCTCGGTATTGACAAAGAAAATGTTCGGTTGTTAGTACATGCCGAAATGCCGGGGTCCCTCGAGTCCTATTATCAAGAAGTAGGGAGGGCCGGTAGAGATGGTCAGACTTCACAATGTCATCTTTTGTATGATCAAGACGATGTTTCAATTCAAATAGAATTTTTAAAGTGGTCCCATCCCGAGCCGTCCTTCATTGCTAAGGTCTACCATTTGATTAAGGACAATCGAGGTCCACTTGATCAAGAGGGATTTGATTATCTTCGAGGCCAAATGAGTTTTAAGAATCGCCGGGATTTTCGTGTTGAAAGTGCAGTTCGAATTCTTGAACGGTGGGACTGTGTCGAGGCAGCGGACCTTCCGTTTCCGTATTTGGCTGTGCGAGAGCCGACGCAAGAAATGTTCGACAGTGAAAATTCTGAGTCCCTGCTAAAAAACCAAAACCAAAAACTTTATGAGATGGTTCGTTTTGCCACTCGCAATGAGTTGTGTCGACTTTTGCAAGTGTATGAATACTTTGGTTACACGGGGTCGGCTAGGCCTTGTGGTCACTGCGATGTTTGTCTCTCCTCAGTTGCCGATATGAATAGTGGTTGTTGAATTTTGCGTTGTTGATTTATGTTTCGACTGGCTGCTGATTTCAGTCAGGCAAAGATCATAGTTTTTTTCGCCGATTTTAAAAGTTTGCCCAGCGCTATTCGTACAGGTTGTTTGAATGGCGAATCCCTTCGACGATTTACTTCCATTCATCAAAAACTTTCGATATTGGTCGAAATTTAGATCTTGAGCAAATGCTGCCGAAGCAAAGACCAAAATTGTGGACAACATAAGACCTCCAAAAAGTGTTCGGTCGGTCAATTTCCTAGATACTGATGCGTTCGGCAAGGGAAAAGATTTCACGATGGATTGATATTCGTCCGACTTTAGTCCAGCGCCCCTTATCTTTGCAGGCATTTTTATCTAGAATAAGCAGATGAGAAGTAAGCTAGTTTGGGGCCTATTTATTGGAATTTTGGTGGCGTGTGATCGCCTGCCAAAGCTTGGGCCTGGAAATGAAGGACAAAACAAATTGGCTTCTGCCGCCGAAGAAGACTGTGGTTTCGTACAGAATAGCTTTGGTCAAAGGGTGTCTTGGAAGCAAAGCCTGCCCATTAAAATTTTCTTAGGTTCAGAATTTACAACTGACTACGAGACCTCGTTGCGCGAGGCTGCAAAAAAGTGGGAAGAGGCTGTGGGTCGAACTTTGTTTGTTTTTGAACGCAGTAATCAGGTTTTTACGACAGCAAGGGATTATCGCAATTCTATTTCAATATCACAAACATGGGGAGAGGTCGACCGAACCCTTCAGGCTGTAACCTCATTGACTTGGTATAATAGT
The DNA here is from genome assembly GCA_016719575.1 of Pseudobdellovibrionaceae bacterium. Lineage (GTDB taxonomy): Bacteria > Bdellovibrionota > Bdellovibrionia > Bdellovibrionales > Bdellovibrionaceae > JACMRP01. The sequence continues at coordinate 686,810 of JADJYV010000013.1, read as the reverse complement.
CAACTAACTGAGGCGGATATTCGTATCAACGCCCAGTATTTTAGTTTTTATGTCGATAAACCGTCGTCGACAAATGAGGTGCATTTGACGAGTCTATTTGTTCATGAGCTCGGGCATATATTAGGGCTCAAACATCTCACAGGGGTTTCGGTGATGACTGAAATTCTGGATTATTTACTAAAACGCGAATTGCCAACTGAACAAGATCGAGCCCATCTGAAGTGCGAATACAATTAGGAGATTTGTGAAAAAATTTAAACATTTTAAACTTATTGTGTTGGCTTTAGTTTTAAGTGGGGGTCTGTATTATTCTGACCTTCTGTTTTTACAAAAACGCCAAGTGGCTTCTTTGGAGGGAACGATCCGTAGTGCAGTGAGTGGCGATAGAAATTTTGATTTGACTGAATTATCCAGCAAGGACTTTATGCGTGGCTTTAAGGTCGCCATGGTTTCCGGTCTCCAAGTCGTTCGAGATGGCCATGAGGTGGGGCTTACTTGGGGGCAGTTTTTGGTAAGAAATCAGAGTGGCGCGAAGGTCTATGTCTGTGAAAAGTATCCACACTTAGAGATGACTTTAAAGGCCGAGGGGGTCGCGTACTCCGGAAATATTCCAACAATAGTGCTGCGGGGGCCGTGTCTCAGTTCTGACGATGGTCAAAGAACTCGTCCATTGATGATTCCACTGAGGGGATTGCATCGTCTTTTGCGCGAAAATCCGAAAAATATAATCAAAATGGGAGACCGGGGAGATACTTACTCTATAGAGGCACAGTCACTTTACGATGAGTGGCCACAATACTGGACCGTTGTTGGGGCGTCGTTCTCGAACGATATCGAGACATTAGGGTTGGATGGATTTGAATTAATCTCCCTTCTTGACCAGGTATTGACCTTAGATTTTGCTGAGCCTCAATAATGATTGTACAGAAAAAGCGTCTTCAATCTTCAATCGACTTTCCTGATCCTCGAGATGCGATGATTGAAGGTGTTTTGGCGGTGGGGGGCGTCTTGGATGAGGGGACGCTCTATACTGCTTACAGTATGGGGGTCTTTCCGTGGCCACATCCCGACTATCCCTTGATGTGGTTTTCACCAGAAAAGCGCGGAATTTTGGAGTTCACTGATTTTCGAGTTCCGCGCAGTTTTGAAAAGTTTTTGAATCGGCATAAATCCGAATTTGAGATCACGATCGACAAGGCATTTTCTCAAGTCATTCGTGAGTGTGCGCATCAACCTCGCCCAGGTCAAAATGGTACTTGGATTCTTCCGGCTATGGTCAAGTCATACATTGACTTTCATAAAGCTGGCTATGCTCATAGCGTGGAAATCTGGCATAAACGACAACTTGTCGGGGGTATTTACGGAGTTTTCATAAAAGGAGTGTTCAGCGGCGAAAGTATGTTCTATAAAACACCAAACGCTTCAAAGCTTGCCTTTTACCATTTGATTCAGCTTTTGCAATCTTGGGGCATTCAATGGATGGATATCCAGATGATCACGCCTGTAACAGAAAGCTTTGGTGGTAAGTATATTAAGCGAGAAGATTTTTTAGAAAAACTTAAAAAAACTCAAGACGAAAATGAAAGCACGAAATTTTCATGGCACTGTTAATTAATACATATCAATTAGAAAAGTCCTTTGCGGGGAAGACTCTTTTTTCCGGAGTCAGTTTCGGTCTCGAAGAGGGCGATAAAGCGGGCCTTGTCGGGCCTAATGGTGCCGGCAAGTCGACCCTGATGAAAATTCTCGCAGGAGTGAGTCAGCCGGATGACGGCAAAGTGACAGCAAAAAAAGGTTTAAAAATTGGCTTTTTGCCTCAGACTCCAGAGTTCCCCCCTGGACAGACTATTATGGAAGCTTTGTTAAGTAAGGCCCCGGATGAACACGAAGCCATCGCTCCTGCCTATGAGTGGATGGCTCGTCTGGATCTCAATCAGTTCGGGGAAGACTTTCTTGTGTCAAAACTCAGTGGTGGCTGGCAAAAGAGAGTTGCGCTTGCCCGAGAACTGGTGCTTTCCCCTGAGCTTTTATTGTTGGATGAGCCAACCAATCACTTGGACGTGGTTAGTATTCTGTGGCTCGAAGATTTTCTTCAGCGTGCGTCATTTGCTTTTTTGATGGTGACTCACGATCGTCTGTTTTTGCAGCGGGTTGTGAATAAAGTTTTTGATCTGGATCCGCGCAATCCAAATAATTTATTTTCTGTTAGCGGAGATTATGTACAGTACCTTGAGACGAAAGAACAATTGTTGGCAGCCCAGGCCAAACTCGAGCACACACTTAAAAATACTCTTCGACGAGAGACAGAGTGGCTTCGTCGAGGAGCTATCGCTCGCCTTGCCAAACAAAAGGCCCGCATCAATCGTGCGGGCGATCTCAAGGAAGACGTTGAAAACTTAACAGAAAAGAATCGTTCGAGGACCGCAAATATTTCCTTTGGCGATGCCGAGAGAAATCCGCAGAAATTAATTGAGGTAAAAAATCTCTCCAAAAGTTTTAATGGCCGGATTCTCTTTGAGGATTTTACGTATTTGATTACACCAAAAACGAGACTTGCCCTTCTTGGTGAAAATGGAACGGGAAAAAGCACTTTGATTAAAATCATGTTGGGCTACGAGCAGCCAGATATGGGCACGGTGTTCTTGTCGGACAAAGTGAAGGTTTCTTACTTTGAACAGACCCGCGAAGGCCTGGACATGCAGAAGACAGTTCTTAAAAATGTTTGCCCTGATGGAGATTATGTTTTTTTTCAGGGGCAGTACGTATTTGGCAGAAGCTATTTGGAAAGATTTTTATTTTCGCGTCAGCAGATGGATCTTCCAGTTTCTCGTTTGTCAGGGGGAGAGCAGAGCCGTCTTCGTTTGGCCCAATTGATGCTTCAGGACGCATCGGTTTTGGTGCTTGATGAACCGACAAATGATTTGGACACAGCAACTCTTGAAGTGCTTAGCGATGCGATTCAGAACTTCAATGGCGCAGTGATTTTGGTGACACACGATCGATATTTTATGGATCAGGTTGCGACTGATATTTTAGGTTTTCCTCGCAAAGAGGGAACAAAAAAGAAACTCGAACGTTTTGTTGGTTATCTTCAATGGGAGGAAGCGTGGTTTGCAGGAGAGAGCTCTCAAGAAGAGCCCTCTTTTGTAAAAAATAACGACTCAGAAAAATCAACAAAGCGCCCTCAGCGAATGTCATTTAAGCTCAAGAACGAACTTGAAGGAATGGAAGCAAAGATTTTGGAACTTGAAGAGGAGCTTTCAAGTTCAGAGAAAATGTCTGCCTTGCCCGAAGTCGTTAGCAGCCCTGAAAAAGTGCAAGAGCTGTATCAGACGATCAATGGATTGCGATCTGAAATTGACCGTTTGTATGCTCGTTGGGCTGAGCTCGAAAAAGTCGCTGCAGAAATTGTTAAGAGTGAGTGAGCTCACTCTCTAACGTCTTAGGAGCTTGGCTTTGCCATTGTATCCATTGCCAGTAAAAATCGTCGAAATCGTGCCATCTTTTATGGTGCCGACGAAGATGTAGTTGGGAAAGGCGCTGGGTTTATCTTTGACCCAACCAGTGACGGACAATGTAATTTTTGGCGGGTTTTTATCTGGAGAGAAATCGATATCCATAAAAAGATCAGAACCATCGCCAATCGTGTCATCACGATGGAGGCGACCTCTTAGGATTGAAAGGTAGTTGTCGTTCGCATCTTTTCTTTTATCAACAAACAAACGCATGCTCACACCAAACGGAGGAGTTTCCTTCTGATTGTCAGGAAGGACGGTGCCATAATACGAGCCAAGAACGGGAGCGAAGAGGGCTTCGCGACGAGCGTTTTCGTCGTCAATATCATTTTGAGCGGGTCCAGAAGCATTGCGGTCCGTAAGTACAAATGAAGCGGGCCCTAAGAGCCCGGCACCAGTGCTAACAGTGCCTTTGAGGGTCGCACCCTCAACCGTGAAGGTAGCGCTAATAGTTTGTGGCGTTGATGCCTGGCCGCTAAAATTAGAGATCGAAAGAATCGCCGGAACCTGCGAGTCGAAGTAGCGAGCTTCCAGAATTAAGTCTGTGGTGATGGTATCTGTGCGGCGATAGTATGCGCGGAGTTCGGGCTTAAATATAGCTTCTCCACGGCTGTTTTTTCCATTTGGGACAGAAATAACATAAAGCGTGAGGTCGGCCTTTTGATCGCCATCAGAGGCAGACACTGTTCCTTGATATCGACCGGTGATCCGGCTGAATTTTTCATTCAAATAAGCGTTGTCGTTTGCTTCGCGTTTATCGTCAACACTTGAATTTACATCAAATGAGCAGGAAACGGCGGTCACTAATATAAATAAAAGAGCTAATAAATTAAAAGTTTTCATATTTATTGATCCTCTGGTGACATCGGAATTAACTCGTCACGTGCCGCGGCCCATTCATTGAGAGCCGTTTGATAATTTCCAATAGCTTGACTGTACTGAATTTCGGATACCGAGAATTTGTTCATGGCATCAATATAGATACTGATGTCTGTGCGGCCCTGGCCAAAACTTCGATTCAGTTCTTTGAGGGCTTTTTCTCGAAATTTTTTCTGCTCTGTCGCACTTAGTACGGCAGAATACGCAGCCTGTGCTTTGCGTTGAGATTGCAGTAATAAATCAGATGTTTCTTGTGTCATTCGGGAGAGCCGAATTTGTTCGATGTCGCGCAAATATTTTTTATTCAGGCGGTTTTCGACTGCAAGATCTGCCCCGAAAGCGGCTTCGACTTTAACCCCAGCGTAGTATTGCGGGTGGGATCCAGAAACCATATTGTTGTAAGCGCCGCTGGCCTCTTGGTCTACGCCGTAGGTGTAAATTTTGCCAACGAGCTTTACGGAGACGTCATCTGTAGACTGAGAAGACTCGTAGGCATTTTGCGCGGCGCTCACACTGAGCCTTTGGGACTTAATTTGGCGAAGATCTTCAACGGACTTCTCGGGCAGCTGAGGGATTGAAGGAATAATTTCAGAAATAGCAAATTTGATCTCGCAGTTCTGAGGCAGATTCAAGGCTGTATTCAAGGCGTCGATATTTTCTAAGTAGGCGGTTGACGTGTTCTTAACGTCCTGAACTCGGCCTTCATAGTCCGCCTGGGCCTGAGAGAGCTCGCCGGGATTTGCATATCCAAAGCCGCTTTTCTTTTTGACGGCATCTACTAATTTTTTTGAACGATCGCGAGAGGCCATTGCTTCGCTAAAGTTGCGTTCAGAGACGTAGGTTTTCCAGAAAAGGCGGATGGTTTCTAAAACGATGTTTTCTAGTTCGTTAGTTCTTAACACGGATTTAGCTTTGTAAGCTAGCTCTGCGCTTTCGACATTTCTGCGATCCGCGTAGCCAAAGGCATTAGCCCAGATATTTTGTTCCACGTTCAGCCCCAAAAGATCTTGAGTCTGGAGACTGCGAGAACCGAGGGTTGATCCGGTGCTATTGAGTTCCCCTTTAAACGAAGTTCTCTTGTATTCGACACCGGCCAGGGTTCCGGTTGTAAAGTTTTTCGAAAGCAATAAGTTTGAAACCAGAGTTTCTTGTTTGTCGTAGCTACTTGTTGAGAAGTTTGCCGACTTATCAAAGAGGTAACCACTGGTCATCGTTAAATTCCACTGGTAAGCAGACTGTATTTTTACAAGCTCCAATCGAAGGGCTTGGCTCTGAAGATTGGCCTCTTGAGTTTTTCTGCCTTGTTTAAGGACCAGCTCCGAAACGTCTTTTTGAGATAGAGTTATATTTGGCTGGCAAGAGAGGTCTGCTGGGTAGGACCAGCAGGAAGCTGCAATTAAGTTGATGCCGAGAATGAGAGAGGAGGCCCATTTTACCATATGACAGAGGTTCCAATTTCAAAATTGCTCTTCTGTAAATCAGTCGCAGAGCTGCGTACAGAGTCTCGTTGTCGGTAGCTATAAAGTCCGACAAGTCCCCATTTTTTGGAGAGGGCGTACTCAACGCCAAGGCCGAGACCCCAAAATGTGCTTTGTTGCGTGAAGTTTGCAAGAGTGCTTTTGGTAGCGGTTTGTGTATAGTTCACCACCCCGAATTCGGGATTTGCCAGAACACTCCAGGACGGAGATTGTACAATATTAAATCGATTGCTCCAGATGAGGCTTAAGAGCCCCGAATTCAAGTGCGCGTTATCAAAGCTGTATCCGCTAGGGGTTACCAACTGAGTCTTTTGCGTCATATATCCGACGTGGGTTGCTAGTCCTGTGAACCAAGAAAAACTTTGTTTGAGAAGGGGCTTTGATAAAAAGCCAAATTCCAACGACGGCATGAGACTTGGTCCATAGTCTTCGAGAGAAAAAGTTGCGTTCGACACTCGTCCCGTGCCAAGAGGTTTGAAACTCTGTAGTTTTAGAGCAAACGTCCAAAGCCAAGCGCGACGTCGCAATTCTGGGGCGGGATCTTGTAATTTTAAAAAACTTTGAACATTGGCCTGTTGGGCTTCTGAAGCTTGAATTGTTTTTTTGTAAGCCTTCTGGTCTATAGAGGAGTTTTCCCTAATGGCTAACTCGCGGGGGGAAATCTCAGCGAAGGCCGGTGTTGCGATAAGGACGATGAGAAAAATAGAGCAACTAAATTTATTCATTTGTATTCTCCAGTCCCCATCCTGGAGTTAGGCACCCAGAAAAAATGGAGGCATGAATTGACCAGGCGCTGTTCGTAAGGTTGTAGCTGGCTAAACCACCTTGAACGACGATTGAGGCATAAAGCTGGCTTGACTGTGGTTCAAAGAACAGTGAGCGCAAAAGCACAGGCGTTGGTTGCTGGGTTTTATTAATCTCAATCATGTCTTTTAAGGCTTCTGAGTATTCGACGGTTTTATGATTCGCCATTTTAAAATCAGCGGAAATTTTAATTAAATGTAGAAGACCTGTTTTGGCATAAAACTGCCCACGATCGTTGATGCTGATATTTTCTTCGATGTAAGCAACATAAACAGTTTGATCTTTTTCAAAGATCACAAAAGGGAGGCGCAAATTGTTAACGTCGCCTGTCAGCGATCCAATTTCTCTAGTGCGACCACTGCTGAAAACCATTAGTTTCCAGCGCTCACCCGGATGACCTTCAATCCAGTAAAAGGCACCTTGGGGAGTCACATATCCGAAGAGCTGATGGTAACGGCTTCTTGCGGGAGATGGCAGGCTTGTCGTTTTGCCACTTTTGAGAGAGTAGAATTTTTGGGTTAAACTCTCGCCTTGAGAACTCTGATCGAAAACGACCCACGTATCGCGAATAAAACGAGGATTGGAGCTTGTGGTCGCGCGAAATGGCAAGGAGCTTTTATCCTTCGTGCTGGAGCTTTGAAAGACATAGTTTCCGATATTGTCAGGATAGACAATAGCATTGCGACTCAGGTTTGCATCAGCCATCTTGATGGGAAGATTCAATTGATTGTAGGCGAACTGATTTGGCTCGTCAGAATATTTAGAAAGTAAGTCTAGCACCCCATCCTGTTTAAGCAGATCTACATTCGCGAGGTAAAAGGCCCAAGGAGCACTCATACTGCCAACCTGTGCTTTTACTAACAAACTTGAGTCACGCCCATCGCTTGTCAGGGGAATCGGTGCCTTAATATCCAACGCCCGTTCACCCTTAGCAGAGAAAAAACGGATGCCCGGCATTGGATAGCCTTCGACGACATCAGAACGGAGAGTGTTTAGCATGGAGTTGCGCGAAGGCTGGTCCAAACAATAGATACGAGCTACTTTTTCCTGAGCCGGAGATGGCTGAGTTGAGGGGGGAGGTACAGGAGGAGGAGAAGGGGGAATGGGCTTTTCTGGAGGCTCATCGGGAGAGGTCGGGGCTTCTGGTCCCGGTGGGGCTGGCGGATTAAGAGGTACAGAGGTTGGAGAGGTGCACGCCGTTAAAAAAAGGACAAAAAAGCCCTGAGTCATAAAACAAGAAATGCGGGTAAAATTCAGCATATGCATGATCTCACTGATAGTCCTGGCCAGGTCCGATGTCAACCTTAGGGGAGGTCTCTAGGCTTCTCTCTTCGGTGGTATGAAAAGATAACATTGATAGTTCTGCCAGTGCCGGTTTAGGATTTCAAAAAGCCTTTTACTAAAGGACACTTATGAGAATTTCAGACATGTCGATAAGAAATCCCGTATTTGCATGGATGCTTATGGCGGGATTGATTATTTTTGGCGGGATTTCCTTTTCAAGACTTGGAGTCAGCCAGCTGCCAGATGCCGATTTTCCAGTGCTCACGGTTTCTCTCAGTCTTGAGGGTGCCGCCCCCGAAGTTATGGAAAGCACAGTTGTTGATCCCATTGAGAACGTTTTAATGACAGTTGAGGGGATTAAGAGCCTTAAGTCTTCAAGCAAAAATGGCAGCGCCAATATCACCATAGAATTCGATCTCGGCAAAAATATTGATGCAGCCCTCCAGGAGGTGCAAACAAAGGTCTCTCAGATTCAGAAAATTCTTCCCAAAGACATGGCTCCGCCAACTTACACGAAATCAAATCCCGATGATCAGCCCATTGTTTGGTTGGCGCTGACTTATGACAAAGATGACCCTTTGTTTATGATGAAGTATGTGCGGGATTATCTTCAAGATCGATTCACGACTATTCCAGGGGTCGGAAATGTCAATATCGGCGGTTACACTGACCCAACGGTGAATGTTTGGATTCGTCCCGAGACTTTGCCTCGTTACAATATCTCCGTTAATGACATCATGAATGCCGTCATTAACGAACACAAAGAAACGCCGGGTGGTCAAATTGATGAGCAGAAAAAAGTTTACAATGTTCGCACTATGGGGGAAGCGCGAACTTTAGAAGACTTTGGCCGTCTGGTTATTTCTCAGAGATCCGGTGGACGCGTGGCCGACCCCACCAATATAGTTCAACTAAATCAAGTGGCCAAAATAGAACAGGGCCTAGCCAACGTCAAAAATCGTGCGCGTTTTAATGGGCAAATGGCATTGGGACTCGGTATCCAAAAACAGCGGGGTTCAAATGCTGTTGAAGTGGCAAGAGCCGTCAAAGCAAAAATGGAAGAGATCCGCGGTGATTTACCAAAGGGGATGGCCCTGCATGTAAATTTTGATAACTCGCGTTTCATTGAACAGTCTGTTCAAGAAATGAACAAGCACTTGGTACTGGCCATAATTTTAACCTCCGTAGTTTGCTGGATGTTTTTAGGGAGTTGGTCTGCGACATTCAATGTCTTGCTCTCAATTCCAACTTCGATTATGGGCGCCTTTATTGGACTCTATTTCTTTGGTTTCACGCTGAATACATTCACGCTGTTGGGATTGACTTTGGCGATTGGAATCGTTGTTGATGACGCGATCATGGTGTTAGAAAATATTTTTCGCTACCAAGAAAAGAAACTTGGCAGAATTGAGTCAGCGATTCTGGGTTCGCGAGAGATCGCCTTTGCGGCGATGTCTGCTTCGGTAGCTGTTATTGCAATTTTTTTACCGGTTGCCTTTATGAAGGGAGTTATCGGAAAGTACTTCTTACAATTTGGTGTAACAATTTCTCTCGCGGTCTTTTTGTCACTGATTGAGTCCTTAACTATCACTCCTATGCGCAGTTCAACCTTGGTGCATGCGGGGGAGCGAACTTCTCGCATCGGTAGAATGTTTGATTCGTTAATGGACTTCATGCGCAGATTCTATGAAAAAACGCTTGTTTGGGCCTTGAGATATAGAATTTTGGTTCTCGTAGTTAGTGTCGCGTTTTTTGTAGGATCTTTTTATTTGGTAAAATTCGTTAATAAAGAATTCACGCCGACTCAGGATATGAGTTTATTTATGGTCCGCGTTCAATTGCCCGTAGGCACGTCGATAGCATACACAGATCAGCAGACTTTAAAAGTCGAAGAGTGGTTTCGAGGGCGTCCAGAGGTCAAGCAAGTCTTCTCGGCAGTCGGCGGATTTAGTGGAGGAGCGGACTCCAACACTTCAATTTTATTTGTCACTATGAAAGACAAGGGTCAAAGGGGCGTGGATCCGAAGAAAGGGCGTGAATTGACGCAACAAGAGTTTATGTCTTTTGCTCGAACCGCTCTTGCGAAATTCCAAGACGTAAAAGCAATCATGCAAGATCTATCGGCTCGAGGATTTTCTTCAGGGCGTGGGTTTCCGGTTGAGTTCACAGTTCAGGGACCCGAGTGGGATGAGCTCTATGCGGAGAGCAAAAAAATCATGGAGTTGATGAAAGAGACTGGCAAGTTAACGGACATTGATTCGGATTATTTGTTGGGCATGCCAGAGGTGCAAATCAATCCAGATCGCAGAAAGGCAGCACAACATGGCATTAGCATTTCGGCAATCGGTCAGACAGTCAATGCAATGATTGGTGGAACTCGTGTTGGACAATTTCCGGATGGAGGACATCGTTATGATATTCGAGTCCAACTTCCGACGAGTATAAGCGATGTTGAAAATGTGAAAAAGATTTTGGTTGGCAATACGCAGAGCAATCTTATCCCCTTGGAGAGAGTTGTTAATATTGATATTCGGCCAAGTCTTCAAAAGATTACTCGGGTTAATCGTCAGCGTTCGATCACGGTGACTGCCAACTTGATTCCTGGCGCCTCTCAGCAGGAGGCAATGCAATTTGTGCAAACAAAGGCGAAAGAGGTTTTGAAGCAAGGATACTTTTTGGGAGCTTCCGGAAACTCAATGGCCTTTCAGGATTCATTTAAAGGTTTGATTTTTGCATTGGTGTTAGGAATCATCGTGGCGTACATGGTGCTTGCGAGCCAGTTCAACTCCTTCTTAGATCCTGTGACTATTTTAATGGCCTTGCCATTTAGTATCAGCGGCGCTTTGTTTGCTCTCATAGCGACGGGGCAAAGTTTAAATATTTACAGCTTCATTGGAGTCTTGCTGTTGATGGGGATCGTGAAAAAGAATTCGATTCTTTTGGTGGAATTTACAAATACTATGCGTGACAGGGGCAACACTGATGCGATGTCCGCTCTGATAGAGGCTTGTCCCATTCGATTGCGACCGATCATTATGACTTCAATTGCTACGATTGCGGCAGCGATTCCTTCGGCCTTAGCACTCGGAGCGGGGGCAGAGGTCTATCGACCAATGGCCGTGACAATCATCGGGGGAGTTTTGGTTTCGACAATCCTCACGCTTTATGTTGTGCCTTGTGTTTACGTTGTCTTAGATAGATTCAGGACCCGTGATCAGAATCGTTTAAAAGTAAAAGAGGCATTCAAATCTATTGGCAACGAAAATTTAGAGATCTACTAAGGAAGCCAAGAAGAGAGCAGTTGAATCCAGTTGTTGCGGGTGAATAGCTGCATGGCCATTCCCCACAACACGAGGTAGTTGAGCATCAAAATCAATTGAGGAAAGCTTTCAGTGAGTGAGAAGTTCGTCTTGCCATCTTGAAGGCTGATTATTTTTTCTCTATCAGAAATATCTTTTAGCTTTCTTGCGAGGCCTTGCGCTAAAGTCACTCGGTGGCCCATCTCCATTTTGTAAAAGTGAAGTCCGACGAGAATTTGATGATTATCAACGCTGTCGAGACGGGTAACGATTGCATGACTTGCCATCTGTTTTGCGCCAGGGGCTAAAAATTGTATTTTTATAATTTCACCCAAGACGGGGCAAAGGTCTTCCGGAGCGGTAAAGGCCAAACCCGTCAAAGAAACATTTTTTATTTCAGTACCTTCTTCCCAAGGAATTTGCCGAGGTCCGGCGACTCGAATCAAAGAGTCGTCCTCGGTGTTGAGAATGTATCTGGGAGAGCGGGCATGGTAGCGGGCGAGGTTCTGATTCATATACTTAGTGTATCGGCTTTTTTTCAACTCGACCTTAGTAAAAGATTCGTTGGGGCTTTAGATCTCGTTTTGAGACGGTGCCGGAGGTGGATCGGTAAAGGGCATCTCAATACGAACAAAACGATGTCCTTTAAGAGGTGCTCTCATCCTTTATAAGATCAGCGATGATTATTCCTTCAGGATGCAGTCCTTCAAATGCGAAAAGATCGCAGACTTATGAAGCCGTCCCCGCAACCAGTAAATAGGTTTACTCGCGAAAGTGACTCCAGCCCTGAAATTCCTTGATGCTTTCAAGTGAACCATCGATTTTTTGTAGTGCGAGCGAGCCAGTGGTGTTGAACTTCCCGATGAAGAGGAGGTCAAGATTGGCGTTTTCAAAAATATACTTCAGTTCGTCTTTTTTGTTGGGTGGTATTGCTAAAAGCAACTCATAATCTTCGCCCCCCCACAGGGCCCAATCAATTGGTGACTGCTTTAAGCTTGCAGCGAGATGGCGAGCATCGCTCGAAATGGGAATTTCTGCCTCAGTGAGTTCTACTCCGAGTTCGAATTCGCGGGTCAAATGGAAAAGATCGTTAACGAGGCCGTCACTGCAATCCATCATTGCGTGGACGGTCTCCGTGTTGAGATTGTGCTTGTTTAAAATTGCGGCGACATCGAGGCGCGGATTGGGCCGCAGGTGTTTTTGCGTGGCCTCAGCGTAAATATATAATTCTTTCTGAAGTGCAAGCATCCCGGCGTGAGAAGTTCCGAGCGACCCTGTGACTGCAAGCCAATCGCCATCCTGCGCGCCATGGCGGGTGATCGGGTGGGCCACCTCGCCAATGACATTGACGTCGATCATAATGGGGCCAGGGCTGAGGCTCAAATCTCCGCCAACCACTTCAACCTGGTACGAGTCAGCAAGGCTCGTCATTCCTGAGTAATAACTCAGAAGCCAATCTTCAGAAATGTCGTTTGGAAGTGCCAATGAGACATGTACGAAATGGGGTTTTGCTCCCATTGCAGCAAAGTCGCTGAGGTTGACCGCTAATGATTTATGTCCGAGGTCAGCGGAGTTTGAATAGGATCGCTTAAAGTGGACGTCTTCAATCAGAAGATCTTGAGCGACGACTGTCTTTTCAGAAAAACTCTTAAAGACAAAAGCATCGTCGCCGAGGGGAACGACTGTTCGCGGGTGATGTCGCTTCAGGACTTTCTTTAGGTTTTTAACAAGATTGAGTTCCTTCGGGAGGCGATTGAGTTTATTCTGCATGTTGTTGACCTCTGCTGTATTGCCAAATGGGCGCCTTTATTGTGAAATACCAGGATGAGGTGTCAAGGATGAACGGCCCAAAGCCCACAAGCAGCAAAAAAACGACAAGTAAAAAGAGAAAGCCAAAAAAGCCAAGTGTTGTCGAGCACCCCTTGTCATCAGAGGCGCTATTCACAAATCGCGAAATTGGTTGGCTGAGGTTTAATCGCCGGGTTTTGTTTGAAGCGGAGGACGCTCGCAACCCCTTGCTTGAGCGTTTGCGCTTTTTGAGCATTTCATCGTCAAATATGGATGAGTTTTTTATGAAGCGAGTCGGGGGGCTTAAGCGGCAGGTCGCTTATGGGATATCTCCTAAAAGCGCAGATGGACAGACTCCTTCTCAGCAGTTGGCTTCGATTCGTCAGGCGGTTATCCCGATGATTCATGAGCAAGATCGCTGTTTTGAAAAGATTTTGAAGCCAGCCCTCGGCGAAAATGGGATTTTCCTAGTAAAGTGGAAGGATTTGTCCTCCCGAGAGCGAGAGCAAGTTAAAAAATATTACCAAAAAAATGTTTTTCCGGTTTTAACTCCATTATCGGTAGATCCAGGACATCCTTTTCCATTTATTTCAAATCTCTCAACCTCTCTCGGTGTGACTTTGAAACATCCGGATCGTGAAGAGAAGCTTTTTGCTCGCGTTAAGATTCCGAAGGTTTTGCCTCAGTGGATACGTGCGAATCCAGAATCCTCAGATTTTAGATTTATCAGTCTTGTTGAAGTTATTAGAGAAAACCTGATGGACTTGTTTCCCTCGATGCAAGTTATTGGTGCCATGGCCTTTCGACTGACTCGAAATGCGGATTCTGAACATGATCAGGATGATACCGAAGACCTGCTTGAGATGATTGAAGAGGAACTTCGACAAAGGCGATTTGCTGAAGTTGTCCGTCTTGAGCATGGACCTAACCCTGATCCTTGGATGATACGATTTTTAATGGAAGAATTGGACTTAAGCGAAGAATATATTTACGAACTTCGCGGAGAGCTTGATTATTCTGACCTCAATATGTTGTATGAATTGAATCTTCCTCGTTTGAAGTATGAGCCTTGGACGCCCGTTGTACCCCTGGCTTTGGCCGTGGACGACGCTCATAGTTTTTTTGGAGCGATAAAGGATCAGGACCACTTGCTGCATCATCCTTATGAAAGTTTTTCTGCTACCGTCGAAAAGTTTATTCGCTTGGCCTCTGAGGATCCCAAAGTTTTGGCAATCAAGATGACTCTTTACCGGACTGGCGACAATTCTCCATTTATTCGGGCTTTAATTCGTGCGGCGGAATCAGGAAAACAGGTTGTCTGTTTGGTAGAATTGAAAGCTCGTTTCGACGAGGAGAGAAATATTTATTGGGCGCAGGAGCTCGAAAATGCCGGGGTTCACGTCGTCTATGGCGTCGTTGGCCTGAAGACTCATGCTAAGACAAGCTTGATCGTTCGACAAGAAACAGAGGGATTGAGGTGTTATGCCCATATAGGTACTGGAAATTACAATGTGGGAACCTCGCGGTTTTATACTGATTTAGGTTTGTTTACGGCTCGTGAGGAATTGACAAGTGAGATTGTTGAATTTTTTCATTTTTTAACGGGGCGTTCATTGAAGAGTACCTATGATCGATTGTTGGTTGCACCCGTTAATATGTTTCCGCGTTTTAAGGCAATGATCGAAAGAGAAGGAGACCATGCGAAGGCAGGCCGACCTTCGCAAATTATCGCCAAATTTAACAATATGGAAGAAAACGATATTGCGGTCGCCCTCTATCATGCTTCTCAAAAAGGAACAGAAGTCGACTTATTGGTTCGCGGTTTTTGTTGCTTGCGTCCGCGCGTTCCCGGTTTGAGCGAAAAAGTTCGAGTCAGTTCAATCATCGGCCGTTTTCTAGAACACTCTCGTATTTTCTATTTTCGCAACGGCGCCCAGGATCCATTGGACGGTGAGTTTTATTTGGGTTCGGCAGATTGGATGTATCGAAATCTTCACGCGCGAGTTGAGGCCGTGGTGCCAATTTTGGATCGAGGACTTCGTGAAAAGGCATGGGAGATTTTGCAGCTTTATTTAAAAGATCAGCGGCAAACTTGGCAAATGACTGCCGATGGAGATTATCAACAAAAGAAATCAAACGGTGACCCTGGGGTTCATCACGTGCTGATGCAACTGACTAAGCAGCGAATCAAGACGATTGAGGAGCAAAACCCACCCACGGAATCTTAATGGGTGGTTGATGTGAGGTAGAAATGGATTTGATTTTGATGAGGCATGGAATCGCCGAAGAACGCCAGGTTTTTGCAAAAAAAAATCTTGAAGATCATTTGCGTCCACTGACCTTGAAGGGACGAAAGAAAATTCAGAAAATTTCAATACAACTGACTGAGTGGTTTGAGCACGCGGATTTGATTGTCTCAAGTCCCTTTGTGCGCGCTCGTCAAACAGCCGAAGTGGTGTCGCAAATTTTTTTCGACACAAAAGTTGTTGAGGCAGCGGAGTTGGTACCATCAAGTCCACCTCAGGCCTTTAAGCGATGGCTGCGCGCTCATGCAGACCAACATCAGCGTATTATAGTTGTGGGGCACGAGCCGCAGCTAAGTGTCTTTGCAACTTTTCTGATAACTGGCGAAGTGGAACCGATTCTAGAGCTTAAAAAGGGCGGAGTTTTATGCCTTAAGGTTGCGAGTTTTAAAAACATCGCCGCGGGGACCGCTCGGCTCACGTGGCTACTACAGCCACATCAAATTCTAGGTTGAGTTTTTAACTAAGCCCTGCTGTGGACCAAAGCAATCCATCGCGAAGGCCCACATTAGGAATAAAAATTTTTTCGATTCGCGCTTGACGTAAAATAGTTTGCACCAAAAGCGTTGCAGGCAGAATAACGTCTGAACGGTCGGCTCGCAATCCCAATTTTTCGATTCGCTCTTTATAAGTCATGACACTTAATCTGTCGGCTATCTCTCTGAGTTCTCTAAGGCTTAGATAGGTTGCTGGCGTCTTTTTTAGCATTTTGGTCTTGAGCTGGGCCATGCATTCCAAATTTCCCCCAGTTCCCACGGCAAAATGAAGGGGTGCGGAGTGAACATGAGAGTCTAAGTAATTCGTGAGGGGAACGACAAATTCACCAAGGATGACGTTTAATTGATTTTCAGAGAGCTTTCTTTTTGTCATTTGGTCGAGAATCCGAACGGTGCCCATAGGAAAGCTTTCGGTCGCACTCATCATGCCATTTTCTGAAAAGGTAATTTCGACGCTTCCACCTCCGATGTCTATGGAGAGAATGCATTTTTTTTCGAGATCAATTTCTCTTCGGATGGCGTTGTGGACAAGTCGGGCTTCTTCGACTCCATCTATCACTTCGATGGGAATTTTAGTCTCTGCAAAAACTTTTTTTATAAGAAGATCTCTGTTTTTTGCCTCACGAACGGCGCTGGTTGCGACAGCTCTGCAGCGAACAACGTTGTATTCGCGATTGGTTTTGGCGAAGGTTTTGAAGGCGTCCACGGTTTCATCGATATTTTGTTTTGAAATTTCGGTGCTTAGAAAGACATCACGTCCAAGTCGAATGGGGGCACGTAGCTTTTTCAGAACCCTGAGGTTTGAGTTTTGAGTCTCTCCAACGATCATGCGGATCGCATTTGAGCCAATATCTATAGAGGAAAATCTTGATAACATATGAATATCTTGCGACAGAGACTAATCGGTGTCAGCATTTGATTTATGAAAAAAATCAAATTTCATTTATTTTTGATGACCTTTCTCGGCGTAGGCGGGGGTGTTGTTGGCGCGTCCGAAATCGATATTAGTGGAGAGTTGAATTTGGCGGCAACTCTTTACCAATTACCGACGCGCGATCAGGGAACCTTGGCTTTTAGTATTCCTTCTCTTAGGTTAGATGTTGAAGTGCCGCTCCGTGAAAACAATGAGTTATTTTTTCAGTTAGAGTCTGCAGAGCGTAGAGATTCAGGTTCAAAACGATACGATACTCAGTTGAAGGAAGCCTATCTAAGCTTGGTAAGTCCGCTAGCTGCGGCTTCAGAGATTCGGTATGGATTAGTTCCGAATTACTGGATTGAGGCTCAAAAGGAACACTGGGGATTTGACATCTGGGGCTTGCCAAGTTTTTTGCCCCTCCTTAAGTACGGCTATATGTCCTGGTCTGACCTTGGCTTGATGTATCAGGCGGGACTTTCTGCCGAACTGGGTACTTGGGGAATTATTTTTTCTAATGGAGAGGGGCTAGAGAGCGATGAGGTGGGGGCCCGGAAGCAAGTTCAGTTGGTTATAAATCTCAACAAGATGGCCCCCCTGTATGCTCTCCTCAACATTACACAGGGTTATTACGATCACTATGATGAAAAAATCAACGAGAAGAGGCGATTGGCGAGTCAAATTGGTTATCAGACAGAGTCTGGTCTTTTTGCGTTAGAATATTTCGTGACCCAAGATCCAGCGGAAGCCATCACGGCTCTTAAGCTCGGAGGTGGAGTTGACGCTGCTGCTCTAAATGGGAACAATGTTGCTGGGCAGGGAGTCAGCTTGCTGGCTAAAATCGTTGTTAGTGACAAGTGGCAGGTGTTTGTTAGGGGCGACTGGCTAAATCCCATCAAGGAGGACTCTCAGAAAACTTTGCAGGACTGGACTGGTGGATTTTCTCATAATCTTGCTGAGGATATTTTTTTAGCGCTTTCTTACGAGTACACTCATTACAGTGAGCAATTTATGGCTTCGCCTAGGGATGCAAGTCAGTTTGTTTTTGCAACGCAAGTTAGTTTTTGAAGGAATTGTTAGGATATTGTTAGGGTTTTAAGTTAGCATTTGTCATTTGCATTTTAAGTTCAACTTAAGTAGTAAATAAAGGAACAGGAGCCATAGTGGAAAGAACAATTGATGCCCAGTTAGACGAGCTCAAAAGGCTAATTTTAGTTATGGGCGGTCACGTCGAGAGAGCTCTGAGTGAGGCCACGGTTGCCTTGATTTCTCGCAATTCAGAGAGTTTTAACTTAGTTCATGAAATTGAAAAGAAAATAAATGAAGGGCACATTGCAGTCGACAACGCTTGCTTAGCTTTGCTTGCAAAGCAAGGACCTGTTGCCAAAGATCTCCGATTGATTTTATCTATCGTAAAGATCAATACAGACCTTGAGCGTATGGGAGACCAATGTGTCAACATCGCACATACGGGTAAAGATTATTTAGCTCGGAAGCCTTTGAACACGCTCGCTGATATTAGCAAAATGTCAGAGGTGGCTCGCTCGATGGTCAAGGAATCTCTCGATTGTTTTGTTCGCGGCGACGTTGAACTTGCGAAGCGTATTTTACTCATGGACGACGAAGTTGACTGTTTGAAAAATAAGGTCTTTAAAGACCAATTGAGCCATATGAAAACTTCATCTCAGGATGTTGAAGCCTGTTTAGACTTGATTTTGGTTGCGCGTAATTTAGAACGCCTTGGTGACCACGCAACGAATATTGCCGAAGATGTTATTTTTGCATTTACAGGTAAGGATGTTAGACATGGTGGGAAGTTCACTAGACCCTAAAACAAATATTTTGGTTGTAGAAGATGAGCGGGAGATTCGCGAGCTCATAGCCTTACATTTGCTGAGGCAAGGGTTTAAGGTGACTGAATGTGCTTCGGCAGAAGAAGCTCAAAGTCAGCTCAGTAAAAATAATTACAGCTTGATTGTTTTAGACTGGATGCTCCCAGGAATGAGTGGTTTTGAGCTGCTTGAGGCACTCAAAAAGAGTGGTGAGAGCCCAAGTATTTTGATGGTGACTGCAAAAACAGAACCTTCAGAGATAGTAAGTGGACTTGAAAAAGGTGCCGATGATTATATCACGAAGCCATTTGACCCAAATATTTTTATGGCACGAGTTCGTGCGCTCTTGAGACGAAACGTCAGCGTCCAAGCTGAGCCCAAAAATTCAGATCGAATATCTGTTGGAAAACTTGTTGTAAATCTTAAATCCTACGAAGTTAAAGTCGGCGACGAGCCATTGCATTTAACTCCCTCTGAGTTCAAGTTGTTAACAACAATGCTTGAGAGTCAGGGGCGAGTTCTGACTCGCGATCAGCTTATTGAAAACATACAGGGTGAAGGGATCAATGTAACCGGGCGCACCATCGATACTCATGTTTTTGGTTTGAGAAAAAAACTGGGAGCCTGGAGCGATAATATTGAAACCATTCGAGGAGTGGGATATCGAGTAAAAATGGATTCGATATGAAGCCTCCGGTTCGTTTTCCGTGGACTATATTCTGGCAGTTTTATCTCTACCAAGTGGTTCTCTATAACCTTTTATTCTTAATCACTTTGAGTGTTGTGAGCGTAGAGCGGCCATTTGGGGCGTTCTACTTTTGGTCGATTGTCGGACAGTATTTTTTTGCATCTCTTATTCTATCGGGGGTTGTTGCTTGGAAGTTTAGTCGGCCTTTGCAAAAAGTTATGCTTAAGGCCTTTCGAATTGCGAGCAAAAAATTCGACAACTCAAATGAGGATGACGAGGATTTATTGGATGAAGAGCTTGGAGAATACGCCCAAGTAGAAAATGCCCTTAATCGTATTCATAGAAAAATGAAGAAACGCTTGGATCAACTTCAAAGGGAACGAGAAGAGACACAGGCGTTTATGAGTGCTGTTCAAGAAGGATTGGTTAGTATTAGCCCTGAAATGAAAGTATTGTACTTTAACTCTCAGTTCGCGACCCACTTTTTAGAATCAAGTCAGATGAATTCGCAGTTGCTGTTAGCAGATGTTTTCAGGCAACCAGAGATTCATGAGGGTTTTTTGCGCGCACTCACTGAAGGTCGGACATTTAAAGTTAGTACAAAGTTAGAAACCAAATTAGAAAAGAATGTGCGTTATTTTTCTGTTTCTGTGAATCCTCTAAGAAAAAATAATAGTTCTGAGGTCTATGGTGCCATGGGGATTTTTCATGACATAACGGAACTTAAAAGGGCGGAGCTTGTGCGAATCGAGTTCGTAGGCAATGCTTCTCATGAGCTCCGAACTCCGCTAACCTCTATAAAGGGATATGTCGACACCCTCAAGTCGGATGTGAATAGCGGTCAATTTGATCAAGCAGTAAAATTTGTTGATATCATTTCTAGAAATGTTGAGCGACTGACGGAACTTGTTACTGACTTGCTGAGCATTTCAACCCTTGAGTCGAATCCTGAGCTTAAAATTGATCCTGTAAATCCCCTGCTGATTTCTGAACATATTGTTTCCGAATTGGCACCTATTGTGCGCGAAAAGAACCAAGTTGTGATTGTTGTTGGGGCCCAAGAAATGCCAAGTTTTTATGCTGATCAAAGAAAAGTTGAACAGGTTCTGCGAAATCTTGTTTCAAATGCTGTTAAGTATATTGCTAGCGGAAAAACAGTACAAATACGGTGGAGCCTTGACGAACGGGGGGCTGTTATCTTACGGGTCATTGATGATGGTCCTGGAATTCCTGAAGAACATCATGACCGTCTCTTTGAGCGCTTTTACCGAATCGACAAGGGCCGTTCTCGAGATGTAGGCGGAACAGGTTTAGGTCTTGCGATCGTAAAACATATTATGCATGGACACGGCGGGACGGTTCAGATCAAGAGCCAAGTCGGAAAGGGCTCCGAGTTTATTTGCACATTTCCAAATCGAAGGAACTCTTAGTGCCCGAGAGAAGCTTTTACAAACATTTTGAATCAATTTATGGTTCCCGCTGGGGAAATTTATTCGAAGCTCTTCTGCGCCCAGAACGACAAGTTGCGAGAAGGAGTTTATGGACTTTTTCAAATGAAATTCTCGGCGAAGAGGCTGAGAAAATTCATCCTGCCTTGAGTAATTGCTATTGGATCGACGCAGGAAAATCAACTGCTCCTATAAGAACAGAAGAAAATCTTTTAGATATTTATATTATGGACCCAGCCAGTGTGATTGTTGCTCGGGCTCTTGAGGTTCAACCGGGGGATCGCGTTTTAGATATGTGTGCAGCTCCTGGGGGCAAAACACTTATTTTGATAGAAGCGCTGGCGAAAGGCGGCGAAATTTTCGCAAACGATTTGTCGTCGGAGAGGCGAGAGCGGCTAAAGAAAGTTATTCAAAACTACGTGCCTCGCGCTGTTCGAGATCGAGTTTGGGTGACAGGAAGAGATGGGGTTCAGTTTGGGCTTCGTGAACCCGAGAGTTTTGATAGGGTTTTACTTGATGCCCCCTGCTCTGGCGAACGCCATGTTTTAGAAAATAAAAAGGCACAAGAGGAGTGGAGCCCTCGGCGAGGAGATCATCTCGCCATCCGCCAATATTCATTATTAAGTGCGGCCCTACTTGCACTTAAGCCAGGGGGGCGAATTGTTTATTCAACCTGTTCGATTAACCCAGAGGAAAACGATGCGGTTGTTCATAAACTCTTTAAAAAGAAAAAAGAGGCCATTCGGCTCATTCATCAAGAAAGCTATTCATTGGGAGAGCGGACTGACTACGGGATTTCATTTTTTCCGGATCAATGTGGGTTTGGCCCACTCTATTTTAGTGTGATTGAGAAATTGAGTGTTTAAATGCTTAAGCACCCTTGTTGGCGCGTGAGTTCTGACGATATTCCTTGAGATCATAAAAACCGTAGGTTTTTTTGCGAAACATCTCGAGGACTTCTGCTTGAAGGTCTTCGACAATTCCCTCAAATTGATTCTGCGGAATATTTCCTGATCTTGTAAGAATAAATATATATGTTCCGACCACTTTTTGAATAAACTCTTTAGAGCAGTCAATAGTACAATTTGGATCTTGAAGCTGCTGTTGAAATATTTGAAAGAGAAGATCTGATGTCATATGCTCACTTATCGGCAAGGCCATAGGAAACTAAATGAAACCAATGAGTATTTTAGAGCTTCAGACTTTTGTCACTAGCATTGAGTCTAAACTAGTTGGAGCTCAGTTGCAGGAAGTCATATCAAACGATCGAGGCTTGGCTCTGGGTTTTAGAGGGGGTGGTCACTTTTGGCTTGTTTTGGATATGAATCCGGCGAGCCCATTTTGTCTTTTGTTTTATGGCGAGAGTTCTCCCTTTAAGAAGGGCCCAAAGCCAAAACCCCTTGCCTTATTTTTAAACGCTCATGCAAAAAATCTTTCCTTAAGGAAAATAACGATTGATGAGAAGTATGGTCGAGTCTTAAATATTGAACTGTGTCGTAGTGAGAAGGCGACTGAGCTTCAGGTGGTTCTCATCCCAAAGCAGGCTAATATTTTAGTCCAGTCAGAAGGCAAAAAAATTGCCTGGGAAAAGCCCAAAGAACTTAAGTTTCAGAATGAAAAAATGGATCTTCCTGTGCCTCGTAAGATTGACGATATTCATGCAGAATGGATGAAGCTGTTAAGTTCTGGCGTGCGACCTTCCATTGATCCCAAAACTCAGTGGGAAAAAAAGAGAACCAAAGATCTTGAAAAAAAGAGAAAGGCTCTTTTTGAAATCGAAAAAAGTATCAGTGATAACAATCCCAACAGTCTTTTTATGCAGGGTGAATTTCTCAAGACACTCCTGCCAGAAGAATTTTCGCCAAAAAATATTCCAGCTGAGTTTCAAGTGCATTTGGACTTCAAAAAGAATATTTTTTCGAATATTCAAATGATATTTGAAAAGGCTAAGAAAGCAGAATCGAAGACGGCAGGGACGAGCGAAAGAAGAAAAATTCTGCTCGAACAAATTTCTCAACTCGAAGAAATGGCATTTGAACAATACGAAAAGTTGTTAGTTCGATCGGGGTTAGACGACCTAATGCAATATGTTGAGGTCAAAGGGCGAAAGTTGAATCTTGAATCGGGAGCCATTGCCTACTGCGGCAAGTCTGCTTCTGATAATTTAAAACTTTTACGGAAAGCAAAGGCTTGGGATTATTGGTTGCACTTAAAGGATTATCCAGGTGCTCATGCGATCATCCACCGTTCACGAGGAAAGTTGGTTCCTCAGGAGGAAGTGCGCAAAGTCGCGCTATGGGTCTTAAAAGAGTCCCTTTCTTCAAAGCAGCTTGTCGAAGGCCAGAGGTACGCAGTGGTGATGGTGGAATGTCGATTTGTTCGCCCGATCAAAGGTGATAAATTAGGCCGGGTCACTTACCACTCCGAGACACAATTTTCTATATCGACATAAATGCCGCCTCGCTTCATGGGTGGTCGCCTTGACTGTCCCTGCGGGGCGAATAGAATTCCTTTCTATAGAGGAGAAACCTATGATTGAAGTGCGTGACCTAACAAAGGATTATGGTCCTCGCCGTGCGATCAATATGATCAACTTCACGGTGAATAAAGGGGAAGTCGTTGGTTTTCTTGGACCAAATGGAGCTGGAAAATCAACGACAATGAAAATTATCACGGGCTTTATGGCTCCGACTTCCGGAGTTGCAAAGATCGCTGGTTTTGATGTTTTTGAGAGTCCACTTGAGGTAAAAAAGCGAATTGGTTATTTGCCAGAAACGCCTCCAGTTTATACGGATATGTACGTTCGAGATTATTTGAAGTACGTGGCGGATCTTAAAAAAGTTCCCAGAGAAAAAATTAAAACTCAAATTGATATGGCACTAGAAAAAACGAACCTTGGTTCTGTTCAAAAGCGTTTGATACAGAACTTGTCGAAGGGGTATAGGCAGAGAGTTGGAATTGCACAGGCTTTGGTTTCTGATCCTGAAGTTTTGGTTCTTGATGAGCCGACGGTGGGGCTTGACCCCAAACAAGTAGCAGAGATTCGTGATTTGATTAAGGTCCTGCGGGGGCACCATACGATTATTCTTTCGACTCATATATTGAGCGAAGTCCAAGCAACTTGTGAGCGTGTGATTATCATTCACCAGGGACGTATTGTGGCCCAGGACCGCATTGAAAATTTAGCAGTTCAAAATCAAGGGCAAAGCCGCCTGAACATTCGACTTCGCAAAGACGTAGCTGATTTGAAAACTCTTCTAGGTGGTATTGAGGGTGTCGTTTCGGCAAACCAGGGAGCGAGTCGGCACGACTGGGAGGTTCACATTCGAGGAACAGATGAGGTTGTAGATGCAATCTCATCGCGAGTAGTTAAAGAGGGACTTGGTCTCTTAGAGCTGAGTCCGCACAAGGTCGATCTCGAAGATGTGTTCTTAAAGTTAACATACGGCCAAGACCAAGCGGGAGTACAGCCATGATGGGGACGATGACAATTTTTAAAAAAGAACTCAAAGGTTTCTACTTGAGCCCGAGTTTTTATATCATTGGATTTTTGGTGGCCGTTGTGCTCAGTTGGTCCTATCCAATCCAGCTCAATTTGTTTTCGCAGCTTTTGGCGAATTATATGTTTCAACAAAACCTGCCGCAGCAGCAACTGAATATCCATTATGCTCTTTTCTTAAGGCATATGTCTTATCTGAACTTGATGCTCATTTTTGTAGTTCCAGCTTTGACAATGAGATTGTTTGCCGAAGAAAAAAAATTACGGACTTTTGATTTGCTTTTAACTTCGCCGGTCACCTCCAGCGAAATTGTTTTGGGCAAATATTTTGCTGCACTGGCGGCGGTGGGTGGAATGGTTCTTTTGGCGCTGCTTTATCCTATGGCAACACGGACGATGACCCAATTTAACTGGGCGCCATTGCTTATCGCTTTTTTCGGAATTTTTCTAGTAGGAGCAGCCTATGCTGCCATGGACATGTTTTGTTCGAGTCTTACTGAAAATGCTTTGGTTGCTTACGGAACATCAGTGGCTTTTAATTTGTCAATTTGGTTTATCGGCGCTGGCGCAGAGTTGACCGATAGCCAGGCCGCGCGAATGGTGTTTGAACATATTTCGATGAATACGCACTTGGGTAGTTGGGCAGAAGGCACCATTCGCACAAGCGCATTGGTGTTCTTGTTTAGCGTGATAGCGTTATTTTGTTTTTTGGCCGAAAGAGTCGTTGAATCGTCTCGATGGAGGTAGTTTAGATGGAACGCATGAGTAAAATTTTATTGTCGCTCGCCGGAATCAGTGTATTGGGTTTTGTAATCACGAGGTTTTTGGTGGGAGTATGGATTCCATTTTTGTGGATTCCTATCGGACTTTTTTTCGTGTTTGTCTTTGCGGCGCTTTACCGAGAGAGAAAATCAGTCACAGTCTTTTTATCAATGAAAACCACGAAACATGGGATGAATATGGGGGCCCTCATCGGTCTCGTTTTTGTTGTTTTAGTTGTGGCCAACTTTCTTTCGATTCGCCACTATAAAGTGTGGGATTTTTCTGGAAGTCATATAAACACTCTTTCTGATCAATCGATCAAACTCGTTAAATCCTTAAAAGGAGATCTCTGGGTGAGATTTTTTTATAAGAAGGGAACTGAGGGGGTTGATGAACAGCGCAAACAATTCAGGGATTTATTAAAAAAATATCAAGATCAGAGCGCGAGTATAAAGTTGGAGTTTATCGAGTTAAACGAGAGACCTGATTTAGCTGAAAAGTTTGGCGTAACTAAAGGGAGTGGCTCTGTATTTTTAGAGTACCAAGGCCAAAGAAATCGAATCGAAAAAATTGATGAGCAAGATGTAACGAATGCGCTGGTTAAAGTCACTCGAGAAAAGGACAAAATCGTTTACTTTATTGGCGGGCATGGAGAGAAAAGTTTAGAGGACTCGCGAGAGGGAGACGGAATCAATGCCTTGAAACTTATGCTCGAAAATAATCGTTATGTCGTAAAGCCTTTGGCATTAAATTTAAATGCAAAGATACCAGAGGATGCTGATGCCGCAGTGATGATTGGTCCAAATCAAAGATTGCTAGACTATGAAATCCAGGGGCTCGAAGATTATTTAAGGCGAGGGGGTTCCCTCTTCGTCGCTCTTAAGTCCAGGCAAACCCAAGGTTTTGAAAAGGTATTATCAACTCTAGGTATTGTTCCAATGAACAACTACGTTTTGAACCTCGTAGAAACGCCTGCAGGGACTGGAATTCAGCAAGGGCAAACGATCGCGACAGTTTTTTCGAGTTCAAGCGAAATCACCAAAGTCTTCGATAAGAATGGAGCCCTTGTTTTCAGAAACCCGATGTCCTTCAGAAGACAAAATACTCCTGAAGGCGTGAGCATTGATGATTTGGTGAAAGTCCCAGAAAGCTCCATGTCCTTTGAGTCCTTGGATATTAAAGACAATGGACCGCAGGGGTCTTACACACTGGCTATGCTGGCAAAAGGAAAATTTCCAGGTTCGACTACCGGAAAAGAATTCAACTTAATAGTTATCGGTGAGACGGAGTTTTTAGGAAACCAACTTCTAGGTCAAATTTTGAATCGCGATCTGGTACTTAATTCGATGGCATTTCTGTCTAAAGAAGAAAATCTAATCAGCGTAACCCCCAAAGAGAATCAAGTTACAAAATTGATTCTGACAGATTCAATGTTTTATCTATTTGTCTTTTTGTTTGCGATTCCTTTGCCCTTGTTTTTACTTGGTACAAGCGTCACCCTGTGGATGAAGCGGAGACATGCCTAGTATGAATAAGACAAAAGTCTTTGCTGTTTTAGTTATTATTCTGATTTTGAGTACTTATTATTTTGAGTTTTACAGTCCTCAAAAAGAAGAAGATAAACTCGCTCAAGAAAGCAAGATTATTCAGGACTTGCCAGAGCAGATTCATCAAGTTCAAGTGGAGAATTCTAAGGGAAAAGTTTTACTAAAGCGCGACGCCGAGGGGTGGACTCTGCTTGAGCCATTTCAAGATTGGGCGGACAATCAATTCGTTGAAGATTTTGTTTCAGGTTTGACAAGCGAAAAGAGTTTGGGAGATGCGATCGAACAGAGCCCCATTGATTGGGGCTTATACGGTCTAGACAAAGACTACGCTAAGGTGACATTTACTAATCAATTGGGAAAATCGACAGTGATTTCAGTCTCAACAAAGAAAAACTTTGAAGGTAATAGCTTTGTTCGAAGAGATTCCGAGTCGAGAGTCTTACTCACTTCGTCGCAGTGGGCGATGCGTTCTCAGAGCTCAGCGATGGATTTTAGGGATAAGAGGTTGTATCGAGGGAAGATCGGTACTGTTGACGAGATCCGAGTGAAGTCCTCTAAGGAAGAGTTCACTCTCATTAAAAAGGACGGAAAGTGGTTAAGCCCAGGGGCGCCTGATTTAAAGCTTGATCAAAACAAAATTCGCGAAATTCTAACCTCGTTAAATGAAATTCAAGCAAAAGAGTTTTTGCTGGCGATGCCGTTGTCGCAAGAAAAGGCGAGTCTGTCTTTGAAGAGTGGTGATAAAAACTGGTCTGCAGTCATTTCAGAATCGGCAGATAAAACCTTATACGCAGCCATAAAGGATCCAAAGTTTTTATTGAAGCTCGAGCGTGGCAAGGCCGAAGAATTATTTTCTATGACTCTGATGACCTTGAGGGATAGACGCGAACCGTTCGATTTTAAAAATCTCTTGGTCCAGCAAATCGAAGTAGAAACACCATTAAAAAAATGGAGCCTCAAAAAAGAAAAAGAGGGATGGCGTTTAAGCGGTGAGAAGTCCGCTCTCATTGAAGAGAAGAATGTTAGAAATCTCATCGCCCGGCTGAGTGAATCTGCAGTCACCGAGTATCTTGAAAAAATGGATCAGTCACGCTTTGTGGCAAGTAACAAGTTGGTCTTGCGTGGTGAAGGCGGGGAGGAGCTTTTTAGGCTGGCATGGGGGCAAACGATCAAGAAAAAGGCACTCGTCGGTGAGAGAGATTTAGTACTCACAAAGACGGACCTCTTCGCAGACGTTTTTGGACTAGAGCCGAGTGTTGTTGAGTCTTGGGGTTTAGCGGGACTTCTTCCAAAGGATGCTCAATGAAAATACATGTAAAATCTCCAACTCGTGTAGATTTGGCTGGCGGAACTTTAGATTTATGGCCCTTGTATTTATTTGTCGGTGGGGCTGCGACAGTGAATGTTGCGATCGATATTTACACTCATGTCATTATTGAAAGCCTGAGCGATGGGCAAATCATTTTAGATTCAAAAGATTTAGAAGTCACAAAAAGCTATCGTAGCCTTGAAGAGGCATTGAAGGATCCAGATCCGCGGATGATTCTTTTGCAAGCACAATTGAGATACTGGCGCCCACACCACAGTGGATTTCATCTTACGACCAAGTCTGAGAGTCCTGTTGGCGGCGGACTCGGTGGGAGTTCTAGCCTGACGATTTCTTTAATGAAGGCCTTCGCGCAATTTTGCGAGCGAAGTTTTAGAAATAATCACGACCTTGTTCATATTGCCCACAACATTGAGGCCGAAATATTAAATACACCCACCGGAACCCAAGACTATTATCCTGCGATTAGCGGGGGGATTAATATTCTTAAATACGACACACACGGAATTAGTCAGCAGGTTCTGGAAGTTGAGAACTCTCCTTTGGCCCGGCATTTTTTGCTAGTTTACACCGGAAAGGCACATCATTCCGGACTAAATAATTTTGAAGTGATGAAGGGGGCAGTCGAAAAGGATCAAAAAACCCTTCAAGCGCTTCGTGACATTAGGGACATTGCAATTCGGACAGAAAAGGCAATACTTCATTCGGAATGGACGCGATTGCCGGGTTTGTTTCGGGACGAATATGAAGCTCGAGTTCGTTTGGCGCCGGCTTTTTGTAGCCCTGAAATTCAAAAGTTACATGAGCTTTCTTTGCAGAACGGTGCTGAAGCTGTTAAAATTTGTGGAGCGGGCGGCGGAGGCTGCGTGCTCGTATGGACCCCAGAAAATAGTAGGAAAGGAGTGGCAGAGGCATGTCAAAAAGCCGGGTATCAAGTACTCGCCACTCGTCCCGTGAATCCTCTTATGTAGGGGATGTCATTCGTTTTGCGGGCCTATCCCTCGGGGGAGGGAAGGCCGACAAAGCTTGTCTTGCTTTGATTGAATATTATCCAAAACACCACAAGGTTTTTCTAGCCAAAATTTTTGAGCGTATAAAGTCGGACGAAGACGTTTCCGCAGATATCAAGATTCATGAAATTCTTGAACAATACCACGGGATGATTCACACCATTGCCCTCGATTCGCCGTGGAGATTGCCGAACTGCCTTCAGTGCTTACAAAAATGTCCAGGCTATGAGAGTTGTGAAGAACCGCATATTCGCTGGATGTGGGATTACACAAGAGAAAAAAACGAAGGTAAAAAGCCCAAGAAATTATTTACTCCCTATACTCAAAGAGCCGTTGAGCTTCATTTGGCGAGTCAACTCGAGGAGCCATTTCATATACCAAATGCTATGGGTGCAAATGCGGCTCCCATGTTGGCACGAGCTGCATTTATTTTACGTCGTTTAGAACTTCCCGCTATTGAGGTTTATCCAAGACTTTCCGTTTGGAGAATTGGAAATTCTTTGCACGTTTTAAAATCACAATTGCGCTCACATAAACATGCGGCCACCGGAGAGGACAGTCGTCGCGGGATTTTAAAAGAACTGAGCGAGCACAATGTCGCCTTCGTTTATGATCAAGACCGTCGCCTCATGGTAGAGAATAACCATGCATTCGAAGCTTTCATCTGCGCAATAACTGCATTTCTCGAGTATATGGGGCAGACGGAGCCTCGTCCTCGAAACTTTCCAAAGAGCGAAGACTGGATTTCGTTTCCGAAAGAAAAAATTAGCTGGAAGTTTTAGCGAGTGAAAGTTCCGTACAAGTAGAAATAATCATATCGGGGTTGGCAATTTGATCCAGGTCCCCCTCCAGGAAATCCAGGATGTGGACCGTAGACACCACATTCATAACGTTTTTGAACCATTTGTAGAAGGCTGAGATTCAAACGAAGATGGCCATCTTTTTCTTTAAGGTCAATGCGAAGACTTCGTCCATCAACGACCAAGCTGCAGTTCGCAGGATTGAAGTCAAAAATGGCAGAATCGATACGTGGATTTTTATCTTCATCTTTGACAACAACGTCTCGCAAGAGACCGAATTCACTGTTGCAGTGGTTGTTAAGAAGGTCGGTCCCATTTTTATTTTTATAAGTAACTACCGGGCGATTCCCTTCAAAGCTAATAACTAAATTGCCGCTAACCCCATTAAATTGGCCTGTATAAATGCCTTCAATTTTCTTTGCTGAAGCAAGGAGTGAGGCCGGGACTTCGCCGTTGTAAATTTCGACGGACTTACAGCCAGACAAAAGGAACGAAAGGAGTAAGAAAGAAATGACATTGATGAGTTGCGCTTTCATAAATTAATTAACCCCGTCGGTGAAATTGCTGGCTGTCATGTGTGGACGACTAACGGCTGAAGTTTCCATATAAGTAGGTGTAGTCATAGTGAATTTCACAGACTGAATCGGGACCACGTATACCGCAGTAAGGGCGTCCTGTAGCCGTTTCAACAAGACCAAGAGTTAATTGGGTGCTGCCACTAGCTTCTTTGGCAACGATACGAAGATGTCGTCCTGCAACTTTTTTATTGCAAGTGCCTGGATCAAAATCAAAAACAGCAGAAGAAATTTGATTTTTTACTTCCACTTCGCGCAGCTGGCCAATTTGACTATTGCAATCATTATTGAGCAGGTCGGTGCCATTTTCATTTTGGTAGGTTACGACAGGGCGGTTTCCTTCAAAGTGGATAGCGAGTGTCCCATTAACGCCGTTAAATTGCCCATGATAGGTACCTTCTAGCTTTTTTGCTTCGGCTAAGTGCTCGTTTGGAACTTCACCGTTGATGATTTCGCCCGATTTGCAGCTGGTTAAAACGAAAGACAAAGAAATAAGAGAAATTATAGCAGCTAAACGTGTTTTCATTGGGAACCTCCATAAATTTGATATCGACCAAGAAATAGACCGACAGTCTACGAATTACAATAAAATTACTGTGACGGGATTTGGATTTCACGATCCGTCAAGATAACGCTGGGCGATATTAATGCTCAATTTGGTGGGGCAGTTTTTAAAAGTCAGGTTTATAAATGTAAGTGTTAATGGCCGACCAGCCGTCAGAGCCTGGGCCGGGCATACTCATTACAAAGACCCCTTTCGCGGGGTTGCCTGGATAGGGTGCCCATCTAAATCGTCCATAAACTCCACTGCCAACATCATTGGGCAATTTTCCTGATGCAGTTTTGGTTTCAAAGGTCCAAGGGTTAGAAAATGGATTTGTGGCCGGGGGGATAAGCCTGTATATTTTAGTGCCTCCGCTCCAGGCGACAAAACTTCCACTGGGTGGGTGAAACTCTAAGCCAATTTTGGCCGTTTTCAATCCAGCAGGAAAGCCAGCGAGAGCGCTTTTTTCATAACACTTCACAGATGTGGAGCTCGTTAAATCCCAAAGCACCATTTCGGTGGAGGACGTATTCCAGCTTGGACTTCCTGCGTAGCCACCAATTGCGACAAGAATTCTTCTATTCGGATCAAGCGCCAAAGGGGCGTCTTGATGCAGCGAAAATCCGTCACTCCTGAAGGGAAAACCCCCCCCCCCCCCCTTTTTTTTGTGGGGGCCCCCCCCCGGGGCGCCTTTGTCCCAGATAATTTTCAGCTTCGAGTCATAGACTGCTGCCACTTCAGACCCTTGTACGGGCTTAGCAGGATGACTTGAATAGGGGTCCCATGTTTTTGTGGTAAGATCCAGCGCGCGAATTCGAGCTGAGATTCCGCCACCACCGAAATATGCGGATAATCCGCACAGGACAAGTTTGTCGTTGTGCTCGTCATAAATAATTTGATTATAAGTGTGAGTTGCCGTCGGATCTCCATTTGGACAGGTGTCTGGGTATATTTTTGTTGGATCGGTGCCAACAGGAGGAGATGTGCTTGGGCGGATCAATTGCCATTTTGGATTTTCTGAAGAGTATAAGGAAAAGCCATACACGGCATTTCCATTAAAATCATTATGCCCACCACCGTTGATTAAGAGCTGACCACGTTGTATCGTAACAGCCGCCGCTATAAGCATAGACGCCCATTTGATAACCATATCGACCAGCAAACTCTTGAAAGGCAACAGAAACAAGTGAGTTGGGGATTTCGTATCCAGTGCCTGGGGCTAGATTCGCAATATAATTGGGGACTCCTACGTTTTGTGAGGCATCAGTAATGCTAATTGTTGTTGGTTTGGAGAGGATTTTCATTACTTATTCCTTGGATAGACACCCCAGCGTGGATCGGAAACAAATCCCTCGCTCCAAGTGTTTAGATTGGTAATATTTTGAGTGACCTTCGTCCAAGCTTCAGCAGCGCCAGGAATATTTCGCTCAACGGCAGTTGCTAACGCAGCCCAAAAATAAGACGAATAGTTAGCTCCCGCAGTTGATGCCGCCGTAAGCAGGGAGTACTTGGTAACATCTCTCCCCTCGAGCCATGGACCGGCTAAAGGGGGAGGCGAATCATCCCTGAACTGATAGGCTTGAACCGCCCCCCAATTGGACTCTGCAAAGGTATTGGCGACCGAACTGACGGTGAGGCGACTCGCACCAATGGCACGCCAAGCACCGCCTGTTGCCTCGTTGACAAAGCGGACAGGGAATTTGCAAATCCAGTCTGCAAGAGCGACAAGCTCAGCTTGTTGTGTTCCAGAAAGTAACTTTGCATTTGCAACTTTTGGGATCTCGGTTATTTGGTATTCAACCATAAAAGTCGGCTGTTGGCAGCCAGGCACGCCGGAATCAAAATCACTTACCGGTGGGGTTGCATCATCCCAAATGATGTCGAGTTTATTAAGGGGACTGTTTTTAAATCTTGTTCCGCGTTGCACGTTCAAATAGAGATCCGCTTTGGCAGAAGTTTTCCAAGGCTCGTTGTCTGGCGTTAAGAAGATGGCGTGCGCAAGACTTCTCATGCACCATCCGTAGCCGCGCTGTTGGTAGTCTGTATGAAACTCGCCAGTTGTTGACCAATTAGTGCCATTCCATGTCGCTATTTTTTGAGCGATTTCAATAAATACTGGTGAGGGTTGGCACATAAAAGCCATGAGGCCAGCAGCCCCGTGGTGGGCCCCACCACCATCTATTGTGGGTTCAGTTTCTGTCTGAGGCCAATCTTGTACACCACTCATTCTTTTGGGGTGAACGGCATCTAACCGCGGAACGAGTCCCGTCGCTGAATCTCGGTAATTGATTCCGTAGGTGAGCATGCCAAGTGCAGAAGCAATAACAGCTCTACGAGTTTCTTTGGCTCCGGTCTGGAGGTAATGGCATTCCCAAAGAGGTAATGGCCCAATTTGATAGGAGTCTCCACCGCCTGCAAGTCCAGAGGCAGGCTGCTCCCCAAGGCCCCAGGGTGTGTACTTGGCAGAGGCATATCCAGCCTGGCTTCCGCCGGCTTTCCAGATTTTAAAAAAAAGTGGATGTGATTGCATAGAAGCAATATCATGAGTCACTTCAATGCCCGGGGCTCCCCCGATCCAATAACTGGCATACCAAGCTCGAAAAGCCTCATGGCTTCCATTCGGTCCTGCTGTAGAGGTCGCAGTTGAAACAGTGACCCCATTGACAGCGACAGAGGCAGTGTAAGATTTATTTGCGGGCTTTGTCGGAGCCTTAGAGCTGGCCGCTAATTTGCTATTTTCTAAAACGACTTCAACAAATGCATGGTTCGAAGAAAATGCATGAATATCGATCACAGCCTCTAAAGTTTGGTCTGAGCCGATAGGGACGCGATAGCGACAGCAAACAACTCGTTCATTGCTCCACCAAACCTTTTCAGGTTGTGAAAAGTTAGAGAGTGTCCCACTCCCAAGGCCTCCGCAATTAATTGCGACTGAAGTCACAAGCTGACTCACCCGGTTCGAAGTTAGAGCAACCCCGCTGGTAGCGCCGATTGCCAATTGTAACTGTTTTGTCATTCCAGATGTGACGGACATTACGCCGGCCAATACAACCACCGAGGCAGAACCATCTGGCCATCGAGAGAGAACTGTCGATCGCAGGCTTGAATCTTGGGTAGAAAAAACACTTTGTCCATTAGGCACGCTGCCCTCGATCGGAAAAATTGCTGCAGTATATGGAAGCATGCCAGTTTGAGTGGGGTGCAATGTTAGCGTCGGCAACGATGAGCTAGGAGGTAAAGTTACACCGTTAGAAATAGTTATTTGCACTGGCTTTGAAATAATCTTCATCGAAAATTCCTTAATATTGGCACCCTCAGTGGGTTGGGTTGGAAATGATCTAACGACTGAGTCGCTCTTCGCATAGTTTCAATTTTACATTCTTGTCTACTCTGATCAAGTATGAAAAACATATTCTCTTTTCGAGAAGAAATTAGATTTGTTCAGTAAATATAGATGCTTTGCGAATGATGATTCATTTTGAGACCACAAGAGAGAGCGCAGTCTCTGTGGAGTGAATAGAACTATATTTTTCATCATTTTTCAGTTAGCATTTTAAGGTGTATCACGAAAGGCGACTTCGTAGAATCTGATGGGGGTTTTAAATGAAAACAAGCCGACGAGGTTTTTTGGGGTTTGCATTGAATGGATTCATGGCATTTGCAGGGGGTGCGATTTTGCATCAAACCTACAGTCGATTTTCTTCCCCTAGTGTTTCTGAATGGGACTTGAGTGCTATCAGTCAATTGGCTCCCGGACAAATGATTGATCTCAATCAGACATTGCCTAAACAAATAAAACTTGGCGGTCGTTTTTCGGTGGCAAACGGCGCGGTACTGCCACCGGGAGTTAGTTTAACTCAAGAGGGTGTTCTGAGTGTCGGACACGATGTTGCTGGCTCTATTACTGGAGTCGTATTTTCTTACGATGAACCTGCTTGAGTCATTTTCGATCTCAACGTAGATCGTGCAGCTTCGCTCGCTATGAATTTGTCTTAGTATCTTCCCGCTGAGGCGCCACCCGCACCCGGATTTCTGGTTTGAGGTTTGAATTCATGCATCCAAGACAGGTTGGCATCTAAGTTATCGTATCCCGTTTTCCCATAGTTATTTTTGTCAATATTATTTTGAATCGCCCCTTTGTTTACGAGAGAAAAGTGCAGACACCAAGGTGTGTTGCAATTATGGGGTTTGTAGGTCCTTGGGTTTTGGCATGATTGCATAACGTCGTGGTAAAGTGATTTTTGATTTTGGTCTTCTGCGCTAACGGCGCTCCAGCAATAAGTATCAACGTTGTTGATTACCTCTTTTGTTGGCTTAAACCCATCCAAAACGACAAGTTTAATTCTCTTTTTGTTTTTTACCAGTTCTGCAACCTTGTTGCTTATAGCCGAGCCAGAGGAATGGCCGACAAGAATATACTCGTCGCTCGTCTTGTCACCGTCAATTTTGTGGGCAAGGTCGTCAATCATGCTTTTGCCGCTTTCAATCACGGGTTGTTCCTGATACATCGTCGCTGGCAACTTCTCCGCTCTGAATTCGAAGTGCGCGCTGTATTCTTTATTGTTATTGGCCATATTCTGCCAGTCCTGCATTTGTTTTTGAGTGGATTTGTGACCGCCAATGTAAATCACTTGCGTCTTAGCAAGGGCGAAACTTGCAAAATTGAAAATAATGGCAATAAGTAGAGTATTGAGTGTAAAAAGATTCATCTGCATCCTCTGCTTAAGAATACAGTTACTGTAGCCGGTACTGCAAGAGGGGCTATTTAAGATGAAGGGGCGGTCTACTAGTCATCCCAGACTTTGGGAGAGTTTTAAAGCCACCAAGCTCGCTTAGCCTGGGCAATGGTGGCTTGTGTTGCTCATTGATTCGACGAACAATGGCTTAATTCAGTCCGATGACTTCTTATTTAAGAATCTCGGCAAGTTTGAGATTAATCCAATCTCTTTGAGCAACTGCATCCGTGTAAATAACGAAACCATTGCAACCGCGAGTTCCACGGCTGGTGACTCCCCACAAGTGATATTCGCCATTAACTTTTAAGTAGGCAGGGCCCCCAGAGTCACCTTCGCACGAGGCGCGTCCCTTGCTTTGATTCAAAACGACTTCTGTATTATTGAAGTGACCTTCAACTTTGATTTCAGTTG
The DNA here is from genome assembly GCA_016719575.1 of Pseudobdellovibrionaceae bacterium. GTDB lineage: Bacteria > Bdellovibrionota > Bdellovibrionia > Bdellovibrionales > Bdellovibrionaceae > JACMRP01. Next base: position 650,871 of record JADJYV010000013.1, on the reverse strand, counting down.
TTCGAAGAAGTCCTTCGCCGGAAACCTCTTCTCGAAAACATTTTTCTGTTGAGTCATCTTCGTTTTCACAAAAAACTTTTCCATCATCCAATAGTTGTTTGAAGTCTGGAGTTTTTCTTGGATCAACAGGAACCAAAATATTGCTACTAACTCCGTAGCCAGCCACAGTCACTTCGGCGCCTGTGCTTAAAAGAGAGGAAGAAGAAATGAATGTGGCTGGTTTGAAACCTTCGGGGGCACTTCCTGCAAAACGAATAAGTGCGATGTCTCCCCAGGCTTGATTTTGAACGTGTTTTTTGCCCCACTCATCATGAAGGATGGCTTTTACTCCACGGCGGACTTTTTGGAGCAAGATCGTCTTGTCACTTTGAGCCCTTTTGAGTGTGCCAATGAGGTCTGCCGAAAAAACAATGAGCTGATCGCTCGCGTTTCCGGTGAGACAATGAGCAGCTGTCAAAACAATGTTACTTGCGATTAAGGAGCCAGTGCAAAGTGAATGATTCTTAAAATCGTAAATGCCGACGATGCTTTGATGCAATGGAGAGTCTTCGACAACCTCAGTCCCGCCAATAATACCAGTACCGTTGGATTCGATTGAGGATTTGGTGACAGGTGAGCAGCCTATTGTCAGTGTTGTGAGAAGAGAAGTTACAAGTAGCAAGACACTTGGTTTTTTCATCGTTCAGATCCCCTCTGTTAGCCGATCCCCAAACCGGCAAATTGATGAGCACTTAGACCAAAATAGAAGACGAACGGCAACTTTATTTTTTGCATACAAGTCATAAAAATTTCTTATAGGTAGAGGATGCTTGGCAAAGCCGAACGAAGAACATATAAACATTACAAAGGAGTCTGTTCATGGTAGATTGGCAAAGTCGCAGCGAAATCAATTCAGATGTGGTATTTTTTCGATATGTACCAGTGGGACTTGAGAAGAATAGCGAAGAGGTTTTCATTTGGGATCTCGATAAAACCTATTTAGATACGACTATTGACTCTTTGCGGGGGCTTTTACAGACCATTCTTGAGCGAGCCTGGAACAAACGCAATATTCCAGGGACCAGCACCCTTATCAAGGCTCTTTCGATGTACCGATCTAAACAGACGGGGCATAAGTACTTTCCAATTTACTTTATCACGGCTTCGCCACCGCAAATGGAAGAGCGTATTTCTGAAAAATTTTCTATTGATGAGATCAATCCTTTTGGCTGTTTTTACAAAGACAATTTGAAAAATCTTCGCCCTGGGCGTTTTTGGCGCCTGACAAAACAAGTAGGTTACAAGCTCCAGGCCTTGATGTTGTTAAGGACGAGGATGCACCCCAATGTTCGGCAAATTTGTTGGGGCGATGATAGCGAGAGTGATGCGATCATTTACAACTTGTATTCTGATATTTGTGCTCGTCGGATGGGGCCTCATGAAATACGCAGTGTTCTTGAAAAGCTGCATGTTTCTGGAGAGCAGGTCGACCAAATATTAATGCTTCAGTCGCAGGTCCCAGAAAATGATCCAGTGGAAAAAATTTATATCAACCTGGCGACAGATACTGATCCTGACTATTACCTAAAGTTCGGGCGCCGAACTCTTGCCACTTACAATGCTTATCAGGTGGCACTTGATTTGGGACAGGACCAGCGTCTGTCCGCAGACGGAATTTATGCTGTCGCTCAGGATATGATTTACAATTATGGGTTTTCTCCAGAGGAGCTAACAAAGAGCTTTGATGAACTGATTCGTCGGGGGGTACTTGGTCTTACTTATTACCAAAAGATTCGCCTCTTTTTAGAAGAAAAGGGGCTAATTTTTTCTGATTTTGAACCTTCTGTGGCACCTCTTAAAGAAAAACATATAGTGGATGGTAAAGTTTTCGAGATGGAAGGCGTGCATGAGCCCTGGGTTCATGAGCGTGTAGATTATCTTCACGAAAATCGTTAAAACAGGCCCCTTCAAACTTATTCGAAACTGATTGGGAAGGTGCTGGCGATTGGATCTCCAGCGAAGGATCTGAATTCAACTCGGCGAACGACTTCAGTAAGACAGCGTTTGAACTCGTTGTCGGAGATTGTTGCGGTGCTAACTTCACTCGAAGAAATTTTTCCGGTCTTTTCGATCATGAGGGCGAGAACAACTTGCCCTGTGATCCCCGGTGTTCGTCGCAAAAGCTGCTTATAACACTTGTCCAGCGCTGGAATTTGTTTCTTGAGGATGGTCTGGATATACTCCGAGCTTAAGGTGTTCTCAGCGGTCGTTGACGAAGCGCCTGTCTCTTGCGGGGCAAGTTCAGGAAATCCTGAAAGAGAGCCGCTATCTCCGAGCTTCAGAGAGCTCACATATTCTGTTGGAGTTTGCCTTTGCCCATTTTTCGAGAGAATCAAATTCTTCTCAGAGCCAAAATTTTCAAATTGGACGTCGCCTCTTTTTAGAATGAGAATTGTTTTCTGTCCCTCTTGATCGAGGGTGATGAGTGTATTGTCGAGAATACGAAGCCTATGGCTTTCAACTTCTAAAGAGGCATCTCCATTCGGGCCGGTTTCGATGGTATCCAAGTGATAGAGGGTGCGGCTTTTTGTGAGCGATTCCTTAGCAGTCATTTTGTTATTGAGTATGGCTACTTCGCCAGAATTGTAGATAATGCGCGCCAAAGGTCTTAGCCCAGAGGATTGGGTTTCAAGGCGAGACGACATCCACCAAGACAAGGTTATGAAAAACAGCCCGGCCACTATCAAAAAAGGAATGAGAAATTTATTTTTCGCCATAATGCTTGTGATTATAGCGAAAAATTTTTAGTGACGAATACTACTATTTTGCTTTTTCTTGGGCAGGGGCCTGTTGAGCAGGGGCTTCTGGAGCCGCCTGAGGCTGTGCTGTTTCAGGAGCCGGAGCTGGAGCCGTCGTAGTTGGAGCCGAAGTTGCCATCGGAGCTTGATCCAAAACGCTTTTTGATTGTTGTGATGAAAGAACAGAAAGACCAATTGAAGTAAGAGCAAATATAATCGCCGCGATTCGGGTCATTTTTGCTGCCAAAGTGCTTGCTCCCGTCGCTCCGAACACAGAGTTGGATCCGCCGCCGCCTCCACCCATGCCAAGTGCGCCGTCACCCTTTGAGTCTTGAATTAAGACCAAGCTAATTAGAACCAATGCGGTCAGGACGTGTAGAATTGCTATGAATGTATTCATTTATCAAAGTCTCCTAAAGGTCGGTACTTTACAGAAAGGCTTGGGGCAAAGTCCATCAAAAATAGGGCACAGCAATATAATGCATAGCGCAAAATGTCTTTTTGACACCTTAACAGGGCCCTTGAGATAAGATCCACATGGCATTTTTGGTATTTGAGGGGCTTGATGGCTCCGGAAAAAGTTCTTTGATGCGGGTTTTAGAGAGTGAGCTTTCTCGGCGACGCGTGATTTATCATCATACCCGTGAGCCCGGCGGCACTCCTTTGGGAGAAGAAATTCGCAAGATCCTTCTTTGCAAAGGGATGTCGAATCCCGTGCCTAGAGCCGAGCTGTTGCTTTACCAAGCCAGCCGTGCACAACATGTGGACGAGGTTATCAAACCTCGATTGGCCAAAGGAGAATGGGTTTTGAGTGATCGTTTTTCAGCGAGTTCGGTGGCTTTTCAAGCTGGAGGGCGCGCTATATCCGATCAAGATGTTTTAACTCTCAATCAATTTGCTACCGCGGGATTAACCCCAGACTTAACAATTCTTCTCGATATTCCGGTTGAGGAATCAAGGCGTCGTCAAGCCCATCGAACCGCTCAGACAGGGGAGGCCTCGGACCGGATCGAATCTGAAATGGATGAGTTTCACGAGCGCGTTCGTCAGTCTTTTTTAAAGCAGGCTGCGCAGGATAAGAAAAATTGGTTGGTACTTGATGCTTACCAATCAACAGAAGAGATGCTTTCAGTTTTACTGAAGGCACTAAAGGACCGCCAGTGGCTCGGCTCTTAGATCAGGTTTTTGGTCATAAAGATCTTATTTCTAAAATGCTTCAGGCATTTTCTGGGGAAAGACCCGGGCAGACATTCTTGTTTGTCGGCCCTAGTGGCATTGGCAAAAAAAAAATTGCTATTGGTTTTGCACAGGCTTTGCTTTGTGAAAAGACCCGAACAGCCTGTGGCTCTTGTCCGGGTTGTTTGCGGGTGGCTGCGGGTGCCCATGAGTCCTTGAAGATTGTCTTGCCTACGGGCTCGCAAATTAAAATTGATGACAGTCGTGATATTATTGAGTTCTTAAGTTTACAAAGTTTAACTCCGCGCCGGGTTGTGATTATCGACCAGGCGCAATTGCTCAATTTGCAGGCCGCGAACTCGCTCTTAAAGACACTAGAAGAACCGCCTGCGGAAACGTATTTCTTTTTGTTGGCGCCGAGTGCTGCGGGGCTTCTGCCAACCCTACGGTCCCGTTCACGGACCGTGGGATTTAAACCTTTGAAATCCGAAGAAATTCGGCGGGGTGCTACCGAGGCGCCGGAGTGGGCGGTTCGGGCATGCCAAGGTAGCTTTGAGAAATTGGCACAATTGTTAGACGTTTCAGAGATTGAAATCCGAGGTCAGGCCTTTTTGGTGTTGCAACAGTTTTTTGAAGATAAAGAATTTTTAACGGAAAACACGTGGCGAGATATTTTTAAAGAGCGCCAGCGTTCGCAGAGAATTTTTTCTTATTGGATTTCTTTTTTAAGGGATGTTTTGTACTACCAAGAAGGACAAAAAAAATCGATTCTAAACGTCGATCAAGGAGATTTGTTAAAGATGATCTCTGAGCAAAAACGTTCTCGGCTTCTAGATTTTCTCGAGAAAATAATGCGGGTTGAGCTTGAGGTTGGGCAAAACAGAGATGTTCAGCTGATGATCGAAGAACTGTGGGTTCACGAGCAAGACCGTGGAAAAGAGATTTAATATGTTGCAGTGGATGGATTTGCATGCGCATCTGAATATGCTTGAAGAGGGACCTGAAGAAGCTCTGCGGCTGGCTCGCGAAGTGGGTGTTGTTAAGGTCGTCACCATTGGAACAGATCCCGAGGATTTACCTTTTGTTTTGGCAATGGCAGAGAAAAACTATCCTGACGTTTATTGCACGCTAGGTATACATCCTCACGAAGGACAAATATATACGCCAGAAATTGGACAATATATCGAGGCCAATGTAGCAAAGCCATGGGTGATTGCCGTTGGCGAAATCGGTCTTGATTATTATTACGAGCATTCTTCTCCGGAACTCCAGAAAGAAGCTTTTCGAGCTCAACTAGAAATTGCTGCGCGAACAAATATGCCGGTGCAAATTCATACCCGCGATGCCGATCAGGACACGATAGAAATTATGCGAGAATTCAAGGGCAGAGTTCGGGGTGTTATTCATTGTTTCACCGGAACGTCGTGGCTTGCGCAAGAAGCTTTGGCCTTAGGTTATAACATTTCAATAAGTGGAGTGGTGACCTTTAAAAATGCAGAGGCGCTTCGTCAGGTTGTAAGAAGTCTTCCTTTAGACCGTTTGCATGTTGAAACAGATGCTCCTTTTTTGGCCCCCGTCCCTGTGCGCGGCAAGAAAAACACACCGGCCTTTGTTGTTCACACTGCAAAATTTGTAGCCGAGTTAAAAGGGATTTCTGTTGAAGAACTAGCTCGGTTGACAAAAGAGAATGCGTTAGCAATGTTTCCAAAAATTAAATGGTAAACTCGCAGATTCATATTTTATACCAAGATAAGAATTTTATTGTTGTCGATAAGCCAGCGGGATTTCACGTTCATCCTCATGATCAGATTCGTTGTCAGGTGCCTAGAGAAAAAGTGTGCCTCTATGCAGTTCGAGATATGTTAAAGCAACGCATCTATCCAGTACATCGATTGGATGCGGGCACAAGCGGAGTCTTGCTTTTTGCCTTGTCTCCTGATTCGGCGAGGGCATTGTGTCAGCTTTTCTCAAAAAGAGAGATAAAAAAAACGTATCATGCGGTGGTTCGAGGTTTTGTTCCGACGGAAGCTCAAATTAATTTAGAACTGCCGTCTGATTCTAGCGGTGGGCTTGTAGATGCTCAGACCAGCTATCGAAGGTTGGCGACTGTCGATCTTCCCTTTGCAGTCGGAAAAAAGTTTTCGTCTTCAAGATATTCTTTAGTTGAGGTCTGTCCTTTGACCGGACGGTGGCATCAGATTCGTCGGCATTTCAATAGAATTTCGCATCCACTGCTGGGAGACGGAGAGCATGGAGACACTCGTCACAATCAGGTTTTCAGAGAGAAACTTGGAATATCCGGTCTGTGTTTAAAGGCGCAGAGAATTGAGTTTTTGCACCCCTGGACGAGAGAGGCCTTTTCAATTGAGTCACCAACCTGTGATCGGTGGAAGCAGATCAGAAATCTTTTTAAAGTGCCTTTATAGTCAATTCTTTATATCCCGTGTTTTTGTCGTGGACTCGCTGAAATTCAACACAAGGAATTTCGAGTAGAACGATCTCGGCTGTGGTATGGATAAGACATCCTTCGAGCAAATGTCCCCCGGTCGTTTTTCCGTCGCTGTCAGAAATTGCAATATGAAGGTGAACCGCCTCCGCATTCAGAGTTCCAATCAAGGACACAATTTCAAAGGGACCCGCCAGGCGGGTTGCTTTATTGCCGTCAGACAAACGCAATTGCGCCTCGCTCAGGCTACCGACTCCAGAAAGAAGAGTTGCGGCTTTTAAGTCTTGGGACATGCAATATTCAAGAAGTGCTTTTTTTAAGTCCTGTCTTGGGGTTAAGCGAAAGCAATGGGTCTTTAACATCATGGTGTGTTCTCCTGAAAGGTCCAGTAGGGCGAATCCGCCTTGATAAGTTTTAATTTGAAGAAAGTCGAAATCCACTTCATGGTAATTTCTGAATAAAAGCAAACGTGAGTGGGGTCTCGGCGATAGTACCAACTTTGAAAGTGGTTCAGGCCTTGATGAGCTGATGTCATGGCAGCTAGGAGGCCGTGAGGCTTTAGTATTTTGATCAATTGTTCTAACTCTTCGAGAGGGTGGTAGAAATGTTCCCAAACTTCTGTGCTCACAATCACATCGTAGTTCTTCTGAAGGACCGATTGATTGGTATGAAAAAAAACATCATAATTTCGTGCTGTATAGCCTCTTTCGGCTAACATTTTTGAAAAAAAAGCTGTTTGGCCGCATCCATAATCGAGAATGGCAACCTCTTCTTTGGGGCAAGCCAGAGTTAAAAAGTACTGATCTATCTGTAAAATCACGGGCTCTAAAAATTTTCGATAGCCCTCAGTATCTTGGTTATCGTGAAGGTCGTAGCGGGCTCTTTCCTTTTCAGGAGAGAGTCTTTCTTGAGGATCCATAAAGATGAGATCGCAAATTTGGCAATGGTGATAATTTCCTGCCGGGGTTTTTGTTATTGTGACCCCCAGTGTTTGGGGCGATTGACAGAGTAAGCATTTCATCGGCCCAGGTTACATGGGAATACCTCTGAAGCTCAAAGAGGCGTTGTGCTTGGATGCGCTGCAACTTTGGAATATCTTAGTGCATAAGTGTTTGATTTTCGTGGCTGTCTGCATCAGATTGTGGCTTCAGTTTTTATAGCAGAGGAGTTTTTATGTCGAAAGTGCGTGTTGGTATTAATGGTTTTGGACGAATAGGCCGAGTCTTTTTTAGAGAGGGTTTTGAAAAACTAGACATTGTCGGCATTAACTCGTTGGACAGCGTAGAAGGGGTGGCCCACCTTCTTAAGTATGACTCTTCGCATGGAGTATTTGCTGCCGATGTTTCCCATGACGAACAAAATTTGATTGTGAATGGAAAAAAAATCCCAGTTACAAAAATAAAAAATCCATCAGAAATCCCTTGGAAATCTGTCGGCGTAGACCTTGTCGCTGAATGTACAGGAGCCTTCAAAGACAAAGCAGAATTTGAAGCTCATTTGAAAGCCGGTGCAAAACGAATCTTGGTATCGGGTCCTGCCGAAAAGGGTGCGGACCTTACTATGGTTTATGGCATCAATCACACTGCCTATGATCCGTCAAAACACACCGTGGTTTCAAATGCTTCTTGCACGACGAACTGCTTAGCTCCTTTAGCAAAAGTACTAAATGATACTTTTGGTATTGAGCACGGAACAATGATGACGATCCATTCTTACACGAATGATCAGAAGATCTTGGATGCTCCTCACAAAGATCTACGACGAGCTCGTTCTGCCGCCGTTAGTATGATCCCGACAACAACCGGAGCCGCAAAAAATGTCGGTCTTGTTTTGCCTGAATTGAAGGGGCGTATTGATGGAATTTCTGTGCGAGTTCCTACTCCGAATGTGAGTTTGGTAGATTTTACCTTTACGGCAAAAAAAGATCTGAATGTCGAAGCTGTAAATCAAGCCTTAATTGAAGCGTCAAAAGGGAGCCTCAAGGGCATACTTGCAGCTGAGGAAAACGAGTTGGTTAGTATCGATTTCAATGGTTCGAAGTATTCTTCGATCGTTGATTTGGCAACGACAATGACGGTAGGACCCCGCATGGTTAAAGTTTTGGCTTGGTATGATAACGAAACAGGATTCTCAAGTCGTATGGTGGACGTCGCTCTCTATATGGCAGCTAAGGGGCTTTAATTATGGCAACAGGACTCAAAGGAATTAAATCAGTTCGAGATTTGGAAGTGACCGAGAAGGTCGTCTTTTTGCGTCTTGATTTAAATGTGCCTATTGTAGATGGAATCATTGGGGACGAGACTCGGATTTTGGCGAGTCTGCCAACCATACAGTTCTTGAAGGAAAAGGGTGCGAAAATTGTGATGTGTTCTCACTTGGGGCGGCCAAAATCAAAAGAGGACAAAGAGTATTCTTTAGAGCCAATCGCCAAACGTTTGTCTGAGCTTCTAAAGGCCGAAGTTGTTTTATGGGATGATGTTGCGAGTGATGGGGTTAAATCTCTTTTGCATAACATGAAAAAGAATCAACTTGTGCTCCTCGAGAATGTTCGTTTTGAAGCAGGAGAAACCAAAGATAGCGAAGAGCTTGCTCAAGTTTGGGCAAGTTATTCTGACATCTATGTCAATGATGCCTTTGGAGCCTCTCACCGAGCCCATTCGAGTATCCATGCCTTGCCAAAACTCTTGAAAACGAATGGCATCGGATTTTTGATTGAAAAAGAAATCAATATGCTCGACAGCCTTTTGGATAATCCAAAACGACCCTACCTTGCTGTTTTGGGAGGCGCCAAAGTTTCTGATAAAATCGCCGTTATTGAAAAACTGTTAGATATCGTCGATGGATTTATTATTGGTGGTGCGATGGCTTACACCTTTTTGAAAGCAAAAGGCCATGCGGTTGGAAAGTCATTGGTCGAAAGTGACAAGCTAAACTATGCCCGACAAATGATTGAACGCATAGAAGCTCGCAACAAGACGTTGCTTTTGCCTGTGGATCACGTGGTGTCTACTGGAATCTCTGATACGAAAGCGGCGCGCACTACGGCTGAAGTGAATATTTCTGAAAATGAACTTGGTTTGGACATTGGTCCTAAGACAATCAAGCTCTACTCTACAGCGTTGCATGAAGCTGCAACTGTGTTTTGGAATGGTCCCATGGGAGTTTTTGAAACTCCAGAGTTCTCTAAGGGAACTTTCGCGATTGCCAAAGCTCTTGCTGAAAACTCTGGCAACAAAATTGTCGGTGGTGGGGATTCTGCGGCTGCAGCAGAAGCTTCTGGGTTTGCAGCTCAAATGACTCATATCTCGACCGGTGGTGGAGCCAGTCTTGAGTACCTTCAGGGTGACAAACTGCCAGGACTAGAGATTCTTCGAACCAAGGTAAGAACTTAAAATGAAAAAAATTTTTGCTGCCAATTGGAAACTTTATAAAGGCCCCAAAGAAACCCGCGATTTTTTTAAAGAGTGGAATAAGGTTTTCAGTGGAAACAAAAGTGAAGTTGTATTTTTTCCTTCAGCGATTTCGTTAGAAGCTGCAGCGTTGTCGATTCAGCAGAGCAATTCCAAGTATGAATTAAGCTTTGGTGTTCAAAATGCCTACAGTCTTGGGCAAGGGGCTTTTACTGGAGAGAACTCGGCAGCAGTCGTTAAAGAACTGGGTGGAAAATACGTCCTGGTCGGCCATAGCGAGCGACGTCAGATATTTTTAGAAAATAATCAAATTGTTGCTGATAAAGTCGCATTTTCCCAAGCGACTGGCTTGGTTCCCATGCTTTGTGTTGGCGAAACACTTGAGGAGCGAGATGCAAAGAGGACTCGTGAAGTTTTACGAACTCAGCTAGTTCAGGGCCTGCAAAAGGCCGATAAAACAAAGACTCTTGTGATTGCCTATGAGCCAGTTTGGGCCATTGGCACGGGCCGCGTCGCGACTCCAGAACAGGTTCGACAAACACACCAGGATGTTTACGATATTTTGACGGAATTGGGATTTGCTGCGCCGATATTGTATGGGGGCAGTGTTAAGCCAGACAATTCATCAGGTTTAATTGCCATTGACCACGTCGATGGTTTTTTGGTGGGTGGGGCTTCCTTAGATCCAGCTTCTTTTAAAAGTATTTGTGAATCTCATCTGAAATAAATAAATTTTCGGAGAACTTTCGAATGCCTCAAATAGTAGTGTCTAAATTTGGTGGTACCTCAATGGGCGATGCGATTTGCATGCTTCGCAGTGCAGAGGTGGTGCAAAAGCAAAACTCGTCCCTCGTCGTGGTTTCTGCGACCTCTGGGACAACCAATGATCTCATTGCATTGGGGAAGCTCGCCCAAGCTAAATCTTGGATCGAAACCGAAGTGGTGCTCTCAAAAATTCGAGGTCGCCACATAAAAATCGCAGAAGATTTAAAGTTGTCTCCGGCACTGAGGGAATCCCTCAACGTTCTTTTTAACGAGATGGAGAGTATTGCTAAGGGTGTTCACCTGCTTCGTGACTGTTCGATTAAGGCTATGGATACTCTTATGAGTTTGGGCGAGCGGATGTCGTCGGTGCTCTTTGTGGAAGCTCTTTCTCAGGTTTTTAAAAATCATCGTTTAGAAAAGGTCGCTTGTCTTTTTGATGTGCGCGAAGTTTTGAGGACGGATGAGGCGTTTGGAAAAGCGAGACCTTTGACTGAGGAAATCATCAAGTTGTGTCATCAGAAAATCACGCCGCTTATTTCTTCTAACCAGTCAGTGCTTGTGACTCAGGGTTTTATTGGTATGACCGAGGACGGGATGACGACGACTTTAGGAAGAGGTGGAAGTGACTACTCGGCAGCTATTTTGGCCGAAGGCATTGGTGCTAATATTCTCGAGATTTGGACTGACGTTGCTGGGATTGCGACCACCGATCCTCGGCTTTGTCCCGCAGCAAAACCCCTTGATGAGATTTCGTTTAAAGAGACTTCAGAGCTTGCGACCTTTGGGGCCAAAGTTTTGCACCCGGCGACCTTGCTTCCGGCGATTCGAAAAAATATTCCTGTTTTTGTGGGTTCAAGTTTTGATGCGGAGGCAAAGGGGACTTGGGTTCGAAAAGAGGTGAGAGCGCAGCCGCTGATCAGAGCCCTGGCTCTACGAAAGCGGCAAGTCTTGGTGACGCTCACCACTCCAGAGATGCTGCATGCCCATGGGTTTTTGTATCAAATTTTTAAAGTTTTTAACGACCACAAGGTTAGTATCGACGCCATTACAACCTCTGAAATTTCAATCAGTGTGACCTTAGATGATTCGGCCCTTTTAAACAAAAAACTTATTGCGGATCTTTCTGAAATCGCAGACGTCCATGTTGAAGACAATTTGGCCCTTGTCTCTTTAATCGGAAATAACATCAATCATACACCGGGTTTGAGTAAGCGAATTTTTGAAACGATTTCGGATATTAATGTTCGTATGATTTGCCTTGGCGCCAGCAAGCACAACTTTTGTTTTGTTGTGAATGAGGACCAAGGCGTGATGGCAATCCAGCGGCTTCACGCCAAATTTATTGAGGAACAGGGACCCGAAGCTTAATCTACACCCTTGGGTGAACTTGAAGATTTGCTGCTATCTTTCGCTGCTGCGTCGTCGTTACTGCTTTGTAAATTGTACTTGGCTTTAATTTTATCAAGGCGGGCCCTTGCATGTTCGCAAGTACGTTTAATATCATTTACGACCCTTTTTTTATCTTTCTTATTTGTGTAAGCATTCAAATCGATCATGTCTTTATAACAAAGCAGGGTAAATTGTTCGAGGAAATCTTGGAAATGTTTTTTATTGTCTTTGCTGTCATTGATTAAGTGGACTGCCGATTCTAATGCAGAGTCCTTGTTACTTGCCTGTGCGCAATTGCTTGTCGCATTCCAAGCAGGCGGAGTGCAGATGGGCTTGCTTTTTTTAAGACAGGCCTGAATGGCTGTTAGTCCATTGTTTTTAGCTTTCTGCCAATCGCAGTCTGATACATCCACCCCGAAAATGAGAGGGTTGCATAGCACGGTCTTTCCAACGCACATAAATTTATTTTGGTCTATACTTGTTAAAGGCCAAGGGGGTGCCTGCGGGGCCATACAATTTGGACCGTTCTCGATGACAAAGCCTGCATACATACAGCGATAGAACTTACTTTCAGGGGCTTTGGTTTTGTCGCTGGTATTGACGCTTTGAGTAGTGCCAACACTAACGTCCGCTCCACTTCCTTCAGGGACAGATTTTCTTGGGGAGTTAGGAGTTGTTCCATCACCAAACCGGTTCGCATATGGTACGAGCATTTTCTCGTCATTAACCCAATTGAGGCGATCGCTTCCTAACTCGCCATTTTCTATCATTCTCAATTCTTCGGCGGCTTTTTCTAAAAAAGGCGCTTTAGGAAATTTTACTTTCAATTGGTCGTGTGCTTCTTTGATATGGCTGATTGCCGGCTTGATATTTTTTTCTTTGCGATCGCTTACTAGCACTCTCGGATCTTCTTTGTTGAATTCATTATTTGAGCTTAAGTGAGAGGCAAATTTAGCAAACAGAACAGCCTGTTTGAATTTTTTTTCCAGCTGTTGCTCGAGCTCATTTTGCGATTTTTGGTCAGTTTTGTTTTCACGGTCTAGGGAATGTAAAATATCAGTGGCGTAAAGTTCAGAATTTTTTGCCAAGCTGAGTATCGAAAAATGCCTTACCTTAGAATTTCCTCTTAACCTACTTACGGCACTTGCTGGTGATTCCTCCTCCCCACTCCATGCATCGGCAAGGACTGAAGGGATGCTAGAATCCCAAAGTGCCGCAAAGAGTGTTGACCGTTTCGCGAGTTCTGCTGCGAAGAGGGGGCTCATTTCGTTCATCTCGACGAAAATTTCGCGAAGATTTTTAATGTAGGATTTTTGTTCGGCAAAGGTTAGTGAATCGAATTCTTTGGGCGTTAGCAACAAAGATTTTTTCTGAGCGAGGGCTTCTGTCGTTTGAAAAATGAACACGACTATCACTGGAATCAATATCCATATCTTCATGAAAATGGTCCCTTCATTGGCAAAGGCAAAAAAAGCCTCCATTTAATTCTAAATTATTTTGTTGCGAATTTGTTAGGAGAACTGGTTCTCTTAGACCTTTGGCTATCCTCTGTCTCAATTCGAGATGTAAAGGGGATAATTTTTAGAAAAATGCCATTTTGGTGATGATCGAACAAAGCCAGGAATCCTCTGCAATTTGCGCCCAACGCGTAAAGTCATGCGACGTTTTTTTACGAGATATCAAGGGTTTAGCCTTGGATACACTCCTTGCAAGGTCCTGAGTAACAGAGCAGGATCACATGAAAGGAAAATTAGAAACTATGGAAACGAAGGTTCATTTTCGACGCTGCCACATTTGTGGAACATTAAATGAAGCTCCGGGGCAACTGGTGGCTTCCTGCAGTCACTGCAGGAAGCATCTTGCGCCCTTTCATTATTTCGATGAAAGTATCTTCATGGGCCTTCCCCGGCGAAAAGAGGAAAGGTCGAATGAAAACTCGCCGCTTCCCTACAAATCATATCCGCCTATTTGGGGACTAACGGCCTATTGGTAGAAAGTAATTATGAAGGTCAGTCTTACAGATATAGAGAAGGCCCGAAAAGTTTTAAACGAGATTTCAAAAAAGACAGAAATGGATATTTCTGTAAGTGCCTCTAAGTTACTTGGGAGAGATATTTTTTTTAAGTTTGAAAACACCCAGCGCACGGGCAGCTTCAAAATTCGTGGCGCCTACAATAAGATGATGAACCTGACTAGCGACGAAAAAAAACGAGGCGTGGTTGCAAGCTCTGCAGGGAATCATGCTCAGGGAGTGGCCTTGAGCGCCACTCTGGCCGGAGTCAAATCCACCATCGTCATGCCAGAAAATGCGCCTCTCACAAAAGTAAATGCCACGATTGGGTATGGAGCTAATGTCATTTTAAAAGGCGAAATTTATGACGATGCCTATGAACATGCTCGCGCCCTCGAAAAAGAACATGGTTATGTTTTTGTTCATCCGTACGAGGATGCTCATATCATCGCCGGACAAGGAACAATTGGTTTAGAGATTCACGAAGAGGTTTCAGATCTGGACTCGGTAGTTATCCCAATTGGCGGTGGTGGCTTAATCAGTGGTATCTCCACCGTGCTCAAGGCCCTAAATCCAAAGATCAAAATTATTGGCGTTCAGTCAGATCAGGCATCAGGCATGTCGCAGCTGTTCCACAAGCAGTCTTTAGACACGCAAAAAAAGCGAATTTCAACAATTGCGGATGGGATTGCGATTAAAACTCCGTCGAAAATTATCTATGATAATTTTATTTCAAAAAATGTCGACGAGGTCGTGACTGTTTCTGATGATGAGCTTGCTGAGGCCATGGTATTTTTACTAGAGAGGGCAAAGACTCTTTGCGAAGGCTCCGGGGCGGCAGCCATGGCAGCCGCAATGAATAGAAACCTGAAATTAGGAAAAAAATCTTGTATTATTCTTAGCGGCGGCAATGTCGATTTGAATGTGATCGCAAAAATTATTGATAAGGGGCAGTTAAAGCGAGGTCGCCTCATTGAACTCTCTGTTGTCGTTGATGACTTGCCAGGAAGTTTGAATCGACTGACTCGTGCCATCGCCGAACAAAAGGCCAATATTCTTGAGGTTCATCACGACCGAATTTCTCAGGGACTTTTTTTGCGCGAAACCAGAGTTGATTTTGTTCTTGAAACCAGCAGCCCCGAACATATTGAAAAAATTAAACAGGCGCTTATAAAAGCTGGTGGAAAAATTCTTTAGCAAGTCTAGGGCTTTGCATTAGACTCAAAATGCCCCCACATTCGAACTCGGACCTGAACTCCCGGGGCCAAATCGCTGATGCCATAGGATGGCAATTTCGTCCACTCTTGATTTTGATCAAGGACTTCTAACAGGCTCGAGGCTGTGGGCTTCCAGGGAGTCGGGGGCTTTAAAGGATGAACTGAGAAATCCGAATTCCACCTTATCTGACAGGGCTCGAGAGTCTTAAATTCGATATGCAAATGGCTTTTCTCGTTGGATTTTTCCAACTTCAAAAACTTAATGGGGTAGTTGGTTTCGGTCTTTTGGAGGCTAAAGGATTCGCAAACAGATTCGGCTGACCACTGACTAAACCAGCGCCGATCTTTGCTAAAGACCATTTCGATCCGGACATCACTTTCTGTCTTTAGGCATTCTTGGTTTTTGACAATCTGCCTGAGGGCCATATTCATAGCCAACTTGACTGCCGAAACTCCCGATTGTAGCCCGCGGTTTGTTGGTTGTGGAAACTTAGCATTTAGAAAGCACCCAGATGGTTTCACGACCTGCAGGATCGAAAAAGTACCTGAGTTCTTGAGAAGATTTAAGCCGTAAAATTCAGATATCACATCATAACAGGCGCCAAGGGTTGTGCTGTCAGAAATAAAGGTCTGCAGGCCAGGACTCGTGCCGCCAAAATCTGCCTTTGCTTGTCCGTCACGCACTTCGAGGCGAAGTTTTAATACTTCACCAGTATCAAGAAGAACTTCGCTGCGGCCTTCCCCTTGAGTTTTTTCCGCGATTTTTTCGATCGCAAATTTTCTTGAATCGGAAAGGGCTTTTTTTATTTGTTGATTTGAAAAATGAACGGATAGATTTTTTTCTAAGCTCTTCCACTTTTTAAAGTGTTCCTGCAAGTCGCGAATTGAAAGGTCGATCCAGTTTTTAAAACTCTCTGGACAAAGGGGATGTGCCGCTATGGCATCTATAATCGGTGTGATGATGTTTCCATTTTGTAGGATAGGAGTCGGTGGAATTCTTAAACCTTCGTCGTCAATTTTTTTTGCCGGACAAAGACGAGGCGAGTTCTCTCGGCGCACGCACAGAATGAGGCTATTCGAGTTAGGGGATGGCGCAGTTAAGGGGATCAAAAAAGTATAGCGATGCAAAAAAGTTCCACCAATATAGGGATCATTCGTTATGAGAATATCTCCGGGTCTGAGTGCAATATGCTTTAGGGAGTATTCGACTATGGACTGAAAGCTTGTGCATTCGAATTCTAAATTTGATTTTGCAAAAAGGATATCGCCGTCACTTGTAACAAGAGCGGTACTTGCCTCTTTTGCTAAAAATAGATCAGTCAGGTCATGGATCCAACTCGATTGCATTATTTCTCCTGACCTATGAGCGAAGAAGTTGTGTCATCAGGTAAAATTTTAATATTGAATTCACTCAGAGATGTTTTGAGTTCGGCCCCAAAAATTGGAGCAAGAGCTCCTAAACAGTAAAGAGACTTTTGCTCCGCGTTTATAACAATATCGGCGCAAAGAGTTCTTATGGCATTTTGGCGAAGTGTTCGTAAAACGTTTTCATCTGAGTCGAGTGGAGTTAATGCGGACTTATTGAGTGCCCACATTTGATTTTTAAACTTTTGTATTCCCTGAAGAGAAACTCGTTCTTCGAGGCCTTTTATATCACTTGCTTCTGTGGCCCATAAGTCTAATAAAGTAGGAAGTTGCCCACGACCTAAAAACATCGGCCCAGGTTCGTAGCCCAGGTGATTCTTTGAAAAACCAAGTTCGTTCCACATAGAGAGCTCTATCGCTGTTGTTGGTTGTAAACACAAGAGGTGGTTTTGAACCCGATTGTTAGAAACTTTTCCCCAAGGGCTCTGCCAATAGGAGGTCTTATTTTGTGGGGATAAAAGACAAAACTGCTCAAGCCCGAAATAGACAATGTCAAAAGATTCTGAGCGTTTTAAATTTTGGGCCCAGGCATAAGAGGCCCCCCAAAGACTGTTCAGGTGGTAGCGACACTCTTTATCAAAGCGATGACCATCGCCCGAAAGAAAAATCGCCCGCTCGCCCTCTGAAAGATAAGGCTGAAGGGCTAAATTAATTTCTTCTTGAACTTCTGAAAAAGTACCACACAAGGAGGCATTCAAAATGTTTCTGCGCCAAAGAGCGGCTTCGTCCATTTCGGGGGGGGCACCGTCTGGAGTAAAGACCTCAAAGTTTTCGCGTAGGAGGGCTGCTTTGACTTTTTCCTGATTAGATGAGTTTTTGTTAGCATTTAAAAAGTGAATGCAAACTCGTTTAGCTTGTTTAAGCTTTAATTTTTCGATGATGTCTGCAACTTCAGACTCTGAGGGTTCTTTTTCTATGTCACCATTGCTTGAAATGCGTTCGCTGACAGAAAAATGCAAATCCAGAGATGAGAGGGGTGCTAACTTTAAGGCGAAGGGTTGTCTCGATCGGGGCCAGCTCTCAAAGCCTTCGGTAGTGAGGACGGCGACGCTTCCGCCCAGGCGATAAGAAAGAATTTTTTCTGGAAAGCGCGAAGCGACAATTGCCTTGGTGAGCTTTTGAAATCCAGAGTCTTTAAGAATTTTAGTGAGCCCGGCTCGAAGTCCTTCTTTTCCGAGGTACCAACGATGAAAGCTGTGGGTTTTGTTCTGGTCCCTCAGATGAACTTCCGCAAAGGATTCCCCAACATAGAGAGCTAATGTAACATCCGATTCCGCTAGAGCCATGGGTCCTTGAATATTTGTACAAGTGTTGTTAAAAGCAAGGTGTCTTTAAGAAGACCAATATATCCAAAAGACTGCCTAAAAGGTAGTCCGAAAGGGGCCCCCGTGAAAGTTTCTCCAGAAATTGCGAGCTTGATTCCTTATAAACCGGGCAAACCCATCTCAGAAACTCAACGAGAATATGGACTTACCAAAGTCATTAAGCTGGCGAGCAACGAAAATCCCCTTGGACCCAGTCCAAAAGCTGTTGCGGCAATCAAGAATCTTTTACAGCAACAACATCGTTATCCAGACCCTGGGGCTTACGAGTTGTTGAGTATCGTGGCGGCGAAGTGGAACTTTCCAAAGGAACAAATTGGATTTGGCAACGGATCGGATGAGCTGATTGACATTCTAGTTCGGCTTTATTGTGAAGCTGGGGATGGTGTTTTAACTTCAGAATCTGCTTTTTCGGCTTATGAAATTAGTGCTCAAGCCAATCGCGCTAAAGTGCACAAGGTTGCAATGAAAGAGGGATTTAAGTTCGACTTGAAGGCTATGGCCGATTATTTTTTTAAGCATCCTGAAATGAAAATAAAACTGATCTTTATTGCAAACCCGAATAATCCCACGGGTACTTATATCAGTCATGTGGAGGTTTCTGAGTTTTTACAAAAAATGGGTGGACGCGAAGACGTCCTGATTGTTTTTGACGAAGCCTATAACGAGTTTGTTCGAGCTAAAGACTATAAAAATGCGGATGATTATATTCGTCAATACAACAACGTGATTGCACTAAGGACCTTCTCGAAGATCTATGGCTTAGCAGGTCTTCGATTAGGTGCGATGGTTGGCCCTAAAGAAGTCATAGAGATTTTTAATCGCGTGCGCAAACCCTTCAATGTCAATGATTTGGCTCAGGTTGCCGCCGTTGCTGCTTTGCAAGATCAAGAATTTATTGCGGCGTCGCAACAGATTGTGTGGAAAGGACTTGATTACTTCTACGAGAAGTTACAAAAAATGGGACTGCCTTTTATTGAATCCCAAGGTAATTTCGTGATGTTTGACACCCTTCGTGATGCGGGCCTAGTGAATGAAGGTCTTTTGCGAAAAGGTATTATCATGCGACCGATTAAGAACTACGGTTTCAATACACATTTGCGTTTGAGTGTAGGTCTTGACGAAGAAAATGTGGCGGCAATAAAAGCATTAGAAGAGGTTTTGGCGCAAATTGTGCCAATAACCAATTAGAGTTTAGGATTATGATGGGAATGGTAGTAACGATCGATGGGCCAGCAGCATCCGGAAAGTCTTCCGTAAGCCGAGAGTTGGCAAGCCGTTTAGGTTGGCAATGGGTTTCGACGGGTGCGTTCTATCGGGGATTGGGCTATGCGGCTCTGCAAATGCAAGTTGATATCTCAGATGTAAAATCGTTGACTGAGCTTTCATATTCTTCAGTCTGGAGCGTAAAAATGGCGAACGCTCGGACGCATGTCTTCTTTAAAGAGAAGGATGTGACGGATGATATTTTTCGTGAAGATGTAGGCAGTATCGCTAGTAAAATCTCTCATTATCCAGAGGTGCGAACGGCCTTGCTCGAGGCTCAACGAAAATGCAGCTCCGGCTCGCAGGGGCTTGTGGCCGAGGGGCGTGATTGTGGGACTGTGGTCTTTCCTGAGGCGCAGGCAAAAATTTACCTTACAGCTTCTAGCGAGCACCGGGCGGCACGACGGGCTGCCGAGCTGGGGTTGGATCAGGGCCAAACTCAAGAGGCACAAAAGGTTCGGGATCAACAAGACTCAACTCGCAAGGCCGCCCCTTTGCAAGTTCCGGCTCACGCTTTGGTTTTGGATACTACCGACATGGCTCTCGAAGAGGTTGTGGACAGTGTTGAGAACTTTGTTCGCTCCAAATTGAATAAATAGTACTGTAAATATACAAAATTATGCGTATTGTCGAGAATGGCCATGGCTAGTCTCAGAAGTTATTAAAAACACCAGGCTTTCCGCATTGACTCAAGGCGCGTCCCCCTATACAACCAACATTCATAAATTTAAACGGGTAGGACCCGGCAAGGCCTTTAATAACCCAGGGCAAGCCACTTAGAGGATCTATCACGTGGGAGGTATATATTATTACTATGGGTAAAACTTTAAACAAAGCCGCTCTTGAAAAGCAGAAAGTTCTCGCTTTCTTGGACGCGGAGGATTCTAAGATAGAAGCCAATCCTGGCATCTATGGCAACAAAGCTGCAAAAGGCGATTTCGATTCGCTATTTGAAGCTTCTATGAAAGAGCAAGACTTCAAGGTCGGTGACGTTGTCACTGGAAAAGTCGTCGAAGTTCAGTCTGATTACGTGCTTGTCGACATCAATTATAAGTCTGAAGGACTTATTGCAATCAACGAATTCCGTGTTGTTGATGGTGTACGAGAAGTTAAAGCTGGCGACACGGTAGAAGTATTGATCGATCGTATCGAAAACGAAAACGGTATGATTGTTCTCTCTAAAGATAAGGCGGACATGCTGCGTGCATGGTCTGATATTTCTAAGGCCGCTGAAAATGAAGAGGTCATCGAAGGAACTGTTGTGGCTAAAGTTAAGGGCGGTTTAAGCGTCGACATCGGCGTAAAGGCCTTCTTGCCAGGTTCACAAATCGATTTGCGTCCAGTTCGTAACATGGACATCTACATTGGGAAAAAGTACAAATTCAAAGTTATCAAGTTCAATAAAAAACGTGGCAACATTGTTCTTTCTCGCCGCGCACTTCTTGAAGAAGAGCGTGATAGTCTCAGAGCCGAAACTCTTGACACTATGAAAGAGGGTTCAATCGTAATGGGTCTTGTTAAGAACATCACTGATTATGGTGCGTTCATAGACTTGGGCGGTATGGACGGACTTCTGCATATCACAGATATGTCATGGGGACGGGTAAAGCATCCTTCGGAAATATTGAAGGTTGGCGATGAAATTCAAGTTAAAGTTCTTAAGTATGACCAGGAAAAAGAACGTGTTTCTTTGGGCATGAAGCAATTGCATGCCGATCCATGGGAGTCTGTAAAAGCCTCTTATCCTCCTGGTACTAAGTTAAAAGGAAAAGTAGTTTCTTTGGCTGAATACGGAGCCTTTATTGAGCTCGGTGAAGGCATTGAAGGGCTTATTCATGTTTCAGAAATGTCTTGGACAAAACGCGTAAAGCATCCGTCTCAAGTTGTAACTGTTGATCAAGAGGTTGAGGTTGTTGTTCTTGAGGTTGATACTGAAAATCGTCGTATCAGCTTGGGCATGAAGCAACTTCAAGCAAATCCTTGGGTTGAGTTGAAGGAGTCCTATGCTCCTGGAACTATCATTGAGGGAGAAGTGAAGTCAGTGACCGATTTCGGTATCTTTATTGGTATTGAAGAAGGTATTGATGGACTTGTTCACATCTCAGATTTCTCTTGGACAAAACGTGTAAATCATCCAAACGAAGTCTACGCGAAGGGTCAAAAAGTTCGCGCTGTTGTTTTGGGAGTCGATATCGAAAACGAACGATTCTCTTTGGGTGTGAAGCAGCTTGAGTCTGATCCTTGGTCTAATATTGAAAATAAATACGCTATCGGCACTCAACATGAAGTTAAGGTTACAAAAACCGCCGACTTTGGCGCTTTTGTTGAACTTGAGTCTGATATCGAGGGTTTGATTCATATTTCTGAATTGACTACTGATAAAATCAACACGACTGAAGATTTTGTTAAGCCAGGTTCAGTTTTGAAGGCAGAAGTCATTTCAATTGATAAAGATGCTCGCAAAATTGGTCTTTCTTCTAAACTCATCAAACTTCGCGAATCAAAAGCGGATGTTGAGGATTATGTGAAAAAGGCAACAGCAACGTCTAAATCAACTTTGGGTGATTTGTTTGCAGATCAACTTAAAAGCATGAAGACCGAAGGCAAGAGTTAGTAGCTAAGCGATACCGCGAGGCACAAAAAGAGGAGTCCGAATGGACTCCTTTTTTTTTTGACTGCTACAATAGGAAACCTAATGGAGTTCATATGAAAAGTCCTTTTGTTCGATTTGTTGTGGTGATTTTGGTTATTGTTGGTTTGGTAAGTATTTTTCGGTGGGCCGGAAACTTAATTGCCGACAGAGGAGACGATGCACCAGCCGTTTTAGTTTCTAAAAATAATATCCTTCAACTAGATCTCGAAGGAGTTATTATGAACGGTAAAAAGTTTCTTAAAAAACTCAAAAAATATAAAAATGATGATCACATCAAGGCGATCGTAATTAATATCAACTCTCCCGGAGGTGCCGTGGGTCCTTCGCAAGAGATCTACGAAGCTATTAAACGAGTTCGCGTTGAAACAAAAAAGCCAATCATTTGTTCGTCATCAGGGTTGCTTGCGAGCGGAGCTTATTATTCTGCAGTTGCTTGTGATAAGGTCGTCGTTGCTCCGGGAGCTCTCGTGGGTTCTATCGGTGTCATAATGGAGTTTGCGAATTTGCAGAAGCTCTACGATTGGGCCAAGGTTTCTCGTTACTCAATCACATCAGGAAAATATAAAGACTCTGGGGCCGAATATCGAGAAATGCGACCTGACGAAAAGGAGTTGTTCCAAAATTTGATTGATGATGTCTATTCGCAGTTTAAAAATGCGGTGATGGAAGGACGAAAATTGGATGAAGCGGTGGTTTCGCAGTACGCGGATGGCAGAGTGATGACGGGGGCTCAAGCCGTCAAGTTAGGCTTTGCAGACTCGATTGGTACTCTTGAGGACGCCTTTAATATTGCTGGCGAAGCGGCAGGCCTTGGAACTGATTATAAAATTTATGAGGTACCAAAAAAGCGCTCTGGCATTTGGGACTTATTAGAGCAGCATGAGGACGACGAGTTAAATTCTGTGGACGAAATTGCAGAGCATTTTTTGAGCCGAGGAGCTAATAAGTCGATGGAGGCATCTCTGCAAAAAGTTTTTAGGGCCCAGTACTTAAATCAGCCGATGTTCGTAATGCCGGGCTATTGGGAGTAGTTTTTGGCAAATAAAAAAATCGCGAAAAAGAAGAAATCAAAAAAATCTAGTTCTAAAGGGCCCGACCTTTTAAAATTGGCAAAATATGTTTGGCCTCTCGAGCGCGACATTCTTTATCGTCCAGATCGACTGAAGTATGTTCGCAAGTTGGTTAAGGCGGAAGAGTGTGTTTTTTGTTGTGCCACTAAAAATATTTCTTTTGATTCACTTAGTTTATATCAGACGAAACATTCACTGATAGTTTTGAATAAATACCCATATAATAGTGGCCATATCATGGTTATTCCTCGCAGACATTGTGGGGATTTGTTAAAACTAACACAGGAAGAGCATTACGATCTTCATGACACTCTTCGCTTGGCGATGAAGGCATTAAACGATGTCTATCAGCCCGGCGGCATCAATATTGGGTTAAACCATGGGGCGACGGCAGGGGCGGGCATACCAGATCATATCCATTACCATGTGATTCCGCGTTGGAATGGGGATCTCAATTTTTTTCCTCTCGTGGCCGAGACCAAGGTCGTTGTTGAAAGTCTCGAGCAGACTTATGAGCGTCTTTTAGGATATTTTAAGACACGCACTAAGGCGTGAGGAGGGCAATTGTGAGTCGCGGATCCCAAATGAGCATGGCAATCCCTTTAACACCGGTGGTGAAGTGGTTGATTATTGCGAACGTAGCAATCTGGTTTGGTTTACAGGTTTTAGTGGAGGGGTTTTTAAAAGCTCCGATTTCAAATGTGTTAAGTTTAGTCCCAGCAAGACTGATCTTTGAGTTTCGCATCTGGGAACTTTTTACTTATATGTTTGTTCATTCAATGCAGGTCACCCATATTTTGTTCAATATGCTCATGCTTTGGTTTTTTGGCTCTGAATTGGAACAAAGATGGGGCAGAAAGTACTTTCTATTTTATTATTTATTTACAGGGGTGGGAGCTGGTGCCCTTTATTGTTTAGGAATGGCGTCCTATGCGGCGGCTACTGGATCTCAGGTCGGCCTTATGATTCCAGTGGTTGGGGCTTCTGGGGCCATATTTGGATTGATGCTGGCGCAAGGGATTCTATTTGGCGAACGCATCGTCTACTTTTTTATGGTTTTCCCTATGAAGACGAAGTACTTCGTTGCCATTATGGGAGTTGTGCAAATTGCTTCAATGATAACATCAAGCGTTGGTGGTGGTGAAGTTGCATATCTGGCCCATGTGGGCGGTTTGGTTTCTGGTTACTTTGCCTTGGTCATTTTAAGTCGTTTGAAATCCTATGAGAACTTTAAAAAAACCAAAAAAAAAGGTGGAAACCTTCGTCTTGTCGTAGATAATGAAAAACCAAAAAAATCAGACAATGGGCCTAGATATTGGAACTAAAATTCTGTATACATAAACTCTTTCAAAAGGGAGAAACTCATGTCTTTGGATAAAGCTATGAAAAATTTGAAGTTCGATAAGCGTTTGATCGAATGGCATGTTAACAATGGCCAGCTTTCTCAAGAAGAGCTAAAGGCTTATTTGGCGAGTCTGCCAGACATGGGACACAATATTGCTATGAACGTCCCTGAAGATGGTCAGGGCGAAAACAAGCAAGAGCACTAGATTTAATTTGTTTTTTTGCTTCGAGAGTCTGACTCTGGGGCGACCGAGGCAGTAGCGGTTGGATCTGAGAGATTCTCAGAAACTCGCTTCCACTCTTCACGAATAATTTTATATCCCTCTTCGGTCTTGAGAACATAAAGAGTTTTAACTCCAAAATCAGTGTGTTGATTTGATTCGTAGCGTTGGAATGTTTTAACTATCAACTGGTCTTTATGTAGCAAAAGAAATGGCTGGGACAAAACAACCTTAATGAATTGGTACTGGTTTTTCAGCTTTGTCTTATGGTTTTTCCAAGTATCAAAGTTAAAGCCAACAGCTTTGAAGCTTTTATCGTAATAAGACATGTAACTTTCAATATTTTGAGACTCCCAAGAATTTCTCCATCCCTCAATAAAGCTATTAAGAGCCACTCGGCGCTTATCATGCTCGGTTTTGTCGACGTAGCTAACCTTGTCAAAAATTAAAATTGGAGTCTCTTTGAGCTTAATATAGTCCTTTAGTTTTTTTATGACGTCGTTTCGGACGACGACACAGCCTCTTGATCCTCGCGTTAGGGGGATTTCGTCAGGGACGGCATGGAGCCAAATTCCTGAGCCAGTTTTGCTTTCGCGGCGGTCGAAAATATTGGGATAGTCCGTTGTGAAGGCCATTTCGCCGTAGAGGTTAAAGGGAATGTCAGAATTTTCGAGGCGTTTTTCAAAAAAATAGATTCCTTCAGGTGTGCGGTGATCGTCACGCTTACTCTTATTTCCGGTGTTTTTTCCCATATCCGAAGGAACGTCCAGAATCTTTTCGATGGTTTCACCTTTGCGCTCATAGACTTGAAGATGGCGAGCCGTCTTGTCGACCAAAAAAACATATTTACTAAAAGCATCAGTGCTAGAAATTTGTAAAAGATCCGAAGGCAGTAGGTTGGCTTCTCCTGAGTTATTTTGAGATGGAGGGGGTGTCTCTACAGCCTGGACGCTATGGCAAAAAAGCACCATTGCTATGCATGAGGCCATACCACTGTAAATTCCATGTTTGATCATATTCTCCTATTAGATGAAGGGATGGTCTGGTTTGTCAATACTCTGAGTGTTTTCTTGGGGATAATGCTTGGTCCTGTCTAACAGTTTAACAATTTATTCACAAAAAAAATCCAAAGGCAGGTCTTTGGTTATTAAGACCTTGGTCACGAAAGCCGATAAAAGGGGTATCGGGAGAGTTTATGGCTGAAAAAAAGACAGAAGCACCACAACAGAAGCCTAAAAATGTGGGGGCCATTCTGACAATCGTCTTTGCCGTTTTAAATTTAGTGGTCGTTGGTGGAGGCGGCTTTTTGGTCTATTCCTCTACTTTGGCTTGGCAGAGTCCGAAAATTACCGAGGCAGACCTGCAAAGAGAACTAGCCTCTGAGTTTGATGATGCCCGCTATGCTCCGTATATTTTTACAATGGATAAATTTACCGTGAACTTAGGGGGCGAGCCCAAAAGAACCATTCGCTTAGAGGTGAGTCTGCAGATGCTCGGCAAAGAAGGTTATGAGGAGATTATGAGTCCGAACAGCCGAGCTAAGACACGTGATAAAATAGTCAGGGTTCTTAATGAGAAAACCTTCACAGACCTAGAGACCATTCAGGGCAAGCTCTTTTTAAAAGATGCCATCGCGATGGAAGTTAATAGCGTTCTACGAGAGGGTGTTGTTAAAGATGTTTTCTTTTCAGACTTTGTAGTTCAATAGCTATTACTTTGGTCTAAAAAACAATTTTCAAATTGGTTGCCTTTAAGCGGACAGGACTTAAAATAGGGTCTTCCGGTTAAAGTTTTTTTCTCAAGGATGGGAGCTGGTCTATGAAACGATTTCTATTTTTCGTGAGTTTGTTTTGTTCTTTGATATCCAAAGCTCAAGACAAGCCCGAAAATAATCTTAAAATTAATTTTCCCGTTGTAAAGTACAAATTGCAGAATGGACTGACAGTTCTTTTGCATGAAGATCACACGGTCCCCTTAATTTCTTACCATACGTGGTATCGGGTAGGATCTCGTGACGAAGCCCCGGGGATAACGGGTTCGGCGCACATGCTTGAGCACATGATGTTCAAAGGTTCAAAAAAATATCCAGGTAAAAACTTTGATCGTCTTTTGCACGAAAATGGGATCACGAACAATGCCTTTACAACTTATGATTATACGGGGTTTTACGAGAGTCTCCCAAGCTCGAAACTCGAGATGATGATGGATATCGAAGTGGATCGTATGAGCAACTTAGAATTGTCTCAAGCAGATCTTCTAAGCGAGAGAGAAGTCGTTAAAGAGGAGCGCCGCTGGCGTATTGATAACAATCCCATGGGTTTACTGATGGAAATGGTTATGTCGACGGTTTTTAAGACTTCAAATTACCGCTGGCCAGTCATCGGCACGATGGCTGACATCTCAAATTATAAAATCGAAACCTTGCGTGAGTTTCATAGTACCTACTACGTTCCAAATAATGCCATTCTGGTTCTTGCTGGGGATTTTAAGACGACGGAGGCAAAACGTTTGATTGAAAAGTATTATGGTCCACTTGCCTCCCGTCCTTTGCCGACACGTGAGTATGCAAAAGAAGCTCCGCAAAAGACTCAACGAGAAGTGGTTCTCCGAAAAGACGTCCAGGGGATCTCTTTTACAGTCGGCTTTCAGGGGACACCGAATGCGGTTTCAGATATGTACCCGTTAGATTTGGCAGCCAATATTTTAGGCAGTGGAACATCCAGTCACTTGTATAAACGTCTTGTGTATGCCACTCAATCAGCGACTTCCGCTTATTCCTACCACTCGACAATGCAGGATCAAGGGGTCTTTGCTGTTGGAGTGAATTTAAAACCAGGGGTTAGTATGCAGCAAAGTCTGGATTTAGTTTATCAAGAAATTTGGAAACTAAGAAACAAGCAAGTGTCAGAGCAAGAGTTGGAAAAAGCAAAAACGCATGTGATGAGGGATTTCGTTGAGGGATTAACAACGATAGATGGCAAAGCGCGCGCTCTTGCCGTCAACGAAATTGTCACTGGTTCTTATGAAAATTTATTTAAGGACCTCGACAGATATAAGGCAGTGACGGCCGCGCAAATTCAAGAGGTGGCAAATAAATATTTGAATCAGCAGCAAAGATCTATTTTGACGTTGACAGGAAGAGCCGAAGAAAAAAAAGTCACTCCAGCTGAAGAAAAAAAGGAGTAGTTGATATGAAACTGTTGGTGAAATCTTTTGTCGGTATTTTTATTTTACTGTGCGCTGTTAGCTGCGCTTCAGATTTAAAAAAGGGAAACGAATCGAACAAGACAGAAAAGACTGAAGCGACTCAGAGCACGAGCAATGGTCAGTTTAAACTAAGACCGATGAAACAGTTACAACTTGGCAATGGGTTGAAAGTTTTATTTATTACAGACAATTCTCTTCCTAGAGTGAGTATGGCCCTTCTTGCGAAGGTGGGGGCGCGACAAGACCCGCAAGGAAAAGAGGGGTTGAATGCCCTCATGGTTCAGCTCTTGGAGCAGGGAACCCAGAGCAAAACTGCGACACTGCTTGCGGACGAAATGGGGCAAATTGGCACAGAAATAAATATGGAACCTGGAAATGATTTTACAGTTATTTCTATGGATGCCTTAGTGAGCTCATCAGATAAATTGCTAAATCTATTTTCTGATATGATTATGAACCCTGCTTTTGCAGACGGCGAAATTGCTCGAGCTAAATCCCAGGTGATCGCTCAACTGCAGAAAAAGATAGACAATCCCTCTAGCTATGCAAATGATGCATTTGATTCTTTTTTATTTCAGGGACACCCCTACGCGAATGACATTAGCGGAACTCGTCAGTCGGTTCTGAAAGTCCAAAAGCAGGATGTGATTCGTCACTATCTGAATAATTACAGGCCAAATAATGCATTGCTTGCAGTGGTCGGGCGAATCAACAAAGAGACCGAAGCGAAGGTCGCTGAAGTATTTGGCAAATGGGCAGGAAAACCAATAAAGGATTTTTCAACCCCAGAAGTTAAGCCTATTGCTGGTATTGAAGTTAAGATTCTTAGTAAGGTTGGGTTGCAGCAAGCACAAATTCGCTTAGGTCAGATTGGAATTCGCCGTAGTGATGAGGACTTTCTCAAACTGAGACTTGCGAATGTCGCATTGGGGGGAGAGTTTGGAAGTCGCCTGAACCAAAAGGTTAGAGATGATTTGGGTCTAACCTATTCGATATACTCCTACTTTGATGCGCGGGCTGACCGTGGTCCATTTGCAATTAGTACCTTTACCAAAAATGAGACTGTCGAAAAAACGTTGAGTGAAGCCTTATCCGTTCTTAATGACTTTGTTGAAAAAGGGATCACAGAAAATGAACTGAAGGCATCAAAAGAGCAAATGATGGGGCAGTTTCCAAGAGCTATAGAGACTGCGGATCGTCTCGCTTATAATATTTTGGTTCTTAATTATTATGGGATCCCAATAAGCTATCTGCAAGATTTTCGTAAAAATGTTGAGGCGTTAACATTGTCCGATGTTAATGCTGCCATCAAAAAGCATATGGATCCGAAAAACCTTCGAATTTTGATTTATGCTGATGAAAAGAAGGTGAGCGCTCAAATGGCGCCCTATCGCCCCATAATTGAGAGAACAAAGTAATTGCAGACGGATCCTTTTGTTAATAAAAAATAGCCCACCTGGACTAGTTCTAGGTGTTTGAAATTGAAAATCGGACAGAAAATTTCAGGCTAGCCTTCAACAGCTGATGGTTTTTCCGATAGTCACTTAGGAATGAGAACATTTCTCTTTATTCTTAT
Source organism: Pseudobdellovibrionaceae bacterium (assembly GCA_016719575.1). Lineage (GTDB taxonomy): Bacteria > Bdellovibrionota > Bdellovibrionia > Bdellovibrionales > Bdellovibrionaceae > JACMRP01. Next base: position 621,596 of record JADJYV010000013.1, on the reverse strand, counting down.
ATTTGCGGTTTGTCTGGTGCTCCAGTTTTACTACTGGAGCTAATCATTACATCTGCCTTTGACGTTTTTCGACGGCAAGAGCGGCCTCTCTCACAACCTCACTAAGGGTTGGATGCGCATGAAAGGATCTCGCAAGGTCTTCGCTGCTACCGCCAAATTCCATGCAAACAATAACCTCATGAATGAGCTCTGAAACACCAGGCCCGACCATATGAGCGCCAATAATCTTGTCCGTCGTTTTGTCTGCAATAATTTTGACAAAGCCTTCGGTAAAGCCTTTTGCTCTTGCCCGGCCATTAGCCATAAATGGAAATTTACCGACATTGACCTCAAGACCTTGAGCTTTCGCCTGGTCTTCTGTCAGGCCAACGGAAGCAATTTCTGGGTGAGTATAAATCACACCAGGAACCGTGTCGTAATTGACGTGGCCGTGGAGGCCGGCAATGATTTCTGCGACTGCCACGCCTTCTTCCTCGGCTTTGTGCGCGAGCATAGGCCCAGCAACAACATCACCGACGGCGTAGATACCCGGGGCCGATGTCTGATAATGCTTATTGATAATAATTCGTCCTTGAGGATCCTTTTGGATTCCGATTTCTTCGCAACCAACGCCACTAGAAAAGGCTTTGCGTCCAGTAGCAACGAGAACCACATCAGCTTTTGTAGTTTGAGATTTTCCGTCAGAAAGGGATTCATAACTAAGTTCCACTCCATCACTTAGGACTTTTGACCCGGTGACTTTAGTAGAGAGAAAAAATTTGACCCCCACTTTTTCCATGCATTTTTTGAGCGTATTCATGCAGTCCGGATCCATTTGACCGCCCAACCGATCGGCATACTCAACGATAGTTACATCGGCACCGAGGCGATTCCAAACCGAGCCGAGTTCAAGGCCAATCACTCCGCCGCCGACGACGATCATTGTTTTTGGAACAGTTGTCATAGCGAGGGCTCCAGTATTTGAGAGGATGCGCTTTTCATCGAACTTCAAAAAAGGCAATTCGACTGGAATAGACCCTGTAGCAATCATGATATTTTTTGTTGTTAGAATTTGTTTGCTACCGTCCGCAGCTGTGACTTCAACTGAGCCGGGCTTAAGAATTTTACCGAAGCCTTGAAAGCCCGTGATTTTATTTTTCTTAAATAGAAACGCAATACCATCCGTGTTTGCTTTTACCACTTTGTCTTTACGGGCAATCATCGCCGGGAGGTCTAGGTCCACATTGCTGACCTTGATTCCGTGGGCAGCGAAGTCGTGTTGGGCTGCCACATAATGTTCCGAACTTTCGAGCAAAGCTTTTGAGGGGATGCATCCTACAGAGACGCAAGTTCCTCCATAGGTTCTATCTTTTTCGACGACAGCGGTTTTGAGACCTAGCTGAGCCGCGCGGATTGCTCCCACGTAGCCACCGGGTCCTGCCCCAATGATAACAAGATCGAATTGAGTTGAGTCAGACATAATTATTCCCTTTACTATATTTCGAGTAGCAATCGTTCGGGATCTTCAACACCTTCTTTAATTTTTACTAGAAAGCTGACCGCCTCTTTGCCGTCAATGATTCTGTGGTCATAGGTTAATGCCACATACATCATCGGACGCACTTCAACCTTACCATTAAGAGCTACAGGTCGGTCTTGGATTTTATGAAGACCAAGGATCCCGCTCTGTGGAGAATTTAAAATTGGAGTGGAAAGCAAAGAGCCGAAAACGCCTCCATTGGTAATTGTAAAAGTGCCGCCGCTCAAGTCATCGATAGATATTTTTCCATCACGTCCTTTGCTAGCAAGATCGCGGATGGCGAGTTCGACTCCAGCTAAGGACAGTGTGTCTGCATCCTTAATGTTTGGCACCATAAGGCCTTTTTCAGTCGAAACAGCAATACCAATATTGTAGTAGTTATGAAATTCAATATCGTTACCAATAATCCAGGCGTTAACTGCAGGGAATTCTTTGAGAGCCTCAACTGCTGCTTTTACAAAAAAACCATTAAAGCCAAGGTTGATGCCGTATTTTTCTTTAAACTTGTCTTTGTACTTAGCACGAAGCTCCGTCACTTTGGTCATGTCGATTTCGTTAAAAGTGGTGAGAAGTGCCGCCGTGTGCTGGGCTTGCACAAGTCTTTCGGCGATGCGTTTCCGGATCGTTGTCATTGGCACAAGTTTTTTGTCTCCTTGCTTCGAAGGACCCCGTGGTGTGAGGACGGGAGAGGGAGCTGGAGTCTTTTGCGCTGTCGGAGCCGTCACGGTCACAGGCATTGCTGGAGAAGAGGCGGCGAGGACATCTCCTTTTGTAAGGCGACCTTCTTTACCTGTGCCAGGGATGGTGCTGGCATCCAAGCCTTTTTCATGCACAATGCGATTTACCGCAGGAGATAAATGTTGAGATGGCGGCGGGGTTGCGGGTTTATCAAAAGCACTCGCGGCAGCAGAGGCCGCAGCGCTGACGTTAACTGTGGCCGTGTTTGCTGTGGCCTTACCTTCGGTGTCGATAAAGCCCACAACAGCGCCAATTTTTACAGTTTGACCAGCAGGGGTGGAGACGTGCAAGACGCCATCATTTTCGGCAACGACCTCAACACTGGCCTTGTCTGTTTCGATGCTCATCAAGATTTCGTTGCGTTTTACAAATTCGCCATCTTTTTTAGCCCAACTCCCAATGGTGGCTTCGCTGATAGACTCACCGACGGTCGGAATTTTTAAATCGATTTTCATAGTTGTTACCCCTTAAAGCATCCTTGAATGATTTCGTTTTGTTCTACTTGGTGTCTGTAAATGGATCCGGTCGCAGGAGAAGATCTCTCTGCTCTGCCAACATACTTCATATCGAGTTTGAGTCCCACTTTTGAAAGTGTTTCGATAAATTTAAAGTAGACATGCTGAAAGGCACCCATGTTTTTGGGTTCTTCTTGTGACCATATCAGATTTTTTAGTTTCGGATAAGACTGAAGCACGTTCGCTATTTGGCTAGCCGGAAACGGAAAAATTTGTTCGAGGCGAACGAGGGCGACATTGTCTTTTTTATTTTTCTCGCGTTCTTCTAAAAGATCGTAATAGAGTTTTCCGCTAACAAAAACGAGGGTCTCCACGTTGGACTTGTCGATTGTGTCAGGAATGACTTCTTGGAAACCTCCATTTGCCAGATCTTCTAAAGTTGAAACCGCGCGAGGGTATCTAAGAAGTTTTTTGGGACTCATCACCACAAGTGGTTTGCGGAAGTCACGTTTGATTTGGCGGCGAAGCGCGTGATAAATCTGAGCCGGCGTTGTTAAGTTCACAACTTGCATATTGCTATGGGCACAGAGTTGTAAGAAGCGCTCAAGACGAGCCGAGGAGTGCTCAGGGCCTTGGCCTTCGTAGCCATGCGGGAGCAAGAGGACCAAGCCGCACATTTGTTGCCATTTAGATTCGCCACTGCACAAGAACTGATCGATGATGATCTGTGCTCCGTTGGCAAAGTCGCCGAATTGGGCCTCCCAAAGCGTTAAAAATGTTGGGTCACACGTTGCATTTCCGTATTCATAACCAAGAACTGCATACTCTGATAGAATTGAGTCATAAACACAAAATTCCACCTTGTCGTCATTGACATGGTCTAGGGCCATGTACAATTCGTTGGTGTTCGTATCATAAAGACCTGCGTGTCTATGGGTAAAGGTGCCGCGCACACAATCTTGGCCGGTTAAACGAATCGAGGTGCCTTCAGCTAAGAGTGAGCCGTAGGCCAGAAGTTCGCCCATACCCCAGTCAATCGGCTCTTTGCCAAGGGCCATGTTTTTGCGAGTTTCTAAAAGTTTCACCAACTTTGGATGAGGAGTGAAGTTGCCAGGCACTTCGCTGATCTTTGTTCCGATCTCTTTTAAGAGCTTGATATCTATTTTGGTGTTCACGGGCTTTAAAAGATCATCGAGGGTGCCCTTGCGAAGACCCTTCCAGAAACCATCAAATTTAAAAGGCTGAATTTTTGGGGGAGTCTTTTTTGTCTCTTCATAAATTTTTTGTAGACTGTCCATGCGCTCTTGAAAAGAGTCGTCATAAGTCTTTTGATCAATTACGCCTTCGCGGATGAGCTGCTTGCCGTAAATCTCACGCAGTGTTGGATGCTTTTTGATGATGTCGTACATCAGAGGCTGAGTAAATGCCGGTTCGTCGCCTTCGTTATGACCAAAGCGGCGGTAGCAAATCATATTAATAACCACGTCGCGACCCCACTCTTGGCGGAAGCGAAGCGCGATGTCCATTGCTCTAACACAAGACTCTGTGTCGTCGCCATTTACATGGATTACAGGAGTGGCTAAAACCTTAGCAGTGTCAGAAGCATAGTGCGAAGAACGACCATTCTCAGGTGTGGTTGTGAAGCCCACTTGGTTGTCGACCACGATATGGATTGTTCCACCCACGGTGTAGCCTTTAACTTGAGACATTTGAAAGGTCTCAAGATTGACACCCTGAGAAGCAAAGGCGGCATCGCCATGAATTAAAACAGGGATCACCGTTTTTCGTTCTTTCGTGTCACTACGGCGGCGCTGCGCGGCCCGGGTCATGCCTAAGACGACAGGGTTGACGGCTTCGAGATGAGAGGGGTTAAAGGCTAAAGTGACTTGGCACTTGCCATGAGGAGTGTCTTTTTGTGCAACGTAACCCAAGTGATACTTAACGTCGCCATCAAAGTCATCAATTGGTATGGCGGTTTCTGTTGGGCCGTTAAAGTCAGCAAAAATATACTCAGTCGCTTTACCCATAAAATTCGCAAGAACATTGACGCGGCCTCGGTGAGCCATGCCGATCATGACTTCTTGAACCTTGAGTTTTGTTCCGCGTTGAACCAAGGTTTCAAGCATCGGCATCATCCCGTCCGCTCCTTCAATCGAGAACCGCTTGGTGCCGACATATCTGGTGTGAATGAACTTTTCGAGAGATTCTGTTCTGTTGAGAGAGACAAAGGCTTGTTTTTTTTCTTCACTGTTAAGCTTGAACGAAGTTGTTTCAAATTCTTTGATAAACCAATTACGAACTTCGGGGAGCGCCTCTGAACATTGGACACTGATCTTGCCGCAGTAAGTTCCGCGAAGATGAGCGATGATTTCGCGCAAGCTCGCTTGGGGTTTTCCTATGATGTTGCCAATTTGAAACTTCTGCTCAAGGTCTTTTTCAGATAAATTGAAGCGGCTCAGAGACAATTGATCTGAGGGTGTCGGTGTATTGCTGAGAGGATCGAGTTGCGCCTCAAAGTGACCGTAGTTTCGGTAGGCGGAGATCAGATGATAGACATCCAGCTCTTTTTCTGAAAGTCCGAGGCCTCCCTCTTGGCCGAACTCTACACCTTCGAAAAAGCGTTGCCAATCAAGATGGACGCTCGCGGGATTGGCTTTGAATTGTTTGTAAAGGTCTTCAATAATTTCTAAATTGGCGCGATTTGCGAAGCTCACCGGGGGTCCTTTGTTTGAACTTTTAAGATCTTTGTTTTTTCAAAATCTTCAGTCTTCGTCACGGTCTGATGCGCGGCAAAATGTGAAGCTTTTGATAGACAGAGCACGACATCATGGTAATTCTTTTTGGAATCAAATTGAACTGCTATCCGAGCCTTCACCCTAAACCTGTCTTCAAGGTGGGGGGTGAGTTGGCCCTGCGGAAATTTTTGCCTAAACTTTTGGAGGGTAAATCATGTACAAACTGGTGTTAATTCGCCACGGCGAAAGTCAATGGAATCAGCAGAATCGTTTTACTGGCTGGGTTGACGTGGACCTTTCAGAAAAAGGTCGAGCTGAAGCTCTAAAGGGAGGTAAGGCGCTGGCAGAGAGAGGTTTTAAGTTCGATTTGGCCTATACGAGTGTTTTAAAAAGAGCGATTCACACCTTAGATTATGTTCTAAATCAAATCGATCAAGTGTGGTTACCTGTTTACAAAGAATGGCGTTTGAATGAGCGTCATTACGGGGCTCTTCAGGGACTTGATAAGGCTGAAACAGCAGCACGCCATGGTGAGGAACAGGTAAAAATTTGGCGCCGCAGTTATGACACCCCACCGCCGCGAATGGAGTTGAGTGACCCCCTCCATCCTTCAAAAGATCCTCGTTATAAAAGTGTTAGCGCGAAAGATCTGCCGTGCGGTGAGTCCTTAAAGGACACAGTTTCTCGCTTTTTGCCTTTGTGGAGTGACACAATCCTGCCACAAATCAAAGCAGGTCAGCGGATTTTAATCGTCGCTCACGGAAATTCTTTGAGAGCTCTCATGCAACATCTTGAGCATATGACTCCCGATCAAATTATGGCCGTCAATATGCCAACTGGCATTCCGATGATGTACGAGCTTGATAAGGACTTCAATGTTATCAAAAGAGAATTTATTGGAGATGAAGAAGAGGTCCGCAAAGCAATCGAGGCTGTAGCCAACCAAGGAAAGGCAAAGTAACAAAATTTCTTGACAGGAAAAAACGAGCTCCATTCGCGTTTTCATTTTAAACTAGTTTTATACCCTTTCTTCGGGCACAATGGCTTTTCCTATTGAATCATGCTGTTTGACGGCCCTGTCGGTAGAGCGGAAGTTCAAGTTGTAGTTGGATGCGGTTTTAGCGGTAAGTGGTTGCGGAAGTTGTGAGTTGTTTTGTCAGGGCCGTTTTTTTTCGCAAAAAAATCATTATAAGTGTATACCGAATACGAAGTTCTCCTTGTAAAATTCAGATTCATCGCAATCAGGAGTGCTTATGTTGCAGCAAGGAACAATTAAAAAAATCATTTGGGCATTTGATGCCTTTGAGGACGAAGAAAGCCTTCAGGCGAATGCGGCCCGAGTTCTTAGCAATTTTCAGGAAAGGGCTTTTGTTCAAATAGAGCCTGTTTTTGTCTTGGTGGCAGCCCGTGAGGCATGGCAATTGGATAACAGTGCAGATTGGTTGGAAGAGACTCGTCAAAACATTAGAAGACAGATGGAAGCGGCTTTGTTGAAGTCGGGATTTCCTTATGTTCTCGGTCCGAAGATTCTTATTGAGCCACTTGCAACAATTACGGCTTCGGTTGAGAGCTTATTGTCCTATGCCAAACAGCAATTGGCAGATTTGATTGTTGTTAGCAGCCATGGACGTCAGGGCTTGGATAGATTTTTTTTGGGAAGTTTTGCTGAAACTCTATTGGCTCGCTCTGCAATTCCGGTGATGGTGATGGGGGGAGGATTAAAGTCTGAATCCCACCTCAGCCGAATTCTATTTCCTACTGATTTTGGGGATCGCTCGAGGCGCTTGTTTTACAAGACAATCGCTTTGGCAAAGCAGATGGGGGCAATGGTTCGAATCTTTCATTTGGTATCAGCGCCTCCGCGGGGAGTGATGGATACTGGTTATTTTCTAGCTATCTTTGGAGCTGATGGCGAGATGGTGGATATTGAGGACTTTATGGAGTCCAAAATCGATCAACGGTTAAGGCGGGCGGAATCATGGGCCGAGTGGGCCAAATCACAAGATGTGAATTGCGATTTCAAAGTCGATTCCAGTGCCACCACGTTTGTTGATTCGATTTGCCAACAAGCTTGCGAAAGTCAAAGTGACTTGATCGTGATGGAGGGGCAGGCGGGGCCGATACGAGTTGCAATTTTAGGGAGCTCAATGAGGGCTGTTGTGCGTGCGGCTCCCTGTCCGGTATTGGTTTTTCCAAAACGCGAGGAAGACTTGGCGGTGCAAGTCTTCGATCGGCCCGAGAGCGGATTTAATCTTGAGGACCTTAATCTGTGAGGGTTTTATCTTTGACTAAGTTAAAAGGTCAGAGATAATTCTACCCTATGGCAAATATCTTGGTTACGAATATCAGCGAAATGCTAACGCTCGCACCCGCCAACGAAAAAGAAGGGCGTCGTATCACCGAAAAGGATTTGGGAATTAAAACAAATCAAGCCATGTATATTGTTTCTGGCCGTATCGAGTGGTTGGGTGCCCAAAAAGAAATTCCCAAAATCTTAGCGAGGAACAAAAAGATCAAAGAAGTGTCGATGAAAGGCCAGACTCTTCTTCCGGGATTTGTCGAGTGCCATACGCATTTGGTTTTTGCCGGGCATAGAGCCGAAGAATTCGAGCTACGAAATCAAGGGGTGAGCTACCAAGAAATATCCAAGCGCGGCGGGGGGATTCTTTCGACCCTGCAAAAGACTCGCGCAATTTCGGAACGAGTTCTCTTTGCTATGTCTCAAAAAAGGGTTGATGACTTTGTCTCTCAGGGAGTTACTACTTTAGAAATCAAGTCGGGTTACTCTCTGGATCTAAAAAATGAAATCAAGATGTTAGGGGTGATAAACAAATTGCGGGGACCGAGAGTCGTTGCAACTTTTTTGGGAGCCCATGCCAAGCCTCCAGAGTTTGCATCTCACGGGGAATACTTGAAGTATTTGAGCGATAGAGTTTTGCCGAAAATAAAAAAACTAAATCTTGCAAGTCGGGTAGATATTTTTGTTGAGAAGGGTTTTTTTGAACCCGAAGAGTCTCGGCGGTATTTAGCGGCAGCAAAGGATCTTGGCTTTGATTTGGTTGTTCATGCAGACCAGTTGACTCTGAGCGGGGGAGCGAAACTTTGTATAGAGTTGGGGGCCCGCTCTGGCGATCATCTTTTGCAGATTCGAGGCCTAGAAATTAATATGCTCGCCCGCTCTAATGTGACCTGTGTATTATTACCGGCGGCCGATCTTTATATGAAATGCGCTTATCCACCAGCTCGAAAGTTAATTGATGCCGGAGCGAGAGTTGCGCTTGCGACAGATTTTAATCCAGGAACCTGCCCAACGCAGGACGTGGCTCTTGTGGGTTTGCTAGCTCGCTTAGAGATGAAGATGACCTTGCCAGAGGTGATTGCCGCTTACACTGTTGGTGCCTCTTATGCTCTGAATTTGGCAAAAGAAGTCGGCTCTTTGGAAGTGGGAAAATATGCTGACTTTTTATGCACAAATAGTTCTTGGCAAGAGACATTCTATTCTGTCGGAGGGCGGCTCCCAACTTCTGTATATAGAAATGGTCAACTACAGAAGTCTTAGTGGCAAATGACGCGAAGGCCAATAAAATTTAAGAATCTTAAAAAACGTTTGAAAAACAGCGACAACTGTTCCTAGTCTTAGAAAGTGATCGGAATCTTTACATGAGGGGAAGTCATGATGCAGAGGTCGTCTTATTCTACTTTGATGCAGTCGAAGTTTTTTAACCCGGCTTTTAATTCAGCCATATTTGATGGTCCCATTCGCATCTACTTCGCTCAGTTTCATGAGTCTTTAGCCCTTAAAATCTACTTTATGATCCAGCAAAAACTTTCTCATGAGGTAGCGCGAGCAAAAGAAATTTCTCGGAATTCAAAGGCTAACATTTTAGTGATGGTTTATCCTACTGTAGAAAGCTTTTTGATGGCTTTTGAAGGACAAGAACAAAGCGCAATTCCACTTTCACTCGAAAAGTGGAATGAAGACATCGTCATTGGACTGCGCGGTCCCCTTGAGGACCAGCAACTTGAATTTTTGATTGAGACAGTCGGAATGGCGATTCAAAACTGGAAACCTTCAGCTAGGACTTTAGAGCTTCAATTCGAAGCTTGATTCATGAAAACAAAAACAAATTTTAATAGCCGAGGGCAAGTGATCGTGGAGTATGTACTCCTTATGGTCATTGCAGTGGCCGTTGCGGCTTTAATCTCTCGTGAACTGGTAAGCCGACAAGAGGACAGCCCAGGTATTTTAGTCGAGAAGTGGCACAGTATATTGCAAACAATAGGCGATGATCTCCCGGACAAGGCCAACTAGATAACCACATGCACCTTGTACTTAATTCGTTTTGATACATTACAAGTATTAAAAGAAAAGCTGATGTGGGAGTATAATTTTGAATCATTCGTCTCAAAGCGACATGGAATTTTTTAATAATTTGGCCTATCGAAAAGTCCTTAATTTGCCGATAGATTATCCATGAACAGGCATTTTATCCTTTTTTTGTTAATCATTTTGACGGTAGGTTGTGGACCTGGAAACGGGAAAAACAAGGCTCCGGTAGATCCTCTCACAGAGGTGTTGCCGACTTGGACGAGCGTGACCTACACAAAGGATGGGGCTCGCACGGAGTTGTATCCTCCTTATATAGTTACCCAGGAAATATTTGCGGATGCTGACACCGGTGCATGTACGGGGACAACCATTGAACTTGTTTTCTCTGGTGGCTATAACACAGATCAAGTGAGTCGATTAGAGATGTCAGGATTGACCGCTTCACCTCAGTATTCTGGAAGTACTTTTAGTTTTGTGGCATGTATGTCACCCGGTTCCGCCCTCGTCACGGTGACGGCATATGATAAAAAAGACGTAGCCCTACGAAATCCGCTAACGGTTTCGTTAAGTGTAGCGACGGGTTTGCCAACAAGAACAGTGGGATTCGGTCACCCCAATTATCCAAATACAGGTTTCAGTGTTATGAATGCGGCTCCTCCTTTGGTCGCTTTGAATTCTGGGGCCGTCAAAATGACGAATGCTTATGTCGGTTCAGTGGCTGGAAAGAGCACGGCCTCAACTGGAAATGTTGGCTATAAACTTGAGACGGGTTTTACAAATTATTTAAATCAAGCAAGCCCTTAGGTTGTGGAGGTTTTAAATGCGTACGTTTTCGATAGTTTTTATTTTGGGTCTCATTGGAAGCTTGCCTGCCCATGCGCAATTTTTTAATAGTCGCGCTGTGGTGCAAGGGTTTCTCAAGCAAGGATCAACGGCCTTAAATGATGCTACCGGATACCCGATGAAGTTTCTAGTTAAGCGTGGTTCCACCGTTGTGTGGTGCCAGGCGGGGGCATCGCCAGTGCCGGTGGTCGGTGGTGTTTTTAACATGATTTTGTCAGGAGCCGCAAACTGCAATTCTTTGACTAACAGTTTTGATGCCTCTGTATTTTCTCATTCAAGCAATGCCGACCTTTTCACGATTGATGTTGTGGTTGATATTAACAAAGATGGGTTTAGCACTGCTGATGATGCAACGTTTGCCGGGATTGATATTGTTTCTTCTCCGCTCGCATTGATGTCAAACTATGCGAACACGGCTCTCAATGCGACGAACGCGACGAATTCCACGACGGCGACCAATGCTACCAATGCAACCAATGCGACGAACGTGACGGGAACAGTGACGGTGGCACATGGTGGTACCGGAGCGACATCGGCTTCAGCCGCTAGAACAAACCTAGGCTTGAGTGCCCTTGCTGTTTTGGTCCCTTCTGGAAACACATCTCAATACTTGCGTGGCGATGGCACTTGGGCAGCTGTCCCTGCGGCCCCAGTGACCTCTGTTGCGGGTCGTACTGGCGTTGTCAGTTTAACGGCTGCAGACATCGGTGGTTTGGGTAACGTTGCAACGATGGATTCCAGTGCGTTTTTATTGGTAGGGCCAACGACAAGCGTGACCGCATTAACAGTGAGCAATAATGCGACGATTGGCGGGACTCTGGGGGTTACGGGTGCGATCACGGGAAACCTTACGGGAAATGTCACGGGCGATGTCACGGGAAATGTCACGGGAAATGTCACGGGCGATGTGACTGGTAGCTTGAATGGAAATGTCACCGGCAATGTGACTGGAAATGTCACCGGAAACCTCACTGGCAACGTGCTTGGCTCTGCAAGACAGGCAAGTTCTATGGTTGCCAATGCGACGGCAGGTACAACCACGGCTTATACTTTGGCGAATACGCCGGCTCTTGCCGCGCTGGCGGTCGGTACGACAGTGAGTTTTAAAGTCAATGCGACGAATACTGGGGCTGCAACCTTAAACGTCGATGGGTTGGGAGCAAAGTCGATATTCAGTGCCGCTAGAGACACAAGTATTGCCGCTGGGGATTTGCCAGCCAATAAATTTGTATCGGCCGTTTACGATGGAACGAATTGGGTCGCGACTCTTCCACCCCGAGTATTTACAAGCACCGCACTCAATTGTGGTGGGTCAATTGCAGCGCGAAGTTCCGTAACTTGTCCGGCAATCACCGCAACCAATGTGAATGCCGGGGATATGGTTCAATGCTCTCCGAGTGCAAGCCCTGGGGCCGGTAAGGTCCAATGGAGTGTGTTTGCTGCAGCGGGAACAATTACAATTTGGATTGGCTGCGCGAATGGGGCTTCCACTTGCACTTTGACGAGTGTTAACTGGAAGTGTTTAGTGACAAAATAGAGAACTGGATTTTCTTGCCTTTCTCGTGAAACTTTCTTCAAATAAGAGCATGCTAAAACATGTGGATGTCTTAATTGTTGGGGCCGGTATTATTGGTGTGTCGGTGGGTGCCGAGCTTTCTCGGCGCGGAGCCAAAGTCTGTATCATTGACAAAGGTCTTCTTGGCAAAGGCTGTTCTTACGGAAATGCGGGCTGGCTTACTCCCTGTTTTTCGATGCCTCTGCCGATGCCTGGGATGTTGCTCAAATCCATGAAATGGATGCTTGATCCCGAAGGTCCTCTCTACATAAAACCTACGTTGTCTTTTGATCTTGCACAATGGCTTTTTATTTTTATGAAATCGATGACAGAGGCCCAAGCTCTGCGATCCATTGAGTCCTTGGTTTTGCTTTCACAAAAAAGCTTTAGCGAATACGAAAAGTTGGCAAAGAATCACCCTGAAATTCACTTCGAGCAAAAAGGTCTTTTGATGGTCAGTCGAACAGACGAAGGCGTAGATTCTGCGGTTTCAGAACTTCATTATGTACAAGATCTGGGGGTGCCTGGAAAGATTTTAAACGGCGCTGAGATTCAGACCATGGAGCCAGCATTGAAAGGTCCCATTTTAGGCGGTGTTTATTTTTCTCAAGAGGCGACGGTTGAACCCTATCAAGTTGTACAGGCCTTCGCAAAAGAGATCCGTCAGAGGGGCGGAGAGATTTTAGAAAATGTCGAACTTAAAGATTTAACCATTGAAGGTGGCAGAATCACTAGTGCCCTGACCTCATCAGGAGAGATAAGTGCCAAGCAAATTGTGTTGGCGACGGGGAGTTGGTCTAAAGAGTTGGCAAAGTTACTTCGTTTTCGTCTTCCGATTTTGGGCGGTAAAGGCTACGCGATGATTGTGCCGACCTTAGAAAAACAACCTCAGTATCCCATCATGGTGGTTGAAAAGAAAATTGCGATCACTCCTCGAAGGAACTCGCTGAGAATTGCTGGAACCCTTGAGCTCGTCGATCAGGATTTCAGTACGACTCAGAGAAGAGTGAAGGCGATTGAAAAGGGAGCTCGTGAGTTTTTACACCTTCCAGAATCTTTGGCCGTTCAAGAGCTATGGGCGGGTCTTCGCCCTTGTACGCCGGATGGTGTTCCCCTCATTGGTTATCATAAAAGCATTTCAAACTTGGTAATAGCGGCCGGACATCAAATGTTAGGCCTTCAAAGTGGAGCAGGAACGGGCCTTCTTGTTGCGGATATCCTCGAAAACCGAAAGTCGTTTCTTGATCCAACGATCTTCGATGTGAATCGCTTTTAGAGAGCGTCTCGCACCTGGTGGTAGGACTGATTAGAAAACAGATTTTCGTTTTTTAAGCTCGGAATGCAAAGCTTGTTGCATTTTTTCCTGAATCTCTTCGGCGATTTCGTGTACCAGCTGCACATCTTTTAGAGAGGCGGAGCTGTAGGGGAGAGCGATGGGCTTTAAGAAAATAATTTTCCATTTGACCGGAAGGGGAACAATATTGAGGGGCAGAGGAAGCACGAGGCCCTTCAAAAACCTGGTGAGCTTTAAATTGCTGATGTTGATCTGACTCTCTTCGGCGCCTATGATGAGTGTAGGAATGATCGGGGCTTTTGTCGCGAGGGCCATGCGTACAAATCCGCGTCGGAACTCTTGCAGTTCATACATATTTTTTGTGGGCTTGAAATTTCCAAGCTCCCCTTCAGGAAAGATAACCACCAAATGTTTTTTTCGCAGTTCTTCGAGGCCATTTTCGTAGGTGGCTTCAGTGAAGCCCATTTTTTGAGCTGGCAATGCTGTTGTCTTGGTCAAAAACCAAAAGTGATGGGTGAGGATTCGGGGAATGCGTTTGCCGTTTTGTGCGAGAACATGGGCCAGAAGGGCCGCATCAATACCCATATATCCCGAATGATTCGGGGTGACGAGGGCGGCTCCGCTTTTGGGGATGTTTTCTAATCCTTCAATCTCGAGGCGAAAGTATTTTCGCACAAGTTCCATCAGCCAGCGCGGCAATACGCGATAAATTAATACGTCGCGATCAAGATTTTTCAGGTTAAAAATTTTTTCGTTGGGTTTCCCAAAAAAATTTATCATGATGAGGCATATCCCAGGAGTTTATAATGTCCCACTATATCATTGCCTTAGATCAGGGTACAACAAGCACGCGGACCGCCATCATCAACCAGGCCGGAGGTCTCGTTAGCCAAAACAATCAGGATTTTAAACAAATTTTTCCGGAGCCAGGATGGGTAGAACACGATCCCGAAGAGATTTGGCAGTCAGCGGTGGGCACCCTCAAAAAAACCTTGGAACAGACCAGGGTCGGAGGGGATCAAATTGCAGCCATTGGTATTACCAATCAACGCGAAACGGTGGTTGTCTGGAACCGCAAAACTGGCAAACCAATTTATAACGCCATTGTTTGGCAGTGCCGGCGGACACAAGAGGTTTGTGAGAAACTCAAGAAAAATAGCAAAGAAAATATGGTCACTAAAAAAACGGGATTGGTCATCGACCCCTATTTTTCTGGAAGCAAAATTCAATGGATTCTAAAGAATGTTCCCGGAGCCAAAGCCCAGGCTCGTCGCGGCGAGCTTGCGGCTGGAACTATTGATAGTTTTCTTTTGTGGAGACTCACAGGGGGGGAGTGCCACAAAACTGATGTGAGTAATGCCTCTCGAACAATGCTGATGAATATTCACACGGGCTGGTGGGACGAGGATCTGTTAAAACTTTTTGAGGTGCCCGAAGGTTTGATGCCTGAAATTGCCCCTTCGAGCGGTGAGTTTGGGCGAACCAAGGGGCTAGGATTTTTGCCCGATGGAATTCCTATTGCTGGAATTGCTGGGGATCAGCAAGCCGCTCTTTTTGGGCAAACTTGTTTTGACGCTGGTGAAGCTAAATGTACCTTCGGTACGGGAAGTTTTATTCTTTTGAACACGGGATCTAAAGCAGTGACTTCAAAAGCGAGATTGTTAACGACGATTGCCTGGAAGTTGCGCGATGAAAAAATGGTTTACGCTCTGGAAGGAGGAGCCTTCATTTGTGGGGCTGCCGTTCAGTGGCTGCGAGATGGCCTGCAGTTTTTTCAGCAGAGTTCTGAAGTGGAACATTTGGCCGCTTCAGTTTCGAGCAGCGAAGGTGTCGAGTTTGTCCCGGCACTTGCAGGGCTTGGTGCTCCTCACTGGAACCCCCAGGCACGGGGCGTTCTTTGCGGCCTGACTCGCGGTACGACCAAGGCCCATGTCGCGAGAGCGACTCTCGAGGCGATGGCCCTTCAAAATGTCGACATCATGGAAGCAATGCAAAGAGATCTGGGCAAGAGACTTCGAAGCATCAAAGTTGACGGGGGTGCCTCTGCAAACAATCTTTTGATGCAGCTACAGGCAGACTACGCCGCCACCGAGGTGATACGTCCTCAGATCGTAGAGAGCACGGCCCTCGGTGCTGCTTACCTAGCTGGGCTTGGTATTGGTTTTTGGAAAGATGCCGATGAGCTTCGTAAAATTTGGAAGATCGATCAGGGCTTTAAGGTCACAATGACTGGAAAAGCGCGCAAGGACCGGCTTGAGAGATGGGCTCAGGCCCTGAAAAGGGTTTGACCCGCAGGGCCTGCTGGCATTAGATTGCCGACGCGGAGGCTTTTGTTGTGTCCAAGTTGAAGGTGTTGATTTCAGACAGTCATAATCCGTATTTAAACCTCGCAACTGAAGAGTGGATTTTTCATAATATGGATCCCTCACAGCAAGTGCTTTTTTTATGGAGAAACGCCAACACTGTGGTGATTGGACGAAATCAAAATCCTTGGTCTGAGTGCAATCTTGCAAAAATGAAAGAAGACGGTATTCACCTCGCTCGTCGAACCACAGGTGGAGGAGCTGTTTATCAGGACCTAGGCAACAGCATTTTTACCTTTTTATCTCCTAAAGAGTTTTATCGTCGCGAAAACAACATTGAGGTGATTCTTTCGGCTCTTAAAGAATTTGGAATTCATGGGCATGCTTCGGGGAGGAACGATTTATTGATTCCCTTCGAGGATGGGCCAAGGAAGTTTAGTGGAAGCGCTTATCGAGAAAAAAAAGATCGCGCTTTTCATCATGGGACTTTGTTGTTGCATGCCAACTTGACTAAACTTGGAGAATACCTCACTCCGAACCCCAAAAAGCTACTGGCCAAGGGCAAAGAATCGGTGCGATCGCGGGTGGCGAACTTGACAGAGGTGGCGGCACGGCTTGATCACGAACAGATTGTTAATTCTTTGGTGAAGTCTTTTGAGAATTTTTATAAGACCCCAGCCGATATTGAATATTTAACGATGGACAGCCTTAAAAACATCCCAGAGCTCAGGAATCAATACGAAACTTTGAGTTCCTTTGAATGGCTTTATGGCCATACTCTTGAGTTTAACCAAAAAATGGATGAGTATCTTTCGCTCGGGTTTTTTGAATTTAATTTTAAAGTCGATGAGGCACGTGTTACGGATTTGCAAATATTTACAGACTGTCTCTATCCTCAGCTTGTTGAGGATATGAGAAGTCTTTTTAGCGGAAAAAGTTTTACGCACGAATCGGTACGGCAAATTTTTTCTGAGTTGGTAATCAAGTATCCAGAGCTCACTGATGGTTTGCGTGAGCTCGAAAATTGGCTTTGCCGTCAGGTAGAAATTTAAAATATTTATGAAAACCTACGGGCCAGCACTGCAAAAATATTTAGTTAGGTTTCTTTTTGCGTTTTGGATGTTTAGTCTTACTGGTGTTTTAATTTTTCGCTTTGTTCCAGTTTTTGTGACGCCTTTAATGGGGCTTCGTTTGGTGCAGGGAGTGTTGGCGAATCAGTGGGTGGGGATTCGTCACGACTGGGTCCCACTTGACGAAATTTCTCCGGCCGTCATAGGGGCGGTTTTAAAGGCTGAGGATTATCGATTTTACGATCACTTTGGTTTTGATTTTGAGGCGATCAAGAAAGCCTATCGTTACAATCAAACTCACAAGCAAAAAAAGGGTGCGAGCACGATTACCCAACAAACCGCCAAGAATGTATTTTTGTGGCCGTCTCGAAGCTGGCTTCGTAAGGGGTTCGAGTCTTATTTTACGGTGCTTATAGAACTGGTATGGCCTAAGGATCGGATATTAGAAGTCTATCTGAATGTGATTGAGTTGGGGCCCGGGGTTTATGGGGTTGAGGCGGCTTCGCAAAAGTACTTTCGCCGTTCTGCCAAAAGATTGACCCATGCTCAAGCCGCCCTTATTGCGGCGGTTTTGCCTAATCCTCAAAAACTACGTATCGAAAGTCCTTCGCGATACGTATTAAATCGGCAGCGCCGAATTTTAAACCGGGTGGCGCCGGTTGTGTCAAAAAGCGCGGAAGCTTCTCTGTTAGACTTTTTTGATTTAAAGTTTGAAGACGAAGAATAGCTATCTACTAGAAGTTTGACAAAAAAATGAAGTTCTTTTTTTTGTCGTTTTTGTCGACAGATACCCAGATCATGTTGATCCAACTTCACTATATATATTTTAAATAAAAATTGGGTCTGACAAACTGTATTCAATTAAGCAAGGAGTCTGTCATGGACGTCATAAAGAATATGATTGCGATTTTGGGTCTTGGGTTAGTTCTGACCGCCTGTCAAGGCGGAAGAGACGGCGGCAAAGCGGGGACAACAACAGAAGCGAGTGTTTTTGCTGAAAGCG
This sequence comes from Pseudobdellovibrionaceae bacterium, assembly GCA_016719575.1. Taxonomy (GTDB): domain Bacteria; phylum Bdellovibrionota; class Bdellovibrionia; order Bdellovibrionales; family Bdellovibrionaceae; genus JACMRP01. Next base: position 603,751 of record JADJYV010000013.1, on the reverse strand, counting down.
TTGAGGCACAGCCAGTCATCTCAGGACCGCAAGTTGCAATGGTGGGATATGCAGCTCAGTTTGACTTAATGCAGTCGGCATCAGTAACAATTGTTGGTGCGATATGGAATTTCGGTGACAGTGCCTCTATCGAAAGCTCTATGGGACCGATCAATCATACCTACAATCGTCCCGGAACCTACACAATAACAGCGGAAATCACAGATGCTTCAGAATCTAAAACCATGCTCACTCGCACAGTTAAAGTCCTGCCAATTCAGGATGGACTTGAGTGTGTGACCGGCCTGGCAATCATAAGCCCTGCTCAGGCAGAGACCGCGTTGCCAGTTTCTACTACTGTCAACATTCCTTCTTGCTTAGCTACGACGGTGACCTCTATTCAATGGAACTTTGGTGACGGTTCGAATCTTGTTTCTGGACAGACCGCACAGCACACTTACACTGTTCCAGGTACTTACACAATTTCTGTCGATCTCTTTACTGGTGGATCGGATCAAAAATGGGTCACTTTGACGACAACAGTTGTCGTCAAAGATCCCGTTGTCGTTCCTGTTCCAACGCCTGCTCCGAGTGCAACGCCAGAAGCAACGCCTGCTCCGAGCGCAACGCCAGAAGCAACGCCTGCTCCGAGTGCAACGCCAGAAGCAACGCCTGCTCCGAGTGCAACGCCAGAAGCAACGCCTGCTCCGAGCGCAACGCCAGAAGCAACGCCTGCTCCGAGTGCAACGCCAGAAGCAACGCCTGCTCCGACTCCCAACCCAACGCCAACGCCAAATCCTTTGGCTTGTCCATTGATCGGAGGAACCCGTGATCATTTGGGCAATAGCTACACGCAGACCGAATCCTGCGGAATGGGCGGAACCCGAAAAGTCACTTACCGCCAGCGTATCACTGAAAGATGTGACTTCATGGGCGGCGAAATTTTGTGGAATGTCATTTCGACAATTCAAGAAGTGCAAGACCGTGGGGCTTGTACTGGGGAGTATTGTCGTCTTGATGATGGAAGTCAGCTAGCAAGCGGCGAAATGCGAACAGTGGTGATTGGTGAAGTCAAAACACCACTTACCTGCTCTTTTGGGGAACAAGGCTATGAGAATATCTTTACTCAAATTGCTGATATGTCCTGCAAAGATGGCATCTTAACAAGCATGAATTCGCGTCAAGGAGACATCAAATCACAAGGGCAATGTCCAACTTACAGTTTTGTGAAAACTAATGAGTGGACGGCGTGTTCAGCTGATTGTGGTGGTCAACAAAGCCTTATCAGCGAGTGCCGTAGCAATACTGGTGTCCTTGTTTCGGCAGATTACTGCGCCGGACAACAGGCCCAGGTGGAAAATCGCGTGTGCGATGGCAATCCCGAAGCGGTTCGTAGAACAGAGCAAGTGGTGACTCAAGAGGACGGCAGCTGTTCTGCGAAATGTCCAAAGAATCAGATTGGAGTTGTTGTAAATCAACGAGATATCACAACAACGAAGATGTACGCTTGTATCAATCACCAGGTGCAGCTTGAAAGTGAAAATGTGAACAAGGGCGCTTGGCAGACAGAAAAATATTGTCGAGATTTTGTGGCACATCGTTGTTCGCAAGATAGTTTGTCGAATAGCAAAGCTCAGGCTCGTTATCAATGGATGGTCAAATGCCAAGATCAAGTGCCAGTGATCAAGGAATTCTTAACAAATTTTTCAAATTTAAATAAAACGCCCAAAGGCTCAAAACTAACAATTAATAATGGTGGTAAATCTAAACAGCAAATGTACCCAACGTTTATGAACCGCGCAACTAGCCCTGAAACTCCTTGGATCGCTCCGACCAATCCGAGCGCTTCTTGTGCAGTGCCTGCTACGGCGTATATTGCGGCAGTGTGTGTGTCATCCTGCGCCACTCCTGAACAGCAGATTCTAACAGAAATTGAAAAGAAGAATGACTTAAAATACGTGTCTTTTATCGAGGCATTCACTCAAAAGTACAAACGGGTTGCAACCATGGCGAGTTCCGATTCAATGAGCGAAAAAAGGGTGATGAGAACTAAGGTCCAACAGTGGGTGACTGAGTTGATTGACACCAATCAAGAAATCATTGACTTTAAAATGAAGTCTGGCCGTTCTTTGCGACTCACTCCCAACCATCCTGTCGTTGCGGCCGATGGTTCTTTGAAGCTTGCTGCAGATTTTGAAGTAGGGGAAAGTCTTGTTGAACTTGGCGGAAAGTTAGATGAAATCGTTTCTGCAGAGCGAATCAACTATTTCGGAAAAGTCTATAATCTATTTGTTCAATCTGCCGAAATTCATAAAAATATCGTTATCACAAATGGATATTTGAATGGAACAGCTTACTTCCAAAACCAAGGTGCTGAAAATATGAACCGAAAAATATTTAAGAATAACTTAACTGCTGGAATTTTTAAATAATGAATAAGCAGACCCTCATCGGCGGTCTATTAGTACTTGTTGTGGCTGGGATAGTCTTTAAAACCAGCCACAAATCAATTTCTGGGGAGTCTGAAGAAGTGGGGATTTCAAAAGACATTGCTGATCAGGGGCTGGCAATTCCAATAGTTAGAACTGAAGTAAATCAAGAGCAGGCTCCTGCAACGAAGACAGCTGAAGATGAAGTGGACACCAGTGTCCTTTCTGGTCCGCCCCATGTTGAAGAATTAAAGCAATATAGAGCAATAAAAAACAAAGCCTTTTTGACAGAAGAAGAGAAGGCCTTGCGAAAGTCATTTTTGCAAGACAATCAAATGCTACGCAATTTAGGTTCTTTTTTAAAATCGCCGACTCCTGACGATTCAGACTTTGAAGAAGCTAAAAATGTGGCAACAGATTTGTTGCTCGAAGCCATTCGCGTCGAAAAAAGCTCAGCTGCCGAAGCCGTTTTGCAGGACATAGTAACGGATGGCGCCATTGAAAATTCCAAAATGGACCCCGCGTTGCGGGAATCCTTGGCCGGGGTTAAAGCTGAAATTCTGTATCATTGGTCAGCCCTCGATCCCGAGAAAGTTCCCCAGATTGAGGCCTGGCTACCGGGCCCTATTTCGAAGAAAATATGGCAGAACGTACTCAAAGCGCAAAATCAAAACCGGGCTGAGTCACTTAAATCTATCAGCAAATAAGCGTTATTTTTTCTCTGCTTGATCCCAAACTCAGATGGTGGTTTATTCTCTAGCATGTCTAAATCACACATTACCTTAAGTAAAAGCTCTAATCTTAAAAATAAACCAGAGAGTACTTCTTTGGGTTTCGGTCGGTATTTCACTGATCATATGTTTAAAGTCTCTTATTCGGTCAAGAAGGGTTGGTATGAGCCACAGGTCACTCCTTACCAAGCTTTGCAATTAGATCCGGGGGCTAGCGTTCTTCACTATGGCCAGGCGCTCTTCGAAGGGATGAAGGCCTTCCGAATGCAGGGCGGCCGATGTGCGATGTTTAGACCCGATTTTAATTGGAATCGCATGACCGAGGGGGCGGCGAGATTGTGTATGCAAGCTCCCCCTAAGGATTTATTTATTGAGGGTATCAAAGCATTGGTAAAAATCGACAAAGATTGGATTCCTTCAGAAAAGGGATGTGCTCTTTATATTCGTCCAACTTTGATTGGGACCGAGGCTTTTTTGGGCGTGAGACCTGCGGAGGAGTATTTATTCTTCGTCATTTTGTCTCCGGTGGGTTCTTATTATTCGGAGGGGACGAAGCCAATAAAAATTTGGGTCGAAGAAGAATACATTCGCGCTGCGCCTGGCGGCCTCGGCGCGACCAAAGCAGCGGCAAACTATGCGACAAGTCTTCGGGCCGCACAAGAAGCCAAAAAGAGTTCTTACTCTCAGGTATTATGGTTGGATGTAAATCGTGAATATGTTGAAGAAGTTGGGACCATGAATGTCTTTTTTGTTTTTGACAACGAAGTTGTAACACCGTCCTTGGATGGAACTATTTTGGGCGGGGGAACTCGAGATTCTGTAAAGACACTACTCCAGTCTTGGAATGTTCCTGTCGTCGAGAGAAAGATTAAACTTGCAGAGATTAGAGAGGGCCACAAGAGTGGTCGTCTCAAAGAAATGTTTGGCACTGGCACCGCCGCCGTCATCAGTCCGGTTGGGGAGCTAGCAGCAAAGCAGTGGCAGATTGTCATTAATAATAATCAAACGGGACCCATCGCCGCTAGGTTGTATGAAGAACTCACGGGTATTCAAAATGGAATGAGACCTGATGTGTTCAATTGGATGGACTGGATTGACTGACCGACCGAATTGATTTTTCGTCAGGAGCTAGAGAATCCTCTTCGTTGGTCTAGGCGACTCATTGTTCAGAAAAAAAATGTATTATAGAATCGGGCGTGAGAAGTCTTAAACGTGACCACACATTTGACGCTCTTCGTGGTTTGGTTATGGTCTTGATGACCTTAGACCACACTCGCGATTTTTTTTCACAAACGACTTTAAATCCACAACTGGGATCTGTCTCAAACTTTGAATTCCTAACTCGACTTCTAAGTCACCTTTGTGCGCCCGTTTTTATATTTTTAGCTGGATTTGGGGCAAGTTATCTAAACTTAAAAAAAACCAAAGTTGAGTTGGCAAATTTTTTGTTTAAAAGAGGTTTGTTGATAATTTTTCTAGAGCTAACTCTTTCTCAATTTGTTTGGTATTTTAGATTTGACTATTATCGACCCACTTTGGGAGTCCTTTGGGCCATTGGAGTCTCTCTCTGTGTCTTGGCGGCGTTGGTGTTTTTAAGGACAAGAATTCTTCTTTTTCTTGGGAGTGTTATAATTCTTTTTCATAACAGGCTCGACGTATTTCGAGCCTCTGACTTTGGCAGCTATTATTGGATTTGGAAAGTACTTCATGAACCTGGAAGAGTTTACCTGAACGACGAGTATTTCGTGAGAGTGTTCTATCCAGTTTTGCCATGGATTGGCGTTATTTTATTGGGTTATGTTTTTGCTGAGTATTATCGGAATCTAAAACAATTTTCAGAAAAACAATTTATAAAAATTTCTTTTTTTGCACTTTCTATGTTTTTTTTCTTGAGATATTTTGATCTCTACGGCGACCCGACACCCCGCGCGAAAACGGGCGGCCTTTTTAATGTGATAAATTCATTTTTGAATTGTCAGAAATATCCGCCTTCTCTGCAATTTTTATTGTGGACCCTTGGTGTCGCTTTCCTGTTTTTGGCCTATATGAAGATCAATAAAATAAAAATATTGGAAACCATACTTGTTACCTACGGACGAGCACCGTTATTTTTTTATTTTTTTCACCTGTTATTGATTCATATCGGAGCCGTCCTATACCACTATAATAGGAACCAAGAGATTTTATTCGATATTATAAACTTCAAGCCTTCTGGTTACGGTTTGAGCATTTTTGAAGTTTGGCTAATGACAATCCTTATTTTGTTGCTTTCATACTTTCCGTGCAGATGGGTTGGGCAGATAAAAAGTCAAAAGAGCTCGAAAATTCTGGAGTTCTTTTGATGAATTTGATTTTGAGTTTACTTGTGTCTGTTATTTTTGTTTTTAGCAGTTTGTTGACCCAGTCACAACTAGAGCTCTTGTGGGGGCATCAGAATGACGTGCCTCTTTACATAAATCTCTTTTCTTTTATCGGGATCTCGCTGGGCATAGTGTTGACGAAGGAAATGGGCAAAAGAACAATTTCGGGCCTTTTGCTCTTTACTGGCACCTGTGTCATTTTGTTTGGTATTAATTATGAAGATTACATTTTAAATGGCGCTCAAGGGGGAGAGGCAAAGCACCTCTTGGTCTTGCTATTTTTTTCTCTGCTGATGGTGATTGGGTTTTTTCAACAGAAACTGTTTTATCTTAATCAGGTCTTTGAGAGCCGCTACTATTCATTGATTCATATAATGATGGCCCTATTGATTCCTTGTCTACTTTTTTTCGTAAAGACATTCGGAATTGATATCCTCATTTCCGTTCAGGGGGCAGTACTTTTAATAATTGCTGCTAAAATTATTGGCGACAAACGCGAGGGCTTACGATTTCAAAGCAAGCAAGTAAGAAATCAAATGAATCTAAACACGCTCATTTGGGGGATTTGCTCGTCAGTATATCTGGGGATATTTTTTGAGGTTTCAAGTCAAATTTATAGATCGACAGGGATAGAATACCCCTTGTATTTAATGATTGTGTTTTTTGCACTTTCATTTAGTCCGATCATAATAAAATATGTTTCAACAACCCGCAAGGTCCTAGTTGGACTTTTGTTTTCTACTTTCACTATATTTATATTACTGATCTTAAGTAATTTTTTTCATCTGCAAGAAGTTTTTCGTTTGGACTTTGTAAAAACATATAGCTCCGTATTTTTAACGTTTATTTTCTTAATACCGTATTTTCTTTTGGCGACGATTATTCCTTTAAGTGAAAAGAAATCTCCCTCCGGTGGGCATTTACTCAGCTGCACCATCGGAAATATCTGTGGGATTTTAACTTACATTGTTGTTTTAAAAAGATTAGATCTTAGTTTGCAGTTAATATTTTTTCTAATTTCCCTCGGTTATTTAATGTGGCAGGAAGAAGGAATTAAATATAAAAGACTCATTTACGGTGCCTTTCTTGCTTTTATTGTAATTCTTTTGGGGGTTTCCTTAGACAGGAAGATCTCGATGTTTTCACTGCAATATCTCGCAGATTATAATGGCGACTTTAACTTCGACACCTTTCTTAGAAAAGAGGGGCATGTAGGTTATCTCGTGACGAACCCTTTGACCAGGCGCAGGCATCTTGGGCTTGGAGGATATCATGTAAAGTATGACACATTAAAAGAGATTCAACAGGTTTTGTGGGTAAATGAAGTAAAAAAAGAAGCGTTTGAATCAGCTTTGGTGCTGGGGCTAGGTGGTCATCAGGCCTTAGCGACATTGGTGCATTTGAATGAGGGAAAAAACGCAAAGAATTGGCAGGTTGACATTGTTGATAATAATCCAATTTTTATGGATTTAAACTTTCGTGAAAGATTAGCTCAGGACAGTCAGATCACCTGGAACAATGAACATTTGAATCTTATTAATGAGGATGCTTTCACATTTGTATTTAGGAATCGGAAAAAATATGACGTGATCATCTGGAATCTAAGCTGGCCAATAGCAAACTCGACAGGAAAATTGTACACATCAGAGTTTGTGAAAAGATTGGATATGAGTCTGGCACCACGAGGCGTGATGGTTGGTTATATTGATACAGTCTTTTTTGATCAGGAAAGCCTGTATTGCTTGTTTCAAAATAGCACTTCTCATTTTTTAGCCCTACCAGGGCTGGCTGCGAACATCGTTTGGATTTCAGCCAAAGAACCGATAAATATCGATAGGAAATTTGCACTCAGTTTTTTTAAATGTGAAAACTCAAAGATACAAAAATTAGCGGCGCCCTATAGTGAAGTGGTACTGTCATTGGATAAAGCGTTGTACAATTCAAATGGTGCTTTTTACAAAAATGAACTTAAGAAAAGTTTGTGGCTAACTCAGTTAGGCGAAATCCCGCTTCCTCTGCGGCTGACTCGAGCGCATATTTTTAGCGAGAAGAGTAGCGGGCCATTGCGTTTGAAAGAGGCCAACTTGGGTACGATATTGGAAGATAGAATTACCCGTCTCCTGGCTAAATAAATATAGAAGAAAATAAAGAGCGCAAAGAGTGTCCACCCTCAATACCGACTGGAGATCAGTCCAGACCGGCTTTTGGCTATTCGTGTCGCTCAATTCTCATTATGAAACGCCGATGCGATTGACCTAAAGTTTTTCGAAAAAATCCCGATAAGAGTCTAGGTACTGTGAAAATAGGTACTGTGAAAATAGGTACTGTGAAAATTTGATTAAGGAATACGATGAAAACCACTAATCAACGTGGATCACTTATTTTATCTGCCCTTGTTTTTGCCGCAATTATGGCAGCCATGATTGCGTTTTCTGCGGTCTTTATTACTGATCGAATAAAGCAGGTCAATAGTACCGCAGAAAAGATTGATACTCGCATAATTTTAGACAGTGCTATGGCGTACACTATTAACGGGGTGAAGCAGAGTTGGTGTTTTAGCTCATCATGGGTTCAAGAGGTTAGTTGTGATTTGAATTACCCCCGTAACGTAGAACGACTTTTGTTAAGTGATGAATCGCTTGCTTATATCGCGGTGACCTCAGTGCCCCATCCTGTACCAACAATTGACACTCGAATAATGGAAATCAGCCAGAGTATAAATTTAAGCTCGGTTACCAGTAATCATCCTCTGTACTTAATTTTAGATCCAATAAGAAAGAAATTTTCAGATGTGAGTTTTACAATTAAGCGTGAGGCCTCTGCGATCCAAACAACCAAAGGCCGAGAAGTGCCATTGCGAATCACAGTTTCTCTAAAGGCCATTCCGAGCGAAGGCTTAAGAGATGTAAGTATTAGTTCTAAGGTCTATGTTTTTGCGCGTGAGATCAGTTACTTTGCCCTGTTAATGCCAAAAGATCTTAATTTGGGAATAGGCAGTACGCAAGCAGGTGATATAAGTTTGAAGGCTGTTAATAGTGGTTCGAGTCCTGGACTTCGTTTCGAAAGTCCTATTTTTATTAATGACAATCTGAACTTACCTCCAACGGGTTCCAATATGAAGAACGTGACCTTCGCTGATAAAGTCTATTTGGGTGGGGGATTTATAAAGCAAAGTGGGAGTTTGTTTTCACCGAAGACTGCCGGTGGGCCTCAATCGAGTTACAATAACGAAATGCCGAGTTTTCCCGGACTGCTTTCTGGATATGAGTTAGATGCCGAAAGAGATGAGGGCTTAGATTATTTATTTAATTTGCAGGCGCCGTTAAACCTGAACTTAACCGATTTTAATCGCTGCAAGGCTCGTATAATGGCGTCGGTGGACCTGAGTGTCACCAAAAACGCACAACTTTATACCGGCGTAGTTACGGCGGCGGCTAACACATTTAACCTATCGGCTCATATTGGAAGTATTGACAACCTTGTCGAGCAAAAACATATGGATCCTACTGAGGGTTATAGATTTCAGACAAGTGTACCAGGCGTGACAACAGCGGGAAATATGATTTCTCGTTCTGGTGGATCGGTTTTTAGGGTTAAGTTTATATTTGAAGGCATGGTCAATCCTGTCAATACAGCTGTGCGCGGAACTTATATGACTGAGTTTTATATGACTCGGAACTCGGAGGCTGTAGTTTTTCCGATTGGCAATTCGTCTACGACAAGTCCGCAAATCAGTATTAAAACAACTCCGCACGTTATAAGTGGAAATCCTCAATTTAATCAGGTTGATTTTGCAGTTGAGTTTGTAAACCAAGCAAACCTGAACATTGGCACCTATCTGCCGGCAGGTGGAAATATCTATAAAACAGGATCGGTTAAAATGGTGCTTGAGTCCATGGATTATGGATACTCCTATGCTAAAAATATTCGAGACGGCAATGATCCAACTGTTACCAATGCTCAAATGGGAAAATATAAAGTTAATGGCTTTTCCTTTGAAAAAGATGCCAGTAACAATATGAACGTCAATTACAATAATACGGCTTGGAATACGAATACGATGATTAATGGTGATTACACAAACTATCCCGTCTATGATGCACTTCAAGTCCCGGACGGAGTAGATTATATTGCCTTTGATGAAAAGTGTTTTGCAATACCTGAAAATCAAGATGCATTCTACATGTCGTTTGGCGCTGCCGACTGGACGACTTCATATGTTAAGAAAACACGAGCTTCATGGAGCTTCACTCCCGCGTTTGGAAGCGGCGGTTCGCAAGTCAAAACAACGACTGGGTATTTAGATGGCGATCTTATTATTGATCAGGGCTTTGCTCGCTTCGACCCAGCAACTGCAACCTATCCCGAATTTAAAGTTCAGTCTTTGGTTAAAAATTGTGTCATTAAGAGTTCTGCCAACTTTGTGGCTGGATTTTATACTTGTGAGCATTTGATTATCGAGCCAAGAACGGAGCCCTTGAGGATCATCGGAACGATTATCACAGCAGACGCGCAGATTGACGATTCGGCCTACGGTGTAGGTATTAGATGGAGTAGTATTTTTCATCCGTCAGCGGCAATGGAACTTCGAATGGCTAGAATATTAGGACGGGAAAAAAACGGGAACTTGCTGAGTTGTAATGATCCTAATCTGGCTCCGCTGTGGTTGCCTAATATAGGTATTCAAACTGTGTTAACTCATTATCTTTGCAATCCAATTAGTTTGAGAAATGCGGATCCGTTTCGATGGACAACTGTAGATCCTGATTGCGCTTATGATGAAACGGACCAAAAGGTAAAATGTAAAAAGCGGTTGACTCGCTTTTTAATCAAAGAAGTCAGTCGATCGGGTGACTTATGATTAAGAATCAAAAGGGTTACACTATTGTCGAAGTCCTCGTTGCAATGCTTATTGGCTCTTTTGTGGTTTATACAATGGCTAGTTTTTTGGTGGGCCTAAACAAACTGCATAGTCAGCTGCGCCTACGTCGAGTCTCAAGCAGCACAATGCAGTCGCTGGCTGAAAATATTCGGTTTAATACCTCTTTGTTTCAAGTGACCTTTAATAACGGTGGCAGCGCAGAGGCTCAGCTTTTGGATCCGGCGAATTTAGGTCTCGGCGTTTCAAAAGAGGGGAGCGTCATACCACGAACGGATTGCGCAGCAATGGGCTGCACGGCTTATGTGGGTTATGTGATTTTGCCACATGAAGTGATTAGAAATTTATATCAGGTTAAATTTTTGGTTGTAAACTCTAGCGATACGAGTGTGAAATGGGAAACAAGCTACTATATCACAGTCAAATAAAAAGCCAGCAGGGCTTTACCATTACAGAGATCCTCGTTGTAGTGGCCTTATCAAGCGTTATGATGCTTGCGAACGTTAGTTTTTTGAATGAGTTTATGAAGAATATGCACAAAGTCGAAAATGAATCTTACGATGAGGCTGAGATGGCAATTGTCAATCGACGATTTGCGACCATATTGGCAAAAATGAGTTCGACTTTTAATAGAGTGAGCGTAACGGATACTAGCGGAAAAAACTTTTTTGACTTTTATCCGGATATGCCACGCAACGCTTTTGGTGCGGCGGGATCTCGTGAGTACAATCTGTCCGCCAGCGGTGCTGACAAACAAAGTATTTATTTTTTAATGACAGAAGAAGATAAGTTTCCAGGAATAAGTATGGACCCGGTCCATGCTTATGATGAAGAAGTTCCAGCCCCATCAGATTTAAACCTCGATGGCCAGGTGACCTATAAGGGGCTTAATTCGGTCCCCGCTATTGGCGCTACTAAAAAACTGATGACACAGGTATTCGGCGCTCGGTGGGCAACGAACGAACTCTTTGTGCTTTCGAGTCCTGTCTATTTGCGGCCAGTTGCAAATAACGGGCAGGTCAATTTGATGACGGTCCCGCGTATGCCAAGCTTTGTTGGCAGGGTATATAACGATGACTTGGTGCCTGTGACGTCGACCGCTTTCACCATATTGAACTCACACCCAGTTACGGGGGTTGCTTATTCGGGACCCGACAATTATTTGCGAACGCTCCCTCCTGTCGGCGGGGCTTCGCCCTTCGTAAAAATTGAACCGGTTCGATTGGTGCGTTTAGACTACCGCGCAAGCACTCGTTATCCTCCCGGATATGGCGATTTATTTTTGACCCGGTGGATCGGGGGGCAGTTTGCAGACGAAGAGCTTGTTATTCGCAAATGCAAGCGAGTTCGTCTAAAGCGAGAAACTGTCACAATGCCTCTTATAACAGTGGAGATCGAGAGATGAGACAGCAACTGAAGCATTTTATACAATCGTTGTTAGGGGTTGCCCTTTTTGCGTCAAATGTCCAAGCATCGAACGTTTCAGCGATGAGCGTGCTCCCCTATGCTGTGACAAATATGTCAGATGTAGCCATTGATTCCCAGATGCGAATCACTCGGAGTAACAATTCGATTTCGTATTTGGATATTTATGTCAATTGCTTTGGGGCGAATCTTCGCGCTGTTGCGAACCCCATTAGTCCAGTTTCTCAAATAACGGCCTATATCAACTTTAAAAGATCTGGTGGGGATTACAAAAGCTACCAAGTGACTTTTCCAGCAACCGCAGCAGTTTCCAATCAATCGGTGAACCAAGACCTCACCCCAACCTCTGTTGTCGTTGATACGTCTACAAATACAGTTATAGAGACTTTTACAGCCCGTCTTGCCGGTAATCTCATCCGGGTGCAAATGAAAAATGCTTCCAGTCAAAGCGTCGATGTTTTGGCAGGGGGAGTTCTTGTTGGGCAACTTACGGCTCCGAATGTAAAGAGTTCCTTTGTAGATTCAATTCGTTTTGAACAAACAATGCCTCCGGGCGCTCCTGCTGGACAATACATGGGGGCCGATGGGCCTCTAAGCTCGAACTTAAGGTGGTATTTTTCTGAAAATGGAAAATACACAACAATCTATGCGTCTTTTCCTGGTGAGGAGGGGTATTGTGGCGGGTTTCACTCACCTTTGATGCTAAGTTTTGATGAGGATGTGCCCGTGATTGATAGCACATCTCCTTTTAGGCTTAATCCGAAAGTCATTGATTCAAAAGACCTTAAATTTAAGTACTCCTGGCCTGCATTTAAAAAGAAAATATATTTTTTAGCCGTGGATAATAATAAAAACGGAAAGATTGATGGCGGTGAGGAGCTCTTTGGAGATGTTAATGGATATAGCAACGGGTTTGAAAACCTAGCAACCTTCGACGAAAATAAGGATCAAGTTATAAATAGTGAGGACAAAATTTTTGAAAAACTTTTGCTTTGGCGAGATAAAAATGGTGATGGCGTCTGCCAGAAATCAGAACTTGCTCCTCTTTCAAAATTTAGCGTGGCTTCGATTTCCTTAAAACATAAAAATGATATTCGATATGTTGGTGACCGAGGAAAAATATTGGGGCCAGCCGTTTTTGAGTACAAAAGTAAAAACGGGGAGATGAAGCAAGGAAATGTTTGGGATGTCTTTTTAAAATTAGTTCCGTAGTACCTTTAGATTGGGGGATTTATGAGTAGGAGAACTTCAATAAATTTTGCGATAAGACTCTTATTGGCAGTGCTTGTTGTTTCTATTCAAAGCGCCGAAGCCGCTAAGAGCAGTAAGTGGAAAAAGCGTTTTATTCAGTCCACCCAAGATGGGACATCGTCAACACAGGCTGCCTTGCCAAGTGATTTTTTGACTTGCACCGACGGTGTTGTCAAACTGAATCGCAATTTAGAGGCCAGCACCGCTTCTACGGATATCGTGTCCTTAACTTTTCCCATAAAGAAGCACAATGAAAGCGCCACTGTAAAGTGTTCTCCGTATCAGTTTTATAATGGTTCTTCGGGGGTGGTCATGAATTCGGGATCTGTGTCTGCAAATTGTCTCAATGGACATTTTGTAGTGAGTTCAAACTGTAAAGTTGCATCGGGAAGTGAGGCCTGCTCTATTGCTAACGGCACAGGCGTATCCTATTTTGATGCGGCCACCGATTCTTATGGGGCCTGCACAGTCACTGGTTGCAATAGCGGATACATCATTAGCGGAAACACATGTATCGTGCAGCCACCACCGCCTCCAACCCCAGTGAATTGCACTCCCGTTTTAACGGGTCACCAAACTATAGGGTCAGGCGTGTTCGGGGGAGGAATGACAGTCCCAATATATTCTTATCCCTGTCAGACTGCGTGTTCTATTCCGAATGGCACGGGTATCAACTATAACGATTATGCAGGATCGCCTTGTACGACGCAATCGTGCAACTCGGGATACCTCATTTATGCCGGTCAAAGATGCGTGCCGGCTTCTGCATTTGCGCCAACCATCCCTGCGGGTTGTGAGAGCGGCGTCGGAATGTTCTATGTTCGAGAATACCGAGCATGGTATGAATGCCCTTCTGTTGCCCCTGCTCCAACTCCTGATCCTGGTTATAGCGGTGGTGACGGGGGTTAGGTGCGAAAAAAACTTGGATTCATTTTGTCGTGGTTCATTTTTGTCGCTGCAATTTTCGCACTCAGCACCGAAGTGCTGAGTGCGAAACAGCGCGGCCAAAGTAGCCAGAGGGCAACTTTGAGTAAAACCAGCATGAAAAACGTTTTGTTTGAAATGGCTGAAATGAGAGATATTTGGTTTCAAGATGTAGATATGAGCCATGCAAAAATAAAAGGCGCCAAGATTATCAATAGTCGATTTCAAAAGTCTGATTTTCGCCATGCCACCTTTGTTAGTGTGCGTTTTGATAACGTTGATTTCTCTGGGAGCGAATTCCAAGGCGCTCGTTTTGTGCGTTGCTTTTTTCGTGATGTAAAGTTTGATGAAACAAATGTTCAGGCAAATCAGTTTATCGATCCCATATTTGTTCCCTAACCAAGGTTACTTCTTTTTTAAAAGAATCAAAGATCCATCATTTTCTGCAAGAATCAGAAAATCCTTGTAAACGAAGGGAACGGCAGAAATTAGACTGGAACCGTTAAAGACAATCTTTACTTTGCTAAGCGATGAGTCTGCGCGGCAGAGGTTTTTGTCGCTACAGACAAACAAAATTTTCTCTTGTTGGCCACTGCGAACAACGAGGGGGCTTCCTTTGTGAACGGTGTTATGAATATCGAGGGTTTTTAAAAGTTTTCCGTCGAATGAGACTTGGTAAAGTTGATGCCGATCCATTGTAATAATGCTGTTTTCTAGGAGGGCTGGAGAACTATTAGGGCTGGACTTTAGTGGCAGAGAAAACTCTGGCATCCCTGTTCTTAGGTTGTTTGCAGCCAGCTCTGGTCCCCAACTGGTGTAATAAACTTTTTTCTGAAATATTAAAGGAGTGCTCTTGATTTTATCTTTAGCTTTGTAAGACCATCCAATTGTACCAGTTTCAATATCTACAGAAAAAAGAATGTTGTTGTTTGCACCGAAAACTATCTGCCGTCCTTCTTGATCGTAGGCTGGAGAACTATGGGATTGTTGGCCGAGCAGTTGGGATTTGAAAACCATTTCCCCGGTTCGTTTGTTAAACTTTGCAATATAACCATCCTCAGGGAAAAGTTCTATATTGGCGTAAATGAAATTACCTACAACAAGAGGACTCGCGCCAAGCGTTACTCCCAGGTACCGATGCCAAAGGAGTTCGCCGGTTTTTTTATTAATGGCATGGAGGTAGCCTGCGTAATCGCCGAAAAAAAGAAAATCACCATCGATGACTGGCGTCCCGTGGACTCCCTTTAGGGACAATTCATTGTAGAAACGCCATTTTATTTTTCCATCAAAGTCGAAGCAATAGAACCACCCCATATCACTACCAACATAGATGCCAGTCTCGTCAGCGACCGGTGATCCTTTTGCTGCAATATGGATTTGATTATTGAAGTGCGGAAAGCGCCACACTTCGGTGTAATTCTCTGCGAGGTCGCCATGAACCCATCCCTGTCGCTCTTCGTTGCCTCTATACATAAGGATTTCACTTTTGTCTTTAGCATCTTGGAGGTCAGTAACTATCTGATATTTTTTTGTTGGCCATTCTCCATAATTTACATTTTGTTTTAAATGAGGTCTTACTGAAAATAAATTCGGTTGATCAGAATATACCTTTATACTAAGCGCAGCAAAGACAATAAGCGGCCAATATCTCTTCAGCAGTTTCATTGGCTGATGCTCCCGAGAAAATCTAACTTCGGTGGACGTGAACAGGCATTGATCAATTTAACAACTTCTTGAGCAGAGTCACCTGTTTTCAATTTTGTCTGTAGTACATAATCCAAATCAAGGAACTCAGGATTATTTTTCCAGCGAGCGCATTCTTCGCGAAGTAAAGAGACGTAAACGGTGGGATCACATTGAATTCTTACACCCAGATCTTTAGTGGGTAGATTTAGAAACAGCTGCTGATTCTTCATTTTGATCACGGCTGTGCTTTGGCAGACGGACCAGGCATCAAGCATATTCAGGGACAATATTCGCCCCTGACCTGTAAGGGCGGAGTCTTTATAGAAAACGAACGGAAACAATTGCGCGCACCAAAAGCATGCAATGGCGATGGTTCCAGCCTTTGACCACGGTCTTTGTTCTGGTTCTTTTATCAGCCAAAGAAGGGGAAACAAACTCAAGAGATTAAACATAATAACTGGATAGAAGTAGCCGACAATGTGCCACGAGAATCCATGAAATAAAACCAACTGACCGAAGGTGGCCCAGCGAACCCAAGAACGGGGGTGAAGCAATCCCCAAACAAATAGAACCTCTAAATAAATCACATAAATCAGTAAATACGAAAGAGCTTTTCCTTGGATGAACGCAGGCCTAAGGAGCGTGGCACCTGAATACCACTCTGGTGTAAACTTCAAAAGTCCAGCTGAGACATAAAAAGAAATCATAAAAATTGGGAGTACTTTTTTCTTTGCGGGTATAAAAAGATAAACAAGGGATAAGATGATGGCCATATAGTGGTAATTGCCCATAAATCGATAATCTTGGGACAAGAATAGCCATTTCATAAATGTTAGAAAAAAGAGACTCCACCAAAAATATTTTATTTTTTTAAGAGCTAGAAAAAACAAGGCGCTGGCGGAAAATCCAAGGTAAATCCAGAGCAGCCCTTGTGCTAGCTGTAAATTCATTGGTCGAATCAGATGACAACTCTGAAAGTAGGACCAGCACAGGGGGAGAGACTTCGTTAAGACGGCCACAAAATTATGTCGCGCAGAACTCCAAAAGTACCAAGTAACAAAATGCGTGAATGTCAAAAACAACCCAAACAAGGTTAAGGCTTTGCTGTCTTTAATCTCTGCAATTTGTGCGCGGATATAGGAGGTCATTGCCTTCAGTCTATGGTTGGCCTGAAGGCAAGTCAAAGTGGTTTATTGTTGAGCTTACTGAAGAGTGAGAACAAGTCCAGACTCTAGTCCTTGGCCAACAAGAAGAGCTTCTATTTCTGATTTTGTATAAGAGCGAATCAAGCTGGCACGGTGATTGTTGGTTACAATCATGTTTTTAACATCTTCTCCGTTAGCATTGACCCAGCTATAATTTGGCTCTGGCGAAATGACGAAAACCAATAAGTTGTAGCCAGGCTGAAATCCTTGTTTCGCAAGCTCGACTGCAGGAAAGTCAACAAAGTCTGCTCCAATAAATGCGGTTTTTGCCGTTTTAAGTTCGGTCAGCGTGACTTGGCTTGAATGGGTGCCAAGGAAGGGACGTGTGCCGAGGGCATAAAAAGCGGTCAAATAATGTCCGCGAAAGTTTCCAAGTTTTTGCACCTGTATTTTTGGTGCAATATCTGTTGGCCCGGCATAAGCATTGCGGCTAGAAAATGAGCCAGTCATAAAGGCGAGACCAATAAGAAGAGTCAGGGTGTTTATAAATATAAATTTGAGGGATTTCATTGCTTGTCTCCTGTGCTGTAATTCAAATACATGACTAAATGACCATTGGGATCCATAATTAACTTATTTACATCGAACTTTACGCCATACATGGAGGGCGGCAGGTCCATGTCATCAGCGAGTTTTTCGTTTTGCTGGGCCCAGTTTTGAGAGCGAAGAGCGAGTTCTTTTTTGATTCCTTTGGTTACCTGATTACCAAGGCCCTCGGCGATTTTTCCAGCAAATGTAAGATACGAGGAGTCCATTTTGAGAGTTCCCGTATCAATTGAGTGTCGCAACAGGGTCATTTTGCCAGGCACGCCTGTGGGTTTCATCTTTGCAATCATATCGAAACTAACAATAATGGTTTTATCAAGCCAAAGCGGTTGATTTGGTTCAATTTCGACACTAAGTCCCAGCCTTAAGAAAGCCTCTTTATCAGAGGCAGTGGCTGGAGGTTTAATATAGTCTACAGTCGGCGCCGCCTTTAACTTAAGAACAGAGCCGTCGGTGTCTTTAATTTCCTCAAAGTTTTTACGGAGAAAACTTAGCTGCAACATGCGATTGATAAGGCCGCGATCAATTGAAAGTGCGATATCGAAATTCTCTGCCGGAATTTGCGAGAGGTTTGGTAAACCCCGGGAGGAGTTCGCAGGAATCAGAGCCACGTTTGGATTGAGAGAATCTTCAGCATAGGCGGCGAGTCCTAAATTTAAAGAAGTTTTTAGATTTATGCTCGTCAGTTTCAAACCCCACAAAAAGGGAGGGCGAAAATCATTTGTGGCTTGTCCGGGGGCCGAGATGGTTTGTACTTGCTCGAGGGCTCCAGCCATGGATTCTTTAGCTTTGCTATTGAGCATTTCTGGCAACTGTTTATGGGAAAACTCGCTGAGATACTTGCGAATCTGAACCAGAATAGTTGGCAGTTGTTCGTCAAAATAACTTTGCAGTTGTTTTGTATTTAGTGCAAATTTTTGTCCCTCAATTTCGATTGCAATTTTTGGTACTATTAAGTTTTTGTACTTAAAAACCACAGGGACTTGTTGAAAGTTTTCTTGAATATCCAGGGCCTTAAATTCTATAACACCTTGAGAGTTGACACGAACATAAAAGGGCAGGCGAATTTTTAAAGGGATTTTTTTATCGCCAGCAACAAAGGATGTATCGTCTAAGCCAGCTTTGGCGAAAGAGAAATTATTCATATCCCAAGCGCGAACAGACTTTGTAGACACGGCCAATTGTGTGATTTCAAGATCAATTGCCATCACCGCACCATCAGTTTTGCCGAGGGATTTCATCAGAGCTTCGTCTGTTAGGAGAGCGAATTTCGAAAAGGTCGCTTGATATCCAGAGTTGCCGATTTCAACAGCCGGCCGGTGATCTGTTAAAGTAAAGCCAACGAACCATTTGGTCAGTAAATCTTTGCCCATAACATAGAGGTTGTAGGCTTCGGGGTGGGTCTTTTTAAGGTCCGATAAATTAATTGGTTTGTCAGAGTACAATGTTTGTTTTTCAAAATAGCCTTCATTAAAGCTCATTCCCATGTTGTCTAAAATAGGCTGCAAATGAGTTTCGAAATATTTTTGTCCTCGCAGAGTGAACTGTAACTGAACGGCATTCGAGATATAGTGCTTTTGCAAAACCGGAGGATTTTTATCTTGAGCCTGAGCCGTTCCACCGAGTGAGGCGACGAATAAGAAAATGGCAAAAAACCTTGTCAGTTGAGTAGTTGGTAAAAGCATGTTTTGCTCTCCTTCGGTCCCAACAGCATGTGCAACTCTGATTCCGCCGTTAAAACCCATAATTTATGCTGCAGAGTGGGGGAGATGTGTAAGTTCTAGGCAAGGTGACTATTTTTGGATTGCACACCCCTAGAAAACAAAACTAAACTGATCGGGAATAAGAGGGGACAACGCGTGAATTTTCGACATCAAGTGCAAAGTTTATTGGGAGCGATTGCGGCGCTCGTGTTAATCCCGCAGGTTGGATCAGCCTACCCTGAGTTTATTTCTTATGGATACTCGAGCTGTATCACCTGCCACTATAATAGCCAAGGGAATGGTCCGTTGAACGATTACGGCCGGGCTCTGTTTTCAACTGAGATTGCTTCTCGGTCTGTTTTCAGCAACAAAACTTCAGAAGAAGATATCGCCGCTAAGTCTGGCTTTTTTGGTTCTACTGAGCTTCCATGGTGGATTCGTCCAGGATTTAAGTACCGAGGCCTTTACTTTATCAACAATCCTGGGAGTCAAGCCGCCGTAAAAAAATACGTCACAATGCAGGCAGATTTCAATTTGGCTTTGCAGTTCGATCAGGAGGCCAAGTGGTTGTTTGTTGGCTCTGTTGGTTATCAACCGACTCCAGCTGCAAACCAGAATAACAAAGAGGCAGAAGACAAGAACCTGATTATGCGAGAACGTTACTTCCGTTGGCAGGCGACGAGAAAGCTGCAAGTGTACATGGGACTGATGGATAAAGTTTATGGGATCCGAATTCCTGACCATACGGCCTATAGTCGAGCCATTACAGGGGTTGGCCAAAGTGATCAATCGGATGGGGTGATTGCTCAATATTATGGAGAAAAATGGGAACTCACCGGAGGCTATTTCTTAGGAAACTTAGTTCAAGAAGCAAAAGATCTTCGACTTCAGGGACTTTCAACAATGTTCGAGTATGATACTTCAGAAAAAAGTCGATTAGGAACTAGTGTTATGCAAGCCAAAAATGATTACGTAGAGAAAACTCGATTCGAGCTGCATTCAAAATTGGGTTTGCTCAAGGGCAATAGCCTTCTTACGGAGATTGGTTTTGTTAAAGATAATCCGAAGGCAAACCCGAACACTAAAATGGGCGGATATTTAATGATGCAAGGGGTGTATTTAATCAGTCGCGGGTACAATGTGATTTCACAAATGGAGTACTACAACGCCACTTTGACGGCGGCGAGTCCCGATCAAACAAGGTGGACATTTGGTTTTTTGATGTTTCCGATGCCTCGAATGGAGTTAAGAACGACTTTTGTTAATGGACGAACAATTCAGGACACGTCGGTCTCAAAAGATCAGTGGATGTTACAAGCCCAAATGCATCTTTCTTTGTAGGAGCTTCTCGTGAGAAAGTTTTTTTTAATTTTAATTTTATTGACGATGAACAGGGTGGCTTTGGCGGAGCCACAAAGGCAGAGGCTACAGCAGCAATCTCCGCCGTCTGCTGCGCTCGTCGCGCGCGACAAAGGTTACTTGGTGGACCAGGGGATTGCCAGGGGGTTGATCACTGTTGAGTACAATTCGTGGTTTGAAAAGCTAACGGTGACAAATACAGCGACGGGAGTAGATCAGGACTCGAAGGCAGAGTATTATGGGTTTGGTCTGAACTATGAACAAAATTTTTATCAACCGAAATGGGGTTGGGGAATTGGCGCCGGTGTTGCCATGGGAACGGCAGTTGGGGGCGATAAGTCTGGAGTGCTTCAATACTTTGAGGCCCGAGTTCCGTGGACCACTGCCCGCTTGGTTCCAAGACTTTTTTATCGATGGAATCCACAAACAGATTTGGGTTTTGATATGGTCACAATTTATAAAACAGCAAAGTGGCCAGACACCACAGGCGGGCGCAAGATTTTATCTGGGGCAGAGCTCGTTGCTGGGGGCTTTATCGATTTGCGAGTTCGCTTTAATGCAAAACTTGAACTGATTCAAAGCTTCGGTATGTTATATAAAGACGAGTCCACCTTTTGGCGACTTGGCCTCGGCTATCGACTTTAAGGCGTGATATTTAAAATCCAACTTTCAAGGGTGTCGAGTTCAGAACCTGTGAGTAAGCTACCCCCATCCGGCATATTTCCAGGTGTGCTGGTCCGATTCCCTTGTATTTTTGTGTACAGCGATGAGCCGGCTAGATTTCCAGCTGCGACCAAGCCTTTGCTAATAAAATCCTTTTCGCTCATACCAGACCAAGCTTCGTGCGAAGGGCGAGTATGGCAGTTCGCACAACTATTTTTGATGATAGTTTTTGCGGCAAGAAATTGGGCGGAGCCATCGGCTGAGCCATAAGTAGAGGCATCATAAGTTGACGAATTATAAACTTTGCCACAGCCAATGGGGCCTAAAAAAAGGAGCATAAGAGTGACTGCTGTGATAAGTTTATTCATGATCAGGGTCCTTTTTTAACAGGGACTGCCACTTGTAGTGAGACTTGGTCTTCGACCCCAACGCCCATATATTTTATTCCAGTGATATTAAAATCTTTGAGGCTTAATTTGAATTCAGCATTGAGTTCGTTGCCATTAATTTTGTAGGTCCCCTCAATCGGCTTTTCAATTCCGCGAATGCGAATTTTTCCGACGCCTTTACCGCCCTTGCCCTTACCCATAAGCAAGACAGCTTGTGGAAACTTGGCTACATCGAGATGTTTAAGAGTGTGTTTGTCTCGCAATTCTATTCCAGTTTTTAGACTTTGTAGGTTAACCACGATATTTTGTGCACTGACTTCGTCGCCTTTCAAAGTGGCAAAGCCTTTAACATCAGCAGTTTTGCCCTTAAAGGACCCAGCTGGAGTTAAATTGATATCAACCGAAGCTGAGGCTGCAAGGGCGAGATTAGCGGTAAAGAGGGATGCGATCAGCAATAAAGAGGCGGGACATCTCATGGTGGTTCTTCTCCTTAATAGTATGGTCTATTCTAGCGCTGAAAAGGGGGAGGAGTGAAGCTCTCCGTGGTCTAAGTCTTGCTTTGAAACGCCCCTAAACCCTGTAAAAAAACCCCTACCTTGGATGGGGGCTTTTAAACCATTAAAAAATAAAGACAAAAGCTTTAATTTTGAGTAAAGACCATAGCGTGAAAAAAACAAATGCAAAGCCACAAACTACTAAAAGCATCCTTGCGAACGTCTTGCCAACTCCTATGGTAAAAAATGAGCTGAGTTGCGATCAAAAAGTCCAAAAAATTGCCGAAAAATTTTCTGAAATCATGGAGATTTTAGGCATGGATATAAAGGATGACAGCTTGCGGGATACCCCCAAGCGTGTCGCCAAAATGTACGTGAATGAAATATTCAGCGGTCTTAACCCCGCTAACTTTCCGAAGATGACAGTTATTGACAATAAAATGCAATACGATCAAATGATTTGTGTTTCAGGCATATCTAGCTTGTCGGTTTGTGAGCACCATTTTTTGACGATTGATGGCCTTGCCACCGTGGCCTACATCCCCAATAAAAAAGTTATTGGCCTTTCAAAAATCAACCGCATTGTTCAGTTTTTTAGTCGTCGTCCGCAGGTGCAAGAGCGCCTTACCAAACAAATCGCCGACTGTCTTCAATATGTTTTAGGGACAGAGCATGTCGCCGTTTATATCGATGCCAAACATTACTGCGTGATTGCACGTGGGATTGAAGACACTGCAAGTTCTACGGCGACCACAGAAGTTCGAGGTCATTTTCGCACCAAGGTCCAGACACGAGAAGAGTTCTTACGTCAGTGCAAACGCATTAATTCGTAAGAGCGCTTTGCAAAAGTTCCTTCGAGTTTTTCGATAGGTCCTCGTGAGTGAGTACTGCCTTTATTTCCGCAAGTGCCATTTGCTTTAGTATCGGCGGAAACTTTTTAACAAAATTAAAAGCACCACAAAGTCGTGCGGCCACCTGGGGATTTTTAGCATCGACCTTTAAAATCATTTCGGCCAAAAACGCATAGGCATTGTAGTCGGATGAGTGGAATCGGGTGAAATTCTGAGTAAAACCACGAATCAAAGAGTAAACGTTGTTCGGGTTGGATATATTGAAGCTAGGATGCTTGACCAAGTTTTGCACAATTTTAAAAGTGTCTTTACGCGATGACAAGGCCTGCGTACTGAACCACTTATTCAAGACCACGGAGTCTTTATGCCACTTCTGATAAAAATCACTTAAGGCAATTTCACGATAGAGGTGCTCACTGTCAGCAAGCAATTCTAAAGCAGCAAGTTGGTCCGTCATATTCTTAGCCGTCTGGTACTGTTGAATTGCAATTTCAGTCATCGCGGGATCAAGTGTTTCTTGAAGCAGACCGAGAGCCATATTCTTTAAGGCCCGATGCCCAAAAACCTTTGCGTCGCGACTGAGTGGCTCGACGTTATGGTATTTATTGTAGATGTCCAAAAGATTCTGTTTGTATGTTACAGCAATCGCGCGACGAATGGCTTTGCGGGCTTCATAGAAGGCCTTTGCATCGAGGACTTCTTGTTCTTGTGCGAGCAAGATATCTGTGGGCAATTGAAGCATTTGTGCCTTAAAGTCTGGAGCGATCTTTGCGTCGTTTAAGATTTGTCCGATACTTTTAATGTAGGCGTTATCGACCTGAAGGTCTTTTTCACTTTGATAGTTTTTGATGAGTGTTGCAAAAAGTCGCAGGCTTATTTTTTGGGCGGCTTCTCGACGATTGAACTCATCCGAGTCATTTGTAATTAGAAAATAAAGATCTTCAATCCGTTGATCCCACTTTAAATTTATGGGGGCTGAGAATTCCCTCAAAATTGAAAGCGTTGGTCTTTCGGTAAGATCTTTGAAAATAAAGGTTTCAACTTCGCTCTTGAACTCTAATAAATTTTTACCATCACTGTTGATGGTCACTTTGTCGCATCGAATCGGCAGCTCTTGTCCTTGAGAGTTCAAGAGTCCAAGCATCAGCGGAATATGAAAAGGGGATTTTTCTGGTTGCCCCGCAGTGGGGGCGCAGGACTGAGCCAGTGTCAGGTAGAATTCCTGTCTCTGACTATCGTATTTTTCAGAAACGATGACTTGTGGTGTTCCCGATTGTGAGTACCATAACTTGAATTGAGAGAAGTTAATATTATTGGGTTCGAAAATAGCCGCCACGAAATCATCTGTTGTCACGGCCTGACCATTATGGCGTTTGAAATATTCGTCCATTCCCTTTCTGAAACCCTTGCGTCCAACGATGGTTTGCATCATGCGAATGACTTCAGCGCCTTTTTCATAAATTGTGGGAGTAAAAAAGTTATCTACGGCCATACAGGACTCGGGTCTAACGGGGTGAGAATTGGGGCCCCCATCTTCGGGGAATTGGCGCTCCCTGAGGGAGTCGACGTCCGAAATTCTCTGAACAGATCTCGATGTCATATCGGCAGAGAATTCCTGATCGCGAAACACGGTGAGGCCTTCTTTGAGACTCAGTTGAAACCAATTGCAAAGCGTCACCCTGTTGCCAGTCCAATTATGAAAGTATTCATGGGCAACTACGGACTCAATTGCTTGAAAGTCTGGATCAGTTGCTGTTTGAGAATCCGCGAGCACCAGTCTTGAGTTAAAAATATTGAGACCCTTGTTTTCCATGGCGCCAGCATTAAAATCATCAATTGCAACAATCATGTAATCATTTAGATCATATTCGAGGCCAAAGGTGTCCTCATCCCACTTCATAGATTTTTTCAGAGAGTCCATCGCATGCCAGCAGCGATCTTGTTTGCCATGGGTGGCATAGATTTCAAGATTTACTTTTTGCCCTGATTTTGTTGTGAATTGATCTTTGATGACACCAAGGTCGCCGGCAACGAGGGCAAACAAGTAACAAGGCTTTTTGTGTGGGTCACGCCAAAGTGCTTTATGACGGCCATTTTCAAGGTCTTCGATGTGGATTCGATCCCCATTAGAAAGCAAAACAGGATACTTTTTTTTGTCTGCTTCAATCGAGACGTTGTATTTGGTCATTACATCGGGTCGGTCCAAAAAATAGGTAATTTTTCGAAAGCCTTGAGCTTCGCACTGAGTGCAGAAGATTGCACTGGATTTATAGAGACCCTCGAGCGAAGTGTTTTTTTGCGGATAAATTTTAGTTTCGATCTGAAGTTCAAACTTTTCAAGGACATCGAAAATTTTAAGACCTGCTGGTGTCACCTCATAGTCTTCGGGGGAAAGAACACGCCCATTCACCATAGCCGAAATCAACTCAAGATCATTGCCATCCAGGAAAAGAGGGGCTCCTAAGTGGAGTGATTGGATCTTTGAGGTAGCGCTGACTCGACAAAAGTCTTCGTGCAAATCAAACTCCAGCGAGAGCGATTCAACCGTGAACTCAGGTTTGCGATAATCTTTTAGCAGAATTTTTTCACTTTGTTTTGTTGTCATAAAACCTCAGTCTAGTTTAGCCGGTTGAATTCGCTCCCTATCGGGAGCCCCTTGACTAAATTCTGTATTAAAGATGCCATAGGGAGATGGGAATTGTCTTCACTTCTATCACTGTTAATACTCCGAATCTAGAAAATATGATTCGTTTCTATGAAATCCTGGGATGTCATTTTGCGCATGTCAAAGTCAGCGTTGGCGGTGAACTTTTTCGCAGCTGTATCGAAGGATTCGAGCTCAGTTTGATGTCAATCCCCTCTGCTGAGGTTGGCAAAACTCCCAAAGTTTTAATGGGATTTAAAGTGACACAATTGGAAGAAAAGGTCAGTAAACTAAATCTAATTCCTGGTGTTATTACCATTCTTGACCCCACGGATATGCCTGATGGAAAAAAAGCCATCGTGCAGGATCCGGATGGTCATTCCGT
This sequence comes from Pseudobdellovibrionaceae bacterium, assembly GCA_016719575.1. Taxonomy (GTDB): domain Bacteria; phylum Bdellovibrionota; class Bdellovibrionia; order Bdellovibrionales; family Bdellovibrionaceae; genus JACMRP01. Next base: position 577,848 of record JADJYV010000013.1, on the reverse strand, counting down.
CGAGCTTATAAACACACCGGGCTAGTGATCACTTTAGATCAAAGTGCGCATTGCGCTTCTTGGTTGCGAAAAACGCACTTTATAAAATTTAAACTGCCCCAATATATTGTGCCCAGAAGCCCCAGTAAGGGGCTTTTTTATTATCCAAAATCCAATCCTCATCATCCGATATCCCGAACCCACCGTAGTCCATCTCAATCGTAAGCAGATGCCGCTGAGGACCGCTCCTTGCTTCGAACTCATATCATGTCCTACTCACCCAAACTCTGCAGCAACTCCTCATGCCTCCATCACACACTTCCAGGAGGAGTTTTCATAAAAAAAGGCTTCTTCCGTATCCTCAGAAACCACCAAAAAGTCCGAAGATTTCAGTGCAAGGCCTGCGGTAAAACCCTCTCCTCTAGAAGCTTCAGCCCCACCTATTACCAGAAAAAGCCTCAACTCAACCGAGTCATCTTTCAGCTCCTTTGCGAGGGTATGCCCATGAGGGGAATCGCAAGAACCCTCAGGATCTCTAAAAACACCGTCGAAGCTAAGTTCCTTTGGATCCATCAGTATATTTCTTCGCTTAAGGCCACTAACCCCGTAGAGCTTGGGCAACTCTACTTTGATGAACTTGAGACGATCGAGCACACAAAGCTAAAGCCCCTGAGTGTTTTGTTATTTGTGGATGAGGGGTACAAGATCCTAAAGAGCCAAGTCGCAGTGGCGCCGCCAAAGGGGAGACTCGCAAAAGTCTCGTACGATAAGTACGGTCCCAGAAAAGATGAGAGAGAAGATATTTTAAAGCAGTGTTTCACAGAGTTAAAGGGCTTAAGGCCGAAGGAGATCAGATCTGATGCGAAGCCTAGTTATAGGAAGTACGTTCAGGAATTTTTTCCGGGGTTGAGCACAAGGTCTTTAATCGCTCAGAGAAGGAGCGTCACAGGGACAGGCTTCACGAAAAGTATCAGAAGCAGACCTATGATCCGATGTTTGTACTTAATCAGCGGTGTGCAAAGCTGCGTGCGAATATCCGAAGGCTAACGCGGAGGTCGTGGTGCACGACGAAGCTGAAGGAGAATTTGCAGAAGCATTTAGAGATCTATTGTTTTTATAACAATCTAGGAGAGAAGGCGGCGTTGCACAGGATTCCGTAGTGGTGTAGTGTTCACAGCACTTTAGGCAGATAAGAAAATAAGAAAACATTTGAGGAACTTTTTGGGTTTTGGATAATAAAAAAGCCCCTTACTGGGGCTTCTGGGCACAATATATTGGGGCAGTTCTTATAAAATTCAAAAAAATAATTATCTAAAGAGTCCAAGCCTTTTTTAAACTCGTCAAACCCTTTGCAATCGCGGCCAGCCTTGCGAGATCGTGTACTTTGTCTGCTGATACATCATGACTGCGAACCGCTCTTTCGTGACTAGCAACACAGGCAGGACAGGCGTTGATGATCGAGACTGATAAGGCCATCATTTCGAAATCTTTTTTGCTACTCACGGGCTTTCCGAGCGAGTTCATGCGAAGGCCAGCACGTTGATAGTCAGTAGCTACGAGCTCGGGCGAAAGAAAGGTACGAAATTTATAATAGACATTGTTCATACCCATGATTCCGGCAACCTCGCTGGCTTCCTGAATGACTTCGGGAGCCGTTTCTAAATCCGTAAGAACAGATTTGGCAAGGGAGGCCATTTCTTTGTTTTCAAGCGCGACCGCTATGGATAGCAAGTTCATAAATCTTTCTTGAGGCTCCAGGGGAGAGTCCTCTAGAACTTTCTTAAAATTTAAAGAAAGATCTCGGTAAATAGTGCTCGTTGCTCCAGGGAATTCCTTTTCAAGAAATAAATCAACTTTTTCGCTAAGTGCGTTCATATTCAACTCCTTTAAAATAAAGGCTCTGAAAAATTTTCGAATGAAAAATTCTCAGAGCCATTTGTCGTATGTGTGAACACGCAGTTCAAACAATTGGTTTCGACGTGCTAACTAATAAAAATTAGCCTAAAGTTTTTTGACCTTTTTCCCAGTTGCAGGGGCAAAGTTCGTCTGTTTGTAAAGCATCTAACGTACGGACGACTTCTTTGACGTTACGACCGACTGAAAGGTCATTCACAGAAACCCAACGAACAACGCCTTCAGGATCAACAATATAAGTTGCGCGCAGAGGAGCGCCATTCGCTTTCGAGGCGATACCTAAAGATTGAGTCAAAGTTTTATTGTAATCAGCAATCATTGGGAAGTGTAGATCTTTAAGATCTGCATGGTTTTCTCGCCATGCCAAGTGAACAAAGTGAGAGTCTGCGCTCAAGCCGAATAGCTTGGCTTCACGGTTAGCGAAATCTTTGTGGGCCTTGTTGAACTCAGCGATTTCTGTAGGGCAAACAAACGTGAAATCAAGAGGCCAAAAGAAAAGAACAGCCCATGAGCCTTTGAAGTTTGAGTTAGAAACTTCTTGAAACTCCTTGCCTTTCTCTCTAGAGACACATGCTTGCAATTTAAACTCAGGGAACTTTTCGCCAATACCTAACATAACGATCTCCTTTATTTTGATGTGTAGTTAGTAATAACAATTGATCAACTTTTAAAATTTCCTTTAAAAACAATTTCCATTGAATTCACCTTGAACTGGTGTGGCATTTTCATTTCAACAGAAACATCTTTAGCTTCAATATCGTAAAGACTTCCTGAGGCCTCATCAAGAAAATGATAATGATCATGCGTATTGCAGTCGTAGATCACCTTCTCGGAGTGTGGGAGTTTGAAAGTCCTGAGAAGCCCGGCGTCGACGAGGGTGTTCAGAGTGTTGTAAACCGTAGCTTGGCTGATCTTTTCGAGATTCTTCTCAGCCCACTTGGTTACCTGCTCTGCGGTAGGATGGTCTCCTTCGCAAAGGACGTACTTACAGATAGCGATTCTTTGCAGAGTCGGTTGAACTCCGGCTTCCTGCAGTTTCTTTTGAACAAGGTCTGTCGATAAAAAAGCTTTGTTCTTCATAAGATTAGAATAGTTCTAAAATTAGAATTATTCAATCTCTTTTTAGAGTCATTCTAAATAATTTTATAACTCTATGAATTTACAATATTTTTATTGATGTGGAGGATAGGATTTCGTTGTTTTTTCCCCTAATTTGGATCTGAACTCTTTTTAAGGCCCAATCGACTTCTGCCAGCCCGAAGTTTTCGACATTCGAGGTCTGCTCTATGTAGGACGGGTCTTGGTAGGGACTTGTTGTCGTTGGTTCGTTGAGCGGGCTTGAGGTTATGTCATAGAGTGTCCCCCAGTCTTTTAAGGTTGTTTTTGCAATCGCACCTTGGCGCGAATTGCCACTCAATAGAATCACATTTCGAATTTGATTTTTCTTTAGTAAATCAAAAAATCGCTGTCGCTCGCTTGGAAAGTTGGACCAGGTTTCTGTGGTTTGGTCCGGCCTGTTTTCAGCGGCAATTAGGGGTAGGCTTGTAACCACAAAACGAACTTGGGCGGGGCGTTTGAGTTGCTCTTCGAGCCAGCTCCACTGGTCATTGCCTAGGATTGTGGCCTTCGACTCTTGATTTGGTAAAATTTTTGACACACCAGTCGCTGGATCTATTTCTTTACTGAGGGGGCTGCGGAAACTTCGAGTATCTAACATAATAAACTGAACTTGCTTTTTCTTTGGCCCAATAATCTTTGCATGGTAAATCCCGGCTTGTTCCATTGAAATGGAGTCGCGAATGTAGGTCCAATTTCGAATGAACTCTTTCTTTGAAAGCTCTTTGTTTGGATGTTCACTTCCGCCATTTTCAAGGCCGTATTCTTGGTCATCCCAGGTTGCCAGGAAGGGGATTTTCTCTCGGAATGCGCGATACTCCGGAATGCTGTTGAGTTTCCTGTATTGCTCCGAGGTGGGTTTTTGATCAGAATTTAAGGTCTGAACGGTGTCGCCCATAAATAGAAAAATATCTGGGTTGATGTTTAAAATTGTGGGCCAAATGGGTTGCGGAAAATTTTGATTGGCCGTCGAACCAAAGGCGATGCGTTTGATGGTCGCCCCAAAGTCCAAACCTCGCGGTTGAAGTGCGGATTCTTTTTTGACGGGCACTGCGGGAGCTGCGTCGCTCACAGCCGCAGGGGCTACCATGGGTGCAGATGAAAGAGAAGTTTGCTGGGTGTTTTGTTTGTTCACGTGAGCGCACGAGAGAGTCAACGTCAAAGATAAAATTCGAACAAGACTTTGCAACTTCATTTTAAGACCATCCTTTGATTTTTAATATTGGATCTTACTTGCGTTCTGTTAAAGGCAAAACCTTTCGTTGGTAAGCTCCAATGTACTCACTGAGCGGGCGGATGATGCGGTTGTTGGCCGCTTGCTCCATGATGTGTGCAGACCAACCCGTTGTGCGTGCCATAACGAAGATCGGAGTAAAGAAATCGATTTCAAATCCCATCATGTAGTAGGCAGGGCCCGCTGGGAAGTCGAGATTTGGATAGATTTTTTCTTATCGACCATGACTTTTTCAAGTGCATTGTACATCTTCATCCATTTTTGTTCGCCCGTAACATCGGCCATGATTTGCGCGTATTTTTTCATGGTCGGAACGCGGGAGTCTCCAGATTTATAGACACGGTGACCGAAGCCCATCACTTTTCTTTTTTTCGCCAAGGCGTCGAGCATCCACTGTTCAGCTTTTGCAGGATCGGCGATCTCTAACATCATATGCATGACTTGCTCATTGGCGCCACCGTGGAGGGGCCCTTTAAGGGCTCCAATTCCAGCGACTGTCGCAGAATACAAATCAGACTGCGTGGAGGTGACCACTCGTGAAGTAAAGGTCGAAGCATTAAAGCTATGTTCAGCATACAAAATTAATGAAACATCAAAAGCGCGGACGATTTCTTTTTGGGGGACCTTGCCAAAGCACATATGAAAGAAATTTTCAGCGATACTAAGCTCTGCCTTTGGCGGAATAAATTCGAGGCCTTTCTTAAATCTATAATCGGCCGCGATGCAAGTTGGTATCTTTGCTAGCAACTGAATGGCTTTATCCAAATCTGTCGCAGGAGTAGAGTCCCAAATGCGCGCATCTTCACAGCCTAAGAAAGAAACCGCAGTGCGGATAGAGTCCATGGGATGACACTTTTGAGGCAATGCTTTGATTACATTGAGCAGATTTTTAGAAACCTCGCGGTAGCTCTTTTCGGTTTTTACAAAGGAGGCCAGCTGAGTGTTATTCGGCAACTCGCCATTATAAAGCAAATAGGCAACTTCCTCAAAAGAGCAGTTCTCAGCCAAGTCTTGAACAGGATACCCTCGGTAGATCAACGAATTGGTATCGGGATTGACTTTGGAAACAGAGGTCGTATCGATGACAGCTCCCTCAAGTCCCTTTTTCACATTCATTTTCTCCGGCTCCGGAACATAATCTGGATTAATATACTCAGCCACATCTCCTCCTTTGGGTACGGCCTTCCTTTTGGGCATGCAGTGCGCAATGCTAGGCGACAGCAATTGAAGCTAACTTGCAGTTTTTAAGGGGTCAAGTCTGATGCGTTTCGCGGGGACCCAAGAGTGAGAATTGCCGTGAGGGCGTATCAAAAGCTCTGCTTCGATCTGGACTATAGGCTGTAGAGTTTAGACTCCTCGGAAAACCGCCGCGACCTGCGTACGGAGTCAAAGTTGAGTTGGTGACATTTCGATTGCGAAATCATCATTTCTTTATGCTGAAATTAAAAATATTCGAGTCGAAGGAGTTGTACTCTTCGTAACGAGTGAGAGTGTACAAATCTTTTCGGTGTTGCATGTGATTCAACAAACTCTCTTGTGTTCCCTGGGCCTTTATCTCAGATAGCCCTTTAACGGTTGCACCCATCGCAAGGCGGAAGGTGGTTACTGGATAAATAACGATATTGTAGCCAAGGTTAGAGAGCTCGTTGTAGGAATAAAGACGTCCTTTTCCAAACTCCGTCATGTTGGCAAGGAGCGGAACTTTCACGGCTTTGCGAAAGGTCTCGAACTCCTTTTCACTTTCGAGGGCTTCTGTAAAAATGCAGTCGGCACCAGCGTCGATATAAGCTTTTGCTCGGTCAATAGCTTTGTCTAATCCTTCGACGGCCCGGGCGTCTGTGCGCGCAATTAGCAGAAAGTTTTCATCAAGTTTTTTTCCTTGAGCAGCCGCTGCAACTTTTCGGACCATATCTTCTTTAGAGACGAGGCCCTTGCCGTCGAGGTGGCCACAACGCTTAGGGTTAATTTGATCTTCGATATGGCAACCGGCGAGTCCCATCTCTATCATTTCCTGAACGGTGCGGGTTGCGCTCATCGGCTCGCCAAAGCCAGTGTCGATATCAATGATCGTCGGTAACTTTGTTGTCCGAGAGATTTGACGACCTCTCTGCGCAACTTCTGTAAGGCTCGTTAAACCAATGTCGGGATAACCAAGATCATTTGAAAGCACTGAGCCAGAAATATACACTCCATCAAAGCCCTCTTTCTCAATAGCCATGCTCACCAGAGGTGACCACGAACCTGGAAACTGCAAGAGCTTTCCGGTCTTCAGCTGATCGCGAAAATTTTTACGCTTTTGAGAGGGGGTTATTTCTGGAAAGAGCATTAGAAAATCCCCTTGGTGTCACGTTTATTATTTGTCAGTCTGTCCAATGGAATTTGAACATTTAGCTGTTGCAGCTGCGCCGGTGTAAGATCTACGAGGTTTTCTACTAAAGTGACAAAGCGATTGCGTTCTTCCTTGGTGATGATTTCTTCAGTGAGCATATCGAACTTGCGAACATAGTCGGCTCTCTTGAAAGGCTTTGCGCCCGCAGGGTGGGCATTAGCGACACCCAACTCGTCAGTTAAAGTTGTGCCGTTTTTGAAAAATATTTCGACTCTGCCACCAAAACGTTTTTTGTCTGGGTCTGTGTTATGGTAGGCCTCAGTCCATTTCGCATCCTCAATAGTTGAAATTTTATGCCACAATTTAACAGTGTCGGGTCGTTGAGCTCTTGACGGTTCGTAAGACTTCACGTGGTGCCAAGCGCCATCTTGGAGTGCCACTGCAAAAATATACATGATGGAATGATCGAGAGTTTCTCTTGAGGCTGATGGATCCATTTTTTGCGGATCATTTGCCCCGGTGCCGATCACGTAGTGAGTGTGGTGAGAAGTGTGGATCACCACCTTTTCGATATCATCGAAGTTGGTAATTTTTGTTTTCATTCGTGCCGCAAGGTCGATCAAGGCTTGGGACTGATATTCAGCAGAGTGCTCTTTGGTATAGGTTTCGAGTATCGCCCGCTTCTCTTCGCCAACTTCCGGAAGAGGAATTTCATACTTTCCATTTTTCCCAGAAAGCATGTAAGCAATAACGGAATCTTCACCCTCGTAAATTGGGGAGGGGGCACCTTCGCCTCGCATCACCCGATCGACGGCTTCAACCGCGAGCTTTCCAGCGTGCGCGGGCGCGTAGGCCTTCCAAGAGGAGATCTCGCCTTTGCGAGACTGTCGTGTGGTGAATGAAACGTGGACTGCTTGCTGTACTGCCTGGTAAATTGTTTCAGTTGGAAGCCCTAGCAGAGTACCTATACCCGCAGCTTGCGCTGGGCAGAGGTGCGCAATATGATCTTTTTTGAATTCGTGCAAGCAGATTGCTTTGACCAGATCCACGTGGATTTCATAACCAGTCACTAGTCCACGAAGCAGATCTTTTCCGTTTTTATTCATCTGTTGAGCAACGGCAAGTATGGGTGGGATGTTGTCGCCTGGATGGGAGTAGTCTGCAGCCAAAAATGTATCATGATAATCTAACTCACGAACGGCAGTGCCATTCGCCCAGGCGGCCCATTCACAGTCGAATTTCTGATCGTTAGGCATACCAAAGACAGCCGCGCCATTTGTGCGGGGATGCGCAATTGCCATTGCGCGCGCCGAAGCCACAGGGCGGCGATTGGCGGCAGCGATAGCAACCGATGCATTATCAATAATTCGATTAATAACCATATCCAAGACATCACTTTTAATAGGAGCGTTGTCAGAGGCAATTTCTGCCAACTTCCAAGCTAACTGGTCTTTACGATCTAATTTTTCTTTGGATGGATAAACACGCACAGGATGTTTTTTCATTGAGTCGTCCTTCTTGATATTTAGACTTGGGTCAAGGAGTTCAAGCTAACTCTAGCCTAGAATAGGGTCAAGAATGGGGACTATGAATCACCCGATATTTCCTTGTGGAATTGTAACATTCCGCGAGGCGTTACCGCTCGTGGAGTTGCACAGCGCGAGCGAATACTTTAGTCGGCTGTGACAATGATCAGCGTGCCTGAGCCGGTGTGGCGTTTGATATTTCCTTGTTGGTCCCTAAGAACTTGTCCGCCGCGAGTGAAGTAGGGGACAGTAGCAATTTTTTCTTGTAGTGAAAGATTCCAAAACCAACGAGCGTTGTCAGGGTGCATGCGAACACAGCCGCCAGAAGCCTTGGTTCCCAGTTCATTGAAGTGGTCAGGTGTCGTGGCATGTAGAGCAACTCCGCCGTTGAAAAAGATAGAATATTCCATCAGCGCACTCCAGGTGTTGGACCAATGCTCACGCGCGTAGCGGGTAGGTGAGTACCAGCCAGTTGGCGTGGCTGTGAAGTATTGGCGTCCAGATTTCGCAGTCTCCCAACGGTCTCGTCCAGTTGATACGAGAAATGAATTTATGATATTTCCATAACTGTAGACCGTTGCTTTTTGTGTGGCTTTGTTGACCATGATAACCACTGGAAATTCAGAAAAAACATCGACACCAAAGGCATCTAGAGCTTGCTCTGCAGAAAAGGGCTCCATCTGAGGCTCGTACATTTCTATTGGCAAACTTTCGACATCGTAATTCAATTCGCTGGGATCAAAATAATTCTCAAAGTCGGCGGCAAATACAGTTGAACAAGAAAGGAAAAGAGCAATAGAAATGAAAAATTTGCACATAACAACCTCCGCAGAAACGTCCTGGTATTCAATCGAGGGCGTATATAACTTTAAGAATAAAAGATCGCAAGGATTTGCGAAAAATTTCTTTTCGTTGAGATCTGGATTAGACGTCGGAAAGCTCAGGTCGATGCTGTTCCAAATGTTCCGTTGCTTTGATTTTACGAGATAAGTAGATCGCGATAAAGGTCGTGCCAATGGCCAGATAGCCGACGATGTCGTAATTTTCTAATTCGCCTTGGTTCCCTCTTGTGATAATAATTCCGGATACATAACTGGCGACGGCAGACGCCATCTGTTGAACGCAGCTCACAATACTCATGAAACTTCCACGCGTTTGGGGGTTTGCTGTGCCGGACACCAGGGTGGAGGCAGGGATCATCCTCCCACCAGAAGAAACAAATAAGAAACTTGTAGTAAACAATATAGTCGAAAGTGAAGTTTGTTTTAAATTCGTCAGTACAAAATAAGGTAGCAGGGTAATCAAGGCCCCCCAGAAGAAAACACGATGTTTGCCAAAACGATCAGACAGGCGGCCGATGTAAGGAGACGTAAAAATGGTTAGGAGACCCCCCGCCATGTAAACCAGTGGTAGGTGTGACTCCAATAGACCCGCATTCGCAACTAGAGATGGAGACATGAATGGAATGATAGCGAAATGTCCAAAGACGACCGAGCCCATAAACAATAAGGCTTGGAGTTGGTTTGGATTTTTTAGAATTCGCGTGAGGACTCGATAGACCGGTTCTTTGACCTGGTGATCTAAGTGGCCTCGCATTTGAGGGATAACAAACCAAATTCCGATGCAAACAACTAGAGCTGTGACACCAAGAAAAACAAAAGGAGTGTGCCAGCCAGACATATTTGCAAGGTAAAGGCTAAACGGAACGCCAAAAACTGAGGCGAGAGAAAACGACGTCATCACGATTCCCATGGCGCTCCCGCGCCTTTCATAGGCAATGGTGTCGCTTACTATGGACATCACGAGAGAACCCAAGACACCTCCAAACATGCCGGTGAGTCCACGGGCGAAGATTAAAATTTCGTAAGAAGGAGAAAGGGCGCAAGCCACAGTTCCGATTCCAAAACCGATTAGAAAAAAACAGGAGGCAGTTTTTTCGATCGAATTTGTCGATAAAAAATGAAGAGGCAAAGCCGCTTAGTCCGGCACAAAATGTATAAGAAGAAACGAGTAGTCCAAATTGGTGAGGAGAAATGGAAAAAAGACGCATTAATTGTGGGCCTAGTGGCATCATTATCATAAAGTCAACGATGGAACTAAACTGAATAAATGCCAAAAGACCCAGCAGAACTTTTTCTTTGCGCGTAAACATTTTGAGATCCCTAAAAAGAAAGCTCCCATTCTTTCAGGGAGCTTTTGCGCTGCATTGCCAAAAGGAAGGCCGTACCTTTAGCCGCCGACGGTGGCGACGAGGCTGGCGATCAAGAGAGAGACAACGCTCATAACTTTGATCAGAATGGCGACGCCAGGACCTGAAGTGTCTTTAAATGGATCGCCGACAGTGTCGCCGACGACAGCATTTTTATGTGCGTCAGATCCTTTTTTGTGGCCGGTTAGTTTGCCTTTTTCGATATATTTCTTGGCATTGTCCCAGGCGCCACCAGCATTGGCCATAAATAATGACATCGTTGCGCCTACGGCAAGAGAGCCAGCGAGCATACCTGCTAGCGCAGTGGGCCCAAGCAAAAAGCCCACGGCGACCGGAGCCAAGACCGCAATCATGCCCGGTACGATCATTTCAAAAAGAGCAGCTTTGGTTGCGATATCAACGATGGCGGCAGGTTGAGGGTCCGCTTTTCCTTCGATAAGACCTGGAATTTCTTTGAACTGGCGGCCGATTTCAGTCACGATTTTTTGTGCGGCTTTACCGACAGCAGTCATTGTCGTTGCGCCGACCAAAAATGGCAGGATAGACCCGATGAGGATTCCGATCAAAACTCCTGAGGAAGTGAGATCTAAGTTAATTTTACCAAGATTTGCAATTGCACGAGCGTGGTTGACCTCCATGTTGAAGGCCGAAAACAGCGCAACCACAGTCAAAATCGCAGAGCCAATGGCAAAGCCTTTACCTATCGCTGCTGTCGTATTGCCAACAGCATCGAGTTCATCTGTGATGTCGCGAACATCTTTTCCAAGGCCCGACATTTCAGAAATTCCACCGGCGTTATCAGCGATTGGGCCGTAGGCATCGACAGTCATTACTACCGCAGTACCAGCAAGCATTCCAACGGCCGCCAGCGCGATCCCGTAAAGACCCAAGAAGTGATCTGAGATATAGGCAGCGATAACAACAATAATCATTGGAATAGCCACAGATTCCATGCCCACCGCTAAGCCGCGGATGACATTGGTTCCAGCTCCCGTCAAAGAAGCTTCGGCAACAAGACGGATCGGACGAGCTGCTGTGTAGTACTCAGTGATAAGACCAATTAAACCACCGCCGATGGCACCGGCAGCGAGAGCCCAAGTTACAGTTTGGTTTAAACCAAAAACGGGCATTAACAAGTAAGAAGCAATTGTTAAAATAATAGGAGGAAAAATCAAAGCATTTCGCAAAACCACAGCGGGCGCTGAGTTGCTAAACATGCGGGTAATGAAAATCACGATGATCGAAATAATCATGCCTAGAGCTGAGAGTCCTAAAGGCAAAAAGATAGCTGAGGGCTTCAAAATTTCTGCGTCCGATGTCAAGGCCTGCAAGGTCTCAGCAGGAGCTGTAAGTGCAATAGCCATCGCCGCGACTATTGCCGCAACCATAGATTCATAAATGTCCGCTCCCATACCTGCGACATCACCTACATTGTCACCAACATTGTCGGCGACCACTCCAGGGTTGCGAGGATCATCTTCGGGAATATTCTCAATGACTTTGCCGGCGATATCTGCGCCAACGTCAGCGGCTTTGGTGTAAATTCCGCCACCGATCCGAGCAAAAAGGGCAATTGAAGAGGCACCCACCGCGAAAGAGTGAAGGACTGTTGAGACCTCAGGAGTTCCCATATAGATTTGGTAAAGGATGCCGAGTCCCAAAAGCGCGAGACCCGCGACAGACAGTCCCATCACTGCGCCGCCATCAAGAGCGACAAGAAGAGCTTTTGCTTTAGAGCCAGTTGCTGCGGCTTGCGTTGTGCGCACATTGGCATAAGTTGCAGCTTTCATACCGAAGAATCCCGCAAGTAGGCTCAAAAAAGCGCCAAGAACAAAGCATCCAGCAGAAAGCCACCCCAAAGTAAGACCCAGCGCCACGCTGACAACTGCAGCATAGCCAGTCAAAACTTTATATTCACGAGTTAAAAAGGCCATAGATCCTTCGCGAATATACTGGGCAATACGATTCATCGTTTCATTACCTATTGGCTGAGACTTCACTCGGAAGTACAAAATCAGTGCCATAACAAGACCTACAGCCCCTGCGATTGCTGGAACTAACAGCAAAGAATCACCTATCATTTTCATAAACTCCGTTGTTTTGAATTTTGAATGATTATGGGTACGAAAATCACCGGATGAAGTCAAGGTGATCTGTTGCGTTATGATGGTAATTTAAGCTCTTAGAAAGAGCCGATTGAGAGATGCAATTGGAAAGGGTTTTCCCGAGGCTTTGGATCTAACTTCCAAGCAAACTCAACGTTTAAAGGGCCCACGGGAGTGTTGTAATGGATGCCAACGCCAAAAGAATCTCTATACTCGTCACCAATATTGAGACCATCAATATGAACGGCGCCCCCATCGTAGAAGACACCGCCTCCGATGCTGCCAAAGAGTGGAAAACGCAATTCGGATTTAAATAAATACATCGTTGCCGCTGTGTTTAGGTAGTAGGTGCCTGCTTCTCCAATTCCAAGCTGTTCACGGGTTGGAAAGTATTCGCTTGTACCGTCAAAACCGCGGACTGTTGAGCCGCCTCCGAGATAAAATCCCTTTTTATCGTAAGGGACGCCGATTTCATTACTTAAGTTTCGAATATAGCCGCCGCGGATTGAGTTGGCCCAAACCATTGTGTTATTTTTAATGTAAGGAACTTGCAAATACTGCGTGAAACTCGCGCTGGATCGGACAAAGCGAATTCCTTTTTTTTGCGCGTCTTCTTCTGTCAAATAACTCCCGAGTTCAGGCGAAGAATATTCAGTTGAGATTGAAGTAAAATTTCCTCGGGTAGGAACGAAGGGATTGTCTCGATAATCTAGCTCGAGGGTTGGCCCAATGGTACCGATGTCTTGGGTGATTTCAGGAATTGGGATGTTTGGATTGATTCCTTTATCTTTGACGGTGGCGATGCTAAATGCATTCCATATTCCGGTAACATGAGAAGTGAAGTCCCGTTCTATAGAATATGAGGTTTGTCTGACATCAGAGACTTTTGAAACTCCAAAGTCTGTAATAAGACTCGACCAGGAGAGGTTGACCCTGCCGCGGAACTTTGTCTCAAAGAGATAGGGCTCCAAATATCCCAAAGCGACTTTGTATTGAGCATACTTGTACTCTGCAGCAACATTGTAATTTGTGTCGATACGACTTGAAATCCCTCGCCCTGTTCCGAAAATATTATTGTAGGCGAGGCCTGCGTAACCACGCAGGGTTAGCTTTTGTTCGTTGGTCGCGCCTATTCCCAGGGTAAACAGGCCTGGATCACGTTCCGTCACTCGAATAATCAGAGTTCGATTGGCGGTCGAAGTTTTTTCTTCGAGCGTTAGAACTTCCACGGTATTGAAATATCCAGTTCGCTGCAGTTTTGACTTCGCTTCCTCAATCTTGCTTGGCGTGACAATGTCCCCAGGTTGCAAATCAATGACATTCAGGAGGACGCGGTCTTTGGTAAATGAGTTGCCGTCGAGAACAATATTTGCGATGGACACCCTGGGGCCTTCATAGATTTTGAAATTAAGCGCCGCAGACGTATTGTTTTCACTGTACAGAACAAGATCGTCTTTTTCATTTAAAATGGCCATTTCTATGTAGCCCTTTTCTTGATAAAAAACTCGCAAATTTTGAATGGCCTTTTCTAGGTCGTCCAACTTGAGGGGAGTATTGCTGTTCAATTCGAGGACGCTAAGAAGTTCTTCTGAAGAAATGGAATTATTACCTGTGAAAGTGATGATTTTGATTTGAGTCAGGGGCCCTTCATCTAAGTTCACATAAACAGTTACTTGATTTTTTTCTTTGTTGTATTGTGTGCGGGTGGAATTGATCTTGGCAAGAAGTCGGCCTTCATTTTGTAAATCAACAACCATGTTGCGAAAGCTTTGGTCTAAATCGTCTTTATTGTAGTAGTTATTTTTTATAAGATCTGAGCCACCATTTTTTAGGAGCCTTGTGTAGTAGGCGCTGTCGCGGCTAATATTTCCAGAAAATTCAAATTTAGTTATTTTAACTTTGGGTCCTTCTTCGATATTTAGCATAATTTTGCGAGAAAATGGCTTTCTTCCTTCGCTTTCTTCGCTTTGCACCTCAACGCGAGCAAAACCACGCGAGAGATAAAAGGTTTTTACTTTGGCGGCAAGCTCGGAGCCGATATTAGGGCTGGATGAATGATAATTTTCTAAATTTAGAATATTGCTTAAAGTCGGGGACGCGACATCGCGATTCCCCATGTAATCGATGGAGTAAGTGTCCACTTTGTCTAGCTTAAAAGTCAGCTGCGATTTTGATTCGTCCGCATTAAAGGTGATTTCCGGTCCATTAATCTCAGTGCGAATATATCCTCTGTTGCTGAGATAGTCGCGAATTTTCTTTATTAGTTCTGCAAGCTCCAAATCGGTTAAGGCGTTGCCTTTCTGCCGAGAGAATCGACTATTCAAGGAGCGATTGAGTTCAGTGTTTGGCGATGAAAATTGAATTTGTCCAATCAGAGTTTGCACCCCCTCTTTTACTTTGACTTGAATTTGTACATTGCCATTTTTATCTGGAGGAATCTCAAGATCTATGGAAGCATTGCGATACCCGATTTGATTGTACTGTTGCCGAAGCTTTTCTCCACCCGAGATCAGACTGTCTTGATTTAACACATCGTTGATGTTGATTGCGAATAAAATTTTCGCGTCAGATTCTGAAATGGCATGCAGTCCCTCAATCTTTACAGCGCTGATCCGGGTTGAGCGTTCAGTATGTAATCGAAATTGCTCACTTCCCATATCGATGACTTGAATTAAATCATACTCGGGTTTTAATTGCAGATACCGAATTATATTGTCGATGACCTCGAGGGATAACAATCCCGTCTTGATTTGAGGAAATCGGCTTGTGAGTTCAGATTGTTGGCCCGGCGGTAGTGCAGTAATATCTAAGGAACGTTTTGAACCTAGACTGGTAGCAAAGGCCAAGTCTGAGATTAAAAATAGAGATAATAAAAAGCAGCTCAATTTCACTATTTGAACTCCTTTTTAAATTCAAGATCAAGGCCGAAGATATTTTCTTTTGGAGCCTCACCGGTTGTGAGGCCCTGTGTTCGTGAATTTGAAGTGTCTTGATAGCTGCCGATAGCCGAAACATTTTGATTGATCAGATACTGAAGTTTCGCCTCGTTGCTTTGTTCAGAACCCAGGGTACGACTTAGCGAGGCATTGACTTTGTTAGAGAGCTTTCGACTCAAGGTCATTTTAGGAACGCTAATGTTACGAGTGCTATCGAACGACGAAGTAAATTGAACGTTCAAACCAAGTCGATCTTGAAATTGTTTGTTAACGGTTTGAGAAAATATTGCAAAGCCCAATTCATAACCCGTTTGTGCTGCTTGCTCTTTGCCACCAATGCTCTGATCCATTCGTGAGGAGGTCATGCCGAGAGCAAGAAGAGAGACGATGTCTTGCTCGCTCAGCGGCGGGACGCTGGTCAAGCGAATATCACGGAGATTTTTTGCCGGGCCTTGGGCAAGCAAGTGTATATCATAGTCGCTGACGCGGGTGTTTGCGGAAACGTACAGGTCTGGATTAATTTCATTGAGGCTATTGAACTGAACGGTGCCAGTTTGGATATTAAATACTTTGTCTTTAAAGGTTAGCTTCGAATTCCTATCGGTTTGAAGTTTTCCTATTAGGGTGGGATTGTTGAGTGGTCCTTTAAATTGAAGGTTTCCTTGGACAGCTCCCTCGACCATTGTGTTTTTTACCAGAAAACTGCGTTCGAATAGTATCTGGATATCAAATGCGAGCGGCTCAAAATTCGATTGACGAAGTATTTTTGGCAAATACACACTTTGACGAACGTTCGGGCCAGAGTTGGTTTCGGCGGTGAATTCTCTGCTGAAGACACCGCTCGAAACTCGATATGTACCTGACAACAAAAAGGGAAACCATTTTCCTGATAACACTAAGTCGGCCGATCCTGAGGTGTAGACTTTGTCTGGTATGTTCAGATTGACGTCTTCAAGGCTAATGCGGATTGACGTCGGGATATCCTGATATTCTTTTATGGTGATGGAGCCATCGCCCCTGACAAGGCCCCCCGCCATTTGGGCTTCGATAGAATTGACCAACACCTTCGTTTGAGAAAAATTTATTTCTGCGCGAATGCGCTCAATGGCGTGAGGAAAACCCTTTATTTTTACTAGACTGTTGGATGTAGAAAGGTTGCCGAGGATTTGTGGTTTAAAAAGCGAACCAGAAATCGTTGCTGAGGTTTGAACGGCCCCGCCAATATCATCCAAGAAGGGGAAAAACATATGGTAGAGGCGCAGCTCAGTGTTAGCGACAACATTGACATTGAGATCATTTAAGGTGAAATTTTGGCCGTGAACTTGGATGCTGTTTTGTGGTCCTTCAAGATTGAAATGACTTATAGAAATGAGTCCGTCCTGTAGTTTCACCTGGATTGGCTCTGAATTTCTAAAAGAGTGGTTGCCTCTTTTTAAGAAAATATTTTTTATCTGAATAATTCCCGAAGTCTTTTGCCACTGTCCGGATTCAGATCTCAGATCAATATCCGTAGTGAGGCTTGAGTCGTATTCATTTTGCAAAGAATTGCCGCCAATAATTGAAAATATTGAAGCATAGTTCCAATCTACTGTTTTAATCCGAAGGCGCATCGGCGAGTTATTAAACGGCAAAAGCCAATCTGCCTGAATGCGGTGTCCGAAAAAGTTTGCATTTCCTTCCATCAGAGTTTTGCGAATCTTGAGATCAAAAAACGAAGAAGGAATTTCTTGTTCGTCCAAGACGGTTTCTGTAATGCTTCCTCGTAGAGAAACGTCAGGTTCGTTGATTTGGCCACGAATGAGACTTGTAAAATTAAGGACGCCAAAAATATTGGGGCTAATCTTGTTGATAAAATCAGAGTCATCCAAGCGAAAATTTCGACCTTCCAGCTTGAGGTTCACGTCCTTCTCAGCATTTATGCCGCCGGTGGATGAGAGGGTGCCGCCTGCTTTTTTGAGAGTGGCGTTTTGAATTAACATCTGTCCTTGGGTGGCCTGAACATTGATATTTAGTTCGTCGAACAGTTCGCCAGCAAGATGTCCATTTTTAATTTTTGAATCCAATTGGTAGGATAACTTCCAGAAATTGAGGGGTCCCGAAAAGGAAGCTTCAGCTGAGCCGGAGCCGTCGACGGTCACCGGAAAATGATAGACCTTTTCAAAAACACTCACTAAATCAGACAGGTCAAGAGTAGGGGCCCTAATTCGGCCTAGAATTTTTGACTCTTTAAGATCTATATCGATGGCTCCGTTGTAGCTTGATTTTGTAAGAAGGCCATAAATATCGTTAATGTAAAGGTGACTTTTTTTATAGTTGAGATTTCCATTCAACTGACCGAAGTGATAACCTGCAAGACTAAAATCTTGGGCCTTTATTTTCATGTCGAAAATCGCGGCTTGAGAATTTCCTCTTGTGGCTCCTTCGATACTCGTGCTGCCTTGCATATTTAGATTTGCAAGATTGCGAACTGCCAGCAAATCCAAACGGGGAGTTTTGTAATTGATGTCAAAACCTTTGCTGTATTCGATGAGTCCAGAACTTTCTCCCGTGTTCTCCGCGATATTCAATTGGGCCTTGTACGAAACCGCCGTGTCAGTTATTTCTGTGAAACCTTTAGCACTTATTTTTTCAATGTCGACAATAACGGCTCTTTTATCTCCATGGTTCGAGGTGACTAAGAGGTTGTCAGCTTGGAGGCTTCCTTCGCAGCGAATTTTAAAGGGCATTTTGAATTGCCCCTGACAGGGCAGTTCTCCCTGTAGGTCCATCCAGACGGGGACTTGGTTGAGATTCAGAGTTGTGAAAAGTTTTTGAAGGTCAAGATTGTAAACTTTAAGCTGAGTTTTAAAGCTCAAGTTCTCATCAAGCTGAAGTTGCGTATTTATCAGTTGCGCTTTTCCGGCAGGATGAAGAATTTCTGCCGTAGAGAGCGTTAGGCTATTTTCTTTGAAGACACCTTGAACAGAGGCATTACCTAGAGCAAAGGAATCAATTGAAACATTGTTTGTTTTTAAATCCATAGTTCCGCTGAGTTTGTCGAGACCATCCACGCCAACTTTTACGTTGATTGTGGAAAAACCGTGAATTGGAGGAAGTTTGTATGTTGGTAGAAAGGGCTTTAGTTGTTGGCGAATTTGATCCAGCTTAAGGTTTCCAGTGAGTTCAAGCTGAGCTTTGGGGTGAATCATAACTTTTTCAAAATCTTTAAATATTCCCTTGATGTAGGCCGAGGAATCTTCTTGACGAGTCTCCGCTTCAACAACTTTAAGCTGGTTCGGATCGAGGACGATCAAAAAGTTAAGCAGCGCCAGAACAGGCGGGCTGCCATTTGCTGTAAATTCTAACTGAGGGGCATGCATTCTTGCTGAAATTGAATTGCGATGATTGCTCAGCAAAAGGTCTCCACCATTAAGAAAGACAGTGCTCTTAAGTTTTTTGGAACTAATTTGCATTTGTAGGTTGTTAAAGAGAACTCGATCCAACGGGATTTTATTGAGCCATTCGAAGATAAGTTTGAGAGGGAGATCTTTGGAGGGGCCTGACTTTTCTAAAAGAGGATCAATTTGAACGGTGTTTTCAATTGAATCGATAACAACAGTTGAGATGTGGAGTTGGCCAGTAAATAGTCGAAAGAGATCGAGATGTATTGATGCGCTTTTTAAAGAAATGTTTGGCGTAATTTGCGCAGCAGATTCTTTTGTGGTCAGCGTAATGCTTTCGAGCGTTGCAGAAGGCTTGATCAGTTTGAATTTTATACTTTTAGCATCAATAATTACTGGCAACTTTTTTTCAGAATAGGATCTGATGTTCTTTAGTGCCCAAGTTTCGAAGCGTGGGATCGCCCAGTAGTGAAGCAACGCCGCAATTAATGCCAAAACGATAAATGGAGGTGCTAAAATTGAGAGCACCCTTTTCATTGAGACCTCCACAAGTCCAAGAGGGCATGCGCAGAGCGATAGTTCGGGCGTGCCTCCAGAATTGTCTCGAGAATTTCAATTGCCACGTGTTTCTGCTTTAATCCCCAATAGGCTTGGGCTCGGAGATAGGCTGTTGCAAAAAACGTCTCAGGCTCGTGCGCAAGAGCGATCTCAATCTGATTGAGATCGCTAAGAACTTCCAAGAACCGACGGCATTTTAGTTTTACCTCAAGCAAAAGCCATTTTCTTTCAATAGGCAAGCTCATGCTTTCTAAAATTACCAAGCTGGTTTCTGGGGCATCAAACATAAGTGCGGCGATGGCAAAATCAAAGGCGATGTTGGGATCATTTTTTGCGGACGTCAAGAGAGAGTCTTTAAGTTTAGAAAATAGCTTGCGAATTTCTGGTGAAGACTGTGGCTCTTTGTATTCACTATTTCGAAGTGGTGACCGTCGTGTTAATACATCCAAGGCATAGCGCTCTTTGTGTTCTCTGACCTCTTCTAAAATATCTTGGTCTCCTGGAAACATTCTCTGGAGTTTTCCGAGGAGATTCTTTTCTTGTTCGACGAGCTGCTGGGTGCGGAGAGTCAGTAGCTCGTCAAGCATTTCAGCTTTGAGTTTGGTGGAATTGCGTCGCCGCTTGCGATTTCGTTCTAGTTTTAGCTCCTTGGCATTTTTTATAAATCGTTCGGAGCCATCAGCTAAGGAGGCGGATTCTGCGGCATTGTCTTCTTGAATTCCCAGAACAATAAATTTCACAATGTCTTCTTCAAGATCTGGAAGGCCATCGTGGAGTGCTTGTAGAAAATAGGGCCAGGGCATTTCAAATTTTTTATCGGCTAGATGACTTAAGCAAAAGCGAATCAGATGTTGGTACAAGCCGCAGTTGAGCAGAAAACGATAGAGCTCAAGAAGATTCTCCTTGGACCACTCAACTTCAATGTTCTCAAAAAGCTTTATCACTTTTTCGGCAACAACTTCAGGAGAGTCGAACTCCGTTAACAGTGATTTAATTTCTAACTCGAGATTGAGTGTCAAAAATATCTCCCAAAATCCGTTTTGGATTGACTGACTTATTTTCTGATATTTTTCAGTAAATCTGGAGGCTTGATGCGTCGCAAAACGAGAAAGTTGGACCTTCAATTTAAACGAGAATTGTCGGCTGAGAAGGGGGGGCTCTAGAGCTTAAAAAAAGTCCGGAAATCACCAAGATTTCCGGACAATAGTCGGTTGTAAAAACAAGATTACTTAAGATTCACTCTTTCAACATAGTCCCCAGTAGAGGTGTCAATACGAAGCGTATCCCCTTCATTGATGTGAAGAGGAACTTGAACCACGAGTCCCGTCTCCATAGTTGCTGGCTTGGTAGCTCCCGAAACGCGGTCCCCTTTGATCCCAGGATCTGATTTTGCAACCTTCAGGTTGACAGCTTTTGGAACATCAGCCGCGACGGGCTTTTCGTTGTAAATCAAAATAACTACTTTCAAGTTTTCGGTGAGGTAGTACTTAGAATCGCCAAGGTCATCGCCGGACATGGTGATTTGTTCATAAGACTCTTGATCCATAAAGCTGTAGCCACTGTCGTCTTTATACAAGAAGGTCATTTCTTTATTTTCGACGTTGGGCACTTCAAATTTTTCACCGGATTTGAAGGTAGATTCAAGGTTTTGGCCCGTCAGCATGTTTCTTAATTTTGTGCGGGTGAACTGATTGCCCTTGCCTGGTTTTACGTGTTGAAAATCAACGATCACGTAAGGCTTGCCTTCAACCATGATCTTAAGACCTTTTTTAAAATCGCCTGTTTCGTACATTAAATCCTCGTTGTGTAAATGAGGAGCCAATATAATCTGAAACGCCTAGGTTTGGTCAATCAAAGCTGACGATAGGATTCGACGCTTCGCAGCATTGACTCCAAAGCCTCGAGTTTGCGTTGCTGAATCGCCTTTTCTCGAGAAGCCAAGGGCTTAATGGCAGTCGGGTGCTCTTCTGAGCTGGAGGTTGCCATCATTGCTCCGCTGCGACTGTGAAGGAGTTTTATCCTTTGCATAATTCCTGGGTGGTCGCCAAATTCAGTCTGAGTGTCGCTAAGAAGCATTTTGGCTTTGTTGAGGTCATTACGCACAATAAAGGCATCAATGAGAGAGAGCATCCGCTCGAGGGCTTTTGGTGTTGTGGCAGGGGGGGGAGTGTCCTTGTTTGCATTTACTGGGGCGGCAGCTTTGTTTTCGGTTCCTGATAAGAACTGATTTTTTAGGCCGCCAATTTTAGTCATCTCAAAAACTTCTTCTTCGTATTCATCCGCAGTGAGGCTTTCAAGTTTTGCGACGATGGTTCTGGCTTTTTCATAGTTTGGATTCAGAAACAAAACCATCTTGTAGGCTTTGAGCGCCTCTTTCGGGCGTTTGGTTAGAAGATAGATTTCGGCCAGCATCTGGTGGGCCATAATATTTTCTGGAGCGATTTCCACTGCACGACTTGCTAGTTTGAGGCAGTCATCGAGACGATTTAAATCCCGGGCAATTCGTGCGTAAACAACGTATCCAGCTGCAAAAGTAGGGTGACGCTTCACTCCGACTCTGACCACACTCTCGGCTTCTTTAAGCAGGCCCATTTCGCGGTAGGCTTCTGCGAGAGGTGCAAACACCTGTGAGTTGGGATTCTTTTGCAAAATTTGCTGATATTTCTCGGTAGCGCTTGCTTCGATCTTAGGCATACGAAGATCATGACACCTCCGCTCCAGAAATTCAATAGAGCTTTTTATTGACCTGTTTCAAGAGAAGAATTCAAATGAACGGAAGTGGATTCAAAGCAGCAAAGTTTTTCAATTTTAGGAGTGGACCCTGGGTCTCGCATTACGGGGTTCGGACTGGTTCGTGTGACAAGTGGATATGTTGAGCACATCAGTCATGGTGTCATCGTTATGGACACCAATGAGGATTTTGCCAGCAGAATGCTCGAGCTAGGGAGTTCCTTTGCTGAGGTCATTCGAAAATATCAACCTCAACACATTGCGATCGAAAAAATATTTTTAGGAAAAAACGCAGACAGCGCTTTTAAGCTAGGTCACGCTCGCGGAGTGGTTATGTATGAGGCTATGCGCGGTGGAGCTCAGGTTTTCGAGTACGCCACGCGCCTTGTAAAAAAAGGAATTACTGGCGATGGCGCTGCGAGCAAAGATCAGGTCCAAGCGGTATTAAAAGCCCTGCTCCGCATTGACAAAATCAATCGGCTCGATGCTTCGGATGCCTTGGCAATGGCTTGTCACCATTCGTACGAGATTCAAAAGAAAAGAATTGTTGGCCGAGCGATAGAGTTGTAAGCAGGCTTGGTCATTCAGTAAAGAGGGAAAGAGTTATGATCGGTTATCTGAAGGGACAGCTAGTAGAGATTTCTCCCGAAGCGGCGCTTCTTGATGTTGGCGGTGTCGGATATGAGGTTTTGGGCTCTGCAAACACGCTTTCCGATTTGCAAAGCTATTATGGCAAAGAAGTGATTCTTTGGGTGCACACTCACGTGCGCGAAGATGCCTTTCAACTTTTCGGCTTTGTGTCTAAAGAAGAAAAAAATTTATTTTTATCTCTTTTAAAAGTGAATGGTGTTGGCCCCAAAATGGCTCTGAGCATCCTCTCCGGATGTCGGGTCGAACAACTTTGTAATATGATCGAAGGCGGAGACGCTAAGGCTCTATCGACCTTGCCAAAGGTTGGCAAAAAAACAGCTGAGCAGATTATTTTAACACTGAAGGGGAAGTTGGTTCTTTTAGAAAAGAATGAGGGTGGGGTAAAAAAGAAGGCCCCACAAGTTCATACTGAAATTACTTCGGCTTTGCTGAACTTAGGTTATAAGCCTCTAGCTGTAGAACAATTTGTGTCTTCGCTGCCAAAAGATTTTGATGTCGAAGAGGGTGTCCGTAAAGGGCTAGCGGCCCTATCAAATCCGCTATAGGAGTTTGCTATGGGGCGCATTTTAGAGGGAGATCCAATTGAAGCTGAGAAGTCTTGGGAAAACATTCTAAGGCCGCAAAACTTTGATGATTTTCCGGGACAACACGATGTTAAGGAAAAACTGAAAATA
This sequence comes from Pseudobdellovibrionaceae bacterium, assembly GCA_016719575.1. GTDB lineage: Bacteria > Bdellovibrionota > Bdellovibrionia > Bdellovibrionales > Bdellovibrionaceae > JACMRP01. Next base: position 554,507 of record JADJYV010000013.1, on the reverse strand, counting down.
TTTGTTAGCGCCGCGAAAGGGCGGTCTGAGCCGTTGGATCACACTTTGCTCAGTGGTCCACCAGGTCTCGGAAAAACCACATTAGCGAAAATCATCGCGAATGATATGGGCGCAGACTTCAAGGCAACCTCAGCGCCGGCAATCGATAAAAAGGGTGACCTTGCCGCCATTCTGACGAGTTTAAAGCCCCATTCGGTTTTGTTTATAGATGAAATTCATCGCCTCAGTCGTCATGTCGAAGAGTATCTTTATACTGCGATGGAGGATTTTTATATTGATATTGTAACCGGAGACGGAATTGGGGCCCGCTCGATGAAGTTTCAACTTGCCCCCTTCACTTTGATTGGTGCCACGACAAGGGCTGGCTTGCTAAATGCGCCCTTTCGAGATCGTTTTGGTATTGTTGAACGATTGAACTTTTATGATCGAAAATCTCTCCAGCAAATTTTAGAGAGAGACGCGAAGATTTTAAATATTTCTATACAGGCCGTTGGTGCCGAAGAAATCGCGCGGAGATCTCGTGGTACGCCGCGGGTGGCGATTCGATTGCTGAAGAAGGTGAGAGACTTTGCTCAAGTCCAAGGCAACGGCATCATAGACAAAGAATTGGCGAATTCGGCCTTAAATCTTTTAGGTGTTGACCGTTTTGGTTTGGACTCGATGGATCGTCGAATCTTGTTGCTGATTCATGAGAAGTACGCCGGTGGCCCCGTCGGAGTTGAGACAATCGCCGCGGCCCTTAGTGAAGAGCGAGACACTATCGAAGAGGTTTACGAACCTTTCTTGTTGCAAGAAGGGTTTTTGCAAAAAACTCAGAGGGGCCGCATGATTACGGAGTTTGCTAAAAATCAAGTTTTCGAAGCTGCACTCTGAGTGGCGCGTGAGAATTGTCTGCGATGAGAAAATAAGAGGTCCACTATGAAATCTAGAACTCCCCTCACTGTAGAGGTTTTACGAGGCCCGATTGTCGAAAGTCAGCACCGGGTAATGGCCGTGGTTGTTGATGAGAGAGCTGTGCCAGTTATGTATTGGGGAAATATCGACTATCTGACCTATCCACGTTCAGGTATAAAAATGCTTCAGGCCCTCCCTCTTATTGAGTCTGGAGCCGCTGAGGCTTTTAAATTTGAAAATAGACATATTTGTTTGGCTTGTTCTTCGCACAGAGGAGAGAAAAATCATCTTGCCTGTGTTATTGAAATGATGAAGGCGGCGGGGATCTCAGAAAGTCAGTTGTTCTGTGGTCCCCACTTTCCTGCGAACGAAGAAGCTGCACACGAGATGATTCGCAGAGGCCAGCCCATCGGACCTATTTGTAACAACTGTTCCGGCAAGCATGTCGGTATGATCGCCACGTGTCTCCATCTTAAAGAAAACCCGCAAGGTTATGAAAATTACGATCATAATTGCCAGATTCGCGTTAGAAAAGTTTTGTCAGAGACCATGAGGTTGGATATGAACAAGGCTTATTATGGGGTTGACGGGTGTGGTATACCCACTTATGCGGTCCCGTTGCAAAACTTGGCAATTGGTATGATGGCTTTGATCAATCCTAAAGAGAGTGAAGTTCGAAGGGCGGCAGCGCAAACGATTTTAAATGCCATCAAGGAGAATTCTTTTTACCTCTCGGGGACTGATGACTTTACCTCAGATATTATTCAAAAAACTCAAGGGAATTGCTTGATTAAAAATGGTGCAGAAGGTGTTTTTTGTGGCGTGCTGCCCGGTAAAGGACAGGCCTTTGCTATCAAGGCCGAAGATGGCGCTTCACGCGCAGCGCAGGCCGTTGTTAGTTTTTTACTGCAAAAACTGGGTGCGATCAAAGCGGATGAGGTCGTTAAATTGAAAAAATATTTCGAACCTAAGATAAAGAATTGGAAAGGTTTTGAGGTGGGTTCTATTCGAGTGGTCGGAAGTTAGGGGGATTTTGTGTTTTTGCAAAAAACAATTCGAAAAAGGACTGTTGTTCGCGGAATTGGCATTCATTCGGGTGACGCCTGCACTCTCACATTTCGGCCAGCCCCGCCAGACACGGGGGTTTACTTTGTCAGGTCTGATTTGCCGGGTTCACCGTCGCTTAAGGTGACCGCTAAAAATGTGCAAGCAACTTCGCATGCCACGACTATCGGCGGAGACAGTTTCAGTGTTGCAACGATCGAGCATTGCTTGTCTGCACTCTCTGCGCTTCGAATTGATAATCTTTTTATCGAACTCGATGGGCCCGAGATTCCTATAGGTGACGGGAGTGCTCGTGATTTTTTGAAAGCATTAATGGAGGTTGGACTTGTTGAGCAAGATCAGCCCCGCAAATATTGTTATATCACTGAGCCGATTTACTTTTCTGAAGGCGAAAAACACGCCTATGTGGTTCCCTATCATGGCCTGAGATTGACGGTGACAATTGATTTTCCGCATCCGGCCATTGGTCTACAGAAAATGGATGTCGATATCAATGAGGAATCTTTTGGCCGCGATATAGCCAACGCCAGAACTTTTGGTTTCTTGAAAGATGTTGAGGCGCTGAAGTCTCGCGGTCTTGCAAAAGGGGGGAGTCTTGAAAATGCCATTGTTCTTGATAGCAACGGCGTGATCAATCCTGACGGTTTGCGATTTTCTGACGAGTTTGTTCGCCACAAAACCCTTGATGCGCTTGGTGACTTAGTGACACTGGAAATGCCACTGATGGGTCATGTTGTTCTCTACAAAGCTGGCCACGATATTATGAATAAGCTTGTCAGAAAAATCATGGACTCTCCAAAAAGTTTTAGACATGTGGAGTTGGGAGCCGACATTTCCTCAGAGGTGCGGCGCTTTTCAGGGTGGGTTGTTCCAACTTAGCCGTCTCTTTTTCAATAATGCGCGGAGTTATCATGCCAAGACTTGCCAAAGGAACCGGCCTTGCAATTCTGAAACATTCTGGCATATTTTCTTCGGTATTACAAAACGGAAACATTGGAGTTAAACATGTTAATTGGGGTTCCAAAAGAAATTAAGATATCAGAAAATCGAGTAGGCATGACCGAGGCAGGCGCCCGTCAGTTGACCAAAGAGGGGCATTCCATCATTGTCGAAAAGGACGCCGGAATTGGTAGTGGAATTACAAATGAGCAGTATGAAAAAGCGGGTGCAAAGATCATAGACACCAAAAAAGAAGTTTATGCTAAGGCGGATATGATCATGAAGGTGAAGGAACCGCTTCCTGACGAGTATGATCTGATGAAAGAGAATCAGATTATTTACACTTACCTTCATTTGGCGGCGGAGCCAAAACTTACAAAGATTCTTTGTGAGAAAAAAGTTAAAGCCATTGCTTACGAAACGATTCAATTGGACAACGGGGCCTTGCCCCTTCTGACGCCAATGTCTGAGGTTGCAGGTCGTATGGCGACCCAGATTGGTGCATTCTACCTACAAAAAGATCATGCCGGAAAAGGGATCCTACTTGGCGGCGTAACCGGGGTGAAGCCGGGCAAGGTGACTATTATTGGTGGTGGAGTTGTTGGTACAAATGCTGCCAAAATGGCGGTGGGACTAGGTGCCGCAGTCACAATTTTAGACGTGAATACGGCGCGCTTGGAATATTTGGATGATATTTTTCAAGGCCGTTGTATGACTTTATTTTCGAATGCCAAAAATATTGAAGACTCTGTCAGAGAGTCAGACCTTGTAATCGGTGGTGTATTGATCACGGGTCAGAAGGCTCCGACCTTGGTTTCTAAGGAAATGATTACTTCGATGGCCAAGGGGTCTGTGGTTGTTGATGTTGCCGTTGACCAAGGCGGTTGTATCGAGACTTGCCGTCCTACTTCGCATCAGCAACCAACATATGAGGTGGATGGAGTGATTCACTACTGTGTACCGAATATGCCGGGCGTGGTTCCTCGCACTTCAACATATGCTTTGACCAATGTGACTTTGAGGTACGCCTCTATGCTTGCGGCAATGGGAGTAGAAGATGCTGTCGCTAAAGATAAAAATCTTTTAAAAGGTTTAAATGTCTATGGCGGTCACGTCGTATACGAGCCTGTTGCGCGTGATTTGGGCATGGAATACCGACCGTATAAAATGTAATGGAGCGCAGAGGGTCGGAGCTTAAGAGCCGACCCTCTGCTGTTAGGTTCGATGGACTTTGCCTTCGCGAAAGTACCAGATCCCCCCCTGCTTACGAAATTTGCTGATTTCGTGATGAACATGTTCAGAGTCGTCACTCAGATTTTTAAAATAGGCCTTAAATTCAACAATGGCTTTGTTGCCAGATTCTTCAGAGCGAATTATTTCTAATCGCTGAAGTTGCACGCTTTCGGCCCAAGATTTATTTCCCTCATTATCAAAAGTGAGTGCAGTCTGGGGATCAAGTGTTTCTTCAAGGTAATCATATTCTTTTTTCAGAAAAGCACAGTAGCGAGCGCGCATGAGATTTTCAGCGGTGTTCGGCGTGCTCTTGCCGAGGTGGAAGGGGCCACAGCAGTCCGTATAGTTCTTAGCAGAACCACAGGGGCAGGCTGCGCGAGAGGCTAATTGATTTTCGGGCATACTTTGCTCTTGAGATTTGCACTGACAATTAGGTTCGGATCCATTTTAAAGTTTTTAATTCTATCTCGAATTTTGTCGTAGTTAGATCCTACGTTATTCCCATCCGTATTGATATTCCAGTAATTCACGGCCTGCTCGCCGGAATAACCGCAAAATTGCCGAAGAATCAGAGCCGAAATATATCCTGAAGCATGCCAGCCATTCCAGCAATGCAGATAGATGGGTCGGGATTCTACAGATCCACTGAGGCGCTGGTGGACAAGGTACAATATTCGTTGAGCCGAGGCCGAATCACTCAGAACACTTTCTTGTCTGTAGGTCAGGGTGTTTGTGTCCAAAATATCTGAATCACAGCGTATGGTCTTCGGGGCCTTTTCGTAATTCGTGCTATAGAGGTAGACGGACGTCCCGAAGCCCTCTTCACAAAGATTTCTGAGCCCCCCCTCGGGGAGGGGATTTGAGTTTTGTCTTTTGCCATACTTGTTGTAAACATTGTTAGCGCCGCCGCGATAGACGACGCCATTTAAAACTGCGCGGAGGTTTCTCACGCCATAGAGGGGCTCAAATCCATTTCCGCGATTGTCGACAAGCTTTTTGTATGGATCTGAGAGGGGGTATCGACTTTGGTAGTAAGTGATACTCTCTTCAGGAGACATGGCAGATTGCTGAAATTGGGCTTGCGTTAAGAGCGGCGACATTAAGATCGAAAGTATTATTTTCTTCATTCCTTAATTTTGTGGCGACTCTTCCAAATGGAAAAGAGTCTTGGGCGAGAACTAGCCCAAGGGCATGCCTGTCTTTTCAATAGGACCCTTTAAAGCGAATTGAGGGACCTGTTAATAGATCGCAGTTTTTTCAATGAGGTTGCTAATGAGTTTTCTAATTTCTCTTTTTATACCGGTAGCGATGGCCACGATGAACGCAAATGAGACTCGTGGTGCACAAACTGTTTCTATTGCTGGGAGTTGAGGTTCGCAGCACTGGAGCTTTGCTTTTAAAGACAATGATGCTCAAAGACAACGATTGTGGAATCATAAAAGAAAATATGGCAAAAAAAGCCGGACTGCTTCGCGGAATTTCGCACTTGAATCCTGAAACCTACCGCCGCCTTATTGCTTTGAGTAGAGATATCCAGACTTCCGGGGTTCGGGAGTTTTTTATAAAAGAAACCCTCATGACTTCAGATGATTTTCACTCAGTGAAAGAAAATTTAACGAGTGTTGCTAATTCGCTTCAAGAGGCCTGCCGACAAGGAAAGCTGTTATTGGATTTAGATTTGACGGCACATTTTGCCAAGACCCCAATCGAGCAAGTTTGCGATTAGGGTGTATTGATCCAAATATTTCCCCAGTCCTCCGTTTTTAATAGTGGCACCTGATTTTTTTTTAATCTTAGTACCACTTCGACATGGGGATGACCATACCGTTTGTGGCGAGCTGAAGCGATGGCCATTTTCAAGTGGGAAGTCGCATTAAGGAGCTCCTCCGAGGTGCTCGTTCGGCTCCCGTGGTGCCCGAGAACAAGAATGGAAATGGGTTCGACAGAGGGATTCCGATGCCAGTATTTTTCTTGTTGGAGAGTGGAGTCACCAGGAATAAGAATTTTATTTTTTACTACGAGCACGTGACTTCTGTCGTTGCTATTTCGGGCCTTCGAATTTGTCCAGAGATTTGAAATGGATTCAAAAGAAGAATCGCAGGTTGGAATTTCATCAACAATTTTCATTTTAAAGCTTGAACTTGTTCCAGCCGGGCGCAGGGCTAGACAGAAAGAAGACACTAGGAACTTCATTTTTCTTACAAAGCTGATATGGTCCCAGTCCCAATGGCTTAAGAAGAGTTTATTTTCTTTGTAAGCGCAGAGATTTTTTATTTTTTTTGCCGGCATATACTCTCCGCCCAAATCAAAGTGGAGGCAGGATTCTCGTGTTGCCCAAGTAACCCATTGTCCTTGACCAACATTCCAGACGACAAGACGAGATAAAAAGTCATTTTCAACCACAAGAGGTGTGGGGGTGAGCAATATCCAAAATAAAATGCCCCAGAAGTAACTAGCGCTCATAGCTCGACCGCTTTCTTTGAATTGAAAAAATATGTACGACCAACAGTGTCGCCAAAAACAAAAGCCACAACAGCAAATGGGATAACGAAAATGCTGAAGGTTCCATATTAAAAAGTTCCTTTGACTTCATCAAAACAAAAAAAAGGAAATCGATGGATCTATCAAAGAGAGGAACTAAGAATGGAACAAAAGTGACAAGAAGACCTAGAGGAAACAAAACGGTGCCGATGATGGGGCCTAAAGTCAAATTCAACACTATACTGAGCGGGTGAAGGCTGGAGGTTCCCCAAAGACAAAATGCCAAGGCAATGTAGATAAAGACTTGGGACAAAAGCAACCGAGTGCTGTGGCGACTGTCCTTGTAGAGGATCTCTGAGGAAATCGATAGAGCAAGGGAGGCAAAAAGGCTCATCAGCAGAGACCGAGAGTAGATCCACGAGGGAAATAGCGCCAAACTGAAAAGCCCACTTAAAAGAACTAATAAAAGCGGCGGGGTAAACAGTTTCTTCTCCCTGGATACTTCAGCGAGAGACAAATAAAATAACGAACGGACTGCGGGGGGTTGGCATAATGTAGCAAGTGCATAGAAGCCGAGGGGGACTATCGCAAAAAATCTTCGGTTTAAAATTTTCGCAAAAATTTTGTGCAAAAGTAGAAAGTGAGATCCAGAGACGACAAAGACATGAATAAGAGAAGTGTGAACTAAAATTTGTTTTTCCGCTGATGGCTGCATGTTTTTTCCGCACACCAAAGCTTCTAGGCTACTGAGGTTTTCTACCGAGGTTGGAAGTATTTGTAAACAGAAGTGATGTGATGCTAATGCCAATTCTGTAAGTTTTATGGGCAAATTTAAATAGAAGGAGGTGCAAGCGAAAAGAGCAATTATCGCAATTAAGATCATAGTTTCGAAGACTTATCAATATTTGGTCCAGGTGCTAGATCTAATATTACCTGTAATTTAAACGCGAAGCTTCCAAGATTCGGAATTTAAGATCTGTAATTCGGCGATTACAATCTCGTCATATTTTCTAAATAAATTCAGTATATTCAATTATTTATATGATGTTCAATATTTCAGCAAATCGCTCAAAGCCTTCTCTGGCCTATGGTCTAAGGTCCAGTGTTAAAGTAACTCAACAAAAGATGTGGAAAACTCTCTGTTGTCGTGGATTCTCGAGGCGTGTCATACTCATTTTGTAACTGAAGGTGGTGAGAGATGAGGCAGTATTTTATTTTATTATTAACTTTCGTTTTAGGCTTTGGCGTTGTGGAGTCTGTTTTTGCTGCAGTAAAAAACACTCCTAAAAGTGAAGCTTTGATGATTGAACTGACGGGCAAAGATCCATCAAAAATTGATGAGACAACATTATATTCAGAGTTGGTCGCAGCCTTTCGCCGTAATGATGAGATTGGATTTAAAAGTCGACTGCAGACTTTTCTGAGCAAATTTGCAGCGAGTTCATATGCAGACAATACGCTCTATCTTGCCGGGCGAATGGCATTGGATAACAAAAACTACGCAGAGGCTATTAAATATTTTCAAAAAGTGATTACGCAGTATCCACGAAGCAATAAAGTGGTGGCGGCACGTTTGGCTAAGGGAGTGGCTTATCGAAAAATGAATCTAGCTCCTCAGGCGAAGTATGTTTTTCAAGAGTTGAAAAAGAAATATCCAGGGAGCCCAGAATCTTTTCGTGCCGAGAATGAATTAAAACTTATTAAATAATTCAACCTTCCAAGGATGGATGAAGTGATGAAACGATCTGTAAAGGCTCTTTTAATCTTTTGTATGACGTTGCTTTCAATTCAGGCCCGTGGCGGAGATCCTGATTTTAAGAGAGAAGAGTATTTTCATAGTATCTATAAGAAGTACAATGAACAGCCGACTTCGCCGGAAGCTTGGGAAAAAGTTCTATCGAATCGAAAAATCAACTCTTATACAGTTCAAAAGAATGACACTTTGTGGGACGTGAGTCAGACTTTTTTTGGCGACTCTAATTATTGGCCTAAGGTTTGGTCCTACAATACAGAGGGGATTCTAAATCCACATGAAATTAATCCAGGAAATAACATTCGTTTTTATACAGGAACATTTGAAGAACCACCAATGGTAGGTTTGGCATCAAAAGACACGCCACCAGAAAGTGCGCCTGAAAAAATTATCGAAAAACATGTTGATGGGACTGTTGAGGCAGTAAAGATACCCCCACCGAAGCGGCAAAGTCGACCTGTTGTAAAAAATCTACCGAAGAGTCTTCCGCTTTATCGTTTGGGTGCAGTTAACACAGCTCCTATAGAGTTTGAATCAAAGTCTCTTCCAAAAATTCAACCAGCTCAGAGATATTTAACAATCTACGCAGTAGAGCAAGAAGTAGAGTCAGTTGGAGAAATTGTTGAGATTGAAGTCACTGATAGTCAAACGGCTTCTGAATTTCAATATGTAACAGTACGGCTGACAAATGCCAGCCACAGTCAACTTGTTGCTTATGATGATTCAAATCGAGTGAAGGATCCACTTTCGTCATCGGAAGCAACTTTGATTGAGATTCAAGGTGAACTTGAACCGATGGAGCGGGTGAACGATTCTGAAAATTTATTTCGCGCTTTGGTTAAAAAAAGTGTGGCGCCCGTGAGAAAAGGCGCGAAGTTGATGCCCGGAATGATGAAAAAATTTGAAGTTAAATCTGCGCCCCCCACAACTTCGGTTCAAGCCCGCATCATCGGCGGAGAGCCGCAGAAGTATCAAAAACTTTTTGGGGAGGATGAGTTTATATTTCTGAGCGCTGGTGCGAAGGACGGAGTGCAAGAGGAAAGTGTTCTACAGGTTTATTTGAATGGAAAAGTAAGAAATGAAGACACGAAGACTCTCTTGAATGATCGTGCAATTGGGCTTATTAAAATTTTAAAAACTTCAGATCACTTTTCAACAGCCTACATCCTGAATAGTAAAACGAATTTTGAGATCGGAGACTATGCAGGGGGTCAGGTTAAGGCGATGGCATCTGATGAAAATAGCAGGGTGGAGGGCTCCGCCAAAGCTGACCCTGATTTGAATCTAGACACACTGGATGAGGCGCCGGCCCCTGCCCCTGCCTCTGAAGCAGACGATCTTCAACTTTAAATCTTTTTAGAGTCTGAGAGTCCATTCCGCCCACATTAAAACTTTTCCATTCACTTGAATTTCTAAGAGGTGAACTCCGGGGTAATACTTTCTCGTCGTGATCTTTTTTAAAGAATGCTTTTTTAAAATCGAAATTTTTTGGTTGGGCTCTAGTAAAATATTTTTGAGTTTAAATATCTTTGGCGTCGTTTCCTTGTTGGCTTTTACGTGATGGATAATATAATCAATAATAATTTTTTGCTGCTTTTTTGCGATTGAGCAAATAGCGAAGTTAAATTCTATAGTATCGTTTAGCCGAAAGAACTTTTTATTTAACTGAACCGGAGTGACTTTAACTTTGGCATTGCAATTGACGCCAATTAAGTTCATGGCCTTCGGATGGCCCTTTTTTATTAGGTTTCTAAGAGAACGATAAATGATCCAATTTATTTTCTTTGCATGTGCGGGTTTGCAATTTAACTTCCAACGAGAGAGAACTTCAATCACCCAATCGGCATGATCCTTAGCAAGGTCATTCAGATGATTGGACACACTCTTGCGTACATAGAGGTCCGGATCGTGCTTGAGTGTCTCGAGGATTTCTAAGGTGAGGGTTGGGTTTTGTATTAAGATCTCCAGCTTTTCGCCCCAGGGCAGTCGGGCGCGCGAGCCTTCACTGGCCCATCTGCGAACATGCACATTAGAATCCTTTGCGCATGATTTGAGAAAACTGAGGGCTTGCTCTGGGTATTTGCGTATAAAAGGGCGAATTGCAAATTCAGAAGTAAAAAGAGGGGTTATTTTTTTTAAAGCAGGTAAAGACGCGTCGAGATCTTCGATGCCATAGGTTTGAATAAATTCAGTATAGGGCCAGAGATCAAACCCCTTTAAATTACCGGCATCTAAGGACATAATAAGGATTTTGAGTGCGGTGCGATACTTTTGAGGCAAAAGACATCGTAACTCATCACGGACTCGACGAACTCGATCTTTTAATTCTAGGGAATCAAGTTTTGGGGCTAGATGGATAAGTTTTTGGCGATCAAAGTCTGCATAAACAGTGCTGATGGATTCGGCCATTCGCTCGAGAAGCCCTTTGTTAATCCAGAGTTTGAAAGCGCTTTGTGTATCATTCATAAGCAGATAGTATTTCGAATGCAGGAGTTTAATCAACAGGCGACCTGATAAAAGCGAAGGTCCTTGTTCGTCTTTTTTATCTCAGCGATAAAGAAGTAGGCAGTTGTCTATACTCAGTCCAAGGTAAATCCCAAGGTGAGAAAAGGCTTTGGCGCAGTGGATAAACATCCATAAAACCCCTATCATTTGATATATGCAAAATTTAATACTTCAAAGTCTTTCTTATAATGGCCGTGAGGGTTTAAGTCGTTCATTAACCAGTCATCTTTCTGGGCAGGCAATTTATTTTATGGCCTGGCTTGCCACAATTTCGATTGGATCCTTGTTGGCTATTGATGTTTTTTCGCATGTTTTAAAGGGTCATTTTTATTACCTGTTGAGATTTACATCACTCTTTGAGATTTTATTGTTTGCAACTTTTTTAACTCTTTCGATCATCCTGCGAGAAACGATTGGAATACGGGTTCACCTACATGGAGATCGATTTTATTTTGAGAATAAAGAAAAGCCTGCTTCACAAATTCTTCTTTCAGACGTGATCAGACTAAGGTTTGCTCGACATAAAAAAGTTGTTCCTGGGTTCTATTTAGAATTATCAACTGGTGAATCCATTCATATTCCTATTTTTTTAGAACGGGTTGACTACATCTTGGATTCTTTAAAGTTTTATCGCCCTGACCTTTGTACGGGGGAGGACTTTATGCGAGCTCGACGAACAGGAGTGATCGTAGATCACCTGGCCTCGCACCATAAAGAGTGGTTGGCGCAGTCTTATTTTGGTGGGATTGGATTTTTTCTTGTTTTGCCCTTCCTCCTTCGACGTGAGTATGCCCAGGCTGTCAAAGACCCCTCAGTGGTTATGCGAGACCGCAAATATAAAGAAACACTTCGCTCCCAGACTCGTCATTTGTTTTGGTGGGGAGCGATTATGACGTTTGCCCTCAGTGTTTATTTTTTAATCCGGCGTTAATTATAAATTTCAACGTTCAGGCTTAAAACTAGATCAAAGAAATCTCTAAGAACAGCCGATAAGATCTTATGCGATTTACTATGAGTGCGGTATTATTACTTTCTTTAGCTTGTGCAACGAAACCTCGTCTGCCAGCAGCCACGGACTCTGTCGGTTTTCAGGATCAGGACGTCGTAGAGCTTGAGCAGGCTCTCAAAAATGGGCCGAAAAACACCCTTCCCTATCTAAAGTCGAAGCTGAAGGTGAAGGGGTATGATGGACTCGAAATTAAAAATTTCAAACAAGTGCTACCGCAATCATTATTGGCTGAGAAGTCATCAGTGACAAACAATGATAAAAACATTCAGCATCGCTTTATTTCAAAATTTCGCCCTTGGACCTTTACTAGAAAAATACAAAAGGCAAAGACTTTAATTGAAAATTTTGATTGCAGTCAGTCCCTAGAGACTCAAGCGCTTGCATACTCGATGGAGCTCCATTTTCCAGAAAATGAGGCTATAGAACAATCTCAACATTTGCATGAAAAGGTTTTGGTCTGTCAGGCTTTTTCTCGGCAAGAAAGTCTATTTAAGCTCGCAATATTTTCAATTCAACAAGGGGACTGCTCGCGGGCGATATCTTACCTGGATCAGTTTCCTCCAGTTCCAGAGCGAGGTGTGACAGATCGTCTGGCCTATTTGCAGGGGCTTTGTTTAAAAAAGCCAGTTGTAAAAACGCGAAATCCTTGGGGGGGCTACGGAATTCTTCTTAAAGGCGACGACAGTCCTGAAAAACCTTTTTTGTGGACTTTGGCAGCGGCTAGTGGAAATGAGAATTGGGATCGCTTGCTCGCCACCTTGATCGAATTGCACGAAGCAGGTCGAGGTGATCTAATTAACGCAATCACAAGTAAATTAAATTACGAAAAATTCCGTGCTCTGCCGCTTGAGTTTCAAACTTCAGTTCTGGTGCTGTTAAATTTTAACGGGATTGATCTTCCGGTGTTTCAAACTTTGCACCGTTATCTTGCCGATCATCCTGATAAAATTTCTCCGTCAGTGACTGGATTGCTTTTTCCAATTCGTTTTTGGGAAAAGATCTTAGAAAACAGCAAAACGACGGATCCCATTTTGGTAAAATCATTGATTCGCCAAGAAAGCGCATTTAATCCTTTGGCTCGAAGCCGCGCTAAGGCCGCAGGGCTTATGCAATTGATTTATCCAACGGCCAAACATTTTGGAATAACTCAAAGAAATGAGTTGTTAGTGCCTGAATCGAATATTCAAGCAGGTGCTGAGTTTCTGTCTCGTTTGATTGCAGAGTTTGGGTCGGTTGAGCTCGCACTTGCCGCCTATAATGCGGGGCCAGGAGCTGTCCGACAATGGCAAAAGCGTTATCCAACAGAAAGCCTTGAGCTCTTCGTTGAAATGATTCCTTACAGTGAAACTCGTGAGTACGTGAGGCTGGTAAAGAGAAACTATCAAATTTATCAATCCCTTCTAGCCAAACCCCAGGTCTTCGGGGGCCTCTAGAGCCCCTTTTTAGATCACTGTCAGCCTATCCAAATTATTTTTGAAAGTTCTTTTGTTAGTTTTTTGGAATTTATGATCGGCTTCGATCTAAACTGCAATCGGTTGTTGCGGAGTGTTAGATGGCGGGTGGCTAGTACATATTGTACTTTTGCACTTGAATGTATTTTAATAGTTCTTGTTGATGAAAAATGAATTTTACCTCGAACGAAAACCGTGCGGCTTCTGTTTGCCGAATGGATACTAAATAGATTGTTGTATTGTAAATTTTTATAAGGAGAATTGGGATGAAAAGATTATGGATGATTGTCGCTCTTGTCGGCTTAGGCAGTAGTGCAGGGGCGGATGTAAAGCCTTTTATGGATCAAATGTTGAATGAGATTTTTCTTTTGAAACCTTATATCGTTTCTGAATCCGCATTTAAGGATCCAAAGAATTCGGAAAAAATTAATGCCTCTCTAAAAAAGATGGAAGAACTCAGTCGGCAAATCAATCATGAAAGTAGAATTAAGAAAACTGGCTTTCAAATTTCGGGACAGGTTTTAAGCCAACAATTAAAAGAAACGGAATTGGTTTTTCAGACCGGGAACAAAAGCTATTCGCTATGGATGCTGAAGTCGACTCTTGGAGTGTGTATGTCATGCCATACACAGCTGCCAGCCGTGTCAACTAAATTTACAACCCTGAATAGCGGACATATTTTAGTGAATCCATTTGAAGAAGCTGAGTTTTTGTTTGTTATAAGAAATTTTGATGAGGCCATGAAACTGTACGCACAAGCCATTAAGGGATATCCGAAAAATATGGTAACCTCAGATAGCGTTGAGAAATCAGTTTATCGCCAGCTCTTTTATTATGCTCGTGTTCAGCGAGATTTTAAGAGTCTTGCGAGTGCATTAAAAGAAAGTCTTTCTAATAAAGAGCTTCCAAAAGGTTTAGCAAAAAAAATAAGTGGATTGCTTGCTGCAGCTGATGCAATGAAAGCAGAAACCTATCCCAGCTTTTCTAACTCTCAGGAAGCTGAATTTAGAAAGTATATTGAAACTTCATTGAAGGATGAATTGCTTGGGGATTTTAAATTCGATAGTCCTAAAAAAGAGCTTATGTATCTTAAGGTTTCAAGTGTGCTTTTTGAGTATTTAAATTTGTATCCAGAGACTCCATTAAAGCCGGATATTTTGTATTGGCTTTCTTTGTGCGAATCCCATTATAGTCATCGAACTTTTTATTCCCTTCCGGAGTTATACTTGAAGCAGTGTGTGATGGAGTTCCCGACAAATCCTGTCGCAAAAAAATGCCTTAAAGAATATCAAGATATTGTCTCTATGGCTTTTACAGGATCAAGTGGAACTCATATTCCAGGAGACGTTTCTAAAGAACTTAAGACAATGGAAAAGCTAATTCAAAAAGTAGAAAAATAAATTCAATTAAAATAGGAGCTGACCCTCTAGTGAGTCGGCTCCTTTTTTTCTAAAAGTTCTATCATCGCGTTTAGAGCGTCGATCCAAGTAAAAATCCCAACCAATTTTTTGTTGTCAACTACGAGAACTGATCCATATTTTTTTTCGGCCATCTTTTTGCAGACTTCACTGACAGGGGTTTCAGATGAAACCATGTAGACGTCTTCAGAAAGGGCCTCAGAGACGCTCGTCTCCTCAGGGTTGATATCTTTGAAACTTTCTAGCAATTTGATGTCTCGATCAGAAAGAATTCCTACTAACTTTCCGCCTTCAAGCACGGGCAGATGTCGGACCTTAAGATAAGACATAAGTCTCTCGGCTTTAACGAGGGGTTGGTCTGAGCCAATGGTATGGGGCAGCTTAGTCATGTAGGGGGCTATGCTAAGGTTGTTGTTCTTTCCTTGTCCTGTCATACGATTTCCTTTCGTAGTATTTAAGTTTGTACTCTAATCTCTCTCTTGTAGTTAGTTTTTTCAACATTTACAACTACCACAATTCATTGTCGGGGCGAAAGATGACGAGGTTGAGACGAAATGTCTCAAACCAGTCGTAAAATTAAATCATTTTCGTTTGCTGAACGGCTAGTTCTGCTGTTAAAAGTGAAGAAAGTTGGAGATGGTTATGACGACGAAATGCAGCACAGCGAAGGAAGCTTTGGCACTTGTAAATTCAAATCAACGAGTGTTTGTGCACGGGGCGGCTGCAACGCCGAACGTTCTCTTGGATGCCCTTGTTAAAGAGTCCCCCCGTCTTGAAAATATGGAGTTAATTCATCTTCACACGGAGGGCCCCTGCGACTACACTCACCCTTCTTTAAAAAATAAATTTCGGACCGTTAATTTGTTCGTCGGATCGAATATGCGTTCGCATCTAGACGGGGACCGCATTGATTATTTACCGTGTTTTTTATCAGAAATTCCCCAGCTTTTTAAATCTAAGAGGAGACCGATTCAGGTGGCACTTCTGCACCTTTCGGCCCCAGATAAGCAGGGTTACTGCACTCTTGGCACAAGCGTTGATGTGGCTCGAGCTGCCATCGATGTAGCTGATGTGTTGATTGCTCAAATCAATCGTCAAATGCCGCGAGTGCATGGCGATGGGTTTATTCATCTGAATGAGCTCGACGCTTACATTGAAATTGATGTCCCTCTCCCTGAATCTGCAAAACGGGAGCTAAGCCCCATCGATTGTACAATCGGAAAAAATGTAGCCGGCCTTATTGACAATGGTGCATGCTTGCAAGTGGGGATCGGTTCGATTCCTGATGCAGTTTTGGCCCAGCTTCACGGTCATAAACACTTGGGAATCCATAGTGAAATGTGGTCAGATGGAGTTCTGAATTTGATTCGTGCGGGCGCTGTCGACAATTCACAAAAAGCGGTTCATCCAGGAAAAACGGTGTCAGCTTTTATTATGGGCTCGCGTGAGGTGTACGATTTTATAGATGATAACCCCGCTGTTATCCAGCTGCCCTCAGACTATGTGAATAGTCCTGTTGTCATTTGCCGTAACAAAAACGTTGCGGCTATCAATTCTGCAGTTGAAGTCGACTTGACTGGGCAGGTTTGTGCCGATTCTATTGGTAATAAAATTATTTCTGGTGTCGGCGGACAAATGGACTTTATGAGAGGTGCGGCACTTTCGAGTGGTGGAAAGCCGATCATCGCTCTTCCCTCAAGAACGAAAACGGGGCGGTCTCGCATTGTTTTGAATTTGCAAGCGGGGGCCGGAGTTGTGACCACAAGGGCCCACGTGCATTACGTTGTAACCGAATACGGAGTCGCTGATCTTTACGGGAAAACTTTGAATGAAAGGGCAAAAGCCTTGATCGAAATCGCTCATCCCGAGGACCGAGAGGGACTTTGGGCAACAAGAAGGGGAATGTATAATGGAAACAATTGAAACAAAAAAAAACATAGAAACTCAAGCTCTGTCAGCTCTTTGGGCTGTAAACCCTGCGGAGGCGAGCTTAGTTCCCGATTTTGAGAATTTCAATAGGCTGGTGTCCCTATTTGGCGGTGATGCTTTTAAGGTTAAGCCCGCTTATGTCTGTGCCGACCGAGATTTGTTTTTGTCTGATGCGAAAGAGTTGGTCGCAAAGTATTTGAGCTCTGTTTATTTGGCAGGAACATCTGATATAGAAATTATCTATTCTCATTCAGAAAAAAAATCTGACTTGGCAAGCGAAATAGTTAAGGTCGCTCATGCACAAAAAGCACAGATGATTTTTCTATCCTCCCATGCACGTTCTGCATTGGGGGCCCTATTTTGGGGAAGTTTTGCCAATGAATTACTAAAACAATCAGACTTGCCAGTTTTGTTTCTGCGCCCGGAATCTCTCACGACAGCCGTTTTAAATAAGGTGTTGTTCGCAACCGACTTTTCGGACGAGTCTAAAAATAGTTTCCAAAAGCTATTGCGGATGATTAAAGGAAGTAATGCGGATCTAATTTTGTTTCATACAGTCTCCATGCCAATTCAGGCGACGAGTGCTGCCGAGGGAATTGGATACGTTCCTCAGCTTCCGAACTCTTATATTGAGGAAGAAAAGGAATGGGCTGAAAAAGAACTAGAACGATGGCTTGAAGAAGCAAGAGCGGTAGGAATTCAAATTCGCTTTCGAAGAATCGTCGAAGAGTCAGCGGCCTCAGTGGCGGCGACCATTGAAAAAGTAGCAGAAGAAGAGAAGGTGGCCCTTATTGCTCTCGCTTCACATCATGGACCGGTTGCGAGTTTGTTTTTTGGCAGCATCACTCGTGAAATTCTAGCGACCAAAAAATTTAATACTTGGGTTGTGGGGCCCACTATTAAGTAATGAAATCTCCAGTCCTTGAGCTGATCAAGGTGAGTGTTCATATGGGCGGGGAGCTGATTCTTGAGGACGTTCAGCTCGAGGTCTACCAAGACGATACGATTGTCATTATCGGACAGAGCGGCTCTGGCAAGTCGGTGCTATTAAAAATGATGGCCGGTGTTTATCCCGCGGACGAGGGCATTATTCGCTGTCATGGCCGCGAATGGAAAACTCTTTCGGATGAGGAGCGACACAGTCTAGCCAGGAAAATCGGTGTGCAGTTCCAGAAAAGTGCTTTATTCGACAATCTAGACGCTTATGACAATGTCGCTTTTCCGCTGAGGGAACACACCTCCATGAGCGAGGCAGAAATTGAAACGAGAGTTTTAGAGTGCCTAAGGGCTGTTGGTCTTGAGGAAGCAAAGCATTTGGCTCCTCATAAAATGTCAGGAGGAATGCAACAACGGCTTGGTATCGCACGAGCGATTGCTCTTAAACCAGAAATTTTATTTTTAGATGACCCGACGGCGGGGTTAGATCCAGTGAATGCAGATAATATGTCAGAAATGATCCTAAATTTAAAAAAAGAAGTGAAGACCACTTTGGTGGTGGCAACCCACGACATTCAACGTGCCTACCAATTTGCAGGACGAATTTTTTTGTTGGCCAACAAACATGTGATTGAGTGTGGATCAGCAACCGAAACTCAAAACTCGACTGACAGCCGCGTTCAACAGTTTATTCACGGCTGGCTCAAGGGCCCACTGACTAGCAATTCTGAAAACAATAAGGGTTAGGGGATGTTGAGATTTACCTGTGCTTTGAGAAATGGAAAACCACCCCGCCAAAGAGAAGTCAGTTCCCGCATGAGCGCAGCAACCAAGTGTCCCCATGATTGCATAAGTCCCTATATGGGCAAAGTAGGGGTGCGGACAAGAGAATTTCAAACACGCGCATTGTTTTGAAATTGTTTTTCTATTGAGCAGGGGCATCGAAGCAGATTCGATCGCTCTTTTCGTGACCCTCCAAATAATGGTGAATCTATGTTGAAATCACAAGCTTTAAAATAATGAGTAGCTGGTATTTCTGCCGCCACCTGGATTTTTTTTCAAAATTTTTATTTTTATCAACTCGTCGATATCGCGTGATGCCGTATCCTGGGAGCATTTGGCGATAGCCGCCCATTTGGAAGATGTCAGGTTTCCTTCGAAACCATCAAGTAAACGATTGATGAGCTTTCGTTGTCTTTCGTTAAGATTCACATTCATGTGACTTTCCCAGAAAGTAGCTTTTTTTAAGACGCTGGAAAGTATAGTTTCTGAATTTATCAGTGCTCGATCAAGACAATTAAGAAACCAATCGAGCCAGGCTGTAATGTCTAGTTTTCCTTTTTGTATGGATTCCAAAATAATGTAGTAGTCTTTTCTCTCCAGACAAATTTGTGCCGACATACTATAAAATCTCTGTGGACTATCTTCAGATTTTGCTAAGAACATATCAGTAATGGCTCTAGCGATTCGTCCGTTGCCATCTTCGAATGGATGAATTGTGATAAACCAGAGATGTGCTATGGCTGCGCGCAGTAGCGAATCTTCATTTTTGCCGTTGTTGGCCCAAGATAGAAATTGAGCCATTTCTTTTTTGAGTTTTTTTGCGTCAGGCGCTTGAAAATGAACCTTGGATTTCCCAATTGGTCCAGAGATGACTTGCATAGGCCCGTTAGAATCATTCCGCCATTTGGCAACTATGATCTTTGTCATACCGTTTCGACCAGTTGGAAATAGAGCTGCATGCCATGAAAAAAGTCGCTTCGCTGTTAAAGGAGTTCGATATTTTTGGGTCGCATCAAGCATCATTTCAACGATACCATCGACACTACGCTCAGAATTGACCAGACCGACAATGTCCATTCCAAGTTTTCGAGCGATGGACGACCTGACTTGATTTTTGTCTAATAACTCACCTTCAATTTCGCTCGTCTTTAGAATATCTTCAGTCAGCGTTTGAAGGACGGCCTCTTCTTGTGTTTTAAAGCCCAGGCGTTCCATCGTTCCAATAAGTCGACCTTGTTTTAGGCGAACTTTTTCCAACTTCAAGGCAAGACGATCTTTGTTCCAAGTGAAGTTAGGCCAGCCTTTAAGGCTATGAATATATTTAACGTCCATACATTGGATTCTCCGCACTTTGTACGGATATTATAGTGGCATTCTCCGCATTTTTGCAACCTTATTGTCCGCACTTTGTGCGGTGATTCGGGTGTCATTCTCCGCAGGCCGCGCTTTTTCCTTGCCCGGAGGCGCCAGAAAAGTCGGAGAAACCCCAATAACCCTAGCGAGATGGAAATCCGAATATTGTGGCCTGCGAGTTGACCAAGCCAAAAAACTCAAGGAACTAGAGGAAGATATGAAAACCTCTCTTGATCCTGACTCGACAAAACTTGAAGGCCACGTCAATGCAGATCTTTTTTACGATAATGACCCCCAGGCTCAAAGTGACTTAACCGTGGAAATAGTTTCTTGAAAATTGAGTCATCCTGCGCAAAACCCCCGGCTGGCCAGCAGCTCTGTGACTAAAATGCTCTTCCAGAAAAAGCCATAAAATCTTCCAGCCCAATAGCATCGACTCCTTTTGATTTCTGTTAGAATCCCTGCAGAAACAAAAATTCATAAGGAGGTTTTATGAAAGCAGTAGCACAAATCAATCGTGGTGGTCGCGGTTTAAGTCCTCTCACTGGAGGGAAAAACTGGCTGAACCGTTTTGATGAGTTCTTTAATGATGTCGAAAGAAATATGAACCAAGACGTCGCCTGGCCCGAGATGAGACTGAGCGAGCAAGTGACGTTTGTACCTTCGGTCGATGTTGAAGAGAGTGATGAGATGTACCTGATTTCTGCGGATCTGCCAGGGCTCAAAAAAGAGGAGGTTAAAATTGAGATGGCTGGAAGCAATCTAAACATTTCTGGCGAACGCACTAAAGAAGTTAGGTCTGAGGGATATTGTGAACGGGCGCACGGGCGTTTTTTCAGAAGCTTTGCTCTTCCGGAAAATGTTGACGCCAAAAAAGTGGAAGCCAGCTTTGAAGATGGTGTCCTGCGTATCGTCCTGCCAAAAACGGAAGTAAAGCCAAAGATGGAGATTAAAATTCAGTCGGGACAACACCAGGGCCTAGTTGAGAGACTTTTAAATCGCGAAAAAACGGCAAAATCTTCGACAGAAGTAGAGAAGCACTAAGCAAAAAAAAGAGGCTCCTTGGGGGGTAGCCTCTTTTTAAACAAAATTAAATACCTGCGTTTGAAATTTGTTGTGCAGCTTCGCCAATTGTTTGCAAATCAAAAAGACTTGAAAACGAGAAGCGACTTTCCTTTGAGTCTTCCAGAATATAACTTAGATACCAAAGAAGATCATCAGTCGTAACAATGCCGACGATCGCGCCGCTTTTGTCAGAAATTAATAAACTAGAAATTTTGAGTTCCAGCATTTTAAAAATAGCAGACCTTAGAGGAGAGTTCTGGTCGACAGTAACCACCGGCGAGGCCATTACATACTCCACAGGGGTTTTTTCTGGATTTCGAATGTAATTTAGGCCGCGTTTTGAGATAATTCCAACCACCTTGCCGTCGCCGTCTGCGACAGGCAAATGTCGGAATTTTTTTTGCTCCATCATTTCGCAGGCCACACTGAGAAATGTTCCTAGCGGAACTGTAACCAGATCACGAGTAATAACGTTACTTAATTTGGCCTGCATAGACCCTCCTACGCCTGAATAAACTAGGTGCAAGATTGACGCCATCTTTTTGTTGTTTGTTAGCACAAAGCTGAGACAACTTGTCTCAATCACATTTTTCTGGAGGGCGCTTTGTGTGGCATTTTGTCTCTATTCTTCAAGAGGGTCTTCGCCTTCATCATGAATAAATCCAAATTCGCGCTCTTTTCTGTATAGAGTGCGTCGATTGATCCCGAGGATCTGCGCTGCCTTTTCCTTTTTTCCACCCGTTTTTTCTAATATGAGCTGAATGTAGCGCTTTTCCAAATCCGTGAGTGTTGGTGAGTCTGCCGTCGCGTTTCCAAAAAAATGTTCAGAAGAGGTGGTTTCGTTATCTGGAATGTCTGCGGTATCAATTTGAGCTGCCCGCGTGAGTACGACGAGGCGCTCAATCATATTTTCGAGCTCACGAACGTTTCCTGGCCAACTCATGCTCATCAGTTTTTGTAGTGCTGCTTGGCTAAAGCTAACGACTTTGCCGCCATTAATAGCAGAGTATTTCCGAAGAAAATGATGGGCTAGAAGGGGAATGTCCTCCATACGATGTCGAAGCGGGGGAACTACGATTGGAATCACGGCAAGTCGGTAATACAGGTCTTCACGAAAGGTTCCATTGAGAATTGCCTTTTTGAGATCTTTATGTGTGGCGGCAATGACTCGCACATCGATGCTTTTATTTTGATTACAGCCGACGGGTTTAATTGTTCGGTCTTGCAAGACGCGAAGAAGCTTTGCTTGCAGGGAGGTGTTCATGTCACCTATCTCATCTAAAAACAAAGTCCCGCCATCGGCTTCTTCGAAGAGACCTTTTTTGTCGGCACTTGCACCAGTAAAACTTCCTTTGACGTGACCGAAGAGTTCGGACTCCAAAAGATCCTCAGGAATTGCGGTGCAATTGATGGCAATAAAGGGTTTCTGGGCACGTGGGCTGCGAGAGTGAATCGATCTAGCGACAACTTCTTTGCCCGAGCCACTTTCGCCCGTTATTAAAATGCTGGCGTTTGAAGAGGAAACCCTTTCTATAAGATCAAAAATATCTCTCATAGCAGGGCTTTTGCCAATGATATCTTGGGCTCCCCATGTTTTTCGAACCTCAGCCGAAAGGGCTTGATTTTGAACTTTGAGACGATAAAAACTAAGGGCCCGCTCTATTGTTAGAGAAAGCTCGTTGAGTTTAAAAGGCTTTGTTATATAGTCAAATGCGCCCCGTCGCAGCCCCTCAACGGCGGTCTCCACCGTTGCAAAAGCCGTCATTATGATGACAGGGAACTGGTTAGGAAGGCGTCTGACTTGCTGTAGAAGGTCAAGGCCATCGAGTTCTGGCATGCGAAGATCTGTTAATAGCAGCTCAGTTCCAAGTGCGTCGAGCCCCCCAGAAGAAAGGTACTTAACGGCTTCAGGACTGCTATTAAACGCTCGGACTTGATATCCACTGCGTTTAAGATGGTCGTGAACCATTGATAACATTTCGGGATCGTCATCCACCACCACAATCGAGCCAAAACTATCCTGCGCCAAAGTGCCATCCTTTTTAAAGAAGCTTTGGGGTGGTCTAACACACAAGACTTGACCAAATCAAAGAAAAGGGGTTTGAGATACTCTGAGTTTGGGTCATTTTGTCACGGAGGAGCGACGTGCGATTTTTAACGCAATCATTGATTAAAAAGCTTGAGGATCATAAGTATGCCTTAGACCAGGCGGCCATTGTCGCAGCAACAGATGCGCAGGGAATCATTACCTATGTAAATGACAAGTTTTGTGAGGTTTCTGGGTACAGTCGTGATGAGCTTATTGGCAAGTCGCACAAACTAATTAACTCTGGATATCACCCCAAAAGCTTTTTTTTAGATCTGTGGAAAACCATCTCCAGTGGTCAAGTCTGGCGAGCTGAGGTTTGCAATCGGAAAAAAAATGGCGACCTTTATTGGGTGTTTACGACCGTTGTTCCATTTTTTGATGAACAAGGAGATATTGTTCAATACCTTTCCATTCGATACGAGATTACAGATCTTAAGCGCGCCCAGGAGACGATTCTTTCTCAGCAAGAAAAGTTGGTGGCGGCTTCAAGATTGTCGGCTATCGGCGAAATGGCGGCGGCGATAACCCATGAGATCAACAATCCATTGGGCGTTATCTTAGGGCGGGTAGAAATGCTAAAGTCTATCTTGGCTGAGCCAGATTATGACAAACAAGAAATGTTGAGAATCCTTGGAGCGATTGAGGTGACTGGGCAGCGAATTGAAAAAATTGTTCGCAGCATGAAGACCATGGCTCATCACACTCAGGAGAATGAACCCTTGGTTCAAGTGAGTGTTCAAAACTTGATTGATGACGCTGTGGATCTTTGTCATTATCGTTTTTTGAATAATGGAGTTAGTTTGGAAAAACCAAAATTGAGTCCTTCAGTTTTGGTGAGTTGCCGCAGTCATCAAATAGTTCAAGTGCTAGTGAACCTACTTAACAATTCTTTTGATGCAGTACATCAGTTGTCTGAAAAGTGGGTCAAAATTTCTGTGACTGACTGCGATGATCAAATAAAAATATCGATCATCGATAGCGGATTAGGAATTTCTCAAGAAATTCAGAAAAAAATGTTTAGTCCTTTTTTCTCAACAAAGAGTGTTCAATATGGAACAGGGCTCGGTCTTAGTATTTCTCAAGGAATCTTGCGACAAAACAAAGGGAGTCTTGACTACGATAGTCAAAGTCCACACACAAGTTTTGTAATTTCCCTAACAAAAAATCCAGTGAGCGAATTAAGCGGATCATTTTGAGACATTTAATCTCGCGAAACCTGTGATCATTGAGAAGAATTGTCTCGGAATTTTACTTTTTTACAAAGTCTCAAGTTGACACGTTTGGCATCGGCTTTGCTATACATAAATGTGTCAGGCATCGTTAGAATGCCGAAACAACAAATAACTTGGGGGATCTATGAAAACTACCTTTAAATCAACAGCGCGATCTTTTGCACTTGCAGCTTTGCTTGTCGGCTTTGCGGGCACAGCATCAGCAAAAATTCAAACAATGGCATCTCCAGATACAAAGGACATTGCGATTGGCTTGAATGACGTTTTTGTTCCTGGTGGTTTCGACTCTGAAGCTGACGCATACGTTGTTGCAAGCGGCTTGTTTCCAAATGGATGTTACTCTTGGAAGGGCGCGAATGTAAAAAAAGTAGATGAGTTTAATCATGAGGTCCAGAGTTTTGCGACTGTGAGCCAGGGCTTATGTATTATGGTTCTGGTCCCATTCAATAAAGAAATTCGCCTAGGCAAACTTTCGACTGGTACTCATAACCTTAAATTCTTGAATGGCGACGGGACTTTCATGCAAAAAACTATGACTATCGAATAAGTCCCAGTTATTATGGTGCTCTGGGGGGATTATGATAAGAGTAGTTTTGTTGGGTTGTTTGGTGGCGTTGCAGGTTTCTTGTACTCAGAATGCACCGTTCACAACAGCTCGTTGGGTGGGACAGGGAGAAATGCCGCCCACCCCCCCCGGAGTTGAATCGCAAAAAGGCCTTCAGACTATTGGCGAGAAGGGCTTGGTCCTTCAGTTTCAAAAAATTGAAGATGTCGAAGTCGAAGGCAGTTATTATAAAAAAATATCAGATAAGGGTCAGGCTGAACTTATTGACTACCGTTGGATGTCGAAAGTCCCATTGTCAGTCCGCCGAGACTTAATTCTGATGAGAGCACAAAAAGCATTTGTGCTCCGTTCTTTTTTGAAGGCACATGAGGCCTTTTCACCGAGTGACCTCTACCGAGGTCCTGAGCTGGTAGTCCGGGCCGACGATATAGATGGTGTGGCAGACGTTTTCTGGAAGCTCATTTTTGAAGAGAAAGATGGCACTCTTCAAGCTTATTACTTAAACAAAGATTTTTTAGTTGTGATTCAAAAACGTTTGGGTTCTGAGTTTATTGATGCAACCGCCAACTTATTTCCTAATGGGCCTCTTAAGAGCGACCTTCAAGAAGTTCTATTGCGAGGGCTTTTGAGCAACAAAGAGCTTTCATCAAGTGCTATTAAAATCACGACGGAGGCAGATCAAATTGCTTTGCCTGGCGAGAAAAACGAACTCAACTTTACCGTTAACGATATTCGCTTTTCTCAAGTTCAGGTTTTCTTTTACCTGAGCGAAGCGTTGAGCTGGTTTGAGAAGAATTTAAGTTTTCGTTTGCCATTTGTTTTAGAGGCAGAAACTCAAAAAGGCTATCCAGAAAAAACCAATACGGCCTTCTACTTCCAACAACGAATTCGTTTGGGAGAAGGAGACGGGGAAGTTTTTGATCGGATTCCTATGGATCCTTCAATCGTTACCCATGAATCTTTACATGCGGTTATTGAATCTGTTGCGGGTCTTCCTTACGACAAGCAAGGGGGATCTTTAAATGAGGCCTTTGCTGATTTTTTTACGGCAGTGCAACTCGCAAATCCGAAAATGGGCGAAACTTCATATAAAAAAGCTCCCTTTAAAAGAACGATCGAAAACGATCTCAAACTGCAGGATGTTAACGATAAGCTTTATCATGATTCCGGGATTGTGTCTGGTCTTCTCTGGGGGATGTACAAGAAGTTAGGCAACCAAAGCGGAATCTCCGTCGCCTGGAAAACACTTTTGCGCTTAAATCCTTACTCTGATTTTATGGGCTTTAAGCAAGAGTTGATTGCTGTTATAGAACAGGAATCTCCAGATGTTCAAAAGAAGGCTATGGCTGAACTGAAAGATCGAGGCTGGCTGCAATGAGCAGGCTCTTGGGTTTATTTGCTCTTTCGCTTTCTATTTTTTTTCCGCTGTTAGTTACAGCGGGGACGAGGTTAAGTGCAGAGTATAAACTCACGGGGCATATATATCGTGGTTCTGTGATACCTCCGTTCAATCCAAACCTTAATTTGACATGGACTTTTTTTGAGAATGGTACTGATCGATTGTATTGGGATCGCAAGGGAGAAATTGGCTTTTGCGAGCGATTTGCTAATTATACAATCGAAAACGAACAGATAACTGAGGTCGTGTTTGCAGCTAATCCCAACAATAGCTTCGAATGCTCTAAAGACCCTGATATGCTTGTAGGAAGAAAGACCACTACCAAATTTAAAATTGTAGAACAACAGCTACTCTTATATCTGCAATTGGGCGATGAAGAGTTGGTTTATATTTTCAAGGAGATACAATGAAATCGATTCCACAAATTCAAAAATACATGACAACTACTCCCTGCTCGGTAACTTCTGACACAACTGTTGAAGAGGCCGCAAAATTGATGAAAGCTCATGGGGTGCGACATCTTCCAGTCGTTGTCGTCGAAGGGCAGAAGTATGGCGTTCTTAGTGATCGCGACTTGAAGTATGCAATGTCATTGACGGGCTTTGATGCTCGCACTGCCAAGGTAAAAGATATTTGCGAAGACTCTGCTTATGTCACGAAGCCAACGACTTTGATCAGCGATGTCAGTGCTCAGTTGGCAGAAAGAAAAGTTGGAAGCGCACTCATTGTTGATAACGGACATTTGGTAGGAATTTTTACGACCACGGATGTTTGCCGTGCTTTGAGTGATATTTGTCAGAGCCGCTTTAATTAATAGCGGCGTGGGGGAAGTGTTATGAAGCAAATAGTGCTTTCAATTTTTGCATTTACATTCTTGGCCTTGCCCCTTTGTGCTCAAACTCGTCCAGTTGAGCCAGTTCAGACGAATTTGGATATAATGAGACAAGAGGGGCAACTGGTGACTGTGAAGATATCGCCGGGATCTCCCCTCAAGATTTTTGTTGTTGGCCGAGAAGAGGCCAGTCTCGACTTATCAAAGATGAAGCTGACGGTGCGTAGGCTGGCTCCCGGTACAGCTAAGACATTGTCCCTTACTAAGTCTGAGGGATACTTCACAGTTTCAGATCCTATCGAAAATGATGCCAAACTAGAAGTTACAACCAAGGTGCAGGGCAAGACAGAAACTTTTAATTTCAAAATGAGTCCCGGCAAACCTTAGGGAATTTTTGGAGGTTTAATGTCGTTCCAGCTTGAATTTTTAGGAGGAGCTGGAACTGTAACTGGCTCCAAGTTCCTACTTACCTATAATGATACTCGAGTTTTGATTGATTGTGGCCTTTTTCAGGGGTTGAAATCTCTTCGCCTTAAGAATTGGGATGGTCTTTCTGTAGAGGTTTCAAAAATCGATGCCGTGATTTTGACCCATGCTCACATTGACCACTCAGGATATATCCCTCGACTTATAAAAATGGGTTTTCGCGGTAAAGTCTACGCCACGGCGGCAACTAAGGACCTTTGCAAGATCTTGCTTCCTGATTCTGGGTACTTGATGGAAGAAGAAGCTGAATTTTTGAATCGTACGAGAAGGACAAAGCACAGCCCTGCGTTGCCACTTTTTACGCAAGCTGAGGCTGAGAAATCTTTAAGATTTTTTGAGCCCATAGCTTTTAATTTACTCCAATCAATCGGCGCCGATATTCAGTTCGAATTTAGATATGCGGGTCACATACTCGGGGCAGCCTCAGTTATTATTCATGCGGGGGGGCTCAAGATCGCATTCACAGGGGATATTGGGCGATCTCATGATAGAATTTTTTTTCCTCCTGCCAATCTTCCGGAGGTTGATTTTGTCATCACTGAATCAACCTATGGAAATAGACTTCATAAAAATACAGATGTCTTAGAAGAACTTGCTGAAACAATCAATACGACCGTTCGCCGGGGAGGGGTGGTTTTGATTCCTTCATTTGCAGTCGGAAGAGCGCAATCTTTATTGCATTCCCTTTGGTTGTTAAAAAAGCAAAATCGCATTCCGCAGTTTCCAATGTTTTTAAATAGTCCCATGGCAACGAATGTGAATGAACTGCTAGGTCAATATAAAGATCTTCATAAAATTAGCAGCGACGAATGTATTGAGATCTGCAACGTTGTTAAATATATACAAAAAACGGAAGATTCAATTGCTCTTAATAAGAAAAAGGGGCCAATGCTGATTATTTCTGCAAGTGGAATGCTGACTGGGGGGCGAGTCTTACATCATCTTGAGGCCTTCGCTCCCTTTCCAGAAAACACAATTCTACTGACTGGTTATCAGGCGGCCGGGACGCGAGGCGAGACCATTGCAAATGGGGGATCTGAAGTGAAGGTGCATGGGCGCTATGTTCCAATTAGAGCACAGGTTAAGAATTTGGATAACATGTCTGCGCATGCAGATTACAGCGAAATTATTGAATGGTTTGGTCGTTCCAAAATTCAACCTCGTCGAGTTTTTGTTACTCACGGAGAAGCCGCGGCCGCAGATGAACTCAGACGCAGGTTGAGTGAGAAGTTCGGTTGGGATTGTTGTGTGCCAGAGCTGGGTCAAAAGGTCATTCTGAGTTGACGAGAACGGCGGTATTTAATTTTTTCTTGTCCATTTATGAGACACCACTTCTTGCCAATCCTGTTCTAAAATAAGACGAAAAATTCTGCAAAATAAATCTCTCTTTACAAGGGAAACGCTTTCTCATTCAATAGAAACTGGGTCTTCTTCGGCACAGGAGCTTCATTTGAAAATCAAAATCTTGATTGCTTTAAGTCTTATCATGACTGGGTGCTCTCTTTTGGGATCAAAATCAAAAAAGACAGCAGAGGTGGTTGCGAGTTGTTTCAGTGATGGCGAAGATCAGGAATCTTACTGCAAAGCCCAAAGAACTGATGACAATGGAAAGATTGTCGTTACACGATGTATTGGGTCTAAAAATCAAGAATCAAAATTAGAACTTCGTGGTAAATGTGTTGAAAAGATTTGTTCTGAGGGATCGAATACAGATTGTCAGGTTCGTGGAGAGTTTGCTGTCTTAGAACAATATGCGGACCTTGCGACGGCTAAGTTGTTTTCTTCTGAAGACTCTGGTAAAAAGAAAGCATCAAAATCGAGTAGTGCGAAAAATCGCGAACGATCGCTTGCGAGCGTAGCGCCGCCAGTGTTGGCGCCAGAGGTTGCGGCATCGACGGCGCCAGTCTCTCCGGTGGCTAATTCTGCAGCGGCGACAGCAGCTCCTATCACATCAGGACCGGTGACGGCAGCGACGACCTCCACCTCTGAACAGCAGCATCAATTGGCAGTTAATAAAAAAGAATCTGACGTTGAGAAAAAGCCATTAGAGGCACCAACAATGAATCTTGTTCTGAAGCCAATTAAGAAGCAACGAACTGTCGCGAGTGCAACCAAGAGCTCAGACAAAGGGTTTAAAAAAGTTTGCGTAGCAAAAAGTGAATCGACAGCGCCACAAATCCTTCGTGGCAAGTGCGCTATTCGCAATTGCGCCAAAGGCAAATGTACTTACCAGGGGCGCAAAGAAATGTTTGACTGGGTGGCCAGCAACAAATCAATCGACTGAAAATTCAAATTTAATATTGCTGGCAGGTTGGAGTGAATGGTTCAAGTCCCCACCGTTGCAAAGTATTGGCATGAGGATCAGAAACAAGGCGTCCAGATAAGGCCAGGTCATGAAGCTCTGTTAAAGACATTGGCCGACCAGGTCCGCCAACCTGTTTATTAATGTCGCACCACTCGAGCAAGCGGTTTTCAGTTTTTTCGTTTTGAGTGCGACCGATAATTTGATCTATCATTTCTTTCATCTCGCCACGATACTCGTTGTAACCGGGCGTGTCCGGCAACAGATGCAAAGATTCAAAATAGTTGATAAGCCTTTTGTCGCGAGTTGGGGTAGAGTAATTGTCATATTCTCTTGCATTAAAGCAGAGATTTTGACGGTCTTTGACTTTCTTTAAATGAAAGGCATAGACGCCGTCATTTACGGCTTCGCCGCGATCCCAAGAGGCATAACAAACTAAGAGTAAAGAACGTTGGATTTTTTCATGCGGAGTTTCGGGTCGAATCGCCAGGCGATTTTGGGCCCACTCGTAGAATTTCAAACCGCTCATGGCAAACTCTTGAGCTTTCGTATATTGCTCTAGGCTGTAGTGCGGGAGCATAGAGTCTGCAATTTTGTACATGTGGGGTTGCTTGAATCGTCGAAAGCCATCTACGTTCGTTCGCCCTTTGACCTTTAGATCTCCAGGGACGTAGTTAGGAAACATATCCACACGACTCATGACTCTGACAGCACGGGGAACCGTCGAGTATTGGATGAGCGTGGTTCCGCCGTCCGTCACATCAATGACTTGGTAAACATGAGTTCCAGTTGCTAGATAGATGGTCCCGGGGGTTAAACTTTCGCGGGTGATTTCTATAGGGTAAGTGTCATCAGCTAATGAGTTCGTGCTGGCCCGACCCATGACGTATTTTAAAAACGCAATGAATCTCTCGCGTGGATCCCGAACTCCGTCAAACTTCTTCGCCTCATTGGTTAGCAGGCCACCTACCGCATCACTTTGTTTCATGGCGAAGGGGAGGCTATTTTCGTAAGCAAAGATCATTCTCATCGCATAAACAGAGTCGGCGCAGTCAGTAGAAATATCTGGATAGGCCCCCGTTTTCCAAAAAATATCAGCCGAAAACTTAGTTTTGACCCAATGAGAGTAGCTGGCTTCGGCCTGAGGGCTCCACTCTTGTGAATGAGTCCACACAGCAGCTTGCGCTAGAGGGAGGTTTAATGAAATGACTAAAAGAAATGACGTCCAAGAAATAGTTTTCATGGGTTTGTGTTTACCACATGCTTAGATCGGTCGCCATATTTTGGAGAGAGGGGGCTAATAATTTCAAAAAAATTAAAAAGTGTTTAAAACTTCGACACCTGTTACTCAGGCTTTAAGTAGCCTCTCTTCATTTGATCACGTTCTATTGATCTAAAGAGGGCGCCAAAGTTTCCTTCACCAAATGAAAAATGATTTTTGCGCTGAATGATTTCGATAAAAATTGGACCGATAATGTTCTTTGTAAAAATCTGCAGAAGATAGCCACCGCCGTGTTCTGGGGTTTCGCCATCTACTAGGACATTGTATTTTTTTATTTCGGCGTGGTCTTCGCTGACTTGGGGGAACTTGTTAAAAATCTCTGAGTAGTAAGTATCGTCAATGTCCAGAGTTTCTATCTGCGAGTTTTCGAGTGCCTTTAATGAAGAAAGGATATCGTTGGTCAAGAATGCAATATGCTGAATTCCAGGTCCGTTGTACTCTTCGAGATATTCATTGATTTGCGACTTGGTTTCTTTAGCTTCATTTATTGGGATGCAAAATGATTCGCAAGGAGATTTGAGCGCGTAAGAGGTCAGTCCTGTTTGGGCTCCGCGGATGTCAAAGTATCGAACCTCACTAAATCCAAAAATATTTTTGTAAAAGTTGGACCAGTCGTCCATGGTCCCATTGTAGACATTATTGGTCAGGTGATCGATAACCGTGAATCCCTTGTCCTTTTGTAGGATGGGTTTCTCTAACTTAGTAAAGTCAAAAGCTTCGAAATTATTTTTGTCAGAATTTTTATCAACAAAATAAATCAAGCTATCGCCAATGCCGTAAATGGCTGGAATTGTCGCTCCTCCCATTTTTTTGTAATCGCCTCCAGCGGGTCGGGCTCCGCGCGAGAGCGCCAGTTGATAGGACTTTTCTGGGTTTTCGAATCGCCATCCCATAGAGCAAATGCTAGCTCCGTGTTTTTTTGCAAACTGATGGGCAAAGGTTCCAGTCTCATGATTCAAGAAAAAATGAATGTCGTTTTGTTTGAAATACTCGATCGACTTGCTTTTATGACGGGCGACCTTTGAAAAACCAAATGCAAGAAATAGCTTTTCAAGGTATTCAGGCTTCTCGCTAGTGAATTCGATAAAGTCTATTCCTATAAGTCCGATTTCATTTTTTTGCAGTTCCATGAATATCCTAACTTGCTAAAGGTTTTGTCTGCCCTGGCTTATTCTAGCTCAACTGAAAACCGGTCTCAATGCTAGGGCAATAACTCCACGAAATCAATATTTGAATGGAAGAGGGGGAGTACTCCTACCGGAGTTTCCGCTTTGAGCTGGCGCGGGCTCTCCGCGTTATTGTTGATGCGGGATGGTATATTTAGCGGAGATAAAACGAGTTCCTTTAAATATTAATGGCCTTGTTTACGACGAGGCCTTAGTGAGGATTGAAATAAATTTTGCTCCCCAAAGGATGACAGCAAAACTCAAGAGACAAAAAGAAATCAGGATCCATCCGCTGAGGGGATTTAGACCGGAGAACAGCCTAAAAGCAGCCGCCAAGAATATGAGACATGTAACCAATGCAATTCGACGAGATGAGACTTCGTAGTCGAGGCTTTGGCCTCCGTGGGCTAACATCACCCGTGTAGAAATCAAAAATGTGATAAGGGTGAATCCCCCCAAAAACATAAAATGAAGAGCCGCGATTCCAAGTTTAAAAATTGGAAGACTCATGATTTGGCCAAAAAGCAAAGCAAGGAGTCCTAGTTTTAAGCCAGCGCCAATATAGGACCAGGTCAAGGGGGCGCGAAAGAGTCCAAGCAAAGATACGGCCGCAACTAAAGTTGCAAGAGCGCGAAAAATGATTCCCGCATTTTGAAATCCAAAGACGGTTAGAAGATAGCCGCCATTCAAAAGTACTAAAGTAACAAAAAGCCACGGGCTTGTTTTTTTGTTTTTGCCGTCTGTGGGGAGGAGGGCATTTGGCAGCCTCGAAATTACTGGGATGAGTCTGCTACCGAGACCCAGGATGAGATTAAGGACCAAGGCTTCTCCACAAAGAAGAGTGACGAGTCCTTGGTTTTGTTGGGGGTCTAAGGCAAATAAACTAAGACCAAGAAGCGACTGCCCAAAAGCCAAAGGTAAAAAATAAAATCCGACAAAGGGAATTTGTTTGTGAACTAAGAATCGCCGTCCAATAAAGGCAATGAGAAAAAGCTGTTGTAAGCCAAAGAGATAAATAGATGGTTCGGTCAGATTTTGTACATTTAAGAGGGCCTGCAAAAGCCCAAGAAGAGTCGCTGCGAAGAGTTCAAAAGTATTGGTGCTTTGGGTGCGGGTCATTTTGGGTATTGCTGTCATAAAAAAACCAGCGATAAAGCACCACAAGAGTCCGAAGTACATGAGATTTGCGTGGGCTTGCTTCGGATAGAATTGAGTCACATGAAAGTTAAATAGAATCCAAAGTCCCGAGCCGACAATTCCAAGCGCCCCGCCAAGAAGAAACAAAACTCTATAAGGCTCAATGGGTGCTAGTTTCATTTGCTATTTTCCTCTTTAGATTTCATTGCGGAGACAAAGACATCAGCGGAGCTGTTTAAGTTGTCGATCGAAGCCAATTGAATCCCATTTTTATCCAATAGGGCGATAATATTACTGTGTGAGAAATCACCATTTCCGAGGTCTTTGTAACTGATGCCGAGGGTGACAGCCAACTGTCTGGCGTCGGATTCCGATTCTGGTGATAAAAATATCCACTGGTCTTGGGCGAGTTTTCGAGCTTCTTGGTACTTTTTTAGTCGCTCAGGGCGATCGTTTTTTGCATCAAAAGAAGCCAGAACCACTTTGATGTTTTTAAATCCCGCCGCAAGGAGGTCCTTTTGAATATCCTGAACCTTTGAAATTGTCATCGGACACGCATGGGCGCAGCTGGTATAGACCATAGCGATTAAAGTGAGTGAGCCTCTTGCAATGTCAATTGACACCTTTTCATTTTTGGTATTTCGCCAATTTGTTTTTAAATCATAAAGAGAGGGCTTGCTTTCGCTAGCTCGGGAGAAGATCGGATTAAGCCAAAATAACATTAATAGGATTGTGACGGCAGAGAGAAATGGTTTTTTCATATAAATTATTCCTTATTTAACACATCGAAAGCCGAGATTCCATACGGAGCTTCGCCCCTTAAGGCTCGAGCGAAAAGCAAAACGCATAAAGGCCGCATAGTTTTCTTTGTCAGCAGAAGACAGAGCGCCCGCACCGCAAAACATATCTTTATTGAATGAGCTATCCTCGCGGCTTTCGCCGGTAACAAAAGTGGAATTAAAGTCTTCGACCCATTCCCAGATCAGGCCATGCAGATCCCAAATTCCATACATATTTTTATAGATACTGCCCACAGATTTAAGTCTTCCTTCTTGAGGCTCGCCATACCATTCTAAAATTCTTTTTAAAAATTGAGGATTGCGGTTGGCATCTTTTTTTGTTTCGGAAGCCGCTGCCATATACTCCCATTCATTGACTGTGGGGAGTCTAAGGGCCATCGATTCACAATAAGCTCGAGCCACAAACCAGGTTACATAGGTTACTGGTCTTTGATCGTCTGAGTTCTCTCTCTTTGAGAAATCTGTTAAGTAAGAAGAGTCTGCATAAATAGAAGATATTTTTTCTTTTGACCACTGTGGATACTGTTCAAGAAATTTTTTAAATTCAGCGACGGTCACAGGTTTTGTTTGGGCTTTAAAGGCTTCGACTTTTACTTCTATTTTTGTAGGTTTTGTTGGGGTTTTTTTTGACATCGGCGATAGCCAAATCGCTTCGACCTTTCCAGAAGGGACTAGAGTCATCTCTGAGGCCTGCCCAGGTGCGCAGTTTATTAATAAACTTAGCAGGCCAAAGAGATGCTTCATGATTAGTGACCTCCGCCTTTATCCTTGCGAGTGGAAACGGATGAGACTTCTGGTTTTTTGAAAATTCGTTTTTTATTGCCCCAGGAATGAGAGATATATGTCAGGACGTTGGAAATATCTTCATCAGAGAGGCCCAGCGCGGGCATCACCCCGTTATAGAGCTGACCATTGACTGTGACGGCCCCGGAAAGGCCATTTTTAACAACATCAATGGATCGTTTCCAATCTGCATTGAAAAAATCAGAACTAGCAAGAGGGGGGAAGGCTCCTACAATGCCTTTTCCATCTGGCTGATGGCAGGCAGCACAGTTTTGTGCATAAATAGTTTTTCCAAATTTAAGCTGATCTTCTAAGGTTGAAGCGGTGGCGACTTGTTCCTTATCTACAACCTTTTGAATAGCTCCGCCCTCTGGCATATAGACGTTGTCTGCAGTCTTGCCAGAGAAGACAGTTTTGTCACCAGAGCCTTCGACCTTGATCAGTCCGAGAGCGCCCTTGTTGAAAGTTCTAAAAATAGAATGGTCAACGATAACGAGATTGCCAGGGACTTCGAGTTTAAATTCAACGATCGCTGATCCACCTGCCGGTACCAATGTTGTCTGGATATTGGTGTTGAATTCAGAGGCACCCTCTTTGAAGACTTTGTCGAAGATCTCACCGATGACATGGAACGAAGACACCAAATTGGGGCCGCCATTGCCGACATAGAGACGAACAGTTTCGCCAACATTTGCTTTTAGGGCATTGTCGCCTGTCATTGAAAGGGTAGAACCATTGAAAACAACATAAGAAGGGTTTTCATCAATAGCTTTCTCCATATCAAAGGGCTGGTAGCCTTGTTTGCCAAACTTTCCTTTAGTGTAAAAATCGCCCTGTACGACATAGTACTCTCGATCGACCTTTGGCATTCCTTTCTCTGGCTCTACGAGAATAAGTCCGTACATACCATTCGCAATATGCATTCCGACCGGGGCGGTTGCGCAATGATATACATAGAGACCTGGATTTATTGCTTTAAACGAGAAAACACTTTCGTGTCCTGGCAGCGTGAACGAGGCACTTGCGCCGCCACCGGGGCCAGTCACCGCATGAAGATCGATGTTGTGTGGCATCTTTGACGTTGGGTGGTTGCGGAGATGGAACTCGACCAGGTCGCCTTCGCGTACTCGAATAAAACTCCCCGGGACCGTTCCTCCATATGTCCAAAATGTATAGTCAACACCTTCGGCAATTTTCATCTTTTTTTCGATGACCTCAAGGTTGACAATCAGTTTGGTTGCATGTTTTCGCGTGATCGCAGGGGGAACAGAAGGAGGAGGGGTCAAAACAGCGACCTCTTCTCCCTTGACCTGCGCCCAGCTCGTCCCACATAAAAATAAAATGGGTAGTAAAATGGCTAATTTCGAAACGGATTTCATTCTTTCTCCTGTCCATTAATGGTTTTTGCGCACATGCCGCAGCATCCAACGCTTTGATTGTCTAAATTAAAAGTCTTTTGAATAAGAAGCTCCCACTGAGCGCCAACTTTTTTTTGCTCCCATTGAAGTTGCGGGACCTGGGCTTCTTTTAGCAGGATCGATAGTTCATCGGGCTCGTGATCACAAACGAGTTTGAAAGACTCTCCGGGTCTGAGTCCTTCGATCATCGAGAAGATTAACCCGGTTTTGTACTCGCCCTGAAATGAAGGAATGTGAACCACGCTTTGCTTCATCCTGTCTCCTTAGTGATAGAAGTGATCGCTTTCAATAGAAGTGTCGGCCAATTCAAGAGAGGTGGGTTATGATATATATCATATGGCAATCAGTTTTTCCTGCGTAGAATCAAGACGTAGGGAAGGTGCCTAAATGGGAAAAGACAACTTCGAGCTAACAAAAGGAAATTCATGGATGTGTCCTCCCACGGGAATGTCTTCGGATCTTTGGCGCTGTCTTATGCGCATTGGCACGCGTCGCTCGTTAAAACGGGGACAGCTGCTATACGAAAGAGGGGCCCCAGTTCTGTCTGCGTCATTGGTTCTTTCTGGCATGCTACTTATTGAGGCGGGGCAGGCAGCCTATGACTTTGTCGAGGCGGGGCAGCCCGTTGGTGCTGCGTTGATTGTCAGAGACAATCAAGCAGCAACGTATCCAGTCTCGGTGATGGCAATTGTCGCCACTGAAATATTTGAATTGCCGTCGGTCCCGCTGGCAAAGGCGATCTCTGAATCGTTGGAGCTGCGAGAGTACTTTCAAATGCAGTTTACAGAGCGCATGCGATTCATACAGTCGTGTCGTGAAATTCAGTGTTGGACCGTTCCCCACCGAATTGCTTTTATTCTTCTAAAAAAGCCAAAGGCTATTGCTTCGGGCTATTTAACTAGAAAAATTATTGGTCAAATTGCAGGAGCCTCGACAGAGTCGGTAATTCGAATTCTTTCGCGGTGGCAGGAAGAGGGACTTATTCGCGCAAATGAAAGAAAAATTGAAATCCTTAACAATGCAGGATTGGAGCAGATATGTCAGGTGGACTCTTCGGTGTAATTAGGAACGAGCACGAACGACTCTTAAAGTTAGTCGATGGGGCCCTCGGCATTGTTCAGCAAAAAGAAATTCTTTCGGAGCTTTGGCAGTTTGGAGAAGAAGAGCATCATGCACGTGAGGAGACGTTGTTATTTTCAAAACTGCTTGAAAAAGATCGGCTCCGAGAAGGAGGGCCATTTTGTGTTCTCTATTTTGACGAACATTTGTCAAACTCCCCCGGCAACCGGGTTCAGGCTCTGCTCGGCTCTGAACCCCTGTGGCATCCCCGACAGTCGATATTTAAAGAAAACCATTCGCCCTTAAGCATTCCTCTCGAAGAGCATCGATCGATGAGGCACCTTCTGCTGTTTCTTATACAAAACCAGAAGTCTATGAGTGATCAACATTTCAGAATCGTATTCTCGTCCTATTCTAATATTCTGCGTCATCATATCGCAAAGGAAGAAAAGTGTTTTTTTTGCCTCTGCGAAAAGCTCCTTACGGCGGAGGAGCTTGTTCAAATTGAACATGACTGGAAACTAAGTTCTTAGCTGACTCGCGATGATAGTGCCTGACATTATGTTCTTTCTGGCGAGCACTACTGAAGCTAGAGATTTTTTTGAGGTAGCCGATAACTCGCGTTGCGAAATCTACATTGCGCGAATGGCAGCGAGGACATTCGCTGGTCGTACGTTTTTCTATATGCTGGCACTGATTGCAAATCGTGACTTTAACATTGGTGCAAAAATAATTACAGCCTTCTCGCGCTGCTTGGTCCAAAAGGTAAAGGTACTGGCGGCGGGTTAGGTATTCTTCAAGATTGAGATGCAGAGCTGATCCTCCATCCAGATATTGAATAACTTCTTTGCCATGGAGAATGAGTTTGTCAGGGTACTCAAGGGAATTGTCTTCGACGGCGTAAAAATATGAATTGTAGCAGTCTCTAGGTGCAAAGAGACCATCGCCTCGGTCCCATTGAGAGTTTTTAACACCAAGATTTTCTGCTGGGACGAATTCGGTATTAAATAGGTAACCGAATTCCTTTTGTGCGACCTTATTGAGATCAAAAATCGTTTTCAGATTTTGTCTCAAAAAGTTTTTGTAGTCTCTATTGTTGGAGGGTTCTAGACCAAGATACTCAGCGGCTTCTACCATGCCATTGATTCCGATGGTTAAATACTGTTTGTCCATACTGATAAAGCCCGCCGAATAAACTGTTAAAAGCCCGGCGTCTAGAAAATCTTGCATCAGTTTACGATAGGCGACTTGGTATTTTTGAATCTTCTTTACCTGCTCTGAAAGGGAGGACCCTTGCTGGAGGAGGCGATTTATGTTTATGGTGATAACATTTAGACTTCCAGTTGAAATGCCGCCGGCGCCTAGAGAATAGCTAAAATCATTATTTGAAATTTCGTTACGAAGACGGCAACAGCTGGCGAGACTGTCAGCTGAGTCAGATAAATAGACAAAAAATGAATTTGTCTGACTGAGTTCAGTCGCAGTGAGTTCGGCATAGTCTCTGGACTTGACCTCGCCCTCAGAAGTCAAGAGAGCGACGGTGACGACAGGAAAAGTGAGGAGGGCTTTCTCGCGCTCGGCATTGAACCACTTTAGAAAGTGCCGCTGTAGGTGGTCAACAGAGTGCCAACTAGGAATATCTCCATCGGGGAATACAAAATCCTTAAAGAGGCTGCCAAAGTAATACGAGTCGTATACCGAAATGTTCCAAAAAACACTTTGATACCCCCTCGCAGCGGCCGGCTGGTTGATGGAGTAGACCACTTGCTGAAGGTAGGCATTGATTTCAGTTGAGTGACTTATAAGGTAATCGTCTCCAAAGTCTTTTCGCGCGAAATGATCAAAGTACATCAGAAACTCAACGGTGGCGATGGCTCCTGCAAACTGAGAGCTGAGGGCGAACACCAAGTTGACAAAGGAACCACAGAACGACGACAAGTGGCGCGGGGCTCGGGATTCGCCACCGAGTTTGATCATGCCATCAATCAAGAAGGGATACATAGAAATAGAGGCGCAATAGGGCTTGAGAGAAGTTTCGTCATGAACATATATCTCGTGGGCTTCAATTTGACGGAGATATTCATCTGCTAAGTCTTCGCCAAAAAGAGTGTTAATTTTTTTTGCGACCATCGTTCGATTGAGTTGAATATTAATATCTTTATGTATCTCGGCTTCGAGTGTAGAAATGTTTTTCAAGGAGACATTTGCATTCGCATCGAAAATAGAGGCATCAGCCGCATTCTTAGGCTGAAGATATTGGTCGATATATTTCATTTTTTTCT
The DNA here is from genome assembly GCA_016719575.1 of Pseudobdellovibrionaceae bacterium. GTDB lineage: Bacteria > Bdellovibrionota > Bdellovibrionia > Bdellovibrionales > Bdellovibrionaceae > JACMRP01. Next base: position 514,861 of record JADJYV010000013.1, on the reverse strand, counting down.
GGATCTGCTCTTGGTTCAATCGGATCATAAATCCTCCTTGTTTGAAAATAGCTATTCAGACACTTACCTGTGTCCAAATTGTAAATGCGTTGATTGGTTTCGGGATTGTTGAGTCCGCCCAATTTTTGTATATAGGTCCCCAACTTTAGATAATTTAAATGTGCCGAAATTTGTGATGGCACATGGTCCTCTCCAGAGTAGAGGGCTGTTTTCAGACCCCGGTTCTGCACATGCATTAGAAGAGGAACGAGAGTCTGAGCCTCCCAATCCCCTCCTAAAAACAGAACACAGGTAATAAAATTCTTGTATTGTTCAATTTCCTTATCTAAGAGGCTCTGTGACAGGAGTTGGCCTGAGCTTGCGGGCCATGAGTGAGACGAGTGACAGCCAGGGCAGCGTTTGCGACATCCACTGATCAAAAAGGAAAGGCTGATCTCTTCGGGGACTTCTCTAAAAACAATCTGTTTTGTTGTAAACATCATGGTTCAACTATGATCAAACCACTACCAGTAGGCAAAGGACCGCATAAAACGACTAAAGCAATATGACAGCCGTCATAAATGGAATAACAAATGACAATTATTATCCCTCGGTCTGTTCAACAAGAAGAGCCGGCTGAAGGATTTTTATATTCTGTTCGGTGGTGTTAATTATTCCTTTTTTGTCCCACTCACTCATCACTCGGATGACGGATTCAACAGTAGCGCCGAGTGTCTCGGCGATTTCCTTTCGAGTTAGAGGAATAGGGATTGATATTTCCTCTTCGGTCGTCTCATTTGCAGCGAGTTGTAAGAGCAAAGCAGCGACTTTTGATGAAAGGGGTGCCCTTTGCATTGCCCTGTGGTTTTGAAAGCGGACCATCCGCGTCGAGAGTAAGCTCTGGACTTGTATAATGAGTGGGGGCCTTGCGAGCCATTTTTCATTATAAACATCGCGAGATATGACCAACATGCGCGAAGGTCCCATCGAACGAACTGAGACGGGATAGGTTGAATTAGGTTGCGGCATCACCAGAGCAGCAACAACATCGCCAGGACACGAGAAGTAAATGACGGCATCCTCACCAGAAGGGGAAATTCGAGAAAGCTTGTAGGCGCCGCTTAGAACAAATCCGAAGCGATTTGCCCTTTGTCCAGATTCAAAGACCAATTCACGGTGCCTGTGAACACGAATTTCTGCGCCAGTACAGAGATCGGCGATTTCATTGAGTTCTAAATCCCTAAACAAAGCAAAGCCAGAGAGCTCTCGCAGCGAGAGTTGGAGTTGTGGTTGTTGGTTTGATGTCATAAAATTCCTGTAAAGAAAATCCTTTTGACTATACTATACTGGCGTATAGCATCAAGTGGAACTTTGGAGGATTTTGATTTATGAAATTCATTAAGACTCTACTTGCTCTGATGCAAGTTTTTCTGACACTGGTGCTTTCTTTGGATTTCGCATTCGCACATGGTGAAGACAAGCCCGGACCCCACGGGGGATATATTCGAATGCCAGGTGCTTTTCATACTGAAATTGTTCCCATAGACGAGCAGAAGCTTCACGTTTATTTACTCGACATGAACTGGAAAAACCCTACCACCAAAGACTCGAGTCTTGTGATGACCTTTGAAAAACGTAAACAATTCGAAAAAGCGAAATGCCAGCCCTCGTCGAATTTTTATATTTGCGAATTTTCCAAAGAGGTCGACTTGATGAAAAGTGGCACGCTTAAATTGCTTGCTCAACGAAAAAAGAAGAAGGGAAATCTTATTCGTTATGAGCTCCCGCTGAAACACCTAGGAAAGAGTGGGAATCACAGTGGTCATCGTTAGCGGAATTGCGGAGTTAAGAGAACCCAAGAGCATAACTACTTTGTCTGAGATTCATCTTCGAGGCGGAGTGATTCGTAGAGTTCGTTCATCGGGGCTTGGGAGATTCTGATAAGGCCTAGTCGGGGGCGATCCAAATCAATAATGAGCGTGATTGCTATAGCAAAAACGACCGAAAGTAAAAAAACCCACAGACCAGCCTTCCGTTGTGACACTCTTTCAGCGAAACCAAGACTGATGATCGAAATGGATAAGGTGATAAGAAGAATAATTAATACACTCGCTGGCAACTTGTTTTGCAAAGCTCGTAATCGCTCGTTTCTGATATCAAACGCTTCATTGAGTGCAGACAGATACAAGGCTTCAATGGGGCCGCGAAACTTTGTTGTCATTTCCTGAGCTACTTTCCATAGTCTTTCTTGATGCCTGTTAAGATCGAGCAATGTCTCGCGAAGATCTTCATGGCTGTATGTCATTGCGCCAAACTGAACATTCCTTTCTAAGTAGCTTAAAAGCAACGCTTGGGAACTGCGATCGTAGGGGGCCGGCAGCGTTTTAGTTCGTAGGTAGGCAGTGCCTATCGCATTCGCCTCTTTGACAACGAGTTCTCTTCTGGCTTCATAACGCGAGATCGCCATTGAAAATGTAAATCCAACCAAAAGTGCATGCACACCGAGAATCGAAGTCGGGATGGCTTCGGTGATAGAGAATCCAGCGCCAAAGCGATCGCACAGGTCAGCAATTTTATACCCCATCCAAATACAAAGGGGTAAAAAAATCAGCAATAAAAGCAAGATGGCCCAAAGGGGCATTGTGAGAAGGAGATGTTCCATAGTTTTGGCATTTTCTGCCAAGTGAAGTGGGAAGTCTAAAGGTTGTTTGGCTATTTTTGCTCCGCAGTAAAAATGCAGTAGTAAAGATCTTCCCTGCCTTAAGTTGACAAACGGCTTGAACGTCTTAGTATCAAGTGTCCTGAGAAATATTAAAATCTACCAAAGGAGATCTTTATGAAAAATAATATTGTTAAAATGGCAATTCTGCCTGTTTTTATTTTGATTGCTGCGTGTGGCTCTGCCGAGAAAAAAGAAGAAACGACGGTCGCTACACAAGTTCAGGCTCAGCCGCCCGCGGACACCCCAGAGCAAATTTTAGCACGTGCAGCTCAAGCATTTTCGACGATCGAAGGTTTAGAGCCGGCGAAGCAAGATAAATTGCGTGAGACTTACTCTCGTGTTTATACAGAGTCTATGAGTATCCGTCGTGAAATTGGCCAGAGCAAATCTCTTCTTTTTGCAACATTGGCAAAGCCAGACTATAAAGCTTCTGAGATTACTAAATTAAAAAAGAAGATTGTAGGCCTTGATGAAAAACGCTTGGCATTGATGTTTAAAGCGCTTGATGATGTCCAAGCCATCATTGGTAAAGGACCGGGTCGCGAAGAGCTGTTCAAGCGCCTCGAGCGATATGAGACTCCTGGTCACATGTTGTCTTCAGAGCGATAAGTATTCGTTAATCGATTTGATGTTGGCAGGACTGGTTGATTCGTTGACCAGTCTCGCGCCAAGGCGACGTAAAGACTTTTTTCCAAGTAATCCAAGCAAGAATAAATTTACTTCTAAGGCTTAGGTCGCAAAAGCCATTCTCGGTATAACAACTGACATGAGATTCAATGCTTATTTCGTGTAAATTGGCACAAAATTGGGATCCTAACTTCTCTCGCAAGCGATCTTGCAAGCAGAATCGGATGCCCGGAAAAAACCCCTGTATTTCTTCATTCAACTCTGGTTCCATTTTTAAGTACTTCTCACAGAGCAGTTCTGCCTCCTGGAGGTAGTTAGATTGAGGGCAAGCATACTCAGATTGCAAATCTCGGTAAAATTGACACGAGGTCGCTGATGGTTCAAGCGACTGCGCATTTGCAGATTTAAGACTCAGAACAACTAGAACTGCTAAAATTATCCGACTGAAGACATTCCACGGACTCATTGTTCGACACCTCGCGTGTAAATAATTTAACGATAGGTTTTGAATATTTCTAGAGTTTTAACCACGCGTTGAAAAGACGACAAAGCTGTCTACTGGTTAGACAGTCTTTTTGTTTTCTATTCGAGGTCAGTCTATGAGACTATGATTGCTTGGAGGGGGCATGAATGATTTGGCTTTTAAAAAAGAGGTCCTAGGTACAGTAGAGCAGATTTGCGAAAAGGTCATAGCGGCGATTCAGCCGATAGGATTTGGGGTTTTGACTCGCATTGATTTTGATCAAAAAATAAAAGAGAAACTGAATGAAACGATTGGTCGTACTGTCGTTCTTGGGGCCTGCAATCCAAAATTGGCACTGGAGGCGTTTAAGCAATCGACGGATGTGGCATTGCTCATTCCCTGTAATATTGTTGTGCGGGAGCTGACTCACGGCAAAGTTATTGTTGAAGCCGTGAGACCAAAAAAGATGTTGGACTTGTTAAAGGATGTTTCTGGGGGCGCTCTACTAGAGACCGTGGAGCGAGATCTTGAAAGGGTTATTTTATCACTGTAAAAAAGTGGCTTAACTGGATTTTTAACGGCAGCTTGGTCCTGATTTTGGTGCTGTTGGCCTATCAAAGGGCGCCAGAGTTTTACAGGCATTTTCAGATGCAAGGCCGCGGTGTGAATTCTTTTCAGCTCGAGACTTTGAGTGGTGACATCTTTGATTCTGACCGTATGCAGAGTTCTTATGTTGTGGTTTTTTGGGCGACTTGGTGCGGCCCCTGCAGTTTAGAACTCGCTCGGTTGAATCGATTGATTTTGAATAATGAAATCAAATCCGAGTCTGTTTTGGCCATTTCTGTGCGAGAAGAAAAGAGTTTGGTTGAAAGTGTAGCCCGAGAAAAAAACTATCAATTCAAAATTGGGGTCGACCCGATTGGAAAGATTGCAGATTTTTTTCGTGTCCAGGGAACTCCAACGATCGTATTTATTGGTAAAGATAAAACTGTAAAGTGGATAACAACGGGGCTGAGCCCGTCTTTGGAATTAAGAGTGAAGGCTCATTTAGACTGAATAGTGACTGCCCTTTGCAATTGGAGGTCCAATGTGAAAATGGAATATCTCGTTAAATTACTTTCGGCTTTTGTGTTAATATTTTTGCTATCCTGCACGTCGAAAGAAAAAGCAGTAAACGATTCACCGACTCTGGTTATTCTTCCTATGGCCCCCATGGGGTCAAATCAAATGGTTCAGGATTCTATTGGCAGAGCTCCGACTTATGCCTTAGAAGGAAAAGTGCTTTTGCAAGGTGAGGTACCGGCTCCTTTGAGTAACGTGCAAGTTGGACTCTTCAGAAAACAAAAAAATAAATGGAGTGAGGTTGCGAGAATCAGCACCGAACCCGGCGGTACATTTGGATTTTCGCGCAGACTCAGTGCGGGGTCTTATGAGATCCGCGTCCTTGGTCAAAAATATCGCGGCCAACTCGCGGTGAATCTAGATAAGGAGCCCCTGAGTGAATTGATTCTCTATGCGACAATGGCAGACGAGGGCAAGTAGACCGGTCTGTCGGTTTTAGCGATTAAGAAAATCGCGACATTACATTTTGAAACTGAACAGTTGTAGGTTTCAAATCAGCCTCCGTCAAAAAGCTGAGCGGTTTTTCTGTTAGGCTGAGTGTGTCAATGAGGCTTGGCTGAGTTTCATCAATATAAAACAAACCAGTTAGAATTTCGCCATTATGCCGAGCTTCAGTTAGGACCTTCATCGCATCGATTCTATTATGAAGGTTGTGTAGGCGTGAATCGATTTTGTTCAATAGAATTTTTGATCCATCTGGCAAATCAATGAGCTCTTTTGTTCCTTCGTTGTAATCTGCCAAAATCTCCTGCTGAGGGGCGAAGTAGCCGAGCTCTTGCAAAACAGTATCGTGAGCCTTGATGTAGTTATAACTTTTTGTGGATCCGTCGTGGTTATTGAAGGCAATACATGGCGAAAAGACATCAATAAAGGCGGTGCCTTTGTGTTTCAAAGCGGCTTGAATCAATGGCACTAATTGTTTGGCATCTCCAGAAAAAGATCTTGCCACAAATGTACAGCCGAGTTCGAGGGCCAGGGTGCAGAGGTCAATGGTTTCGAATGGATTATGAGCACCACCTTTTTGTTTGGCTCCCTTGTCTGCTGTTGAAGAAAATTGCCCCTTAGTTAGTCCGTAGACTCCATTGTTGGCGACAATATAACAAACGGGTAAATTGCGCCTAATCAGATGAATGAAGCCGCCGATACCGATGCTCGCGGTATCGCCATCGCCGCTGATCCCGAGCATTGTAAGGTCGCTATTGCAGATCTTGGCTCCGGTCGTAACTGGGGCCATTCTTCCATGCATAGAGTTGAATGAAAATGATTTTGAAATAAAGTAGGCGGGGATTTTCGAAGAGCAGCCAATACCCGACATTTTCGCCAGTTGAAAAGGGTGAATACCACTTTGATAGCATGCTGAGATGACATGGTTTGAAATCAAATCGTGACCGCAGCCGACACACAGGGTAGAGGCACTGCCGGAATAATCTTTTTTAGTTAAGCCAACGGCATTGGTGGCTGGTTGAATTTCGCTACTCATGCTAACACCTCAGAAGTGAATCTTTTTTCTCGGCCATATTTCAGAAGAGGCTCGAAAATATCTTCAGCTGTCATGGGCGAGCCATCATAATGACGAATAGAGATTAATTTGGTTGCGAGTTCGGGATACTCGGTCGTCAGCAACTGCGCCATTTGTCCATCGCGATTCTGCTCTATAACGAACACTGCATCGTGGTTTTCAATAAACGCTTTTACTTGATCGACAAAGGGGAGGGCCCGCAATCGCAGATAATCTGTTTTCATTCCCAGTGTGTTCAGAATAGCCCTTGCCTCTGTCATGGGAGTGTCGGTCGAGCCATAGGCAATAATCCCGAGTTTGTTCTTTTTGTCATCAACAATTGGCTGCGGGACATACTGTTTAGCTGTCTGCCATTTTCTTGAGAGTCTATCCACGACGTCTTGGTACTCAGAGGAGCTTTCGGTATAAAGGCCCTTCGCATTATGTCCACTGCCACGAGTGAAGTAGGCGGCATTTAACTTTTTTGTACCAGGGAGGGTTCGTGGTGCAATCGCATCCCCATCTGTTTCAAGATAGCGACTGAAGACGGGCATTTTATCAAGATCGGCTTCACTCAAAACCTTGCCGCGATCATAAGGCTTGGTGGGGTACTCCCAGGCTTCTTGCATCCATAAATTCATGCCTAGGTCTAAGTCACTCATTACAAAGACCAATTGCTGTAAACGCTCTGCTAAATCAAATGAGTGTTGTCCAAAGTCGAAACACTCTTTGATATTTCCAGGAAGAAGCAGAGGGTGTTTGGTGTCGCCATGGGATAGGTATAAAGCTGATAGGATATCTCCCTGGGCAGTCCGAGTGGGCATTCCTGTCGAAGGGCCTACGCGCTGGACGTCCCAAACGACGCAGGGGATTTCTGCATAATAGGCGTAACCTGCAGTCTCGCTCATGAGGCTGATGCCCGGCCCACTGCTGGCGGTCATAGCTCTGGCCCCAGTCCAACCAGCTCCAAGCACCATGCAAATTGCGGCGAGCTCATCTTCGGCTTGGATTGCAGCGAACTTCTTTTTGCCATTTTCTGTGGTGCGGAGTTCGTCGGCGAATTTAATGAAATTTTCGATCAACGAGGAGGAGGGGGTTATGGGGTACCAAGAGACAAAGGAGCAGCCGCCAAATATTGAGCCGAGTGCTGCAGCCGTGTTTCCATCCATGAGGACATATTTTTTTGTTTGCGAGAGAGTTTGGGCTCGAAGTGGAAACTCTGTGGGTGATTTGAATATTTGGTTGCGATTTTCATCGACCCAATTAAAACCAGCTTCGAAACCCTTGAGATTCGGCGCGAGCACGGATTCTTTATTGCCGAATTGATCTTTGAGGGATTTTAAGACGATGTCTTTGTCAAGCTTCAATAAGTTGGTCAAGGCACCAACATAAATAATGTTGATGAGCATTTTTTTGATTTTTCCCTGATCCGTCGCCTGATCCACCAGGTTTTTAAATGGTATTCCAAGGTAGTGTATGTCGGTGCGTTTTGCACTTTCATTGAGTAATCCAGCGTCGCTGCTATAGATGAAATAGCCTCCAGATTTTACTGTTTTCTGGTCTTCAGCTAATGTTTGGGGATTCATGGCGACGACGAGGTCAGCTTCTTTTCTTCTCCCAAGGTATCCCTTTTCTGAGGCTCTGATCCAGAACCAAGTTGGTAGACCCGCAATATTCGAGGGAAAGACATTTTTTCCGCCGACGGGGATGCCCATACGAAAGAGGGTTTTTAGTAAAATATTATTTGCGGACTGACTTCCCGAGCCATTGACAGTGGCGATGCAAATAACAAAATCATTGATGGAGACTGTGTTTTTCGAATTTGACATTGCCGTATTAAAACTCCTGTTTTGACAACTGTCATTTCTACTTGCGTAAGAAAGCATCCGCGTTGTAGGCTGCTTTTGGAGGGTTGCGCCATGAAAGCTTTTGAAGGCATTGATTTTCTTAATATCGACGAACAGTTATCGAGCGAAGAGCGAATGATAAGGGACTCGGTGCGTGAATTTGTAACAAAAGAAATAATGCCATCGATTGCCACCCATTATGAAAATGGAACCTTTCCGACGGAATTGATTCCGCAATTAGCAGAGATGGGGACTTTCGGAGCGACGATCAAAGGTTATGGCTGTGCCGGTATCAACTACACCTCCTACGGTTTGATTATGCAAGAGCTAGAGAGAGGGGACTCGGGGATTCGCAGTTTTGTGAGTGTTCAGGGGGCCCTGTGTATGTATCCAATTTCGGCCTTTGGGACTGAGGAGCACAAACAAAAATACCTTCCTAAAATGGCTGCCGGAGAGTTGATTGGATGTTTCGGTTTGACAGAGCCCGATTTTGGTTCAAATCCGGGAGGCATGATTACAAAGGCTCGAAAAGAGGGCTCTCATTACGTTTTGAATGGCTCCAAAATGTGGATTACCAACGGCGGTGTCGCAGGTTTGGCGATTGTTTGGGCAAAGGACGACGAAAATAAAATCCGTGGTTTTATTGTTGATAGAGATCTTAAGGGATTTTCTGTTCGTAATATCGAAAAGAAATTTTCTCTGAAGGCTTCTGTGACAAGTGAACTCATTTTTGAAGATTGCCGAGTGCCAGCTTCGCAAATGCTAGAGGTTGTTGGGCTAAAAGGTCCTTTTTCATGCTTAAATAATGCTCGTTTTGGTATTTCTTGGGGAGCCTTGGGCGCCTCTATGGCTTGCTACGATGAGGCTCTGAACTATAGCAAAACAAGAATTCAATTTGATAAACCGATTGCAAGTTTTCAGTTGGTTCAGGCAAAGCTTGTTGAGATGTTTACTGACATTACCTTGGGGCAACTACTGGCTTTGCATGTCGGAAGACTGAAGGACAAAGACCAGGCGGATCCAGCTCATATTTCGATGGCGAAGATGAAGAATGTATCAAATGCTCTCAAGCACGCCCGCATTACTCGTGATATTTTGGGCGCAAGTGGAATCACCTATGAATATCAATGTGGTCGCCACATGCTCAACCTTGAAAGTGTTAATACCTATGAAGGGACCGAGGACATCCATCGCTTGATCCTCGGCCATCATATCACGGGGATTCCCGCGTTTAAGTAGATAATTTTCTGCGAAGCATTTTTGGCTTAGGGTGGTAACCCCTAAGCCATCAACCTTTATTAGGGTCTCAGTTTTTAAGCTATTTTATAACTTTGAATATAGTCTTCAATTTTAAGCAGTTTGTAATTGGTATCATTTGGCCCATGTAGCATCTTAGCCAAAATGAAAAGGGCGTCGGTGGTTGTGAAAATACCTTTCACGTGCATAGACACGTCCACAACTATTGCACAACCATACTTATTTTCGGCCATACACTGGGCCACCTCTCCAAGAGGAGTGTGGGGAAGAACTTTATAGGGATCTTCTGTCATAATTTCTGAAACGGTTGTAGTGCCCTTCAGGCCCCCTGCGTAGGCTTTTGCAATATCCCGCTCTGATACAATTCCGATCAATTCATTGTCGTTGTTGGTAACCGGAAGATGGCGCATTCCCCACATATGAAAAACTTCTTGTGCTTCTCGAATCGAGACCTGCGCGCCAATCATAACAGGCTCTCTTGTCATGCTTTCTCCTATTGAACTTTTCATCATACCTCCCACAGCTAATGGTAATATGCTGCAAAATGATTACCAAAAGAATCCTTTGATTAATTCATTTTGAGGAATTTTTGAGAAAAATTGTCCCAACCTCGTAAAAGTTAGCAGGGACGTTTCGGCTCTTAAATTTTAGCATTGTTGCAAAGGTATTTTGAAATCAGCACATTTTGGAAACAAAAAAAAGGCTTAGGAATTGCTCCTAAGCCATCGTCATCTAAAGAGTCCCGTTTTTACTTCGTTAGCCAGTTAGTTTTGGTGCTAAATGCATGCTGTGGCTGTCGGATCTCATTGACCACGATAGAGTTGTGGCATTGCATACATGCCTGATTTAGGTTTCTAGCCATATCAAATGTGTTTGGATCTTTTGCATTCGCTAATTGAATGACATTGAGTGCGCTTTGTTCTGCAAAAGCACGATTTTCTTCAGTAAAATGACTGAAGTTGAGAGTTTTGAGCTTTCTTAAAATTCGAACGATTTCATTTGCGACACTTGCAGTCACGCTGTAGTCCTGAATATTTGCCACATATGCTGTTACTACGTGATTCAAGTTGGAGCCAAGGGCATTCATCGAAATACAAAGGTAGGGATTGCGATTTTCAGTGCTGCAGTCACGAGTCACTTTTTCCCAGTTAAACGAAAATATTTCGTTCCAAATAATATTGGGGTCTGGATTGTTTGAATTATGACAGTTTAAACACTGACGTCTGAAATTGTTGGCCACGACCATTGCATTGGGATTTTTCAGTTCTGCAAGTCGTCCCATTTCTTGAGCCATCATCTGAATTTTTTGAAGTCCAGCTGTATGATTTTGCAGCGAGGCGGGTGCTAATTGAATTAAAGTTTGGGCATTGTTATCAAGACTAGTCGCTAGCTGACCCAAAAAATCATAATCTACATTCATCAGAATACGCTGAGAATCGACTAAGTTCGAGGTCGCTCGAAGATGTTTCATTCTCTGGCAGAATTCGAGATTCTGAGTATTTCCAGCTCCGCAAACAGACGGATTTTTCGCCCAAGTTGAAACCCCAATTGTAAGTACTAGAAAAAATAGAACATGTTTCATTAAACTCCCCCTTCTTATAGTGAACTCTCAGGCAAGTGTTGTATTCGAAGGCAGAATTTAAATCACCAACAAAATAATGGGGCCCTATAATATTCTTCTGAATTAAAACAAGACTAAGTATTTCAATAAGTTAGGTGCCATTTTTAGTTTGGGTCGAAATGCCCCAGTGTGTATTTTATTTCGTTTTACAGAAATTTACGGGCAAAGCTTGCAGCAAGCCAGCTCCACCTGGACCACGGTCTTTATTCTTAGAGGGATCATTCAACTCTAGTTCGGTTCATTATACACTTTAAACACTAGATAGTGGGGGATCTTATGGAGCCTATGAAACTTTTTTTGGCATTTTGGATGGTCGTTTCGACAAGTCTTTCGGCGTTTGGTTCTGGCGTTCGAAAGATTGACCCTGGGTTTGCTGCGCAATCAGCAGCTTCTTTTTTGAATGGCCATAAATCAGGTGATGAATTAATTAATTTTATACAGGGGTATTATACCGATGGTGAAATTGCTGACTCGAGAGAACTTTTCGTTAAAGCGGGCATTAATTTAAATGAGAAAATGCCACCTACGAAAGTCAAGGGTGATGCCGTTACTTTCGGCGGTAGCAAAATGATCTTCTTTCCCGATCGCAGCTTTTCTATCAATGGCAATGTCTATCGTCCACTCGGTAAGCCTTTGGACGTCTTTCTAAAGCAAGTTCTCGATCAGGAGAAGAGGGGCCAAACGTCAGGTTTTAGCTTTTTGCCAGTGGCACATGCGGCGGGATTCGTCGCGGCCGGTCTTCTAGGTCTTGCAGGGGTAGCGATTGCCGCTGGAAAATATTATAAGGCTGAAGTGGCTGAGACGTTAAAAGACCACGAAATGGTTTGCAATGGAGATAACTTTGGTTACAGAAGAAAAACGCATAACAATGTTGGTTATGCAACTCACAAAGTATTGTCGTTAGATTCAAAGGTGCTCGTCGATATTTTTGAGAGAGAAGATTTTAAATGTAATAAAGACACCATTGATGAGTTAGTGAGGGCAGTTCGTCCATTGGATTTAAACAATGAAAATGAACTACGGAAAAAATTAGAGGATGCAAAGCGAAGAGGTGGCCTCGAGTAATTTCTTCGCTGTCGACTTTAGAATTGGATGCTTCTTAAAAAAGAGACAAAGCCGCGAGGGGCTTTGTCTTTTTTTTCTGATTTATAGCGAGGTCAGATTATTTGTTGTGGCTTTTTGGTTTGCAGTGGCCCTTTTTTCCGTGGGAGTCCCACCACTTGTGCTTGTGTTTGTGGTGGTGACAGCGGTCGCAATCATTCTTTTTGTCCTTACACTTGTGGTGATGAGAGTGGTCACAGTCATCTTTTTTGATTTTTTTCACGCAGTAGGCAATCACGACAACGGCACCAGCGGGAATTTCTGAAGTGATGGTTACAGTGTTGCCATCGAGTGTGTAAGGAACCTGTTGACCGTTTACTGTGACAATCAATTTGTTTGGATCAACATTTGCGTATTTAAGAGTGAATTCGTATTGAACTTCCATTTGCTGACCGCTGAGTTCTGCAATTGAAGCCAGGCCTGAAGCAATGTCATCGTTGGCGATGTCGATTGCAACTCCGGCATTGAGCGCGACCATGTCAGTATGTCCATAACCGATTTCGTTTCCGGCAGGGGCTGGAGAGTCAACATAAGTGATCGCAGAGACTTGGACTGGCAAGCTGCCCTTGAGCACATGCAGACGGTTGGTGAGGCCAGCCGCAGTAAGTCCTTCACAATCACGAATTCTTGCATCTATTTTTACTGGATCTGTTTCAGCGGGAACACCAGCTGGAACAATGGCGCAAATATCGCGTCTATCTGAGACGAAGACAACCGCCAGAGCCGCCTGAGGTCTAAAGAAATCCTGAGCTTGAGAGGCTGCTAAAAGGGCAGGGGTTGTGATGCCATTGAATAAACTGAACAGGCCCTCTTCTCCGCCGCCAGAGTCTGGATCTGTCGCTACCTGCGCAAGTTTCATGTCCAAGTAGGATTGAATTTGTGCATTTGTCATTTGTGATGATTTTAAAACAATTGGCTCAGAGGCCGCTTGAAATAGCTTTCCAGAATAGGCTGAGGTGCTTCCATGTGAAAGCATCACCGCAATATTGAAGTCGGAGTTTGCAGGGAGAGTTTGAATAAACTCATCTATGCCTGCTACGATGGCTTGTCGCTCTGGCACAAGGGAATTTGAAGTTTGTACGACAAAGAGAACATCGACCGCACTGGTGTTAGTGACCGGTTGTTCGAAAGTTTCTTTGTAGCAGTTTTTTCCAATTTTATCGCAGCGATGTGGGTTTTTGTAAGTTGCTGTGTTTGGGTCTTGAGTTGTTGATGGCACTTCGACGGTGGTTTGGACTTCGGCATCTGCGCCGGAACCTCCATCTTTTGAGCACCCAATCATGTTGAGTCCGAAACCTAAAATTACTAATCCTTGAACCAATCCATTGAAATACTTTTTATAGCTATTCATATACATTCGCCTCCAGCTTACTTATTTAGTAGAGCAACCGGTGTGCCATGGGCGAACTGCACCTATTTTGTGCATAAAGTTGTTTATTTTGTAGAAAAAAAAGACATCTGCTGAGCCGAAATCAGCCCAGAGCCTCCAAATGACAAAAATGAGCGCTCCTTGCGGAGGCTTGAAAAAAGGAGCGTCTCAAATTGAGATGCTCCTTTCGATCTTGATTAATATTGGTAGTCTACTTTGATCTGAGTACCTACTGAAGGTGGAGAATCAAAGACGACTCGGTTGCCAATCACTTTATAAGTAATGCTTTGGTTGGGCGTAAAGGTGACCATCACAGAGCCTGCAACAGGTGTATGGGCCAGAGCCACCGAGTTTGTTAAAGTTCGAACGCTTTCACCAATGCTTTTTAAAGTAACACTATAGTCTGGCGCACAAATGCTGGTACTAATACCGTTCGTGAGATTGACGGTCTGGTCGACAAGGGTCCCATAGAAACTAAATCCATTGCTGCCGGCTTTCATTGTTGCGAGGCAAGTGGCATCATTTGGTTGAACGATGATGCTATAGACTTTCAGTTTTTTTCCACTTGGCCAGATGCTATTAAATGCAGACACAAGTTCTGTGGGTCTGTTGGCATAGGTCGCGCCTCCGGTTTGTCTTTCATCGGCATCACTTAAGATAACAATGGCCAGATCTGAATTTGTGCGAAAGAAGCCGTTGTTGTCAGTATTGTATTTGTTCATAGCTGTTGTTGCAGAAAGAAGAGGTTCGCTATTTCCGGATGGACAAGTGCCAGTGCTTAGACAGCCCACAGTCTCTGGACGTCGTATAGAATTGTTGAAAACTGTTTGATAGTTTGCCACGGATGGAGTCAGTATTTTATTTCCAGTTCCTGTCATTGGCAACAATGATCCACAAATTCCATAAGGTCCTGTGCTACAGTCAGTTGTGGTGATACCGATTTGCCAGTCAATATTTAGCAATTCTGAAGCAAAACCAGAAAACTTGGCTCCCAAAGAAGCTTGATTTGGATCCATTGACGCCGAGTTGTCATCTATAAATAGAATGTCAATTTTTCCAAAGGAAGCATCACTGATGAAAGTTTCTGAAGCTCCATTTGAATCCCTTGTGTATTGAGCAGTTGCTTGGCCTACATTTCCTGCGAGGTCCGTTTGCGATGCTTGAACGTTTTTTGTTCCTAAGCCCGCACTGAAAGTGACTGAAATATTAAATCCGCCTGAAGTACAAGCTCCGCTTGCGGCGGTGATATCACCGCTGAGGCTGACGGTGCGCCCAGTTTCGCAAGTGCCGACAATACTCACTGAAGCCGGCACACTTGAGCCGGTGGTTGGAGAGGTGATTGCGAGAATCGGAGCCGCCGTATCGCGGAGATAATTTTGCGATGCAAGCCCAATATTGCCAGCGAGATCCGTTTGCTGTGCTGTGATGTTTTTTGTTCCATCACCAGACGAGACACTCACGCTTGCTGAGTAGGCCCCTGCCGTGCAGCTAGCTGTTGTGGCATTGCTTATGCCAGCCCCGGCAATAGAGACGGTCAGTCCTGTTTCACAAGAACCTTGGACGGTGAAGTTTGAAGGTAAGTAACTGCCCGCAACAGGAGAGGAGATTGTCACAGTCGGAGCAGTAAGATCACGAACAAAGTTGCGAGAGCTCGTGCCGGTATTGCCAACGGCATCTGTTTGTGAAGCAGTGACGGCTTTGACTCCGCTTCCAGAGCTAAAGGCAATAGTCCCCGTGAATAAACCGCTCGAGCTGCAAGCAACGGTCACAGGGGTTGCAACTCCAGATCCTGCAAGGGTGACATTGAGACCGGCCTCACAAGTTCCATCAATGGTTAATCCATTCTGGGCAGAGGTGTTTGCAGCGGGAGAAGTGATGGCAATGGTTGGAGGAGTCATATCATTGTTGTAAGTGCCTGAAACCTGTGTGGTGTTGCCAGCGGCATCGGTTTCGCTTACGTTGATTGTTTTTGCACCGTCATTTGCACTGAAGGTCAAATTCGCTGTGTAAGATCCGGCAGAACAAGTGACGGAACTTGCAGTAGAGAGGCCAGGGCCAGAGAAAGACACGGTGAGACCTGATTCGCAGGTTCCGACCAATTGAATTGTCCCTCTTGCGGATGTTCCATTTGCTGGAGAGGTGATTGTGAGTAGAGGCGCCACGGTATCGCGAAGGAAGGTCCTCGAAGCTGTTGCAGTATTTCCTACAGCGTCTGTCTGTTTTGCGGTTACCAGCTTTGAACCCTCACCCGCAGAAACGTTGACATTTGCAGAGTAAGCACCGCCCGAGCAAGGGACACTGACATCAGCTGCTAACCCCGCTCCCCCCACGACGACGACGAGTCCCACTTCGCAAGCTCCTTGAACGGTAAAGCTTGTAGGCAAGTAACTATTGGCTGCAGGTGCAGTGATTGTAATTGTAGGAGGGGTGAGATCGCTGATAAAGCTTCGAGAATCAGATCCTGTATTACCGGCGGCATCAGTTTGGGATGCAGTCACAAGTTTTGTGCCGTTGCCAGCGGTAAAGGCAATTGTCCCCGTGAACAAACCGCTCGAGCTGCAAGCCACGATGACAGATGTTGCAACACCAGATCCTGCAAGAGTGACATTAAGTCCCGCTTCACAGGTTCCAGCAACAGTTAAACCTGTTTGACCGATCGTGTTTGCAACAGGGGAGGTGATTGCAACGAGAGGTGCTGTTGTGTCTCTCAGGTAGTTTCCATTGGCGGAGCTTGCATTGCCAGCGGCGTCGGTTTCGGTTGCTAATATGGCTTTGTTGCCATCTCCGGCACTTAAAGAAACAGTTGATGCGTAAGTTCCAGAGCTAGAGCAAGTGACAGAACTTGTCGTAGAAAGACCAGTGCCAGAGAGGTTAACTGTTAAGCCAGCTTCGCAGGTTCCAGATAGATTTATGTTTGCACCGACATATGAACCGTTAGCTGGAGAGTCAATGGTCAAGCGCGGCGCTAGGCTGTCGCGTAAAAAATTTCTCGAAGCAGATCCTGTATTTCCAGCAGCATCTGTTTGCGACGCGGTCACAGTTTTTGTACCATCCAAGGCAGAGGTATTAAGGAGTGCAGAGAAGACTCCGTTTGTACAAGCTGTCGATGTCGAGGGTAAGATTCCTGCGCCAGAAAGTTGCACTGTTAAGCTAGATTCGCAGGTTCCCGTCACGTTAAAGCTTGCGCCGATGTAACTGTTTGACGCTGGGCTGGTGAAGGCCAAGACCGGAGCGACAGTGTCGACAAGAAAGGACCTTTGAGATTGACCAATATTTCCAGCACCATCGGTTTGGCTGGCAATAAGCGTTTTAGCACCCTGACCTGAGGTGATGGAGCTTGTTAATGTCCATTGTCCTGAGGTGCAATTCACAGATCTTGCAGAGCTCAAGGCAGTCCCAGACAGTTCAACAGAAAGGCCGGTTTCACAGCTTCCAGAAAAAGTACTGGTCGGGTTCAGGTAAGCATTGGCGAGGGGCAATGAAATAGTTATGGCGGGGGCAACGGTGTCTTTTATGGTATTTCTTGAGTCAAATCCCATATTGCCGGCATTATCTACTTGGAAAACGCGAAGAGTTGCGAGGCCATCTGCAGCTGGGAGTGGAATATTTGCAGTAAAAGTTCCACTTGGGCATGAAACAGCCGGCGCTGTTGTTGCGCGAAAATTACCGATCTCTAAAGGAAGTCCCGCTTCGCAGGTTCCAGAAACCACGAGACTTGAAAGATTTGTTACCGCCGGAACGGCAGAAGTGATTCTTACTAGTGGCGCAGAGGTATCGATACGGACCGCTGTTGAGTCTAAGCCTTGATTTCCTGCGCGATCGACCTGGGTGCCAATAATATTTTTTGTACCCTCGCCTGGATTGAGCTGGACAGCAACTGAGAACGTTCCGTCAGGGCAGGTTGTTGTTACAGGAGCTGAAAGACCGGGACCCGCAAGAGCTACGGGTAATCCCGCTTCGCAGGTTCCTGAAACAACAGAGGTCGAGGAGTTTGTGCTTTGGGCTGTATTGCTATCAACAATATTTACTACAGGTGGCATCGTGTCTTTTAGAAAACACATGCGATCGACAATGTTTGTACCATCGGAAGCTGTCTTTTGTGATACCGAAAGATCTTTGATACCATCACCATCAGAAAGAACAACGTCGGCTCTAAATACATTTTGATTACAATCCACAGGCGTGGTTTTTCCAGAAATCTCTTCGATAAACACTGGAACACCACTAACACAGCTTCCAGTGACGGTAACGGTTCCAGAAACGACCGTATCTGCTGTTGGAAATAAAATAACAGGTCCTGGATTGACCCCGAACTTGGCCGAAGAATCCGGAGTTTGGCAAGCGACGGGTTCTGAGGCGAATTGTAGATTAGCTTCTGAACATGCTGTTGTTAGAAACAACAGAGCAAAGAAAGACAACAGAGCCTGTGGTGTATTAATTTGCAACATGATCGAATCTCCAAGTTCAAAAAAATGAAATGTCTAATTTCAGTAACTTGACGTGATCTAATGCAAAGAAGGGTCCAAAAATAAATCATCAATAAAAGCCAAACATCTTGAATATTGTTTGCGAATCTCAAAATGAAATTTTCATTTATTTGTCGACAAAATTAAAATAGTTAAAAATTATTCATTTTTCTTTAAATTTTTTTACCGACCAATTTTTGATAAAAGATGCGATTTTGAAATTTGAAAAGCTTGAATAATTTCAATTCGTTTAACTTTTGTCTCAAAGAGTCTTTCGGAGGCACCAAGCACGTCAGGTGAATTTTTAACGCCGCGAGAATATTCTGACTGAGTTAACTGATAGTACTTTTCTGCGCGTGCAATATTTGCTTCGGAGTCGCGAACTTGCTCGTGTAAAAAACGAAGAGCTTCAATTTCATTTTTGATATGCATGTCAATTTCTTGGCGTTTCAACGTCGTAAGGTGAGTGGCTGCAGTGGCTTCTTTTTCAAGGGCGATTGCCTCTTGGGCTGCTTCTTGTGTGCTGGCAAAGTTCATTGTCATCCTAAGGCCGATGATCGCTTCTTTTTTGGTGTCCGATAAAGACTCTGGGCCTGATTTATAGGCGGCATAGGCATCCAATTGTGGCCACCAAGCACGTCGCTGGCTTTTTGCAGCGAGAGCTTTCGTTTGGCTCTGAATTTCGTACTCACGGTAGAGAAATTTATGATCTTGAGTGTCGTATTTAAGCATAGTTTCGAGGTCGTGACTATGAAGAAGCTCTTTGGGAAAGTGCAACTCGGTGCTGTTATCCATTCCCATTAAAACTAAAAATTCTCTTTTTCTTGCGGCGAATTGAAGTTTGAATTCGGCAAGACTTCGAGAGAGGTCAATGGACTTAATCTCAAACTCAACTCGATCAGATTCGGTGGCCACGCCGTTGCGAATTCTCTTTTCTGCGGCCTGGAGGTTCTGCGAATTGATCTTGATCATTGCGGCGATAAGGTTTTCTCGTTCTTGAATTGAGACAATCTCCCAAAAAAGTTTTCTCGCCTCTTGGAGTTCCTCAGAGAGGGTGCGTAGCTCTTGAGTTGTTCGCGCTTCCGTGGTTATTTTTCGGATTTCAGACTCAATTTGGTCACGGCCACCATTGAAGAGATTCACCCTGAGTTCAGTACTCACCACAGGGTGAGTTTTTGCCACGTCCGAGCCTGTTTGGGAAGTCTCTTGGGCACCCTGAACTTCGAGGGTCGGAAGAAAGGATCTGCCAAGATTTCCTTCGCGGGCAGTGGCCGCTTCTTTCTCAAGTCGGGCAGTTTGAATTCTTGAACTTCTTTCAGTCAAAAGACTTTTCAAGTTGTCGAAAGTGATTTGCAGCGGCTCTGCAAAAGCTGTGGGGCCCATAAAAACACAGGTGCCAATTAGAATGACCAAAATTTTTTTGTTCATAGCCAGTTCCTATCTTTTTGATTCAATGGTGAAACTGAGCTTGTTGTCGCCATCTGATTCAGGGTCTTTAACTAAGAGTTCGAGTGTGTATCGATGAAGGCCTTTGGCATCATAGCTGGCTTCATAAAAAGTATCCTGGGCGGTCAGCACAAGGGGCTCCTGTTTTTTAGTCCGGGGAAGTACTGCCTTCGCAGACAGTTTAAAACCGGAGGTTGATTTGGGTTTTATTTCACTGTCGTAGATATAGATTTTGATATTTTTTCCTTTAGAGACAACTTCAATAAAGGACTTTTTAAGTGACTTTATAACTCCGCCTTTTGGTGCCTGAATTGCGGCAGGCCCATCGTGATCATGCCCCTCATGAGCTTGTGACGTAGGGCCCACGAGCAATAGTAATAACATAAATAGAAATGGCTGTCGTTTCATTAGACTGTCTCCTGATTCTTATCTTGAGTGACATAGGCTTCAGCTGACTTTCGACCGAAGCGATAAAACAAAGTGGGTGTCACAATAATATCTAGTAGTGTCGAACTAAGAAGGCCGCCGACTATAACCACGGCCACAGGGTGCAAAACTTCACTTCCTGATTGGCCGCGAGAGAAGACCAACGGCAAGAGCGCGAGGGAGGCAACCAAGGCCGTCATCATAACTGGGACGAGGCGTTCTTGGGAGCCTCTGATAATCATTTCTTTGGTAAATTTCTCACCCTCATGATTCATAAGGTGAAGGTAATGTGAAATCATCATAATGCTGTTGCGAGAAGCCATGCCGCAGAGAGTGATAAAGCCGACCAGACTTGCGACGGTGATAGAGCGATCAGCGAAAAACAAAAGAACAATCCCGCCAATAAATGCAAGTGGAATAGTGGCCATGATTTGTGCGGTGATGGCGGATGAGCGAAAGTGATTAAAGAGAACGAAGGCGATGCCCAGAATTGAAATCAATCCGAAAAAAATAATTTTCCGAGTGGCGGCTTGTTGACTCTCAAACTGCCCCCCATAGATGATGTAGTAACCTTCGGGAAGTAAGACTTTTTCTTGGACTTTTCTTTGAATTTCTTGAACAAGACCGCCAAGATCGCGGCCACTGACATTGCCGCTGATGACCATGCGCCGTTGGCTGTTTTCGCGATTGATTTCGTTGGGGCCAGTTGTTTCGTAGACATCGGCGACATCTCTGAGTAAGATTTTTTTTCCATCGGGCATGATCTTTAGAACCGTGTTCTCCATTTGTTTGATGGAACCTCGAGAGCTTTCATCAAACTGAAAAAAAACGTCATAAATACGATTCTCTTCGATGACTTGTGCAACAGCTTCACCATTGAGTGCGGCCTCAAGGAGTTTTGTAATTTCTCCGGGATTCAGGCCAAATTGAGCGGCTTCTTCGCGTAGAACTTGAACTTTTACTTGGGGAATGAGGCCTTGTTGTTCAATACGCAAATCGACAAGACCTTTTGTGTCTTTGATGGCCTCTTGGAGTTCTATTGATTTTTCCCGAAGAGTTGTCAAGTCAGGACCGAAAATTTTAATTGCAAGAGCGGCGCTAACACCCGAAAGCATATGATCAATTAAATGAGAAATTGGTTGACCGATGTTGACACCGACCCCTGGAAGTTCAGATTTTAATTGAGTTCGAATGTCATTCAAAACTTTTTCACGGGGGCGGCCATCAGGTTTGAAGTCAACATCAATTTCGCTGACGTTGACCCCGGCGGCGTGCTCGTCGAGTTCGGCTCGTCCCGTTCTTCTGGATGTTGATTTGACCTCGGGAGTTGCAAGAAGAATGGCCTCTGCGCGGGCGCCAAGCTTGTTTGACTCAGTCAAGCTGATGCCGGGACGGGCAACGATAGAAATCATAGCGGTCCCCTCATTAAATTTTGGCAAAAAGTCTCTTCCCATAAAAGGAATAAGCAAAAGGGATAGAATTAACATTATCAATGAGGCGCTCAAGACTGTGTTTGCCCTCGGGAGAGCCCAATTAAGAATGACACGATCATAATTTTTTAAAAATTGAACGAAGTTGGTGTCCTTGTGGGCGACAGTTTTTCCGCGTAAAAAATAGGAACAAAGAACGGGAGTCAAAGTGAGGGAAACAATCAGAGAGGCCATCAAAGCCGTCAAGTACGCAATACCGAGGGGGGCAAACAATCGTCCTTCGAGACCAGTTAGATTAAATAGTGGCAAAAAGACAAGGGCAATGATGATGGTTGCTAGAACAATGGAGTTGCGAACCTCGGAAGAGGCCTCGTAGATGACTCTTAGAATGGAGCGGGGATTTGCATTTTGGGCATTTTCTCTTAGTCGCCTGAAAACATTTTCGACGTCGACGATGGAGTCGTCAACAAGCTCTCCAATCGCAATAGCGAGGCCTCCAAGGGTCATTGTGTTGACGCTCATTCCGAAAAGTTTAAAAACAATGACTGTGACGAGAAAGGAAACCGGGATCGCAGTCAGGGTGATGATGGACATTCTCAGGTTGGCAAGAAAAATAAATAGAATAACAAAGACCAGGACCGTTCCAGTCTTGAGTTTGCCTTGAATGCCACGGATCGAATCTTCAATAAAATTCGCTTGCTTGAAGACGTCTGGATTGACGACAATTCCTGCGGGGAGAGCGGGGCGGAGTTCTTCAATCGCTTTATCTATCGCTTTTGTGATCGTAACGGTGTCAGCACCGGGTTGTTTTTGAATGGTCATAACGACGGAAGGCTTTCCGTTGAAACTGCCGTCTCCGCGTTTTAGTCGGGGAGCCTCTTTGACTTCGGCAATATCGCTCACCAAAACGGGTCTTCCAAAATGAAGACCAACAAGGGTTTTTTTAATGTCGTCAACATCATTGACGATGCCGATGTTTCGCACCAAGAACTCTTGGCCTTCTTTTTCTAAAAATCCCCCGGTGGTATTTTGGCTGATTTGAGAAAGTTCTTTGTCGATTTGCTCGATAGAAATTTGGAAACGATTGATTTTTTCTGCAGAAATAAGAATCTGATACTGTTTTAAACCGCCACCAATAGAGATCACTTGTGAAACGCCAGGGATCGTCATGAGCCTTGGTCTTAGCACCCACTCAGCAACACTGCGCAGTTCCATCGGGCTGAGTTTATCCGATTCCGTTGTGACTGAAATTTGTTGAATTTGCCCCATAAGTGAGCCGATGGGTCCCATGATCGGGGTGATATCTTTAGGGAGATGCTCTTTTGCGAGGTTGAGCTTTTCTTGCACCAATTGGCGATTCCGGTAGATGTCGGTGCCCCAATCAAACTCAACATAAATGGCGGAGAGGCCGATTCCTGATTGGGAGCGAATTCTTTCAACTCCAGGAAGACCGTTGAGATAACTTTCGATTGGAAAGGTCACTCGCATTTCGACTTCTTCGGGAGCCATGCCGTGGGACTCGGTCATTATGGTGACTGTTGGCTTTGAGATATCCGGAAAAACATCGATTGGCAATTGACCAAGGGTGAGCACCCCATAGACCACGAGCATGGCGGTGAGGGCAACAACGAGAAGTCGATGGTTCAAAGCAAAGCGAATTATTGAATTCAGCAAAATGACCTCCATGCGGAGAGGAGA
Organism: Pseudobdellovibrionaceae bacterium; assembly: GCA_016719575.1. Lineage (GTDB taxonomy): Bacteria > Bdellovibrionota > Bdellovibrionia > Bdellovibrionales > Bdellovibrionaceae > JACMRP01. The sequence goes on along the minus strand of JADJYV010000013.1, from coordinate 491,789 downwards.
GTTTTTAGCAATGAAAGAAGTGAAAAGTTAATTAAGATCGAGGAGGTTGGAAAGGGGCTTCTAGGCTAGGGTCGGGCTTGAAAATTACATATTCGTCCAAATAGTTAATAGAGGCAATTTCAATAACAGGAAGTGGCCTCTGAATTGATCCGAGAATAATTGGATTGCAGCAGTCGGAGCGAAAACGCGAATCGTGTGATTTAGCGTGACGAGTCGAAGTGGAGTCTTCGTTCTGACTTTCAACGTGTGAGTGTGAACAATGCGCTCGAGTTGAAATGCTCTCGGATTTAGAAGAGCACCAACTGCCATGGCCGAGAGACGCCATCGAGATCGTACTCAAAGAAAACGAAGCAAAAAGAATAAGTAAAACGAATTGGCGCATATGTTGCCAATAGCATCGAACTTGAATCTGATCTTGTCAAGACTCCCTACCAAAAAACAAAAGAATGTGTGTTCGCTGCGATTAGTTTTCAGACACCGTAACGCCCTTTTCGGCTCTTGATCGAGAGTTGTCTCGACTTGAGAAACTGGATTTCGTAAACTATCGAAGTCTCGTTGACGCAATCTCAGGTTGATTCGCCTATATTGGCACGCTGCTCGCAGTAGGTGTTTGTATACGCAACGAGGAGAGATCAGATGAAACAATTTAAACTTACCATCACCGCCGCCGTCATCATGGTTTTCTCTTCTGCCGCCTCTGCGAGCTGTTTAAATAGACCTGGGAAAGGTCTGCTCGCACACACAGTCCCTCCTGCTTCTACAGTTGTAAAGGGAGTCACGGCGTCGACTCCAGTTCCAGTCGAAGGAAGTCGTTAAGAGCGAGGCTGGACCAAATTTGAATAACCCCCAATAAAGGCCTTGGAGTCCCCCCACTCCGGGGCCTTTCCCTTTTTACTTCACACAATCGACAAAGTATTTACGATGACCACCGTCCTGTGTGGACACCAGGCCATGAATATCGGTTTCGAAGCCTGGATATTTTTGATTAAAATCCCGGGCGAATTTAAGATAATCCACAATAGCTTTGTTAAATCGTTCTCCCGGAATCAAAAGTGGTATCCCCGGTGGATAGGGAGTTAAAAGGACTGCCGTGATCTTGCCTTCAAGGTGATCGATTTCAACTCGCTCGATTTCTTCATGGGCCATCCGAGCAAAAGCATCGGCTGGTTTCATTGCAGGGACCATGTCCGAGAGATACATTTCGGTAGTCATGCGGGCGACATCATGGAGTTTATAGGCATCATGAAGCTGTTGACAAAGGTCTTTTAAGCCGATGGATTCGTAGCGAAGATTTTGAGCCACAAAGCGAGGAAGGACTTTCCAAAGAGGCTGGTTCTTATCATAGTCGTCTTTGAATTGCTGAAGGGCTGCTAGGAGCGTGTTCCAGCGTCCTTTGGTAATGCCAATGGTGAACATTATAAAAAATGAGTAGAGGCCACATTTTTCAACAATGACTCCGCGCTCGGCTAGATATTTTGTTACCAACGTCGCGGGAATTCCATTTTCAGTAAACTCTCCATTCACTCCAAGGCCTGGAGTGATGATGGTTGCCTTGATAGGATCGAGCATGTTGAAATTCTCGGCGAGGTTGCCGAAGCCATGCCAGGTTTCGTTGGGTCTGAGCATCCAATCTTGTTGATTGCCAATACTGTCTTCATTGAGGTGATCTGGCCCCCACACCTTGAACCACCAGTCCTTACCCCACTCCTCATCGACTTTGCGCATGGCTCGGCGAAAATCCAAGGCTTCAGTAATGCTCTCTTCGACGAGTGCGGGGCCTCCAGGGGCCTCCATCATTGCTGCGGCAACGTCGCAAGAGGCAATAATTGAGTATTGTGGACTGGTCGAAGTGTGCATTAAGTAGGCTTCGTTGAAGATAGGGCGATTGAGTTTTTTAGTTTCAGACTCGCTGACCAAGATTTGTGAAGCCTGACTAAGGCCAGCCAATAGTTTGTGAGTGGACTGAGTTGAAAAAATCATCGAGTGTTTTGTTTTCACGCGATCTTTTCCGATGGCGTGCATGTTCTTGTAGAAATCATGAAAGGCGGCGTGCGGTAGCCAAGCTTCATCGAAATGGAGGACTTCGACCTTTCCATCAAGTAAGCTTTTTATCGTCTCGACATTGTAGCTAACGCCGTCATAAGTGCTTTGTGTGAGAGTGAGGATTCTTGGTTTTTTACTTTTGTCTTTGATAAACGGGTTGTTGTTAATTTTTCTTTGAATACTCTCTTGAGTAAACTCTTCTCGCGGTATGGGGCCGATGATACCGTAATGATTCCTGGTCGGAGTTAGAAAGACAGGAACGGCTCCCGTCATCATGATTGCATGAAGATTGGACTTGTGACAGTTCCGATCGACGATCACAATATCATCAGGTCCTACGGTGGAGTGCCAGACAATTTTGTTTGAAGTCGATGTGCCATTGGTTACAAAAAACAAATGATCGGCATTAAATATCCTTGCAGCATTTTTCTCTGAAGCGGCGACCGGCCCCGTGTGGTCGAGCAATTGCCCTAGTTCATCGACGGCGTTGCAAACGTCGGCCCTGAGCATATTCTCGCCAAAAAACTGATGAAACATTTGCCCGACAGGGGACTTTAAAAACGCCACGCCGCCAGAATGTCCAGGACAGTGCCAAGAATAGGAACCATTTTGGGCGTAGTTTAAAAGGGCCCGGAAAAACGGGGGAGCGATAGAATCGAGGTAGGATCGTGCCTCTCGCAGAATGTACTTGGCGACAAACTCGGGAGTGTCTTCATGCATGTGGATAAAACCATGGAGTTCTCGCAAAATATCATTGGGGATATGTCGTGAGGTGCGAGTTTCTCCGTAGAGAAAGATGGGGATTTCAGCATTTTTAAAGCGGATCTCTTCGATAAACGTGCGCAAAGTGCTCAAAGTCTTTTCGACCTGTCCTTCGGTAATTCCGGAAAATTCTTCATCATCAATTGAAAGCACAAAGGCGGAGGCCCTGCTTTGTTGTTGTGCAAAACTTGAGAGATCGCCGTAGCAAGTGACTCCTAAGGCTTCGAATCCCTCTTTTTCGATTGCTGCCGCGAGTGTGCGAATGCCTGATCCGCTAGCATTTTTTGAATGAAAATCCTCATCGATGATTACAATTGGAAAACGAAATTTCATGAGCGAGCTCCTGACGTAAGCACTTTCGGAGTCGTACTTATGCGGGACAAATAAATTTTATGCAAAATAAAATTCTTGACCCCCATTTAATTTTTCATAAATATGCAATGCAAATGCATAAATATTCGAACGCGGATTTGTCCCAGAAAAATAAAGTTTCCTGCTCGATCGTTGGGGCCCGCGGCTATTCGGGGCTCGAACTGGCTCGGCTGCTGCTGAGTCACCCCTCTGCCAGCTTGGATTTTTGTTTTGCTTCCGCTGATTTTAAACTCTCAAGTCATTTGTCAACGGAGTCAGCGGCGAAGGTGAGCTGTGGGCCGGCTTCTAACTTATTAGAGCATTTGACGGATGTTGTTTTTTTTGCAACTCCGGCTGAGGTGTCGATGGAGCTGGCTCCAAAAGTCCTTGAAGCCGGTCGCAGGGTGATCGATTTGAGTGGAGCCTTTCGGTTGAAAAAAAGTGAGTACGAAAAATGGTATGGTTTTGAGCACACCCAGAGAACTTTGCTTGGTCAAGCTCACTACGGTCTTTTGCCGTGGGCAACTCCAAGTGAGAATGCAAAGCTCATAGCGAATCCCGGTTGTTATGCTACGGCAATTTCACTGGCCTTGATCCCCCTCCTGAAAGAAAACCTCATTTTCGAAGACAGTGTTGTTATTGACGCCAAGTCAGGAACGACCGGCGCAGGGAAAAAAGCTTCTGAAAGTCAGCTATTTGCAGAGGTCGATGGTGAGTGCCTGCCTTATAAGGTCGGACGGCATCAACATTATCCCGAGATTATTGAAAATATCGAGGCCTTTAGTGGAAAACAGCTAGAGGCTCACCTGACGACCTCGCTTTTGCCCGTGCGGCGCGGGATTATCACCGGAATCTACGCTCAACTCAAAGTTGGTAAAACCAGCGAAGATATAGACGGGGCCTTTCGAAGAGCTTATGGGGACTATCCTTTACTCAAATTTGGCAACGTGCAAAAAACTCCGGAGCTTCTTTCTCTTAAAAAGGTTGTCGGGACTGGCAACACTCACGTCGCTTACGAAGTTGTTGGTCAGAAGGTCTACATTTTTTCCAGCATTGATAATCTATTAAAGGGTGCGGCAAGCCAGGCGATAGAGAACTTCAATGCTCTTTTTGGATTTCCTATAAATACGGGGCTTAATCATTTGGAGGCACTCACATGACGCCAGGACCTGGGGTGCATCGCACTCCACTACCGAAGGGATTTCTTGCTAGCGGAGTCAACTGCGGCGTTCGCCGTTATCGTCCTGATATTGGAATTTTAATTTCAGAGATACCAGCTGTTACGGCTGGAGTTTTTACTCAAAATGAGTGCAAGGCGGCTCCTGTAAGGTATTGCCAAAACTTGCTTCCTGCAGAGAACATTCGGGCCATTTTTACAAACTCCGGACAGGCGAATGCGGCAACGGGGGCTGAAGGCATCGAGAAAAATATGATGATGGTTTCAGCAGCAGCAAAAAATTTGGGGTGTGAGACGAGCCAGATTTTAGTTGCGAGCACTGGAGTTATTGGCGTCCAGCTAGACACTGATAAGATTTTACCTGCGATTCCCGAACTTGTTCAGCGGGCCAATGACAGTGCGGAGAGCTTTGCAACGGCAATATTGACGACCGATCTTGTTCCAAAAACGGTCACTGATACAGTAGAACTTTCTGGCGGAACAGTGCGAATTACGGGCATCAGCAAGGGATCGGGGATGATTCACCCCAATATGGCGACGATGTTGGGGTATCTATTAACGGATGCAAAGGTGACAAAGACTTATGCCGCCGAATTGGTTAAAAAAGTTTCGGATGTCAGCTTTAATATGATCAGTGTTGATGGGGATTCTTCCACCAATGACTGTTGTTTTTTGATGGCAAACGGAGCCTCTGGCATAGAAGTCAAAACCGATACAGATTTAAAAAAATTTGAAGCGGCGGTGGAAAGAGTAGCGATTTTTTTGGCAAAATCAATCGCTGCTGATGGTGAAGGTGCCACCAAGTTGATCGAAGTTGAAATTAAAGGGGCCGATGATCTTGCTCTTGCAAAACGGGCAGCCCGCGGAGTGACGCTTTCTCCTCTCATAAAAACAGCCATTCATGGTGAAGATCCCAACTGGGGACGTATCTTGGCAAGATTAGGAGCCGAACAAGTGCCTGAACGGCAGTTGGAGCAGATGAGTCTTTATTTGCAAGGAATTTTGATTTTTGAAAAAGGTCAGCCCGTGGTTTTTTCAAAAGATGAGGTCAAAGTTCTTTTAAAACAAGTCTTGGTCAAAATTGAAGTCGATCTAAAATCTGGCCCCTATTCTGCTGTGGCCTGGGGGTGTGATTTGTCTAGAAAATATGTTGATATTAATACGGAGTATTCGTGAAATCAAAAATAGTTCTCAAGCTCGGCGGAGCTTCTTTGCAAAATCTCGGAACTTTGCAAGAATTGGTTGGCTTGATTCAAAAACTTCGCGCTAAAAAGTTTGATGTGGTGCTCGTCCATGGTGGTGGACCAGCTATCAATCAAGAACTTACTCGAAGAGGAATTGAATGGCAGTTCATCAACGGCCAACGCCAAACCACTCCCGAAATGATGGAAGTGATTGAAAGTGTTCTCGCTGGCAAAATTAACACCATGGTGGTGGATGTCCTGAAGGCTGCAAATATTCCGGCACTAAGTTTGTCGGGAGCTTCTGATCACATTTTACAATGCGTGCGTTCTAGTGAAGAGCTTTTACAAGTGGGATCGGTAGAAAAAGTCCATGTTGAAGTCATTAATGAGGTCCTTGGGCGGACGGACAATCCCATTTCAGTGATTGCGCCGATTGGTTTTGGCCGTCACGGAGAAAAATACAACATCAATGCCGATTGGGCTGCCGTTAAAATAGCGATCGCTTTGAAGGCCGAGCAGTTGATCTTTTTGACAGATCAGAATGGAATTCTTGATCAAAATAAACAATTGATTGATCTGGCGACGCCAACCTTGATTCATGACTTGATTTCGAGACAAGTGATTTCCGGGGGGATGTACACAAAAGCCATGACGATGCTTGCGGCCCTCGAGGCTGGAATTCAAAAGGTACGAGTGTTAAATGCAGGATTTGCTAGTCAATTTGCTGATGGAATTAGCCTGGGAACTCTTCTTGTGGATGAGAGTTCTCAGTTGACGAAGGGTGTGGGCGGATGCAACTCAATCACGAAGTAAAAAATGACTCCCAGGAACGACTTTCTATATTACGTCAGTTAATTCGCGAGGGAGCGAGCAGTACTCAAGAGGACCTGGTCAAGGCCCTGAAAAGAAAGAAGTTCGACGTTAATCAGAGTACGATCTCTCGTGATCTGCGTCGTATTGGAGCCATCAAAGCGACGAATACAAACGGAGAAATTGTTTATCGTTTGTCAGAAGAGGTGCCGTCTCCTTCACAACCTTTGGGACCTTCGCTTGCCGGTTTACTGATTGATATTCAAGCCAATGAAAATCTGATCGTTATGCAGACAACTCCGGGCTCTGCGAGCTTGATGGCAAGACATATAGACAGTCACAAAGACAGTCTTGGAGTTTTGGGCACGATTGCTGGAGATGATGCTGTTTTTATTGCGCCGATTTCGACGAAACAAATTCCTTCTGTGATGAAAAAAATCAGAGAAGAAATTTAGCAACAACAGATGCCGAAACAAATGCCAAAATAGATGCCACAACTGATACCGCAATACATGCGGCACCACTTCTTATTCGTTGGTAACTAAAATATTTCTAAACTGCCACGGATCTTGCGTGTTGATCTCTTCTGGAAAGAGACCAGGTCGTCCTTCGAGAGGAGTCCAATCTGTATAGAATCCCTTGACCGGGCCTAAATAAGGTAATTGAAACTCGAGGCATCTTTTGTAATCCATTTCGTCCGCTTCGACAATTCCGGCTTTCGGGTTCTCAAGTGCCCAAGCAATGCCGGCGATAACGGCTGATGAAACTTGCAGACCTGTCGCATTTTGATAGGGAGCCAGGTGGCGGGTCTCTTCGATACTTAGTTGTGATCCGTACCAATATGCATTTTTTTGATGGCCATAAAGAAGTACACCCAATTCGTCGATGCCATCCATGATTTCATTTTCATCTAAAATATGTTGTTCAGGTTGGCGCACGCCGCCCCGCCCGAACATTTCTTCGAGAGAAAGAATGGCATCATTTGCTGGATGGTAGGCATAGTGGCACGTGGGACGGTATTCCGCATTGGCACCTGAGCCGACAGTAAAGTAGTCAGCTATCGAGATGGCCTCGTTGTGTGTGACAAGACGGCCATATTGTGGTCCCGGAGTTGGGCACCAAGTTCTAACTTTTGTATTTGCTCCTGGTTGTTGAAGGTAGATCGCGGCCTGGCAGCCAGAATCGTGACGACGACCATTTTTTGGCATCCAGGTTTCGTGAGTTCCCCAGCCAAGCTCAGCAGGCTGAAGGCCTTCGCAGATAAATCCATCTACCGACCAGGTATTCACGAAGTTGTTCATCGGTTTTTGCATTCGAGATCGCTGGGTGTCACGTTCAGCGATATGAATACCTTTGACACCAACTTTTTGCATGAGTTTCGCCCAGTCTTGCCGGGTTGTGGGAGGTTCAAATTGCATTTTCAAGTCTGTTGCCAGATTAATGAGAGCTTGTTTTACAAACCAAGAAACCATTCCTGGATTTGCGCCGCAACAGGAAACAGCGGTGATGCCGCCAGGATTGTTTCTCTTTTCTTCGAGAAGAGTCTCTCTCAGGGCGTAGTTTGAACGAGCTGCGGCTCCCTTCGACTCATCAAAATAGAACCCAGCCCAAGGTTCGACGACGGTATCAATGTAGTGAGCATCGAGGTCCCGACAAAATTTCATGACGTCCATAGACGAAACATCGACAGAGAGATTGATGCAAAAGCCAGTTCCTGATCCATCTTGAAGGAGGGGGCGAAGAGTGTCTTTGTAGTTTTTTTCAGTCAAGCCCAGGTGGATAAAGCGAATTCCTCGCTCGTCGAGAAGTTTGCGATCGCGATCGCTCGGGTCGATGACGCTGATTTTCTCTTTTGAGACTTTAAAGTGTCTTTCAAGCAAAGGAAGAATGCCTCTGCCGATCGAGCCAAAGCCAATCAAGACAACGGGACCTGTGATTTCACCATAATTTTTAGAAGGAACTGGGGGGAAAGTATTTTTTGTCATGCGAATTCAATACCGAAATTTTGCCTGACATTCAAATTGTTTTTTTAGAGTATTAATTCCTTTCGCCTTGTGCCCGAGGCCGGGGACAGAGTAGAACTGAAGCGATGTGTGCCTTTGAACCTCGTCAGAGAAAAAGAAAAACCAAAGACCCTTGTCCAGAGTGTTTTTTAAATCGCAGTCTTTGTCTCTGTGGACTTGTTCCAAGGCTGACCCTTCGCACTCGGCTTTGTCTGGTCGTGCATGCCAAAGAATTAAAGCGCACAACAAATACGGGCCGCCTAGCAATAAAAGCTTTGACCAACAGTGAGATGCGGGTTCGGGGACAGGGACGTGAGGTGCTAGATCTATCTGATCTCTTAAAACCAGAGTATAGAACTCTGTTGTTTTATCCTTCCGACGACGCTGTTGAGTTGACTAAAGACTTTGTCAGTCAAGATTCACGGCCCATTCAGTTAATAGTCCCGGATGGAAATTGGCGCCAAGCCAGCAAGGTTCATTATCGACATCATGAATTAAAAAGTATTTCCCGTGTTAAGATCGGCGAGGCTCCCTTAGAAATTCACTCCTTGAGGCTTGAATCGAAACCCGAAGGGATGGCGACGTTGCAGGCGATTGCCAAAGCTCTTGGGGCTATAGAAGGACCAGAAGTCGAAGAGCAACTCCTTTTTCTTTATCGGGCTAAGCTAGAGAGAACTTTGATAGGAAGAGGTCAGGTTAAGGGGAGTATTTAATATGGACGCTTTTAAGTAGCAAGAAGTTAAAGCTCTTTCGTTGAAAAATGGCATTTATTTTATAAGTTTGACTTGAAATTTTTTGCCCTTAATTTTTCCCATGCGTAGCTTTTCAAAGGCCGTGCTCGCAAAGTCAGAAGAAATTGCAATATAAGATTCATTGTCTTGGATAGATATTTTTCCAATATGTTTTGCATCGAGGGCATTGGGGGCGTTAGTGAGAGCGCCCAAGATATCGCCAGGTCGCAATTTGTCTTTACGACCGCCAGAGATCAAAAGCGTTTGCATTTTAGCGACACGAAGATCCTTGCTGAGCCCAAATTGATTTTTAAAACCCAGGGTTTGCCGCAAAAACTTGCCACCGGTGATCTTTTCAATCTCAAAAAGTCGCATGCCATCTCGAGGTGTTGCTATAGAAATCGAAACACCTTTTTTGCCGGCCCGGCCAGTTCTGCCAATGCGATGGACATAGACCTCCAGCTGCTGAGGCAAATCAAAATTGATGACTAGCTCTAGATCGTCAATGTCTAGTCCTCTTGCTGCGATATCTGTTGCCACCAAAACTCGATAGCTGCCATTTCGAAAAAGAGTCATGACCTTGTCTCTAGCTCGCTGTTCTAAATCCCCGTGGAGTGCGGCACTGCTGGCTTTTTGCTCCGAGAGCTTTGCGGCGATCTCATTGACTGAATTTTTCATATTGCAAAAAATCAGGATAGATTCGGCCGGGTGCTGTTGCAGAATCCGCAACAAGGTATTTATTTTATTTTCAGGTTCAGATTCATAAACCCACTGCTCGATATCGGGTATTTTGGACTCCGAGGAGTTTTCAATAACTATCTTTAGAGGATTTTTTTGATAACTACGACTCAATAATTCTATTGATTCTGGAAAAGTTGCAGAAAAAAGAACCGTCTGGCGTTTTTGCGGAAGGTGCTTGATCAAAGATTTTAACTCGGCCTCGAAACCTAACTCGAGCATTTTGTCTGCTTCGTCGAGAACGAGCGTCGCGATGGAGCTGAGATCTATTTTGTTTCTTTCAATTAAATCCAAAATTCGGCCGGGAGTTCCTACGGCAATATGGATTCCATTGGCCAGCGACTCTGCTTGCTCGCGGACAGGTTGGCCGCCGACAAGACTGAGTGTTTTGAGGCCTTCTCTCTTGCGTCCGAGTTTGCGAACCTCTGATACTACTTGGGTGGCAAGTTCTCGAGTCGGGCAAAGAATCAAAGCCTGAAGGTTTTTGGATAAATCAATTGTGTTTAGAATGGGCAGAGCAAAAGTGGCAGTTTTTCCGCTGCCAGTCTGGGACTGCCCAATAAGATCTTTTCCTGCCAAGAGGTGTGGAAGACTTTGAAGCTGAATAGGCGTTGGCGTTGCAAAGCCGAGTTCAGCAAGAACAGCGGTCAATTCGGGCAAAAGTTCTAGTGATTTGAAGTCAAAATTTGTCAAAGTGAAAGCCCCTTGGAAAAGACTAAGATCGTTTTACCAGAGACCTGAAAATTAGCTAATAGATTTTATCATGAATTCGGGGTATCTTTGCCTGATGGTAAAAATTGGCAATGTAAACCTTTTAAAAGTCGTTCGCAGAGTTGAAATCGGTGTTTTTTTGGCTGGGGGAGAGGGGACGGAGGAGTCTGATATCCTTTTACCCAAACGCTATGTTCCTGAAGGAGCCGATGTCGGAGATGAGCTTGAGGTTTTTGTTTTTTATGACTCCGAAGATCGTTTGATAGCAACGACAGAAACTCCTTTGGCCAAGGTTGGTGACTTTGCTCTTTTAAAGGTTGTCTCGGTGAATTCAGTGGGGGCCTTTCTAGAATGGGGGCTGCCAAAGAATTTATTCTTGCCGTTTGCTGAGCAGTCTCGAAATTTAAGTCCTGGGCAAAACGTGGCTGTTTTCGTTTACATCGATAAAAGTCAAAGAATAGCATCTTCGATGAGGCTGGATCGCCACACAGAAAAAAGTCCTGCGGATTATAAGGTGGAGCAAAAGGTAGAGCTCTTTATCGTTGGCAAAACGGATTTGGGATTTAAAGCGATTATCAATGGCCGACATATTGGCGTGATCTACAAAAACGAAGTTTTTCAGGACATATTTTACGGCCAACGCTTGCCTGGTTATATAAAGAAAATTCGCGACGATGGAAAAATCGATTTAATTCTGCAACCGGTAGGGAGTAAGGGCGCTCAAGATCTCGGAGAGAAAATTCTTGAAGTTCTAAAATCAGAAGGTGGGTTTTTGCAAATTCACGAGAAAACGTCTCCAGAAGAAATTTATGATCTTTTCGGCGTTAGTAAAAAGAAATACAAAATGGCCCTTGGAGGTCTTTACAAGAAACGTCTGATTTCCATAGAGGATGATGGAGTTCGTTTGCTGAAAAAGAATCTAATCCCTTAAAAACTGCCCCAATATATTGTGCCCAGAAGCCCCAGTAAGGGGCTTTTTTATTATCTAAAACCCAATCCTCATCATCCGATATCCCGAACCCACCGTAGTCCATCTCAATCGTAAGCAGATGCCGCTGAGGACCGCTCCTTGCTTCGAGCTCATATCATGTCCTACTCACCCAAACTCTGCAGCAACTCCTCATGCCTCCATCACACACTTCCAGGAGGAGTTTTCATAAAAAAAGGCTTCTTCCGTATCCTCAGAAACCACCAAAAAGTCCGAAGATTTCAGTGCAAGGCCTGCGGTAAAACCCTCTCCTCTAGAAGTTTCAGCCCCACCTATTACCAGAAAAAGCCTCAACTCAACCGAGTCATCTTTCAGCTCCTTTGCGAGGGTATGCCCATGAGGGGAATCGCAAGAACCCTCAGGATCTCTAAAAACACCGTCGAAGCTAAGTTCCTTTGGATCCATCAGTATATTTCTTCGCTTAAGGCCACTAACCCCTTAGAGCTTGGGCAACTCTACTTTGATGAACTTGAGACGATCGAGCACACAAAGCTAAAGCCCCTGAGTGTTTTGTTATTTGTGGATGAGGGGTACAAGATCCTAAAGAGCCAAGTCGCAGTGGCGCCGCCAAAGGGGAGACTCGCAAAAGTCTCGTACGATAAGTACGGTCCCAGAAAAGATGAGAGAGAAGATATTTTAAAGCAGTGTTTCACAGAGTTAAAGGGCTTAAGGCCGCAGGAGATCAGATCTGATGCGAAGCCTAGTTATAGGAAGTACGTTCAGGAATTTTTTCCGGGGTTGAGCACAAGGTCTTTAATCGCTCAGAGAAGGAGCGTCACAGGGACAGGCTTCACGAAAAGTATCAGAAGCAGACCTATGATCCGATGTTTGTACTTAATCAGCGGTGTGCAAAGCTGCGTGCGAATATCCGAAGGCTAACGCGGAGGTCGTGGTGCACGACGAAGCTGAAGGAGAATTTGCAGAAGCATTTAGAGATCTATTGTTTTTATAACAATCTAGGAGAGAAGGCTGCGTTGCACAGGATTCCATAGTGGTGTAGTGTTCACAGCACTCTAGGCAGATAAGAAAATAAGAAAACATTTGAGGAAATTTTTGGGTTTTGGATAATAAAAAAGCCCCTTGCTGGGGCCTCTAGGAACAATTTATTGGGGCAGTTCTAATCCCTTAAAGGCTAGAGACCGAATTTGCACCGTTTTTTAAGATATTTATCAAACTCGACGTCGTTAGCATATTTGAAGTGCAGGGCAGAGCTTTGAGATTGATCCGGCCACAGCTCTTTTTTGGGAACACTGCAGGTCTTCCCCTTTTTCGTAATGGTTGCCATGGTGTTGCCTTTTTTGGCGAAGCGGCCGTCATCGCCAGTTTGATCCGCTCTAATGAGAACTCCTTCGCCCCTATAGACTTTGTCTTCGCTAAAGACCCCGCCAGTGATTTTTTTACTGCTTACATCATAAATTATCGTTTCGCCGTTAGGGAGAGTGACAATTTGATTTTTTCCCTCAATGCGAATGTTCGGAAGATTGTGCCGTGGGAAGATCATAAAATGACTTTCTTTGGTGGTGCTGACAACGCCATTTTTTGAGTCTAAAATTGTAAATCCCAAATCTTGCCGAGCTTTGTTTTCAAAGTGGAAATTCCACTCTCGAGATGTTTTTTCAATGTTGCCGCTACTGAATTTAAAACGGCCCGGTACCACCTCGCCATTAAAGATGCAGACTTCATAACCTCCAGTGCGAGAGCCGCACATGGCTGAGCGAATTCCCGAGGTGTTTTCATCTTTAATTGGCGGAATGAGATCGCCCTCCATGTTGGCTTCTTTGGCGTTAAACTTTCTGACGATTTCGGTGGCACGATCATTTCCCGTAGATTGGACTCTTTTGTTTAATTCGCACTCGGAGCACTTCTCATCACGTTCTCTGACTGCTTTGACGGTATCATTGGCTCTGTTGACTTGGGTCATAACTGCGGCGGCGTCATAAGGAGACAATGCCGGCGGAGGGCTACTTGGGCCGGGGCCTCCAAAAAAGTTTTCCGGTGTAGGAGCTCTGTTTAAGGTACTTGGGCTGGGACCTCCGAATAAGTAGTCTATGGCTCGTAAGAAGGGATTCTTATTCTTGGGTTGAGCAGCTGATGAAGCCGGGGCTGGGACTGCTTTAGCTGGTTGGGGCGTAGGGGCGGGAGCTTGAGCTGCTGATTGTGCTTGAGCGAAAGCTATACCACTTTTCAGGCAAGGGTAACTAAGTAGAAGTAACAGTAAAAAGGACAAGAGGTATTTCATAGCTATCTCGTCGGTTCAATTAAGATTTTTCTAAAATGACTCCTGCAGAGCTGTTAAAACCCAGACCAAGGACTGCTCTTAAACTACATCGTCCGGCTTAAGAGTGCACTGAAAGGACGTTAAATCCCCCGCCTCAATTTGAATGGTCGGGTGATCGATCTGAAATCGAGCTTTGAGGTCCTGGCTGACTTTGGCTAAAAACTCATCACGGTGAAAGTTTCCGGGCATGACCAGATGGACAGTCAAGGCGGTTTCAGTGGTGCTCATCGCCCAAATATGTAAGTCGTGAACTTCATCGACGCCGGCTATTGAAGCGAGGTAGTCTTTTACGCCAGCAATATCAACACCCACCGGAACGGCGTCCATAGCAAGATTTAAGGAATCCTTTAGCAGTCCCCACGTTCCTACAGTGATAACTAGGGATATTACGATGCTGACCATCGGATCTATCCACAAGAGGTGAGTTGTTTGGATAATAAGCCCGGCAAGGACCACTCCGACCGAGACCAAGGCGTCCGCGGCCATATGCAAATAAGCTCCGCGAATATTGAGATCTGCTTTTCTCCCCGAGGCAAATAAGAGTGCTGTGGCGGAGTTGATCAGGATGCCAATAAAGGCCACGGTCATCATTGTGCCGGTTTGAACTTCTGCTGGCGTCCAGAAGCGACGAACAGCCTCCCAGGTGATGCCACCGACGACGACAAGTAGAAGAACTGAATTAAAAAGTGCAGACAAGATCGAGGATCGACGAAGTCCGTAGGTGTAACGAAGAGTGGGTTTTTTTCTTGAGAGCCAGACCGCCGCCCAAGCAAGCGCTAAGCCAACAACATCACTGAGGTTGTGCCCGGCATCTGCGATCAGAGCCAAAGAATTTGCAACAAAACCGTAGGTCGCCTCAATCGCGACAAATGCGAGATTGAGAACAACACCAACAGCAAAAGCCTTGTTATAGTCACGCGGGCCGGAATGGCTGTGTGCGTGGCTGTGTCCGTGCGAATGGCTATGACTATGTGAATGGGTGTCTGTCATAGCCCATCGTAACAGAACTAAGGATTGTCTGTAAATCGACGTTTGCTCGGTGTTGCTGCTCCGCCGCTTCGGTGGCGCTTGATGCCAGGGTGATCTGTACGAGGTTTGCGTTTTTCGCCAGTGCTGGAGACGCCGCCATCGCCAAACTCAAAACCGTCAAAGCGCGGACCGCGGTCTTTTCTTGGGAAAGACTCCTCTTGGTTGAAGGCGGGGCGTTCACGGCGTTGGCCAAAGCGCTCTTGGCTGCTTGTAGTGCGAGGTCGGACCTCATTGGAAGCCATGAAGCGCTCACGATTCTCACTCGTGCGAGGTCGACCAGCCGCTGCACTCGGTTCGAAACGATCACGACGAGGCGGGCGACTGTCTCTATTTTCTCCCCCTCGGACAGGCCTACTATCTCGATCTCTGCGATCGAAGGATCGAGTACCGCCACTCAAAGTGCGACCCTCGCGATTGCCGCGGGGATTTCGCGTTTCAAGCGGAGCCCCTTTTAAGAAGTCCAAATCATAGTCCTTTTCAGCTAGGAGATCGGGATGAAGAGCGGTAATGACTCGCGCTAGCAATTCTGGAGGAGCTGAGTTCAAAAGACCAGACTCATCTTTCGCGACAAGTTCCTCAAAAATCTGAAGTGCCACTTGGAATTTACGTCCGCCGGTGAAAACACCTGAAAGCTGAGACATAAACTTCTGAAGCCGAGTCATCGCGACTTCATCGGCAGAAGGGATTTTACCCTTTTCGAGATTTTTTCGAGTGACGGTTTGCAGGCGGCGCAAAGAGCTGACCTGACGTGGATTGATCAAGCTGATCGCAATACCTTCTTTGCCGTTACGTCCGGTTCGTCCAATACGGTGGATGTAGGACTCAACATCCCAAGGCAAAGAATGGTTGATGACGTGAGTAAGATCCTTAACGTCAAGGCCGCGGGCAGCGACATCCGTCGCAACCAGAACTTTGGCTTCGCCCGTGCGGAATTTCTTGAGAGTGATCTCTCGTTCTTTTTGTTGTTTGTCACCATGAAGAGAGGCAACAGCAAAGCCTCGCCTCTGAAGTTTTTCTTCAAGTTCAATGACTTCCATTTTTGTTTGGCAAAAAATGATGCCATGAAAGTCATCGTGGATTTGCAGTAAGCGGCTGATGACTTCATTTTTATGTTCATCTTTGACCGTGTAATAGACCTGTTTAACCAAGTCTGACATACCTTGGGTTTTTGCGACTTCGATTGTTTCAGGCGAATCTAAATAAGTGTCAGCAACCCTGCGAATATCGCGGCTCATTGTTGCTGAGAATAACCAAGTCCGGCAGGCGGCACGCGCTGTGGCCCCTGCGTTTTCGTCTTGATGGGTGTGCTTGAGTATGAACTCAAGATCATCCTTAAATCCCATGCTGATCATCTCGTCGGCCTCATCAAGAATTAAGGTTTGGACATCTTTGAGTTGCACGACTTTTTGCTCTAAAAAATCAACCAATCGCCCAGGAGTTGCAACAACAATGTGGGCACCTCTTTTGACTCCTTCAATTTGAGTCCGGTAACTAGAGCCACCATAGATGGTGACAACACGAATGTTTTTGTATTTTCCGAGTTTTTGGAGCTGATCTGCCACTTGCAGAGCCAATTCACGAGTTGGGCTCAGAACCAATCCCTGAGTGCTTTTTAGGGAGGAATCGATTTTTTCTATAAGCGGAATACCAAAAGCCGCTGTTTTTCCAGTTCCGGTAGAGGCAAGGCCAATAAAGTCATGAGAGGGCCCAAGAAGAAGAGGCAAGGCCTGCTCTTGAATTGGCGTTGGCTGGGTAAAACCCATCTCGTCCATGGCCTTAATTAAGGGCGCACTGAGGCCAAAGGCACTGAAAGAGTTCGGTGTGGGAATAGAGGTCGGAGTAGGGGAGTCGGAATTCATGGAGACCTTTCGAAAAGAAAACACCAATTTAGTCTATTTTGCTCCCTTTCGCCTTAAAAAAGTGAAACCTGTATTTTATTCAGCAGCTGTCTTGCTTCTGAACCTGAAAACCCTTATCTTGGCGAACATGATTCATTTCTCAAATATTACTAAACAATATGGCAGTAAGATTCTTTATAAAAACGCTTCTTTTCAGATCAATGATGGCGAAAAGATTGGCCTTGTTGGCCCAAATGGAGCCGGCAAAACGACGATTTTTCGCATTATTACTGGTGAAGAAGGCTTTGATGGCACCTTGTCCAAGTCGGACCGGACTGTGATTGGTTATTTCTCGCAGAATATCGAGGACATGAGGGGGCGATCTGCCCTTGAAGAGGTAAAGTCCGCTGCTGGCAAGCTTCCTGGACTTTCTCTTCAACTTAAGAATCTAGAAAAACGCCTTGAAGATTCAGCGGTTGAACCCCTGAGTGATGACGAAATGACTAAGCTTTTAGAAACCTACGGCGAAGTGCAGGCCGAGTTTGAACGTTTAGGTGGCTATGATCTGGATACTCGAGCCGCTGAAATCCTGACAGGTTTAGGAATTGGCCCTGACGACTATCATCGTCCTACCGAAAGTTTCAGCGGTGGCTGGAAGATGAGGATTGCACTAGCGAAGATTTTGGCCCTCAACCCGGATGTTTTGTTGATGGATGAACCGACGAATCATTTGGATTTGGAGTCGATTGTTTGGCTTGAAGAGTGGCTCAGTCAATTTAAGGGTGCTTTGCTGATGACCAGCCACGATCGCGATTTTATGAATCGACTGGTCACCAAGGTGGTTGAGGTGGCTCATAAAACAATTACCACTTATGGCGGCAATTACGATTTCTACGAAAAAGAGAAGGCCATTCGCGTTGAGCAGCTAATTGCTGCGGCGAAGCGCCAGGACGATATGCTAGCTAAAGAAGAAGAGTTTATCGCTCGATTTGCAGCAAGGGCCTCTCATGCGGCTCAGGTTCAATCCCGGGTTAAAAAACTTGAAAAAATTGACCGTATTGAAATTCCTGAAGAGGAAAAAGCGATTAAGTTTGAGTGGCCGGAGCCCCCTCGTGGCGGCGACGAGGTTGTTCGTTTTGATGGACTTTCAAAAACGTATTTGCGGGATGACGGTCGAGAAAAACTAGTTTTTACTAACGCCAAAGCTTTGGTGAAACGTCTTGATCGTGTGGCGGTGGTGGGAGTCAACGGCGCCGGCAAGTCCACTCTTTTAAAAATTATCACAGGCCAAACGGAGGCGACGAGGGGTAATATGAACTTGGGCCCTTCAATTCAAGTTGGCTATTTCAGCCAAAATTCCTTAGATGTTCTTGATCCCAATATGACTATTGTTGAAGAAGTCCACTCGCGTATTCCGAATGCGACCATTGGTTCGGTTCGAAATCTTTTGGGGGCCTTTAAATTTAGCGGCGAAGAGGCCGACAAAAAAATTGGTATTTTATCGGGCGGTGAGAAAAGCCGAGTGGTTCTTGCGACTATTTTGGCAAAGCCCGTCAACTTTCTTGTCTTGGATGAGCCGACGAATCACCTCGACATTATCTCTCGTGAAGTTCTTTTGTCGGCGGTTAAGTCTTTTCCTGGAACAGTCATGATTGTGAGTCACGATCGACACTTTTTGAGAGAAATCACGACCCGTGTTTTTGAGCTCGATCGAAATGAACTTCTGACCTACGATGGTGATTGGGCCTATTATCAGTCAAAGAAAAAAGCCTAAGAAAGCTGACTGATGATTTTCTTGAGATCCCGCCGGCTCAATCGCGGTGGCTGTACTTGGTATTCTTCAGACTCATAGGCCTGAAGCAGGGCCGTTAAAGGTCCTTTGAACTCAGGATTTATTTTGCTCCAGCGTTCAATAAATTGCCTGAGCGTTTCGGCCTGAAAACGAACTATTTTTTTCTTTCGGGCTTTATTGTCAATTTCTTGCAAGAGCCAAGCTCCGGTACTGAGTGGTTCGCGACGGCTCAAAGACTTCATAAAAATGATAAGAATAAACAAACCTAAGAGCCCAAAAAGCAAAGAACGGTACTCTGCAATAAGGTCTTTTTGTTTGTCAAAATTGAAGTCCAATAGAAAAACCACAATGTCATAGTTCAGGCTTTCGAAAGTCAAAGAGGCGAAGTCCTTCGCTCGTATCCACCAGGAATCCCGGGATTTTAAAAAATCAAGTGCACGATTTTTTCCGATCCAGTCCTCGGGAAGATCAGAAAAGAGATTCCCGCCGAGCTCTAGGCGTTCCGGTGCGACGACGCTTGTAGGGTCGAGACGGATCCACTGGTTTTGCTCATTGAGATATTCAACCCAAGCATGGGCATCGGCTTGAGTAAATCTCCAAAACTTTCCGTAGGTGTTGTACTCGCCGCCCTGGTACCCGATGACTACATTTGCTGGAACTTCGGCGAGACGAAGCAAGGTTGCTGTTGCCGCTGCAAAGTGCTCACAATAGCCCTTTTTGTTTTTAAAGAAAAACGAATCGAGGGTGTCGCTGCCGGATCCGGGGTTTTTACTATAGACAAACTGACTGTCGCGAAAGTGACTAAGCAGGCTTGTGGCGATGCCATCACGAGACTTCATTCTCTCTTTCAAACTATTTGCAAAAGATTTGATTTCGAAAGAAGCCTCGGGAGTTTGTAGACTTGTTGGTGTGACGAGTGAGACTGGCGCGTCTTGGGCCACCTGGCCCCAATAGACGACCCGTTCGCGAATAGGAGCTGCGACTTCAAAATAGGAGTTGTTTCTCCAATGAGAGACAAAACTTTCAGAGAAAAGCAACTGAGTGGGGTCAAAAGTAAAAAGCCATCGTTTGTTGTGAGGTTCGAGTGTGACCTCGTAGTCAGGGGAGGTGATTTTTTGAAAGCGGGCCTCCCTTTTTAGCAACGGCGACTTGGTCCAGCGCAGCCCTTCGGATATTGTGAGAGTCTGGCCCCGCCAATATTGGTCCGTCGTTTTCGGGCGCAGCTGTGGGTTTAAAAAATGAACTCGAAAGGCGAGCTCTTTTGAGCTCTGAATGCGGGAGACGCTGCCCGGATTGAGCTCATCCGAAAAACCTGTTTGTCCTTCGCTGCCTGAATTTAGACCGCGGAGACCGAAAGGGTTTTGCAGTCTCGGAAAAAATAGAAAAAGCAGCAGAGCCAGAGGGAGGGCTTTGAAAAAAGAATTTCTATAGCGAAGGACTTTGCTTTGAGAGGACCAAACCAGGTAAAAACTGATAAAGGCGCCAATAATTGCGGGGAGTTCAACAGAAAATAAAAGCAAAGAAGAAATCAAAACAAAACTTAGTAGAAACAAAAACTTCTGATCGCGAAGAGAACGCTCTTCTAAAAGTTTGAGGCTCGTCAATAGACATAAAAATCCCGCAGACGACTCTTGGCTCATCAAGGTTCTATACTTAAGAAGGATTCCCGCGAGGGCCACTAGTGTCAGAAAATTTGTGAACCATCGTGAGGGCACGGCAAAGCGCCAACGTTCGAGCGCCCCTTTCCATGCCACAAACAAAAGAGCGAGAATAGGAATCCAGAGCGGTAGGTTTTCTCCGATCAAAAGAATACAAATCAGGACGCCAAAGATAAATCGCCATGTATTCATTAGAGGAGAGCCCTCAAGCAAGTGAGTCGATGCTGCGGGCCGTGCCCGTATCCAATGGTAACTTTTGGTAGAGTCAGACTGTACTCGTAGTTGCTTTTTTCGGCGAGGTCGATCCACAAACTGAGCTGGGCATATTTTTCGGAGTCTTCGGTCTGAGGGCAATCTTCCCAGCGGAGATCTATTTTCGTGGCGGAATTTTGGTCGAACTCTTTGACCATGAGCTTTTCAGTGCGAGCCGTGACTTTCCAGTCAATTCGTTGCGGCGAATCAGTGGTCTGGTACTCGCGGTGACTTTTGAAATTATCGAGTTCATTTGCTTTTAGGTCGCGTCCGACGAAGGCTTGGCGGGAAAACTCTGAAAGTCCGCGGCGTGGTGGAAACACATAGAATGAAATATCAATATAGTTTTTCTTCCAGGATCGAGCAAAATGGAACGGAAATTCCGACGAAATTTGCAGAAAGGGGACCGAATGAATTCCGGGAGATTTTATTTTTAAGGGAATTTGAATTTCTTTTTTAAGAAGGGCCGGCATGAGAGGAACTGACTGCGATAGCAGGGCAGAAGCTCCAATTTGCAGGTCGTATATACTTTTTGAACCTAAGTTTTTTAGACATAACAAGATGGCGCCGGTCTCATCGGCAAAAAAATCTTTAATTTCAAAATGAGTGATTTCGAGAAGCTCAATATTTTTGTTGGTCTCAACGAGACTTTGAATAGCGAGAGAGGATAAAAGAAAGCATAAGAAGTAAACAGCATTGTTGGTGCTCGCGAAGGCGATCCCCAGCAAGAGAAGGCAAAGCCCCCCCAGTGCGACCCCATAGAGAGTCGGTAGGATGTAGGTCTTTTGATGTTTTTCGCGAAACCTACGCAAGGGCGGGAACTTCATGAAGCAACTCATGGGCAATCCCACGTCCCTTTGCGACGCCCTCTTGCCCTCCAAGTCGGTGAGCTAAGACTTCCGTGGCAATTTTCTGAACATCATCAGGCAAGACATGATCTCGTCCCTGCACAAAGGCGCACGAGCGTGAGGCGTTTGCGAGAGCCATTCCGGCGCGGATTGAGAGAGGATTAAGGCCAATTCTTTTCCGACTGTGCTGAAGGATGGCGCCGATATATTGTGCCACCTTATCCGAGACGTGGACTTTTGCCGCTAGTCCTTGCATTTCAATTAATTGATGAGAATTGATAATCGGGACGAGGTGCTTAATTTTATCGCGAGCATCATGACCTTGAATGATTTTTTGCTCAGCATTCGGACTAGCAAAAGACATCTCTAGGCTCATTAGAAAACGATCCAGCTGACTCTCTGGTAGAGGGGAGGTCCCGATCTGCGAGCGGGGATTTTGAGTGGCAATGAGGCAAAATGGTTCAGGGAGTGGGTAGTGATGGCCATCGATGGTGACTTCAGACTCTTCCATCGCTTGCAAGAGTGCACTCTGTGTTCTGGGGCTTGCGCGATTGAGCTCGTCAGCCAGTACCAGCTGGGCAAAAACAGGACCTTTATGAAACTTGAAGGTTCTGCTTTCAGAGTCGAGAATCATATTGCCGAGGACATCCGCAGGCAATAAGTCATTTGTAAATTGAATGCGGGACCCCTGAAGACCCATCAATTTTGCAAGGACCTGAACCAAAGTGGTCTTGCCAACGCCGGGGAGATCTTCAATGAGAAGATGGCCCTCAC
This sequence comes from Pseudobdellovibrionaceae bacterium, assembly GCA_016719575.1. GTDB lineage: Bacteria > Bdellovibrionota > Bdellovibrionia > Bdellovibrionales > Bdellovibrionaceae > JACMRP01. The sequence goes on along the minus strand of JADJYV010000013.1, from coordinate 469,822 downwards.
TTAAAATGCAAATCAGGGCCTTTTCGATTTCGTTTGCTTTATCGACAAGGACTTCGCTGGCTAACGAAACAATTTGATGAATATATTTCTGCATAGGTAAAAGCCTAACAGAAATTTTAGACAAGGAAAGTCTTATCGGTTTGCGACTCGGCCTGATCGTCTTTGCCCGCCTTGGCTTAGGGCAATAGCATTATCACGAGTTTCCTTGATAAACTGGGTGCATTCGGTTGGCTCCGCTCCGCAGGAGGGGATTTTACACAAAGCTAGCATTGTAGAAATCGCAGCATTGTTTCTGAAACCCGCTTTGATATTTCTGTCCTGGGGGCGATGAACTGCCCAATGAGAATCATGGGTGAAAATATTTTTTCCTTTTGCGGCGATATCGTCGAGCATTGACAGGGTGCAGCGAATGCTTCCCTCCGGATTTCTGGAGTCTCCGGCCTTGCAACCCCTGGAGTATAAATGCTCTTTGCCCTGATGTTGTTGAAACAATCCACGCGCAACCCCATTGGGGGCCCCCCTATAACTAGCATTAGGGTTGCAAGAGCTTTCAAAATAAGCATGCAACGTGGTTGTTAATATAAAGACGGAGTCCTTCTGGTCATCTGTCATTTTTTTAAAATCTGGGCAGAGGCGATGTAGATCGGGGGTTCCTGCATAAAGCGCTCTGTAATTTCCACGGTCGAATTCTTGACTGACAAATTCGCCCCACTTTTGGAACTCATTATCTTTAACGAATTTGCTGCAGACCCTGTCAACACTAGCAGTCATATCATTGATTATTTTTGTGATTTGTGTCGCCCCTTGGGTGACTTTTGCCGTGCCGATAGAAGCTAGAAACACTCGAAATTCCTCTTCAGTCAAGTTGCCCGTCAAAGTCGCACTGAAACAATTGCCATTTGAACAATTTGAGATTTTGCCTTCTTGGTCTGCGCTGGAGCTCAAAGTGATCAATAGTGTTAGAATCAACGTGTAATACTTCATGTGGTTACCTCATCTATAAAGTACTAAAGCAAACTAAATGCCGGGAGAATTCTGTCTCAAAATGAAATTAAGCGAGGTGGTTGTAAAGAAAGTGAACAGACCAGTAACAAAAAGGGGCCATCTCATTTTGAGATAGCCCGTTTTTTTATATCATTGATGAATGCGGAAATTCCTAGCGAACTCTCGCTCGTAGGTAAAATCCTAATGTTATCGGAAGTAAAAATAAAAAGGCAATAACAGCCAAAGACCCCGCAGAAGGAGGGCCGCCACCTTTTCTGTTTTCGTGTATTGCGGAGATGACACCGCAGCTTGTGTTGAAGGTTGGCTTTTCATTTTCGTAAGGGGCGGAGCTTTTACCTTCAGCGCCCGAACCGACGATTGGTGGTGTAGGGACTGGGCTCGGTGTTGTTGATGAGTTGTTTAAGATGTTTACATCAACACAGTGAACATAGTACTCACCGGGTTGCTCGTCCATTTCTTGCAAAACCCGGATTGTCGCCGTATTTGTGGTGCTTACATTTGGCACGGTAAAGGTCACAGTCGTTGTTCCATTGTTTTGTGTATCCTGAACTAGAGCCAATTGGTTGGCGGCTAACCAAAAATTCGAATCGTTCGCTGGTGAGTATTGAACATAAAAACGTCCTGGATGATTAATGGTCTCTTGAATGACAAATGAAAACTGCTGACCCGCATTTAGTTGAAGGGGTGTCGTCATGCGAGTGGTGAAATTTGCGCAAGGCCCAGGACTGTCAGGAGCTAAAGCTGGATTTAAGCGATTTCTCTGAATGAACTTAACGGCATCACTTGTTCCCATTCGGCCAACCGGAGTAATTCGAATATGAGCCTCAGCTTCTCCAACTATCAGAACGAGTCCTAGGCAGAAGAATGCAGTTACTGAAAATCTTTTCATCTTAAAGCCCCTCCGCAGGTGGCTAGGGCAGCAATCGCAGCTGATTTAAGGTTGGATCGAAGAGCGTAAGAAATCGAATTTTCAGCTGCGGGTTCTCCCACCCAACAAGTCACTTCTTCTCGATTGTATTCTCCACCCACAAGAGCATCTTCTGGACCGCAAGAGTGGCATTCTTGAATTGCAAAGGTGGTGTTGTAGTAAACGGTATTAACATCAAGGCAGGGGCCATTTTGATCTAGGCAGTGCTCTTCGTTTGTCTGCCGATCTTGTTCATTTGGAGAATAGACTTTACGAAGACATTTAAGGTTTTCTTGCTGGCAGGATCTGACTTGACTGAGTTGGTCTGCCTTTAAGTAAGAAGTGATCTCTCGGTTGGCTGGATTTTCTAATCGTGATGATTGCAATGACGTGTTTTGAGCGCAATTCTGATATAAGAAACCAATAACAGCCAAAAATAAAGCAATGAGAGTCCTTGACCCGAAAAATCGCTCCGTAGTGTCTTTCATATCCCCCGCCTCGTCACTCATTTGATTCTACATGTGACAATGACCATTGACCAACTACAATTTTACGGCCGCCGATTCAAAAATATTGTTTGTTTCAAAATGAGATGGAAGTGGGAAGAAAGATCATAGACTTTTTAGCCGGAATTTTTTAAGGCTCCGCTTTTACCATCATACACTTCTAGGATAACCTGCATATCATAGTTATGTAGCTTCTTTGCGGCCTTTTCGAATATCGATTTGTTTTTTTCATAAGTAGACAATGTTAAGTCAACGGCAAAGGACGTTGGGTCATGCAGAAAGGTGAGTAGGCAAACTCGCTCGATATGGTAGGCGACGTCTTCGCTCGGAGTTTTTCCTTCCAGGAATTTAGCGGCAGCTTCAAGGTCGTCAAACATTTCATCAATTTTTAGACTTTCTTTGTTTTTCAGTCTTTGAATATCGCCAGTGAGGTCATGCAGTTGATAGGCGCTAAGTTTCTTTACAATTTGGTCTGATGAAGTGAATTCTTTAGCTTGTAGAACCGAAGCAAACGCTAGCGATAGAATGAAAAAATACTTAGACATAAAATCAACCTCCCGGCTTTACCATTACGCCAATAAGTTTAAATCCGCTTCCTGCGCGACCACCTAAAGGATTTTGTGTGACGGACTTGGGGGCTTGGAAGTCGCTCACATAAGTACCATTTTTTCCCCAATCGGTTTTAATTTCAATATGGCCTGGATTTTCACCCCAAGGACCTGAATAGATTAGAACCGCACCTTTTGGGGCATCCGAGGGGTTTTTAATCATGTCATTGTACCGAGGTTTTGAGAGAAGATCGACAAATCCAAGCTCTTCGAGTGATCTTTTTGCCGAGCCTCGAGGATTATTGACCCAGTAGCCGGCTGGATATTGAGACACGAGCTTAGATTTCAGCAAAGCGTCTTTTACATGCCGAAAGCAGTTCCCAGTGGAGCTGAGGGGGTTGCGCTTCCCGAGGCGTTTGCGACTAATAGGATCAAGTCTCCAATGAGAATTTGCCATTGCTTTTTCAATCATATCATCCGTTTTTTTTGAGGTGCTATATCCGTGAATATTGAAATCGAGTTGTTCCTTCCATTTCCGTTCCGCCTCAGAAACCTGCGGGAGAATATTGGGAGGGGGTTTTGGAATCGGGGGGGGCTGCAGCTCCTGCACTTTTTCAGACACTGCACGGAGGTTGATTAAATTTGATGGAGTTGTCGTTCTGTTCAGGCAGGTGATGCACGGTATGCCTGCTTCAGTAGCAGCAGCGTTTCCTGCGCCACTTTCCCTGGCCATGGCAGGACTTTTGGGTGGAGAAGAAATAATGGGTTTTTCATTCTCCTTGGGTTTTATAGGTAAAGGGGTGCGACGATTTTTCTCACTGCTAGCGTTTTCCATCTTTTTGAAGGCTTCGACAATAGGGTCCGTTTCGGCCCGGGCATTTATTGATGCGCCAAGAGGCAAAACAAAGAGTGCTATTAACACAAAATTTAAAATGCGTGATTTCGACAAGACGGCACCCCTCTCTTGTCATACGGATCGGATTATCTTGATTTCTCTAGAGTCTGGAATCGAAGGGGGTCTTGATTCAGACTTATGTCTAGCTAGCGCTAGTAGAGTCTAGTGAGTTCCATAGAATATTTGCCTGGAGCATAGTTGAGTCTGCGGTTTTTTAAGAGTTCTTGAAACTGGCCTTCCTTGTTTGCATTGGATGCAAAGGGAAAGATTGCAATTCCACCACGAGGAGTGAATTCGCCGATCACTTCAATGTACTTTGGATTTAATATCTGAATCAGATCGTCACAAATCGTTTGGATGCAGTCCTCGTGAAAGTCCCCGTGGTTTCGGAAACTAAAAAGATAAAGCTTTAAGGACTTTGATTCTATCATCTTTTTGTCGGCAATATAGTTAATAAAAACCTTCGCAAAGTCTGGCTGACCCGTTTTAGGACACAACGAAGTAAACTCGGTGCAAATAAAAGTCGTCCATGCAATTTTGTCTGGATTTTTATTGTCAAAGGCTTCAAGTAACTTCGGAGAATAGGTGGAGGGATAGTTTGTAGACTTTGAGCCGAGTTTGAAATTCTGAAGTTCTTTGGTTCTGCTTTTTGACTTTTTAATCATCGTTTGGTTCTACAGCCCAAGGCTATTTTGGTCAATGACTATTGCCGCAGAGTCGTTTTCATGCTCTGATTTGTTTAATGATTAAAGATAAAAAGATAATATCGTGGGCCTTGTATGATTGGGCGAACAGTGTCTTTGCAACGACGGTGATGGCTGGGTTTTTTCCACTCTTTTTTCAAAAGTATTGGAGTGCCGGGGCCGAGTCGACGCTTACGACAGCACGGCTCGGAACCGTGATCTCTCTCTCGAGCCTTATGATTGCCATAGCGTCCCCGCTGATGGGAGTCATTGCGGACGTCAAAAGCTGGAAAAAGGAATTCTGTTTTTTATTTATGCTGATGGGGGCCTTTTGCTGTGGCTGGATGGCCTTTATTGGCAAGGGAGAATGGGGCCTCGCGGTGATGGCGTATGGCCTGGGCTTATTTGCCTTTGGCATGAGTGCGGGTTTTAATGATGCCCAACTTCCTCACATTGCTGAGGGGAGACAGATGGATCGAGCTTCTTCCTTAGGGTACTCGCTAGGCTATCTAGGTGGGGGGTTGCTATTTTCCCTTAATGTTTTGATGTACCTGCACCCGAGTTGGTTTGGGTTGTCGTCGCCAGAACAAGGAGTTCAGTTTTCTTTTTTGTCGGTGGGAGTGTGGTGGTTTTTATTCACTCTGCCGATGATGATTTTTGTCCCAGAACCCAGAGGAAACGTTGCGGGGCCTTTGGGAAGTCTTATCGCTGGTAGCGTTCGGAGTCTAAAGAAAACATTTTTTGTGCTGATTAAAGAGAAAAATGTATTAACATTTATTGTAGCCTACTGGCTCTATATCGATGGCGTTTTCACCGTGATGACCATGGCAGTTGATTATGGGGTCTCACTTGGTTTAGAGCCTAAAGATTTAATTATCGCCCTCCTGTTGACCCAATATATTGGATTTCCATTTGCGTACTTTTTTGGAACTCTCACCACGAGGTGGGGAGCGCGGAAGCCGATTTTATTTTGTATTGGCGTTTATGCAATCACCGTGATTTTGGCGACGCGCATGGAATCCGCTTTGCACTTTTATATTTTGGCTGCCGTGATAGGAATGGTGCAGGGGGGAGTGCAGGCTCTCAGCCGCAGTCTTTTTGGGAGTATGATTCCGAAGGAGGCGAGTGGGGAGTATTTTGGCCTATTTAATTTGATCGGAAAGTTTGCCTCAATTCTCGGGCCTCTGATTGTAGCGGGGGCTGTCTTTATCACAAAAGACCACCGCTTTGGAATGCTCGGGCTCTTGGTGTTATTTATGATCGGCGGAGGCCTTCTCTTAAAAGTGAAGGAAATCTAGGGGTCTTTTTTTACAACGGGGTCAGAGTCCTGCTGCTCTTCCATAATGGACTTGGCCTTTTTTCCCGTAATGCCGACCCACTCTGGTAGAAAAATGGCGATAAAAACAAAAATGAGGGTGCAGATTAAGAAAAATACGCTCAATGTTAATCCAACTTCCATATCACCCTCTTGATAATTCTTACATTTTTGACCCTACCTTGAAAGTCGCCTTTTTTCAACTCACAGAGTCTGTTATAGTCCCTCGCTATGAGTTACAATCCTCGAGATCACTACTTTCGCAAGGCCAAAGAAGAAAATTATGCAGCAAGGTCTGTCTTTAAGCTAGAAGAGATCGATAAAAAGTCGAAGTTGTTTAAGCCTGGACAGATAGTTTTGGATTTAGGGGCGTCACCAGGGTCCTGGTCGCAGTATGCCAGTCAAAAAGTGGGATCTTCGGGGAAAGTTCTGGGTGTTGATTTAAAGCCCGTGACTGTCAGTCTCAAAAATTCGGTCTTTATCCAAGCAGACCTTCGCGACCTTAAACTTGAAGATATTTTTAAAGAGCATGGCTTTAGGCCTCCCTTTGATTTGGTTCTTTCGGACATGGCGCCAAATACAACTGGAATTCGATTTACCGATCAAGCCCGATCCATGGAACTTTGTGAGCTGGCTCTGGATGTTGCGAGAAGATTTTTAAAACCCGGTGGGCATTTTGTATGTAAGCTCTTTCACAGTGATGACTTTACAAAATTGAGAGAAGAAATAAAAAGCGATTTCCAAAAATTCGAAGCTGTAAAGCCCGACAGTACGCGCAAAATCAGTAAAGAAATATTTTTAGTAGGTCTTAATAAAAAAAATGAATCTCAAAATCATCTTCGAAAATGAAAACTTTATCGTCGTCGATAAAGAAGCGATGGTTTTGACCACACCGAGCAGGTTGGGAGTTCAAGATTCACGTCCTTGTTTGGGCACGACTTTGCAAACGCAATCACAGAGCCAAATCTTTCCGGTGCATCGCCTTGATTTTGAGGTTTCTGGTCTTGTGATATATGCAAAAAATGCGAAGGCCCATTCAGCAGCAAATTCTTGGTTCGAACAAAAAAGTGTTTTTAAAACCTATTGTGCCTTAAGCGAGGGCGAAGCTCTGACGGCGGGAGAAAAATTCTTATGGAAGAGTTGTCTCTTGCGCGGAAAGAAAAGATCTTATGAGCATCAGTTGGGAAAAAACAGCGAGACGGAGGCGCTCTATTTGGGGAGCGATCCCAACACCGGCTGGCATCAATGGGAATTGCACCCATTGACAGGGCGCCCCCATCAGCTGCGTTATGAGCTGAGTCGCCACGGGCACCCCATAGTTGGAGATCAGTTGTACGGCTCAAGAACGTCTTTTTTTGAACCGGGGATTGCCTTGCGAGCTCTGCGAATCGACTTTAGTAAAGCTCCTCAAGCAAAACACTTTGGTTTGCCGATTTCGATAGAAGCTTCTTCGCGTTGGAACCTATTTTAAAAGGCAGTTCCTCGGTGAGGAGTTCTGAAGAACTAGATTCTGAAGGACTTTCGGATTGTCCAAAGGCATCTTGATCCTGATCTTTCATGACAAGAGTTCGATAGATATCAAGTTGGGTTTCGCTTTTCGTTTTTTCAGAAAGCTTTTCGTTTTTAAATCCCGTCTTAACTAAAATCGAAATGATTTTTTCAGGATCATTCAAATTTGTATTGTGTGACATAAGAAGTGCGGCAGCTCCTGTGACAAAAGCAGTTGCTTGTGAGGTGCCAGTCATTAATCCAAAACGTCCTCCTGGAAGCGAAGAAGAGATATTTTTTCCTGGGGCGGCAAGATCGACAGTCTTAATTCCGAAGTTGCTTGAAGGGAGAATGGCTCGCTGCTCATCGATGGCAGTGACAGAGGCAATATTTGAGAGGCCATAGTTTGCGGGGTAAAAGCCTTTTTCATCTGAGTTCGTTTTTTCATTGCCGGCGGCGGCAATGAATAGGATTTTTTGGTGGTGAGCTTCGAGGATGGCTCTCTCCTCCTCTTTAGATTTTTCTTGCCCTCCCCCAGAGTAATTAATAATTCGTGCATTCATTTTTGTTGCATACTGAATCGCTTTGATTGTGTTGGCAAGGTTGGTAGCACCCGAGGCTTTGGGGTTAAAGTATTTTAGAATCATCAGGCGAACATTTGGGGCCGTATTTTTAACTATGCCAGCGACGTGAGTTCCATGTCCGTGCTCATCGCTAAGGTCATTGTTATTGCTAACAAAGTTCCATCCATGAACGTCATCGATAAAGCCATTGTTGTCGTCATCAATGCCATTTTTGGATTTGTTGCGGCCAGCAGAGTCTTCGCCAATTTCCCCGGGATTGACCCAAATATTTTCGTTAAGAAACGGGTGACCGATGTCGGCGCCGGTGTCGATAATGGCGACAAGAATGTTGGGATCACCTTGTGTCAGTTGCCATGCAGAGGGGGCGTTTGTCATTTGCAGTGGCCAGGATAGGATTTCTTCTGTTTTCGTTCCAGCAATTGCCACAGATACCGAGGAGACTAAGATCAGGGATACAACATGTTTTATGAGAGCAATCATTGCTCACCAGCGGATGAAGAAAGTTTTACTGTTGAGCGCATCCTAGAGAATTCAAATTTTCGTTGACTGACAATGCGTCCGTTACATGTTTTTTTTGTTGTAGCCTGGAACGAAGTTACGATCTGCGGGTTGTTGCGGTACCAATTAAAATATTCAAAGCAATTTTGAGGGTCACGGATTTTGATAATCCAGTCTTTTTCTTTGTTATAGGTCATTTCTGTCAATTTTTGATCTGATTCGACAACTTTAGTTAAGTTGTGAACGTCGTCATACTCGAAGCGCGTGGTCCCTGTCGTCAGTGTAGATGCCGAAGCCAAATTATTGTCTTTGTAGGTATAGCTGGCATATTTGTCCTTCGCCCCCATGATGGATTGAACGAGGTTTCGCCGGCGATCGATTTTGATAGTAAGAGCGGCGGAGGAATTCACATCGACTTTTTTTAAGTGCCCGGTCTGATGATAGTGGAGTTTGATATGAAAGCCATTGTGATTGCTGAGATATACCAGTTTTCCTTGCGGGCTATATTTTTGAATAGAACTTTGTGTTTTTCGAAGGTAGTTTTCTTTGTGCCAGAGAAGAATTTCTTTTGGGTTTTTGCGGGATTGGTATCGGTGGAGGTCGATTCTTTCATACTCGATATCGGTGCGAAGTTGACAGTCATGCAATACGACAGTCCTATTTTTTTTAAATTCAAGACTCTTTTCGAAGTCAGAGCACCAGCCGAAGCCAAAGATTCCTTGGTGAAGTGAGTGGCTATCGTAGGTTCTTCGCAGTTCAAAGTTGTAAGTGGACGTCGGTATTTCTAAGTCGACCCAGGTTTTGTAGTAGCGTCCGTCTTTGATGTCGACTTCGGCTTTTGAAACATGAGTTAGCAAAGTGAGAGAGAGAAGAGTTTTGATTTTTTTTATCATCTTGCCTGACGCTAATGCAAGCTAGAGACCAATCTGAAATAGAATTAAACGACTGCTGACCTGTCTATGGTCGCGAGCTGTCTACGCGCTGGTTAGCAGTCACCATTTAGAGAACAGGGTGTTAGAAGACTTACACTTTTAAGCAACATTTTTGATCGTCGTCACATGCGGGGCCACTGTATATTTGTTTCGCCCTGTTTGTTTGGATAGATACAATGCAGAATCCGCTCGTTTTAGCCACTGTTCTGTTGTTTCATTTTGGAGCAATTGGGCAATGCCCATGGAGACTGTAAATTTTATCTCCAGTTTGTCTTGGACGAAGACCTCATTACGGATTTTGGCGAGTGCTTCTTCGGCCCGAACGAGGGCGTGTTCTAAAGGACAGTTTGGTAGGATCACGGCGAACTCCTCTCCGCCAATGCGAGCGACAAAATCCTCTTCGCGATGAAAGACTTCCTTAAGTAGAACGACGCACTCTTTAAGAATGAAATCACCAATGTCATGGCCGTAAGAATCATTTATTTTCTTAAAAAAATCGATATCAAGTGTGATCAGACTCACTGGCGTCTGCGCAATCACCGACATTTGCTGTTGCATTCTCATTTGTTCATCAAAACTCTTTCGATTGTATGCCTCGGTGAGGTGATCCACTCGCATCGTGTGATTGGCTTCCATCAGTTGCTTTTTGACGACATTGAGATTTTTTTTCATGCTGCTCAGGCGCTTTACGCGGCGTTCATTCTTCTGAGCTTGGTACTTAATATAAAAATCAATAAACTCCCGAGATTTTGAGCGGAGCGCCTCGATTGAGTTGGTCTCAACCGCTTCACGCAACTGGTCCAAATTGTTCGAGGCTTCGATTTCTTTTGCCTTTTCGTACGCGACCTCTTCAGAGAGCTGTTCAGCAAAGTCCCAGATGATGCGTTTAAAATCGTCAAAGGTGTTTTGAATATAGGTGTACTCGTCGAGGCGGTAGCTAGAGAAGTATTGTCGCAAATTAAAAAGCAGTTTTTCTGAGTGTTTGTGGTCAGGGCTGACCAGGGCTTTTGCGAAGCCATCTAACGTGTCACGGACTTTACGCAAAGGTTGCTTATCGACTTCAATGAGATGTTTATTGTACGAATCTAATATATAAAGCAAAGTCGCACGGTCCTCACTTATGTCAACGGAGGGAGTATCGGAGTGTGAATTTGTGGTGTCACTCCATTCGAGTTGCTCAACAAGCTTTTTCACCCATTGTTTCAAAGCGGGCCTCCTTTGCATTTTTTCACATAGACCCATCGGTAATTGTGAGCGCAGAATGAATGGTCTTGCTAAGCGAACTGGACTTAGGTATGGTGCGCCTTAAGTCGGATTGTTTGGAGGCTTTGTGAAAATCTTTCTCCCAATATGGATTTTACTATTTGCTTCATTTAGCTTTGGCCTCCCAGAAGGATGGCAACAGATTAGGCCTGGCGGCGAGACCCTTTGTGCCCGGGGGGCGGAATACTCATTTTTAGTTCGCCATGGTGATCCTCAGAAAATTGTCGTTGATTTTGCTGGTGGTGGCGCCTGCTGGAGCCCTATGACTTGTGATAGCGAACAAATGTTTACGGACACAGTTCGTGAATCTATTTCTAAGGTCGAGGCGCAGGCTGGAATTTATGATCATAATAATCCCGCCAATCCCTACAGGGGGTGGACTCACGTTTACATTCCTTATTGCACCGGAGACTTGCATTTAGGCAGCCGTGATACGAACTACCAACGCTTTAACAATGAGGTTTTTACAATTCACCATCGCGGCGCCGTCAACGTCAAGGCTGTGATGGAATGGTTGCGTCTGAACTACGGCCAACCTGCTGAGGTTTCACTTGCAGGCTGTAGCGCCGGATCTTACGCTTCCATAGTTTGGACGGCATACGTGGCGGAAGCTTACAAGTCGGCCAAGATTTTTCAATTTGGAGATTCGGGGGCGGGAGTCTCTAACCAATTGTTTTTTCCGCAGTGGGGTATGCAGGCCGCATTTCCTTCTTGGATTCCGAAGCTAAATCCAAACACTGTGGACTGGAGTCGACTTACTTTGTCCGATGTCTATCGGAGTGTTGCTGAGTATTATCCAAGAATACAACTTTCGCAGCTTCAAACCGAAAAAGACCGAGTTCAGACTTTTTTATATGTGGTATTGGGTGGGACGGCTTCTAATTGGAAGGCTGGCATGCTGACAAACATGGAGACCGCCGCCATGAATCCTAACTTTCATTATTTTGTTGCTCCCGGTAAAGAGCACTGTTCTGCCGGTCGCGATCTCTTTTATTCAACACGATCGGATGGCGTTTCTTTGCCAGGCTGGGTGTCGAATGCCCTACGCCGATCCAGTTTCGAAAACGTCAAATGCTTAGAGTGCGGTACCGCAGAGGAATAGTGGCCTAGCAATAGGAAGTCTCATAAAAACGCGGATTGCACGTGTTAATTGGATCGAAGCCACGAGAACTTCACTGTGTTCATATTAATTTTGTAGGAATATGTTGCCTGGCAATCCATTTTGAGTTCGGATTAAGGGGAGGGGTGTTGCTTTATACTCTTAGCTAGGGCGTAAATGAAAAAAATTATTTTGACGTTGTTTCAGGTTTTAGTGGTTTCTGCTTGTACTTCCGAAGAGGGAAAGTTGAAGCAGCTGGCCATCGACTCAGCCACTCAACAATTTAGGTCTGAACTAAAAGAAGAGATTTCAAAAGGGGTTTCTGAAAAGTTGAATCTTCAGGCAACGGCGGTCGACATTGTGACAAAACGGACTGAATTTGAAGTTTTAAAAAGCGAGGTCAGAGGGAAGGATGCTGATGTCGAGGTGCTGGCAAAGACCATCCCGGCAAAAGTTAAAACTTCGTTGATTGAAATCATCGCGCGGCTAGATCCTCGAAAAGAAAGAAATTTAAATGTCTCGGATGCTATTGATTTGATCTCACAACAAATGGGGATCTCGTCTGATGAAAGGGCAACCCTCGTATATAGATTCAAGTTTAAAAATAAGGGGAGCTGGCAAAAGCAAGAGTCCCCTTAAAATTGTTAGCGACAGATTTGATCAAGAGAGGGGTATTTTGGCTCTGGCTTTGGATTAAAGAACCGCCCAATGGGCCCTTGTTTCTTTTGCTCAACTGGCATTTTAGCAGATGAGGAGCAACCCTTAATGCTTTTGAAGTCGCCAGTGATGAGGGCGCGGTGAAGCAGGGTGCGCTGCAGATTCACATCAAGATTTGCTTTTACTCTGGCGATAGAGGCCTCTGACATCTGATTTCGAGCGACCAAGACATTGGTCAAAGTTTCTGAACCTTGATCGTATTCCTGTGATTTGATTTGGTAGACTCTGGCCATTTGGCTTTCTGCTTGTGCTGCAAGATCTAATTGCAGCTTGGATTCGTTTAAGCTGCTAAAGGCACTTTCAATCAGGCGTGTATTTTCAAGGTAAAGTTCGTTTCGCTGCAGTTTCATTGCTGCGACCTGATCTTGCGAAAGTTGAATCGCCGGATACGTCGCGAAACTCAGATTGATTCCACTTACAAACTGCATGTTGTCAAAGGAAGCGTTTGAGCTTCCATTGGATCGTCCAACGATTGAGGCCCCATTGATCCAGCCAAAAGATTTAGACCACACTTGTGATTCGGAGGCTTTAATTAAGTAGTAGAATTGAGCGAGCTCGACAGAGACGGAGTTCATTTGTTTAATAGTCGAGTGGAGGGATTCAAATTCCCAGGGAGATGCTTTGGAGTCTACAAATTCTAATGAAATGGCAGTTTGTAACGGAAGTGCCAATACTTTTCTCATCGAGGCGATTTCTTGTTTATTTAATTCAACCATCTGAGAGGATCGCACCCCGGCCATCTGAGCTTGGGCTTGTGCCTGTAAGAGATCCGATATCGGCACAGTTCCTAAATTTCCTTTGCGCTTTTGCAACTCATAGATTTCTTGTAAATCAAGATATTGCTGCTGAAAGATTTGTTGAACCTGAACATCTGCCAAAATAGTAAAATACAAGGACAGCGCCGAGCCATAGGTGTTCAACTGGATGACTTTGTAGGATAATTTTTCAGCTTCGAAGAGGTTTTTTTCTGTGAAATAATTGGCCCAATTTGACGGCAGTAAAAAGGGAACTAAAAATTCGATGGCCGATTGGATAAAGCCACCACCAGTAAAAGAGAGCAATGCGCCGAGATTAAGGGAAGGCAAAAGATGACCTCGTGCAATATTAACTTCGTGTTTTGCCTGATGAACAGAGTTTAAGGCTAACAGAACAGAAATGTTATTTTTTAGGAGCTGTGTTTGAATGGTTACGGGGTTTAGAGTCAAGGCAGGGGGCTGCTTGGTGGATTCTTTGGCAAACGACGACTGAGAAAAAACAAGTGATACAATGAGAATATAAATTTTTGCGATTTTCATGGGGGGTCCTCTTTAGTCAAGAGGGCCTTTATATGCCAAGGTGCCTCAAGCAGGGACAGGTTTTATATCTATTTGTAAAACTTTCATGTTGAGTGTTACCAGTTAAGACTCCTAAGATAATGGCTCATTAGGGGATGACAATGTTTGAACATATAAAGCGAAAATTTTCTGACTTTTATAAAAAGAACGAAACTCAGGTAGAGGTGGGTTTCTTTATTGGCGGCTTTATATTTGACGTCATTATGATTTCAGAGGTTGATGACTTTGTTGGAATCCTGCAGCAAGCTTTTTATTTGTGGGCGCTTGCTTCGATGCTTCATTACGAATTGTTGTTTTCTCACGGCAAGTGGGCACCTCGAGGCCGGTGGACTTCATCTTTTTGGGATTTTCGAAGCCTCATTTTTCATTTTATTATGGGAAATCTTCTAAATCTTTACTCACTTCTTTATATCAAAAGTGCATCCATTTTAAATAGTTTGATTTTCTTATTTATCATGATTGGCTTGATTTTAGGTAATGAGTTGCCGTCCGTAAAAAAATCCCATGTTAGCTTTAAGGTGGGTCTTTATGGAATTTGTTTGTTCTCCTTTTTTGCCGTGTTGTTTCCTGTGGTCCTTGGGTTTTTAGGTTGGATTCCTTTTGGATTGGCTCTTGCCGCAACTCTCGGTGTTTTTTATTGGCAATTCCGGTGGCTCAAAAAATCACTCCCAGATGACTCGACGTTGTTTCGTGTTATTTTGGCGCCGGGGGTGGCTGTTCTCACTTTTTTTATGAGTTTCTATTTTATGGGTTGGATTCCCCCAGTTCCCTTGAGTGTGAATCAACAGGGCATTTATCATTTGGTAGATAAAAAAGACGGGAACTATATCTTGTCGACCGAAAAAAAGTGGTGGAAATTTTGGCATTCAGGTGACCAGGATTTTTTGGCAGAACCTGGTGACAAGATATACTTCTACGCGGAGATTTTTTCGCCAGCGAGATTCTCTGACAAGGTTTATGTTCATTGGTCATGGTTGACACCAAAGGGGGAGTGGCAGAACTCAGATCGAATTCCTCTTCAGGTTGTGGGGGGGCGCAAAAGCGGCTATCGTGGATTTACAACGAAGAGCAATTACCAAGCCGGCTCTTGGCGAGTTCAGGTCAAGACTGAAAACGGTCAGGAGATCTCGCGATTGTATTTTGACGTTGAAGTCGGCCCAGCAAGTCAGAACCGGATTTTTAGTCAGATTCTCCGTTGAGACGAAGAACCGCCTCAAATCAGAAGCCGACGTTTAAGATGGGAGAGATAGCGAAGGGACCCTTTTTGTTAAAGTTAACGAGTCCTATTTGAACTCCGTGCAGGTTGTCAGCGACATTGACAAGGCCAATTTGTAATCCATAAACGTCTTTGGCCCGATTGTAGAGGCCAATTTGAAATCCATAGATATCAGTGAATGGGGCCACATTGGCGAGTCCTGCAATTTGAAACCCGGCGACAGTACTGGCTGCTTGATTGTAGTTGGCTCCGAGGGCGAACTGCAGTCCAAATACTTGAGTTTTACTTGTATTGATATTTGTCAAACCTGCAAATTGGAGCCCAAGAGCGCGGGTGCTTCCTTTCGTGTAATTAAACAGCCCTGAAACTGAAAGCCCGGTAAAACTCTGGTCGGTGATATTTCCGAGAAGCCCGACGTCAATGCCCGCGACATCGCGGTGCCTGCCCCAAAGAACACTTGCTCGGACCCCGATGACATTAAAGTCCGAGGGGGGGAATTGTACCGGAGGCGCGATGTTGACTGACAGTGGAGAAACAAAGGCCGCCTGGGCAAGAGGTCCGAACAGTGAAGTAGCAAAAATACAAAGGGCGCAAATAATTTTTATCATGCGCCCATTGTAAGTCTGTTTAGCAAAAATGAAAAGATCGCCTCTACCAAGGTCTATTGAGTCAAAGGTGAGCAATTAAGCCTTCTTCTGTACGGTGTTCTTGCGCTTTTGGTTCGGGATTTAGAGTAGAGTACACTTCGCCGACCAACTCTTTTTTGGCTCGTTTTGTTGTTGTACCGAGCCCGATTAGCATTGAACCCGTTGCAATAAGATCCGCTCCGACAAAGGCTCCAATTGTCCAGAATGTTGACGCTGGAAATGTCGCGAGGATGAGTCCGCCTAACAAAATCGAAATGCTTCCGCTGGCCGCATACCACCCCCAAGCATGGGATCGTTCAACGATGGCCCCTATAACTTTAGCAATTCCTCCAAAGACGAGCAGAAAGCCGACGATCAAGGTAAGGCCAATGGTGTTTTCAATAGGATTGAGCATGATGAGACCCCCGCATATCAGTCCGAGGCAGCCAAAGGCCAAATGTGGCCAGAGCAGTCCGCGTTTTCGCCCCTGGATGCCAAAAATAATTTCTGCAGAGCCAACGCAAATCAACAGAGCCCCGAGTGTCATTATTGCCAGGAATGTCGAGGCAGTAGTAAAGAAAAGAGCCAAGAGTCCGAGCATCATATAGATGCTGCCCAACATTATAATTCGTGAAGAACTTCGTCCTTGAAAATCGCTATAATAAATTGCACTCATAGATACCTCCGATAACAATTTTCGACGCTGCAGTTTGTCTTGGCCACCAGGAAGTCGTGAAGATTCGGTCCTTAAAGTGTCTAATCACGAGACAAGAACGCTGAGACAGAATGACTCGCTCAATGAGGCCGTTTTTTATAATGTCTTTCATATCGGGAGGGACAAGAGTAACATTCAAGCCTTTCAAAGGAGTGAAATTTGTCAGTGCTTGGGCTACGGAATATTCGCGAGGTGGTTTTTCGGAAGGTATTGTTGATCCTGGTTGGGTCTTGTTTGTTTATTTGTGCAATGTATTTAATTCAGGGGCGATTTGAATTAATCCCGTGGATTTTGATCCCGTACTTTTTTCCATCCATTTTTGTTTACTTAAAAATTCGAAATCGTATCAGCGAAAAAGCAATTTTTTATTATTTTGTTTACCTGGTTTTGATCGAAGTTGCTTTGAGGTTTTTTTGTGAGCCAAGCTATGTTGTCGACTTGATTGTGGCACCTGGAATGATCGCCATGGCGGCGCTCACTCTGAACCGAAAAATGGTTTTGGGCTTGTCTATTTTTCTTTTTTTTGCATTAGGTATAATCTCGATTATTGTAGACCTCTATGAGCCATTTCCAATTTTGTATAAAAACTCTGATTTGGGCTACGGGATTTGGATCTTTGCCTGTATTTCTATCGCGGCGACGACGGTAACAACTTTTTTGTTTATTCGCGAAGTGGAAAGTGTATCGATTGAGCAGGAACATCTCAATGAGAGCTATAGGGGGCTGCTTGCCACGATACTCCATGATCTTTCTAACGAGTTGTTTGTTGCCAAGTTGTCTGTTGAGGCCGCAGTTAAAAAAACAGAAATGGAGCATTTAGCGCTAAAATCTGTGTCAAATGCAAAAACAGCAATCGAAGGCCTTAGTGAGACTTTAAATGAGATTAAGGGAATGTACGATCTCGTTAAAGCCAAGGAGAACTTGGGAAGTTCCCTGCGGAGTGTGCCTTTAATGACTCCTATAAAAAAACTCGAATTTATTTTTAGCAATCAACTCAAAGATAAAAATTTAACCCTAAAGTACGACAAGGACTGCTTAGAAAAATTCCAAGTTTTTACTGAACCTGTCGTCTTTACCATTCAGATTTTGAGTAACCTTCTTTCTAACGCAATAAAATTTTCCAATTTAAATCAAGTCATTCAGATCAAAGCCCAGAAGATCAATAATAAGATTTCCGTTGAAATTATTAACCTTTGCGAAAGACATGTTGATTATGAAAGAATATTTAAAGGCTTTTTTACTGGCGAGAGTCATCCTGGAACTTCAGGAGAGAAAGGGCACGGTTTAGGATTGTTTATTGCGCAAAGGCAGTGCCAGCGTTTAGGAATTGAACTTAAAGGAAGTTGCAAGAAAATTAGTGATTTAGCTTTTGAAAGCAACGTGAGTATTTTAGTTCCTTTGCCTCAATAAGAGCTTAGAGTTAGGATCGATTCGATGAAGATTTTAATTATTCAACACGAGTTACATACTCCTCCAGGTAACACTCTTTTGTGGCTTGAAAACCGGGAGATTGATTTTAAGATTATTTGCGCCGACAGAGAGCCTTTCCCCGAGCCTTCGAAATTTGACGGTCTGATTGTTTTGGGCGGGGGATTGAATGTCGATCAAGAGTCGAAACATCCGTGGTTAAAAAAAGAAAAAGAATTTATTCTATCGTGGATTAAAAGTGAAAAGCCCCTTTTAGGAATTTGTTTGGGGGGACAACTGATTGCTGAAGTTCTTGGAGCAAGGGTCTCTGCTCACGAGTTTTGGGAAATAGGCTGGTCTGATTTGGATGTTTTAATGGGAAGTGGCTTGCCTTCTGAAGGCAAGGTAATCCCTGCATTTCAGTGGCATGGGTATTCGTTTGATATCCCAAAAGGCGCGAATCTTGTTATCAGCGGAAAGCAGTGGGCAAACCAAGGCTTTCGGTTTAAAAAACATGTTTTAGGTTTGCAGTTTCATCCTGAGGCCGACCAGAGTTTTATAGAAGAGTGCGCGCACGCTCAACAACGGTCACAAAAGGTTTCTGCAACCATGTTGAGTTCAGATCAAATTTTGCAAAGACTTAGTGACAAGGAGGCTCTTAAAATCTGGTACTTTGCCCTTCTGGATCGGCACTTTCTGCAAAAATAAAAAAGTCGCCCAATAGGGAAGCATTTTTGGCGACGAAACTCAGCCTCATAACTGTCGGATATTGCAGGATTTATTCGCCTTGGAGAGTGCGGGCGCTAACATTGTTGCTGAGTCTCTTATTCATGACATTGACTATTTTGCTGCCGCCAGCTACTCAGTGGCCCAGAGTCATTGCTGCAGTGGGGGGCCCATGCAATTAATAGTCGTCTTATCTTTGCTCACTTACATTATTACTTTGTACTTTATGCGCAATCCGATAAAGCACACGAAGGCCTTTATGTGGAGACGGTTTCTTAGTTGGTTTCCGCTCGGCATGACCTACGCTTTTATGTATATGGCCCGCTATAACTTGGATACGTTAGCAACGGCAGAAATTATCACCAAAGCCGAAAAGAGTCAGATATCAGGCTGGGGATTCTTTGTGTATGCCGCTTCATTATTTATTTCGGGTCCGCTGATTGACAGAATTGGCGGAAAAAAGGGAATGATTATGGCGGCGCTCGGCGCTGCTATTTTTAACGTTCTCATGGGTTGGGTGCTTTACTTGCATCTGCATGAAAGCTCGATCAGTGTCGTTTTATGGTTAACACTTTTCTATTCATTGAATATGTTTTTTCAAAGCTTTGGTGCGATTTCGACAATCAAAGTTAAATCTTTTTGGTTTCATGTTCGCGAACGAGGAACTTTCGGAGCCATCTTCGGCACGTTGATTTCGCTGGGCGTGTATTTTGCATTTGACTGGACTGAGGCGATAGCGAGAGCTGTTAAGATTAATTTTTCGGGTGAATCTTCTCCCTTTCGGGATTTCATCCAAGAGGTCTTTGTTCTTCAGGGAGCGACGGTGCCCGCAGTTTGGTTAATTTTCTTTATACCAGCTGGGCTTTTGGTAGCTTGGGCATTGATCGATCTTGTTCTTATTAAAGACTCGCCAGACACAGCGGGTTTTCCAAAATTAGAAACCCATGATGCTTCACATGGGCATAGTCATCAAGAAACTCGTAGCTGGCTCACAATCATCAAGCATGTTTTGAGTAACAGAGTTATTTTAATGATCGGAGTGATTGAATTTACTTCGGGCGTTCTTCGTGATGGCGTGATGAAGTGGTATCGACTTTTTGTAAAGGACACTGGGTTCGTTGTCGATAATATTCAAAACAATTGGGGCCTTTGGGCTGCAGTCACTGGCATTGTGGGTTCATTTTTAGCGGGTTGGGCATCGGATAAGTTTTTTCATTCTCGACGCGCGCCCGTCGCTGGGATTTGTCAGGTTGTCATGTTTTTATCAACAGCAGTCATGCTTGTAACCTTGTTGACATCCGTCGGAGATGGCATGGCAATGGGAGTGAGTGCACTTGTAATTATGATGGCTGTTATTGGAGTTCACTCGATAATGTCCGGAACTGCAACCGCCGACTTTGGCGGACGCAAGGAGGCTGCGACCGCAACAGGTGTGGCAGATGGATTTTCAAAACTAGGCTCTTCATTTCAAGAATTTGTTTTAGGGGCGATCATTACAAAAGAGACATGGCAATATTGGCCAATGTTTTTAATGCCATTTACTTTGTTGGGTCTTTTCTTTGCTTGGAAGCTTTGGCATGAACTTCCCGCAGCGACTCGCAAGTATATTGCAGAGGTAGAAAAGTCCAGCAAACGAAAGTAAGGCTTTCTTTTCATGAAAAGTAGTTCCATTCTGGAACTTCGAAAAAAATTAAATTTTTATTTGCTTTATTATTTATAGCTCAGTTACACTGATCGGAATCTATTGAAAGGAGGCTATCATGATAGGAATTATTTCAAATCTAAGCGACTTGTGCCTGATTACAGCGATTGATCTGGGGATGGCCTCCGTCCATCAGTTCTAGATACAAAGTCTTTTTAAAAACTCAAAACTTTGAAGACCGATTTTAAGTCTTTTTTTAGTTTTGTCATTAATAATTATTTTTCAACTCTCGCCGGAGCTCTATTCAGCGGCCTTTTGAATGGCGCCTCAGCGAGTATTATCAATCCTGAGGAGGAAGCTATGAACGTGCTTAAGCATAAGAAAAAAGAATGGGAATACCAAAACGAGCAGGTCTTATTGAAGCTCGTCGAAGCCTCAACGGATGTGTCAATTGAAAGCGTAAAAAAGGCCGGACTAATAACAAGCTTCCTCGCGTACATTTTGTACAAACTCTTAGGTGTAATGCTTGCTTTTGCTTCGGCTTTATTAAGGGGACCCCAATTGATACGCTATACATCGCCAGAGAAAATATTTGAGTCGGTGGATATTTCTGCGGATCACGCTGAGGTTCAAATGCAAAGTTTTTATCAAAAGAGATAATTCAGAGGGGGCTCTCGCCTCTGAATTATCTCTTGGTTGTTTCATTTTTAATTAGTCCATTGGGCAGTTTGGATCGTTATGAGTTTTTTTAAAAGAATGTTTTTTTCAGAAGTGGGACCTCTCGTTCGATTAGCGAAGACAAAACATATTGGTGAAGAGGACCTTTTTTCTTTACCTTCGGATTTAAATCCCGTGTCTTCCCTTGTAAAAGAGGGGGCAATTAGCTGGTCAAAACCGATAAATCTCCTGTTTTCTTTAGTTCGTGCTATGAAAAAGTACACGCGGCCGGCCTATGCCTTTTATTTATTAAGTTCCATTTTTTCCCTATGCTCTCCGGTTTTAGTTCATCGGTTTGTGGGACTGATTTCCTCGGGTGTAACTCGCGAGAATTTGGTGGAAGTTTTGATTTGTGCCGTTCTCCTGGGTCTCTTTGGTTTTCTATCAGGGCTTTGTATGCAGCACTATTTCTATAGAGCGCTTCAAGCATATCAAATTGCCACCAACGTTTTGAATGAAAAATTATTTCGACATAGTTTGAGACTTAGCCAGAGTGCAAAACAGAAAAGTTCGGTTGGAGATATTGTCAATCATATGAGTTCTGATAGCGACTCTGTTTCGGATTTTCCCCAGGTTTTTGCTGATTTGATTTTCTCGGCATTTTTAATTTTTGGTGTCGTGTCGATGTTGTTTTACTACATTGGTTGGTCTGCCCTGGCCGCCTTGATGGTGCTGTCAGTATTTGCACCTCTAACTCAGTATGTGGCAAAAAAGTTCAGACATTTGGATGAGGAAATGATGGCCCATCGAGATCGTCGGGTGACCTTGATGACCCAAGCCTTAAATGCCATTCGAGTGGTAAAGTATTTTGCCTGGGAGAAGAGTATCAGCAAAGAGGTCTCTGACGTGCGATCGCAAGAAATTGCGAGCCGAAGGCGCCTAGTCCGGGCGGAGTTGATCGCAAGTCTTGGCTATTTAATCGTTTCGACGGCCGTGCTTTTTGTCGCTCTCTTTACCCATGCGTGGCGAGGAGAGAATCTAGATGCCGCAATTATTTTTACCTGTATTTCTCTTTTTGGACTTCTGGAAGGGCCCTTTGGTGATTTGTCACGTCACATCTCACGCTTTACGGCGGCTTTCGTGGGGGCGAAACGCATTCTTCAATTTTTGCAGCTGGAGCAAGTTGGAATTCCGACGGAGGAAGAGACTCCGGCGTCGAGGGCAGCAGGGCTGAAAGTGACGGGTGTCACTGTTGCTTACCCTGGGGAAAACAGGAATGCTTTGGAGAACATTAGTTTCAATCTCAATTCAGGGGAGTCTCTCGCAATTGTTGGACACGTCGGTGCGGGAAAAAGCACTCTGCTTAACGTGATCTTAGGCGAAATTCCCCTAGAGAAGGGGGCTGTGGAATTTTCCTCAGTCGAAAGAGGTGTAAGGCCACGACTGGCCTATGTTCCTCAAGAGGCATTCATTATTAACAGCACTCTCCTAGAAAACCTCCAATTTGGCGAAGTCGTGAGTAAGGAAGAGCTTCGACGTGCGATACATAATAGTTGTTTGAGCCGGGATATCAAAGAGTGGTCAGGGGGGCTGCGAACTGAGATCGGAGAAAAGGGCGTGAATCTGTCTGGAGGCCAAAAGCAGCGTGTGGCTTTGGCTCGTGCCGTTTTGCGAAGACCTCGGCTCGTTCTGCTAGATGATCCGTTGTCTGCCGTGGATGCTGAAACAGAGCGACTGCTTTGCGAGCGTCTCCTTTTTGGCGCCTGGAGAGATCTTACCCGCGTGGTTGTAACTCATCGTCTTGAATTTCTTTCTCATTTTCACCGTATTCTTTATATTGAAAACGGCCGAATGTTGGGGATGGGATCTTTATCCGAGTTGCTTCAAGACTGCCGGGCATTTGCAGAATTTTATAAAGAACATGCGTTGACTCAAGGAGTTTCAGAAGCGTTGTTTGATGTGGAGGGGACTGAGCCACTCGCGCATCACGAGGAAGACAAAACCACGAACGCTCGCTTGACCGAGGACGAAGACCGAGAGGTCGGAGCTGTAAAAAAGTCTTTGTACTGGGATTACATTAGCTCATTGGGCGGAGAGGGGCGATTTCGCAAACCACTTATTTTAGTCTCACTCCTTCTTGGTGCGGTGTTAGTTGCGCTGTTGCCTTTGCTGCAGAAATATTGGCTGTCATTTTATTCTGACCATCGAAGTCAGTGGAATGCGCTGGATGCAGTGGGAATCTATGGTCTTTTAGGACTATCGGTTCTAGTCGTCTCACTTTTAAATCACATTTTTTGGATGGAGCGGGGAATTCGTTCTGGAATGTGCATGCATGACAAAATGCTAGAGAGCATTCTCCATGCGCCGGTCCGTTTTTTTGATTCAACCCCGGTGGGAAGAATTTTGCAGCGGTTTTCTAGGGATTTGGAGTCGGTGGATATCCATTTGCAATGGAGTTTTGATTCTGCTGTAAACTGTGCTTTGCAGGTGCTGATATCTTTGAGTCTCATTTTCGCTGTGATGCCAATTATGATTTTTGTGGTTTGTCCCGTGATGTTTCTTTACTACCTGGTTCAGAGAGATTACCGGCGTCCGGCTCGAGAAGTAAAACGACTTGATAGTGTTGCCAGATCTCCTCGTTATGCACATTTTAAAGAGAGTTTGCAGGGGTTGGTTGTGATTCGGAGTTTTAACAAGTCCGATTGGTTTTTGAGAAAGTTTTATGACAAGTTGGCGCACAATCAAAGGATGTTTTATTCTCATTATTTGATCAATCGGTGGTTCTCGTCGCGCATTCCTCTTTTAGGGGGGATGATCTCCATTGCGACAGCTGTAGGAATTGCTTTGTCGGCCTATTTCGGAGTGATGGGGGCTGGGACCGCAGGTCTTTTGGTGATGTACTCCTTGTCGTTTTGGAACTACCTGAATTGGGGAGTTAGAATTTTTGCTGATATAGAATCGCGGATGTCATCGATAGAAAGGATTACATTTTTTTCGAATATCTCATCAGAAAAGTTGGTTCTGTCTCCTCCGTCTGAGGAGTTGCGGCCGACATGGCCAGAAGCGGGAACTATTGAGGTGGTAAACCTGCATGTTCGTTATGCCGAACATCTTCCCTACGTTCTGAAGGGGGTCTCGTTTAGGGTCCAAGCAGGAACGCGAGCGGGGATTGTTGGGCGAACGGGATCCGGAAAAAGTACGCTTTTCCAGGCCTTGTTTCGTTTTGTTGAGGCGGAACAAGGACGTATTTTGATTGACGATGTAGATATTTCTACAGTGTCCCTCGAAAGATTGCGTCGAAGCATAGCAATCATTCCTCAGGACCCTACTTTATTTATGGGAACTATTCGCAGCAATTTAGATCGCTACAATGAATATACTGACGAAGATATTGTTCGGTCTTTAAAACAGGTAGCGATGTGGGATTTCGTCTTGCAAACTCCATTGTGCTTACAAGCACCCGTGAGCGAAGGAGGTGTAAATTTAAGTCAGGGTCAAAGACAGCTCTTGTGTTTAGCAAGAGCGCTTTTGGCTGGCGCCCGCGTAATTGTAATGGATGAGGCAACAGCGAGTATTGATGTGCAGACGGATGCATTGTTGCAAAAAGTGATTCGTGAGTCTTTTGTAGGAGTGACAATGCTGATTATTGCACATCGTTTGGGTACGGTTGCAGACTGCGATCAAATCATTGAAATTAAGTAAAAGGTACGGCCTTCCTTTTGGGCATGCGAGGCGTTATTCTGATTCCAGTCTAACGCCTTTCCCAGTCTTAGGACTGAACAGGTCTAGAGTTCTAGAAAATGACTGCACTTCATACATGTTATTTTTCAATAAAAATTTAAACCGTCTTTGAATTCGGATATTTAGCGCGAGAATCTCAAAAAAGCTCGACAAAAGCTCACAAGATTTCTAGCGACGCTGTTTTTAAATTAGCAATGAATTCGTTATCTTACGTTATGGATCTTTGGCACGGGCCTTGTAGGAACTTACCCTGTGAGGTTTTTATGAAACTTATTTTCTCTGCTCTTATATTTTGCATGTATTCATCGATCACGTTGGCAAACGAAGACATTCAGTTCGAGCAAATAGAGGCCGAACGTGCCATTGTGAATGCGGATGCGGCACAAGAAGAGGCTTTAGATTCAAAACAGGTAGCCCAGAAAGAAAAAGAGCATGAGGCAGCGCTAAGGGCCGAGGCGCGAGAAGCTCTCAGAGAAGCTCGTCTAGAAGAAAGCAAAGCAAATTTAGAAATAGCTCTTGCCAAAAAGGAATCAGAAAAAGCGAAAGCGCAGTCCGCTTCACTAAAGAAACAAATTAGAGAGGCAGGCCAGTCAAAACAACGATCCGAAAAGAAGATTCGTGAAGCCAAAAAAGAAATCGCAAGGTCTCAAAAGAAGCAAGAGGCTTTAAAAGTTGAGAGAGAATCGAATCAAAAAAAGATAAAAGATTTTGCCTCAAAAACACAAAAAAGCGAACGTTCATTGCGTGAAGCCCTTGCTGCTCTTAAGCTTGCCGAAGCTGATGCTCGCATTTCAAGACAAAAACTCAAGGCAGCACAAACGAAATTTGCCCAAAGTGAGAAGCTTAATAAAAAGAAGATTCAATTAGCAAAAAACCAGACGCAAAAATATAAATCGGATGTTTTAAAAGCAAAGAAGGCGAAGCGACAAGTGAACAAGTCGTCGATAGCAATGATACCTGAGGAATGATTTGAGAAAGAACGTTGTGAGTAAAAAACGCTGGTGTAGCATTCAAATTTCAGGAAAATCCGTCAAAGTGGATCGCGAGGATCTCGATCGCATCGAGAAGCATTCATGGCGAGTCACAATCGGCACAACCGGTCGCCCTCGGGTTGTGACCTCTGTAAGGACAAAGGCCGGAGTTCGAAGCATTACTTTGGGAAAGTTTTTAATGAATCCACCGAAGGGCAAACAGGTCTATTGTCGGCGTTTTGTCGAGGGACTTGATTATCGCAAAGAAAATCTTATTGTCTGCACAATTCAAGAACGGCAGCGGCTTTTGCCAAAACAAAAAACTGAAACGTCCTCAAAATATCGGGGGGTTTCCTTTCAAGTTGCCAATGGTAGGTGGCGGGCAGGTATTGAAGTGGATGGCAAGCATATCAATTTAGGCGATTTTAAAGACGAGGGTGACGCAGCACTGGCATATAACAAAGCTGCTCGAAAACACTTTGGCAGTATCGCATATCAAAACTCTATCGGGCGTAAAAAGGCAGCGAGGGATTAGGAATGACGACCGCATAGCAAGGGTAATGATTTTTTCAGAGATGGAGTTCAACGCTTTGAAAAAGCCACTCGCGACCTTTCAATTTTTTTCACACTTTACGTTTTTAGTTTCACAAAATGAAACCAAGGTTTGATCACGGCATTTTGCCAATGCCTCTTTTTGAGCTTCATCTTGAGTTTTACCAATTGCCGAAACTCGATTGCCGTTTGAGGCGACTATTCTGCAGGTATATGTTTCTGCTAGTTCGATTTTTCCATTGGTTATATCAAGGGCCAAGGTTCCAGAAGTGTCATTTTTTTGATTCGGATTGACAACTTTGATTCCGGCACAGCCTGAAAATAAAAACAATGAGTTACAAACGGCAAATTTCCAGATTTTAATTTTCATAATATTCCCTTGGCGGATAGGCCACTAAAAGAAAGTTTGGGTCACATTGAGATTGTATACAAGAAATATTTGAACTCTTTCCTTCAGTTCATCATGGGGTACAATTTGCGCATAGGAATCATCAAAAAAGTGGGAAAATGAGCTCGTTTAGCGCCTTGCGCGGGGAATCTCCGGGATGTCCTGACACACTAATGGAATACCCATCAGCTGGACCGCTAGGGCTTCTTCATCGATTCGCTTGAAGGTTCCGAATCCGAGCAAATGAATTGACAGAAGTTCTTTTGATATATCCAAAGGACTCGATATTCCCAAAGACCTTGCCCTCTTCTCATGTTGTGGAGCGAGATCAAGTATTCTCAGCATTGATTCGAAAAGGTGGCGCGCCAGACAATTGAGCCGCGGCTCTTTTTCTAGGCGTACAATCTGTCTCTCAAGCTTAAGTGTCATTGCCGCGAAGTTATTGGTATCAAGATCACGTGAAAGCTCTTTCTTAAGTCCATCGAAATCTATTGAAACAAAGGCATTTCTTTGAGGAGGGCCTGGTTCGAACCTCTCTCGAAATGGCGGAACTTTGTCCATCGTGATGAATTCCTCACAAACAATATTGATTCCGGCCTCTTGATAAGAGTGAGCGGCCTGATCCACTCCAGATGCAAATAGCACCTTTGAGATCCATTCCGTCCAAATCATTTTACGCGAAATATTCCTGGATTTTCCATTTGTGAGGTCTGAGTAGAGACCACGGCGGAATTGGTTTAATTCAATAGCCTCTTCTAGATGCTTGGAAAAACAGTTTTTATAAGAAGTTGCCCAGGCACTGTCAGCAAGAATCATCGGCAGTATCAAACCCAACAGCAACATTTGTTTCATTAATTGAGACCTTTCGTAGTTCAGTAGAACGTATTTTTCTTTATATAAACGAAACAATTCCGCAAGCTAAATGGTTGTAATATCAGGACCCAGTTTAAGGCAATTTAAATTGATAAAAGCACTGGGGAATTTCAAAAATTTACCAACGCTCCCGAAAAGTCCTTATAATCCTTGAGGGCGTCAGCGAATTGACATAGATAAGTCACCCAGGAGTGCCTTAATGAGCTTTGAACCTGTTACTTTCGAAGAGCCCGTTCTCGCTGTCGAACTTAAAAGGGATGTCACAAAACATCTCAAACGCGGACACCGGTGGATATTTGCCAATTGTTTTGAAGAGGGACGCGGTTCGAAGTCAGGAGTTCGACTTCTTAACTACAAAGGCGAACCCCTGGCTCTTGGTATCTGGCAGGCCGACACCCAGTTGCGATTTCGAGTTTTGGTCTTGGCAGAAGAGCCGATTTTTAGACGCAATAACGTGAAACGCACCCTGGAACTGTACTTCGAAACTCAATGGCGCAAGTCTGTCGAAATTCGCAAGACCTTTGATTTAACTGTGACAAATTCCTTTCGCCTTATAAATGGGGAGGGTGATGGCTTTCCAGGATTGATCGTTGATATTTACAACGATACCGCCGTCATTAAGCATGATCATGCCATTATGGAAAAGACTTGGAATGCCAAAGTCATCTCTGCGAAAATTCAATCGACTTTTCCACAGATAAAATGTGTTTATCTTAAACGTCGTAATGATGAACAAGAAAAAGGCGCCAACATTGTCGGTACCTTGGCTCCTGAAGTGGAGTTTCTTGAAAATGGAGTTCGGTTCGTCTCAAATATTCGAGATGCCGCCAAAACTGGATTTTTTCTCGATCAGCGCGACAACAGAAAGATGATACAGTCTTTTTCAGCAGGAAAGACCGTCCTTAATTTATTTAGCTACACCGGTGGGTTTTCAATCTTTGCCGCCAAAGGGGGAGCTAAAGAAGTCACGAGTGTTGATATTGCCAAAGTGGCCATTCAAGCCGTGGATCGAAATTTTGCAATCAATGAGCTCAAAACCATTCATAATGATATTGCCACCGATGCCTTTGAGTACCTTGAACAGCAAAATGTTGAAAAGAAAAAATACGATATGGTAATTACTGACCCACCTAGCTTTGCACCCAATGAAAAATCCGTGGAACAAGCCAAGGCAGCTTATACAAAAGTTTTTTCAAACTCGATTAAGCTTGTTAATCCCGAGGGATATTTTGCTGCTAGCTCTTGCTCAAGCCATATCTCTTCACGAGAGTTTATGGATATTTGCCAAGAAGCCTTTTCTCGGGTCCGAAAGAAGGCCACACTGATTTACATGGGCGGACAGCCGGTTGATCACCCCTATCCTTTAGCAATGGAAGAGTTGCGTTACTTAAAATTTGCCCTTTTTCGTCTGGATTAATCCGTATTAAATTGAAAGGTGGATGGGATTTTGGATACTATTGCGAGCCTTCGCCAAGAAGTAGATCAAGTACAAAAGGAGTTGCAAGTCTTGCTTCTGCGCCGTCGTGATTTGACGATGGCAATTTGGAAAATCAAGCAAGACCAGGGCCTGCCCTTTTTAAGTCCTGAGCGAGAAGCTCAAATCCTAGAAGATTTTCTTAAACACGATAAGGATCAGGAGAGTGACCCTTTGTTTGACGAAGTTTTAAAACGCGTGATGCTGGGAATTCTGAAAGAGTTCGAGAAGTACCTGAGTGCAAAATATTCATCAGAACCTTAGACCTAAATAGGAGCGAATTTTTAAGTCTGCTCTTCGCTGACTACTTTTTTCTGCTTTGATATTCCTTTTCTCTCTGAAAATGACTCTCGGAAAGTCCGTAGCTTTCCACATCGCCAAGGTCTTTAATTAACGAGGTGAGCTCTTTTTCGCCGTTAATGAAATCTAAATGAGCCTTAATTTTAGTGATAAGCTCAGCGCCTCTTTCTTTGAGAGCCTCGTATCGAATATAACCAAGTCCTAGTGACTCCCATTCCTTAAGATAACGGGCAGCGGATTGTGATGTGCTATTGAACATTGTATTGCGACACTCCTGATCAGCCTTAATCTGATGCCAATGGCCAAATTGATCCTTCAGTTTGACCTCGTGTTTTTCGCAAGGCTTGCCGCAATCCAGATAGCTTGAGCCCTTACTTAAAAATGCCGCAAATACACAATGCTCCATATGAAAGCTCGGCATGTATTGATAAACGGTCACCTCGAAGCGATTTGCGGCACCAGATTGAAGCAATTCGTTGAGCTGAAGATGATTGAGATCGTAGCCAAGGCAAAGGCTATAAATTCCTTTTGCGAGAAGGTATTCAGTTGTCAAATGATTGGTAACGTTCAAGCTGAAGTCGTCGAGAATCAGTCCCTGATATTCGTTTGCTTGTAAATACTGAACCGCACCCAAATTTCTCGCGAGAATAGCGTCGGGGTTAAGATTCATAATCTGCTTAATATTGCGATGTTCATTGGGTTTTAAAATACGGGTGGTAGCGATGGCTACTTTCAGGCCGTGGTCTCTTAAGAGATTCAGACTAGCCTCATAATCTCGGCCAAACTCAAAATCCAAAATCACTACATTTATTCTCGCCAAAAGAAGTTCGCCCTTTTCGAGGGCTTTTGTCACATCCTCGACCTGCGCTCTTTCGCGTAACAACAAGTTGAGTTTGATACCTTGTGCTTCTTTTTGGTGGGACTTGCGACTTTCAATCCACTCCAGAATATGGGCGGCAGGCTCGAGGACGCGGTCTTCGCCATTGCGAATTCGTAACTCCGTAAGCTTTGCTATCAATTGTTGTCGCAGTTCTTTAATTTGCCGATGAGGTAAGAAGAGGGGAGTCGCGGGATCTAATTCACACACAAAGCTTTCGCCGCGGAAAGGGCTGCCCATCAAGGCAAAAAGCTCTGTTTGCAAATCAAGAGCCTCAAGGCCTTTGCTTTTGGCAGTTTCGCAGACATTTTCAGAAAAAGCAGTCACCACATTTTTTCCATCTGTGTATTGTACTTTGAGTGGCTTTCCGAGCGCAGCTTCAGCGCGAACGTTGACGGGAATGCGTTTTTTTCTTTGTTTGTCCTCTACACTAAGAGCGACATCTTTTTTAAGATCCTTGTCGTGATTATAAAAAATGCGCGCACCCAAATAGACATTGTCCATCGCGAGCTCTCTTGAGAACTCAAGCTCCATGTGGCGATCGGAAAGGGACTTTGCAGAAAAGACAAAGCCCCCTTTTTCGGTGCTCTGGCCATTGGGACCCTTGAACACCCACAGCACGCCATCACCGGGCTTAATAAAATCAGCTTTCAGACCTTGCGCGAAGACCTCTTCGTTCAATTGCACTTCGAGGGATTTGCTATTCACCCGAAGAATTTTTCCAAACTCGAATCCTCTATGAGAGCTAAAAGTGCCTTCGACCAGCTTTTGATGACTCACGCCGTGAAGCCAGCCACTGTAGAAACCTCGTGAGTAGGAGGTCGCCATCTGCTTTTTCAACAAAAGGGGGCCAGAAAGCGCTTTCGAAATTTGGGCTGTTCTTATGGCCTCGTCAAAACTGCGTGCCGCCGTCGCCACATACTCTGGCGTTTTTAGGCGTCCTTCGATTTTAAAACAGTCGACACCGGCCTTCATAAGGCTGGGAACCTCATTGATGCCACAAAGATCTTGAGGTGAAACCAAAAAGGATCTTCCCTGCAGATCTTTTTTTTCGCCATCGACATACATCTCATAGCTGAAGCGGCAGCTTTGAGCACATTGGCCCCGGTTCGCGGAACGTCCACCAATGCTCTCGGAAGTAAAACATTGGCCAGAGTAGCTAACACATAAAGCACCATGAACAAAGACTTCTATCTCCTTCGTCGTGTTTTGCTTTATCGCTTGAATTTCCTTGATGGAATTTTCTCTAGCTAATACAAACCGTTGTATCCCTAGGTCCTCCAGCCACTGAATCGCCTCGGCATTGCTAATGCTCATTTGCGTGGAGGCATGAACTCTTTGTCCGGGAGCCATTTGGCGAAGCAAGCGCACTAAACCCAAATCCTGAACGATAAAAGCATCTGGCTTTAAAGGAAGAATTTTCTCCAAAACGGCGACAACCTTTTCGAGTTCGTTTTGAAAGATAAGTATGTTTAAGGCGAGATTTACTTTTACGCCGTAGATATGGCAGGTCTCGATGATTTCTTGAACCTCTTCAATTTGAAAATCGTAGCTTCTGCCGCGGGCATTAAACCCGGGAACCCCCATGAAAATGGCATCGGCGCCATTATGAATGGCGGCCATAGCCATTTCTTTGGTGCCAACGGGAAGTAATAATTCCGGTCGTTTCAAATTTTGATTTTCCATGGCCAGTTATTAGCCAGACCTGGGCGCCTTGGGCAAGGGGAATCTGATTCTCTAAAAACTTGCCATGGCATTGAAGCTTATTTGAGCGATTTTTACTTGCCCAACGTAACACTCCCCACTGAAGAGAATCATGTTGCCCAGTTTTCCGAGGCGTTTCACCCGAGTTAACTCAACAAAGGTGTCGATTGTGGCGCCCACTGCGGCCAATCCAAAATATTCCGTATCACATCCAAGAAGCGAAACCTGGGGTTTTGTTCCTTTAAAAAAGGGAGCCAAGATCAGGGCGCCCGCCTGAGCAACCAATTCACTTAGGATGGTTGAGGGGAGAATATTCTGATCTAGCCAGAAGTTGTTAGCCTCGAGGTCTGATTTTGTGTGAATTCTTGTCCCGATCAATTGGGCTTGATCTAGGTTAAGCTCTTTTTGTCCAGAAAGTGCATCTTGAATTTCAGGTGGGTAGTGGACCTCAACAAGCTCATCAATCAGAACGATGGTCTCGCCATGTGGCAAATATTCACGAATTTGCGTGGCGGTCCAAAAGCCGGCATCTGACTTGAGTCGAGATTCTCTTATTAGCGGAAGGGCTACTTTTGTAAAAGTAAAGTCGCCATCAGCAATTGTGTCATTGCCGCTGAGAATTTTTCCACTGCAAACTTTTTCGTTTGCGGACTCTTGTGCGACAAAGGAAGTGAATACAACGGGCAAATCTGGAGTGAGAGGTTTGCGAAAGCGGAGCCCTTTGATTTTTTTTAGTGACCAGTCTGTCCCACCGCAATTTTCAGCGAGGAGTAATCCTGAAAGAGCTCCCGGCAGTAGGGGGTTCCTCGGAAAATGGTGAGCGAAAATTTCTAATTTTGAAGAAAAGGAGGCAGGGGAGGCTAATCGTGCGGCGCTTCTGATCTCTGAGTAATTCATAGTTGAGGATCATGGCCCGAGAGCCCTCAAATGCCAAAGCGAATTTTGTTTTAACGCTAAGCTCTCGACTTGTCGCCCCAAAATGAGTTTACAAGAGTGCATCAGTGCTTTAGGTTGACGGTGTTTATTTTACTAATAGGAGGCATTTATGAAAATTTTTGTTATTTTAATCGGTATTTTATTTGGAAATCTAAACATGGCTCTGGCGCATCAGTATCCGAATCCGATCTCAGTTCAAGATGCAAATACTTTGGTAGAGCAAGGAAATGCGATATTGATCGACATCCGCGAGAAGGACGAAGTAGTTTTAGGTATGGCCTCGCCCGCTTTTTGGTACGCGAAATCCACGATCGATGCTGATTTTGAGGGATTTATTTCTTATCTCGGCGCACAGTCCAAAAAAGAAATTATCTTGTATTGTCGCTCTGGTCGCCGAGTTTCTTTGGTAATCGAAAAGCTTGCTGAACGTGGGATTCATGCCTTCAACATGGGTGGTTTTCAGGACTGGGTTAGTGCAGGATTGCCAGTAAAAACTCCTTCTACGAGCCCACAAAAACTCACCGCTTGGTAAAAAATCAAGTTTTTTATGCGATTTGGTAAGCAAGTGACTTATTTTAGAACAAAGTAATTATCGTTCAAGACTTGGGCTGTTTTGATTAATTCGTTTGCGGTAAAACAGGCCTTAGTCTGCATCTCGTTTTGAGAATTTTGACCACAATTTGTTTCATAGTAAGATTCAAGAACTTCCCATATACTAGCGTATGTGGTATCCAGGACGTTTGTTCCACGTCTTTGTTCCCATAATTGAGTTTTTGCTTCTTTATTTTTAAAGATGCGGTTTGCGCGTTGTTGTCTCGGACTTTTCATTCTAATGTTTGCAACTTTGCTGATGCCGCCCTGAATGCCAATCCTGGCATTAACTATACCGGTCGGATTATGAGTGCTGATGGCGTTACGCCGGTGACCTCAGCAAGCGTTGCCTTTTCAGTGGCGATCTACGATGTCAATAGAAGTTGTCTTTTGTATACCGAGTCTCGTTCGTTGGACTTGTCCACAACAGCAGGTACTTTTTCTTTTGATATTGGTGATGGAGCTGCCGGATCTTAGTAGCTTCAATGGCAATGTGACTGATCTTTATGACTTATTCAATAACAGCAAAACTTTTACGGGCTTAACCTGTTCGGCTCCGCACACGGGATTTACTCCCGCAAGTGCCAGTGAACCTCGCATTTTGATGGTCTCCTTTGATGCCGGAGATGGCAGCGGTGTGCAGAATCTTCCGGCGCTAAAAATCAATCCTGTGCCGTCGGCCTTGCAGGCCTACAAACTCAATGGCTATGGAACCGGGGACCTTCTTCGCATTGACTCAGCTGTCGATAAAACTCTGAACGCTAACAGTGACCTGTCGCAAACTCAGTACGATGAGTTTTGGCGTCTGGTTAAAAATCCTGGATCCGCTTATCTTTCGAGCTCGACGTCTTTAGCTGGCGATGTCACCGGAGCTTTTGCCACAAACACTGTGGTCAAGATTCAGGGGCAAGCGGTGTCTGCAACAGCTCCTACGAATGGACAAATCTTGGTTTTTAATGGCACAGCGTGGACTCCCGCAACGCCCGCGGCTTCAGGCGTTGCCAGTGTGGTTGCAAATGCCCCATTGAGTGTCACCGGAACTTCGACTGCTACGATCTCGATCTCTCAAGCTGGCACGGCCACAGATGGTTACTTATCAAGTACGGATTGGAACATCTTTAATAACAAACAAACCTCGGCTCTTGCGAACGGCAAAATCTTAGTTGGTAATGCTTCGGGGCAAGCTGAAGCTGTGACGATGAGCGGAGACGCAACGATTGACACTGCCGGCGCTCTGACTCTTGCGACTTCGGGTGTGACGGCGGGGACTTACTCGAAAGTCGGCGTTGATGCGAAGGGGAGAGTTTTAAGCGGTTCTAACTTGGCGTCTTCAGATATCACCGCCGCTCTGGGTTTTACTCCTGTGAACAAAGCTGGCGATGTCATGCTAGGGAGCTTGAGTCTTGTGTCTGTGACCTCGGATCCTGCGGGATTGGTCGCTGGTGACGAAGGCAAGATGTGGTATCGCTCCGATCTTAACACTATTATGTACTGGGATGGTGCTGCGGCAATTCCTTTGGGCGTGGCTGGCGCTGGCATGCAGAGCATGAACGGACTTGTTGCGACAGCACAGAGCTTTGTTGTTGGCACCGCCGGAACGAATATCACCATTTCTTCTGTTGGTTCTACCCATACTTTGGATATCCCAACAGCTTCTGCGGCCAATCGCGGAGCTCTCTCTGCTGCGGACTGGTCATTGTTTAATAACAAAATGGGAACGTCTTTGAACTCAGCCCAAATCTGGGTGGGTAACTCTGGCAATGCAGCCACCGCAGTGACTATGTCCGGTGATGCCACCCTTGATAATGCTGGCGCCCTTGCTATCGGTGCAGGCAAAATCACTGCTCCCATGCTGAGCACTGGCGGTATCAATGCGGCCACTTCGGGTGTGATTATTGCGGGTCCAGCTGGCAACTTAGTCAACTTTGCCTGCTCTACATCAGGTCATGTACTGAAGTGGTCAGTAACGGGTTGGTCTTGTGCTTATCCGGATCCTTCTCTTCCCACACTGGCTAACGGAAAAATCTGGGTTGGTAACTCTGGCAATGCGGCGACTGAAGTCACGATGTCTGGTGATGTGTCTATCGACACTGCGGGAGTTTCAAGTCTTTCAACTACTGGTGTGACGGCGGGGACTTATTCTAAGGTCACTGTGGATGCTAAGGGCCGCGTGAGTGCTGGGGCTGCGATTGCGGCTTCGGATGTCACTTCGGCTCTGACCTACACTCCGGTGAATAAAGCTGGCGACACCATGGTGGGCGCCTTGCGTGGGTGGCAATGATCTTACCAACGCTGGCAATATCACTATGGCGGCGAGCAAATATTTTGGTCTTTCTGCGAACTCTACCAACGGCACGGTTGCAGGACAGATGTGGTACGATGCGGGAACAATCAAGTACTACGATGGTTCTACCACAAAATCTCTTGGTGTAGCTGGTAGCGGGATTACCAATATCAACGGTCTTACTGCGGGCACTCAGAGTTTTGTTACTGGTAGTGCCGGTACCGACTTTAATATTTCTTCTGCCGGTTCGGATCACACCTTTAATATCCCTACCGCTTCTGGAACAAATCGCGGAGCTTTGTCTTCTGCTGACTGGTCAACTTTTAATGCCAAACAAACTTCAACCTTGGCGGATGCAAAGGTTTGGGTGGGTAACTCAGGCAATGCGGCAACGGCAGTCTCCATTTCTGGCGATGCGAGTGTTGCTAACACTGGCGTCTTAACTCTTGCGACTTCGGGAGTCACCGCCGGAACTTATCCGAAAGTCACAGTGGATGCCAAAGGCCGCGTTACTAGTGGAGCCAATTTAGCAAACTCTGATCTCCCTGCGTTGCCAGATGGCAGTATGTGGGTTGGTAACTCGGGCAACACGGCAGCAGCGGTGAGCATGTCTGGAGATGCCAGTATTACGAATGCTGGAGTTTTGAGTTTAGCTACAAGCGGAGTGACTGCGGGGACTTACTCGAAAGTCACTGTCGATGCAAAAGGTCGCGTAACGACTGGAAGCTCGATTGCTTCTTCTGATATCACCGCAGCTCTTGGCTTTACTCCGGTCAACAAAGCTGGCGATGTGATGCTTGGTAACTTGAGTCTTGCTTCTGTCACTTCTGATCCAGCGGGTCTCGTTGCTGGCGACGAAGGTAAGATGTGGTACCGCTCTGATTTAAATACTATTCGGTATTGGGATGGCGCTACAGCGGTCTCTCTCGGTGTTGCGGGTGCGGGGATTACGAATATCAATGGACTTACGACCAGCACTCAGAGCTTTGTGCTTGGCACTGCAGGAACTGATATCGTTATCAGCTCTGCGGGTTCCGCTCATACTTTCGATATCCCCACCGCTTCTGCAACGAAGCGCGGAGCTTTGTCTTCTGCTGATTGGACCACGTTTAATGCAAAACAAGGATCTACTCTGAACTCAGCTCAGATCTGGGTTGGTAACTCTGGCAATGCAGCCACCGCGGTGACTATGTCCGGTGATGCCACCATAGATAATGCGGGTGCCCTCGCAATCGGCGCAGGCAAAATCACAGCTCCGATGCTGAGCACTGGCGGCGTGAATGCTGCCACTTCGGGTGTCATCATCGCAGGCGCTACTGGTAATTTAGTCAACTTTGCCTGCTCAACATCAGGTCATGTGCTGAAGTGGTCAGTAACAGGATGGTCTTGTGCTTATCCAGATCCTTCTCTTCCAACACTTGCTAATGGAAAAATTTGGGTTGGTAACTCAGGCAATGCAGCGACTGAAGTGACGATGTCTGGTGATGTTGCTATCGATAATGCGGGGGTTTCAAGTCTTTCAACCACGGGAGTCACTGCGGGGACTTATTCTAAGGTCGTTGTTGATGCTAAGGCCGTGTCACTGCAAGTGCTTCGTTATGCCGCTGGATATCAACACGGCTCTGACCTACACTCCGGTGAATAAAGCTGGCGACACCATGGTGGGCGCTCTGGCGATGGGTGGCAATGATATTACCAACGCTGGCAATATCACTATGGCGGCTAACAAATATCTTGGTCTTTCTGCAAACTCTACTAACGGCACGGTTGCAGGACAGTTGTGGTACGATGCGGGTACGATCAAGTACTACGACGGTTCTACGACTAAATCTCTTGGTGTTGCGGGAGCCGGTATTACCAATATGAATGGTCTTACGGCGGGCACTCAGAGTTTTGCAATCGGAACTTCTGGCAATTCTCCGAGTTTTGTTTCTGCAACATCAACTCACACTCTCAATATCCCAATGGCTTCTACTGCAGCTGTCACTGCCGGTCTTATCAGTAAAACGGACTACGATTCTTTTAATGCCAAACAATCTTCAACCTTGGCGGATGCAAAGGTCTGGGTGGGTAACTCCGGCAACACTGCAACCGCTGTGTCTATATCTGGCGATGCGAGTATTGCTAACACCGGAGCTCTAACATTAGCGACTTCAGGAGTGACTGCCGGGACTTACTCGAAAGTCACAGTCGATGCTAAGGGCCGTGTCACTGTGGGAAGCTCGATTGCTTCTTCTGATATCACCGCAGCTCTTGGCTTTACTCCGGTCAACAAAGCTGGCGATGTGATGCTTGGTAACTTGAGTCTTTCCTCTGTCACTTCTGATCCAGCGGGTCTCGTTGCTGGCGACGAAGGTAAGATGTGGTATCGCTCAGATTTAAATACTATTCGGTATTGGGACGGCGCTGCTGCGGTCTCTCTCGGCGTTGCTGGTAGCGGGATTACGAATATGAACGGCCTTACTGCCAGCACTCAGAGCTTTGTACTTGGTACTGCAGGCACTGATATCGGCATCAGCTCTGCGGGTTCCGCGCATACTTTCGATATCCCCACCGCTTCTGCAACAAAGCGCGGAGCTCTTTCTTCTGCCGACTGGTCAACGTTTAATAGCAAAATGTCGAACTCGCTTGCGTCTACCAAGGTATGGGTTGGTAACGCTTCTGGCGTTGCTGGCGCAGTTGCGCTCTCTGGTGATGTCTCTTCGATCACTAATGCCGGTGTGGTTACTGTTGATAAAACCACAACTGCTCAATCGAATAAATTGCTGCTCTTGATGGTTCCGGTGTTGCTGCCACCATGGGCAACCAACTTAACGGCGCTACTTCTGGCTCTTTGACTCTGATGCCTGCTGCTGTGACCACGAACTACTCTCTGACTTTCCCAGGTGCACAAGGGGCTACGGGACAAGTTCTTTCGAACAATGGCTCTGGAGTTCTTTCTTGGGCGACGGCCATGACCAACTCCTCACCTCTGCAAACATCTGGGTTGGTAACTCTGGCAATGCCGCAACCGCGGTGTCGATGTCTGGCGATGCGACGATGTCAAATGCTGGTGTGGTCACTCTTGCAACAGCGGAGTGACTGCGGGGACATACGCGAAGGTCTCTGTTGATGCTAAAGGCCGCGTGATCGCAGGTCTATCAATGACCGCTTCAGATATCAACACGGCTCTGACTTACACTCCGGTGAACAAAGCTGGCGACACTATGGTGGGTGCGCTCGCGATGGGTGCTTTTGATCTTACCAACTCTGGTAACATCACCATGGCGGCCAACAAGTATCTTGGTCTTTCTGCAAACTCTACTAACGGCACGGTTGCAGGACAGATGTGGTACGATGCGGGAACAATCAAATACTACGATGGTTCTACTACTAAGTCTTTGGGCGTTGCAGGAGCTGGCATCACAAGCCTAAACGGTCTCTCTGCTGGAACTCAGAGCTTTGTGCTTGGCACTGCTGGCACTGATATCGGTATCAGCTCTGCAGGTTCAGCGCATACATTTGATATCCCCACCGCTTCTGCAACAAAGCGCGGAGCTTTGTCTTCTGCTGACTGGTCAACGTTTAATAGCAAAATGTCGAACTCTCTGACTTCTGCAAACATTTGGGTTGGTAACTCGGGCAACGCCGCAACTGCCGTGTCTATGTCTGGCGATGCGACGATATCAAATGCCGGTGTGGTCACTGTTGATAAAACAACGACGGCTCAGGCTAACAAAATTCTTGCACTCGATGGCTCAAGTGTTGCCGTTACTAAGGGCAACCAACTGAACGGCGCTACTTCTGGCTCTTTGACTCTGATGCCGGCCGCAGTGACTACGAACTACTCCCCTGACTTTCCCTGGAGCACAAGGGGCTTCGGGACAGGTTCTTTCGAACAATGGCGCAGGAGTGCTCTCTTGGGCGACGGCCATGACCAACTCTCTGACTTCAGCCAATATCTGGGTTGGTAACTCTGGTAACGCTGCAACTGCGGTGTCTATGTCTGGTGATGCGACGATGTCAAATGCCGGCGTGGTCACTCTTGCTAACAGCGGAGTCACTGCGGGAACATACGCGAAGGTTTCTGTTGATGCTAAAGGCCGCGTGATCGCAGGTCTATCAATGACTGCTTCAGATATCACAACAGCTCTGACTTACACTCCAGTGAACAAAGCTGGCGACACTATGGTGGGTGCTCTTGGCAATGGGTGGCAATGATCTTACAAACGCTGGTAACATCACTATGGCGGCCAACAAGTATCTTGGTCTTTCTGCAAACTCTACTAACGGCACAGTTGCAGGACAGATGTGGTATGACTCTGGAACGATCAAGTATTACGATGGTTCTACTACTAAATCTTTGGGCGTTGCAGGAGCTGGCATTACAAGCCTAAACGGTCTCTCTGCTGGAACTCAAAGCTTTGTGCTTGGCACTGCTGGTACTGATATCGGTATCAGCTCTGCAGGTTCAGCGCATACATTTGATATCCCCACCGCTTCTGCAACAAAGCGCGGAGCTTTGTCTTCTGCCGACTGGTCAACGTTTAATAGTAAAATGTCGAACTCACTGACTTCAGCCAATATCTGGGTTGGTAACTCGGGCAACGCCGCAACTGCCGTGTCTATGTCTGGCGATGCGACGATATCCAATGCCGGTGTGGTTACTGTTGATAAAACCACAACTGCTCAGGCTAACAAAATTCTTGCACTCGATGGCTCTAGTGTTGCCGTTACTAAGGGCAACCAACTGAACGGCGCTACTTCTGGCTCCTTGACTCTAATGTCTGCTGCTGTGACTACGAACTACTCTCTGACTTTCCCTGGAGCACAAGGGGCTTCGGGACAGGTTCTCTCGAACAATGGCGCAGGAGTTCTCTCTTGGGCTAGTGCCATGACCAATTCTCTGACTTCAGCCAACATTTGGGTTGGTAACTCTGGTAACGCCGCAACTGCAGTGTCTATGTCTGGCGATGCGACGATGTCAAATGCCGGTGTGGTCACTCTTGCTAACAGCGGAGTCACTGCGGGAACATACGCGAAGGTTTCTGTTGATGCTAAAGGCCGCGTGATCGCAGGTCTATCAATGACCTCTTCAGATATCACAACAGCTCTGACTTACACTCCAGTGAACAAAGCTGGCGACACTATGGTAGGTGCTCTGGCAATGGGTGGCAATGATCTTACAAACGCTGGTAACATCACTATGGCGGCCAACAAGTATCTTGGTCTTTCTGCAAATTCTACTAACGGCACGGTTGCAGGACAGATGTGGTATGACTCTGGAACGATCAAGTATTACGATGGTTCTACTACTAAATCTTTGGGCGTTGCAGGAGCTGGCATCACAAGCCTAAACGGCCTCTCTACTGCAACTCAAAGCTTTGTGCTTGGCACAGCTGGCACTGATATCGGTATCAGCTCTGCAGGTTCAGCGCATACATTTGATATCCCCACCGCTTCTGCAACAAAGCGGGGAGCTCTTTCTTCTGCTGACTGGTCAACGTTTAATAGCAAAATGTCGAACTCACTGACTTCTGCAAATATCTGGGTGGGTAACTCGGGCAACGCCGCAACCGCGGTGTCTATGTCTGGCGATGCGACGATATCAAATGCCGGTGTTGTAACTGTTGATAAAACCACAACTGCTCAAGCTAACAAAATTCTTGCACTCGATGGCTCTAGTGTGGCCGTCACAAAAGGCAACCAACTGAATGGCGCTACTTCTGGCTCTTTGACTCTGATGCCGGCCGCAGTGACTACGAACTACTCTCTGACTTTCCCCGGAGCACAAGGGGCTTCGGGGCAAGTTCTCTCGAACAATGGCGCAGGAGTTCTCTCTTGGGCTAGTGCCATGACCAACTCACTCACCTCTGCAAACATTTGGGTGGGTAACTCTGGCAATGCCGCAACTGCGGTGTCTATGTCTGGTGATGCGACGATGTCAAATGCTGGTGTGGTCACTCTTGCTAACAGCGGAGTCACTGCGGGAACATACGCGAAAGTTTCTGTTGATGCTAAAGGCCGAGTGATCGCAAGTGCTTCGTTAAGTGCCGCTGATATAAATACCGCTCTGACTTACACTCCAGTCAACAAAGCTGGCGACACTATGGTGGGCGCTCTTGCAATGGGTGCTTTTGACATCACCAATACTGGTAATATCACTATGGCGGCCAACAAGTATCTTGGTCTTTCTGCAAACTCTACCAACGGCACGGTTGCAGGACAGATGTGGTACGATTCTGGAACAATCAAGTATTACGATGGTTCTACTACTAAATCTTTGGGCGTTGCAGGCGCAGGCATTACAAGCCTAAACGGTCTCTCTGCTGGAACTCAAAGCTTTGTGCTTGGCACTGCTGGTACTGATATCGGTATCAGCTCTGCAGGTTCAGCGCATACTTTCGATATCCCCACCGCTTCTGCAACAAAGCGCGGAGCTCTTTCTTCTGCTGACTGGTCAACGTTTAATAGTAAAATGTCGAATTCGCTTGCGTCTACTCAGGTCTGGGTCGGTAACGCTTCTGGCGTTGCTGGCGCAGTTGCGCTCTCTGGTGATATCTCTTCGATCACTAATGCCGGTGTGGTTACTGCTAATAAAACAACAACTGCTCAATCGAATAAATTGCTCGCTCTTGATGGTTCCGGTGTTGCTGCCACCATGGGCAACCAACTGAATGGCGCTACTTCTGGCTCTTTGACTCTGATGCCTGCTGCAGTGACCACGAACTACTCTCTGACTTTCCCAGGAGCACAAGGGGCTTCGGGGCAAGTTCT
Source organism: Pseudobdellovibrionaceae bacterium (assembly GCA_016719575.1). Classification (GTDB taxonomy): domain Bacteria; phylum Bdellovibrionota; class Bdellovibrionia; order Bdellovibrionales; family Bdellovibrionaceae; genus JACMRP01. Next base: position 427,612 of record JADJYV010000013.1, on the reverse strand, counting down.
CTCGAACAATGGCGCAGGAGTTCTCTCTTGGGCTAGTGCCATGACCAACTCACTCACCTCTGCAAACATTTGGGTTGGTAACTCCGGCAATGCTGCAACTGCAGTGTCGATGTCTGGTGATGCGACAATGTCAAATGCCGGCGTGGTCACTCTTGCTAACAGCGGAGTCACTGCGGGAACATACGCGAAAGTTTCTGTTGATGCTAAAGGCCGCGTGATCGCTAGTGCTTCGTTAAGTGCTGCTGATATCAACACCGCTCTGACTTACACTCCAGTAAACAAAGCTGGCGACACTATGGCAGGTGCTCTGGCGATGGGCACAAACAATATTACCAACACTGGTAACATCACCATGGCGGCCAACAAGTACTTTACTCTTTCAGCAAATACAACGAATGGCACAACAGCAGGACAAATGTGGTACGATACTGGCACGATCAAGTACTATGACGGCAGCGTCGTGAAATCTCTTGGCGTTGCAGGCGCAGGCATCACAAGCCTAAACGGTCTTTACTTCTACACAAAGCTTTGTGCTTGGCACTGCAGGCACTGATATCGGTATCAGCTCTGCGGGTTCAGCGCATACTTTCGATATCCCCACCGCTTCTGCAACGAAACGCGGAGCTCTTTCTTCTGCTGACTGGTCAACGTTTAATAGCAAAATGTCGAACGCTCTGACTTCTGCAAACATTTGGGTTGGTAACTCTGGCAACGCCGCAACTGCAGTGTCTATGTCTGGCGATGCGACAATGTCAAACGCCGGTGTTGTAACTGTTGATAAAACCACGACGGCGCAAGCTAACAAGATTCTTGCACTCGATGGCTCTAGTGTGGCCGTCACTAAAGGCAACCAACTAAACGGCGCAACTTCTGGCTCTTTGACTCTGATGCCGGCTGCTGTGACTACGAACTACTCTCTGACTTTCCCAGGAGCACAAGGGGCTTCGGGACAAGTTCTCTCGAACAATGGCGCGGGAGTTCTTTCTTGGGCTAGTGCCATGACCAACTCGCTCACCTCTGCAAACATTTGGGTTGGTAACTCCGGCAATGCTGCAACTGCGGTGTCTATGTCTGGTGATGCGACAATGTCAAATGCCGGTGTGGTCACTCTTGCTAACAGCGGGGTCACTGCGGGAACTTACGCGAAGGTTTCTGTTGATGCTAAAGGCCGCGTGATCGCTAGTGCTTCGTTAAGTGCTGCTGATATCAACACCGCTCTGACTTACACTCCAGTAAACAAAGCTGGCGACACTATGGCAGGTGCTCTGGCGATGGGCACAAACAATATTACCAACACTGGTAACATCACCATGGCGGCCAACAAGTACTTTACTCTTTCAGCAAATACAACGAATGGCACAACAGCAGGACAAATGTGGTACGATACTGGCACGATCAAGTACTATGACGGCAGCGTCGTGAAATCTTTGGGCGTTGCAGGAACCGGGATCACTACCTTGAACGGTCTATCGACTGCTACACAAAGCTTTGTGCTTGGCACTGCAGGCACTGATATCGGCATCAGCTCTGCAGGTTCAGCTCATACATTTGATATCCCCACCGCTTCTGCAACAAAGCGCGGAGCTTTGTCTTCTGCCGACTGGTCAACGTTTAATAGCAAGATGTCTAACTCTCTGACTTCTGCAAACATTTGGGTGGGTAACTCAGGCAACGCCGCAACCGCCGTGTCTATGTCTGGCGATGCGACGATGTCAAATGCCGGCGTTGTGACTCTTGCAACATCTGGTGTGACTGCAGGATCTTACGCGAAAGTCTCTGTTGATGCCAAAGGCCGCGTGATCGCAGGTCTTTCGATGACCTCTTCAGATATCACGACAGCTCTCGGATTTACACCTGCAGGTGCAGCGACTGCGTTTGTCCAAAATGGAAATATCTTTGGAGCCACGGCGGTCCTTGGAACAAACGATGCCAATAGTGTAGAATTTGAAACAAACAACAGCACCAAAATGACAATTCTAAGCTCCGGAAACGTCGGCATAGGGACAACAACTCCTGGCTCTAAACTTGAAGTCGCTGGAAATATCACAGGATATAACAGCGGTGTCGCAGTAGATGCACTTATCGAAGCTAAGCATTTTTCTGCTAATGCTGGCAACTCTGGAGCGATTCAATTTCTGAGAGCTCGCGGAACATCGGCCGCACCTACACAACCCCAGAGTGGAGATCAATTGGGTGCAATTCGAGCCCAAAATGCTGTTAATCCAAATTCTTGGCCTGGTATCTATTTCAATACGACAGAAAATCACTCAGCTTCTGCTCAAGGTTCAGCAATTTCATTTCACACCACAGCCAATGGAACTGTGGGCGGCACGGAAAGAATGAGAATTGACCATAACGGAAACGTCGGAATCGGGACGACCGCCCCGCCCCGTCTCCACCGATTGTGGGGCCCGCCCCTTATTTCATAGTCGGGGGAACCACTGCTGGACCCACGGCCCAATGAACCCCACCGGCGGCCACCGAATAGGAACTACAACTCCAACCTCTCCCTTAGAGGTGAGGGGGGAAATCAAATCCACGGACTCAGCTGGAAACAATAGACTGTGGGGACAAGGTAGACCTGGAACGATAAGGTACGGTACAACAGGTATCGGGACGGGCTTGTGCACAAACAGCGGCATTTCCTTTGGTCTGAGTTCTGTAATGGTCGACTGGAGCGGTGCTCAAGCCGCGTGCCCCAGCGGTACGTGGGTCTGTACGGCTGCAGAACGGGGTTCTGCCGTTTGTAATACGGCTCGCCCCGATGGAACGTCAGACTCTCTTAATACAGACGGTAGTTCTAATAATGATGCCGCCAATAATCACTTAGGCTGGGTTGCCGACGCTTCTTCAGCCTACCCCCTCGATAGCGGTTATGTCATTCGCGAGCAGGGAACTGCGTACAACTGGATGGCCCAAGGGGCGCTGGCTGTCTGGTGCTGCAGTCAATAATGGCAGCATCGGAGCTGCTGGGCTCGGCGTCAATCCCGACGTTAAGGAGGACTCAAGTATGTTTTTCACTCCGAAGCCTTCTTAAGCAGCGCCCCAGTCACCGTGTCCAAAATTACACCTTGAGGTGAACTCAGCTGAGCCGCACGAGACCACTCAGTCGGAAGAGTCGCAGCACCACCCACCCAGTCACTAATCTTTAGTGCCGCATCGAGCATGGATGAAGGACGAGATCCGTTTTTGGAGTCCAAATAAAATCAGGATGAATTTGGCTATACCACTCTCCGCCAATCACCTGGCCTTGGGAATTTAACTCTAAGTCGTATCGATACTCAACCCATCGAATTGCATCGTACTTGGGAGAGTCATCAGGCTCCCCATCAGCACTCGTCTCTAAAACATATCCCACTCGCATGGTAATTCCGACAAAACTCTTTGCTTCTGGAGAACGGAATTTCTCGAAAAAATCTCCCTTAAAATCTTCCACGCCAACCAATGCTTTATTTAATGAATCTACGGGCTTTCTTGTCTTCGGATTAAAATAAGCATAACTATAACCAACGATCGGTTGATTCCATACTTCATAATCGTAAGTCGAATCGAGTACAAAAGACCTTTTTGTTCGCCAACCATGTTTACAACCGCAAGATGCCAGGAGGCTGGATTCAAATCAAAGCAATCCGGATTTAATACCCGTCCGTTTTTATCCCGTTTCGGATTTTTTTCATAGCAACGACTTCCAAGAAATGTCGACGCATAACGATTTGTCGCCCAGTTGTAGCTGACTAGACCTTTTATTTCGGAAGGATTAAAGACCACCTTCCACTTTTGATCAGGTGACATCACCTCGACAATTCTCACAGGACGCGGCTCGACAATCGAGGCAGGGGCCCAGCCATGGCAAAGTCCCATCCATTCCTCCACCTTGCCATCAATATCGTAATATTCTTTGCCTTGAGCCCACATGGATTGAGTTAAAGCAAAATTCAAATCGCCGACAATGAGGTCATACTTTTCAGAAGGACTCAAAAAACCCACGCTACTTTGACCATTTTTTTCCAGCACAGTACTCACCGGAAATTTGGAAATATACTCGAACCGAGAGTGCCAGTCTTCTAAGACAACAAAATCAACGTCCATATATCGAACGCCTAATAATCCACTCGAATAAGGCCAATAATCGCCAGACCAAGGCGCTCTCGCCACATCACCTTTTTTGAGCCCTCGTTTTTCCATTTCTTCTAAATCGAGAGTAGAAATGGGCGCTTCGACAAATTCTTCAATCGAGTTCATCTCTTCGCTAGCTGCAAAAAGTTTCAATTTTGATGACGGCTGGGTTTGATGACAAGCTTTCCGTTCAATATGTTTTGCGCGAACAAATTCTGTATTTTCGATCAAAAAAACAGGAAATCTCTTGTCTTGGGGAGCTTGAATTCGCAGCTCTCGATCTAAAAATTTGGGCGGGACCGTCGGCAACTCTGCCTTGCCTATCATCACGAAAAGTATACATCCAAAAAACAAGACAAAACGCAATTGAGATGCAGACATGGGCCCTCCTTGAGAAGTGCTGCACTGGAGTAGCATGACTCACTTGGCATAGCAACCCCTCACGAGGTGCCTGGCCTGACTATCACAGCGGAGATAAAATTTTCAGGAAAGGCGCTTTAGCGGCCCCCAACCAAGGCACAAATTTTGACCAATTTAATAATTTATGTGATAATACGCCCACTTAGACACAAGGAGCCCATCTATGATAAAATCCTCTGTTCGCTGGATTATCTCTCTGTACTTACTATCTGCATCGACCAGCCACGCGGGAGCAAAGCTCGTAAAGTCTTATGATGGTAGAAAAGCCTATTGCGGTCACACGACAACTGTCACTGAAACAGCATCAAAAGTCATTCAAATGGAATTACTAAACCACCACTCAACCGAAAATATGGTTCAAGTTCAGATCGCAGTAACCCTGGTAAAGTGTGACGGCGCGCGGTGGGGCGTTGATTCAAACCCCAGCCAAGCCTCCTACAAAATTGTTGGTGCCGACGGCTCTCTTCTCAATGTCAAAGAAAAGTTCCGCGATGCACATCTAAACATCCTGACTGACGAGCGCGCGTTCTTAACACAAATCAATTTGGATCAGCTTTTTAATTCGGGAAGACAAACAATAGAATTCAACATTCCAAAGAGTGCCATTGTAAACCGCCAACTCCAGCTGACGGTTCTTGCAAACAAAGAGTTCTCGGTGTCTAACGGCTACTCCGATGAATTACCCGTTACTTTTGGATCATTCCATTTAAATCTTTTTTAACACACATTTATTCTGTGTCCCCTTAGGATATCGAATTATCAGACCTCCCTGAGTGGTCCCCAAATGGAGAGATTCAAATTGCGCCTGGTCTCCAGATTCATCGACAGAAAGCTCAACCCAAAACTCGTCCACAAAACTCACCAAGACGCCTTGTGCATCTTTTCAACGCTTGTCAGGTAGAGTCCCTTGCCATAAGTGCTTCCACCAAAAAATAGGCGGTTTGTCAGACGAAAGCTTTCACTTTCGGTCCCTATAGTTGTCACCACAGTAATTGTATCCCCAAATATACTTTCGTCGATATTTTGATCAACTTTTACAGAACATGGCTTCCCAGACACGCTGTCAACGCCACCAAACTCTGCTCCTAGCCATGCTCGACTTGCTGCAAACCCACTGTGTGTACTTAAAATCGCTGCGGCAACAATCAGGGTACAAAAATATTTCATGGATCCTCCAAAAAAATATGCGAATTTAGTATCGCTGGCGTAGCCTTACCACATTTGCAAACGCGGGACCAATGGAAAAGGTTTCTTTTCAGAGCTTTCTTAAACGAGTCCAAGCTCATGGCAAAAGACTTCAAATGGCAATAGACGACCAGTAGAGGATTCATTACCATAATCATCATCTGCCATATGTACTTGGTATACTTTAGGTATACATCCTTAACTGTTTCTAAGTCTCTAAGATCTTCATACAATACACGTCGATTTCGCTCCATCTGCAAACGACGCAAGTCTTTCTCAGAACCCGAAAGAAAAGGCTCCGGAAAACCGCCGAGTTTAAAAAGCATATCAACATCCGATTTGCTCGCATGCTTCAATATCTCCCCAAGCTAAAGGGGTGTAAACGGTAATAATGATAGCGCCCCTGAAGAGAATCTCCCCCCTTCGAAAAGTGATCTAAGCGGGCCGAGCCAGTAACAATAAAATTAACTTCATTTCGATTTTTATCAAAAACAACAATCTTCTGGCGAGAAGGGATTTTTTGACCAAGAATCTGCTCACGGTCAACTAAAGATTCCCAATTAAGGTAGGCCAAACTATTTATTTTGGTATTTGGCCCCAGCAGCGACAAGCTTAGAGTGGTCTTTCCCACCTGACGAGGACCACCAATAAAGACCATTTTTTTTTCTAAATCACTTTTGATAGGACCATATAGGTATCGCTTCATCGCCGTCCCTTTCTAAAAACATGATCAGACTTTTCCAAAGTCAACTTTGGAAAAGTCCGATTTGAGCATTGCCTCAGTCCTAAAGGTAACGATGAATCGCGCTTGGCTTCTAGACTCGACTTGTCTCAAAATAATACAAGCCCTGCAAATACATCGCGAATTCTAGAACTTAGTCCGTTCGCTTTTTTTTCCAAATATCCGATAGAGAGCAAATGAAAAAGCTTCTGTGGCTTTGTACATTCATACTTTCTTGCAGTGGTCAAAAGGCTCTGGATATTTTAGGGACAGACTACCGCGGGTATATCGTGGTCACCACGGTTGCAACCGATCCCGCAACCGGGCCAGGGATCATGAGTCTTTTTAAGCCCAATGGCGAATTGCATAGTATACTTCATGATTATTACAATAACGGAACTGACTTCCCCACTGGAGTTGCCTTTCAATCTCCAGATAAGCTTATCTACACTGTCAATGGCTCGAATCGTCTGGAAAAACTTGATCTGACAACCGATGTTTCGACCGTCCTTAACACCAGCGGACTCCCCTCTTTCACTCTCAAAAATATTGCGCGTTCGACAGTTGATGGCTCCGTGTATGTCGTCAAAAGTGCGGCTTCACCTGCTATTGACAAGTTCGACTCTAATACAGGAGTTCGATCACCCTTTGCTGCGGCCACCGTGGGAGCCTGCGCCCTCGCCACGCCCTATGGAATTGCATTCATACCAAGCACAGAACAAGTTGCCGTCATCAGCTCGGCTGCCGCGGGACGCCTGTCGATCTACGACAAAGATGGAAACTGTGTTTCGCACTTTACCACCGGCGCGGCTCTTTCTGCGGGAACCCCCTCCGGCGTTGCCTACCACGCAACAACAGGCAAATTAATTATTACCCAAGCAACCTCGCATGCCATCTATGCCCTCAATCTTGATGGCACCGGCGCAACACTCATTTTATCAAAACTCAACATTTATCAGCACGCCGCGAACAATCACGACCGATAGTAACGGTTATATTTATGTCTCGAGTTCAGGAACTGACACTGTGGAAAAACTTTATTGGAGCGGAACCGGCTCAGCAACTCGCGCCACCTCAGTTCCCTTAATTAGCACTCAGGTACTCAGTCAAAATGTCACTTCGATTTTGGTGCTTGAATGAGAATAGCTTTTTTATTTTTTGCACTTTTTTTTGCAGCACCTCTCCAGACCAATGCCAAGGCGTTGGGCGAAAGTATCCGCAGAGAACGAGGAGCATTTACTATCGGTTTTATGATTTCCAATGCAGAATATCGGCTCTTAAATCAAGATGCCACTTTTGCCAATTATCGAGGAGTAGGATATTCTGGCCTTATCGACGTACGGCTGCTTTCTGAAAGCTACAGTGAGCTTCGCGCCTTTGGTTCCATTTCAAAAAACAACTTAAAATCTCCGTCAACCGATGGCAACGAGTTGGCAAATAGCGATAGCCTCGTTGGCTTAAAAGCCTATGTGAACCCCATGTTGTTTTTAGGAATAGGATACGGCGAAAACACTCAAACCCTTACAACAAGTGTTGATTCTCTAAGTTTAAAAAATAATGTCATTGGAATAGGGGCGGGGATCGAATTTCCCGTCAGTAGTAGCCTCGTCCTTGGTCTTCATGCTTGGTATAAAGCCAATCCGTTAAAAAAAGAAAACTCGCTGGGCGGAAATAGCTTTTCTGAGGGTTACGATGTTGGACTAGTATTAATGTGGTCCCCGCCTTCAGTCACAACAATTCTCACTTCTGGCGGCAACTAAAAACCATCCCAATGTGAGACAACATGCTGGACCATTTTAGTATTAATACAAAAAACCCGCATATTTATAGAAAAATTTGAGTCCGCCTTTTATTCTAATTCTTGGGGGGATCAAGAACTCGTGCGATTCCATTTTACCAAAATCATATCCAAAATCTGGCCTATTGCTGCCCTGCCTGCGTTGCTCTTCATTTTTCAAAACTGCGGTGTCGTCAGACCAGGTGTTGAGAATGCTGACTACGCCAGCGTTTCATTTATGCACACTGGCCAAGAGACCTCTTGCTCTACCTGCCATGAACTCTCCCGTCCCAATACGACAGTTGGTTTTATTGGACTTGATGCTAATAGACCCTTTGATTATTTTTCACATGCCTCAGGGACCGATTGTGTCTCCTGCCACACCCCCCAAGCCCGCGCCCGAACTCGCGCTGACTGGGCCGGTGGAAATTACGTTCACTCTCCGCTTTTAACCGCCTGTGTAAGCTGCCATAGCAGTCAACGCCCCACGACCATTGTAAATGGTTTCAACCACGCAACAAGTGGAACTGGTGAGTGTTTTTCTTGCCATCAATCAGCTCTCAAAAGCAGTTTTAGCAATATCTCAGATTGGAGCGGCGGGGCCAGCATTCCAGCCACTTTGGTTTGGGACCCCTCTCAAGATATAAGCCTCGTCGCGCAAATTCCAACCTACATGGGAACCTCGATCCAATCCCTCGAAGATCAAAATCAAGCCTACCATATGGCAATGAATCACAAAACAACCCAGCTTAATCCCAACGATTTAGGCAGGTGTGTTTTATGTCATGCCGGGGCTAACGAGGGCGTCTATTTACCCGGAGAATTTCATCCCTCTTTAAGTGCTGCCAATCTGGGACAACCAACCTCTTGTAGCGATTGCCATAACAGTGCGGTAAGACCCGTTGGTTTTGTTGGCCACGCAGATGTCACTAGAAATCCACAATCCAAGGTAATGAAACACGATGCCGTAGTTTGGTCAAAAAATGCCGCAGGCAACTATGTTGCTACGGCGACCGCCATCATAAATAGCGACTGTGCCACTTGCCACAAACAACCAGGCACCGCATGGAAGTCTACGATTTATCACCAATCCCTAGTTGCGGCGGGCTTAACCCAGCCAAGTTCTTGCATTGATTGCCACGCCAACAGTCGCCCCAGTGGGCCCGTCCCAGTCGTTGCTGGCGCCGGCACAACAAAATTTGATCACACAAATTTAGGCGGAGACGGCGACTGTATTACCTGCCACACCAATCAAACAGCCTGGGCAGGTGGCCTTTTCCATGCGGCGATGGGCAAGCCAGGCACCTGCGTCTCCTGTCACGAGTTCGCGGCCCAACTCGACCGCTGGCTTCGTTGGACTCAATCTCAACACTCCATTTGATTACACAACCCACGGCAGCCCTCTTGATTGCGTAACCTGTCACTCCTCAACAACTCAATTTAAAGCCAAAACCGATTGGAAGGGTGGGCTCTTCGTTCATGCCAGTACGCTGACGTCTTGTTCTTCGTGCCATAGCAGTCAACGTCCGGTCGCGATTGTAAACGGTTTCGACCATGCCAAGAGCGGAACTGGCGATTGTATTGGTTGCCACAAACAAACTCTCACTAAAAATATATTCACAAGTTTAGCGAATTGGGCTGGTGGAGAGTCGGTACCGACCGGGCTAGTTGGTGCCTCGACTTTGACTGTCAGTTCAACTCGTCTGGCTTATTCAGGCACGCGGGTTATTTCTACTTCTACGCAAAATCAAGTCTTACAAAAGCAAATGCTGCACACGTCACTTCAAGTTCCAGCGGCTATTACTAACGACTGTGCGGCCTGCCATAGTCAAGCCGCCACCGGAGTTTACGCTGGAGGAAAGTACCATGCCTCACTCACAGCGAAAGGCTTAGCTCAACCAACAAGCTGCCGCGATTGCCATACAGCCACTCTCCCCATCGATATTGTAGGCTCTACTTTAAAACCAATGGACCACGCCTCTCCTCTGTCTGGAGGCGGAACTGCTGCTAGCAATTTTGATTGTGTTACTTGTCATACCCAGCCCGGAGTGACCTTTGCCGATGGTCGGTTCCACTTTAGAATCGGAGCAAAAACGGCTACCAACTGCACAAGTTGCCATTATCAAGTAATGCCAAAAACTCTCGTCAACAAAATGTCGCATGCTTCTAACTTCGCTGTGCAAGATTGTTTGGCCTGCCATGCCCTTCCGAGCTCTGCTCAAGCCGCAGCTCCAGCGACAACCAACTGGGCTGGCGGAATTTATCACGGCAAAATCAGCACGGCTCCTACCTCGTGTGTCGACTGCCACTCCGGACAAAAACCTGCAACAGTCACGGTTAGCTCGATTGATACTCAGCACATGAGCCACAAGTCAGCGACCGTCGGCACAGAGTGCGCAACCTGTCACTTGAATGATCAAAACACCACTCCGCGAGCTTGGCAAAAAACCACTCGCTTCCACACCGCTGTTACAAATCCAGCAACCTGCCAAGACTGTCATGGTTTGACAAATGGCGGAGGGACTGTTGCGGGAACAAACAACGACCTCCCTGCCGGCCTCACCTTCTCTGATACAAAGACAACTTCGAGTGTCGCTCCGGCAAATACTTTTGCTCAGATCACTCACCAGGAGATAAATGTTGCAGGCAAAGACTGTAAAACCTGCCACACTCAGGTTGGCCCTGGTGGAACAAACTGGAAATCCGCTCAATTTCACTTAAAGGTTGCAACCCTTACCCTCAACAGCACCACAGGTCGATGTGACAATTGTCATATGAATATCAAACCTGCTGTTGTGGTTGGTGGAATGAATCACGCAACGATCGGCACTCAAGACTGCAGTGCTTGCCATAACTACCCGGGCACTGGAACAAAGGGTGCCGGCAATTGGCTCGGAGCAAGCTCTGGAGGCCCGCACACAGCTGCGTTCCTCGCTTCGACGGCAAATACCTGCGTGAACTGTCATACGGCTGGAGGGTCTACCGTAGCTCCAATTGGAATGCCCAACACCGTCATCAACAGCGGTGACCTTGGTAAGTACTCTAAAGTTATTACCTTCGCGCATAAATTCACAAGCAACACCGCCGGAACTGCCGGAACCTCGACCGTCACCTATACGATGAATGTCTGCCTTGGCTGCCACAATGCGGCCGCTGTTAAGGCTGCCGCAAATAATGGAGCTGGTTATTTGGATACAAAAGCCTGGGTTGGCACTGGCACATTCAATCATAAGCTTCCAAGCACCGTTACTTTCAATGGAACAACGACAACTGTTAATGCGTCAGCAGCAATCCAATCCTGCCTCCCATGCCACAGCAATGAGGCTCTAAGCGGGACTAAGCACAACCTCAACTGCGTCCCGCCAATGGCGCCTAGCGACTGCGTCCAGTGTCACCGTAATGGTGGCTCTTGGAGTGATCAAAAGGGCGGACGACCTGTTTGTAAGTAACAGACAAAATGACTCTCGACTTTTGTCAGATGATATTTTGAGTCTAGATCGAACAACAGAGAATTGGAATTTTGCCTCAAGCTCCGGATAATGGAAGCTAGAGGTTCCCATGCGTCTGTTGAATTTTGTCGTGGATAATATCGTTCTTACTTTTATGGCTCTGGTTGGCCTTTACTCACTATTTGTCATGAATCGCCGCGAGCGACAACAAATCGAAGCAAAAAAGCTCATAAAAAAGGCCGAGAAAAGTGGCTTGAATGAGCCCCTCTCGCTACACCCCGAAATCGACCCTGGCCTCTGCGCGGGATGCGGCTCCTGCACCACGGTCTGCCCTGAAGGCGACATCTTAAAACTCGTCAATCACAAGGCTGTCTTGGTCAGTCCAACAAAATGCGTAGGCCATGGGGAGTGCGAACGCGCTTGTCCCTTTGATGCTATTAAACTTGTCTTTGGAACAAAAACTCGGGGCATGGAAATCCCGCGCCTGAACGCCAATTACGAAACCAATGTTTCAGGTCTCTATATCGCAGGCGAACTCGGCGGAATGGGACTCATTCGAAACGCCATCAAACAAGGCATTCTTGCAACTTCCGACGCCATTAAAAAATTACCCTCCGAAAAACTGACTATGACCTGATCATTGTCGGCGCTGGCCCCGCGGGCATGGCTGCTGGAGTCACTGCTATCGCTGGAAAAAAATCATATCTGCTACTCGAGCAAAATACCTTCGGCGGAACTGTCTATAACTTTCCTCGACAAAAAATCGTTATGAGCTACCCTTTTGATTTACCTATTGTTGGAAAATTTAAATTTGAAAGCAATAAAATATCCAAAGAGCAACTTCTTCAGTACTGGAATGGAGTACGAAAAAAAACTGGCTTAAAAGTCAACAACAACACCAAGTTTGAAACCGTTGAGAAAATCGGCAACATTTTTAAAGTTAAATCCAGCCTCGGCGAACACACCGCCAAAAAAGTAATTCTTTGCCTCGGCGTTCGCGGCAGCCCTCGCAAGCTTGGCGCCCCAGGCGAGGAGCTTGCAAAAGTGACCTACAACCTTCTCGATCCAGAGCAGTATCAAAATAAAAAATATCATTGTCGTCGGCGGAGGAAATGCTGGAGTCGAAGCGGCGCAAATGTTAGGCGAGAGTCGCTGGCGCAACAAAGTTCATCTTTTAGTACGCGGACCTGCATTCGATCGCTGCAACGACGACAATAAAGAAAGAATCACAAGCATGGAATCTCGCGGTCTCGTCAAAATACTCTTCAACACCTCCGTTGTGTCTATCGAAGAAGGTTTTGTAAATATCAAAAAACAAGATGAAACCCTTCGTCTCGCGAACGACTTTGTCTTTGTTTTTGCAGGAGCCGAGCTGCCCCATAAGTTTTTGATGAGCCTCGGGGTAGAAATCGAAAAGAAATTTGGTGAAGGTTTAAAAGATGCGGTTTAAGGACATTATCGTACTCTGGATTCTCGTCTTAATATTTTTAAGCTACGAATATTATGGCTTGAACTTTAATGAATCTCTTTCAATTCTAAAAAAGTTGCAAGCAGAAGGATATATTCCAAAAAATTACCAAATAACTAAGGACCCAGGTCGACAACTCTCGCTCTTGTTGGGATGGACGGGCCTCAGTCTGATGGTGATCATGAATGTTTACTCTTTGCGAAAACGCGTTTCGTGGCTTTCAAACGCCGGAAAGATCACCGCTTGGCTAAATTTTCACACTTTTTGCGGTCTTATCGGGCCGACGTTTATTTTGTTTCACTGCAATTTTAAAGTTCGAGGAATTGTTGGTATTAGCTTTTGGTCAATGGTCGTCTCTTTTACATCAGGACTTGTGGGCCGCTACTTCTATGTGCAAATGCTCCAAGCCAAGAAAGAATTTGATGAAGAAGCCGAAAAAAGAATTGCGAAAATTTCGAGGGTGCTTGAACGTCTAAAAATACCTTTTACCCCAGAAGACCAAAAAATCTACACTCAAAAAGCCCTGCAGCTCGTAGGCGCACCGCTAAATGACAAGCCCTTCAATCCACTTAAAGCTCTTACCTACTCAATGATAGGCGACATTCGAATGGCTTTTTCGTCTCCTGAAACTCACCCTAAATGGCCACCGGCCACTAAATTAATTTTAAAGGACTACGCCCTTAACAAAAGGAGATCCGCACTTTTAATTCCCTTTCAAAGACTCATGGGCTACTGGCATGCTTTCCATTTTCCATTCGCGATCTTTATGTATATTGCCGCCATCATCCATGTAACGGCGGCGCTTTTATTTGGAGTCTAAAGTAGCGCCACAGCCCTAGAGACAAAATTGTCATTTGAGCAGCAACATAAATTGCAACAACCAAGGCTCCTCCGCTCGAAAAGCCATACGAGTGCAAGCCGGCTGCTAGTATAAAATTCACGCCATACCAGGCCATAATAACCAACAAATAAGCCACCGGCGAAAGCGCGAGCAATGTAAAGGGCTTAAGCCAACCAGCGATTCGAGCATGCAACAAAGCTAGAAATCCGACATCTGCAATTAAGGCCCAGGTCTCTTTGGGATCCCAGCCCCAAAACCGCCCCCAGGAGTAATCGGCCCAAACTCCACCTAGAATAATTCCAACGGTCAAAAGAAAACACCCGAGTTGAATCATTCGATAGGCATAGTGGGAATACTCTTTAAAAAAACTCTCGTTGTCTTTATAAATCCATACGCGAATGAGCGCGATATTTCCTAAAACTGCAGCGACCGTAAATGCTGCATATGAAATCGTAATAGTCGTCACATGTGTAGAAAGCCAAAATTACTTCTCAAAACAGCAACAATCGGATCCAAATCTGGGCTCAAAATCATTGGAATTTGCTCAGTCAGCATCAGGATAAATCCGCTGCAAAGCATAGCCGCAGCCAGAACGTAGGGATTTTTATAGAGCAAATACAAAATGGCACTAAAAGTCGCAACGCCCAAAGAAACCCAAATCATTGTCCCATACATATTTGTTACGGGCGCAAATTGAGTTATATACACCCGCATAGAAAGGCCCAAAATGTGAAATAAAATTGGCAGGACGAATATCGCTGTAAGCACTTTCGGCGCTATTTTTGCTCTCGCAAAACCAACCATCAGAAGCACTCCAGCGAGAATGTATAAAAAACTCGCCCATAGAAAGGGTCTGAGATCATTATAAAAAACTTCTGCCGTCGTCTTTTCAAGATAGTGCCTAAACATCTCTGGAGCTTCTTGCTTTTGCGAGGCCTCCATCAAAGCCGTCGCCCTTGCAACTTGATTACAGTCTGAAGCCATTAAACACTGAATATACTCACGGAGTGCTGATTGCATGTCCGCAGCTGCTCCTGGCATTTCGCCAGATGCCCCGTGTCCCGTTTTCAAAACGCTGTAATCCGCGGCCCTGGATAAGTGATCGCCGCGAATGAGTGCTTGCAAAAGCATCGCCTGATTAAAAGTCTCAAGCACCGTCTTTTCAGCCGACGTTAACGACCTTGAGTTTTCTTCTTGTTTCTTAAAAAGGGGCTCAGCCAAACTAGAAATATTAGAGCTTTCTAAATCCGCAAGCGACATGAAACGCTTTGATTTCATAAAGCCCATCTGCACTCTCAGCTCTGGGTCACGAACCTCAACAATTTCAACAAAGGCCGCCGTCGGCGATGAGATAAAGGCCAAATAGGCCTGCACAGGATGAAGTCCCGTTCTTTTGTAGGCCCCATTTAAAAACAAAATAGTTTCCTGCGCGAAGGTATCAAAGGGCTTCAGTCGACCATTTTGATGGAGCATCAAATTGCGAATTGGATCCTTGTGGATATGCTGGCCTTGAATCTTAAAATCCATCATCGCTTTTTCTGGGCTTGCGCTTTCAACCTTGGGATTCATCCCTTCATGTTGGGCAAAGGCCAGAGTCAGCCAGAAAATATTGAGAAGAACTGCGAACGTCAGTTTGCTGAATGTTGTCATTGAACTATGCCCCTTTTTTGGCGCGATAAAATCGACTTTTCATCAAAGTATAAATAATAACTCCCAGAGAAAGAATAACACTTCCTAAATACTTCCAAAAGCGACCGGGATCCTTGTTCACTGAAAATACCGAGATCGGAGGGGCATTAGGCGGCAAAGAGTAACTCGCCTGATAGACAGTAAAACCATCTGTCTTTAAGGGCTCATTCATAGAAATTTTTATCGACTCCCCTCGCCCGTTCACTTTTACCAAGCTTTCATACGACATTGGAGTTTCGGTGCCGGGATAGTCGATTTTAGAAAACTTTTGTAAATGAATTTCAAAGGGTAGAGCTAAATTTTCTCGACCATAAAAAACATGTATTTTTTTGTTATTAACCAAAATTTCTTTTTCTTCGCCTTCAGAAAGCCATACTGACGGCTGCGAAGAATCCACATTCAACTCGATGGCACTGGGGGGAAGATTCGATTTTTTTTCTAATTCAATCGGCCTAGCAACAACAGCAGACTGGCTACCCCGGATAATAGATCCAACAAAAACCTGCATCCCCATCCATGGGGTTTGCATATTTTCGCCAGGTCTCAAAAATGCCTCTTGAACAAACTCCCCGTTTTTAAATAGAACGACTTGAACCTTCTGTTCGCCCCCCTCAGGGATATGAAACTCAATAACATTTCCCCCAGGCCGAGACTCCGCAAAGTTCGCCGCTGTTGCGTTCGCTACTGCTGTCTGCGCCACTTGGACCTCATGACCTTCGACTGGTGCAGCGCTCCCTGCCGACTTATACTGTAGCCTTAACCCAAAAGCCCCCTCTGGATGAAGCGAAAAGTTCTCGTGTTTAGAGTAAGAAACCTCACGCTTGGTCTCTCCATCTTTTGTCATCTCAAACTCCAGTGCTGGATTCGAACCTCCAGGATCCCCCTCTGTTAGCTTGTTCGAAGCTACGATGGCATTGCTTAGCTTTTTTTTCAGGACAATTTCAACACCGTTCACCCTGAGTGGCTTACTTAACATCTTAGCAACAGAGACCTGTTGAAGCAGTTTTCCTGTTTTTGCATCCAAAATGGTCACAATGTCTTCTGCCGCCGCATTTGCAGATGGATTTCTTTTCTTGTCTGATACTTTTTTTGCCGGTGCTTTTTTTACCGATTCATTTTTAACAGAGGACGAATAAATCCCCTTTATAATTTTTAAAGTTGCCGGTCCCATCTGTTTTTCCGGCTCGGCATCAGTACTCAACCACTCCGTCACATTAAAAAACTGGCTTTTTAAAATAAAACTAACACTGGCCTCGTCCGAAAGGCCTGGCCTTGCCTCATAGCTTTTTTCAACTTTGGCAAAAGGAATGTACTGAACAACTCGAAACCAAGCGCCCAGTTCTTTATTGATAAACTCAAGTTGTGAAGCATCCATATGGCTCAGAGAACGATCGAAGGATAGTTTTTGTACGCTCGGACTCCCCTCGTTTTGATAACCCACCATCAAGCGAGGCAAACTGACCATCGAATTGCTTCCGCCCTCCATCACTTGCAATTGTCCATCAACTCCAAAACGAGTGGTTACCATTCCACCCGCAAGCAAAATCAACAGCCCTATATGAGTAGTCACAAAGCCAATCTGATGCCTTTTAAAGGGATATCGAGAGAGAGGAGCGCAGAAAATATTAACCCACAGAACTGCCATAAAAAGTGAAAACCACCAAGATTTGTAAACCATCAAGGATGCATATTCCGCATTGTAAAGACTCTCAAGAATGGTGCCCCAGCCAACAAAAAAACACAGAATGAGCATCGTTGGCACCGCCAACCGCACGGACGACATAAAACGAAATATTTTATTTTTATTTAACGCGGACACTACTCTGGTGAGACTCATATATTTCCCTTGTAATCATAAACTCAGTGATGCTCTAATCATATTGGTCAAATGAAATTGATCAAGACATTTTCACCACTACTAATCTTCGCTGCAATGATGCTTCCTGAACAAAGGACGTATGCTTCTAAATCCTATGGCCGGTTTTCCATCGGAGGGTTCACCGCGACCGAAAAGTTTGCCTCAGATAATTTTGGCTCAAATTCAAATGACGAAATGGTGCTGTCCTCTCGTCTTTTCTACAAAGCGACAAGTTCCGGGGACGGAGCCTGGGAGTTTGTCTCGGATCTCAGAGACAAACACGATTTTTTTGACAAACTCGATCGCGAACGGCTCCAATTAACAGATAAAAATGAATTCCAAGCAAGACAACTCAGCACCCGCTGGGCCAACCCAAACGGTAAAGTCTCTGCCAGCCTAGGCCGCTTTCCTGTTGCTGATGTCGGCGCCATCTATACGGACGGGCTTCTTGCTGAATATCGCTGGAATCCCGGCTTTTGGTCCTCTCTTTTCGGCGGCAAAAACCCTCAATCCGACAGCCACTCTTACTTGCAGTTCAACCCCAAAGCCAATATCGTCGGCACAGGCATCACCTACCAAGCAAAAACGGGGGGTTGGGACAAAAACTTTTACTTGACCCACGGCCTTGTATCAGAGACCTACGAGAGCGAGACTGATCGCAATTTCTTATTTCATCAGATGAACCTTCAGTGGCAAGAGAACTCCCGCATTCTCTCTCTTTTGTACGTTGACTTTATTCCACGAACTTACGTTCAAAACGGAAGCTTTATTTGGCAACAACAATACACCGAAAACTTCGCTTCTGAACTGGGTATTTTAGGAATGGATAGTATTCAATACTATCGTCACCAAGGGGTTCGCGAGACCCTTCCGCCTAGCGCTTATCAAGAAGCTCAAGCTAAAATTTCTCTTGGCAACCCTCGAGCCTCAAAATGGACTCTTGCGGGGCTCTCGGGCAAACGAGCCTATGATCAAAAAGATAAAACCGAAGCGTCGCTCAGTTATTTTCAAACTCAGCTTTTGACAAGAAAAGTGGATGCTTATTTAAAAATTGGCGGGCGAAAAAATTTCATCTCGCAGGATACCTTTGCAAGAACTGGCTTCGGATATTTTTCAAGAAAATGGGAGTACAATCTCGATATTGAATATTCCTCAGAAAAATATAATGATGGCACCCTGATGCATCCTCTCGTAACAGAATTTTCTATTTCGAATTCCCTCTCTCGCTCTCTCTTCTGGACGGGCTCCGTACAGAGAGCTGCCGATGAAAAAGTGACCATTATCACTTCCTTTTTCAAACTGAGCTACCGATTTGGAGAGGCCGAAGGCGCGCCTCAGCGCGACACAGCTCCACTCTGGGGGCCAATTTGAGATTTTACACCCTCGCGCTCTTATTTCCTCTTTTGAGTTTGTTTATCGGCAGTTCAAGTCTGGCTGAAAAAGAAGGTATCCTGAGCAAACTTCTCGCCCCCGGCCCTCTAATAAAAGGCCACCAAGATCTAGAGGACAAAGACTGCCTTAAGTGTCACGATGCAGGCAAGGGCGTTCCCAATGAAAAATGCCTAGATTGCCACAAGCAGATAAAACCTTTCGTTGAGCAAAAGCGCGGCTTTCATGGTCTAACCGATAAAAACTGCATGGAGTGTCATCGCGAACACAAGGGTCGAGACTTTGACTCCATGGCTATCGATGAAAAAAAATTCGATCACAAGAAGTTAACTGGCTACGATCTAGAAGGCAAACATGCCGACATCAAATGCACTGAATGTCATAAAAACAAACTCGGCCCCAAATACTTGCGACCAGGAGACACCCAGTATTTTGGAAATACATCAACTTGCATTAGTTGCCACAAAAAAGATGATGTTCACTTTTTCAAAGGCAACTTGGCCAAAAAAGATTGCAATGCTTGCCACGGAATAAAAACATGGAAAGATGAAATAAAGTTCGACCATACGCGCGACGGAAATTATAAATTAACCGGCAAGCACGCCGAAGCAAAGTGCAATGATTGCCATCTTACAAATAAGAATAAAAAAATATTCACATACAAGTGGCCACAACTTAAAACTGCAAAATGTCTGACATGCCATGAGGATGCTCACAAAGCAAATCTCTCGAGCCGCTTCAGAGGGGGCAACTGCACCGCCTGTCACACTGAGCAAAGCTGGAAAATTCAAACCTTTGATCACAAAATCACCGGCTATAAACTCAATGGTCGCCACGTTGAAATCGACTGCGTCGAATGTCACAAACAAAACCCCACTGCCATCGACAAAGAATCAAAGAAAAACTACAAGTGGGTCGGTCTAAATAAAAAATGCCTCAGTTGCCATGATGACTTTCATCGCTTCGGTAATGCCAAAAATCCGCACTTCGGAGATTTAAATAATTGCATTGATTGTCACACAGAAAAAAAGTGGACCCCCGCAATAAATTTCAATCACAATAAACACACCCGTTATGTAATTGATGGCGCGCACATAGAAGTAAAATGCAAGGACTGTCATACCATTAAGACAACAAAGATGCCGATCTACAAATTTCCAAATCTTTCAACTAAGACCTGCGAGAATTGTCACAAAAGCCCTCACGTCGGCGTCTTCAGCAAAGAACTCCTTAAAAAACAATGCACCGTCTGCCACACCACGGACTCCTGGAGTACGCACAAAAGCAACAAGGGCTTTGATCATAGCAAGACGCGCTTTCCACTAACTGGGGCTCACATCTCTACAAAGTGCAACGACTGCCATGGCCCAGCCAAAAAACAAATCTTTAAGTTCAAATCCGCGGATCTTAAGTTCTGCGTGGATTGTCATAAAAATATTCACACCAACCAGTTCAGCAAAATCTTTTCTGCGCAATCTTGCACTCTTTGCCATGACACAAAGACATTCAAAGACAGACTCCCCTTCGATCATGATAAAACACAGTATAAACTCAAGGGAGCCCATGCCGAACTAAAATGCCAAGACTGTCATACTCCAATTGACAAATTTAGCACTGTCGTAGAATGGCCAAATATCAACAAGAAAGAGAGCCCGCGCACCCTTTACGTCTCCAAGTTTTTATATCCAGATCTGAAGCAAAAACAGTGCTTATCCTGCCACCAAGACTACCACCAAGGACAATTGAGCACCAAGTGCGCCGACTGCCATAACGAAAAAAAATGGAAGCCCACATCTTTCAACCATGACATGCAAAGTGACTTTCCACTAAAGTACAAACACGCCGAGGTCAAATGCAGCGAGTGTCACAAAAATACCAATCAATTTATTACCTACAAAAAAATATCGACTCCCGTCGTCCGGTATAAGCCCCTTTCAAGCCAGTGCGTCGACTGCCACAAAGATCCACACAAGGGAACGCTCGGATCACGTTGCCAAGAATGTCACATAGAAAAGGGCTGGAAGATCACTAGGGATTTCCACAAAAACTTCTCCCTCACTGGAGTGCACTACGCCCTTGCCTGCGCGGAATGCCACAAAGACGGCAGAAAGTTGGCAGGTATGAGCCAGCAGTGTTACACCTGCCACCAAAAGGACGACGTGCACAGTGGCACCCTGCCAAACTGCAGTGAATGCCATACTCAACACTTGTGGGAGCTCAGCCGATTCAAACATTCTCTAACTAATTTCCCTTTGCGCGGAGCCCATCGCACCCTGGACTGTATGACCTGCCACAAAGAAGGGGCCTATAAGGGACTTAGTTCACAATGCGTGTCTTGTTATATGCAAGACTACAATGCGAATCTGGCAGTGACTCAGCACAACGGAAACTTCGACTGCGCTGCTTGTCACCGCAATCAGTTTAATTTTGGAAATGTTCAGTAATCTTTTTTTGCAGTTCAGGCTCAGACCAGTCAACAGATCCAGAAAGCTGCATTAAGAGCTTTCCGCTTCGATTAAAAACAAAAGTCTCGGGCATTTTATAAACTTTAAAATTTTGCCCTAGCTTTCTGCTAGCATCCCAAATCACTCTCATATTGACGGCATAAATATCATTAAACAGTTTTACAAAATCACGAATTTCCTTAGAAGAGCTGTCTTCTGAAACCAAGATTAATTGAAGCTTTTCAGAGTGCGCTTTTGCAAATTTCAACATTGAAGGGGTCTCTGCGATACAGGGAGGACACCATGATGCCCAAAAATTCACAATAATAACTTGAGGCTCTTTAGAGATTTTATTTTCTAAAATAGAATCCGCACTTTTAATCAAATCCAAACTAAAATTTTCAACACTTCTCGGATCTTGAAACTTAAGAACAGCAACGACAGCAGCTGTGCCGATCACTAGAGCCGTGCTTATCAAAAATAAATTTCTCATACGACCATGCTTGTCGAGCTGCATTTTTTGGTAAAGACTATTCTTGGTATTGCAGAACAAACTGATTTGGCTCGGCAGAAATTGTTAAGCGCTGATCGATACTTGTATATTTAAAACTGCCGCCACTGAGATTAAACTTTCGAAACACTTCTTCCGCCTCTACTCCCGAAGATACAAACCGGATAAAACCACGAGACGAATCGATCGTAGTTTGCGGACTCCTTTGAATAAGAAAACTGCACTCAAATCCCTTGTCACGACGACTCACACAGGTCAGGTTTAACAGCTTATTACCTATGACAATCGCTTTGCCTGGGCCCAAAAAAGAATCTTGGATCGGAACATTCATTGCGCGATAAAGCTCAATGGCATCGGGGTCCAAATCTCCCATAGAGGGATTGGTAACGTTGATCATTGCCTGCATCCCCAAAAACTGTGCTCGAGCAATGGCATAACTTTGCGAAGAGAAAGCCAGCAGTAGCAGCACCATCATTGTAAATAGCTTCATAGCAGCCCCCTTGTTATGAAAAATTGTTTCATAGGGCCCAAACTAGAGTCAAGTCCCCACCTTGGTCTTGTCTAAAGAGCGCACACTATTCACAAGATTTAAGCTCAATAAATTTTACGACGATATTTCAGTGATGAAATACACTTTTCAAACATTACTGCAAATCATAGTGGCCATAGGCTTTGTTGCTCAATTGACTTCTTGCGGTGGTAAGTTTGAAACACCGCAGGCGCAGCTTGTAACCAATGAAGCCATCACCAAGATACCTAATGACACCCCGACCTCTGCCCTACCGCCAGGCCTCCATTTTTGCTCCCCTCTCAGTTTTGAAGGCATCGCCTGGAGTCCCGCCTTAAATTTAACCGCACGCAGGTCGCTTGCAATCGCCCTGAGCATTTCAGGTAGCTTCGAGGGCAGCGATGGGTGGGCGAATATTTCCAATGACTTCGATGGGATGGGTCTCAGTGCAGGTCTACTAAATCAAACCCTCGGAACAAGCTCTCTGCAGCCTCTCCTCGCCGAAATGGAGCATTCATATCCCGCTGAATTTGCGGCGTCCTTTTCTCCAGCTCACTACAAATCCATCCTTAGTATGATTGAAACCTGGAAAAAGGCGACGTCCTGGAGGCCAAAAAATCTTGGACTTACACTCAATAATATCTCTGACCGCGACGCCGAAAGTATAGAAATTGCCACCACTCCCGCCGATTATAGCGTCCTTTGGGCGCGCAAAAATCTCTATAGTTCTGATGGATCTTTTATTCCCAGTTGGAAAAAAGAAATTCAAAATCTTTTAACCAGACCCGAATATATCTCACTGCAAATTGAAGCCGCTCGCCAGTACCACAAGCAGGCCCTTCAATATGTTGACCGAGTCGAAATTTCGGACTTAAGAACCTATTTGCTGATGTTTGATATCGTAACCCAGAATGGAAGCATCAAAGAATCTCGATTTATTGAGTGGGAATACAAAGTCAGAACAGCACGTTTGACTAGTACCGAAAGCAAGTTAAAAGCGCTTATTGATATTCGCCTTAAAGATACCAAGTCCCAATGGCGAAATGATGTTAAACGGCGCAAGTACACAATCATTGACGGCGTTGGAAGTGTCCACGGAAAAAATCTAAACCTGCCAAGAATGTATTGCTTCGACAATTTGGATTCCATCTTTTAAAAAAATGAGGGCATATCAGGCCTGTAAATAGATTTTACAGGTCCTGACTTCATAGAATTACTGGCAAATCTCTTGAGACACTCGAATTGAATCAGCAATTGAAATTGTCTGCTTTGAGTCAGCAAAAATAAAGGCACCACCACCAACGCTAGCCATTGCGCGAAGATACTGCTCCTCAGAGTTCGACGGCTTAGCTGCGTTGTAAAGGAAAACGGAATTCACCGTGATCTTACCAGGAGCAAGATCAACTAAAGACTTTACGTCCGCCTTTAGGTTCGTGACACCATTAACACCTTTGTATCGATCGTTGGTAGGAACCCCATCTGAAATCATAACTACTGCATAAGCGGTTGGTTTCGAAGAGGGAATAGCCAAATCCGCCATAATGACACTCTTTGCTAAGTTCAATGCTGCATCGTAAGGGGTGTTCCCGCCATCAATGTTGGCATCAAAACTGGCTATACCTTGAGCGACCGTTGACAGGTTATTAGTAAAAACCCCTGCTCCGCCCGAAGAAATCTGAGGCTTCGCCGTGGTTCCTTGAAAGGTTAATAGACCATAGAAAAAATTATTTTTGTTTTTATATGCATCAACAAAGGTGTTCAAAGTAGCAAGCCGCCAAACCTGCCCGGGATCTGTACCAATAGTTGCACCACTGTTTTCATTTGAGCCCGAGGCATCAACTAAAAAAAGAACTTTCACATCTGCCGCAGCATTTGCGTAATCAATACGGCAATTAGGGTCTGTTCCACTATCATTGGCGCTAAGTCCATCTACAGAATTGGCTAAGTTTGCCGCATCAGGAGTAAACGACACCTGAGAACAGTTTTGAAACATCAACAGGAATGATCCAAAAATTCCAGCTAATAGTCCCCATCTAATTTGCGACTTCATTATTCCCCCTACACAGCGTACATGTGATACCAAACAATGATGCAAAAAGGATGCACGCTTAAAAATCACATGTAGGATATAGATCGGAATTTTTGGCGAACTTCTTAAATTTGATTAGGACTTTGACGACTCAAAGTGAGATTGAGTCGTCCTGTTTTTCCTAATGTGGCAGCAAACACCCTGCTACGTTTATATCTAACTCATTGTACTGATTTAAGCAGGTATAGACCCAATAAGTTTGCTGACCGTAAGAGTAACCCTTTTGAGCGCTGATATTGCCATCTTTATCAATTTCACAAGGATTGTTCATTGAACACTCTTGACCGTCTTCATTACCCGTATTATTAACTCCGATAACAGAACGGTTAACGGCGTGAATTATCGGTGAACCAGAAGTTCCCCCAATGACCTCGCATCCGGGTCGCGAATACCGAACTGAATCCTCACTTACCCAGCCAGCTTCTTTCAGCTGGGAGACAAAAGTCTCAATTGAACAATTATAACCTCGTCTCCAATAACCAGAAATCACCTCGATAGGATCAGCCACATCAGGGTGCAAGGATGACAACAACAGCGGATTAACATTGTATTGCGACTTAATTTCAGCATAAGTCTCCCGCAATTTGTAAATTGTCATATCCGTCTTTGTCATCGTTGAATAAACAACCTGAGTTGCTTTCAAGCGACCGACAACTTTCTTATTCGAGTCAAATAGCTGAAAGGATCGCGTGCTTGGTTTGCCATAAACGAACTCCCCCGGCTCAGGAAAACCAAACTCCAAACAATGCCCATTCGTTAGAACTAATGCTGGATCTCCCTCTTTTGAGTTTTCAAGACGGATCAAGGCTCCAGAGCAATTTGACAAGCCAACAATTCCCTCGAAATCAAAGTTCTCACCAAAACTATCAGGCAATGACTGAAGGCTCATTCCAGATTTTGGCAATGGCAATCCATAAGAAACAGAAACTGATAAAAATCCCAAGACTACGGCCGAAAAAAACATTTTAGACATAAAATCCCCCTCATACCCAAGGCTATTCTATGTCCAAGTATTTTCAATACAGACTATGAGTTGATGCATAGTTTAATAGAAAAAATTTAACTGACTAAAATGTGATAGAGCTTTCCTCGACATCAGGTCTATCGGCCCCCATCGTCTTACGCGTAACCCGGACGACAACACGGCGATTTCGCGCACGGCCCTGATAGTTTGCATTGCTCTCAATCGGCCGATCTGGACCGTAACCTTCTGCTTTAAAATCCACCTTAGAAAGCTCAGGCAGCCGCTCTTTTAAATAATCCTTCACTGCTGCCGCGCGCTTTTGACTTAAGGTCAAATTGTACGCATGGGAGCCGACGGAATCTGTATGCCCTTCAATCACGACCTTCTGAACTCCCGGCGTCTCGCGAATCATCTTCACAACAATATCTAAATTTTTATACGAACTGGGATCAAGCTCTGTTGAATCAAATTTAAACCGCAAAAATGTCAGTGTAAAATTTTGTACTTTTGCAGGTGGTTTTTCAATCGTACTTTCATTCGGCGGAGCCGTGGCCTCAAGCGAGCTCTTTTGCCCCCAAACGGGGCCAAAGGCATAGTTCACTCCTGAGTAGATCCTCCATGCTGGAGTCCCTGTTCCGTGATAAATTTCAGTACCGCCGCCAAAGTGAAAAGCCAAGTTGGTTGTCTTGTCCCACTTTAGGCCAATTAAGGTTTCAAGCGAAGAACGCTCTCTATCACTCGCATTCTGAATCGTAGCACTTTCATGCTTACTCGAGGGGTAACTCCCAAACAACTCCCAAATAACCTTCGTATCAAGACTTGGCATCAAGTAACTTCCAGCAACTGAATATATCCACTGATTCGGAAGCGGAGAAATTCCGTAAGTCGCGGCGAGACTCGTTCCCGGATGGCGCCAACGATGACCAAGGTTAAATCCAAACAGAATATTTTTCACCATGACATCAGATGCAAACTCAAGATTATATGTTGGACGCGGTCCCTCACCCGTATAGGGATTGTTCTCAATAAGACTCTGGTCGACAGACGCAATCGCAGCCCAACTCCACTCTTCGCCACGATAAAATCGATATTTTGTATTTATTCTCTGTCCCGTCGCCCCCGTATTTCCATATCTACCAAGCAAACCATCATCATCAATTTTCTGGGACCACAAATAAGGAAAAGAAACCCCAACATCCCAATTGTCCTTTATTCCGAGGCCAAAGTTTAAATCTGATGACAAAAGACGATCGCTAAACCGAGTTCGTGATTGAGCGGATCCACCAACTCCGTACACATAAGGAAGAGAGTTCACTGCATAATTCAAAAAAAATCCGATATTGACTATCCCTGGATCTAAAGTCGCAGAAGAATGGACCGTGACAAAGTCTAAGCCATTTGTTGTCGGATTAAAATTCTGAGCATCCGTGCCGAGCACATTTGCCCGAGAAAAATTAGCAAATAACAGCGACCCAATAAGAAAACTCAATTTTAATAAACTCATCTTACTAAATATCCTCAAAAAAATTATACACGGTGATAATCGTCAGAATAACGAACAATATCATCTTCACCAAAGTAGGTTCCCAATTGCACTTCAACAAACTCAAGTGCCTCCATCGAGGTATTTTTAATCCTGTGTTTTGCCCCTATGGGAATATAAACATGACTCCCCTCTTGAACAGCAATAACCTGATCATTCAGTACAACTTCGCCTCGCCCCTTGGTAATGATCCAATGCTCGGCTCGCTTGCTGTGCGACTGATAAGAAATTTGAGACAGAGCGTTCACTGTTATCACCTTAGACTTAAAACGCTCCGAGTTCCGCAAAATCTCGAAAGCCCCCCACGGCCTCTTTTCAAATGGATGATCCTTAACCAAAGAAGACCCTTCGCGCTGCAAAGCCTCAACCACCTGCCTGACCTCTTGCGAATGACCTTTTTTAATCACAACGACGGCATCGGCCGTATCAACAAGAATCAAGTCACTCGTTCCGACAAAAGAATAAGCCTTATCTTCGCAGCCAAAAACAAAATTATTCTGGCCCTGAATTTCAATTGTCGAGTTCGGATGAGAGGACTCTGAAACCTGCGCGACTGCGTCCCAAGATCCAACATCACTCCACGCCATATCGGCTGGTACACAAGCCAGCTCCTCGGGACTTAGTTTTTCTATCAAGGCATAATCAATAGAAATACTAGGAAACTGCGAATAAATCTCTTTTAAATTGCTAGCATCTGACTTTAAGTCAGAGACAAGTGCAAAAATCTGCGGCTGGCACCTCGCAAGCATTTCAAGCAAAACACTAACTTTAAAAATAAACATTCCCGCATTCCAGAAAAAATCACCGGAAGATAAAAATGTTTTTGCGACCTCAAGCGAAGGCTTCTCATGAAACTTCAAAACTTTATTCGATGTCTTATCCTTTTGAATATATCCGTAGCCAGTTGCCGGATGGTCAGGTTTAATTCCAAGGGTGACGATTTGACCTGCATTGGCAAGGCCCTCGGCTTCGCGAACAGCGGCATAAAAAGATTCTTCGTTTTTAATCAACTGATCAGAAGGAAAAACGCCAACCACCTCGTCGCCTAAGCCCCGCTGGGTTAAAATCTGAGATAAAATAGCTATTGCTGGTGCCGTATTTTTGGCAACTGGCTCATAAATAATATTGGTATTCTTGATTGCGAGTTCTTTTAAATTTGACTCTGTTAGAGTCTTTAAGCCTTCACCAGTGACAATCCAAAGAGGCCCCAATTTCTCACACCTTTTCAGCGTCAAGGATTGCAATGAATCTTCAAAAAGATCACAAAATTGTTTCGGAAAATGAGCCCTAGAAACTGGCCACAGACGTGTGCCACTTCCCCCCGAAAGAACAACTGAAATCATTGAGTCCTCCTAGCAAAGGTCCATAAAATCAAAAGCCTATCCAATCGTCTACTAATAGCCACAGATTGATTCAGATCGTCATGCGGTCCTGCGTCTTAAAACACACAGATTGCCATAAAACTTTAAATAATTTGCCGCCCTTTTTGCTCCGGAAAAATAGACTTTCGCAACCCAGCTAGACATAATGAAACCTTCACTCAGGAGGAACAATGAGTATTCCATTTATCGATCTGAAAACCCAATACAACGCACTAAAGAGCTCTATCGACTCCCGTATACAAAAGGTTCTTGATCATGGGGCTTACGTCAACGGACCAGAGGTAGTCGAACTCGAAACGAAACTCGCAGCCCACACCGGGACCAAATACGCTCTCACCTGCGCCAGCGGAACAGATGCTCTCGTTATTCCTATGATGGCCCTTGGAATCGGCCCCGGTGATGAAGTTATCACCACCGCATTCTCATTTATCGCCACAGCTGAAACTATTTGTCTTGTGGGCGCTAAGCCCGTTTACGTCGATATCGATCCCGTAACTTACAATATTGACCCTAATGCTATCGAACGGGCCATTACTGCAAAAACCAAAGCGATCATCCCAGTCTCGTTGTACGGTCAAATGGCCGACATGGACGAAATCAATGCCATCGCCAAAAAACACAACTTGTTTGTCATTGAAGACGCTGCGCAAAGCTATGGCGCCAGCTACAAGGATCGCAAGTCCAGCAATGCCTCACTTGTTGGGGGAACCAGCTTTTTCCCTGCAAAACCCCTAGGTTGCTACGGCGATGGCGGTGCGATTTTCACCAATGATGAAAAACTCTTCAAAGCGATGAAAGAAATCCGCGAACATGGCTCAGAATCTCGCTACTATCACACGCGCTTGGGGGTCAATGGACGTCTTGACACCATTCAATGCGCCGTCCTTTTAGCAAAGCTCGAAAGGTACGATTGGGAAGTCGCGCAACGACAAAAGATCGCCGACACCTATAATAAAGCATTCGCCGCAATAAAAATCCCAGGCTTTGCAGTTCCCATGATCAAGGCTAATCGCACGAGTGTTTGGGCCCAATACACGCTTTCTGTTGGAAATCGCAGTGAATTTCAGAAAAAATTAACAGAGGCTGGCGTGCCGTCCTCGATCCACTATCCACGCACTATGCCTGACCAGCCTTGGTATAAAGAAAACACCCCCTGCCAAAATGATATTTCAAACTCTCGTCATGCAGCAGAACATGTTATCAGCTTGCCAATATATCCAGACATGGATACAGCAACTCAAGATAAAATTATCGCTGCCGTTGTTGCTGCACTAAAATAAGGATCTTTTATGTTGACCACAGGTTTCAAAGCTCTCGAAAAAACAGTTTCAATGCAAACTCCTCAAGGCACTATCACTTGGGGAGATGCCAAAAATTTTGTTCTTTTTGCTGGACCAGATATTATTGAAGATGAAGGCATGGTTTTAGAAACTGGAAAAGAAATCCAACGAGTGACAAAAGCGTTAGGGATTCCATGGATCCTAAAGTGCTCCTTTGACAAGGCCAACAGACAAAGCGCCAGCAGCTTTCGCGGCCCCGGTGCCGATAGCGCACTTAAAAGTTTGCAAAGAATTAAAAGCCAACTGGGCTGCGCACTTTTGACGGATGTACACGAAACTATTCAAGTCGAAGCGACAGCTGAGGTCGCAGATGTCGTGCAAATTCCGGCTTTTTTATCCAGACAAACAGACCTACTTGTTGCGGCGGCAAAAACTCAACGAGTGATTCACATCAAAAAGGGCCAATTCTTAGCTCCCTGGGACATGAAGGCTATCGCCAACAAAGCTGTCGCTGCCGGCAACAGCAAACTGCTCCTTTGCGAAAGGGGAACGACCTTCGGATACAATCGCCTCATCAACGATATGACAGGATTGATTGAGATGCGCAACCTTGGCTTCCCAGTAATAATGGATTGCACCCACTCAACACAGCTACCTGGCGCGACTGGCGAAAGCAGCGGCGGACGTGGCGAAATGGTTTGGCCCCTTGCAAGAGCCGCAATGGCGGTCGGTGTGGATGGAATATTTCTTGAGACTCACCCTAATCCTGAAGCGGCCCTTTGCGACGGCCCTACGTCCTTGCCCCTAAAAAACTTAGAAGCGATGCTTAGGAATCTGCAAAAAATCTGGCAAACTCACTTCTAATCGCGTTAAGTAAAAGCATGCGTAAAAAAGCTAAAAGTATTTTAATTCAGTCCTTGAAGGTTGCCTTTTCCCTCGGCTTGATTTTCTGGCTCGTTCAATCCGGAAAGCTAAATTTCAAAGCGCTCTTAAGCCTTTTGCAGCCTCAATACCTTGCTCTTGCA
This sequence comes from Pseudobdellovibrionaceae bacterium, assembly GCA_016719575.1. Classification (GTDB taxonomy): domain Bacteria; phylum Bdellovibrionota; class Bdellovibrionia; order Bdellovibrionales; family Bdellovibrionaceae; genus JACMRP01. Next base: position 396,953 of record JADJYV010000013.1, on the reverse strand, counting down.
CTGGGATTTATCGGAACGAGTATTTACCTCACTAGCGAGCGCTGGCGTTTTCTCTTGCTGACGCAAAGTCACAAGCTGTCATCAACGCAAACTTTTAAACTCACCCTTATCGGAATTTTCTTTAACTTCGCAGTTCCCGGCGGAGTCGGGGGCGACCTCGTCAAAGCCTTTTATTTTTCCAAGGATCATCCCGAGTCAAGAATGGTCGCGGCAACAAGCGTGCTTATGGATCGAGTTTTAGGTCTCTACTCAATGATTTTAATGGCAATGCTTGCTATGATTTTTGATTGGCGGCATGTGCAGAATATCTCTACGCTCAGAATTCTATGGCAGGTGGTTCTTACACTTTGTTTTCTCTTCACCGTTGCCCTTAGTCTCATTTTTTCACAGAAAATTTACGATCGTGGAACTTTCAAACGTCTACTCGAAAGAATTCCGTTTTCCGGCAAAACTATTCGAATCTATGAATCTTTACATCTCTATGGACGCAGCCTTCGCTACGTTATTTCGAGCATTTTGATCAGCATGCTTGCTCAAACTTTTTCAATTTTATTTTTGGTCTTGGCCGGTACGGTTTCAGGACTTGGAGATATACCCTGGTCGACATATTTTCTCGTCGCGCCTTTAGGCTTTATGGCAACAGCAATTCCAATCTCTCCTGCGGGTGTTGGGGTTGGACAAGCCGCCTTCTATTTTTTATTTAATCTCTACTCCGGAAATACAACCGATCTAGGCCCAACAACCATCACTGCCTTTCAGGTAGGGACATTCGTGTTCGGAATGGTCGGCGCTTTTTTCTATATGCAACGAAAAGAAAAAGTCCCTCAGTCGATCGAAGAAACTTAAACTCAAAAGACGACCTCTGAAAAATGAGAAATCACTTGAAATTGAAATTCCATGTTTGTTTTTTGAAACTCGGCCAGAACCCTGAGTTCTCCGTCCATTTTTTTCGACTCCACTAGATAGGCTTTTCGAACTCCACATCTAAAGGCAGGAATCAGGTCCGTTGCACTGTCTCCAATTATAATAGAGTTCGAAAAATTCACGCCCAATTCACTCTGCGCATGCGCAAACATTCCAACATCTGGTTTGCGATAATGCGGACGCTCTTTCGCAGGTGTAAATTCAGTTCCTTCATAAAAGGGAGCACAGAGCGCCAAGTCCAACCACTGTCCTCGTTCCGCCAAAAGAGCACAAATCTTTTGATGAACTCTGCGATAGTCTGTCCAAGAAAAAAATCCTCGCCCCAATCCAGACTGATTGCTGACAACAGCAACCCAGTAACCCAGTGCGTGCGCTTTTTCTAAAATTTCGACGATTCCTGGTTTTAATGACACCTTCGTAAGATCTGTATTGTAGGGAATATCAGGAACAATCACCCCATCTCGGTCCAAAAACAAACAGGGTTGATCACCAAAACCTTCAATATACTTGTCATTCTTCAAAGAGGAACTCATTAGAAATACTTGACCAGTCCAGCCTCGACAAGAGCTTTTTCGATCATAAAACACAGCGTGTGATAGGTCACAATGTGAGCCTCTTGGATGTTGGCCGTATTGGAGCCTGGAGCAACGATGTAGTGATCAGCGAGGCCCATTTCTTTTGCTTTACCGCCATCTTTTCCCGTTAATAAAATACTCTTTGCTCCGACTTTACGGCAAGCTTCGAGGGCCTTGATAATATTAGAAGAATTACCTGAAGTCGTGATCGCTAGAAATGTGTCTTCAGGCTTCATAAGTCCGGTCACCTGGCGCGAGAAAATAAAATCATATCCGTAATCATTGCCTACGGCTGTCAAGAAAGAGGAATCCACGGTCAGGGCAAAAGCGCGGATGGGAGTGCGATCATTGGCAAGCTTACCTACAAGCTCTGCAGAGATATGTTGTGCATCAGCGGCCGACCCTCCATTGCCCGCAATGTAAAGACACCCGCCCTTTTTATAGGACTCTATGATTGTCTCTGTGGCTGCGGCGAAGGTATTTAGTAATTCTTCAGACTTCGCTAGCTCCTGCAAATTTTTAGCAGCCATCTGAAAACTTTCACGGATATACGATTTAAAATCCACTCACACCTCACATAAGAATTATGTTACCAAACATCATAAACAGAAGCATCAGAGAATTTAGTCCTTTCGTCTTCTCTACTCGCTGCGAAAACGCAAAAGATTGCCAATGTTTATCCATCTTTCTACCCTAGGACATTACAGAAACTTCTGGAGGACTTTATGACTTTGCTGCTTAAGCAAATATTCGCCTTTTTTAGGCTACTCAATTCAGAAACAGGAACCAATCAATTGGCAGCAGGTCTCGCCTGCGGATTGATCTTAGGCTTTTCTCCTGTGCTTTCGCTCCAAGCCTTCTTAGTTTTATTTTTGGCCTTCTTTCTTCGCATTCAACTCGGGGCCGCTTTTCTGTCGGCTTTCTTTTTTAAATTTGTGGCCTTCATGATCGATCCTCTCGCCGATAAACTGGGCCGATCCGTTCTCGAAAGTGACACCCTACAGCCATTATTTGTAAGTATGTATAACATGCCGCTGGTGCCCCTAACCCGCTTTAATAATTCGATCGTGATGGGCTCGGCTGTGATCAGCCTACTCCTAACAATTCCTGGATTTTTCGTTTTTAAAAATTTAATTGTTAAATATCGAATCACAGTCGTTGAACGGTTTAGAACAACAAAATTTTGGAAGGGCTTCGCCGCTACTAAATTCTACAACTGGTACTGCAAGTACTCTGAACTTTACGGGTAAAATTTATGACAAACAAATCTCTCGATACCAAAAAAGCACCTGGCCCTATTCGTTGGAATGCCCTCATCCCATTCTCAATCTTCTGCCTTTTTGTTTATGTCTATTCCCACTTTTTTTTAGATCACACACTTCGTAAGTTTCTCGAGTGGGGCAGCTATAAAGCACTTGGTGTTGAGGTCAACATTGGCTCTTTTGAAACGAGCTTTTGGGGCGCCAAATTGAGCATCCGCAATATCCAGATCACAGATGGAGAAAAACCTTCACAGAATTCAGTCGAAATCGGCGACATAAGATTTGGCATGTCCTGGGATGCCCTTTTACGAGCAAAAATTCTAGTCAACGAAGCTGCCATCGAAAACATCCAGTTCGCGACAACTCGAAAGTCTCCAGGTAAGGTCGCGCCACCAGAGCCCCCACGGCAAGGCCCGAGCGCTGTCGAAGAGCAAGCAGAGCGCCTCAAGCAAGCGGCCCTGGCCAAAGCAGAGCAAGAGTATGCAGACAACATGCTAGGCGACTTGGCGGCGATCCTTGGCGGCACTGACTCGAAGGCTCAGCTCGGAAAGATTGAATCCAGCCTGGAATCAAAGAAAAAAGCCCAAGAAATAGAAGCTGAAATTCAACAAAAACAAAAATACTGGGACGAAAAAATTAGGACGCTTCCAAATCAAAAGGATCTACAGGCTCTTAATGATCAATTTAATAGAATTAAATATAAGGACTTCAAAAGCCCTCAAGAGTTGCAAACGTCCTTGCAGGAGCTCGATGCCGTTCTTAAGAAGGGAGATGCCTATTCCAAGCAAATTGGAAATGCCGGCCCAGAACTCGAAAACGACCTCAAAAAAATTAGCACCGACATTAAAAGTCTCGATGCGCTCATCAAAGCAGACGTGAAGGCTTTAGAATCGCGCTTTCGAATCCCTTCAATCAACCCTAAAGACATCTCCCGAGCCTTATTCAACAAGTACCTTGGAAAGTATAATAGTAAAATCAACCACTATCGAGGTATTGCCGAAAAATACGTTCCGCCCAAGTATCTAAAGAAGGGCAAAGATAAAGAGGATCCGAACGAAGTTTTAATCCAACCGCGTGAGCGCGAAAAGGGAATCTCTTATGAGTTTGGGCGTAAAAACTCCTATCCCCTGCTTTGGATTAAAAAGGCCACTATAAGCTCGCAGGCCGGCATGTCTCCAAAGTCCGGAAATATCCGAGGAGAAATTTTAGATATCACTACCCAGCAATCCCTTATTGGTCGGCCGACAGTTGCCACCCTAAAAGGGGACTTTCCAGCCGATCAAATAGAGAATCTGCTTCTAAAGATAGTTATAAACAATTTACAGCCAGAAAGTCTCATTTCCTACAATATGGAAATTGGTTCTTATCCTATTGGGGCCTCAGAGCTTGTTCAATCGCCAGACGTTCAAATATCACTCACTAAAGCTACTGGGAAATTAAGTATTGAGGGGACACTAAAGGCTTTAAGAGACTTCAAAATGAATATTAATAATCAATTTGCGGCAGTGGGCTTTAGTGTGGAAGCAAAAGACAAGACGATCAAAGATATCCTCGGAGGCGCCTTTGCTGGCCTCCCTATCATCAACATTTCAGGAGTGGCCTCCGGATTTCTTCCCGCCATCAGTTTTGATATCAGCTCCAATATTGGAACTGAATTAGAAAGAGGCCTACGCAGACAAGTCGACGCAAAAATTGCCGAAGCGCGCAAGCAAATTGAAACCTACATAAATGGCGAGGTCGGAAAAACTCGTGAAGCCATCGAAAAACAGGTGAGCCAATTAAAGAATCAACTAGCAACTGAAATTAAAAAAATTGAAGGCCAACTCGATACGCAAAAAAAACAAGCTGAAACAAAAGCGAATCAAGCAAAAAAGGATGCCGAAAACCAAGGGCGAAAACAACTCGAAAAAGAGGGGCAAAAAGCCGTCGATGACCTAAAAAAGAAATTCGGATTTTGATCAAAGGGAGAAGAACGTAAATTATTTTGTGGCAAGCCAGCGAAATTAAATTTACTTCTACGGACTCACTAATTTCTTCATATACTCTAGGGCTTCTTCACTATGCCAGTTGATAGTACCAGATATTTTTTTAATTATTTTCTGATCCTTTCCAATTACAAAGGATTCAGGTAAACGAAAAACTTCGTACTGCTGAGAAAGCACCTTGTCACGATCAAACACGAGATGAATGTTTGGCAAGGAATTGAGTTCAGGAAAAGATTTTATAAAGCTATGAATATCTTCAATATTTGAGTCCCCAGATATCGCTATCAGTTCGATATCTTTAGGCATAGATTTGATAAGTTTAATGAGCGATGGCATTTCCTCCACACAGGGACCACACCAGGATGCCCAAAAATTCAAAATCACCAGCTTTCCCTTAAATTGCGAAAGTGAAATCGATCGTTCGTGTATTGTTTTTGTATCAAAATCTGGAGCCACTTTATCAATTGAAATAGCTAAAACATCAGACTTTTTTTCTGAGGCTTCCCTTCTCTGTTTCCTAATTATAAAAAAAATGCTCGAGAAAAAAAGAACCGTAATGAAAACAACAATAAGTGCTCGTAAGTGTTTATTCATAAGCTACCCTTAAAATACATGAAGCCCGAGTTTCCTCAGGCTTCACATTGTAGAACTCAAAATAAGCAAAACATTGAACTAAGCTCTCGCTGCTGTTCGATCTTTCTTTTGAATCGTTTTAACTGACTTCTTTTTTGCTGCTACTAACCTAGCACTAGCTTTTTTAGCTTTAACTACGGCTTTCTTAGCTTCTTTTTCATCAGTCTTTTCTGACTTCTTGTCAGCTTTTACTTCTAATTTTGATTCGAAGTTATAGTCAACAAACTCCAAGAAGGCCATTTCGGCAGTATCACCAGGCCGTCGACCAATTTTAATTATTCGCGTGTAACCACCTGGACGAGCCTTAAAACGAACTGAAAGGTCGGTAAGAATCGTCTCAACAACCTCTTTATTTGGGTAGCGAGAAAGCAACTCTCTACGAGTTGCAAGGTCACCCTTTTTACCCAAAGTGATTGCCTTTTCAATATGTCTTCTAACTTCCTTAGCTCTATCAACAGTCGTAGTAATACGACCGTGCTCAACCAATGAGTTCAGGATACCTCTCAACAAAGCTTTACGAGGTCCTGACTTACGACTAAATGTTTTTACTCTTCTTCTATGTGAACTCATATCAAACTCCGCTCTTTACTGAGCATCTCTTTTTTGAGGTGGTTGGTTTGGATCCCATCCTATTGGAGGCCATCCATCAATTTTCATTCCCAATCCAAGACCCATTTCAGAAAGAATTTCTTTAATTTCATTCAAAGATTTCCGTCCAAAATTCTTAGTTTTGAGCATTTCCGCTTCAGAGCGCACAACAAGCTCACCAATGTATCGAATATTAGCGTTCTTTAAGCAGTTCGCACTGCGTACAGAGAGCTCAAGATCATCTACTGAACGGAACAAGTTTTCATTCAAGCTTGGAATTGAAGAATCTTTAGACTCCTCAGATGGCTCCATAGTCTCATCAAAAGTCATGAAGATCTGTAGCTGTTCTTTCATAATTTTTGATGATAGAGCAATTGCTTCTTCTGGCTTTAGTGACCCATCGGTCCAAAGTTCCAGAGTCAAAGCATCATAGTCTGTCCTCTGACCAACTCGGGCGTTAGAAACGCTGTAATTAACCTTTCGGATAGGGCTGTAGAGAGCATCCACACCGATAAAGCCAACAGCGAGATCATTTTCTTTATTTTCGGTTGGGACATAACCACGTCCAAACTCTACAATAATTTCAGCATTGAAATTAGCATTGGCACCCAGAGTTGCAATATGTTGATCTGGGTTTAAAACTTCTATTTTGTCAGAAGTTTGAATGTCTGCTGCAGTCACTTTTCCTGGGCCCTTTTTTGAAATTCTCAGGCTCAAAGAGTCACTTGTGTACTGACGAAAACGCACTTGCTTCAAGTTCAAAATAATATCAGTTACATCCTCAAGGACATCAGTGATCGTCGTGAACTCGTGCAAAACACCTTCAAACTTAACCGCAGTTATGGCAGATCCCATCATTGAGCTGAGAAGAATTCTTCGCAATGAGTTGCCAAGAGTAACTCCAAAACCTCGCTCCAAAGGACGAATGATGAATTTCGCGTAGTCATCACGAAGAGTCTCACGATCAACTTCAAATGCCTTCGGCTTGATCATTTCTCTCCAAAATTTATAATAATGCTCTTGCATAGATCCCCCGTGACTCAATTATCTAGAATAGTATTCCACGATCATATTCTCTTCTACCGGCAAGGTAATATCGTCTCTTACCGGAGAGTCTTTTACAACTCCTTTGAAATTAGCATGATCGGCTTCCAACCAAGATGGTACTGATCTTCTTGCGACAGCTTGAATCGCAGATTGAATTTTAACCACTTGTTTGCTGGCTTCAGTCACTTGGATTACATCGCCTTTTTCAACAACGATGCTTGGAATGTTTGCCCTTTTCCCATTCAGAAGAAAGTGATTGTGCTTAACAAGCTGCCTCGCCTCACGACGTGAGTTTGCGTAACCCAACGAGTAAACAACATTATCTAATCTCATTTCAAGAGACTTTAGAAGAGCCGTACCAGTCAACTCCTTAGAGCGATTGGCCTCCTTCACATATCGAACAAACTGACTTTCAGAAACGCCATAATATCTTTTTGTTTTTTGCTTTTCGCGAAGCTGAAGAGCAAACTCAGAAAATTTCAAACGAGATTGCCCATGTTGACCTGGTGGGTAAGGGCGTCGATCGAATGAACACTTATCAGTGTAACAACGATCCCCCTTCAGGAATAACTTAATATTTTCGCGACGGCAAAGTTTACATACGCTATTATTAATGCAGCTCACGACAAATCTCCTTAGATTCTTCTACGCTTAGGTGGACGGCAGCCATTATGAGGAACCGGGGTTACGTCTTTCAGGGAAAGAATTCTCATGCCAGTTGCAGCCAACGCTCGTATTGCAGGCTCACGACCAGCTCCTGGCCCCTTCAAATAAACATCAATAGACTTCATTCCAGCTTCCATAGCTTTTTTTGCCGCATCCTCAGCAGCAACTTGGGCAGCAAAAGGCGTTCCTTTGCGGCTGCCCTTGAAGCCTAAGTGTCCAGCAGATGACCAAGAAACCGTATCGCCATTTGGATCAGTCATGGTGACGATAACATTACCAAAGCCAGCCTGGATATAACAGTTGCCCTGGGGAACATTTCGCTTAACTTTTTTCTTCGTAACAGGTTTTTTTTCTACATTATTCATTGAATATCCTAACTATACGGCTTTCTTCTTATTAGCCACGGTTTTCTTTGGTCCTTTGCGAGTACGAGCGTTTGAACGAGTGTTCTGACCACGGACCGGCAAGCCCTTGCGATGACGGATTCCGCGATAACAGTTCAAGTCCATCAAACGCTTGATTGCAAGGCCAACTTCACGACGAAGATCTCCCTCAACCTTAAAACTTGTTTCAATAATTGAGCGCATCTTAGCAATTTGCTCATCGGTCAAACCCTCAGTTCTTAAAGTTTGAGGAATGCCCGCTTCTTTACAAATCATGCGTGCACGAGGACGACCAATACCAAATATATAGGTCAATGCAACTTCAACACGCTTATTTCTAGGTAAATCGACACCAAGTAAACGTGCCATGATTAGCCCTGCCTTTGCTTATGTTTAGGGTTTTCACAGATAACGCGAATAACACCTTTTCTTTTAATAACCTTACACTTATTACAGATTTTCTTTACTGATGGTCTAACTTTCATAAATACTTCCCACGTCTGTACTGAGATAACTATTAAATTCCGATCAAAACACATAACACAAATGCGGTCAGGCAAGGTAACATTGAGAACCCCCATTGTCTATGGGTTTTCTTAGATTCTAAGAAATTACTTTCTTCAAATCTGAAAAAACTATCTCAGTTGCTCTGTTGCCGTCTAACTCCACAAATTTGTGTGACTTCGTATAATAGTCCTTCAATGGACTAGTGTACTCGTCATAATTTTTTAAACGCGCCTCAATGACCTCTGCCTTATCATCGTTACGCTGAACTACTTGGCCGCCACACGAGTCACAAACATCTTCAAGCTTTGAAGGTTTGCTAACTATATGGTAGACAGCTCCGCAATTTTTACATACTCGCCGACCGGTCAAACGACCCATAAGTTCTTGCTTAGGAACCTCCAGAAAAATTGCTTTCGAAATTGAAATACTCAATTTGTTCAGCAACTCATCGAGAGCTTCGGCCTGCGGCACTGTTCTTGGAAAACCATCTAGTATAAAGTCCCTAACGCCGCTTTTAAGAACTTCTTCAACCATTCCTATCACAACTGAATCTGGCACCAATTGCCCCTTATCCATGTAGGACTGAGCCTTAATGCCTAATTCAGTTTTATTCTTTATAGCTGCTCTGAAGAGATCCCCAGTACTCACCTGGTACATTCCCAACTTTTCAATCAGAAGTGCCGATTGAGTCCCCTTACCTGCTCCCGGAGCACCAAAGAGAATGATGTTCAAAACGTCACTCTCCTGCTTCTAATTTTTGCTCCCTTTAAAAAACCTTCATATTTCTGTGTATAAATATGCGATTGAATCTGCTGAGCGGTGTCCAACGCCACGCCAACAAGAATTAACAAACTCGTACCGCCAAAATAAAATGGCACATTCATCTGAGTCGATAAAATACCCGGAAGAATACAAACGATACAAAGATAAATACATCCTGCAACATTCAAGCGTTCTAACACATTTTGAATAAAATCAGCCGTGCTTTTTCCGGCTCTTACGCCCGGAATGAAGCCACCATATTTTTTCAGATTATCTGCAACCTCAACCGGGTTGAAAACAATCTCGGTATAAAAAAAGGCAAAAAATACAATTAAAACAACAAATAAGATATTATATATGACACCTGATGGATTCAAAGAGTCCTGCAAAGCCTTAAGCCAAGGCGTCTGAACAAATTGAGCCATTGTCGCAGGAAACATCAAAAGCGAGCTCGCAAAAATTGGAGGGATCACGCCTGAAAAATTAATTTTTATAGGCAAATGGCTACTTGGTGCAGTCATAGACTGCATTCCAGAACCCTGCCGTTGCGAATACTGAATTGATATTCGGCGCTGAGCAACTTCCATATAAATAACTGCCGCTATAATCGCGACCATAAAAACTACAAGAAGAATTGCCACTATCGCTTTCATTTCTCCTGAAGTCACCAACTCCCATAGCTTATGTGCTCCACTTGGAATTGATGCTGCTATGCCCGTAAAAATAATAAGGCTAGATCCATTTCCAATTCCGCGTTCGGTAATTTGCTCGCCCAACCACATAATAAAACAAGTTCCAGCAGTCAGTGTGATAACCGTCATAATTTGAAACGGGAGAAAGCCAACGTATGGAGCAACTACTAGAGTGTGCCCATCTGGACTTGTCGAATTCATCAACCAGGTGCTAATGCCGTATCCTTGAATAATCGCGAGAGCCACAGTCGCGTAGCGAGTGTACTGATTGATCTTACGACGCCCCTGTTCACCTTCTTTTTTGAGAGCCTCAAGAAAAGGTATTGCCGAAGTTAGCAGCTGAAATATAATTGACGCCGAAATGTAAGGCATAATGCCCAAGGCAAAAATACTAAATTGAGAGAGCGCGCCGCCTGTAAAAGTATTGAACAAGCCAAAAATGCCTTGGCTTTGTGCCTTAAAAAAAGACATCACTGCATTGCCATCAACTCCCGGCGTTGGCACATGCACACCAATACGGTACACCGCCAACATCATTAATGTAAAAAATATTCGTTTTCTTAGATCCGAGTTTTTTGCAATACTATTCACGGCAGACACTATTTAATTACCTCTACCTTACCACCGGCACTTTCAATTGCATTTTTAGCGCTCGCACTAAACTTATGTGCTTTTACAGTTAATGCCTTTTTTAACTCGCCATTGCCAAGAATTTTAACCAATCCTTTACCAACGATACCTTGCTGATTAAGGGTCTCTGGAGTTATTTCACCAGAAAGAAGCTCCAGTTGACCAATATTAACGATGTCATAATTTGTTGCAAAATCCACGTTGCTAAATCCAAATTTTGGAAGTCTTCTGTGCATAGGTGTCTGTCCGCCTTCAAATCCACGACGTACACGCCCACCAGTACGAGCCAACTGACCTTTGTGACCTTTGCCAGCTGTTCCTCCCAAGCCTGATCCAATACCACGACCTACTCGTTTTGGGTAATGCGTAGAACCTTCTTTTGGTGCAAGAGTTTTTAAAAGACTCATAACCTACCCCTTAACCGCAACATCAACAAGGTGTTGCACTTTCATAATTTGACCACGATTAGCTGGAGTATCTTTTACCTCAACACTTTGACGGACTTTTTTTAATCCAATACATCGAACAGTGTCTTTTTGGTCCTGAGTACAGCCAATCAGAGATTTTCTAAGTGTTACAACGAATGTCTTTGCCATGTTCTACCTATCAATTCCCGCAATAAATTTATATCTGCTTCATCTGTTTGAGTTGTTTTAAGCCATCGATAGTCGCTCTTACTGCATTGTGAGGATTACGAGTCCCGACACATTTAGTAAGGATATCTTTGACTCCTACTGACTCAAGAACTGCTCGTACCGCTCCGCCAGCAATTACTCCAGTCCCAGGAGCTGCCGGTCTCATGATCACCTTTGCGGCACCAAACTTACCAATAACTTCATGAGGAATTGTACCCTCTTTCAAAGTCACAGACTTAGAGTTCTTTTTAGCAGCACGACTTGCCTTGCCAATAGCCTCTGGTACCTCTCCAGCCTTACCTGAGCCGAAACCAATATCACCAATTCCATTTCCAACAACAACTAGTGCCGCAAATGAAAAACGACGACCACCTTTTACAACTTTCGTTACACGGTTGATGGCAACTACACGCTCTTCGAATTCAGCAGTTGAAATTTTCTCCACAAATTACTCCTTAGAAATTGAGGCCGCCCTCACGTGCGCCCTCTGCAAGAGACTTAACTCGACCATGATACAAGTAACCGTTTCGATCAAAAACGACTGTCTTGATGTTTTTCGCTGCAGCAACTTTTGCCACTGCAATACCAACCTCTTTAGCGAGATCCTTCCCTGAGCTCTTTGCATCAATACTCAATGAGGATGCAGACACTAAGGTGTGACCGTTTACATCATTTACAATCTGAGCATACATATGCTTCCCGCTTCGAAAGACACATAGGCGTGGGCGTTCTTCAGTTCCGCTCACAGTCTTTCTGATACGAATTTTTTTAGTGAGTCTATTTTTCTTACGTTCACTAGTATGCTTATTCATCTTTAATTTCATCATAACTCACCTCAATTATTTACCAGCAGACTTACCGGCTTTACGTCGAAGATGCTCACCTGTATAACGAACACCTTTTCCAAGATATGGTTCAGGAGGACGAAAACCACGGACCTTAGCCGCAACTTGCCCTACGAGCTCCTTATTTGCGCCGATAATACTAATAGCCGTCTGTTTTTCAACCTTAATTTCAATACCGTCGGGGATATCAAAAATTACCGGATGACTAAAGCCTAATGAAAGCTCAAGTTTTTTTCCAGAAACATTTGCTCGATAACCTACTCCATGAAGCTCTAGTCCCCGAGTAAACCCTTTGGTTACACCTATCACCGCATTTTGAATTAAAGATCTGTACAAGCCGTGTAGGGCTTTGCTTTCTTTCGATTCATCTGCACGAGTAAGAACCACCTTCTTACCATCAAGTTTAGCACTAATCGCAGGCAACATAGCAATGTTCAAGGAACTTTTCGCCCCCTTGACGATCACTTCGTTTTTCGGAGTGACACTAACCTGAACTTTATCATCAAAAATGACTGGAGCTTTACCAATACGAGACATATTCCACCTACCAAATAGTACAAAGGAGTTCGCCACCAAGATTTTTCTCAGCAGCTTGCTTATCACTCATGATGCCCTTGCTTGTGCTCAAAATACACATGCCAAGACCTGACCTAACTTTAGGAATTTGCGTCGCCTTTACGTACAAGCGACGACCAGGAGTGCTAACTTTATCAATAGAAGAGATTGCATGCTGACCGTCTTCAGAATACTTCAAATATACGCGCATAATACCCTGCTTAGAATCTTTGGCGACTTTAAAGCTACGAATGTAACCTTCGTTCGCCAATATCTGAGCAATCCCCGCTCTGACCTTAGAGGCAGGCAAGTCAACTTTTTCATGTTGAGATCTACCTGCATTTCGAATAACCGTTAAAAACTGTGCTATTGTATCCATTTTTTCCTCTTACCAACTAGCCTTGGTGACACCGGGTAATTTTCCATCAAGAGCTAACTGTCTGAAAGCAAGTCTCGAAAGACCAAATTTTTTATAGTTTCCGCGAGGACGACCCGTAATTTCACAACGAGTAATCACGCGGTTTACATTTGTATCACGAGGTAACGCCTGAAGCTTCTTCCTGGCCATCGCTCTTTCCTCATCGGAAAGCTTCAGGTCTAAGGCTTTTGTTCTAAGCTCTTCTCTATGCTTGAAGTATTTTTTTGCAAGAGCTTTTCTTTTATTATTTTTTTCAATACTTGCTTTGCGAGCCAATTGACACCTATCCTTTATTTTCTGAATGGCATGCCGAGAGCCTCAAGAAGAGATTTACCATCGGCGTCATTTTTAGCAGTCGTACAAATTGTGATGTTCATTCCGCGCACCTTGTCAACTCTGTCATAGTTGATCTCCGGAAACACGATCTGTTCCTTCAAACCCATGTTATAGTTACCACGCCCATCAAAACCTTTTGCGGGTAGACCACGAAAGTCTCTTACTCGAGGAAGCGCAAGAGTATTCAGGCGGTCAATAAATGACCACATTCTCTCTCTTCTTAAAGTGACTCTCACACCAAGAGGAATTCCAGCCCTTAACTTGAAATTTGAAATGGCCTTTTTTGCCTTAGTAATGACAGCTTTTTGGCCAGTAATAGCCGTAATCTCGTCAACAACTGTATTCAAAATCTTAGGATTCTGAACAGCTTCACTCAAGCAAACGCTCAGCACAATTTTCTCTAAACGTGGAACTTGCATTACGTTTTTTGCACCCATTTTTTTCATTAAAGAAGGAGCAATTTCTTTGTTATATCTATCTTGTAAGCGATTCATACCACACCTCTTAGAGTACTTCAGGAGCTAAAGATACAATTTTAACGAATTGCTTCGCTCTTAGCTCTCTTGCCACCGGTCCAAATATCCGCGTTCCAATCGGCTCTTTTGCAGCATTGATAAGCACAGCAGAGTTGTCATCAAAACGAATATACGAACCATCAGGGCGACGTAGCTTTTGTACAGTCCTTACCACAACTGCCTTTGCGACATCACCTTTTTTTACTTTTGCATTTGGAAGAGCTTCTTTAATAGAAACAACTATGATGTCACCAATGGAAGCAACTCTCCTTTTGGACCCACCAAGAACCTTGATGCAGAATACCTCTTTTGCACCAGAATTATCAGCAACGTTAAGTCTTGTCTGCATTTGAATCATAACTTCACCCTAACCTTTTGCTGTCTCGACAATTTCACTAAGAGCCCAGCGCTTAGTTTTACTCAATGGTCGAGTTTCATGGATTTTTACAACATCACCAATTTTGGCTTCGTTTTTTTCATCATGAGCTTTAAACACTGAGGTCTTCTTTGTGTATTTTCCGTATTTCTTATGCTTAACCATTCTGTAGATCAAAACAGAGATGGTTTTGTCCATCTTGTTACTTACCACTTCACCTACGACTTCGATTCTTCGTCCTCTTGAATTTGTTTCCATAGTCTTTCCCATTATCGAGCTACTTTTTTAACAATAGCCGTATTGATTTTGGCAATATCACGGCGAAGGTTTCTGATCTCAATTGGATTAGAAAGCTGACCGATTGTGTTCTTGATTCGAGCCTGAAATAGCTCTTCACTCAAACCCGCACGCCTCTTTTTTAATTCCACCACTGATAAATCTTTAATTTCAGTAAATTTCATTGCTACTACTCCCGAGCCAAAAATCTGGTTTTAAATGGAAGTTTGTAAGCGGCTCGATCAAAAGCCTCTTTAGCCTGCTCTCGAGTTACACCATTCATTTCGAATAACACCTTGCCAGGTAGAACTCGAGCGACCCAGTACTCTGGATTTCCCTTTCCACTACCCATACGGGTCTCAGCTGGCTTCTTTGTCACTGGAACATTAGGAAACACTCGAACCCAAATTTTCCCACCACGTTTTACACTTCTCGCAATTGCAATACGTGCAGCTTCTAATTGACGAGCAGTCATACGAGACTCTTCTGTAGCCTGAAGACCATAATCACCGAAATCTAAACCAGCACCACGTACGGCAAAACCTGTCGCACGACCAACGAACTGTTTACGCCATTTAACTCTCTTAGGACTTAACACGGCCTGCCTCCTCAACTTCACGGGCGCTCAAAATATCGCCCTTATAAATCCACACTTTCAAACCGATAATACCATAAGAAGTCAAGGCCTCTGCGGTTCCATAATCAATGTCAGCTCTCAATGTATGCAATGGAACACTCTTCTCATTGTACCATTCAGAGCGAGCAATCTCTGCACCATCAAGGCGACCCGAAACTCGAACTTTGATACCCCGAACGCCACCTTTTATGGCTGCCGCTATAGCCTTTTTCAAAGCCCTTCTCCATGAGATACGCTTTTCTAGCTGAAGAGCAATGCTTTCTGCTACCAATTGAGCGTCTAGGTCGGGCTTGCGAACTTCTTGGATGCTCAGAAAAACTTCATTAGGTGTTAACTTTTGAACATCTGCCTTAAGAGCATCAATCCCAGTTCCCTTTTTACCAATAACTACACCAGGACGAGCCGTGGAGATAATTATCTTAATTTTTTTTGCTGCGCGCTCCATTTCAATCTTTGCAACACCAGCATGCTTCAATTTTGCTTTTAAATATTTTCTCAGACGTATATCTTCATGAAGATTCTCAAAATACTGGTGGCCTTTAGCATACCATCGAGAATCCCACGTTCTAATAACACCGACTCTGAGTCCAATTGGATTAACCTTTTGTCCCACGACTATTTCTCCTCAAGAACTACGTTAATGTGGCTAGTCTTCTTTTGAATACCATAAGCTCTACCTTGGGCACGTGGACGGAATCTCTTCAAAGAAGGTCCTTGATCAACCCAGATGGACTTAACGTAGAGACTATCTACGTCCATAATTTTTTTATACTCTGCATTTGCAACCGCTGACTCAATTAATTTCTTGATAAGTCCCGCCGTCTTTTTATTCAAGAATGTCAAAGCCTTTACTGCCTCGTTCACATCTTTACCACGAACCACATCAGCAACTAATCTTGCCTTCTGTGCGCCTACTCTTGCATATTTTAGACTTGCTTTTACTTCCATAAATCACCCTTAATTATTTCTTTGCCGCTGGAGCCGCTGCCGGAGCAGCTTTCTTCTCAGCGTGACCATGGAAAGTTCGAGATGGCGCAAACTCACCATACTTATGACCAATCATGTTTTCCGTTACATACACTGGAACGAACTTTCTTCCATTGTGAACCGCGAATGTAAGCCCCAAAGCCTCAGGCAAAATCGTGGATCGACGCGACCAAGTTTTAATAACTTTCTTGTCATTTTTTTGGATCGCATTATCGATCTTTTTAAGTAAATGGTCGTCAATGAACGGCCCTTTTTTTGTTGAACGTGCCACCTTATGCTCCTACTTGCGTCTCTTAACAATTGAAGAGTCAGTACGTTTATTATGTCTAGTTTTATATCCCTTACTCGGCTGTCCCCAAGGAGTTACAGGGTGATGACCTTTTCCTACTCCCTCACCACCCCCAAGCGGATGGTCAACAGGGTTCATAGCCATACCTCTTACTCCCGGACGAATTCCTCTCCAACGAGAGCGCCCAGCTTTGCCAAGTGAGATATTTTCGTTATCGGTATTTCCAACCTGTCCAACAGATGCTCGGCAGACAGATAATACCTGCTTTAATTCGCCTGAAGGCATACGAACTTGACAGTACTTCTCACCTTTTCCAGCCAGAGTTGCACTAGCACCTGCTCCGCGACAAACCTGACCACCCTTACCTGGACGCAATTCAACATTGTGAATTGTGGTTCCCAATGGAAGAGCTGCCAAAGTTAACGAGTTTCCAGGCTTAATGTCGGCCTTGTCACTAGACAATACTGTGTCGCCTACATTCATGCCAACAGGAGCAAGAATATAAGCCTTCTCACCATCTGCATATGAAATTAAAGCAATACGGCACGTTCTATTTGGATCGTACTCTATAGTTACGACTTTCGCCGGAACCTCTAATTTACTTCGCTTAAAATCAACCAAACGATATCGACGCTTGTGACCGCCGCCGATATGCCTCATAGTTATTTGACCATGATTATTTCGTGCAGCCTTTTTACTTAGAGGAGCTGTCAGTGACTTCTCTGGAGTCGTTTTCGTGATCTCCTTGAAGTCAAAACCAGTCATACCCCTTCTACCATCAGAGCGTGGGCTAAATGTTTTAATCCCCATCTCTATACTCCCTCAAAGAGCGCTATTTTCTCACCGGACTGAAGCTTCACATAAGCCTTTTTCCAATGAGCAACCTTCGTTGCGCCAAATTTAGTATTTTTTGAACGACCCCTACAGAGACTCGTCCTGACACTGTCAACTTTGACTTTAAAATTTTTCTCTACCGCTGTCTTGATGTCCATTTTTGTAGATTTCATTTCTACTTCAAATACATATACTCCAGCTGCATTATGATAAGTGTTCTTCTCAGTAATCAGAGGTGCTTTTATAATGTGTTTCATCGCGTCTTCTCCAATGAACATCTGTCGATAATTTTCGCTACAGAATCTTTGGTGATCACGGCGGCGTCATATTTTAGTAGGTCAAAAACATTCATACCTTCGACCGGGAAATACTTAAAAGACTCCAAATTTCTGCTCGCACGACTAAACATCTCATCGACATTTGC
This sequence comes from Pseudobdellovibrionaceae bacterium, assembly GCA_016719575.1. Classification (GTDB taxonomy): domain Bacteria; phylum Bdellovibrionota; class Bdellovibrionia; order Bdellovibrionales; family Bdellovibrionaceae; genus JACMRP01. The sequence continues at coordinate 379,172 of JADJYV010000013.1, read as the reverse complement.
GTCGATCAAAAGGGCCTTATTCAATCCAAATGATTTTAATCTCTTCTGAAGCTCATTCGTCTTACCCTCAGAAGTCATGCTATCAACAACAAAAAGCTTTCCCTCGCTATGAAGATGAGAAAGAGCCATGCTCAACCCCAGGCGGCGCACTTTTTTTGGAAGCACATACGCGTAACTTCGCGGCTGAGGACCAAACATGGTTCCTCCTCCAGGCATCAGCGGAGATCTAGTCGAACCTTGACGCGCATTACCCGTGCCCTTTTGCTTGAACGGCTTTTTACCGCCCCCACTGACCAAACCCTTGGTTTTTGTCATGTGAGTTCCTTGACGACGACTTGCCAATTGCCACTGCACTACGTTGTGAAGAATTTCCTTTTTAACAGGAGCTTCAAAAACAGCCGCAGCCAAATCAACTTGGCCTACTTTTTCTTTTTTCCAATTAAGAACGCTAACTACTGCCATAACTATTCTCTCACCAATTTGACTAAAGTGTTTCTGGCGCCAGGAACAGGGCCTTTTACTAAAAGAACGTTTTCTGCTGTATTAATCTCAACGACCTCTACATTTCTTACAGTAACCGTCTCATTACCAAGTTGACCTGGGAATTTCTTGCCGGGCATCACACGACCTGGCCACGTTCTGTTACCAGACGAACCTGGACGACGATGAAAGTGAGAACCGTGACTCGCAGGACCACCCGCAAAACCCCAGCGCTTCACAGAGCCAGCAAAACCTTTTCCTTTTGATTTAGAGGTGATTTTAACAAAATCACCTTTCGCAAGACTCTCAATTGAGACTTGAGACCCAAGAGACGCCCCCTCAGGAAGAGCTTGACGCATCTCCTTGACATACTGAGCGCCATTCTCAAATCCAGCTTTCGCCAAATGCCCTTTTTCAGACAAATTAGAGTTTTTAGATTTTTTAGGCTGACATGCAACCTGAACCGCTTCGTACCCATCTTTGTCATTCGTTTTGATTTGGGAAATAACCCAAGGCTCATAACGAAGAACTGTCACAGGAACAGCTTCACCTTGTTCATTATAAACTGTAGACATACCCTCTTTGAACGCAAAGAGCCCATTGAGCTTCAACGCTTGCCCAGAGACTGAATTTTCTGTTGGTGTATCAGCACCATTGTTTGTAACTTCGCTCACGACTTACTCCTATCAGACCGCTGACAGTTTAATTTCAACATCTACGCCAGCCGAGAGGTCGAGTTTCATGAGCTGATCGACAGTCTGCTGAGTTGGTTCTAAAATATCCAGCATGCGCTTGTGCGTACGGACTTCAAACTGCTCACGCGATTTTTTGTCAACGTGAGGAGAGCGCAAAACTGTATAACGATTGATACGAGTTGGCAAGGGTATTGGTCCAGCAACTTTAGCGCCCGTACGGCGTGCCGTCTCTACAATTTCTTTCGTAGATTGGTCTAAAAGTTTGTGGTCAAACGCCTTCAACCTAATTCTGATTTTCTGACTTTGCATAGGACACTCTTCTTTTTGTTAAAGTATCATAAATACTAGTAAAATCTGACCTAAACACCTTTGCTCCATCGAAAACCGCCTCTGGATGGGCCCTTGCGGCCCTGGAAATACCCTAATTCAGAGAGTTTTTTGTAAACTTAGGTGTTTCAAGTGCGCGAGTATGCACCGATAGCAATTCGAATGTCAAAGATAAATAGAAAAAAAATTGATTAAAATCGACCGAGCTTTGTCAAAATTTCAGCTTTTATCTTTGGGGGAGTTGCAGCATAATCCAAAAACTCCATACTGAAGGTAGCTCGCCCCTGGCTTAGACTTCTAATGTCAGTTGCGTAACCAAAAAGATTTGCAAGAGGAGCCTCAGCCCAAATAAGCTGCCCGCCTCCTGGCTTCACATTCATTGAAATTATCTTGCCGCGGCGCGAATTCAAATCCCCTACTATATTTCCAACAAATTCATCAGGACAAGTTACTTCCAACTTAAAAATTGGCTCAAGTAGCTCAGTAGTTACTTTCTTGACAGCCTCCCTGAAGGCCAAAGAAGCCGCCGCCTTGAATGCTATCTCGTTTGATGACTCCTGACGAACTTCCACTGAATTTAGAGTCCCCCGAACACCAATCATAGAATAACTAGCAAGGGGGCCCACCTCAGCTGACTCTCTAAATCCATTCTCGACCGCCTTTATATAGCCAGGCTGAATCAAAGACGTAGGCGTCACCTTAGTTACAAACTGCACACCTTCAGACAGTGGAATGTTTTCAACTCTCAACTGTATTTTTGCAAAATGCTCTTCACCACCCAAATGCCGCTCGTAAACATAATCAATTGTTGTGGATGATGTAATAGTTTCTCTATAGGAGACTTGCGGTTTACCAACATTAGCTTGAACTTTATACTCACGAAGAAGACGGTCCACCAAAATTTCTAAATGAAGCTCGCCCATACCTGACAAAAGAATCTGTCCGGTTTCCGGGTCCGTCTTCAGTCGACAAGACGGGTCTTCCTTTTCAAGCTTTGCCAACCCTTGTAACATTTTCTCTTGATCCGCAGAGGATTTGGCCTCAATTGCCACTGCAATAACAGGCTCTGGCGAAGTAATAGACTCTAAGACAACTGGATGAGAAGACTCACAAAGAGTATCGCCTGTTCCAGTGAACTTCAACCCAATCACCGCTCCAATATCGCCAGCCTTCAAGGATTGAATCTCTTCTCGAGAGTTCGCATGTAACTTTACAAGTTTTTGAATACGTTCTTTCTTTTCAGATCGTGGATTAAACAACTGATCTCCAACTCGAACCTCACCAGAGTAGACTCGAATGTACGTCAAGGTCCCCGCAAACGGGTCATTTGCGATTTTAAAAGCGAGGGCTGCCACATGAGCGTCAAAGTCGGTCTTGCAAATGATGATTTTTTCTGGTCGTTCAGGGTCTAGCCCCTCTATTGGTGGAACGTCTAATGGCGATGGGAGATATTCAATGACTCCGTCCAATAAAGGCTGAATACCTTTGTTCTTAAAGGCAGCCCCACAAAATGTAGGAACAGCCTTTAGCGACAAGGTTCCTTTTCTTAAGGCAGCCTTTAACTCGATAACAGAAACTTCTTCACCATTTAAGTATTTTTCCATTAACACATCATCAAACTCGACGATTTTTTCTATAACTTCTATGCGGTACTTATCAACCTCAGCCTTCATGTCGCTAGGAACGTCAATAATTTTAAATGTCTCGTCCTTGCCGCCAGTTTCCCAAATATATGCTTTATTTTCTAAAAGATCGACAACCCCCCTAAAGGAGTCTTCAATTCCCACAGGAACTTGAACAGCAATTGGATTGCCATTCAATCTCTCTTTTATAGAATTCAAACTCATAACAAAGTCTGCGCCAACGCGATCCATTTTATTGATAAAACAAATCCGAGGTACGTGATGTTTGTCTGCTTGCCGCCAAACGGTTTCCGATTGAGGCTCTACGCCATTCACTCCATCAAAGACAGTTACTGCACCATCAAGAACTCGCAGCGAACGCTCAACTTCGATTGTGAAATCAACATGGCCAGGGGTGTCTATTATATTTATTCTATGGTCTTTCCAAAAACACATTGTCGCAGCAGACGTGATCGTAATTCCACGTTCTTGCTCCTGAACCATCCAATCCATAGTAGCATCGCCATCATGGACTTCCCCAATTTTGTGACTCTTACCAGTGTAATACAGAATGCGTTCAGTGGTTGTGGTCTTACCGGCATCGATGTGCGCCATGATGCCGATGTTGCGAGTGTATTTTAGATCAGCTACAATTTTTGGATCTTTCGCTGACATCAGAGAAAATTACCAATTGTAGTGAGAGAATGCCTTGTTTGCTTCAGCCATTCTGTGAACATCGTCCTTCTTTTTAATAGAGTTTCCTCTATTGTTGTAAGCATCTAATAGCTCACCAGCCAGACGTTTTGAATAATCTTTTTCTCCACGCTCGCGCGAATAAGCTATCAACCATCTCATTGCCAAAGCAAGACGGCGTGACGGACGAACATCCACAGGAACTTGGTATGTAGCTCCACCTACGCGACGAGAACGCACTTCGATAGACGGCTTAACATTCTCAAGAGCCTTTTTAAGAATTGAAACAGGCTCCTCATTTGGAACCTTTCCATTGAGCTCATCAAGAGCTCCATAAAAAAGCTTCTGCGCAATACCTTTTTTTCCTTGATACATCATCTTGTTCACAAATTTCGCAATAACTAGGTCTTTGTGAACTGGATCTGGAATAATTTCTCTTTTAAAAGTCTTTTTACGGCGTGACATTTTCTATATCCTCTTCAACTATTTCTTAGGTCTCTTAGTACCATATTTTGAGCGGCCACGAAGGCGACCATTTACGCCTTGAAGATCCAACACACCACGAATGATATGATATCGAACTCCAGGCAAATCCTTTACACGACCACCTCGAATAAGAACAACGCTATGCTCCTGAAGGTTGTGACCAATGCCAGGAATATACGACGTTACCTCGTATCCGTTTGATAAACGAACACGGGCTACTTTTCTCAATGCTGAGTTTGGCTTCTTAGGAGTCGTCGTGTAAACACGAGTGCAAACACCGCGACGCTGAGGACATGAAGTCAAAGCTGGTGACTTAGTTTGGTTCTTTTGAACGATACGCTCACTTTTTATGAGCTGATTAATTGTAGGCACTTCAAACCCCTTATAACAATTATTCCAGATATTATGGATGCAGGAACCTAACCCTCGTTCTTTGGCGGGTCAAGCCCTAGTTTATAAATTTTGTACACCGGGGGATTAATTATCCCCCAGACCCTTAAATAATTACAATCTCCCTAAGGAGCAACTGTCGCCGACATACCAGGTAAAGACACAAAAGGAACATCTTCATCTTCTTTAACAACGACTTTCCATCGTTTGTATGAAGTAAGACCCGTACCAGCAGGAATCAAACGACCCATGATGATATTTTCCTTAAGCCCACGGAGATGATCCGTTCTGGAGTTTATAGCAGCCTCAGTAAGCACCTTAGTAGTCTCTTGGAACGAGGCAGCTGAAATCCAGCTGTCCGTGCTAAGAGAAACCTTCGTGATACCCAGTAAAAGCGGAGCACTCGTTGCCTGCTGCCCACCTTCAGCGTTTAAACGCTTGTTTTCTTCGTCATAAGCATATTTTTCAACCTGCTCACCAGCCAAGAATCGAGTGTCGCCCGGATCACGAACTTCTACCTTGCGCAGCATCTGGCGAACAATCACTTCAATGTGTTTGTCATTGATGCCCACACCTTGAAGTCTGTACACTTCTTGAATTTCATTAACAAGGTACGCGGACAAAGCTTTTTCACCAAGTACTGCCAAGATATCATGTGGATTCGTCGGACCATCCATAAGAGCCTCGCCAGCCCTTACATACTCACCCTCACGAACAGCAACGTGCTTTCCTTTAGGAATGAGATATTCTTTTTGTTCGCCAACTTCAGGAGTAACGATTACACGTTGCTTTCCTTTAACGTCCTTACCAAAGGTCACATAACCATCAATCTCTGAAATGATGGCCGCCTCTTTGGGCTTACGAGCCTCAAAAAGCTCTGCTACGCGCGGAAGACCACCCGTGATGTCCTTAGTCTTTGATGCCTCACGATGCATTTTGGCGACCACATCCCCAGAGTGAACCTCTTGTCCATCAGCAACCAAAAGCTGCGCGCCTACAGGAATCAAATAACGAGCAGGTATATCACGACCAGGCAACGTTAATGGCTTCGTATTTGCGTCAGTTAAGAATACTGTCGGTTTCACATCAGACGATTTACTCTCAGTGATAACTTTCGTTGCAAAACCAGTTACAGCATCAACTTGCTCTGTCATGGTCGCGCCTTCTTCAATATCCTGATAGGCAATCTTACCAGACAACTCCGCAATAATGGGATTCGAATACGGATCCCACTCTGCTACGGTTGCGCCTTTAACAACCTTTTCTCCTTCTTTGAAGTTAAGAACAGCTCCATAAACAAGTTTAAATCGCTCACGCTCACGACCAGTTTCGTCGATGACAAGAGCCTCACCATTACGATTCATAACGGTAAGCTTACCTTGACGATTAGATACAGCGTGAACATTCGTTAACTTGAGAACACCATCGTACCGAGAAGTATGAACAGACTGTTCTACAGATCGGGAAGCCGCACCACCCAAATGGAAGGTTCTCATCGTCAACTGAGTACCGGGCTCACCGATAGACTGAGCGGCGATGATACCAACTGTCTCTCCCATATTAACAGTGGCGCCACGAGCTAGATCGCGACCATAACAACGGATACAAACTCCGCGGTTTGACTGACATGTTAATGCTGATCGAATCGCTACTTTGTCAATTCCAAGCTCTTCTATCTTCTTAACATCTGACTCAGTAAATTCATGATTAGCTGGGACAACAACCTTATTTGTATAAGGATCCAAAATGTCTTTTAATGCCGTTCTGCCAAGAAGTCGATCCCCAATTGGTTGAATGATTTCACCAGCTTCATAAAGAGGAGTTACCTCTAAGCCATCCGTCGTTCCACAATCAGTTTCGCTGACTACAACGTCTTGAGCAACATCAACCAAACGTCTAGTTAAGTAACCAGAGTTGGCTGTCTTTAATGCCGTATCTGCCAAACCTTTTCGCGCACCGTGGGTTGAAATGAAGTACTGAATTACAGTCAACCCCTCTCGGAAGTTTGCTGTAATTGGAGTTTCGATGATCTCGCCAGAAGGTTTTGCCATCAATCCACGCATACCACCCAGCTGACGAATTTGATTCGCAGAACCCCGCGCTCCCGAGTCGGCCATGATGAATATAGGATTGAAAGAGGGCCCAACTGTTTCTTTACCATCTATAACAAATTTTTGTTTTTCAATAGCATTCATGCCCTCTTTAGCAACACGGTCTGCGGTTTGAGCCCAGATATCCACTACTTTATTGTAGCGCTCTCCATCTGTAATCAAACCTTCATCGTATTGTTGCTGAATTTCTTGAACATACTTCTCTGCTTCGGAAATTAGGGTCTTTTTTGCGGCTGGAATTACCATGTCGTCGATACAAATTGACATACCCGCAGCCGTTGAATATTTGAAACCCAACTCCATAATTTTATCAGCTAAAATACAAGTTGCCTTTGCACCGGCAAGACGGAAAGTCTTATCAATCAAAGCCGCAATTTGCTTTTTGTTCATTACAACATTCACTTCATTAAAAGGAACTTCGCGAGGAACAGAGTCCGAAAGAATAGCGCGCCCAACAGAGGTGTCTTCGAGTTTTCCGTTGATACGAACTTTACACATTGCCTGAAGATCAACTAGACCCGTTTCGTAAGCATATTGCGCTTCCGCAACACTAGAGAAAACTTTTCCAGTCCCTTTCGCTCCAGGTCTAGCACGCGTCAACCAGTACATCCCCAAAACTATATCTTGGGAAGGATTAATGATTGGTTTACCAGATGCTGGCGAAAGAATGTTGTTTGTAGACATCATCAAGACGCGAGCTTCTACCTGCGCTTCGACAGAAAGCGGAACATGGACGGCCATTTGGTCACCGTCAAAGTCAGCATTAAATGCAGTACAAACTAAAGGATGCAACTGTATTGCCTTTCCTTCATGTAGCACTGGCTCAAACGCTTGAATCCCAAGTCTATGAAGTGTCGGCGCTCGGTTAAGAAGCACTGGGTGCTCCTTAACAACATCGGAAAGAATATCCCAAACTTCTACAGCTTCTTGCTCAACAATTTTTTTGGCCTGTTTAATAGTTGTCGCAAAGCCTTTTTCTTCGAGTTTATTGTAAACAAAGGGCTTAAACAATTCGAGTGCCATTTTCTTTGGCAGTCCACACTGATGTAATTTCAATGTCGGTCCAACTACGATCACCGAACGACCAGAGTAATCGACCCGCTTACCAAGAAGATTTTGGCGGAATCGACCTTGTTTGCCTTTTAGCATATCGGAGAGAGAACGAAGCGGGCGCTTGTTAGGTCCTGTAAATGTTTTTCCTCGACGACCGTTATCAAGCAAGGCATCTACAGCCTCTTGAAGCATCCGTTTTTCATTTCGAATAATGATATCGGGCGCATTCAACTCTTGAAGCCTCTTAAGTCGATTATTTCTATTGATTACACGTCGATAAAGGTCATTTAGATCAGAAGTCGCAAAACGGCCTCCATCTAAAGGAACCAAAGGACGCAAATCAGGAGGAAGCACTGGCAGCGCCTCTAACATCATCCACTCGGGTTTGTTAACAGAGTTTTTAAAAGCTTCGACGACCTTCAAACGCTTAGACAGTTTTTTTATCTGAGCATCAGACTTAGTCTCTTTAATTTCCATACGAAGCTTACGAGACAAGTACTCTGGGTCAATTTTCCTCAAGAGTTCGCGAACGGCCTCACCGCCCATCCCCGCCTTAAAGGTTGGACCGAACTCGTTCAAAGCGCCTTGGTATGCTTCTTCTGAAAGGACTGAGCCTTCTTCTAAGGTCGTGTCCATTGGATCAATCACAACATAGGCTTCACAGTAGAGAACCTTTTCCACATCCTTTAGCGAAAGATTAAGAAGATTCCCTATTCGAGAAGGAAGAGAGCGCAAGAACCAAATGTGCGCGACCGGAGTCGCCAATTCAATGTGCCCAAGTCTTTCACGGCGAACTTTCGTTTGCGTGACTTCAACTCCGCACTTTTCGCAGACGACACCGCGATACTTCATGCGCTTATACTTTCCGCACAAGCATTCGTAGTCCTTAATAGGACCGAAAATTTTTGCACAGAAAAGCCCATCTCGCTCCGGTTTGAACGTGCGATAATTGATGGTTTCTGGTTTCTTCACTTCGCCAAATGACCAATCACGAATCATTTCCGGGGAGGCCAGTGACACCCTTACGGCATCAAAACTAAGTGGATCTTTTGGCTTATCAAAAAAGTTCAACAAGTCTCTCAAGGTTCACCCCTACTTATTCTTGTTGTGAGTTAATTTAAATTTATTCATATATTAATGTTGGCTTGGCTCATCCGGAGTCGGATTAGCTGCCACCTCATGCTGTTCTACTTGGTACTCGGAGTCTTCGGGTTGGTCATTCAAAATGTCAGACTCCATGAGTTCAACATTCAGAGCCAAAGATTGGAGCTCTTTGACTAACACGTTGAAGGACTCCGGCAATCCTGGTTCCAAAATATTCTCACCCTTGACAATGCTCTCATACATACGAGTTCTTCCCGCCACGTCATCTGACTTGACCGTTAAGAATTCTTGCAATGAGTAAGCAGCACCGTACGCTTCGATCGCCCAAACTTCCATCTCACCAAGTCGCTGACCGCCAAATTGAGCTTTTCCGCCCAAAGGTTGTTGAGACACAAGCGAATAAGGTCCAATTGAGCGAGCGTGAATTTTTTCTTCAACTAAGTGATGAAGCTTCAGCATATACATAATTCCGACGGTCACTGGATTTGTAAACGGCTCTCCAGACCGACCGTCAAACAGAATTGCTTGTGCTCGCTCTGGCAAATTAGCCTTTGTTAACAGTCCTTTAACATCTGACTCGCGGGCTCCATCAAATACTGGAGTTCCGACGTGCACACCATCTTTCATCTTAACTAGCATTTGCTTTAATGAGCTATCATCAGCCTTATCAATCTTAGTGGAAATTTCCGCGTCTCCAAAAACATCCTTCATCGCCTTACGAGCCTCGTCGGCTTTAAAGTTTTCAAGGTAACCAGACAATTGAGTTCCTAGATTTCGCGCAGCCCAACCCAAGTGAACTTCCAGAATCTGACCTATGTTCATACGAGATGGAACCCCCAATGGATTTAACACCATATCAACTGGAGTTCCGTCGGCAAGATAAGGCATGTCTTCGAGAGGCAATACCTTCGAAACGACACCCTTATTTCCATGTCGACCTGCAAACTTATCACCAACTTGCAGTTTACGTTTAATTGCAACATAAACTTTGACCATCTTAATCACACCAGGAGGAAGCTCGTCCCCCTTACGAAGACGTTCAATCTTTTCATTGAATACCAATCTTACCGCATCCAACTGATTACGGGCTCCATCGATGATCTTATTCACTTGGAATTCAAGATCTTGATCAAGTGGAATATAACTTAAAAGCTCAAATGGAATTGTTTCAAGATCTGCCTCTGTTAAATTTTGGCCTTTATTCAATAACTTCTGACTTCCATCTTCATTTAACAGAACACCAGTTGTTACCTTGCCGACCAAAATATCGCGAAGTTTAGAAATAGCATTATTTCTAATTACGTTTTGCTCAACTGACAAATCCTTCTCAAGCTTACGCTTCTTTTCTTCTATGATTAGCGACAAGCGCTCGTCCCTATCAGCACCCTCTCTAGAGTACACTTGGGCATCGATAACTGTGCCGTAAACACCTGACGGAGCACGAAGTGAAGTATCGCGAACATCCCCAGCCTTTTCACCAAAGATTGCTCGTAAAAGCTTTTCTTCTGGCGAAAGTTGAGTCTCACCTTTTGGAGTTACTTTTCCAACGAGGATGTATCCTGGGCGGACTTCAGCTCCAATCCGAATGATCCCGGAGGCATCCAAATCTTTCAGAGCTTCTTCGCCAACGTTTGCAATATCCCGAGAAATTTCTTCTTTTCCAAGCTTTGTATCGCGCGCAATACACTCAAACTCTTCGATATGAATTGATGTGTAGACATCTTCCTTCAAAAGACGCTCAGAAATTAGTATCGAGTCCTCGAAATTGTAACCCATCCAAGGAGTGAAGGCGACCAAGATATTCTGGCCGAGAGCCAATTCTCCAAGCTCAGTCGCAGGACCATCGGCAATAATATCGGCCTTTGAAACTCGATCACCAACCTTAACAATAGGCTTTTGATTAAAGCAAGTGTTGGTGTTTGTTCGTTGATATTTAGTTAGATTGTAAATGTCGACATTTGCACCAAGCTCACCACCTTTTGCAAAGCGGCGAACCACAATACGAGATGCATCCACGTCTTCAACAATACCATCGTTCAATGCAACAACCGAAGTTCCGGAGTCGCGAGCAACAAGACGCTCCACCCCAGTTCCAACTAACGGAGCTCGAGAGCGAAGCAATGGGACTGCCTGTCGTTGCATGTTCGAGCCCATCAAAGCGCGATTCGCATCGTCATGTTCAAGAAATGGAATCAATGATGCCGCGATAGAAACCAACTGCGACGGAGACACGTCCATCAAAGTTACTTTATCCTTATCAGTAATCTCATACTCACCATCACGACGTGTTGTCGTTGAGGATGTTTGGATTTGCCTGTGACCTTTTTCATCTCGAGGAGCTTGAGCAATATAGTGACCAGCTTCTTCCAGAGCTGACATATAAGTGATATCGGCAGAAATATTGCCACCATCAACTTTACGATATGGCGTCTCAATAAAACCGTAATTGTTAATTCGAGCATATGTTGCCAATGAGGAGATCAAACCGATATTTGGTCCCTCTGGCGTTTCAATCGGACAAATTCGTCCATAATGCGTGGGATGTACGTCACGCACTTCGAAGCCGGCACGATCACGAGTTAAACCGCCAGGCCCTAACGCCGACAATCGTCGTTTATGGGTAATTTCCGAAAGTGGGTTGGTTTGATCCATAAATTGGGACAACTGTGATGATCCAAAGAACTCCTTAACGACCGCATTGACAGGCTTCGCATTTACTAAATCATGCGGCATCATGGTCTCAACATCTTGAAGAGACATACGTTCGCGAATAGCCCTCTCCATACGCACAAGACCAATACGATACTGATTCTCTAACAACTCACCAACTGATCGAACTCGACGATTACCTAAGTGGTCAATGTCATCGATAACACCCCGGCCATTTTTTAGATCAATCAAAGTTTTGATAGTTGATAAAATATCTTTATGAGTAAGAGTTCTGAACTCTGGAGGACACTCCTCCATCGGAATAGCAAACCTGTGATTAATCTTAATACGACCGACTTCAGACAAATCATATGTTTCAGGATCAAAAAACAAGCGATGGAAGAAAGCCGTCGCTGCCTCTAACGTTGGCGGCTCGCCAGGACGAAGACGCTTGTAGATTTCAATCAAAGACTCATCTTTGTTATTTACCTTATCCACTAGCATAGTATTTCTGAGATAAGGACCAACGCTAAGGCCATCGAAGAAAATCATGTAAAAGCGATCAATACCAAGAGCGATCGCTTTTTTGATCAGGCTCACGCTAAGCTCAGCATTCGCATCTGCGATGATTTCACCCGTAGACTCGTCAATTAACGGCTTAGCCAAGACCTTACTATCAAGATCTTCAGGATTCACTTCCAACTCAGTTAAGTTAATATCTTTAATTTTTTTGACGATCGCGCGGGTAATGCGACGACCGGATTTAACCAAAACCTCACCTGACTTAGGATCAACAATGTCTGCAATAGCCCGCTGGCCGGACATTCTTTCAATATCAAGCTTTCTGTAGAGCTTTCCTTCCTTAACAACGACTTCATCAAGGTCATAGAAATACTCAAGAAGCTTCTCAGTATTGTAACCAAGAGCTTTCAGAAGAATTGTAACCGGAAATTTTCTTCTTCTGTCGATTCGAACATGAATCAAATCTTTTTGATCAAATTCAGCATCTAACCAAGATCCACGATAAGGAATCACTCGGGCTGAATAAATTAACTTTCCGGATGCGTTGTTTTTACCACCATCGTGATCAAAAAACACGCCCGGAGAGCGGTGCAACTGAGAAACAACAACGCGCTCAGTTCCATTAATTATAAACGATCCATTTGCCGTCATGAGCGGAATTTCACCGAGGTAAACCTCTTGCTCTTTTACGTCTCTGATACTTCGAGCTTCAGTCTCCTCATCAACATCAAAAACAATCAGACGTAGAGTCACTTTTATAGGGGCAGCGAAAGTCATTCCGCGCTGGCGACATTCATCAACGTCATACTTAGCAGGCTCGAGCGTGTAGCTTACAAACTCAAGACTAGCGGTGTTGTTAAAATCGCTTATCGGAAAAACGGATTTGAATACGCCGTTAAGTCCATCTTCACCGCGACGATCTGGATCTGTATCCTTTTGCAGGAAAGCTTCATACGAGCTTTTCTGCAACTCAATCAGATTGGGTATGTCGATAACTTGTTTATTTTGTGCGAAAGACTTTCTGATACGCAGATTAGAGGCCGTGACTGGAGTTTTATCCATTGAATCTCCCATAAAGATCAAACCGTCCTAGTCCAAATTCCACAATTACTTTTGTGTTAAATTCAGAACTAAAAATTCATACAAACTGAATAATCAGTTAATTCGGCGTAAAGTATAGCCGACCAAATATAGTACCCTTGAAGGCAAGGGTCAATTTTACATTTCAATAAAAATACAAAATGGCCTCTTTTTTGCACTTATGCGTAAAGAGGCCACAAAGTACAAAATTATTACTTAACCTGAACTTTAGCGCCCGCTGCCTCAAGAGACTTCTTGATTTTTTCAGCGTCTTCCTTAGTAGCACCCTCTTTAACTGCTTTGCCACCAGCTTCAACAAGGGCCTTCGCCTCTGCTAAGCCAAGACCAGTTAAAGCACGCACTTCTTTAATTACATTGATTTTGTTAGCACCTGCATCAACAAGAATGACATCAAAAGCAGTTTTTTCTTCAACTGCAGCAGCAGCAGCTCCACCGCCGCCAGCAACAACTGCAGCAGCAGCAGAAACGCCCCATTTTTCTTCTAACATTTTTACAAGCTCAGCAAGTTCAAGAACTGTTTTGCTAGACAATGCGTCCATCAATTGTTCGTTCGTCAAAGACATAAATCCTCCAAAAAATTTTTAAAAAACTAAATTAAAACAAATTCCACAATCTAAGCCTGTGGGGCTGCGGCGTCTTCGCCGCCCAATTTCTTAACATATTCATTAATGCAACGAGCAAGCTTAGAGCCGGGAGCATTAAGTACGCCAAGGAACTGTGCACGCAACTGATCTTTGCCAGGAAGTGTTGCCAAGAAATTAATCTTAGCAGAATCCATAGCCTCGCCATCCATAATACCAGTTTTGATTTGCAAAACTTCGACGTCTTTCGCGAAATCTGCCAAAACTTTTGCAGTAGCATTTACTTCGCCATAAGAGAACACAAGCGCGTTGGTTCCCTTGAGCGACGTTGCTAATGCTTTATCTACCGCCGGATGATCTTTCAGCGCTCTCTTTGCAAGAGTATTGCGAACTACCTTCATCTCAGACTCAGAAGTATGAAGTTTTTTGCGGAGATTTGTAACTTGCTCCACCTTCATACCTTTGAAATCCACGACGAAGGCACCTTTTGACTTAGCAATTTTGTCAGTCAAGTTCTTAACTTCTTGCTCTTTATCAGCACGAGTGATGAGCATCAGGGCCTCCTTTCATTAGATTTGTGCGAATCAGGTCGGTTTCGGAGGTTACACTTAAATAGAAAGTAAACTCTTTTGCCTTATCTCGGTAGGATCTCTCAATGAGAATTAAAGTCTTTCGACGACCTACTGTCTCTGATCGCGTTAGTTTATTTATAGTTAACTTACTACACCAGCTGCTTGGTTTGGATCCATCTTGATTCCAGGCCCCATAGTTGAAGCAACTGAAATAGTCCTCAGATAGATACCTTTTGAAGAAGATGGTTTCGCTTTCACAATCGCCCCTAGCAAGGTTAGGAAATTTTCGCGAAGTTTAGTATCGCCCATAGACTTCTTGCCAATACCAGCGTGGACAATGCCCGCCTTATCAACTCGAAAATCCAATTTCCCTTTTTTCTCTGCGGTTACTGCGTCACCAACATTCATAGTAACAGTGCCTACCTTTGGGTTTGGCATGAGACCACGAGGCCCAAGGATTTTAGCGACTTTAGAAACTGTCGCCATCATGTCCGGCGTTGCAATACACTTGTCGAAATCCAACCAACCACCTTGAATTTTTGCCACAAGGTCATCTGCACCAACAAAATCAGCGCCAGCAGCTTTTGCTTCAGCCTCTTTCGGGCCTTTAGCGAAAACAACAACCTTAACATTTTTACCAAGACCGTGTGGAAGCGCAATCGCTCCACGAACCTGCTGATCAGATTGCTTTGGATCAATACCCAAACGAAGAGCGACATCAACAGACTCGTCGAACTTTGCCGTAGCAGTCTCAACAACAATCTTGAAGGCTTCTTCAACTGTGTATTTTTTTGTGGAATCAACTTTTTTAGAAGCTGCTTTAAATCTTTTATCTGCCATACTTCATCCCCTTAGTCCGCAAGCTCTAGGCCCATGCTTTTTGCTGTGCCGATAACTTGTGACATCGCTGATTCAACTTTTAAGCAATTCAAATCTGGCAACTTTGTGGTTGCTATTTGTTTCACTTGGTCGAGTTTCACTTTTCCTACTTTGTCTTTCTGAGGCATTTTTGAACCTGATTCAAGCTTCAAAGCCTTTTTAAGCAGAGACGACACTGGAGGCGTTTTGGTGATGAAAGTAAACGATCGATCCTGATAAACAGTGATGATGATAGGTATAATGCTATCACCCAATGCCTGCGTACGAGCATTGAACTGCTTACAGAATTCCATGATGTTTACCCCATGCTGTCCGAGCGCCGGTCCAACGGGAGGAGCTGGATTAGCTTTCCCTGCCGGTATCTGCAGTTTGATCATTCCTGTAACTTTTTTTGCCATGACCCACTCCTGCAATAGGGTTGTTAATAAATCTCTCTTTCGAGAGTAAAAAATAAATTAATGCTTCTCTACCTGAATAAAGTCCAACTCAACTGGAGTTGGCCTTCCAAAAATACTAACAAGGACTTTTACCTTTGCTTTGTCCTCATTAATTTCCTCGACGGTCCCACTGAAGTTTGAGAACGGACCATCCACGACAGTCACACTTTCACCAACAGAGAACCGCACCTTTGGTCTTGGCTTTTCGGCCACCCCAGCCATTTGCTGTGTTACACGCAAAACTTCCACCTCAGGAACCTCAGGTGGACGTGTCTTAGCACCCCCAACAAAGCCTGTCACCTTTGATGAATGTTTTACAAGGTGCCACGTCTCGTCATTAAGAAACATTTGAACAAACATGTAACCGGGAAAGAATTTGCGGGATTTTGTCTGCTTTTGACCCTTTACAAGCTCCACAACATTTTCAGAGGGTATCAGAATCTGACCAAAAAACTCTTCCATTTTGGCAGAGCGAATCCTGTCCTCAATGGCAGTCTTTGCCGTACCTTCACAACCCGTTTGTGTATTTACAATGTACCATTTCTTTTCCATGGCCACTTCCTATCTCATAAGAGAGTTAACAACATAACCAGAAAGCAAATCGAACGAACTGATGATTAGGCTTGATATCAAAACCATTACACAAACGACAATTGTCATTGCCGTTGTATCCTTGCGAGATGGCCATACGACCTTTTTTACCTCAGAAACAACTTCATTCGCCCAAACAACAACCTTTGGATTAAACTGGCAAAAAAGAAACAAACCAAATCCAACGACTAGCGGTAATCCGTGACGAACGAGATCCACGTCAGCCGCTTTGGCAACAAAAGCAAAAGCTCCAGCAAAAGCTTTAATTAGTAAACTAACCACAAGCCCTGCCAAAAACGCACCAATTGCAAAACTTAGTGTGATAATTTTAGAGTTTGTTTTTTCCATACTCACTCGCTCTCTCTTAAACTGGCAGGGGCGGAGGGATTCGAACCCACGACCTAACGATTTGGAGTCGTTCGCTCTACCGCTGGAGCTACACCCCTGCACTATATTCCTTTAAGCCCAACAAATGCCGAAGGGGACAATCTCTTCGAGACGTCCCCTGGCTGTCAATCTTCTTTTAGTTGCAGACGCGATTATTCAAGAATTTCAATAACAACGCCGGCACCAACTGTACGGCCGCCCTCACGAATCGCAAAACGGAGTTCTTTCTCCATTGCAATCGGAGCGATCAGCTCTACAGAGATCTCAACGCGGTCACCAGGCATAACCATTTCAGTTCCAGCCTTCAAAGTACAAACGCCAGTAACGTCTGTTGTTCTAAAGTAGAACTGAGGGCGATAGCCATTGAAGAATGGAGTATGACGTCCGCCTTCTTCCTTAGTAAGAATGTACGCTTCAGCTTTGAATTTTTTGTGTGGCTTAATAGTCCCTGGCTTAGCAAGAACCTGACCACGCTCCACATCTTCTTTTTTAGTTCCACGCAGAAGAACACCACAGTTGTCCCCAGCCTGACCTTCATCAAGAAGCTTACGGAACATCTCGATCCCAGTGACAGTTGTTTTTTGAGTTGGACGGATACCAACAATTTCAACCTCTTCACCGACCTTAACGATTCCACGCTCAACACGACCAGTAACAACTGTACCACGGCCAGAGATTGAGAACACGTCCTCGATTGGCATCAAGAAGGTTTTATCAACAGCACGTTGAGGAGTTGGAATGTACTTATCGCAAGCTTCCATCAACTTCATGATCGCAGGGCGTCCGATTTCAGAAGTATCACCCTCCAAAGCCTTCAATGCAGAACCTGGAACTATTGGGATATCATCACCAGGGAATTCATATTTAGATAGCAACTCACGAACCTCAAGCTCAACTAGCTCAAGAAGTTCTTTATCATCAACCATGTCCACTTTATTCATGAACACCACAAGAGCAGGAACACCCACCTGGCGAGCCAAAAGGATATGCTCACGAGTTTGAGGCATAGGACCATCAGCTGCCGAAACAACTAAGATCGCGCCGTCCATCTGAGCAGCACCTGTGATCATGTTTTTTACGTAGTCAGCATGCCCTGGGCAGTCAACGTGTGCATAGTGACGAGCATCTGTTTCGTATTCTACGTGAGTCGTAGAAATAGTAATACCACGCTCTTTTTCTTCAGGAGACTTATCGATTTGATCGTAAGACATCGCTTGTGCTTTACCAGAAGCAGCCAGAGTTGTGGTGATCGCAGCAGTCAATGTTGTTTTACCATGGTCGACGTGACCGATAGTGCCAATGTTTACGTGCGGCTTCGAGCGGTTAAACTTCTCTTTAGACATTCATTTCCTCCTGAAGAGATTTTATTATTTATTAAATCAGAACCTTAACTAAAACCTAAAAAATACAAAATTACAAAACTAAAAGTGGAGCCCATGATCGGAGCCGAACCGACGACCTCACCCTTACCAAGGGTGCGCTCTACCACTGAGCTACATGGGCATGCGCGGCCTTAGTTTTGGAGCGGGAAACGGGTCTCGAACCCGCAACCCTCTGCTTGGAAGGCAGATACTCTAGCCAATTGAGCTATTCCCGCCCGACTCGATCGCACTCGGCATGAATGTACCAGCAAAAGCCTTAACACTCACTTCAAGTCTTTTGAACTACTCGCTATCAACAAACTACGGAAACAATCCGATGGTGGACAGGGAAGGATTCGAACCTTCGTAGACGTTAATCAACGGATTTACAGTCCGTCCCCTTTAGCCACTCGGGCACCTGTCCGTTCGTTAAGAACGCTCACTTCAAAAAACTTGGAGCTGGTTATGGGACTCGAACCCGCAACCTGCTGATTACAAATCAGCTGCTCTACCAATTGAGCTAAACCAGCACCTTCAATAGACACGAATAAACAATATGTCGAATCTATCAACCGAAACTTTGTACTGGAAAAAATCTATGCCAGTCAAAGGGTATTATTCTTTTTTTAAGTTATTTTTCCCGAGGTCTAGGACCGTATGCTGGCGCATTGTCTCTGTTAATGCCATCGCCGTTGCAATCGAAGCATTATAGCTCGCCGACGCGCTGCTCTGCGGGATGTAAACAAGCTCATCACAAAGCCTCTCCGTATTAACCCGCATTCCTTTGTCTTCAGAGCCGATCGCCCAAACGACCTTGTTCGGCAAGCGCAAATCAAAAATTGATTTTTTGCCGCGAGGACTTAATCCATAAATCCAATAGCCCTTTTTTTTGAAATCCTCCGCATAATTAGTAAAATTCGTCGTGGCCTCCACCGGAACGTGCTCTGCTCCTCCGCATGCCACCTTGTGAACTGTTGGCGTCAAGCCTACGGCTCGATCTTCGGGAATAATCAGTCCTTGAACGCCAGCAAGCCACGACGTTCGAAGAATGGCCCCCAAATTGTGTGGATCCTCTATACCATCCAAAATTAATAAAATTGATTTTTCTAGATTCTGCAAACTCTCAAGCGAAAAGGCTGGCGCTCCATCTAGAAAAAGACAGCCCCTTGGTGAGAGGGGCCAAAGCGATCTATTACACTTTCGGCTTGAACCTCTACTTTGACCCGTCTTTTCTCGGCAAGATCTTGAATCTCACGAAGTTCCTGCGAGGATTCCCAGCCCTTTCGAAGCCAGAGAGATTTTCCATTTCGAGAGTGGATATTTAACGCTTCTTTAATCGCATGAGTTCCGATGACGGGACGCCACTCTTTAGGAACTCGCTCTGTTGATGTCTTTTGTTGCTGAGGTTTGTTTGGAAATTTGGAACTATTTTTTCTCATAAAGTGCCATCACGTATTCAGTCGCAGTTTCGACAGGGTTTTTTGCATCGATGATCGGTCGACCAACAACCAAAGCATTCGCCCCACGACGAATCGCCTGCTCAGGTCCCATCACTCGCTTCTGATCACCAAGGTCGTCCATACTAAAACGAATTCCTGGAGTTACAAGATAGAGGTTCATATTTTGTAAAAGATCCAACTCATGAGGCGAACACACAATACCCTGTAAGCCTGAAGACTGAACCAACCTAGCAAGATCCACCACGTGCTGAGATATCGGTTGTGCCGTCATCACCGAAGGAAGTGAACTCTGATCCCATGAAGTCAACACTGTGACCGCAAGAATTCTAAACGGGCGAATCTGATTGAGCTCTTTTTCCAAAAGGGCCATTTTAAAAAGTGCTTCACGTCCAGACAAAGCATGAACTGTTACGAGACTTGCCCCCGCGTCAAAACTCGCCCGAACTGAAGCAATCATTGTCGAGGGAATATCAAAATGTTTATTGTCGACAAACACTGGCCCACGAGCTGCAACTTCTCTGATCAGGTCTTCACCGTATCGCAAACAAAGTCTAGGGCCAACTTTAAATCCACCAACGATATCGGTTAATCCATCAGCCAGCTCGATGGCTCGGTCCCTCGTATCAACGTCCAAAGCGACGATAATCGGATTTTTCATTGGAAAAGACTTTTGATTCACATTCATATAGGACTCCAATGCCACTCTGACACCTTGAAAACCAGAGGATCAATTTTCATTTGCACCTCGATCGCCACTCACCACGAAATATCATTTTTACCACTTTTCTGAGCGCTCGCGCTTTTTGTTGGAATGCGTTTTTTTCGAGTCGAGTCGTTTTCGTTGTGAAGACTTGGTCGGCTTTGTTTTAATACGCTTCTTGGGAACAAATAATGCTTTTTTTAAAATCTCTTCAAATCGACGAAGGGCTTCTTTGCGATTGCTATCCTGATCACGAAAGGACTCTGAACGAATTAAGAGGTCACCCTCTTTTGTCAACTGAGTCGCCAGATTCGTGAGCAGTCTTTGCTTTTCAACACCGATAAAGGCCTTCGTCTCGAGAAGGTTCCAGCGCAAAATCACTGCGGACTCAGTGCGATTGACATGTTGCCCGCCGGCACCGCGACTACGAGTAAACTCAAATTGAATCTCTGGCAACAGTGTGGCTTTCATATCCCTCATCAACTCATCAGTACGCCTTCGCAAAAATTATGCGACGATCTGACGGTTTTCCAGTAAAAATACAGATTCCTTTTTCATCCGGCGCCCCCAAGGGAATGCAACGAGGAGTGACCTTCAGCTTTGTTAAAATTTCATGACCTATTGCGGCCTCATTCCAATGAACTAGGGCGAAACCGCCCGCTTGAGAATCCGCATTTCCGCCAAAGAATTTTTCGAAATCCTGAAGAGAATTAATTTTCTGAGTATTCGCATCTCGCGCCGCTTTAGCTCTATTGTAAATTGCCTGCTGAATTTCTTCTAAAATTTTCGGCAAGCTAGCGACGAAATCTGCTCTTGCGATGCTGACCTTGTCTTTGGCCCCTTTGTCTCTGCGGCCGACAAAGACTTCGCCCTTAGACATATCCCGAGGACCGACCTCGACGCGAACGGGAACGCCCTGCTTGATATATTGCCAGGTTTTTTCACCGCCACGAATATCGCGATCATCAATTTTGACTGAAATCATTTGCTCAGAGTACCTCTGCGCCCGAATCTCTTTCTCAAGACTCCTCACGTATTCAAGCACCTGGTCGCGTTCTTGATCGTTACGATAAATAGGTAAAATGACTACTTGCAAGGGCGCAAGCTTGGGGGGCAGAACCAAGCCATCATCATCACTGTGACTCATGATCAAGCCACCAATCAATCGGGTTGAAACCCCCCAAGAGGTTGTCCATGCAATCTCTTCCTTTCCTGCGGCGCTCAAAAACTTTATACCGGAGGATTTGGCAAAATTTTGTCCTAGAAAATGGGAGGTACCCGCCTGAAGTGCCTTCCGATCTTGCATCATCGCTTCAATCGTGTAGGTATCAACAGCCCCAGGAAAACGCTCATCTGGAGTTTTCATTCCCTTTATAACTGGCATTGCCATGTAATTTTCAGCAAAATCAGAGTACACATCCAACATCCGTAGTGTTTCTTCTTTAGCTTCCTCTGCCGTCGCATGAACAGTGTGTCCCTCCTGCCATAAAAATTCGGCCGTTCGTAAAAACAATCGAGTTCTAAGCTCCCAGCGCATGACGTTGCACCACTGATTCATTAACAATGGCAAATCACGATAGGACTTAACCCATTTGGCGTACATATGTCCGATGATAGTCTCACTCGTCGGGCGAATGATTAAGGGCTCTTCGAGTTTGCCATCGGGGACGAGTTTTCCATCATCTCCCGCCTTCAATCGATGGTGAGTTACAACTGCACACTCTTTCGCAAAACCCTCGACGTGTTCTGCCTCTTGCTCAAGAAAGCTAAGTGGAATCAGAAGAGGGAAGTAAGCATTCACATGCCCCGTTTCTTTAAACTTAGCATCGAGCACCTTCTGCATATTTTCCCAAATGGCATAGCCCCAAGGCTTTATCACCATACAGCCGCGCACAGGAGAGTTTTCGGCCATATCTGCAGCCTTAATAACCTCTTGGTACCACTCAGGGTAATTTTGCTCTCGGGTTGGGGTGATCGCTGTTTTTTCCATTAAGGCACCTCTATTCCATAAGACTTTATCTTACGATGTAAATAACTTCTTTCAAGCCCTATAACCTCGGCTGTTTTGCTAATATTGCCGCCATTTTCAGCAATCTTTTTCAAGAGATAGTCTTTTTCAAATTGAGCACGAGCCTCTCGAAAAGTCGACATGTCGCCCATCTCAATTTTTTCATCACCCATGTTAACCAGGCCTGCAAAACGAACATCATGAAGGTCAACAAACTCCCCTGGGGTCAAGATATAGACCCTTTCGACGAAGTTCTTAAGCTCCCGGACATTACCAGGCCAGTCATACTTCAACATCGTTTGCATGGCCTGCTCAGAAAACTGCTTCTTAAGGTAACCACTTTCTCGCGCAACATGATCGCTAAAGTAAGAAGTCAATACGGGGATATCCTCAGTTCGATCTCGCAATGTTGGAATTTTGAATGGAATGATATTTAACTTGTAATACAGGTCCTCGCTAAATCGACCTTCTTTGACCATTTTTTCAATATCTTTGGTCGTCGCGGCAATAATCCGAACATCGTTATGAATCTCTTCAGAGCCACCGACGCGGTAATAACTTTTTTTATCATAAAATTTAACCAGACGATGCTGCACCTCGGGAGTCAAAACCGAAACTTCGTTCAAGAAAAGCGTGCCACCTTGAGCTAAATCCAATTTTCCCTTTTTGACCCGGTCCACCCCTGGCATCGCCCCCTTATCAATTCCGAAGATTTCTCCATCTAACAAGTCCTCAGGAACTGCTCCACAATTCACATCAACGAAAGGCCTTCCTGCGCGACCACTCATGTAGTGAATGTTCTGCGCGGCCAAGGCCTTTCCGACGCCAGATTCGCCAGTAATCAAAATCCAAGATTGAGTCGGAGCCATCTTGGCAATGATTTGTTTTGTCGTAACGATGGCTGGAGCTTCTCCTATGAGCGCAATACTCTTGCGAAGTTTATTTAAGAGCAGTGACTTTTCTTCTTTTTCGTGGCGATAACTCAAAATATTCGAAATGATTATAGAAATTTTGTCCATCGAGAGGGGCTTCTCAATAAAATCCCATGCACCCAACTTGGTCGCCTTTACCGCAGTTTCAATGGTGCCGTGACCTGATATCATTACAAAATCAACCATTGGAAAATCACGTCTTCCTTGATTGAGAACTTGGATTCCGTCCATATCCCCTGGCATCCAGATATCCAAAAACACAATGTCGGGATTAAAACTGCGAATTTCTGACAACCCAGAAACACCATCGTGAGCCGTCGAGACCACATACCCCTCATCTCTAAGTGTCGCGCTAAATACTTCACGAATAGGCGCCTCATCGTCGATGATAAGAATTCTACTTATTTGTCCGCTGTTACTCATACTTCATTCCCTGCCTTTGATGGTTTCCAAGCTCCAACTTCATTTACCGGAATTTCCATCAACATTTTTGTTCCCTTGGGCTCATTCGTAGTCGCTCGAATAAAGCCATTATGATCCTCAATTATACGTTTTACAATCGGGAGTCCCAAACCAGTTCCGCTCTCTTTTGTGCTATAATAGGGATCGAATATTCTGTGCCGCTCTGAAGCAGGTATCCCTTCGCCGTTATCGGCCACAATAATACGCACAATTTTGAAATCCGAATCATAAAGTGTACTCAACAATATTACCGGCTGCGCTTCTTTTGAAAGGGCGGCAACGGAGTTATCTATTAAATTTACAAACACCCTGCGAATTTGGTCCGGATCAAACTTAAAATTTGGCAATTTTTCGTCGGCAACGAATTCAAACTTAACAAGTGGATGAGCCTGGCGAAAAACCATCAACGATTCTTCGATGACACGATTTAGCTCACCAGCGACAGGCTTGCTCTGCGGCAATCTTGCAAATTGACTAAACTCATTCACCATTTTCTTTAGATCATCGACTTGACGAATAATCATCTGAGTACATTCGCGAAAGGCAGGATCAATCACTTGTCCGCCAAACTTTCTCTGCAGTCTCTCGGCTGAAAGTTTGATTGGAGTCAACGGGTTTTTGATTTCGTGGGCAATCCGACGAGCCACCTCAGTCCAAGCTGCTGCCCGTTGTGCATTCACGATTGGGCTCATATCGTCAAACACAAGAATTTTACCAATCTCCGCCCCGCTATCGTCTTTTAGTATCGACAAGTTCATCTGCAATGGAATCGCCTGACCTTGCACATTGACGTGGAACTCTTTTTTTATGTTTTCAATTTTATGATCTTGCATGGTCTTTAACAAATCTGAAAAAGTTCTAAAGTACTCTAATGTCAGAAGCTCGCGAACGGGCCGACCTAAATATTTTTCTGGATTAAGCTTAAGAAGATCCGCTGCATGACGATTAATTGTGGTTATGTAGCCATCTTTGCCAACTGAAATCACTCCGGTACTTACATTGCCAAGCACAACTTCAATATAACGACTATGTTCATCAAGGTTTTGCAAGGTTTTTTGTAAGTTAGCGTTCGCCTCTTTAACTTCTCGTTCGGAGGTTTCAAGCGTCTCTGTCATTTTATTAAACGAGGTGATTAAGAGTGATATCTCTTCACTTCCAGAACTAGTAACAATTTTTTGGGTATAGTCTCCACCAGCCACCTTTAAGGTTGCTTTTCCTAGCTGCACAAGTGGGACTGCAAGCTGCTTGGCAAGATAGAACCCAAACCAAGTTGCAGCCAAAAGAATCACAAAAGTAATCAAAAATAGAATGATGAGATATATCGACTTTAGCGGGTACTCCAAAGGGTTGACGTCGCGAAACTCATCATAGGCGGCACCTACGTCATTCATTCTCGAAATTAAAGACATCGGAACAAAAGTCGAAACAACTATTGCGCCGCGGTCCTTGCCTTCTTTGACTGGCACTATCACGCGAACAAGATTTCCCTCTCCAAACTGATGTATTGTACTGGCCTCACTATGAGCGCGAACTCCCTTTTGTAGAAACTCAAGCGACACAGGTGGGACTGGTGGAATATTGTCATCGTCAGCAAATGAAAAGAGACGGCCTCGAAAAAGTGACGGATAGAACTCTACAGAGTTAAGAGCATACTCTTTTCGAGATCGATTCAATATTTTTTGAATATCATTCTGGTCTGAAAGATTTTCTACTCGATTTGCGATTTGATGAGCGAAGTGATAGTTTTTGTTTTTGGCATCAACGTAATAGGCATTGGTTACTTCAAGGGAGCTTTTTAAAACTCCGACCATTTTTACGCTGAACCACTTGTCAAAACTTGAGTTAATATAAAAGACTGAGATAATAAACATTAGGAGCGTCGGAATCGTACTGAACGCCACAAAGGCAGCAATTAACTTCGCCTTTAGACTACTACCAAAAATCTTTCCCCGGCGCTCAACAAAAACTTTTACAATATTTCGAAATATAAGAAAAATAAGAAGCAACAGCAAAATGATATTAAAATTCACCAGACCGAAGAAAAAAATGCTGTGCACAAATGGCAACTGCTTACTGGTACTGAGGATGCGTATTTCAAACCAGGTTAGAAAAAAAACCAACAAAGAAAGAAGAGCAATTGTAACGACTTCTCTTCTTCTCTTCCTTTGTTCCATTTTTGGCGATATCTCAAAGCCTTTCGATTCGCGAATTTCGTTTTCGATAGGCCCTGAGGATTTTTTCTGATTCATAAGGATCCAGTGCCTGTTGCCAAATTACTTTTCATCTGGCGATACTGAATTAAATCCACAATGGTGCCGATCTTCAAGCCATGTTTTTTGGCAAAATATTTTAGGTCTGGAACTCTTGCCATTGTCCCATCATCATTGATGACTTCACAAATGACGGCTGCCGGATTTAACCCTGCAAGGCGCGCTAGATCCACACTCCCCTCCGTGTGCCCGGGGCGACTCAGCACTCCACCCTCTCGACAGCGAATCGGAAAAATATGGCCTGGCATTTGAATATCTGTAGGAACGGCCAAGGGATTGGACGCCACTCGAATTGTATGGGCTCTATCGGCAGCCGAAATTCCGGAGGTCACACCAGCGGCAGCTTCAATGCTCACGGTAAAGGCGGCTTTATTTAAACCATGACTCTTGGCATCGCTAACCATTTGGGGAATTTCTAGACGATCTATTTGTCCTGCCGTTAATGGCAAACAAATTAAGCCGCGGGCTTCTCGGGCCATAAAATTAATGGCCTCTGGGGTGACGTGATCTGCCGCTAAAACAAGGTCCCCCTCATTTTCACGATTTTCATCGTCAACGAGAATAATCATTCGCCCGTGGCGGATCTCTTCAATAAGAGCTTCTACCGAGTCAAAGCTCATGAAAGCCCCTGGATGTCGTCACGATACGTGCTTGAAAACATAATCCGCCCCTTTATCTGAGGCGGAAATTACAATGTTTAGAGTATCTTGGCAAGAAAACGGGGGCCTTTTAGCCCCCGCTCAGTTCGATTTCGTAGAATTCTCTATTTTGCACTTTTGACAACGGGGGCGTCTGGTGCCAACTTCAATATTTTCACCTTTGCACCCAAAACTGGATTCTCATCCGTTTGATCAACTACTTTCCCGCGCGAAACCTCGTCCCCAACCCAATCAATTTCAATCGTAGCGACTGGCGAGCTCGAACCACCACCATAGTATCTTGAGCGACAAGGCTCACCTTCCCAATAATAAAGCTCGTTGTATATATTAAATCGATCACCTATCTTTGCGTTTACATTAGTTCCACCCAACATCACAAGGTGAGTATCGTGATTCATGAGCACGCGAGAATACCATTCTTCTTTACTATTTATCTGCTTATAAAGTTCCTCCGCTCCAGTCGTAAGGGCCTTTTGAGTTACCTTTGCGAGCGGCGTTTGGTAATAGGCGCTCGGCCCAACCGAAAAACCACCAACATCCAAAGTGAAATTGACCTGAGTTTTCGTTTGTTTGGACGAAACATTTGTCGCCGCCAACACCGATTGAGTGAGTGGATGGGTCGCTAACATACTCAAATCCAATTGCGCCCACTGGATTGCAATTCCAACATTGCTCAACCCACCAACATTGATTGGGCCAGCTTGAGTAAAACCAATTTTCACTCCAGCGCCGCCGATCATCTCGAAGGCATTCACAGAACCTGCAATACGAGAGCTTGGCAGGTTGATCATACACTCTGCCTCTGTCGAATACTGGGCTTTTTCAGAAAACCCCCCGTTTGCAGCAAACGCCTTCAACATAGTCCTATCATTAGACGAGACATTGACAGTTTTTTGACTACCACGACTTGGCATATCGGGAACTGATTCAACTGGAGGAGCGTAGCGCAAAGCAAAATGTTCGCTTTTCTGCAGGACCCCATAAATCTGTTGATTTGCAACAAACTCAAAGTCAAAACTTCCGCCTTGTGGCAAATCGATTTTAGGGGATATCACTTTACCCATTTCAATCATTCGCTTCAATTCTCGAGGCGCCACCGGCTCTTGCTGGCAAGACTGGTTACCCATCATAAGTCCTGCGGTCACTATGAGCATCCCCGACTTAAGTAAAGTAAATCCAATTTTTTTTATTTCCATACGTCCCTCTTCAGTTTTCTCGTATTTCACGCTGATGATTCTTCTTGCTACAAGAACCTTTCGGCTCGACTTTGGCCGAAGTTTAGGTTTTTTTTAACTAAAGTCGAGTCGTGAAAAAACTGTCGAAGAGTTTTTCTAAAAAACAAAAAAAGGGTCTAGGAATATTGTTCCTAGCCCCTTGTCTGGCATCAATTTGCCGATTTTTGACTACGCAATGTTACTTTTTTTCCATTAGCAAATTTGGTCCCTGAGCCTCAACCTCTATGCGGTCGCCGGATCGAACCTCTCCCGCAATCATTTGCTTCGATAAAGGATTAAGTAAATCATTCTGAATCACTCGTTTTAACGGTCTCGCTCCATATATAGGGTCGTAACCTTTTTTAGCCAAAAGTTGAATTGCGGAATCCTTAAACTCAATAGAGATTTTTTTAGCTTTCAATCTTTGCACAACCTGACTCAATTGCACCTTCACGATTCCTGCGATCTGATCCTCGCCCAAAGATTTAAACATGATGATCTCATCAATTCGATTTAAAAACTCAGGGCGAAAATGTCCACGCATCGCCTCGGTAACTGCTTTTTGTTTCGCATCGTCGTTCAATTTTGGGTCACTGATTGCGTGCGAGCCTATATTCGATGTCATAATTAAAACTGTGTTTTTAAAATCGACCGTTCGCCCCTGGCCATCAGTCAAACGTCCTTCATCCAAAACCTGCAATAAGATATTAAAAACATCAGGATGTGCTTTTTCTACTTCATCAAGCAACACCACACTGTAGGGTTTTCGCCGAATCGCTTCCGTGAGCTGGCCACCTTCTTCATAACCAACATACCCCGGAGGCGCCCCGACCAAACGAGAGACCGAGTGCTTTTCCATGTATTCACTCATGTCAATTCGAGCCACCGCTTGTTCATCATCAAACAAAAACTCCGCAAGAGCTTTAACCGTTTCGGTTTTCCCAACCCCGGTCGGACCGAGAAAAATAAAAGTTCCGATCGGGCGATTGGGATCAGAAATTTCCGCTCTTGCGCGGCGAATGGCATCGCTTACGATGGTCAAGGCATGGTCCTGACCGACAACGCGCTTCTTGAGTTGATCTTCCATATGAAGGAGCTTCTTCGACTCGCTTTCAAGCATTTTTGACACAGGGACGCCTGTCCACTTTGCAACAACCTCTGCAACGTCTTCAGGACCAACTTCCTCTTTAAGCATGCGCTGTTCATCCGCAGACTTATTACCACGCCCCTCAAACTCTTTGAGTTGCCTTTCAAGTTCTGGCAGCCGGCCATATTTCAACTCAGCCGCCTTGCCTAAATCCCCATCTCTCTCTGCCTTATTGACAAGATTTTTTGTTTCTTCGATCTCGGATTTAATTTTTTTGTTTCTTTCGATGCCACCCTTTTCGAAGTTCCATTGTTCACGAAGCCGCTGGTTTCTTGAACTTAAGTCCTTTAATTCACCTTCAATGACTAGCAAGCGGTCCTTTGACCCCTCGTCCTTTTCTTTTTTTAGGGCCTCTTTCTCAATTCGAAGTTGCATGAGTTCTCGCTCGATTTTATCGATCTCTTCGGGAACACTTTTTGTTTCAATCCCAAGCTTGCTCGCAGCCTCATCGATCAGATCAATCGCCTTATCTGGAAGAAACCGATTCTGAATATAGCGGTGCGACAACTTGACGGATGCAACCAGTGCCGCATCCTGAATTCGAATGCCATGGTGAAGCTCATATTTTTCTTTGAGGCCGCGCAAAATCGTGATCGCGTCCTCAACACTCGGTTCATCCACTAAAACAGTCTGAAATCTTCGTTCAAGCGCCGCATCCTTCTCGATATACTTACGATGTTCATCTAAAGTGGTCGCGCCTATACAACGCAGCTCGCCCCGAGCGAGTGCCGGCTTCAGAAGCTGCCCGGCATCCATTGCGCCTTCGGTTTTTCCGGCCCCGACAAGATTATGAATTTCATCAATGAACAAAATGATCTGCCCATCGCTCTCAGTGACTTCTTTGATTACAGCCTTAAGGCGGTCTTCAAATTCTCCTCGATATTTTGCGCCAGCAATCAAAGCACCCATATCCAAAGACATAAGTTTTTTACCAACTAAATTTTCAGGCACATCTTGCTTTATGATACGAACCGCAAGCCCTTCCGCTATGGCAGTTTTGCCAACCCCCGGCTCGCCTATCAAAATAGGATTATTCTTTGTTCTGCGCGAGAGAACTTGAATAACTCGGCGGATCTCTTCATCGCGACCAACGACGGGGTCTAGTTTTCCCTCTGCAGCTAACGCTGTTAAGTCCCTGCCATACTTTATCAGAACTTCATATTTATTTTCAGGATCTTCGTCAGTCACCTTTTGATTTCCCCTTAACTCTCTTATTGTTTGAACTGTCGGCTCGTGCTTAATCTGATTTTTTTTGAAAAACTGTGAGAGCTCCGCGTCTCCAAGACCAATCATAGCTAAAAGAAAATGCTCAGTAGAGATATAGGTATCACCCCAGTCTCTCGCAACATTGTCCGCAACAGAAAAGAGTTTTTGCAGACGGCTGCTTGCAAAAGTCTTTTGAGCGCCACCGGAAACTCGGGGGAAACGCTCGACTCTCGATTTTAAATCCTCGGTAATCACCTTCACGGAAAGACCCTGTTTCTCCAAAACTCGGGGAACGACTCCATCTGACTGAAGTAGCAACTCCAAGAGCAGATGTTCCGGCTCTACCGAAGGGTTTCCGCGTGTCTCTGCTGCTTGGGCCGCAGCCTGCATTGCTTCCTGACTCTTCCGCGTCATTTTTTCAATATCATTACTCACAAAATCCTCCGTCTGTGGTAAGGATGAGACCTCATTGGAGCTTGTCAATGTCTAACAGGAAATATGCTCAAAAACGAATATATGCGTCGATCAAGAAAGACGTCGTAAATCCCCGCGACTATTTAAAATATGACATACGCTCGGCCTGCGAGGACTGTTCTCATTTTGCCTCTGAAACCACCTGTTGCACCTTGGGGTACAACGTCGCGCCCCACCTAAAAGCTCAACAAAAGCATGACATGGAGCTCTCCGGGCGTATGGCTCAGTGCCGATTTCACGAGATTGATTGATTTTAGCTCTTAGTTTCACATTTTTGACTCCACAGAAGTCTTGTTTTTAAATCCTTAGTCTTGCATTCAATATCTATCCTTCGACTAGTATTGCTAAAAAAATACAAATCCCGCCTACAGTCCTGTCAAGAACTCGTCAGAGATCCCGATCTTAACCACATCAACGAATTGTATTCACAAACGTGGATCTAGGACGGACCGGAGAGAAAAGGTCATTCTCTCCTAGAATACGAAAGGGGGGCCTTCACGGATGAAAGTAAAATGAATAGAAGAATGTACTTACATTTTTCTTAAATAGTACTAGGCCAAAAAATAAAAAATGGCTCGGATGCCAACCCCAAAAAATGGAATGTGGGGATTTAAAACTCAAGGAGGGTATGGAAATGAAATTAAAAAATAATTAATAACGGAGGAATTTACAATGGGAATGAGAGTTACAACTAATATCGCTGCACTGAACGCACAAAGAAATTTGATTGGCAGCCAAAGACAAATCAACGGTTCTATGGCGCAATTGGCGTCTGGAAGCCGCATCAATAAAGCTGCTGACGATGCAGCCGGTTTAGCAATCAGCGAAAACTTGAAAGCACAGATTCGTTCTGCTTCTCAAGCTCAACGGAATGCAAATGATGGAATCTCGATGGTACAAACTGCAGAGGGTGGCTTGAACGAAATCGGCAACATCATCGTTCGTCTTCGTGAGTTGGGTATCCAGGCCGCTTCCGACACTGTTGGCGATACGGAGCGCAGTTTCGTGGATAAAGAGGTTCAACAGCTTAAGAATGAGATTCAACGTATTGCGTCTGTAACAACTTGGGGCGCTACAAAGTTGTTGGATGGTTCAACTCCAGATTTCGACTTCCAAGTGGGTGTTCGCAACAATGCTGAAGAAGATCGAATCACCTTCCACGCGGGCGAAAACGTAGCAACATTAGATGCTTTGGGACTTGCTGGCGTTGATTACACCTCTAAAGAAGGTGCGCAAACTGCTCTCGAAATGCTGGATGCTGCACAAACACAAGTAAATGGAACTCGTGCAAATCTTGGAGCTCTTCAGAATCGCTTGACATCAACTGTTGATAACTTGGGTGTTGCTCAAGAAAACATGTCTGCTGCAAACAGCCGTATCCGAGATACTGATGTTGCCCAGGCTTCTTCTGAGATGACTCGCAACAACATCTTGCTTCAAGCTGGAACTTCAACTTTAGCTCAAGCAAACCAAGTAAATAGCTTGGCTTTGAAGCTCATCGGTTAATAACCGAATTAGAATTCTAACTTAAACCCCTGGTGAAAATTCATCAGGGGTTTTTCATT
Source organism: Pseudobdellovibrionaceae bacterium (assembly GCA_016719575.1). GTDB lineage: Bacteria > Bdellovibrionota > Bdellovibrionia > Bdellovibrionales > Bdellovibrionaceae > JACMRP01. The sequence goes on along the minus strand of JADJYV010000013.1, from coordinate 347,034 downwards.
TTCTGTCGAACTACTTTACTAACAATTTTATATCCTGACCTAAAGTCCCACGTCAAAGTATCCGATGAGTTCAGAGCCGGAGGACTTATGTTACAAAAATTAACCATCATTTTTTCGCTTGTTTCCTTGCTCACTTTGGGTGCGTGCAATGAATCATTTTCCCCTGCTGCCTCCTCCGCTGGTGGTGGAGAAAATAACAATCAAAGCAATACCCCACCGCCCGTAGATAACGTACCAGACCCCTACCAAAGTCTCCAATATGAAGGGTACATTTCTGGCGGCAACGACAGTGGCACTCTGGCTATTGACATTGATAAGGACAATGGCGCCTTGATAGTAATTATGCCCTTGCAACTCAATTCTTTTATCGATAGCGCTGAAGGAGAAATCCCGGATCTGCCCGGAGTCAAATTCATGACTTACAAAAACTCGAAGGGGGCCTCTTTCATCGCCGTCAGCGTTCCTTTACGCTACGTCCTGAAAGGAGCAAGTTTTTTAAACCCTGCCCGTCTGCCTAATGGGGACCCTCTTCCACAAATAGCAGGGGGAGAACTCCCAAGTATCGGACTTCGTATTCCCGGAAAAAACAACGTACAGTTTCACTTCTATATAGGTCTGGACACCATTTGTATCTATGTTTCTAGTCCATTTAATCCATATATAGGTATGACTTTCCCGATTAAACGTGGGTTAAGTACTATAGGATTTCTAAGCTCCATCCCAGCAAAAGCTGGGTACGATGGAGGATTTTTCCTCAGTACCCATATGCCTGATGAAGTCGCGCGCATTATCGACGATCACTTTCGATTCTAACTACCAAGTCGTAGATCTTAGGCTCCAATTAATTATTGATTGCTCCCGAAATTATCGCTAGGCTAGTCATGCGTTGAAAATTTCAAGGGGGCAAACTCATGGCGAAAAAAAAGGCATCAAAAAAAACAAAAAAGGCAGCTCCAAAAAAGGCAGCTCCAAAAAAAGCCGCAAAGAAGGTCATAAAAAAGGCGAGCAAACCAGCTAAAAAAACAAAAAAAGTTGTAAAAAAGGCGGCTGCTAAAAAGACAGCTCCAAAAAAGGCCAAAAAAGTCAAAAAGGCCGCAACGAAGAAATCATCCCCAAAAAAAGAGACAGGTAAAGCGAAAGCGGCCCTTGCAGGAGCTGCTATTGGTGCCGGAATTGGCTCTATAAAGCCAGAAACAGCGCTAAGTGACATTAGCAACGAGTTTGACGATGAAGCTGAGCTTGATAGCATGATTGACATCGAAGAAGAGCCTGTTGCTAGCGATGATGACTGGGAAGACTCCGAAGAGAGTACAGATAGTTCCTTCGAAGACCTTGAGGATGACACTAACAAGTCAACTGATGATGATGAAGATGAAGATGAAGACGACGATGACGATGATGAAGAGGGTTATTTTTAAATGAAAAAGGCTGCTTGTGAAGCAGCCTTTTTTTTTATTTCAAGGGTTTCGTGTGAACAGCGAATTTTTCAAATTCGCCATACTCATGAAGTTTGTTGTAGAGAGTCTTAATTGTGATTCCCAAATTATTTGCAGCCTGAGTCTTATTTCCACCAAAATGAGCAAGAGCCTTCAAAATATAACGTTTTTCCAGTTCGTGCAAAGTTAAGGTCGGATCGTAATCTAAAATATCATCCACTTTTTCTGGATTACGAACATTTTCAGGAAGATCATTGACCATGATCGTGTGACCCTCAGAAAGAATCTGAAGTCTTTCACAAACATTCTGTAACTCACGAATGTTTCCTGGCCATTCATACTTTACCAAAGCCTTTAATGCATCTTCAGAGACTTGACGACCACGATTTAAATAGGAGTGATTTCCATTGCTCAAGAAATAATTTACCAAAACTGGAATATCATCTCGACGACGACGCAAAGGCGGAGCGCTCACAACAATTGTATTAATACGATAAAAGAGGTCTTCGCGGAAGTTCCCGCGTTGAACTTCAGCTTCAAGCTCACGATTTGTTGCTGAAATTAAACGAATATCAACTTTGATCGGATCCTTTCCACCGACTCTGTACAACTCTCCTTCTTGAATAAAACGCAAAAGCTTTGCTTGGATGCCGGGGCTCAACTCCCCGACTTCATCTAAAAATAACGTTCCACCATTAGCAGCCTCAGCCAAACCAATTTTACGATTGTAAGCTCCGGTAAAGGATCCCTTTTCATGGCCAAAAAGCTCACTCTCAAGCAAGGTTTCACGCAAAGCTCCGCAGTTGATAGCCACGAATGGTTTGTTTTTGCGATTTGATTTGTCATGAATTTGACGAGCCACGAGTTCTTTTCCCGTTCCCGACTCTCCTAACACCAAGATATTTGCACTTGAAGGAGCGACTCGGTCGATCATCTTCATGAGCTGACCCATGATTTCCGATTGATAGACTATCGTCCTAGCCTCGCTAGGCTTTTGGACTTGGTTATTCCAAAGAACTTGCTGATTGTTTTGAGAAGAGGGTAAAACAGTATTAGACGAAGATGAGTTGCTGTTTTCCATTACGTGCCGCCTTTCGATTGTATTAAAATGATACGTCGCATTAACACGATGCAATATACAGAGGGCGTGTAATTTCTGCAAGTGAATTTTTGCATGGCATTATATTTTTTCCAGGGCCTAATAGAATCTAACCTGGGGGGGTTCAAGGTGCCGACAAAGCCATTTGAATTGCAAGAAAACATATATAAATATCTGAAATTTATGAGTTTTGTAAAAAATTCATCCCCGCTGACCATCAAAGCCTACCGAAATGACCTTATGCAGGCTTTTGCGACCCAAACGGGCAACCAATCTCCGATTTTAACCAATAAGCTCAATGACAAGGAGCTACTCCAGCTTTGTCGCTTGGCTCTCAACCGATGGGCAAATCTTACTCTTTCTACTCGCAATCGAAAAAGTGCAACATTGAAGAGCTTCTTAAATTGGGCCTACCAGGAAAATTTGATCGAAACGGAGCTTGCTCCGCATATCATTTGCCCCAAAGTCCCCAAAAAAATCCCGCATTTTATAAGCGTTGATGAGGTTATGGCCGTTTTAAACTCCTTTGACCACAACGAAAAATCAATCGGCGACTTGCGAGACAAGGCTCTCTTTTTGGCGATCTATGGGGGCGGCTTACGAGTCAGCGAGGCCTGTAACCTAAAATGGACAAATATACATTTTGCAACTCGTAGCCTTCGTATTCTGGGCAAAGGGCAAAAGGAGCGTTTAGTTGTTGTCCCTCATCTTGCAATTCAGGCTTTTAAAAAACTATTCGCCCTGGCCTCGAACAACATCTTTGTATTTGGTGGCAGCCAGGCTTTAAATCCTCGCGTTGCCTATGAATGGATTCGCACTCGTGGAGCAAAGGCCCATCTTATGAAGCCCCTACATCCACATGCTCTTCGTCATAGCTTTGCAACCCACCTTCTCAGTAGTGGAGCCAACATTCGCACCCTGCAGGAGCTTCTTGGCCACGAAAGTCTTCAGGCGACAGAAAAATATACTCACCTTGGGGTCGACCAACTTGCGCGAACACTCGAAAATCATCACCCTCTTAGCATAAAAAAATAAAGTATTAGTGGTGTTCTGCTGTTTTGATATAATTTGAAATGACGAAATCGATCTGAGACAAATGAACTTCAGCAGCCCTTTTTGCGAATCTGTTTTCTGAGAGGTCATTAACACCTCCAATATTGAGTCCCAAAAATGGTTCCATCCAATTTTCTATGGTTAAAACTCCCTGCTGCGACAAAAACTTTAAATTGAAAAGCAGCTTTAACAAACTTATATTTTCTGCTGTTTCAAGGGCCGCCAAGGAGTTTCCTAACAAATTGAACAAGCTTGCTGAGTTTTGATCCCCCTCCTGGCTAACGCGTGCAGTGCACTCAAGAATATGTAAGGCCAACTCAAGGCGATCATAATCGCTACGAACATTTTTAAAATCATTTAGCAATGTTGCTTCGGTCAATGTCTTCAAGCCGCCCACAGAGACTGGCTTAGATTCCTTATAGGTAAATTGGACAAAATGAGAGGGCTCTAGAATTCCTCCACCAAAGCGCTTTTTACTCTTCATAGCACCTCGAGCGATAAACGACATCTTTTCGCCTCTTGGGGAAAGAGCATGGACTATCAAATCAGCCTCGCCGAATTTCAGCTTCTTGAGAATAATGAAACGATCTTTTAGCTCCATCGGATTGGCACCTAAATACCTTAAATACTACCAACTTTGTTCGGCTTGTATTTCTTCATAGGTGGTTTTAAGAGCCTTGGCAAAATCTTTCGTTATAAGCCACCCAGAGTCGATAACAACTAAGGACGCCAAATCAGTAGTTGCTGGCAAGGGATCCCACCAGCCAGTGAAAGTCTTATAATGATTCCAACGACAAAGATTGGTCGTATCTATCGTTTTGTAAAATTGAGACTCGTCCACCTGCAGTTTTTCAAACAGCCTCTGCAGCATCAACTCCCCGCTCACGTCTTTAAACTTAAGAAGCACTCTGTCGTAAAGACGGTTTGTCGGGTTTGTAAACCACGGGGACGCCATCGGCAAAAATGCTTCCTCCATGGCCTCCACCTGTACTCTATCTAGAGAACTGACATGAATCTTTGTTAATTCCTCTAAGTACTTCGAAATATCCCAATTCATGTACGGCGCTATTAGCGCTGGCGATTTAAAACGCTCTCCACAAACCGCGATGGCGTGGTCATTGTTAAAATAACAGATTCGAACCGAATAGGGACGAACAGTCTCTTTCTCGTACAAATGCCGAAAGTGTGAAATCCTGAACGAAAAAATTTTTCTATCATTTAAAATTTGATCCAACCGATCAAAATCATAGAGCTCTGCAGTCACGGGGTGATCTTCGCAAAAAAGAACAAAGCTTGTTTCTTTTTTCAAACTATTAACCCACGATTCAGGATCCGCAAGGTTTTGATAATTAAGTGCCTGGACAGTATAGGCTTCTTTGTAAAAATAAGGCAGTAACATCTCAAAGTAAGGGGTTTGTCCCTTGATGATAGCCATACTTCTTTTGTGCGATAGAAACTGTGCAGTCCCTTGCGCAATTTCAAAAACAGCGTGAGCCGCTCCCTTGTATACTCTAACAAAATTCTCATCGGCGACTGAGAGTTTTGCTTTCACTTCATCATTCAATGCTTCCCAATTCTCAAGAGAAACTAGAGCTAATTTCATGAGAGGATCCTAACACAATTTAAATTTGAAAACGAGATCTGATGACCGCCGCCTAGAAGCTAAGACCAAAGTCGGTCTAAGTTTTTATTTCTAAATAGACCCATGAAATACATCTGAGATAGAATGAAGTACGAAATTTGGAGGAAATATTTAATGAAAACTCTATTGCTTTGCGTATTCGCACTTTTTACAGGCACAGTTATTTCTCAACCTGCTCACGCACTTTTTGAAGCTCGCTTGACCTATGGGCTCTTGGGTTCAAAGCCAGATTTGGGTCCTCTTTTCAGTAATGCTTCTGGACTTCCCACCGTCGCCCCGACCTACGGTCTTGGAGCTGACGTGATCGTTTCCCCGCCGCTCTTTCCTGTCGGGTTTGGCTTACGCTACGAAAACATGGGGTTGTCTGCGACGAGCGGTATTTTTGAATTTAAAGCCAATTATACTCGTACCGCCATCCTTCTAAACTATCGAATCATTGATACCCTCATGTTCTTAGGGCCAATTTTTAGTTATGGAGTTTCTCATTCGGGCGATATCAAGGCGATCCAAAGCGGCACTGAAACATCAAGTCTTAGCTCTAATAAAATTTCATCATATAGCGCAGGGATCGAAGCTGGTGCAAAACTCATAGGCTTTCATCTTGGTGCAGAGCTTGGTTATCAAGATTTCAGATGGAAGGATGCGACAGACAGCCGCGCTGCAATCGCGAATCAAGACATAAATATGTCTGGGACATATGCAAAAATCCTTCTTGGGTTTGGCATTTAAAACATTCTGACTATAAAATATATATATGAAAAAGAGGGGCCGATTTGGCCCTTTTCTTTTTTTATTCTATCGATTGTCAATTTCTCCATTCTCGTGGGAGAATACAGACACAAATTAGTTGGCAAATCGCCATCTAGGGGGGAATCTCCATGAAAAAGTTGTTTAAAGAATGGTCTTCAAAGTATGATCTGACGGTGTCTCTCTTTCTGATACTAAATCCGCTAATATCTTTGACCCTCACTATTATTTACGTTTGGACCGCTCGCGAAATTCCCTGGGCAATTCTTGTGTTTGCGCTGGCTTTTGCGGCTGCAACAAATCTTAGCATAACAGCGGGCTATCACCGATTGTTTTCACATAAAAGCTACGACGCACACCCCATAGTAAGAGCCCTCTTTTTACTCATTGGCGCATCTGGCTTCCAGGGGTCTTGCCTCAAATGGTCGTCGGATCACCGACGGCATCATTCAAAAATCGATAGTGAAAACGATCCCTACAATATTAACAATGGTTTTTGGTATGCTCACATGGGATGGATGTTTCAAAAAAGCAGCGTCAATATGCCAATTCAAGCTCCCGATCTTGAGAAAGACTGGATGGTCATGTTCCAAGATAAGTATTATCTTTGGATCTCAATTGTCACTGGATTTGTCTTTCCGATGATCATCGGACATCTTTTCGGCAGTGCCTTGGCCGGCTTAGCCATTGCTGGTGGCCTTCGAATCGCCCTAACTCAACAGAGTACATTTTTTGTAAACTCACTTTGCCATACCTTAGGTCGGCAAACATACTCTCGCGAAATTTCAGCTCGCGATAGTTTCATCGTTGCACTTCTTACTCATGGAGAGGGTTACCACAACTTTCATCACAAATTCCAAATAGACTTTAGAAATGGAATCAGATGGTACCATTGGGACCCAACCAAGTGGACAATTTTGACTCTTAAGTGGATGGGACTTGCAAGCAAGTTGCGACAAATTTCTAGTGCTGAAATTCTGAAAGCCCGTTTACAGGTCGAAAGTCTCAAAATGAAAAGCCGAGGTTTTTCTGACGAACAGCTCGAAAATTTGCGCGAAAAAATTCTCTCTGCCCAAAATCAACTAAAAAGGCTGACCGAAGAATACGAAAGATTTCGAAATGAATTTCAAGACGCATCCACTGCTAAACTGATTAGGATTCGTACCGATATCCAGGTTGCGAAAATTGAATTTGAAATGGGAATGAAACTCTGGAGAATCTATCTTAAAGCCGCCTGACGTCCCTTAGCTTACTTGGGGCTCTTTCTCGTCTAGGTGGGTTTCCATTGGAATACTCTCACTTGGCATAAGTAGTTTGGATGGATACGATGGTTCTTTTTTGGGTCCCAGCTGTGTCAAAAAATTTTAAAGATCATTTCAAACGATAACAATTCCCTCTGCCTGCAAAAGTTCTTTTTTAGTTTTAGTGCCTCCACGATATTTATACTTGTTCCCAGTTTTGCAAACGATTCGATGACAGGGAATAAGCACACAAATTGGGTTGTTTGCTATTGCTGTTGCCACAGCCCGCACCGCTGTCGGCTTACGAATTCTTTGCGCGATATGACCGTAGGTAGTCGTTGTTCCCCACGGAATTTTGATGAGTTCTGACCAAACTCTTAACTGAAAATCAGACCCTTGCAACTTGATCTTGTGTTTTCTTTTCCAGAAATCCCCTTGGGACCAATCTGGAACTTCAAATTGCCCAATCTTGAAGTGATAGTGTTTCTCGAAAAAAGATGAAAGTTCTTTAGAAACCTTTTGTTTGCCAATGTTGTAACTCGATAAAAATACCAGCTCAGAGTCATGAAAAGCAGCCAGCCAGTCACCAACGTCGGATCGAACTCTGAATAAAAAGAACTGCAAATCCTGCATGTCGCACCACCTAAAATTAATGAATAATTATAAAAATTGAAACAATATCTGGATTCCGTCCTTGAAATACCACCTCTTTCGATATGCAATACTACTAAAAATGGAGGTACACTCTCGTGCTTAAAATTATTTGCAATACAGCAGCCATAATTCTTTTGACCTTTCCAGCCCTGGCCTCTTTGCCTGCTCCTGACGTAGTCACTCTTCAGACGTTTGGTGGCAGCATTTCTCCTCTTCGAGATCAATACTATCAATTTGATTTTGGTACGACATTTACAAACTCACCTGTCTATCGCGATTTTCATCTCAATAACGGCGGTCCCGGTGACCTGTATATATACCAAATGTCTATTACACCAGGAGACTTTAGCGCTGTTCACTACTGCCCACAAATTCTTTATCCTCGGAACTACTGTACTATTCGAATTCGTTTCTTGCCGCTCAACATTGGAGCCAGTCACGGCCGAATGCAAATCGAGACAAGTAGTGGCCTTATCACCATGGATCTGACTGGCTGGGGACGGTTCTAACTCTTTTGCGCATCGCATGCCCAAAAGGAAGGCCGTACCCTAAATTCCGGATTTGTGGCGTTCTTCGTCGTCTACGTGGGTTTGAATGCCGCCTTTTAGGTTTGGTCGATAGGCTAGCTTGTTGATGTCGTAAATAAAGTTTGTGCCGTTAACGCCTGGAGTTTGCCATTCGGGACCCATGCGGATTGCATCAACGGGGCAAGCCTCTTCGCAAAAACCGCAGAATACACAGCGAAGAATATCGATCTCATAGCTAATTGGATATTTTTCTACTCTGGGATCGCTGTGTTCTGCGGCCGTTATTTTTATACATTCTGCTGGGCAATTCGTCGCACACAACATACATGCCGTGCAGCGCAGAGCCCCGTCTTTTTTTACAGTCAGTACATGGTTGCCTTTGAACCTTGGTGAGTATTCATATTTTTCCTCAGGGTAATTCAAGGTTTCCATTTGCTTTTTGTTGAAAAGATTTTTCAACAAATGCCTCATGGTAATGCCCATGCCCCCCAAAATACCAACAAGATACCACTTGTTCTTTTCAGAATTATTCTGAACTACACTCATAGAGTTCCTCGCTTAAAAACAAATTCATTCTTTTTTCGGTGCTCAAGCATCACTTCGTCCGGGCGACGATTGCTCTCAATAAATGTATCCGCCGTAGTAATTTTTATCTCTTGGCCGGACATCAATTGTGCCGCCTGATCTAATGTCAAAGCCTCTGATACGACTGTTGTGACTCGTTTAAACTTCTGCTCTAAACCCTGGTGATTCACAAAAGTTCCATCTTTTTCAACATAGGTTTTAAGAGGGATCAAGGTCACATCGCCAGTCAAAGCCTCAAGCTGTTCGTTCTTACCCGCTTGTAGCCAAATCAATTTTGGAACTTTGCTTAACTCTGTAATTTTCTCGCCAAGGTCAGGAAATACCGCCTGATTCTCAGGCCCCGCGACAACGAGAGTCTTGAGCTCACCCTTTTCGATTCCAGATTTCAAATCACCCCATGTAGCTGTCAGTCCATACTTATCCAAAATCTTCAAAAGACCTTTGGTGTTTGGATTTTTATCCCCACGCAAAAGCAGACCATCAAAAGATTCGAAACTTTCTTTATTGTTCACCCAAAAGAAAACTTTTTTGCTCTTAAAAGTGTTTACGAAGGTTGAAACAATCGCTTCATACTCTTCAACCGAATACTGAGCTGTTAAAACTAGGCCCAAAGAATCTGCGTTCGTTCCCTTCAAAATTCCACTTAACTCTTTGGCCGCCGCACCAGGTGCTACTTCTGACCACTGACCACTTTTGCCTTTTTTGGCTTTCAAAAGACGATGCTCTCGGTTGATAAACTTATAGGTGGCTCGCCCCTCATCACACATCCAGTGACCATTCACACTCTCATTGTACACTGGCTTGACTCGGAACATCCCCTCTTTATTAAAGTAAACCTTGGTGCTACAGCCAGTAGAACAGCCTGGGCAAATTGTTTCAGCATCCTTCAAATACCAAACTCTCTGACGAAAGCGGAAGTCTTTTGAAGTCAACGCTCCCACAGGACAAATATCCACGGTGTTCAACGAGTATTTATTGTCTAGCTGCTTTCCCTCAACAGTCCCGATCTCCGTTCTGTCGCCACGATTGAAAAGACCCAATTCGTGAGTCTTAGAAACTTCGTCTGTAAAGCGCACACAACGAGAACATAAAATACAGCGCTCAGAATCCAGAACAACGGTCGGCCCTAGGTCCACTACTTTATGTTTCTTCTGTTTACGCTCGGCCATCTCGGGGTCGTACTTGCCAAACTCCATGTACTGATCTTGCAATCCACACTCGCCCGCCTGGTCACAAATAGGACAATCTAAAGGGTGATTAATAAGGTGAAAATCGAGTCCCCACTTAACAGCATCCTTAACCTTTGCTGAGGTGTTATTTACCTTCATTCCCTCAGTGACCACGGTGTTGCAAGCAATCTGAACTCGTGGATTTCCTTCGATCTCCACCATGCAAAGACGACAAACTCCAGCAACACTGAGTCCTGGATGATAGCAATAATGAGCGATGGATTCTTTTTCTTGATACATCGCTTCGATGATCGTTGAACCCGCTTTTACTTCGACTTCTTTTCCGTTAATGGTGCATTTCGGCATACGTCGTACCCTTTACTTTAGAACGTCCTTCTCGAACGTAGAACTCAAACTCTTCACGGAACTTAGAAACAAAACTCAGCACTGGCAAAGCCGCAGCATCAGACAAAGCACAAATTGTTTTGCCCTTCATATTGTCGGCGACTTTCTCTAGAAGCTCAATATCCTGCAAGCGCCCTTTGCCCTCTAATATCGAATGCAAAATCTTGTTGAGCCAGCCAGTCCCTTCTCGACATGGCGTACACTGTCCACAAGACTCATGATGATAAAAGTGGGTCAGCACACCCAGCATATCGACCATACATTGAGAGTCATCAATGACGATCACAGCACCCGATCCAAGCATTGTCCCCATACCACCGAGACATTCATAATCGAGATTTGCCTTTTCGACCTCTGCAGCTGTCAGAACTGGAGCTGAAGAGCCGCCAGGAATCACAGCCTTCAATTTGCGGCCTGCCTTCATGCCGCCGCCCTCTTTGTTGATCAAATCAATCAAAGGATAACCGAGAGGAACTTCGTAATTTCCTGGTTTCATGACATTACCAGACAATGAAAACAATTTGGTCCCAGGTGATTTTTCAGTTCCATGCTTTCGGTAGGCCTGAGCCCCATCGCGAATAATATATTTTACAGCTGCCAAAGTTTCTACGTTATTTACGATCGTTGGTTTGCGTAGATACCCCTGAACTGCCGGAAAAGGAGGTTTCAATTTTGGCTGTCCCTTGAGACCTTCTAAGGAGGAAATCATGCCAGTTTCTTCGCCACAGATATAAGCACCAGCGCCACTGTAGACATCCATATCGTGATCAAAACCTGAACCTAAAATATTTTTTCCTAGGAAACCCGCATCGTAAGCCTCTTTAACGGCCTGCCTTAGCACAGAGATCGGATAGTGGTACTCGCCACGAACATAAATATAAGATTTTTTCGAACCAATCGCAAAAGCCGAAATAATCATCCCCTCAATGAGCTGGTGCGGAGCTCTCTCCATCATTAGACGATCCTTGAATGTTCCGGGTTCCCCTTCGTCGGCATTACAAAGCAAATAGCGTGGTTCATTGTTTTTGGGCAAAAAACTCCACTTTGTACCTGTCGGAAATCCTGCACCACCACGACCCCGAAGGCCTGAGGCCTTAACCTCATCAATAATCTGTTGTGGTTGCATTTTGAGAGCTTTCGCTAGTTCAGCATAACCACCATTTTTTTTGTAACCCTCAAGACCCTTGAACTCCTCGAGATGATAAAATTCTGTCAGTAGTTTTGTTTCCATTATTTCATCCCCCTTAACAAGTTCATCGCCGACTCTGAAGTGAGATTTTCATAATAACGATCGTTGACTTGCATCATCGGAGCTGTTCCGCAAGACCCCAAACACTCCACTTTAGAGATGGTAAAACGACCATCAGGAGAAACCTCATCAAAACGCACCTTAAGCTCATTGCAAATATGATTTGCAAGTTCACGACTGTTGTTTAAGGCACACGAAATATTCGTGCATACTTGCACATGATATTTGCCAACAGGTTTCTGATTGAACATCGTATAGAACTTAAAAACTTCATTGATTTTGCTCTCGGGCAACCCCATAACCTCAGCCAAAGCACAAATAACTTCAGTATTGATCCAACCATTGTTTTCTTTTTGGGCCAGATACAAACTAGGAATGATGGCAGACTCCTTCACTTCGTAGCGAGAGAGTTCCTGCTTTATCTTTTTAATTCCGTCTTCAGATATTTTAAACATTTGAATAACTCCAGATTAACGATCTAGTTCGCCTGCAATAAGATTCATACTTGCCACGGTCGCTATCGCATCGGCGATCATCGACCCCTTCACCACTGAGGGAAACGATTGATATATTGCAAAACATGGAGGACGCACTTTCAATCGGTAGGGATTTGCCGAACCATCACTGATCAGATAAAATCCAAGCTCGCCATTGGCAGCCTCAGTCGCATCATAAACCTCTCCAGCCGGGGGGCGAAGCCCCTTGATAACCAACATGAAGTGATTCATCAACCCCTCAATATTTCCGTAAACATCTTTCTTTTCTGGCAAAACGATGCCCTTATCGCGAATTGTAAAATCTCCTCCCGGAGGATTTTTACATATTTGCTCAACGATGCGAATACTTTGCTTCATTTCTTCGACTCGAACTAAATAGCGATCATAAATATCACCTTTTGTTCCAACAGGGACATCGAAATTAAGAGCGTCGTATCCATAGTAAGGAGAGGATTTTCGCAAATCCAGGTTTACACCGCAAGCTCGCAGGAGTGGCCCCGTGTATCCCCATTGAACTGCTTCAGTCGCAGTCACCGGGCAAACACCTTCGGTTCGCTTGATAAAAATTTTGTTATCAAGCATCAAGCGAGAAATTTCATCTATCTCTTCACGCATTTCACGACAGAAAATGAGAACATCGTCCCACCAACCATCTGGAACATCTTGAGCCATGCCTCCCACTCGAGTCATCGCAACAGTCAATCGAGAGCCACAAAGTTTTTCGAAAAGGGTGTAAACCTTTTCACGGTAGGTAAACAAATGAAAGAATGCCGACAAGGCTCCTAAATCCACGCCGCCAGTACCAACTGCGATTATATGGTCAATTACCCGCGATAGTTCTGCTAAAACCACTCGCATTGCTTGTGCTTTTGGCGGAATTTCAACTCCCAAAAGACGTTCGACGGCCTTACAATATCCGATATTATTCATTGGAGCTGAGCAATAATTTAAACGATCTGTATACGGAATTACCTGATTGTACGGATGCGTTTCTGCCATTTTTTCAAAGCAACGATGCAAATATCCAATTTCGGGATTTGCACGCACAATCGTCTCGCCATCAAGCTCTAGCATCAATCGAAGTGTTCCATGCATTGCTGGGTGAGAGGGGCCAATATTTAGAGCCACATATTTGTCATTTAAAACGGAACCATCAACCCCAGGCTCATTTTGAAAATGAATGGGCAGCACCGAAGTGCAGTGCTGTTGCGCATCCGCCTCATAGTCCTTACGCAAGGGGTGTCCGACGAACTGATGATGAGTTAAAATCTTACGCAGGTTCGGATGTCCAGAGAAAACGATTCCAAACATATCATAGGCTTCGCGTTCAAACCAATCCGCCCCTTGCCAAACCGAAGTTGCCGATACGATCTCTTCGCCTTCGCCCAACTGACATTTTATCCGCAATCGAGAAGCATCTTTCGAAGAAAACAAATGATAGACAACATCAAAACGGCGCGAGCGCTTCGGGTAATCAACTCCACAGACATCCATCAAAAAGTCGAATCGCCGACCGTCTTTGAGGTGGCGAAGAACCGGAATGATATCCTGTTTTGGAACTTCTATAACATCGTCGCCGAACGCGTGGCTGAAAGTGAATTTATCAATACTCATTGCCTCAGCGAGAGACTGTTTTAAATTTTCAAGCTTGCTCATAAGGAGATTTCCATTTGTCCTTCCAAGGACGAGGTTGGTGAGTTGCAATCATACGCTGCAAAGCCATTATACCATCCAAAACCGCTTCAGGAGTTGGCGGACAGCCTGGAACATACACATCGACAGGGATAACTTTGTCCGCCCCCTGCAAGACGTGGTAGGCGCGATAGAAGCCTCCTGAACTTGCGCAAGCGCCCATCGAAAGAACATACTTTGGCTCTAGCATTTGCTCATAAATTCGAACTAAAACAGGGGCCATTTTTTCTGTGATCGTCCCGGCAACTATTAAGAGATCTGCCTGTCGAGGTGAAAAGCGAACGACCTCAGCACCAAAGCGAGCTAAGTCGTAACGTGGCCCCATCACTGACATCAGTTCGATTCCACAACAAGCAGTTCCGTAAGGCATTGGCCATAAAGAATTTTTTCGTCCCCAAGCAACCAAATCATCAAGACGAGTGGTCAACGCATAACTGCGAGACATATCGTCAATAGACTGAGTCGCTAACGCCGTTGTTGAGCTGTCGGCGGTTGCATCAGCTGAATTCATTTTGACTCCCCATTTTCATTTGACTCTCAATTAGTTACAGAAAATCCCGAGACATGACAACTAGATAGATTAGATAGGCGGACGCTTTCAATTGTTCAACGCAAGCGCTCGCTCGAACTCATTTGCATTTGCATCCACAACAGCCTTGTTTCTAGAATATTACTTCGATGACCAACGATGGTCTGAATATAGGGTCTATAACATGAGAAGGGGGAATTCATGTTTTTGCACATTTTATTGGCAGCACTGTGCCTATCAGCGAGCTCACATGCAGCTCCGAAAACAAACAAGCAAGATCTATTGATTAAATTGGCACCGGGACATGCTTATAGCATGCAAATGTTTGCCCAGTTTGAAGGCGGTGGCTCAAAAGTTGAGCAACTGAACGACCAGTGGATACGAATTGAGGGCGGCAAAGGCTTTATTAACAAGCAGTTACTTTCGCAAAATCCAGCAATTGAGTACATCCAGCCAAATTATCCGATTCGCCTTCTCGAGGATT
Organism: Pseudobdellovibrionaceae bacterium; assembly: GCA_016719575.1. Classification (GTDB taxonomy): domain Bacteria; phylum Bdellovibrionota; class Bdellovibrionia; order Bdellovibrionales; family Bdellovibrionaceae; genus JACMRP01. The sequence goes on along the minus strand of JADJYV010000013.1, from coordinate 332,025 downwards.
ATAGCATTCAAGATCCACTTCGCCGCGCCGCTGTCATGAAAATGTTATCCCGACAAGCGCAGACTTTTGCCAAAGATCCTAAGTACACTGATAACCCAGCCATTCCCGATGCGCCGCCTCAAGGGAGTGGAGTTGACCCGCTTGTTAGCAATCAGTGGGGCATGATCAATATTGATGTTCAAGATGCCTGGAAGGTTACCAAGGGGTCTCCAGATATGATCGTGGCAGTGATCGATACTGGTGTTGATTACACTCATGAAGACCTGCTTCCAAATCTATGGAGAAATACAAAAGAAATTCCTAATAATGGGATTGATGACGATAAAAATGGCTACGTTGACGACGTTATTGGTTGGGACTTTGTCACTAACGACAATAAGCCTTATGACCTAGCGGTAGAGCCGCTTCAGCTATTGACTGGCGGCAATCCTGGTCACGGCACTCATTGTGCCGGAAACGTCGGGGCGCGAAGTGATAATGGCAAAGGAATTGCTGGCGTTGCTCCGAACATAAAATTGATGTCTCTGAGATTTATATCTGAAAAAGGCCAGGGAACAACTGCAGATGCCATCAAGGCGGTACGCTATGCGGTCGATAATGGCGCGAAAGTTCTTTCAAACTCTTGGGGTTCTGAGGGTGAAGATCCAGCTGACGGTCAAGGCAACAAGGCCTTGCGAGAGGCCGTTCAATACGCTCAAGATAAAGGGGTCCTATTTATCGCGGCGGCTGGAAATGGCCACAAAGGAGCTGGATACAGCAATGACACCGATCCGAATCCATCTTATCCAGCGACTTATCCCCATGAAAATATCATTTCAGTGGCAGCACTGGATGTGAATAATAATTTCGGTTCTTTTTCGAATTGGGGCCCAAAAACGGTTCATATCGGCGCTCCCGGAGTGAAGGTTTATTCAACAGTCGTTGGCAGCGGCTACACAGACACCGTCATTGATAAATTTGGCTTTCATGCAACTTGGGATGGCACTTCTATGGCGACCCCGCATGTTGCCGGTGCCGCAGCTCTTTATTGGTCTGCATACCCCAACAAAACTTGGAGAGAGGTAAAAGCGGCCATCCTCGGATCTGCTAAGAAAATTCCGGCTGCAGCTGGAAAACTCGTAACCGAGGGGCGGCTGGATGTTAACGCCCTCATGCATTATTAGGCCCTAAATAATTAGAATCGAAAAGAGGGATAGAGTTTTCTATCCCTCTTTTTTTTGCTAGGATGGCAATTCTATGACTGAAAATTCCTCTGTCTTTAAAAACCCACTTAGGCACTATATCCGCTACCAACCCCGCGCTTTCTTTGTTGGAATATTTCTGCTTGTTATCACAAATGCACTCGATGGTCTTTATCCTCTACTCATTAAAATCGGAATTGATCAGATAGAAACGCAACAACCCCTTGATGATCTGGGTCGCACCAGTCTGTTGCTCATAGCCGCCCTGACATCTCTCGGTGCTTTTCGCTATGCTTGGCGAAAAAACTTCGGACGCTTTCATACTTATGCTATGGAAGACATGAGGCAAAGGATTTTCAAACACTTCACAACGCTGGGCCCAACTTTCTTTCATAAAAACCAAGTCGGCGAGCTCATGAGTGTGATCACAAACGATGTTTCATCATTTAGACAGGCAATAGGGCCTGGCCTTCTCATTTTTTTAGATGGCCTGATCTATCTTGCGATTATTTTGCCAATCATGTTCACGATAAATTTTACCTGGACCTGGCAAACTTTGATTTTTTTGCCATTAGTTCCTTTTCTTATTAACAAGGTAATGAAGCTCATTCACATCAACTACAAAATCGCACAGGATCGTTATTCGGAGCTAACTGGCCTCACTCAAGAGACAATTGGTGGAATTCGGGTTGTCAAATCCTACGCTCAGGAGAATCACCGCACCGACCTATTTTGCCAAGCTAGCAATAAACTCGAAGTGGCTAATAATAAAGTCGCATTGATCGACTCTCTCTTTATGCCCGTCATGGAGTTCGGTGTAACCAGCGGGTCTGTCATCCTGTTTTTTATTGCTGCAAACGACCTCTATAGCGGAGCCGTGACAGTCGGAACATTCGTTGCCTTCCATCGTTATATTCAAAAAATGGTTTGGCCCGTAACGGCCCTGGGACTGGGCTTTTCCTACTACGAAAAGGGCAAAGCTTCGTTGAGCCGAATCCAGGCCGTGGTTGACCAAGAGACCGACATCCCCAATTCGGGAACTCTTGATCTTCGCGCCTTTCATAAACTAGAGTTCAAGGATGTCTCCTTTAAATTTCCGGGAATGGATCTCTATGCCCTACGAGATATTTCCTTCCAAATTAATGCAGGCGAACATGTCGGCCTAATGGGGCAAGTTGGATCAGGCAAGAGCACCCTCGTCAGTCTGATTCTTCGAATGTACCCTGTTCATGAGGGGCAGATTCTTATTAATGACATTCCAATAGAAAACTACACGCTCAACAGTCTTCGCAAAATGATGGTTCTCGTTACCCAAGAAGTCTTTCTTTTCAGCGAAACTGTGACTCGAAATATTGGCTACGGACTCCTCCAAGATCCAGAGCTCTCGGAGGTCACGCGCATGACCGATATTGTAAATATCCGCGGCGAAATCGAAAATCTTCCGCAAAAATTCGACTCCCAGCTGGGAGAGCGCGGAGTAAACCTTTCTGGAGGTCAAAAACAGCGCCTGAGTATTGCTCGTGGTCTGATCTTAACCTCGCCATTTTTAATTCTCGATGACTCCCTGAGCGCCGTCGACACTCGCACCGAAAAAATAATCGAAGAAGAGCTCTCGCAGGCAAAAAAATCCATGCAACAAACTCGCCTGACTGTCGCACATCGGCTAAGCTCTTTAAAAAATGCTGATCGCATTATTGTTTTGAAAGACGGGACCATCGAGGCCATGGGAACTGTATCGGACCTCATAGCTTTTAGCCCCACCTTTCGCACCATTGTAAGCGTACAGTCGAGCCAAGAGGTGATAAGTGAATGAAGATATCATCAAAACCAAAGTCAACTATCTGGTCATGTTCAAAAGACTTTGGCCGTATACCAGAAAACACCCTTGGATTTTTATCAGTGTTATTTTAATAATTTTGGTCCTGACTGGAATTTCGCGGTTTATTCCCTTCGTTATCGGCTATGCCATTGACAAAGGTATCATCGCCAAAGACATCTCAGTTTTTAAAATGATGGCCTTAGTCTATCTAGCTCTAGAAATTGCGAGGACAATACTTCACTTTTCTCAAACCTACATGTTTCAAGTTTTAGGGAACCGTGTTCTGTATTACCTACGTGAGGATCTGATTCGCCACACACAGTCACTGCCACTACAGTACTTTAACAAAACTCCAACAGGCAGAACTGTCACACGCATAGCCAATGATGTCAGTTCTCTCGGAGATCTTTTTACCGACGGGGTCATCAATATATTTATCAATATTATTAATATTGTAGCCATTGTTACGGCGATGGCTCTGATTTCTGTCAAGCTCACCCTTATTACTTTATTGTTTTCTCCAATTTTTATTGGCCTCGCAATCTACTTGAGCAATCGGATTCGTGATATCTTAAGAGAGCAGAAAAAAAAGCTATCCAACATCAATTCCTTTTTAGCAGAAAACTTGAACGGAATAAAAATTGTCCAGCTTTACAATCGGGTGCCAAAAAATCTAAAAATTTTCCAGACCCTTTCTGACGATTACCGCGCAAGCAACATGCAATCAGTCCGAGCCTACGCAGCGATGTTTCCGATTATGAACTGTTTTACAGGCGTGGTTATCACGTCAGCCCTTTATTTCGGAGGCTGGCTCAAAATCTCGGAGAGCTTAACTATCGGCGCGATCGTCGCTTTTCTGATGAATGCCCAGGACTTTATGCCTCCCCTGCGAGATATTCTAGAGAAATACCAGCAGTTTCAGAACTCACTAACCAGTGCAGAGCGAATCTTTACCTTACTCGATGAACCAGCCGAACATGAGATCACAGGTGCTCAAGATCACCCTTCTGTTCGAGGTGAAATCAAAATTTGCAATCTTAACTTTCGCTATGAGCCCGAATTGCCCTTAGTCCTTCACAATATCAATCTTAATATCAAGGCTGGAGAGTCGGTCGCAATCGTGGGTCGCACTGGAAGTGGTAAAAGCACTTTTATTTCTCTTTTACAGAGATTTTATGATGCTCCAGAAAAAACAATTTTGATAGATGATCGGCCCCTTGAGGAAATTAAAAGACGCTCTATACGCTCACGCATTGGCGTTGTTCAGCAAGATAACTTTATTTTTCGCGGAACAATCGCTGAAAATGTTCACCTCGGTGACCCAAAAATCGATGAAAAAACAGTCGAACGGGCTCTCGCACAAACTGGCTATTTGGATTTACTCCAGCGAAGCGGAAGAGATCTTCACTCCGTGGTCGAAGAGCGCGGCGCAAACCTGTCTGTGGGCGAAAGGCAGCTGATCGCCTTCGCTCGCATCCTCGCGTTTAATCCCGACATTTTGATCTTGGATGAGGCAACTGCTAATATCGACTCCGAAAGCGAGTTAATTCTGCAAAAAGCAACTCATGAAGTTATAAAGAGCCGCACAAGTATAATTATCGCTCATCGGCTCTCAACGATACGAGAATGTCATCGCATTGTAGTTCTTAGTGACGGAAAAATTGTTGAGGTGGGCTCACACCAAGCGTTAATGAACCAAAATGGACATTACTATCAGCTAGCTAATCACCTTGCTTGAGCAGGTGTATAGTCGATGTGAATGTCTGCATCAGCAGGCGGGATGGACGTTCCATTAAAACGAATAAGATATTTTCCGGCCTCTTCAATATAGGACCAACCATTCTCAGAGTTTTGCGGAACCAAGATACCATTCACACGAACTTTGATAGTTAATGACGCGGGCTTTTCACCCAAATAGAAATCAGTCAAAATTTGTATGATTCGGGCTTTTATATTGGTAACCGCCGAAGCCAGATTCGAAGTGCATATAGACTCTTTATTGCCACCTGAAATATCTGCAAGTTGCATAAATTTAGATCCAGGTGCTGAATAATCGTTGAAGGTCCGACACTGACTCGAGTTATTTAAAACACCGATAAAATTAAAGATCCAAGATTTTCGACCATCTTTACCTGCAGGTTTTAATTTTTCTAAGAGACTGGCATAGGTACTGGCTGTTCCAGCGCTACTATCATCCTCATCACTAAGGGCGATAACCGCCATTAAAGCATCGTCACGAAAAAACCCAGCACCATCAGTAGCCAAGTAGCCTGGATCCAATACTGACTGAAGAGACTCAAGTCCTCTCTCTAGATCCTTTCCGGCCTCTCCTTGCAAAATTCTATCTGACAACACTGTTGCTAGATTTGCAGTTTGATTGGTTAAAACAGCAGGGCTACCTCTAAATTGACCACCGTCCCCACCCGAGCCCATACTTGTGGTGATAATAACTATATGATAATCCATTTTTAAACTCTGAAGAACGGACACGAGCGTCGGCATTTGCTTGCTCAACCGCGCTTGATGCTGCTGCATACTTGTCGAGTTGTCGATCAGCATAACAATATCTACCTTGTTGTTATATAGCACCTTCTGACCAAAGTTTTCACTGGTCGAATTAATTTCAAAAGAAGTCGCAGCACCGTTGCCGCACCCCGTTTGGATTAATAGAAATGCCATCCCTAAGGCAAGACATCGCATGGGCATTAGGCGGCCTTTTGTGTAAACTGACGGATGGATTCGCGCACAGACTGACTGATACTTGTGAACTTAACCCCGTATTTTACCGAATCAAGCGCACCCTTTGTGTCTTTGACAGTTTGTTTACTAACCACCGTACAAACAGCATTAAACGGCGGCACACCGTCTCCAGGTTGAAAGTGCAAAAACAGATTCTGTCCGGGCTGCAAATTAGGGTTGTCGATCAATATTCCAGCGCCACCAGAACTAATCTCCATACTGCGACCCTTAAAAACTGTCTTGTTATTATGAACAATTAAAGAACAACCATAGGAGGCTCTCGCGTGACGTCGTCTAAAAAACACCTCAGCCACCTCAGACAAACCTGACTCCTTCATGGCGCGAATAGACTCTGGAGAATACTCCTCGATTTCTGCGACTCTCTTCCAGGCATTAAGCTTTGTATGCCAGATATAGTCATACTCAAAGAGAGTCTTTTCTTGCAGCATCTGAACGAGCTCTAATTTTGAAAACGGCCCATAGTTGTTGCCTTCTTTAAGGATATACCAGGCCTTTTCTTTGAATTTTTCGTCGTGTTTTGTCGGCGCTGGAGCAGAAATGACTGTCGACTCAGAAACCAGAGGAGGTGACTTAACGGAAGAGTTTTTGAACCTGTCTGCAAAACTAGGGTGTTCCATGACAACAGTCCAATCGCCTTTGGCTTCACAATACACATAGTCTGTCCACAAATGCTCTCCATCCTCGATCTTTCTAACAATTGCATCGACGGAATAAGGGCCCACATGACCACCATTTAAAGAGACATAAAAAAGTGTCTGCATAATATCACCTCTCACATTGAACTATCGGCAAGATACGGACCCGACTTAAGGATTCAAAAAGGCAGATATTTTTGAAATGAATGTTTAAGAAAAGTGTCAATGATATTGACAGGACAGAAGCCAAGTCTTCTCGCTTTCGATAAAGTTTTTACCAGAAGGTAACACCATCTCGATGGCCTCTCGAATCAGTAGACTGTTCTTCTCTAGTGCTGCAATTACTTTAACGCTTCTCTAATAACGGCCGAAGCCTGATCCATTGCCCAGACAACAATAGCAATAACAAGAATGATGCAACCGACCTCTGGCCACATTGCCTGCCCTTGATATTGAATCAACATTGTTCCTATTCCTCCACCTCCGACCAGACCAATAATGGTCGCCATACGGACATTGATGTCCCAGCGGTATACCGTAAAAGAAATATATGGAAGAATAACCTGAGGTACTATTGCAAACCACACAGTCTGAAGCTTTGTCGCTCCGGTGGACTGAATTCCCTCTATGGGACCATCGCTCACAGTTTCAACCATTTCAGAGTATTGCTTTGCCAGTGACGCAATGGAGTGAATCATCAAAGCCAACATTCCAGCAAAAGGACCAATCCCAACCCACACTGAAAAAATAATTGCCCAAATGATGGCTTCAATGGCCCGAGTAAAGTTCAAAAGAGTTCGAAGTGACATATAAATAGCATAAGCCACCGGTCCTTTCATGATATTGCGAGCGCAAAAAAAGCTAAGGACGAAAGCAAATGGAATAGCCAATATCGTTGCAATGAAGGCCATAAAAATCGTTTCGATAATATTCAAAACTGCCTTAGGCAAAATTTCAAAATTCGGAGAAAACAACCCTTTAAATAGCCGAACCGCACCTGCGAACCCATCTTCGTTCAATAATTCAAGCAGAGAAAATTTTGTGACTCTTATGCCAACAACAAACGTCACACATAAAAAAACAGTCAGCTGCCAACCGGCCATCGTCTTGTACCAAGACACCTCGTTCTTTGTTGCTTTTTTGTACTGAGGCTGAAAAAGACTCTCTCCCAATGTATGCAATTTTTCATTTGATGCTTTATTTAACCCGGAGCTTATAACGGCACCAATAAACATCGCCACTGTAAATAAAATAGAATTTCGCTCCAACAAAAGCATCTCTTCAGGGGATGGGCTAGCGACTACCACCAACAAGACCATAACTAGGTAAGCAAAAATGAAACTGTCGAAAAAAGTTCTGCGAAATAAATAGGCCTTCATTTTAATACGTCCTTAATTGATATGAACTTCTTTGGCATCCTGCCCATAAATCTTTTCGAACCATTCTTCGGTGATGTCCTGAGGGGATCCCTCATAAACAACTTTTCCACCCTTAAGCGCAATCACACGAGTCGCATATTGACGAACAAGACTTAAAAAGTGCAAATTGCAAACGATCGTAATCCCTAGTTCTTTATTCACTTTTTTGAGATAGTCCATTACGGTGTGGCAAGTAGCGGGATCCAGACTAGCGACTGGCTCGTCTGCCAGTAAAATCGACGGCCCCTGTGCCAAGGCTCGAGCAATAGCCACACGCTGCTGCTGTCCCCCAGATAGCTGATCAACTCGAATTTTTTCTTTATCAGCAATACCAACAAGTTTCAGATATTTATGTGCATCCGTTTTGTCTTTAGGAGAAAAAAACCCGAAAATGCTTTTAAAAGATCCGACCCTTCCTAAACTACCCATCAGTACATTGCTGAGAACAGTATGACGAGGAACCAAGTTGAAATGTTGAAAGATCATACCAACCTTCTTGCGCAAGCTCCGCACCTCTTCACCCTGAACTTGCGCGATGTCACTTCCTTCAAAAAATATCTCCCCAGACGTCGGATCATGCAGCCTATTAATGCATCTTAGAAGTGTCGATTTACCAGACCCACTCAGCCCGATTACGACTAAGAACTCTCCTTGTTTAACATCGAAGCTCACGCCCTTAAGAGCCTGCACTCCATTAGGGTAAGTCTTCACCAAATTCTTGACCGATAATATGGGATTAGACATTGATACTCCTGCTATTTTGTCAGCTCAGAGACATTCTTACCTAAGGTCTTTAACATCCTGCGCACAGATTCATAATCCTCATCGCTGACTTTCTTAAATTCGACAACACCGTAAGTTTTATTGAAAGCATCTTTTCCCTCCGGAGTTGCAATAAAGGCGACTGTTGCATCAATGATCCTCGACTTCATTTCCTCTGGCAGATCCTTTCGCACGACTATCGGATCATTTGGAATCGATTCAGAAAGTTCAAGGATGCGAATTTTACTTTCAACATCAGGATATTGAGTCAAAACCAAACGACGGGCATCTTCAAGTTGTGTTTCGCCTTTCTCATTCTTTGAGGGAGCTGTGTAAAAGGTTGCACCTGCGTCCACCTGGCCCTGATATACCATCGAAATCACTGAATCATGTTTCATTGCAAAAACCGTTTCTTTTGGCTCGATCTTTCTTTCTTTTAAAGTCTTAAGCGGAAGCAAATAACCGGAAGTTGAAGCAGGATCGACAAAGGCCACTTTCTTTCCAGAAAGATCAGCTAAAGTTTTAATTGGACTATCAGTTTTAACAACAAATTGCGATTGATATGTTGAAAGTCCATGGCGTATGCCGGTCAACCTCGCCTGCACTCCGTATTTATCATGAGCTAACATGTAGCCAAATGTGTTGATCGCAGCGACGTCGGCCCGCTTGGCTCCAAAGGCCTCAACCACAGCGACAAAAGACTGAGGAATCGAAACTTCGTATTTGTAGGGCGTGTTTTTTTCGAGGTAATCTTTAAAAATTTTCGACTTGTCTTCTAGGACCTTTGTATCCACTGAAGGCACAAAATAAATCTTAATGGGATTTTCTAAAGTGCCGAGCTCGGCCCTTTTTATCGTGCAGTTTGCTACTAAAGCCAAAGTCGCCAAAACACTAAGCCAACGAAGTTTTTTTAACATACTGGTTCCCCTTTTTTCGGGTCGCCGAAAGGTAACAAAAATTACCCTGAGGGCCAAGAAAAGTCTTTGCATTTAAATAACTTCCAAAGGTAGATTGGCACCTATGACGCAATCCAGCCACTTACTTCGTCAGATTCTTGTCAAGATCGCAGCTTTACAAAGTCAGGGACGAAAATCTTTGGCCGTTTTTGATCTAGATTCGACGCTTTTTGATGTGTCCCCTCGCTTACAACAGATTCTGATGGATTTTGCCGCCTTTCCCTTACATAAAAAATTGTTTGCAGATCAGATTCAACACTTCAAAAACATTCGCACGGAGCGGAAGGATTGGGGAATCAAAAATGCTCTCGAGCGCGCAGGCCTTGATAAACATCACCCTGAATTTTTAGCTGCCGTACGCGATTTTTGGATCGAGCGATTTTTTAGCAACGAATACCTTCAGTTTGATCTCCCCTATGATGGGGCGGTTGAATATGTCACAAAGGTGGCCAATTTGGGTGCCGACGTTGTTTATCTCACAGGCCGCGATGTCCAACGTATGGGAGCGGGCTCTGCCCTTATTTTAAAAAAATGGGGATTCCCATTAGATGATATTCAAACTCAGCTGGTTCTCAAGCCGCACAAAGATTTAGACGACGCCGAATTTAAGACCAATTGGTTTGCATCACTTCCCACCAATAAATTCACTGACATTTGGTTTTTCGAGAATGAACCTGTTAATATTCTGCATTTGCGCGAACAACTGCCTCATGTGAATATTATTTTCTTTGAAAGTACCCATGCCGGAAAGGCAATGCCACCTGAGGATATTCCGGCCATTTTACATTTTCTTATGGGCGATGATTGATGCTCTACCTCATTGCAACGCCGATTGGCGACACTCGTGAAATTTCTCTGAAGGCACTCGAACTGCTCAAAAATATCGAACTCGTGATTTGCGAAAGCACTAAGGAAACCAGCAAACTGTTGCGCAGCCATGGCATTAGCGGAAAACACTTTGAACTTCTTAATGAGCACTCCACACCCGAGGATGTGAAAGCCTTAGCAACTCTGTGTGCAAAGTCTGATGCCATTCTGGTTTCTGACTGCGGGACTCCTGGATTTTGCGACCCAGGAGCCGCTTTGATTAAAGTTTGTAGACAAAAGCATATTCCCATCAAATCCATTCTCGGCCCTTCAAGTTTAATGGGAATCCTCTCTTTGAGCGGCGAGCGCCTCGATCAGTTTTTATTTCGCGGTTTTTTGCCTGCCGAAAATGAGGCTCGCCAAAAATCGCTTATAGAACTACAAAAAGAAAATCGCCCAATCGTATTGATGGACACTCCGTATCGTCTCAAAAAAACTCTCACTGATCTGGCGGAACACTTTCCAAAACGGCGTGCATTGCTTGCTCTGAACTTGTCACAAGATTCCGAAACACTTCTCGAGGGTACTGGCGACAGGCTTCTAAAAGAGCTCCCTGTCGAAAAAGCCGAGTTTATGCTTTTGATTTATGGAGTCTAAATTCGCAACAATGCCTGCTGATTATAATCCTTTAAGGTTTTTACCTGATCACAGACGGCATCGACCTCTAGTCGAAGTTTGCTATCATTGTCTCCGAGTGCCGTTTTCATGTCGTCACAAGTTTCGAGCATAACTCGCGTGTGTTCCTGTACCGTCTCAACGGTCGACCTTATATACCTCTCACCTCGAGCAAAGTTCTTTCTTCTAAAGTTCTTTGGTTTCTGATTTAGGTAAACAGATCTGAGATATCTTTCTATCACCACCTCTTCCAACTCAAAGTTTTTTAAAAGATATATCTGAGCTTCCAAAAACGTGACAAAACTCCGAATCATGTTGTTTTTATGTGCCTCATTTCGAAAACTTGAGTTCTCGCGGTAGCTATTCCAGTAATCGAAAAAATCTTCTTTGGCATCATTGAGGTTATTTACAACTCGCGACTCGGCAGTTGTGTCATCAAGGAGCCTTGCCCGATCAAAGAGATAATGCATAAACTCATGAACAATAGTCCAATCATCGGCACTTTCGTTATAAAAAATGGTCGGATTTTTCACGCGGTTTGATGCATTCGAAGGCGTCAAAAATAGACCCATAACCCCCTCATCGAAGATCTTAACAAATTTTTCCCAGGTTGGGTTTTCTTTGATCGATGGTTCAGGCAGATAATCCAGTCTTGCAGGGTCTCTTTCGATGTCCTTAACTTTGTAGAGATCAAGTCCGAAACTGCGCACGTATTCTATTTTTTGGCTGCTCGTCATAGCCCACATAGGCCTAACCAAGTGAAGTTGTATTTTCTTATCCAAGTCGAGGGCTCGGCAGTCAGTACAGGCGCCAAAGACATTTGAGGCCACAGCCGTCACTGTGACAAACAAGGCTAAAATATACTTTTGCATTGCCATAGATTCTCCTGCCCGTTTCGCTATTTGCAAAATTAGTGACTTTCAAATGCATGCCAAACACAAATAGGATTCAATCCAAAGCTATAGAAGTGTCTATGATTGTGACAGTGACAATTTGGCGAACCTAAAGCAACTCTACTGTACGCCTTTTTCAAGGATCTTTCCGAGAATTTCTTGATCTTGCTTTTCGGGAGAGGAGACCTTTCCTTGACGATAATTCAAGGTGCGATGAACACGGTCCATTAAAAACTTGTTGTCTGCAGTGGCGCCGGTAAAAAGACGCCTGAGTCTATCAGGCTCTCTTAAGGACTCAATTGCTTGGCCACGGATGATCTCTTCTTGAACCGTCATACGTGCATCATGAAGTTTTGGGATTGGTGCCGCCGCAATTGCCTCTAATCCTTCTTGGGCCGCTTGCAAAGCACTTTCTCCAAGGACATAGACCGACAAAAATCTTTCGTCGCCGTTCAAAGTTGTATTTAATGCTTTTTCTTTGAGAACAGCTACCTGTTCTTCCTTCATTTGACTGGCTAGGTCCTTCAACCGCTTATGTACTTCATCGGGCTTGTCGGTCAAGCGAGCGACAGCTCCGGCCTCTTCGCTAACCAGTTCTGAAAAACTTTTTTTGCTTTCAAACTCACTCGCCTTTTTTGCCGCCTCGTCGGCGCCTGGTGATAATTGAACTGAAACCGGGACACTTGGTGCCTGCTTCTCTGCCTCACTTAATGACATGTAGGTATAAGCTACAGCGACGACCAGGCCAGCAACCAACAACAATTGTCCCGTCTTCATTATTTCACCTCAAAGGCATCATAAACAGGAATGTTGATCATTTCAGTATAAGTGCCATTGTCAAAAAGAGAGTCTGAACCATCAGCGGCATGCTGGTATATCGAACCATCTGCTTTCAATACAAGTTTGACTCCGTTAATGGCAGCAACACTCACAACTTGTGAGTCCCACTTCTTACCGACCGCTGAAACCATTCTAGTTTCAGGATTCAAAGAGTAAACCTCTCCATCCTGAGCTACCATAAAATAACCCCGCTCTCCCGTCGGAAGCATCGTTGTGCTTCGAGCGAAGTCAAACGAAAGTGGAGTTGCTCTATTCCAAGTACCGCGAGGAAAATTATATGTGGCCATCTGGTTTGCGCCGTTTACAACTGCGACATAACGTTTCGGACCTTTATCAAACTCCTCGAAATCCTTTAGTTCCCCCAAGGACTCCATCTTTAATAATTTGAAGTAGGAATAGTCGTCTTGGTTGCTCTTTTTAAAACCAGTTGTCTCATAAATATCTAAAGCCATTGCCTGAAGACCATTAAATAATGCCGCGCCAAATGATGTTCGCTTTAAACGACCGACAAAATCAGCCCCCTCACGCTGAATCTTTTTTGTGCTATCAAAAAGAACTGGGGAATCGTTCTGACCGTCCCTCGCCAAAACTAGCTCACGCTGACGCATCGGTTGAGAGTTGAAAACAAAGTTCGTCCTCCCCATCGCCATCAGCCGGGCCATTGATTTGTAAACGGGGTGGAAGTTTTTTCCGGCCACACTCACACGTGCGTAGTATTCCATTTCAACCGCATGGGATCCGGCCTGTTGATAGCTTTGATCACAGCCATCCAGATTGACGCCTTGATAGGGCCCTTGAGTGCAAGGGTAATGACGATAGCCGTCTGTGTGACGAGCTTCGTGGATGACAACGCCAACCCGAGCAAGAGTCGATGAGTTAGCCCAACCATCCTGCATCGTGAAGTATCCCATCTGATTGTAAGCTGTGGCATACGGCACATCATTACCGCGCTCCATGCCTCTGGTCTCGCTCTTCATCCAAGCGTAGTATTTGTCTGAAGGAATTATTCCCCTGATCAATAAGTTTGATTGGTTCGAATCGAACTGCCCGCCTTCAAGAATCTGCAAGTCATTGAAAAGTTTTTTTGTATCGACTTGGTTATTGCAAAGCTCGGCCCCGCCAAAAGATTTTTGATCAATACCAAAATCATCAACATACTTCTCTGCTTGTGTCTTATCGATGCAACCGAAGTCCTTATCATCGTAGCCCATCGAATTCGCATAGGTAACCGCAGCACCAAAAAAACAAGTCATACTTACAAGCAAAATGCCAAATTTCATAGTTCCCCCTTGCCCCGACACAGTAATCGTCAAAAGCTAGAAATCAACAAAATGTCACATAGCTAAGCGCATTAATTCACTACTTAGCCATCATAATGATAGCTTCACCTTTGGCAACGATTTCGCCCGTTTGTTTCTTAGCGATGGTGTCGACAGACGCGATCAGTTTTTCTTTGCGAAGGCCTGTGATTGTGACCTCAACAGTGACCGTATCATCAATATGAACAGGACTTACAAACTTAAGATTTTGGCCGAGGTAGACTCCGCCGGCACCAATTTTCTCATTCAGTGCTCGAGAGATAATGGCGCCTATAATCATTCCGTGCGCAATACGACGTCCAAAGCGTGTTGTCTTTGCATAGTCCTCATCAAGGTGGATCGGATTAAAGTCCCCAGACACCTCTGCAAATTGACGGACCATTTTATCAGTGATCGTAACCGTCACCGAATCTTTGAATCCCACATCACGCTTTTCGCCTGAACCTGTATTTGCCACCGTCATATATCAAGGCCTTTCTATGTCATTAAATCCCTAGTGGAGTACATAGAGAGCCAACAGGCAAGTCTTTGCCTGTTGCAAAAAAAACACAATTTGCGAATTCTTCTTATCTAAAGAATGTTTGCGGCAAGCTCGGCAAGCTCAGAGCGCTCTCCCTTGGTCAAAGTAACATGGGCCGCTATGGGGTGCCCCTTGAATCTCTCAACCGCATAAGTGAGACCGCTGTTTGCCGAATCCACGTAGGGATTATCGATCTGATAAACGTCCCCCGTCAAAACAACCTTAGTCCCACGACCTGCACGGGTTACAATGGTTTTAATTTCATGGGGAGTTAGGTTTTGTGCCTCATCCACAATTAAGTACTGTTTGGGTATACTCCGTCCTCGAATGTAAGTTAATGGTTCAATATTGAGCATGCCCTGATTGATAAGCTCCTGAGCGCGGCCAGAGGCCTTCTTATCCGATCCCATCAAGAACTCCACATTATCAAAGATCGGCTGCATCCATGGATTGAGCTTCTGTTCTATATCCCCGGGAAGATATCCAATGTCTTTTCCCATCGGAAAAATAGGCCGCGAAACCAACAGTCTTTGAAAGCGCCCCTCATCCAAGGTCTTAAACAACCCTGCCGCAAGAGCAAGCAAGGTCTTGCCGGTCCCCGCTTTTCCGACCAACGAAACAAAAAGAATTTCATCGTTCAGCAAACAATCCATAGCAAAAGCCTGTTCGACGTTTCTCGCGTGAACCCCCCAAATACTGTCGGCGGGATTGATCAAAGGCACAACCCCCTGATCCGCCGCTGAGAAACGCCCAATCGCCGAGTGATTAGGGTTCGAACTATCTTTCATAATGACATATTGATTGGCCTTTAGCTTATGATTAGCCTCTGGAACAAATTTTTTATCCTTGTAAAACTGATCAATTTTTTCAGGGGCAAGGTCGAGCTCCAAATACCCTTCGTACATGTCCTCTTGAGAGACATCCGTTGGTTCATAGTCTTTCGCAAAAATACCATAGACGTCCGCTTTGATGCGAAGATTAATATCTTTCGTTATCAACTCAACTTTGATGCGTGGATGTTGCTTCTGCAAAGCCATAGCTGTATTCAAAATTCGGTTGTCGGCCTTAATTTGATCAAACTCCGGCGGCATACCTCCGAGCATTAGATCCGTGCTAATATAAACAACTGTCTCGCTGTTATCGAGCTGCACCCCTTGAGCCAACGAGCCTTTTGCACGAAGCACGTCGACAAATCGACTGAACTGCCGAGCATTTCGACCATTCTCGCCCTGGTCCCTCTTGAATTTGTCCACTTCTTCAATCACAGATATTGGGATATGAACATCCGCCTCGCCAAAACGAAGAATCGCCTGGGCATCGAATAAAATAACATTGGTATCGACGACAATTTTTCTGCGCTTGGATTTGCTCAACTTAAACCCTCCATGGATTTCGACCCGCCAAAAACGGAACAGGCCCTAGGTCTATTCGACCTGAAGCCCTGGCTAATGTCCACGAAAAGCTGTGAAGAAAATGGAATTATGAAATATTTGAAACCAAAATGTCGCCGCCATCCCGGCGAAGAGCCGCGCTGACATTTTCTATAAACTTCACAAAATGATGAAGCGCAACATCGTTAATTGTGTCTTTCATAAACTGAGTGCCGTGACGAACGACGCCCTCGTTCTCGATGAACCGCGAATTTGTCACCGTGACTGTGAACGGAAAGTAAGTCGTGTGATTCAAGTAAACGCGCATTGCGACCTCATCCCCTTCGACAAACATGCCGTCAGAAGTCTCAAGATCAAAAGCAACACCCGTCTCTGAAATATCATACAGAGAAACCTTCAAAAGCCCTCGATCCGGCAAAATAATTGAAGCACCAATAAATTCGGTAAGAATTGTTCTCTTAACATCGCGACGCTCTTTTTTTAGCATCTCTTCCCGGGCGCCGGTCATGTCCAGAACTGGAGCTGGGTTCAGTTTAGACTTTTTTAAAGAATTTCCATGATTTACGCGACTCGTAATGTCGATTACTTTTGCCATGATCCCCCCGTGTGTCTCCCTCTTCTCTTCGGCAAATTTCGTTTCAACTTTAGCCAAGATGCTGTCTCTTACTGGATTTTTGACCAGGATCGTCCTATATTGAGACAGAATGCGAATTCTATACGGAATACTTTTAAGTCTTGCGATTCACTATATCCTGGTTCAAGGAATGGAACTGGCTGCACTTTATTTTGGAACGCAGCCAAAGCAAACCACCGAAATTGTCCTTGTTGAGGCCCCCATTTCTAAAAAATCAGAAAAGAGTTTAAATCGCCAAATCGTCCGCGAAGCCTTGGCTCCAGAAATCGAACGCAAAGAAAACGATGAAAACTTAGCGCGATTTCTATCAGCAAGCAGACAAAGAGTAAAAAAAGAATCCCAAGCGGCTCTTTCTGGTAAGACCAAAAATTCCTCACCTCAAGCTAAAATGATTCCGCAAATAAAATATGATTCTGACAATATCATCACCAAGACTCTGCAATCAAACCCTCACGGGTTTAACTCGTCGCCGGCAACAATCGGTGAGGCTATCCCGCAAGATGTTTCAATCGGAAACTTCACAGCACTGAATACTGATAGCTACACCCACTACTCTTTCTTTGCTCGGGTCGAAGACCTCATCCGCTTTCGCTGGGAATCACGCGTGCGACAAGCAATTGATTCGTTTAATAGCAGTTATGTCCTCGGTGTTGTGGGGAATAAAGTCTGGGTCACTACTGTTGACATATGGCTCACTCCGGAGGGTCATTTTCATTCAAGTCACATTATGAAAGAGTCCGGAATCAAAAAGTTTGACCTCGCAGTTACAATGGCCTTTCGTGAGGCCGCAATGTTTTCGAACCCACCCAAGGAGTTGCTCGAGGACGATGGGTTTATTCACCTCAAATACAGTTTCAATGTGAATTTCAGGCCTTCGGCCCTGGTCTATCAGCAATAGACCTAACTCTAGTTGCAACGAAATCACCTCATGTTCCGTTCCATTCTTTGATATTCTAAGTACATGAAATACTCCTTTTCTATTATAGCCGTGTGTTTTCTTTTTATTTTCCCCCTCACCTCTCATGCTTTATATACCGAGCTTGGCTTTACTTATGGGCGAAAAAAAACAACCTTCGATGCTAGCAATAATTTTGATTCAGAATATATGACAGGCTCGGTATCGCTCTATTTTGCCGAGCGCACAGCTCTGGAGCTCAGTTATACCGATGCCGTTAGCTTGCAAAATCAACGCGCAAGTTCAGCCGATACTCCCAGGACCGTCTATCAAAAAACTCAAATCGTTGGCGGCGACCTCATTTATGTTTTTGCCGACCGCAAGGCGCTCTTTCAGCCATTTATCAAAGGAGGAATGGCACGCATTTCTCGCCGACAAGAAATTAAAGATGGCATCTTTAATACCTCTCCGCTGGACCCCGATGAGGCGATCGCGCCAAGCTACGGCCTAGGTGTTAAAATTGCACTCACAGAGACCTTCGGGCTCAAAGCAAGTTATAGCGTCTGGCAAACTCCCATTGGTGGCGGGGCCAAAACCAACGATGACGCTGTCACCGCTGGTGTCACGTGGATGTTCTAAAAAATTCTGCTCTAGCGATTCTTGCTTTTCTTCTCCCTTCTTGCCAAATAAACTACATCGCCAAGTCGGCATACAGCCAGTTTTCGCTCATGAGTTCACAGGTGTCCCTCGAAGATGCTCTCAATGATCCAAAGCTCACTGCGGATCAAAAACGTAAAATTCAACTGGCAAAAAAGGCTCGAGAGTTTGCCGAAAATGACCTCGCATTAAAACCCACTAAAAATTATACTAAATTTGTTTCGCTAGATCGCCCCTATGTAACCTATGTGGTGAATGCTGCACCAAAATGGAAACTTGAAACCTACAAGTGGCGCTACCCGATCATTGGAGCTATGCCTTACAAAGGTTTTTTCAAT
This sequence comes from Pseudobdellovibrionaceae bacterium, assembly GCA_016719575.1. GTDB lineage: Bacteria > Bdellovibrionota > Bdellovibrionia > Bdellovibrionales > Bdellovibrionaceae > JACMRP01. The sequence continues at coordinate 313,525 of JADJYV010000013.1, read as the reverse complement.
GAGACGGATGCTAAAGTTGAAGAAGCCGAGTTGCAGAAAAAAGATCTTGATACCTATATGCGCGGAGTTTCTGCCTACTCAACACTTGGCTGGTTTAAAGATCCCATTTTGTCGTCAATGCTACGCTATAAAGACTACGATTTGGTAAATACGATTATACATGAAACCGTCCATGCAACCCTATTTATCAAGCATGAAGCCGACTTCAACGAAAGAATGGCTATGTTTATTGGCAACAAAGGAGCTGAGCTTTTTTACCAAAAAGAAGAGGGACCTGATTCATTGACCCTTTTGAACGTCAAAAATGAAAATGCTGATGATAAATTGTTTTCGGAATGGCTCAGTGGGCGATTAAAATCCTTAGACGAATGGTATAAAAAACTTCCGCCCAATGAGCAGTCCGAAAATTCTCGGCAACAGCAGTTTGCTCAAATCCAAAAAGAGTTCGAAAACGAAATGCTGCCAAAAATGAAAACTGAATCTTATAAAAAATTCCACACTCTTAAGCTCAACAATGCCAGATTATTAGTGTATCGCACCTACATGCAAGACCTTGCTGATTTCGAGAAACTCTACGAAAAAAATGGAAGAGATTTCAAAAAATTTATCATGACCTGCAAAGGACTTGAGGGAGAAAAAGATCCTGCCGCAGTCCTCAAGTCCCTAGCTCAATAGAGCGTTAAGTATTTCGCATTTGTAGCCAAAGCCTCACCTGCTCTGCCATTCCGTTTTTCATTTTTTTAAATCGTCGTCCCGTCTCTTGAACGGGTGTCTCCATTTCGGAATCCTCGATTTTCGCCATGATTTTATCATGAAGGCGATCATAATATTTTTGAGATACTGGAATAATTATATCATCGAGACCAGTACCTGGTAGTTGCTTCTTTTTCATCCTTCAACCTCCGCATATTGATTGGTTTCGACCAAAAAACCTCCGACTTCCTCTGTCCAAGATTTCAGATCGTTTTGTTCTTCAAAAACTTCGCGAAGCTTCATCAGTGCATGACGATAGTTCGCCTTTGCAGTGTCATATGGACAATCCATAATCTCTGCGATCTCTTTAAAACTCATATCCTCATAAATCCTTAAGACCAATGCCGTACGTTGGCGGTCCGGAAGCTTGTCGACCTCTTCCTGTAACAAACCTGCGACAGCTCCGTGAACCATCCCACTCTCAGCTTCTGCGCCAACCGCCAACTGAATATTATCAATATCGATCGTATTCTTGCGATTGTTGCGGAGTTTGTTTCTTGCGTTGTTGACGGCAATTTGAAAGAGCCAGCTTTTAAAACTCGAGCGCCCCTCAAAACTGTGTAATTTTTCATAAGCCTTGATAAAAGCTTCCTGCACCACATCCTCCGCCGTATCGAGATCCTTTACGAATCTCAGACTCATTCTCAAAAGTCCTTTCTGATGTCTCTTTACAAGTTCTGAAAAAGATAATCTGTTACCAGCTTTTACCTCTTCCACTAGCTCAAGATCTGTTTTCAAAAGATCTCGCAACATGTTGTAGACTCACCTTCTAGGGTTTTAGGTTAATGGGTCTGGCGGCTTCCCCAAATTAGCACTGCCATGCTTAATACTTGTGCAAAATAGAAGCCAACAAAACGAGGTCATTTTGACACTAACTAATTGAAATTAATTATGAATTTAAAAATTGTTGTGGAAGCCATAAGTGAGTCTTATGGCTCGTTATTGGGCAATAGTGACGCGATTTCGACCCGCATCTTTTGATTTATAAAGCGCAGTGTCTGCGCTCTGAAATAGTTCCGACCAATCCGTATCATTTGTCCTCTTGGTAACGACCCCCAAGGAGACTGTCACTGGAATGGTATGACCCTCAAAAATAAACTTGTGCGTTTCAATTGTAACTCGAACTCTCTCTGCAATCTCACTTGCCATTTTTGCAGTTGCTCCTGATAAAATCAGAACAAATTCTTCGCCGCCATAACGAGCAAAGTAATCATTGGAGCGGATCAAGCGGGAGCTCACGATTGTCGCTAACTCTTTTAGAACCATATCTCCAGCCGCATGTCCAAACGTATCATTGATTTTCTTGAAGTGATCGATATCAAGAACAATGACGCTCAACTCTTCGTTCAGAAGCTCAGATCTGCGAACTGCTTCAGGCCCCTTTTCTAAAAGCGACCCCTTACTATGAGCACCTGTGAGTGCATCTCGGTTGGCTTTTTCGTACATCGTCTGATTTGTAAGCGCCTCAATATTTCCTTTTTCAAGGAATTTAAACACGATATTGCCGGTCTTGATTTGATCGTTGTTACTCAGCGTGCAGGGAGCCAGTGGTGGCAAAGGGACTCCATTGACAATAGTTCGATTGGTTGACCCGAGATCAATAATCGAAACCTCTGAGCCGACAATAGCAAATTTCGCATGAGATCGGCTCAAACTCTTGTCATCAATATATACTTGAGTCTCAACGGAACGACCAATCACAATATCATTAGACGAAATTGGATATTGCTTACCAACGTATCCTGGGGGGCCAATCAAAACGACAATCACCGGAGGTGCACTGTCCGCAGCCTGAATACGCCCCTTAAAGGTGTCCTGCGACACCACACTCGTTTTTTCTGATACGTCTCTAGAATCGTCAGCAGTCATAGCAAGTTCATTATAGAGTCCAACAAATGCAACGACAATCACCCTTTGGTCAAAATGTCCTTTGCTAGCCTCTTGCCCAGCTCAACCCCTGGTTGATCGAAGGCATTGATATCCATCCACTCACCGAGACCGGCAACAATCAGTTCGAACATCATAAAATAATAGGCCAGGGACTCTTCATCCAAAACTTTGGTCTTGATACAAACCGTTGGAACGCCGCTTGCTCTGAGAGCTTCTTCGGTTGCAATCGCCTCAGCCCGCAAAAGTGCTCCCATAGATTTTTCCCGCAACGGCTGGGTCTCAGCAAATTGAGCCTGCTTAAGCATAAGGCTTCCGCCCTCTGCATCCTCAAAACGATGAAAGACAACAAACTTATCTTTTGTGCCTTCCATTACCTGTTGTAAGACGGAGTGCTGATCAATAGCGCCAATGGCCCACATCGGAGTGCTTGCTCTTGGGGCGCCACTGCCTTGACGATTCGTTTTCTTACCTAAAGACTCCGCCCATAGTTGATTCAACCACATTCCTAATGAATGAGCCCTCGAGGTATAAAACCAAAATAAAGTAATCCACTTCTCGTTCTGAAAACTCCACATAAAATGGGCCATTAAGTTTTCAATCAAAGTCTTGTTCTTTCGAGCTTCGGAAGCTCCCTTTTGAAGAGCCTTCAAATCCATTCCAATAAATGCGGCAGGCACTAAACCAACCGGAGATAAAACTGAAAATCTTCCACCAACGTCGAGAGGGACTTCTGCCTGAGTCACTCCGTTCGTTCGCGCCCAATTGCTCAGAGTGTTGTCACGGTTCTCTGAGATGACAACAGCGTTCTTAAAGAGGGAAATACTATTTTCAGAGTATTTTTGAGAAATAAAATCTAAAGCCAGCAAGGTCTCGATGGTGTTTCCACTTTTTGAAATAAAAACCCAGCAAACCTTTTTCAAATCCCCTAGACGATCGAAAAGTCTCTCAAATTCGACAGCATCTACATTGTCGACAAAGTGAATGTTTTGGGCGCCAGAAACTTGAGCTAAAACTCTTGCTCCAAGCGAACTGCCACCAATCCCGACAACGACCATTTGCGAAAATTTTCTCCGAAGATCGTGGCCAATACTCAAAGACTGTTCCCACAAGTTATTTCTATCTGGCAAGGCGACAAATCCAATGTCGCTTCTAGAAAAAAACTTGTGCAAAGATTTCTGGCTCTCTTGAATGAGCGCCTCAGACAACTTGTGACTATTTAATATTTCAAACATGGCTGTTCCCCTTAAGAAACTGCTACGTCTTCTTCGATCCGATGATAGCCGCGCCACTCTTTGAGACGTCCGCGGGGTCTTCCGCCATCCTCTGGATATTCGATTAACACGTAGGTTAATTTCGTGATTTTTCCCAGGGACACAATATCCAAAGAAGTAAGTTCCGTCCATGTTCCAGTGTTAAAATATTCTTTATCGCTTGACCACTGGCGGTATTGGTAAACGTGGGTATGACCAAAAATCACGGTGTGCACCCTCTCGTCTCCCAATACTTTACGCGCCGACTCACTCAAGTCCGGAAAAATGGCACTTTCAAGAATGACCTGCAATATTCGGCGAAAGGGCCAATGACGACGCGGGTCTTTTACAAACATTGTTTTAGCAAAATAGATAATGAGCGAAAAAAAGGAGGAGGCCAACATTCGAGTTTCATTAAACATCGCCCATTTGACCATTTTAGAGAAGGGGCGAATCTTATCAACATGGGGATATTTTTGTTTTACTTTTAAAACAAGCTCTACAAAAAAATGAGACCCAAACGGCAAATTTAAGATAGGTTCCGCTAGGTCCTTTTTTAAAAAAAACTTCTTTGGGTCCATGCGATTGGCTGCCTCATGCATATGCCCGTGTTCAACATGGACTCCATCAAAAAAATAGACAATGTTTTTAAACCGAATTGGCGTACCTACGACCGAGTTCAAATAGGCACGACACGCTGGCCATAACATGGCCTGATCGTGGTTGCCGACAATATAGGTGATCGAATTGCCCATTTTAGCCGCAAAATCAGCCATCGCTTTAAAGACCCTACTATGCCCCTGAATAATAGACTTGATAATATCCAAAGCGACAGACTCAGTAATGACGGTCAAAAAATGACCCTTAAAATCCACCTGAAGACAATTCAAAAAATCGCCGTTGATGATCAATTCAACTTCGTAATCACGATAAATTCCTGACGAGTAGTAGTGAATAAACTCTACTAGCTTCTCAGAGTAATAAAACTCCTCGAGTGAGTTAATACCGCCATTCTCTAAAATACGGCCTTTGCCCAGATGAAGGTCACTAATAACAACTTTTATTTTTTTAACGGCCTGAATTGTTTCGACTGAAGGGACCTGTTCCATCTCTATTCGGCTTTCTTCAAAGGAACTATGTTCTCCTCTTTAACCTCTAAATTACTCAGCGCCAAGCGCAACGCACGCACAGTGCGCTTAAATTGCTCTTGATTGGTCGTGATGGTTTTATTGAGTTCGAGAACCTTTTTACGATAATTATCTAGTTCGGATTCGAGATGATCAATTTTTCTTTTGAGTTCAAGAATATTCTCATCTTTCGCCCTAAGCAGCGCGGACTTTTCCGCTTTGACCAGCTCTAGACGATTTTCTAATTCGCGTTCGCGGACACGGATTTTCTTGAAATCTGATTTCAGGCGAGCTTCAAGTTCTTCAATCTTTAGTCGTGCTTTTCCAACCTCAGACTCTTTGTATTGAAGCGAGCCCTTCACAAGCATAAGTTCATTCTGAAGCGAATCATGCACCTCTTGCTTTTCGCCTTCGAGAGCAAAAATTCGCGCTGTTAACTCTTCGGAACGATTTCGAATAATATCGCCGGCTGAGGCCAGCTCTTCGTTTTCCTGTCGATACTTTTCTACCTCACGCTCTAACTCCAAAATACGCTGCTGAGCAATTTTCAAACTCTCGGCTTGAACCAGAGTCGCATCTCCTGAAGCATAAACACTTCCGCTCCCCAGCCCGGGGCCACGCAAAGAGCCAAGGCTAACCTTCGGTTCTGGACTTTTTTGAGCTCGAGGTTGACGATTCGCAAACCCTTCAACGGCAACAGTGCGCTCGGAATCATCGTCCAACTGAACCGTTGAATCCTTCGGGGAAAACACATCGACGTTTTCTTGCTTAGCAAGTTCATTGATATTGACCGTTTTATCATCATGAGGCGTGCTGACGCCGACTTTAAAACCTTCAGGATAGTTTTCGCTAGCCGGCGCAACTGGCGCTTCGTAATCTTCAAAGGAATCCTGCGATTCAACATCCTCGTAAACCGGCGACACGCCTGTAGTGGAATCTTCATGCGATTCCTCAAGGCTTTGTACCAAAGCGGGCTCTCCCTTCACTTGTTGCCATAAGTGAGCGGCTCCAACATTGGTTTCATTAATAAGATTTTCGCCACCATCTAAGCCAACAACGACGTCTTTGCCAGGCGAACTGCCCTCGTAGTCATCCAAAAATAAATCTGCCGAAGCATTTTTATTTCGCTTCGCCCCTTGATCACTTAACTCCTGAACATCGTTCAACAGCGAATCGATCAAGTCATCTTTAGGTGTCTGTAGAACCTTTTTCTTTGCCATGACTTGATCTAAATATCGGAAAACAAAAGCACTTTCTTAAGGAAAGGGCTTCGCGCCTTCACAAATTACGGCTTTAGTCTAGTCTGGGGAGGTGGCTTGGTCTCAATTTGGGATGACTCCCAATTAAATTTCCTCTCTTAATAGCTCGGCCTAAACCGTGATCACCTTCTGATACTCGCTCATGCGCTTTTCGATATCACCCAAAGTCACCTTGGACAGGGCCTTCACGCTAAAGTCCTGAATCGTGTGGCTCGCTAGAATGCTGCCAAAGATGCATGCCTGCTTCAAATCTTTAACCGTCAACTTATCTTGTCGACTCGCAAGATAACCGAAAAATCCACCTGCAAAAGTATCTCCCGCGCCGGTTGGGTCTGTGACTTTGGCAATCGGGAATGCCGGTAAAACAAAGTAGCCTTCGGCTTTGGTGTACATGATAAAACCGTACTCACCGCGCTTGATCACCACAGCTTCAGGCCCCATTTCGATAATTTTTGCGGCCGCCGAAATTGCGTTTTCCGCACGAGTCAACATCTCTGCTTCAGTCTCATTGATAAGAACAACATTTACTCTTTTAAGAACCTTTAGCAGATCCGCATTCGCGATTTCTATCCAAAAGTTCATAGTATCCATACCCACGAACTGGGGATTTTTCACTTGATTTAAAACTTCAAGCTGAAGTGCCGGAGCAATATTCGCTAGAAACACAAAGGCGGAATCCTTATAATGCTCTGGCAGTTTGGGATTGAAATGTTCAAAAACATTCAGTTCTGTTCTGAGCGTTTGCGCCTCGTTCATGTCCCCTTCGTACTTGCCTTCCCAATGAAAGGTTTTTCCGGGAACTTTTTCAAGTCCCGCCAAATCAACGTTACGAGATTGTAAAAGTTTGTAGTCGGCCTCATTGTAATCCTGGCCCACAACTCCAACAACACGCACTCTTGCCCAGAGACTTGCCGCTAAAGAAAAATAATTTGCAGATCCGCCAAGGGCGCGATCAACGCGTCCCGATGGGGTTTCAATACTGTCATAAGCTAAGCTGCCCACTACTAAAATGTCGCTCATTTGTGCTCCCGATTTTTGAGTTAGAAATATCCATCGTTTCAGGTCTATCTGTCACTGTCGTTAACTGTCCGCAGGCAGCGAAAATATCTCTTCCCATCGTTCTTCGCAGCAGAACATGGGCGCCGAGACGAATCAACTCAGTATGAAATTTTTCAATCTGCTCATCAGAAGGTCTTTCAAAACCTGACCCCGGATGTTCGTTGAAAGGGATGATATTGATCTTGCTTGGAACGTGCTTTAAAAGTCGGACCACTTCGCGGGCATGTTCTAGTTGGTCGGTGACACCTTTTAAAAGCACATATTCAAAGGTGATTTTATCTTTGGTCTGATCACAAAATTCTTTGCATGCCTCAAGCAGCTCTTTGAGTGGATATTTTTTATTGATTGGCATGACCTTAGAACGAATATCATCATTTGAACCGTTGAGACTGACCGCAAGCCTTACGCGGGCATTAGCCACCAGTTTAATTTGTGGCACCAGACCTGAAGTTGAAACTGTGATTTTACGCCTAGACAACATCATGCCAAAAGGATTTTGCAAAACCTCGATCGACTTAAAAACCGCTTCGGGATTGTCAAGCGGCTCACCCATCCCCATAAAGACGATATTAGAAATACGTTGCCCCTCGCCCAAGCGATCGTGAACTTGCATAAACTGGCCTACGATTTCTTCAGTTGTCAGACGGCGCTTAAGCTTTTGTTTGCCAGTAAAGCAAAACTTACAAGCCATATTGCAACCCACCTCAGAAGACAAACACAAGGTCAAGCGATCCTCAGATGGAATCAAAACCGCCTCAACGCTGTTGCCTTCTTTCATGTCGAAAAGAAACTTCTGCGTTCCATCGACAGATTTTAAATGTTTTAGAACGGGCGGCAAATCAAAACTCATAATCTCAGGCAGCTCAGCACGAAAGGCCTTTGATAAGTTCGACATGCTTTCAACGTCAGTCACGCGTTCATCGTAAACCCATTTAAAAATTTGCTGCGCTCGAAACTGCTCTTTGCCTCTTCCCTTTAGAAAACCCTTAAGGTCCTCGAGCGTCATTGAATAAAAATTCACTTTACCAGTCGGAGTCGTTGTTTGTGTAAACTGAGGTTCTAAGGTGGACAGATCGCTTTCATAGGCATTGAACATATGAGTAAGCTCCTTCTTGCTTTTTACAGCTTTTTCAAAAGGGTTTTGAAGTCTCTATTCAAAGAGGCCCAGAAGGTACAATATCTCAGGGCTAGAATCTAGCATTTTATAAGGCTCTGATTAGGGGTCCGAAGGACCTGGGAATTCCTACAGGGTTAGCTATGGGCCGTCTGAATATACTCAATCAACTCCGTGATTTCACAGGGAACACAGCCGACCTTGCCCACGACAACACCGGCTGCAAAGTTAGCCAAGGTACACGAAGTGGCAATTGGGAGGCTTGCAGCCACCCCAAGAGCAATCGCCGCGATGACAGTGTCACCAGCTCCGGTCACATCGAAGACCTTGCGAGCAAAGGTAGGAACCTCGCTCACGTCGCTTCCAGAAAAAATTGTCATGCCGTCTTTGCCCTTGGTTAAAACAACTTGTTTAGCTCCGGTTTTTTTCTGAAGCGCCCGCCCGGCTTCAATGACTTTATTGGGATTGTCTCGCAATTCGTCGAAGTTCAAACCAGCAATGGCAACAGCTTCGTCATAATTTGGCTTGATAAGATCAACTCCTTGATAAAACTCTGCAGGATTCGAACGGTGCGGGTCTACCAAAAGTTTTTTATGATGCTTTTTGCAGATCTCTGTCACCTTGGTCACCATATTCTGCGAGATCACTCCCTTGGCATAATCCTGAAGAATTACGACATCCGAATCTGCCACGACCTCTTGCACTCTCTGCAAAACTTTAGCTTCAGTTTCGGGAGACAAATACTTCTTCATTTCGTAATCAACTCGAACCAGTTGGTGAAACCCCTTGCCCGCTATAATTCGCACCTTTCGTGTTGTTGGACGACGCTCGGACTGAATCATGTAATCCCAAGAAACTTTTGCTTTCAAACAAAGGTCTTTGAGGTTTTCGGCCCCGGTGTCATTTCCAACGACACCGATAAGCAGTGCCTGGCCACCCAAACTTGCGACGTTCTGAGCAACGTTGGCGGCAAGACCCAAACGCATATCCTCCTCGATAACTTCCACAACTGGCACAGGCGCTTCGGGACTGATCCGCCGCACATCCCCCATCACATACTCATCAACGCCAACATCGCCAACAATAAGAACTTTTTTGCCACTTAAAGCCGAAATCGTATTGATCAGATTTTGGCGCTGCTCAGGTCCAATAATCACAGGACTCTCCCTTGTAGAAATTTCAGTTCTAAACCACTCCCACGAAAGTACGCCATTCTTTTTTGCAAGGCGCTGTGTTAAAAGAGGGCCCTATGCAGAAGCGCTTACAGTCTCAATATCAAAATTTAATTTACCAGCCGAGTTCAATTTCGCGCCAACAAAAGACGCAAATTTTGAATTACCTCTCGACTCTGCATCCGATATGGGAAATGCGCTATTCAAAAAACAACCCACCGCCAGCCGATCAACAGCAGCGGCGCCTTCTCCGTCCTGTTTATTGGCTCGGCAACTGGCAGTTTGCCTGCCTTAATTACTATCATCCGCCAAAGGGAATTTATCATCGCTGCGTCAGCGCCGAACCCTATCCAGAGGTTCTTCGAACCCTCGTCGATAGCATCGAAAGGCTCATTAAAGAAAAGTTTGACCCGAAAGACATCCCTCGTGGTTGGAAACTGAACACCTGCTTGATTAACTTCTACGGAGATCAGATCACCCCTGAGGGTCGCCGAGTTGACTGCGCGCGCGTAGGCGAACACAAGGATTTCGAGCCTGGCCCGGTCGCGTCGGTCTCCTTTGGAGATCGAGCGCTCTTTCAGTTTGTTGAAAGTCGCGGCACGCAAAGCCAAAGCCACGTTGTCCTCCAACAATGGCTCGAAGATAGCTCATTGCAAGTTTTCGGCGGTGAAAAGTTCAAAAAGAAACTCTTTCACCGCGTGCAAAGAGTTGAAAAAAAAGGCACTCCTAACTTCGCTCTCAATGTCAGCGACTTTGAAACTCGGCGAATCAATTTTACCTTTCGCTATGTCCCGGACGAACATATCCTACCTTTTTATAAACTTCCGACCGACAACCAAGAAGACACCTTAGAATATATGGAAAAGCTCGCCCTCCATTCGGACTTTTTCAAAAAACACCTCCAACTACTAAAATTCTAATAACGCCCCCCTGCCGAATCCAGACTTTCGCAGAGTTATTCAATTTCCTGGCAAGAACCAGCGAGTCAAATCGTTTTATTATTAGACTCGGAGTTTTTACTTCATTAGGATGAACTTCGTGTAATTTTAAGGAGTTAGACGTATATGGAAATTCAGAAATCGGAAGCACACTTAGATGGTCCGCTGTTCAAAAATGCTCTTCAAACGATCGAAGAGGCAGCAAAACTGATAAACTGCGACCCCAATGTCCTCGAAAGACTAAAAAGACCCCGTCGTTGCCTGACGGTCAGCGTTCCTGTCCGCATGGATGATTATTCAGTGAAGGTCTTCACTGGCTATCGCGTGCAATACAACGCGACCCTTGGCCCTTTCAAAGGTGGAATTCGATACCATCAAAATGTCGATCTTCCAGAAGTCGTCGGACTTGCCGCCCTAATGACATTTAAAAACTCCGTTCTAGGATTACCTCTAGGTGGGGCTAAAGGGGGGGTTTGCGTTGATCCAAATAAAATTTCGCGCACAGAAAAACAAAACCTCACCAGACGCTACGCCTCTGAAATTGCATCCTTTGTCGGTCCGACAAAAGACATTCCAGCTCCTGATGTCGGCACTGATCCGCAAACAATGGCTTGGTTTATGGACACCTATTCTCAAGAGCAAGGCGGCTATGCCCAGCCAGGAGTGGTCACGGGTAAGCCCGTTGAAATTGGCGGCTCGCTCGGTCGCAATCATGCGACAGGCCTCGGTGTGGTTTATATTGCCGAAAAAGCTTTCGAAAAAGTCGGCATTAAAATGGCGGGAGCGACCATTGCGATTCAAGGCTTCGGAAACGTAGGCTCTTTCGCAGCTCTGTTCTCTCACCAACGAGGCGCAAAAGTTGTAGCCGTCAGTGATGTCAGCGGTGCCATCTTTAATGGCGATGGTTTAAATATTCCAGAGCTGATTGAATACATCAAAATAAATAAAATTTTAAAGGGCTTCCCCAATGCTTCGTCAATTACCAACGAAGAGCTTTTAACCTTAAAGGTCGATGGTTTGTTCCCCTGCGCGCTTGAAGGACAAATCGACACTCATAATGCCGAAAATATTAAAGCCAAGGTGATTGTCGAAGGCGCCAATGGCCCTGTGTCAGTGGCGGCTACAAAGATCCTGCACAAGAAAGGCGTCTTTATTGCTCCGGATGTAATTGCCAATGGCGGCGGTGTCATCGTTTCTTACTTTGAATGGGTCCAGGATATTATGTCCCTCTTTTGGGACGAAGAAGAGGTAAATAATCGTTTAAAGACAATTATCTTACGGGCTTTTGATGTTGGCTTTAAATTCCACCAAGAAAAAAATGTTGATATGAGATCTGCAGCTATGGCCGTTTCTGTCCAACGTCTTGAAAAGGCCATGTTACTCAGAGGACTCTATCCACGATAACAAATGAGTGCTTGCAAATATGCTTGTTAAACCTTGGTTATTGCTACCCCCCAAATGGGCCCACGAATTGGGCCCGTTTGGTTTAAAAATATACTCTCTTTTTCAATCAGCCCCGACTCCGGCATGGAACGGCTTTGTCTGGAAAAACCTCGTCTTCAAAAACAGGTTGGGGCTCGCAGGCGGAGTCGATAAAAATGCCGAAAATCTGACCGAGTGGTGGAAAATGGGAGCGGGTTTTGTCGAAGTCGGAACCGTTACCCCGCTCCCTCAAAAAAGCAATCCCGGTAAAATCATGGACCGGAACTCAAATCAAAAAGCCCTGTGGAATAAGATGGGTTTCCCAAGTGAAGGAGCAGACGAAGTCTTCTACAACTTGCGCTCGTACGGAGAAAACAAGTCGACTCCTGTCTTTGTGAATATTGGTAAAAATCGCGAAACTCGCAATGAAAATGCAGCAGAAGATTACGTCTTTTTAATTGAACGACTCCGAAGCCAGGCAGATGCTTTTGTTGTCAATATTAGCAGTCCGAACACAAAAAACCTCAGAGACCTGCAAAACACACAAGCGCTCACTCGCTTGCTGGAACCAATAATCGCAGCCGCTCAAAAGTTCACCCCGAAGCCTGTTCTCTTAAAACTAAGTCCAGATCTCGACACCGAGAGTCTGGAACAGGCTATCAATACCGCCGTCGAACTCGGCGTCGATGGTTTTGTCTTAACCAATACGACTTTAGCAAGACCGAACAATATTCCCTTTCCTCCAGAGGGGGGACTCTCTGGACTTCCCCTAAAAACTCAGTCCTGTGAAGTCCTGCGAAAAAGCTTGCAAATTTTAGGAAGTCGACGACAAGGAAAGCTCATTGTGAGCGTCGGCGGAGTCATGAGCCCTGAAGATGTTTTTGAAAGGTTGCAAATAGGAGCAGATCTTGTTGAAATTTACTCAGCCCTCATTTTTGAGGGACCAGGTTTTTTCAGAGATGTTGCAAGCAGGTACCATGGAAGAAGCTGACAAAAAGTCACGCAAATCAAAAGTTCGTAAAGGGCACTGGATCCCTGTGGTGGCCGGCTTTTTAAAAAAAGAAGGTAAAATTCTCGTCGGGCAACGCCCAGAAAACAACTCGCTCCCTGGACAGTGGGAGTTTCCAGGCGGAAAAATTGAATCCGGAGAAACCCCTGAGCAGGCTTTAAAACGCGAACTTCAAGAAGAGCTCGGAATAGCGGCCGAAGTTGGTGACCTCAAACTCGCCTGTACTCACTCTTACGGAGATGTCGGAATTTTAATCCTCTTTTACGAGATATTATTCTGGAAGGGAGAACCTAAAGCCCAGCATCATATGATGCTAGAATGGATTCACCCCGAAGAACTCAAGCACCGGAATATTCCTGAAGCGAATAGAAAAATTTTAGACCGTCTTTATAAAGCATTGGGATTGGAATGGCGAAAGTAATTATTGTAGCAGAAAAGGTAACCTCGATGTCTTGGCCTTTAGCTCTCTCATTACGGGCCCAGCAACATGAAGTTATTTTTCTAACCTCTCGCGGAGAGGACGCAGCAACTGCCGATGGCATTCGCTTTATGGCCTATTTCAAAAAATGGTCCTTCTTTGAGGCGCTGCGTGTTCTGCCGATGCTCTTTAGCTACGAACCCCAAATCTTGCATATCATCGTCGAAAAGCAACGCCTCAACGGAGCGCATATTGCACTCGCCAGTTATGCCAAGTCACATCCGCTGATAATTCTCACAACATCCATGTTACACCTAGAAAAACGCCTCAAGCGAGGCAACCCGGTACGCTTTCTTATCCAAGAGAGCGATATTGTCACCTGTCCTTCCGTAGAGGCCCTTGCAAAGCTGCGAGGTCTCAATATTCGCTCGAAAAAACAAGGACGAGGAGTTTTGCCTCCAGCACTAGATTTGTACGAAAGTTCTTTGTTTGAACAACATCAGTTTGAAGACCTTGAAGCCGAAATTGTTGCTGAAAAAAATTGGTCTCACCACCTTAAAGACATTCCTTATTTTGTGGTCCCCTGCTTTGAGAGAACTTTTTCGCCCCAAGATCCCTACTTTCAGCGAATTGCCACTATTGCAAAAAAAAGATTTGTCGTGCTATTTGGGTCCAATCAAGACTGGCCTCTACGCAGTCGAAAACTCTTTGAGCAATGGATGCAAAATCAGGAACTCGGTGATCGCTGGATGTTTTCTGGGTCTCTGCCAAAAAATCTTGAGAAACAACTGCTTTGCAATGGCCTGAGTCTTATTTTGGCTGGCATCAAGCTGACCCCCGAAGAAATCTCTCAATTCTTTCTTAAGGCAATACAATACGAAATCAGCCTTGTTCTGGATTCGAAACAGGCCAGCGTCCATGCCCATCTCTGGCAGAGGAATCGAAACTGCTGGATTTTAAATCACCCAACACTCGATGGTGAACTGCTAGAATTTTTGGACAAAGAGAACTTTCGCCCCCCAGAAAGTCTTCAGGCAAATCTGAGTACAAATAGACAAATCACAGATAGTCCACTCAATGAGCTCAATCGCCTTTACACTCGAGCCCTCGCTCAGATAAAGTAAATGCATGGCAAAAAAGCCCCTTCTTCCAGAATCTTTAAATATCTGCCTTGTTAGCAATCGTTTTCAGATTCTGAGCCGTTCAACCGACGCCGGTTTTTTATGGCCCATTGCCAGAGGCCTTTCCAAGCAAGGTCACAAAGTCACCGTTATATCAACCAAAAGTCCAATTGGAAAAATGGAAGTTACTCGCGATGGTGTCCGAACCTTTTATTTGCAAGAAGCGAACAGCTCTTTAAAGAATTTACGTTTTGAAGAGGCTGCGCTCAAAAAGTTTACAGAGCTTCATAAACATGAGCCTTTTCACATCGTTCATAGCCTTGATCAATCGGGGCGCCGCATTGCTCGCAATAAAAAAGAGTTTAAAGTCGCCGTCGCCTTTGACGTAGAAGCAACACAGATGTCACAACTGTTCTCGATCTTAGGCATGAGCCAAGAAACCCTCGGCAGCCTGATCACCACCGCCATCGCAGTCACTTATAAGTTTTTAACTACGTATTTTGGTGCCGATCGTAAAATTTTGAAGTCTGCAGATGGAGTTTTTGTAAATAACCCCCAGCAAAGAATTATTCTCGAAAGGTACTATCTTTACCCGGACTTCCACATCTATACAGCACCTTACGGAATGGAGCTCGGGGATTTATCGCCAAAAGAAGAATCTTACGAGTACCGTAAGAAGTGGAATCTCTCATCGAATGCCCATGTCGTCGTAACCATTTCGGACATGACCGAAATCCGCGAGTTACAGAACCTGTTGCGCTCATTTGAAAAAGTCGCAATTAAAAAGCCCAATGCCTATTTAATTGTTGTCGGCAATGGCCCTTACTTCAAACAGATCGAATTTGACGTGCTCAATTTAGCCCTCGGAAATCGGGTCATTCTGCCAGGAGCTTTGACTTCACGAGATCTGATTGAATTTATTCTAATGGCCGATGTCTATGTCGATATGAGTTCGCGCTCAACTGGCTTTGAAGCTAGCTTAATAGAGGCCATGGCACAAAAAAAAGTCATCATTGGTTCAGAGGTCAACCCCATTGCCAATGTCGTCGAAGATGGGGTCGATGGATTTCTTCTACGCCCAGCTGATATTGAATCCCTCGCCAGCTTGTTAATTGAAATTTTCTCGGGCAGCCTTCCTGTTGAGCAGATTGGCGACCGAGCACGGCAAAAAGTCATAGATCTCTTTGATCCGCAAAAAATGGTCCGCTCGGTCCTGGACGCCTACCGAAAGATCCTCTTAAATACTGGGATGTATTAACTAAATCAGGCCGTCGCGCATTGAGCCATCGCTGTTTTTTAATAGTCAGACCTCAGTGAATCTGTATAATCGAATCCATGACAAAAGCGGATTTAATCAATTTAATTGCCGAAAAAGCAGGCATTACGAGAGTAAAAGCAGAAACCGTGGTGAACACCATTTTTGATTCTATGGTAGAAGCTCTTATGCGTGATGACCGTATTGAAATTCGCGGCTTTGGTTCCTTTGTAAATCGCCAATACGATGCCTATAAGGGGCGGAATCCAAGAACTGGCGAGGTCATCAACGTTGAAGAAAAAAAGCTGCCCTTCTTTAAGGTGGGCAAAGAGCTCAAAGAAGATATCAACAAGGGTCCTAAAAAATAATCAAAGTTATTTTCGTTGTCTTATTTTATTGGAAAAATTCTGCTATCTGAAATCTTGGTCATTCCTGTCATTGCCATGAAAAGACGATCCAAACCAAGTGCTACCCCTGAAGCGGGCGGCATTCCGGCGTCCAAACATTGAAGAAACTCTTCGTCTAAAGAAATCTCTTCTTTTTTCATCTGTCTTTTTTTTGCAAGGTCTTCGGCAAATCGTTGTCTTTGCACTGTTGGATCGTTGAGTTCATGAAATGCATTGGCAATCTCGCACCCTTGCCAATAAACTTCGAAGCGATCGCCCCAGCCCTCATCCGTCAAGCGCGCCAGCGCCGCCTGATAAGGAGGATACTTTTCAACAAAACTGAGCCGTTCCACCGACAGTTTTTTTTCAATTTTTTCAATAAAAATTAAAAAGAAGTAGTCATCAATCTGATTCGCCGATGAAACATCCACACCGAGGCTCGCTGCCAAATCTTGCAGTTGTGACAGTGTTGTTTCTGGCCTAAGATCAAAACCGCAATATCGTTTGAACAAATCCTGAATCGTAAAACTATCGAAACCCGAAGGATTTTTTAGCGTCGGCATTTTGCGCCCTAGATAACTCACGAGTTCAGTAACGTCCTTTTTAATGCCATGAAGACTTTCAAAACAACGATACCACTCAAGCATGGTAAATTCAGGCTGATGATGATTTGTCACTTCGCCATTGCGGAAGCAGGTCTTTATTTCGAAAATTTTTTCGGCACCAAGAGCGAGCGCCTTTTTTAAATGAAGCTCTGGGCTGGTAGGAAGATAGACCTTCTGCCGCCGTGATCCGATAACTAATTCCGTTCCAAAATAGTCTAAAGACGGTTCCGTGCCGGGGCATTTTACCAAGTACGGAGTTGTGATTTCTAAGAATTTCTGCTCGCGAAAAAACTCTCGAACCCAATAAATATAATCTTGCCACAGCTGCAAGGACTCCAGACGAAGGGGTCTCGCCGGCAATGCCTGTTGATGAGGTGCTAGCAATGTCACAATGCCCTCATCAGAAATTGCGATGAGGTCACCGACAATTAGAATTTTTTCAGGCTGAATACTTGGAATCTCTTGTATAAATAGCTTTGAAAAATTTCGATGACGAATTTTTCCTTCACGCAGGACGGTCACCGACCACTCCGCACCAAAGCGAATTTCTTCGACTCTTCCAATAAAGGAGACTCCGCTAGGGAGAGTCGGGTAACTATTCCACTTTTGTGTCAAAAATTGACTTCGGTTCATCTATTGGCAAAAGCCTATTCTCCGAAGAGACGATAGCTGACGAAGTGCCGTTGAAATTTCATCCGCTCCAAAAACCATATCATTGTCCATTTGAATTCGATGATTAACCCAAACTCCCCCAACCAATCCCTCGGTCGCGAGGCGACAATCCTGGACCTGCGGCCTGCAAGTCTGATTGTCAATAAGCTCCTGTGCGAGCGTGATCGCTTCAGAAAAACCATCCGCGCCACCTAAGGTCTCACCGATGACATTTTGAATTCTGATTTTTTTCCAAGCAGCCCCTACAGCCCCCTCAGAGACGAAGTGACAATTCTGAGGCGCGGCGCTT
This sequence comes from Pseudobdellovibrionaceae bacterium, assembly GCA_016719575.1. Classification (GTDB taxonomy): domain Bacteria; phylum Bdellovibrionota; class Bdellovibrionia; order Bdellovibrionales; family Bdellovibrionaceae; genus JACMRP01. The sequence goes on along the minus strand of JADJYV010000013.1, from coordinate 295,786 downwards.
GAGAGCGCCGACCACAGAATAATGCAGAGAATTGTAATCTTGATGCCAAAAATTTGCTTCATAGTTGCCTCTTTATTCTGCCACCGAGGACTGTTATGATCTAGAACCTTTAGGTCGAGGCCAGACCTAAAATTTCAACAGGCCGACAAATAAACAGGAGTCAAAATGACCCATTTTAATTTTGAAAGTTCGATCGCCAAATTTAAAGATCAAGCGGACTGGATGGGGCTGAGATTCTACCGCGAAAAGAGTCATGATTATTTTGTGCGCAATGAGCGCCTTGAAAGCTGTCAAACAAATCTCGACCAAGGTATTATGATCGAAGTAGTTGTCAATGGTCACCTTGGTTATGCAGCAACTTCAGACATGACATCGGATGGAATCAAACAGGCTTTTTTAAGAGCAAAATCTCTGTCGCAACAAGCTGCTCCATTTAAGGCTGCGGAGTTTTCAAACGCGCAGCGCCCCCCTTCGCGAGGTAAATTCCAAAGCCCCTATCTTCACCGCTTAAATACTTTGACCACAGACGAAATCATGAGTGTCTTGCTGAAAGCCTCTCAAACATTAAAGCGCTCTGATAGCATCGTTTCTCGCTATGCTGCGACAGAGGTCAAAGAAACTCAGATTCAATACATATCTTCAAGCGGAGCGCAGTGGGAGCAAGACTTCCAATTGGTCACGACGCAATTTCAAGCAACAGCTCAAAATGCAAAAGATATTCAAACTCGAACCTTTGGAAATTCCCTACAAGCTGGAGCTGAGATTTTACAAGATCCTAAACTTTTTGAACAATGCATAATGACTGCCGAAGAAGCGCTCGAACTGCTAGAAGCAGAAAATTGTCCTACGGGTGTTATGGATGTTCTGATAGCACCAGATCAAATGAATCTGCAAATTCACGAGTCTATAGGCCACCCGCTTGAGTTAGATCGAATTCTCGGTGATGAACGCAATTATGCGGGATGGAGTTTGATTAACCAGACTCATTTTGGCAAATTGCAATTCGGATCGAAGCTGTTAAACGTCGTTTTTGACCCCCATCAAGAAAATGAATTCGCGTCCTATGGTTTTGACGACACAGGAAACCCTGCCACCTATGAATTTCTCATAAAAGATGGACTTCTCCTCAGGGGTTTAGGGAGTTTAGAATCACAAAAACGCCTTGGGGTCCCCGGCGTCGCCAATGCCCGCGCGAGCAGTTGGAACCGCGCACCGATTGACCGGATGGCAAATATCAACCTCGTCCCAGGCTCAAGCTCAGTTGAAGAAATGATTTCTTCAGTTCAATACGGAGTCCTTCTTAAGTCCAACAAGTCCTGGTCTATTGACGACTACCGCAATAAATTTCAATTCGGCTGCGAGTACGGACAATTGATTGAAAATGGCAAGCTCACCCGCGCTGTTAAAAATCCCAATTATCGCGGAAAGACTTTGGAGTTCTGGAATAATCTCAAAGCTGTGGGCAATCCAAAAACTTATGAAACCTATGGATCTCCGTATTGCGGCAAGGGAGAACCGAGCCAAATAATCCGGGTCGGTCACGGCTCCCCTTACTGTCTCTTCTCCCATGTTGAAGTTTTCGGAGGTCTATCATGATGAGCTTTGATTTGTATAATGACGAGAGTCGCGAACTCTTAAAGTTTATTTCAGAAGCCCTTTTTCAAGATCTGCATCAGGGCGAATCCCTCACTGTGCATTTTCGCGGCGAAGACACAACGTATGTGCGTTGGAATCAAAGCAAGGTTCGACAAAACACCTCCGTGCTACAAAGAAATCTCAGTTTCGAGTATCATTACAATGGCCGGCGGCTTTCAAAATCATTTACAGCTCAGGGTGTGCTCGAGTGGGATCTGATCACTGCACGCGAAATGCTGAGTGAGGCACGAAAAGAAGCCCCGCTTCTCCCTGTGGATCCTTTCTTAGTGGAGTTCACGAATCACGGCACCAGCGTCTCTGAATATCGCGGAAGTCTCCTCAGCGGCGAAGACCTAATTCATCAAATCGCAGTCTCGGCTCAAGAAGTAGACCTGGCGGGACTCTACGCCGGCGGCAGTATCGCGACTGGCAACCGAAACTCTAGCGGACAAAATCACTGGTTTGCTAATGAAAGTTTTTTTATGGATTTCTCTTTGTACAACCAGCAGTTGGCAGCAAAGTCCTGTTACTCGGGTTTTCACTGGGATCAAAACAAGTTTAACGACAGTTTGGCTTTAGCGCGGCGACAACTAGAAGTCATGAATCGCCCTCGCAAAAAGCTTACTCCTGGAAACTACCGAGCGTATTTAGCCCCTTCTGCGATCAGCGAAATTGCATCCATGTTTGCCTGGGGGCCCCTCAGTTACCGCGCCTACAAAAATGGAGCAAACGCTTTAAAAAAACTTCAAGATAAAGAGCGAAAATTGTCTCCCCAATTTTCTATTTCAGAAAACTTTCATTTAGGCCTCACTCCACGATTTAACGACCTCGGAGAGCTCGCTCCAGAAAAAATGCAAATTATCGAGCATGGCGAACTTAAACAGCTCCTCGTTAGCTCTCGCAGCGCTAAAGAATATGGTATTGCAGGCAATTATGCCTCCTCTTCAGAAGCGCCCCGCTCCCTCGAGATTGCTGCGGGTGGCTTGTCCAAAAGCCATGTCCTCAAAGAGCTAGGCACAGGACTTTACTTATCTAATTTGCACTACATAAATTGGAGTGATCTGCAAAATGCCCGCATCACTGGAATGACTAGATATGCCTGCCTTTGGGTCGAAGACGGAGAAATTGTGGCTCCAATCGAAGATATGCGTTTTGACGTCAGTTTGTTCGATATTTTTGGGGATAGTCTCCTCGCGATAACCGACTTTCAGGAGGTCGACCCTTCAGTAGACACTTACTTCCAAAGGGCCCTCGGCGGGAGAAAACTGCCTGGAATGTTGATAAAGGACTTCAATTTCACTCTGTAAAACGATTCTTTTGTAAAATTATTGCAATAGTCTTTTAATTTTACTTAGGCAGGGTTATATACATAGGCAACCAAGGAGCGTGCAATGGAAAATAAAATTCAACAACTCGTAAACGAACTCTCTAAAAATGAACGCGTGCAATCTGTGATTCATGATGTTCACGTTTTGCAGAACAAATTGAATACAGAAATGATCAAGACTCTGACTAAATTCAAAAAATCTGCAGTTGGAATCGAAAAGAATATCCTTATTTACAAAAAGCAGTTGATAGCCCAAAAAAACAAACTAGAAAAAGAACTCCGAGCCAAAGCTCAAGGTGCTCTTAAAGCTAAGTCACCTAAAAAAGCTGCTGCCGCTAAAACCACGACAACTGCAAAAAAGAAAACGACTCGCAAAGCAGTCAGCAAAAAAAGAGCCTAGTCTCTAGTATTTGCGCAGCGCTCCGACGCGATGGGGCGCCGCTCTTGCGCTAACGCTTTATTGACCTCAGGGATTATGTTAGGTTTCCGGCAACTTTCCCCTGAGGTTTTCTATGCAAAAAAACGAATTTTCTCCTAAGTATTCGACCAATTCCACAAATAACGAGTTTATTGCCCGTCACATCGGGCCCCGCGACGAAGACATCCAATTGATGCTAAAGGAACTCGGCTTTTCTTCACTCGAAGAAATGGCAAATCAAATTGTTCCCCAAAAAATTCGCACAACAAAGCCTTACCCTGTTGTTGGCAACGGAATTTCTGAAAACGACCTGCTCGAAAATCTCAAAAAGACGCTTTCGAAAAACAAAGTTCTCAAGTCACTTATCGGTTTGGGTTTTAGCGACACTATCACCCCCCCGGTTATTCAACGAAATATTTTAGAAAATCCAGTTTGGTATACAGCTTATACTCCCTATCAAGCCGAAATTGCACAAGGTCGACTTGAGGCTCTGCTTAACTTTCAAACCATGATTATCGAACTCACTGGGATGCAAATTTCTAACAGCTCCCTTCTGGATGAGGGATCTGCTGCTGCAGAGGCCATGGTTATGGCTCACTCTATACACAAAGAGGGCCACGTGACTCACTTTGTTGTCTCGCCAAAAATGCATCCTCACGTGATTGAGGTTTTGCAAACCCGCGCCGAGCCCTTGGGCCTTAAAATGCTTTTGCAAGACCCCCATACCTACGATTTCAAATCGCCAGTATTTGCGGCCTTTGTGCAATATCCTGATACTGAAGGAGTTATCGAAGATCAGCGCTCAATGACTGACAAAATGCACGCACATGGCGCACTCGTTGTGACGGCGGTCGACTTGCTCTCTTTGACGATGCTCACACCTCCGGGAGAATGGGGAGCAGATATCGTCGTTGGAAATTCACAACGTTTCGGCGTTCCACTCGGTTTTGGTGGACCGCATGCGGCCTTTTTGGCTACAAAAGATGATTACAAACGCATTATGCCAGGCCGTATTGTGGGCGTCTCTGTGGATAACCACGGCAAACCCGCTCTGCGACTAGCTCTTCAGACGCGAGAACAACACATTCGCCGTGAAAAAGCGACCTCCAATATTTGTACCGCGCAGGTGCTACTCGCAAATATGGCCAGCATGTACGCAGTTTTTCATGGACCTACGGGACTCAAAAAAATCGCTCAACGTATCCACAGACTGACAGGTATTCTCGCTGAGGGATTGAAAAAATTGAACTTCGAAGTTCCGACAAATCCTCACTTTGATACTCTAAAAATTCCAACAAACAAAGTTTTTGAAATTTTAAAAGCTGGCGAGTCCCTGAACATTAATTTTCGTGCTTATCCTGATGCGGTTGGAGTGGCCCTCAACGAAACCACTGACCTACAGACTGTAAATGACATTTTTACTGCCTTCAGCTTAGGACAAAAGGTTCCCTTCACGGCCACAGAAATTGATTCTACCTTAAATTTGTCTTGGCCTTCTGAGCTCGTACGAACAAGCAAATACCTCACCCACGAAGTCTTTAATTCTCATCACTCCGAGGCCGAGATCACCCGTTACATTCACCGCCTGCAAAACAAAGATATCACTCTGACCCACTCGATGATTCCACTTGGGTCTTGCACGATGAAACTCAACGCCACGACCGAGCTCGTTCCTGTTTCGTGGCCAGAAATAAACAAAATTCACCCCTTCGCCCCAACGAGCCAGATCGAAGGTTACATCGAGATGATTCATGATCTCGAAAACAAGCTCTGCGACATCACTGGTTTTGCAGGTGTCAGCCTTCAGCCCAACTCTGGAGCCCAAGGCGAGTACGCAGGTTTGTTAGTCATCCGTAAATACTTCCTTGCTAAAGGTGAGGCACACAGAAACATCTGCCTGATCCCAAGCTCGGCCCACGGGACCAATCCGGCCTCAGCAGCTCTGGCCGGAATGAAAGTTATCGTCGTCAATTGCGACTCTCAAGGAAATGTTGAAGTCACGGACCTCAAAGCCAAGGCAGAAGCACATAAAAAAGACCTTGCCGCATTGATGATTACCTATCCATCCACGCATGGTGTTTTCGAAGAAAGCATCAAAGAAATCTGCCAGATTGTTCATGACAATGGCGGTCAGGTTTATATGGACGGCGCCAATATGAATGCACTTGTGGGACTTTGCCGTCCAGCGGAATTTGGTGCCGATGTCTCTCACATGAATTTGCATAAAACCTTTGCTATTCCCCACGGCGGCGGCGGACCAGGAGTTGGACCAATCGGCGTTCGTGAGCACCTCAAACAGTATTTGCCAACCTCTTCTCTTCAACCAGCGGCGGGTCCCAAAACAGGTATTAGTGCCACAACTTCTGGCCCCTGGGGCAGCGCTAGCATTCTACCGATTTCGTGGTCCTACATTACAATGATGGGAGCAGAGGGCCTTAAAAGGGCAACTCTTGTGGCTATACTCAACGCCAACTATATTGCAAAAAAATTAACTCCTCATTTTCCTGTGGTCTATAAAGGAAAAGAGGGTCTTGTCGCTCACGAGTGTATTTTAGATTTACGCGATATCAAAAAAGCCAGCGGCATTGATGTGACTGACGTTGCAAAACGACTTATGGATTATGGTTTTCATGCGCCAACAATGTCTTGGCCAGTTGTCGGCACCCTGATGGTTGAACCCACTGAAAGCGAACCAAAAGCAGAACTCGATCGTTTTATCAAGGCTATGATTTCAATTCGAAATGAGATCAAAGAGGTTGAGACCGGCAAGTGGAACATCAAGGACAATCCTCTGGTGAACTCCCCGCACACCGCAGAGACCCTGCTTAAAACAGAGTGGTCCCATGATTATTCCCGAGAGCAGGCGGCCTATCCTGTCCCATGGCTCCGAGAAAATAAAATATGGCCAGCGGTCGGACGGATCGACAATGTGTACGGAGATAGAAACTTAGTTTGTTCTTGCCCCAGCATTGAAAGCTATCGTTAAGTCCGAAGAGGGTGTCATGAAAAAAGCGGTCTTTATTCGACTAGACAAGATTGGAGACCTCATTTGCACAATGCCCGTCGACGAAATCGAATATCTTCAGGATTGGGAGATCACTTGGATCATTGCCAAGGGTCTTTCTTTCGTGCCAGAACACGCAGTCCCGAAAAGGACCTACCTCGAAATCGACAAGGGCCGCCCCGCGGAGGCCCGCCAAATATTAAATAAATTCTTAAAAGACTACAAGCCTGACGTGGCTGTTTGTTTTCAAGCTCCTTGGTGGGTGCATTTTTCAATTTGGAAAGCCAGAATCAAAACCCGAATTGGTGTCCTTTCGAAATGGGATAGTTTTTTATTTCTAAACAAAGGTCTTCGCCAAAGACGCAGTCTCGCCCTAAAACATGAAGCCGAGTACAACTTAGATTTGGTTCGACAAATCGATCCAGAAAGAATTTCAGATTCCAAGGCTCCTGTTCTCAAATTGCAGGCGGACAAGCACGACAGCGTTTTGAATAGTGAGGGCCTCGAAGCTCAGAAGTACTCCGTTGTTCATCCTGGCATGGCTGGATCTGCGCTGAATTGGCCGACGGAATACTATATTGAACTCATCGCAAAACTGAGTCTGCGCCGGAAGGTGGTACTCACGGGAACTCTCGCTGATGAACCCTGGCTCAAAGAAATCAAAAGTTATTTTGCAGGCAACACTCAAATTATCTGTTTGCAAAACAAACTCACATCGAATCAGTTGCTGTCAGTTCTACAGCAAGCCCACTCTGTTTTTGCCCCTAGCACAGGCGTGCTCCACTTGGCAGCAAGTCTCGGAGCACCCGTATATGGCTTTTACTCTCCAATCAAAGTACAAGCTGCCACGCGCTGGGGAGCTCGGGGGCCTCGCGTTCAACTTTTTAGCCCTGCGGCCCAAGCCCCTGTGACACCGGAGTGCATGAGGCAAATCACGCCGAACCTCGTTTTAGAAAAGGTTCGTTAAAATGCAGAGGAGCTTTTCAATCCCCGCCGACTTAGAAAAAAAAATTGAAGCGGCTCTAAAAAAGCATTTTACTCTGTCGCTTCAGGATTCAAAAAAACTTGCGACCGCGATAAAGCAACTTTCAGATTTTTTTATCGAAAATCCAGACGGGCAAACGCCTTGGAGTCAACCTTGGGCCCAAATCGCCTATCTCGCCTACTTTCTCCCGCTCAATCACGCAAGAACTCAAGCCGTGGCGAGAGAGGCAACCACACTTGGGTTTTTGACTGGCCTTGATCACGTCATCGATTTTGGCTGTGGTTTTGGCACGGCCAGCTTAGCTCTCGAAGAATATTTTAAGCATTTTACCCTGGTTGAGAGAGCAAAGGATATTTGCTCTCGATACAGTTTTTTACCTACTGACAAAGTCCAATGGGTAAACAAGCTAGAAAAAATAACTGAACCAGGAAAAACCCTGACGGTTTTTTCCTATTCCCTGACCGAACTCTGTGAGCTTCCACCCTGGGCAAAAAAATCTGAAGCCCTAATGATTCTTGAACCCTCCACTCAATCCGATGGACGAGAATTGATGACACTCCGGCAAAAACTGATCGATGATGGTTTTAAAATATGGGCCCCATGTCCACATCAAGGGAAGTGCCCGCTTTTGACTCTATCCAAAACCGACTGGTGCCATGATCGCATTCACTTTGCAATGCCCCCTTGGTTTGAAGCAATCGAGCATCACTTACCAATGAAAAATCAAACTTTGACGATGAGCTACCTCCTCGCACGAAGGTCCCTCGTTCCAACGCCCTCCCCTCAAAAAGCGAGGACTGTCGGTGACCGACTCAAAGAGAAGGGCAAAGACCGCCAAATGGTTTGCCGCGGCGAAGAGCGAGAGTTTCTGGCGTGGCTCCATAAAAGTGGTGTTGACCAAGAAATTCCAAGGGGAGTATTGATAGACATTCCCGAAGATGCGCCCAAGATTTCAAACGAAATACGTTTGCGGAGGATTCATGGATACGGCAGCAACGATTAAAAAAACGCCCCTCGCCGAAGAACACGTCAAACTTGGCGCCCGTATGGTTGACTTTGCTGGTTGGTGGATGCCGGTCCAATACAAGGGACTGCGCGAAGAGCACGACAATGTTCGAAACAAAGTGGGTTTATTTGATGTTTCTCACATGGGAGAGATTCGCTTCCGTGGCCCTAAGGCGCTTGAAACTTTGCAATGGCTAACCACCAATGATGTATCTAAACTCAACGAGAATGAAGCCCACTATAGCCTGCTTCCGAATGAATGCGGCGGCTTGGTGGATGATATTATCGTCTATTGCTTAAAGAAAAATGAGGACTATTTGGTCTGCGTGAATGCCTCAAATGCCGACAAAGATTTTGCTTGGATGGTAAAAAACAACAAAGGCGCCGATATCACAAATGAATCTGCCTATTGGGGGCAAATTGCGATTCAGGGGCCCAAAGCCCTTGCTCTTTGTGATAAGGTGTTTGGCTTCAAAGCCAGTGAAATGAAAAGTTTTGCAGTCCATCGCTTTGACTACCAAGGGCACAAGGCGATTTTTGCAACTACGGGCTACACTGGCGAAAGAGGCGGCGAAGTCTTTATCGAGGCTCCGGGAGCTGCAGGACTTTGGCGCGATCTCCTTGCCCAAGGACATGAGTTTGGTGTTCAACCTATTGGTTTAGGGGCAAGGGACACCCTTCGAACTGAGTACAAGATGTCGCTTTATGGTCACGAAATTGATGACACGACGAATCCATATGAGGCTAAGCTCGGTTGGGCCGTTAAGCCGACGGCAAAGGACTTTATTGGCAAAATTCCTATGTTAAAAGTCAAAGAGGACGGCTTAAAAAAGGAGCTCATTGGTTTTAAGATGCTGGACAAGGGGATTCCGAGACAAGGTTACTCCTTGTTTTCTTTTGACAATAAAGAAATTGGCAAGGTAACTAGTGGGACGCACTCACCCACCCTGGACGAACCCATCGGTATCGCCTATATTTCTTCGGAATTGGCAGCTGAGGGGACTGAATTCGCAGTCGATATCCGTGGTCGAAAAGTGAAGGCCAAGGTTTGCAAAACGCCTTTCATAACAAAATAGGAGCCAACAATGGCATTTCATATCCCAGAAGAATTGTATTACACAAAAGAACATGAGTGGGCTCAGGTTGACGAAAATATCGTTACTGTCGGCATCACAGAGTTTGCTCAAGAACAATTGGGCGAGATTGTTTATGTTGAACTTCCTGAAGAGGGACAAAAAGTCACTCAGGGACAAACCTTTGGCGTTGTTGAGTCCGTAAAAGCGGCCAGCGATTTATACTCTCCCGTTTCTGGCACTGTGATTGAAATCAATGCTGGACTTAATGACGATCCTTCAGTATTAAATGACGACCCAATGAATGAGGGGTGGTTCATTCGTATCGAAATGGATACGGAGAAAGAGCTTGCAAACCTAATGCGTGCTCCTGACTATAAAAAACTCGTTCAAGCATAATTAAATACCGCATGCCCCGCTGGTGAAATTGGCAGACACGCTAGACTTAGGATCTAGTGCGCAAGCGTGGGGGTTCAAGTCCCTCGCGGGGCACCAAATTTAATTTTTCTGGAGCGAGAGCGTGGGCGTATCGGTTCTTGAATTAGAAAAAGCCATCAAATCTCTCGAAGAAGCGATCGCTCTTCACCAATGCGCTAAAACTGAACCAGAAAAAAAAGCCTTTAGAGACGCCGCTATTCACCGCTTTGAGTTCTCAATTGAGTTGAGTTGGAAAACATCAATGAAAATTCTTGGCTCGACCACTTCGGCCGCGAAAAGTGCCATTCGTGAAATGGCTCGAAATAACCTGGTTGATGATGCCGAAGCTTGGCTCAAATTTATCGATGGAAGAAACGAAACTTCTCACTCTTATGATGAGGATGTCGCAAAAAGAGTCTATTTATTAGTTCTAAATTTTCTACCTTACTCTCAAAGACTTCTGGAAAAATTAAAGCAGTCACCCTCATGAAGTTTGGCCTTAAAGAGTCAGAGTTTATTTTTTTAGATCAAAATCTAATTCGGCCTCTTAAAAAGAGAGGTCTTAAAATCTATATATTTGGTTCACGAACCACTGGAAAAAATCATCCTTTTTCAGATATTGATATATTAGTCGAAGGTGAATTAAACACGGAAATTGAATCTCAAATTGTTCACATCAAATATTTTTTTGAAGAGTCAAATTTCCCTTTTAAAATTGACCTTGTAAAAGAAAAAGATCTGGCCAAAAGCTATCTGCCTAGTGTCCTGAAAAATAGAATTGAAGTCTAAGATTGCTCAGTAAGTACGACGTAAAAAAGACGAACCAATCCATTTGCGGCGGTAGCCGCATTCATTTCTAGGCAACTTTTTAGTTCAAAATCAGCTGAAAATAATCCCTGACTTCTCTACGACGACACGCTTTTCTGGGTTCTTCCCCAAATGTAGGGGCAGGCAGTGTTTCTGTTAGCTACAATATGCTTTCACTCTGATTCTAAAATTTCCAAAATTATGCATTCCGTAGGCCCGGTTTTGTATCTCATCCATTCTCCGATGTAAACCCTCCGTTATCGAATTCGTCTTACTAAATTGGGAAAAGGCCAGGTCAAAATCATGAAATTGATCTTACCAGGCTATGCAAATAATATTTTCTATGTTACCTGTAAATAAAGTTTTTTGGGGTGTACTATGATTAAATTTACTTTACTAAGCTTGATACTATTTTTAAGCAATATCTCGTTTGCCGAGCCTTTAAAAATTAATCTAACAGACTCCGATCAGATTCGCCTTACAAAAAAATTGTCAAAAATCGACAGTGAGTATCGCCGCGAAGAAATTGACCAAACTGTACCTTATCCACTTGTGCACAAATACTATAATTTTCTTGATGTAAGGTATGCATTTTCTATCGGTTGTTATGAGCAATTTGCAAATAATTCTACTGTCGGCCAAAAGGCTCAATGTTCAATAATTTTCAATAGCGAATTATCAACTTCAGATTCCATAAGTGTGCATGATGGCTTTATGTCGGAATTTATTATTGCTGAAATTAAAGATAATAGCTTAGCTAGCATCTTGTACAAAACAATTGGAAACGGTGTTAGTCCAAAAGTATTTTTTAACACACAAGAACAAGTAACTCTTACTCATCCATCGACTGGACAGAAGATAAATGGTTTTCGGCTTAGAATTGATTGTGAACGAAATCCAGCCTATACAGCATTCAGTTGTGTCGCCTCTGCTGTTAAGTAACTCTCTAGCTATCTAGTTGTGCATACATCAAATATCTTGTGAAATCGAATCGGCCTTGAGACCTCAAAAATCTCAAGGCTTTTTTTATTAACCTACATTTTCACGGCCTTCGGCCGTTTGCTAGTTTTAGATTCTTGTGTCAATTCAAATTGACCCTTTCTAACTTGTTTCAAAACCCAAGGTAAATTCCCAATTCCTCCAGCCAAAAATGCTAGAGTAAGAGATAAAGAAATCAATTTTGATAGGCCCATTTGATTTGCTCCTTTTCCTCTACACTCAGCCCATTAAGATCAAAATTCTTGCGCCTGATACTCTGGCAGTAGTTAGTAATGGCATTTAGAGTCCGTCCGTAATGACGGGCCAGTACTTGCCGTGACTAGCCGTTTGCCTTCGTTGTTGCTACAAATTCCTGCGGAACTCGCAAAAGAGAAAGGAATGGCGCCTTGCGCTTAAGCAAAAGCAGATGATTTTTCTTTGAGATTAAAATACTGTGAAATGATCGTAGAAAGGGGTAGATTATGAGTCTAGCAGATCGTCTATGGAATAAATCAGAAAAACAGAGTCTTGCTGATATTTCTAAAGAGATTCAAATTCTTATCTCCGACATTTCGAGCATCTGCTCAGACGCGAAAATTTATGTCTTTGGATCTTTTGCCGCGGACACGGCAGCAACTTATTCTGACATAGACCTAGCTGTAATACTTCCAGATGACGTAGATAAAAAATCTTTTCGTAAAAAGTTTTATCTTCAACGAACGGCAATCTCAATTCCGGTCGACTTTATTTTTCGCAATCAAAGTGAATTTAAAAATCCAAATCCTGAAAATCCAGTTGATGAAGAAATTCTATCGAAGGGAGTAGAGATTTATCCGACCTGGAGTTTCCATGGTTAAAGTTCGCAAGCAAAAATTCAAATTAGAAACCGCACAAAAACTTCTAAAAGTAGCGCAGGACGACCTTTACGCGGCGGAAATTTTATCCATGGCCCCTAAGGCTCGCCCGGAAACTATTTTATACCATGTGCAACAGAGCATTGAGAAATCTCTTAAGGCAGTTCAAATTCATCGTGGTGAGGCTGTTTTATTGACTCACGATATTGATTTACTCATGGCGGAGCTGCCCTCTTCGTTTATAGATAAGCTTCCTCAGGGAGTTGGTGAACTTACTCAATACGCTACAATTCGTCGCTATTTGGACGGCGAAGAGGTTCTTGAAAAAGAAGATCTCTTGGAGGCTATCGAAGTTGGGAAAATCTTTGTAAAATGGGCCGCTGAAAGAATCTGAAGAGGACTTGATGGATATCATAGATCAAATTTATGCAGCCCTTGGTGAGTCTCCGCAAAAAGCTCTGACTCTTGCCGAACAAGCACTATCGAATGAAAAAATAAATAGTGATTTTGATGGAATCAACTGGGCCAAAGCTTACGCCCTGGTTGATCTAAAAAGGTTTGATGAGGCCAATTTGATTTGGATGGAAAATTTTGAAAGAACTGGCAATCATCGTGCCCTTCATCAAGTTGGAATGGTTGAACGTGATGCTGGCCAACCGGACGTGGCTCTTGAAATTTACCACAGAGAAAAAATGATGGTTGATAAATCTGACTCCGTTGCGGTTGGTGCCAATTTATACGAACTAACATATTGCAATATCCTAAAAGGTCAGAGCGCGGAGGCCTTCAAACGCTTCGCAGAGTTCGAGACTCTGCATTGTGATGATTTAGTTGAGCGAGGGTGCTTTTCACGTCCTTGTGGACGTCGACACCTGCAACATGGGTTCTTAGGGCTTTCATGGGCCTCCTCTTGTCTGTGATGGTTGTCCTCCGGAGGAAGGGAGCAGGCTGCACTACAAAATTTGCCTTGCGAAGCCATGACCCTGATGATCAGAGACATCATTGCTCCATACGACGGTTCTTTGGCGCCCTCTCGGCCACATTCTAACTCGACTTCAGCCATAATCTCGCAAAAGACTAAAGCTACAGCCAAGCGAACTTCGACCTTGTTATCCTCTGAAAGATGCCAGCTGGTTAATTTCTCACAATAAGAAAGTAAACAAAAAAATCGCCACTGCGGGGCGCCCCAATTGACACAATCTACTTTGAAAACCGAAACTCTCGTTTGAGGCCAACTTATGTCTTAGACGGTGGGGCCGCAGGGTCCATGGGCATTCTATAAAAGATCAAAACACGTGGCTATACAGGACACCTGACCACATGCTAACTCAGCCGTACCGATCCAGTGGGTTCCATTATTTGAAACCATACATTTATAAGTTGTTCCAACGACGGTATTCCCAACATCATCATCTACAGCACTTAAATTACAGATCCGATTGGGTTGCATCGGCACAATTTGGACTCCCCCTACTCCTGTATTGCAAAAGCTGTGGTAGGTTATGTTTGTAAAAACAGGTCTATTACTCGAACACGAAAGAACTTTCGCCGCGGTCGGGATCGAAACATCTGCAATCAAGACAGTTGAAACAGTAATCGGCTTGATAGCTCTAATTCCGCTCACATTAGAAAATGAAATCTCCCAATTGGCTTTAAAAATATTCCCAACACCTGACAAAATCTTTAGCCTAATTGAAGCCACTTTCAAGCTATCCGAGGGCCCAGATACTGGACTTCCGACTTGCGCAAGAACAGGCCCGGGAACTCCGGCCACAACTTTAGAGTAGATCGGCAAAGTCGGCGCCATATACTGCGGACTACTCGGACTGAGAGCCGTCGAATTGAAGGTTAATTGAGTTGGATTATTTAGGATGTACTGACAAGTCGATCCATCGCTCAGTTCGGTGACTAGCGTTTTCTCAAGGTCTAAGGTTGCGAGCTTATCTGACAAATGGTTCGCTTCACGAAGCTGTTGAAGTTGCAAAGCAATCATTGCACCCATAACTACCGCAGAAATTCCAATTGCCAGAAGCATCTCAACTAATGAGAAACCCCTAGCTTTTCCCGCACCAACGAACCCGCATTTTTTCATGATGATCCTATTATATAATTATTTGGTGACAGAGACTAGGGCCTTCTCAAAATGTGTCACACAAAACTTGCTCCAAAGTTTATCGGGGTTAGGAAGAACAAAGCCCCTATCGGCTCCTTTTTCGGGATAGCTTCTTACACTATCCGACTCTCTCCGACCCCGATTTTGATTATTTGATGAGTTTATCCGGAACCGAGCAAGGGACTTTTGCAGGTGCCCGGGAACTTTTGATGATTCCAGCTTGGTGGCAAGAGCTAAGATGTCACTGACTAGCTCGTCTTCATTGCCCTTTTAATGAAGGATCTTCGCTGCGTGGATCTTGATTGCCCAACTAAAGCACAAGCTTTTCTCTCGGATACATAGAAATTTTCAATGAGTTTTTTAACCGATATTTTTTTGCTTGGTCTGATCTCAAGCCACCTTACTCTTTTCGCCACCTTAGAAAGGTCTGGTACGTTACTCCGATTTGACGAACAGCCTCGTCGGTTTTAGTCCCCTTTGAAACAAGAACCTCAACTTGCCTTAGCTTGTTGATAATCTCTTCGGCTGAAAACTTCTTCCTTTTTGCCACGATTCCTCCAAAATTCCGTCCAAAATTCCGTCCAAAATATATCATACTTTCTGAACTCGTTTAAGTGGGGCACGTCAGTAGTGAACTTCGCTAAAATCAAGTCCGAGTTAACTGCAAGAAATCGATTGGCAAAAAAAAATAAATGAGCGGAACTAACAACTCACTTCCGTGCCTTGGCTTTTTTGCGAAGCCGCACAACGTAGTCTCGCACTGCTTTTTTTTCATCCTCAGACAAACGGAACCACTCTTTATTACAAAGTGCGCCGAACAGTGCATAACCAAAAATTGAATGCGCATTTTTTGGATTTACTTTGACCAACTTATCTAAAGCCTTTTTCCATCCCATTTTCTCGAAATTCTGAGGGGTTTTTATGCCCGCCTTCAGGAATTGTCTTTCGCTGGCTGGTCCTAAATTTTTCAGGTCCGAGATATTTTTTATTTCTTTGATTTCAGCCCGATTGATTTCGTCACTGAACATTCGCGGCCTGCGGGTGTCAATTTTTTCGTAGGTGACTTTTGATTTTTTGTCTTTTTGTTTGGCTACAATTCCCCAGTAGGAGCCAGACCGAAAGACTTTCTTTAATAAAAACTCAACACGATCTTCAAACTCTTCCGTGTGCTGTGGTAAGTAAAGCCACTTGCCTAGCACGGGGTGATTTCTTAAGTAGGGCGCAAGATCGATCGCTTTTGCGTGATGTTCTTTTTCTAAAGGAAAGAGGCAGCCATTCCAAAGATCAAAGTCATAGGTTCTTCCGCGGTAGACTCGATCTCCCTCACTTTCAAAAGTGACCATCGCCAGCTTGCCCTCGAAATAATAGGCAAAGCCACCAAACATCGGACGGCGAAAATACTCCGTCGGCAGTAACGATTCGATCCACTGTAACTCTTTTGGTTCTTTAGCCATATCCGTCCCCCGAACGCTCGTAATAATCTTACTTTTAAAAGCGATCAGGATCGGTGTCATCAAATCTTAATAATATATCAACGCACCCTGCGCTGACCAGAGCAGGCTTGCCAATTGACGAAATAGGTAGCTTCCGAGGATCCATCCACGCTATCCAAGGTGATCGAGGCAGGCTCGCCCTTTCTTGCGGTGTGAATACGAAGCTGATTTAAAATTCGCAACTGAAATGCGCCCCCACAAGGCGAAGTTTCTGTTTCGCCAGGAGCTAATGCATCGCTTGATAACTCATAGTTTTCCATTAATGGACCGTTAAATATGTAGCGTAAATTCATGCGATCTCCGTCGCCCCGGCCTCTAAAGTTAAACATCGAGTGGAGCACGCCTCGGGCGCGCTCCGGCAGCGCCGAAAAGCCACGAAAATCGATTCGCGTGATAGTCATTTGCATATCATTTGGAATTTGCAGAGGAATGATAACATCACAAGCCATGACGTCCTTAGGTGAAGCAGACGGATCTACTACTTCAGCAATAAATTGATCAAACAATAAACTAAAAGATAAATTGTCAGGAGAGAAAACAACGCGCATGGATCCTTGAGGGCAGCCGTTCCCGCCATAGACTGGTGCGCCAACGACGACCTGTGTAACCACTTGAGTGTTTTCGTTGCCACGACGGTTCGGCCTTCCAGAGCGGAGTGGTCTTTCTCTCTCAGCGGCATCTGCCATTACCGATAGCGCCAAAATAGAAAATGCCAGTAAGAAACGAAATCTAGTTTTCATTGCAGTTTCTCCTTACCTTAAAAAGGAGTGAGAAGAGAAGTCCTCCTCACTCCGGCCTGAAACACTACTGACATCTTCTCCACTGAACATGGTAAACCAAACCTGCATTGACATCTGCGCTGTCCACAGTCGCCATGGCTTGATCACGACGAGAGTTTGATTGTACCAACATGGTGGTGTTTGCACGTAAAATCGTATTGGCTCCACATGAGGACCATACGACAGCCTCCATTTCAAGACTGTCAGACTTTAAGTAGTCCGATGATGCCGGCCCGCTAAAAGATTTGGTCGTACGAATTCCACGACCCATTCCAGCCAAGAAATAATCCACGTTTAATTGCGCCCGGCCACCTGCTGGAATTCCAACAAACCCTCGATAATCAATCGCAAATATCGATATGCTATATCCTTGCGGAACCGACACGGGAATCGCAATATTGCAGTTCTTTCTATCAAAAGATTTTGCACCACCTGCCTCAACAACATATTGATCAAATAAAATACTGATTGATTTTGAATCGGGACTCAAGCTAACGCTGGCGGATCCAACAGGACAACCTGTCCCGCCGTACTCAGGCGTTCCTAATTGCAAATCGTTTGCTTGTGCCGAGCTCGCCAATACGAAGATTGATAATAGACCAACTTTCCAACTCATAACTTTCCCCCTGGTGACATTGTGGTTTGTTTCACCCGCTTATGCGGACGTTGCAAAACTCTTAGGCAAGCATTGTGCCAACAAAAAATAGACATTTTGACACTTGCGACAGTAAACTACGCAGAATTAAAATCTCCTTGAAGCTATGAGGCCCAATACACCATTGCGTTTTAACTTTTTGGGTCTGCTTTTCATCATTGCATCCGTTAAAAATAAAACAGGGGCGTTGTTGCCCCTGTTTTATCAAAAATTTAAGAATTAAATCCTACTTCGTAAGATAGAAAACAAATGTCTCGCGCGCCCCTGTGAATTTACCCAAGCACGCTGGCTTTGTGATGCTTGTTGTGATCGTTGCGGACTGATAAGTCGCAAGCATTTTCGAATCCGTTATCTTTTTGATTGTCAAAGACCCCGTTTCGATCACCCGGCAATTAACCCAACTGTCTTTTACTTGAACACCTTGGAAGTGCTCTTGACGAGTTGTCATCGATCCACCACTCCCATCCGTGAATGGTTTAAATTGCTCGAAGAAGATAAGCCCTTCTGGGCGAATCAAATCCACTTTCTCGAACGATGTAGGTGTCGTTGCTGACCAGTCCATTTCGACCCTTGGTAAGCACGCATTGGCATTTCGGAAGCCCGAACGATCAAAATACTCTGCGTAACATTGTAGCTGTGCAATTTTTAATGCATTCGAGCTTCCACCGTTAGCAACGGAAGCACAGGTCGTATTTACGGGAACAACAGATCCACTGAGTTCGCTCCAGTTGAAGTCCCCCGCTGGCTGAACAACATACGAGCTATTTACAACGGCCCACTTGTTTGAGCAAGTCACAGCAGTAGAAACACCATTGATTGTCGCATTTCCGGTGCAGGTATTCGACTTGATTCCATCAGTATTCGTCGTCACACTCCCACAAGTGATTCCTGTCCAATCGCGGACATCAACATTTTGGTTCGAGCTGTTTACGCATCCACCGCCCAATTGAGCCTGATAATCTGAACTATTATCTGGACCACAAACCCAGGCATTCGAATAAGTAGTACTTCCTGCCGTAATATCGTGTGGTCCGCAAAGTGGCATCACATCGTGAAGAAGCTTGGCGGTGCTCATTTTCCAATTGCTTGTCAAATTTACGGTACCTGTCGTGCTTGTAATAGAATCAGTGAAACTCGCAACCGATGTAGCAAAGCCAAAAATTGCATCAGCAGATCCATTGGCGCTAAAATCTACGCCGATTTGAGTCTTGGCCGTTGATGTCAACCCTATCACTGAACCACAAGAAGTGAACTTACTTTGGCCATTCCAAAGTTGTAATCCATATATATCTGATGAGTCTGCAGTTTTAATTCCTTTCCACAATTTAAAGTATATCTGTTGGCTGGCTTGTGGACCTTTGCAGCTGCTATCTGAGGAAGCACAAGGGGACTTGGTTCCCGTTGGCAATGTAAAGTCCACAGCGCCAATTGTCCATGACCCTGTTGGATCAAACACACTTGCCGCGGCTGGCTTTTCAGTCGAAACGACGCTTGCAATATTTGTGACCGGAACAGTCACTTCGCCTGCATTTGGATCGAAGTTGATTGTACCCAAAGATGCATTTTGCTTAAATGTCGCATTGGTAGAAGTTGAATTATTGCCATTCAAATCTTTGCTAGATGAATCAGAAATTAAAAAATCAGCCGCCTTTTTTCCTGTCGAATCAGTCAAAAAGCAAGTTAATGGTTGATTTGTTGCTCCTTCGATTTTTGCAGTAAATGAGCCGTCGCTACCTATATCCGAAGTCCCCGTTTTAACAGGCGTGGTGGTTGTCGAACATGTCACCTTGTACTGAGTTATATCCACAGACTGCGCAATAATCGACTCTTCTGTTGTTGTCGACGAACCATTACTCAAGCTAATAGCACCGCTCAAAGTCAGATAGTCACCACTCGATGCGGAACCCCCGCTCCCTCCACTACAACGAATCATGCCCGCAGCAATTGCACCCAATAACAAAACACCAAATACTTTTCTACTTACGAACATTTGCCCCCCGAATTTTTTTTGAAATACCATCGTATTACATGAAGTACCTTAGAAAAAGTCCTGACGTGGGCAAGCCGGACTAGGCCTTAGCCAATAGAGTGTTCGAAATGGCCCGCGCTATTATGGAAAAAGATCGCTGCAAATCTCGTCGATTCTCAAGGTGTCCTCTGCACGATGACCATAATTATAGCCATTCCAGAGAGAGAGCGAATCAGTCAGTTTTTTTACTTGGGCTGCCGATTGCATCCGATTGTATTGAATCCAGCTAAGACATCGCCTTCGTATGGCCTTTCGAACAATAGATCTCTGAGGTGCTTCGAGAACTGAGGGGTTCAGAGATTCATCCAGATGAGGCGACATAAATCGTTTAAGAAGAATCCCTTGGGAGTTCTCCGGAGCTTCGTTCCATCTGATAGAACCACCTTTATCCCTATCCAAAATTCGAGGATACTTTTTACCTTCGAACGTTAGATCGTTAAAAAGATTTGCGTAGAAAATAAAGCCTGCAAAATTCGCGGCCAAATCTGCATTTGAATAAACTCCATCAACGATCATCCCAAAAAGACCGTCTTCTGTAGACACTCCCCAATCGACAACTGTCTCCACGGCCGCCGAATGCGATAATTGATCTGAGCGAGCACTTTGATATCTTTCATAATACTCGTAACCTTGATTCAAAAAGTGACCGAACTTATCAACTCCCATTTGAATTCCGTAGACCTTCATTGTCGATGCAAAAACAAAGTAGCTAGGGCTAATGAGTCGATGAAAACCCGCTAATGAGTAAATCGTTTTAAACTTACTTTGACTGTACAAAACTGTCTTACCGTTTTTACTATTCTCGGGATATTGCGTATACTCAAGTCCAGCACCAAAAACTCCATCTCTCTGTTCATTCCAAGTTATAGATGCAGAATATTTCGAATGCAGATAG
Source organism: Pseudobdellovibrionaceae bacterium (assembly GCA_016719575.1). Taxonomy (GTDB): domain Bacteria; phylum Bdellovibrionota; class Bdellovibrionia; order Bdellovibrionales; family Bdellovibrionaceae; genus JACMRP01. Next base: position 275,319 of record JADJYV010000013.1, on the reverse strand, counting down.
GCAACCAAGCCCGCCTCTGTCTGCAACAAATGCAATTTAATTTTTAGCTCCTCCAATTCATTCATCTCGCTTTGATAGCGTTGCTTGAAGGAGTTTTGTGAATCAAGATCATAAGCAGGCATCTCACGAAACTTCGCAATTTCTGCTTCCAGTTTTAAAATTTGCTTAGGCAACTGCACCAATTCACGATTTATCTCTTGGACCCCCAATTGCAATCTGTCATAGACAAATTTCGATAAGTCCTCACCGATGTCTGCCAAAGGCCCTGGCGGCACTGAGTATTGATCAGTCTCATAGGCGTAGCTCCACGCGCCAAAGAGTAGACATAATAGTATGAGTATCGCCTGCATTTTAAATCCCATTTTGAGATAGTGACGAATTGGGCGAACACCAAGCAGTCTCCATAGCCTCAAAATCATCCTATGCGGGACCTATCAGCGCTTTGCTATTCTATGTAGATAAGATTCAATATTGATGCCTGAAAAATAAGGCCGTTTTTACGCCGACGAGACTGGCTTTGGAAGATTCCAATGCCAGTCCCCGTCCACGAATGATTTTATGTAGATCTTTGATTGCACCGGGCAGCAGACAATAGCCCGCTTTAGCAGCTAACTATTTGCCAGAACTGAAGGGAAATGAAACCGAGAACATAGCTCCCGAGGTTTCAAACTTTGAAAAAACAGTACTAATATCCGACTCGGTTCCGCTGCTGGTAAATTTGGTATATTTAGGAATAATGTAGTCCAAATTTACCGAAACATGATTTACAACTTTATATCCAAATCCTACTTTGAAATTGGTACCGCTATAATCGGTGTCAGTTTGACCCGTGGTCTTGATTGTCAATTTATCTGAAAATCCGTAGCCACCCCATATGCTAAAACGTCCGAAGTCATAACCAATGATCGCACCCATAGCTGTTTTGGTATAATCTGAATCTGTTGAACCAGCAGTATCACTCTTGCTTTTTCCACTGCCACCCGCGTACTCAAGCGCCAGAACTAAACCTTGATTAAATCGATAGCCAAGTCGCGCCCCATAGTCCATTCCTGAACTTGTTGCTCCACTAGAGGTTCCACCTATATCAGTGTACTTTAAAGTCGATTGATCGTAGCCAACAAAAGGTTCCGCTAAAAAACCAGCGTTTGCTTGCACGCCCAAAACGATAATGAAAACACATAACAACTTATTCACTTAGACCTCCTTAAAAATTGAGCCCACATCTAGGATGAAGAAGTTCACTCGCGGAGTCATCTGCGTTAGTGCCTTTAATAGCTTTCTGGACTTCTTCGAGCGAATTGCAGCCTGACCAATGACTTTTGGCTAGTATTTCCTTTACCGCAAGGCAGCCAAAGCATCCAACCAAGGGACCATCAGCTTTTGCAACTGCTGACGACTCTCCTCTGGCAGATAAGGTTTCAGCTCGCTCAGAGCGAGAAGGGTTGTGATTTTGTCTGGGAAATCAAGTTCAGTCCCATCGCTATTAACATAGAACTCACTTTTAACGCTGTAGAGATTTTTATTCATGGCATAATACAAGCTCTGGGCTGACCATAAGTAAGACTCTATCCGAGAAAGCTCATAGGCTTTGACAAGGGCTCTGATCGCAAAGGCTTGGGTTTCGACTCTGATCACCCCACTCACAGCAGCCTGTCGATTTAGATCGTAAACAAAGTCAACGTGTGACTGCGGAGTCTTCATTTTTTTTGCAAGAAAGTTAGCAAGCGCAATAACAAGATGCTTTAAGTCTACTCTGCCTGAAATGATAGAATCAAGCGGACGAGTCCCCTTTGCATTTCTCTTTAAAAGAATAGGAGATTGAGTGTTTTCAATCCCGTCCAAGGCCTCGATAAACTCAGCCAAAGCAAGAGCAAACTTGGCAACCTCTCGGGATTCAGCATAGTCAATGCGTTTTCCTTCTTTGATATCAACAACACCTGCCATCACAGGGATATCCTGGTCCGTTCCAAAATATTGATCCGCCCAAAGAACCTTATTATCGAGAGTTAACAAAAATACCGGCGTCATTTTCTTTTTTAGCTCCTGAAGGAGAACCGAAACAGTCCCTATATTGAGCGCAAAAAGTTGGTCTTTTGGAAAAAGCGACTGCTGCAAAGAAGGATCTTTGACTTCTTTAGCCAGATCCTGCGCTTTAATTGACCCTAAAAGCCGATCAAAACTGGTGCGCTTCCAATCGGCGGTAAATAGTAATGACTGACTAAGTCCCTTGATCTGGGCTGACAGACCTGATACTGAAAAATTTCGCGCATAGTTCATGCTTGGCGAAGCTAGAAAAGCATCCTGCAAAGAAATATGGTCTGGAACCCGATAAGAGTAATTCGGAGTTTTGACCGTTTCGAAGTGCACAATATCTAACAATGCTCCTCTGTGGGCAACCGGTGCAAGCAGTGCTGGCACCAAGGTATCATTCGCATTACGATATCCCCCAAATGCAACGATCTTGTTTATTTGAGAAAAAGCCGCTCGCAATGCCAAATCATCTTTCGGTCGAGCATTTTCCATTAAATAAACATTGGCAGAAAGTGACGCCCCCGCAACCTCTCCCGTCAAATTGAGAGGCTGGGCCAGAGCCTGTAATGAAAGATCGGCATGGCGCGAGACCCCAACTCTCATGTAAGCGGTTTCAAAACCTGGCACTTTTCCATTGGTCGAAGGGAGGATTGCCTTTGACCAGTCAGTAGCAATTCGATGTAAGTAGGATTGAAAATCACCTCGTACGGTATCTAGTCCCAAAGCTTTTACCTGCCAAGCCACTTGAATTTCCTCCGAAAAAATCATCGGAACCTTTGGAATAAACTCTCCTGCGAAACTATCAATCGAAGCAGAGACATATTTCAAAGCCTCAGCAGTTAGCTGATCCTTTAGCCGAGCGACCCCATATCGCTCAATCTTTGGCAGAACAAATAGTTCTTTTTCTATACCGTCTATCGGACCTCCAAGACAACCTCGAGTTCTAAGACACTCAAGTTCAGAAAAAGACTGCTTCAAAAGAAAACTGTAGAGTTCCGCATTGACTGGCTTAAATTGCTGAAGCCGTTCCTTCGGAGTTAAAATAAGCCATACATCGACAATCACCGTTAGTGCACCTTGAGCATCCTTCAATTGATCCAAAGCAAGAGCCAACTTCTTTCCTTGCACCATCCTCTGAGCGAACTGTGGACTCAGCTGAACCTTGAGCGTATCAATGGCCACGTTAACAAGTGCAATTGATTCTGATAAAGTTTTAGCGGTACGAAGCTGCTTCAATAAAGAATCTACCGTCGCAAAAAGTAGATCTGTACTTTTAATGAGCTCAATCTTGAATCCCTCAGCAATGCGGGGAGGCAGATTCATTTGGGGAATGCTCACAAGTATCATTCTGATCAAAGACTTTGCGTAGGCTAAAAGTTCCTCAATCCCTTTTTTAGATGGAGGTGGCAATTTTTTTCCCAACTCCAGAACATGCATTTGAACAATCGGCAGAGCCACTTCCATCTGAAGAAGGATCTCGCTCAATTTCGCCTGAACCTCGGGCTCAACTTGTGCTGCTGCAAGCCCGATGTAGGGACTGGTCCCCATATCTGCCATCAAAATTGACTTTGGCACTTGGTAGAAACGACGAATCCAAGCGAGACCCTTGTCGCGCAAACTGGGGCGCTGGTTTTCATCCCCAATTCTAATTAAATTCTCTGCCTGAGAAAAGAAAGACGAGGTCGAAATAACCCCTTTCCATTGAAGATCTGGGGGCGCCTCTCCTAATTCACGCAGACGCAAATTCAAACGAACATCTTTTAAGTCAGGTGCGAATGCCGTTTCAGGTTTTTCAAAATGACGGTCCGTCGCTTTTGGGGCGCAGGATCCGAGAGCGAGCGTTAGAGCGAAAGCGAGGGAGAAAGAAATTAAAATTTTTAAACTAACTTTCATAAGACCCATCCCCATTCTCTAAAAGAACAGAACCAAATTCATTTCTTGTAGGAATTGACGACTAAAATTGATCCCCGCAATCACATCAGACACTTCAAAAGAAAACATCAGAGGAACCTTCGCCGATTTATCAAGATATGACTTTACTGTTGAGTAAGTCACTTCGCCTTTCACTCGCTGGGCAGCGGATTGGGTATTTTTCGATAGCAAATCATAACGAGAATCCCTCTCACCCCTATAGTGATTTTCCTTCTTTTGCAAAGCTTCGTAAGCGGCGCCAAAAGTCCAACTGTCACTCAGCTCATAAAAAACATTGCTGCCGATGACAGCCGTGTTGCCGATGGACCGCGATACCGTTTGCTCCGAATTGATATCCGGCAAAGAGTCCTCTTCATTAAGGGGCACCCTCGCTGTAACCTTGTCCTCTACATTCAACAAATAAGTCGCATATGGCATCAACGAAAACCTTGAGCCAATGCGATGAGAATAGGCCACCATATTGCTGAGCGTAGTGCGGCCAAAAATATTTATCGCCATCAAATCACTTGGATCATAAGCCGGTCCCGTCGGCAATCCCAACATCGCCATGTAGATCATCGCACTTTTACGGGTTTCATAAAACTTATAGACACTGACGAATTGCACATCTCCTAAAAAGGTTTCATCCCGATGATTCAATGCCCTGTAACCTTTTGCCTGCAAAGCCTCATTGGTCGCCTTAGCGAGGTTTATATTAAAGGCAGCATCCATCCTAGGGCTCAATCCCTTAAATTGCTCACGATAGTAAGCAATATTAGAGTACTCCTGGGTGATAGAAATTGTATTTTTATATGTTATAACTGGAAAGCCAAAAGCGACCGTCCATTTGTCGGTAATGCCGCGAGAGAAAATGGGTGCAAAATATTTAACCTCAGGCATTGTGCGCACGCGAAGCACCCCAAAGTTGAGTTTGTCACCCAGTGCTCCGTCACCAAAACTATTGAGGACATCAATTAACTTTTGAGTATCAGGATTCATTCGCTTAACTGAATCGGTATCTAGAACTAAAGACTTAGCGTCGCCAAGACTCATAAGGGTGCCATCGCCGAGGTATCTCTCGTGGGCATTGCCAATAATTCCATAACGAAAACCAGGACTATTGATTCCACCAGGAAGGGTGTCGGTCGTGACAAGAGCCTGAACACTCAATCCAGCAAAAAAAATGCAAAATAAAGTGACTCTAGTAACAAGTGAAGCCATGAAACCTATCCCATCTTAAATTCGTGTGTCCTTCATACCGGAGAGCCGAGTGCGAGCCAAGTAAAGAGTTGCTCCGCCTCAGCTTTCAAAAAGACCCCGTAGCAAGAGGGGATCCTGAGTTGCTATTGCGACTGCTTGTAGAGAGGTTTCACGAACACGCGGCGGTAACCCAGCCCGAGGCCCATTGTACAGTAATAGAGAATTACAGATCATAGTGGATAATTAGTATTGACTATGGATTGAATTGGATGTAGCGCCCCTGGTTTCCTGGCGCCAGAAGCTTATATTAGAAATCCGAAAAGAAAAAGCACTCCATGAGTTTGGGTCTTGAGCCCCGCTCAAAACATCGCTGCGCAGGATTTTATAGGGATTGGGGTGTCCTTCTTTAATTTTAATTCTCGAGCAGATGTTACGAGTGCGGTTGCTGTTTTTACCGGGTTGTGGATTACAAGCAGTTTTTCAATCGAAGTCATTGTTTCGCTGCTTCCAGCTTCTGCCAACGAGTTATTTATGATAACCCTCCCCCTGCTTAAATTTATTAGATCATAAGGCAATTTGATTCCTTGATTTGAAGCCCACCCAGTCCACGCCTCGCTCCCCATTTTGGTATTGCTACTATTCAACTCTTGAATCTTCTTTTGAACAGCTGTTTTAAACTCTTCCTTGGTAATCCGGTTTTTTCCAGTTTCGCTGATATCCCAATAAGACTCGGCAATAAGGTCAGCATTTTTTAGTGCAACCGCAGCTCCAAGGAGCATAAACCTTTTTTGCATTTGACTACTTAGCTGGCCGCCCATACCAAAATCGAGTAGGTTGACATGAATTGCCTCATCAGTAACTCGCACTAGAAAATTTCCTTGATGCAGATCAGAATGATAGAAGCCTTTACCAAATATAACTTCCTTTGCCCACAATTTAGCCGTTGCCTCAACAACACCCCTTTTTAGATTTGGAATAGTCTCTTTATAGGCGTCAGCGGCTTTGTCCAAACTCTGCCCAATTGACATTTCCTGAACCATTATCTTCGAAGCGTTCTTAGAAAGAAAGACCCTTGGCACGTGAAAACGAATGACATTTTTATAATCGCTTTCACTATAAAAGCTCGTGGCTTCATAAGAAGCACGAGCTATTATTTGACGTTTTACAGTTGCCTCTTGATCAAGCTCTGCCAGAACTGTCTCCGAAATATCTTCGATAAGTGGACTCATTTTGGGGCCACCGGTTCTCTGATATTCTATATTTTGATCAATAAGAGTTGCCACTTCAGTTAAAATTCGATGGTCATCACGAATTCGTTGTTCAATGTTTGGCTTTATAAATCGAACAACGACATCCTGCCTCCTGCCATCCAATAAAATCTTTGCTCTGTGAACCTGTGCCATAGTTCCAACACCCAAAGGCTTTTTTTCAAAATATATAAATTTATAGTTGTCTTGTTCTCTAGCCATAATTTCTTCAACTTGCCACCCTGGCACCTCAAGAACAGCGCTTTCTAGCATTTTAAAAGACTGCTTAAGTTCTTTAGGTAAGCCGCCGTTTCGCGTGACAACCTGAAGTAGTTTTTGAAACTGAGGCCCACTGTTCTGAATCATAATCTCTAGGATTCGCTCCTCGTTCAAATTCAAGTTTTCTTGCATAAGAGCCATCAACATATACTTTTTTGAATCCAAAGACTGGCGCCCAAAATATTCATTAAAAAGAACCTGAAGTCCTATCCGAGTAGCGGGGTCCTTAATTGCACCAAACCCGGACATCGAGATTTGCTCTCCAACGGAGTCAAATTTCTCAATTTGTTTTGCAATAAAATCGTCGCTAAATATTTTCAAGTCGCCAACACTCATGAGCAAAGATGCCATAAGGAGCATATGCTTTTGCAAATATTGATCAATCTGCCGTTGAGTCCTTGTACTCTGAGAGCGGTATTGGAATATTCCACGTTTTGGCATTGACTCAATTTTTTCGAGTTCAACCCCTAAATCGCCAGATCTTGGCCACTCTCCTCGAAAATGGGTCAAAAACTCAGAAAAATTTTTAACTTCTACCATTTTGGGTTGAGTTTCGAGTGATTTGACAAGGTAATTTAATGCTCGCTTAGCAATTTGCGCTTTTTCGGTCTCAGATTTTTTATAGGCAAGTAAAGAATAGCCAGCAATAACTTTTTCTTCAAACGACAAGTAAGCCGCTTCGCGTGGAGACGTCCCAAGTGCCCCGAGTGGCACCAAGAAAGTTAAAAGAATTGAAATGTAGGACATTAATTTTAACATGGCTGGTCCCGGTCGATTCTGCATCTTCACTCGTTTATAACTGTTACATCTACTAATTGCTCTCCTCATGCACCTATTGTGCCAGTTGGAAAAAGATTTGAATCAATTTGTGAGAGTTCAAGTGTCTACAGTTTTGTCAGTAAGCGGCCCAAAGTCGTCAATTTGAGAAAATGCGTGCCCCGAACATCACCAAGGACGGTCATATCCAAATGGCCAGCGCAAATTTTTTGAGTTTCTTCGAGCACATTCCATTTGTGCTCCGGCAAATCGCGAAGCAGCAAATAACAAACCCCTGTCTCTTTTAGACCAGCAGCTATTCCTAGTAAAAGATTTTTTAAATCAGAATCGATAAAAAAGCGACACCGATTTTTAAACTCGGACGGAGAAAGCTTGCCCTGCCAGGTGAAAAAATAAGGAGGGTTGGTTACAATGAGGTCGTACACTTTTGAAAACTCAGGCGTTTGTAAATCATTATAATTCCGATTTACAAAATTCAATTTAGTGCTGAGTGGCCCGAGTCTTTTTACGTTCTCTTCAAAGTGAGACCTGTAGGCGTTTTGAATCTCCATAAAATCAAAGGACGCAGGTACACTCTGCCCTGCCGCGCGACGATGAAATATAAGATCCATCCCGACGATACCTGAACCCGAGCAAATATCTAAGCCGCGAAAATTCGCGAGATCGAGTTCGGTTAAATGCTCAAAAATACGCCGCGATAAAAAAACAGAGTCATGCGAAAAGTGATACTCGTCCGGCTGTGAATAATGAAATGTATAGTGGGGGTTGATCGATGACATAGAACCTCTTAACTTATTTATTTTTTACAAAGATTAGGCTAGCGGAGTCCTTATAGGAGAGCGTCCAGCCAGGGTGCTCAACAAGTATCTTAATTAGAGGCTCACCGCCAGCAAAACGATCCAAAACAAAGACAGCTATCTGGTACTTTTCAACTAGAACATCAAAAAGTTCACGGCTTCTAAAAAAGCCTGCATATTCATTGAGATAAAACTGCGTGTCCGTCACGAAACCATGATAAAAGATTTTTCTATTTTCCCCCAAACTCCAGGCCAAGTAGCCGCCGAACATATGCGAATTAAAAATGTTTCCTTTGAATTGATCGCCTTTTAGCAGCGCCGCAGCCGCAACCGGCATAATATTCTGATCAATACCTAAGCCAACCTCGCGATGACCTGAAATCATATCATAACCAAAATAGGCATTCTTTAAGGACCAACCAAGCGCTACCATTGCCAGAAAAAAACTCGCCCTTTTATATCCATCCTGCCAGGTGCCCCTCAATGCCAGGGATGTATTTAATAAGACGAGAGCATAGGTCATGGTCGGCACAAATCGAATGGCGTAAAGGCCATAAAAAATAATAAAAGTCGAGGCTAAAATCGCGAAGAGCGGCAGAGTTTTTCTTGCTCGGTACATCAAAAATAAATTTAAACAAATCAAAACTAGAATAAACAGTGTTTGCTGGTTCCAAAAAAGAGGGGGTCGAAAGTTGGAAACCACTCGTAGTATAACTTTCGAAAGAGCTTCCCCTCCTGTTGTGAAAATACAAAAGGATATAATGCTCCCTGTAATCCCCGTGGGTTTACCAAACATACTAAAACCGATCCGATACTAACGAATGCCAAATGCCAAAATTCTTTTGTCCGCCATTTTTTTGCACTCGCGACTAAGGCCAAGCCACAAAGCACCCATCCCGTCGGAAACCCCGGATGTAAATTTACCCACAACAAAAAAATCGCCGGTAAAAGGTATTTCCACCTCTTTGGGGACTCTACTTCCTTAATCAAAATTCCAAGAGTGAGTGTTACAAAGACATCAGAAAATAATGAGGTTCTTTCAACAAGGCGAAACGACATCGCTAAGGACCCAACCAAAACCGACAAGCCCCAAAAAAACACGACAGCCCAGTTTTTTCGCAACCAAAAAAGTGGAAAGGAGAGTATGCTTATAATGAATCCCACCTTTGCCATAATAATCGCGGAGTAACCGCCGAGAAGGTAAAGTCCATAGAATATAAAATAGGACAACCATTGATGCATAATTGTCCATGAATTTGTATCTGCGAGCAGAAAGGGATCTCTCACTGGAAATCTGCCATTTTCAAAGTATTCACGAGCAAGGGCCAAATACATAAAAAGGTCTTCAGATTGGATTGGAAAAAGGCTCAAACTTACAACAAATCCAAGAATAACAAAAATAACTTTCGACATATCGAAAGCTTACTTTACTAAATCTTCTTTCTGAATGGGTTTTTAAACAAAAAACCACGAATCTTCGTGGTTTTTTTTCTTAGGTTGTTTATCGAACTCTAGAATTGATCAGTGAGGAGGTCCCGTCTCGGAATGGAGAACCAACTCACGAAGCTCCCTGTACAAGATAAATTCTGAGCGCAAAGCTGTATTTATCAAAAGCACTTATTCCCTCCCTGTCTGACTTTTCGATCGTGAAAAGCCTTCTTCCTTTCTTATCGGCTGGACCTTCGGCGAGTCTGAGTATTTTTATGAGATCTGGGCGAATTAAATTGAGATCCATCTTTAATCAACAGTTAGAGCGTTTTTAAAAAATTTCAGGTATTATCCAAGTATGAGTCAAAATTCCGATATGTTCTCAAAAATAAACGATCAAGAGCGCCTGCGCCTCTTTAAAGATCTGGCTGCGGCTCGCGTTGAAATCGCGGCCAAGGGAGTTCCCGACGAAATCTATCGCTTCAACGTTGATAGAACGACCCCCCGCAGTCAGTTGATTTGTTCTGTCCCTTTTGGACTCAATACTCCAGAAAGCGGAAAAGACCTTGTCTGCCAGTTTTTTATAGGCGGCGAGCGATATTTTTTTAAGGCCCTTGCTAGAATTGAGCACGAAAAGGTGGTCCTAGAAATAAACTCACCCCTTTTTCATTTGCAAAGACGGCAAAGCTACCGGATAAAAATTCCAGAAAAATATCCCGCCAAATTTCTAATTTCTGAACTTAACAAGCAAGAAGCAAAACTCACAACGGACATCGTTGATCTTAGCAGTAGTGGATGTCGCGTTGTCCTTGTTGCCTCTTCTCCTGTTTTGCAGGCGGGTGATCAAATCAAAGCACACCTGATTGTTGGAAATCGCGAACCCCTCGAGGTTGAAGGAATTATTCGCCACCACAAACTAGAAACATTCGCCACCAAACCTTCAAAGCAAACTTTTGGAGTCGAATTAAATACATCATCAAGCCTCATCGAAGGAAAACTGTTTTCCATTACAATGGATTTACATAGAGAGTTCTTCTCGAGAATAAAATCTTAGAAATGTTTTAGAAGCAAAGGGATTCTATGAAATACGTTCTTGGAATTTTAATTTTTGCATTTATATTCGGCGTCGGGATTTGGTTTGAATATTTGCTTCGCTAACTTATTTACTAGGAGCACTCTTTTTCATTTCTTCGTAACGTTTGGTGTAGGCCCTCATTTCCTGATTAAATTCGTTGTTTTTTTCTCTGGCATAATCTTCAAAGTTTTTTCTTTTATCTCGCGTGGCTTCCTCAAATTCATCACGCTTTAACCTCTCACTCGAAAAAAAATCTTTTCTTTTTGCATCTAGTTGGTCATAAAATTCCGATCGCACCTCTCGGCCAACTTTGCGTCCTTGAAAGTCCTTTCGCTCCGCCTCAAGTTCTTTAGTAAAAATATCGCGTCTCTTTTTTTCTTCTCTAACATAGAACTCACGCTCCTTGGTCATGTCTTTCTGAAAAACCTCTCTTTTCTTTCTTAGCAGCTGATCGAATTTAGAGCGTATCTCTGAAGGGGGCTTGTTTGTATCCGCAAAAAACTGCGTGAGCAACGCGAGCTCATCGTTTTCCTTTTTCTTTTGTTCTGGCACTTCTTTACGAAGTTCTTCAAATTGTTTTCGATCCGCCGTTAAGCTGTATTTCTCGTCGACCAAGAGTGGCTGTGAGGTCTCAGCGGCCGTTCCTTCTGCCCTTTTTGTTACTATTTGGCAACCACCTAAAAAAATTATCATCGAGAGGCAACCGGACGATAAACAACTAATTTTACTCGACAAAAGTCGCACTGAACACCCCCTCGATAAGGTTTTTGACTCATTATGAGAATAATTGGACTTCAAAGAAAACACAATCTGTCGATAAGTGTATATGCTTTACGGAAAAAGAATCTACGAATCTCAAGCGCGCAAGTCGAATGCAAAGCCTCAAAAGACAATTTTGAATAAGGCATTTCAATACAAGTATATTTTCTTTCTTATGACGGCCGTTGTCGGCAGCACTCTCATCTTCTTTGCGCCAGCTTACTACTTTATCAGTCAGAACTATGAATTATTTAAAAGCCTGGCGTACGATACTAATCCTAGCCTGGTGAGACATCTCGAAAGAGAGGTCGTCTGGCTTGCAATTTTTATGGTCCTAAGTCTAGGTTTTATCTCCGGTTTGAGTTTGCTGATCGGCTCCATTGTTACCAAAAATTTAATTGCACCGCTTTTACGACTCGAGTCCCACATGAAAGAGCTCATGTATGGAAATTGGCATATTCCAGACTATCGGGTTTCAAAAGATGATGACTTTAAAGACTTAGCTGTTACTTATGATTACTTCTATCGTTCCTTAAAAGCCAACACCGAGGCGGAGCTCAAATTAATAGAAAAACTTTCTATCGATCAACAAAACCGCGAAGCCTATGCCGCCTGGAAAAACTTAATTTTGATCAAAAGATCTCGGCTTGGACTTCACGATTTGCCGCTCGAAGATCTTAGTATTCAGCCCTTATCTCGCAAGGGCCCAAAATTCGAAAACAAAGAGGAGCCTATCGAGACCGACGTAGTGTCGATCGAATCTGCGCTTCGACGTCGCGCTTCTTGATTGCCTCGCGCTTATCATGGGTCTTTCTCCCCTTAACCAAAGCGATTTCTAGTTTAGCACGACCCTTTTTAAAGTAAATTTTCAAAGGAACGCAACTAAGCCCTCGCTCTTGAAGAGCCGCAGAAATTTGTTCAAGCTCAATTCGATTTAACAATAACTTACGCAATCTCTCTGGCTCGTGATTATTATAGCTACTCGACTTATACTCACTAATATGAGCATTTTGTAAAAATGCCTCATCGCCACGAAACGAAATATAAGAATCCTTAAGTTGCACATTCTTATCACGAAGAGACTTAACCTCACTCCCGGTCAACATTAAACCCGCTTCAAAAGTTTCTACGATGTCGTAGTCAAATCGGGCCTTTTTATTTTCTTGAATAATCAAAATGCTCATAGCTCAAAACCAAATTTTCTATATAATTCGACAAATTGCTCTGGAGCGAGTTCTTCTGCCCTTGCCGTCTCTTTAAAACCCATCTCGGATAGCCAAGCAATCAATTGCTCTTCAGCTATTCCCTTTTGACTGCAAAGTATAGCAACATTTTTCTTAAGTAGCTTTCGACGCTGAGCAAAGGCTGCTTTGACGAAACCAAGAAAGGCCTTTGAGGTTGCCATAGGTCTCTTCTTGCTCGTAAAAGCCAGAACTCGAGATGCAATACGAGGAGGGGGATCAAAGTCTCTCGGTCCAGCTTCTGAGACAGTTTCTACCTTCCAAAAAGTCTGTGCAATTACTGAAAGCATTCCGTAGTTTTCTGCTCTGGGCTTTGCAACAATTCTTTGCGCGACCTCTTTCTGAAACATCAAAACCATATTATCTAAACCCGTTTGATCCATTGAGCGTTCAATCACAATGCTCGACGAAATTTGATAGGGCAAATTGCTAACAAAAACTTTTCGACCCTCGCCTTCGTATAATGGCCGCCAATCTAATTGCAGAGCATCAGCCTCAATCACGTTCAAGCCCTGTTCTCTCCAGTATTGAGCCAGAACTGTATCAAGCTCGATCACTCTAAATTGACAAGGGAGTTGTCGCAAAAAATGAGTCAATGCGCCTGTTCCTGGACCGACTTCAATCAAAATATCAGGCTTAAAAAACTTTACTTTATTGATGATTCTTTCGATCACGACATCACTGACTAAAAAGTTTTGGCCCAAGGATTTTTTGGCCCCAATCCCCAAGGTCTCCTGCACTTGTCGTAAGCGCTCTCTGGCTGTGCTCATTTGAGACTTCTAAAATCTTGAGGGAGACTTCGTGGTGAAGGTCCAAGATCAATATTCGAAAACTCTCCACGATTGAGTCTTAAAACACCGACATAACCAATCATGGCAGCATTGTCTGTACAATATCGCAGCGGTGGAATGACCAACTTGTATCCTTTTTTTTGAGCCCACTCCTGAGCCCGCGAGCGCAGTCGAGTGTTTGCACTCACACCACCCGTTAAAATGACTCTTTTGGATTTATATTGTTTTGCGGCCTTTTCGAGCTTGGCTATTAAAACATCCACAATGGCTTCCTGAAAAGAGGCGCAAAGATCAGATAAATTTCTTTTTACTTCCTCTGGTCCCAACTGCTCAAGCATTCGTTGCCCTGCTGACTTTAACCCAGAAAAACTCATATCAAAGCTGTCATCGTTAATCATACTACGCGGAAACTCGTAAGCCTGCGGGTTACCACCCAGTGATTCGCGATCAACTCTGACCCCTCCTGGAAATCCGAGCCCAAGCATTTTTGCAAACTTATCAAATACCTCGCCCGCAGCATCGTCTTTTGTGGCTCCTAAGACCTGATACTCACCTGTGCCCAAAATATGATAAAGGCTCGTATGTCCACCACTGATTGCCAACCCCACATAGGGATAATCAAAATCTTGCGGCGGTGAATACTGCGCGTCTCTTAAAAAAGGAGCAAGCAAATGCCCCTCTAAATGATTAACACCAATAAAAGGGATCTTCTTTGCTTGGGCAAGGCTCTTGGCCGTTACCAGGCCCACAATTAACGCCCCAATTAAGCCTGGGCGATTTGTGACTGCTATACCTTCAATATCATTCCAGGTCATTTGGGCTTTTTTTAAAGCCTCTTCGATTAAGGGAATTAACGCCATTGAATGATTGCGAGAGGCAATCTCAGGCACTATTCCGCCATAAGGTTCGTGCGCAAGGTCTTGACTTGCAGAAACCACCGAGTGCACCCAACCACTGCGATCCACAACAGCTACTGAGGTGTCATCACAACTGGTTTCGATAGCTAAAACACGGTCCATATTTATCTCTTTTTATTTTTTTAGGCTCTTAAGGCGAATTTTCGCTTTTTTGGCCTCATTGGAAGCTGGAAACTTACCGACCAGCTCATCGTAAAAAGTTTTAGCTTCATCTTTCATTCCCAACTCTTGAAACGAAACTCCCATCTTGTAGGTTGCATCTGGAAACTTCTTTCCACTTGGGTTTTCGTCACGATATTTTTGAAAATTTAGAATCGCTTTTTTCCAATCTTTCTGATCAAAAAACTCTTGCCCAATTTCATAACTGCTTTTTTTAGCTTCGGCCGATGCCTTCGCCTGTGCGGCTGTTGCCTGAGCCACCATCGCCGCTTTTTCTGCTTTCAAGGCATTAACCTCTGCAGTCAACTGATACAGATTTTTTTCCATCGCTCCCAGGCCTTCTTGCAAAAGAAGCATTTTTTTATTTGTGTCTGCCAACTGTTCAGAAGTAAAACGCTTTACCCCCTCGGCCTCTTGATTACTTTGTCCACTTCTATGCTCAATGACCTCGATACGGCCTCGGAGGCCTCGCATGTCTTCTTCGATATCCAAAAAGCGGCTCGAAGCATCAGCATTGGTTCGTTGTAACTTTGTCACCTCGTGCTGAATCACTTGCTTTTGCTCTACCTCACGCACATCACTGCGTGTCTTTAAACATCCTGCCAGAAGTGCGGACATACCAAGAGCCAAGAGCACCAATCTCATAAAACATCTCCTGTTTTTTGACGGATCAATCGAGCTGAATTTTCTGCTTTTTCTGCGGCTGCACGGGCTCTGATAAACTCTTCTCGTGCTCGATTGTAGTCTCGATCTTTAAAGGACAGCCGACCTAGACGATAGGCCTCATCTGCCTGATGCCAATACCCGGGCGAATGCCGTGGGGCCTGAACCGCTCGGGCTGACTCAATTGCAGCCCTCGCTAGTGTATACTCTTCGATAGGTTTCGGGGTGCTTTGACACGCAAGAAGTGTCAGTAGTGAAACGCAAACTAGTAATAATCCTTTCACCCCGTAGCCCCTCGATTTCTAAAAACTATTGCTGAACCGGAAGGAAGTTCGCGCGACGATTTTTTGCGAACGCAGCTTCCGAATCGCCCTGTTCAATTGGTTTTTCTTTTCCGTAACTGATGATAGACAGACGTGCCGTCGGAACGCCTAGACTTACCAAGTAGGCTTTTACAGCATTCGCTCGTCTTTCGCCCAGGGCTAAGTTGTACTCAATCGTTCCACGGTTATCACAGTGGCCTTCAACCTGTACTTTGTAAGTGGTGTTCTTTTTAATCCATTCTGCATTTGCCTGAAGAATTTTTTTGTTATCTGCCGTGACATTAGACTTGTCATAATCAAAATGCACAGTCTCCAGTCCCGGGATTTTACCACTATCACTGCCCGTTGCGTCGAAGCTCATTGGTGTCGACTCAACAGCTGTATCTGTGGTTGGTGTCACTGGTGATGACTCAACATCAGTTGATTTCTTTTTACTAGCACACGCAGCAACCAAGGCAACTGCAACAAATGCGAACGTCAATTTACGAAACATTGTTCTTCCTCCTTAAATATTTCAAACACTAAAACTTTAGTGCATGACAGCTCATTGTCAAACCATATCAAAGACTTGTTTCGATTGATGTTGTAGTGCCATGCGGTGATACTGAGCCAATGAAATTGAAAAATTCCTTTCTTATTGTTCTCGTTTTCTTCACTCTTCCTCTCACCCCCATATATGGAGTAGCGCTTGAGATTCCGACTCATTGGAATTACAAAACCATCTCAACTCCTCATTTTGAAATTATTTATAATGCCGAGCAGCAAGAACTTGGGGAGCTTTATGCCAAAAAGATCGAAGAAGTGCACGCTCTCCTTGTGCCTATATTTAAAGCAAGCCCCCAAAAAACCCTCATTATAATAAATGACAAAACGGACGCGACGAATGGCTACGCCACTAGAATTCCTTACCCTCATATCATGGCCTATCCTGTGCTTCCGGGCCCACAAGAAAGCTTGGGTGAATCTGAAGACTGGGCCCTCGAGTTTCTAGCCCACGAATATACTCACATCCTGACATTCGAGCCTGCAACTGGGGTGTTCAAACCATTGAGGAATATCTTCGGAAATATTGTGGCACCCAATATACTTTTACCGAATTGGTGGAAAGAAGGCATCGCGGTCCAGGTAGAGAGCTCTATAACAAAAAATGGTGGTCGCACAAAATCACTCTATCAAGAAGCTGTGATTCGCGCGATGGTCAACGACAAAAAGCTTTTTAACTTTGATGTCGCTCAAGCGAATGAGTCGCTTCCCTCGTGGCCCGAAGGATCACGCCCTTACTTATTCGGCTCGCTCTTTTGGAGTCAAGCCGTATCCGACTACGGCAACGAGGTTATGGGTCAACTTAATTTTGCTCACTCTTCGAGAGTTCCTTATTTTATTACCTCGCCTGCGGAAGAGCTTCTCCATGACAACTATCAAGGAGCCTACGATAAGGCCCTGTCTGAAACCAACTATCGTGCTGAGGAGCAACTTAAGCTTCTTAGGGAGTCTTCTCTATCGAACCTGCAAGACCTTCCACTACAGGTTAAGTATTCATCAGCTCCGTCTATCAGTGGTGACGGGAAATATTTGGCCCTTTTGGCTGTCGACTACAAAGGTGATCGACAATTGGATATATTTGTTCGTGATCCAGAGACAAATCTCCTAATTAAAAAAATTAAGGCTGAAATAAAGAAAGATGACGAGCCTGTCGTCACGAATATAAATCATGATGAAGACGGCCCCCCGTCCGGAAGCATCCAAAGAATTTCTTGGTTTCACAAATCCCCAAAAATTGTCTACGACCGCCTTCACTACGTAAATCGCATTGAACGCTACTCTGATCTCTATTCGTATGACGTTGCAACTGGCAAAACTCAAGACCTAACAAAATCCCTTCGCGCGCGCGAGCCCTCTGTTTCGCCAAATGACGACAAAATCGTCTTCATCAAACTTGAGGGTGGAAAAACGCAACTAGGTATTTTTGATTTAAAAACAGACAAAGCCAAAATCATTTATATCCCAAAAATACAAGAACGCCTCTCGTCTCCTGTGTTCTTGGATAATGAAACAATCGTTTTTGCCCTCAGATCCGCAACGGGAGAGGAGGGGTTAAAGGTCCTCAGTCTTAAAGACAATACGATCACCTCGCTTTTTTCAGGTTATCTACAAGCACGCTTTCCCTCCTTTTCAAAACGGGGCCTGATGTTCACAGCCTCGAACAACGGCGTCCATAATCTTTATCTAGCTAGTGCTGATCTCAAATCTGCACGCCCCATCACACACACTCTCACAATGGTCAGTACGGCGACTATGGATCCTGACAGTGAGGGTATTTACCTCACAGTTATGACCTCGCAAGGTCCTCAGGTTAAGTTTATTGATAAAACTGTCTGGGAAAAAACTCCCCCAGCACTGCCTTCCATCGATAGAATGTTCGTCGATCGCTACGAAGACCTGCTTCAAGCGAGCCCCCCAAGCCCAACCCCGCTGACCTTTGAAGTCTCAGATTATAAAGCCAGTAAATACTTATGGCCTCAGTACTGGATTCCGTTTATTTGGAGTTCCCCAGAAGGCGGCGTGGAATTTCAAGTTCTGACTTCAGGCTTTGATCCTCTGAAAAAACATACTTACTCCGCCATGGTCGCATGGAACACTTATTTAGAAAGCGCAGATTGGTCTCTCAATTATTTAAATTCCGTAACCCCCCTTCCAACTCAACTTTCGGCCTCTCAATCGCATTCATATTTAGTAACTAAAGAGAATCTCATTTTAGATTCGTTGACCTCGCTTGCTGTGGATCCAGACACCTGGGCGTTCAGTGAAAACATTGGCACAGAGGTTGGCTGGAGATATTTACAGCGAACTGTCACAGGAAGCCCATCAACGACCCGTACAGGGCCCTATGCAAGCCTCGTCTTTAAAAAAATCAGCCAAGGAGGAGAGCAATTCACTCCACAAGAAGGGGGCGGGGTCTATTTATTCGGCGTTAACTACATCGAAGGTCAAAATCTCATGTCTCACTCTCAGTTTCAAATCGGTGGCGTCTACTATTTTTCAAAGTTTTTACCAAAACTCCACGCCCTCATGTTTCGTGCAAGCGCTCTTTACACACCAGAAAAAATTAGCTCCATCTATGGTTCACAAACTGAATCAATGGACTTTACAGGAAACGACCTCTCCACAAAATTCCTCGCTCGAGGCTACTCCACAGGTCAGTTCTTCGGAAGAAATATGTATAACAGTAGCGTTGAGTACCGGTTTCCAGTTTTGAATATATACCGCGGCCAAGGAACAACACCGATATTTTCACGACGCCTTTGGGGGGCCTTGGTCGCCGATGCAGTATCGTCTGATGGCCGAGCCTACGATGCCATTAATACTCGATACGATGTGATTGATTCCAGTCGTATATTTGGAGGGGGCGGAGTTGAAGCGCACTACGAGGCCACCGTGGGATATATGCTGCCAATCACCTTTGTCCTCGGGTTGTACCAAGGCTTTGAAAAGATGTACGCGCCGAATCCCACAGCCGCACTAGCTTTTCAATTTAGTGGCTTTTAGCGCAGCACGTTTAAACGGAGCTCTTGACAAAAATCCAGGCGACCGCAAACAATGGTAACGTGCATCATTTGGAGGGCCGATGGAAAAAATTAACTGGATTAAAGATCTTGTAAAATCCGAACAGCAAATGGAGGAGTCTGGTCTTGTAGATATGAGTTTTGGATTCGACCCAGAGCGCGTTCTGGTTACAGAGTCTATCCAATTTTTGCTCGCTCTAAAAACTGAATTCGTTGATGCTTCGACTTCCTTCAATGACCTTAAGTCTTCAGCGCTTGGCCGCATTAAAATATACGGGATCGCAAAAACTCATGCTGACTTCATGCTTTTTCGAAATGGCTTTAAAATGATTTTTTCTCTCAAAGCACCAGGCCAAATCAGCGTACGTTTCAACTTTATAGGTACAAATTATATCCCAACTCCCGGAGTCACGACAGACACTTCTGCGGCATCGAATGCCAACGCCAATATGATGGAAGAAAATATTATTGAAGCTCGTTGGGCTGCCTTTGAAGAGCTTCTTTGGACTTACAAAGGTCAAACTATAAAGATCGAATACATGGTTCGGCACTACCTCACTCAATTCATTCGCGAAAGTTCAAAATAATTTATGGAACTAAAACTAAGAGGTTGGGACAATTTCATTTATGAATCTCGCCCCTTTGTCTATTTAGCCCTAGGTTCATACACTCTCGCCGCCGACAGCCCAAATCTATTTGTTATTAACGCTGCATTTATTCTTATAATTTGCGGGCTCGTAGTTATGAGAATGCGCTATAAAAACCGCCAATCGAGACTCGATTATCTTTTCTATGAAAGTCTCCCGTTCTTATATTTTGCGATTGGGGTCTACGCGATTGCCTTTCACTACTCGTCAAAAATCGCAGTTGCTAGCGGAGTGCTTCTACTCTTTTGCGCCACTAAAGTCTTCCAGTGGCGGATGAAAAATCGCGAGATTCATTTGAATGGCTCTCGGAGGCGAGGGCCAAATAACCAAACACCAGCCAATAAATCCGATCAGCCATCCCCCCGAGGGACAAATGCCAGTGGTAGATAACTAGAATCGGAATTTGGACTAAAATGTAAATCGCCATGACATGAAGCCCTGCATTTTCTGAAGTTAGCGCCTTGATCGCAAAGCCCATCAATAGAACCAAAAAAATCCCCGTCCACCAAATAAATGGCCACCCCCCAACGACTCCTGCTGATACAAAAATATTATGGGGGTCCTTAAATGAATTGTAACTCCTGACATCGAGACCCTCATTACCTGAAAACTTTGCAAGCAGCCCCCTCCCAATCCAAGGGCTTGTTTGAAAATAGCCCCACCCTCTTTCAATTTCAAGGAAGCGACTTGCAACACCATCCTGAGCTTCTCGCTCGAAGAGCGCCTGCTTTCCTGTTGCAATACCGTAAGCGTACGAGCCCATTGACTTACCGAACAACAGCAAAACGACGGCAAAAAATAAAAGTAACGAGTACTTAAAATACGAAATAGCCGGCCTACAAGAAGGCAATTTCAATACCCACAACATAACGGCAAAAAGAGCGGCCAAAAGAGCCGAGCGTGTTCCTGTCAACACAAGTGAAAAAAAACTAAGACCGATTCCCATCAATAAAAGTAATCTCTTGAAGCCACTTGTCACTTCAGACAAGCGCCCTAATGTAAACACAACTCCCAAGGTGGCGCAGGTCACCATGTGAGGAATATGCTTAAAGACGCCGACATAGCGCCCTCCTTTAAATACAAGTTCGGGATACAACAGCCACATCCCTAAAGATATTCCCACTAAGGCTAATGACCAATGACTAATAAAATGCAGCATGGTTTTCAAATTTAAAAATGAAGGAATAAAAACGCCAAAAATTAAAATCAGCCAACCAGTTGAAGCAAGTGCCGCCCAGGAAAAAAATCCTCGGCGATTTTCTTCCGTAAAAATTCCTTGCAATAGGGTCTCAAGAAAAAATCCCATCATTAGCAAAAAAAGCATCGATCGATAGGATGGTCTCATTTTTTTAATGCGAGAACTATTACCTAAAACAAAATACATTATTGGCAATCCGATTACAAAATTTAGGATTATATTTAAGTAGGGATGCAAACCATACTGAAATACCAACATCGAAATTTGAGACGGTATCGCCAAAAAAGAAAATGATATTTTCGAAATAAAAATCAAAAATAGTAAGCAGAGTGCTAAGAACCTCATTCTTGTTTATCGTGGCTGTATTTACCAATAAGTAGGCCCGTTAAAACGATGCTCATCGCAACGGAAGCCACCGTCACTGTTTTCGACACCTCTGTATTGACAAAGGACTCGCGTACGGGCACGTACACAAGATCATCATGGGCCACTTTTAAAACCCCAGCTCCCCCATAGCGAATAAGCTCATTGACATCCACACTATAGGTGCCTCGATGTTCATCAAGTGCTCTGGAGGTAAAATTCGCCCACTTCTCAGGCTCAGTCTTTCGAACCATCACATTAGATAAGTCTCCGTCGGAGGTGTTTCCGCCCGCCAATGTTAACAATTTAAGCAGATCCGTATTCATCGGCACATAGTAAATGCCTGGCTTTTGAACTGACCCCAAAAGTTGCACAGAAATGAGTGCTTCTTTTGGAGAAGACCTAAAAATGTACTCCGACGCCTGTTGAGGCATTTTTACATCTCCAGCGGATGCCAAGTCGACTAAGGAGGCCCCCGCAATACAATTCCGACTCAATAAAAATACAATGCAGATATAAAACCTAGCGGCCCTCTTAAAAACCAAAATATTTTCCTCCTGGAATGTTCCCTATCCAACAAATTCGAACCGGGATCAATATAGTCCCCTCGACCTCTGTCGAGAAGTGAAGATTTTGGTGACGGACTCTGGATGTGCCAGCTAAATTTATACCTATGACGAGTCCAGTACCAGAACACGAAAAATTATTTGATGAGATTAGTAATAAGCTGAATGAGTTAAGCCAGCGCTACCAGGATGGATTACCAACTGAAGAGACTCCATCTCAACAGCAAAAAATGGAGCGTATGCAGGGGCAACTCAAGCGTTTCCAATCTGATATGCAAGGCACCAATGAAGAACTTTTAGAAAAGATTAAAAGTCTCGAAAATGTGAATTTTTCGCAAAATGAAATTACCGCACAGCTCCGACAAATCACCGAACAGCTTAATCATGAGCGGATGATGAATTCAAAACTCAGCGCCGATCTCGCAAAGTCTCTCGAATTGTGCCTTCAACTACAACTTGAGATTCAAGGACTCAAAGCCCGGGCAATGGCAATTCAAACTGAAGAAAAAAAATTCAGCAACTCTCTGATTGATAAGAACAGAAGTCTCCAACGAGACCTTGAGCTAACTCAAGTTTTAAAAGATGAAATCACAATGGAAATGGCCAAAGCCAAGGCCGCAATGCAAAGAGAACAAAACCTCTGGACCGAAAAGGAACAGCAGCTCAATGGCACCATTGAAGGACTTAATAAAGAAAAAGCCGAAATGCTTTTCTCGATTGAAGAACTTAACGGCATGATTGATGAAAAAGATCAGCAGATCCTTACGCTAACCCAAGAATTCGAAAAAATGTCGTCCTCACTTAATGCAGTTGAGGATTCAGCCATTCAACAAGGCGATGTTTTAAAAAACTTAATGACTGTTGCTGAATCCAAAATTATCGAAATGAAACTCGCTCTGGACAAAAAACACAGCGAAGCCGCGGATTATTATAGTCACCTACAAAAAGCGCTAGCTCAAGTCAGTGTTTTGAATCAGGAAAACATCACCTTGAAAGACTATGTTACCAAGTTGAATTACTATCATCAGCAAACCCAAGCTCTTCAGGCCGCAAACATTGCCCAAAACAATATACATCAGACGGCGGCTCCAACAACTTAGAGGCCCCGTCGAGGGCCGTCTTAATCAGTATAATGAGTTACCATTTTTAAATAAAACCCCTCAGGAAACTGAAGAATCGTCGGGTGATCAGCTGCGTGGCCACCGCGGGTGAGATTTCGTGCCTGCCAGCCATTTCGCTGAATAGCTTTTCGAACGGCCTCCTTAAATTCACTCTCTTCAAGAAGTCCCGAACAAGAACATGAAACGACAAAACGGTTCTTTTTTATCAATCGAAACGCCTGACTGTTCATCTTCATATAGGCATGAGTTCCCGTCGGAATATCTTTTTTTGACTTTATGAAGGCAGGTGGATCCGCAATAATAATATCAAAAGTACGACTTTGAAAACAATCTAGCCCCTCAAGAACATCAATCTTATGAACAACAGCTGTTGCTCCTTCACGTTCCGTATTCGTTTTTGCAAATGCTAAAGCTGAATTTGAAACGTCAACTAAATGAACCTCTACGTCGAAGCCTTCAGCCTTTAAAGCTCGAGATATCTGCGTTGCCCAATGACCAACATAACAACATAGATCAAGAATTTTTATAACTTGGCCTTTTAACTCAGGGTGGGACCTAGCCCAGTTTCTAAATATCTGTACGGCCTGAAAAATATTCTGCGTCTGATCTAAAAAGAATCCCGTTTTTTGTCCCTCAGCCAAATCACATCTCATCCGAACGATACCCTCATCGGAAGAGGAGTTGAGCAAGATATCGATTTGATGTAAATCCATCCCAGAAATTAATTTAAGCGTAAGCGGGCTGACAACCTCTAGACCCTCCAGTTTGCGAATATTAACATCATTTCGAATAACTACGGCCGTCTGTTCCCAATCATACTCAGAAAGCCCCTGCTCTTTGGCCCACTTCGAAAGGAGTTTAAAAAAGTCTTCTGAGCTTTTCAGAGCCAAATCAAGCCCCGCGGTCACAAACTGAGCCGCAAAAACTTGCCCCTTAATTCCATTTTGTTCTACCAAATAATAATCAAGTACCAAGCCCGGTAAAAAATCTGATTCCCCAAAACACAAACGAAAACTACCTCGAAAACCTGTCTCGCGGCGCAAGCGCCAAGATGAAATTATTTTCTTTACAAGCGCTTCAAACCCCAAAGGATTTCGGTCATTAACATCAAAACTCACGGCACGAAAAGCAATTAACGAATGAGGATTGCCATAACCGCGAGCTAAAAATTGCCCACGGTAATCCTGCAACTCAACAAAAGCACCCTGACCAATTCCCTTTGGCGAAGTCGAAAGCTCGTTTGAAAAAATCCATGGATGACCACTTCGAATACGTCTATCAGCTCCTTGCCGTAGTTTCCATATCACCATTTACTCGACCTCTTTCACCGCAAAAACTAACAGCTGCGTGTTTTCTCGATTCGAAAAATTATTATCACTGAGCACAAGCAGAGTTCGGCGACCATCTGGTAAAATCGGCCCCCAACTGAGACTCTCATAATTTTCTATTTTAAAATTGATCAAAGTTTGTTCGAAATCTATCAACCTTTCTTTTGGAGCCGAGACCGCATTGCTGAGGGATAGATTATCAATGGTCGAAATATCTTTAGATTTAGAAAAATCTACTAAATAAATTGAGGCGGCGTATGTAATTCCTTGCGAACCTAAACGAGCGCCTCGCTCTAAGGTAATAAACTTACTGTCTCCCACATATAAAACATCTGAGAGACCGCGAAAAACCTCCGTACCTTTACCCGTTTTATCCTGATGATCCAGTAAGTAAGCATACTCTTCATGAATCTTAAAAGAATCCCCTTCTTTGATATAATGAATCATTCGCAACCACTGGGCGTCGTTTTTGGCTTTTTGGTCTCCCATGATTGGAGATTCATTCATAATATAAATGTTCTGACCGTCGGACGAAGAAGTCAGGCCTTCAAATCCACGATTATTTTGAATTCCCTTTTTTTGTTGTCCTAACAGATCTGGCAGAAATTTACTTGGAACTAAAAGCTCTGATTTATAGGCTCCATTTGCATTTGTGATAAAAACTTTTGGTAGCGCACGCGGTTTAACATTGTTATCGCCTTCGGATGTAAAAACAAAATCTCCATTAGGTAATAAAGAAATTCCCTCTAGATCTAGACGCCACTTTGAATCGATTCCTTCAAGCTTGATCGCCTTAAGAGGTTCCAACTTCACTGTGCTGCTTTTTATTATAAGGTCAAACTCGAAAAATCTCGGTTTCCCATATTTACCTCGGTCATCCGAAACAGAATATAACCTCTTCCCATTCCAAAAAATGCCCGATAAGCCTCCCACGAGCTCTCCGTCTACAGTCGTCTTTTTTGGAAGGGTCGACTCACCATAGAACTCAATACTCAAACTTTTTGCCTGAATGAGAAGAGGGAATACCAAAAAAACAAAGAACGCTAACTGCGCCATCTTAATTCAATTTCTTTCACTGGATTATGGAAGGGTCTCTTTTCTCGCAGGTGTGCCTGCCACTCAGACTTTAAAGCATAATACCATTTAGCCTGGGTATCTGCATCCTTAATCAGCATTAGATTCGGGTCATATCTTAAGCCATCTTGCTGTTTCGAAACCGCATCCATATCTTGATACAAAAATATCTTTGTAAATTTGCGGATAACAGGTTTGATCAAACTCAACCAAGGAAAATCCCAATAGGCCATTTGGTGAATAATAGTTTCCTTTTCACTCACCGGGGTCAGGGCGGTAAATGCATAAAAATTCCTTAGGCCGACCTGAATATGCTCCACTCGAACACACGGCAGACTAAAGGTAATTTCTGTGGTTGGCACTCCCCCAAGAATTTTATAAGCTTTCGAATTGGAAGAGGGCTGGTGACGCACCATCTGAAAGCCGTGGCTCACGGGTGCAAACTTTTTTTGTTTTTCGTGCATCGTCTTTTCACTTCGCCAAAACCAACTTTTATGAACATAGGGGCCATGGGCCGGATCCATCAATCCGATGACTGCATGATCAATGTGACATGGAAAAAGACACTTTTCAGTTATTCGAGGCTCAACGTCCTTCGGAAGGTTTTTCATAAATGGAATAGGAGGAGCCTCGCGAGGGTCAAAATCCCTATCTCCCATGAAAATCCATATCAACCCCTGCTGCTCTTGAACGGGATAGCTACGCACTTTGATTTTCGTGGAATCCAAGTCCTGCCCTTTGCAAAGCGAGGGAATTTCAGTACAGACTCCATCATGATTAAACTTCCAACCATGATAAGGACATTCAACCTGATCATTGACAATCCGCCCATAACTCAGTGGAATCCCGCGGTGAGGGCAAATATCCTTCAGAGCAGAAACTTTCCCCGCAGAGTCACGATACAAAACGATGGGCTCTTCCAAAATCGTCCGTGCCTGCATCGCATTCTTTTTTAGTTCTTGGCTTGGAAGAGCAACATACCAAACATTACGTAAAAATTCTGTACTCATAACTAATTCCTAATTTATTTTTGATAATTTATCGCGCGAAGTTCAGCCAACTGGACCGTGTTCTCTAACAACGAACAAATTGTCATTGGACCAACCCCGCCAGGAACTGGAGTGATTGCTGCTGCGACATCCAGTAACTCTTCAAAACGAACATCTCCACAAAGTTCACCGGCCCCAGACCCATGCATGCCAACATCTATCACCACCGAACCCGCCTTAAAATCCCCCCGACCTAAGAATCGTCGCTTGCCAGCTGCAACAACAACAATGTCCGCATTGAGAGTATAACTCTTTAAATCTTTTGTTTTCGAATGGCACATTGTCACTGTCGCATTGGCATCACTCAACAACAAGGTCATGGGTTTACCAACGATTTGACTGCGTCCGACCACAACGGCCTTCATCCCCTCTACATTAATTTTGTAATGCTCAAGAATTCGCATAATACCTAAAGGTGTACAGGGCTTTACAATTGCATTTCCAGCTAGGAGAAAGCCGCTATTCATGTAAGTCAGGCCATCTGCGTCTTTCTCCGGCTTTATTTTTTTCATAATAGACTCTACGCTCAAATGTTTTGGCACTGGTAATTGTACCAATATTCCGTCGACTGTTGTGTCTGCGTTTAATATTTCGATCTGTTGATCTAAGGCCTCCTGAGAAATATCCGCTGGAAGATTGTAAACTTTCGAATCAATGCCAGTATTATGACAGGCTTTTTCTTTGTTACGAACATACACACGGCTCGCAGGATCGTCGCCAACGAGTACGACAGACAAGTGGGGAGCCCTTCCCACTTTGCTTTTAAATGATTCAACTCTTGGCTTTAAAGCCTCTCTTCGCGCAGCTGCTACGGATTTACCATCCAGAAGGATCATTAGACACCACCTTTGAGGGCCACAATTTCGTCCATTTCTTGAAGAAATTCAATAATTTATCATAGAAATCTTTAAAAGTGCTGCTTCCTTGACCACAGGATCCTCCTGGATTATTGTACAAATTCTTGAAAATAGGGGAGATTTTAAAATGGCTGAAAAGGTTAAACTTTCAAAAGATGGCAACTCAATCGACTTTGTTCAGTCAGACAGTATCCCGACATCACTAAAAAAGTTCCGTCAAAGTCCAGAAATCGAAGGATTTTATCGCTTCATTTTTGAAAATGACCTGCAAAAAGAAGCCTACGAAATCTTAGATAAAATTATAATTGCTCGAAAGACCAAGAAGTCCTCAGCAGCTAAAGAGGCAAAGGCGGCGGCCAAAGAAGCTGAAGCTGCGGCAAAAGGGGCAAAAGTTGCTCCGACAAAATCAAAAAAGAAGTAACTCAACGACTTAATAATTTTTAATATTCGAAAAAGGATCCGAAACCCGGATCCTTTTTTGTTTATAATACTATTAAATTAATTTCCAACCTGTCTCTTCATTTGCAGTCGGTTCTCTTTTGAGTAAGGAGAATCCCCTATGCATCACATAAGAAATAAACGAGGCCAAAGCCTCATTGAATACCTCATCATAGTGGCTATTGTCGCTATCGGAACCATGTCCATCGTTAGAGTTATCGGAAAAAATGTCTCTGTTCAATTCGCAAACGTTGCAAAGGCGCTTGGCAGTGGAAACGACTCACAACTTAAAGCTGAAAAAATTGAGACCAAAATGTATAGCAAGAAAGACCTCAGTAATTTCCTCGATGGCGCTATTTCTAGTGAAAACAAGAAATAACTTCTTAGCGCGCTGTTGTTCCTCTCGGGGCCAGAGCTTAATTGAAGCTCTGGCCCTTTCTTTTGTGGCCATGGCGTTCATTTCAGTTTTTTTGGGCACGCTCTATTTTAGCTCGGCTCATGCCGGAATTAACTATCTGCTTCACGAGCATCTCGTATGCAACGCCACTCAACAATTAAAAAACTGCCGCGGCCACTTTCTAAAAAAGTCAAAAATATTTCTATTCCTAAGCGAAATTAAAAAAATTGAGACCTTCGAAAAGAGAGGAAAGTACCGAGGCCTTGTAAAAATCAAAATGCCTCTCGGTCGTGAAATCCAAATATCAAAAGAACTGGATCTCTACAAATGAAGTCTCAAAAGGGGTTTATTTCGATTGCATTTATATCAATCTTTCCATTGTTGGTTGCCGCGGCATTTGCCACCTATTTTAGTTATTCCTTTCTTAAAAGCGATCTCGCTGTTTTAAACGTCTGCCGCTCCGAACAGCTCGAAACCCACAATCAAGTTGCAAAACAGTTAAAAAAATTACTCGGGATGAACTCTTCAGCTATAAAGTTAAGGCTCCGTGAGAAGCTCGCTGAGCAAAAGCTGCTGCTTGCAATGGCCTCAGGAAATCCCATCGCAATTGCCGCCGCAGAAACTCACTTGGCTCACGTGAAAGCACTCCGACTGAAGCTTGCATTTCGCCAAAACGTAGCCATTCAAAGTGCGAATACAAATTTAAAAATAGCCACCTATCAAATTTCAAATTCCTTAAAAAGAGAGTGGGGTAAGCATATGCAGCAAATGGCGCCCTGGATCTCGAGTCGCCTCGAAATTCAACCGTCGCCCACCCCCCTCCTTGCCATCCGCCCGGATTTTCCGGACATCGCTCCGGTCTACGAACCAGTCCCTAACTTTGAAGAGCAGCAGAGCTGGGTCCACTCTTGGCAGCTACAACTTGAGGTCAAGAGCCTTCACTTTAACGGGAGATTTCAAAGATCATGCTCAACGTCCCTCTACCAAGACAAAAGCGATTGGATCAGCCGACTGAAAGGGGGCAGGTACTTGTCGAAGCCCTTATTCTGATGACAGTTCTTGCAACGATATTAATGTATTTCATCCAATTTACGGAGAAGCAAAATGAACTTTTTAAAAAAATTGAATTTCGACAGCATAGAAAAGCTGATCGGCGATAAGTATTTACTTTATTCGTTTGTCCTTCTTGGCGTTGTCTCCATAACACTGCAACTCTTGCCCCCAAAAACTTCGAAGGAACCTGCTTCATCTGAATCAGAAGCCTTTGATTTCGATACTATGATTCCAAGTGGACATATTCTTATTCCTATTCAACTTAGCAATGCAGAATCACTCGCATCGCTCACGGGGCAATTTGCTGTGATCGATCTCTATACCGTCAACGAACGAGATAGAAAAGGATTTAAGGTTGCTTCGGCAATAAAACTTCTAAGAGCTCCTCTAAATCCCCAACAATTCGCCGTCTTGGTTCGAGAAGAAGAAAGCTCCAAAATTGTTACCCAAGAAGGACCATTTTTTGCGGCTCTAAAAAATCGCGACGAAAAAATCATACCTAACGGCAAAAAGTCTCCAAAAAAGAATCTCGTTATAACTTACGGTGGATAATCATTATGATGATGCTCATTTTTATGTTTCTTAAACTGAATTCATATTGTCATGCAATGGTCTTTCAAGCGCCAGCGGCTCACGATTTGGATTTTTCAAAATATGCCTTACAGAATAATCAACAAACATACACTCAATGGCGCCAAGAACAAGCAAACTTAAACTCTATTGAACCCCATGCTCAAGTTATTGATTTTGCGCAGCGAATACTGAGTGGACCAAAAGATACTTCAAATCAGCTTCGTGAGGATTGGGCGGTTCTTCGAAAAACGATCGATTTAAACTCTGCCGACAGAGAAGTGCTTATGCTGCTCGCTGAGAAAATTCACTTTAAAACTGAATACTGTCGATATTATTTTTTAAGCCTACAAAAAAATGCAGAAACTGCTGCTAAGGACTGTGCAAGAATTGCACAGCCCCTTTCGAAGGCTCTACTTAAGCAACTGCGCCCCAAAGATCTTCTCACAATTGATGGACAGACATTTAATCTTGAGCAGATTCCAAAACATTTAATCCCTGGTTCTTATCAATGGACAATTGTCTCAAACCAATACATTGATATCTCTTTTGTTGGCTCTGCAGAGGAATTTGCAGAACAAATTTTTTTTCGCGAACATTGGATCGAAGGCTCTTGCGACGCTTACAGATTTAATTATTCTAACTTCACTATTTTGAGTCAGGCAAAAATCTTCTTCGATAAAAACTGTATTCAAAATGGATTAGGTCCCGAAAAGACAGTTCGAAACTGGTTAAATGAACACAAAAAGTTAGTGTTTGCTATTGGACTCATTGTTGGTGGATTAGCAGTTAGCCATCTGAAAGATAAAACCCTGGTTATTACTCCGCACTAAAATCAAATGATCCGTACACCATCGAAATGAAGTTCTTTTAAGTTATTATCTTCGAAAATTGAATAGGTCCCAGCCGCCGGTGGAAAAAAGCAGTGATAATCCAAGATTTCTCCCTTTAATTCTTGGATGTCAAAATTTACACTTTCACTTAATGCCTTTTTATTATCCCAAAAGGAAATTCTCGCAACAGGACTATCGCTACCAAAATGAAGTGGAATGCGGGATCTTGAAATTGGCCCCCATGGAAACGCGTACTTGTACAAATCCCCTAACTTTTCTTGAAGCCAAAGACGGTCGCTTAGCCAGTGGCAGGGCTGCATATGACAACGTACATGCAGTGCTTTCAACATCTGTAGTGTTTCTGGACGCAGAACCTCTACATGCTCAAGGTTAAGCCATCCTGTGATTTTATTCGTCGCCATAATTTTTCTAGCAATAGACACTACTTGATGGGCGGCCTCGTCGCCAATGGTGTGTATAGCAACCTCGAACCCATCCGACCAACAGCGACTAATTAGATTTTCGATGTCCGTCTGGCCCCAAGCGGACTTTAACGAGGAACACGTGCATTTCGAAAGATAAGCAGTGTCAGAGCCCAGAGTACCGTCAAAGAAAATTTTTATTCCCTGAACCGTGACATGCTTGGTTTGCTGGCCTCGAGCCTTACGTGCCTGACTTAAAACACTCTCTAAATCTTGCGGCCTTTCACACAAAAAATTTTCTTGAACATATAGACTCAATTCGCCGTCATTATCTAAAGACACCGCTTGATTCCACTGCTGCTCATTACAAGTCATGTCTCGAATATGTGTAAAACCCGCTTCGTTGAACATTCTCGTTGCCGTTTTTAAAGACTCCCTCAACTGCTCATCAGCTTGGGTTGGTAGCGACGAATACGCTTTAAAGTGATCATCCTCAAAGAGAATTCCCGAATGACTGCTATCGTAACCCAACCTCTGAAGGGCCAAGCTATTTAGCCACGAGCAGTGACCATCTCCTCGTTGAAAGAAAACTGGGTTCTGTGGAAAGTAACGATCGAGAATAGCCTTTGTCGGAAGTGTGGTCGAAGGCCATAAATTTTGGTCCCAGCCGAATCCAATTAGCCACTCTTGGCGAAAGTACGAAGGCTTGATGTCTAATGTGGCGACATCCTCGGGGCTTCGCAAATGAAACAACTTAAGGCCTGATTCAATTTGACCGGTTCCGAGCCAATGAACGTGAGAATCATACAAACTTGAAATCTTTAAAAACATAAGAGCTTCTGTTTTAGCAGAAGCTCTCGTAATTTTTAAGCTCAATTTTTGAAATTAACGACCAGAAGAAGGAATGATAGTCGCTCCGCCGCCAGGATTATTGCCCATATTCGAGTTTGGCGCAGGAATCGGAACTGAGGGATTTCCGGTGCCACCACCAATGTTAATGCCTCCGCCAATTCCCACGCTTGCACCGGCGCCAATGTAACCTGTGCCCACAGAGCCAACACCCATTTGCACTTGCTGAATACGGTACATAAGTTGGCTAAGTTCGTTTTGCAGCCCCATCAAAGTTTGCTGGCGCGCCATTTGGTTTTGCATAGCTTGTTGTTGTTGTTGCATATACATATTGTATTGTTGCATCTGCATTTGCATCATGGCCTGTTGATATTGTGCGCCGCCCATACCGTATGGACTTCCCATGCCGCCCATGCCTGGCATTCCGCCATACATACCGCCCATGCCTGGCATTCCGCCATACATACCGCCCATGCCTGGCATTCCGCCATACATACCGCCCATACCTGGCATTCCGCCATACATGCCGCCCATACCTGGCATTCCGCCATACATGCCGCCCATACCTGGCATTCCGGCGCCCATTCCGCCATACATGCCGCCCATGCCTGGCATTCCTGCGCCCATTCCGCCATACATGCCGCCCATGCCTGGCATTCCGCCATACATGCCGCCCATACCTGGCATTCCGCCATACATGCCGCCCATACCTGGCATTCCGGCGCCAATACCTAATCCAGCAGAAAATCCAGCACCCATTCCTGGTCCACCACCAAGCCCCCAAGGACCCGCCATTCCCGTTGGACCGAATCCCCCATTATACATTCCGCCGCCCATTTGACCGCCGAACATACCTTGTGGATACCCATAAGGACCTTGCATTCCGACATTGCCATAGGCACCCGCACCCATGCCGCCCATACCGGCCGGTCCTGCTGCACAACCAAAGCCACCAGCGCCAATGCCGCCACCAAGAGCGCCATATATTCCATTGAGCATAAATGGCAAACCAAAACCCCACGTAGGATAAGGCTGTGTTGGCCAACCCAAATCTGAATTGTATTCTGCCACCATCTTATTGTTCTGATAACCCATATACATCGCTGTACCTGCAGTCAAAAAATTTGCCGCAACTCCGGCCCAATCAGGGCCTGGCCTTTGGGTAATATAGCCATTACCGCTTGCCATACAATCCATGCAGATTCCACTCTCTGTGTCTTCTTTGTATCTCTCTTTTGCATCCTTCATTGCCGCAGGAAGGTCTTCTTTGTAGCGAGCAATTAGATTTTCAGAGTCCTGAATTTGACCAGAAAGCTTCTGAGATTCAATCGTCTTCTCGCGATAAACATCAAGAGACTTCTTACACTCGTTCGAACTATAGCGGCTCTTTTCGCCTGATTTGTATGGATTTTCACAAACAACTCCACTGACACCGCCGCGCTTTTGTGGCAAACAAACTTGTCGCCATTGGGCCTGAGTAAATCCACGCACATCAATCAATCCCTGCTGTGCACCGCCCGATGATGGTGCCGCCACAGATCTGCCGCCCTCAATGCCTGTTGCAGATGAAGTCTCGTTCGCCGCTGGAGCTCGATCGATCGCAACCTCATTGCTGGTTGAGGCACTTCTGCGTTTTTTCGTAGTTCTATCTTTCTTGTCCTTGTTCACTTCGGTGCCTTCATCATCATATGGAACTTTCGGCATATCGTCGGGTGAAGACGGCGCCGGAGGTTTAGGAACTTCGGGGGCAGGAACAGGATAAGAACCGTACCCTCGATACTCACTGCAGAGCCGCGCCGAATCCATATGTTCAATGATAAAGTCCGAATACACATCACTCACAACGCCGCGAATAGTGTCGCGAGCCTTGCCTAGCTCTTTATCAATTTGGCGTTGCTTTCGTTTCATGTCTGAAAGACGACGCTTTTCTTCAGCCATCGATTTTTTTATTTCATTATATTCATCGAGATAGCTGGCAGCGCCAGCTGCGACTTGAGGTTGATAAGCACAACCCTGTTGGCCGGGATTATATCCCGTTCCCGCCATCGAATTCATGTATTGAGCTTTTGCAGTCACAGCAGTCATCGCTAATGCGGACATTATCAAAACTGCTAAGGACTTTCCGAATTTCATACATTCTCTCCTGAATAGAGATATTCATTTCTTCAGTATTCGTCATACTCTTCGTCAGGAGGAGACCGAGACTTGACTCATTTCTGGTCAAGACCGAAAAAAGATGCGGAATTCTAGACCAACATCCCAATAAGTCGTCATCCGTGACAACCAAGCCAGACGCACAAATTAATTGCGTCCCTTAGGCTCAAATTCTACACTAACTTTTATGGTGAAGCATACTATTCTTTGCGTAGACGATGAAATTGATAATGTAGATGCATTAGAAAGACTCTTTCGCAAAAAATACTCTGTACTAAAGGCCACCTCGGGCGCTCAAGGCTTGAAAATCCTAGACGAAAACCCTGGCGTCGCTTTGATTATTTCAGATCAAAGAATGCCGTCAATGACAGGGGTTGAATTTTTGGAAAAGGCACAAAAGTCTCACTCCGAAGCGCTGCGAATTTTACTCACTGGGTACACCGATATCGATTCAGTGATTGCCGCCGTTAACCAAGGGCAAATTTATCGCTACCTTTCGAAACCCTGGGACACTGTCGACCTCGCAAATACAGTCGATCAAGCAATCGAAAAATACGAAATTTCAAGAGAACTAAAGAAGAAAAATGCAGATCTTGCGAAAGCACTCAATGACCTAAAAAGCCTAGATAAGGCAAAAAGCAACTTTATGATTCTAATTAATCATGAATTAAAAACACCATTAACCTCTATTTTAAGCTTTGTCGGTCTATTGAACGAGTCGCCCCTCGACGACGAACAAAAGCTCTTCGTCAATCGAATTTCAAGGGGAGCTGACAAATTAAAGAGCATCATCGATGACGTCTTATTGATTGTAAAAGCAGAGACAAATCTCTTAAAACCACAACTTGCTCAAGTCTCTTTCGAAAATATTGAAAGTTTTATTAATGCCGATATTAAGAAAGTTCTCGGATTTAAACACCAAAAAATAGCAAAAAAGGAAATGGGAGCAAAAGTCACTGCTGACAAGGAACTCATTCAACAAGTTTTAAACCGACTTATCCACAATGCTGCAAAATTCGGCTATGACAACACCCAAATTACAGTCGGCGAAGAACACAAAGGAAACGAAGTCTTCTTTTTCGTTGAAAATATTGGCCCCCAAATCTCCGCCGAAGTGGTCGAAAAAATCTTGCGCCCATTTTTTATTGATGAAGATGTTATGAACCACTCTACAGGAATGGGGCTCGGCCTTAGCATCTGTCAGTCTATTCTCAGCCTACACAATTCGAATTTGCACATAGAAAGTATGCACGACGGAGTTCGTGTCTCATTTAGCCTGACGACCGCATAAAAACTCCGAAATTCGGATAAATTTCTAGCCAGAACCAAATTGGAGGTAGCTGTCCATCGTTTGCTAATTGCAGGAAATTCGTCGGAGGGACTTATGAAACAAGTTCTGATTCTAGCCTCGCTAATAGCAATGAATAGTATCAGCAATGCGGCATCAATCGTATCGATTGTCCTCAATATCGGAGAAACATATCAAATTGCGCGGCCTGCCAATGACCGAATCTGGGTTGAAAATCGCAAACCATTAGAAATCAACTCCAAAAATGGTTCTATAACACTTGCCGGAAAAGCAGAGGGCTCAACTGTAGTTCAAGTAGGAAACACGAGCTATCGTTTCGAAGTAGTGATTCCGACAAAAAAAAATCTCATGAGACAATTTGAAAACAAGTTGGAAAAAATATTGGGATTAAAAGTAAAAATAATACGCCAGCAAGTTACTATCACTGGAAAACTTTTTTCCTGGGATGATTGGATGGCACTTGCCGACATTAGCAAAAATCTAGACATCCCTTACAACATGTCAGCAGAAATACCGACCTCGATTAAAAAAGTCGTCAATCAGCACCTCACTGAAGTCATTGAGCAGGCAGGGCTTCCGCCAATATCAATTGAATTTTCCCGCCCCTTGCAAGCTCGCCTATCCGTAATCGATGCTCAGTTCGAAAAATATAAAAGAATTTTATCTCCATTTGGAATCCACCTTGAAAAAGATGTCGACGCCATCAATATTGCTCCGGTAGTAAAAGTAGAAATCACTGTCGCAGAAATTCGTCGAGACTTAAAACAAACTTATGGGGTCCAGTGGCCACAAAGCTACTCAGCAACACTTTTACCAGATGGCCAAAGGCAATTTGAACAACTAATATTTACAGCGAATGCACTGGAAAATCAGGGGCAAGGAAGAATTCTTGCAAGCCCCAGCCTCCTCTGCCGAAGTGGCAAAGAAGCCGAGTTTTTAGCTGGGGGCGAGTTTCCTATAAAAATTATGAATTTAAAGATGCAAGATGTCATTTGGAAAAAGTATGGGGTGCAACTCAAGGTCCGACCTAAGGCCGACACTTCGGGACGAATGAGTATTGGGTTGGATGTCGAGGTTTCAACAATTGACGATAGCCGCACTGTTGATGGCGTGCCAGGCTTATTAACAAATAAAATATCAAGTCAATTTGATCTGGCAAAATCTCAGACAATTGCACTTTCAGGTCTCATAAAAAATGAAACGGGCAGATCTAGTCAAGGACTTCCTCTTCTTGGTCGCATTCCAATTCTCGGATCCTTATTCTCGAGCAAGGACTTTCGAGAGAACCGAACAGAACTCGTAATTTTTGTACGCCCCTCAGTAATAAAGGAAAGTCAAAATGACCTGCCTCGAATGGGCCATCTTGGCGAGGTTCCTAATGACTGAAGTCCTATTTAAGGCATTTAAAAACACAGAAGAAAAGATTCTGCAAATTTCAGGACTGCGCGGAGATAATGAAGCTCACTTTCGCATACAGAACTCTGAAAAGTTCAGAACAGCAATTGAAGAAAGTCTCAAACCTGAACCCCAAGAAATCAAAGACAGAATTTTTTCTGAATACTTTTCATTTGGTCCGTTAGAAAGACTATTTGCGGACCAAAATATTACTGAAATCCTCGTAAACGGACCTAAGGCCATTTGGTTTGAAAGAGATGGAAGCCTGCATAAAGAAAATGACAGCTTTTTATCGGACTCTACGTTTCTGAATTGCTTTCACCGCATTAGCGAAAAAGCCCTCTGCCAAAGCAATATTGAAAACCCAACAGCAACTGGTCAATTTGACAACTTTCGTTTAACAATAATCCGGCAAGAGTTAACAAAAAGTCATCATCACCTATCCTTTCGACGCCACCCTAAAAATCCTTGGACCTTTACTAGCCTATTGGAGCACGGCTGGGCAGCGTCGCAGGATGTAGAGAACCTAAAGCGTATCATGCAAATGAAGAAAAACTTTTTAATTGTTGGTAGCACGGGTTCTGGAAAAACATCTTTAATTAATGCCCTTTTGCAAACCCTGTCTGAAAACGAGCGTGCAGTCATCATAGAAGACACTCCTGAAATTGAGCTGCCCAACTCATCCTCTATGAAACTCATCACTCGTCACGATAGCAACGGAATCTTAAAAGAGGTCGATCAAGCTCAACTCCTACGTCACTCTTTACGCCTTAGGCCTGATCGTATTATTATGGGTGAAATTCGTGGGAGTGAGGCCAAAGATCTTTTAATGGCTCTTGCGACAGGCCATGGCGGAAGCTTTGGCAGCCTTCACGCAGCCGATCCCCGGCAAGCGCTCATTCGTTTGGAAATGCTGATTCAAATGGGAGCGCCGCAATGGAATATCCAAGCAATTCGAAGGCTGATTCAGTTGAGTATAGACTATGTCATTGTGGTTGAAAAAAGCTCAAATGGAAATAGGCGTTTCGAGGGCATATATAAATTATGCTCCCTCGAAGAAAATGGTTTTCTAATTGAAAAAGTTCTCTCTAATCAACGCTTTGAGTGAGTTCAGCTTTGGCATTCAATCGCTTTAAAATCTCCTCCGACTGAACACCTTCGCCGTCTTCTTTTGCGACAGCGTTCGGATTGAAGAATTTTTCTGCAATATCTTCGACCACTCTTGCTCTCGCGCTTTCTTTTGGATTTCGATATGTCGTAGGCGCTCTCTCTTGGAGTGCTATATTCGCACCCGAACTGAGGCTCACACGATCTTGAATTTCTAGACGTTGGGTGGGGCGACCGAACTCAGGCGCCCCTGGTCGCACCGGTTGTGACTGTTCAACATCGACAGTAGCAACTCTACGACTTGGTGGTAAAATGCGGCTAATTTTTTCCATTCTCACCTCCATGTGAGGATCGTGTTCAAACACTGTATCGGAATGAGATTGGCAAACTTGAGCCAAGAATACAAAAACTAGCCTCCATTCTCCTTAAACCCAAGGTCCAGATTGTAAATTGTCTGCCATATAGATTTGAATAATAGGGCAAAAATGACTGAACTTAACTAATGAGAATTATTTACCTAATTCCAGCATACAACGAGGAAGGCTCTCTTGATAAGCTGGCTGACAATTTAAGTACACAGCTTTTACGTTTTCCACAATTGCAAGCTTACATCATCGATAATGCTAGCACAGATAATACGAAAGCGGTGATACAAGCTTTAGAGGTAAAACATCCTTGGATCCATGGAATCTATATAAAGGAAAAAGGAATGGGTGTCGCCTTTCGCTATGCCATTCGCGAAATTCGTGGCTTACATCTTGGCTCTGAAGACTGGGTGATTTTCAGCGCAGCTGATCTGCCATTCGGCTTCTCTGATTTAGAGTCCTTTATAGAAAAGCGAAAAGAATACGAATCCTGCATCACTTTTGTGGGCAGCAAAAGTCATCCTAACTCACGAATAAACCGCAGTGTTAAGCGAACAGTGGCTAGTTGGATTTTTTACTTGCTGAGATGGTTCATTTTAAAAATGCATACAAAGGATCCACACGGAACAATTTTTTTGAGGGCCGATCAGCTTAATACGACAGACAATATAGTTTCAAAGGACTATTTTTTTTCCACTGAGCTTATTTATTATATGGAGCAACAATCAAAAGTGGTGGAAATGCCCATCATACTAAAGCCCGAAATAAGACCCTCAAAGGTCAATCTCATTATTGATGGAATAAAGGTATTAAAACAAATAATTCGTCTAAGACTACGCCAGACTAAAATATCTTGAGGATGTTTTGAAAAATCTAATTGTAATCATAGTATTAGTATTTTTACACACCCTTCCACTCTGGAATTTTAAAGAAAATCTAGCTGGTGGCTATGGTGATCCATTTACCCACGCAACGATTGGCGACTGGTACTGCAATAATGTGCTCACTGGAAACTTTCATTACAGCGGCTATTTGAGCCCCTATGGAGCCGATGTCTCTGGCTCTTACGACAGTCCCTTTCCTTTCATCTTGACCTGCCCTGCCGTTCCAGCAGGTCCATTGTTTCAGTTTCACCTCTTTACTCTTTTACAAATTATTTTAATTGTATTTTCTGCTTGGCTTGTCGCAAAGACCTTCTTAAAATCTAACAGTCTTCAATTTTGCTATATTTTGTTCGTTTGGTGGTGCGGATTTTATATTTCCAGATCACATCAGCATGAA
Source organism: Pseudobdellovibrionaceae bacterium (assembly GCA_016719575.1). Classification (GTDB taxonomy): domain Bacteria; phylum Bdellovibrionota; class Bdellovibrionia; order Bdellovibrionales; family Bdellovibrionaceae; genus JACMRP01. Next base: position 235,782 of record JADJYV010000013.1, on the reverse strand, counting down.
ACTTTGCTGTCTCAAATATGGGGACTACAGTTTGTTTTTTATGCGGTTGCAACACTCGCACCAAGGAATATAAAAAGCGTTTTAATCTCTAGCTTCTTAATTGCACTTGCTCTAACTGGAACTTTTCACAATATAGCAACCCTACTTTTCATTGCGATCACACTAACATTATTTAAGCTCTGGCAAATGCGAAAAGATTTGGTATATGTTAAAACTCATTTAAATCTTTTTCTAGGGTTACTGTTGTCAGCCTTAATATTTGGCTCCCTGTGGTGGCCAATGATTGCCTTTACCCTAAAAAATGGAGCTGTTGATGTTTCAATGCAAAGGCAACTTTTTAACTTAGATCTCTTAAGTCCCCTCATCCCTTTCGAGTCCAATTTAATTTACAAATGGCTAGAGATGAATCCAATTTTAAGTTATGAAAGGTATAATTCTTTCGATCCAATCATCCTTTCGATTATGATTATTTCTCTGTTTTTTAAAGGCTTTTGGAGAGAAAGAGTCCGCATAATTATTTTCATACTCGGCCTATTTTATTTCACTTTATCGTTAGGACCCGAACTAAGAATTAAGAATGAAATATTCTCGACCTTTGATTTTAATGCCGAATTCTTAAATTTTTTTCCATTTAAAGTTAGTCGTACGCCCGCTCGCTTCGCTGCAATTACGAACCTCTCATTTGTTCTTCTTGCTTTTTTATTTTTAGAGCAATACTCAGCAAATCGCTATAAAAAATCCATAGCTTTCGTTCTCATAGTATGGATTTTCGTAACGGGTCCGGTAATGAATCAGATGCTATTTTTTCCGACAATTAAGTATCAATCTATTATTCCAATGCAGGGTCTAGAATCTTTAAAAAAGCTTCCGGCTGATTCAATAGTCGTTTCTATTCCCTCCGCATGGGCCCAAGATCCCACTGAAAATTTTAATCGTCTGTTTCATCAAAAAAATATTTCTTCGGCATACCTGTCTTACACAGCCTACAGTAAATCGATTAGAGAGCAGTTCGTGGCGGATCCATTTCTCGGAAAAATGGGATGCAAAGACGATGTGACCGCCTTTTATCAAAATCCTCTTTTGGGAAGTTTTGAGAATCTTCGTGCTCACCTTAAAGAGAGAAAACTTCGTGGATTTATAATTAATAAGCTTATTTTACTAGGCCGCCCTGAATGCCAGGACCTCAAAAATTGGACAATTGAATTTTTAAAAAACCCTTGGATTAAGGTCACTCAGGAGAACGTAAACTTCGTTACAGCAGAAATTCAATAAGACATCATTCAAAGGTCCTGGTTGACAGGCCAAAGTTCCGGCGTTTTCGAATCCGGACCTTACATTTTGTACTGATCATGCGAAAATAATATCATCGTCGGAGGATCTATGACTGCGTTTATTCATCCAACAGCCGTTGTTGAACCAGGAGTTTCCCTTGGAGATGATGTCAAGATCTGGCACTTTTCTCATGTGCGCAACAACGCTGTCATTGGCTCACACGTTTCTATTGCTAAAGATGTGTATGTTGACGCCAATGTTACAATCGGAGAGGGCTCGCGCATTCAGAATGGTGTAAACATATACAATGGCGTAAAGATATCACGTTGGTGCTTCGTTGGACCTGCAGTCGTTTTTACAAATGACATGCACCCAAGAGTTGGACGTAACAACTGGCAGATCACCCCCACCATGCTCGAAGACGGCTCTTCAATTGGTGCCGGCGCTATCGTTCGCTGTGGAGTTACTATCGGCGCCTTTGCCATGGTCGGAGCTGGGGCAGTTGTAACGAAAGATATACCGCCTTTCTGTCTCGTCACCGGTGTTCCAGCGGACCTTAGCCATAGAATCTGCGCCTGCGGAGATCAAGTATTACCGCTGATGTCCTGGGTTGGAGACGTCATTCTATCTTGCTGTGAAAAAAATCTGGAGCCTGAGGTGCTCAAGGTAGCAAGAAATATTGTTGAGGGCTTAAAAAAGCATCCACTGAATAAAGTGGCTTAATCATTCTACTTCTGCATAAATTCACGGGTTTGTTCAATGCTAAACTCTTCAAAAAATCCCTCGGGACGCGAGTCCCCTACTGTTCGCTGAGGTTTTGCGCCCTTTCTATTACGAAAAAGTTCTTCAATCTGATTTCTAATTTCGGCATGTTTTTGTGTATTTTCTTTCATCTTCTTCGGTGAACACGAGGCTTCGTCTTTTGTCGTCTCGCATAGCTTTAAGATATATTCGAAGGTCGAAAGAGCATGGCGCAAGTGTTTAACTTTATCCTGATCCGTGGTCGGTAATATCAAACGACTGAGATTATCTAAGGACATCACACGCAAGACTTCGATTTCTGAGACACTGCACTGACGACAGTTTTTACTTAATACACGATTAAATCGTGCCTCCAATCCATAGGCGCCATTCTCGTATTTATCACAGGCTCTTTCGTCTTCATAAGCATGACCTTTCGGGCATTTGACGTGCAGAAATCCTGTAGATTGCCCATTGCCATCGCTGTGGCGCGCCTCATGTAATAACGTACTCAGTCTATAAAATCGGTTTATTACAGATTTTAAATCTAGGCTCGGACTATAATCACTTGAAAAGTAGGCATCGCCTAACTGAATCACTCCAATTCGTGGTGATAAAATTGGCTTCGTTTTTCCATTTATTGTTACCGTCCCAAGGTTTTTGTTTTGTCGTCCGTAAAGATAGAGAGCTCCGCCCAAATTTGTGGCCAAAACTGTAACCACATCTGAACGCTGTGTTCCCCTTCTATACAAAGTTGGTAACGACGGCGGAGTGAGGTACTTATAATCTTGCCCGGTTAATCCAAAAAACGTTTCAAAATCAATTTGTTCAGGTATAAAATATCGAATTCGATTCACCAACCAATTGTGAATATGAGGCCCATTAATAACTTTCATTTCAGAAAACAATTGAAAGTTATTGGAATCCCTCATCGTTGGAAGAGAATAAGCGAAATTAATATCTTCTTTGATCAACTCAATATGATCAGCTGGAATCTGATTGCTAAAAATGAACCCGCCATAACTAGAGTCTGCAGCTCTCGCCAGATCTTGAAATAGTACAAAACATAGAGAAAGTAGCGCCCAAAGTTTTTTATTTAATTTCCACATAACACTCTCTCCAGAATTTCTACAAATTACTTAATTGGTCATTAGGTGGGACGCTAAACTCTGCACGGAATTATCAACAGTCCAAGATAGCACCTGATCTGTTTTTTCTAGATACACAGAGACTTCAATTGCATTGACATAACAAAGGGCGCGAATACTATCAAACAAGCGATCATTAAAAGTACAATCCTCATAGAATTCAAATGCCAGTTTTCTTTCTGCAGGTTCTTTAAGCCAAATTTCTTTTAGATGTCCCAACTCAATACCAGCTCGAAGAAGTGCTGGATGAATATGATGAGCATCGGCTGGTCCTTTAAATCTAATTTGTCCATTTTTGGGCAATAAATTCTGTACGATTTTTATTCTCTCTACCATTGACAGCGCAGCATCAGGAACCTCGACATCAACCGACGCCGCATCGGCCAAATCGCCAGTAGCAGAATCCTCGACCTTTTGCACTCGGGCTTGGGCTGGCACTAGAGCCTCGCTATCACCAGGCAATGCGGTTGTCTCTACCAACTCATGCCGCAACGGGGACGGGTTTGTTTTTATGACAGCGTAAGCAGCCATCAAAACAAGACATCCAAAGAGGGCTTTTAAGGCGGTTTTATCCATAAACGTGCTCCAATGCTCTCCAAGGATATGCATTTCTCGTACCCGTCGCATTCCGCAGCAGAGGAGCATTTATTTCGATTTGAGGATGCCGAGTGAGATTAAAGACGCCACAAAAGGCTCGTAACCAACAATTTTAGGCTTAAACCCACTCGTAACTATTCAGCCGATATTGTTCAAAGGATGTTTTACAACCTTGAATCTGAATTTCTAAAATGAATGGAGCTAACTTATAAGTGTGAAAAGGCCCGGCTATAGTTCGCGGGCCTTGCGGGTCTCTTCGATGGCTTTCTCAGCAAGAGGGGTCAGCCTAACACCAACCTCTGTTAATTGGTCACGATGAACTTCACTCGGACACTCAGACATCAAGCAGCTTGCTTTTGCTGTTTTAGGGAAGGCAATAACTTCACGAATAGCATCCGTTCCGCAAAGCAACATCACCAAGCGGTCCATCCCCCAAGCAATACCCCCGTGAGGTGGCGCGCCATATTTCAGAGCATCCAACAAGAAACCAAATTTTACTTCCTGCTCTTCTTTGCCCATTCCTAATAACCGGAACATGGCTTGTTGCAAGTCACTTCGGTAGATACGAATGCTTCCTCCACCCATTTCATAGCCATTGCAGACAAGATCGTATGCTTTTGCTAACATCTTTCCGTAAGAAGCTTCGTTCCCATCAATAAGATCTTGAGCAAATTCATCTTTAGGAGAGGTAAATGGATGGTGACGAGAAACCCAACGTTTTTCGTCTGGAGAGTATTCAAAGGCAGGAAAGTCAACGACCCACAAAAATTGATCTTTCGACGTGTCAATTAAATTGAGCTCCCTCCCCAGATGCAACCGCATTGTCGAAAGAGCTGCGCAAGCTGGATCGAAGTCATCGGCAATGATCAGAACACAATCACTAGAACCCGCGCCCACAGTTTTAAAAATTTCGGCAAGCTTTTCTTGAGTGAAAAACTTCGAGACTGGTGATGCATAAGTTCCATCCGTATCAGGCTTGACCCAAACCAATCCCTTGGCGCCTGCCCTCTTGGCCATGTCCGTTAACTTATCAAACTGTCCACGAGAAAAAGCAGCCCCCTTCGGAACTGCGATACCTCGGACAACTCCATGGCGGGCAATAACATCATCAAAAACTTTGAAGCCCGAACCCGAGACGACGTTCTTTAGGTCTTTTATTTCCATTCCAAAGCGTGTATCGGGCTTATCAATACCAAAACGATCCATCGCCTCTTGATAAGTCATTCGAGGAATTGGCCCGACATTGATGCCCTTAACTTCTTTCCAGATAGTACGTAATAACTCTTCATTGAGCTTCATGATGTCTTCTTGATCTATAAATGACATCTCCAAATCTATCTGCGAGAACTCGGGTTGCCGATCCGCTCGCAAGTCTTCATCACGGAAGCACCTAGCAATTTGGAAATAGCGATCGTAACCAGACACCATTAGCAACTGCTTTAAAATTTGCGGAGATTGGGGCAAAGCATAGAAGGTCCCCTGGTTAACCCGGGATGGCACTAAATAGTCACGCGCACCTTCGGGTGTTGACTTAAAAAGGATAGGAGTTTCGATCTCTAAAAAACCGTTGTCCGACAAGAACTTCCGGACAAGTTGCGCCACTCGGTGACGAGTCATCAGGTGGCTTGTCAAGCGTGGCGAACGTAAGTCTAAATAACGATATTTCAATCGCAATGTTTCATTCACATTTTTATCGTCAACTTGAAACGGCGGCACAGCCGCCTCATTCAAAATTTCACACCGTATTGCTTCGACTTCGATTTCACCCGTTTTAATTTTGCTATTTTTCATGCCCTCTGGGCGAGAGCGAACAACTCCCTCAATCGCAAGAACAAACTCCCCTCGGAGATTTTTAGAGGCAGAAGTTTCTGACTTGCTTGGGTCCAGAACCACCTGAACAATACCTTCTCGATCCCTAAGATCAATAAACACCAGGCTCCCATGGTCGCGCCGAGAGTCTACCCAACCCATCAGAATTACTTTTTGACCAATGTGCTTAGAGTTTAAGTTTCCGCAATATTCTGTTCTTTTAAGTTCTTTGACAAATTTCATATTGTTTTGAGTCTGACACGTCGTCTTATTGCAGTCAAAATCCAAGTCATGTAAAGTCCAAGAATGCCTAAATTTACGATTGAGCACTCGAGCTCGCACAGCGCAAAAGAAGCCTTTGAGAAAATAAAAACATTTTTGGATCAGGATGTAGATATTCGACGCTTCGACTCCAAAATGAAATCCCAGTTTCATGATAGCAGCATGTCAGGAACTGTCCGGGGTAGCCAATTTAATGCAGACCTATTGGTCCAGGAAATTGCCACTGGCAGCAAAATACAGATAATTGTCGATCTCCCTATGCTTTTGACTCCTTTTAAGGGTAAGGTGCAGGAGACTCTCCAAAAGAAATTATCAAAGTATTTAGCATAAACTCTATGAAAAAAAAGCGAAAGTCCGCTAAAGTCGTCACCGCCGAGCTTGTTGATGAAGCAACAGATCTGCCCCTTGTTGTAAAGGAGAGCAAGGCCCTTAGCACAACGGACCCACTTTCGATCTATTTAAATGATATTCGCAAGTATCCTATTCTGACTAAAGAACAAGAACAAGAAATTGCCAAAAAATATTACGAAACCAAAGATCCCGAATCAGCCCAAATTTTAGTTAAATCAAATCTGCGCTTTGTAGTTAAAATTGCCGCTGAATATTCAAAATTTGGCGGTAAAATGATCGATTTGATTCAAGAGGGAAACATCGGTCTTATGACTGCAGTCCGAGAATTCAACCCCTACAAAGGGACCCGGCTTATAACCTATGCCGTATGGTGGATTCGCGGCTATATTCAAGAATATCTTATGCGTCAATATTCTTTGGTTCGTATTGGTACTACTCAAAACCAAAGAAAGCTATTTTACCAACTTCAAAAAGAAAAAGAGGCCCTCGCTTCCCTTGGGCAAGAATCTAACTCGGCCCTGATCAGCTCAAGACTGGGCATACCAGAAGATGAAGTTGAACAGATGTCACAACGTCTTTCCGGTAGAGATTTGAGCTTGGATCGTCCCATTGACAATGATTCCGGAACTAGCCTTCTTGACCTTCAAAAAACATCGGAATCTGTTGACCTTGAAGAACAGACCGCGCACAATGAGCAGCTCGAAATTTTGAAAGAAAAGATTGCTGAGATTAGGCCCGAATTGTCTGATCGCGAACTTATTATTCTAGACGAGCGTATTTTAAATGATGACCCCCTTACTCTCCAAGAAATCGGTGAAAAATACGGCACGACTAGAGAAGCTGTTCGACAAATGGAAGTCAGGGTCCTTAACAAAATAAAAGCCAAAATGGAGACATGAGTGCGCTCTTTGCGTGCTCAACAACGATGAAACAAATTAAGGTATTTTTTACACTAATTCTTATTTCTACTTTATTGCCTCTTGGGCTCTCTTCTTCTCAAGCCCAGGTCAGCCAATTTGAGCAACTGACTAGAGCATCAACAGTCCAATTTGGGCGTTCGCCGAGCAAGGGCTCTTTGTCGAGCAAGTCACTTCGCTTGTTGGTATGGAATATCCACAAAGGGACAGACGAAAAGATTCCCGACGATTTTGGTTTTGTCTCGCACGCAGCAGATCTGACACTCGTTCAGGAAGCCATCAGCGAAAAAAGCTTTACCACTCGTCTATCCGATGCAAATCCAAACCTGACTTGGACGCTGGCAATTTCTTTTGAGCTTTCTAAATATAACTATACCGGGGTTGCCACCGGCTCTATAGCCCAACCTTTGCGAGAAGAAGTTATTGTTTCCGAAGTTACAGAGCCCATTTTAGGCACACCAAAAACCGTATTGTTATCTGAGTTTGACATCGATGGACGAGAAGAATCCTTATTGGTTGCAAATATCCATGGAATTAACTTTGTTTCAAATAACGATTTTAAGATCCAAATAAATCAAATGATTGATAGAGTACACCAACATCAGGGGCCACTCATTATTGCTGGCGACTTTAACACCTGGAATGAAGGTCGCATAGATTACCTTTTTGAAGCACTTGCGGCATTGAAAGTAAGACTCGTACGAACCCCAGATTCCGGAGGGTTCTTTAGTTTAGATCACATTTTTGTCAGGGGCTTAACTTCACGCTTTGTCTTTAATCTAAATCATATTAATTCATCTGACCACAAACCGCTTTTGGTAGATTTTCTTTTTGAATAACGTGATTAAAAAAACTTATGCAACCTCGAGCTCTCCAGCTCCGATTGTTTGCTGAAGTTTGATTCGAAGCCTTGCTACTGCCTGAGCGTGCAGCTGAGAGACGCGACTCTCAGTCACTCTGAGTACTTGACCAATTTCTTTTAAATTTAAATCTTCGAAATAATATAAAGACAATACCAAGCGCTGACGCTCAGGCAATTCTTCGATGGCCAAAGCGACCACTTCCTTGATCGACTTAATATTAAGTTGATTGAATGGGTTATTCAATTTTGAACCCTCTAGAAGATTCAAAATTGATTTATGATCGTCGTTGCTAAAGGATTGGCTATTATCTATTGATAACAGACTGACTGGTCGAACTTGATTTACCAGATCATGAAACTCATCCACTGTGATATTGAGGGCTTTCGCCACTTCTTCTTCGACAGGTGTCCGCCCCAATTCATTCTCTAAGCTGACCATGGTTCTATCGAGGAGTTTTGCCTTATCACGAATTGATCGGGGCACCCAGTCCTGGGCTCGCAACTCATCAAGAATTGCTCCGCGAATTCGAAACTCTGCATATGTCTTGAACTTATTATCTCGAGTTGGATCGTATTTATCAATTGCATCCATAAGTCCAATAACGCCCGCAGAAATAAGATCATCAAGTTCAATGTTGGAAGGCAATCTTACCGCAATTTTTTGTGCAACGAACTTGATCAAGGGAGCATATTCTCGAATTAAATCATCTTTTTGATTTTGGCTTAGCCTTTTGGGCTCATCTTTATACTTCTTCAATAATGCCACGTTTTTCGCCATTCGTTCCCTCGTATTTAGATCTTACCAAATAGAACCCGAACTTATAAAGTCCAATTCCTCTAAGCTACACCGACGACCTGCTCCCAAAACATTTGTAGCCCGCCCTTGGTTACACTTCGCCTATCATTCATACATTCGATCTCAGTACAAATTTTCTTTAAAGCCTTTGCCGACTCTGAAGATGAATCATGCCTCATAATGAGACGATTCAATTGGGTTGCATTTCTTAATATGGGATCCATCGGAATGGATCCCATATAATCCAGACCAATGTAGAGAAATTTATTAACGACATCGTTAAAGCGTTGATAGAGCCCAACCCCTTCAGTTTCGTTACGGACTTGATTACAAATGATAGAGAACTTATTTTCTCGATATTTTTGATGTAGAACCTTTATCAAGGCGTAAGAGTCTGCAAGACTCGCAGGATCCGGCGTAATTACAACAGCTATCGTCTGGGCCGCTGCATTTAAATACAGTACATTCTCTGCGATTCCTGGGGCCGTATCTATCAAAAGATAGTCAAAGTCTTGGGGCAATTGGCCTACGGCTTCGATCATTGCTCGCCGTTGAAAACCATTTAAATTATTAAATTCTAAAATACCACTCCCACCCGGTATAAGAAATACGTCCTTTGCAACTTCGATCATAACCTCATGAATAGTGCGTTCTCCACGAATCACATCATAAATACTTCCAGTCGGTTTAACGCCGTAAAGTATATCGACGTTGGCCATCCCAAGATCTCCATCAAATATCAAAACTTTGTTACCCGTTTGAGATAATCTCAAAGCCAAATTCGCTGTGATGGTTGTTTTTCCAACACCGCCTTTGCCGGAAGTTATACTTATCGTTTTAGTCTGCTGTTGCTTAAATACTCCGCTGTAACTCATAGTGATTTTTGTTCCTGCTTATTATTAGATTGTGTGATCTTAAAAAGAAGATCTAAAACGCGCTCTCTCGTTGCAAATTCAAAGTCTTCAGGGACTCGAGTTCCAATTCCAAAAGAGTGCAAAGGGACATCGAAACGTCTCATAAAATTATAAATGGTCCCATGTTGAACCGACTCATCCAAACCCGTAAAAATAACATCATTATAGTTCAAAACCGAGTAACGACGCCCAAGCTCTGTGACATCCTGATCCTTTGCTAACGTAGAGAGAACGAGATGAACTTTGGCCTTCAAATTCGCTGGCGGCAACAATCGTTTTAAATTGAGGCCTTCTTCGGAATTGCGGAGGCTCAATCCTGGATAATCAACAAGAATATAATCAACACTATTCATAAAATTCATGATCTGATACCAGTCAGAAGGATTGCGGATCACGCTGAAGGGAATGTTTAATATTTGCGCGTAAATTCTCATTTGGTCTGAGGCGCCAACCTTAAAAGTGTCAGCAGATAAAATTGCCACCTTTTTATTTTCACGAACAACAAGATGACTCGCCATTTTCACTAATGCCATTGTTTTACCAGATCCTGCGGCACCAACGAAAACATGCACTTTTGTATCTCGAATTTCCTCAGGGGTTGCTACTTTTGTAGACTCTAGGATATATCGAGCTACCCAGCCTTCAACCAGTGCACGATTTTTTAATTTTGTTGCGGGTAGCTCCTTTTGTGCCTTTTCACAAATGCTTGCAGCAATTTCTGATGCGACACCAGCACTTGTTAGTTTTTCGAAAATAAAACTCAAATCAAAAGAAAGACCAAACTCGGCACCGGGATGTCCTTGAATAAAGTTTTGCGGAATCGCTTGGAATTGGGCCAAAATTTGCTTTAAGTTAGCAATTTCCGTCTTTAAAGACTGAATTTCTATATTCGCAGACGCTGGAATAGCTGTTGGAGCTTTTATCGACGCAGACGACATCACAGGCAAATTCGTTGGAGCTTTGTGCGATTGCTGAGGTTGCGGCTTTTGCATAGATTGGGCTTTCGAATAAAGACCATCGTCATCAATTTCTATATATCGCTGAGAGGTGATTGAACGTGGTGCCTGATTTTTCTGTAAATGCTTATTTACCATTTTTTCAATAAGATCTTTTTGGACACGAGCCGAGCTTCTTGAGAACTTTTCCTTTTCTTGTTCTCTAAGTCGCGCCTCAGCGAATTTCTTCTTGTGAAGAGTTTCATCTGAAACCGCAGCAGTGATTTCCACACTGCCATCTCCAACAAGGCCATAGCTCTTATTGTTGTCGCGTGCTGACAAAATAATAGCATCTGGCCCCAATTCGGATTTAACCATTTCAAGCGCTTCTTTCATCGTTCGGGCTTCAAATTTTCTAACTTGCATGGCTTAGCTCCACCAAAGCGACAGATTTAACATTTGCATCGGACGTTAGTTCATTGTGAGATAAAACAACCAGCTGCGGAATAAACCGATGAGTCAGCTTAAATAAATGTCTCCGTGCTGTTGGGCTTGTCAGAAGAATCGGTTGGCCGGCAATTTCAGGATGAGTCTCGACAGTGCGGGCGAGTTCACTAATCATTCGATGTGCCGTGTTTGGATCCATCACAAGCTGTACTCCCTGCTCTGTCTGTAGCAATGAATTTGCAATAAGCTCCTCAATGACAGGATGAAGAGTCATCACAGGAATATTACCCATTTCAGTCGTGTACTTAGCAGTGATAGATCGCGCCAATCCCCTTCGCACGAATTCAGTGAGTGCCTCAATGTCTTTCGTCCGAGGGGCCTCATCTGCTAAAGTTTCGAAAATCGTTAGAAAATCGCGTATAGAGACTTGCTCTTTGAGAAGTCCTTGCAGAACACGGACCACAGAACCCAGACTCAATTGATCTGGTATAAGTTCTTCAACAACTTTTGGATGTGTCTTTTTAAAGTTTTCAACTAAAGTTGATGCCTCTTGTCTGCCTAAGAGCTCGTGAGCATGTGTTCTAATGATTTCTGTCAGATGAGTCGCCATGACAGTTGGCAAATCAACCACCGTATAACCGGCCATTTCTGCTTCTTCTTTTCTATTCGGAGAAACCCACAAGGCATCCAAACCAAATGCTGGTTCTTTCGTCGCAATACCTTCTATTCTTTCTAGAACATTTCCCGGATCCATCGCTAGTAAAAATTCGGAGCGCAAGGTCCCGCCACCTACTCGATTCCCTTTGATCAAAACTCGATACTCACCGGGGCCAAGCTGCAAATTGTCGCGAATATGAATACTAGGTACGACAATTCCCAAGTCTAAAGCAAACTGTTTACGGATGCTCACGATACGCTCTAGTAGATCACCGCTTTTATCGGATTCAACAACATTTATAAGGCCATAGCCTACCTCTAACTCGACGAGATCTAGAGGCAAAAGATTTTCGATATTTTCTTTTTTAGGAGCGTTGGCAATCGCATCTGTCTTTTCTTTTTCATTATCTTCTTTTTCAATCTGATAACGACGTATTACCCAAGAAGCACCCCCCAACAATGCTGACATTAGCAAAAAGGGGGCGGTCGGTAATCCAGGAACCAGAGCTAAAAGTCCAATCACCACACCCGCAATAGCCACGGCCCGAGGATTCACAAAAAGTTGATTGGTTACTTCTGTTCCCATATTCTCTTCAGTGCTTGAGCTACGAGTAACGATAGTACCTGCTGCAGTCGAAATGATAAGAGCTGGAATTTGAGCCAAAAGTCCATCACCTATTGTGAGCATCGTGTAATATTTCGCTGCAGTTGCTAAATCGAGATTTTTTTGAAGGACTCCAATGAGAAGTCCACCAACAATATTAATCAGTGTGATAATGATACCCGCGATGGCATCTCCACGAACAAACTTGCTGGCACCATCCATTGCTCCATAGAAGTCAGCCTCTTGTTCTATTTCTCGGCGACGGCGACGAGCCTCGTTTTCATTAATTAGGCCCGCGTTTAAATCTGCATCAATGGACATCTGCTTACCAGGCATTGCATCTAACGTGAACCGTGCCGCAACCTCAGCAACGCGTCCGGAACCCTTTGTGATAACAATAAAATTGATAACAATTAGAATCAAAAAGACGATCAATCCGATAACATAATTATTTCCAACAACAAAGTTTCCGAAGGCTTCAATAACCTCTCCGGCAGCGTGGGTCCCTTCGTGACCATGAGTTAAAATCAGTCGGGTCGTAGCCACATTCAGTGACAAACGAAACAACGTTGTCATCAGCAAAAGTGATGGAAATGAAGTAAAATCAAGCGCTCTTTTGATATATATTGAAACTAGCAAGACAAGTAAACTCAGAGACAAAGAAAAGCTCAGGGCGATATCAAGTATAACCGGAGGGAGCGGGATAATCATGACCGCCAAGACAGCCAACAATCCGAATGCAATTAAAAGGTCTGTATTCTTAGTTAGCTTTTCAAATTTTTTGATAAACTGAAAAATTGGATCCATTATCGTCTCACCTTTTTACGCAACTTATAGACATAGGATAAAACCTCAGCAACAGCGACAAAGAGCTCGCGCGGTATCACCTGACCAATTTTTAATGTTTTGAAAATTGTTCGAGCCAAGGGCTTATTTTCAACAATCGGAATATTGTGTTCTCTTGCGATTGCCTTAATTTTTTCGGCAATTAGATCAGCTCCTTTGGCAACGATCTGAGGTGACGGTAAGCTTGCATCGTATTTTAAAACCACCGCAATATGAGTCGGATTCGTAATGACGACATCAGCCTTTGGAATCGCCTCCATCATTCTTTTGCTGGCTCGTTCGCGTTGCATGCGGCGAATACGAGCTTTTATCATCGGATCCCCTTCGCGAGATTTCGCCTCCTCTTTAACTTCTTGCTTGGTCATCATCATTTTCTTTTCTAAATCCCATCGCTGAAAGAAATAATCAGCCCCAGAAAGAATCAGCATCATCATGCCAATTCCTCCTAGCAATTTTACAACCACAGCGCCAATGTATTGAAAAATTCCCTCTAGAGAATAGCCAATTAAATATGGAACCTTGGCAACCTCTGACTTCAAGAGAAGATAGAGAATCGTAGCTATAAAAACCAACTTAAGAAAAGACTTAATACCTTCAGCTAAAGCTCTTAGGCTCAGAATTCGCTTTAAACCCTCGGCTGGATTTAGCTTGTTAAAATCTGGGCTGAGCGCGTCCTCAACCTGTAGGAATCCGACTTGAACAACCGATGAAATGCCAGCTACGAGACCAGCAATTGCCAAAACAGGGGCAATCAATATAAGGCCTTTGGTTGCGCAAAAGAGCATTGCCTCTGAAAAATCTCCCGACCGAATCGTTGTTACTAAGTGAGATCCAAAAGTGTAGCTAAAGAGTTCGTATATATTCTGAAAGAAAAAACGGCTTAGAACATAAACCCCGCCGGCTGACGCCAGCAATAGCATACAAGAGGCCAACTCTTTGGTTTGCGCAACTTGACCACGGCGACGGAAATCCTCTCTCCGGGCGTCGGTGGCTTGTTCTGTTTTTTCGTCCTGTTCGTCTGCCAACTAATGTTCCTTCCTAGAACGCTAATGCTTTCATGACCGACATAAGTTTTGTTTGTGTCACTTCTAAAACGCTCGACATTTCTATTACGAGTAGAGGAATACAAATAAACATTAAGGAAAATCCTAGCATTATTGTCACCGGCATACTCGTCACAAGGACATTGATCTGGGGAATCGCTCGGCCAAGAATCCCCATTGCTATATTTGTAATTAAAACAGCGCCTATAATGGGGGCACACATCTTAATAGCCATCACCATCATCTCTTGCGCAAAAGTAGCAATTTCTACAAAAGGACCCACATTAAGTTTTAACTGAGCCAGAGGAATAAGCTCATAACTTTGTGCAATTCCGCTGATTAGAAGATGATGGCCATTTAAAGAAAAAAAGATGAGCGTTGCAATAGTATTATAAAATTGCTCGACGGTGTTACTATTTGAGCCCATAAGTGGGTTAAATATCTGAGCCGACCCTAAGCCTATCGATACGGAAACAAGCTCTCCCATCATTGCAACTGAGAAAAAGAATAACCGAGTCAAAAATCCCAGACTCAAACCAAGAACGACCTCCCTTGCAGAGAGCAAGATCAAATCTTCATTCATTTTGGCCGTATCGATAAGAGCAATATTAATCGATGGAAAAATCATCGTTGCTATGGCCAAGGACAAGAGTATTTTAACTGGAATAGAAATGTTCGCCGAACCAAATACGACGGACGACACAACGAAAGCAATCATTCGTAAAAGAATGAGGCCAAAAACAATAAGCTGCGTCTCAGTTAGTAACTTTAGCAAACCACGACTCCTTCTACTCTCGTACGACAGTTGCGATATTTTCAAACAAAGTAACTGTGTACTGACTCATTGTATCCATCATCCAGGGTCCCGCTAAAACAAAGACCATAGCTACGATGATCATCTTAGGAATGAAAGTTAAAGTCGCCTCATTGATTTGAGTCAGGGCCTGAAATATGCTCACTGCCAAACCAACAACCAGCGTGCTCAACAGCATCGGCGCCGCGAGCATAGCTGTGGTACGAAGTGCATCCTGCCCAAGCTTGATAATAACCTCTTCTGTCATTTACACCTCAACCGAAACTCTTTACCATTGACCCAATTAAAAGACCCCAGCCATCAACTAAAACGAACAACATGATTTTGAATGGCAAAGAAATGACAACTGGTGGTAACATCATCATTCCCATTGCCATTAAGACACTCGATGCGACAATATCGATCACTAAAAAAGGCAAGAAGATCATGAAACCAATTTGAAAGGCTGTTTTTAATTCAGAAACAATAAACGCTGGAACCAATACAATTGTCGGCACATCTGCACGAGTTTTTGGCTTTTCTATTTTCGCCAGCTTTATAAATAGTGCCAAGTCTTGATCTCGAGTTTGGTGAAACATGAACTTACGAAGCGGCGCGAGCGAATTCTCAACCGCGAGATCCTGCGAAATTTTTCCCGCTAAATAGGGCTGGATGCCATTTTCATTTAACTCCTTGAAAGCTGGCCCCATTACAAAAAAGGTTAAAAAGAGCGAAAGACCGATCAGAAGCTGATTCGGTGGCATTTGTTGTACGCCGAGAGCCTGCCGAAGAAAACTAAGTACGATAATAATCCGAGTAAACCCAGTCATCATAATCAGAATAGCAGGCGCTAAGGTCAGCACTGTCATGACCAAAACTAACTTAACTGTATTTACAACTTCGCTGGGGTTGTCTGTCGTCTTAAATCCTAAATTTACAGTGGGCAAAGTCACTTGTGCCAATGCCCACGACCCATACAACACAATGCCAATCAGCAAAAACATTTTTTTCACTGCAAAGACCTCATTCCCTTAAGTCTTTTTGAAACAACATCTTTAATTCCGCGGATTGAAAACTCTTCGTCTTCTGAATCAATATCCGTAGTCATTTTGCTTTCTTCTATAGAAGCCTTAGGACGATCCACAAGTTTCTCGAAGTCCGAATTCGTAACGTCTGGCACTTCATCATCGAGCAAAGAGAGCGATTTGATCATATTGATATTCTGATCTGTCACACCTATAAGAATACTTTCGCCAGCAACCCGAATAATCGCTAATGATTTTTTTGGTCCCAAATGGTGCTGAGTTAAGATTCGGATCTGGTTGTGCTTATTGATTGCAAAATTGGTTTTAGAATATTTGCGAATAAATACATAAGCTCCTACTCCGACCACACCCAAAATAGATATTGCCAACAAAAACTTAAACGCCGGATGCCCTGAGTCTGACGATTTTTTAGTGGTTTCTAAATTTAGTGGAATCTCGGATTCTTTCTTTGTTGGTGCGGTTTCGATAGCAACTTCTTCAGGCCCTGCTGAAAACGAGGCCTCCGAGGTGGCCTCCGCATTTGCGAACGCACCGTATGAGAAAAACAATATGAGTAATGCAACAAAGAATCTCATGATCACCCCTACTTCAGTTGCTCAATTCGTTCGGTCGGAGAAATAATATCCGTCAAACGCACCCCGAACTTTTCATTAACCACAACGGCTTCACCACGCGCGATGAGTTTTTCGTTCACATAGACTTCCATTGGTTCACCAGCGAGCTTACTCAGCTCAATGACGCTCCCTTGGGTTAGATTTAATAACTCACTTACTGGCATCTTGGTTCTCCCAAGCTCCACAGTTACTCGAAGTGGAATATCCAAAATAAGCTGTAAATTTTTATCTTTTGGACCATTATTATCTGATCCGCCGCCCGACGAAGCCCCTGAACCACCACCGTTGCCTGAGGTTTTGCCTGCTAGGGCATCGTTCATCGCGGCCGCTTCTTCAGCAAGTTGGTCCGCTAGGTTTTCTAAACTATCTGACATTGTGGTCCCCCTTATTTTTCAATCTGACGTGTAACTTGAACTGCTACCGTGCCGTGATGTATTCCGTAATAGCCTTTAAACTTTTTTACATTTTCAATTTGAACATCAATCTCGCCGCTGGCATCTTGATCTAGCGGAATAACATCGCCGGTTTTCATGCCCATAAGATCTTGAAGAAGTATTTCTGTTTGCCCTAGATTCACCTTAACTTCGACATGCGTCTCGAGAAGCTGCTCTCTAATGATTGATGTCCAAAGCTTTTTGTCCGTCTGATCCGACTCTACCTGAAATCCAGATGAAAGCTTCTGTTTGATTGGCTCGATGGTCGCATAAGGAACAACTATCGAAATTGTTCCCGTAGCATTTTCAAGTTCGACATCAAAGGTCGAAGCAATAACAACATCCGTAGGTGGGACAATTCCCACAAACTGTGGGTTCACTTCTGTTCGAACAAAGCTGCAATCAATTTTTTCAACCGAAGCCCAAGCATTTTCAAGGTCGTCAATTGCCAGCTCGACTACCTTTTTGACAATTGATAATTCGATTTGGGTGAACTCTTTTCCATCTATTTTTGTATAGGGCCGATCTGCCCCACCAAAAAAGCTGTCAACGAGTGCATACGCCAGTTTACTTTCGATAACCATCAAAGCAGAGCCACGGAGATTTCCGAACCTTAAAACGCTCATGCAAGTAGGCATTGGCAAGGTATTAATAAACTCGCCAAATTTCAAAAACTCAGTGCTGGTCAGAGTAATAGAAGCAATTTTGCGCAAGGTCGAAGACAAGGAAACCCGAAAGGCCCGCATGAATTTCTCGTATATCACTTCTAGTTGCGGCAATCGCCCACGAATAATCCGATCCTGACTAGTAAGATCGTAGTTGACGACATTTTTTCCGTCAGAACCCCTCACCGTGCCACCACCAACCGCACTCGAAGAGTCAGCAGTCGTAACTTCACCGTCGGAAACCGCAGCTAAGAGGGCATCTACTTCACTTTGTGAAAGAACCTGATTCATGATCGACCTCTAGTTATAGATGAACTCAGTAAAGAATACGTTAGAAATTTTTCCCTTTACCAGAAACGAGTTGATCGTGTCTTTGATTTCATTTCTGATATTGTCTTTTCCTTCACGCGTAGAAACCTCTTCGTAGGTCTTACTAGAAAGAATAATTATTATGATGTCGCGCAACTGTGCTTTGCGCTTATCAATCTCTTCTTGAACAGCAGTGCCCTTAACCTCTAGCTCCATACTGACGCTGGCAACTTTTCTCCCTTTTGAGCCCGCTAAATTGACAATGAATTTCTCCAAAGGGATAACCTGACCAACATATTTCTTTTCGTCTCCGCTTTCTTTCTCTAGATCTTGCGCCTCTTTTTCGCCTTTAATAACTTGTTCGATTTTTGGCTCTGCAGCTTCTTTTTTTCTTCCTTGATAGAGCATGAAACCAACACCAGCTACCACCAACATATTGACCACGGCTAGTGCAATCAGAACGATATTATTTTTGCTTCCACCAGCAGGTGCTCCGACCGACTCTGCAGCTGCTGCCTTTTCTTCTGCCACTTCATTCTCCTTGATGAAAGACACACTGATCTCAACGCTCATTAAAGCAACACCAGTGCCAAGCCGACTTCGGCCGAGTCGAGTCACCATTTTGGCATTCCATATCTGTTAAAAACGAATAGAAAATAGAAACGGGTCTAGAGACCTGCCTCAGACAACCAAAATCCCGATAGGCAGAGTCATCCTTTTGACGGCATTTTTTGCCGACCCGACTGAAGTTGGGTTTAGTCTTGAGGCAATGTCAAATGAGGACGAATTAATTCTACAAGTTGATTTGTTATAAAGTGGTTGCCCGCGACAATTGAATTTTTATAAGGATTGTATTTGTTTCCTCGATAGGTAGAAACTTTTCCCCCAGCTTCTTCGACCAATAAAATCCCAGCAGCGCTATCCCACGGCTGTAGGTTTCTTTCCCAAAACCCATCAAACACACCGCGAGCAACAAGAGCCAGATCATAAGCTGCAGCGCCAGGCCGTCGAATTCCGCGGCACTTGAAAACAGTGTCTGAAAAAATCTTTAACTGCTCCTCAATAACTTCATTTTTCTCAGCAACAAAACCTGTCGCCAAAAGGGCTTCTTTCATTTTTTCTGTTTTGCTCACCCGTATCTTTTTGCCATTAACAAAAGCACCTTTGCCACGAATTGCCGTGTATGTTTCTGCCATCATCGGGCAATCAATCACCGCAACTTGTACTTCACCATTGATTTCTAAGGCCAAACTAATACAAAAAATCGGAAACTGATGAATATAATTTGTCGTTCCATCCAAAGGATCCAAAATCCACCGACCATTCCTCCCGGCCGGTTGCCACTCGACCTTAGCCCCTTCAAAACTCGACTCCTCGCCCAAAAACTCAATACTAGGAAAATTTTTCCTAAGGTGATCCGAAATTACTTTTTCAGACTCTTTATCGGCTTCACTCACTAGTCCAGCTTGAAATTTTTCAGAAACCGTCTGTAGGTTGCCGATATATTTGAGTAGAACCCCTCGGCCCAATCTGCAGGCCTTTAAGCCAACGCGAAGTGCGTGTTCTAAATCGATGTCATTGACAGGTTCCACCATAGGATAACCCTTTCCTAGACTGGTCCTTGATTGACCTAGTTTGTTACCTGACGCTAACATAAAAGAAGGATCAATGGAATGATCTCAACTTAAACTTTTGACTTTGATAAATTAAGTCACGCTGTGAGGACTCAAAAATGGGCGCAAAATCGGATGTCATGGTAAAGCTAGTTCTGGTGTTTTTTATATCTTTACTGTCCTTTTCTATAGGGACCTTTGTCGGAAAGAAGTATAGCGACAATCAGCACAAGCTGGCTTTGCTTGAGCCCTCAATCAATAAAAACACTTCTCACGAATCGACAGCGGGTGCTCATGGTGGCGACGCAACGAGCGAAGGCGCCAAAGAACATGCTGCGGCAGCAAAAGGCGGCGAAGCGATGAGCGACGAAGAAATTGCAAAGCTGGCAGAAGAATTTGTAGCGGATGACAGCACTGCAACAACGACAACAGCAGCATCAACGACAAGTCACGAAGCTGAACACAAAGAAGACACCACAACGACTCCCAAAGCTCGCACGCTTGAAAAGTCAGAGCCCCTCTCTGCGGCTAAGAATATAGCCGATGGAAAAGCCGTCACTGCGGCGATCACCCAAGAAAAGAAAGTTGATAGTCGCGTTCCATCAAGCATCCCCAAAGACGTCTCCCAATACAACACAGCCGGAAAATTTACAGTTCAAATCGGTGCCTTTGCAAAAGAAGATGAAGCCCAAAAAATTGCTGGCGATCTTAAGTCCAAAGGCTTCAGCGCCTTTTATCTACCTGCCAATGTTAAAGGCCAAACATGGTTCCGTGTCAGCGTCGGCCTTTTCGCAACGCCTAAAGAAGCTCAAGACTACAGAAATGAGCTTATGGGCAAAGCCAAGCTGAATACAGCAATCGTCCAAAAAATTATTCAATAGATCGACTCATGATATCGTGCTGGGTTTTGTTTAAAGCTCAGCACCTATACGAAATAGAATTCCTATTTGCGGATTCGGATCAAAGTTGTGACCAACTATTAAGCGCCCTTCCGCACTCAAAACTATTCTTCGAAAAACGAGGCCTCTAAGGCCCATTGATGTCCCCCCAAAGGGCTGAACTTCTCCGTTATCAAGGGTTGAAACTCCATTAAGTGTAGTTTTGACAGTCTCAAGAAAAGGCCCTGCGCCAACCCCCGCAAAAAAACCGGATCGCCCAAACTGAAAAAGATCGTAATTAATCCAAAAACCAACTCTGTAATGAGTACGATTAATAGACAAAGTTTGATTTCCAGAGGTCTCGGTATCATGGGAACCCTCGAGAATAAAGGCTGCTTTTTCCTTAAGAAGGCCAAAACCAATACCCATTGGCTGGCGAAAACTCATTTGCTGACTGGCATCTCTTTCGTATCGAAGCTCAGGATTTAAATAAATCTGATAGTGGACTTTTTCTGTAGCAGAAGCGAAATTAGAAATAGATAAGAAGAACAACAAAAGCCGCAGCATCATTTCTCGCCTCGAATGCCGACGATGGGCCCGGTCTCTTTCTCTTTCTCTTTCTCTTTCTCTTTCTCTTTCTCTTTCTCTTTCTCTTTCTCTTTCTCTTGCGGTGCCGGAACTTCTTTGACGGTGACTTTTGGCTTTAAGGTCTCTTCTACCAACCCCTCTATAAAGAGCTTTTCTTTCTCTTTTATATCCGGCAATGAAGATTGAACCATCACAAAGAACTGCACAGGCTCTAACAACTCATCTTCTTTGAGATTTAGAAAGGCCTCTCTTAACAAAGGAAGTGCCTTAATCACAGCGCTACCTACAATGTGTCGCGCCTGACTTGATGAAACTGAACGCTCATCCTGCACTATGCGCGAAAAATAAGTTAATGTCCGAGCGAATTCTGAACCCAGACAGTAAAGAACCCGCACCCCCCAACAATGCTCACCTACATCTGCTTTGCTAAAACTATTGTCGAGACGAAACTGAAATAACTCAGCCGTTGTAAACTCCCTAGGAACACCAGAAACATTTAAAGTGCGGGCACTTTTTTCGGATGGCAATGAGAGCGCCAAAAAATCTGGGTCCCCTGTGTAAACCCATGCCCAAAAATCAGCAAGCCCTTCATTTAGCGCCCGAGAGAGCGCGCGACTATACGTGCCTGCACCCTGGTTCTTTTCAGTTGGCATTAAGACGTTATGTTCAACTACCTTTACACCAAGTACGGCTTCGCGAAGATCCTCACCATGAAGTGGTAAGGGAGATTTAAAAACTTTTTTCTCTACCAGTTTAAAATACAAAGAATGAAAATGCTCGTGAGCTAATATTCCAGCATTAACCGGAATCGGAAGATTCTCTTGCGTATAGGGAACAATCAGCATCGAGTCTGTTTGCCCATCATAAAATGCGTTATTAGTTTCTTGCACTCCCTTGTTGTTACTATAGCGAACCGAGACTCCCACATCGCGCGGCCAAGTATTCACTCCGCCAGCACCCAATTTATTATCAAGTTCTGCCAGACCTTGCATGTGCGCGTAGATAACAGCCACTTGCTGCGTCATGGTATCTTGAGGAACAAAAAGCTCCCCGGTCTTTAAAAAGCGGGTCTTAGGGCTGCGTCCCGAAATTTTTGATTCCTTGGTCGAGGGGTAGATATAAAAGGTCGCGAACGAACCAGAAAATTCGTAAAGAGAGTTTATGCCCTTAAGTAAGACTTCTTGAAGAGAGTACTCGCCGCCCTCACTTGCCCAAGGAAGGCGGGTTTTTATGTCGCCAGAAACCTGTCGGGTATCCGAACTTCGACTGCAGCCAAGGTTTAAAACCAATAAAACTATTGCTAAAAGACTTTGCTGAGAACTGGTTCCAAAAAGCTTCACAAAATACTCTCCGAAGATTATAACCGTGACGGCCAGCGTGCGCATATTGACTCGTTGCATTAAAGTAACAGGTTATACGCTAGAAGGCCCCTTTTCTCAAGAATGGACCCCTAAGATCATGGATGTTTTTGAATATATTACAAAGAATTTGAACCCCCCACAGAAGGACGCTGTCGAAACCTTAAACGGTCCCTTGCTGATATTGGCTGGAGCTGGCTCTGGTAAAACTCGGGTGCTTACCCACCGCATGGCAAATATGATAGCCATGGGTCACTGCGCCCCCGATGAAATCCTGTGCGTGACCTTTACTAACAAGGCTGCCAAAGAAATGGAGGCTCGAATTTATAAAATTCTGGCTGACCTTGGGGTGCCCATTCGCAGTCAACTTTGGGTAAGCACCTTTCATAGTTTCTGTGTTCGTATTCTCAGACAACATCTAACTTTGCTCGACTATAAGCCTCATTTTGGAATTTATGACTCGTCAGATACTTTAAGTCAGATAAAAAAAGTTATGAAGGCGTTGAATATCAACGACAAAATGTATCCGCCCAAGAACTTTCAAGGCCGTATCGGCGATGCAAAAATGCTCGCGCTCTCCCCAGAAGATCTTCGTAAAAATAATCGACCGATGATGGATCCAAAAACTCTCCAAGTATATACCATGTATGAGGAAGAAATGAAGCGAGCCAACAGTCTCGACTTTGATGATCTTTTGCTAAAAACTTACGAACTCTTCCGTATGTATCCCGATCTTTTGGATCAATACCAAGATAAGTTTAAATATATTATGGTTGATGAGTATCAAGACACCAATCACATTCAATATCTGCTGGTTCAAATGCTTGCAAAAAAGCATCGCAACCTCTGTGTCGTTGGTGATGAGGACCAATCGATCTATAGCTGGCGTGGGGCAGACATTTCAAACATTTTAGATTTTGAAAAGGACTTCCCTGAGGCAAAAATTATTAAACTAGAAGAAAATTACCGTTCAAGCTCAAATATCGTCACAGCGGCGACCCATGTGATTAAAAACAACACTCAACGAAAAGACAAGACCCTTTTTACCTCGAACCCCGATGGCGAGTTGATCCAGGTTCACGAAGAAAAAAATGAATACGATGAGGGGCGCTTTGTCGCAAAAACAATTCAATCGATGCTGAATCAAGGCGAGGGCTCCTATAACGACTACGCTATTTTTTACCGTACAAACGCGCAATCCCGAGTCCTCGAAGAACAACTACGAACCTTGGCAATTCCATACCGCCTTGTTGGCGGGGTTCGCTTCTACGAACGCATGGAAGTTAAAGATATGTTGTCCTACATGAAGCTCTCTGTGAATCCAGCGGATGACATTGCCTTTAAAAGAGTGGTCAATGTCCCTACGCGCGGAATTGGAAAGACCACAATCGAAAAGATCGAAGAATATGCTCTTGAAAATAAATTGAGCCTCTCGATCGCTACTCAAAAGGCCATTGAAACTCGGATGTTCAATAGCGGCACAACTGCAAAACTCCGTCGCTTTTTGGATCTAATGGAAGACCTGCAAGTCTCGGCCTCGCGGTTCAAATTGCCCGATTTTTATCATATCATCTTGGATCGCACAGAATACGTCACAACCCTTAAGAAAGAAGATACGCCCGAAGCCAAAGCACGAATTGAAAACTTAGAAGAGTTAGACAATGCCATTGCTCAGTTTTCTAAAGAGCGAGGCGATGAGGGGACGCTGCAGTCCTTCCTCGAAGAGATGGCTTTGGTTTCAGATGTTGATTCTTTGGATCAAGAGCAAAATTCTGTGACCCTAATGACATTGCATATTTCGAAAGGTCTTGAGTTCCCTTACGTCTTTATAGTCGGTCTTGAAGAAAATCTATTCCCAAGCAACCGGGGTACCGATGACGCGGGAAATGAAGACGTCGAAGAAGAACGGCGGCTCGCCTATGTGGGAATGACAAGAGCGCGACAAAAACTCTGGATGTCCTATGTCCGAACACGCCGCGTCTGGGGTCAGGAGCACTTCAATCCCCCCTCTCGCTTCATCAAAGAAATTCCCCAAAAGCTGGTCCATTTTAAATCTGCAATCGAAACGCCACGGTTTGTTTCTCGTTATGGCGGAGCCAGCACAAGAGCCACCTCGATTTCTGATTTTGAAACTCAAGACTTTCCAGACTACGGCGACCGAAGTGACAGCAGTTCTTATTCAAAGGGTATGCGTGTGAGGCACCCAACCTTTGGGGTGGGCTCGGTGTTTGCTACAGAAGGATCTGGTGAAGACCTCAAAGTGAGCGTCCTGTTTACCGACAATACGATCAAGAAGTTCATTACCAAGTATGCTCGTTTAGAAAAAGTTTAGTCTTGACTGTCTCTAGGGCTATGCCAAAGTTTGTACTTGTCATAGAGAAAGGGAAGACTCCAATGAAAGCTTTTATCAAAAATATTTTGACCGTTTCTATAATTCTTTTTGTTACGACTGTTGCCAAAGCCCAATACGGCAGAGGAGGCTCGTCAAACGAAAGAAGTGGTGGGTATTACACAGGATCTTCTGCCTACGGTTCCTCGGTCAGCTTTGGTCATTCAAACGAAATTATTACCAACTTTTCCCGAGGAACTCTGTACAGTGGGAAATCAACAACGAACGGTAGCTCTGTAACGACCATTGACATTCAAGGAAAATATTTGCGCGTTTGGAATGCCAATGTACAAGTTGGCGGCATGGTGGGCTTATATTCGACTAGCGGTGGCGTCTCGCGCACTCTTCTCACCGCACTCGGTATCGGAATCTACAATTTTGACACAAATATAAAGCAAGCCTTCTTTGCAGAAGGTGGCGTTGGTATCTATCCAGTCCTGAATTCCGCGGGCGATTACGATAGTAAATTTGGTTTTTATATTGGTGGCGGCAAACGTTTTCCTATTTGGGAGCGAGTTAGTTACATTCCATCAGCTTCCCTCGTTAAAAAAGGTGACTTAGATTTTGCCTTTGATATTCAATTCATAAATTTCTCTATTATGTTCTAGCACCTTTGAGATCTTCCCACTCTTGATAATACATCTCGGCATCTTGTGGTTTCAAAATTTGTGCGGCTGATGGGTTCATGTACTCAGCCGCAATGCCGTCCCACCCCTGATAACTCCGCTTTTCTTCACTCTTAAAAACTTCATAGTTAGGTACATAATAAGCCTTTCCACCGCCATCTGGGATGTCGACAGAAAAGTTAGGCATTGCAAGTCCCGAAAGATTTCCCCACAGCTCTTTTTGAATCTGCAATGAATCCTCGATCGACGTTCGAAGGTGATCGGTTCCTCGCGAAGGATCGCACTGAAACATGTAATAAGGTTTTGCTCTCAGATACAGCAGCCTGCGAGAGAGGGCTTGGACAATTGCCGGATGATTATTAACTCCATTAAGCAAGACCATTTGATTCATGACGGGAATACCGTGATCCACAAACAGTTCCACAGCGGCGGCAGCCTCTGCCGTCAATTCACGAGGATGATTAAAGTGCGACATCAAAAATACCGGCTTATGTTTACGCAGAATTCGAACCACGTCCTCACTCACTCGCATCGGACAGACGACCGGCATTCTCGTGCCCACTCGAATAATCTCAACATGGTCTATCTTGCGCAAATCAAAGAGAGTCCGATCAAGCTGGGCATCCCCAACAGTCAAAGGATCCCCTCCAGACAATATAACTTCTCGAATTCCCGCGTGCGTTTTGATGTAGTTGAGAGCCTTTTCATACTCGTCTGGCCTTACAAAGGCTTCCTCCTGCCCAGTAAAATGCTTTCTTGTGCAAAAACGACAATAAACACTACAAATATCCGTAATTAAAAAAAGCACGCGGTCAGGATAGCGATGAATAATCCGGGGAGCTGGATTATTCTTTCGCTCTCCGAGGGGGTCCAACATGGCTTGAGCCGGCGCCGCAAGCTCCAAAATGTTCGGCATCAGAATTCGACGAATGGGATCTGAAGAACTCTTCCCTGCAAGTTGGGCATAGTACGGAGTTGTCCTAATATTAAAAACCTCTTCACCGTGATTAAAAGCCTCCCGTTCTTCGAGGCTGAGATCAAAATGCCCAATAAAGTCCTTATAGGTTTTAAGACTGTTCCGAAGCTGCCACGTCCAATTCTTCCAATCCGATATTGAAACAGAGTCAGGAATTGTCGTCGGTTTAAAATCAAATTTCATAGGCGCAATCAGTCCTTTTATAGTGAGTCCTTATAGCACTCCTAACCTACTTAAACCACTTGGAATTTCTTGTTCGCCCTCCTCCTCGTGTTAGAAGTTCGACAACTGCCAAAGAGTATTTCAATCTGAGAAACTAAGAAAATTCTATTCATTTCAGTAGTTTACGAGCCGGCACTTTCTGATCCGAGCTGGCGTGGGTCTCGCTTTACTTCACTATAGAAACAGAGCCAGGAATGAGCTCATTTATAGGAGGATCATGTTATGAAATTCACCGACGTACAAAAAAAGTGGGCTCTTACCGGCTCCCTCGCAACATTGCTCAGCTTTAACCTTGCCTTAAGCCTTAGCGGATATAACATTGGCAGCACGAGCTTAGCTTCAGAACAACAACCTACTTTTGGCGAAGTTAAACTCGATGGCAAAACCGTCAAGGTTATGTTTGAGAAAAAGGGCAATGAAACCACAGCTTCCATTGCGAGTGGCTCTTGTTACTCTTGCGGTGAACGCATAAATCTCCCGATCCAATTTAGTGAAAACATAGAAGATATGAAAATCGCTCTGGCCGTCGCGAAAGCAACTGCATCCAAACAAAACGCGACTGAGGAAAAAGCAGAAACAGTAGCTTTATCTCGAAGAGAGAAAGAAGCCGCTAAAAAGGAAAAAACTGAGGACTCAGTTGATGAAGGCAAAGAGGCCCTCAATAAATCAGCCAAGGTATGCAAAGAAAAACACAAAAAATCCGCTGACCGCCTTGACTGTAATTCAGATGGCTTGATTCGACTTCTTGCAAACGATAAAATCGAATACAATAAACAAGACGTCTTTAAACACTTTGTAACACACATCGCAACTCCGTTGATGGAGCTGATTAAGGCTGGGCCGGAAAGTGCAAATTATGATCTTGCCAAATCTATTATTGAGCATCTCGCAAGCTCTATCCCCGAGGACTATAACTATCTTCGTCAAAGCCTAGCAAAAGTGAACGCAAAAATTGTGGCCGATGCAGAAAGAAACGTCCAAGCAAAATTTAATGAGTTCAAACAAATCGATAAATTGGCAAAAGCGAATCCTGGCGACATGGGCCTAAGAGAGCGCGCCAACAATATTGCAAATTCTGTCAATGGTATGCAAATTCAAACCGAGAAAATTGCAGCGGATCTCGGAGTCAACCTTCGCAATGGCTATGCCGAGGCCGTTACAAATGACTACGTCACTTCAACAATAGCTGATCAATATCTGAAAACAGACTATTTTGGAACTATAAACCCAATAATCCAAGGCTTAAAACAAAGCTCGCTCGCCTACATGGCTGGTAATGTTAACGGCAGCAACTACCAAATTCCCGTTATCGAAATCGGAGAGGGCAGCACCATAAGTATTAGCGAAGGAGGACTCATTAGTATCCAACCTGCAAATACAATTGTTGGAGCTAATAGAGGTCAGGGACAGCTAACAACAGCAACTAATTCTTGGAACGGGCCAAGATCAAATCAAATAACTGCACAAAACGTTATTGTCCCGGGACAGACTGCTATGATTTCCGGGCAAGGCGGTCAAAATTCTGCACGCATTGTGGTGATCAGTACTGGGCAACAACAACCAGTTTATCAAAGCAATCAAAACCGTGGTCAACAGCCGCCAGTGATGGCTCCACGTAGATATTAAAAAGTATTTCAAACTTTAAATTAAAAAAAGGGCGAGTTCAGGATGAACTCGCCGCCTCCATTTTCAGAGTATTCAATCGTTCTTAGAAACTCACTGCCACTTTAGATGCAAAGCCGATGTTCGTTGCAGTTTCGAGATTGCCGCCGACCCCATCTCCATTTTTAAAGGCCTTTCCGGGAAACAAAACTCCAAGCTGATTCACCCACTGGATTCTATCCATCGGTTTATAAACCAAATCAAGATCCCATTCTAACCCCAGATCTTTATTAAAATTAGAATTGCCCGCGACTGGGTTCGTCAACAGCTGACCGTAAATCAAGGTATTGTTCAAATCTAGGCGATCACTCCACGCATAAGACATTTTTGGCGCAACAAACACTACGTTGCTGACGGCCTCGTCATCAAGCGAGTTCGAAAAATCTTTCGTTGTGTCTTTGATCGCATTAGTTGTCAGAAAGTCCTTTTGACCTAAGCGGTGATTAAACAGCAACATGGCCACATCGTAATTACGATCAAACTGAAAACCCTCATACGTGCCTGCACTGCTTGGGTCATCACCTGTCGCCATACCAAGCTTCATACTCCAGCCCAATTTTGAATCTTTGCGAGAAAAGTGCGTCTCGGTCACTATACCATAACCGTTAGCCTTGACGTCTTCACTTGTAGTGGTTCGTTGACCGATGCTGCCACTATTGAAGCCCGCCTCCATTTTGAATTTAAGACTTTCCCACTCTCGGCCAAAAATAAAATTCACAGTCTGTACATTGTACTCACCGACACCATTGGTATTTCCTGCACTAGCAAGGGGGGCATCGTTTGCCCCAGAACTCGCCTTGCGTGTTTTATGCATAACTCCAAGCAATGATCCAGTGTCTTTACTTTCGTATTGCAAATGAAAGATCACATCCTGGACCTGATTACCCTGGGAGATATTGTCGTAAACACGTCCGATAATCGGCATAAAAAAGAAATTGTCGACAATAAATTTGTAGCCAACCAAGTCCTCAGTATCCGCCCAATGATCGAAGGCACCAGTGCCCGCATTGTGAGTCATTCCCAAACCGAATTCGATTGGGGCACGACCGACAACCAAAGCTCCGTACTCTTGATTGATATTTAAATAGAGCTGAGAAACAGTTAAGCCCGTCGAACGCTGCTGTTGAGAGTAAACGTTGCTCTGGCCGGCAGCGGCCGTAGACCAGCCCTGTCCAAATAATTGACCAAATTGACCATCACGATAAAAAGCATCTTGGTTTGCCAAAACATCAAATCGAGAAACAATATTTACACCATCAGCAGCAATGATTTTAGGACTCAATGATAAGTAATTAAGACCGAAGGCCTTCATCCCATAAGGACTTGCCAACGACGGACGTTCCACCTGAGTCCACTCGAAACGATAAGTGCCACCCCAGTCAATGCTGACCGCATGGGCTGATCCCACAGCAACAAAAACTAAAAGAGACACAGCGCTTGTAAATATCCTATTTTTTAAATTCATCATTCATCCTGTTTTTAAAATTTATCCAATTACGCCTAAAACATCAGACTCGCGAAGTATCGTCAAATCCTGTCCCTGAATTTTTATTTTGCTACCAACGTACTGGGCAAAAACAACTTTATCCCCGACCTTCAAATCCATCGGATGAATGCGTCCCTTCTTGTCGCGACGGCCTCGCCCAACAGAAACAACAAGTCCCTGCAAATTGCCGGAAACGTCCGAAACCGTATTTGGGATATAGAGACCTCCGGCTGTCATTCGTTCTGCTGCTGAAAGCTGAACCAAGACACGATCATCGAGTGGAGTTACAAAACTGCTCAAGTTGATTGCTTTGGCTGGCTTAATATTCTCTGGCCTAGCTATGGCTGCTGCCTTTTTAACCTTAGCAGTCACTTTGGGGGCTACCTTAGTCATTTTCTTTTTGGGCACTGACTTTTTTGCAGCCTTCTTTGTTGCGACTTTTTTCTTTGCTGCGCCTGTTTTCTTTACGGCCTTTTTAGCCACTGGCCTTTTTGCGATTGTCTTTTTTTTGACTGTAGGTTTTTTCTTACTTTTGCCCACGCTTACCTCTCTCTTCTTCATAGTACTTTCTATACATGACATCCCACTCGGGAGTCCCTTCCATCACATTGCGCTTAAGGGAAGCCACTTTGTCCCTTGCTTTCTGATCAATGTCTTCAATTTCTTTAACAAATTCGATAATTGCTAACTTGGCCGCCCGGAGAGCTTGATCGTCATCAGTAAAATCAACGATGTCGTCTTCCCATACCCCGTCAGTCACGATGTGTGCTAGGTGATTTTGGCGATCCGCCGAAATAATCATAAAATGACCTTTTTTTCTTTTGCCAGCTTCTGCTTCAAAATTGGAAACATCTTGTATCTCTGAAACTCTCCAGCGTTGCTTTTCTCTAGCTGATCTAACATAGCGTTCACCTCTTTTTCAAGAGCCTCTTCGCGAGCATAATCAGCCCTGATAATCTCAACCGCGCGGGCGAGAACTTTTTTTTCATCTTCTTTGAAAATCACAATATTTTGTTTTTTCCAGTGATTCAGAATTTTTTCAGCTAAGACTTGAATTTGTTGGGAGCTTAATTTCATAATGGTGCATGCCTCGCTCGAGATTAAAGAACATTTTCATTCTATTTACAATATTCGTGACGCTGTCAATCATCACTCTTGTCGGAGCCGTCTCCTACGCTTTCTTCACGCTTGAAGACGAAATAAATGAAAAGCTTGAGGCCAAACGCATCTTACTACCAACCGAGTATTATGCTGCTCCCTTCCGTTTTCGCTCTCCTTCATTGCAAAATGCTGAAAAATCCGAACAAGTACTGCGTTCTCAAGGTTACCGTGCCCGCAACTGGGAACAACGATTATTACCGGGAGATTTTTTGATCGCCGCGGCGCCAGAATGCCGAGCTCTTTATAGACTCCCTGAGAGTTTGAACTTTACCCGCTGCCTAGCCCTTGTAAAAAAAAATGTCTCTCCGCAACAAGCCCAGGACGATTTACACATTTTAATTTTTTTAAATGACACCGTTGTGCAAATATTTAAAGCATTTCCACTGATTCCCGCTTCAGAGTTGCTCCTTGAACCTGCGCTCATCGCCCAGTACGTTGGCAACGAACCTATCATGCAAGAAGACTCCTCGCTCGGAAAAACACCCCCGTCCTGCTCAAACGGAGTCATGGCTATCGAGGATGCAAAATTCTTAGAACATAAGGGTGTAAACTATACAAGTATCCTGCGAGCCCTTATTAAAAATGTCACTTCAGGTCGAGCCGCCCAAGGCGGCAGCACAATCACACAGCAACTTGTAAAAAATTATTTTTTAACCAATGAAAAAACTCTGAAGAGAAAAACTCAAGAATTCCTAATGTCCTACATACTCGAGTCTCGCTTCAGCAAAGATCAGATTCTCGAAACTTATATGAATATCATCTATATGGGACAAAATGGGCCCTTTCAAGTTCGTGGCTTTGCTTCTGCTGGAAGATATTATTTCGATAAAGATATTTCCTCGCTCAATCTTAGCGAGTGTGCTCTGCTCGCGGCAATTGTCAACGGACCCGCAATTTACAATCCCTTCAAAAATCCGACAAAAGCCTTTTCACGCCGAAATCTTGTTTTAGATAAAATGGCAGAACACAAATTTGTCAGTCTTAAAGATGCCGAAATAGCGAAGTCTCAACCTCTTCCTGATGCAAGGCCAAGACTCGCCGTTGAAACCGCCCCCTATTATCTTGATGCTGTTCGCAAGCAGCTAACGGAACAGAAGATTGACATGATCGGCGCAAAGATATTCACCGCATTAGATCTCGAAGCACAAGAATTCGCGCAAGCAGCTCTTAAAAATCACCTAACGGTTTTAGAAAATAACAATAAACTCATCAAAGAAAGCAAAAGCAAGGGACAAACTCTCGAAGGGTCCATTCTATCGGCTGATGCGAAAACAGGACTTATTCAAGTTGCTGTCGGCGGAAGAGACTTTCGCTTAACTCAATTCAATCGAGCCATTGACAGTCACCGCCAAATCGGCTCGACGATCAAACCTTTTGTCTATCTTGCCGCCCTACAGACAAAAGCCCCCTCCGGCAAAGAGTACACTCCAATCAGTCTCTTGAAGGATGAAAAGTTCACCATTCGCTACGAAAATCAAACCTGGTCTCCGAGCAATTACGGCAAAGAATATTTTGGCGAAATTCCAATGTTTTTTGCTCTTAAAAATTCACTCAATGCCGCCACCGCCTCGCTTGGCCTCGAAGTAGGAATAGAAAAAATTATTAATATCACGAAATCGTTTGGGGTTTCCTCTTCGATAACGCCTCTGCCTTCCATCACCCTCGGCGCTTTTGAGCTTTATCCAAAAGAGGTTTTGCAGCTGTATTTAGCACTTTCGAATTTTGGACAAAAATCAGAAATCAGTTTTGTTCGCTCCGTTCGCAACAAAAAAGACGAGGAAGTTTTTTCTTTTGCCCCTCATAGGGAGCAAGCTCAAGACCCAAGTTCCGTCGCAAGTCTCGTGAGCATGATGAAACAAACTCTCATTTCTGGAACTGCCAAATACGTAACCGCAAGTGGCTTTCAAAAACCTGCTGCCGGAAAGACAGGCACAACCTCTGAGAGCCGCGACGTATGGTTTTCGGGATTCACGCCCTATCGAACGACCATTGTATGGATTGGCTTCGACACAACGACCAAGAATAAACTCACCGGCGCCAGTGGCGCTGTACCAATTTGGACAGAGTTTATGAAAAAAGCAACTCTGGATGACCCCCCAGATGATTTTGTTTGGCCCGAAGACACCGTCAAAGTAATAGTCGATGAAAAGGCACTCCGAACACTCAATGTTCCTGAAAAAGACATTTCTGGTTCTGTGGAATTAATTTTCAAAAAAGGAACTGAACCCTAGAGCTTGAGGGTAAGACCTTCGTATGCAAAGTCCCATTGAACAGCACTGAGAGTCTCGTTATTTTCTTTGGCCGTGTTCAAACGCCAATCATAATATTCCAAAGTCTGACGTTTTAATTCTTGCACCTGTTGAATGCTCGCACCCGGATCATGATGGGCAAAAAGAAGATGTTTAACTCCTTCACGGAACGCGATATCGAGTCCCACCTGAGAAGCGCTGTGTCCCCAATTTGCTTTTTCTGCTAACTCAGGGAATGTGTATTGAGCGTCAAAATACATTAGATCAATCTTCTGATATAGAGGAAGATCCGCGCCCATTTCTTCGCGAGAGACCCTCGTCCCCTCGGTGTCCACGCAATGAGAATAAACCTTTTTATTGCATTCAACACGATATCCCCAACAGGCATCGGGATGATCTAGCTTATAGGGGGTGATCGTCATATCATCTAACTGCAAAGGCTCCCGCGGCTCAATAACATGAAAGTGAATTTTTGCAGCTAATGACTCAAAGGCCACCGGAAAATACGGCCGTAAAAAAACTCCGCGAATCAATTTTTCAAGATCCTCTTGGACCGCATAATAATGAACCTGCACTCCTGGAACAAAATGAGGCACAAAAAATGGCAAACCAATAATATGATCCCAATGAAAGTGCGTCATAAAAATATGAAAAGGGCCCTTACTCGCTCCAGCTTTGCCGCTCATAATTTGCTCACTGAGTGAGCGAATTCCGCTACCGCCGTCTATGATAATTCTATTTTTTGCACTGCGAACTTCAACACACGTCGTTGCCGCCCCGTAACCGCCTAAATGAGCTGTTCCGAGCGATTCAATATATTTTGTAACTTGATTCGGCTCTCGTAGGCCGGCATTGAAAAACCCGCGCAACAGCCCTTCAATATGATTGGTCCAATCGTATGGCGAAGGAGATGACGGAAGTGAGCCGCGAACTCCCCAAAATTTTACCGTGAGTGACATAAAACTAGGATGATGCCTGTGATTTGCTGATGCAATTAATATTTTTTGTTTAGTCTCGGAGGGTGTTGTTACCAGTATTTTTTAGGACCTAAGTTCAGCAAAGTGCTCAAAGTCAACTAAACAATTTTTAAAACGAAAAGGCTGTTCCAACTAGCATTGTAAACACATGTTGAGTAACGATAATAATCTCGTTTTGCTGATTAATTCTTTGCAGCGATCTCCCTCTCCCGCCGGAGTAATATCCGCCAAAAGTGTATTGAAGTTGTTCCGACGAGATTAAGGCTAAATTGGCACTAAAACCAAGCTGATCGACCTTGTCTGGCTGACCTCTTCCCGCCCCCAGATCCGGATCTGGATGGGATGAGAAATTAGTAAACCCGCCGACTCGAGCCTTTAACCAAGGATAAAACTTCACTTCGGCTCCAGCAGCGAGATTAAAAATCCCGGAATGGCGATAACGGGTCGCAATAGTTGGGTCCTCAAAATCTTCATACTCTAGAGCCTGATAAGCCGTCGCATCGAATGACAGCAAATAGGCATCGCTATTTTTATATGCCAAACCGAGGGTTAGCTTTCCTGGGATACGCACTGTCGTAGTCTGGTCTGGGAGATTTTTTGATGTCGACGAGTACGGATTCGTAATCACTTTACTCTCAAAGTAGGAGCCATTACCTTTGACTGTTAAGTTTGGCAAACGCAAGCTAACACCAAAAGACCACTGATCAGAAAGTCTCGCTTGATATCCCAAATTGGCTACGATAGCGTTTTCGGTAATTAGCTTTTCCGAGTTGTACAAGATGGCCTCAGTCGCATTTGGAAAGCTTCGATCATTGAGTGATCGCGTGTAACTTCGAGCTGTGTAGTACATGGTCAAACCTAAAGACTGATTTTCAGAGATTTTTTTTGCAATTCCACCACCGACCCATAAGGATTCATCAATATAACTTAAAGTCGTTGTACTGGTAGTGTTCGAGCGCAAATCTCCTTTAAAATTATCAAAATCTGGAACTACGATCGACAACCCGACAGTGTAGTCGCCAAGGCGAATAACATTTCCAGTTGAAGATGGGATCGCTCTAAAAAATCCTTGGTTAATTCGGAGTGGGGCCTTTGTGTAGTCTTCTTCAGCCCCAAAGGTTGTATCAAACTTTTTGTATATGCCAACCGCTGCCGAAAAGGACTGTCCCTCTAAAAACGCCAATCCTGCCGGATTATAAAATGCGACAGCAGATGAATCACTTGATAGAGCGGTATAAGCGCCACCCATTCCAGATGCTTGGTCCCCAATTAAAATCGAGTTGTAGTTAGCAAAGGATGCCCGCGCGATTTGAGACAAAAGGCAAACCGCCAAACCAATACCATATTTTAAAGACATTCTCTTGCCTCCTCTATCGCGGATAATGCAAAATTAGATGACTATTATGCCAAAAAGTCTAGAAAGTTCTCCGAATAAAAGTTCAAAATGGTCCGCTCACCTCATCGTATTCAACGAATTGATCGTCCCATTCTGGATAAAGTCCAAATACAAATATAAGGTTTGGACACTCTCATTGCTTCTGCTGACCCTCGTTGGCGGAACTGTCTATAGCCTCGTGCTATTGAATCGATGGAATCAAGATTTCTATAACGCTCTTCAAAATTTGAATAGAGACGAGTTTTTTAAGCAGCTCTGGATCTTTTTTCTTATTGGCATCATCTATTCATTGATCTTCGCTTATAAGTTCTTCGTCTTACAGAAAATTGCTGTTTTATGGCGCCAGTGGCTGACAGAAAAAACCTTAACGAAATGGCTAAATCATAAAAACTACTACCTGTGGCACATTCATCCGAATTCTATGGACAACCCAGACCAACGAGTCTCTGAAGATATCCGTGAGTTAACGGATCTCAGTCTCGAAATCGGCGAAAAGGTTTTTCGCGAATTTATTACATTTGTATCTTTTATTGGAATTCTCTGGGGTCTCTCAAGCACATTTCAATTTCGTATTGTTGACTACACTGTTGAAATCCCGCGCTACCTAGTATGGGTATGTTTGCTTTACGCATTCGTGGGGACCTGGATCGCTCATAAAGTTGGCTATCCTTTATCTAAACTCAACTTCGTGCAGCAGAAGCTTGAGGCCGATTTCCGCTATCTTCTCGTACGTCTCAGAGAAAATAGCGAGAGTATTGCCCTTTTGAGCGGAGAAAATTTCGAAAAACAAAATCTGACAAATAAATTTTCTCAAATTTTGGCCAACTTTAACGTGTTGATTAAAAATCAAAAGAATTTAATATTTACAACCAACATCTATGGCCAGATAGCCTATATATTTCCGTTTCTAGTCTGTGGCTCAAAGGTTTTTACTAAAGAAATCACTCTAGGACATCTTTTTCAAATCGGAAGTGCCTTTGGTCAACTCCAAGGATCGGTCTCTGTTTTTGTCGACATGTATGCAAAAACAATGCGCCTCAACTCTGTCGTTCGACGGCTCGGTGGGTTTTTATTAACCTTGGAAGACTTTAAACTTCGCGAGCCAGGTCTTGATGAGGCAAGTCTTCCCATCCATACCTCCGGACTTTCTGTGTACACTCCACAGCAACAGTGTCTTATCAAGAACTTGAATTTTGATGTCCATCCAGGACAGCGAATTTTAATTGCCGGTCGTTCTGGACAAGGAAAAAGCACACTTCTCAGAGTACTCAATGGAATCTGGCCATACACCAGCGGCTTAATCACAAAATCACAAAAACATAAGACCTTGGTGCTTTCGCAAAAGCCTTACTTGCCCATTGGGTCTTTTAGAGATCTGTTAACTTATCCAGAAACTTCACAAAATTTTTCTGAAGAGGCCTTGATCGCAGCAATGAATAGTGCGCAGATCTCACATCTTAAAAAGTTTTTGCCTGAAGCTGCAAATTGGACCGACCTTTTTTCAGTCGGCGAACAACAGCGCATTAGCTTCGCCCGCATCTTTATTCATCGACCCGATTTGGTTTTTTTGGACGAGTCCACCTCCGCCCTTGAGCACGCTATAGAAGCAGAGCTCTTTAAGACTCTTCTCGAAAAGTTGCCCAACATGACACTTGTGACCTTTGCCCATTCTGCAGACAGGCTTTCGACTTTTCATCATCAAGTGATTGAACTATAAGAACTGCCCCACCAAATTGTACTTAGAAGGCCCCACCAAGGGGCTTTTTTATTATCCGAACCCCTGATGCTTTCATCCGAAACTAACTGGGCTCTTTAGCTTATCTCCACCACAAACAGAGTCCCGCATGGCTTTCCTTTTGCCTTTTTCGCTCCACATGTCCTATTCACCAAAGCTTTGTAGCAACTCCGCATGCCTCCATCACAGACTTCCTGGTGGAGTTTTCATAAAAAAAGGTTTCTTTCGCATTAAAAGAAATAATCAAAATGTTCGAAGGTTTCAGTGCAAAGCCTGTGGCAAAACTCTCTCGTCCAGAAGCTCCAGCGCTACTTATTACCAAAAGAAGCCACAACTTAATCGAGTCATCTTTCAGCTGCTTTGCGAGGGTATGCCGATGAGGGGAATCGCTCGCACCCTCAGAATCTCTAAAAACACTGTCGAAGCGAAGTTTTTATGGATCCACCGGCACGTTTCTTCGCTTAAAGCAAATGCCCCTGTTGACATTGGACAACTCTACTTCGATGAGCTTGAAACGATTGAGCACACAAAGCTAAAACCACTGAGCGTTTTGCTATTTGTTGACGATGCCTATAGAATTCTAAGAACCCAGGTTGCAGTAGCTCCGCCGAAGGGGCGCCTTGCAAAGATCTCCTACGATAAGTACGGTCCAAGGAAAGACGAGAGGGAGGATGTTTTAAGACAGTGCTTTACAGAGTTAAGAGGTTTAAAACCACAAGAAATCAGATCTGATGCAAAGCCGAGCTATAGGAAGTTCACTGAGGAGTTCTTTCCAGGGATTGAGCATAAGGTTTTTAATCGTTCAGAAAAAGAGCGTCATCGGGATCGATTGCATGAGAAGTACCAGAAGCAGGTCTATGATCCGATGTTTACTCTAAATCAGCGGTGTGCGAAGTTGCGCGCGAATATTCGAAGACTAACCAGAAGATCCTGGTGCACGACGAAGTTGAAAGAGAATTTACAGAGACATTTGGAAATCTATTGTTTTTATAACAATTTAGGAGAGAGGGCTGCGGTGGCCAGCCTTCCGTAGGCGGAGTGATAGCCGTAGGTTTGGCTAGGTAAGTATGCGTTCCCGTCCAGCGAAGGGCTCTCAAGGTGAAAAAACAAGAAAAGATTAAAGGATCTTTTGATTTGAATAATAAAAAAGCCCCTTGGTGGGGCCTTCTAAGTACAATTTGGTGGGGCAGTTCTTGAACTATAAGCAAACAAGCCATTTCCTGGGCGCAATAGAAAGACCTCGCCGACTTCGTCTTTGACAATCACGAAATAGTTACATTATGGCTCCACGCATGCCCAATGATTTCTTAAGCTACGCCGCGCTCAACTATCTGAAATTTAATGGAAATTATCTGACTGTGAAAAGACAAATCTGGCCCGGCCTTTGCACAATCTGAGGGTTTAGAGAACCAGTGACAATTTGTCACTGCATGGAGACCTATGGAACTACGCCGATTTAAGGACATTCTTGGAGTTAAATCAAATGAAGGCACACTGCTTGCCTTTCATGGGCGCAATCTCGAGGTCGCTGAAATTTCGAATGACGCTTGGGCTGCCCTTTCACCCATTGAGCTAACAAGCTCGCAGATTCCTCGGAGAACCTTAGATAATTCCGAACCCCAAATCACTCTCCAGAATTGGGAAGAAGAAATTAATCCTAATGCACGAACGAACAAAATTGATACCCACGTGCGCTTTTTAACTCTGAATGTAACCCAAATCTGCAACCTTCATTGCAATTACTGCGCAGCTGGAGGCGATGGGACCTTTGGTGATGCCGTTGCAAAAATATCTATTGAAAAAACTTTGCCACAGATTCAATTCTTTCTAAATCGATTGCCTAGTCAACTTGGCTTTAACATTAGCTTTCTCGGCGGCGAACCTCTGCTTTACCCAGAAGCCATCGAGTTGATTGCAAAGTATATTTCAGAACACGCTCCACAGCGAAGGGTGAACTACAACATCATTACAAACGGCACTTTGCTGACTGAAAAGAATGTCGAGCTCCTAGCTCGAATAG
Source organism: Pseudobdellovibrionaceae bacterium (assembly GCA_016719575.1). Taxonomy (GTDB): domain Bacteria; phylum Bdellovibrionota; class Bdellovibrionia; order Bdellovibrionales; family Bdellovibrionaceae; genus JACMRP01. Next base: position 196,364 of record JADJYV010000013.1, on the reverse strand, counting down.
GGGCCACAATCACTATCAGCTTGGATGGCCCCCCAGAAATCAACGATCAAATGCGTCCCACTAAGAATGGCTCCTCTTCGACTGCTCTGGTCGTTCAAGGGCTTGAGCGACTGCTCGCACGAAAGTCTGAGTTTTCACATATCATGATTCATGGTGTCTTTGATCATAACAACATCGCTTTGTTAAAAGCCTATGAATTCTACTCTCAATTCAACGTCGACAGTTATGACTTTTCATTTTCGATTTCAGAGAATGATCTCAACGCCAGCCAAGAGTTCATGCGCCAACTATCACTGGTAGCTGCGCAGGCTTTTGAAAAGGGTGGCGAGTCAGCGCTGCGAAAAATCCGCGCCTTTGAGCAGCACTTTCAATCACTCGATTCGCAGACACGCACCGAAAACTACTGTGGAGCCGGCAAGTCTTTCTTAATGATTGACGCCAGAAACCAGATCTCGACCTGCCCTTGGGATGTCAATCTCAAAAATGAACAAGTCGGTCAAGGTATAGAGCTAAATCAAAAATCCTTAGAAGCTTATCAAAAACCTCTCATTGATTTGAACAACTGCAACAACTGTTGGGCCCGCTTTCTCTGCGGTGGCGGATGTATGGCAGCCCATAAACACGGATCAGGATACAAAAACATTAAAAACACCCAATTTTGCGAAAGGACAAGATATTTAGTGGCTCTGGCCTTGGTTTACTACCAAAAATGCAGAGCCGCTTCATAAAAAACTACTATGAACATCTTAAGAACATTAAAACTGCTAAAGGAAAAAATCATGGAAAAGAAACACATAAAAAAACTAAAACCAAAAGCTTCACAACCAGCAACTTTCGGATCTGGCAATGGTGGAAATCCCTGCCCTCCCGTTGGCGGCGACGTATTAGCACCTACTAACTAAGATCGAGTTGACCATGGCACTCCCACCTGCGCTTAAAACCAAAAGCTCGCGAAAGCAAAGGAGTCAGTTGTACTACTCCTCGCTTCGAATTGCACTTGCTTGCGCAATGGGCGTCTTCATTGGCCAATTGAAACTTGACTCTTGGGAAGCTGGTTTCTACGACCTGCGAATGCGGCTCTTGCCGAAGGCAACTCCGTCAGGGAATATCGAATTAATTGTAACCACGTCGGAGACCGTCGAAGGACTTAAGGGCCTTCCTACGGCCTACGATCACACGAAGCTACTGCAAGCACTCGAAAAAGCAAAACCCCTTTCAATTTTGTACACACAAACTTTTGATGATCTGCAGGGGTCTTTTGAAGAGAAAATGGCTCTCGCTGCAGAAACTAAAAAATTTAAAAATTTGTTTGTCATTGCCCAGGAACAAGAAATGAAGGGTGAAGAGGGAAAGCTTAAGCTAAAGGCACCCCTCGATTCTATAGAATTATTCTCAGGCCCCAGAACTGTCGACAAAGTTGTTCTTGCTCAAGATGAAGTGACACGCAGAATGATAACCACCTATCAAGAGCGAATACGACTGCATCCCTACATTGCAGGACTTGTACGGCCAGAGCTTACCAACAAACATGCCTATCGGGGTGTTTTTGATTTCTTCGATACAGAACAAGTTTATGTTCAATTTCGCGAAGCTGGAAGTTATCCACGAACCGCTTTTGAAAAGGTTCTAAAGGGTGAGTTTTCACCTGAGACCTTTAACAACAAAGTCATCCTGATCGGTGACGATCATGGTGGTTCCGTCTATGACTATGTTAAGACGCCCCTTTCAAAAGATGCAAAATCAATGACCAAGCTTGAGCTGCATGCGAATATGCTCGACACTCTGATAAAGGACAATGCGCCGATTCAAGCTCCGAACTGGCTGAATACTTTGATTACCGTTTTAACCTCAATCTTAACTGTTCATGTTTTATTCACTCTTAAGCCAATTCAAAGTTTAGCGGTGATATTGGTCACCGGAGGAGTTCTGGCTGCTTTGAGCTTTTTAGCCTTTTGGCCGTTTGGATACTGGCTAAAAATGGCCCATCCCTTTTTAGCAATTTTTCTCTGCTATTACTTTTTTATTCCGTACAGACTCATTATCGAAAATCGACGGAGCTGGGAATATTACCAACGCAATAAATTACTGTCACAAGTTGAAGAACTTAAAACTAATTTTATATCAATGATGTCGCACGATCTCAAAACGCCGATTGCTCGTATCCAGGGCATGACAGATATTATTTTAAATGACAGTCAACCCGTGAGTTCGGCCCAACGTGAGGCGGTCGATACGATCAGGCACTCGAGCGAGGATTTATTGAAGTTTATCAACGCTATCCTTAATTATGGCCGGATTGAGAGCCAAGGGGTTGATCTGCATCTGCAAAGCCGAGACGTCAATGCTCTTCTAAAAGAAGTCATTCGCAAACATGAGTTTTTGGCCAAAATAAAACGAATTCCGATTGAAGCCGAACTCGAGCCCCTCTTTCCAATCCAAGTGGACCCAGAACTCATAAAACAGGTCTTCTCAAATTTAATTGAAAATGCAATCAAATACAGCCCTGAGGATTCAAATGTTCGTATTTCAACAGTTGAAAAAGAAGGCCGAGTCATCATAAAAGTTGAAGATCAGGGACCGGGCATTCCTCAAGACGAAGTGAGTAATATTTTTATGAAATTCTTTAGAAGTAAAAACGCCAAAAGCTCTCCAATCAAGGGCTCTGGTCTTGGGCTCTATTTGGCTAAATATTTTACAGAATTACACCACGGCAGTATCACTGTTGAAAGTACCTATGGAAAAGGGAGCTCTTTTACGGTAGAACTGCCTCTCGAACAGGGGAGGTCGCATGCTTAGGGTTTTAGTGGTAGACGACGATCAAGGCCTAAGACTATCCATCAAGTCGGCACTTGCTTCTTCGAATCGTTTCGAAGTGGACGAAGCTTTTGATGGAGTCAATGCCATTGAAAAAATAAGAGATACCAGCAAAAAATTCGACGTTGTGGTTCTGGATGTGGATATGCCAAGGCTCAATGGGCTTGAAGCTTTAAAGCTGATCAAAGAACATGATCCTGGAATCATCGTTTTGATGCTGACTGCGCATGCAACTTTGGACCACGCCGTACAAGCCGTCAAAGATGGCGCCTACAACTACCTCTCAAAACCAGTTTCGAGTCACGAGTTGCTGGCCCTCGTCGACAAGGCAGTTTCTGCCCATACAATGATCTCGAATATTGCCGCCTCCGCTCCCGTCTTGGTTGAAGCCGGTCGCAAAATCATCGGCAACACTCAACAAATGCAGAAGGTCTTTAATATCATCCATCGTTTGGCAAAGGTCGACACCCCGGTGCTCATTCGTGGCGCCTCCGGATCTGGCAAAGAGCTTGTTGCAAAGGCAATTCATTACAATTCTGCTCGTAAAGACGAAAAATTTGTAGCAATCAATTGTTCTGCAATACCTGAAAATTTATTTGAATCAGAGCTCTTTGGACACGAAAAGGGCTCGTTCACTGGTGCCGATCAACGCAAAATTGGAAAATTCCAGTTTGCAGAGGGTGGAACTTTATTTTTGGATGAAGTTGGCGACATGCCTTTGATGATGCAGGTAAAAATTCTGCGCGTTCTTCAAGAAAAGGTCTTCACCCCCGTTGGTGCTAATCGTGAAATATCCACGAATGTCAGAATTGTCGCAGCGACAAATCGCCCCCTTGAAGAAATGATCAAAGCTGGCAGTTTCCGTGAAGATCTTTTCTACCGGCTAAATGTGGTTCCAATATTTCTCCCAGCTTTGGCAGATCGCAAAGATGACATTGAAAACCTCATCAACATCTTTATTAAGAAATTCAATGGCACACATAGCAAAAGAATCTCAGGCATCGCACCAGACGCCCTCACTTGTATGAAAAAATATCAGTGGCCAGGAAATATCCGCGAGCTCGAAAATGTCATTGAACATGCCTTCGTTCTCGAGTCGAACAGTATTATTTCTTTAGCATCTCTGCCCGAATCCCTTTTGATGGCGGCGGGAGCGAGTCTTCCGATTTCACAATCTGCCGCCTTCAATATGGACTCCGAAGAAGGTCAAATTAACAATGATGACTTTAGTATCGATGACAATGAAGAGAGCGTCTTTATCCCCGAAGGCAGTGAGAGTTTGGACTTTAATGCCCAAAAAGAGGCTTTTGAAAGGGAGTTTATTATTAAGGCTTTAAAGACCTTCAAAGGAAGAATAAACCAAACTGCTTTGCATGCGAATATTCCCAAAAAAACATTGTTAAGAAAAATTGAAAAGTATGGCATTATCGCAAAAGATTATTCGTCTTAGTGGTCAAGGCCCAAAACACAGCCGCAGGCTCGATTATTCTGATTTGTCTCAGTCCATCCTTGCGAGCTGGTGCGTTAAATATTGGAGCTGGAAACAATTTTTTTGACTCTACTGTCAAATCTTTATTGGCAGACCCATAAAATTCAATACAATATATCCGTAACTGTTAAAACCACTAACAAGGATGGATTATTATGAAAACAGTATCGACCGCAATTGGTGTTCTCGCAAGCACCCTTTCAATTGGAGCACAAGCAGGTGGCTCTATTGGATATGACTTCCGAGCAGACTCAAACTCAACCAGCTACAATGAAGATGCCGCTCTTCCTGGCTATCAAAAGTTTCACCTGAAGACTGGACGTCTCCACTTTAAAGGTGATCTCAATGAGCAACTTAAATATGAGTTAAGATGGGCTTACAACAAGCCTGCAGTTGATAACGCCACCACAGCCACAGAACCAAAAAACACCACTCGAGATGGCCTCAATAACTCTATTGAACTTGCCAACATCACTCACAAAATGGATGACATGTTTTCTCTGCAAATGGGAAAATTGAATTCTGAAATTGGCGGACTCGAAGGCGCAACGACTGGTGCTGATCTTTATATGGTCTCTCCAAACTATGCTTTTTCAGCTGTAAAGGGACTTACAGGAAGCAATGTGGGGTTTAACCAGTCTGTTGGCAATCTCACTTATGTCACAGGTGTGAAAGGTGATATTGCAATAAACCCTGAGCATCATATTTACTTAGTTTATGCTAACAATGCTACAGACGCTGTTAATTCAGGTTCTAAGTTCAACCAAAACCGTGGACTCACAGGCCTAATCTGGAAGGGTGCTTATATGGAAAAAGCTCTTTCCGCAATTATAAGCTATCACCAAGTATCTCCGCAGGGGGCCGCAACTCATGAAGGAAATAAACACACCTTCACATCTGCGGGCGTTAAATACGATAATCCACAAGTGGTCGGCAGTTTTGATTACACAACAACTGATTACACAGATGGAACTACGTCTACAAAAGATACTCTTTCATCAATGATTGCAAAGTTTGGTTACAAGATGGACGCATGGACACCTCGTCTAGAAGTTTACTCTTCTGAGCAAAAAGTAGGTATCGGCGCAACAACTGGAACTAATAAATTTATGGGTTACGGGGCTGTCGTAGAATACAAGCCAACAGCTGATAATTTCCGTTACCATCTTGCGTACAACACAATTACAGCGAAACCTATAACTGGTAACGATCAAGTTAAAACTGAAATCGTTCTCGGTGCACGTTTGTCTGGCGACTTTTTAAAGTAAGTTTTATTCAAGTAAAATACGGGCCTATTTCGCGGCGTATATAAAAATATATATGGCAAGATAGGCCCGAAATAACAAGACCAAGAATTGACTAGGGACCTTAAGAGCAATATCTTTTTGATCCCTATGACAATGAATCCACTTCCACCACAGGCCTATACAAAAGACACTTTGACCAAGGCCTATATGTGGCTCCTTCATCAAAATGCTTCTATCAAAGAGCTTGCAACAACACCTGATATTCTAGTCAGTCTTTTTCTGAAGGCCAAAAGAAATGGCAATGAGTCTTTGGATACCCCAAGTATTCAAAACTTCAAAAATGAACTCAAAAGTTTAGCTGGAATGATGGGTGAATTAGACAACAAGACGTCTCCGGTCACTAACGAAGCGATGCCCACAATTGCCCCGTCACCAATGACCTCCATGCCCCAACAACAAATCACTCCTTCAGCGACTCCGTTAGACCCTAAGAGCCAAGAAATGGTCACAGAGGTCAGGACTCAGCTGAATTTGGGTTCTGATACTGAGGTTATCCGCCTCTTGATTTCTCTGGGTTACCACCGGGCAAAAGGCCTTTACACTCAATAGTACTTATGTTGTGAAATGACTTTCTGCTTCTACCTATAAATGGCTTAAATATTTGGCAATTTTTCAATATACTGGTCCCTTGAAATTTTTAGGAGGCTTCTTTGTCTAGCACACTCCCCGATTACAAAGCCACGGTGCGACTGCCACAAACAGATTTTCCGATGAAGGGAAACCTTCCTACAAAAGAACCCGAAATTCTCAAGCACTGGGATGACAAAAAGATCTATGAGAAGATGGTTCAGCGTAACGTCGGAAAAAAGCCCTTTGTCTTACCCGATGGCCCCCCCTATGCCAATGGCTCTATTCACATTGGCCACGCTCTTAATAAGACTTTAAAAGATATCATCATCAAATATAAAAATCTAAAAGGTTCACCCGCCGTGTTTATTCCTGGATGGGATTGTCACGGTTTACCAATTGAGCACAAGGTTTTAAAAGATTTAGCCGCCAAAAAGACAACAAAAACAGATCAAGAAATTATGGAACTTTGCCGGGCCGAAGCCCAATTTTGGGTCAACCACCAACGAGAGCAGTTTCGCCGCCTCGGGATTTTAGCTGATTGGGAGAATCCTTACCTTACAATGTCTGCAGACTACGAGGCCGAAGAGGTTCGTGAGTTTGCGCGTTCTTTTAAAAATGGAAATATCTATCGTGGTGAGAAACCCGTTTATTGGAACTGGACATTGAAGACCGCCCTGGCCGATGCCGAAGTTGAATATCATAATCACAAAAGCCCCTCGATCTATGTAAAATTTAATATTACAGACTCATCCACCTTAAAAAAGCTTGGCAACCCTCAAAAACCGACTTCTCTGGTAATCTGGACGACCACTCCTTGGACCCTCCCAGCAAATTTAGGTATCTGTTTGCACCCAGAATTTGAATACTCTGTTTTTGATACCGGTTCTGAAAACCTAGTCATTGCAAAAGCCCTGAAAGAGTTTTTCGAAAAGGATACAGCCCTCAACTTAAAAGAAGTTTTCGCGATAAAAGGAAGCGAACTCGAACTCGGAAAAGCTCGACATCCTTTTATCGATCGCGACTCTTTGATTGTTTTGGGCGATCACGTCACCGCAGATGCTGGAACAGGAGCTGTTCATACTGCCCCTGGTCACGGTATCGACGACTACAAGGTCGGTCAAAGATACAATCTAGGCATCTTAAGTCCTGTGAGTGAATCAGGTGCTTTTACAGATGAAGTTCCCGACTACCAAGATATTAATATTTTTAAAGCCAATCCTCTCATTGTAGAACGTCTGAAGCAGTCGAATCATCTCATCTCTCTGAAGGAAATTGAACATAGTTATCCACACTGCTGGCGCACCAAAACTCCGCTGATTTACCGCACGACTCCGCAATGGTTTATGGGCATAGATTTGGAAACCTCGCAGATTCGGAAAAAAACTTTGAAAGAGATTGAAAATGTCGAGTTTTTCCCAGAATGGGGTCATGCACGCTTTCAAGCGATGATGGAAAATCGACCAGACTGGTGCTTGAGTCGCCAGCGTATTTGGGGTGTTCCCATCCCCATTCTCACTTGTCTAGCAACAGGCGAACCTCTTGCTGATTATGACGTTATGATGAGAGCGGCAGACATTATTGAAAAAAAGGGTGGCATCGAAGCTTACTATAAAACTTCAGCCAATGAGATTGCTGGAGATAGCTGGAAAAACACAGAAATCGCCAAGAAAGATTCTAAATTTGGGTCGGCGGGGTTTCGCCATGGTCGAGATATTCTCGACGTTTGGTTCGATTCGGGGATCTGCCACGCCGCTGTTCAAAAGCGACGCGAAGGCATGGCCTTTCCTGCCGACATCTATCTTGAAGGAAGCGACCAACACCGCGGCTGGTTTAACACCTCAATGTTATCCTCTGTCGCGACAAATGGGCAAAGTCCATTTAAAGCACTACTTACTCACGGATTTGTTGTAGACTCCCAAGGCCGTAAGCAAAGTAAGTCTCTAGGGAATGTCATTGACCCGAATGAAGTCACAGCAAAATCGGGGGCCGAAATCATTCGCCTCTGGACGGCCTACGAGGACTACGGAAAAGACGTCAGTTGCGGCAAAGAAGAGCTCGACCGAGTCACTGAAACTTATCGGCGGATTCGTAATACCATGAGATTTTTGTTAGGGGCCGTTCACGATTTTGATTACAAAACAAATCGAATTGCCTACGAACAAATGACTGAAATCGACCAGTGGGCCCTGCACGAACTTTATGAGCTCACTGAAAAAGTGAATCAGGCCTATGATTCTTATGAGTTTTACAAAGTCTATCATCTCCTCAATAACTTTTTTACGGTTGATCTTTCGGCCACCTACTTGGATGTATTAAAAGATCGTCTTTATACCTGGAAAGCCGATGGCGTATCTCGCCGTGCGGCTCAGACAGTTCTTTATACAATCACTGATTACTTAGTGAGAATAATGTCTCCAATCCTTTCGTTTTTAGCCGAAGAGGTTTACTCCTATGTTAAAGGAGAGAAAGCCGAGAGCGTTTTCTTGCTCAATTTTCCAGAAGCCCCTATGGAGTGGAACAATCCCGCTTTAAATCAAAAGTTTACAGGTCTTCTGAAAGTACGAGGTGACGTCCAAAAAGTATTAGAGAATCTGCGCGCACAAAAGATTATTGGGGCTAGCCTCGAGGCGGCCGTTAAAATAAAAGCCGAGGGAGAGTTGCTTAAAGATTTAAAAAATTGTAAAGATTTACGAGAGTTTTTAATTGTGTCAAAAGTGGAAGTCGAAATAGGGTCCTACGACATTCAAGCCGAAAAGGCCCCTGGAGAAAAATGCGTGCGCTGTTGGGTTTACTCTACTGAAATCAGCCAAGAATCCTCAACCCTAGGCGTATGTCCGAAATGTGTTGAGGCCTTATCATGAAAAAGAAGTACTTATACCTAGCTGTCATCGCCGGTTTCTTAGTCGCCTTAGACCAGTTGATAAAGATGTATATCCATACACAGTTTCACCTGGGTGAATCGACCGTTGTTATTCCCAATTTTTTCAATCTAACTTATGTCCGTAATTTTGGCGCCGCATTTGGCTTCTTAGCTGAATCTCATCCCACATTCCGCGAGATTTTCTTTTTAGCAATGCCGCCGATTGCGCTTATTATTATTCTTTCGATTCTTAGAGGAGTAAAAGACGACGATACGAAACAGATTGTCGCACTTTCTTGCATCTTTGGTGGGGCCATTGGCAACTACATTGATAGATTGCGCTTTCGCTACGTTATCGACTTCTTAGATTTTCACCTCAACAACAAATACAGCTGGCCAGCGTTCAATGTGGCGGACAGCGCAATCGTGGGCGGCGTGAGTCTTTTACTTCTAATGATGTTTATGGAGTCTCGGCAAAAAAAAGAAGTTACGGAAAAGGCTCATTCGTAGTCTTAAGCTAAATGAAGAAGTAATGAAATGAAGGCTTATGCTCTTTACGCCCAATTTCTAAATTAAATAGACTTATAACTTCAGTTTTGACGCCCCGTTTGACATTAAAAATAGTTAAATCTGAGTTCTCGATAATTTGATGGAGGCCCCGCCCGGCGCCGCCCTTGTTCAAATTTAGTGTACCAGCTTTACCTTGATAGCAACTTTCAAGATACTGGATAATGAGTTCCTTAGTGAGGGCTCCGAAGGGGTCTTCAACAGAAACCGCTATCAGGGTCCCATCGAAAGCGTATCTCATCGTTGACCATTGATCTTTTTCCAATTTGACTTCTGTTTTTCTCGAAAGGTGATTGTAGAGAGCTTGCCCTTTGTCGTCGGTCGGCGCATCATAAATCGAATTCATGAGCATTTCTTCGCTGACTAAATACACTCTATCCAAAATTGAAGTTCGAATGCCGCTCTTTTTAAAATAGGCAATCATATCGTCTTTAATTTTTTCTCGCTCTTTGCTCGATTGAACAGTCTTAAGATGAACGTCGGCTCCCCAAGAAAGATACTTTTCAATACCAAATATATTTCGATTTAGAACCTTAGTCATCGTTGTCAAAAGGCTTCTAACCGTAAAACTGCGATCATCCGGGTCGCGCGACATCACATTATCAACGAAAGGCATCCCCTTCATGGTCACTAAGTTTTGAGCCACATCTGGAGCTGTCAACAGCACCAGATGTGGAGCAATCTTATTTTTGTGAGCCGTCACCAGAATATCCAAAAAGGCCTCTTCGCATAGAATCGAATCATACTTTTTACTACTAATAAACCCATCGGCCTCTTGTTGGTTGTTCGCTATATCTAATCTGACGCCAGTACCGCCAACGGCCATACGGGCAATGACCTGCTGTTTCTTGTCTGATTCTACAAGAAGGACTTCTTTGTCACCAAGCTCTTGCAAATCCACCTGAACCCGCTGGAGCTCACGATTGGCAATTTCAAACAAGCGGGCCTTCTCGTTAGTCTTTATAAGCCGCTCGACCAAAATTGATGAATAAATACGATAGAGCAGAGAATCAAAATGATCCTTGTCTTTTGGGTGAACATAATTAAAGTCCTCGACCTTAACCACAAAGCATTCAACATCATCAGCAGCTCGTACTGAGGTCGTTGCTGGATTCTCACTTATGACGCTCATCTCACCAAAAACATCACCGGCGCCATCAAGCTCTGCAACAATTTCCCCTGACAATAAAATTTCGACCTTACCGCTTCGTAAAAAAAACAAAGACTGATTCGGTTACCCCTGACGCAGAATAAAAGTTCCCTTTTTAAACGAAACATTTGTCATCATAGTCGAAACTTGAAGAAGAAGGTCTTCGCTAAAAGACTCAAAAAAATAATAAGTCTTTATCTCTTTAGCTACATCTGCGGGGTGTAATCTCATAGAATTTATTATGAAATTTGATTTTAACGTTGCCTAGTTTCCTTTTGAATAATTTAATAATTCGAGGAAAATTAAGTCCTAGGTCTAAGGCAGGAGAATCTGTGCACCCAATTTTTCAACTGACCAAAGGTCTTGAAATTCCCAGCTTCTTTTTGGTAATTAGCATTGTACTATCAATCGGCTTGGTTTGGCTTCCATCAAGAGCAAAGATCTATCATTTGCCACAAAAAAACGTTTTAGATCTTAGCCTAATCCTGATGCTTGCTTGCTTGCTGGGTGCTCGCCTCTTTCATGTGATCTATGAAAATCCAGAACACTACCTTGCAGCTCCCGAAAAAGTTTTATACCTCTGGGAGGGTGGCTTTGTTTACTACGGTGGCGCCATTTTGGGTGTTATTGCTGCACTAGGATATTTAAGATTTAAACGTGTCGCTTCTTATGGGACCTACTTTGATACTTTCTCGCCGGTTCTTGCCTTTATGTACGGAGCAGGACGAATCGGATGCTTTTTAGCCGGCTGTTGTTATGGTCGCTCCTGCGACGCCCCCTGGGCAATTGCCGGAAAGCACCCGGCTCAGCTCTATGCGACTTTTTGGGAGCTTGGTGTAATGCTTATTCTTTTGGGTTTCGAAAGAAATAGACTTAACAAATCGCCAGGAGGTTTGTTTGTGCTATGGATTGCCTTGCACTCGCTTGGACGCCTTTTGATGGAGTCCTTCCGCGATGATTTTCGAGGCGGACTCATATTTAGTATGTCTATCTCCACTTTTATATCTTGGATTCTTTTAATCGGTTCTACAGTTGCCCTCTCCTTGCAATTTTTTAAAAATAGGAAGTCGTCTCCATGATTCAACCAAAAGCTCCCAAATACCCTGAAATTTTTCAACACCACGGCGACATGCGAACCGATCCCTATTTTTGGTTAAAAAACATTCAGCATCCTGAAACAAAGCCCTATCTTGAGGCCGAAAACAAACACACCGAAAGCTATTTTTCTAAATACAAGGATTTCGAACAGAAGCTCTTTGAGGAATTAAAGGCTCGAATTACAAAAGATGACTCCACTCCGCCCGCGAAAAATGAAGAATATTACTATTACAGCCGCACAGAAGGGGACAAAGAACATCCTTACTACTGCCGCCGCAAGGGATCGCCCGAGAGCCCCGAAGAAGTTATATTGGACTGCAATAAATTGGCGGAGGGACATAAAAGTTTTTCGCTAGCCATCTATAGTGTGAGTCCCCATCACGACGTCCTTGCATACGCAACTGACACTGATGGTTCGGAAATTTACACGCTGTACTTCAAAAATTTAAATACAGGAGACTTGTTTCCAGAAACGATCGAAAAGCTCTATTACGGTAGCTCCTGGGCCATGGACAACAAATCATTCTACTACATCACCCAAGATGAGAACCAAAGACCCACTAAAATGTGGCGACACCAACTCGGCACCCCTCCAGCAATGGACGAACTCATCTACGAAGAGAAGGACAGTCAATACTTTATCTCCTGCGGTCTCAGCGAGAGCCGGGAGTATATTTTTCTTGAGCGATCGAGCCATGCGGCTTCAGAGGTTTACTACCTGAAGTCTCGTGAACCGAAACCGAAACTCACACTCTTTGATCCGCTTGAAGAAAATATTCAATACGAAGTCTCTCATCGGGGAAACTTCTTTTATATTCTGACGAACCGAGGGGCTCAAACATTTAAGCTTTGCCGAACGCCCGTTTCGAACACAACACGCGAGCATTGGGAGACTGTTGTTGAAGCCACCTCCGCGCGCACGCTCAAATCTCTTATGGCATTTAAAAAATTTATGATTTTACTTGCGACCGAGAAAGCATTAACCACCGTTTATAAATTGAACTATGAGTCCCACAAATCAGAGGCCCTCACCTTTCCGGATCCGATCTACCAAGTTAGCCTCGATTCAAATTTAGAATTTGATACGGACTGGGTGCGTTTCAGCTATAATTCCCTTGTACAACCAAATCAGATCTATGATCTCAATCTATTTACCGATGAAAAAGTTGTTCGAAAGGTGCAACAAATTCCGTCTGGTTATAATCCCGAAGATTATGCCTCTCAGCGAGTTTGGGCCCCCTCTCACGATGGCACTCTCGTTCCGATCTCTCTGGTTTACAAAAAGTCCTTGAGAAAAAGTGGTGGCCAACCCACTCTCCTCTACGCCTATGGCTCCTATGGGATGGCTATGCCGGCGGCCTTTAATACGCAAAGAATTAGCTTGTTGGATCGTGGCTATATCTATGCCATAGCCCACGTTCGAGGTGGCGCCGATATGGGCCGAAAGTGGTACGAGGATGCTAAGTTTTTAACAAAGAAAAATACCTTTCACGACTTTATCACTTGCGCGGAATACTTAGTAAAAAACCAGTACTCAGAAGCAAAGAGTCTCTCTATCATGGGCGGAAGTGCCGGCGGAATGCTGATGGGAGCTGTTATCAACATGCGGCCCGATCTATTTAAATCGGCACTCGCGATTGTTCCCTTTGTCGATGTTTTAAATACGATGCTCGACTCATCTCTGCCGCTCACGCAAATGGAATATCAAGAATGGGGCAATCCCGGAACTTCTAAGGAATACTACGACTACATCAAGAGTTACTCTCCCTATGACAATGTCGAGGCCAAGGCCTATCCAAATCTATATATTAAGGCCGGTCTCAATGATCCGAGGGTTACATATTGGGAGCCTGCAAAGTGGTGCGCAAAGTTGCGCGAGCTCAAGACCGATCACAATCTTTTGCTTCTTGAAACCGATATGGAATCAGGACACGCCGGTGCCTCTGGAAGATTCGCATACCTCAAAGAAGTGGCCCGTCAGTACACATTCATATTGACGACGGTGACTCCCGAGTTGGTTTGAAATTTTAAAGCTACTTGCAGGACTTGATGTTCATTTTTTCGACTTTGCCAGCAACAGACCCGTCTGACCATACCGCCTGCATAAAAACTGCACTTCCAGTGATTGCTATTCTAAAGCTACTGCCTTCACCAGTTCCTTGTAAGTAGACTTCGCCAGAAATAACTCCTGGAGTTTTATCATTGAATTCAGTCATTACGCCAGACTCTACCGTGCTATCAGCTTTGTCTTTAATATCCCAATCAATGCGAACAAATTTTTCATTCATTTCAATTTCACCGGTTTTTCGATTACCAGCATTGAAACAGGCCGTCACGTTAGCCGCGTTTGCATTCACTGCCATGGAGGACAAAGTTGCGATTACTGCTATTGTTTTCTTCATAAAAATTCCCGATACCGTTCTAAATGTTATGGGATGGATTTCCCTTTATTCTAGTAAAACGACCCTTCAGAGGATTCGCAGCAGCGAACTTTGTACCAAAACCTAAGTGCGATATATTTGACTAGAAGGTTACACACTGCCAACAATCTCAACAAAGAGCCATCCAAGGTCACTTAGAAAACCCTTTCCGGTTTTAAGCGGGGTTGGGCCATTTGAAAAAGAATTCGTCAGTGAGGATCGCCCAGATGCAAGCGCCGCAGTCCTGACTTTTTTGCCGCGAGTTGATTGTGGGCTCTGCAGAGGATTCGCAGGTTTTCTGTTCTGTGCTCTCCCCTAATGCTAGAGGCTTTATGTGGTCCACCTCAAGTTGGAAATTGGCTTGGCATCTCCGTCCAGTGCGAGGGTCTTGATATTCGCACGCCTGGTGAGCCTTCGCTAGCAGATAGCGTTTTGTTTTTGCAGTGATCGCAGGCCGATAGCGAGTCCTTGGCGCCATTGATGGTTTTTTCGTAGCGGTGTTGCTTTGCGCTGTTTCTGAACATTCTGTTGTGGGGTTGTTATTGCCCTTGCCCATTCTGGATTGGTTGAACTTCTTTGCTAACTGGGTGATGACTTCTGACCAGCTTCCATCAGGACATTGGTGCGAGAGCAGAGACTGAGCTTGTTTCAAGGCTTCAAACTGCTCCCGGGTTAAAGTAAATTCTATTCGGATGGTGTCGTCTTTTTGGGGTTTTGTAATCTCATTTGCCTTCGCTGGCAGATCAAATTCAGTGGCTAAGATCTTTTCGCTCTCGAAGATGCTTTTGCTCTCCATGCTGACAAGGACTTCGGTGACTTTCTGCGAAGTCACCGCCGTGCCCTTTTTGTTTTCTGCCTGAAGACACCTCTGCATCTGCGTGAGTTGCGAAAGATTGAGAGCCCCGGATTCTATCTTAGCTGCCACCTCCGGATTGGTCTTTAACAAACGAGCCGCCTGAAGGCGCCGGTAGGCAGCCGATTCGCTGTAGTGCAGGGCTTTGACTAAATAAGAGAAAAGACTTTCGTAGCCCATTTTCAGATGCAAATCTCGAGAATCCACTTCGTTGATGTGAAGTAAAATAACATGGGTCAGTTTGCGTTCGCTGCGTGCAAGCTTTTCTAGCCTAAGATTGAGTTCTTCGTTTGAAATCTTTTTGAAATCCATGACAACTCTCCTGCTTAAATTCCAGAGAAATATAGCACGGATTTTTGACGGTGATTTTCGCACTTTTTCAGAGGAGAAAAGGGCTCTTGAGTCACTGCTAATTCAAGCTGTAAAGAGCTCGACTCGTTCACGGTAACGCGGGCCTTAGCTGCGCGACTCCGACCTCAATCTCAACGAGAAATCGCCCCAAGGAGGATCCTGTGAGTCGTAAAAACACGCGCAAGAGAAAAATTCGCTTCAAAGTAAATTACTCAAAAATGCCGCGATGTTTATTCACTGGGAAGCTCAAACTTCGCCCTAAAATTGCTGTGAGCCTTCTTATTCACCCCGGATCAGCCCGGAGAACCCTTAGAAAACTGTTTCTAGCTTATAGCGATTTGGGACATCGGCCATTTGAAAAAGAATTCGTCAGTGAGGATCGCCCAGATGCAAGCGCCGCAGTCCTGACTTTTTAACCGCGAGTTGATTGTGGGCTCGACAGAGTATCCGGAGATTTTCAGTACCGTCTCAAAATGAGACACTTCAAACAAAAAACGTCACCTACACCCAAGACTTCGACAGGTAATTTTTCCCAAAACGCTTAAGATCTTGTCTCTAACTGGCACAAACCGTGCTTTAGAATTATTTGAGGAAATCTCACGAGGTTATATATGAACAAAATGATTTTTACTGTAGCGAGCGTTTTGACTTCTGTACTCGTTATTGCTTGTGGCTCCGATGGTACGGACAACAACGTCAACCCCAACATCGCTTGCCCGCCAGGGACATTTTATCAAAATGGCTATTGTACAGGCGGAAATGGAATTACCGGCGGTTATCCCGGCCAGTTTTCAGCTGCAATTGGATTTTACTCTGAAAACTATCAAGCCAAAAATATGCAAACCACAAGTGCCCTCGGTACATTTTTAGGAGAAGCCATGGGCCTTTGCAATCGCGGCCACGCTAATGGCGGCGACGCAAACTGCAACAACTGGAGCAATTCTGCCTTTGATTTCGTCATTCAGGCCCCCACAACTCAAACAAATACCCTACAAGCAACATTTAGAGCTGCGATGAGGCCGAATCCCGGCTTCAACTACTCTTACTCCCTCCCCTCTGCGGGACAAATCGCAGGAGCCTTTCTCGGGTTTCCAGTTCCCGGAAACCCCTCAGCTTATTTGCCAAAATTGCAATTAAACATGACTGTGTCCGTCACCAACAACTATCAAGGCTTTGAAGCCCGTGGATATGGAGACTACTACACTAAAGCCAATCGCAGCCTCATTCAGTTGCAGGTTCCTGAAGGAAAACTTGAAAACGGTTACTTCACATATCGCCTTGTTTACAAAGGTCAAGTTGTCGCCACCGGCCAGTTGGTTCGTTGCGGCAACGCAGATTGCGGAGTCAACAAACCCCTTGCATACTAGTTCCCAAATATGAGTGCTCCAGAAAATTCAGATTCTAAAAAAACTATTAAATGCCCACAATGTGGGCGTATGGCTCTTTTTGCACCAGAAAATCCCTTTCGTCCCTTCTGCTCTGAACGATGTCGCATTATTGATTTAGGCCAATGGGCAAGTGAATCATTTCGCATTCCGGTAGAGCAGGATCCCGCTTCAAAAGAAAATGAGATTTCAGACGACGATTCTGAGAATTACGAGTAATAACCAATTTTTGCAGTTGACGAATTTCTATTTTTGGCATTTCATTGTGCTCATCAGAAGATGAATAACAACATATTGACACAATGAGGAGTCAAGATGAATAAGGCACAACTTATCGAAAAAATAGCAACAGATACAAAAGTTTCTAAAGCACAAGCTGAAGCTTTTCTTGATTGCACAATCGAAAACATCAAAAAAACCGTTAAAAAAGGTGATGATGTGAAACTTGTTGGCTTTGGTACTTTTACCAAAGCAAAGCGTAAAGCACGCACTGGTCGCAATCCACAAACTGGTAAAGCGATCAAAATTCCTGCTTCTTGGGCTCCAAAGTTCCGCCCAGGTGCAGAATTCAAGGCGATGGTAAAGTAATTTACTGAATCGATACGTTTTCAAAAAAGGATCACAAAAGTGATCCTTTTTTTTTGAATCAAAGTCGTATAGGTTCTGATCTTGTGAGGGTTTCAAAATGAAAAAAATTGGCGTGTACACTTCGGGCGGAGATGCTCCAGGAATGAATGCCGCGATTCGAGCGGTTGTTCGTATGGCGACTTCAAAAAAACTAGAGGTCTTTGGAATTTACCAAGGCTACACTGGGATGATTGACGGAAACATTCACCAAATACTCCCCCGAGACGTGGCCAATATTATTCAACGCGGAGGAACTATTTTAAAAACAGGCCGCTCCGCCGAATTTATGAAAGCCGATTTTAGAGCCAAGGCCGCCGAACATATTCGCGCCCTTGGAATTGAAGGCTTGGTTTGTATCGGAGGCGATGGCTCTTTTCGAGGGGCCCATGCTCTCTGGGAAGAACATAAGATACCTGTGGTTGGAATTCCGGGAACAATTGATAATGATATTTTTGGATCTGACAACACAATTGGTTTTGATACTGCAGTGAATACGGCCTTAGATGCGATTGATAAAATTCGAGATACAGCTGCAAGTCACGATCGTCTTTTTATTGTAGAAGTTATGGGACGAAACTCTGGTCATATTGCCTCTCATGTTGGCCTTGCCGGCGGAGCGGAAGAAATCTTTACTCCCGATGCCAATACCACCGTCGAAAGGGCCGTAGAGCGTATCAAAGATTCCATCCAGCGAGGAAAATCAAGTTCGATCGTCGTCACTGCTGAAGGACAAAAACCAGGTCGAGCCTATGACTTGGCAGAAGCAATTCGAAAAAAATCAGGATTAGATGCCAAGGTATGCATTTTAGGCCACCTTCAACGTGGCGGCAGTCCGACAGCAAATGACCGCATCTTAGCCTCGCGCCTGGCAGCCGCAGCAGTTGAGGTCCTCTTGAAGGGACAGTCGGACCTCATGATCGGAACTGAAGGTCAAAAGCTTATCACTGTACCCCTTGATGTCGTTGTCAAAACCGAGAAAAAAACCTCGATGGATCTTATAAATTTGGCAATGGCGTTATCGATTTAATCGAGTTCTTGCTTCAAAATAAAAATTGACCGACTCTCCGCTGATTGCAATTATTTGCTTACAAACGGGAGTCTTCATGAAAAATACCATCATCACTTTTTTGGCCATATTACCTTTACTGGGTGCTTGTACAAAAAAAAGCAATGACATTCTTATAGGCGAGTTCGGTTCATTAACAGGTAACGATGCCACTTTTGGCCTTTCAACCAATAAAGGCTTACGCATGGCTTTTGATGAAATCAACGCCGCGGGTGGCATTAACGGCAAAAAGATCAAATTGATTACTATTGATGATCAGGGAAAAAGCGAAGAAGCTGCCAGCGCAGTTACTCGCCTGATTACCCAAGACAACGTCGTTGCGATCATCGGCGAAGTTGCAAGTGGCCGCTCTATTGCCGCTGCTCCCATCGCACAGAAGCATCAAATTCCGATGGTCACCCATGCCTCAACTAATCCCGAGGTAACTAAAAAAGGTGATTTCATTTTTCGAACTTGTTTTATTGATCCATTTCAAGGTTTTGTCGGCGCGAAATTTTCGATTCAGACACTGAAGGCTAAAAAAGCGGCCATCTTAAGAGATGTCAAATCAGATTACTCTGTTGGCCTAGCAGATGTCTTTGCGACAGAATTCAAAAATATGGGAGGAGAAATCATTGCCGATCTTAGCTTTCAAGGAGGCGATCTTGATTTTAAAGCCCAGTTGACCCAAATTCGCTCAAAAAATCCTGACGTTATTTTTATCCCCGGATACTATACCGAAGTTGGATTGATGGCCAAACAGGCCCGCGAGTTGGGAATCAAAGTTCCTCTTGTTGGTGGTGATGGCTGGGACTCTGCTCGCCTGCATGAAATTGGCAAAGAGGCGATCAACGGAAGCTACTACTCCAACCATTATACCACCGAATCTACGGACCCCACCGTCGTGGAGTTCATAAAAAAATTCAAAGAAAAGTTCAACGAAACTCCAGACTCCATGGCTGCCCTTAGTTATGACACTGCAAAAATATTAGCAGCAGCGATTGGCCGCACAAAAGAGCTCACGCCAAAGAATATTCGTGACGAACTTGCAAAAACAACGGATTTCCCTGGCGTCACCGGAAAAATTACTATCAACGCTGATCGCAATGCAGTTAAAAGTGCAGTGATTGTGCAAGTGCAAGGACCTGAGCGCAAGTACATTTCGACAGTCAGCCCTTAGGGATTTTCATGCAAGATTTTGTTCAGCACATCATCAATGGCATAAGTCTTGGCAGTATTTATGCCCTTATAGCACTTGGCTATACGAT
This sequence comes from Pseudobdellovibrionaceae bacterium, assembly GCA_016719575.1. Lineage (GTDB taxonomy): Bacteria > Bdellovibrionota > Bdellovibrionia > Bdellovibrionales > Bdellovibrionaceae > JACMRP01. The sequence goes on along the minus strand of JADJYV010000013.1, from coordinate 176,560 downwards.
GGTGTACGGGATCATGAAAATGATCAACTTCGCACATGCTGATGTGTATATGGTGGGTGCCTTCACTGCCTATTATGTTGCGAAATGGACGGGTCTAGAATCCTCGCCTGGGGTTTCTACACTCCTCCTCCTTCTTGTCTCCGCGATGATCATTTGCAGCGTTCTTGGACTATTGATCGAACGTCTTGCTTATCGCCCCTTGAGAAAATCTCCTAAGCTCAACGTGCTTATTACAGCGATTGGCGTGAGTTTATTTTTAGAGTTTTCTGGGCAAGTTATTTTTGGTGCGGATCCAAAAGTCTTTCCTGAGGTCATGAACCAATTTGTCATCGCGAATTTCGGAGGACTTGAACTAAAATCTTCGGATGTCACCGTCCTTGGCGTCAGCTTGATCGCGATGGTGATCCTGAACTTTATTATTCAAAAAACCAAAATTGGCAGAGCCATGAGAGCTGTCAGTTCAAATGCCTCAGTGGCATCCATGTTAGGGGTTAATACAGATCGTGTGATCTCCTTTACTTTCATCGTAGGCTCATCACTTGCAGCCATCGGCAGCATCTTGGTCGGAATGAAATACCCCAAAATAGATCCCCTGATGGGAATGATGATTGGCCTCAAAGCTTTTGTTGCCGCCGTCCTTGGCGGAATTGGCAGCATCCCAGGGGCCGTAGCAGGAGCCTTGATCATGGGGCTTTCTGAAGAAATGGTTGTCGGTTACCTCTCTAGCACTTACAGAGACGCATTGGCCTTCGGCATTTTAATTGTGATCTTGATTTTTAAACCCACTGGCCTTTTCGGTAAATACTCCGTGGAGAAGGTCTAATGCACAAGTCGGTCAAAACTCCCTTGATTGCCTTTGCAGCCCTACTGCTCTTCGGAGGTCTACTTAATTTTGGTGTAAATGCATATATTCAATTGATAGTTCTTTTTGTAATTATCAATTCGATCTTAGCTATGAGTCTTAATCTCGTTAATGGCTATACGGGACAATTTTCTTTAGGCCATGCAGGGTTTATGGCCATCGGCGCCTATACTTCGGCCTACGCAAGCACTCAGTTTAGTTTTTTTTCTGAGTCCTTTGGATTTATTGGTATTTTTGTGACTACAATCACGGGCGGCCTTCTTGCCTCCGCCGCAGGATTTCTGGTTGGCCTGCCCTCTCTTAGGCTTAAGGGAGATTATTTAGCTATTGTCACTTTGGGTTTTGGAGAGATTATCCGCGTCACCTTATTAAATATGGAAGCTGTTGGAGGGCCTCGAGGCATTTCGGGGATTCCATCATTTCCGAATTTCTTTTTTAGCTTTTCATATTCATGTTTTTGGGCGCTGATATGCTTTTTCTTCATTTGGCGTTTAATTCGCAGCAGCCACGGACGAGGCTTTCTGAGTGTCCGCGAAGACGAAATCGCCGCAGAAGCGATGGGTATTAACACTACCAAAACGAAAGTCCAGGCCTTTGTTCTTTCAAGTTTTTTTGCCGGTGTTGCAGGGGCCCTCTTTGCCCACGTAACTAATTTTATTAGCCCCTCTTCTTTTACATTCTTGATGAGTGTCAATGCAGTCATTATGGTGGTTCTGGGGGGAATGGGCAGCCTTTCAGGCTCAATTGCTGCCGCCTTTTTTATCACCCTCATGCCTGAGGCTCTTCGCTCTTTGCAGGAGATCACCGGTGTTGATCTACGCATGGTAATCTACTCTCTTCTATTGATTTTAATTATGATCTTGAGACCCCAGGGATTATTTGGCGATAAAGAGCTTCCTGATATATGGAGAAAATATGTCCGTAAATCTGCTTGAAGTAAAAAACATGACCATGCAATTTGGTGGCCTCAAAGCCGTCGACTCCTTGTCTTTCTCGATTCCTCAAGGTCAGCTTTCAGGGCTGATCGGCCCCAATGGTGCTGGGAAAACGACAGTCTTTAATATGCTTACAGGTGTCTATCGCCCGACCCAGGGGGAAATTCTCCTCAGCGGTAAAAATATTGTCGGCATGAAACCCTACGAAATAAATCATCTCGGAATGGCAAGAACTTTTCAAAACATTCGTTTATTCAAAAATCTCTCAGTACTTCAAAATGTCCTTATTGCGACTCATCAACATATCTCCTATGGGCTCTTTGACACTGTCTTTCTTTCGAAAAAGTTTCAGAATCAGGAAACTGAAATGCATGCCAAAGCCCTGTCGCTCCTTAAGATTTTTCATCTAGAAAATAAGGCTCACGAAAAAGCCTCCTCGCTTCCATACGGCGAACAGCGAAAACTTGAAATTGTACGAGCAATGGCAACCGATCCAATACTGATATTACTCGACGAACCCGCCGCAGGAATGAATCACGCTGAAACCCATGAGCTGATGAAGACCATCGCTCGCATCAGGCACGACTTCAACCTGAGTATATTGCTGATTGAGCATGATATGAAGTTGGTCATGGGTATTTGCGAAAATATCACCGTCATTGATCATGGAGTTAAAATCGACGAAGGCACTCCACAAAAAATTCAAACCTCGGAAAAGGTCATTCAGGCCTATTTGGGAGTTGAGGCATGAGCGAACGCCTATTGCTATCCGTCCGCAACCTTCATGTCTATTACGGCGCTATCCATGCACTCAAGGGCATCAACTTCGATATCAAACAGGGTGAAATCGTTTCGCTCATTGGTAGTAACGGAGCTGGCAAAACAACAACACTCAGAGCAATTTCTGGTCTCACGGAAGCGAGCGGAGAAATTCTTCTTGCGGGAGAATCCATCACTAAAATTGCTACCCACAGAAGAGTTCTACACGGGATTGCCCAATCCCCAGAAGGTCGCGGGATTTTTCCAAACCTCACCGTTCTCGAAAACATGTTAATGGGAGCCTATTCGCGCCACGACAAAGAAATTACCAAGGACCTAGATCAGTGCTACCAATTATTCCCTCGCCTAAAAGAACGCGAAAAACAGATTGCCGGGACTCTTTCCGGCGGAGAGCAACAGATGCTAGCAATTTCTCGAGCTCTCATGTGCAGACCGAAACTGCTACTGCTCGATGAGCCCTCGTTAGGACTCGCGCCAAAAATTGTTTCGCAGATTTTTGAGATTATTAAGCAGCTCAATCAAAACGGAATGACCATATTGCTAGTGGAACAAAATGCAAACCAAGCTCTGAAAATCTCCGATCGAGCCTATGTTCTTGAAACAGGGAAGATAAGCTTGGAAGGACGAGGCTCCGAGCTGCTCAGCAACGATGACGTTCGCAGGTGTTATCTTGGGGTGTAGCTAATTTGATCATGCAACTATACACTCTCTACAGATTTACTTTGTTCGGCAGTTAAAATTTCCAGTTTCGGCAGCCGAGCCCGGCCCACTAACATTGTATTCACTAATGGAACTCCCTGCGGGACATACATTAGGAAAAGAAGCGCCACCACTACAGCCCTCACTTCTATTTGTACCAGCAACGCTCCAGTGGCACTCGGCAACAACAGGACCCTGTGGTCCAATTCCTCCAGGAGGAATCGAGCAAGGACCTGATGGCTCTTTGTATGTGCCGCCCAAGGATCCACAAGTGGCACTCGGTGATGCGACACTGCTCGGAAGGGTGCATGGGCCTGATGGCTCTTTGTATGTACCCCCCAAGGATGCACAAGTGGCACTCGGTGATGCGACACTGCTCGGGAAGGTGCACGGGCCTGATGGCTCTTTATATGTACCCCCCAAAGACGTGCAATTTTGCTCGGGCGTTAAGCTCACTCCTCCCGAGACTCCCGCAATAGAACACGATTGAATAGTTTCAGATGACGGTGCGCCGACAGCAGTCGTCGCAATAATACTACTCACAAGCAAGGGCTTAATAGGCATAGCCATTGTTGCGGGGTCAAATTCCACCTGAATGTCGAAGGAGTAGCGATTCGATGTAGGTGACACTGAATTCAGCAAACGAATATTCTGCATTTGCATTTTCTTGACCTTTAATCCCAGAGTCTTATCTGCTACATAGTCATTAGGCGCTACGGATGAAATTAAAATCCCCGTTACTGGTGCACACGCAGAGACAGGAACAGTGTTCATTGTCGAAACCGAAATTTCTGAAGATGAAAGATCCATCGGCGACTGAAAATTACATGCACAAAAATTGGCCTGAGACATACTATGGCGAATGGCAGAACCAAGATCAAGCACTGCATACTTCTGTGCCAAGTGACGTTGCATTTTAAAGCTTGTTTCAAACATAGACACTACACCCATCATTGCAATCAGGCCGATGGCGATAGCGACTAACACCTCTAAAATTGTAAAACCTTTTTGAAAACGAGTAGAAGGTCTACTTCCCAAAAGAGCAAGATCAAAAGCTTCATGGGAGACTTTTGGAATACGCACAACGCCCCCTCAAAATTGGTCGCTCATAAATAGTGACAACAGAATGACTCCATTCTAAACCATTCACGGTAAAATCATCATAAAAAAATGTGATCCGTATCAAACAAAGATACAGCACCAAATCTCTTGCGGCCTTTTCTGAGATTTTTCTAAACTTCGTCTACCGTCTTATTTAATTTGACCAGTTCTTGGATTTTCAATCATTATGTCGCAGGCGTAATTGCTCGTCTGCTTGTCGCTGTAACATCTGTAAGACTTCCCCAGCTTAAAATAAAGATTGGGGCCTGCTTCCCCCTGATTGTTTTTTGCAGGAACCGTGAGGGTATCGTAAAGGGCTTTTGCAGAGGAACCTTCAATCTTAATCCAACTGAATTCATTTTGGATAGCAACCTCAGAGGTCCCGACAACAGACGCCGGATCTCTTTTGAAACCTGGCACCGCCTCTTTGGCAAAAACGTGAACACCAGAAAAAATAATTAATATGCAAATAAAGTTCACGGTCATTTGATTTCCTTTTGATCAACGATTTTCCATGTGCCGCCAATTTTTTTCAAATTAAGGGAGTAGCGTTTTATCTCCATGGAGGAGTCAACCTTAGCCTGCCAGTCCTTTCCTGAAATTGCGACCAACTCTGCATAAACCTTTTTTGCAGGAGTTTTCACCACAAGCTCGGCTGTAGCCTCATCGCCTTTGACATCAACATTGCTGATATCCACACGACTGTTCTTTTTCATAAAATTCGCAGTGTCTTTTTGCTGCTCTATATCTACAAAACTTTGCTTTGCTAACGCTTGCAATTCTGTGTCCAAATTTTCAGCTGCTAAAACAAGCGCACGATTCTTTACGGTGTAAGAAGAGGTGCACCCACAAAAGGCAAATAAAAGGGCAGAAATAACAAATAAGGTGATTTTCATGATTTTATACTAACAAAGCAATCCCCTCGAGTCATCACGCTCGAGGGGATTTGACATGGTTAGATATTAATTAAACTAGCGTTTTAACTGAATTACTTCGTTTAAAAGCTCATCCGTTGTTGTGATCGTCTTGGCATTCGCCTGGAAGCCACGTTGATTTTGAATCATATTTACGAATTCTGTCGCCAAATCAACCGTCGATCGCTCCAAGGACTTTGCAAACAACTTTCCTCTCCCTGAAGTGCCAGGAGCTCCTAAAGAAGGTCCACCTGAATCTCTGGACTCTTTAAGTCGATTGTTACCAACCTTGAATAAAGCTTCTGGATTTTCAAATTTCGCTAAAGCGATCTGTGCCAAATCCGAAGCTTGACCATTTGAGTAGACGGCGGTCAGATTTCCTTCGTCGTTGAATGAAAGTGAAGTGATGGTCCCTGCCGCTGCGCCGTCTTGATTCCAACTGATAAGATCAGAACCTTTGCCGTATTGCTTTGTTCCGTCAAGCCCCTTGCCGCCTTCTGCAATTGCATCACCAAAGTTCATCTTGATTTTTTGGCCTTGAAGAGCGCCGCCTTTAAAGTTGAAAGAGGAGTCCGTAAGTTCTTGGCTTTCAAGTTTTCCATCCACCGTGAATTTTAAATTCCCCTGACATACCTGAGACATCAGTCCCTCTTCACCGCCCGTAACTTCTTTGCCATCGACCATTCCATGGTACGACCACTCACGATCCGCAGTCTTATTGAAGAACATACTCAATAGATGTTTGTTCCCTTGAGAATCATACATTTCTACACCCGTTGAATAATGAGAGGTCGCGTAGGGGTCTTTCGCATCGAACTTTTTAGTCGGCTCCATGCGTGAATCTAAGTTAAGATCTAATTTAACTTCTGTGGTTCCTTTAGCCGGAATTAATGCTCTTGGAAATTTAATATCTGCCAATTTATTTAGAATGTTTCCCTTTTCATCAGCCTGAAAGCCCTGAACGCGCTGATTATCGTTTGTTACCAAATAGCCTTCGCGATCGAAATGAAACGAACCATCACGAGTAAAAGAATCTCCGTCTGATCCCTTAACTTTGAAATAACCATCTCCAGAAACCGCCAAGTCAGTCACTTTGTCTGTGGAATCTACGTTTCCTTGAGTCAAAATAGGATTTACAGCTCCGATTTTAACACCGCGACCAATTTGGTTACCACCAAGGATGCCTTTTAAGTTTTTTGAGATAATATCTTGAAACTCGGCACGGCTTGCTTTGAAGCCAATCGTGTTCGCGTTTGCAATGTTATCTGAGATAACTCCCAAGGCTTCGCCCTGAGCTGCCATACCCGACACGCCTGTGTAAAGTGATGAAAGAATACCCATTATGACCTCCATGTCATTCGACGCCTTCATTCGGAATTCGTCGTTTTTGGAGGGCCCCCTCTACGAGGTCCGGCCCTATTTATTAAAATTTACATAACAATTGTACTGTCAATATTTGTGAAAACATTCTCCTTTAAAGCATTTTTGTCCATCACAGTCACAACAGTATTGTTCTTCACACTCACGATCAACGCTGAATCATTCATCAAGATCAGCGAGTCTTTAGAACCTTTTGCTGCCGCTCTGCCTACAGCTTCACCCAGTCGCGAAATATCTTCGGGGCTGAATGCAATTCCACGAGTCCTCATTCTTTCTATCGCGTGGTTTGAAAACTTAATCCCATCGTTTTTGGCTATCTGCCCAGTGATCTGTTTTGCGGGGCCTTGTAAAGAACCCAAGCCTTCCAGAGTATCACGAAACGACGGTCCAATGTTGCCTACAGGATTCTTAGTCCCCGTGGGCGTTGTCGGTATTAAGCTTTCAAAGCCATTTACCTTTTTTAAGTCCACTTACTTCATCTCCTTCGCAAGCTTCGTCATCATTTCGCGGGACAATCCCACATTATCCATGATGTTGCTCTTTGCAACAGAAGGAGCTGCCACTGCAGGTTTCGCAGACTCGTTATTACCCTCTTTTTTAGTGTTTTCCATTTCACCCTCTTTTTTCAAGTCCTGCACTGAGACATCTTTTACTTTCTGGTCGTTGTTCATAAGACTCGGGTCTGTAATTTTTCGAACATCTCTCATTTTTATCGTTTGGTTCCCGACCAATAGCACGGGTCCCTCACTGGTATAGTTAATTCCTGTAATGATGCCGTCAAAATCCGTTTTCACCGCCATCTTCTTTTCGCCTGCTTTTGCTTCGATACCAAGTTTATACTCACCTGGAATCATCTTTGTACCGCGTTCATCTTCTCCATTCCAGGTGATTTTGTTATCACCCTTCTTGAGGTTTTTCAGATCAAAAGTCTTTACGGCTTCACCATCTGAATTAAAGACTTTAATCTGCACATCAGAAGCGTCCATTGGAAGTGCGAAACGAAACTCATGACTGTTGTCGCCAACAGAACGAGTCACTTTGGAAGAGTCACCGGCTACAGCTTTTCCAATGAGATTCAAAGCCTGGTAGTTTTCGCTCGGCTTCTGACCGTTCTTGAGTTCAGTCAAAGTCGAATTCATATTTTGCATTTGCTCCAGACTCGAAAAATTCGCAAGCTGTGCAGCCATTTCATGACTCTTCAATGGGTTTGTTGGATCTTGATTTTTCATCTGCGCAATCATCAGCTTGAAGAAAGCATCCTTATCCAATTTGTCATTACCAGTCGCTCTTAACTTTTTAGATGGATCAACCCAATTTGGATCCGACAACTTATTAAGAACATCACCAACACTTTGATCGCCAAATTTTTGCTGATCATTAACTGACAAATTTTTGGTCGTGTTGTTAAACTCATTGGTCGGCATGGATCCTTGGATATCACCAAAAGCCTTCGTTCCTAATTTGACTCCCATTGTTCCCATAGTCTCACCCTTCCTTGGATGTTTAAGCGACCAGATTTAGTCCCTTGCCCTTATTGTCAACACCCGCATACCTTCTGACACTCGCAGTGCCGATCGGTTCTAAGGGCTGATCTGTTCGTTTTCGTGGATAGCCTCTCATATTCGGAATATCAGCAAATCCTTCTCTCTGCTGAGAGGGGCTGCCAAAGTTCTCACTGAACTTATTCCAAAATTGACGAGTCTGCTCACGACTCCCTTGGTCTTGGTTCGTCTGATTATGCATGCTGCCGTCAGTGTTCGTCGTATTAACAACGTCGACCTTAACATGATCCATCGAAAGTTTATGTGCTGCCAAGCTGTTTCTTAAGTCAGAAAGGCTGCTTTCGAGGGTTTTTTTCGCCTCGTTGGTCTCTGCCGCCATCTGAACATTCACCTTGCCATTTTCGACTAAAACTTTCATATGAATTTGTCCCAAACCCTCCGGTGACATCTGGACTTTCATCTCGCCGCCACCTTTTTTAATGAGGTATTGAGCTTGATTCATTATCTGACGAATATTTGCTTGATTATCGACTGACGTCATCCCTGGAGGAGACGTCATCTGTGTATTCGCGACTGCTCCCATGGGTATGGCATTCTCTGGTTTCAACGTAGGCAGTCCCTGAGAAGAAAGATTGCTATCGACCGTAAGCAGATTTTTAAGACTCTCCTTTTCAACGGTTTTCGACAACACTTGCTGCTCATTCTTCGCCACCTTTCTCGCAGAGAAGAATTCAGGTTTCGGTTGTTCTTGTTGTTGTTGATGAGACTCAAAGTGATCCGTTTGACCTTCTTGTGCAGAAGCAGGTACCACTTGTGATTCTGGTCCACGAACAGCCTCTTTACCTTCATCTTGCAACTCGCGAATTGGCTCTATCTCGTCTGCCTGCTCTGAAAGAGCTTCCATCGGAGTGGCAACTTCTAATGAATCTGATAGTTGGAGAGGCGACTTGAAAGTTTCACCATTGGCAAAACTTGTCTCATCGATGTTTACAAGTGAATGGGCCGGTAATTGCGCAAACTTTTCTTGCATATTCATTTGCGCAATTTTGTCTGCTAAATCACCCTGAATCGCTCCCGCCTGACGCGCATTATCGCCCTTCATCCAAAACTTTTCATTCATACCATCAAGTGACTGGTTCAAAACTTGCCGTTTTTGAAGTGCTACTGATGCCCGCTCTTGAGTCATAGCAGTGCCTGCAACCATGGCTCCCAGATTTGAATCCGGAAGCGGTAATGGGACAGCCGCAGTGTTTTCAATTTTTGCCAGTTGCGCGAGCAAACCCATATACATGTTCTTAGCCTGATCGACATCTTCGCCATCTAATCCCAATTGATCAATAACCTGATCAACGGTCTTTTCTGGTGACTCGGTCTGGTTGACCACATCTAGGTTTGCCATTGCCTCCACGATTCGCGTGGGAGGGACACCAAATTCACTCTCGAAAGAGTCCATGAACTTCAGTATCGCTTTTTGTCTCTGGCTACTTCCATCTGTTTGTTTGTTCGCCCCATCTTCGTTTGTCGCTCGAGCCTTTCCGGCTTTTTGCTCCAAGTCTTCCGGCGTGACTTTACTTCGATCGCTTCTATCCGGTCCGTCAATCGGACTAGCAGAAACTTTCTCGTTCGTCGTGCGCGGCAGTGATTCCCTTTTTTTGGATTCTAAGACCCCACCAAAGGAATCAGACCCGGCTTTCTTGGAATCTTTCAGACCATCTACCTTTGGTCCTTCAGAAAAACCCAAGTCAGCGACACCCATCAATGGGGGTCCGACTATAGATTGTAACAACTTATTTCCTCCTTCCTTGGAAAATTTTCCGTTCTACTTTCTCTTATATCCTGCAAACTTTTCTGACAAAACTTGCGCCTTTTCGGGCTTTAATAAATTCATTATATCTGCAGCGCTTTTCTTTTTCATACGCCCAAGTATCTCAACGGCCAAATCCTCGTCCATTGTCTCAAAGACTTTAGCCGCCTGTGGGGGTTTCATGTCCGAGTACATCAGTACCAAAGTATCGACTTTCTTATCGTCGACCTTAACCTTATCCTCAAGTACGCTTGATATTCCCCGCCGCACATCCTCTAGCTCTTTGAGTCGCTTATCTAACTCTGCCTTTTGCGTCTGTAGCTCTTGATCTAAGCGGTTCAGTTCCTCTTCTCGATCATCGAGTTCTTTTTTTCTCTCGTTTAGCTTAGTAAAGTGATCGAAAGAGTCGTCAGTTGGCTCAACCTTACTATCTGCATTGTTCTCTTTATCACCGTCTTTGCTCACGACTTTTTCTGAAGTTTTCTGAGTCTCCTTTTTGCTCTTTTCAGGAGGCTCTTCGGCTAAGGCAGATCCTAAAAATGAAACTTCGACACGTTTTATGTAATTCTCAATATCGCTGTAGTTTTCAATACCCCAAATAGCAGCCAAAATTCCAGCAAAGGAAATTGCAACAAGCGTCCATGGAATTGGTTTTTTGCTCTTCTTCTTAGGTTTGCTTTTCATGCCCATCCGGTGTTTAAGCTGTTTTTCAATGTCTTCTTCGGTAAGTCTAAAATGGGTTGGTTTGGTCACATTACCAGTCTGTGACGCCACTTTTCTGGCATTCTTAAAAAATTGATCATAACCGTTTTTCATCCCTTTCAGTTTATCCGCAAGGGACATCTTACAGCAAAATTTCTCCGCTAGACTCGACTAAATTTCTATCCGCCATGAAAATCTTTTAAAATTGATCAGGGTCTCAAACGTCTGGCTACGAAGATTCATTTCTTTTTTCAGGACTTTTAAATCGCAGAACACTCTGCTCATCCATCTCTTTTTGCTCTTCGCTATCAGTTCTCTTTTTAAACTCTTCGTACTTTTTTTCCTTAAAAGTAACGATCGCTTTTGTCTCAACGGCCGCCTTGAGCAAAATTCCTCGTTTTTCCTCAACAACGACTTCTTGCTGTTGAATCTTTACCCTCTGCATTTCAATCAATATCTTCTGATTTTGAATAAAGTTCTGCATTTGTTGCAGGCTTGGCCCGGCTTTTCCACCAGTGTTTTGAACATCAAACGAGCGAGCTCTAGCGTCGTCAACAAGCTCCTCTAAACAAATAAGCTTAGTATTCATTTCACCCAATAACGCAACAGAATCCTGGAAATCCTTTTGAGCAACATTTTCTTTGATTTTTCGATGCTCTAACACTTTCTGTAAGGGAAATTTAAATTTCATTCAGATTCCCGTTTTAGGAGTTTACCAATAGACCTTGCATCATTCTAAGACACTGATTGAAATTGGTAGGATCCTCGACTTGCTGCTTTAAAAATGAATTTATTCCGTCGATCAGTTTCACTGCCTTATCGATCTTAGGATTTGCTCCTGCCTTATAGGCGCCGATATTGATTAAATCTTCAGCCTCTTTGTAGGTCGCCAATATTTCACGGATTTTGTTTGCCATTTTGACATGTTCTGAAGTTGCAACATTTCTCATAACCCGACTCGCACTCTGTAATACGTCTATCGCTGGGTAATGACCTTTGTGTGCGAGCGCGCGGCTGAGAACAATGTGACCATCAACAATCGAACGAACTGCATCCCCAATTGGATCGTTCATGTCATCGCCTTCTACTAATGTAGTATAGAGGCCTGTAATACTTCCTTGGCCTTCAAAAGCACCTGCTCTTTCTAAAAGTTTGGGCAGAGTCGAAAATACGCTCGGCGTATAGCCTTTCGATGACGGTGGCTCTCCTGTACTAAGGCCTATTTCTCGCTGTGCCATTGCGAAACGAGTCACCGAGTCCATCATGAGTAACACATTTTTCCCTCTGGCCGCAAAGTACTCAGCGATCGCCGTTGCAACAAAAGATCCTCTCATTCGCAAGAGCGGGCTTTGGTCACTCGTCACGCAAACAATGACCGATCGTTTCATACCCTCAGGGCCAAGATCGTTTTCAATAAACTCTCGTACTTCGCGCCCCCGCTCACCGATGAGTGCAATCACATTGACATCCGCAGTTGTATATCTTGCCATCATGGCTAATAGAACTGATTTTCCAACGCCCGAACCGGCCAGAATAGCGACCCGTTGCCCCTGCCCAACAGTCAAAGTGGCGTTGATAGCACGTACTCCTAAATCTAAAGGTTCACGTATGGGCTTTCGCTCTAACGGATTTCGAACTTCGCTGTAGAGTGGAACTTCCTTGAAATTTTCGAGTTCACCATATTCGTCCAAGGGGCGACCAAGACCATCCACCACTCGTCCGAGCAACTCGTTACCAGCTTTGACTGTTGCAATTTGACGGGCTAGAATAATTTTGGAACCAAGTGCCACGCCCCTCATGTCACCAAGGGGCATCATCAAAACATTTTTATCCTTAAAGCCAACGACTTCCGCCAAAAAAGATCGATCTATCCCGGAGGGAGTAATTTCGCAGATGCTGCCGACACTTGCTCCAGGCAAATAGCCTTTGATAATCATCCCGTTTACTTCAGTTACTTTGCCACTGTCTTTCGTTAAATGAACAGTGTTCAAAATTTCTGCGTACTTATCAAAATTAAGAGCATAGTCACTCATCAAACGGCCACTTTCGGTTTAACTTTTGGCATATTTTCAAGATACGTGCTCCACAGTGAATGAATACGTTGTTCAATGCGTGCGTCGACCTCGCCATAGTTCGTTTCTACAATACAGCCACCAATGGAGACGTCAGGACTTGGCTCAAACTTAACCTTTTTTAAAAAATCGAACTGACGACCGTTCTGCTTTTTTAATTCTTCAAGAAATTCGTGTTGCTCAGGCGATACCCTTACAGTAATCTCTTCTTCGTCTTGAGCTAAAGTAATAGCACCTCTCAAAATCTCAACAACAGCTTGATCATTTCTCTCAACTTCGACACGAGCCAACTTTGTTGCAACCTGAAAAATTAGTTGGACCATATGAGCTTCGTTAAAATTGATAATCTCTTTTTTGGCGTCTTCTAAGGACTTCAAAAGTGTTTCTGTATCTGAAAGCTTGGCATCAATTTCTCTTGTGAATTTGGTAAAGGCCTCATGACGTCCCTCAGAAATCCCAAGATCGTATGCCTCTTTGTAGGCAGATTCTTGAATTTCTTTTAGAAGTTCTAGGGCACGGGCTTCAATTTTTTCTTCTTCGTTTTCCTTTTCAATCGAATCCACGCCCGTTTGAATTCGAATCGTCTCGTTCATACGAAAGTCTGCGCCTCGCTTTTTTGTCTCGAGGTATCCCAAAGCTTGTTTTGGCGTGCCTAATTCAAATTTTTTAGGCACGTATTCTAAGACAACTTCTCTGGCGGCAATTTTTGTAAGAACCGGTTTAGACCATGGCATCTTCTGAACCACCTCTTGCGATCAAGATTTTACCCTCGGATTCTAATCTTCGTGCCACATTAACAATTTCTTGTTGTGCCCCCTCAACATCAGAAAGCCGAGATGGACCCATATTGCTAAGATCTTCGCGAAGCATCTCAGCCGCACGGGCAGAAATATTTTTGAATATTTTCGCTCGAATATCTTCACTCGCTGTTTTAAGCGCTAACAGCAATTTTTCATTCGGAACTTCTTTAAGAAGAGATTGAATTCCTCGGTCGTCGATTTTAACAATATCATCGAAGACAAACATCAACTTGCGTATCTCTTCAGCCAACAACGGATCTTTTTCTTCGAGGCGAGACATAATCGATGTTTCAGTGTTCTTATCCATAACGTTGAGCATTTCTGCAACTGGTTGAACGCCACCCAAAGCTGACTGTTCAACTGTTGCCGTATTTGCTAGTTGATTCTTTAAAACCTTGTCAATTTCACGAATGAGCTCAGGATCAACATGCTCGAGGTTTGCCATACGCAAGACAACTTCTGCCTGCAATGCCTCAGGCAAACGCTTTAACACCTCACCTTTTTTTTCTGGCTCTAGGTGGGCCAATATTACTGCGACGGTTTGAGGGTGTTCATTTACCAGAAAGTTAGCTAGAGACTTGGCATCAACCATTTCTAAGCTTTCTAAAGATCTCTGCCCCCCAGAGGTGATATTCAATCCCCCCAGAATACCGCGCGCTCTTTCTTCACCCAAAGCGTCGACAATAACGTCCTTACTAGATGTCTGTTCTGAGAAAATATAGTCCTCGGTCTCGCTTATCATTTCATAATATTCTTCAAGCACCCGCTTTGTCACATGAACGGGCACAACTCGATACTTTGTCATTTGGTTGATAAGTTTGCGAATGTCCCCATCATCAAGCCGTTTTAACAGTACACGCAAAGCATCCTTGCCAAGATAATTGATGAGAATTGCAGCTTTATCAAAGCCTCTTAGCTGTTCATACTCTACATTTTCAGCTTTGAGTAATTTCATCGGTCATCCTTTCTTACCAACCACATGCCAAAGGCATTCGACGCTTTTTCTTCATCACCAGTCATGATTCCCATAATTCGATCTTTGAGAAGTTCGCTCTCGGCCTTTTCTGGGTCAATCGACTCTTGCAAAACTGGTAAAGCAGAGGACATCCCAGGCAAAGTGTTATCGACCGACTGAAGCTCTTCTAACTCTTCGATCGTTCTAGGAAGCATTTCCTCGACAGAATCTTGAAAGCTATCTGTAATCCATTGCATAAATGGTCGAACCACAATAAAGAAAAATAAAACGAGAGTAAATCCCAAGAGAGCCCACTTAAATAGGGCGTGAATAAACTTTTTTCTCTCTAAATTAGTTAACAACTTGTCCGACTCAGTAAAGTCTTCTGCCTGAAATTGAATGTTTTCAATCTTAACGTTGTCGCCTCGGGCCGCATTGAATCCAATTGCATTTTTAACCAATGACTCGTATTTTTGTAATTCTTCAGCGCTTCTTGGGAGGTACTTAACTTCGACCGTGCCATCCTCTTTTTTGGTATTCTGCATAATACCGTCGACAACCACAGCGACACTTATACGTTCGACATTTCCAGCTGCTTCTTTAACATTTCGAACTGTTTTAGGAACTTCGAAGTTCGTTGTTTTGATCTCCTTTTTAACATCTTGCTTAAAGCCGACTTGCCCAGCATCTTCAGCACCTGGCAAGTTAGCACGTGAGCCAGGGACCCCGGCAGGATTCGTACGCGAGCCATCCAATGATTCTTCTTCGCTCTGTTGACTGCGAATCGCTGTTTTATCAGGATCCACCGATTCTTCGATCGAGCTCACAATACGATGATTGAGAGTCGCATCCACTTTTGCGATGACCTTAGCATGTCCAACAACTTTTGATAGTATAGATTCAATACGGTCTTGGAGCTCGCCTTCCACCTTTTGTTTAAGATCAAGAAGTTCGTCAGAACCCGCAGTCGTGCCGCCCGACTTTCTAGTAAGAACTTTTCCTCTCTCATCCAGAACTGTCACTCGATCCGCGTCTAAACCCTCAACTGCGTTCGCTACTAAATATCGTATCCCGCGAATTTGCTCAGCAGAAAGCTCTTTGCCCTGATGCAATTCTAAAACAACAGAAGCAGTGGGGTTTCCACCCTCTTCTAAAAAGGTTTTTTTTGCCGGCAATGCAAGTATCACTTTAGACTGCTTTACCGCCGTCAGCGTATTAATAGCTCGCATGAGTTCGCCCTGCAAAGCTCTCTGATAGTTGATTTTTTGGGCATAGGAATTAATTCCAAAGTCTTGCTTTTCAAAAATTTCAAGGCCGATGTTACCTAATTTTGGCGAACCAACCTCTGACATCAATGTCATTTGGGTCGAGTGCAAAAGCTCTTTAGGGACTGCAACTGACTTACCCTCGTCGCGCAATTGAAACGGTATGTTCTTTTCGTTTAGTTTTGCTATGATGTTCGTGACTTGGTCTCCAGGAATGTTCGTAAAGAGAGGAACATAGTCCTTACCCGAAACCATGAAGACCATCGTAAATAAAGTAATGAGGGCGATGACCGAAACGGCAATAATCGACATTCTCTTTGTCGGGCCGAGATTCTTAAAAAACTCTCTGAACTGAACGACTATTCCGCCAAAAATCTTATTCAAGGTAATTCCTCCGCCATCCTAAATTTAAACCTGCATCTTCATGATTTCTTGATAAGCATCAATAATCTTGTTTCGCATTTGCACCATAACTCGCAAAGCAATATCCGCTTTTTCTGCCGCAATCATAACATCAGCAACGTTATCTGTACGACCTGTTGCTAAATCTTGTGCGCTCTTGTCCGATGCCTTTTGCAACTGATTTACATTTTCGATAGCGCCCTTTAATGTATCAGCAAAACTTTTGCCTGCCGCTCCGACAGATTGCGACGACCCAGAGGATAACGGTTGCTCAATTGTAAGAGATTTCGAATCTCTTATCGCTCCCGTGTCTAAAAAGTTATTTGCACTTGATACCGTGAATCCAGCCATAGCTCTCTATCTCCATGATAACTATTATAAGCAACCCATTCTCTTTATACTATTCATTTCAAGTATTTAATCCGCATTATCGACCAATCTCGAGACTGCTTAATGCCATATCTTTTGTCGCCTGCATTGCCGAGACGTTAGCCTCGTACGATCGAGACGCCTGTATCATATTGGTCATTTCTTCCATTAAATTTATGTTCGGGTATGCAACATACCCTTCGGCATTTGCATCTGGATGATCTGGTTCGTATTTTAAAATAGGTGCTTTGCGGTCAGAGATAATATCTGTTACCTGCACTCTCTGAAATTCTGACTTAGGACTGGTCGCCGAAACAATATCGCCGAAGTTTTTTACATCGGGCATTGCCTCAAAGACAACATCTTTGCGTCTATAGGGCCCACCCTCTGGGCTCTGAGTTGTATTAATATTTGCGATGTTGCTCGAAATTGTATTCATACGCATTCTCTGCGCTGCCATACCACTTCCACTAATCCTCATACCCGTAAAAAAGTCAGCCATGGACACCTCGTAGAATATTATCTATCGCCAATAGCGTATTTAAGAGCCGCCATTTTTTTATTTATTAACTGCAACGCAGACTTGTACAAAATTGCATTTTCAGACAAGGCAGACATTTCTTTTTCGAGGTCTACCGTATTGCCATCATTGTTAATTGCCCCTTCGGGATTTTCGTAAACATCAGGGCGGACGGCAGCGGAAGGTCCACCGACTGAAATATGATCCAAACTACTTGTGCTCATGCCGCGAAGTCCATCTAGATCAATCGCCCGCGAAAGTGCCTCTTCAAAATCGACCTTTTTAGCGTGATATCCAGGTGTTTCTGCATTTGCCACATTGGCCGCCGTCACATTATGACGAAGCTGTCGCATCGCTAGAGACGTAGCTAGTGCATTTGTTGTTTTATCAAATAGATTGCTCATACTAAACCTGCCTGCCTGTATTCATTAAGTTTATTTCTTAAAGTTCGAATACTTATTCCAAGGATCTCTGCAGCACGGGTTCTGTTTTGCTCAGTTATTTGCAGTGTTTGCAATATGAGTCGCTGCTCGACTTCTGATAAGGTCAATCCAGAAAAATTTTCTGCATACGCCTTTTCTTCAATACTTTCAATAGCGATCTCTGCAGCTGTGACTTGATCACCTTTCGAAAGAATAACAGATCGTTCCAGAACATTTTCTAACTCTCGAATATTGCCTGGCCAGTTCCAGCAACTCAGCTTTTCGATCGCATCCGCAGTCAGTGCTAAATTGTTTTTCTTATGGATATATCCGAACGAGGTAACCAAATGCTTAGCCAAAACTCCAATTTCCGAAAGCTGTTCTTTAAGCGCCGGCAGTTCAATATTTAAAACTGTTAATCGATAATACAAGTCCTCTCTAAAGCCACCTCTCAGTGCTAAACCTTTTAAGGAGACCTTGCTTGTTGACAAAATTCGCACGCGGGAATCTTCAGCTCGCGCCTCAATGCATTCAAACATCGATCGCTGATGCGCTCTCGACAGGTTCTCTATGTTTTCAAATAAAAATGCCTCCCGGGTTTCATCCGCAAAAATCGTCCTGAAATCAAAGTTTTCAGAAAGTTGCTCGACATCAACCATTTCAAACGAGGAGGCACCTAAAAGATATTTTGCCAAATAGCTTTTCCCACAGCCTATTGGGCCACTAATACATACATTTGCTCGAGAGGCACGGATCGCAGGTATCATTGCTTTTAGGCGTATCGACTTTTCGTTATTTAAATTTAAATTTTCAAGCTCGATAAATGACATATTTCCTCTATTGTTGCTTCGACATTGCAGGAATGCGCTGGATATATTTTTTGTAGTCTCCGCGCCAGTCTGAATTTTTTAGTTGTTCTTGCGCTAAGTTATACCAAAATTCATTTTTCGAACCCTTTAAAGTTCCCCAAACTTCAGCTGCCTTCTGCAAGTCCCCTTTATTAAAATAGATTTGACCTAGCTTGTAGCGAATCGATGCCAAGGGTCGTTTGTCTTCATAGCTATCCAATAGTCGAGAATAGGCAGAGATGGCCTCTGCTGTTTCGGACTTTTCGGAATAAATTTTTCCGAGTAGCTCTAAGCTCTGAGCATGAATGTTGGCCGGGACACCCTTCGAATCGGCCATAAGCGTGTCAACAACCTTGAGGGATACAATAGCTTGGTCCACCTTTTCTTGCTTAAGTTCCAATTGAGCTAATCGCAAATAAGGCTCAGCAACAAGTGCTGCTTGCCCCTTCCATGACTTTAAGAGTTCTGTTAAGTAGCGGGCCGCAGAATCAAGATCTCCTCTTTTCTCTAATAAATCAACGGCAAGCCGTATGCGTTCAATCTGCTGATTTTCTGGCAGTTTATCAGGTGACTTGATGTTTTTTAGATAGTCATAGGCTTGATTTAATTTCTTTTGTTGAAACGAAGTCATCGCTAGCCTCAGATTTAACTCGTCTTCATTCGGTGAATGCTGTGTAAAAAGAAGTTCTTTTTCTTTAGGGTTGCCTTTAATTGCATAAATTTGATTTAAAACATCACGATAATTTTTTTCAGCTACTTTATGGGCCCCGGCATCCTCGAAAGCCTTGGCTACATAGAATTTAGTATCTAAGCGCTCATGGTTTTTTAACCATCCATCCTGATGTTTTTTATGTATTTTTAGTGCGTTTATAAAATTGCCGCTTCGGATTTGTCTGCCAATTTCTTCTGTAATATTTCCAACAATTCGTTTGCCAAAAAGATCTCTATCAACTGTGGTCGGGTTTTGTTTATAATACGTCGTTAGCAGATCTATTGCCTTATTATGCTCATTTCGTGATGTATAACCATCTGAAATCAATATTGTTGCAAACTGCTCAACATTAGGAAGATCAAGTCGAGTTACAAGAGATAACATTTCTTTAACGGAGGCCTCAACCTCTTTAGGCTTCATACTTTTCATGCGAGCATTCGCGAGGCGAAGTCGAGCGATGATCGTATTGTCGTTTTCTCCGTATCGAAAAAACGTTTCCAAATAGGCGCCTACCACTTTAGCTTTATCAGCACCCATTATTTCCAATAGTTCACCAAGACGAGTCATGGCAAAGGCAGCATGCTGATGCGACGGAAACTTCTTTATAAAATCTAAGTACACATCAAGACTTTTTACGTAATCACCCATTCCAAACAACGCTTCTGCTTGATTGTAAAAGGCATTTGGATACTCGGTTTGATTTTCAGGATACTTTTTAATCGCTTCTTTGTACAATTCGACGGCTTTTTTGAAGTCTTTCGATTGCACAAAAACATCCCCTTTTCTATACGAAGCTTCAGCTCGAATCTCCCTATGAGGGCTATTTTTTTCTAAGGCGTCATAAACATCAGAGGCTTCTGTAAAGCGATTCAATTTGGCCAGACTGGCACCGATGCCCAGCTTAGCCAGATCATTAGACATAGCTGTCGGACTTCCAGCATAATTTTTTTCTTGGTGCTCGTTAAATATTCGAATTGCACCAAGAGCGTCTGCCTTTTCAAGAGCGGAATAACCCAATGCCATGGAAGTTTTTTCTAAAAGGGGTGAGTTTGGATAGTTCTGCAAACATTGTTTATACTTTGTCTGTGCAATTTCATAAAATTTTTGATCCAACTTCTCTTCCCAAAGTTTTCTATATACGTCTGCCGTCATAAAATCGACAATTTCACCGTACTCAGAATTTGGATATTTATTTTTGAACCACTCCACTGTTTTTAAATAGACTGCGTACCTTTTTTTATCAAACAGTGTCAGAAGAAGCCGAGCTTGCTTATTTTCATCAGAATTTTTCGGCGAAATCTCATAAATAGGATTCGCAATTTTCATCTTTTCCCAATAGTGATTTTCGGTCTGCAACATAGGAAAAGGAATATAGTAGTTCTGCTTGCTTCGAATGATATCTTCGTCAGCTACTTCATGATCTTTCATTTTGAAGCGTTCGAAGTTTAAGTCGGCGCCGTCAAACACACCAGAACGAATCTCTAGCTCGTTTGCCGGAATATTTACGCCGTCATTTTTTACAACAAGAATATCTGTGGTGGCTGGCTCTCGATTCGTGCGGGGCTGTTTCTGCAAAGATTTAGTTTCAACATTTTTCTTTCCAACATTGATTCTTATCTTCTCTTCTTTTTTTGGCAATTTTGCTTCTTTACTTTTTACTTTGTTCACGTTTGGAAAAAAGTCCACGATCAGTCTTGAAGGCTGATCTGTTAAGTAATCAAAACTCTCAAGTTCACTTCCTGCGGTTTCGAATCTTAAAATGTACTTACCATCAGGACCATTTTTATCGACTGCTACTGAAGTAATCATTTCGTTCTTAAACTTTTCGAGAATCTTGACGGAAGCCTCATCAAATCTACCAACGGTGAGCTCAAAGGCGTCTTTACCAGATTTTTCAACTCTTCGAAGGTCGTAATCCCAATTTTGCACCCCAGAGAGCTCTAGATGCACTGTATCCCCTTGGTCTGAAATCAACGCCGAAATCAATTCTGCCTGTGCAGAACTTAAATATGCTAGACCAAAGAATAGACCTGTAACGAAACTTCTCAATTTGCTCACTCCTTGAACAAACTATTTTGTAGACACAACTTCTACTTTTTCTAATGCATAATAAATGCCAGCGACGAAATTGCCTCAGTGGCAAATATTTTATAGCTGGGCAAAATTGACCCATTAGTTTTTGTCGTTGACTGACAATATGATGACGCTCCACCAAGGTCCGGAAGTTAATTTAACTACTGAGGAATTATAGTTTTTATCCGATATGGAAGTAATGAAGAACGACCACTTTCAAATAATCATTTTTGCGCTCCTGTGCCTTTTTTTTAATGGGTGTGTGTCAGTTAGTATCCCTACGAGCTCGGGGACTCCTGCAAAGGACATAAAATTTGAAACTGCTGGCGATCCCTTTAAAGAACTTAAAATCAAAACTTCCGATAGAGCCTGGGTCAGCGAAAAAACTGGGAATTCAATTGCTTATATTTCAGAATGTTACACCTCAATAGATGCGCCGCTTTTGCAACTCGAAAATGAATCCCTGGTAGCACTTAACAAACTTAAGGTCGTTAGCTCAAAGAATGTGAACTTCAATGGCCGCGAAGCTCTGACAACAATTGCAGAGGGCGAAGTTGATGGAGTTCAAGTAAAAACACAGATTTTAGTTTTTAAAAAGAACGGCTGCAACTTCACACTCAGTTATGGCGGTGTACGCTCTAAATTCGATTCAGAGCTATCACACTTTCAAAAATTCATCGAATCTTTTAGGGTGCCCTGATGAACTATTTTGCCATACCACTTCTTGCCTTTCTAATTGAAACAGTCACCTTTATCGGGGGTCTTGGGATTCTCTCACACCACGTTTTTCGCGAAACGATTAGTGGAAAGACCTACTGGAAACTTATATCTGAGCAAATTTATCAAGTGGGATATCGCTCCCTGCCCTTGATATTGATCACTTCAGGTAGCATTGGTATGGTTATGTCTTTGCAATTTGGACTTGGGCTTGAAAAATTTGGTGGCAAACTTTACGTTCCGAAACTTGTTGCGGCAACCTTTCTTCGAGAAATGGGTCCCATGTTCACGAGTCTTATGCTCGCCGCTCGTGTTGGAGCTGGCATTGCCAGCGAGATTGGCTCAATGGTCGTCACACAGCAAATTGACGCTATTCGCGCTTTAGGTACCTCACCAATTAAGAAAATTGTAATTCCAAGGGTTGCAGCCTGCCTCATCGTTCTTCCGATCTTAGCCACACTATCGAATATCGTAGGAAATTTTGGTGGGCTGATTGTCGGTGCTACAGAGCTCGACTTAGATCCAAGCTTTTATTATTTAAAGATTATGGCTACCGCAAGCCTTGAAGACTATCTGTCTGGATTCGGAAAAACTTTCTTCTTTGCCAACTTTATTTCACTACCTGCTTGCTATTTTGGTCTCAATGTTAAGAACGGCGCAAAAGAAGTCGGAATTGCTACAACAAAGGCCGTTGTGGTCTCTTCGATTATGATCTTGATCGGAGACTTCTTTTTATCGAAAGTTTTTTGGATGATTGCGAAGTGGGTATGATAGAAGTTATTGGATTTAAAAAGTCATTTGGTACTAAGCAAGTCCATAAGGGCGTTACTTTCGATGTTAAAAAAGGCGAGTGTTTAGGCCTGATAGGTGGCTCTGGAACCGGAAAAAGTGTTATTCTCCGAAGTTTGATTGGACTCGAAAAGCCAGACAGCGGAAAGATAATCATTGATGGCGTCGACATTACGAAAATGAACGAACGTGAGCTCTTAGAAATACGAAAAAAAGTCGCTTATGCCTTTCAAAACGGTGCACTCTTTGATTCAATGACGGTTTTTGAAAACCTTGCTTATCCATTACGTGAACATTTTCACCTTTCAGAAAAAGAAATCAAAGATCGTGTTCATGACCAGCTTGCTGACTTCGGATTAGAAGGAAACGAATTCGTTTACCCTGGCAATCTATCAGGAGGAATGCAAAAGCGAGTCGGACTTGTGCGTGCGATGATGATGAATCCTCAAGTCATTTTATATGATGAACCAACGGCAGGGCTTGATCCATTCAATACTAAAAAGATTCAAGACCTCATACTGCGCCTAAAATCACGGGGTGTAACTTCGATTTTAGTTACACATGACATGCCGACCGCCAATGCCGTTTGCGACAAGATGGCGATGCTGTCACAAGGTAGAATTGAGGCCCAAGGGAACATGGCACAACTCAATCAAGATGAACGCGGTGCTATCGCAAAATTTATTTCAGGTGAAGAATTTTAGGAGTGGATAATGGAGTCGAACACCAAAATACAGTTTAAAATCGGAATATTCTTAACTTCAGGTCTTTTCTTAATTCTGGGTTCAATTTTCATGCTCGGCGCAGATCGCGCTTTCTTCAAAAGTTATGTAACTTTGCATGCGCACTTTGACCAAGTTCAGGGTTTGGCAGAAGGCTCTGTTGTTTCCTTCGCCGGTATCACCATCGGAAACGTCAGAAAAATTCAAATTGTTCAAGGTCAGAACCTAATCGATGCAGTTCTTGACGTAGATAAGGATTATATCGCCCGAATCACAAAAGGTTCAAAAGTCGAAATAAGGACTCAGGGGGCTCTAGGTGACAAATTTATTTATATCATTCCAGGCCCACTGGATGGCTCACCACTTCAGGATAATGCCACTATCGAAGTCGCGAAAGCGACTGACTTTATTGGAATTATCTCTGAACGTGGAACTGAAGCAGAGAAGATTTTCGATATCATAAACGAAATGCATAAATTCACGAAGACCCTGAACGCCGAAAATCGCACAGGCAAAATTCTTATAAATCTCGAATCAACCACGGCCAAAATTGACAAGGCTGCTGGAGCGACAATGAGACTTGCCGAAGAGTTGAACAGTGGAAAACTTAAATCATCGATGGAACATCTCAACAGTGTTGCAGCTAAATTGGATAGTGGCCAAGGAACGCTTGGAGCGCTGATCAACGATTCAAGTCTGCATGACCAGCTTAAATCACTTCTTGGGGCAACTCCTAGAAAAAGTGCGATGAAAACTCTCCTTAGAACATCTATAGAAAAAAGCGAAGGCGCAGCTCCTTAGCTAACGGTCACTCTCATCGGGAGCCATCTTGTGAATGACGTTTTTAAATTCTTCCTGGCTTCCGGCAGGGACCTCGCGGCGATCCAGAGTGAATCGAATGTTTTTTACAAATTGTCTTTCGAGTTTTTGGTTAATCGTCTGCTGAATGTGGTCTTTCATAAAAGTCAGTTGTTGCATCCAAGAACTGCTACGAACCCATAAGTAAAGGGTCCCCCTAGAAAAACCTACCGGCTCCGTATTTTGTGCTACCGTCGGACCAACAAATTCGCTCCACCTGGCCCAGAGCTTCCAGCGTATGAATTGTTCAGAGAGAGGAGATTTTCCGCTCTCAAAGAGCTTCTGAAGCACTTCGGAGCTCATGCTAAATTTTGATTTGGGATCTTGACCACGCATAATGAGGAATTATCACGTCACCCCTTGTCAGGCAAGTCTGGTCTTGGTAAGACTGCGGTCATGAGCCCAAAGCTAAATAAAACCATTACTGTCGTTGGCGCAGGCCTTGCCGGAAGCGAATGCGCTCTGCAGCTCGCCCACAATGGCCATAGAGTTGTGCTTTATGAAATGCGCGACAAAACAATGACGCCTGCCCACAGAACTTCTAAATTCGCTGAACTTGTTTGTTCTAACTCGTTTGGAAGCCTCGGAGAAATTTCAGCACCGGGACAACTCAAGTGGGAAGCAAAAAAACTTGGATCAAAAATTTTAGAAGCTGCTTTCGAGGCTCAGGTTCCTGCTGGTCAAGCGCTCGGTATGGACCGAGAGCTTTTCTCAGAAAATGTCACTCGCATGATTCGCAACCATCCCAACATTGAAGTTCGCAATGAGATTGTTACGACTCTAGACCAACTCCCGCGTCCCCTTGTCATCGCGACTGGCCCCCTCACCCATGAGTCGCTAGCAAAAAATTTGCAAACCCATTTTGGTGATGAGTTCCTTTACTTCTTCGATGCCATTGCACCAATTATCGACACAGAAAGTATTAACACTGAAATTGCCTGGAAAGCCGATCGCTATGGCAAAGGCACAGCTGACTACTTCAACTGTCCCCTCAATAAAGACCAATACCATCACTTTATCCAAGAAGTAAAAAACGCCCGCAAGATCGAACCGAAGCACTTCGAAACAACGGAATACTTTGAGGGCTGTATGCCTATCGAAGAAATGATCGAACGAGGAGATCAGACTCTTCGTTTTGGACCGATGAAGCCAGTGGGGCTTGATGATCCACGCACAGGGCGCTATCCCTACGCGGTTGTCCAATTACGCCAGGACAACAAAGAAGGAACTGCCTTTAATATGGTTGGTTTTCAAACTCGCATGTCCTACGCAGACCAAGTTCGAGTGTTTCGCATGATCCCGGGTCTTGAAAATGCCGAGTTTCTAAAACTTGGGAGCATTCACAGAAATCTATTCATCAATTCTCCGCGCCGACTCAACAAAGATCTTTCAAGTCAAAAAGACCCCTGGTTGTTCTTCGCCGGACAAATCACCGGTGTCGAAGGTTATTTTGAGTCCACCTGTACCGGTCTGCTTGTAGCTACCTTTTTGCAGCAAAAACTACAGGATAAAAAATTTGATCCTCCGCCAAGAGAAACCGCTCTGGGCTCGCTGCTTGAAGCTATTACTGACCCAACGCGTGCAGAATATTTTCAACCGACGAACATCAACTTTGCACTGATACCCGCTCTCACTGAGGTCGATCTGGCCGAGCTTAAAACGCAAAATCTGCACCGTGATAAAAAAGCTCGAAAAGAAATGCAAATTCGCAAGGCAAAAGCGCAACTTACCTCTTGGCTCTAGAGTAACAATATTTGTTGTCACGATTAACTCCTTTAAGTTATCCTAAGCCGTTATTTTTTCTAAGGATTATTTATGTCAGAACAAACTTCAAAGCAGCAGTTATCCGATCGATACAATCCAAATGAAGTCGAGGGACGTGTTTACGCGTGGTGGGAAACTAACGGCTATTTTAAGGCCGACAGCAGATCTACAAAACCTCCATTTAGCATCATTCTCCCTCCTCCCAACGTGACCGGCTTCTTGCACATGGGACACGCCCTCGATCATACAATTCAAGACCTGTTAATTCGTTGGAAAAGAATGAATGGCTTCAACGCAATGTGGCTCCCAGGAACTGATCATGCCGGAATTGCAACTCAAAGTGTCGTCGAACGAGAGGTCAAGAAGGCTGAACATCTCACGCGCCATCAGCTCGGCCGCGAAAAGTTTGTCGAAAAGATTTGGGAGTGGAAGGAGCAATACGGTCATCGCATTTACCAACAAATGAGGCGTCTTGGTGACTCTTGTGATTGGGAGCGAGCAACCTTTACTCTTGACGAGGGAGTTTCAAAATCCGTTCGCAAAGTTTTTGTTTCCCTTTACAAAAAGGGTTGGATTTATAAAGGGCAACGGCTAATCAATTGGTCAGGTCCTCTTGAAACAGCCATCTCTGATCTTGAGGTTGAGTACAAGCAAGTCAAAGGTTCCTTGTGGCATATTAATTATCCACTAGAAGATGGCTCTGGTTTTTTAACAGTTGCGACCACGCGGCCAGAGACTCTTTTGGGTGACTCCGCTGTATGCGTGAACCCCGAAGATGAACGGTATAAGCACCTTATTGGCAAAAACGTATTTATTCCACTGATTAAACGCAAAGTAAAAATCATTGCGGATAACTATGTGGATAAAAGCTTTGGGTCTGGTGTCGTTAAAATCACTCCGGCCCATGATTTTAACGATTATAAAATCGGGAAAACTCACGGCCTTGAGTTCATCAATATCTTAACCAAAAAAACAACTCTAAATGAAAATGCTGGCCCTTATCAGGGGCTCACGGTTGTTGAAGCACGTAAAAGAATTCTCGAAGACTTAAAAACCAATGGCCTTTTGATAAAAGAAGACCCTCATGTCAACAATGTTGGACACTGCTCTCGCTCTGGTGCTGTGGTGGAACCCTTTTTGTCTGAGCAATGGTTCGTTAAAACAGAGAACCTCTCTATTCCTGCGCGTAGAGTGGTCGAGAGCGGTACGATCCGATTTGAACCAGAGTCGTGGACAAAGGTTTATCTTCATTGGATGAATATTATCGAAGACTGGTGTATTTCACGCCAACTTTGGTGGGGACACCGTATTCCCGCATGGTCGTGTGCATCTTGCGAACACGTCACTGTTTCAGAAGTCGACCCAACAGCTTGCGAGAAATGCGGCAGCAGCCAATTGTCCCAAGAAGAAGATGTACTTGATACTTGGTTCAGCTCGGCACTTTGGCCCTTTTCAACGATGGGATGGCCTGAAGACACTGAAACTTTAAAAACATTTTATCCGACAAGTTATTTGGTAACCGGCCATGACATCATCTTCTTCTGGGTTGCCAGAATGATCATGATGGGTCTTGAATTCAAACGCGATGTCCCTTTTAGAACGGTTTACATTCACGGACTTGTCCGCGACTCTCAGGGTAAAAAAATGTCGAAGAGCGCTGGCAACTCTGTCGACCCCGTTGAAATGATTGAAAAGCACGGAGCAGATGCCCTCAGATTTTCATTTCTAGCACATCTATATTCAGGCAAAGACTTTAAGTTTACAGAACAACGCCTCGAAGGCTATCGCAATTTTATGAACAAAATTTGGAATGCTGCCAGATTTGCTCTCAGTCACCTTCAAGATTTCAAATCTCCAGCGGCCGGCATAAAAGCGCTTCCAAATAAGATTCAAGTATCGGTCTTCGATCAATGGATTATTGAAAAACTTGGCGAAGTTGAAGGTGTCGTTGAAAAAGCTCTAGAACAAGAACGCTTTTCAGATGCAGCCACAGCCCTTTATCAATTCACTTGGAATCAATTCTGTGATTGGTATATTGAGTTCACAAAACCTATTTTATCAGGAAGCAACAAAGAAGAACGTGAAGCCACTCAGTTGGTTATGGCCCAAACCCTGAACCGCATGATGAGACTTCTCCACCCTTTTGTTCCGTTTATCAGCGAAGAAATCTACCAAAAACTTCCGATCCGCGGAGAGGCCTGTATTGTTGATCAATATCCCAATCCTCGTAATGACAAAGAATTCTTGGCTCTTGGCTCTCCCCAAGCTGCTTACGAAATTGATATAGTTAAGGAAGTGATTACTGCTATTCGAAACATTCGTGGTGAAAATCGCATCAGCCCCGCAGAAAAATTAAATG
This sequence comes from Pseudobdellovibrionaceae bacterium, assembly GCA_016719575.1. Lineage (GTDB taxonomy): Bacteria > Bdellovibrionota > Bdellovibrionia > Bdellovibrionales > Bdellovibrionaceae > JACMRP01. The sequence continues at coordinate 148,234 of JADJYV010000013.1, read as the reverse complement.
TCCGCATTGGCGTAAGCCAAGATGATATGCAAAAAATCTTAGGTAATAATAAAAGTGCTCTTTTAAATATGGCAAGACTGGAAAACCTCGATATCGGTGCCGAAGGAAATATGCAGAAGTGCGCCGTGACTCCAATCACTGTTAAAAATGGACAGATAAAAGTGATCATTCCTTTAGAGGGGCTCGTGGACTTCGATGAGGAAATCAAACGCATAAACAAAGCTGTTGAAAAGCTAGAGAGAGACATCTCCCTATTGACTAACAAACTTTCAAACGAAAAGTTCATTGCTAATGCGGATGAGGATGTTGTTGCGGCTGACCGGGTACTTCTTTCCCAAAGTAAGCTACAAATCGAGTCCCTGAAAGACGCCTTAATTCGTTTTAAGTAGATTTAGCCAATTGTGCTTGCGGTTTGTCCTGTAGGGCACTATACATCCTTTCGTTCTAAGTATAAGCCGGAGATATGGTCCGGTGTTTCTACCCGCTACCGTAAAGGGCGGACTATTTGGAGTTAACATGAAGATTGTGGCCACTGCTCTGCTATTTTGTTCATTGGTTTTGTCTCAGTTCACTTTCGCAGGTAGTTTTCCAAGAGGACCCATTGACCAGCTAACTCCCGGCGTGCTTTGCTCCACACCACATAGCTATCGTTACCCTGAAAAAATTGCATATTGTGAACGCGATGTTCGCCCCGCCCTCAAAGAAAAAGTGATGAAAGAATACGATCGTCGCTTTGGCTTCCAAACAGGACAAATGCCTCGAGGCGTTTTCAAAATTGATCACTTCATTCCGCTTTGTATGGGCGGAGCCAATGTGGCGGCCAATCTTTGGCCTCAACATGTTAGTATCTATAAAATTACCGATCCCCTGGAGCAAGAATTGTGTTTAAAAATGGCCGAGGGCAAACTTCTGCAAAAAGCAGCAGTCCAACTGATTAAAGAGGCAAAAAACAACCTCGACGGCGCTCTTGTTATTCTCAGGCAAGTCCGGGCGCTCTAGGAAAATGAATTCGAGTTTACCCTCTCTTTTCAGTCCAATTCGATTTCGCAATTTAGAAATCAAAAATAGAATTTTTATGTCTCCTATGTGCATGTACTCAGCGCAGGATGGAGTTCCTAATCAATGGCATTTGGTGCATTTGGGCTCAAGAGCTGTGGGTGGCGCCGGTCTTGTTATGGTTGAAGCAACGGCCATAAGTCCGGAAGGCCGCATTTCAGATAGAGACTTAGGCCTCTGGAACGAGGAACAACAAAAAGCATTTGCACCCATAGTTCAATTCATTAAAGAGCAGAACTGCGTCCCAGCCATCCAACTTGCTCACGCCGGAAGAAAAGCAACAGTTCCCGATGCTGTCGCCCCAAGCCCTCTCCCCTTTTCGGATAAATTTAAGGTTCCTCACGAACTGACGATTGAAGAGATGGCTTTGCTAAAATCTAAATTCGCAGAGGCAACTCAACGAAGCCTGCTGGCGGGATTTGAGGTTCTCGAAATTCATATGGCTCACGGTTACTTGCTCAATGAATATCTCTCTCCACTCAGTAACCATCGCCGCGATGACTATGGAGGTTCTCTAGAAAACCGCATGCGGTTTCCGTTAGAAGTCGCTAAGGTTGTCCGCGACTCTTGGCCTCAAAATCTGCCTGTCTTTGTCAGAATTTCAGCTACTGATTGGGTCGCTACCGGTTGGGACCTCAAAGAAAGCATCGAACTTGCAAAAAGGCTCAAATTCATCGGCATAGATCTTATTGATTGCTCTAGTGGTGGGAGTACTCCTGATGCAAACATTCCCGCAGGGCCGAACTTCCAAGTCCCTTTTGCCGCCGCTATTCGCAAAGAGGCCGAAATTGCAACGGGGGCTGTTGGCCTTATCAACGAAGGAGCGCAAGCTGATTCAATTCTTCGTGAAGGCATGGCAGATGCCATTTTCCTTGGAAGAGAACTCCTCAGAAATCCTTATTTTCCATTACAAGCTGCCTATGATCTTGGTGTCGATATTGCTTGGCCCACGCAATATATTCGAGCTAAAAATTAATTACACTTACACTTAGGCGAAGATGTCAGTATTCCTTCACAGCGAAAGGTCTTGACTCCATTTGCAAATTCAAAATCATCGATAGAGCCATTTTTCTGAATAACGACCAACTCTTGTCCGGCCTCAAAGTAGGCTCGCTCGCCCTTTTTCTCTTCGTAAACTTCTCCGTCTTTTTGTAAAGAGGCAATAAAGGCTTCCGAAGGATCTTTGGTTGCATCTGGCGGAAGTGGCATTAAGGTCGGATTCCCTGCCGCATCCAACTTAAAATATAGCAAGTGCCGAGATGGCTGAGTATTGTCAGAATAATTCGACTCAACACGAATCCGCCGCTCTTCTCCTCCAGAAATTCGTAAGTTCCAAACTACCCAATCTTCTGATCTCAATATAGGGTCGCCAAGATCTTCTTTGACGATGCTAAGAATATTTTCAAAGTTTGGCTCCACCCTGTCCGCAGGGTTTCCGGTGTTAACACTTAAGCAGGATGTCAGCTGACGCAAAGCTTGAGCAAAAAATTCCGATGCCTTAATCAAATCAACGGCTTCAATTTTTTTTTCTGGAGCAGCCATCGTATCTTTATTTAAAATTTCTTTCTGAGATTCCGATGAATCCATCGGGATCTCATCCATGTTACTATCATCCTCTGCTTGCTCTACAATGGATCGCTTAGGACTTATCTCAGGTAAAGAATATCCACCTTGCACCCAAACCACACCACCGATGAGCGCGATCAATAAACCAACACCAATCCCGATCTGAAAGTAGTTTTTAAGCTTCAATTTCATGTTCCCTTACCGAGCTCACTGAATTTTTAGAAAATAAACTTTTAAGTCCGCGCAAAAGTATCGCAATGTCTTCTTGGGTATTATAGATATGCGGGCTAATGCGCAAGCTATTGCAACGGACACTTAAAAAGATATTCTTTTTTTGTAGCTGGCCACAGACATCTTTTACGCATTGCCCCTTTGGTGGCTTTGCTCCAATCATATGACCCGTCTGAAATGTACTGGGAATTGTTTCAAAACCAAGATCAGACAAGCCCCGCAGCAAACCCTTGTTCAAAGTACGAATATAAGAAAAAATCTTAGTCGGAGTTACGTCGTTTAGAAACTGCATGGCTTCAATCGCCATTGGAATTAAAACAAAATTGCTGTGCTGACCGCTATCAAAGCGCCTAGCGCCGACCTGATATTCATCTGTATAATCAGTGAGCCTGGTAAAATCCTCACTGGAATTGCGGTTCACCCAATTGTTTTCGAGGGGTCGACCTTGCAAGTGACGATCCGCCACATACATATAGGACATTCCGTAAGGTCCTAGTTGCCACTTATAACCAACCGAAAATAAAAAGTCAGGATCGAAAGACGAAACATCTATAGAAGAAACTCCAAAGGATTGACTGATGTCGACAACCAATGCCGCCCCGACTTGCTTTGCTCGTTGGCTGATCTGAACCAAATCAAAATGACTGCCATCAGACCAATCTGTTTGTGGAATAGAAACAATAGCCGTGTTCTGATCAATCGCTTCGAGAAACGCCTGAGTCCAATCATAGTTGGCAGGACGAGGCACAAAACAAATCGCGTCTTTTTTCCAAGGATAAACATTGGATGGAAACTCCCCCTCTGGCACCAAAACCTTTTGACCTGACTTTATCGGAAGATTAAGAGCGGCCGTCTCAACCCCATAGCTCACAGCTGGAATAAGAGCTATGTTGTCTGCTCTGACGTTCATAAGATTCGCAACGAGCACACGGAGTTGATCACAACTTGTAAAAAAATCCGCCGCCTGCAAGAACCAAGGCTGCTCTTTAAAAGAGGCGCCACGCAACCCTGCCTCGGTAATACTTTTCATTTGCGGCGAAATAAATGCTGAGTTTAAAAAACAAACTGTCTCTGGGATATTAAAGTTGGACCTGTAATTTAACATCCGCCAAGACTACTTGATGAGACCGATCTCGCGCAATCTTTGCATAAGGAAATCACCGCCAGAAATATCCGGGTACTTTGCGCCGGCGCCGCGACATGATGGAAGACAGCTTAAAATTGCATTCGGGTTCGGATGCATAAAAAACGGCATCGAATACCTGGCTTTATTTTTGGACTCCAGCGAGTTAATGACCTGGTGAGTTGTCGATGGAATTACATCGTTCGTCAATCGTGCGAGCATATCTCCGGCATCTACGATTAAAGAATCAGGCTCTGAAGCAATGTCGAGCCACGTTCCATCACGATCTTTCAACTGCAATCCAGACGCCGTTGCCGCAGGTAACAAGGTGATAAAGTTAATATCTTCATGTGGCGCTGAACGCAAGCAACGAGGGTCTGTTCCTACAGGAATGGGAGGATAATGCAATAAACGAAGAATCGAATTTCCTTCGTAAGTCATATTTTTAAAGAAATCTTTTTCGACTTCTAAAGGACCGGTTAGGGCTTCTAACATCACTTGACCAGCATTCTCAAGATCGGCGTAGAGTTGCGAAAAAACTATTTTGAATTCCGGCAATTCTGCCGGCCAAATATTGTCCGGATAGTATTTGTCCTTTAACGGATTGGTTGCTGAAACTTCGCGCCCCACATGCCAAAACTCTTTCAAATCCATCACCTTGGCATCTTTGGCATGCTCTTGTCCAAATGGGGTGTAACCCCTCTGCCCACCGCCAGCCTTGCTAACATAAGTCCTTTTGGTTTCCTCAGGCAGCTGAAAAAACTTTTCAAGAAGCCCGTAAGCTCGTGAAAGCAGGGCTGGGTCTACGCCATGATCTTTAAGAATAATAAAGCCATAGTCTTTAAGTCCCAAATACAATTTATTGATAAAATCGGACTTCTGCTGGTCGTTTCCGCTAGTGTAGTTCGCCAAACTTAGAGTCGGCACCTTACGTAACGTGTTTGGAGTAAATGAAAGTCCATTTGGCGAAACTAGGCTCTCTTGAAAACTCATAAAACCCTCCGATTTTCTTCAGTCTTATTGAAAACACTGCCTAGGCGCAAGGTAAGAACGCGCATTTAATTATGCATTAAAAGTATTTTAAATACTTGAATATCTGTCGCGCTCTCAAACCGAAAATGAACATCTCCCTCTAATAAGCGAAAGGCATGCTCACTTCTGTAGGGGGAATTTTCTTGCTCATACCCTCGATAAAGAACCGGACGTGGATCTAACTTTAGGGTGTCTACAATCATATCATGAATATTTTTGTCGAGGTGGCGGCCCTGCCACTCTTCTAAAGCCGCCTCTGCCTCTGGTAAAAACTTGACGGCAATTGAGACTTGTTCTGCCTGCCCTAGCCAGCCAATTCTAGCATTTGGCTTTGCTTCTACCTCTGGCAAATAGGGTTTAATATCCAAGATCGGCGTTCCATCGACTAAATCTGCCCCTGCAAAAATAAGAGAATCTCCTTCGATTCTCACCAATTCCACCAGCGACAAACCAATCGGGTTCGGACGATGAGGACTCCTGGTTGCAAAAACTCCCATACTTTGCCCGCCCAGACGAGGTGGATGGACTTTGGCGTGATACCTGGCAGTTTTATTTTGATGAAACATAAATATAAGCCAAACGTGACTAAAACTCTCCAACCCCTCTAAAGCCTGTTCAGGCTGCAGATCTGCCCTCAGCCGAAGTTGCGACCAAGCTTTGGGAGACAGTCCTGGCTGACGCGGGGTTCCAAACTTGTCGCGATAGCAAGATTCCAAATAGCCGATTGGTTTTATGTCGGAAATTTTCTCAAACTCCATGAGAGCACTCTTCACACACACTAGATATTACAGACAAGTATATTTGTAGTGACATATCGGGACAATTTTAATAACTACTGGCTCAAATTTAATATATCACGAAGGAGGTTCTTATGATCCGCTTTATACTTGCTGCAGCTCTGGCCCTTGGTTTGACCTCTGCTGCTGTCGCAACCGAACTTGATAACGAGAACGGCGTAACTAATAAAGAGTTGACCGGAACTCTTGTTTTGCGAGTAGACACCCGCTCTAACGAAGCTTCGTTTGTAAAAACTGACAGTGTTATGACTTCAGAGTCAGATGCTATCGAGCTTGCACGCGTTGCCACTTTCTCAAAAGTTCCTGCAGAAAATATCAAGTCGGAGCTTGATAAAGATGGAGGCGCTTCTAGCTGGTATTTCTATTACGGCTACGGATATCCCTACTACTCTGGCTGCAATTGGTACGGCAATTATTACACTCCCTACTACTACTACAACTATGGATATTATAATTATTACTACTACGGCTCTTACTGGTCGTACTGGAGATAATTCTCTGCGATAACAAGCTGGTTCAAATGAACCAGCTTTTTTTTTGCCTTTTAGAGTCCCGAGAGGAGCTTCATATGCAGAAATTTCTTATGCTATTTTTACTTTTATTTTCTTTCACTGCTCAGGCTGATGTTTTTAAAAACATACCTCAACTACAAAAGGCCCTCGGATTTCAAAAATTTTACGAGTCCTCGAATTCTCGTCCCGTTAAAATCGCAGTCTTTGACAAGGGTTTTTCTGGTTACGAAAAAGAAATAGGCTCCTCTCTCCCTAAGAATACCTTTTATATTGCAGGCCCCGTTTCAGCCCCCGAAGATCTGAAAACTGAGCATGGCCTTCGCATGGCACAAATCATTACGGCACTGACAACAAATAATATGAAGGAGCCAGAAACCATCCAGGAGCTCTACCTTTACAATGTGTTTGGATACTCTAACTTCAAGGCGGCAATTGACGACGCCATTGCTCGTAAAATCGAAGTCATCTCTTACTCTGAGGTTTGGGAGTACGGTGGAAATAATGACGGTCGCGGCTTTATAAACGCTCAGGTCTCTCGAGCAACAGCGGCTGGGATCCTCTGGGTCAATGCTGCAGGAAACTTTGCTCTGACAACCTACAACACCGAAATTACAACACTCACTGAGGACTGGGTAAAGCTACCAGACCAAAACAATGCTCTCGAACTTCGTTGCGAAAAAAACGACTCTGGTAAATGCAACCTAAGGATCGTCCTTTCTTGGAATGATTTTAAAAATGATATCGAACCTGGAACAGACAAAGATCTCGACTTAGCACTCACTGACGATCTGCTAAATGTTGTTCAAACCAGCGCCCTGAAGCAAAGTGCTGATCCAAAAGAGTCGAGACCTGGCTACTCGAAGTATCCTCGCGAGATTGTGACTGCAGAAATTAAAACAGGAACTTATTTCGTACGCGTAAAGAATCGCAGCAAAAATTTCGGATCCAAAGACTATTTGCGAATTACTGTTGATGGAGAATCCGTTAAAGTTCCTTCGCACAGCCGAGGTGAGTCGGTCTTGAACCCTGGCGACAACGCTTCAGTCATCTCTGTGGGAGCCTCTGATTCTGACCGCAGCTCATCGTCTGCCAAAACAAACAAGCCAGATATTGTTGCCCCCTCATCAATGATTCTCATTGATGGCAGCGAATTCCGTGGCAGCTCAAATGCAACGGCAATTGTTGCGGCCGGTGTCTCTCTGATCTTATCGGTAAACTCGAGGGTTGCCGAAAAGGATAAAGTCATGGCTAAGATCGGAAAACCTTTCAGCTGGGATCAAGGCGCTCTGAGTTTACAGTTATTAGGTTTCGGACCGACAAACACTAGCCGCTGCTTTCAAGCCCGCGAATGGAAAGAAGCTCCAGATTACATAAAAACTGTTCTAAGTGCTGGAGGCGTTCTTGTTGACACGACAGCCCAGGTGCGCCTGATGTTGCCTTTCGACCCGATCACTCTCGCCCCTCATTTGGCCCGGATATTTCCTAATGACATGATCGTTGCAACAACGGATGGAAATTACCAAATCTACCGCCGCAACGGCACTATCCCCTCGGGGGCAGTCGAAATCTTTCAACGTCCACAAGAGGCCGGCCTATGCGCGCCACCAGAAAAAACCTCCGGCAAGTTCTTTAGACTTTAAAGTTTCCTGACTTAGACATTAACCCTTTAAGATTTTTGATAATAATTTTTTTGCCGCTGATGTCTATCAGTCCTTCATTTTTAAAGTCAGTCAAGTGCCGGGAAAATGATTCATTAATCGTACTCGCTAACTGGGCAAACTCATTGCGAGTCAGTTTTAGATTCAACGAAATACCTGCGCTTGTCTCATTTCCAAATTTTTCCGCGAGAACGACCAACTGATAAGCTATCCGCTCTTGAACTGAGGCCAAGTAATGAAGTTGATTTGTGATTTCGTAAGTTTCGATATCTGTTGCGAGCTGTTGAAGAAGCATCTTCAGCAGTGGCGACGCCTGCTGGATTCCATTTAAAACAGTCTCCCTGGGGTAAAGCCATACTGTCGTCCCTTTGATTGCCTTTGCCATCGAATTTGACGGTGTTCCGCGGATCAACTCCTTGTATCCAAAAAACTCCCCGGGCGAGACAAGTTTGGTTAAATATTCTGGAGAAGCTGTTCGCCCTCTGGTCAAATTTCTATTCACCACAACCTTCACTGAGCCACTGTGAATGTAGTAAAGACCTCTCGATAAATCTCCTTCCTTGAAAAGAATGTCTCCTTCTTTGAGCGGTATCACCTCATAAGGCAATGCGGAACCTCTCGGCACAACTGTGCTAACGTCGTTGCCGCCAATAGAGCCAACGACACCGGCATTTAGAACTAACTGTGTTTGCATCGCAAACCTCCTATGCATGCATAATTTTAATCGCCACTGAATATCCATAAACTGCGAGTACTTATTGTTAGCCTGCAAATCCTTTAAAAACGACGAACAGAGCAAGAATTTGTTGTTATGTTTCCGGTATATATTTGCCTTGACACCCCTGGGCATGTGGCCTAAATTGCGACCAACTTTTGATATGCTTTTTCCAATAAAATCAGGAGCTTATCGTGCTAAAACACCTAATATTCTTCGTTACGTTTTTAGTCTGCGAGGTTGCTCTGACGGCACCTCTCAAGGTCGGCTTGGTTCTTGATAAGGGTGGAAAAGACGATAAGTCTTTTAACTCCGCTGCCTATGCCGGCGCGACAAAGGCAGAAAAAGAACTCAAAATTGAACTCAAGTATGTTGAAGCTAGCGACGTCACGGCACTTGAAAATCTTCATCGTGCCTTTGCGCGAAAAAAATTCGACCTCATAATTGGAATTGGTTTTGCTCAAACAGAGGCTATCAAAAAAATCTCTGCCCAACATCCCGATGTTAAGTTTGCTCTTGTTGATGGAGAGGTAGCAGCACCCAATGTTCGTTCTCTGCTCTTTGAGGAGCACGAAGGTTCGTTTATTGTCGGCGCCCTGGCCGCGCTAAAATCTAAGACTGGAAAAGTCGGCTTCATCGGCGGCATGGATATTCCTCTGATTCGCAGATTTAGCCTTGGTTACGAAGCCGGGGCAAAATTTATAAATCCAAAAATCTCTGTCGTTAATAATTTCATTGGGGTAACAGGTGAAGCCTGGAATAATCCCGCTAAAGCAAAAGAGCTAGCTCTGGCACAAATAAGCAGTGGTGTTGATATCATCTTTGTTGCTGCAGGGGCTTCTGGTTCTGGTGCTTTTGATGCGATTGAAGAAAAGAACAAACTTGGAATTGGGGTAGATTCGAATCAAAATTGGATGAAGCCAGGGGTCATCTTAACTAGCATGATGAAACGTGTAGATGTCGCCGTATATAACACCATTCAAGACACGCAAAATAGTAAATTCACTCCTGGGGTGGTCCGCTACGGCTTTAAGGATAAAGGGGTCGACTACGCTCTGGATAAACACAATGAAAAGATTCTCACGCCAGAGTTAATAGCCAAACTTGAAGATATTAAAACTCAAATTCTTTCTGGAAAAATTAAAGTTCCAGATTATTATAAACAGAGCAAGAAATAACTCGCATGACGCCGACACCTGCAGTTGAATTTGTAGGAGTTCACAAAGCCTTCGGCGAGTTTCACGCAGCTGAAGATTTGCATTTTAAAATTGCAGAAGGTTGCATTCATGCCATTGTCGGCGAAAATGGTGCCGGCAAGTCAACCTCAATGAAGCTTCTTTTTGGTTTTTACCGTCCAGACAAAGGCCATATTAAAGTCCGCGGGGCCGTGGCCAAATTTCAATCTCCTGCTGATGCCATGACCTGCGGCATCGGCATGGTTCATCAGCACTTTATGCTCGCAGAGACGCACAGCGCTTTAGATAATATTTTACTATTTGAAAAGAACACCAGCGCCTTTCAAAAGTTAAATCGCAAAGAACATAAGGAGCGACTTCAGAATCTAGCAGCTGAGTATCAATTTCATATTGATTGGGACTCTCCCATTGGCCAGCTTTCAGTTGGCACTCAACAACGTATTGAGTTACTAAAAATTCTTTCACAAAACTCAAAAATTATCATTCTGGATGAACCGACGGCTGTTCTAACCCCACTTGAAATAGTAGATCTTTTTAGAAACCTACAAAAACTCAAAAAAGAGGGCCGCACAATCATTATCATCACCCATAAATTGAAAGAGGTCATGAATAACGCCGACTCGGTGACGGTTCTACGAGGTGGGCGCGTTGTTGCTAACAGTAGTATTCATCAAACTTCAATTGAGCAATTGGCCGAACATATGGTGGGACGAAAATTAAAAAACCTAGATTCACATCCACGCCTAAAGGTTTCTGACCAAAAAAGTATTTTAAAAATTTCTAGATTGAATGTTCAGAATAAGTTTAGCGCCCTAAAAAACCTTTCCCTTGAATTAAAATCTGGAGAAATTCTCGGCATCGCCGGCGTCGAAGGAAATGGTCAAGACGAATTAATCCAATCGTTACTCAGTCCTCGCTCTTTAAAGCTGAAGGGGCAAATTGAAATTAACTCTATATCCTCCGTCAGGCTCTCAACGGCCCGCATCCGATCTCTTGGTTTTTCTGCATTTCCAGAGGACCGCCTTCGCTACGGCGTTTTAACCTCTCGTCCTGCTTATGAGAATTTTATACTTGGTTACCAACGCTCTCGCGAATATTCGCAATTCGGATTCTTAAGATTTAAGAATATTTTTAAAAAAACTGCTGCTGCGATGGAATCCTTTGATATACGGCCGCGACAAATTGAGAAATCTGTTGGCAGCATGTCCGGCGGTAACCAGCAAAAACTTGTGGTTGCACGTGAATTGCAAACCAATCCACAAATAATTTTAGCAGCAAAACCCACTCGAGGCGTCGATATCGGAGCTGTTGAGTTTATTCACGAACAACTTTTGAATTCCCGCAATAGTGGCGCTGCCGTGCTTCTGGTGTCTTCTGAACTGGAAGAACTCATGACGCTCGCTGATCGTATTCTAGTTTTGTTTAAGGGACAACTTGTTGCCGAGTTCGATCGAAAAAATGGCTATAATGAAATTGCAATTGGCTCAGCAATGGGTGGCCACACATGAAAAAAACCCTGGCAGGTTTCTTCTTGGGCTTAATCTTCGCACTTTCGTTAACGCTCTTCGCAGGCGAAAACCCTCTTTATATCGCTAGTATTTTGTTTAAGAGTGCTTTTGGCTCGCGCTACGATTTGGGCCTCACTTTGTTTTACACGACTCCGCTTGTTTTTTGCGGACTTTCTGTGGCCGTCGCGTTTCATGCAGGTCTTTTTAATATCGGAGCCGAGGGCCAATTGACAATGGCGACTCTGGCCGCCACCGCTTTAGGAGTTGCACTCCCCAGTCTTTCGTTTCCATTCGCCCCGTTGCTCGCACTCATGGTGGCGCTACTTGTAGGTGCTCTCTGGGGGTTTATCGCCGGATGGCTCAAAGCTGTGCGTGGAAGTCATGAAGTCGTCGTGACTATTATGTTGAATTTTATTGCCGCTGGAATTGCTAGCTGGTTTGTACTGCACGTGATGCCGAATCCCAATTCGCAAAATCCAGAAAGCGCTTTAGTTGGATCTGGATACATGCTCAAGGACTATGATCCCATTGCACGCTTTTTTCCAGATACACCTGTCAGCATGGCCCTCATCGTTGCAATAATGACCGCCATCGGTGTCTGGGTCCTGCTGTGGAAGACTACTTTCGGTTTCGAGCTTCGAACCGTAGGATACAATCCTGATGCCGCCAATCGCGCAGGCATTTCAGAAAAAAATATTAAAATCATAGCTCTGTGTTTAGCGGGAGCACTTGCCGGCTTCGTTTCTCTCTCGGAGGTGATGGGGAGTTCTGGGCAGTTTAAAATTGGCTTTTCTGCTGACTATGGATTTGTTGGAATTGCCGTAGCACTTTTGGCTCGAAACCATCCTATAGGAGTTATTTTTGCCGCTTTTTTAATGGGCGCCCTCCACAAGGGAGCGTCGGATTTAGACCTAGAGACCACAACAATCACTCGAGATTTTTCTAAAATAATACAGAGTTTGATAATACTGGGCGTAACCTCTCACGGACTATGGAGCTGGAGCAACCGAAGGAGAAAAGACAAATGACCGAGATTTTACTACCATTAATCTCGTTGCTCCTAGCGACGCTCCGAATGGCAACTCCAATGATTTTTGCATCGATGGGTGGATTGCTAAGCGAACGCGCCGGTGTCGTCAACATTGCCCTCGAGGGTTTTATGTTAGTCGGCGCCTTCACCGCTGCTGTCATTGCCTTCTATACCCACTCTGCCTGGCTCGCTGCTTTCGTTGCTTTGGGAGTAGGAGCTTTCGTTGGAGCCCTCTATGCACTCTTTGTTATTGAGTTCAAAGGTGATCAAATTGTGACAGGTACCGCCATCAATATTTTAACTGTCGGCGCTATGCCTTTTTTTACAAAAATACTTTTTAACTCGACCGGGTCAACTCCAAGTATCCCCTTAGAAGATCGTTTCAATTTTGAACCCATTGTTCTCGCACTCCTGCTTGTTGCGTCTCTGACTTACTGGTTTTACCAAACATACTCTGGCCTGTGGGTGCAATTTGCAGGTGAACATCCGGAAGCTTTGGCTTCTGCCGGAATCAATGTTCGAAAAGTAAGATGGGTAAGTGTTATTTTAAGTGGAGGTTTAGCCTCAATCGGTGGTGCCAGCTTATCAACTTTTTTGGCATCTTCTTACTCACCGCTGATGACGAGTGGACGCGGATTTATGGCTCTTGCAGCTTTGATTTTTGGACGCTGGAAACCGCTCCAGACCTGCGCGGCCTGTTTGTTTTTTGGCCTAACCGATGCCTTGCAGATGCGCCTGCAGGGGGTGCAAGTCGCCGGTTTTGAAGTTCCAGTTCAATTTATTCAAATTTTACCATATTTTGTGACTGTCATTGCAGTTGCTGGATTTTTTGGAAAAAGCGAATCGCCAAAAGCATTAGGAAAGGTTTACGAATGAAAAATATCTTGTTAGTTTTCTTAGCCCTTGTCTTGGGAGTTCCCTCATTAAGTTATAGCTGGGGCGGTCGGGGACATGCAGCCATTTGTGAAGCTGCAGTATTCCTAGTAAAAGAACCAGGGCTCAAAGAATATTTAAAAAACAAGCCGCAAATGATGGGACATCTCTGCAATATGCCCGACTTCTATTGGCGCTCTCTCGGTTCTGAACAAACAAAGCTCGGCAACCCAACTCACTTTCTTGATGTGGAAATCACGGGACTAAAAATTTCTGAAGTGCCCGCCAACTTCAACACACTTATCGAAACTTACACAGGCAAACCAAATCTCTATAAAAAAGATGCAACGATATACAATGTCCCCAGCGAGTTTGGATCTGTTTGGTGGAGAGCGGACCAATTCTATCGGCGCTTTTTAGAATTCAACAAAGATCTGCAAAAAGCCGAAGCACCCAAAAATCAAAAGGAAGCAACAGATGACAGCCTTCCATACAATAAGGCCGTCTACGAAATGGTCGTCAGTTTAGGCTTGATGGGGCATTTTGTGGGTGATGCTTCACAACCACTTCATAACACTTCAAACTATGATGGTTATGAAACGGGACACGGAGGCCTTCATGCTTATTATGAAGACGAGGTCGTCAGTCAATTCGATGGCGACTTACAAGCACGTGTTCTTAACGAAGCGCGCACTCAAAAAAATATTAATTTTTTGAAGCCCAAAACTACCATCGAAAAAATGCGCGCCCTCAGCGAAGTCTCGGCTGAAGAGCTTAAGCTATTATTCAAACTCGATCCGGTTAAGAAACCTTCTTCGGTGAGCAACGAAAAAGGCCTACAGCTACGCACTCCTGCAGAACGAGAAAGTGCTGCAATCGGATATAAAAAATTTAACAAAACCATTGTCACAGAGCTATCTCGCTCAGCTCTACTTCTTGCGAAGCTCTGGGATGAGGCCTATGTTGAAGCCGGTCGCCCAACTCTATCTTCAAGCAAGATCTATAAATATCCGCTGACCGTGGACTTCGTAGCACCGGATTATTTTGTGGCACCAAAGTCGCCAGAAACTGAAAAGAAAAAATAACTTTCTTCGAAAGTCGGATCCCAATCACCCAAAAAGTTCTTAATTTGAACCTAGTTGCGGACCCGGCCTTGCAGACGACAAAAGCGGCCTCGAAAGCCGCTTTTATGGATGAGAGACTCCTTCACACAAAGGAGGATCCCATGAAGAGAAAACCCAGACAGGTTTCTTTTCGGTTATCGGAAAAAATTCTGCAGGTCTTAGCACTCATTCTTTTATTATTGCTAAGCTGCTGTAGTTAGGTTTTTAGATAGGTTCTATTGGGCTTGGTACTTTACCAAAGTCCTGGTAAGTGGGCGGCCAGGCTTTAAACTTGGAGTTGCGAGCAAGGACGACGCTTTCGAGGCTACCTTTTTGTTTTCATCCTTTAAAATGAAAAAGGCTCTATGTTTCCATAGAGCCTTTTCTCTTGAGCCTATCAGGTTCTAAATTAGAACATGTAAGTCAAAGAAGCGTTTGCCAAAAGGTTTGAGGCGTCGATTACACCACGAGTACCAGCAGTGCTTGTGCCAATCGATCCATCAAGCGTAAACTTGTTGAACTTGATACCTGCGCCGGTTGCTACAGTTGTAGAGTTGTTCCATGTGTCAGCTTCAGTTGTTGCAGCACCAGCCGCAATAATCCCTGTTTCGTCTTTGATAGTTCCCAAAACAACGTTCTGAGTTACAGACGCGCGAAGAACCATCCAAGAGTTCGCATCAGCTTCGATACCTATAACAACTGGCATGTAAGTCGCATCAGACTTAGTCTCTGTGCCAGTTTTATTTTTGTAAGAATCCATTTGGTAGGAAACACCGTAAAAGAAATCAGTACCATCTTTCTTCATTGTGTCGATAACACCAACAGCCATTTGAGAGCCCGATACATCTGAAGTATCAGTTCCAGCCGCAGATCCTTTGAAACCAGAAGATGCGTAACTGCCGTAAACATACAAAGAGTCAAAGCTATATCCGCCACCCAATTTGAAAGCAGAATTGCTCTTAATTTCTTTGATAGAAGCAGCATTGGACTCGTCTTTTGCATTGTTAGAAAGGCCCACGTTTAACCAAGCATCCCACATAGCCGCACGAGCACCCACGCGAAGCCCCATCGTGTCCTGCTTCAACTTTGAAGACTTCTTATCTGAGTTTGAATAGAACATCGATGCGCCCCAGCTAAGATCCGCTTTTTGAGCGTAAAACACTTCAATTGGGTTCTCTTCAGAAAGGATAGTTCCCGCGCCGCCAGTCCAAGCGTTACTTCGTGATAAAGATGCCGTTGGTGACTTATGCCCCATGTAGAAGCCCCAGCGAGCATCGCCAGCAGAACGAACCAATCCACCCTCGTGGCCGGTTGTTGCTGTGTTTGCTGCATTCGGAGTGTATGTGAACGGACCGCCTGCGGTTCCCATCTCAAAAGTTGCCCAGTCTCCCCACAGAGTCATATCTGCTGGATTCTGGAAAATTGTTTGAGCATCTGACAGATGAGCGCCATTGCCCAAAGCTGATAGGCGAGCCTTAGAAGCAAATGCGGCACCTGATGCCAATGTCACTGCTGCAATTACGAATAACTTTTTCATGTTGCATCCTTTCGAATAGTTGCACCAATTTGGTTTTGTCTTTTCTAAAACAAAAACTAATGTTGTTACACTGAGAATCGTAATAACCAAACAAACCGAGATCAATGCAAAAATTATTGAAGCGCTTTTTAACACTCTAAATTTTGCCTATAGAAACATCAAAATGTGTTGTTAAAAACACCCATTTTCTGCATTTGCTAGGAACTTGGATTTTACTTTTAAATACAATCTCCGAATCTTGGATAAGTGCATTTTTTTGTAATTCCTTTTTTAGAAAATCAACGAAAGACTCTTCCCATGCGACTTTCATGGCGAGTTCGCATTCAAACTTCAAATTTGTTTTTCAAAAACTTCAATGCCACAAGCGCAGTTAAGGTCCCAATCAAAAATCCCAAAACCAAACTCCTGATGCTGCGCATTGATAATAGATTTTTTGCACTAGCAAAAGGTCTAGGTGTCCGACGCGATTCGGCTGAAATAAACCTAAATGGATCTCTTTTAAGAAACCTGGACCAAGGTTTTATGGCATTCAGCAAAAAGGTCCCTTAGTGACAGAACCGATTTAGATCCCCATGATGAGAGTAACTATGAAAATAAAGAAACTTCTCCAAGGCACAATCAAAAGACATCCGGATGGCTTTGGCTTTTTTATTCCGGATGATCGAACCCACCCCGATGTCTATATTCCGCGAAATTCCATGGAGGGAGTCATGACCAGCGATAAGGTGCTGGTTGACATCTCCCCGGAGCGAGGGGGAGAGCGTTTCCGCGGGGATATCATTCGCATTGTCACTCGCGGTACCAAAATTATTGTCGGAAAATTTCATATCATCAATGACAATCAAGCCCTGATAAAAGATGAGGGGAAAGGCTGGGGCGAAGACCTTAAAATTGACCTCGCTGACTCCATGGGGGCGAAGGAAGGACAATTGGTTTCTGCCCAAATTATTACCTATCCTGACCAAGGAAAGGTATTCAAAGGGCGGGTCGCCGAAATCATTGGCGATGCCATGGACCCCATGAACGACATCAAAAGAGTCATTGCGACTCAAAACATCCCTCAAGAGTTTTCCCGCGAGACTCGGGAGGAGTCGAAAAAATTTCCTGGGCAACCATCCGAACCTGATTTTAAAAACCGACGAGATCTCCGAGGACTCGATCTTATTACTATAGATGGCGCCACCGCCAAAGATTTTGATGACGCCGTATTTGTTGAAATGAACTCTCAGGGCTTCTTACTCTATGTCGCCATCGCAGATGTCAGTCATTATGTTCGCGTGGGCACCGCAATTGATCGCGACGCGTTTGAGCGCGGCACCTCAGTGTATTTTCCAAATTTCGTTGTGCCGATGCTGCCAGAAGTTCTCAGTAACGGACTCTGCTCCCTCAATCCAAACGTTCCGCGCCTGTGTGTGGTAGCAGAAATTCAGTTCGACTTTACGGGCAACATGATCAAAAGTGATTTTTACGAAGCAGTAATGGAAAGCAAGGCCCGCGTAACTTACGGCGAAGCACAAGAAATCATTGATGGCACAAATCTGCCGCAATTTAGGCATGTTAAGGAAAATATTCTTCGCTGTTCAGATCTCGCAAAAATTTTAATGACCAAACGTTTTAAAGAGGGCTCCCTCGATCTCGAAATTCCAGAAACTGAACTCGAAATCGATGCCTCTGGCATTCCAGTCGATATTATTAAGTCAGACAGACTGTTTGCACATAAACTTATCGAAGAAATGATGCTCGCCGCAAATGTGGCGGTTGGTACTTTCTTAAGTAACCAAAACATTCCAGCACTTTATCGTATTCACGAGCCCCCCAACGAACAAGCTATTCAGCTCTTAGAAAAATATCTTTGGAATTTTGGCGGCAGAACCAAGCTGGGCAGCGGCAAGCTTCAAAAGCGTCTCACCAAAGCACTTGAAGAATTCGAAGGCAAACCTCAGGCCCACATTCTCAACATTTTAACTTTGCGATCCATGAGTCAGGCGAAATATCACATGAACAATGTCGGTCATTTTGGTTTGGGCTTCGAGCACTACACTCACTTCACTTCTCCAATCCGCCGCTATCCAGATTTAATTGTTCATCGCTTGCTGAAAAATCAAGTCGTGAAAAATTCGAGCTACAGACTTATGAGCGAAGAAGATCTTTTAACTGCGGGAACTGTTTTGTCAGCTGCCGAGCAGCGATCAGTCAAAGCTGAACGGCAAGTTCAGTCGATCAAAAAGGCTCGATTTATGCAAAAGTTCGTTGGCCAGGAACTAGAAGGCATGATCAGCTCAGTTGCCAAATTTGGCGTTTTCGTTCTCTTGCGCGAATATGACTGCGATGGGCTGATCAGAACTGACGACCTTGGCGATGATCGTTTTGAGTACGATGAAGAGAATTTACGGCTTTATTCGAAACGCTCTGGAAAATCCTTCAACATCGGAGACAGTGTACGCATTCTCGTTGCCGGAGCAGATCCTGACCTAGGACAAGTTAACTTTCTACTAGCCGGGCAAGAAGCCAAAGACAATAAAAATCAGTTTGCCGAGCGAAGTGATAAAAAGACGAAACTTCCAGAATTAAAGCCCCTTTTTAAAAAGGCAGCCCCAGGCAAGAGTCAAAAGAATTTTAGCAAGGACTCGGCCAAACGAGATTCAGGATTTAAAAGGCAGCAACCTGAACAGCGAAAACAAGAGCGGAGCAGCAAAAAACAAGACCGAACTATCGAAAAGAAAGCCCCCTCCGGAGCTCAATACTTTTTAAA
Organism: Pseudobdellovibrionaceae bacterium; assembly: GCA_016719575.1. Taxonomy (GTDB): domain Bacteria; phylum Bdellovibrionota; class Bdellovibrionia; order Bdellovibrionales; family Bdellovibrionaceae; genus JACMRP01. The sequence continues at coordinate 129,545 of JADJYV010000013.1, read as the reverse complement.
AGGTAAAAACATGGCCATCCCGTCGACTGCACGCTCGCGTAAATTGCAGTTTGCGGACAAGACGAAACTGAGTTTTAATATCGAAGAATCGGACGATTCTGATTCGAAATTGAACCAGGAGAGCAAACGTGGCCCTTCTAAAAACCGGAAGTCAAATTGGCAAAACTCTGAAAAACGCAGCGAGGCTGAGAACCATCGTGGGGGTGTTCGCAAAGCACGGATTTCACGGGGTGGCCGAAAAAATAAAGCTCGGTAAATTTCTCATTGAGCGCTTTAGCGCCTCAGAAGAGCTTGAGAAACTCACAGTTCCTGAGCGCTTAAGACTCAGCTTCGAAGAGCTGGGTCCAACCTTTGTTAAACTCGGACAAGTCTTGGCTTCGCGACCGGATTTAATCCCTGAGGACTACACCTCTGAATTTGAAAAACTGCATGATCGCGTGCAGACACTGCCCTTCGACGTTGTCGAGTCTGTTCTTAAAGAAGAGTTCGGAAACTCCCTTTATCAAAAGTTCACTTTTATAGACCCCTCTCCACTTGGCTCAGCGAGCATTGCCCAAGTTCACAAAGCCCGCCTAGCCACAGGCGAAACTGTTGTTGTAAAAGTTCAGCGACCAGGGATTATTCAAACCATCAACGATGATTTGAATGTTCTTTATATGCTGGCCGAGCTTTTGATGAGCTATGTGCCTGAAACTCGAGCCTTCAATCCCGTAGGGATTGTCGATGAATTTTTCAAAACTCTCGAACTCGAAACAAACTTTGTTGTAGAAGCAAATAATATTCGACGCTTTACCGTCAATTTCGCAAACGAACCTGATATAAAAATTCCCAAGGTCTATATCGATCTAACAACGGAGCGAGTTTTGACTCTCGAAGCCCTCGAGGGAGCTCCCCTTTCCCAAGAGGATGCCCTAAAACAAGAGGGAATTGATGCAGAAACCATCGTTCGTATGGGACTACGAGCCTACATGAAAATGGTCTTTACCGATGGTCTCTTTCACGGCGATCTTCATGCTGGCAATTTTTTTGTTTTACCCAATAATAGAGTTGGATTAATTGATTTCGGTGTTGTCGGAAGACTTAATCGCAAAACACAAGCTGCTATCGCTAATATGCTCTTGGCGCTGTCCCGCGAAGACTACGAACGACTTGCCTATGAGTACGTCGATCTTGCCCCCTTTACCGACAAGGTGAATGTAGATCTATTCGCAAAGGACTTGAGAGAGCTCATTGCCCCGTATTATGGTCTGACACTTAAGAATATAAACCTTGGCCGAATTCTCATGAGCTCTGCTTCGATAGCGGCTAAACACCACTTAAGCGTCCCGACCGAGTTGATGATGTATTTTAAGTCTATCATTTCTGTTGAAGCCCTAGGCCGAAAAATAATTCCAGACTTTGATTTCTTGCAGTATACGATAGACATCGCCAATGAGCTCGTAAAAACGCAGTTTGATCCGAGCAAAATGATGGGCGATGTTTCTCAGGTCTTTAGAGAGTCACGAAATTTAATAAATGCTCTTCCGCGACAGGCAAACTTTTTCTTGAGAAAGTTAAACAGCCCCGCTCATGCCTTTAGATTGAACGTGCCTCAAGTCGACGAGTTCAAAAAATCCTTTGAGCTTTCTTTCAATTTGCTTTTCTTAGGCATGATCATGGGGTCCTTGATATTAAGTGCCTCTTATATCTTTGTGCAACCGACAGAAAGTCATATTAATGGAATGCCTACTATGAGTTTCATTCAATATCTCATCGCGGCGACGCTTGGTATCGTGGCCTTCTTTAACTACATCAAAAAGTAATCTAAGAAAGAGGGCGCCCGATGCAAGCCTTATATTACGAGCTCAGCGTCCTAACGAAGGCCGTCCACTTCAAGAACCTCTCTGCCGCGGCCATTCATGTAGGCCTCAGCCAACCTCAACTTTCTCGTATCATTGCCCGGATCGAAGAGGGATTTAAGGTGGTGCTTTTGGATAGATCTGCCAAACGAAAATCGAGTTGGACTCCCATCGCCTTTGAAATGGCTGAAATTTTTGACCGGACCACCCGCCGCATGGGTAACGAACTCGAAGGCCTCAGTCAAAACAACTCTGTAGGCGAGATCCATATTGGCACTCTCGAAGGACTTACTGAGTTTGCTTTGAAAACCTGTCAAATTTGCTTTGAGCAAATTGGAATAAAAAAGATAACTCTCGACATATTTGATCTCAACGAACTCAACTCAAATTTTTTAGCTGGAAATCTAGATATGATTTTCACTTCGAAAATTCCGGGACGCCAAAAATTTCGCCATCTCATCGAAATCGGATCTCAAGTCTTAGAAAAAATTCAAACCAATAAAAAGTTCGGAGTGCTCTCAAGTTTTGAATACAGTCGCTCCAATAAAGGTGAACTCGAAAGCTACGAACATATTTTTGTTTCAAATTCTCTCGCTGTACGAAAATCCTGGCTAGAGTCGGTTGGCGGCATTGGATGGATCCCCTCAGAAACTCGCAAGGGAAAAACGAAAGAACACGAACCCGTTCTACTCATAGGATCAGAACTATTAAGCCCCATCCTATGGCAAAAGATCGAGGTCTCAACTTAAAAGGGATCTTTTTTGAAGATCCCTTTCTTTTTAATTTTCTACACCTACTAGCCTAATAACTTCAGTGCCATTTGCTGAGAGTTGTTGGCCTGACCTAGAACTGAGATCCCCGCCTGTAGCAAGATATTGTTTCTTGTCATCTCGGAGGTCTCTGCAGCCACGTCTGTATCTCGGATACGAGAGTTCGCAGCAGATAAGTTCTCGTCAGAAACTAACAAGTTGTTTGACGTGGATGTAAGCCGATTCTGCATGGCTCCAAAATTCGCCCGAATGGCGTTCACCGAAACAAGAGCGCTGTCGATAACATCCAAACTCAACTGTGCACCTTCTTTTGTTCCGGCGCTTTCCGTTACCATTCCCAAGGCTTCCAAACTCGCATTTGCGGCTGCAGAATTAAACGAGATTCGATCTTTGAAAGGATCGTTATGCGTCCCAACCTGAATATCAATAATTCCGCCGGTCCCGTTCAAAAGATCGTAGCCGTTAAAGTTCGTCGACTCAGTAACCCTCTGGATCTCAGATTTTAGCTGCTGATACTCAACATCTAAAAACTTTCGCTCCGTATCGCCAATCGTGTCTGAAGCTGCCTGCACTCCGAGTTCTCTCAACCTAATCAGCATATTTGAAACTTCATTCAAACTGCCTTCCGCGACTTGCACTAGAGAAATACCATCATTGGCATTTCTATTCGCCTGCCTCAAACCTCTGATTTGAGCTCTAAGGTTTTCGGAGATCGCGAGCCCGGCAGCATCATCTGCCGCCTGATTGATCCTCATCCCAGAGGCCAATCGCGCCATCGATGTGTTCATCGACTTCTGTGTCATGCCCAGATTTTTTTGGGCATTGAGCGCAGCAACGTTCGTTGTAATTCGTAAACCCATTCTATCCTCCCTGTAACATTTGATCCTCCAGTGATCATTGCCATCCGTTGGCAATAAGGCACATCATGTGCCTGTTAAGTTTATATAGGTACCCAAGGTCTTATCGGTTTTACCGCGATATTTTTTGAGTCCAGTTTTTTAAAAAATTTAAAACAAATTCAGAAATTCTTTCGAGCGTTGCTCGTTGAACTCTTTTTGCTGACATCAAGCACATTCTGCACTTGAAGAGTCGGTAGATTCTTGCCACGAGTTGCATCCATGCACTCGTTGATGAGAGTTAAGACAAGATCCAATTTACTAACAATACTTTACCGAATATCCATTCGATAAATGGGGCTACCGAAGTAGCCCCGGCGCAGGAAACAGATCAATATATCAGCTCGTTACGTGTAACAAGCCTGGGCTTTTGAGGGTGATCTTGATTTATGTCCAAGATCGGGAACCTAGGTCATTCGAAGATTATCCGAATGACTTGTTCAAGAGTCCAAGTGCTACATTAGCTTGTTGGTTCGCTTGTCCCAAGACAGAAGTACCTGCCTGTAACAAGATATTATTTCTCGTCATTTCAGATGTCTCTTCAGCGACATCCACATCTTTAATGCGGCTGTTTGCTGCAGACATATTCTCGACGCTGACTTGAATATTGCTTATGGTTGAGGTCAGACGATTCTGAATCGCACCGAAATCCGCTCTCATCGCTGAAACGGACACAATCGCCGTATCAATTGCCGCTAGGGCATTCTGAGCAGATGCTTTGTCAGCGACACTTGTTAGGTTTACTCCAAGAGCTGCAGAGTTTGCATCTGCTTTAGAGGCATCAAAAGAGATGCGATCAATCTCTGGATTATTTCGTGTCCCAACCTGAAAGTCTAAGATCGCACCCACCCCAGCGAGAAGTTGAGTTCCGTTGAACTCAGTTCCCTCTGCGATACGGTCAATTTCTGAAGTCAGTTGGTCATATTCCACATTTAAGAACTGCCGTTCTGTTGGCCCGACAGTGTCAGAAGCTGCCTGCACTGCGAGTTCTCGCAATCGAATCAAGATCGAAGAGATCTCATTCATCGAGCCCTCGGCCACTTGCACGAGTGAAATACCGTCTTGGGCATTTCGTGAGGCTTGTTTCAGACCGCGAATTTGGGCTCTGAGGTTTTCAGAGATCGCGAGTCCGGCGGCATCATCTCCCGCTCGGTTGATTCGGTATCCCGAAGAGAGCCGTTCCATGCTCTTGTCGAGACCAACTTTCGTTCCCCACAGAACTCTCTGTGAGTTTAACGAAGCCGTGTTCGTATTAATACGCAGACCCATAATTCCTCCTCCTTGAAGATTCACAAGTTTCTATCCTTGAAACTTGGGGTGCCGTCTTGACACCTGAATGGGCAGTTACTCTTACCTAACTCATCGGTGCTCCTAGAAAATCCTAAAGTGAGATTTTCTAATTTTGAGAAAAACTAGACCAAGGTCCGTTGAGTTTTGTCGCGAGAACGAATTGGTTCGTTTAGGAGGAAATTTGACTGATGTGGCGACTCTTGCAAACTCCTCTGCCCATGTGTAAGTATGGTCGCTTCATGGAAATCAGAGATCCCGTACACGGCTCCATATACTACTCAGATGCTGAGGTTGCTATCTTAGACACGGCTGAATATCAGCGCCTGCGTGCTATTAAACAATTGGGTTTTGCGGAGTTTAGTTTCCCAGGCGCCACTCACAACCGCTATCTCCACTCTGTCGGCGTGGCTCATCTCGCGGGACTTGCATTTGATTCGATTTTCAAAGCGCTGCCATTTGCAAAAAACTCGACGCGCCTTCGACTCCGCCAGGCATTTCGGTTAGCCGCTTTATTGCACGATGTGGGACACGGTCCTCTTAGCCATACAACCGAACAGGTTATGCCATCTGTTGAGAGTTTAGGTATCCGTGTATATGCGCAAAGTTCGAACCCCAATACCCATAAAAATCGTAAGGCCAATCACGAGGATTATACGATTAAATATGTGATTGATTCATTGATTGGCGAGACCATAACTGCTCGTTTCCCTGATCTATTGCCGATCCACGTTGCGTGTCTCATTGACAAGAGTTTGGCATGTCCTGATGATTTTTTTGTCGATAATGGCATCGATTATCGCCCGATCCTCTCTCAACTTGTAAGTTCCGAGCTAGATGTTGATCGTATGGATTACCTTGAAAGAGATTCTTTCTTCTGCGGAACTAATTACGGAAAAATTGATCTTTCTTGGATTCTTCAAAATATGACTGCGCATTTGCTTGAAGGAAAAATGTTCTTAGCCCTTAACCGCCGCGCGCTATACGCTTTTGACGATTTTTTGATTTCTCGTCACCATATGTATTTGATGGTCTATTTCCATCATAAGAGCATTATCTATGAAGAGATGCTAAATCGGTATCTGACATCTTCAGAATGCAGCTTTGTTTTGCCGTCAGATATTGGTGAATATACTAAGTACAACGACTACAAGCTGCATGAACACTTAACTAGCGTTGGCAACACCTGGGCGCAAAGAATTGCTCAACGAAAGCCCTTCAAAGTATTACTCGAGTTGCATAATACCTCTCAAGATCGTCGTGCTGAGGACATCAAGAAGGCTCTTGAAAACGAAGGTATTGAAACCATTTGGGCGAGTTCAAAAACTCGACTTTCAAAATACCACTCCTCCTCTTCAGAGGATCGCTCCATGCAAATCTTTGTGGTTGATCAATACGACCGCTGGGACCAGCCCGCCCCAATAGATCAATCAACTGAAATTTTCTCCCGCTACGAAGGCGCCCGTATCATCGACCGCCTCTACGTCTCCCCCGAATCCTACGCCGAAGGTACGGCCTTCCTTTTGGGCATGCGGCGCCCCAATTATGGAGAAAAACCCGCTAAATGAGGTAACTTACCTGTTTTTCGGCTTCTACTAAGCTCAAATGACTTTCTTCTGATCCCTTTTTGAATCACTTCCCTTTCTTCCTCTTGGTATTCTAAGTTCAACCAACTCAAAAACTCCTCTGTTTTAGTAAAGAGCTCTAAATTTCCCACTGTAGGAAAAAGAAGCTTCTCACACCCTAAGAGACCGCGTAGTGAGCTGTACGGGTACTCCTCTACTTTATTAGCTAAGCCGACACCAATAGGATTTCTTAATATATACTTATAAACGTTGTTATAGTGATTGATGTCTTGAATTAGACTCGAATGATAAGGCCCACCAAAAACATGATTAATACGACCACTTTCACGCGCTAGCCAGCGGCTAGTTTCACGCTGCAAATATAGCATTGCTTGATCAAGATTTCCCTCGGGAGTTCTGGCAAGTAAGTGATAGTGATTACTCATCAAAACGAAGGCGTGAATTTCGACTCTATATGCAAAGGATATAAAATAGAGATAATCTGCGAATATTTTCCAAACTTCACTAATAGGAATAGAAAACCACTCCCTGTTGTTTGATCTGGCTGAAATATGATATGGAAAATCCGAATTTCGTATTATTTTTTTCTTTGGCATTCTTTTAAACTCCTGGAGTCGAAGCCAAATACTCAACGCACGATCCATACCAGGATTGATACAATTACGGCGCGCCGCATGCCCAAAAGGAAGGCCGTACCCTAAGAAAGGGAGAGGTGTTGGCCGGTGATGCTGGTGCCGAGTGTGCTTGCTAAAAAGCTGACTACTTGAGAAGTTTTGTCGGGTTCAGTGATCCGCAATGAGGAGTCCTGGAGCTTCATTTTCTCCATCGCCTCTTTAATTGATTTCGAATCTAAATCATGACCTAAAATATATTCTTCGGTTAGTGCCAAAGATAAGGTATTCACAGTGATATTTGCTTCGTTAATTTGCTTAGCTAAGGCAGCGGCAAATGGAATCAACCCGGACCTAACAGCGCAAACTAAAACATCTTCTTTTTTCTTTGTCGGCGGAGGATCATTTAACAAGTAAATGATACGTCCACGCTTACGGCTCTTAAAAAAGGCCAGAACTCCCTGTGTTAAAACCAATGTGCTTTTCAAATGCCTCTCCAGCATTAAATCCAATCCCTCAATGCCGTCAATGCCTCCATCAATTTTTAGAGGAGTCGGATGATTAATCACCATTGCATCAATAAAAATATCTAAACCGCCGAAAACCTGGGAGGCCCTACCAATAACATCCTTAATTACTGCAGCCGTACTCAAGTCCGTAGCAATAACCGCAGCTCGACCAAATTTGTCATTAATTTCGCGACTGTCGTTAATTTGATTGATGAACGGCTGTGGAACAGAGTTTTGAGGATCTAAAAGTATACAGTCAGCACCGAGGCGAGTTAAACCCATGGTTATGCTGGCAACTGTCGAACTCATTGGACCAGAAACCAAAGCTACACGCTGATGAAGATTAAATACCGCCTCCACTCGACTAGTCCAATCGTTCGATAATTACAGCGATGCCCTGACCGCCCCCAATACAAGCACTTCCCAAAGCATAACGAGCCTTGCGACGATGAAGCTCATACACCAGATGATTCATGATTCGTGTTCCCGAAGCACCAAGAGGATGTCCGACGGCAATCGCTCCACCGTTTACATTTGATCTGGATGGATCCAATTTTAATTCTTTTTGAACAGCCAAATACTGAGCAGCAAAGGCCTCGTTCACTTCAATCAAATCCATCTGCTCAATATTCAATCCCGCTTTTTTCAAAGCTAAACGAGAGGCACCTGCTGGCCCTATTCCCATTATTGAAGGATCGCATCCCACAGAAGCATACGAAACAATTCGAGCTAGTGGTTTTAGACCCAGCTCTTTAGCTTTTGATTCACTCGTCAAAAGTGAACAAGCCGCGCCGTCGACGATTCCTGAAGATCCCGCCGCCGTTACAATTCCGTCTTTTTTAAAGACGGGCTTCAGTTGCGCCAGTTTTTCGAGTGTCGTCTCGGGACGAGGATGCTCATCTCTTTCGACAACAACGACGCCCTTCTTCCCCTCGATGGTCACTGGACTTATTTCAATTTTAAAATCACCACGGTCAAAACAGGCTTTGTAACGCTGTTGAGATTGCAAAGAGTAATTATCAACTTCTTGTCGGGAAATATCGTACTTCACAGCTAAATTCTCAGCCGTGATCGCCATCGGTGTTTTAGTATAAGCATCCGTCAAGGCTGCCGTCATATAATCTTCGAGCTCACCGCTTCCCAAACGAATTCCACCGAAGCGCATTCCGCGGACCACGTAAGGAACTTGAGACATTTGCTCCGTGCCGCCGGCAAGAACTGCAGCCGCCTCTCCGGTTTGAATCATTTGTACTGCCGAAGTCCACGACTGAAATCCGCTACCACACAAACGATTTACACCAAGGGCACCAATTCCTATTGGAGCTCCGATTTTCAAGCCGATATGTCGGGGGATATAAATTGCATCAGCACCAGATTGAATAACATTCCCAAAAATAACATGGTCAATCTTTTCGGGAGACAACCCTGCTTGTTCCAGGGTTGCCTTAGCGGAGGCCACTCCCAAATCTGTTGCTGAAACATCTTTTAGAGATCCGCCAAAAGCTCCAAACGGGGTTCTTTTTCCAGAAATAAATACGACTTTTTCCATGACCCCAGATTAATGACAAGAGGAGCGGTCGTCAAACTAAAGACGAGTAAAATAAAATGATGCGGCCTTGCGTTTCCAATCACTAAATGATTTTGCATTTTATCAGTGAAATGATTCAATTGCGTCAATGACAATGCAAAAGCAAACATTTAGCTCCCCTATCGGAAACTCTGTTCAACGCAAAGAAGGCCCCAAAAAGGTCACTGGACGTTCGAAATACATTGATGATATTGAATTCAAAAACTGTCTTCATGGCACCACAATTCGCTCTACAATTCCACGGGGTAAAATTAAGCAGATAAATTTCGCTCAAGACATTCCGTGGCATGAGTTTACTGTCGTCACGGCGAAAGACATTCCAGGCCAAAATCATGTCGCATTGATAACAACAGATCAGCCCTTCTTAGCTGACACAGATATCAATCACGCCGAAGAGCCGATTCTACTTTTAGCTCATCAAGACAAAATTCTTCTCGAGCGAGCTCGTCAGGCTATCACTATCGACTACGAAACACTCCCCCCGGTGCTCTCGATTCCAGAAGCAGTCGAAGCACAGACAATAATTTGGGGTAAAGATAATATTCTGAAGTCTTATCACTTAGAAAAAGGTAATATCGATAGCATCTGGTCCAAAGCGGATTTCATTATTGAAGACACGTACGAAACTGGAGCCCAGGAACATGTCTACATTGAAACCAATGGCATGGTGGCTCTCGCGAATAAACAGGATGGAGTGACCATTTGGGGCTCAATGCAATGCCCGTACTATGTCCAAAAAGCCTTAATTCCACTTTTTAATTTCACCGAGGATAAAATTCGAATCATACAAACCGAAACAGGTGGCGGCTTCGGCGGAAAAGAAGAGTACCCATCGATGTTAGCTGGACACGCAGCCCTTCTAGCTTGGAAGTCGGGCAAAGTCGTTAAAATGATCTATGACAGAGCGGAAGACATGGCCTGCACAACAAAACGCCATCCATCCAGAACTCATCATAAAACAGCGGTCAATAAAGATGGTCGTATCCTCGGTTTGGACATCCAGTTTATTATTGATGGCGGGGCCTACGCCACTCTTTCTTCCGTTGTACTTTCGCGAGGAACCATTCATGCCGCCGGGCCCTACAATATAGACCATGTCCGAATCGATGCAAAGGCCGTCGCCACGAACTCAGTGCCATATGGAGCCTTCCGCGGATTTGGCGCTCCACAAAGCATCTTCGCACTCGAACGACATCTCGATCAGATCGCGCGAAAACTCAATCTCAGTGCCGAAGAAATTCGTCGACGGAATTTTATACGCGACGGACAAAAAACCGCTACAGGACAACTAATCAACGAAGGTGTCGATATGGAGTCCCTCCTGGATAGGGCTCTAAAACACACTCACTACAAACAAAAGCAGCGGCAATTTCTTGATGACAACATTTCAAATACCAAAATAAAAAAAGGAATTGGCCTCGCAACATTTATGCACGGTTCTGGATTCACAGGTTCTGGAGAAAAATATCTAGCCTCTAAAGTTGGAATACAGTTGGACCGTGACGCAAAAATTAAAGTTCTCTCAGCAAGCACTGAAATCGGCCAGGGCACTAATACAATTTTTTCTCAAATTGCCGCCGATGCGCTCAACACAAGCACCGAAATAATTGAGATCTTCACGCCTGACACAAAGTACGTTCCAAACTCAGGCCCCACCGTTGCCTCGCGCACAACGATGGTTGTCGGCAAGCTTGTTCAATCTGCGGCATTAGGCATTCGACATACCCTTCAAAAAGAAGGCTACCTTAAGCCCACCCATTCTGAAGTAGAATTCCGGCAAGCTTGTCTTAATTATGTCAAAAACCATGGCGAGCTCACAGTCATGGCAGAGTATCAACAACCACCTGGTATTCACTGGAATGACCAAACTTATCAGGGTGATGCTTATGGCTCCTACGCCTGGGCAGTTTATGTTGCCGAAATTCAAATTGACACAACAACCTATGAAACCAAGGTAACAAACTTTACAGCGTTGCAAGAAGTCGGACGAGTGATCAATCCGATTCTCGCGCAGGGGCAGATCGAGGGCGGAGTGGCTCAAGGAATTGGCTACGCACTCTACGAAAAAGTAAATCTAAAAGATGGACGCATGATCAACGCCAACATGACCAACTACATTATTCCGACAAGCGCCGATTTGCCACACATCGAAGTCTTATTTGAAGAAGTTCCCTATGCTCATGGTCCACAAGGAGCAAAAGGTATTGGCGAACTACCAATGGATGGACCCGCACCTGCAATTCTTAATGCCATCGCTATGGCTACGGGACTAGAGCTGAAATCGATTCCAATGCTGCCCGAAGATTTAATGAAAGCCTTCTATGAAAATTAATTTTAAATTAAACGAAAAAAATATTTCTGTCGATGCCCCCCCCATGAAACGCCTTCTCGATGTTTTACGAGAGGACTTGGGGCTTACTGGGTCCAAAGAAGGTTGCGGCGAGGGCGAGTGCGGCGCCTGCTCCATCATGCTTGATAAACAACTCGTCAACAGCTGCCTCGTTCCCATAGCACAATGTGAAGGAGCGTCTATTTTAACAATCGAAGGCCTCGGTACAGAGGAAAATCTGCACCCCATCCAGCAGGCTTTCTTGGAGTGCGGGGGCGCTCAATGTGGAATTTGTACTCCGGGAATGGTGATGGCCTCCTTTGACCTTTTGAAAAAAAACTCGAATCCAACTGTATCTCAAATTCAAACCGGACTCGCGGGCAATCTTTGCCGCTGCACTGGCTATGTTAAAATTATCGATTCAGTAACAAAAGCAGCGGAGACTTTCAAATGAGAGGCCTCACACCTGATTACGAAATGAAGACCCCTAAAAATATAAAGGAAGCCCTACAGATTTTGTCTACAAATTCGGGCGAATGGCAACTCTTTGCTGGCGGCACAGACCTTATGGTCTCTTACGAGGCAGGAAAACTAACTCACAAAAAGTTTCTCAATATAAATGCGCTCCACGAGCTCAAAGGCTTTGTCGTCAACGACCAAGAAATTTTAATAGGTGGTGGCTGCACTTTCACCCAAATTAAAAACCATCCTATTATTCAACAAGAATTTCCCCTCTTGGTGAATTCAGCAGAGGCGACCGGAGCTATCGCAATTCAAAATCGCGCCACAATTGGTGGCAATATTGCCAATATGAGTCCCGCTGCGGACACGCCGCCAGTCCTTATCGCTTATAACGCCGACCTCATTTTGCTATCAAGCAAAGGTTACCGAATCGTGAATTACACGCAGTTTCACAAAGGTTATAAGAGGGCTGATCTACGAGCAGACGAAATTATCATGGCAATAAAAATTCATCGCCACCAAGGTATAAGTCACTCCTATTATCGCAAAGTAGGAACCCGCGCCGCACAGTCGATCTCAAAAGTTTGTTTGGCGGGCGTAGCCTGTGTCTTTCGTGGACAAAATATTGAATGGATTCAAATCGGTCTCGGCAGCGTGGCGCCAATCCCCATGCAAGCAATACAAACGGAACATTTTTTAAACGAAAAGGATCTGACACACGAAAATATTCAGCAAGCTCGAAATATACTTATGGATGAGATTCACCCCATTGACGATATCCGCTCCGAAGCAAAATACCGAAAAACTGTTGCCGGCAATTTATTAACTGAGTTTTTAGAAAGCTTAAAAAAATAATTATGTCTTCCTTTGAATCCTCGGACTGGATCTCCGCACTACAACGTCTTCAGCTAAATGCAACTCCGGCAGCCCTTGTTACAATCATAATGACGAAGGGCTCTACTCCGCGTGATATCGGAACTAAACTTGTCGTCACAAAAACTGATTTCTACGGCACTATCGGTGGTGGCCAGCTCGAAGAACTTGTCATAGAAAAGGCACGACAGATATTGAAGAACAACCTACCTCCCGAGCGAGTCCCCTACCCCCTTTGCCTCAAAGCTAATCAGTGCTGCGGAGGGTTTGTCGAAGTCTTCATTGAAACATTCAATACTGGCCCACACTTAGTTCTTTTTGGTGCTGGTCATGTCGCACAAGCGATTGCCCAGGTGCTAGTAGATACTCCTTTTAAAGTTCATCTGGTTGACCAAAGAAAGGAATGGCTCAGCAAGGCACCTGCTTCTGTCATACAACACCTCGATTCTGGTATAAATTTGGTAGAAAAATGGCCGTTCGGTGATGTTTCAAAACTGTACGCAGCGGTCATGACTTTCGATCACAATCTTGATCAAAATCTTGTGGAAAACCTTCTGGATAAAGACCTAAAGTACCTTGGTCTTATAGGCAGTGAAATAAAGTGGAGGCGCTTTCAAAAAAATTTCATAGAAAAAGGCATTTCTGTAGCTGTTCTGAACAAAGTCACGAGCCCTATCGGTCTTCCGATTGGAGGGAAGACTCCAAAAGAAGTAGCTATCAGTTTTGCTGCAGAAATTTTGCAACTTCATAATATAGACGAAAAAAAGCAAAAAACCAACGATGAGTGCTCTCAGGACGCAATAATATGAATTTTCTTATATTGGCAGCAGGACGCAGCCAACGCATGGGCTCCAATAAAGCACTGATGCTGTTTCGAAAAAAACCCTGGATTGAATATCAAATTCAGCAAATTATGGGGGCAGATTTCAATTGTATTTTCATTGTAACCGCCCCGGAATCGGCCGAATCGCTTGAGGAAATTACTAAAAATTTCAAAAATGTTCAGATATGCATTAATAGAAATCCAGAACGGGGACCTTTTTCATCTCTACAAATAGGTTTTAACGAAAACGAAACAGGTCCACTTTTTGTTTCTCCGGTTGACACACCATTAAATTCTTCCACGCTTCTAACGCTTAAGATGACCTGGGAAAATCACAAAAATATCGATGCCCTTGTCCCGTCCTTTCATAATTACAAAGGCCACCCGGTTGTATTGTCTCACCCTTTTCAGCAGCGCCTAAAGGCCCTCAATGCAGAAGCCCCCGAGTCGCGTTTGGATTTTTGTATTCATACTCTTCCTGAAAAAAACAGAATCACTGTTTCTATTGATGATCCACTTATTCCGGTCAATTTGAATTCCCCTGAAGATGTGGTGGCTCTTGAAAAGCTCACCAGCCCCATTTCACTCCGATTGAACTGATATTTTCTGCAGAGGAGGAAGAGTGGTTTAAAAAAAAATCTTTGTTGAAAAACTTTTCGGAAAGCTCAAGGACGCCACGCGCTGCCCTTGTATCATAATTAAAAACTGCCTTTAGAAGGCCTGTATACTGAAGTTTGGCAGCCGCCTGAAAAGCCATAAAACTCAGCGAGAGCTTGTGCTGTATCGCCTGAGGCTCCGCCGAAGAAGCTATCGTGATGTCTGACGCCAACTTTCTTTGTACGGTCGTTGCAATATGTCCGAAAACACTTTCTTGAACCTGTGCAGAGTTGAACCAGGCCTGGATGCCGCGGTCGACAACGCAAGCCGCGACTACACCCATATTATTTGTTGCCTGAAGATCCATCGGAATAATATTTTCAATGTCTTTTGAGGTTATAATTTCATTTGAAACCTCTTTGACCGGCACCTCGAGAGGCTGAGTTGTCTCTATATCAATTTCTGCATTTGCAGACTGAGAGAAGCCATTAAAAGTTAAAATTAAAATGATGAGACAAAGGCAGTTCGTCATTACCAACTTCGAGTTCAAGTTTTAGGCCAGGAGTTGAATTGATTTCAAATCAAACCCAGAAGACTTATTTACTCAACTCAAATATATGCTGACCAAATTTGCGACAACTCACTGTTACGAATTACAGCAGAGATATTTCTTACTCATCTAAGATAAAGTTAATTGGGTCCACTGGGGTGCCGTTGATTCTTACCTCATAGTGCAAATGAGGTCCGGTCGATCGGCCTGTATTTCCAACCGCAGCTATAACATCCCATTTTGAGACTTTTTGCCCGACCTGAACGTAAATTTGTGAAGCATGCCCAAAACGAGTACTTACACCATAACCATGATCAATGCTGACCAGCTTTCCATAACTCTCGTCATAGCCAGCAAAACCCACAACACCATCTGCTGGAGCATAGACTGGAGAGCCTGGAGCCGCAGCAATATCCAGACCTGCATGCATTGCTGCTTTGCCTGTAAACGGAGAAATGCGGTATCCAAAACGAGATGCGAGCCAACCTCGTGCTGGCTTAATATTGGGCGTTGCATTTATCAAACTCTGACGTTCAGAAAGACTTTCCCAAAGGTCAATAACACTTTGCTCTTTTAATTGAGTCTCTCCCACCGCCTTATCAATACGCACTATCAAAGAGGCATAATCTTTGTTCGACGTCGGCTGCTCTGCGATCTCGCCTTTGGTTTCATTTAAAGTCGGTGGTTGCTGAAAGACTTGATCCTGAGCTGCTAAATTTGCAGGCGAGGATCGTTGATCCATCGGCTCAAACTCTTCGATCTGCTGACCAGGTGCTGGCTTATTACCAATCGTAAGCTTTGTAACTCGATCTTCAGCCTCAATATTTGTAATTAATTTTAATTTTGTGGTAAAAGTCTTAACTCTTTCGAGGCTATTTTCAAGTGAACTTACTTTTCCTTCAACCACTTGGAACTGTTTAAGCAACTGGGCGTTTTCAGCTCGAAGTTGTTTGTTTTCTAAGGACTGGACGAGAAGACCAAAGTAATCAACCATCCCAGCCGCAAACACTATAATGATTATAGCACCAATAAATGTTGCGATCTTCACCCAAGTCGCAGAAATAAGAATCTTGCGTGTTTTCCCATCTTGATTGCTCACAATAAAAACAGTCAGTTTTTTTTCTGGACTATTCATAGAAATGCAAAATTAGGACGGTCACGTTATCGTCCCCTCCGTTTTCTAATGCTTGATCGACACAGGCCTTGACGGCTCTGTCAGGTGAGTTTTGATTTAGAATCTGAGAGATTTTTTGATCACTCACTAAGCCAGAAAGGCCGTCAGAACATAGCAGATAGCTTTCGCCAGCAAGAATTTCCCGCTCGATGATATCAGGATGAACTTCTCTTTCATAGCCAACACTGCGCGTGATCACATTGCGAGCGACAAATTGGCCAATATTTTCTTCTTTCAACACCCCAGCCCTAATCTGTTCATTCAGCAAAGAATGATCTTCGGTGATTTGCCAAAGATGGGGCTTCTTAAAAAGATAACATCTTGAGTCCCCAACGTTGGCAATGTAGATGTGTTTACCCCGAATGAACGCCATGACCATCGTTGTTCCCATTCCTGCCAACTCTGGATTTTCTGTTGCTGCCTTGTCGAAAATACGACGACTGGCCTCTTCAAAAGCACGGGTTAAAACTTCACGAGGAGCCATTTCTTTCGAGCCTGGTCGCTTGAAGGTATCCTCAACAGTTTGCACGGCAATAGCCGACGCCACTTCTCCACCGAAATGACCGCCCATTCCATCGGCCACAATAAACACGCCAATGTCTTTGTTGATCAGGCAGGCGTCTTGATTTGAATCGCGACGATGCCCCTTGTCTGTCAAAAACCATGCTTCCATTTTCATTATTCCCATTGTGACTCGCGGGGTACAACGAGTCAAACTAGACTCTCGTCGAAATCTACCTGGATGTTTAATCCAACCCTTCACTTTGTGTGTCTTAATACCGAAAGCGTTGGTGCGGAGCCTTAAATGAAAAGATCGCTTTTTATAGGACTAATTCTCTCTCTCGCACTCCACCTAGTTGTCGTTGGAGTGCTGGCTCTTTATCGTCTACCACAGCAGTCTTTGCCTCTAAAAGAGAGTATTACATTTGAAATCCTCGACCAAAATCCAGTCACAAAATCTCTCGAAAAGCCAAAAAACGATAAAAGCAAAAATGAGAGTCGACAAGTTGTAGAACAGGACCCGTCCCTAAACCATGAAACTCCAGAAAATGCTCGATTTTTCAGCGAACAAGATCAAAAGGTGAAAAAGGAAACTCAAGCTTCAAATCAGGGCGCATTTCAGAACTTAAAGACCAAAAATTCCAAAGCCGGAAAAACCAACGAAAGCAAAAAGGCAGTCCCTAAGTTAGATCAACTACTCGCGACCTACGATCCGACTTTTGAGGCCTTGAAAAAACACGAGGCAAAAATAGCTCAAGAGGCAGCCGACGCCCAAAAGGGTGGTGAGGTTAGTAAAACCGACTACCTCGGTAAAGATGTTGATCGAGGAATAGAAACTTTGCTGAACACCCGAGAGTTCAAGTATTTTACTTACTATAACCGAATCCGTAAGCAACTTTCACAATATTGGGAGCCAAAGGTTCGAGAAAAAATGACCACTTTGTTTAGACAGGGACGAACTATCGCCACCTCTCAGGACCGAACAACAAAACTTCTCATTGTTTTAAACTCAGCAGGAACACTCGTGACTGTTCAAGTCCTTTCAGACTCTGGCGTTCGAGATCTTGACGAAGCCGCAGTTGAAGCTTTTCGGTCTGCTGCCCCATTTCCAAATCCGCCCAAGGGGATTATCGAAAGTGACGGCACAGTAAAAATCCGCTGGGATTTCGTACTCGAAACATAACCCATGTCGCCCCAAGTCATTTCTTTGACATCAGACGGCCCGATGTTAGAAGTACCTTCTTTAATTTTGAGAGGAGATTTCCTGTGAGTAAAACTTCCGAAAAAAATACTCCAAAAATGGTAACCGCAGAGGCAACTCGCGACACTCTGGAGTCTATCGCACGAAGAGCACACTATCTCGCGACCCAAATGATTTATCAAGCAAACCACCGCTCAGATAAAGAAAAGGGCGATCCAAAAATTGGCGGCCACCCCGCTGCCTCTGCCAGTGCCCTTCACATTATGGGAGCCCTTCACTTACTCGTTAAGTCTAATTTTGACCATGTTGCTAATAAACCCCATGCATCACCAACAGATCACTCCTACAATTATCTGCTCGATTTGCTCTTGAAGTCGGATCTTAGTAAATTGACTTTGGATGAAGCCAACACTGCCATGATGGGTCTGCGCAAGTACTCTCAGAGTGGCGAACCCGTATTTCAATCCTATCACTCTGCCTATGACTCTGATAATCATAATTTTTTCCCGTCAGGCACGGTGGGAATTCCCCCCGTGGAAGCAGGGTACTTAGCCCTTGCCTATCGCTACGCGCGCGAACATGGCTACGAAGTTCCTGATGCGCACTTCTGGGCTATTTGTGGGGACTCTGAATTCCGCGAAGGGTCTATGTATGAGGCTGTCCCGGATTTTGCTGAACGTGAACTTGGAACGCTTACTTGGATCCTCGATTACAATCGTCAATCCCTAGACGGACAACGAATCTGCAATCCCGAAATTATGAATGGGGCAGACGCAGATCGCGTCGAACGTACCATGGCCGCAAATGGGTGGGAGGTTATTCAAGTCCGGCATGGACATAAACGCCTTGGGCTCTTCAAAAAGCCAGGCGGCGAAAACTTTAAAAACTTTCTTGAAAAAGAGCTGGTCGATTATGAGCTTCAAGCTTTGCTTTTAGTTCAAGATATGAAAGCACTGAAAAAGGGAATCATAAAAGAACATTCCAACATGAAGAAGTTTTTAGACGGAGTGACCGATCAGGAGCTTTATGAAGCCATCCGTGATTTTGGCGGCCACGATATACTCGCTCTTGCAGAAGCAATGGAGCAGTCAAAAAAATCAACCCGCAGACCTACGATCATTATCGCACACACCCTTAAGGGGTGGGGTCTTCGTTGTGCCGCACAACCCGGAAATCATTCTCAACTTCCAACTGATGAAGAAGTTGAGGAGTTAAGAAAGAACCAGGGTATTAAGGGTGAACAGCTTTTTGAACGCTTTTCTCTCGGGACGCCAGAAGGCAAGTTCCTCAAGGGGCGAGGCGAAAAGCTATGGAGCGAAATAAAAGCTCAGCACGCTCTAAAAGAAAAAAATCAAAAATTCTTCTTAGAAAAGCTCACTCAATGGGGCGAAATGCCCGAAGCCCTGGATATTAATACCAAGATGACCAGCTATCCTCACACCCAGTGGATGTTGGGACAGCTTACCGCAAAATTGACTCGTATTTCAAACACTCCCCTTGAAGAGAGCAAATTGGGCGAAAAGCACCGCGCGCTCTCCGAGAAAGAAAAACCCTTTAAACTTCCTGGAGAACTCTTTATCTCAATGGCTCCTGACGTTGGAACTTCGACCAATCTTAACCCGGCTATGGACGGTAAGATATTTGGTGCGCCAGTTATCACGGATCTCGAAACTGAACTCGGAGTAAAGGATCATAAACTTCCAGACTTGGTTCCTGGCGAAGAAGTCTCGGATCGATTTTTGCGTTTTGAAATTGCAGAAGGAAATGTCATGTCCTGCGTTGGTGCTTTTGGACGTATGCGTGACACCCTGGGAATTCCCCTGATCCCTTTGATGACAGTTTACGACTTCTTTATCAAGCGTGCATTGGATCAATACTTTTACAATCTTTACTGGAAGAGTTCTTTTATCTGCGTCGGAACACCTTCTGGCGTCACCCTGTCTCCAGAGGGTGCGCAACATGGCTGGAAGTCCGACATTCAGATTCCAAATCAAATCACTTGGGAACCTTATTTTTGTATCGAGCTTGATTGGATCCTCTGCGACACAATTAAGCGACATGTATTGAATAATAATACGGGCCGAACAGGAGCTCTCTTGCGCCTTGTAACTCGCGGAGCTGATCAAAAAGACCTGCTTTATTACTTGAAGAAGCAACTGCGATTTAAAGTCGGAGCCGAAGGCCAGTTGATGCGCTCTGAGTTTCCTGTTTCCGGCGGACTGAATGAGGCGGAAGTAGCTACATCAGACGAGTCGCAAATTCTAAGCAAAGTTCGAGAAGAAGTTCTTCAAGGGGCCTACTACCTCATCGATTATCGCGGCTATGCGGGGTATGATGCCGGTGATAATGTCGTCAATATTTTTGCGATGGGATCTCTGACGTCAGAAGCAATTAAGGCCTCTGAAATGCTTTTAGGGCACGGAATCTACGCCAACGTCATCGTCGTAACTTCTCCAGATTTATTGGTCGGAATACAAGCGCACGAAAATGATTATTCGTATTTAAAGCACGGACTCGGTATCAACTCCGATCTTTACCTGAGAAAGTCCGAAGAGGTCTCTGATGGCGATCTCGTGACTGTTTCGGGCAAACGAATTCCAGTTGTCAGCGTCCACGACGGTGAGCCTGGCTTGCTTGACAATATTGGCTCCGTTATTGGCGTACGCCAAGAGTCTTGTGCGGTCAGGAAGCATTCTAAATGCGGCCGCCCGTCTGAGATTTATGCCTTCCACGGAATTGACGCCGAAAGTGTTTTCGAAGCTTGCGGCAAGGTCTTAGCGGAAACGGCCCTCGAGCAGGTTATTGTACGCGACTCAACCCTTGAGCATGCTCAAAACAATAACAAAACAACTGCACACTGGACGGAGCTTTGGCCTTCTAAAAATCCTGTGAATCGGCATTAATATTAAATGCCGATGACCACAGCACCACTTCCCTACGAAGGACGCCTTTTTAGATCGCGAAATAAAAAGTTTGAAGAAACAATTTTATTTGTTCCTTTCTTTGGGGCTGTCCAACGAGAACTTGCTCGTCATGTAAAATTCGTAATGGACTTAGGATTTGACGCCGTGACTTTTGACCTAGAAAAGACACCCGCTTTAATGGACTTCTCTGAAGGCCTTTTCACTCCGCTCAAAAATTGGAAAGAACTGACTTCTGTTTTAAAAATTCCAATTAGTTCGAGAAATAAATTTGGCATCAAACATATCTATGCAGACCAAATTGAAAATATGCTCAACCTGATCCCAGGAAAAAAAATTGTCTATTCTTTTTCAAACCCAAGCGGCGCAGCGATTGAAGCGCTTGCTAGGCGTAAGTGCTCGGATGTGGTGGGCCTTCTTTGTGATAGCGGTCCCTCCGGAAAATTTATTGATTCTTTCTTTAATCTCGCGAAGCAAGAATGGAAAATCCAGTTTTTACCTTTGACCTTTTCAATGGCTCCAGTTTTGTCACTGCTCTGGAGCCCCCATATGCACAAGGATATCCACACCCATCTCGAGTCTTTTCCAAAAGGATTTAAAATTCTTTCGATTCGAGGTTGGAAGGACCCGCTGATTCCACCGGATCACATCGATGCTATATTTGAACCACACAAAAATATTGATTGGAGAAAGCTCAGTTTGCCTGAGGCAGGACATCTGACGGGCCTTCGAGACTTTCGCGCAGAATATGTCCCTGCTGTGGAGAAATTTTTAAGCGAAATTGCTAAAACATCTTAACTGCGAAGAACATGCCTTCTTTGGTCGGCAAAATCACACTGTCATACAAAGTTGGATCCGAAAGACGTTTGTTGAAGTTTTGCATGACCGCAACTTGCTTTTCGCTGAAATTCTTGCTCTGTCCCTCAATAGAGCCCCAAACGGCACCGCTTAAAAAAACATTGTCAGCGACGATAAGCCCCCCTGGACGTACATTTTTTTCTGCCCACATTAGATAGTCACCATAAGCCGCTTTGTTGCCATCAATAAAGACACCATCAAATGGTCCGCTAACCTGAAGACTTTCAAGAGTGAATCGTGCATCGCCAACTATAACGTGGATGTTCTTTCCAGAGGGATGTTCCGCGATAGCCTCCATTGCCTTTTTAGCGTGAAGGTCCGTCTTTTCGAGAGTCCAAAGCTCTCCCTTTCCACCCATTCCTTCTATAATGTATTGAGCAGATAGGCCCGTTAGAGTCCCTATCTCCACAAACTTAAGACACTCATGCATCCTAACCAAAAACGCGAGCAAATGTCCCTCAGCGGGTGATAAGCAAATATTTCCGAGACCCAATTCTTCTGCAAATGTTCGAGACTTTCGCTTGCTAAGGGCTTCCCCGGAAGCCAGAGATTCGATATAGGCCTGGGCACGTGGTATTTCAATTCGCATACAATAGAATTAACACAAGCTTGACCGATGTCCCATGAAAAAATTAAGGTAGTTTGATGACTTACCCTCTTCTTATTTTTGATCTTGATGGAACCTTAATTGACTCGGCAGTAGACATAGCTTCGTCGCTAAATAGAACCCTCGAAGCATATAAAAAGACACCCCTACTTCACGAAGTGATTGTGGCACATATCGGCGAAGGACTTCGCCAACTTCTCTCGGACTTCTTTCCTGAGTACCAAAATAATCCACAAGCCAGCGCGGCGATCGAACAACTTTTTCTACGGCTATACGAAGAAGAAATGTATAAAACGACTCGCCCCTTCCCCGGTGTTCTTGAATTCTTACAAAACTATCCAGGCCCCCTAGGGGTTGTCACAAATAAAAACGAGGACCCGGCTCGTAAAATTTTACACCATCTAGGGTTTGAGGCAATTCCTTGGCTTGCAATTTTTGGCGCCGACAGTCTGCCTGAGCGCAAGCCCCATCCCCTTCCCCTGTTGGAAATGATGAGACGCGCCGGACGAGGTCCTAATGAGACCTATATGATCGGAGACGGAACTCCGGATATGAGAGCTGCGCAAAGCGCCGGTGTACCCGCTATCGCTGTTGAGTTTGGCTACACAAAGCTTGAAATTTTGCAGAAATATGGCCCAATTACAAAACTTAGCAGCTATGCCCAGCTCCATAATCTGATCCGAGAATTGATTAATCGTTGATGCAAAGCTGCAGGCCCTGTATAAGTTGGGGGGCTTAGAGCGGGGGAAAGAAAACCGTGAGTGAAACTCTTCTTGAAGTTAAAAATCTAAAAACGCGTTTTAACACCGATGACGGAACATTCTTTGCTGTTGACGATGTTAGCTTTAGTGTAAAACGAGGACAAACACTTGGAATCGTTG
Organism: Pseudobdellovibrionaceae bacterium; assembly: GCA_016719575.1. Classification (GTDB taxonomy): domain Bacteria; phylum Bdellovibrionota; class Bdellovibrionia; order Bdellovibrionales; family Bdellovibrionaceae; genus JACMRP01. Next base: position 106,683 of record JADJYV010000013.1, on the reverse strand, counting down.
GTGAATCTGGCTGTGGAAAGTCGGTATCTTCTTTGTCAATCATGCGACTCATTCAATCTCCGGGTAAAATTGAATCTGGCGAAATTTTCTTTGGCGGCAAGAATTTGTTAACTTCCACAGAAGAAGAAATGCGGCACATTCGCGGCAATGAAATTGCTATGATTTTCCAAGAGCCTATGACTTCTTTAAACCCTGTCTACACGTGTGGAAATCAAATTTCTGAAGCCATTTCCGTCCACTATCCAAAACTCACGGCCTCTGAAGTAAAAGATCGGGCCATTGAAATGCTTCGAAAAGTGGGAATTCCCGCTCCAGAAAAGCGCTACAACGAATACCCACATCAACTTTCGGGTGGAATGCGACAACGTGTCATGATTGCAATGGCCATCAGCTGCAATCCAAAACTGTTGATTGCGGACGAACCCACCACTGCCCTCGACGTGACCATTCAAGCTCAAATCTTGGATCTTATGCGTAAGTTACAAAAAGATTTCAATGCTGGGATGATTTTAATAACCCATGACCTGGGAGTCGTCGCAGAAATGTGCCAAGATGTGGTCGTCATGTATGCTGGCAAAATTGTTGAGCATGGAACTGTTGAGGATATTTTTTATCATCCAAAGCATCCTTATACTCGCGGGCTTTTGGACTCAATACCGCATTTCGAAACTGGTCAAAAATTATCTGAGCTTAAAACGATCAAGGGCTTAGTACCAAGCCTGCTTCATCTCCCTAAGGGTTGCCGTTTTCAAGACCGTTGTCCGAATGTGCAGCCCGACTGCCGTCAATCGGAACCAAAATTAGTAAAAAACCAGGGTGAACAATATGCCGCCTGTTTTCACCCTGTAGGAAGTGTGGATTCAAGTTTATGAGCCAATATCTTCTGGAAGTCGAAAATTTAGTTAAATCCTTTCCCATCAATGGTGGGATTCTGAATCGTGAAGTCGCCAGCGTTAAGGCTGTGGCCGATGTTAGTTTCAAACTTAAAAAAGGGGAAACCCTGGGCCTTGTTGGCGAATCTGGCTGTGGAAAATCAACCCTAGGCCGCTGCATAATTAGGCTCATTGATCCAACCTCTGGAATTGTTCGCTTTAATGGTAAGGACATCACTCATCTTAAAGGCGAAGAACTTCGAGAAATTCGCAAAAAAGTTCAAATCATTTTTCAGGATCCCTACGCAAGCTTGAATCCCCGAATGACGATTGGGGCCATCCTTGAAGAACCGCTCATTATCCACAATCTTTATGCCTCTGCAAAAGAACGGAAGGAGCGCGTGCTTGAGCTTGCGAGCCTCGTCGGCCTTCGCCCCGAAGCTATGAATCGTTATCCTCACGAATTTTCAGGCGGCCAACGACAACGGGTGGGTATTGCCCGCGCCCTTGCGGTGAATCCAGATCTGATTATTTGTGATGAGCCCGTTTCTGCACTGGATGTTTCGATTCAGGCTCAAGTTTTAAATCTACTTATGGAACTGCAAAAGAAATTGGGCCTCACCTATGTTTTTATTGCCCATGATCTTAAGGTTGTTGAGCACGTTTCTACCCAAGTTGCAGTTATGTATCTGGGAAAGATCGTCGAAATGTCTGAAGCCGAAGAACTTTATCGCAATCCAAAACACCCCTACACTAAGGCTTTATTGTCTGCGATTCCGATTCCAGACCCAAAGAAACAACGCGAAGAGCGCATTATCTTAACAGGAGATGTCCCTAGTCCTATCAACCCTCCTACGGGGTGTCATTTTCATCCCCGTTGCCCGATAGCAATTGAGGACTGCAAAAAGACAATCCCACCCTTAGAGGAAAAGTCTAAAAATCATGTGGCTGCCTGTATTCGAGTCTAGATGCTAGCGAGTGACTCTAAAATGTTTAGTTCACTTGTGGCGTTGTATCGTTTTGATACGCCTATTTTTTCATCGACCCCTCAATTATGGCCACAAAAAAGCCGATACGTACCTTAGTCTCGTTGTACAGATTTGGGGGTGAGGCATGAAAACAGAAGGTAAAGTCTGGGTTATTTTTGATGCAAAAAATGACAAGAAAACAAGGCCTCTCTCTGTCGTTCAAGCTCAGATGATGATTCTGGCTTTTAAAACACGAGACCTTCCCCACTATCATATTTGGACTCCCGGCTGGAATGAGTGGATCCCTCTGTCAAATTACCTTGCGAGCGAACAAAAGCACTTTGTTCAGGCCCAACCTCCAGAGCCCGTAATAAAAAAACAATCAAACGAACTTCTTAAGTCGGTGAAGTCTTCATTAAAAACAGACGTTTCTGAAAAGAGTACGGTGAGTGGAATCAGACGCTATACTGAAGTTGCGCCTGATGAGACCCCAGCAAAAGTCGACTACGGGTACTACTATAATGAGTTCCGCGGAGACGATTTGACCTTGTCCGGCCTACCGGACAAACCAAATGTAGAAATTGTTCTGAGTCAAAAGGACTTATCTTCGCCCAAAGACCGCAGAGCAAATCCACGTCACGATTTCAAAATTGAATCTATTCTGATAACAAAAAAGGGAACGTCCTTTAGAAGTTACTCGCGAAATATCTCTCTCACTGGAACCCTTCTAGAAGACGAGATTCCAAAGGATTTTTTTAATCGTCCTTTTGAGCTCATTTTAATTAATAAATTCGAGCCGGACCCGCGAAAAAATCGAGTTCATCTTTCTGGACGAATTATCGGAGACCTCTCTGACCCAAGAAGACTGGTGTTTGTTGAGCAGTCCGAGGAAGTGAATCATAAATTAAAAAAGATGATTGACGACTACTCTTTTCATCAAGAACGATTGCGCCGCAACGGGGCTTAGTTACCAACCATAACCAAAATGTATCGAAAGACCTGTCAAGTTGAATTCACTTTGTCCTGCTAGATTGGTTCGGTCTACCCGGTAATTAATTTCACCGGTTAACATATGTTTTTTTCCGAGCGCCTTGCCGAGAGTCCATTCAACACCGACACCTGTGACATAACCTAAACTCGAAGCCGAATCACTGGGCTTTAATTGACTAAGCGTTGTCGACGATGTTAGCGAAAGCCAGTTATACCCCAGCGTTCCAGCGCCAGACACAAAAACATTCATCCCCTTTTCACGACCAGGAATTGGCATTAGCACAAGGCCAAGCTCAAATTGCCCCTGGTAAAAGGTATAATTGCAGTTAACCTGACTAGCTCCATCTAAAAAGGACTGTCGACCTGAAGCCAGGGTCCCACGGGTTTTACCATAAACTCTACCCCACGAACGACCAAAATCTGATTGAATCTCAAGACCGAAACCAATACCACCATCAGCAAAGGATTTATTTTTTTCACCTGAGTAGTTAACCTGAAAAAGCTGAATTTTAGAAGATTTATAGGCCTGTGCTTGTCCCAATGATTCTGACGACATCAAAAATATCCCGGCAAAAATGCTAAAAATAGAAAGCAGTATGCTCGTCAAAATAAGACCTCTAACTAAAAATTATTAGCCAATAACGACAAGTCTATTTTCGGATCAACTGTCTCAAATCTTAACACCGAATGCTTATTTTCGATTTAAGTCGAGACACACTTTTATCGAGTCTGTTCGACAAAACCATCGAGAGCGAATTTCTTAAAAAGTGCTTAAAGGTTTTTCAATAAAATGCCGATTAGGACCATAGTCACCATGTAGAAGGAGACGTCATGAAACAGTACGTGATTGGATTTAAAATATTTGTTTTATTTGTACTGGCAATTGCAATAGGTTGCCAGCCAAAGGCTGTTAGTGAAGAAAGCGAAAGCACCTCCGTCGTTGTTTCATCCGGAGACATAATCATTTCAAATCAAGGTGCCGACACAGTTTTGCTTTTCGACTCAACGGGAGTTTTCAAAAGTGTTCTTTACGAAATTTCAACGGTCAACGGCGAGGCTCTTACTGGAATCTCTGAAAACACTGTCACTGGCGAAATTCTTATAGCTGTGGATGGTTCGCCGGACCGGGTGATGGCAATAAAAAAATCAGATCTTTCAAGTAGACAATTTATTAAAGATGCCACTAATTTTACTGGTACAATTCGGGGGGTCGCTTACCTCACTTCTGGCGAAACCGTCGTTGTTGAAACAAACAACGTCGAAAAATTTGACTCCGTTGGCTACCGCACGACTGCCGGTTCATGGCCAAAAGCACTTCAGACAACAGGTAGTGGCATCGACGCTATGACCGGTGGCGGATTCGTTCATTGTTCGACGGGCTCAGATGTTGTTCGTACCTATGATGCTAGCGGCACACAAGTAGCCACAGTATCATCTGGAATTGCGAGCACAACTGACGCGCCAGACTGCCGCTCGACGCCGGACGGTGGCATTGTTGCCTCCTGGAGTGGAACTACAGACACTATCCGAAAGTACTCTGCAAATCTATCAACGGTCGAATGGAGTTATAGTAGCCCTTCCGTCTTATCATCGCCAACAGGCCTTGCCGTTCGAGCAAATGGCAATGTTTTAGCCCTTGATTCTGTTTTAAATCATGTCGTTGAAATCAGTTTTAATGGCACGACCGCGTCTGGGACTATCCTTGGAGGCGCTGCCGTCGACATCGACAACATGCTCAGCGCGCCGCAGTTTATCTATGTCGCAAAATAAAAAACTACTCGTTAAGCTTTAACAAAGTTCGAACAGTTTTTCGCAGCTTCTCGACATCAAATGGCTTTTTAACATAATCATCAGCGCCGATTTCAAAGGCCTTTTTCATATCCTCATCCGTTGCTTTTCCTGAAACAAACACGAGCGGTATTGCCTTAAGATCTTTGTTCTCTTTTAAGAGCTGCGCGAGTTCAAAGCCATTCACCCAGGGAAGTCCCACATCCATTAGAATTAAATCAATCGGTGTGTCGTCGAGAACCTCAGACAGTGCTGTCGCGTCTGCCGCAAGCTTGGTGATATACCCCTCGCTCTCAAAAATTCTTTTGAGCGCTAAGCGCATGGTCTCATCGTCTTCGATAACAAGAATGACTCTTGGATTTTCTTTTTTGGCGGCATCACGAAAGTCGGCTAAAGAAACCACCGGCTGACTTGCGATCCTGGCCTTCGTTACTTTTTCGATCTTGCTAATAAGGTCCTTGGTGTTGATCTTCTTATTATTTTTCATATATTCAGTTTATCCGCCCAATTTTTCTTTAGTGCTCTTGGCCGTCTAACCATCTTTCACAGTCAATAGCAGCCATACAACCCGTTCCCGCAGCAGTAATTGCTTGGCGATATACATGATCCTGCACGTCCCCAGCAGCAAAGACTCCTTCAATATTTGTATACGTACTATTGGCCTTGGTCACCAAGTACCCGGTCTCATTCATATCCAATAGACCTTTGAATAGGCTTGTATTTGGTTTGTGTCCAATTGCTATAAAAAGTCCCTGCATTGTCAGGTCTTTTGTCGAGCCTTCTTGAGTGTTCTTAACCTTCACACCGGTCACATTTTTTCCGTCGCCGAGAACCTCAGAAACTTCACTATTCCATAGCACCTCAATCTTGGGGTGCTGAACCGTTCTTTCTGCCATAATTTTCGAGGCTCTAAAATGATCACGGCGATGAATCACATAAACTTTCTTTGCGAAGCGAGTAAGAAATTGCGCCTCTTCCATGGCCGTGTCGCCACCTCCGACAACGCCTACCACCATATCACGAAAAAAAGCTCCGTCACATGTCGCACATGCCGAAACGCCGCGACTCAAATACTGTTTTTCTGATGGCAGACCCAAATATTGAGCACTTGCCCCAGTTGAAACGATAATAGATTTTGAAAGGTATAACTTTTCACCAACCCAAACTTTAAACGGACGCTGTGAAAAATCCACTTTCGTTACGTTGCGAGTAATAAAACGTGTCCCAAATCTCTCGGCCTGTTTTCTGATGACCGCAATGAGCTCAGGTCCGGTAATGCCATGCTCAAAGCCAGGATAATTTTCAACCTCAGTCGTAATCATCAACTGCCCACCTGCTTCCTCGCCCTCAATCATCAGTGGCTCTAATCGAGCTCGAGCAGAGTAAATCGCCGATGTTAGCCCCGCGGGTCCAGAACCAATAATAATCAGATTTTCAATTTTTTGATCCACAAATCACCCCATTCACCAATAACTGGCGTCGACGAGAATATCACCCAAGACTTGAGTTTGACAACTAATACGGATTTCGCCCCCGATATTGTTTTTTTCTTTCAGAAAAATCTCGGTGACATTGGGTGACGATAGATTCTGCATTCCTTCCAAAATACGTATGCCGCATTTGGCACAAACGCCTTCGGAGTTGCATGATGAAGCCACCGGCAAACCCGCACCTATCAAGCAACGCATCAGATTTGTTCCTGCTGGAACTTCTAATGAGGGCCGACTTTTTTTAAAAGAAATCCGTGGCATCTATCTTTGCTACTCTTTTAAAAGGCGAATGAAATTAATTTCAATTCCTTGATTTATAAAAATACGCTCAAAGGTCGTAATAAAATTTTCATCTTTCATTTCTGAATTGTGGAGATTCAAGGTTTGAAAAACTACCTTATAGCGACTCGCTTTAATTTCTTCGAGAGCCCACAAAAAATAGTCGCGAGAGTCCGTTTTAAAGTCTAAAATAGATCCTGATCGCTGCATATCATAAATACCGTCTAAAATACGACGACTGACAACTCTGTTTTTGGGCTTCTTTGGGCTAGTCCATGGATCTGGAAAGTGTATAAAAACATCATTGATCTCTGCATCAGTAAAAAGCTCATCCAAATTGAATGCGTGGTATCGAGCAATCGCTGCATTCTTGCTTCCGCCTTTGACGGCTCGTCGAATAGACTGAATGAGCGGCTTGTACTTTAATTCAAGCCCAACGATCAGACGCGTCGGGTGGCTATTAGCATAATGAGCGAAATGTGTCCCGGCTCCTGTTCCAATTTCAACATCAAGTGGTGTCCCATCTGCCACTTTGAAAACATCACTACGCCACTTTCCTTTGTTTAATGGGGCTCTCTCTTCGTTGAATGCGACATGAGAGAACTCGCCATCAAGAGCGAGAGTATAGGCATTTTGCACGGGCAACGTGCGGGTCAGATTAATTCGAGGTCGATAAAAGTTTTCAGCCATAGATACTTTCAGAAGTTTCACTAGGCGGTTGGGGATCCGAAATTAAAGACTCGACGCTAAAGGGTGGTTGTTTGACAAAAGTGCCCCGACGAACCTGGCAGTCGGCCATTTTACATGAAACGCAGTAAGCACGCTTGCAAGGATCCAAATGAAAGGCAATTTCTCCATCAAAAGCATAATCCTCAACGACTTGACTCTCAAAACTGTGGCAGGCCCCATGCGCCTCAGAAATATTCCAAAACTCGGGAATCACCAAATGAGCATCCACATGATGAAATCTCCCTGAACGAATTATTTTCAAATGATGAATGTCAATAATTCCTGGAGCTCGGTTTCTTTGCAGACACTCCGCCAAATCGCTCAATACATCACGATCGACTTCATCAAGTAAGCTGCCTCCAGATTTTCGCACGATTTTGTAACCCTCATGTGCTAAGTTTAAGGCGACGGCAATCGCGACAACTGGATCAATCCACTGAAGTCCTGTCACTAAAACAAGACCTATTCCAACAATCACTCCAACTGTTGTCCAAACATCCGAAATAACGTGAGCACCGCTTGCCTTCAAAGCCTCTGATTTTTCACGCTCTCCGACTTTTTTTAAATAAATACCCAATGCAAGATTAAAAACAGCGGCCGCTCCAACGACGATAATTCCTGATTCGAGTTGATGAGAAGTTCTCCCCTGAAAAAGGGCATCGATAGATTCTCGAATAATCATCAGGGCCGCAAAAAATATTAGCCCGCCCTCAAAGGCCGCTGAAAAATATTCTAGCTTACCATGACCGTAAGGATGTTCTCGATCTGCAGGCTGAGAGGCAATCTTCAAAACAACCAGGGCCGCAAAAGCTGCTACTACATTCACCGTACTCTCAAGGGCATCCGACAATACCGCTGTCGAATGCGTCAAATAGTAGGCCCCCACTTTCATTGAAAAAATAACAGTACTTGCCGAAAGTGAGATCCAAGCCGCCCGTCCACGTGATCCGGGTCTTGAAGAGGTTGAGTTAATTGTCATAGAAGCTTTTTCTTAAATTCGAAGCCCGCAGTCAACGAGAATCACCCGCCTGCAACTTTTTTGTTCGGAGGAGCCGTCTTGGGGCGAAGCTCACGAACTTTGTCCGTTTCTGGAGTGTAAAATCGAGTCTGATTACGCCCACCGCGTTTAGCCTCATAAAGCGCATGATCAGCCCTACGAACTAACTCACGAGCAGTGATGTTTTCTCCAGGAACAGTGATAGCAAAGCCAAGAGAAATTGTTAAATTGATAGAGTCCTCACCACTTGTGAAGGTTCGCATCTCGATTGCGGTTCGAAGTCGCTCGCAGAATAGCATAGCGCCGCGATTGTCCACTTCAGAAAGAACCACCAAGAACTCATCACCACCGTAACGCGCAGGAATGTCGATGTTTCTTGTGTTGATTTTGACAATTTTACCGATTTCAGATAAAACAAAGCTTCCAAACAGGTGATCGTGACCGTCGTTCACTGTCTTAAAATAGTCCATATCCATCATGACGACGCAGACATCTCGACCGAAACGCTTGCCGCGCTCAAGTTCAAAATCCAATCGTTGGTATAAAGAACGCATATTGAAAAGGCCGGTTAAATCATCGGTGTCGACGAGTTCTTTGAGCTTTTCATTGGCATAAAGTAATTGTGCATGCAAGTCCCTGATACGAAAGTGAGTTCGTATCCGAGCGAGCAGCTCTAACGGCACAAAGGGTTTTATAATATAATCGTCTGCGCCCGAATCGAGAGCTTCGATAATGGACTCTGTACTCGAGTTTCCGGATATAAATATGCAAGAAACATGTGGATGCTGTGCACGCACCATCTGTAGAACCTGAATTCCAGAAATCCCGGGTATCATCCAATCTAAGATGATAACATTTGGTACCCATGCCTCCATCAACTTGAGTGCCTCAGTGCCTGAGGCCACCCCACGGGCATCGTAGTGCTCCCAACGCAGCGGCTCGAGAATAATCTCTCGGCTATCAGTATCGTCATCGACTACAAGAATTTTGCGATCCTTAGGATCTTTCACAAATCCGTCACGTGCCATATTCTTCGAGTTTAGCGCGACTAGAGAATTTCTCCGAATAGAAGCTCAAGAATGCTGCATTTCTCTCCTCTGGTCTAGGTCATGGGAGGATCAAAAGGTCCAGGAAAATTTTGCTCGTTTTGTAGTCCATTTTTATTGAAAGATCCGCTAATCTTGGCTATTCATTTCCACATCTTTTAGAAGAGGGTTTCATGACATTGAATCACACCGAATACGAAAAAAAATGGCAAAAAAAATGGGAAGAACAAGGAGCCTTTCGCGCCCTCAATGTTTCTAACAAGCCTAAGTACTACGCGCTCGACATGTTTCCTTATCCCTCAGGTTCCGGCCTTCATGTCGGACACATTGCCTCGTACACACCCGCTGACATCATTTCTCGCTACAAACGAGCGACCGGATTCAATGTTCTCCATCCTATGGGATACGACGCTTTTGGACTGCCGGCTGAGCAATACGCTATTCAAACGGGTATTCACCCGGCGATTACAACCGAAAAAGCAATTGACAGCTTCCGTCACACCCTTCGGTCTTTCGGGTTTAGTTTTGATTGGAGTCGTGAGATTTCAACAGCGGATCCGAAGTACTATAAATGGACTCAGTTTATTTTCTTAAAACTATTGGAGCGTGGACTTGCCTACCAAAAAGAAGTTCCCGTGAACTGGTGCCCAGCTCTAAAGACAGTTTTGGCAAATGACGAAATCGTCGATGGCAAATCAGAACGCGGTGGTCATCCCGTGGTTCGAGTGCCAATGAAGCAGTGGATGCTGAAGATCACTGATTATGCCGAACGCCTTTTGGAAGGTCTCGATAGGGTTGATTGGCCAGCGCGCACCAAAGAAGGACAACGCAATTGGATCGGCAAAAGCGAAGGAGCCCGCGTTACCTTCCAAATTGACGGCACTAAAAAAACTTTCGAAGTTTTCACCACCCGCCCCGACACTTTGTTCGGCGTGACCTTTATGGTTTTAGCTCCGGAGCACCCTCTCGTCACCCAAATCACAAGCTCAGATCGCTCCGCGACGATCAATGATTACATCACTGCGTCCGCAAAAAAATCTGAAGTGGATCGAAAGACCAATATTGATAAATCTGGCGTCTTCACTGGCGCCTTTGCTTTACATCCAATCACCGGAAATAAAATTCCTGTCTGGATTTCAGACTACGTTCTCATGGATTATGGAACTGGCGCTATTATGGCGGTTCCAGGTCACGACAGTCGAGATTTTGAGTTCGCAGAAAAATTTAAACTGCCAATCCTCCGCGTCCTTACAGGCGGCGACACTTTACCCTTTGAGGGAGAGGGCACCTTAGTTAATTCTGATTTTCTCAACGGCCTGACAAAGACTGAAGCTATTCAGAAAATGAATAAATATTTAGAGGAAAAAAGCCTTGGAACAAAAGAAGTTCAATACAAGTTGCGTGATTGGCTTTTCAGTCGTCAACGCTACTGGGGCGAACCCTTTCCGGTTGTGCGCTTTCCTCAAGCGGGACTCAAGGGAATACCAGCTGATGAACTTCCTGTTCTTCTTCCGGAAGTCGCTGACTACGAACCCTCGGACAAGGGGGAGGCTCCCCTCGCCCGCAACAAAGAGTGGACAAAATACCCTGGCACATCGCTTATTGGTGCAGAAGGCGAAATTGGCGTTCGTGAAACCGACACCATGCCTGGGTCGGCCGGATCCTCTTGGTACTTTTTGCGTTACATCGATCCACATAATGACACTGCCGCTTTTTCAGCAGAGTCCGAAAAATATTGGATGCCGGTAGATCTCTATGTCGGAGGCCCAGAGCATACGGTTGGCCACTTGCTGTATTCTCGCTTTTGGATGAAGGTTCTCTTTGATGCGGGGCTTGTCTCCCACGATGAACCCTTCAAGAAACTCGCCCACCAAGGAATGATCCTTGGCGAAGACAATCAAAAAATGTCCAAATCTCGAGGCAATGTTATTCCTGCTGATGACATATGCAAAAACTACGGTGCGGACGCCCTTAGGACATTTGTGTGTTTTATGGGGCCCCTTGAAAACGAAAAGCCCTGGTCTCCAACTGGTATTGAGGGAGTAAAGCGTTTTCTCGATCGCGTCAGTCGCCTTGTGATTAACGATGACGGAGAGGTTGTCGCGAACTCAGAAGCTATTCCTCCAGACTTAGAAAAATCGCTGCACAAAACTATCAAAAAAGTTACCAGTGATATCGAAAATATGAGCTTCAACACAGCCATCTCGTCAATGATGATCCTCGTAAATGAAATCTACAAAGCGAATTTGAAGCCAAAATCTGTCTTAATGCCCCTCATTCAGCTTTTGATGCCCTTTGCACCGCATCTTGCCGAGGAGCTTTGGGAAAAAATGGGCGGAACTGGTTTTGTTTCTTTGGCTCCATGGCCTAAACATGATAACCAACTCATCGCCGACAACAGCGTAACCATTGGTGTTCAAGTTAATGGCAAAATGCGCGGAACCATCGAGACCCCTGTCGACGCGTCTGAGCAGATTGCAATGAGTTCTGCCCTGGCTCTAGAAGGCGTCGTCGCTGCGTTGGCAGGAAAGAGTCCGGAAAAGGTCATCTACAAAGCTGGTAAAATTTTAAACTTGATCGTGAAATAGGGCGGACCCAATATGATGAGAATAGAGCCAACTCAACCTACAGGAGAAAATGGATCGATGACAACTGACCAGTCCAATAGCTGGAGCCCAGAAAAAAGCGCAACCCTCTATGGAATCAACAACTGGGGAAATGGTTATTTTCGCGTCAATCCGAGTGGAAATGTGGCGGTCACTCCTATGGGGGCGAGCGGCCCGTCTGTTGACCTTTTTGACTTAACTCAAGACTTATTGGATCGTGGAATTCGCGTTCCAATTATGATTCGTTTTCCGGACATTATTAAGGCCCGGGTTCAACAACTCCACAGTTGTTTCCAAAAAGCTTTTGCTGATCACAATTATAGGGGAAACTACTGCGGTGTCTATCCAATCAAGGTCAATCAGCAAAGACATCTCGTCCAAGAGTTAGTTAAGCACGGCAAAGGGATAGGCCTTGGCTTAGAGTGTGGATCAAAGCCAGAGCTCTTAGTTGTTCTCGCGCTTATGAACACGGAAAATGCCGTCATCGTTTGTAACGGATTTAAAGATGCCGAGTATATCGAAACCGCAATTTTATCCCAGAAGCTTGGGCGAAATACCATTATTGTTGTAGACCGCAAAGAAGAATTACGAATGATCGTGGACATTGCTAAGAAATTTAATGCTCGTCCAAAAATTGGCTTCAGAGCAAAGCTCAACACTCAGGGCGCTGGCAAATGGGTTGACTCATCTGGGGCCCGATCCAAGTTCGGCTTAACTTCGATGGAAATTGTCGAGGGCGTCGAGCTCCTAAAAAGCGAAGGCATGCTCGAATGCTTAGAACTCCTCCATTATCACATTGGTTCGCAGGTCCCTTCTATTCAAAGCATCAAGTCGTCACTCAAAGAAGGCGCTCGATTCTACACCGAGCTTCATGCCATGGGTGCTGGCTTAAAATATATCGACGTCGGAGGTGGCCTTGGCGTGGATTACGACGGAACAGGCTCCTCTGATAGCTCTGTTAACTACAGTGAACAAGAGTATGCCAATGACATCGTTTCTGTTTTACAAGCCCTGTGCGACGAAAAGGGTATTCCACATCCTCACATCGTCACCGAATCGGGTCGTTTTTTAGTGGCTCATCACTCCGTACTCATTTTCAATGTCTTGGGAATTAATAATCTGTATCGTCCTGAACCCCCACGTCCCGCAACTAAAAAAGATCCAAACCTGATGCAGGACATGCAGTACATTTTTGAAAAAGTTAACAAAGATAACATCAATGAGTGCTTCAATGACCTAACTCAAGCTAAGCAAGAAACTCTACAACTTTTTACCTACGGAGTCTTGACTCTTGAGCAACGTGCATGGTGCGAAAGCATGTATTTTGCAATTGCCACAAAAATGACTAGCCTTGCGAAAATCACGCCGGACACCGAGGACATCCAAGCCGCGCTCGCAAAAGAACTTTGCGACACCTACTTTTGCAACTTTTCAGTTTTTCAATCAGTTCCAGACTCTTGGGCTGTTGGACAACTCTTCCCAGTGATGCCTATACATAAACTCGGCGAAGAGCCCACACGCAGCGCAACCCTAGCTGATCTGACTTGCGACTCGGATGGGGTCATCGAAAAATTTATCGACACTGAGTCTGGCGAGCCAAAAGAGACTGTTCGTGTTCACCACTTTCATGATGGCCAGCAATATTATATGGGAATTTTTCTTACCGGAGCTTATCAAGAAATTTTAGGCGATCTCCATAACTTGTTTGGCGACACAGATGCGGTTCACATTTCATTAAGCGAAGTTGGCTACACCATAGACCATTATGTTCCAGGTGACACCGTGACCGAGGTTCTTTCATACGTTCAGTATGGAAGGTCAGAAATGGTCGACAATGTTCGCCAGGCTACCGAAGAAAGTATTCAAAAGGGAACGATCACCAAACAAGAAGCCAAGTTGCTAATTAAGCACTACGAAGAGGGGCTTTCTGGATACACGTACTTAGAAGAAGCCGAGTAGTAAAAAACCTGGGCAGATTGAAAAACATCTGCCCAGAATGCATTAACCTAACCGACAGCGGCCTTTGCATCAAATGCATCTCGAACTGCCAAATTGATATTGATCAATAAGCTCATAGTCAGGACAAGAGCCCCAGCAGGATACCAAACCAACCAATCGGCAATTGTAAAATAGTTTTGAGCCTGGCCCAAAAGCTCACCCCAACTTGGAGTCGGTGGCCGCAAGCCCAAGCCGAGATAATCAAGGGTTGAAAGGCCGTAAATATTTCCAGCGATGGCAAATGGGCTCAAAGTTACAATCGGAGTCAAAGCATTTGGCAGAATATGATTAAAAATAATTCGCCTGTGACTAGCTCCAATAGATTTAGATGCCTCTACGTATTCACGCTTTCTCAAGCTTAAAAACTGCCCCCTCATATAATGAGAAATATGAGTCCAATTGAAGACGACGCTAAACAGTATCAGCAAAACCATGTTAGGATTAAAAATTGAAATAATCGTAATCAAAATAAAAAATGAGGGAATGCTCTCAAAAACCTCAATAACTCGCATTCCAAAAAGATCGACTCGTCCGCCGAGGTAACCCATGGCTGCGCCAACGGCGCATCCAATGATATAAGTTAAAATCCAAACGCCAACGGCATAAGTAAAGGTGTATCGAAATCCATATAGAAGTCGCGAGAAAACATCTCGGCCACGATCGTCCGTCCCAAGCAGATTGTATCTCGTCGGCGCGGAGGGATAAGTATCAACATACTTATTACTTTCATAAGGATCCCACTGCACCAGTGGCCAAATAGCCCAATCGCTGGGGCCCATCTCTAACGACCGATAGTCCATAACTTGAATATCTTCTCTGCCAAAAACAGAAGGGTGATAGTCCTTAACCAGAGGAAAATAAAGCGTGCCATTATATTTCATCATATGAGGCGCGCTGTTTGACCAAAGTTCGGCAGTAAAACTGAAAAATATCATCGCCATAAAAATCCAAACTGAAATTACAGCAGAGCGATTTCTCTTAAAACGGCGATAACGTTTTAAAGTTAACTCATCACGTATAATAAATTTTTCGAATGGATCCATCATTTAAAATCAATCCTTGGATCGACCAGGACATAAACGACATCCGTCAATATCCGGCCAAATACCAACACTAGCGAAGAAATAAAGGTTAATCCCATTATCACATTGTAATCTCGGGCCAAAACGGATTGGTACCCGAGAAGACCAATTCCATCCAAATTAAAAAGTCTTTCAATAATCAAAGAGCCAGCCAAAAAGACACCGAAGAAACTCGCTACTCCTGGAACTAAGGCAATCAAGGCGTTGCGAAGTGCGTGCTTATAAAGAACTACTTTTTCGGTCAGTCCCTTAGCTCTTGCTGTGCGTGTGTAATCAGACTTAATAACCTCGAGCATTGAGTTTCTCATCAGATAAGAAATCTCCGTAAATCCCCCGATGATGTAGCAAATCAATGGCAGTACAAAGTGATGGACGCGATCCCAAATCTTGGCAAAGGTTGAAAACTCTTCATAGTTGTCGGATTTAATGCCTCCGATTGGAAACAAATCCAATTTCCCTGCAAAAATGGTAATTAGAAAAATTCCGAGCACCAGCGGCGGTATGGCATAAAGAAAATTAAGCCACAACCCGACACCACGATCGTAAATGCTACCTGCCTTTATGGCCATCCGCATTCCGAGAGGAATACAAACCAGGTAAATTAAAATAAGGGATGTCAGTCCAAACTGCAAAGAAACTGGCATTTTGCTAGCAATAACATCAATGACCGGTTCTTCATAAGTGAAGCTATTGCCAAAATCTAGTCGCGCAATGTTTTTCAGCCAAATTAAATAACGAACATGAATAGGTTTATCAAAGCCATATTGCTTTTTTAGCGCTTCGATAACTTCCTGGCTCACTCCGCTTTCTCTAATTTTGCCGCCGCCGCCCTCTCCGCCTCCCATAGCAGAACCAAAGCGAATAGCTTGAATCTTCTGTTCAATAGGACTCCCCGGAGCCAAGTTGATAATGACAAACGTCAATAACGTGATTCCGATAAAAGTAGGTATGATCAAAAACAAACGCCGTACTAGATAAACGAACAAAGTCCTGACTCCTTAAACAACTACTGCTTCATCCACCAGTAATCAACACCAACTCCGTACTTAAACGTTTCAGCTGGAATTTCAACTCTTGCCGCATTTGCATAAAACTCAAACTTATCGTTGAACATAAACACGTACGGAGCATCATAAGCAATTTTTTCGTAAACAGTATTTAAAAGCTTTTTACGTTTCTTTTCATCCTGACTTTGGCGTGCCTCATCGATGAGCTTATCAACTTCAGGGTTTTTGTAATGAATAAAATTTGAGCCTCCAGGAACTGCACTTGCAGAGTGCCAAATTTGCTTCGGATCCCAAGTGATATCTCCACCACCCCATGCAAGAGAGACCGCATCAAAGTTGCCCTCGTCTAAAATTTTCAGAAATGAATTCCACTCTAGATATTTGATTTCCATATCAATACCAGATTTTTTCAGATCTTCTTTGTACATGGTCCAATATTTCTCATTGTCTTTATTGGGGTGAATCAATGTGAATTTAAAAGAGGTTTTCTTACCGTTGACAATCTTGTCAAGAACACCATCTTTATCTGTGTCTTTCCAACCGGCCTTTGCCAAAAGCTCCGTCGCTCCTTTTGGATCAAACAGAATTGGGCTTACTTCTTTAGACGCATACTCGCTCTTAATATACGTAGGACCCGTTGCTAAGTCAGCCATGTTGTAGCGAAATTTTTTATTCATCTCTTCACGATTCATCAAGTGAGCAAGAGCCACTCGAACATCTCGATCTTGAAATAATTCACGGCGCTGATTCCAACCGACGAAGCCGTACGACTTGGGGGCAGAATTCTCAACCTTGTGCTTAATAACCGTTTTACCCCACGGCAGTCCTTCAGTTTTTTTAACAAAAGACTCGGCCCGAAGAGAAACGTAATCAAGGTCACCTTTTTTCGCTCGCTCAAGAATTACATTCTCTTCCTTATAAAAACGCATATTAACTCCTGCAAAGTTATACATGCCTTTCCAGTCCTTATCGTCTTTGCCGTACCACTTATCAAATTTCTTTAAAACGATAAGCTGACCACGATCGAATTTTTCTAGTACGTAAGGACCGCTGCCAATCAATGTTCGAGTCATCTTTTTTGACTTTTCAACATCCCCATAAACATGCTTCGGCATAATCGTCATTGTAGCAATCTGGTCAAAGTTCTTATAGTAAGTATCTTTTGCAGTCACCTTGACGGTATGTGGATCCACGACCTCAACTTTTCCAATACCCTCATAGTAGGGTCGAAGATGCGCGGCCTGATAGGCTGGTTCAAAAATAGCATCAAAAGAAAACTTCACATCTTCAGCCGTCAGCGGCTTGCCGTCATGAAAGAATACATTTTTGCGGAGGTTAAAAGTAAAAGTCTTATTGTCTTTAGAAATTTCCCACTTCTCTGCAATTCGCGGTTTCCATACCCATGTATCAGCGTCATGTGCCAACAGAGAGTCCATGACATAACCCTGGACGATATTGGCATAGACATCTGTACTGGCCACAGGATGAAGCGTTGGTGGCTCTCCGCCGAGATTGAGGTTAAAAATCCCGCTTTGAGGAGCATTTGCATTGGGGGTTGCGCCCATAGCATTCAAAGAAAGGCCAACTACTAAAACAAGGGCTAAAATAGGTCCCATCATTTTCATCTTTACTCCTCCAAACAGTTACGAATTCTAGAGTCCTGTTGGGACTCCAAAGTGGACCTAAATTCGGTGATAGCGCAAAAATAATCAAGCCATTGCTCGATTGATGCGCAGCGAAATACTGAGTCTGGGGGTTTTCTTTTCCTAAGAATCAGAAGATAAAGCCACTTACTCATTTGAAGGAGCCGACCATGGACCGCAACGCACCTAAATTCGACGCAACTACTGCGATTTCGGCTGAGTTTGGAATCTTTGGGATTCCAATGACTGAAGAAGAGTCTCTCGTCACTTTGATTCCTGTCCCCTGGGAGGTCACGACCTCTTACGGACATGGGGCTTCTGAAGGACCGCGAATTGTTCGCAACGCCAGCGAGCAGATCGATCTCTTTGATTTTGAAACGGGCAAGGCATACGAAAATGGCTTCTTCATGCGCGAGTTTCCCCAACAGCTAAAAGCTATGAATGACTCCTTTAAAGAAAAGGCCCAAAAACTCATTCTAATGCGTACGAATCAAAGTACCGATACGACAGCAATGGAACAACTTGCAGAAGAAGTAAACGTAGCCTGCCAAAAGATGACAGACTGGGTCTATAATCAGTGCAAATCAGTTTTAAACAATAAGAAACTTTTGGGTCTGGTGGGCGGCGATCATTCAACTCCCTTGGGGGCCATCAAAGCCATTGCAGAGGAACATAACAATGATTTTGGAGTTTTGCACATAGATGCCCACGCAGATCTCCGCAAAGCCTATCAAGGATTCACTCAATCCCATGCCTCAATCATGTACAACGTGATGACCGCAGAAAAGCGTCCAAAAAAATTAGTTCAAATCGGAATTCGTGACTTCTGCGAAGAAGAGTTTGATTTCATTCAAAGCCGTAAAGATATCAAAACATTTTTTGATATCGAATTAAAGCGACGCCTCCTCAGTGGCGAAGCCTGGGTTGATGTTTGCAAGGATATCCTCAACGAATTGCCACAAAAAGTTTACATCTCATTCGATATTGACGGTTTGGACCCAGCCTTCTGCCCCAATACCGGAACACCCGTGCCTGGGGGCCTCAGTATCGATCAAGTTTTTTTCTTGTTTAACGAAATCAGTCAAAGCGGCCGCCAAATCGTCGGATTCGACTTAAATGAAGTCTCTACCGGCGGAGAAGCTGAGGCCGAATGGGATGGCAATGTCGGCGCTCGCGTTCTTTACAAACTGTGTGGTTGGCTCGTAAAAACGAATCAACGCTAATTCATTTTCTCAAGCGACTCGGCAAATTCTTTAAGTAACTTTGTTTCTGCAAGTTGGGCCTCAATCTGCCGAGACAATGCTTGGTGATCTACTTCTTCGATCTGCAGATTTTCATCAAGCTTCTTTAAAATCGCATTTTTTTGTTCAACAGTTGCACCGGTTGCATCCAAAGCCTCGCGGAAGTATAGCTGCATTTCGGCTCCGTCTTTTGATTTTCCAATTTTTGATACTAACTCTGTCATCAAAGCAAAACTCTGCAGCGGCACAAGAATCGGCTTTTCAACATTCGGCGTTGAAATCCGCATGAACTTACTCATAAGTAGATCCGGATTTTCCGCCTTGGCCACTTCAAACCAATTACTGATAGCGGCCTTAAGGTTGGCCTCATTATAAAACTGAACAAATCCATCGAGTGCAGTCGTTTGAATTAAAATCCAACGCAGTCGACGGCGAAGCTCGTGCAGTCCCTTCTCAATATCAGAGTTGTCAAATTCGTTTTCTTTGACTGACTTGTGAAGCTTCTTCGCGTAACCAGAAATTATATCGATAAAAAATTGACGTTCTTTGCTTCCGACCGCCCAGCTTCCTTTGTTTGCAAAGTCCCGCTTCAATCTTGCGATGGTCTCCTCGGGTTCATTCCATAAGCCTGATGCCTTCATTGTGGTAAGCAATGATTCTTGCGCCGCAAGCTGCTGCCTTCCAAAGTGATTGATTAAAAGGGCGCTGCCGACGAGCTCTGATTCTTTTCGTAGCGAATTGGAAAGGTCTAATTTGCCAATGGCGTCTTCAATCCCTTTAAAGTAACTCCTTTGTTCGCCAAAAAATTCACTCTCCTGAGTTTCAAGCATTCGCGTTAGGGCCTGCAGCCGAAAAAAAGTTTTTCGCACATCTTCTTTCATCATTAGTCTTACTTTTTCAGCATCAGAAAGGTTTTTGTTTCGGACAAAGAAATCCTCTAAAGCCATTAAAGGTGACGCAATAGCGAGTTCCCCCCAAGAGACATCCGAAGAACTCTGCCGAATTCGCTGATCATGTTGCGTTTGCGCATGGCTCGCAGAAGCGACCAGAATAAAAATGAAAACTGCAAAGAATGATCTTATCATAGTGACCCCTTAGTTCTCACCAGTCGAAAGCCAAAAAGATAAGCCTCATGCAAAGGGAAAGCAAAGCCACGAGCAGAGGAACGCAAATGACGAGCGAGACTGGTGCGATTTCCACCCCTTAATACTTTATATGGAAATTTCGGATTCACAGGAGGCCCAACCGGATCGACGGGATTGATTCGAGAATAAGAGCCATAATCATCCTGGACCCACTCATCGACATTGCCATGCATGTCGTACAGGCCCCACCTATTCGGTTTTAAACCTGCGACTCGTGATGGCTCACTCGTGTTCGAATTTTTCTCGTACCAACCGTAGAGCTTAAGATCGTCTTCATCATCTCCAAAAGAAAAATCAGTCTCTGTCCCGGCACGAGCTGCAAACTCCCACTCAGCCTCTGTAGGCAAACGATAAGAGTATTTATTGTCCTTTTTATTCAATTTTTCTATGAACTTCTGTGCACGATGCCACGACACCCCATCAACGGGATGATTTGGACAAATCTCCACGTCTCCGATTTTAACAAACTCATCTGGGCAAATAACTGAAAGATTACGACCGTGAGCGGAAGGATTGTGACCCATAACAGTGAACCACTGCCCTTGAGTAACCTCGGTGGTTTGAATCTCAAATCCACGCGTTAAAGTCACACGATGGCGTTCTGTATGCGTCCGAGAGATACCATTAAACAAAACGTCGTCCAGGGAAAAGGCTCTCCCCATATAAAACTCACCAGCGTCAACGGAGACAAAGACAGGCCTTTGCCCGAGGCTTTCACTCGCAAGAAGTGTCACTGGTGACCCAAAAACGGCACTGGAAATCAGGGCAAAAATAGGGGCTAATCTCATTTTAAGGCCTTTCCGTTTTAGTTTTGCAATCTCATCTTGCCCAATTAGCAATATGAATACCAAAAAAAAACGGCCTTATTATACAGATCCAAGCCCTATATTGTTTGAAGAATAGATACTTTTATTAAGAATTTACCGTGCATAACGTCTATCGACAGACTCACGAATCTCGGCGCCCTCAATACTAAGGCGAGTCCAAGGAATAGCTCGAAGGCGCTCCGGCTCAATCAGCTCCTCAGTTTCTTCGCAGACGCCAAAGCTTCCACTTTCGATGCGCCCCAAGGCACTCTCTATTTCAAAAAGCTGATTACGTAGTCGCTCATGCATGCTAAGGAATTCTGCTTCCGCTAATACACGAACAGTTTGGTCGGCCTCATCGCCACCCTTATCGTCATTATCAAGATTCATACGCGCTTCTTTAACCCGATTCAAAATATCGGTCTTTGCTTGAATCAATTTCTGTCTGCACTCGCTAATCAGTTTTTCTGAAACATGCGATGTTTGATGTGCCATCTCTTCCCCCTCGATTATTCCCTCAATTTCGAAGTGCCAATTTGGAACTGACCTATTAATCACCGGCCCTGTATTTTTTGCAAGAAAAAATCTTAAATTAACTTAAAATTAAATCAATTGTGATTCCCGGCGCAAAAACGCGTTGTTACGACAGGTTCCCCAAAAATTCATTTTTCACTCTAAAGAATCAATCGAAACTTCTTAAATTTCATGAAAGATAGGCATTGAACTCTGCTAGAATTTGCAGTGCGTTAAGATCCTGGACTTTGGGTGAGGATAAAGAAATCTCCGAACGGCCTTGCGAAATTTTTTATGAGGGAATCCCCCAAAGACTCCCGACCGCCGGAGAAATGAGATGGCATTTATCAATTTAAAGAGCTCGCCTCTTATTCGGAAAACTAAGCTACGCCATTGAAGCGACAACCCCTTAACAAGGCCCGATGCAGTCTATCACTTACTTCGATACGAAAAATCCCTGTTTCAAAGCCTTAGTGTTTTTTAGATTTTATGCACTCAATAGCTTTTGCAATCACTTGATCTGATGCTTGATTCAACTTTTCGTTAAGTTTTTGAGAATTTTGACCGCGCACACGAAATGCCTTAGCACTTTCATTCATATTACTAACTGCCTCTTTGGTTACCGGCTGACCCATCGCTGCACTCGTATTAAGAGTTCCTGAGTACTCTTCAAGAATCGTTGCAAAGGTCTCGTGATTTGAAATAAGGCTTTGAGTGATTGTTGTTCTTGCATTCTGCATTGCCTTTAAATCGTTTACAACTTCTGTACAGTCTGCTGAAGCTACGGCGAGCTGAGCACATACGACGGACGATATCAACATTGCCAACAATACTTTTGTCATTTGTAGAGCTCCCTCATGATTATGATTTCAACTCATGTTTGAAATCTATTAAGCAAAGGGCTTGCCAAAATTCGGCTAGCTCTATGTGCGTTATAACGGATCTAAGCAGGTCTTTACAGGGTTTCCTTGAGAAATTTTTCAAACTCGTCTTTGGCTTCGCCAGTAGTATATCCCATCAAGAGGCGTGTAACATGACGCTTGCCTCGTTCAATGCTTCTTTTACCTGGGCTTTTCTCAGCGCTTTCAAAGAACTGCAAAAAGGTCGTGGCCATAGCAAGAAGTGATTCCGATACATATTCCATCTCATCTGCGTCAGCAATTTGAACCATCTTTTGTTCTCGAACCCAACGACGATACAAGATATCCATGAGCTTCATCATCTTCTGAATGTGGGCACGCCACATTTTAGCAAGTTCTGAATCCTTACGCCGGAGAGAGTACATTTCTCTATGAAAAAAACGATACTTCCAGTAGATCTCAAAATTTTCATTGATGAACTCCAAAGGGCTCTTAGAGATTTTTTTTGGAAATCTCCAAATCTGATAGGTCTCCTTTGTCATTCGCTTAAAAAGCTCCAAAAGAATTTCTTCTTTATTATCATAATGGAAATAAAGATTGCCTGGACTTATTTCCATCGCTTTCGCAATATGATTTGTGGTCACGGAAACCACGCCAGATCTATTGAACAACTCGAGGGACATAACTAGAATACGTTCTTTAGTCTTCATGGGACCCCTGATATTATTTTTTTTGTCGTGTGTCACTAGCTTTCCAAGCTAAAGGACCAGATATCCGATTTCTTCGGACGATTTACTACAGACCTTGTTTGGGCTATATTCTTGATGATACAATGACAGAACGATGTCAAAAAAATCACAACTGTATGCTAAGTTATTAAAATTCTTATTTATTCCTATTGTAATTTCGTTTTTGGGCTTTCTTTTTTTTAGGACAAACCCCAGCGAAGAGGTCGTTCGCGAAGAAAAAGTAAAAAGCCAGCTTGAGCAACGAGTTGCCATCTCTAATGCCATTGGCGACACCATTCGGAGCAATAAGTTTTTAGAAGCCACTGACATTTCTTGGAATGGGGAGCTCGTCAAAGCAAAAGTAGAACTCAGTATCGATCCTGAAATGCAAAAAGAAGCCGAGCGCCTGCTAAAAAGCTATAAACCTGACTATGCAGCAATTTTTGTGATGGATGCACTCACCGGCCGCGTCCTCGCGATGACCAGCTTTCAGAAGGATAACCCCCAAGCAGAGAATTGGACTCTCAAGTCAAATTTTCCAGCGGCCTCTGTCTTTAAAGTAGTAACCGCCACTGCTGCCGTAGATAAAGCGGGAATTTCCCCTCAGCATAGAATCAATTTCAATGGCGGCAATTACACTCTTTACAGAAAAAATGTCATGACCGACAAGGTTACAAAATGGACGAGAGTAATAACTTTAAAAGAGGCCTTTGCCCGATCAATTAATACTGCCTTTGGACGCCTCAGTCTTGAAAATCTCCATCCAGTAGACATTAATGAATACGCTACGCGCTTCATGTTCAACCAAGAAATTCCCACAGACTTTCCTGTTGAAATGGGCATAGCCTATGTCCCACCAGAAAAGAGTTTTGAACTTACAGAGGTGGCCTCTGGTTTTAACAAAACAAACCGCATGAGCCCAGTTCAAGGAGCAATGATTGCCGCTGCTGTCGCAAACCACGGTAAAATGATGGTTCCCTATCTTGTAAACACTTTGCGAGATGAGAAGGGCCAAACTCTTTACAAAGCAGAGCCCTTGGATAACGGCCACATCATGACCCCCGAATCGGCTTCGAAAGTTCGAGAGCTAATGGAAGGGACGGTCACCTCCGGAACTTCTCGAAAATCGTTTAGAAATCTTGTTCGCAATAAAAAATTTAAAGCCATTGAAATGGGCGGGAAAACAGGCCATCTTACGGCTGAAAATCCCCGTGGTCGTGTTGACTGGTTTGTTGGCTACGCAATGGATGATACTAATAGAATTGCTATTGCAGCGGTTTCTATCAATAAAGAGAAGTGGACCGTAAAATCCGCTGAACTCGGACAATCAATGTTTAAAAAATATTTTGGCCCGATTATTCAAGAGCGGATTATTTCTTCACAAAGCAATTAAAAATTATCCTCACTCTGATTGGTCTTTGTGTGCGTGATTTCTATTGGTGTAACGTCCACAACACTTACATCACGCTCAAATGGTGGATCATAACTCGATCCAGGGGGCTGTGTGCCAAAATTTACGAATGCAAATGAAGCCCTACTAAGTCGTTTAAAAATATAGACCTTAAATATAAAAATACCAAGGTGTCTTGGACCTGGAATAACCAAAATAAAACCAATTATTCTGGTCAGAAACAAAGGCAGTATTAGCAACAGGCTTCCCAACAAAATCGCCCCACGATGAAGAACCTTGTCCCCGGGCAATTTCCCCTGTTGAAAGCCCGCCTGTACTGACGCTAGCATTTTTCTGCCTGTCACAGAAAAGAGCAGAACTCCTATTAAACTCGGAAGCAGATACAGTAAAAAGACATCCCAAAAATTATAAAAATGCACCCACGTACTGAAAATAATTATTTCTAGGAGAAAATAAGGCAATGGAATAACAAACACGGGACCTCCTTAAAGATCCAAGGTCGCGACCACAGGGCAATGATCTGATCCCTGTACTTGATCTAAAATATCTGCAGAGACAAGAGCCTTTTCAATATTTTTTGTCATACAAATGTAGTCTATACGCCAACCACGATTTGAAATCCGCGCCAGTTCACGATAAGACCACCAAGAATAACGTTTGGTTTCACTCGCATGAAACTTTCGAAAGCTATCAACAAACCCTAGGTCCAAAAAAGATCTAAACCACTCTCGTTCTTCAGGAAGAAAGCCACTTTCTTTCGACAAACGAATTGGGTCATAAACATCAATTTCTTCCAAAGCAACATTATAATCCCCAACTAAAATAATTTGCCGCCCTGTTTTAATCTTTTGCTGTAAGTGAAAGTTTAGATCTGCCAAAAACTTCTGTTTAAACAAATGTCGTTCATCTCCAGAACCACCATTTGGAAAATAAATATTATATAGATCAAATGCCCCATGATCCGTGATCATGATCCGACCTTCAGAGGAATATTCTTCTTGTCCCCAACCTATGCAGTGTTTTAATGGCTCAATATTTGTAAAGGTAGCAACGCCGGAATATCCTTTACGAACCGCAGACGACCAAAAATAATATTTATATCCTAAATGCCGAGCCTCTTCTTCGACTTGATCTATATGAGCTTTTGTTTCCTGGACACAAAAAATATCCGGCTTCTCGCTTTTTACAAAATCCATGAGCCCCTTCTTATAACAAGCGCGAATTCCATTTAGATTCCAGGTTACAATTTTCACGATGAATCTCCTCGAATTCCATCTGCAGTTAGATCCCAAGACTTGCTTTTGGAATAGGTTGAAGTGACAATAGGATTTTGCACACTCAGGACCAAGCTTTAACGTTAAGCATTAGAAATTCATTTCTTAATTAGGGGTCTATGAACTTAAAAAACGAATTTATTTCGCATTTGCAAAAGTCATTTAGAGGGTTTCAAGAAAAGTCGAATAACGACTTGAATCGACTGATTTCTGAAAACTTACTTTCTCCATTCAAAATTAGGCTTCCAAAAAACTTATTGGCAGAAGCCCAACAAACCGTAAAGACCCTCTTCGCAATGCGCGAAAGTGCTGCTTATCAAAATTTCTACTCTCCAGCGCTATCAGAGCTTGGGCTTTCTGACCCTGGAAATAAGTCAATTGCAATGAGTTATGATTTTCATGTAACAAATGACAACCATTTGAAATTGATCGAGGTAAATACAAATGCCGCATTTCTGACTATGGGTTATGAAATGTATCGCATGTCAAATGTTGCCCTTCCAATTGACGATTTTTCATCTGATGAAATTCGACTTAATATCGAGCAGGAGCTTCGACTGCAGCATAAAGCTCCACCGGCTAATTTAAATATTGCAACGATTGACGATCACCCAGAGCAACAAAGACTGTTTATTGAATTTCTTCTTTATGATGAATACTTCAAAAGTTGGGGATGGAATTCGGATATAAAGGATTTCCGTGAAATCGACGTAAATAAAATTGATGTTATCTACAATCGGCATACTGATTTTCTTTTTTCGAATCCGGAGTGCAACTTCCTAAAAAGTTCCTTTAACCAACGTACTGTTTGTGTCTCTCCCAACCCCCATGAGTACTTTCTATTGGCAGACAAACAGCGCCTGATCGATTGGCATGATCAAAGAAACTTAGTTACATGGGGAGTCTCCCGCAATGATCAAGAGCTCATCCGATCAGTAGTTCCCGAATGCCTCAGTATCGATCGAAATACCTTTGAAAGCCTCTGGGGGCAGCGAAAAAAATTTTTCTTTAAACCAAAAAGGGCTTTTGGCTCAAAAAGCTCCTACAAAGGGGCTTCAATCAGTCGCAAAGCCTTCGATGAATTAATAGATCGTGATTTTATTGCCCAGGAATACGTTTCAGCTCCAGAGCATTTATTTGAAACTCCCTCAGGACCTCAAAGTTTTAAGTATGACCTTCGTTGTTATGCCTACCAGGGTCGCTTGCAGCTTATCGTTGCGAGACTATACCAAGGACAAGTCACAAACCTCCGAACACCCCTTGGTGGCTTCGCTTGTGTTGAGTTTTTCTAAATTAGGTGCACAATACTAAGTAGACCCATGTCTAGAATACGGCCGTCTCATTTAAGTACGCAAAGCATCAACCGATATATATATTGGCTGGATACTCGTCACAAAGGAATTAAATAAAGATGCGTACAAAAACCGCCGCTGCGAAAAAACTCCAAGATTCTGAAAGTATCTACGCGGCATTTGATAAACTCGACGGACGCCACCCTTGGATGGAAAAAGTCCCAGAAGGCTTTGTTGCCTATCGCGTTCGACAACTAAACACAGGAAAAGTTGCTTACTTTAATTTTGTATTGGCAAAGGAAATGGGTCTTATTGACTCCAGCCATCCTCAAAAACTAAACGAAACTCTTGAAAAGCAAATCATCAATACCTTCTCCATCCAAATTATAAATGAATACGATGAACTCAATAAAAAGCGAATACCTTCAGAATCAATTCGGCCTCACAAGTATATGGCCACACGATACCTTCAACTCCAGCATTCTAACAAAAGAGGAAAGACATCAGGCGACGGACGTGGAATTTGGAATGGAACCGTCCAACATCGTGGAACTACTTGGGACGTTTCGAGTCGCGGAACAGGCGTTACGTGTCTCGCTCCAGGCGCTGTTGAGGCCAACAAGCCTTTAAAAACGGGTGGCTCCGAGTTTGGTTATGGTTGTGGCCTTGCCGAAATTGACGAACTTCTTGGCGCCGCTATCTTAGCGGAAATTATGCACCTACAAGGGATTCCAACGGAGAGAGTTCTTTGCGTCATTGACCTCGGAAAGGGATATGGCATTGGTGTTCGTGCCGCTCCGAATCTCATTCGCCCTGCACACTTGTTTTTATACCTTAAGCAAGAGCGATATGAAGAATTAAAAGCCGCCACGAACTATTTTCTAGAACGTCAGATTAGTAACAAAAAATGGAATATTAAAGCAAAACTAAATTCATATGCTGCCTACGATGAAATGACCGAAATAATCTGCGAATCGTTCGCAAAATTTACCGCGACTTTAGACATAGACTATGTTTTTGCATGGTTGGACTGGGACGGCGATAACGTTCTAGCAGATGCTGGAATCATCGATTACGGGAGCGTCCGTCAGTTTGGAATTCGGCACGACAAATACCGCTACGATGATATCGAACGGTTCTCAACAAATCTCAACGAGCAACGCCAAAAAGCACGCTTGTTAGTGCAGGTTTTTGTGCAAATGGTCGATTATCTCAAAACTCAAAAGAGAAAACCGCTAAAGGCCTTTTCTAATGACCCGACTCTGTTGAAATTTAATAAATACTTTGTCAAATTTCGCAGCGAAAGGCTGCTCTTTCGAATGGGCTTTAGTCAAATTCAAAGAGAAAATATCTTAAAATCAAAACCTGAACTCTTTGAACATTTCGACAAGGTTTTTTGCTATCTTGAAAGAGCAAAAATTAGCGGCACCCAAATTAAAGTTGCAGATGGCGTAAATCACCCAGCATTGTTTAATATGCGCAATATTTTAGGTTTTTTACCTCAGTATTACCTAAACAATGACGACTTTCAAAAAACTCATATGCCAGAAGCGGAATTTTTTAAATTAATAATATCCAGCTTTGCAAAGTCGAATGACGCTCAGTTAAGTAAAAGACAAAAGAAAGCAATAGCTCGCTTCCAAGTCCTTTATAAAGAGCTAATAACTATTGCCTCTTTGAAAGGTCGGCCCGAAAACATTCTGCGTGGAATTTCTTTTAGAGCCCAGGCCTTGAACTCAGAAAAAAGAATAACCGGAAACGCACTTATCGAAATTGTAAATCAGTTACTAGCAGAGAAAAAGCGCGGACTTTCGCACGATCAAATTCAAAATATTGTGGACCGATTTGTCCACGACCACATAAATTTACCAGAAGCACCTACGAGCCGACATTATCGCAACACGACCAAGGCTCCATCAGTAAAATCTGATTTATATTCTCGACTCTTAAATCTAGTGGCTGATCACAAAGAAGACATTTAGTCTCTACTGGACCTTAAACCACTCAATACCATCGACTGCGGATTTTGGCTTGTAGGCGCCGGCCTTCTCGCTGTATTTGATTTCGCGCCACCCAAGGCTCTGAAAAACAGGGCTGTCAATTTGTCGATGACTGATAAGATCATAAACACTGTTAACCTGGGCTAATGCATCTTTTCTCATTAATAAAGAGGGTAAATGAAATTGAATGAACCCGACATTTTCATTTTGTGTACCAAACCCCTCTGCCCCGTCATCAATATATCTGGTGAGATTGATTTTTTTATCTCCACAATTATTCACGATCATTAACTTGTCCGTTAGATTCGCAAAGCTCCAAACTAAATTAAAGTCATAGTGACCGCATCGGCCGTACACAGTTCTATCTGCTCTCAAAGTCTCTAAAGAGCGCCATGGAATTGGATACACAGATGGCAGCATCCACAACTGATCACGATCTTTTATGGCCATTTTTACTTTCGGATTTTTCTTTGAAAGGCTCTGCAAATGCTTAAATATTCCTGACGAATTCTGAACACTTTGATCACTCACGTATAGCAAATCAAAGTGAGCACCTCCAAAGCCTTCCTTAAAACCAAATCGCCCCAAGTTGTTCGCAACTAATGTCACAAAAAACCGATGAGAATCAGAGTATTGAGTTAAATTTGAACTCGTCAAAAAATAATTTATATTTTTGATTGCCTCAGAAGCTTCCGCAAGAGGATTCGAATCCGGAATAATTCCACCAGTTCGAACCAGTGGTAGCTCCGGGCTATGATCAGTTGATATTAGCTCTTTTGCCAGAAGGACAAACTGATACTGATCTTTAAAACTTAAGGCTTTGTAGGCTTCAACCCATGATGAAACAATAAGCGGCCTAACACTCAACTCGAGAATTTCGTTGTCCTTGACCCCGCGGCTGGCATTGGCATCAGCGCACCAAAGGTAGTGCTCAGATCGTTTCCAGGGAGAGCGGCAGTAGGCTTGACTTGATTTTATTACCTGAGGCCATCGCGATCCGTTCAACTTTGTTTGCACTCCCCGGAAAGGATCCTCAATCTTTAAACTTCCCTTTATTAAGAACAGCATAAAATCTGTAAAAATTTCTTCAAACAAGTTGTCATAAGCAAATAGATTTTGGGCATTCTCTCGGTACCATTTTTTTAAGAGTGCTTTTTCTAAATGCCCTCGAGCTTCAAGCAACTTCTCGCTTATAAATAACGTACTTCCATCAACGACAAACTGGTTGGTATTTTCAGGAAGAATTACAATTCGAAGGCGAGCACGCAGAGGTGAAATCTTTTGTAAAAACATCTCAACCTGTTGAATTCGCGCTTCGATACGAAAAAGATGTTCGCCAAAATACGAACTGTAAGGAACATGGTGATTTTGAATGCACTGAAAAATTGACTCAGAGCCTCTGTCGATTCTTTCGACAACCCTGGATTCTATACATAGTGGTCTACGAGATAGAAAGACCATACTGATCGTAAGTATGGATAATAATACAACTAAAAATGGCAACACCCAGCGAAAGTTCATAGAGTCTTGCTAACTTGCAAGACGTGGACCCTAAATCCTACCTGAGGGTATTAGTTTTCCAACTCTTCCTGCCTTGGTTGCCAAAGGATGTTGAATTTTTTCGGTGAGCCATGGGTTCATGGCGACGAGATGGTCTAAACTTATACCTGTTTCAACTCCCATTCCTTGAAACATATAAACGACATCCTCGGTGGAAACATTACCGGCGGCGCCTGGGGCGTAAGGGCAGCCTCCCAACCCGCCAACGCTCGCATCAAAAGTGCGAACCCCTAAGTAATAGGCTGCTAAAATATTGGCCAAGGCTTGGCCGCGGGTATCATGAAAGTGAGCTGCTATTTTTTTTGCCGGGACAACTTTTTTTATTTTTTTGAATAAACTTTCAACTTGATTTGGTGTAGCAACGCCGATCGTATCGCCAATCGAAATCTCATAACAACCAAGATCCCGCAATCGTCGTGCTAGCTTAACAACCTTTGCTTCAGAAATCTTCCCTTCGAACGGACAACCAAAGCAGGCACTTAAGTACCCCCTGATTTTTATCTTATTTTTTATGGCAAGGGCAATGACCGGCTCAAATCGTGCGAAACTTTCATCGATGTTGCAGTTAATATTTTTTTTAGAAAAAGACTCGCTGGCGGAGGCAAAAACTGCAATTTCGCGGATGCCTGTTTCCATCGCCATTATCATGCCCTTTTCATTCGGAACCAATGCGGAAAACTCAATATTTCTAGAAATCCTTTTTTCTTTCTGAAGTCGCAAGGCCGATCGGACCAACTCACCCGAACCTGCCATTTGTGGAACCCATTTTGGCGAAACAAAGGCGCCGATTTCAATTCTCCGAATTCCTGAGTTTACGAGCTTTTGAATTAGCTCTAGACGTACAGAAGGGGTCAACGTCACCGTTTCATTCTGGAGTCCATCCCTAAGGCCCATCTCAACAATTGTTACCCGCTGTTTTGCCATAGCTAACTCTTTGTCGCTTCAATGTGTGCAAGAATTTTTCCCAAAACGACCTGTTCGCCAACCTGGCCATGAATTGTGGCTATCTTTCCAGCAATTTCTGCTTTTAAAGTGTATTCCATTTTCATGGCCTCCATTACTAAAACGGCCTGCCCTTTTTCAATTTTCTCGTCAGGCACAACTAGTATTTTTGTAATTCTCCCTGGCATCGGAGCAATAATTTTGTCAGAGGTTGCAACAACACCAGCTTTCCGAGATTTTCGCCCCTGAACCTGTGCTTCAACTGAAAAGGTTTTCCCATTATGGTGCACCCATAACAAATTTTTAATAATCTGCGCTTCTGCGCAGTAATCGATCCCATGATGGCGAATTTTCACTTGCATTAGACACCCCTCCAATAGGTCTGCCAAGGAGAGGTTGCCTCTGAGGACCTCCCAGAGGCTAATCTCGCACCGTGAGATTGTTGAATCGCCTTCTTGATAATTTCTTTGTCAATCTCGGATAAAATTGGCGCGATGATGGGTTCCGCAAAATTCGTTTCAATAAATCGGGTCGTCATCGTTCCATTTACAAACTGCGGATGACCGAGAATTTCTATCAAATAAGGAATATTCGTGTGAACCCCAAAAACAAGTGAATCCTTCAAAACGCGAATCATTTTTTGAATGGTCCTCTGTCTTGTTTCATCCCAAACAATGACTTTGGCAATCATCGGATCATAAAACGGTGTGATTTCGTCTCCCTCTTCAAATCCGAATTCGTAACGGCGACCTGGTCCCTCGGGCCAAAACACTTTTCCGAGTAAGCCCGTACTCGGGACGCCTCCGAGGTAAGGATTCTCGGCATAAATGCGACACTCAATGGAATGACCTTGTGGAATACGAACCTGTTGCGAACGAAAAACATACTCTCCTTGTGCCGTCAGGATTTGCGCTTTTACCAGATCTACACCCATAACCAACTCAGTCACAGGATGCTCTACCTGCAGCCTAGTATTGACTTCAAGAAGGTAAAAATCACCGTCTTGCAAAAGAAACTCTACTGTTCCAGCACCCCTGTAATTTCCTAGTTGAGCAATCGCAATGGCTGCCTCGCCCATTCTCCGTCGCAACTCTTCTGTAAGTGAAGGAGAGGTTGCTTCTTCGATAATTTTTTGGTGACGACGCTGAACTGAGCACTCTCGATCATAAAAGTGCTTCACCTGCCCAGTGGAATCGCCAAAAATTTGAAATTCAATATGCTTGGCTCTTTCCAAATATTTCTCTAAAAAAACTTTCGGTGAACCAAACGCAGACAGGGCTTCACGCTGGGCTGACTCAATCAAATTTCGAGCTTCTTTGAGATCACGAATCAGTTTCATCCCGCGGCCCCCGCCGCCGGCAGCTGCCTTAACAATCACGGGCAGACCGATCGCTTCAACCTCGGCGACCAGGCTTGATAAGTCCTGTGCTTCGCCTTCATAACCCGGAATCAAAGGAAGACCTGCTCTTTTTGCAAGCTCCTTGCAATGAACTTTATCACCCAAAAGACGAATCGTTTTGGCTGAAGGTCCAATAAATACTAAGCCAGCATTTTCGCAAGCTTCTGCGAATTCCGCATTTTCAGATAAAAAACCAAAACCAGGATGTACAGCTTCCGCGCCTCCCGCAAGTGCTCCTTCGATATTTGCTTGAATATTGAGATAGCTTTTTGCTGTCTCTGCGGGGCCTATGCAGATTGTTTTTGTCGCGAGACGATAGGCACGGGACTTAATATCAACTTCAGAGTGTAAAAGAACCGTTTCGATTCCCATTTCTTCACAGGCCCTGATAATTCGAACTGCCACTTCACCGCGATTGGCAATGGCAATTCTTTTAAATTTTTTCATGCACGACTTCTCCAGTGAGGGCCTCTTTTTTCTAAAAAGCTTTTAAGGCCTTCTTGCCCCTCATTGCTAACCCTTCGTTCGGCAATCACCTGCGTCGTAAGTTCTCTTTGCTCTGACCATGATAACGTAGGCAGGCTGTTTAATAACTTTTTTGTCTCACGAACAGCCTCGGGGCCACATTCGCCCACTTGGGCGAAAATAGAACTAAGCTGGAGCTCAAAATCGCCTATAGGAACGACTTCATGCGCCAAGCCCATTTCAATCGCTTGTGCAGAGTTAAATACTGCCCCTGAGATCATATAATATCTGGTCTTGCTTGCATTACATCTTCGGTTCACAAACGCGCTAATGACAGCGGGAGCTAGTCCAAGTTTGACTTCACTAAAGCAAAATTGAGTGGCCGGATCTGCAATGACATAGTCACAACAAGCGATAAGCCCCAGCGCGCCTCCAAACGCAGCCCCCTGAACTAGGCATATCGTCGGCAGGCTACAATCAGCAATGGCCTCAAACATTGCAAAAAGTTTTTTTGAATCGTCGCGGTTTTGATCGAAGGTATAATTCACCATTTCTTTCATCCAATTCAAATCGGCACCAGCGCAAAACACCTTTCCTTCCCCTTGCAAAACCACGGCTCGTAGCTCCGCTCTTTGATTTAGCCCCCGAAAGACCTTTGTAAGCTCTTCGATCATGCGTGGATCAAACGCATTTCTGATCTCGGGTCGGTTGAGCTTTACGTAGGCAATATGCTTTTCTTCACGAACATCAATCAATCTCATCATTACATCCTCAGAACACCTTGAGTTTGCGGTCCCCAGTCTTTATTAAGACTGGCACTAATGCCTAACGCCAAAACTCGGCGCGTATCGACAGGATCAATAATGCCGTCATCCCAAATTCTTGCCGACGAATAATAAGCCGAGCTTTCGCGCTCGTACTTATCTAAAGTCGGTTGTTTAAAGTCATCTTGTTCCTGCTGAGTCATAGTACCGCCCTTTATGGCCATTTGGTCCAATTTCACAGTCAATAGAACATTCGCCGCTTGTTCGCCTCCCATGACACTAATTTTCGCATTTGGCCACATCCAAAGTTGACGAGGTTGATAGGCTCTTCCACACATTCCGTAATTACCAGCGCCATATGATCCGCCTATAACAACGGTAAACTTCGGCACCCGTGCATTTGAAACCGCCATCACCATCTTGGCGCCATGCTTAGCAATGCCCTCGTTTTCATACTTCTGCCCTACCATAAAACCTGTAATATTCTGCAAAAAGACCAAGGGAATTTCTCGTTGCTCACAAAGTTCAATAAAATGTGCGGCCTTTAAGGCGCTTTCACTAAATAAAACTCCATTGTTAGCTATAATGCCTACAGGCATCCCCCAAATATGTGCAAATCCCGTAACTAGAGTCTTTCCATACAAAGGCTTAAACTCATGCAAACGAGAACCATCCACAATTCTCGCAATCACTTCGCGAACATCAAATGGAATACGAGAGTCCTTTGGAATAATTCCGTAAATTTCTTTTGCCTCGTAGAGCGGCTCTTCGACGGGACAAGTTTTTAAACTCACTTTGCGCCGATGATTCAAGTGCGCGACAATTGAACGAGTCAACTCGATTGCATGCTGATCATCTTCAGCAAAATGATCCGTCACCCCGCTAACTTCACAGTGTACACGCGCTCCGCCTAAATCTTGAGAATCAACGACTTCTCCAGTGGCGGCCTTCACAAGAGGAGGCCCGCCCAAAAATATCGTGCCGTTGTCTTTCACTATAACGTTTTCATCGCTCATTGCAGGAACATAAGCCCCTCCCGCAGTGCAAGATCCCATTACAACAGAAATTTGAGGAATGTTTTGCGCACTCATTCTCGCTTGATTATAAAAGATTCTGCCGAAATGATCTCGATCCGGAAAAACCTTGGCTTGAAGTGGTAAAAAAGCCCCTCCCGAATCGACCAAATAAATACAGGGAAGTCCATTTTCCATGGCGATTTCCTGCGCGCGAAGATGTTTTTTTACTGTCATTGGAAAATAAGTACCACCCTTGACGGTGGCATCGTTCGCAACAATCACGCACTCTGTTTCGTGAATCATTCCGATCCCTGTAATTACACCCGCCCCGGGAGCCTGTCCCTCGTACATTTCCCAAGCTGCTAAAGTTGAAAACTCTAAAAAAGCCGAGCCTGGATCAAGTAAACTATCAATTCTTTCTCGAGCAGTGAGCTTTCCTCGAGACTTATGTTTTTTCGTCGCCTCTTCGCCCCCGCCTAATTTAACCAAATCCACCCGGGATCGCCATTCGTGAACTTGTAACACCAAAGCTTCAAAATTGGCTTTATAATCAGTCGAAGAAACATCAACAGTACTCTCGATTATTTCCACAAAAACTCCTTATGGCGCAGTTAACTCAGGTGTGTGTATAAGCTGCAAGGTCAGATAGGCCTCCGCAACAGACTTTTCTTTTTGATCGTAAAAATGCAAAGACACTTCGGTCACCGCAGTCTGACTTCTGCGTAGATCCGCAAGAACTGTCTCAACCTGCATTTCCGTCAACTCCATTCGCACGCGAACATCTCCCATGTAATCTTGCAGTATTCGGAAGGCACTCTCCTTTAAATGAACTTTAAATCCCCCCAAAGGCGCATGTCGCAGCCATAAAAGCCGGGAGGCCTCTAAAGCCGCTGTAAAAAGCGCTCCCTCATAAATGCGCCCCTCGTCATCCTCATTGCGCATTCGCCTGGGAACGATCAACTCGACATGGCGATCAGACAGCCGTGCTACGCGGAAACCCATGCCGGCCGAAAAAGGACGAAAAAGATCTAAAGCGTAACTTAAGGCAGTACGAGTTGATTTCGGCGCGACCCCCTCGACAAGTGCCGCTAAGTCAGTGGGTCGAAGACTCAGTCCCTTAGCTTGCAAATTTTTTTCGATATTTTTTCGAAATGTTGAAAACATCGGATCCCCTATTTCAATCCACTTAATCTTGAAAATTACGAAATATCATGCTCCTATGTGGATGTCTAACTCTAGAGAGGAAGCTTCTAACTATGAAGAAAATTATTAGTCTGATTGTTTTCACAACATCTTTGGTTTGGACGTGGACTCTCATTCACAGCTCCCAAGCAATTGGCTTCGAGACGCACTCCGGCATTCAGGAGAAGCTCGCCCAAATGATCCAACAAACAGTTCTCAGCAAGAAACCAAATGCCAAAAGTTTCAAAGTCGTCCGCCTTTGGACCGAATCCTTGAGCGACACTAAAGTTCGAGCAATTTTTGCCTACGAGTTTTCTGAAGCGGCTGATGACAACGAAAAGACGGAGCAAACTGTTGAGGGCGAAGCCATTCTCTTTCGCGAACCCAAGGATGAAACCAACGTGGACAAGTGGGTCCTTCAGAGTGTTCGCACTACAAATGGTAGCGTGACCTTTACTGAAGGCCTGATTGTTACTCCCGAAGCAGAAACCAACTAATGGACCTAGAGTTTCCACTGGTTTTCGTGCAAATTGATGAAGAAGGTTTCGTTCTAATCAATGAAGTCCGTATCAAAGATGATAGCCTTAGTGAGGAGATTCTCGCGCATCTGGAGTTTGCTCCCAATGGCGCCCTGGTCAGTCGCTATAAAGGAGAGGCCGTAGCTGTCGAGGCCTTTGATCAGCCACTTGTTGCGCTGGATGTTTCAGTTTTATCTGGCCAATGGAAAATCCATCTACGCTATTCTGCCGAAATGAAATTTGAGTTATCAGCACTCTGCCTGGATGAGTGGGACCGCTTCCATGGAGAAACAACCAAGGGCATACCCTTTGTTCTCTCGCGAGAAGCGCAAGAAAATTTTTTTAACCTATTAGATTCCTTTGACGACGACTCCATTACCTTTCAAGGCACCAATCACATGATTCCCGCTTACTTCGCGGAAGATTCAGCTGTCGAAGTTTCAAAGTATTGGACTGATATCTACCACCAAGAGAGCAATCCAGGTTGGAATCTCGGAGAACCCGCGGAAGCACTCAAAGACATGCTTCCCAGACTGAAGTTGCCAAAATCTCGAGTGTTAGTTGTGGGATGCGGCGAAGGTCACGATGCAGCCTTTTTTGCCAAAAGTGGTCATGTTGTGACAGCTATCGATTTTTCGGAGGAAGCCGTTGCCAGAGCTATTAAAAACTATGGCGATCTACCGGGGCTCACCTTTCTGCAAAAAGATGTTTTTAACTTGGGGGCAGAGTTCCAGCGGGCGTTCGATATTGTATTCGAACACACTTGCTACTGCGCAATCAATCCAACGAAGAGAAATCTTTTAATCAAAGTATGGCGTAATGTGCTACACGACCAAGGTCAACTTATGGGCGTATTCTTTACCATGTACAAAAGGAAAGGACCAC
The DNA here is from genome assembly GCA_016719575.1 of Pseudobdellovibrionaceae bacterium. Classification (GTDB taxonomy): domain Bacteria; phylum Bdellovibrionota; class Bdellovibrionia; order Bdellovibrionales; family Bdellovibrionaceae; genus JACMRP01. Next base: position 69,187 of record JADJYV010000013.1, on the reverse strand, counting down.
CCTATGGTGGTTCAGAGTGGGAGCTCCGCCATCGGCTGCAAAACTACTTTCAATTTATTTTTTGGGGAAGATGGCAGAAGTCTCTCCCTAGTCGCCAAGGAAAAGAATTGTTTATCCTGGCCCACAAGAAATCCATCTTCTAATATTCTAAAAATGCATAATATAAATATTTATATGCATTTTTAAGGGGTAGCAATGTGCTCTATAGTCTGCTACAGAGGAGAGCTCATGAAAAACCTTTTATCTCTTTTATCGATTCTAACTCTCGGCCTTTCAACTGTTGCACGTGCAGATGCAATGGGATCTGGCTCGGAGGTTTTTCAAGACCAAATGAGTGTTTACCAGGCCTCTTGTAAAAAAGAGTGCCGGTATCCTTTCACCACAAAAGTAGTACAAAGTTCGAGCTTGGATCCCGCTGCTCTTAGGAGCTTAAAAGATATCGCAATTGATCAGGCTCAAATATGGGCTGATACAATCCTAGAAGGTGACTACCACTCAGATGGTGATACTCGCTTAGATTTAATTCTAGCCATTTATGAAAATGGGTCGTTTCTAGGCTACAAAATAACCTATTCAGAAAAAGCTTGGTATGTAGGTGATTGCAGTTTCTCATACTCTAACCTCTCCACTCTTGCGCGATGTGAAGAGGGGCGGATTCACGAATCAAGTTTTGTTTCTCCAGACTTCAATTCCTACTTCCGAGACGAAACAGATTTTGCGAATTTCGATAACTAATTTCAGAAATATACTTACAGATCCCAAGACTTCTTAATTCCCATCCACCTAACACGGTCCTTCTACTTTGTTTTCAAAGTGGGACGCGCGTGTCTAATCCTGAGTCAGTCCGTGAATATTCTCCATGGTACGCACCAATTCGCTTATACCTACCAGTACGACATTTGACCTGAAAAAAATTATTATGGCATATTTTCTGCTCTTCAACTCAATATTCGGGAGGATTCATGAAGATTAGCTTATTGAAATTCGTCATTTTTATTGGGCTCTGTGGCTCGATGCCCGCAAAGGCATCAATTTGGCAAGAATCCCAAAATTGGAACCCTGAATGGGAGCAAAAGTATTCAGATTGGATAAGCACTTCATTTAATGAAGATTTTTTTACCCGAGGTCCTTACAAGGATATCGAAACCGACTGCGCTGATGCCGTGTATAATGCAAGAATCATTTTTGCCTTCGAAAACAAATTGCCATTCGCGATCAAAGACCCCACCGGGGGGCCGCAAATGATAACAAATCAAATGTCTCGCTTTGATTCCATTAAAGATCCTCATGCGCGGCTGCGAAAATTTATGGGTTGGCTCGAAGACGTTGTCAGTACTAAATCACTCGCAAATGACACCTATCCGGTCGCAGTTCACAGAAATTATATTCGAGCAGGTACAGTCTGGAGTCGGCCACGAATCACTCGTGACAACATCTTTAGTAGAATTTTTGGAGGAACGGTCAAAGAAGATCCCGGACATGCGGAACTCGTTAAAAATGTCTCCGAAACAGGTGCTATATTTTTAATTGGCTCCACCGTTCCCAAGGCGGTACGAAATCTCAATACAACATCAAGCTTGGTGTTTATGCCTGTAGAGACGAGTACTGGATTCAGAAATTGGCTTCAACCTCTACACTACAACGCGCCAATGAGTGAAATTCCTGGATATTCTTTGGAGCAATTTTCTAGTATTGGGAAAGTACAGGCCCAACAAAACAGCGAAAGCTATGCTCAAAGCACCCAGAGAAATCTTTCGACATGGACTGCTGATGTTCAAAATCATTTGGCGATGCGCCCTGAAAGCAAGGGCGAAAATATAGCTCGACAACTCGCTAATCTCTGTAATTTGGTAAACACCCGAGTGGGTATTATTTTAAAGGCAGAAGAAATTCGTTTAGCACATGGTGGAGCCTGCATGAATGCCGCAGATTACGATGCTTATTCAACTCCTTCTCGAGACAAACGAATTATGACTACACTCGAACAACTCATTGATGTTGGCGGGGGCTTTGGCTTTACAAAAAAGCAACGGATCAAAGATCTAGAGCCTGCTTTCGCCCACTGCCCTGATATTCAGTACTCGCCAGGAAAATTTATTTCTCTATATTCCTACTCTATTAAAGCACTCAGCGGAGATATTTCTTCGAATCCAAACGAAAATGTTGAGACTCGATGGGGTTTTGCTCCTGCAAATTCCAACTGCCCTCAGTATGAATAATATGCGTAAATACTTTTTACTTACAGTAATTGTCGGAGCTGCCCTTTGGGCGGCTCTCTTCTTTTTGAAGCAAAATCACTCTGCAAAACCTGCTTCAGCCGAATTTGATAAAGCCGAGACGGAAATTATTCCAGCATTCCCTATAGCCTCCCCAAAAGATTCTCCCAATCTAGAGGGCTCCCTGCCGCCAGCCAAAGTCTCAAGTTCAATAAACTTTAGCCCACGTTTACAAGAAATTGGCCAATGTCTAGAAATTCACAACTCTCTAAATGACAATGCAAGGCCTACCCTTGAAGAACTGCAATCCTCGTTGTTTTCTTCGCTAGGGGAAGTCATTGAAACAAGCCTGGACTGGAAAAATATCCACATCAACCTGCCTAACGGCGAAAAGCGCCGCATTCGTATTGAAGTCGAAGCCGATGGCGAAGGTGCGGTCCGCCGACAACTCCAGTACTACTCTGTGGATACAGAAAACCTTCCTGTTTTAATCCATTTGCCACCCGAGCAGACCGAAAATCCAACGGACACCTTCATCGCAAGCCTGGAGAATGAGGGACAAATCACCTTACAAGAAGAAGCACGACGAGGTGTGTATTTCCATGGTGCTGAAATTTACTATGTTGAAAGAAATGGTGATTTATCAGAAATTGAAATGAATTATCGTGGCAAAAATGTACGCTGCCAGGATCTAAATAATGAGCGAGCGAACTGCAACTGTTTTTAATAGAGCAAATATTTTTCCCGTATCTTTAGCCACTTTTTTTCATCTTTTTTTAGTAATCGATCTAAATCAGCCGCTGTCTTTTTGACATCCTCAATCCACTCACGAAGCTCGGTACTACCATTTATGACATCAAAAGCGAGACGGCCCGTGGTGTACTCATACGCAAACTCGCGATAAAGCGAGTAGCTTGGATACAATTCACGAATGCACTTTAACATTAGGGCGATCACACGATAGGGCTTAAATTCAGTCGGACTGTATGTCGGTAAATCTGTGTGAATTTGGAATCCATGACAAAGTTTTTTTTCATGTTTGTGGAAGGTTGGCTCAAAATAACATTCTCGAACGATCGCACCTCTCATCCATTGCGGTGCTTTTTTTCTCATCAACCTTATTATCTCTGAATAATTAATATCACTAGCACCAACGAGCTCGAGAGCCCGGGTTGTACCCCGCCCTTCACTTAGAGTGGTCCCCTCAATCATCACAGTGCCACTATAAGCTCTAGCCATATTCAAAGTTGGCGCATTCGGCGAAGGATTAACCCATGCTCTATCGCTAGGCCAACCAAAGCCAGGCTTTTTTTGCGGATCATAGCCCTTCATTTTAATGACTTTCAAATCCACATCTAATGCAAAGTGCGATTTATAGTATAGAGCCATTTCCCCAACAGTCAGTCCGTGTCGCATCGGAAATTCGGCAGCTCCAACAAAAGACTCCCACCCTTTTCTTAGGCTAAAACCCTCGACCTCGCGCCCCGCGGGGTTCGGGCGATCTAAAATTATGATCTGCTTATTATGGCGAGCACACTCCTGCATCACATAAAGTAACGTTGTGATAAAAGTGTATATGCGACAACCCAAATCTTGCAGATCGAACAAGAGCACATCAAAGGTCTCCATCATTTTTGGTGTCGGTGTCCGAACGGTTCCGTAGAGAGAAAAAATCGGTATTTTGTAGTCTGGATGAATAAAGTCTCCACTTTCTATCATGTTGTCTTGCTTCTCCCCTTTAACCCCGTGTTGTGGACCAAATGCCGAAGCCAAGCCTATCTTTTTTTGGAGCAAGTCTATGCTATGATTTAAATTCTCATCAACGCTAGCGGGATGACAGACCAAAGAAACTTTTTTCTTTTTTAGACTTCGAATGAGTTCTTTGTCGTTTAGTAAGACCTCGAGTCCCATTTTCATTTTTTTTCTCCCCGAAGCAATGTAAAGCTCTCGCGCAGGTGAAAGTCCGGCTTTAATCCGCGATGTGTTAAAGCGCAGTAATGTTTTTTGCTGTTTTTCTCTTCTAGGACTGCCGTCAAACTCGCCTGAAACAACGGCAACCGAGTTGTACTTTCTAGCTTCACAGTAAGTTGGCTTTGCTGTTTGTTCCAATGCATTTCTTTTAGCGCAAAGTCTGCAGTTCCCCGAGGCGGCTGTGGCTCTCGGTAAGCATCAAATACATAGACATTCCATGCTGGCGTCAGTGCAAAATTGAACTCGTAATACTGGGAATGACCGAGAGGACTTAGAAAAACCTCAAAACAAGTGGACTGCCACAGCCCCTCCTGCTTAGACAAAGGCTCCTTACGGATAAAACTATTCGGCAATTCAAACAAATTCTTGGGATCCGAAAGACAGAATTCAACAATAATCTCACATCCCTTAGAGACGAGCTCTCCGGACAAAGAAAAGTTTTTTTCTGACGGATGAAAGGGCATAAGAGGTTGCACACTTGCAGTTTAACAAGAGAAGGTTCAGTTGGGAAGGAAGACCCCTACTAGGCTTTAGTCTTCTTTTTGATTTCGCATGTGGTCCGCAAGGTTAAGCAAAGAATGCAAGAGTTCCGAGCGTAAGGGCTCTGATATTTTGCAATCATCGAAAGCCTGAACCATACAAAGCATCCACTGGTCTCGCTCTCTCTTGCCAATCGAAAATGGCAAGTGACGTGCGCGAAGTCGGGGGTGACCATATGCCTCAATAAAGAGATTCGGACCACCTAGCCACCCGGATAAAAACATAAAAAGCTTGTCCTCAGAGGTCTGAATATCCATTGGATGCATTTCGCGCAGAGACTTCATTTCGGAATTTGTGTCCATAATTTGATAAAATCGATGGACCAAATTTCTGAGCGCGGTCTCACCGCCAAGCAGGTCATAAGCTTTTGATCGTTCCATGCATCGCACCCGTTAATATGAAGCAGAAATAACGAAAGTGGGAGCGCGGTTTTGCTATAAGCCGGATTCTGTCCTACTCACCTGGTCCCAAAAGTTTCCCGATGAATTTGGATGATCATTCCTCTAGAAGTGCCATCACTGACACCCTCAAGCGATCTTACCCGGAAGCCACCCACGGGTCGTGGTACTTGTGCTCCCCTATTTGATCTTGCTCCGCGCAGAGTTTGGCTGTTTTCACTCCGGCAGCTCCCCTGACCCTCCCGTTCCCGGTGTCAGGCTCAATGCCCCGGACATTCTCTCTGTTCCACTGTTCCTTGCATTACTGCAGAGGGGCGTTACCCCTTGCGCTACCCTTTGGAGTCCGGACTTTCCTCCCCCATTAGACCCCGAAAGGCCCTTCGGCGGCGATCATCCGCAAAACCGCAGATCTGTCTAACACTGTTAGCCATAAAACGTAAAGAAGGAAGTGAAATTTTGAGTTTCCTTCATCGCATTTTTCAATTACTTTGAGGCTCAAGTTAAATAAAGGACAACGTTTATGAAATTTTTAGTTTCTATAGTTATTTTTGCCTCAACTCTAGCTTTAACCGCTCAATCTGTTGCAAGCGATGCAAACCTTGAACGCGAAATGAATGCGCTTTTCCCGCCCCCACAGTCCAATCTAACTCTCGCACAACCTCCGGAGAAGCCAGCACTCGAATCTCCTACATATTATCAAAAAGTAGCTCCGGGATCAGTCACGCTGAAATGGAAAGAGTCCTCAGAAACTCCAGCCTTCCATGTTCAGGTGGCAACAGATCCGGGCTTTAAATGGCTTGTTAAAGAAGAACATCTCTTCAATGGAAACTCTATTGAAATCAGTAACTTGAGCGGCGGCAAGCACTACTTTTGGCGTATTGCCGGCGTTAAGCCGAACAACAAAAATGGTCATACTAAAGGGCCCTATGCTTCTTCTATGTTTGAAACTTCGAGCAAGTAATGTTTTTTGGGCTCCGGTTGCGGAGCCTTTTTCTATAACTGCAGTTTCTTAAGTAGCTGCTCTCGCTTCTCTACGTACTCTGACTCCGTAAAAATTCCCTTTTGATACAGCTCATACAAGGCTGCCAAATCCGCTGGCGTTGCAGCTGTTTCTATCGGTGCATTTGATGGCGATTGGCTTTTAGGAACTTTTTCGACCATACCAAGAATATCTTGCACCTGCTCATACCAAGCCCTAAAGAAATTCACGTTTTTAACCTCGCCGCGAACAACCAAGGTTTCAGCAACAAAGTCGTGCAAGGTTTGCCTTTTTTCTGTAAAGAGCTGAATGAAATAACCGATCATAAATAAACCGCCACTAATGATTTTCATTACATAACGAACAAATGACTTTTTAAAAATGATTCGTTGTCCCTGTAAGTCTGTCACTCGCATCCCTAATAAGGCTTTGCCGGGACTTGCCTGCAAAAAGGAAGAGTCAAAAATTGGCTCGTAAAGCAGAGAGACAACGAACGCGACTGAATAATGATTGAAAGAAACAATTCCAAGCACTAACCCAAGGCAGCCAATAATAAGGCCATCAATAATCATTGCTCCAAATCGCCGCCAAAATCCCGCATACTCCATAAATCTCTCCTTGAAAAAGCCCAACTTAAAGCAAATTTTTTAGTCATTGTCTAGGCGTATCCACTGCGCCACAGAATCCAATACTGTCCGGCGAGAGGACTTATCCTCTTCAGCAAAATAAATTTTTAGAGATTCGGGATTTTCGCACCAGTCATAGATCATCGCAGCGCACATTGGGCACGGCTTGCGAGTCGTTATGATCTCAGACCCTTCTGGTATTTTTTTCCCTTTCTCGTTGAAAAATTTTTGGACCATATTGATCTCGGCATGGAGGGTCTTATTCCTCGAATTAGTATTTATACCGTAACTCAGAAGATCCCCAGACTTATCCACAAGAAGACAAGCTATATCACGATTGTAATCATGAAGAACTTCGCCTCGAACATTGAGGTCGGCCAAGGCCCTTGCCCATTTAAGGCGAGAACCCTCATAAAGCGATGCCACTTTGGTCAAACTCCAGAGATTTTCAGAACTCAAATATTTTGACTGAAGAAGAGCCTGCCCCGCGCCCACGCTCATTTTCTCAAGAACGACCTCCACCCTATGATCCGTTGGAACGATTTCTCCCGAAATTCTTTTCGCAACTACTTTAACCATCCCGAGACATCGGTGTTGCGGCAACGAGGTCGTATAAATTCTATTCCTCAAAATAAAAAATGAGTGGTCAATATATTTTTCAAAAACACCCTGCAAGAGAGTCACCACAGCAGAAGAAGGAGAAACAAGGGCCTGAGGATGGTGAGCGTAATAAATTTTTCCTCGGTGTGACACGAAGGCAAGGTCAAATCCAGGCTGATAGAGATCATAGGCAATCTGCTGTGCTAAAACTTCCTCATTCATTTCTGCTAGAGTTAACACCTTTTGCCATAGGAAAAAACATTTACTTTAGGTAAAAAAATGTTACAGCAGTATCTATCCACTCTACCTTTGTCAGAAATATTTTGGCAGAGAGAATTTAAATTGGACCTTGTGGGATTTTCCTGGCTATAGTTAGCTTCTCTAACAATGAAGGAGACCTTTATGTTTAAACTTCCTACTCTTGCTTACGCTAAAACAGGACTTGCGCCATTTCTGTCGGAAGAGCAGATGACATACCACTATGAAAAGCATCACAAAGCTTATATCGATAATTTAAATAAGTTTATCGAAACGGATGCATCCCTTAAAGGAAAATCCCTAGAAGAGATTGTGTTATCTTCCACAGGTGCCATTTTCAACAACGCAGCTCAGGCATGGAACCACACTTTCTTCTGGAACTGTATGCAAACAAGTACTGAAGCAAAAGTCTCCGGCAAACTAGCCGAGGCCATCGCTCGTGATTTTGGTGGGCTTGATCAACTCAAAGAAAAATTTATTGAAGGTGGAGTAAAAACCTTTGGTTCGGGTTGGATATGGCTCTGCGCTGATACTGCAGGGAAATTGAGCTTAGTCTCTACCTCAAATGCTCAGGTTCCATTCACAAACAATGGTCCTCGCCCGCTTTTGGTAGCCGACGTCTGGGAGCATGCGTACTACGTAGATTACCGCAATCTTCGCCAAAAATTTCTTGAGACATTTTGGACTCATGTAAATTGGGATTTTGTTGGACAAAACTTTGATTCGAACAAAGTGCGTGATCTTACTTCAGCAATGAAAGTTTAGACAAAAACAACTCAATGCCCCGCAGAGGCGGGGCATTTTTAGCGAACCCAATTTTCCCGAAAATTTTTTCGGTCCACCGCCCAAGATTGCCAATTAAATTTCTTCTCCGAGGCAATTTTCAAATTTTTGACAATGATGTCCAAGTCCTCTAAAAGCCAAAAATCCTGAGCATGCTTATTTCGGTGCGCTGCCGATAGCTGCCCCGAGAGGGAGTAGGCCATGCCGCTCATTGGTGGAATCAGAAAACCCATGGTTGAAAGTACCCCCTGTAACCGAGAGAGAACTTCTTTTCCTCCTACGGAATGCATTAAAACGCAGGCTCCTACAGGTTTTCCAACAACGCTTGCATCGGCCTCAAGAACTGTGGCCTCTTCCAAGAATCTTTGCAGTGGACTCCCCCATGAGTCCCAATAGGTCCCTGTTAAAATCAAGACGGCATCCGCTTTTTTTAGCTTTGCAAGGAGTCCTTTTCCGTAGGAAGAGCTCTTTAAATTGACAAGATCCCATTGAACGTCCGAGTGTGTTTTTCTCAGCCTGCGAACAATGAGCCCACTGTTTCCAGCGGCCCCGTGAATACTGCCATTTAGAATCAAAATTCTCATAACCACCTGCCTAAAAAAGGTTCTTCAGTTTAAAATCCATATCGACTTTCAAAAATGAAACAACTATATTATCCAAAAAACAATCACTTTGAATGGAAGTTTTGTATGCAAAAAATTAAAGTCACCAACCCAGTAGTTGAGCTTGATGGCGACGAGATGACTCGTGTCATTTGGAAGTTTATCAAAAACAAACTTATAACCCCTTATCTCGAAATGGAAATAAAGTATTTTGATCTCGGAATTGAACATCGAGATGAAACAAATGACGAAGTCACCGTGGCGGCAGCTGAGGCAATTAAAAAATATAATGTCGGCATTAAGTGCGCAACAATCACTCCGGATGAAGCTCGAGTTAAAGAGTTCAACTTAAAACAAATGTGGAAGTCACCAAACGGAACTATCAGAAATATTTTAGATGGCACTGTTTTTCGTGAACCGATTATTTGCGATAATATCCCCCGACTTGTCCCGAACTGGACAGCGCCCATTTGCATTGGTCGCCACGCCTTTGGCGATCAATACCGTGCCACTGATTTTGTAACTAAGGGCAAGGGCAAATTGACTATTACATTTGAAGGAGAGTCTGGCGAAAAAATTTCCCACGAAGTTTACAACTTCAAAGGGGATGGCATTGCCATGGCAATGTACAATACCGACGAATCTATTCGCGGCTTTGCTCGCTCTTGTTTCAATATGGCTCTAACAAAAAAATGGCCACTTTACTTTTCAAGTAAAAACACGATTTTAAAAAAGTATGATGGCCGATTTAAAGATATTTTTGAGGAGCTTTATAATAAAGAGTTCAAAACAACTTTTGAAAAGGCAGGAATTAGCTACGAGCATCGCTTGATAGACGACATGGTTGCCTCTGCCCTTAAATGGAATGGAAACTTTGTGTGGGCCTGTAAAAACTATGATGGGGACGTTCAGTCTGACACGGTCGCTCAGGGGTTCGGTTCTCTTGGTCTAATGACGTCTGTGTTAATTACGCCTGATGGAAAAACTATGGAGTCTGAGGCGGCTCACGGAACTGTCACTCGTCACTTCCGCCTCCACCAGCAAGGAAAACCAACCTCTACGAATCCGCTCGCTTCCATTTTTGCCTGGACCCGTGGCCTTGAGCACCGTGGCAAATTAGACAACAATTCTGAGTTAATTAAATTTGCTCAAACCCTTGAAAAGGTTTGTGTTCAAACAGTTGTATCAGGAAAGATGACTAAAGACCTGGCAGTTTGTGTTCATGGAGATAAGGTTAACCCAGACCAGTACATGAATACAGAACCCTTCTTAGAGCTGCTTGATACGAATCTCAAGAAAGCCTTAACCGGCAAATAAGGCTACATTCATGATGGAATGGCTTGAAATCGGATGCCGCTGGGCTCTTGGACTCCAACTCTTGTTTTGGGGGCTCAACGATTTCTTTAAATGGAAGGCCATTCCTAAATCTGCAGACTTTATCGATCACTTCACTAACATTTGTGTTCAAAGTAAGTTTATCATGCCGTCGGTAAAGACAATTGAAATCGTATTTGGCTTTGCTTTGCTGACTGGATACGGGACCCTACTGGCCTTGGTTTTTCTAGGACCGATTGTTTTTTTAATAACCGGCCTTCATTTGTTTCACAATAAAGAGCGATGGAGCGTGATAATCCCAATCACAGGGCCTTACTTGCTACTACTTTTCACCCAACAAAATTATTTTTTAGGATTATTTTACTAAATCTTGAGCCGATTTTCCAAGGTCTAACAGCATCTTTTCAACTTTTTCGTAATCTGCAATGTTTGCTTCTTTGAAATTATCCATATGGTACAAGTCATAGATAATTTTTTTTCCTTCTTCATTTTTGGATATATTCTTAAAAGCCTCTAGCATCGTTTTCTTTAAATCTGCAGGAAAATCTTTTCTAACAACAATCGGGTCATTGGGAATGGCCATCGTTTTTGCAAGAATGACTATCTTTTCAAAAACATCTGGAAACTGGGTCAAGACTAACTTTCGTGCGTCCTGCGGGACCCCATTGTCAGCTGGTGTATGGTAAGTAGCTCCCGCATCGACTCTTTTTTGATAAACCATAGTTACTACGCTATCGTGCCGGCCAGCAAAAACGACTTCTTTTGGCGTGACTTTTTCGTCCTTTAAAAGCTTGCTCGGAAGGACATATCCTGATCCTGAAGAAGGATCTACAAAGGCAATTTTTTTATTATTTAGATCTTTTATAGATTTTGGGCCGTCGTTGCGCGCGATGATTTGCCCCCAGTACACATCTCGCCCCTTGTAGACTCCGGTAAGCGCGACCTCAACACCGTACCTCTCGTGCGCTAATAGATAACCAAAGGTGTTTATTATGGCCATGTCTGCTCTCTTTGAGCCTAAAGCCTCAATCACGGCGATAAAGCTAGATGGAACTGTCACTTCCACTGGTAGTCCCGTTACTTTGCGCAAATAAGCTTCTAAAAGTTTGCCATTCTCTTCTAAAGCGTGTGTATCTTGCCCTGGAACCAAAACAATCTTAATTGGATTTTCTTTTGTCCCGATTTCTTTTTTTGAAGTACAGCTACAAATGAGAAAAACAGCTACAAAAAGCCAGATTAGATTTTTCATTAAACCAAATGCCCTAATTGAAAAAGGTTAAGTAGACCTAAAGGTCTTCAGGTCATTTGAGTTTTTAAGTCGTTTTGATAAGGTTTTCAACAAAGCTTTTGACCAAGCAGGCTTTGAAAATAACACAACATCCAAACTTTCGCTGGGTATTTCTATTAGTTCGCACTGAGTCGTTGTTTCGACATTGGCTGACCTTGCCTCTCCATTAATATAGGCCATCTCTCCAACAAACTCTCCAGCCTGGATGGTTCCAAGAATGACCTCTTGCTCTCCATCGTGTTTGTAGGCCTTGAGCTCACCGCTTTTTACCAAATATACAAAGTCAGCCTTTTCGCCCTCTTTAATGAGAGATTCGTTCGGCCCCAAAAACCGCAGATGATAAATAGATTCTGCCTCGTTTGATACCCAATTCAACGCCCTCGCGATATGACTACCAAAAACAGCGACATGGCTTGTTCCTGAAAGAAATTGCACTTGACCAGTAACTACTTCATCAATGAAGTGCTCCTGGTCGTGAAGTGGCGAAAGAATAATAATCGCGGCACGCTCCTTACAGTGAAAAAGCTTTTGAGTTAAATCAATGGCACTGACTTTCGGAAGATTATAATCGAGTATCGCCACGTGCGGCGGAACGTTTTCGCACTTGAGCATTGCATCAAGACCGTCAATAGCAGAAAAAACAGTTGCTCCATTTACCTGACTTTTTATCAGCATCTCTAACTCACGGTTAGTATCGGAATTTGAAGTTGCAACTAAAAATATTCTTTTTGATTCTAAGTCTGCCATTTGAAAATCATATTCTATGTAACTATTCATAGCAAAGGGCTTTCCGCGTTCGAAGAAATAACTAAAAAATAGTGCACTTATTGAAGGACTGTGCGCCTCATTTTGTGACAAAAAGTGACTCAACTTAGGTCTAAAAATTTCAAAAAAAATGCCGATAAGATAGTCATATGAACGTAAATAACAAGCGCGTTGCAATAACATTGATCCTATCAGGCATTGGCCTGCTTTCATTAATGTTTCAGAATATGACTCTTGTCGAGTTTTCGACCCTAAATATGCCTGAAATCGACGAAAGTTCGCGCCGAGACCAGGCCCGTGAGCTTCTAGGTACCTTTTATAAAGGGAGCCTTGCCGAAAAATTTGAAGGCGAGCAATACCTAAATTATTTGATTTACAAAAAGATTGAGTCCTCTATGGGGCCAGAATGGGGAGCATGGGCAGCCCAAATCACTCAAACTCTGATCGATGAATGTAAAAAACGAGAGTTAGACCCAATATTTGTCCTAGCTATCATTCAAACCGAAAGTCGATTTAACTCAAGGGCCAAAGGGTCTCGTGGAGAAGTCGGCTTAATGCAAATTCTTCCGCGAACCGGGGAATGGATATCAAAAAAATATAAAATTCCATGGAATGGCGACAACACTCTCTATGACCCAATCACGAATATAAAAGTTGGAATCGCTTATTTTTCCTATTTGCGTTCGGATTTTGAAAGCCGAGCTCATCACTATGTCCCCGCCTATAATATGGGCCCCAAAAACATGCGAAAAATTAGCCGCACGATTAATAGCATCGACTCCACAAGCCAACCAGGAAAAGGTGAATACACTCAAAAGGTTCTAAAGAACTATTCACAGATCTACCAAGAAATTGCTAACAACCAAAGAGTTCTTATTAAGTTTGCTCAATCACAAAAGAGCGATACTTTAACTCGCTAAGTAACTACTCTTGTAACTCTGCTAAAACATCCCATCCAAACTTTTCTAATTTCGATTGACCAATTCCATAAACGCCCTCAAATTCTTCTAGTGTTTGAGGGTTTTTAACTGCCAACAAGCGCAGTGTTTGATCGCTGAAAATAACAAAAGCTGGAACATCCAGTTCGATGGATTTTTGTTTTCTCCAATGACGCAAAATCTCAAAACGATTTTGTTGCTCTTGGTCTAACGTTAGACTTTCAGAAGATTTCTTTTTGTTTTTCTTCAAAATGACGGCAGGGGATTTAATAAATCTTTGCACCTTTCGAGAGGACTGGGGATCACAGCTGTCACAATGCCCGCAACGTCCAATTCGCTGTGAGTCTTTATAATAGGTTAAAACTTCAGAATGCCTGCATTCGCTCCCCTCTGAATAACTTACTAAAGCCTCAAGATTTCGCCACCGCAAATTTTTTATCGCCTTAGGAGCCTCAGAACTGTCTATAAAATAGGATTGCAAACCCTTGTCCTTCTTTGAATACAACATCAAGCAGGTGGATGGTGCCCCGTCGCGACCGGCCCTTCCCATTTCTTGGTAAAGCGAATCAATATTTCCAGGCATTTGAAAATGAATTACTAAACGAACATCAGGCTGATCTATTCCCATCCCAAAAGCATTGGTTGCAACTAAAATACGCAACTCCCCATCCGAGTAGAGCTTTTGTGTCTGATTTCTGTCAGCTGTCGAAAGGCCAGCATGATAAAAACCCACCCCTTGAGTGTTTTCTTGTAAATACCCAGCGAGCTCTTCAGTGATTCGGCGCGTGCCGCAATAAATTAAAATCCGCCCTACTGGTGTCATTTTTAAGGCCTGGGAAACCCACGACAGCTTCGTTTCATCATCAGCACACTTCTCCACTTGATAATACAAATTCGGGCGATAAAACCCATGCACCATCCTCTCAGGATTACCTAAGTTTAAATTCCTAGAAATATCGTCCAGGACCGTCGGAGTTGCCGAGGCAGTAAGTGCAAGTACTGGAACGTCCGGTCTTAAGTCTTTTAAAATACGCAGTTGACTATATTCTTCTCTAAAGTCGTGTCCCCATTGGGAAACACAATGGGCTTCATCAACTGCAAATAATGCAATTGCACGGTTTTGAATCCACCGACGAAATCCCTCTTTTTGAATCCTTTCTGGGGAAAGATATAAAATAAACAATCCGCCCTTCTCAATTTCACTAAAAACCGCTCTTTTTTCAAAATCAGATTGTCCAGAATAAAGACAGCCTGCAGGGGCACCTATCTTTTTGAGAGATTCAACCTGGTCCTTCATCAATGCAATTAGCGGCGAAACAACAACAACCAATTGTTTCAGGTATACAGCTGGAAATTGGTAGCAAAGAGATTTCCCACCACCAGTAGGGAGTACAGCAAGAACATCTTTCTTTTGCAAAATTGATGCGATGATTTCCAGTTGTCCACGTCGAAATGAAGTCATCGAAAAGTTTTGTCTAAGGACCTCTAAAAAATTTGAATCTTGTTTATGCATGTTGGTTAATTTCCTCGAAAACTCACTGCTTTTGCAACAAGAATCACTTGCTGTGGTACTGTTTTAAAATGGAAGGTATTTGCAACCTAACGCTTTTCGGATTATGAATTCAGTTATCATACAAAACACCTTGTTCTTTTGTTGTTATGAAAGGAACCTCTTTGAATAAAAACAAACTAATTGAAGAAATACGAAAATCCCTCGAAAAAGATCTTATAGTACTTAGGGAGGCAGAGAAAGCCACTCGAGAGGCAGCGACTCACGAAGAAAGCAAACCAGAAAATGAGTATGACACCCGCGGGCTCGAGGCTTCTTACCTTGCTGGTGCGCAATCTAAAAGAATTTCCGAAACGGAAGACCTTCTTGTCACTTTCAAACATATCGAGCCCAAAGTCTTTAAAGAAAGTGATCCCGTATCCGCTACGGCTCTTGTAGAAGTTGAATGCAATAGCAAAAAGGGACTCTACTTTTTTCTGCCAAAAGGTGGAGGAATAAATCTTACTTTTGAAGGCGCTAGAATTCAGGTTGTAACGCCTAATAGCCCTCTTGGAGAAGCTCTGCTGGGGCTCAGAGCCGGAGACACTGCTCTCGTAGAGAGCCGAGGACAAACTTTGGAGTACGAGATCTTATCAATCAGATGAAACTAACCAGTTAGTACCTTATTTGCCCGCTTTAGACGCTGCGAAAGAGTTTTTACGAGTGCCTTCGCCCATGATGGCTTGGAGAAAATAACATTTTCTAATGATGCTAAAGGAATTTCTACTAATTCCACCTCTGTCACGGCTTCTACAGTTGCAGATCGTGGTTCATGATTAAAATGCCCCATCTCTCCAACAAACTCACCCGCGGAAATATTGCCAAGAGTGATCCGCCCACCGACCATTGTATCCGAATAGGCGCGCAAGGTTCCATCTTTTACTATATAGACTGCTTCTGTCTCTTCTCCCTCTTTAAAAAGAATTTCCCCCGCGCTCAAATGTCTCAAGTTATACTCTTTGTGTGACACGGACTCTTTTGGAGTGATTATTTTCGATACGCATGCTACGATCGCCATCTCAGACTCGGGCTCCGTCAGATATTGCACGCGCCCCCCAGAGGGATACAGGTCATGATCGGCGACAACTGACATTATAACGATACTGATATGCGAATTGTTTTTTTCGCGCAGGATTTTTGCAACGACTTCCATGCCAGAAATTTTTGGTAAGTATTCATCAACAAAGATAATCTTCGGAAAAATATTGTCGATTTTATATTTCGTATCGAACCAATCTGACGCATGAAATATTGAGCAGTTAGAGTAGTGTTTATTAATGACCTCTGTCACCCTAGTTGTTCTATGTGCATTACCGCTGACGATTAAGAAGACATTTTTATCTTGAATACGTACCATGAGAATACCTTCCGTCTCTATTTTAAATCTCAATTCGGCACACAACAAACGTACTATATGTCTTTATTATCTCCTTTAAAATTGAAACTCTCAAGACACTGTCAAACAGTACACCACAATTCTTTTTAGCGGCTCACCTTGAGAGTGTCTTGTATCAATTTTAGAACTTACTCTTTCGTTTTAAGGCGATCATCATTCTCATCGATGAATTTTTTTATATCATCGGCAATTCCCAAAAGCTTAAGCCATTGCTCTTTGTAAAGAGTTACCGGAAAACGCCCCATCCCATAAACCGACAAAGCCCCTTTTTCACTCACTTTCATCGATAAAGTTCCACGGCCTTGTTTCTTATTTTTTAATGCTTCATTTTCGGCCTTAAGGCGCTCTAGTTCCGCTTTTAAATCTTCAGACATAAAATACTCCTACCTTTTTGTTAGAATAACTTTAGTAATTTAATTAAAAACCGCTTAAAACAGACCGAATCATGGATTACAGCTTCAATCCAATACCTGTAGTGATCAAGTATAAATTTCATAAAAGTGGACTTTTTGACCGAACAGTCCTACAACTGCGTCGATATGATTAGCACGACAAATGTCAGCCTGCGATTTGGCGGAAAAAAGCTCTTTGAAGACGTGAATGTAAAATTCACTTCCGGCAACTGTTATGGCCTCATCGGCGCAAATGGAGCTGGAAAATCCACTTTTTTTAAAGTTCTAGCGAATGAAATCGAACCTAATACAGGTGAAGTCATCCGTGATCCCGACAAGCGCCTATCAATCTTAAAGCAGGATCACTATGCGTATGACCAATACAGCGTTTTAGACACGGTATTGATGGGTAACGAAAAGCTTTTCAAAATCATAAAAGAAAAAGAGCTGCTTTATGCTAATCAGAATTTTTCGGAAGAAGACGGCATTCGTGCTTCTGAACTTGAAGCCGAATTTGCGGAACTCAATGGTTGGGAGGCTGAATCCGAAGCCGGGGTCATGCTCGCAGGCCTTGGTATTGACGAAACCTTTCATCGAAAACTGATGAAAGATCTCAATGCCAGCGAAAAAGTTAAAGTTCTTTTAGCCCAAGCTCTCTTTGGCAGACCAGATATCTTATTGCTCGACGAACCAACAAATCACTTGGATATTTATGCAATCCAGTGGTTAGAAGAGTTTTTATTTAATTTTGAAAACACAGTCATAGTCATTTCACATGATCGTCATTTTTTAAATAAGGTCTGTACGCACATTGCAGATATCGATTTTGGAAAGGTAACTACCTATACAGGAAATTTCGATTTTTGGCGCCAAGCAAGCGAACTCAAACAACGATTGCTCACAGATCAAAACAAGAAAAGTAGCGAAAAAGCAGAAGACTTAAAGAATTTTATCGCACGCTTTAGTGCCAATGCCTCAAAATCAAGACAAGCTTCATCTCGTCAGAAACAACTGGAGAAGCTTGAATTTAATGATCTACCAGCTTCCTCGCGCAGAAGCCCTTTTATCCACTTTGAACCCAAGCGAGACGTCGGCAATGACATCGTCTGCATTGAAAAAGTAAGTAAACAGATAGAGGAAGTAACTTTGCTCAAAGAGATCAGTTTTACTTTAAAAAAAGGAGACAAGGTTGTTTTACTTGGTCGCAACGACCTCGCAAAAACTCTTCTTTTAGATATGCTTGCAAATGAACTCGCTCCTGACTCTGGCTCAATTTCCTGGGGTATTACCACGACTCGTGCCTATTTTCCGACCGACAACTCAAAGTATTTTCAAGGAGACGAATCCTCCCTAGTAGAATGGCTGCGCCAATACTCTGATGATAAAGATGAGTCTTTCTTGCGAGGATTTCTTGGAAAAATGTTATTTAGTGGAGATGATGCTCTAAAAAGGCCAAAGGTTTTATCTGGTGGAGAAAAAGTTCGCTGCATGTTTTCGATGTTAATGTTGTCTGGGGCCAATATTCTGTTGCTTGATGGGCCGACCAGTCATTTGGACCTTGAAAGCATCAGTGCCGTTAATGAAGGTTTGAAACGTTTTAAAGGCACAATCATTTTTACTTCTCACGATCATGAACTTATTCAGACCGTCGCAAATAGAATTATCGAAATAGATCAGACCGTTATATATGATAATCATATTACTTATGACGAGTACTTAGAGGAACGTCGAACTTTATCACCTTTTTCGTGAGAAATTCCTAAATTATTTATTCGAAATACCACCCTAAGGCCAGCTCTAGACGTGAATGTATTTTGAAAAATTGCCGTTAAGAAGACATGACGATTACTACGGCAAAGGCCTCACAGTCTCTATTAATACTGAAGTCAGACACTAATACCATGACCTCAACAGAAACTTTTCTGAGGAACCGAGGTTGGGAAGTCTATTCAACTTCCGATGTCAAAAATGCCTTAATTCAGGTGGTTTCAAAAGAATACGATTATATTCTTATTAGTGTAGATCACGAAAATAAAAAAGTTCTATCTTTACCCAAACTGATTCAAGAAAAATTTGACGTAACAATTATTTCGTTTGCCGAATCCACGTCAGCAAAGTCATTTAATAATCTAACGTCTTCTCCGACAGTTTACAAAATCTATGCTCCTATCACCGGACCAGCCGTTGAACGCTGTATAAACAAATGTACTAAAGCCCAAGGAACACCGGGAAAACTGCGCGAAAAACAATCCGACAGTTACAGACTCCCTGCTTTTTTAAAAGCGAATAATGATGTCTCCGGCGTGTATATTTCTGGAAAAAGTAAAACCAATCCTGGGCTCGGCACTGTGCATATGTTAAACGAAAATATGTCGCCCCACCAACAGCGGCTTCAAGAACTTCGAAAATTGAATAGCACAAACGACACGTTAATCGCACGAGCAACACAGACGTCGCTCATTGGCAATGTTGAAATACTTGATGGAAATATAATTGATAACGTCTCTATGACGGTCCATCCAACTTGTATTTTTATCGATTCAAAAAGATTTTCTGGATATTTGGTAGCAGTCCTAGGAAACGATGAGGCTATCGAAGAGAGTTTTATCAAAAATATTCAAAAAGCACTTTTTAAATTTCTTAAAGACAACGATGAGCCTGTCACAGAAACCGATATATCACGTCTGCACATCAAACAAGTCGAATTTGAACCATGGGCTCTTGAATATGCTGATTTTTTGAAGACGGCTGCCCATCTCGGACGTGAATTAGCACTTGCTTTTTTTTCGACCAAGCCACTCATACCTTATCTAGATAGGTCCAAGCATTCTGATATGATAAAAATTCAACTTCAAGATCTCAAAGGAGACTGTAAAGTTGAGTTCAATCTTTACATTTACCTTGAAATCAATAACAAGTTTGTCCTTTATACTCCGAACGGTGGCTTTTTTTATCAAAAGCAGATTGATCGGCTAAAAAAACAAGGGATTACTCATCTTCATTTGCAAAAAGGATCCGTCCCAGCTCTAGCAAAATACAAAGCACAAAACTATCTCAATAGCCTTATTGACAGCTATGAAGAAAAGAAAAAAGTACTGTTTGAAACCGAGGTTGCCTAGGGTTTTCTACGATGAGTATAACTTTTGCCCCAGCTGCGTGACTTCGGTAAAAGTATGAATAAAATCGGAAGCAAAAATCTTCGTGGCACAAGTCGACGCAAATAATAGAATACAGCCGCATCTAAAGTTGCTGGGATCCATAAAGGGGGATTTTCGGTCTGAATAACCTTCAAAACAAGTTTTGCTATCGCCTGTGGACTTGTCAGACTTAAGCTCATCAGGCGCTCGACAAATGGAGTCATGCTTTTATAATAGTCCTCATAAATTTGTCCTTTAACAGCTTCGGGATTCGATTTTTCAGTATAGTAAACATTTCGAAAAGAATTTGAGCGAATAAATCCAGGCTGAATCAAGGTCACATTAATGCCGAGAGGCTTGGCCTCATACCAAAGTGCTTCGCTTACGCCCTCTAGCGCATATTTAGAAGCGCTGTACGAAGACATCGTCGGCATGGCGAGCATTCCACTAACGGATGAAATATTTATAATTTTACCTCTTCCGATTTCTCTCATTCCTGGCAAGACCTGGCGAATTAAATTAACGGGCCCTAAATAGTTCGTTGCCATCTGATGTAACTCGTCTTGCTCAGTCATATGCTCAAGAACCGCGCGATAGCTAATTCCAGCGTTATTCACCAAAATATTAACGGCGCCCCATGAACTTTCAATTTCTTTAATAAGACTAGATCTCTGTTGCTCTGATGTAACATCAAGTGCACGAACCATAAATCGTTCGTTTTCTTTAAATGTTTGCTGGAGAGCTGCCAGAGATTTGCTTCTTGCTGTCACAACAACCCGATACTGATTCTGAGAATACAATAGCGTAGCAAGGGCGTGACCAACGCCTGTGCTACAACCCGTGATTAAAACAACGGGCTTAAAGGAATGCAGGAATTTTTCTTTGCGTTTAAACCAATACCATAACTGAATCATGAAGCCCCGTAACTAAGAGTCAAAAATGAAGATTGAAGACCACCGTCAATCCGGCCACACCATTAAATTGATTGGTGTACGCGAAGTCAACATTCGGAATAATTTGAAAGTCTAAAACACGCTTGTATATTAACTGGCTACAAGAAACTGAAATGTTATAACTCTCTAGCATATAAGAAGGGCGATTCGTCGTCGTAAATAAGATATTATAAGAGAGTGTTGACTGTTCGGTAAGTATTTGCCCCAGAGATAGTCCATTCGTTACAGTATACAAATGTTGCCGATCTTCGTAATCACCTTGATTGATGAGAGTCAGAGCATATACTTTTGAAAGAATGAAATTGAAATTTAAAGCCTGAAAAATACCAACCCCCTTTTCGGGGCTAGCATAAAATTCTATTTTAGGATTAACCCAAAACGTTCGAGAATCGGCAACACTTTCAAAAGTCAAAGAGTGCGACACCTTAAGCGGATCTTGGAGTTCGATGCGCGGCTGAAACGCGGTCCGAATGTTACCTAATTTTCTAAACATTCCGACCGAGGCTCCATAATTTTTACGCCGCTGAGTTTGCCGTAAATAATCGTTTTTAGCACTTCGGCGTTCTTCTTGTTCATCATAGGTAGAAAACTTGAGATGCCAAAATTCTTCTAGATTTGGCAATCGCGGATTAACGATAAGACCGGTAGAGTTTGTTATCTCTTGTCCTTCCATAGAATGAGTCGAATTTTCGATTCTTAAAAACGATTCGTTGGGTCGATTTGTCAACTTTCGACCCGCTAAAAACAAATCTAACCCCTCAGCAGCCCCGTCAAACCATTCTGAGACCGCCTTATTACTTTTTATGAACCATTTTTCCCACTCACCGCGTTCTGACTCTGCCCTTATGTGAGGACTAAAAAGTAGGCTCACTATCATGACATGAAGAAACAAGAAGTTTTTAAAAAAGATTTTCATTGAAATTCATCTGCCATCAAATTTAATCTGCACCCATGAAGTTACTAATGGTCCTCTTGCTTCCCATCTTTTTTTTAACCCCTAAGACAAGTTTGGCTTATACTCCAAAAGAAGGCAAAGTAACAGCCACCTTGGGACCCTATATCAATAAAACAAATTTTCAAGGGAAAAGCTCGAAAGACAAATCCTCCTATCTCGGCTCCTATGCGCTCATTGCCGTTGGCGATATTAGCAATACCGGCAGCCTTGAAATTGCAATGATTTACTCTCCCTCAATGCTCTTCTATCGAGAAGATGCAGGAAAATATCTGGTGGAGCGAACCCAGGTTATGCACATCACCATGGGCTACAGATGGTGGTTATCTGATACGTTTTCTGCCTCCCTTGCCTTTTATTCTGCATACTCGATAGGTTCTCATTCTATTGTCTCAAGTGACTTTACGCCCCCAGATTTTATCGACACTTCGGCCCGAGACATTACAGAATACGGTTTCGATGGGGCAATGCAGTGGGAATTTTGGAGCAATCAAAAATTCGCTGGGGTACTCGGAGGCCGCTATTCTGCCTCGCTAACTAGAAAAAAAAATGAAGACTCCGATCAGTATGGCATTCTAGTTGGACTCCGTTACTTTGTTCAGGAAGAAAAAGTCATAGAAAAACCCCGACAGTAATTAGAATGACTCTCGCTTTGTACTTGAGACTCGAAATCTGGTGTGGTTTACTCTCTGAATCTCTATGAATATATCAATTTACAGACTCATGGCTGGGTTTAGGCGATTTCGCGAAAAATACTTTCTTCAAGACGAAAGCGATACTATTTATCAAAGGCTTGCAACGTCGGGGCAAACTCCGAAAACTCTACTCATCGGATGTAGCGACTCTCGTGTAGACCCGGCAATTCTAACTGGAGCATCCCCTGGCGAGCTCTTTGTTGTTCGCAATGTCGCAAATCTGATTCCTCCTTGCGAGCCTGCTGCTGTTGGATTTCATGGAACAAGCTCGGCCCTTGAATTTGCCGTAGTAAATCTTCGAGTTGAAAATATTATTATCCTTGGTCACCGACAATGTGGCGGTATTCGAGCACTCCTGCGTGGCCCCGGGGAGGACTCAAATAGCTTTATCAGCCAATGGATGGGCATTGCTTATGAGGCCAGACGACATGTCCTCAAAGAATATCCAAATGCTGATGAGGATACACAATGTCGATTTGCTGAAATGGAATCACTCAAAATTTCTCTAAAAAACCTAGGGACCTTTCCTTTCATACAAGAAGCTATTTCTTCACGACAATTAAATATTATTGGAATCTATTTTGATCTAGAACTTGGCCAACTCTGGGAGTTTGACAGTTCTTCGCAACAATTTCGCCAGTTGGACATCTAAATTAGTGTCAAAACCGACTCTTAAAGAAATCCTGCTCGTCTTTGCAAAATTAGGAATGATTGCATTTGGGGGGCCAGCGGCACATGTCGCCATGATGGAAGATGAAATCGTTCGCCGACGACGATGGCTTTCTAGAGAAGAGTTTCTTGATCTGTTTGGCGCAACCAATCTTATTCCTGGACCAAATTCGACAGAGCTAGCAATTCACATTGGATATAGAATCGGCAATTGGCCTGGCCTATTTGCTCTTCGCTTACGTCCCGCAAAAGGTTTGAAAATGCAGGGAATGGCCTGGCTGAGACTCTCGAAACTTGGTGTTTTCTGAAGTCTCCTTAAAGGGTTCTTTTAAAATCTTCGCTAGTGCTTCAATTGGCGCGTAATTGTAATTTACAGAGGCCTCCTTCAAGGCTTCTTCAACAAAATGGTTCCGCGGAATCACTACGGGATTGTTTTTTTTCATTATTTTAACTGCATCAGCAATGGACAGCCCCTCTGCTTGAACTCTTTGCTCCCAACTTTTCATCCATTGCTGAAATTCCACGTGCTGATGCAATTTTTCTTCGGTAAGAGCACGGAATATCATTGTATAGTCTGCCTTGGCTTGAGTCATACATTGGAAAAGTTGCTGAATCAACTTTGCATCCTCCGGATATATTTTTTCAAAACCCAACTTTGCACACTGTCCTTGCAGATGAAACTTCTGAAATAACCCGAAAAAGCTGACAATCGCTTCTTCTGCAAGTTTTATAGACACCTTCTGATCATCATCGAGTAAAGGAATCAAAGTCTCAGCGAGTCTCGCCAAATTCCATTGCGCAATCAGGGGCTGGTTGCCAAAGGCATAGCGTCCGCGTTGATCAATAGAACTAAAAACTTTGCTTAAATCATATTCATCCAAAAAGGCACAAGGACCATAATCAATAGTTTCACCTGAGATTGTCATATTGTCGGTATTCATGACCCCATGTATGAAGCCCACGTTCATCCACTTTGCGATCAAAAGGGCTTGGCTTCTAATAACCGAATTAAGAAACGCTAGATACATTTTCGAAGAATTAATTAGCTCTGGATAATGTCGGGAAATCGAATAGTCCGCTAAAGCCTTAACAGCTTCAACCCCGCCTTTGACCGCGGCAAACTCAAAAGTTCCAACGCGAATATGACTTGCGGCAATGCGTGTAAGAATCGCACCAGGCAATCGAGTATCGCGATCGACAGTCTCTCCCGTTGTAACCACCGCTAAACTTCTGGTAGTGGGAATTCCTAAAGCATGCATTGCTTCGGATATAATATACTCACGAAGCATTGGCCCCAAGGCGGCGCGACCATCTCCTCCTCGCGAAAAGGGCGTCAGCCCCGAGCCCTTTAGCTGCATATCCCATCTCTGCCCCTGGGCATCAATAATTTCACCCAGTAGATGGGCGCGTCCATCACCAAGTATGTTCAAATGTCCAAACTGGTGACCGGCATAGGCTTGCGCAATCGGTATTGAGCCCGGAACAATTTTGTTGCCAGAAAATACTTCCGGCGCGCTTTTCATTTGAACCACATCAAGGCCGAGTTCTTTGGCGAGCGCCTCATTAAAGACTACAAGCTTCGGCTCGGCAACAGGTGAAGGATTGACCTTCTGATAAAATATTGACGGCAAATTGAGGTAAGTATTTTGTAGTTTCATTCGATTAAAAAGTTTCCCATTCCTATCTGCAAACTGTCACTTCGATAAAATCGTAAAAATCAGTTAAGACCAGCTCAAAGTAGCATGGAGCTGCGCGAAATGCACCCAAAGCCACAAACTGATTGATGAGTGCTTTTCTAGAAGCCCCTTAGGTTCGGGTTTCACACGGGCGGCGACCCCCTCGTAGACTTTTTGCCGTGTATAGACTTGCTCGCCTATGAAAATCACTCCAAGATAGCTTCCATGAGAAAATGCAAAAGCTTGAAAAAAGACCTTTAAGAATCTGAAAGCGGAGGAAACTCATGGACGTCGACAGCTTAAGCCTTTGGCTTGTTTTAGGCTTATTACTATTAATTAGCGAAATGCTAACAGCAAGCTTCTTTCTCGTCTTTGTTGCTATTGGGTGTTTTGCTGCTGCCCTCGCCTCTTCACTCGGTATGACTTTAGGTCTTCAGATGGCTGTGTGCGCAATCACTTCTGTTGCCGGCGTCTTCACGCTTAGAAAGAAAATTCAAAAAAAATTATTGAAGTCAATCACACTCTCTGCTGACATTGGCAAAGAAATCCGAGTTGATGAGTCCATTGCTCCCCATAAACAGACCAGAATCACCTACCAAGGTACCACCTGGTTAGCGACAAACCTGGGAACTGACGAGATTAAACAAGGTGATTGCGTTGTCATTGTGGGCATTGACGGAAATGTTTTGCTTATTAGAAAAGTAATTTAAGGAAGAGGTGATTATGGATTTTATTTCAATTGCATTTTTAGTGTTCGCGGTAATTTTCGTACTCATGTCTATCAAAATTGTCCCGCAGCAAGTTGCATTTATCATTGAACGACTGGGTAAGTACGATCGGACTATTGAAGCTGGATTGCACTTCTTGATTCCTTTTGTTGATCGCATCGCCTATCAAACGGCTCTCAAAGAAGCCGTGTTAGACATACCGCCCCAGATTTGTATCACCAAAGACAACGTACAAGTCACTGTCGATGGCGTCCTGTTTTATAGGGTCATCGACACCAAGGCGGCTTCCTATGGAGTTAATAATTATGAGTTCGCAATTGTTCAATTGGCTCAAACTACTTTGCGCTCAGAAGTGGGTAAAATAGATCTCGATAAAACATTCGAAGAGAGAGAGCGGGTCAACAACGCTGTTGTCATGGCGATTGATGACGCCACTCAACCCTGGGGTGTTAAAGTTTTACGTTACGAAATTAAATCAATAAATCCACCAAAAGACGTTCTTGATGCTATGGAAAAACAAATGCGTGCTGAGCGAGAAAAGCGCGCGAGAATTCTTGAGTCCGAAGCGACCAGAGACTCATTGATCAACAATGCCGAGGGTCGTAAGCAAGATGTAATTAAACAGTCTGAGGCGGATCGACAGCGACAAATCAATCAAGCGCACGGTCAAGCGGAGGCAATACTGTCTATTGCACGCGCTACAGCCGATGGAATTAAAATGGTAGGGGATGCTCTCAGTACTGAGGGCGGGCAGTCTGCGGCTTCCTTTAAGGTTGCTGAGGAGTACGTCAAGCAGCTCGGCAATATGGCCACCAATTCCGATCTGTTGATCGTACCGAACAACGTAAGTGACGCCAACGCTATGATTGCATCCGCATTTAGTGTCTTTGATCGAGTAAAACATAAACAGTCCTCAACCACCCCGGTTTAACCCCGGGGCGTACTGAAAATTCTGTTAAGATCTCATTTAGACAACAGCTCTAAAAGATAGCGGCTTTTGCAAAAAAGAATATCCTTGCAACTGACTAAATTTCAATGGCAGATAGTCCACTATGGACTTCAAGTACGTACTTATCGAAGCAATTGGTTGGATTTCAACAGCGACTTTTCTAATTTCGATTGTTTTGCCATATCGGGTGCGCCTTCATCAATGGGGTGTCATAAACTCTATAACCACAGGAATATATGCCTACTCGCACGGGGCGACTGCAATTTGGGCAAAATGGTTGATTGCCTTTTTCTTTCACCTTTATATGTGGAACAAATTAAAAGACAAGGAACCACGAACTAATCCGACTCATGTTAATACGGAGCTTTAATTAATACAGAACCTTATCTGTCTTTTGCATCCATTCCGTAAAGACAGCTTGCGCCTCTTCACGACAATACTGTCTTATTGGCACCTTCCGATCTGGCAACGGCCTTACAATTTCTTGATAAAGAAATTCATCATCAAAACCAATATTGGCAGCATCCTGGCGTGTATTTGCAAAGTAAATTTTGTCGATACGGGCCCAATAAATTGCGGAGAGACACATGGGGCATGGTTCACAACTGCAGTAAATTTCGGATTCTCCCTCAAGGTCGAAATGGTTAAGATTTTTACAGGCTTCTCGGATGGCAACCACCTCGGCGTGGGCCGAGGGATCGTTTGTGGAGGTTACCTGGTTCCAGCCTTCGCCTAAGATTTTCCCATTTTTTACAATGACAGCGCCAAAAGGGCCCCCTGAACCTTTTCTCATATTCTCTAACGACAGCTGTATCGCCCTTTGCATAAACTCAATTTTCACAGTTCCTCCATAAGCGCTTCTCTATGAAAATGTACAATATAAAAAATTACAAAGAAAGCGGAGATTCAGTGCCGTTGATTGCGAGATCCTTGGTCAAAACCGATCACGAAAATCCAAATTAATTCCACCCAAATAATTCAACGCAGGCCGTGGTTCAGTTGACCCCGAGCTATGGCCACAATACGCTGAACTAATGTGTTCTATTAGCTTAACACTTTTTGTGGCTTTACTTATAGCGGGCGATTTTTCAATCGCCGATACCTGCTCTCACGATGCGACCAATTTTCGCTGCGTAAAATATATTCGCAACTACGATGCCGACACCATTACCTTTGATATTCCTAACGTTCATCCTCTTATCGGCAAACATATCTCAGTACGGGTTCGACATATCGATGCCCCTGAGATCAAAGGCAAACTCCCCTGCGAAAAAGAGGCTGCACGCACAGCCAAGCGCCTTATAGAAAACACGCTCAAAAGCGCCAAAAGAATCGACTTGGTTAATGCCGATAAGGATAAATACTTCCGCATTCTCGCAGACGTTGTAGTTGATGGAAAACCGCTCAGGAATATTTTATATAGAAATGGCCTCGCCTATGCCTATGAGGGACGAACAAAACAAAAAGTGGACTGGTGCAACCGAGCACCAGCAGGAAAATAGCTTTCCGTTTATTTAATTTCTCGTATGGATTTGTAGATTTTTTCTAATAGATCCAACTGCGCCTCTTGAGCCTTAAAAAGGGACTGCATTTGTTCTGTTAAAAGCAAATCTATTTTTCCGTGAAGACTTCTTACTTCCATCTCGGCCTTCATATTGACGAGATAATCGCCTCGCGACCGACGCCTGTCTTTGTCTTCTTGTCGATTTTGACTCATCATTATGATTGGAGCTTGGATGGCGGCCACGCAGGACAAAATAAGATTGAGAAAAATAAATGGATACGGATCGAATGGTTTTTCATTTAGGGCAACAATGTTGATCGCAATCCAAACTATTATTATCAAGAAGAAGACGAGAATAAAAGCCCAGCTCCCGCCAAATTCAGCCACCTTATCTGCAAGCTTTTGCGCAAATGTAATCTCTGTATCAGCTTCAAGTTCCAGCAAACGAGTTGAAAGATAGTGCTCCTCGTTGATGGACTCTTTAACCAGCTCTTCAAGTCTCTTAAGCTGTAGTCCTTCTTCTTCGACAAGAGTTTTAATATTCACAATTAACCCCACTTAGATCGTTAAATTACTTTGAACCCTCAAACAACTTAACTGTTATAGGTCCACCAAACGCATGAATAGTATGAACTGATATTTCTAATTTTCCTAGTTTTCGCTGTAGTCCTTTAAATCGTGATGATAAGAAATTGGTTTTTACAGTTGCCAACACCTTCTCCATTCTCGATAATGTCCCTACCCAAAAAGGAGAACCTATGAAGTCCGTACTCACCTGGAAAGAAGGTATGCTTTTTAACGCCGAAGCGGATAATAATACCATTTCGATGGATGCGAAAGCTCCTCTCGGAAAAAACCAAGGCATGACCCCAAAAGAATTGGTTGCGGCGGGCCTTGCCGGCTGCACTGCTATGGACGTTGTGGCCTTGTTAAAAAAACACAAACAGAGTTTTAGTAGCTTCGAAGTGTTGATTGATATCACCATGTCGACCGGACTTCCCTCTGTTTTTACCGAAGCTAATCTAACCTTCGTTCTTAATGGTTCGGTTGATAAAGAAGTTTACCTTAATGCCGTCACGCTCTCTCAAACTAAATATTGTGGCGTGAGCGCCATGCTGGCAAAGGCATTTCCAATTAAGTATATCGTAAATCTAAACAACGAGACCATTGGAAGTGGAAGCGCTCACTTCATCTAAGGACTTTTTATGTGGCCGTTTAAAAAAAAAGAAACAGAGGCTACAGTACTTCGTAAGCTTTTATCAATTCGCATGGAAGCCATTGGTGGCCAAGGAGCCAATTCGGCAGGGAAAATTTTGGCAGAAGCAGCCGTACTCGGCATGGGTTATGCCGGAAATCACTTCTCTTCTTTTGGCTCCGAAAAGCGTGGCTCTCCAGTTCGCTCGTTTGTACGCGTCTCAACAGAAAATAAGCCTGTTCGAACGGCCTCTTATATAAAACACCCTGATATACTCGTTGTTTTTCATGAATCTCTTCTTGATTCCCATAATGAAATTACAGATGGAGCAACCGCGAGCACGGAGCTCATCATCAACTCAAAAAAAGATCCGCAAAATATTCGCCTACCATATGGTTTGAAACTAAAACGTGTTACTACCATCGACGCCACCACTGTTGCGCTCAAATCAAAATGTGGCCTTAATGCAGTTATGCTAGCCGCCATTGTCGAGGCCTGTCCAGAAATCAAAAAAGAAAAACTTGCTCAAACATTGACTTCTTATTTCTCGGGATTATCCGAAATCGTCAGAAAAAATAATCTTGATGGTTTTGAAGCTGCGTTTAAATATATCAAGAGTCATCGGTTTAGCGAAGATCAATGTAACCGAGAAATTCAAACCTCTCCACTGCCAGAAATGGGCTGGATAAATGCTCCCATCGGCGGAGTCATAATCAACCCTGGCAACTCAGCCCTCAAAGACCATAGTGCAAGCCGCAAGGGGTACGCACCACTGTTTACAAAAGAGCTCTGCTATAACTGCGGCTTTTGCGATATGGTTTGCCCAGATTATTGCTTTGTTTGGGATCTTGATCCAACAGGAGCAAAAGCCCCCGCCCTTCAAGGGATTGACTATCAGTACTGCAAGGGTTGTCAAAAGTGCGTCACAGTTTGCCCAGTCAGCGCACTGACCCTCACTTTAGAGTCTGAAATTCCTGAAGAGTCAAAAATGCACAGGGTCTTTTCAAATCTAAATGCCGAAAACATTGAAAAGCAGTGGAAGAAATTGTCCTTACCAACATACGCCGAGAAAATATCGAAAAATGGAGACTTTAAATGACTTCGGAACAAGTCCCAAAATTCTTAACAGGAAATGAAATGGTCGCCGAAGCCGCGCGGGTGATCGACTTTCATTTTATGGGCTACTACCCCATCACTCCCTCAACTGAAATTGCTGAACTTATCAACGGAATGAAATCTCAAGGAGAAGTCTCAACCGTTCTCTTGCCTGCTGATGGCGAACATGGGGCGGCGGGCGCCTGCTTTGGCGCTGCTAGCGGCGGAGCCAGGGTGCTTAATGCGACAAGTGCCAACGGCTTCTTATATAGCCTTGAACAACTGCCCGTCCAAGCGGGGTGTCGCCTGCCTATGGTTTTAAATTTAGTAACCAGATCTGTAAGCGGCCCCCTTGATATTCGCTGTGATCATTCCGATTTGATGTTTGCCCTGCAAACAGGTTGGATCGTACTCCTGGCCTCATCGCCTCAAGCCGTCTACGACATGAATATTATCGCCGTAAAACTTGGCGAACATCCCGAAGTTCGACTTCCTGTCATTGTCGCCAGCGATGGTTTTTTTACAAGCCACCAACGGCAGTCTTGCCAAATTTTTAAAGAAAAAAAAGATGTGCAAGAATTTTTAGGGCCACGCAATGATACAATAACAACTTTAGACCCCCGAAAGCCAATTACTCTGGGGCCCTATATGAACGATCCCGATTTGATAAATAACAAATACCAACTTCATCTTGCCCATGAAGCCGCACTTAAAGTCTTTAGAAATATTTGCAAAGAATATGAAAAGAGAACCTCACGTTCGTATGATCCTCTTGAGACATACAAATTAGAAGACGCTACGTCTGCTTTGTTTTTGATAAACTCAGCGGCAGAAACTGCAAAAGATGCTGTCGATCATGTCCGTGCAGAAGGAAAAAAGGTAGGCCTACTAAAACCAAATATTCTTCGCCCATTCCCGTTCGAAGATCTAAAAATAGCATCCCACAAATTGTCTTCTTTAGTTATTGGCGAGCGAAGTGACACTCCAGGATCGAGCGGTGGCCCCCTAAGCCAAGAAGTGAGATCCGCACTACTCGCCGACCATCACTGCGAAATTTCAACTATCAGCAGAGTCTATGGTCTTGGCGGCAAAGATTTCCGAGAAGAAGATGCCGCCGAGATGATTGATCTGGGACTTAGGCTTACCACAAAATCTGAATCCATTCCCTTGTTTGGATTCATCGGAACTCGCTCTGGAGTGCCGAACACATTACCTCCACAAGTAATTCCCATTCTCGAAAAATCACAGTTGATTTCAAAGCTTGTTTCTATTGAAAAACTAAGTCCTGGCTCTTCGAAGCAAAAAATCAAGGCACTCGTTGCTGATCCATCTCTCTTGGTCGCTCGCCCAAAGCGAATCAGTCCCGGCCATGGCGCCTGCCCTGGCTGTGGAATATTCTCGGGTCTAGATCAGTTCTTTAAGGGAATTGAGGGAGACGTCGTCGTACTTTACCACACCGGATGTGCAATGGTAGTTACAACTGATTACCCCTTTAGTGCTCACCGGGTAACGTACATCCACAATCTTTTTCAAAATGGAGCTCCCACCCTTTCGGGACTTGTCGAAGTCTTCGAAGAAAAGCGGAGACGTGGAGAAATTCAAGCGAACGAAGATCTCACTTTTATAATGGTGACTGGTGATGGGGGAATGGATATCGGCATGGGACCGACTATCGGAACGGCACTAAGAAACCACAAAATGATTATACTTGAATACGATAATCAAGGTTACATGAACACCGGCGGGCAGCTGAGCTATACCACTCCATATGGAAAAGCGACCAGCACAAGCCAGGTTGGTAAAAACTCTTTCGGAAAATCTTTTCACCACAAAGACACTATTTCGATTATGGCTGCGACCGGGATACCTTACGTCTTTTCTGCCATCGAAGGAATCGGCACAGACCTTGTTGAGAAAGGTGCTAAAGCCCAGTGGTATGCTAAAAATAAGGGCCTCGCATTTGGGAAAATTTTAGTTGCATGTCCTCTGAATTGGGCCTCTGAAGAAAGCAAAGGTCTCGAGATTTTGCAACGAGCTGCAGATTGCTGCTTTTTTCCAATCTATGAAATAGAGAACGGACTAACTATTCTCAACTACAACCCAGAAGCTCTTGGAAAAAAGGTCCCAGTAGAAAATTGGTTACAAATGATGGGCAAGGAAAAACACCTTCTGAAACCCGAATATGCTTCTGCTCTTGAGGAATTTCAAACGGAAGTTGATCGCAGATGGCAGCAACTCAAAATCAAATCTGAACACCCTCTACTCTGAGGCAAATCGGATATCAATTTCGGTTTGAAATAATTTTTTGTAAAACCGGAGAGTTTCATAAATTGGATACCAGTCGAATAGAATAAGCTCAATTGGTTTCCAGATAGAAACCCAGCCAAATATCACAATCCCATCTCGTAGAATTCCTTCCCACCCGGGCGGGTGAGAAAGAGTCATCCCCTGCGCAATGCTAAGACAAGAAATTAAAATTAGTAAGCCTATCACAAGGAAGACTTGAGCCCGTTTTACAAAGCTCTTTAGTTCGCTCCGCTGAACGTCGATTCGATACATCAAATAACTACGAATTGCCTCGCGAATTGCTTCTTTTGGCAATTCTTTGTGTTCCTTTTCTTCTACATGAATCACGATTTTCAAAGGCGTCGAAATAGAAAACTCTCGAGCGGAAGCAACAACATATTCTACAAAATCATCGTCGAGATCCCTCTCCCAAAATGGTGCTGGATCTCTAGAGTCAAATAGCTGTTGCGGGCTTTTAATCCGAATCTCAATCCAACGCTTACCTTCAGCATGTCGATAGCGATGTTTCATTTTCATCTCAACCATACAGACCCCACTCTTTTGGTTTACCACAGCTCGTTCCCAAAGACTAACTAGTTAATCCCAGTCTGATACGTTCATTTTGAGATTTTTTTGAATCTTGAATTTTTCGTGTAGGATTTAGTCAAATAGACCTTTAGTCCAGCCAAAACACACCGATAAATTAGGCATACGGTATGTAACTGCGAGGAAAATATGACTAAAACCTTTTTAATCTTTGTCTGCCTTTTCAGCTTCACAACTTCTGTCGGCGAATCAACCAAATTTACTCTGTTGTTAATCCCTGAATCGACAGATATCTCTTCTTCAGCCGGCACCACTGGCGCATGTATGGGCAAGAAAATATCAGGCAAAATTACTCCTGTTCCGCGCCTCAAATGCAGATTTTCATAAATCAGCTTAAGACCATTGTCGTAAGTCGTAGGTCACGAAATTTCTGAATTGTTTGATGTCCCCCCAGCTACCGACAGAATAGAGAGTACGTGTTCGCGTCATCTTTATTTTAAAGGGGAAATCACAAATGAAATTATGTGCATTTTTTGGGGCCCTTGCCCTTACGTTCTCGTTAGCAACTGTTCAAGCCAAATCTGGCAAGCTTCATTCTAAGATCGTAGGTGGGGGCGAGGCTTCACACGGAGAATTTCCATTTATCGTTTCATTACAAACAAACTACATGGGCCACTTTTGCGGAGGCTCTCTCATTAAGAAAAATTGGGTGCTTACCGCCGCTCATTGCGTTTCTGGAATAATCGACAAAGTTGTCATTGGCCTGCATGATCAGAAAAATATGACTAACGTTGAATCAATCAGCGTTAAGAAAATTATTCCTCATCCGAACTATGATTCAGATACTACAGATTACGATTTTGCCCTGCTCGAGCTAGCGCAAGACTCAAGATATGAACCCATTGCCCTCAATACTGCGGAAATCGATATTCCCGCATCAAATTCTCCAATTATGGCAACAGTCGCTGGTTGGGGAGCCACAAATGAAAGCTCCTATACCCTGCCCAATTTATTGCAAAAGGTGGATGTTCCTTTGATAGCTCAGCAATCTTGTAACAATGATTATCGTGGCTCTATTACAGATCGCATGCTTTGTGCTGGGTATGATCGTGGCGGCAAAGACTCTTGCCAAGGCGACAGTGGTGGCCCTCTCATTGCGGATGCCGATGACAATCAACGCTACTTAATTGGTGTCGTTAGCTGGGGTGAAGGCTGCGCACGCGCAAGAAAACCAGGCGTCTACAGCAAGGTCAGTGCTGCTATTTCTTGGATCAATCAAAACGCACTGTAATTTTTATTTAAAGTATTTTTTGAAACCAAGCCAACAATCCTGATAGTCCTCTTGAAGAAGTCCACTTTGCATAGCAAAGTCCGTGACTAAATAGGGGGCGCGGGACTCAAACATAAATGCCAACGTGTTCTCAAGAAAGTGAGGTTTTAATGAAGCCTCACTTGCTTGCTCATATGTTCCACTATCTGGACCATGCGCAGAGTAAAAATTGTGCAAGCTTCCACCTCCAGGAACAAATCCCCCGCTCGTTTTGGCGTCGTAGACCCCATGAATAAGTCCCATATACTCGCTCATGCAATTTCGATGAAAGTACGGGGGCCTGAAGGTATGTTCAGCAACCATCCAACGTGGAGGAAAAACCACAAAATCAATATTCGAAACGCCCGCTGTGTCGCTCGGCGAAGTAAGTACTGTAAAAATTGATGGATCTGGATGGTCATAACTAACAGTGTTTACTGAATTAAACAAACGTAAATCATATTTATAAGGGACATAATTGCCATGCCATGCAACAACGTTGAGAGGAGAGTGGTCCATCTCGGCGCTCCACCACTGACCAGAAAATTTTCCTAAAAGCTCAACTTTTTCATCAAGATCTTCGAAGGCCGCCTGTGGCGTTAAAAAATGGCGCCGATGTGCAAGCCCATTTGCGCCAATGGGCCCTAGCTCAGGCAATCTAAAAGGCGAACCAAAGTTTTCACCTACATAGCCATGGCATACTTGTGAAAGTGGATTGATCTGAAATACCATGCCCCGAGGCACGACTACAATTTCGCCAGGTTCAGCGCTAATAACACCGAGCTCTGTCTTTACTTGAACTTTTCCGTCCTGCAATACTATCAAAAAATCACCGTCAGCGTTCATCACATAACGACGATTCATGTTCTTGTTGAATGCATACAAATGAATATGCAACCCCCTCTGCTCGAGCGCCGAACCAATTCCACAAATTGTTTTGAGGCCCTCTACAAAGTCTTGAGGGACCGTCGGCGGTGGCAATGGATTCCAACGCATTTGATTGGGATTTATATACTTTGGTTTGAATAAAGTCTTTTCCGTGAGTTCTGTTGATGGGATATAGCGTTTGTGCATCACAGAAGGGCGAATGCGATAAAGCCAAGAAAATAGATTTGTCGATCGTGGCGCCGTGAATGCCGAACCACTCAACTGTTCAGCATAAAGTCCATTTTGAACTTTTTGCGGCGAATTTTGATTATCCGGCAAAACATTTGGCCGTGCCTCTGAAGAAAAGTGGTTACTGAAACCGGTAAAATAATTTGCTTTCATGCTGAAAGATAATCAGGCCACCGCTGGGTTAGTCAACCTGATATCCTCATTCTATTGCGACTTGCCCCTACAATAGTTTTAACTATATTTTTTACCTATTTCGTATATCTTAAGATGAAACCCAAAAAGGAGCTCTCAATGAATCGTTTTGTCCAGTGCTACACTACTGCTCTTAATAAAGATTGTGGATTTTCCGGATCAATTTTATTTATTCGTCTCGTTATTGGCGTGGCGATGATGCTACATGGATTCGGAAAAATTCAATCTCCGATGTCTTGGATGGGGCCCGAGGCACCGATTCCGGGATTTTTTCAATTATTAGCTGCCCTCTCTGAATTCGGCGGTGGCCTTGCTTGGATCTTGGGCCTTCTGACTCCTGTTGCTTCTTTTGGCATGATGTGTACGATGCTTGTGGCAACCTTAACTCATATGTCACAAGGGCACCCTTTTGTAGGTATGCCTTCATCCTATGAGCTCGCTCTCGTCTACTTTGCCTTTTCGTGGGTCCTGTTGCTAAGTGGTCCTGGAAAGTTTTCTTTGGACTATTTGATTTTTAAAACAAAAACTAGCCGATAGACGAGTCGAGTTTCATAAAGTACTAAGCCTCATCTTTCGATAAGACAGCATGAGGCTTTTTGTTGGGTTGGTATTAATTTTTTCAAATTCATATTTGTGGGCGAAGCCCACCTCGAGCGCGGTTTACGCTTGTGATTTTACGGATACAAACGCAAACCATGATACAATTCGCATGAAAAAATATTTTGATCCCTCTAGTGGTGTAGATCTCGGAAAGGTTGATTTACTTATCGACTCTGCTGTATTTGAAAGCTCTCCGACAAAAATCTATCAAATTCCAATTTGGGAAAAGAAAACATATTTTCAAATCTGGTATGCAACAGATCTACGCGTTGATGCTCATCTTTCTTTGACTGGGAACAACCGCACATTCTCTGCCGTCTATAATAAGGGACCGTTGCGGCGCCCCCTCTTCTGTACGACCCTGAGCATGTGAAAAACCGCAAACAAGCTCGCGTTCAATTTATATTCACTACTATTTTGCTAGACACACTTGGAATTGGAATTATTATCCCGATCATGCCTGATATTATTCGTCGTTTTTCGACGGACTCATCATTTGTGAGTCACTATTATGGCTACTTTATCTCAGTTTATGCCCTGATGCAGTTTTTAGCCTCACCGATTTTGGGTTCTCTCTCAGATCGTTTTGGTCGACGGCCGGTCCTACTTGTCTCACTTCTGGGGGCTGGATTAGATTATATTCTAATGGCTTTTGCTCCAAGTTTAACAATATTGTTTTTGGGGCGAGCCATTGCGGGCGTCACAGGCGCAAGCATGACCGTGGCAACTGCATATATGGCCGATATTAGTGACAATACAAACAGGTCTTCAAACTTTGGAATGATCGGAGCGGCTTTTGGTGTCGGATTTATTTTGGGACCCGCATTAGGCGGGGCGATCGGTACTGCCGGTCAACATTATCCTTTTTTAGCAGCCGCTATTCTCAATCTTTTAAATTTTATTTTTGGTCTCTATATTTTGCCAGAGTCTTTGCAAAAAGAAGGTCGTCGTAAAATAACCATTTCAAAGTTAAACCCGATTAAGTCACTTTCAAAAATATTTAAACCCTCGCCCACTCTCACATTTATTTGGGTTTACGTTCTTATTTTTTTAGCTGGCCAAGTGCACCCCAGCGTCTGGACTCTGTATACTCAAACAAAATTTAACTGGACACCTTCGGATGTTGGCTGGTCCCTGACCGCCGTCGGTCTTTCAACTGCTCTTGTGCAGGGGGGTCTTACGCGAATAATAATTCCCAAAATAGGAGAGTGGACCTCCGTCATCCTGTCTATTGCGATCAGCATCACAGCCTACTCCGCATTCGCTCTTTCAACTTCCGGATGGATGATGTATGCGATTCTGGTTCCTTCAGCCCTCGCCGGAATCGGTGGACCCGCCATTCAATCCCTTATTTCAAAAAATGTTCCCTCGCAAGAGCAAGGAGAGCTGCAAGGAACTCTTGTAAGTCTCGGCAGCCTAACTGCAATAATAGGTCCCTTGTTTTACACAGGACTTTTTTCTTATTTTACAGAAGCCACAGCTCCCTTTTACTTTCCTGGCGTTTCTTACATTGGGGCCGCAGCAATTTGTGCCCTATCTGGATTGTTACTAATACTGGGAAAAGAGCCGCGATGACTTCGGATCATCCTCCCTTTTTTAGGTAAGCCATTATGTTTAAAGTCTCTACTGTGTTTTGTGCTGAAACTCGTTCAGGCGAAACCAATGTCTGATGTGCTCAGGCTATCGCGAATACCACCGAAAAAATAGCAAATGCCAATTTCATATAAACTCCTCATCTTGATCAGTTTAAACGAATCGCGACAGGGTTCACATCAGCCCTTAGTTTAGTTATTTACCGAACGAACTCTCTGATGGATTGTACCAAAAATATTCTGTCCCTGATTACCAATCATTTTCATCTCGACAGTATCTCCTGCCTTCATGAAAGGAGTCGAAATCTTGCCGTCATTGATTTGTTCGATGGTCCGCTTTTCTGCTAAACAACTCGACCCTACGGCAGAGTCTTCGTTCGAAACAGTTCCGCTTCCAATGATTGAACCAGCTGCTAAGTTTCGAGTTTTGGCCGCATGAGCGATAAGTTGTCCAAAATGAAAATGCATCGCCCCTGCATTCGCTTTTCCGAAAAACTGTCCATTGTAGTTTACGAGAAGTGGTAAATGAATACGCCCTTCACGCCAAGCCTCACCAAGTTCATCGGCAGTAACAGCAAAAGGCCCTAATGCCGAGGCTGGCTTACTTTGAAAGAAGCCAAATCCTTGAGCAAGCTCGTCCGGAATCAAACCGCGCAACGACACATCGTTGATCATAACAAACAGGCGTATTTTCTTTAATGCCTCTTCAGGAGAAATTCCCATAGGAACAAAATCAGTAATCACGCCCACTTCACCCTCAAAATCTGTACCGTGGGAAAAATCTTTCTGCGGAATATCTTCTGTAGGAGCTAAAAATTGCCCGCACTCCCCCTGATAAATCAGAGGAACCGTCAACAAAGTCTCTGGAAGATCTGCCTTGCGGGCTTTGCGAACAAGTTTAATATGGTGGATAAAGGCAGAGCCATCGGCAAACAACCAGGTTCGCGGTAAGGCCGAATGGAGATCTTTCTCTACCACCTCAAAAGACTGAGGAGCTCTTCCTGCATTTAAATCATCATAAAGACGTTTGAGTTCGCTTTCGACATGAGACCATTTTTCAAGCGCGTCTCGTAATGAGGTTGCCACGGCCGTCGCCTTGACCGCTTTTTTATTATCTTGGCTAACGACAATAAGCTCGCCATCAAGAGAATTAATTGACTTAAGCGATCCGAGCTTCATTAGGCCTCCTTAATCAAAGGTAATGAGTAAGTTCGCTCCCACTGTACGAGCTTCTTTGAAGCTATCGTTTACCTTACTCAACATTTCGTAATACACGTCGATACCAAAATCTGGTGCAAACTTAAAAGTTCCGCCAATCACGAGTGGCATCCCACTTTTCTTGTCGACACTTGTATTTCCACAAGAAGAACAATCTGCAGAAGCAACTAATGACAAGTTAAAGCCCCCATAAACACCGCCAAACTCATTAAACTTCCACAAAAAAGTAAGTGGTATATCAAAGTAGTTAAACGAGTATTTTTGGTCTGGAGACCCTTTTACCGTGATCGGCCTTTGCGTGTAGAGAAATCCTGACCTAAACAGGAACTTTTCTTGTAAAGGAAAGGCCCCAACCAAACCAAACTGATATGCCATCTCGGTATTGGTTGAAACACCCGCAGTTTCTGCCGTCGCTGATTGCTGACGAATTCCCGCCTCAAAGCCCATGAACTGAGCCTGAGATTTAAAAGAAATGAATGTCACTAAAACTAAACTAAAAAAAGCAATTCTTCGAAGCATGAATTCCTCCAATTAAAGATCCCTTATTTCGTCAGTCATTGTTCCACACATTGTTTGTTTTTAAAACTTTTTATCAAAGGCCCATATCGGGCTGAGAGCAAGCTGATTTAAACTAACGACTTGACTGACTTCTGCATGCTTTAAATTCAAATGGTGCGCAGTAAAAGTGCCGCGAGCCGCCAATGTAACAATAAAGAGGGGAATGATTGCGCCGCGCAACGCTTGCTGCCAGAGTTTCAACTGTTCTTTGGGTAGATCCAAAACGTGGAGCTGAACCCTAAACAAAATAAAAATACAGCGAAAAACCCACAGCACAACAAAGAATGCGACGATGCCGCTAGTGAAAAGACTTCCCCACCGACTTGCTACCGTTCCAAAAAAATCAAGTCCGGAGCTCTGCCAATCACTATAAGTCCAACGATGACCGCTCGTCGCAAAGTACATCAAATCCAGCATCGCCGAAATATGAATAATCAAGGTAGTTGCTCCAAGATAAATCCATAGGGACCACTTGCGCAGAACTTTCAAAATAGGGCGGCGAGTCTGAATCATTGCGTCAGTACAAATCCACCAGACTATAAATAGGACGGGAATATTCATAAAACCCAATACACAGAGATCAAAACGAATTCCGGCCACAAAAGTATCAATGTATGTTTGCGTGCTGCTGCCAAAGGACCAATGTCGTACGACCACTAGAAACAACACCAATCTGTGCAAACTCATCGCCAAAAGCACCGAGCTGTTAAAAAGAAAAAGCCTTTGGAATATCTGGTAGGATCTGTTCAAAACCTGCATTGTCGCGACTCCCTTTGACTCAAATAAGTGTCTCGTAGTTTTATTAGACTATGGCAGATTTTATCTTACACAACTATTTTCGCAGCTCTACCTCATACCGCGTCCGCATTGCTTTAAATATCAAAAAACTTCCATATGAGTACAGAGCCGTAAACTTATTAAAGGGAGAACAGCTTTCTATCGGTTATAAAGATCTGAATGCCCTCGGAGGCGTTCCCACCCTAATACACAATGACAAAGTCATCCCGGATTCTTTCGCCATTATTGAATACTTAGAGGAGCTTTTTCCTTCTCCTCCGCTGCTCCCAAAGGACAGCTACTTCAGAGCCCGTATCCGCCATGCCTGCGAAATTATCAACTCAACTGCACACCCTTTGGGCAACCTCAAGGTTCAACTTTATCTCGAAAAAAATCATGGATTCAAACCTCAGGATAAAGAGGCTTGGGCTTGTCACTGGTATGCACATGGATTGGATGCCCTCGAAACAACTCTCAAAAATTTCTCTGGCACCTACTCCTTTGGCGACACAGTAACAATGGCAGATCTTTTTTTAGTTCCACAAATTGTGACTGCCTCGAGATTTAATCTCGATCTGTCACCCTACCCAGTCCTCAATAAGATCTTCGACAACTGCAATAAGCTAGAGCCTTTTTTAAAGGCCCACCCTTTCAGGCAGCCAGACACTCCTGCAGAGCTACGAATTAGTTAGAGGAAATAAAAAGAAAGTTCCATTTATCAATGACAGGAACAAAAATAAAAATAAGCATGCTGAGATTTGTCCACATAAAGAAGGCAAACCAACGCTTTTCACCCTTCGATCTATAAAATCGAATCAGCTCCTGCATCACCTTAAAAGCAAATGGTAGAACAACAAGAATATAAATCCAACTTGCATGAACAAACAGTGGAGCTGCCAATGCGACGCCAATATACGCGAC
The DNA here is from genome assembly GCA_016719575.1 of Pseudobdellovibrionaceae bacterium. GTDB lineage: Bacteria > Bdellovibrionota > Bdellovibrionia > Bdellovibrionales > Bdellovibrionaceae > JACMRP01. The sequence continues at coordinate 27,883 of JADJYV010000013.1, read as the reverse complement.
AGTATAAAGAGCAATTTGGAATAGAGTTCTCTCAAGGCCCAATGCCACTGGCAAGGTGGGAATGCCTCCCTTGGCATAGTCCTCTTTGAACTTAATAGCCAAGGTCCAGAAATGGGGCATTTGCCACAAAAACATGATCAGGAATAGATAGACTGAATCCGAATTCAAAATGTTTGGGTTTATCGCTGCATAACCAATTGTTACCGGTAGCGCTCCTGGGACGGCACCAGGAACAGCGGCATAGATCCAATTTGGCTTCAGGTAAATTGTGTAAACGAAGTTATAAAAAATAACAGTAAAAATCCCAAGCCATCCTGCCGTTGGCGAAGCGTTGAATAGTTGATATGTTCCAACTAGTAAGAAAAAGAAAGCTAAAATTCCTGCCGCTGCAGGTTTAATTTTTCCCGAGGCAACAGGACGATTCTCTGTGCGAGGCATTTTTTTATCAAGTTTCCACTCTTGAACTTGGTTCAATGCCAAGCTTCCAGAGCTCAAAAAATACAAGCCCGTCAGAAACTCAAAAAGGTGGTGCCAATCAAAAGGATGTTCAATCTGAAAGCCTGTCGCGTATCCAGCTAATCCAGAAAGAATTGTAAAAATGACTATGCCAAATTTGGTGAGATCAGCAAAGATTTTCAGCACGTCAATTACAACGTGCTGAACTCAGCAACACGAGTCCAAATATCTAATCCGCTGAAGAATAACAAAAGCGCTAAGAAAAAGAAACCGGCACCAAAAATCACACGGTTCATTACTGAGTCATATTTCAAATGCATAAACCAAAGCATAACTAGAACGGCCTTTACAGTTGCAATCAAGAATGCAATAGGGGCAGCAAGAACACCAAGTTGATTGTTAAAGTGGTGGGCAATGACAGTCAAAAATGTCAGTGCAAACAAGGCCCCTGCAACTTTTAAATAAGTCTCTAATGGTGTGATGTGATGCGCGTGGTTTTCATCGTGATTATTTCCCATCATCTTACTCCCCTATCCGACCAAATATAAAAGTGGAAACAAGAAAATCCAAATCAAATCGACGATATGCCAGAAAATGCCGACACCCTCGACCGCCGTATAATAGTTTGAATTAAAATCACCGCGAATTGTTCGGAACAAAACCCAAGTGATTAAACTCATTCCAAGTAAGACGTGAATTCCATGTAGGCCTGTCATGCAGTAATAAAAACCAAAGTACATGCCTAAATTGGCATGCTCAGCCCCAACTTTGGCAACATCGAGTAATCGTCCAGGAAATATTCCTAAATGAAACTTATGTGTATACTCGAAGTACTTCACTACCATGAAGATCGCACCACAGAGAATGGTGATCGCTAGGGAGACGACCGCCTTTTTAGGTTGGTTCTTCTGAAGAAAGTAAATTCCTAATGCCATAGTCAGAGACGAAAAAATCAGAACGAGGGTGTTTATAAAACCCATTTTCCAATCAAGGTATTTTGCGCCCTCAGCAAACATCTCTGGATATATATTATGAAATATTGAGTAGCCTACAAAAAGACCACCAAACATAAGAATTTCAGTGACCATGAATAGCCAAATACCTTCTTTGCTGGTCAGATATTCATGCTCAGCATTTCTAAAATGGTGAGCAACATGATGGTCATGTCCTGCGTGTGTACTATCTGTACTCATAAGGCCCCGCTGTAATTACTGGTTCTACGTCAAAGTTATGGTGCGGCGGAGGCGACGGAACGGTCCACTCGAGAGTCTTAGCTCCCCACGGATTTGCCGGCGCTTTCTCTCCACTGATTAACCCTTTTACTATTACATACAATGAAATCAAAAATCCGATTGCAATCAACCATGAGCCCACGGTCGAAATTGCATTCAAAGAATGATATGCTGGAATATAATCAAAATAACGTCGCGGCATTCCCATTGCGCCTAATACAAATTGCGGGAAGAAGGTGACGTTAAATCCGATAAAAATAAAGACAAACGAGAGCCGCGCCAACGACTCGCTGTACATTTTGCCGAACATCTTTGGGAACCAGTAGTAGAAGCCACCCATGATCGCCATAAGCGTTCCACCAACCATAACATAGTGAAAGTGCGCCACTACAAAGTAAGTGTCATGAAAGTGAACATCGACAGCGACCACAGCCAGCATGATGCCGGTTACACCGCCGATTGCGAATAAAAATAAGAAGCCTAACGCGTACAACATTGGTGATCGCATTAAAACCGATCCTTTGTACATTGTTGCCAGCCAGTTAAACATTTTAATCGCAGTAGGAACCCCAACTAACATTGTCAAAAATGAGAAAACCACTCCGGCAGTCGTTGACTGACCAGAAACAAACATGTGGTGACCCCAAACAAAGAACGAAACACCAGCAATACCCAATGAAGAATAGGCGATCGCGGTGTATCCGAAAATTACTTTTCGAGAAAAAGCCGTGATCAATTCACTCACAACACCCATCGCTGGAAGAATCATAATGTATACGGCTGGATGAGAGTAAAACCAGAAAAAGTGCTGAAATAGAATTGGATCTCCACCCAAAGCTGGGTCAAAAATTCCAACACCAAAAGCTCTTTCAACAGAAAGCAACAAAAGTGTTATTCCAAGAACTGGAGTTGCAAGAACCTGCAAAATAGCGGTTGAGTACAAAGCCCAAACAAAAAGCGGAATACGATACATTGTCATTCCTGGCGCTCTAAGCTTATGCACAGTCGCAATAAAGTTAAGCCCTGTTAGTATGGACGACATACCCATAATAAAGGCCGCAATAACCATAGTTACAACGGATGTGCCTGTCTTAATCGAGTACGGTGTATAAAATGTCCAACCAGTATCTATCTTGTGAGTAAATAAAGTCGAAAAGGCAAGCAAAGCACCCGCCATCAAACAGTACCATGAAAATAGATTCAACCTTGGAAAGGCAACATCCTTAGCACCAATATGCAAAGGCAAAAAGAAATTGCCTAAAATCGCTGGAATGCCAGGGATGATCACCATGAAAACCATGATGGCTCCATGATAAGTCATTACCTGGTTGTATTGGTCTGCCGTCATGATCGTCTGGCCAGGAGAATAGAGCTCCAAGCGCAGCAATAGGGCCATAACTCCGCCCAGAAGAAAAAAGAACATAACTGCAATAAAATACATGATACCAATACGCTTATGATCCAATGTTGTTAACCAAGACCATAGGCCGCTAGATTCATTTAAATAGTTTTTATCACTGTGGGCCGCTGCGCTTGCCATATTGCCCTCCCTTTATTTCAAAGTCTTAATGTACTCAATAAGTGCACTAAGCTCGGTTTCGTTCAATTGACCTTGGAAAGTAGGCATAACCCCTTTGGGGAAGCCTTTAGTCGTTTTTGCATTTGGACTTAGAATAGACTCACGAACAAAGTTTTCATCTATTGCAAACTCACCCTCTTCGGTGAGCTCTTTGGTTCCAAACTTTTGCCATAAAGAAGGACCTACTTTTGCTGAAGCATCTGCGACTGAGTGACAAGAAGCGCAGGCCTTAGCTTGAAAAAGCTTCTGTCCACGCTGAGCGAGAGGAAGCATTCCTACCTGCGACTCCTCAATCAGCCAAGCCTCATATTCCGCCTGGGTAACCACCTTAACGGTCGCAAGCATACCGGAGTGCTGAGTTCCGCAAAACTCTGCGCAGAAAACATGAAACTCACCTAACTTGTCAGCATTGAACCATAGTGAAGTGTACATGCCAGGGATGACGTCTTGCTTAATTCGAAAGCTTGGAATGTAAAAGCTGTGAAGAACATCTTTCGAAGTCATAATTAGCTTCACATCTTTATTTACAGGCACAACTAGAAGATTTCCAGTTTTAACACCAGACTTATACTCAAACTCCCATGCCCACTGCTTGCCAGTAACTTGCACCTCTAGAGCATCTTTTGGCATCGTTCTCATATCGTGATAAATATTCCAACCCCAAGCAAAGACTGCTAAAAAGATGACCAGCGGTATGAATGACCACAAAAACTCTAAAAAAGTATTGTGCGTAATGTAAGCCGTTTTATCTGTCTCGGTTCGGCGGCGGTATTTCCAAACAAAGAAAATCATCCCACCTATAACGATGACACAAGAGATAAAGCTTGCCGCCAAAAGGAACCCATAAAGATTGTCTACCTGAGATGCAATCTTAGTTCCTTCAGTCGGCATAAAGGATTGTGCCTGAGCATAATTAAACCACATCATTGATCCTCAACTCCTCGCCACTTTTGGCACCGCTCTGCGTGCGCGGATCCAAATTGGCAGTAACCATAAAGCCAAAACCATCACCATCAACGCTCCGCCTAGCTTCATGACATTAAAAGCATACAGAGTATATTTGCTCTGGTGTGGATTGTATTGAAAACAATATAAAACCAGTTTATCGACAAAACTTCCAATCTTGCCCTCTGAAGCTTCATTTAGTGCTAATTTCAAGTCCTTGGGGTCGATCTGCAAACCCGGCAAATAACGAGAAATTTTTCCCTCCGGAGTCACTATAATTGCCGCCGAAGCATGGGCCCACTCGTTGGCTTCGTCGTTCCATTTGTATTTAAAACCCAAGCTTGCCATTAAAGCCTTGATGTTAGGCTCATCTCCCGTGAGAAAGTGCCAGCCATTTTCAGCTGCCGGACGTCCATAGAGCTCCAAATAGGAGGCCCTTTTCTTGGAGGCGACCTTTGCATCTTCTTTAACGTCAAAGCTCACGGCAATGGCCCTGAATTTTTCGCCAAGATTCCAATCCAAAAGCTTCATTCCATCAGTCAATGCGTTCAAGTGAAAATTGCAAAGGCCGGGGCAGCTGTAATAGACAGGGCTGATAATAACAGGCAGGCGTGAATCCCCAAAATACTTCGCAAGGATTACCTCCTGGCCACTCTCATCTTTAAACTTTAAATTGAGGTCAATTTGTGAGCCACGCTGCTCATCAATGCCAACGCCTTCAAGATCTTTCGGCGCCTCAGAAGCAACCATTGGCTGCGCTTTCGGCTCATAATTAGCCCACGCGCTCACAGAAAAAAAACCAAAAAAAGCCGCAAATGCAGCTTTTTTTATTTTTATCTGGAGTTTGCGCTCGAGCATCATTACCACCCCTACTTCGCCGTCTTTGCAAATTCTGCTACTTGCTCAGGGGTGTCTTTAGATTTGTTCTGCGAAATAGAGTCAATAAATTGAACCAAGGCCCAGCGATCCGCAACCTTAAAATGACCAAAGGCGGCCATGGAGGTTCCGGGAATGCCATTTGTAACTACTTTGAACAAGGAGATCGCGCCACCCCCCTGAGTCCACTTGCCCTCAATTAAGTTCCGCGGAGGAGGCTTCAAAGCTGCACCAGCGGGGCCGTCGCCTTTTCCTTGCTCGCCATGGCACATTGCGCAGTTCGTACTGAATACTTTTTTACCGTAGACAATAACATCGTCATTTTTTACCCAAGGCTCTTTGACAGTCGCAATATCAAAAACAGGACCAGCAACAACTTCAAGGCTTGCTGTTGGATCTTTGATTTTTTCGTCCAAATTCACACCTGGATGAATCGCAACGATGTAAATAAAAAATAAGAACACAAAGCTCATCGAAAAGATGAAGGCAATCATTCCACCACGATTATATTCTTCTCTAGAATCAGACATAGGTTCGCACTCCCCAGGGGGACGTTTTATAATCAATTAGTTTTCACATTTGTATCGCTGATTAGTAGCGTAAAAAATAAATGCCCGCAAGAAATTATGCCGATCTCTCAAATGTCCCGTTGCGTTGAGCCTTTTGATCGGCAGTTTAAAACAAAAAGTCTTCAACCAAGGACACAAACAGTTTTGGCGCTTCAATGTTCGCGCAATGACCTTGCCCTGAAATTGTCCGAAATGTTGCAGACTTGATTAAATTCGCAAGCTTCTTAGACTCTTCAATATCCAAAAGCTGGTCATGCTCCCCGTGGAGCACCAAAACTGGATTGGAAATCATTGAAACTTCAGCACGAACATCAAAGCCGTCAAGGGCCTTTAAGACAAGATGCCCTATGGCCTTAACGCCACTGAAGCCATCTTCGACAATGACAGTTTTAAAAAAGTCAGAATTCGAATCATTTTGATAGATAGTAGAGCCAAGCACCATCGCCACTACATCTTTATTCACTTTCATCTGCTCAAAAGCATCAATCATTCTCGGGTCAAACTTGACCCCTTGAGCGCCCACGGGATCCAACAAGATAGCCTTTTTGAAAAGTTCTGGTGATTTTGTGAGCATCAAAGCCGCAATGGTCCCGCCGGTCGAGTGACCCACTAGGTGAATAGGTCCTAAGTTTAAACTTCTAATCAAAGCAATGAAATCATCCGCAAATCTATGCAGGTCAACTTCAGAATCCTGCTTTGGTTTCGAGCTCAACCCACAGCCTCTAAATTCAGCGTAAATTAATGCACCCTGGTGGTTATTGCCAGACGAATTTGCTTCCCAGACTTTTTGTGCTGGGTACCACCATCGGTTTGATGCCAAATTGCCATGTATAAAAAAGACTGTCTCAGGAACAATTCCCCGAACTATTTCGTAGTTAATGACTGCGCCTGTTCCGTCATTCACTGCAAATGAGGACATCTTTACTCCTTACCGCCGGTGAGACCAATGGTCTCATTACCGGTTCGCGCTTCTCCTTTGTAAGGGTAACCTTGAAAATCCAAGCCTTTGTTAAGCAGTGGGTTCCCCAAAAGGATTTGGTAAATCCACGACGCAGCAAAATTAGGAACTGCCTCTGGGATTTTATGTTCCGAGTTGTTTACAAAAATACGGCTAGCTCGAGCCTCACTCGGAACCTTGTCCCAAAAATTTAACAAAACGCCTTCGGGAATATACTGATCCTGAGATGCCACCATCAAGTGCGTTGGTACAGCCAACTGATCGGCAAGGTCGGTCGGGCGATACTTACGAATTCCCTGAACCATTCTAAAAACACTTTCTAAAATGAAAGGATTCCGCAAGACAACCGGCTCCGCTTGAGGGTAAGTCGTATATACAATCTGGTGCAAATAGAAGTCATACAACTGATCGTCAGTCATTAAATTCAAAGGAAAAAGCTGACGGGTAGCCCAGATTTGAGCTTTGATCCAATTGTTTTGACCAGCCAATGGCTCCGTATAGGGTGCTATTAAAATTAAATTCTTAACGTTTTGTGGATTATCAAGAGCGTAAGCAACTCCAATACCGCCACCATATGAAAGTCCCACGATATTATAAGGACCTCGGATCTTTAGAGTTGATAGTAGTTTTTGCAAATCCTCAACCTGGCTTTTATAGGGTATGACCTTAGTTGTTGGCGCATATTTTAACAAAGTTTTGCCCATTCCAAACATATCATAGCGTAGAATTCCAACACCACGTTTTTGCAAAGGCTCAACAAAGCTGTCCCACTCAATAGTGGAATAGGTAAGTCCATTGAGAACAATCAGAGTCGGCTGACCAGTGGCGGCTGGGACATAGTTTACAAAAAGCTCTCGATCTTTCGCAATTTTTACGAATCCATTTACCTCGTCAGACTTTGCAAACGCAAAACCAGAAACCATCATCACAAACAAAACTGATAAAATGGAAATGAGTGTCTTCACTTAAAACCTCTTTTGCACAACACGTTTTTTTCACCCGAAATTAAATCGTCAAACCACCATCAACGCTAATCACAGTTCCGTTAATGTAAGCCGCCTGTTCCGAAGACAAAAACAGCACTGCATTAGCAATGTCTTCAGTCTCGCCCATTCGGTTAGATGGAACTTTAGACGCCATTTGCTCAAGAACTTCTTTGGGCATCGCTTGGGTCATTTGCGTTTTAATAAAGCCCGGCGCAATTGCATTGACTGTGAAGCCTTTACGAGCCAGTTCTTTGCCCCAGGTTTTTGTCATGCCAATAACGCCGGCCTTTGAAGCGACGTAGTTTGTCTGACCAAAGTTGCCGTAAAGAGCCACCACACTCGATATATTGATAATTCTCTTGTTTGTTGAAGTTTGATTGAACTTCTCTGTTAAAGCCTTGGTGACATTAAATAGACCTGTTAAATTGGTATTAATAACAGCATCCCAATCTTCCCCAGTCATTTTTGCAAAAGATTTGTCACGAGTGATTCCTGCATTGTTTACCAATATATCAATTGGCCAGGGAGTCGAAGCCACCGCCTGTGCACACGACTCACGATTGCCCACATCAACTTTCGTAAGATGCAGCCGCTCACTGTAAGCAGAAAGTTCCGCTTTTGCATGATTCAAGGCTTGTTCGGAGTAGTCCCAGACACTAACCTTGGCGCCTGCCTCGAGAAACGATTTTGTGATTTGAAAACCAATACCTGAGGCGCCCCCGGTAACGACGGCTACTTTTTCGTTAAAACTGTATGTCAGATTTTTCATAACAGCGGTATCTCTCCGATAAGATCCCGCCGTCAACCAAAAGATTCCGTCTATGAAGAATAGTGCAAATACTCTTTTTTTTAAGGCTTGCCAAAGTCAAAAGAAGATTTATACAAACTCCATTAAGGTTTTGTTTTGAAAGGATATTCTAATGAGAAAAGCCACCATCGCCGGAACAGGAATGTATGCTCCCGAAAAACTCGTGACGAATCAGTTCTTTAATGACCTCTATAAAAAAGACATAGGAACTTTCTTAGTCGAACAGCGAAATATTCGCGAACGCCGCTGGATGTCCACTGAGCAATCGACTTCGGACCTCATAATTCCTGCCGCAGAAGAAGCCCTTAAAAATGCAGGCATTACAGCCAAGGATTTAGACCTAATTATCGTGTCAACTGACACCCCAGACTACCTCTCCCCGTCGACCGCCTCTGTCGTCCAATACCGCATGGGAGCCACAAAGGCAGGAACTTTTGATATCAATACGGCTTGCGCCGGATTTGTGACCGCCTGTGATATTGCCAGCAAGTATATTGCCAGCGATGAAAAATACCAAAACATCTTGGTCGTTGGCGCTTATGGAATGAGTAAATATCTTAACTTTGATGACTACAAAATTGCCTCCTTGTTTGCAGATGGGGCCGGCGCCGCAGTCATTCAACCCGCAAAAGACACTGCAGGATTTATTACCAGCGAACTTTACACCGATGGACAGTATCATGACTATATGGGCATCTACGCCGGCGGCACCTATCAGCCCATCAACGAAGATGTTCTTCATAGCAAAAGACATCTTTTGGCCTTTCCAAAACGAATACCGCCTGAAACCAACGGACTTCAGTGGCCACGCCTAACAAAGACTCTTCTTGAGCGTATGAACAAACGCCCTCAAGATGTCAGCCGCTTTTTTATAACTCAGTTTAATATCCAAAGCATTTATGAAACCATGGACCGCCTCGAAGTCCCTCGCGAAAGAGCTCACTGTATTATGGACCGCTTTGGCTACACCGGAAGCGCTTCAATCGGAATGGCACTAGCAGATTCTTGCCGCGACCATCAGCTAAAAAAAGGCGACCTTATCATCATGTTGGGTTCTGGAGGGGGCATGTCGATGGCAGCTGTCGCTCTTGAATGGGGTTACAACACTTAAGGGGTGGCTAGGATGGAGTTGGATTGGCTTAAGCGTTGGAATTTATATGCTCCCGAAAAAATCGCCGTTAAAGATGGCGATACGGGAGACTCTCTAACTTATCACCAGCTTTTTCAATCATCCCTTGCAAAGGCGCAGGATTTAAGAACTAAGTACAAGATAAAAAAGAACGACCGTATCGCCGTCCTCGCTATGAACGAACTTGAGTACGTTGTTCTATTCTTTGCAGCACTAAGAGTGGGAGCAGTTCTCGTCCCCATTAACTTTCGCCTCACTTATCGCGAAGTTGAGCATATTGTCTCAAATTGCGAACCATCGCTACTAGTTTACCAAGAGGCCTTCCAAGAGTTGGTTAACCAACTCAAACATGAAGGCAAAGTGTTCCAAACTAAGCTTCTCTCCGAAAAAGCAAATGAGTTTAAATCTCTTAACGAAAGTTTTGAGGGCGAGCCTGAAGATCCTGTAATGATACTTTACACTTCTGGCACAACGGGCGCTCCGAAGGGCGCTATTCTTACGCACGAAATGATATTCTGGAATTCGATCAACACGACCCTTCGACTAAATTTGTCTCAGCAAGATTGCACGGTGATATTTTTGCCTTTTTTTCACACCGGCGGTTGGAATGTGTTAACGACACCCCTTCTTCATCGTGGCGGAACCCTTGTTCTATTAAAAAAATTCGATGGGAACCGTATTCTCCAACTTACTGAAAGTGAAAATGGCACAATTCTCTTCGGCGTCCCGACGACCATGGATATGATGGCCCACTCCCCTCTCTTCGATAAAGTCAATTTATCAAAAGTTCGCTACGCGATTGTTGGCGGCGAACCCATGCCTATCGACCTTATCAAAGCCTGGGATAAAAAAGGAATTCCGATCCGACAAGGGTACGGCCTGACAGAGTTTGGTCCGAATGTCTTTTCGCTCAACGAGGAAGATGCCATTAGAAAAATTGGTTCCATTGGATTTCCGAATTTTTATATCGACGCCAAAGTTGTTGATAACCACGGGCATGAGGTGGCTGCCAACGAAATCGGCGAGCTAATCCTCAAAGGCCCTATGTGCATGCAAGGCTACTGGAAAAACCCTAAGGCCACTGCCGAAACGATCAAAGACGGTTGGCTCTACACCGGCGACTTGGTTCGCTGTGACACCGACGGATATTTTTATGTCGTCGGCCGCAAAAAAGACATGTTCATTAGTGGTGGAGAAAATGTTTATCCACCTGAGCTAGAGCAAGTAATTCGAGCTCTCCCTGGAGTTCGCGAAGTTGCTGTCGTCGGTGTCCCTGACGATAGGTGGGGCGAAGTCGGCAAAGCCTTTGTCGTCCGCGACAAGGTTGAGATTTCAGAAAGTGATCTACTGACTCATTGTCTGAAAAACTTAGCAAAGTTCAAGATTCCAAAATACTTCGTCTTTTTACCAGAGCTCCCCAAGGGAGACAGCGGCAAGATCCTAAAGCGTAAGCTCTTGGAGCAGGCGCCGCTTTAATAGCTCACTATTTCATGAGCTGCTGATACAGGTATATATACGAATACGCTGTGATGCGCGCTTGATCTTGTAGACTCACCCCTCCGACACCATGGCCTCCATCGGTAGCTTCAAAGTATATAATATCGTGTCCGAACTCTTTCATGCGAGCGACCATCTTTCTAGCGTGGCCAGGATGAACTCGATCATCTGCCTGTGTCGTCTTAATAAAGAGTTTCGGGTATTTTTTTTCTATTGAAATATTCTGATATGGAGAATATTTCATGATAACATCTCTAAACTTAGGATCTTCAGGGTCGCCATACTCATCAGCCCAGCTTGCCCCCGGTGGGAGCTTTGTATATCGAATCATATCCAAAAGAGGCACCGAACAAAGAACGGCATTAAACAATTCGGGTCTTTGCACGACCACGGCTCCGACAAGAAGGCCACCGTTGCTGCCGCCTTGGATGCCCAAATGTCTGGGCGAAGTTATTCTGCGGTTAATAAGATCTTCTGCGATAGCAATAAAATCATCATAAGATTTTTGTTTATTTTCTTTCACCGCAGCCTTGTGCCACTGTGGCCCAAACTCTCCGCCACCGCGAATATTTGCCATCACATAAACTCCACCTTTTGCTAACCATGCACTTCCTAGAATTCCGTCGTAAAAAGGCGTACGAGATATTGCAAAGCCCCCATAACCATAAAGCAATGTCGGATTTGTTCCATCATAGACAAGGCTCTTAGAACGGGGGATAGTGGCAAGATTCTGAAACACAAGCTAGTGGAGCGGACTCCGTAAATGCTGTGGAATTATTTTGCCGACGTACATAAGCCTACTTGAATTTCATATTTAAACAACATACCATTCAACATCATGGCGAAAAAAAACTCCTCCACTAAGGCGCCGCCTATCGAACCACACCGATGGCGGCTTTGCCCTGCAGGCAAGCATTGGGTTTCAACTCACCCCATGCGTATACCACCAAGTAAGCAACATCCGGCTGGGTCTCTTACCACAAGACGAGGTCACTGCGCGAAAAACCCAACGGGTAAGGATCAGCTTTACCCGGATGAAATTTCGGAAATTGCTCAACAATCATTTAAAAATCTTAAGCCTAAACCCTGCCCTAGTGACTTGGGTTTTAAAAAAAATGGAAACAAATTCGATGATCTTATCGCCGGATGGACTAGATACTGGAATGAGGTTATTAATCCCAATGTTCCGCTAGATCCTAATATTGTAAAGGCACTTATCGCTTCCGAATCAGGGTTTAATCGAGATATGCTGGCGAACAAGAAAAATTCGAACAGCGCTCGTGGCCTTATGCAAATTTTAAATTCAACGCGAAAGACCTTAGGAGATGAGGGCGGCGAGCTACGGGACCACCTTTTAACCATCACAAAAGATGATTTGAATGATCCCAACACAAATATTTGCGCAGGAATTCGCTGGTTATTTCAGAAGCAAAAACTCGCATCTTCATCTTTAGACAAAGAAGCTTCTTGGGAAGAGGCCGTAATGAACTACAAAGGTAAACTGAAAAGCAAGCCCGGAGATCCTGAGGCTGCCAAACAAAAGAAGATATTCCAAAAATACCTCGATAAGCTGGTGAAATGTGAAAATTCTTAGTCAGAAATATCTATTTTCGATACTGTTTTTTTCTATACTTCCAATTTTTTCCTTTGGCTTAGAAGGAAAGTTTGAAAAAAAACAGTTCGGGCCATACAGGGTTGAACTTTCTCAGAATTTTCAAAGTGGCCTAGCAAAGCTTGTAATTAAAAAGGGACGGGACAAGGCTTTTGAAGAAACGGAGTTGGGCAGCCATTATTATTTTGGAAATAACTTTGATGAGACTCTGGAGGGCCGCGACCTCTACTCAGGACACAATATTACAGGGAATGGAATCTCGAATCTTGTAGTATCCAACTGGACTGGAGGCGCGCATTGTTGTCACTTCTTACACATATTTGAATTGGGAAAAAAGCTTAAAAAGCTTGCCACCATCGAAGCAAACAGCTCATCTGTTCGCCTGGTCGATCTTGATCGTGATGGGTTTCCTGAAATTGAATTTTGGGACGGAGCCATAGACTATCAATTCGCACCTTTCGCATATTCACCGGGCGGCCGGGTTGTATTAAAATTTCAGAAAGATCGCTACGAGTTAGCCACTCAGCTTATGAAAAAGCCCGCACCTTCTAAGCGAAAAATACAAGCCGTCAAAAATAAAATTAAAACGGCATTTGAGACAGAAGAGAAAGCCCACTTGCCATATGATTTTTTAAATTTCATGATGGAACTAAGTTATACTGGTCATTTTGACCTCGCTTTAAAAATTGCAGATGAGGTTTGGCCAACGAAAAAGCATAGCCTGGAAAAATTTAAAGAAGATTTTTCTCAAGCTCTAAGGGATAGCTCATACTGGAGAGCGTTTTGATTTCTCTACATGAACTGCCGACCTAATCTAAATTTGATCGAGATTCGACACATTAATAAAACGAACTTCCGTCTCATCATATTTCTTAGTAAAGGGTTTTACAACGTCTTGTGAAACGACGTAGTTAAGTCCCTCGGTGTGAATTTTCCTGAATCGTTTTATGTTTTTAACATCAAAATTTTTATAGCTGTATTTCACTTCAACCGCCACTGGCGACTTGCCTCGCTTTTTTATTATGAAGTCCACTTCGTGTTGGGCTTTGTCTCGCCAATAATAGATTTCACTCACTTTAAGCTGGCTTATAAATTCATTCAAAACGAAGTGCTCAAAAAAGTTGCCGCTCTGTTCAGGAATCATTTTTTGTGCTCCGCTAAAATAGCTTATAAAACCTGTATCAAAAAAATAGACCTTAGGCGCCGAGATAATCTCTTTGCTTTTATTTTTAAAAAAAGGCCGGAGTTTAATCGCGATACATGTCAACTCGAGGACGTCTAAAAATGAATTAATGGTGTTATGAGAAACCGCGCAAGGCGATGAGAATGATTTGGCCTCGAACATACCGCCGCTTTGAAGACATAAAAGTTCAAAAAATTTTATAAAGCTATCTCTTTTGCGAATTGAAAACTGTTCTTGAATATCTTTTGCCCAATACGAATCAATCCAGTCTGAAAAATAATTTTCATCAAATTTAGATTGATTACAAACTGCCGGGAAACCCCCTTTAAACAGTCTATCTTCTAGTTCAAGGTGATCAAACGCTTTAAAATCCTTGAAGTTTATTGGCGTCAACCATAGCTCGCGTTTTCTATCAGTCAACGAGTCTTTAAACTTTTTATGTGCACCTAAGGTCGATGAACCTGTCGCGATAATTTTTAAGTTGGAAAAATGATCTGCTGCAATTTTTAATACCTCTGATGGGTTTTTTAAACGATGAATCTCATCCAAAATAATTCGATTCGATTGTGTGTTTTGAAAAAACACCTCTGGATCTTCTAAAAGCAACCGAACCCTTGGCAACTCGCAATCGAAGTATTCGACATTTTTAAGCGATTTGCAGACAGTCGTTTTGCCTGATCGCCTAACGCCCTTAAGCCAAATAATATTTTTCTCAAGCCAAAGGCTCTCAATTTGATCTATCCAAAACTGTCTCTTATTCAAAGAGGCCTCGCATCTTACATATTCTATATGTCAGTATGATTACATATGGATATTCTATATGTCAATATGATTGCATATGGAATATGTAACTTACCACCTCAGATCTCCCTTTCCGTCTCAAAATAAGACGTTAGCCGCTACCAAAAGACAGCGTGGTTTCTTTTTTTTATAAACACGGTAGAATGATCAAAAGGGGTGTGTCCTATGCGCTCTATTTTAAATCAAATATGTGTGATTTCGACTCTTTTTTTGGTGGCCTGTCAGACGAATATGCTTAAGCAATACGAAAGCATCACCGCCGGTATGGAAAAAGACGACGTCCTCTCAAAAATGGGCAGCCCCCAGCGTACACAGCGGTTTCATGGAAAAGACCGATGGACTTATGTTTTTTATGAAGACCGAATTCGTTACGAGAAAGAAGTTCAGTTCCTAAACGGTAACGCGGTTTACGTCGGTGATCCCTGGAGGCCAGAGACTTCAGCTACAGAAGTAGATGCTAAGAATGAAGCTAGCAACAAGGCTATCGAAGAAGATGTCATTAAGAAGTACAATGACAATCCGAAAGCCTATTCTAATTATGAAAATGAAGTGCGAGGAATGGACAAGGTTCGTTATGTCCCTGACTTCAAACCCATCCAATAAAACTATTTTTGAATGACTATAGGTTCCGTTAATCCCGGAGCAGAATGCCCTTGAGTCTCGGGGTTTTTTTTCTTTTTGACGTTTTTGTCTGTGTTGCTTCCGAACTGCGATTGCAACGTCTTCATATTTCGCTTGAGCTTAGCTTCTAAACTTATTTGACTCTCCATTTGCTCAAGGGGTTTTACTTCCATGCGCTCATAGGTACGAACGCCCTTATAACCTTTTTCGGGATAGCGATAACGAAGAAGGCTGCGATTTTGTTCATACTCTTCAATCATTTTGCCCATCTCGCGGTGTTCTTTAACCATCTCTTGAATAATCTCTTTGATTTTAGCGGCGTCGGTGCTGCGGCTTTTTTCTTCAACTAGCCTTTTAATATTTTCTTCTTTAGTTTTTACCTTTGCTTGAAGAGCTTGGACATGTGTCTGCAACTCGGCCGCCTCATTGAGCTGCTTTTTTTGAGACTCTGTCACGCCCGACTCGCGGCCCGAATCTGCAGCTCCTGCTTCTTCTTTCTTTTCTTCTTTTGCGGGCGGCTTTTCGCTAGCAAAAAGCTTCGTTGGTGCAATGACGCCTAGTAAAATAGCAACTACGATCGGCTTAAGTTTGACTTGAAAGAACATCCTGACTCCAACTGACTTTGACAGGAAGATATTTGACCCTTTGTACAAGTATACTGGCTTTTACGGCATTCAATGAGGTTAATGTCAAAACCCCGCCTTTGATCTGGGTCATCACCTGTATTACATTCCAACCAAACTTAGAATCTGTTACAGCCTCTTTGACTTGCTCATAAATCGCCGCTGTATCTATACCCGCTATCACAACTGTATAGTTAAATGCCGCTTGTGTAACATCCGCATTTCCAAAATCCGTAATCTCCAAAAAAGAATCTTTTGCGGAGGCCGGCGCTTCGCCTAGTGCTTGAGAAAAATCGTAATCTGCTGGCGAATCGGAACTTGAGGATGGAGCATCCACCTCGCCGTCAAGGTCGAGTGGCTCCAACGGAACCTCGTCCTCCCGTTGGGGCATTGATTTTTCAGGCTCTCCTGCCCAATCGACAAAAAAAACTCCGTTACAACTGGGACACGTATAAAGCGTACCATGGTGCTGCGAAGTGATCTCAATTTCAGATTGGCAAACTGGGCACAAAGCCATTGCTTACCTTTTCTTTTGTTTGCGTCTTTCGGCACGATTGAGCTTACTATCATCTACAGGTTGACGGCTAAATGACATCTTTTGCCTTTGCGGGGAGGTCCCGCTCTCATTCGTTTGAGATCCAATATCCATAGATCCAATGTCAGAATCGCTTGGCGCTTGGTAATCGAGCTCACTCAAATCAGTACTTTCTTGCCTCAAACCTTCAAGCACATCTTCAGGATTCTGATCCTGACTCACCAATTGAACCTTCATGATCTTTTCAACAACATCTGCCTTGATAATATTATTTAGATTTTCAAAAGCATTAAATGCCTCTTTTTTATATTCGATCAAGGGGTCCTTGGATGCATAACCACGTAGGTTAATTCCCTCTTTGAGTTTGTCGACCACCTGCAGATGTTCTTTCCAATGATGATCAATCGACTGCAAAAGAACCATTTTTTGTACTTGGGTAAAAAACTGTCCCATGGCTTTCTTTTTGTCGCTCGTAAGCATCTT
Source organism: Pseudobdellovibrionaceae bacterium (assembly GCA_016719575.1). Taxonomy (GTDB): domain Bacteria; phylum Bdellovibrionota; class Bdellovibrionia; order Bdellovibrionales; family Bdellovibrionaceae; genus JACMRP01. The sequence continues at coordinate 10,990 of JADJYV010000013.1, read as the reverse complement.
TTACGGTCTTACTAACTTCATTAGTTATTACTTCCGAATTGCTACCGTCTTTAAAGTCGAGACGAATGCCAAACTGCTGAGACAAGGCGGTGTTAAGGCCCTCAAGATTCCATTGTTCTTTTTTGCCCAACTCTGGAACATGCGTATCTAATAAGGATGAGGTCACATCCCCCAAAAAGTCTAAGATAGTTCGTTCAACGTCATTTCCATCGAGAACTTCACGCCTCATTCGATAGATAACAGTACGCTGTTTGTTCATGACGTCATCATAGTCCAACAAGTGCTTACGCACATCGAAGTGATGACCTTCAACTTTCCTTTGCGCGCCTTCAATAGCATTGGTAACCATTTTTGCAGTAATGGGCTCATCCTCAGGAATATTCAACATGCTCATGATCTTTTGAATACGCTCACCGTTGAAAATCCTCATCAAACCATCTTCGAGAGACAAATAAAATCGAGATTCACCTGGGTCTCCTTGTCGTCCAGATCGACCGCGAAGTTGATTGTCAATACGGCGAGACTCGTGGCGCTCGGTGCCGATAATATAGAGGCCACCTGCTGCTACCACATCCTTACGCTCTCCGTCGCATTGGGATTTGAACTTAGCAAGCACCTCGGCATACTCTGGAGCATTTTCGTCATCAACGACTTTTTTGGCCATTACTTCTGAATTACCTCCAAGAACAATGTCCGTTCCACGGCCTGCCATGTTCGTCGCAATTGTAACGGCACCTTTTCGACCTGCTTGAGCCACAATTTCAGCCTCGCGTTCATGGGCTTTGGCATTCAAGACATCGTGCCGAACACCTTCCTTTTTGAGTGCATTGCTCAAAGCTTCAGACTTTTCGATACTGACCGTTCCCACAAGAATTGGCTGACCTTTTGCCGAACGTTCTTTGACGTCAGCAGCAATCGCTCTAAACTTAGCTTTCTCCGTCTTGTAAACGACATCTTCTTGGTCTTTACGTTGGATAGGCTTGTTCGTTGGAATCACCGAGACTTCAAGGTTATAAATCTTTTTAAACTCAACAGCTTCAGTGTCCGCAGTTCCGGTCATTCCAGCAACCTTGTCGTACATACGGAAGTAGTTCTGAAAGGTGATGGTCGCCAAGGTTTGATTTTCATTTTTAACTTCAACGCCCTCTTTAGCCTCTATGGCTTGATGTAGGCCATCACTCCAGCGACGACCCGGCATCAAACGCCCAGTAAATTCGTCAACAATCACGACCTCACCGTCTTTGATCATATACTCTACATCGAGACGATAAAGATGGTGCGCCTTTAATGCCTGATACACATGATGAAGAAGATCGATGTTGCGAGGATCGTAAAGATTTTCAAGACCTAACAACTCCTCAACTTTGGCATTCCCCTCTTCAGTGAGAGAAGCGGTTTTTGATTTTTCTTCCATCGAAAAGTGAACATCACGCTTTAAGTGAGGAACGATCTTATTAACGGCAACGTATTTGTCTGTAGAAGCCTCTGCAGGCCCCGAAATAATAAGCGGTGTTCTCGCTTCGTCAATCAGGATTGAGTCGCACTCATCCACAATAGCATAGTGAAGTTCACGCTGAACGTAGTCCTCAAGATCAAACTTCATGTTATCGCGAAGATAATCGAAGCCCAGTTCATTGTTCGTGCAATAAGTAATATCACAGCGGTACATCTCTTTGCGCTGCGGATCGTTGAGCCCATGAACAATAATTCCGGTTGTCAGCCCCAACCACCCATACAAGCGCCCCATCCACTCGGCATCACGGCGAGCCAAGTAGTCGTTTACCGTCACAACGTGAACACCTTTACCTGTGAGCGCGTTTAAATAAACCGGAAGTGTGGCAACTAAAGTCTTACCTTCACCCGTTCTCATCTCTGAGATGGCTCCACGATTTAGAACGATTCCACCGATCAACTGCACATCGTAATGCCGCATCCCTAAAACACGCTTCGAAGCTTCACGGCATACCGCAAAGGCCTCCGGCAGAATGTCGGCGACTGTTTCACCATTTTTTAAACGATTTTGAAATTCAGGAGTCTTTGCCTTAAGCTGCTCATCACTTAGACCCTGCATCTGAGGTTCGAGAGAATTGATCTTGTCCACGACAGGTCGGATTCTCTTCATTTCACGATCGTGCTTCGTACCAAATATTTTGCGTAATACTTCATTTACCATAGTTTACGAAGGATAGACTTAAAGTCGATTAACTGCAAGAAACCAGGGCGTTTTTGGCTATTGGCGTCCAGTGTTAGGCCCTCCTCTAGTTAATATTGATGCTATCTATCGAGTGCTCACTTGCCGAACCCCCTCGTAAGAGGCAATCGCAACGGTCGTGGCAAGATTCAAACTGCGAGCGCCCTCTCCAAGCATCGGAATTGTCACAAGCTGAGCTGGAAAACGGCTTAAAAGATCTGGAGGCAGGCCCTTGGTTTCTTTACCGAAGACAAACCAATCCCCTAACTGGTACTGAGTTTCAAAATAGACTCGTTTGGTTTTTGTAGTAAACAACCAGATGCGAGAAGGGTCCTCGACGAGCTTCCACCAGTCCTCGAAGCTTTCGTGGTAGAACCAAGTAAGGTGCGGCCAGTAATCCAAACCTGCCCGTTTTAGATTTTTATCGTTAATTTCAAAACCCATCTTGCCAACCAAATGCAGCTCGCAATTTGTGGCAACACAAGTGCGCCCAATATTTCCCGTGTTTTGAGGAATCTCTGGTTCAATCAGAACAATCTTAAATATTGATTTAGGCAAGGTGTCTATAGACTTCATGACCGAACTTAGATAGCGCGAGCCTACGGCCTTTGTCTACGATGAGTTCTAATTTCATGAGCTCTCTGTAAAGTTGTAAATCAATGGGCACGATCTCTCGCCCCGATGTCGCCCCCAACTTAGAAATGTACTGCTTTTGACGATCGCTTAGCTTTTCTGTGATGGCTGGCTCTTCAGCTAAAGATTTTATCCAATCGCCCCCCACTATCATAGTGGCATCCGAAGAGAGTTTTTGTGGGTTCAAAAAATAAACCCAGGCAGTTGAAGACTCCCCCTCCGCAGTTGAAGCTGAAACTTCTTTACGATGGTACAGTCCCCCCTGAGGGTCTATAGCATTCACCCCAAAAAACTCATCTAAAAGACTCATTAAGAGATCTGTAGATCTTATGTCAACGAGCCGCCCTGGCACTAAGTCCAATTCAGAATCTATTAGCACAGGAAAACCTACTTTTAATCTGTAGGCAGTGGCTCGAATTTGAGCAGGAGTCGAAGATTCGATCAGGTTCTTAATCTTAGAGAAATGAACCATTCCCTCGGATAATGAACCGTAAACGAAAAAACGCGTTGTAGTCATAAATCCCCCCCGAAATTGCGACAACAATAAGCTTTTCTTAGTAAGATGGCCTGTGTACTACAAACCGCTGTTGGCAGCAAGCTTGCGAAAGGATTTCTAGAAGATTATTTAATACTCACGCAATTAATTTTGTTTTGCGTTATTCATCCCTTCTTTGACTAAAGTGCCAAAATAGCTATCTTTTTAGCCACTTGGAAATCATATAAAAGAGGGACTCATAAATCTTGAAAAAAGAGGGTGCGTTCTTAAAAAAGATGATGTTTTAAGTGACGATTTGCTAGAAACATGGATCAATTATAGAATAAACTGCGAAGTTCGACCGGTTCAACTAAGGCCGGCGCCATATGAGTTTCATTTGTATTACGATATCTAGGATAACCTAGAATGCAGAGGAGAGGGCTATGTCTGCCAACGATGTAAGAAATTTTATGGGCTATCTTTGGGTACAAAACGAAGACGGCGTAATTACCATAGGAATCAATGAAGACGGTTTGGCAGACTTTGACGAAATCACTTCGGTAGATCTCCCTGCAGAACAAGATAAGGTAGAAGCAGAAGAGGTCTGTGGAACCGTCGAAACTGATGATGGTCCTTTAGATATTTACTCTCCTGTTTCAGGAACAGTGATTGAGATCAACTCAGCAGTTATTGATGATCCAAGTCTCATCCAAGAAGATCCTTACGAGGAAGGGTGGCTAATTCGCATAGAAGCCTCGGATGACCTCGATGACGAGGACGAGGAAGATGATGATGATGACGACGAGGATGACGAGGAAGAACAAGAGGATGAGGACTGAAAAACCTCTTCCTCTATTTAACTTGTGTTACGATCTGGGGCTCTACATGGCTTGTAATTACCTTTCAGCTTAATGGCACATCACCTATTGTCTCTGTTTTTTATCGGTTCTTAATTTCATCTTTAATTTTACTCGCCGCCTGCCTGGCCCTTAAAGTTCCCCTTAAATTTTCCAGAAATGAGCACAAGTGGTTTTTGGTCCAGGGAATTTTTATGTTCTCAGCCAATTATATGCTCACCTATTTCGCCGAAAAATGATCAGCTCTGGACTCGTTGCCGTCACTTTCACGTTGCTCCTCTATTTTAACATTTTGGGAGCTCGTTTCTTATACAAGATACCCATTACCAAAAACAGTGTCATTGGGGCTCTTGTTGGTGGCTTTGGAGTTGTCTTAATCTTTGCACCAGAAATTATGAACTTTGTACCAGGCTCTCGTTCTATTTGGGGCCTGACTCTTGGTGCGCTTGGAACTCTCTTCGCATCTGCTGGAAACCTCGTTTCTTATAAGCATCGAGAAACCGGAGTTCCTATCATGGCCTCAAATGCCTTTGGTATGTTTTACGGAAGTCTCTTCACTCTTATCATCGCCCTCATTCTTCAAGAATCTTTTGAAACACAGTGGACGGCGAAATACGTCACCAGTCTCCTTTATCTATCAGTTTTTGGATCCGTGATTGCATTTGGTGCCTATTTAACTTTGATAGCTCGTATCGGAGCGGAAAAGGCCGCATACACGAGTATCATCAACCCCATTATTGCCCTGGTTCTTTCATCCCTATTCGAAGATTTTCGCTGGTCGACTGCCGTTTTCTTTGGCATTGCACTGTGCCTCCTTGGCAATATCTTAACTTTGCATAAAAAAAGAACTGCGGTTCGCAGCTCTTTTTAGCGAAAGCATGCGCCCGCGCAATCTAAATGTCCTTTGATTTATCATTGGATTCAGCTTGGTACCGATTATAGAACTTATTGTGCAGATCCATGCGCACCTGATCTAAAGCAGACTCCAATATCACATCGAACATCTCATCGACATTTACTTCGTACAACTCAGCAAGCTTCCGAAGGGTGTGAATCGGCGGACTCGAATGACCTCTTTCCCAATTCGAAATAAACTGTGCCGAACTATACCCCAGCTTTTCGGCAACATCCTTCTGCGAAAGTCCAGAGAGAGTTCTTTTTCTTTTAAAAACTCAGATAAGGCTTTAGCTTGATTCATACATCACCTTCCTTGTTTATTCAGAGTCGTTATGATCAACAACCACTCGCTAGTTTACACCTTGTGCCGCCGCTAAAGAATAAATTCGGTATGATTTTTAACTGATAAAATTGCCAGCAATGTGCCAACCAACATATGCAACCTAATAGCCGTAAAGCCTCGATTGCTCAGCCTCAACTTTAGCAACCTCTTCTTCAGTGATACACTGTTTGAAGTTCTTAGCAAGATCGGGAAATTGCTTTTTGAAGTTCTGCGCGTCTTCTGTCTGATAAAAATCAGTTATCACATAGCCAAGTGTTTCAACGCAGGATTCGCAGTCTCTCCAGCGGGCACCATAAACAATCCGTCCATCCTTCGTCATTCCTGGAAACGAATCTGCCGCAACACGCTTTGAGCGATCGCCAACAAAAAATGTGCGCTTAAGATCCCGGTCGTAGAGGTGAATACCGTACGCCGGTCTATTGGCAACCGTCGAACCGGATAAAAATACGACAGGAGCCTTTTTTCCACTTTGAGCGATTCCAAATATTGCCTTAGAGGTGGCCACACTCAAGTCATCCGATTTTTCACAGGATCTATTGTCAGCTCCAAACTTATAAACTCGCATCGAAACTTTTCTGTCCTCTGGACTTTGCGGCAAAGCTGAAAACTCGGTTCCATCGGTAGAAATCATCGGAAGAGAATAGAGTCTTCCCTCCGTTTTTTGAATATTGCTGCACATATAGTAAGGGCCGAAGGAATCAAATTTGCTGTAACTTTTGTCGGGATTTTTCTTAACATAAATTGTTTCCGTTACTAAGTTGGCCAATGCCTTGGTCAAGTTGATCGCCACTTCGTTCGCTGGGCCAGGAGAGTGACCGTATTTGTATTTCCTGTTCGACGGCTCCAGGCTTCTCTGCCGCTGCTGTATAGAACCCAGTTATACCCCCGCGGAATTGTTTTTTAGCATCTTTCTGATGGGTCATGATGTCTTTCAATAAATAATGAGAGCCGTCGATGTCCACTAAAAATCTCCAACTTCCTTGGACAGGAAAAGCTTCATTATCAAGATCGGTCTCGTAGGCTCGAGCTCCCTTTAGCCCGTTGGGTTGCTTAAAAATTTCCATCAACGTCACTGCACTCAGGTGATCACCAGAAAACGAGCGCAAAACAAACCGGCCATCCGGACTGATTCGCGAGTACATGCCGAGCGCCACCCTTCCATCGCTGTTGGGCTTGGTCGCCTTACCAACAAATGGAATATATTCATTTGCGGGAATACACCCTGCAAAGGAGACGTTGGCGCAAAATTGAATGGTTAAAAAGCAAAGAACGTTTTTCATTTAAGCTCCCCTAGCCATTCAGACATTGCTAAGTCTAAACCACTATCCGTTAACACTCCGATAATTCGCCTTGGGTGAAGTTGTCCCTTTGAGTATATATAAATGGTCGGAAAGTGGAGACTCGAGTTTCTCATGTAGAGCTCTACCGAATTTAATTTTTGTAGGAATCCACAGATGTCGGCCGTCGTTGAAGACCTGCAAGGTTTATTTTTATCTCTTTTTCAAGAGTCTTCATTGCCTCTTTTGCCTCTTGAACATCTGCCGAGTGATCAAGAACTGGTATGAACTCATACCCCCTTTTTAAAACCAGGGCACGGACTCTAGAAAATTCTGTAACAGAGTAAACCATGCGCGGAGACCAGACATAAATGACACCGGTTTTATTTGTTTTCAGAGCCTGTTCTAAGTCTTCATCCGAAAAACTGTCGATAGGTTTTTTTTTGTTTTGTTTGAAAAATTCAAATCCAGAAATTGCTTTTGTTGACAGTTCGCAGGCATTATTCCAAGAATATTCGATACCCCTCTTCGTGGAAACCAGGTTGATTTTTGGAGTTTTCCCCTCGGCGGCATAAAGCTCATACCACTCTCCCAATTTTTCCGAGGCACGGAAAGCTTGCGTATCAAAACTAATATCAACAGTCCGATCCCACTTGGGTTCCTTCGAAAATAGACCGCGCAAGTGGTTTTGTATTTCATTTTGGCATTTGAGATTTTTATAAATATCTTGTGGAAGGTAGCCTGCAGATGCTACGTGAGTAGTAAAGGCCATGCATAAGTATGTAATTACTAATTTCATTCTATCTCATCCTCTTTAGCTTTGAGCGCCTTATGCTTTTCTAACAAACGCAGATTTCAAATTAATTGCACCAATACCTTCAATTTTGCAGGATATGTCATGACCGTCGTGCCCATCTACAAGTCGAATATTCTTAACTTTTGTCCCAACCTTCACCACAGATGTCGATCCCTTAATTTTCAGTTCTTTAATCACCGTCACCGAGTCCCCGTCGGTAAGGACGTTACCATTAGAATCTCGAATTTGCGTGTCTACAACCTCAATCTTAGAATTCGTATCTGCTTCAAAGCTTGTCCACTCGTGGGAGCACTCGGGGCAAATCCACAGGTTTCCATCAAAATAAATATTTTCAGACTTACAACTAGGACACTGTGTTTGCTCAATCATTTTACGCTTCCCTTTTTACTTATTTTGCAGTTTTTTGCGAATAGGGACAATGCGCTCTGCGCGAGACCAAAAATTCTCGCCCAAAGGCCTTTCTAAATGATAATCTTTTGATAAATTCATTTGAATCATTGGAAAAATTATGAGGAAATTGACCGGACGGAAGATGAATAGTACGCCACCGCTCCAATTGTTATGAGTCGAGCTTGATAAGCTTAATGTTTACCTCCATGTTTCTGGACTACAGATCGCCGCATTAGGCTACTTTTGAAAGAATGGGTCATTTTACAAAGAGTATCTAGTAAGGATTGCCATTTCCATCTAGCCTCATAAACCACCTGTGCCTAAGTCCCGTGCGTCGACAGTAAAATTCCACCATCGAAAGTTGATATCTCATCTTGCCATTGAAAGACTCGCAGTAAGCCGTTTCTCCCATGGACTTCCGGGCTCAATGTAGAGGCGATATTTACGCCAATATCCTTGAGCCATTTTCTTAACTTCTTTGCAGTGAACTCCGGTCCATAATACCTACGGATGCAAAGAATCACAACTGCGCCCTGTTCATAGTAAGTTTAATTTCCAAACAAAACGTCAACATGGAGGTGCCCAGTTATGACCAACACAACTTTTGTAGCGATAGAATGTGCCAAGTCAAAATGACATTCTTGTCAGTTTTCTGAATGGCAAGAGAGAAGGCTGAAGATTTTTTAATCGAATGGAAGATTTTATTGAACTTGATGAATTACTCAGAGCGCAGTAGGCGGACCTTGTGTCGTTGGGAGGTTGAGCCAACAAGCAATTACCATCGACCCAATCAGTTATTTTTTAAAGAATAAAGATTTACGATGTTCGTTTTGTTTCTTCAATTGGTGTTGCCCTTACGAGGGAAGCTCTTCACAACTCCTGGGATAAAAATGATCCAAAGGATGCTCAAGTAATTTACATATGCTAAGGGCTGGTTGTGACTCAAATATATCATGATCCAGTAATTAACGGATTCAACGATTTGCAAGAACTTAAAAGCCCACTATCTGATCTCCCTGCGAAGAGGGCAAAAACCCATCACAGCCTTCTGACTCATTACTTGCCACTGTATTTTCGGAAGTTCAAAAATACATGCAGCCATCCAAACCGAATGGTTTTCAAAATGCTACACTAGGTACCCAACACCGAGCTGTATCACCAAGTTTTCAGAGGAAGGTTTATCAAAGATGCATGAGTGTTTCGGGTCGAAAAGTTGCAAAAGAAGCTTTTAAAAAGACCTCTACGCTACAGCAGGATCAAGCATCAACGTTCAATTGATGAAGATTCGCAGTCTATGAAAATGTATAGACTGATTCTAGAAAGGACCATCAGCCTCTGCGCCCGGCGACAAGCTCTGGGAATTCTAAGCCCATAATTTTTTAAAAGATGACAGCCAATACAAATTTTGCGATCAGCTGGGAATAGGTCAATATTAGCTTAAACGATCATTGCAGAGTCAGGTGATCTGAAAGATTCAGCCACCATAGAAAATATTTGAATTTTTGTGGCATGAACTTAGCACTCATCAGTCAGGACAATTCAGAGGGTAAATCATCACTTTCAAAGCGAGAAATTCAAGACTTCGTGTGCTTTTGGATGGCAGCTTCGGTAAATATTCGAATGAGGAGAAAATAGTTTTAGATACAAATATGAACGATATATTAAAAGTAGCCCGAATGATGCTGATTTAAAACGGAAAGCTTTGACGGCAGCGGCGGCAGAAATTTGTCGTGTTACCTACAGTTTAGTAAAGGAAATAAAATTTATCTGACCCTACTTTGAGGGCGTCGGTACAAAGTGGAAGATTCGCTCGGAAGGGCCGTAGAGACTCATTGTAGATCTGCTAAATAATGATGGGATCCTCCACTTGGAATTCATTTTTCAAGTACGGTTAAGACCGATTCTATATAGATTCGGATCTTGCTTGGTCATTATGGTTAAAGGATATTCCTGTATCGGTGGAAGCATGCTTGGATTAACTTTTTTATAGCCATGAAAAAAATGGAAAGGACTTGCTTTGTGAAAAAATTGGTATTGACTAATGAGTTGGTACGTTGTCGAGCGTATATGCTCTGGAATATGCCATGGCAATGAATAGGTCCGCAAGAATCAAAATAATGTCCTGACTTCTACAATTCTTACGAGCTAACGAAGCCAGACGCTCTTTACTGTGCTCGTCGATGATATTGAGGATCCTACGCTTTCTTCGTCGTGGGTCTGTTCAGACACAAAATCATAGCTCAACATGGTTTTTTTGCGTTGGCCCGCGAGGCGGATACAAGATCGTCAGCTAACCAAAGAAGCCTCACTCGTTTCGGCTGCTTTGAGGTTACCTGCAAGCCCCTCCTCTTGCCAAGACGCATGGACTCGATCACGGCCCAGTATGAATCCCTCCATTTGCAGCATTGAGTGTGGTCTTCTTGTAACCGTACCTGCCATACTGGTGGCAAGCTCGATAATCCGCGCACGCAGCCGCACGACCAGGGTCGATGATCTTCCTCATATCTGTTGAGTTGTGCGAAGTTGTCAATCACCCTGCAAGCAAGACGTTCAGAGACATTCAACTTAGTCATGGCCTGTTGAACGGCCTCCGTCTGCGTGCGGACTTAGAAAGTTTCCCGAGGCGACTTCCTTCAAAATTGAAACCTCAACTGCGTGATTTCCGCTATTCTTTTGAGTCGTAAGTTCTCGGCTTCGGGTTCTTTCAGGCGCTGAGCCTGAAGTCTGCCCAAGTCCACCGTATTCTTTGCGCCAACGTAGAGGTTACGCCAGCCTTCTTGGCAGACTCTTGAGTATGTCCCTTGCCTCTTCTGGCTCAACAGTTCTCAGATGTTGAATGATCTCTTCTGCTTTAAAGTTCTTTCTTGCCTTTTTGGCCTCTTTCTGGGCCCAGATTAACATTGAATCTGGACCATTTAAACCGGCCAGGTCCCTTATGGAACCAACCACAATTAAGTTTTGGTGGAACATTTGGTTTCAGGGATGAAGTTGGACAACTGGTTTTAGGAGGCGAACAGGAAAGTTGGAAGCCAAAGCAGAAGAAAGCACTCGAAAGGTGATGAAGTTAAAACATTCTTTTTTGGTCCAGAGAAAACAGAGAAGAAATCAGC
>JADJYV010000012.1 GCA_016719575.1 Pseudobdellovibrionaceae bacterium | reverse complement strand
AAAGCCATCACATGAGCATTGTGTCGCGCATTGAAGGAAGCCTATTTGCGGAGGGTCGTGAGCGCGGAATCGTTTACAAGGATGGGGTGCTTGTCGAGGAGATTCGACAAACGAAGTTTCAGTTTCAATGGATGATGTGATCGCTTCGATGTCAGGTCTTACTGCCGAAGGCGAATTTGAGACGCTCAAAGAGCAAATCGAAGACCTCATCACAAGACTTATGCCTTTTTACGGTGATGGTGTGTATGCGGCATTTTTCCGAGGACAAGCGCAAACGAGGAAGCAATCAGCGAAGCTTCTCTATGCCTATGACCTGGAAGCGCTCGATTCGGATGAAACATTCAAAGTCCTCATGAGCATGTGCGTGATTCAGGAAATTATGACGATGATGTCAAAACCTGAAAGCCTGAAACGCGGTGGAGTTCTTTATATCGAGGAGCTTGGCTGGCGGGACGCGATAACCCAATCGTCGGGGAATTCGTTGTGGAGGCCGCAGAGCGAATGAGAAAAATGGGATTCTTTCTCATCGGTGTTGCGCCAAATCCCCGCGTCTTTTTCGAAACGGAGGCCGGTAAGGCTGTTTGGGGCGGAGCTGACAATTTCTTTTTCTTAAAAATGAGTCCCGACAATGTTCGCTATCTGCGGGAACATTCATCGCTTTTAAATTCCGCATCACTTGAGATTCTCGACACGCTTGAAACAATACCGAATGAGTTCGCAGAAGTCTTTTACACAAACAAGACCAGCACTCATCAGGGGGCTTTTAGATATATCCAGTCAAATCTTGATCGACTGTCCTCTGTGAACAGCGAGCAAGATCGAAACGTGATTCACGAAAAAACAAAGGGAGCCTAAATGAAAATAATTTAATGATGAGTCTTGCTTCCTCGCCGCTCAGGCACGCGCCGGAGATAATGACTACGGCTACAAAAATCGCAGCGAATTTAAGTCGAGCGATTATCTGTACCAGACCCAAGGTCTTAAAAAAGATCCTGTTTTTGACGAGTACCGAAGTGTTGATCTCGGATTGAATCTTGGAATTGGTTCAGACTGTGGACGAGTCGATTTCAAAAGTACACTGCAAGCAAGTCTTAAAAATATTCTGATAGTCGTTACTTTGGGGGTGGTGTGCGATCCTAAAGCACTCGCAAATCAACGCGAACTTCATGTCGCAAATGCGACTGAATCAGTGCGCTCTTATGGATAAGTACACCGACTCCCGAGTTGGGGAATACTATGAGGAACGGCAGACTTGCGTTCATCGCCAGATCGAGAGCAACGGCGGAAATATTGAAGCCGCTATGCAGGCCTGCAACTCAAACCGTATGTGGGATACGGACGTAGCAAACTGGTCAGGCTCCAAGTACGGAGAAAAAAGTAATTCCAACAAACTCATTGAGAGTTCTGCACGTTGGGCGGGTTTTGATACACCCGAAGCTTCAAGCACCGTGAAGCTTGTGAAGAACCTAGTGGGAGACACAGTTGTTTCTCGCGGCAAAGTCAGTGTCGAATATGGAGACAAACCCTTTGGTATTACTCCGCGTACACATCTCGCAGGGATCGAGCGAGATGTTCAGGAAAAGCTCTGCATTGGTCTTATGGGTAAAGTCGATGACGCTGGTCCAGGTGGAACAAATGCCGTGGTTCGAAATGCTGATCTTGAATCCATCACGGGAACAAAAAACCAAACGCTTCTCGACAGGCAGACTCTTCGTAACCTTGCGGTGATGCCGTATCGAAGCCGTGCGCTCTATTGCCAGCGTCTAGCAAGCTCCGTGGCTACTGCAAGGTTCTCTGAAGATATGAATCGCTCTCTCGATGTCCTAGCGCTTGCCGCACAGAATCCAAACCTGCCGGATCGCCGTAAAAAAGAAATCGAAGATAAGCGAGACACGCTGAAGCAGTCGATTCAAACAACGCTCGAACTTCAGCGTGAGCGAAATGTTCCTCTGAATGAAGTGGTGGCCCAGATAAACCAAGAAGGCGAAGGCATTCATCAAGACTTATCACGCGACCGCCTTATACGGGACCAATCGGGATTGGAATCGCAAACAGCCAAGAGTCGCTTCTTCGACTGCTCGGACGGCGTTCTTTGCGAAACCAAAGGAGGTGGCCAATGACTTCCGAAGGACCGTTGAAGCGAAACTGTTTTCAAAGATTTGAAGTCGGCGACGTTGAAATCAAATCGGGTGCGATTGTCGAAATTGAAATTAACAAGGTTTGGCTGCTTGGAATTATCGAGCACTGGCATGAGAGTTTTTTCTGGTTTTCAAAACTTGAAGGAATAGCCGTGATTTTAAGAAACGGCATTAACGCCCGAATTCTTAACGAAGCTTAAAGCGAAAGGAGGATTATGTTTTCAAACACTGCTTATGAAGCACTCTATCAGCTCATCGGACTTGGCCTTCACGCCAAGTTTATTGAAGTCATTACGGGTGAAACCTTCTTTAAGGGATTGGTTCTGATTATTTTCGGAGCCATTTTCTTTTTATCAAAGTGATCGCATGTCTTTTCTAGGTCTTGCGATTCTTCGTGTGGCCTGAAGCGCGGGTGAAAGACTATCAAGGCAAAAACTGGTCCGACAATGCCTATGTGAAAAACCATGGATAATGTTGAGAGTCAGTACCGAGTGAGTGTTGTCTTTGAGCTAATGAGTCGAACTGCTGAAGAAGTCACAGGGCTTCTTTCAAGGGTCATTGACGAAGTATTCGCCAAGGGCAATCCCCAGCTTACGGCTCCAAATATGTTCTACAAGGCTATCATGTATGCGGGCATCTCAACGATTGAAGATTCACCGCTTCGGGACCAGCTTCGTTTTTATTCGGATGAATGTTTCACCAAGGTTTTGCCATCTGTGGACCAGTTTAAAAATCAAGGAGCGATTGATGGATTTTTTTCGGCGGGTAAAAAAATCGACAAAGAACTTTCAGATGTCAGCATTGATCTGGGCCAAGGAAAAACAACGAATTGCCTAGAAGTAAAGGACTCAACGGTTCAGAAGTTGAATGAATACGGCGTCGGTCAGATGAAGGATTTTTCCAAGACCATTCCGTATTCAGAAGCACTCGTTTACTCATACGGCGGAAGCTTGATCCAAGCTATTACAAGAACTACGCGACTTCGATGGCGCTTGCGGAACTTCTATGCCGATCAACACGAGGGTCGTCTCGGCATTCAAAAGGGTGCTGAGGCTCCAAGAGCCGCTGGTCAAACTTTCCAAGTTCTTGGACGCCTCTTTAGTTGGGATGGGATTCTAGGATCTCTGGGTTTACGAGATCAGCAAGGTGCATCCGAGGCGGCAAGTCGTTCGCAGGAATTCAGTGAGCACTTGGCGCGAGCGCCCCACGTCGCCGGATTTATCCGAATGCTTTTGATCGCGGTCTTTCCGTGGCTCATGTTTTTTGTGGTCGCAGGCAAGTGGCGTGTGCTGGTGGTTTGGTTTTGGATCTACTTCTCGGTTCTATTGTGGACGCCGCTATGGACGCTTCTATATCACATCATGCTTGGTATCTCGATGTCGTCTGAGGTCATGCAAGCATTTGGGCAAATGACTGATGGGGTGTCCATGTACTCGGCAAGTCTCGTGAACCACAGGCTCTACTATATGTTTTCGATCTATTCATGGGTTCAGCTTCTGGTGGCCACGATGACAACTGGTTCGGTGTTTATGTTCCTAAAACCGATGCTTGGTGAAAGCGAATCCGAAGGAAAGCCTGAGTTCTTAGAGACGACTACTGGTCCGCTTATGACGGCGGCGAAGGCGGCGCTATGAGTTCCTGTCTTGTATTTCTGGCCGAGACCAACAGTCTCGGCCTTGGGGGTGTGGGGGCAAAGCAACCACATTTTTTTGGGGGAGGGAGATTTCACACCCCTATCTTGCCACGAACCAAAATACCCAAAAGACCAAAACTAACAAATGAAACAAACAAAGGAAAAAACATGAACAAACCAAAATTTAGTAACAGCACACGCAAATTATTAATCCAACTTCCTTTTATAATCCTAATGCTCGCCCTCACTCTTCAAATGTTACTCACCGGATGTGCAAGCTCTCCTCACAGGGACAATTCAATCCATGCGATTTTATCAAAAGAAAATGAACTCATTGAAAAGCTCAAAGTGGAGCGTTCGGATGAAAACTTGCGACAAGCCATTGAGCAAAATGAACTTTTAAAGAAAGCAGAGGCTCATCTCTTGATGAGTCTCGATGAGATCCTAAATGCAAATAAAGTTGTAGCGACCAAAATAATGAACCCAACCAAACAGGAGGCAAAAATGGGAAAGATGAAAGAGCTAACGATTGATCCAGGTGAGCAGGTCGTGCAGACAGTTGGCGAACTGAGTGCGACAGTGAAAGAGGCCGCAAAAGCTGCGGCGGCAACAGAAGTCGATCACGAAGAAGTAAAAGGATGGCTCACAACGATTTTCAAAGCCGTCCTCGCAGCGTTCAAACCATGAGCGCATTTAAAGACAGCCTACCGGCATAAACGCCGAGGCGAGTCTCAAAAATAAAAAAAGTCCCACGACACCCCGAGGACTTTTATCAGCCAACTCATAGGGGTAAAAATGGAACAATTGAATTTAGAAACCGAATCGGATGTAGGGACCGCATTGTGCGTTCGTATTGATGCAACCGAGCATCACCGAATCAAAAAAATGATCGCGGCGACTGGAATGTCTGGCCCGGAACTTTTTAGACGTGCGCTCTTTGCCAGAATGGATCTTGAGCGTCCGCTCCTCACACCTGAACAGGCAAAGAGTTTTGAAACTGAGCTTAAACGGCAGGGAAATAACATCAATCAGATCGCAAAAAAAATTAACATGGGGCTCATGGCTGGATGGAGTCAGGCACTTTCGGCGATCAATGTTAACTATATGAAATTGAGTCAAATGCTCACGGTGAACTATGCCAATCGTTAAGCAAAGCTGGGTGAAAGCTCCCGAAGCACTTGAAAAGTATTTAGACAAGGACCGTGACTCTGAGCCAGTACGAAGTGCTTCGAATGGTCTTGCGGAAAACATGGCAAAGCAAATTCGGGATGAGCACGAGGGACGGAAAAAAGAAGCGAAGAACTTGGCGCTCACCATCATCCAGTCTTGGCCTGCGAAAGAGAGCGATCTCTTTCCGCCGGAAAAGTACAATGAGATGGGATTAGAGCTTGCGAGGCGAATTGCTCCCGGTCACTCAGCTTGGGTTATCACTCACACGGAGAAGGATCACATTCATAACCATATTGTGATCTCGTCCGTGAACAGTGACACCAAAATGTTGCTCGTTAATAAACGGTCAGAATTGATCAAACTTCACGAGGCTAATAACGCAATTGCGCGTGAGAATGGCTTCAGTGTTACTGAAAAGAAAAGCCAAAAAGAAAGGGCTCCTGTTCCCTATAGAGTTCAAGATATGGCAGCGCGCGGAAAAAAGACTCGGTTCTTTGATATGAAACAAAAAGCAGATTTCGCAAGAGCTGCGAGCACAAGCTTTGATGAGTATGTGGGGATTTTAAAGTTCCGTGGTGTTCATGTTCGCGTTGAGGAAAAGAACATTAGCTATCTCTATGGTAGCGACGCCAAAGCAGTTCGTGGGAAACGCCTTGGAGATAAATTTGATAAAGACGGCTTGATGAAAGCGTTTAAGGAGAATGATGAGAGATATGCAAAGAGTCCAGGACTTAGAGACCGAACCCTTTCCGATCTTGGAGCAGCCTTTGACGGAAAAGGAAATTTTGTGGGAACTCAAAGCCATCTATTACCTGAATCAACAAGCTATTCAGGACTCGGAAAAAAGGATTACAGCAAGTTTACAAAAATTGATCGCAACAATGCACGGGATGTGTTGCCTGCAATTTTTGATAGTAGCGGCGGGGTTCTTTACCATGAAATGAAACGAGCCAATGAGCAGAGCATTTTTGGCTACTGCGAAGCGAACAAAATTCAGCTTAAAACAAACGCCAAGGGGCAAAAGGTTTTGCGCGGCTTGGAGTTCGTTGTCGTTGAGGATAAATCTTGGACGAATAACAAAAGCGGTCGTCAGGGTACAATTATTGATTTCGTAAAAGCGGTTAAAGAGACAAATGAACTTGGCGCACTCGCGATCATCAATAAGAACCCAAAGCTACTGCTTCTGGAGCAGTATATGGGGTCATACCAGAAAGGGGTTCAGGCATTTTATTTTCCAAAACCAAAATCTGCTTTGCCTGAAGTTGCTCAAAAAACGATGCAAAGTCTTTTGCGTTCGCGTGGCTTCAATGAATCTCACGCAGGCTCAGTTCTTAAGAACAAGAATGTTCATGTTGGCGAGAATCGAAGCGTTTGGCTCATGGGGGAAAAGAATGAATCCGCGATTGAGTTCAAGCAAGAGCCAAACGGCGAATGGAAACAAAAACGTCATGGGAAGCCATCAGCTTCATTTTTTGAGAGTCTCACCAGCTCAAAGAAAATGAGCGTTCACTCTGATCCTTTTGAGTTTCTAATTTTGAGTGGCAGCGGCAAAGCGTCTCACTCAAAAGGTTCAAATGTTTTTGTGATGTTTGATGAAGGCTCAGAAAGAAAACTGACGGAGGTTCTGGCTTTAAATCCGCACATTCAAGAAGTGCATGTCATGCCAACTCAAAGTCATAAGGAGCTAAAACAAGAACGGAGTTTTGCGGACAAAATGAAGGAGCGCTTTAACCCATTCGATATTTTGGTGAAGGAACTCTCCATGAGTGATCTGAGCCATGACCGAAGCCGAGGCCCTGACATCGGTATGTAAGAAAATGACCTACGCCTAAGCGCGGTCTGTATCTAAATTTAATCCTCTTCCCACCACAATCAGGCGGACGAGGTTTCACAAAAGGGGAAACCTTATGGAAACTTCAGAAGCAAAAAAAGTAGCAAAGCCTAACGTCAAAAAATCAAATTCAGCGGCGATTCGCGTTTCACTTGAAACACGAAAGCGCCTGCTTTCAGAACTCGCCAAAATCAATAAGAAGCAATTCGGCAAACGCGTCAAACTCGACGCGCTTTTGCTGAAGCTTCTTCCGAAGCTCACGGCGCAGGACCTGACCGAACTACAGGAGGCCAGTCTTACGGGACGTGATCGAATGGAGCAAAGCTATCGTGCGCATTGTTCGAAGTTCGGACAGATCACAATGGACGATTATTTGGCGCATCTTTTGAAATCAGAAAGCAACAAGTCCGCTCAAGGAAACGCAGCAGTTTCATAGGGAAAATGACGCATTTTTCTCTTTGAAAGCACGCTCTGTTTTTAATGAATTTTCTTGATATTTCTCAAAGGAGAAAGTAGTTTATGGACAGTAATAATTTGAAAGATTCTAAGCCGGAAAGCGAAGAATCAAATAAACCGTTCTTTGACAATTTGACTTGGTTATCTACGAAAGACGCTGCTGTGTACTTGCGAAAAATTCGCAAGGATGGACAACCCTCTGATGGAGCAATTCGTACTGCCGTTTGGCGAGGACTTTTGAAAGCTCGCAAATGGGGTCGAAGACTCTTCTTTAAGAAGGTCGAACTGGATCGCCTACTTGAACTCTCTCTAATCTAAAAAAATAGAAATAAAGGAGAATTAAGATGGGTGTAACCAGTTACGAAGAAGATGGAAAAATATTGTGGCAAGCATACGTCAATGTCGTTTCGAACAAGAATCGCAAGATTCGGGAACAGAAACGAGAGATTGATCTTGCCTCTAAAGAGGAAGCGGAAAAAATCTATAAGCGCGAATATCAGCAAGCCTGCATTAAAGTTGCGAGACGTGAAAACGAGGGCGCGACCTGGGGTGAAGTTGTGGACAAGTGGGAGCGCTATTACACGCTCTTCCCCTCACGGAAGCTTAAGCCTGCGACGGTCCGAGATTATGTGGCGAGAGCCAATAACTGGACGAAGTCTTGGCTGAAGAAACCCGCATCGAAGCTTGGGTTTGCTGATGGCGCAGAGATCTTCACTTTAGCAAAAGCAGAAGAAGCAAGTATCCTTCTTCAATATCAGATCAAGATCGCAATCAATGTGATTTATGTCTGGGGCATGGAACACGGGCACATTGTCGGAAAAGACAAGAGCCCTGTTCACGCGGTGGAGCTTGAGCGAAAGCCAGCTTGCACTATCCCCGAGATCTTGACGAGGGATGAAGTTATTCTGCTGCTGGAGCGGTCGGAACAAAAAGAGCACCCTTGGCACCCTATATGGAAGGTTGGTCTTTATACTGGAATGCGCGCAGGGGAACTGCGAGGCCTTCGGTTAGAAGACATCGACCTTGTTTCTAGGGAAATCGCCTTGGCTCTCGATAAGTCTGATGATTCGAAAAAGAGTTACGGACTTATTAGGGTTCACCGTGCATGGAGCCAGAGCACAAAGAAATTTGGGGAAACGAAGGCCGGTTACTGGCGCACGGTTCCTGTTTCTAGTGAGCTTTACTGGTTCCTACAAAGTTACTTGCCGTCAATGAGTTGGGGCAAGGACGAGCAAGGGACTCTTGTGTTTCAGGACTTCCATGAGTTGAGACGAGGCATGCAAGCGAAGGTTCTTCGAGCCTTCTGTGTGAACGAGGGACTTAAATCTATTAAGTTCCACACGCTCAGAGCTTGTTTTGCGACGCACTTAATTCAAGCCGGGGTTCCTGCGACAACGGTCATGAAGATCGGTGGCTGGCAGGATCTTGAGACGATGCAGATTTACATCCGCATGGCTGGTATTGAGGAAGCGGGAGCGACAGAAAAGCTCAGCTTTAAATCTAAGGCGATTGAACGCCCGATGGAACTCCCTGCGAATGTGGTCAGTATGTTCGGCTCACGCTAGAAGTGATGAAGAAAGAAGTTTGTGCTATAATAGCATGGCGGATTCGTTAAGTAGTTGAAACAAGTCATTTTGCGACGAATCCGCCATTTATCTCACGGGTTTTTTTCTGAAGCCCGCAAACACCCAGAATTTCAACACTAATTAAATCACACGGTTACGTTCGCCGAATTCGGTGACGTCACATGATGTTTTATGATTTTTCGCTGTTTATGACGGAAAAATTCTGGATTTGGTCTGGATAAGTCTGGATGGGCGAGTAATCGAAAAACAAGCTAACACGTTATTTTCTGTGAACATTTCTCTAAGGATGTGAGGTGCCAGAAGTGCCTGAAGCAAGGCTTCACCAGTCTGGATTGAGTCTGGGCGGCTGATTCCAGATTCTCTTAGGTGTCCAAAAACTGAGAGACCGTGAACACCGACATTGTTTTCTTCTGTAAAAAAACAAGTTCTTAAGAGTAATAGTTTTCCTTCGCTTGGTTTCGTCCGGTCGAAGCATTGAGACCATCAGAAACAAATATTGAGAGTCCTCACATGTGCGGCACTTTCAAAAATTCAGAAGGGCCGTAATATTTGCAAGAGTTATAAAAGTCTAGATTTGTCCGATACTATTAAAATTTGATTCAGGCCAAATCGAACTAGATTCAAGATTGCCTGAAAACTAAATCACTCAAAGTTCAATCAATACTCATCCATAATTTGATGCAATAGTTTTCTAGTAATCTTTGGCACTTTGATAGGCCGCTTAGGGTAGCCAGTTACCACTATCATAAATGGTCGATAAGTTTTGTCTAATTCCAAAACTTCATTTAAGAAGAACATTGGTTTCGGAGTGTGGGTCAGTGTGGCGAGGCCTGCATAGTGCAAAGCCGTCAACAGGAATCCTGTCGCAATTCCAGTTGACTCGACAGGATAGTAGCTCCGCTGCCTTGATCCATCTTCATTTTCACACAAACTTCGACTAAATACCGCAATAAGCGCAGGGGCTTCGCTGAGGTAAGGCTTTACGCTATTTGTATCAAATGGCTTCAAATCGTTGAGCCACTCCTCAGTTGCCTTGTGATCATAAAACTCTTGCTCCACTTGTTCAGCGGCCCGCCTGATTTTTTCTTTTACACTTTGAGTTGTGACTAGAGCAAAATACCAGGGCTGTCGATTGGCTCCACTGGGAGCAGAACCGGCAGTTTTAATTGCGTTTAGAATTATTTCTCGATCAACTGGCTGCGAGGAAAAATGTCGGATAGACCTTCGCTTACTCATCTTCTCACGGAATTCACTCGATACCGCGACAGCATCTGGCTCATTTGGGTAGTGCTGAATTTCAATATGATTATTAAGAAATACTTCCATACTTTGCTCCTGAGTAACTTGAAATTTTTTGCGAAAGAACCTGAACAGCCTCAGTAAGAAATATTTTATCTTCTTCCGTGAAGCGTGCCACTTTCGGTGAGTCGATGTCTAAGATGCCGACCAATATGTTGGAAATAAACAAGGGAATAACAATTTCAGACTTTGAATTTGAGTCACATCGGATGTGTCCCGCGAAAAGGTCAACATCATTAACAATCAAGGCTTCGGCTTGCTTAAACGCATGTCCGCAGACCCCTTTTCCAAAAGGAATCTCCAAGCATGCTGGCTTACCACAAAACGGAGCAAGCCTTAGCGTCTTGCCATCGCTCAAATAAAAACCAACCCAATTGACGTCTGGTACTTTTTCAAACAGAAACGCACTGAAATTTGCTAAATCCGTCAACCAATAACCGGACAATAAAGATTCTAGTTCTTGAAGATCCAGTAAGACTTTTTCATCAAATTCTCTTTCATAGATAAAAATGGAATAAAATCCACCCGCTGTCACTTTGAGATACTTGAGCACTCTTGTTAGTCAATTTTTTGAATTCCGCTTGAAGTTCGATATGTGGAATTGGTAACCACTGTATGCCCAAGCCTGCCGAAGACTGTTGGGTAGACTCGTCGGTCAAATCTTGCTGAAGGTGTTCGACAACGAAATAGGGCACCAAACCTTTTGTGGCTTGATATCCAAAACTTAAAACAGAAGACACAAGATCTTTCCGCTCATTGGGAAGGGCTGCTGCAAAGGACTGTTGGTAATCTACTTCGTTTTTTAAGATAAAATGTTCGAGAAATCCAATCACTCCATAGATACCAAGCAAACTGCGGCGTCTTGAGCCACTTTCGCCAAACAGAAAACTAGTTCCTACTTTTGATTTTTCTGATGTGTACTTTGCGTAGTTTAAGGAGATGGATGTTTCTTTTGCGCTATTTCTTGGAATATCAATTCTCCCTAGATCTGCAGAAATAAAAATCTCGTCAGTTTCGGTAAACTTTGAAAACTCAAGAATATAGGTTTCACTGTTAGATCCAAAACCAAGTGGCTGTTTGGTTGCTCGAGTGTGATTAGCATCGTTAAGTCCAAAATTGAGTCGGAATTTCCCAGCGCGCAATTTTATTTCATCGGTAATATCCCAGAGAATATAGTGGCGCTCAGAAAGAAAATCACCTTTGTTAGGAGTGCCCGTCGGACCTTCTTGGGTGCCAAGTGTCCCCACCAACCATAACTTAGAAAAATTAAACCCAAGCTCGACATTTTTTTGCATCGTGAACTGTTTGCCTTGTTTAACTTGCGAATTTTCGAGGTAAGTTTGAATCGCGCGGTAGTCCCCTCCGACTTTAAGCCATTCTGCATTTTGTACGGCACCAAAGAGCGGTTGATCTGAATTCTTCCAGCCCCAGGTACTCATTAGCTCTCCGGACAGAGATCTACCATAATCATTCAACAACCCACCACCAGAAGGCGCAACATGACAGGCCATGCAATTTACATAGCCGTGGGAGACGTTCTCAGAGAATCCGTAGGTTTGAATTGAAAACAAAAGTAGAATAATTCCAATTAAAATTCGATGCATAGGTTATTCTTCTCTCACTATGGGAGCCTCAATTTTAATCTGCACCTCTTCAGCAACAGTGATTCCCTTAAAGCTTGGAATTTCAATTTTGAATTGCGATAATTTTATCTTGAAATCCGCAGAGAGCTTTTGTTCTTTAGATTCTCCAGCAATTGAGGCGATGCCTTCAACCGACTGATCGACTCCATGTAAATTTAGGATTCCCTTGAACGCAAATCCGTCCTTTAATTTTTCAGGCATTTGTAAGTTTGAAATTTTTAATGTTGCCGTCGGGTACTTATCGACTTCTAAATATTTGGTTTTGAGGTGATCGTCGCGCAGTTCAATTCCAGTTTTCAGCGTTCTAAGCTGAAACGAAAATTCACCACTGAGCGTCTGATCTTTTTCTTTGATTACAGCGGTAGCGCCCTCGCCTTCGCCCTTTATTGAAATGAGTGCGGGCTTTCCTTTAGCCAGAAAACTAATTTGACCTTTATCGGAAGCAAGCTTGTAAACAGCAGCCTGCGTGGTCACGCCAATCATTAATGGTATAATTG
Source organism: Pseudobdellovibrionaceae bacterium (assembly GCA_016719575.1). Taxonomy (GTDB): domain Bacteria; phylum Bdellovibrionota; class Bdellovibrionia; order Bdellovibrionales; family Bdellovibrionaceae; genus JACMRP01. The sequence continues at coordinate 10,283 of JADJYV010000012.1, read as the reverse complement.
AAGCAAATATTTTAAGTTTCATGTGAAAACCTTATTATGGGAGCCCCATGCTCAACCATTGGCTAAAAGTTTTAAGTTCATCTGGAGTAAGTCTTGGAATGTTCGACCAAACAGGCGGCATCGGTTCTTCATCATCATTCAAAATTTGAAGTAGATAACTTCTTTCAGGCAAATCAAGATCAATAAACTTTGATCCACCACCAAACACTCGATTGCGATTATTAAATATGATCTGCCGATTTGATAAGTCTAAAAACTTTGCCTGCCCTTGTGGGTTGTGACAGACAAGGCATTTTGGGAAAATTACGTTTTCAGAGATTGATTTCCATGTGGGCTCAAGTGGAACCGGTGGGTTGGGCTCAGAAGGGATACCTGCTTGATCCGGGGCACCTTTTGCGATCCAACCAAAAAGAATCTCTTTTTGACTGTCTGTTAATGGACCACCAGACTTGGGCATTCGATTGGACACGACAGCGGCTTGAATCGCTGACAATTCTCGAATGACACCCTGATAGTTGTTATACTGCTGATGACATGAGACGCATCTTACTGAGAAAACGGCCTCATTGACCGAAGAAAAATCTGAAGACAGTTTTTCTTGTGTCGACGGATCCAGTTCAGGTTCGGTCTTTTTTTGATCGAGGTAGTTGCCGCAGGAAGACAGGAACATGCTGGCAAAAAAAAACATTAGTGCTTTAAACAATTGCATATTTCTGTCCTCCGTCAGTTCTAGGTCTTGTTTTTAATTTCTTGGATCTTCGCCCGAAATCTGTTTCCAGAAGCTATCTGCGCGAACTTCGTGTCCTGCCACGTCTGCGTCAAAATTCTGCTTAGCCCTTTTAGCTACAAAAAAATGAAGTCTATTTCCATGGATCGTATAGATCGTAGGCTGAATATCGACCTTACTTCCTGAAGCCATGGCATATGCGCACCAGCCACCATAAGTCGGCTCGTACTTATCTGGATTCTGAACAAAAAGATCTAGATTTTGAGCCGTCGCAAAAAAGTAGGTGACGCCCATATAGTCGAGCTTTAGATTTTGCTGTCCAGCTTGAGGTTTGCCTCCACCTTCGGGAAAATAAGAGACCGGATCGTACCCCTTTAAGCCAACGCCAGCTTGTAAGTTGTACTCGGCAACATTTCTTGTCGTTTGAGCTTGCGCAGAGCTGACAGCAAAGAGGCCAGTCGCAATTAGTGCGCTTGCTGCAATTGTTTTAATTTTAAATGATAGTGATTTCATTTTTGTTCTCCTGTTAGTGTTTAATTTTGAATTATGGATCATTTAATAACAGCCTGGATGACCACCACCCTCACATGATGATCCTCCGGTCGAAAATACGAGTTGATTTACGATATTTTTATCAAACGAAAATTGATCGATAAGCAGGCCGGTCAATGGCTCACGGTATTCAAATACGATTTTATTATTAACTTCGTAGAGATTCAAATAAGCGAGTTTTCGATCATCAAAAAAGTTAAAAAATTTCGGATCTGGTATTAACGAATTGAGATCAAGGCCATTGTAGTGACTACTGTGTTTTCTTTCAGAATCGGTGAAAACCATAAAAGGGCTCCACGTCGCTTGCCCAACACATACACTATAGGTCTTGGACACAGGGTTCGCAGAAATTGTTTTGCTTTCAAAACCTAGGCAGCCATGACCCAATTTATATATGTTCAAGTTTTTCGCCACATCTCCATTTTCCGTTTTGACGCGCAATTTTATTTCGCCCGAATTCTCACCGTCGACCGCTCTTACGTCTAAGTATCCGCTCGGTAAAATGTAGGCCACTTTGTCATAACCCATCACATTGGCGAGAAAAGAACCTTTCAGAAAGCCATTGCTTGGTTGTGTACGCGGGTCACTTTCGTCAAGAAAGGGAAAGCCTAGAGCTTGCGTAAATACATAGTCGCTTGCGCCAATGGCCAAATAAGCTTTTTTGAAGACACCGTCTTCTTGAGTTGCCACAAGTTTTACGTGCACCTCAATTGGCGAGTCAGGCATACCTTTACATTTGTCTGTGATTCGAGCTTCTGTTACTTGAAAGTCTTTAGGCGCTTTCAAACAGAAATGCCAATTTCTCTCAATAGTTGCTTTCTCAGTCGCTGAATCCGCGCTGGCGAATAATGGCTGCATCAGCATAGCTAAAATTAGTCCTGTCGTAAGGCTTAATATTTTGTTGTTTATATCGATTTTCATATTTATCTCCCTGTCTAGTGTTTAAGTTTTAATTTGAGTTGAATCGCGCCTGAAGCTGGAAACAGAAGTGCCTGAACATCAAGCGAAAGACATAGGGCTACCGTTGCTTGAAGTAAAAAAATCTGTTTCATTTGAAAGCTCCTTTTTATTTGTTGTTATTGGGCAATATTTTCGAGGTTTAATTCTGTTCCGACGGTTGTTCCTGCAGGGATATTTACTTTAAGCACGGCAACACCTGAGGGATTTGGGTCCGAATCTGGATATGGTTCAACAGTGATAACGACATTATGACCGCCATCTGCTAGGTCGTGACCAAGTGTAACAAAGTCAGAACCTGGTACTGGAGGAAAGTTAAGTGCTAAGGGTCCTGCATACCGACCAGCGGAGTCAGAGTCGATAGCTCCGTTCGCACGAAAGAGTCCCGTCGAGACTTTCTTTCCAGTGCAATCATCAACAATCCAGCCTTCATAGACCTGATTTGTGCCTAGATCTGGCAACTCAAGCGAGAAAGCTTTTGTTGATGGATTGATAAACCAAATACCTTGATTGGTTGGTCCATTTAAAGCTGTCGGCGCAGCTATCAAAACTGTCCCTCCTGCTGATTTAAGATCTGGGTGGCTGGCAGCTGCTACTTGCGATACTAGGACTCCTGCGGCTAAGCCCAGAATCCATGCGGTATTTAACAATTTCATTGTGAATGCTCCTTTTTCTTGCGGTTATTCGCATAGATGATTGGTACATCTACTTAGGCAGAATGTATTGATTAGACACTCTTACATTTCTGATTAGATGGGCTAACTTAAGGCTTACTAATTCTTAAGATTACATTTTCTAAATTATTGATTTATTATTATGGCGCTATCTGGTATGACTTTAAGTCTATGGCTCGCGATTTAAATGTCGATCAAATTAAAAATTGTGGATTCTAGATTTAGTCATACAGCAAGGAAGTCTTAAGAAGGCCTCGCTTCAAGCGAAGGTTTCGCCAAGTGCCATTTCACAAACATTGACCTCACTAGAAAATTCTTTTGGTAGACCTTTACTGATTCGGGAAAAAGGGGCTGTCACGCCAACCCAGGATGCAATCTCGATACTGGAAGTAGTTAGACCCGCTTTTGAGGCGTTTAATCGGCTTCGTGACCTAAACGGCACACCTGTCCCAAAAATCAGTTGGATGAATTTTGGTACTTACGAAAGTATCGCTATTGATTTGTTGCCTGGCCTTCTTCATAGCTTAAGGCAAAAGTTACCGACATTGAGGCTTGGACTTCGGATTAGTCGAACATCCAATCTTCTGACAATGGTGCGAAAAGGAGAGCTGTGTTCAGCCCTCATAACCGAAGTCGACGATCTAGATCGTTTTTATGTCAAGCACGTCACGGATGATCGCTTAGGTCTTTATGCTTCTAAAAGACATGCCATTGCGGCTGATGGCTGGTCTGCCATAGAAAAGTTCGGCTTTGGATCGCTGGCTCCTGGCAAAGATGGACTTCCTAGATATTTTACTAAGTTTTTACGGCAATACGACCTGACAAAACCGTCTATCATAAGTGATAGTTTTGAAACGCTTCGTGCTGCCGCCGCTGCTGGAGCAATCGTTGCTGTACTTCCCAATCGTGTAGCGAGACGGCTTGACGATCTACTTGAGATAACCCCTAGTGGCCCAACATCAAAGGCTCCCAAAGAAACTGGAAATCATAAAATACTCATTGTGAGTCAGTCTAACTGCGACCGACAAGAGGCTGACTTCCTAGCTGAAGAAGCAAAAAGACTTTTAGGTGAACGTTTGTAGATATCAGGCTAAGTGCATTTCGATTATTGACGTTAGAATTTATAACCAATGCTACCTGTGAAAATCTGAGTTGAACGAGCATCATACCCCCCAAGCTTTTGCAGATAATTTACATTTATGCCAATGCTATCGGTTAGAGCCATGTCTATCCCAAACAATGTTCCATATTTAAAAGACCTGATTCTGTCTTGTGTTCCAGTTGGCGAAAATGCAGCGTCGTATGAGGCATCCTTACGTTCAGCTATGTCAGCCTCTAAAAAAAGGCTACCCGCAATAGTGAGTTGTCGGCCAACTAAATGGTTAAGTCTATAACCAAAGCCTGTGTCGATTGCTAAATAAGAATTCTGATTCGTTCCATCACCAGAGCCATAGTGTATCAAATTTCTTTGAAAGAAGTTATCCGAAACGTTGAAGGCCGATGTGAGACCAATCGCGAAAAGGTCTAATCGTGGATTCGAAAATTTATTCGTATTATATGACCTGACTGGTGAGGCCTGTAAATAAAAACCAAACTGTTTCTCTAAATCATGAACAATGTCGCCCGAAAAACCCAATGTAATGTACGAACCCTGATCTTTTTCATAAAATAGAGTTGATCCTACTTGTTCCTTTGCACTCGCAAAGCTTCCGTATTCTAAATAAAAATTTGATCTACTTAAGCTTAAAAAACCTTCAAGGCCTCGCACATACTTAAGTTTATAAATGTCAATCTGAGCATCCTGATATGATGCGCGATTTTCATTCGGTTCAACCTTCCCGCGCTCGGCTTGTATGCCGACACTGACATAATTTTCGCCCTCGCTGACAGAGCTCGGACCACTCACGAAAGCCATGGCACTGTTCGACAAAAGAAAGGTGGTTATTAAAATTAATTTCATTTTATGTTCCTCTAATATTTTGTGATTAGGTCTACCCATGTTTCGGGTAGATAGTTGAGAAGAAACGCTTCGATTGATTTATCAAGACCAAAGAAAATAAAAATTCCGATACCTAACAAGATAATTCCAAAAAATATTTTTGATTTCTCTGAGAAGCTTACGATCCTGCTTTGATATTTCTGAAAGAACGAGCGCAGACCATATGAAATAAGAAGCATTTGAATGGCAGCACCAATCGCGTATACTATCATAATTTGCAATGCGTCCGCATTGGCACCATTTTGGCTTGCGAGCGATACTGCAACGCCTAGGGTAGGTCCAGCACATGGTGACCAGATAACTCCAAGCAAGCCACCTAGAATCAGTGAGCCCCAATTTGACGATTCATCCAATTTCCATTTATTTGTAGCGGCAGATCCGAGATTAGCAAAAAACGTTAGTTTTTCTGAGATCAGGGTCTGTACTTTTTCGGAAAGAAAAAAGATACTTGTTAGCATCAAAATAACTGCAGAACCCTTGCGTATCTGATCGCTATCTAATCCGAGAAGAGTTCCAAACCGGCTTAAAGCAAATCCAACAATTACAAAGCTCGTAGCGAGCCCTATTACCATATACAGAGGGGCCTTCTTGTTTTTTCTTAAAGCGCTGCCCATAAGAAATGGCAGGATAGGCAGAACACAGGGCGAAAGTGTTGTCAGCAATCCTGCAACAAAAGAAAACCCCAGCTGTAAATCCATACTAAAGCCCCATATCGATCAATTTTTTTAACTCATCCTTTGCTGTGACGCCGGTGTTTCTCCCAACTTCTTTGCCGCCTTTGAAAACGATGATTGTCGATTGTTTTGAAACATTCAGACTTTTCTTAAGGTCTTTTTCTTTATCAAAATCAGCTTTAAGCGCGACTACATTTTCATAGCCCTTCATACTAACAATTTCATTTAAGATTGGTTCTTGCTTTTTACAAGTTGGACACCAGCTTGCATGAAAATCTACAACAACCGTATCTCCGGCTTTTATAGCTGCGTCGTATGCTGTGTTAGAAAACGACTTGAAATCAGCATTTGCCGAAAAAGAAAATAGCAATAAGGCATACATCGCTAACCCTGAAAATAGCTTCATTTCGAACTCCTTTAGTGTTTAAATTGATCTGATGACCAAATTTGTAGTGTATTCGTTAGGAGTTCAGAAAAGTTACAAGGATCTGTAACTTTTTATTGTTTATCACGAATACAGATGGAGACAGTTTGTTAGAGAATGAGACAGTTTTTAAACAGCATATGATAAATGCTCAGAAAGGCGATGCGACCGCTTACAATGAGTTGTTGTCGAATTTGTACTTATTCTTAAATAACTATCTGCGAAAGAGAATTTTTGAACAACGCAATATCGAAGACGTCATCCAGGAGATTCTTGTGGCAGTACATAAATCTTTGCACACGTATGATTCTGAAAAGTCGTTTATGAGTTGGCTCATGGCAATCACCGAATACAAAGTTATCGACTACATAAGAGCACTTAGGAAACAAACAAAGCCATCTGATTTAAATTCAATTCCTAATTTTTTCGCAGGCATGCATTCTGACTCTGACCTAAGAATTGATATTGATAAAGCTTTGAACAGACTCAATCACAAGGAAAAGACTATCTTGAATCTACTTAAAGTCGATGGCCAATCGGTCAGTGAGGTGGCCAAACAGCTCCATCTCACTGAAGGTAACGTAAAGGTCATAGCTCATCGGGCCTACACAAATCTTAAAATTTATTTAGGCGTTCGTCCATGAACTCAAAGATCGACTCACTTATTTCCAACCTCTCGAGTCAGCTAAAACCTGTAAAAGTGATTAAGTTTACTGTGTTAGATATACTGAAGGTCGTCGTGACAGGTTTTTGTGCCTATTTTCTACCGTTGCAATACTGGGTTTGAGGACGGACTTTTCTGATCAACTTTTGTCAGTGCGTTTTGTGCTGGAAGCTTCTTGCTTATGGCACTTGGATTCGTATCGATTGTTGCTGCTTTTAACTTAAGTGTTCCAGCGCTTGAAGGGCAGCGACTTTACAAAGTACCGATCATTGCCTTCACTTTGATTTTGCTTTCAACTTTTTATTCGCTTTTGGAATCATCAGATCCATTTTTATATTTAGGGCATGGGTTTTCTTGTGTGGCCGAAGTGATTTCGATAAGCGTCTTACCCGCATCGATTCTGTTTTATTTAATTCGGCGTGCAGCAGTTCTCAACCGAGACATTGTAGGCGTGTTGGTACTTGTCAGTGGCGTTTCATTCGGTTTGCTTGGGGTTCAACTTACCTGTGCAGATAGCACGCCTCTGCACTTGATTTTGTGGCACATTTTCCCGTCTTTGATCGTGATGGTGTTTGGAATTTGGTTAGCCAGAAAAATAATTAAGAAAATTTGAAGTCTTGCCATGTTCTTAAAATCTATTGACTATAATAGGAGCGCACGCGATTAATGCTTCCGCATTTGGCTGAGCAGAATTTGCTGAATTTAAATCCGCTTTTTGTGTTTGTTGTCTCTATTACATAAATCATTTGTTCGAAGCAAGAGGCAGAGCTTCGGTATATGCTTCTTCTAAGATGGTGACTTCACGAATCCACAATGTGGATTCGTTTGAATCTAAGAAAAAGGCAAAACACCCTTTTCCTGATTCTTCCCTGGCAGCTAGGGCCGAAGGGCCCTTCTTAATGAAGGATTTCCTGGCAAACCTTATGTTGCGTAGCCTTCGCTACCGCTGGCTCTCGCTACAGGTAAAATAAACAGGGTTTTTTCTTATTTTTAAGACTTTGGGCAAACAGGGGCCTTACACGGCCTTACCACGTAGTCTCGTTGATCAAAATCGTCTTGGAATGCCCAAGGTTCTGGCGGTCCACGGTCGGCAACAACTTCTAAAGGCCTAAAAGTAGTCCTCTACCTCACCCAAACTTTCTATAATTTTTTCGAACAGCCTTGTCTTTAATGACCGCAATTTGCTCCATTCACGGAACACTTAGGGCATATGGTGACATCGATTTCAAAAGACTCGCTTAGCATTTTTCAGCCAAATTTTAGGCGCTCATGCTTTACCTTTCTGGTAAGTCGCTATTACAGATCTCAGTACACTTTTTCTGCATGATTTATTCTTAATAACAGACTTTCGATCCCCGGAAGTTCGGGCCAAACAGCCCGGAGTACCGAATCATATTCATCCGCGGCGGCGGAATTAAGCTACCTAATCAGCGCAAAGAATCAAAGACGAAAAAACTGACATGGGGTTGTCCCGTCCCGCCATGGGGATTTCATTTTCTACAACAACTGATTCGGGAAATGATTCCGTCAGCCTCTCCATAGCTAGGGGCCGCGGGCCATATACCCAATGTAAGACGCTCCAATTTTTTTCGATCAGCTTCCTGCGATCCATGCCGCGCATTTAGACTAAAGCCGCTTACATTGGCCGAATATGGATCGCGCCCTCTGGGAGTCTCTTCGATATTTTTGCCCAAACCTCACGCGAATTCCCTTCCCTGCTCGTTCGCCGAAGCTAGATTTTATTTGCAACAGACATTGGACGGGCAAGCTCACCAAGACCTTCTTCATCAAAGCTTTCTTGAAAGTCTTCATTAAGGCCAATTTTTTCAACGCACCTAACACTTTCTTTTGAATCTTTGCTGCCTAATTGAGTTAAGCTCTTCCAGAGATGGCGAGGACTGCCTGCAAAATACGCCAGCCATCGTCGGATTCCGAGAATACGCCATCCGAGGCGTATGAAAGTGGATATTTAAATTCAGTGCGGATCCAAATCTTTGGATGAGTCCTGCGCCCGTTTAGCAGACTTTCCCAAGACCGTTTTTTTGGCTTTCTTCTTTTGAAAAAGGACCAATGGTGTGATGAAATATTTTGAGTGCAGCGTTCGTAAGCTCTTGATTGCGCCGCCATCAAAAAGCGAAGTTTAGCCAGGAAACGACCAAAACACCGCCGATACAAGGAATTTCTGGCAATACCACATCGACCAAATGAGCGGCCTCATTGTTCATTCGTTTAGCGCAACAACTCGGACAGAACCCCTTTTTTGCAAGAAAATGGCACAACACCTGAGTGCCGACAATGATAGCAGTAAGGTCCGAATAAATCCATATTCTGGAAGTACTGCCACATTCTAAGAATTTTGTGACTTCATCCTGGATAAAAAGTGGCGGGACTTTGCCGACCTTCTTCTGCTCCTGAACAAATGTTTGGCCAGTAGGACTCCACCGTCCCGATAAAAGCAAACTCATCTCAGGGCGTCGGCGCTGGTACTGAAGCGGATAAGTTTGATGGAAGGGACACCACCATATCGGTGGCTGGCGATACAAAGCTATGACCAGTCTTACAAACTTCAGTCCATATCTCCAAATCCTCTATTTTTGTCGTGGAGTTTCCTAATCGCCGATGTATATTCCGTCCGGCGTTTATTCAGCGCCGTCGTTCAAAGCAAGAGTTTTCATATCAGAAATACAAGGTGCTTTTACCTTCGTTTGCTCCTGAGGACATGAGGAATCTCAATCATCTTTACATGAACTGTTCCAAAGCTGACTGGGCTTTTGACATGATAAATCCCTTCACCCACGTTTAGATTTCTAAAAACATTTGGATGATAAATAAACTCATACACAAGCTTCTTGGTCCCCCATGCCACGGTATTATCATCGCCAAATATCCACTCTTTGGTTTGTTTGGTCTTCGCAGGAGATTCTTTAGTGCCAACTACCGACGCCAAAATATCATGAGTTTCTGGGTCCTTCTGAACAAATGAAAACATAGTCTCCGTTGAGTCCATGATCTGGGACTTCCACAGTTGGATCATGAAAGTCACCAAGGGACTGATGGGCAATGACCACACGTATTCTATGAGCGCCTCCCCATCGGTTTAAAAGCCTACAAAGGTTTTGCCATGTCCTCCAATGGAACAATGTCTGCGAATTCATCAATTAACACAATAAACCGTGGTCTTTCATCTTCAGGGATGTTTGTCACAATAGCACCACTTGCTGAGCGCAGGTCCCCATAGTAAAGATCGACCAAACTTTTTGGCTGACTCATGTAAGTCTGCCCGTCAAGGTTCACTGAAATGACTTTTTTTCCATAATGGCAGAAAAAAACGTCCAAAGTTTTGTCGGCTTTAAAGATGCTTCCGAACTCAGCCTTCACTAAAAGGGTCAGCTCGATTTTTAAGCTCTCAAGGTCTTTTGCAAAGTCCTTACTAAGCCCAACTGCAAGGTTTTTGAATGTCATTTACAATATTGAAGCCTCATCTACCTGCTCCGCTAAAGGAACACACCTGAACGGTAGAAATTGCTACGAGCAAATCCTCAAGATTAGAGACCATCCCTTTTTGGTCTCTTAAATACACTAAGCCCCTTAAAACCGTAAGAAGAGTTCTTT
>JADJYV010000011.1 GCA_016719575.1 Pseudobdellovibrionaceae bacterium | reverse complement strand
ATGTTGAGCTCGATTTTTTCGCCATTTTCTCTTGAGTCGCCGCGCTGGGGCTTTGATTCGAACGATCGCTTGGATCTCGATGATTGTGTGACGCTCGGTGTTTTTGCATTGATTGTTGTCATCAGCGTGATGAATGGCTTTCACGGATCCATTCGTGGGCGCTTGCTCGCGGCTGAGCCGCACGTCGTTGTGGCGGGAACTCAGCTTTTATCAGGAGCGGCGCAGGGGGTTCTCAACCCGGTCTGCAACCTTCAATAGTGCTGAAAAGCAAGATGTTGTGATTCGTACAAGTGATGGCGTATTTTCTGGAGCGAGGCGAAAGGGCTTGATGAAAAGGCACTTGCGAAGCTGCTTCATGATGTGCACGAAGCCAACCGTGAGGATGGCGAACAGGGTGAACTTCCATCTGTCGGCAATATTACTCTTGACCGGGAGGTTTTGCTTGGAGCTGATTTAGCGCGAAGCCTGGGGATTACCTATGGCGACAAGATGACTCTAATCGCTCCAGAGGGGCCCTTTTGCCGCCAGGTGAAGTTCCTCGTTTTGAGCGCGTGGTGGTGAAGTCGTTGCTCACGACAAACGTGGCGGATCTTGATAGCCGACTTTTAATTTACGGCAAGGGTCGTTCGCTCAACGCTCTCGGTGCCAACGTGTCGAAGCGAAATGAAGTTGAGATTTGGCTGCCATCGGCGACGGATGCCGAGAAGGTGAAGGCTGAGATTTTAAAGACAGATGCCGGACTTCGTGTCGGCACATGGGCTGATCGCAACTCGTCGCTGTTTCCAGGCGCTGAATCTTGAAATATTTGCGATCGGCCTCATCTTGTCGCTTTCAACAATGATTGCCGGTTTTTCGATTGTGACGGTGCTCATGATCCTTGTGATGCAGAAGCGAAAAGAGATTGGTCTTCTGATGAGTCTTGGGCTTTGAGGCAAAAGACTCAGGCGCTCTTTGTTCGAGTCGGCATGATGTTGGAGTGGCACTGGCGTTTTTGTCGCGCCATTTCGGGAGTCTTGGTTTGGCCTGTTCATTGATTCTGTAGAGACATCAATTCTTCCGGATTTCTATTACGACACAACGATCCCAGCAAAAGTGAATCCATTTTTCGTCATGGGTGTCGTTGGCTTAGCGCTTGCGCTGGGATGGCTTGCGAGCTGGGCTTCCGGTGCGATCGATTACGGCGCTTGAGCCCGCGGAAGCGCTTCGCAGTGTCGCGCTTCATCGCGGGCGGTAACGGCCAGTTCACTGAATTCTGCGTGCCCATCTTTTTGTTGTGTGAGCTTGGCGAGACGGTCTTTAGCGGCGACTTGTCGCCGCTGCGAAGAGCGGCGGCCAAGTCGATAGCGAGCTGACGTGTTTCATCGAGCATCTTTCCATACTGTGTCGTCATTGCTGGTCGATCACCGGAGCTTGAGCGATAAGATCGGGAACAAACGTCTTTGAGTCGTCAGCAAGCATTGCGACCTCGTCGGCAAGGGCTGCCGACTGAGTGTCGAGCGACGAGTTGTCGACTTGCAGTGAAATCGTTTTTATCCGAGCGCCAAGCTCTTTCATCGTGTCTTTCAGAGTTCCAAACTTGGCGTTGCCAGAGCAAGGCCTGGGACGAGCAGTAGCAGAGTGAATAGGTGTTTCATCATCATTTCCTTCATTTAAACTCGGCATGACCGTCTTTTTTGCCTTAAGAAGACGTTTTAAGAGATCGGCGGCCTTTGGTGTTGTCGTTTATTCGAAAGGCCTCGGCGAGTTTAAGGCCAAGATTTGCCGAGTCATCCATCATGCTCTCGTAGAGGTCCTTGCGTATCTCACGTTCGCTTGCGGGAAGACGGTCGACCTCGCCTGGAATAAGGGCCTTTGTTGCCTCGGTGATTTGCGCGAATTCATCGGCAAGTCGGGCTGATTCACCATTTTTGGCGGTGTCAGTGGCCTGCTTTGAAATCGTCTTGAGGCGCGCCTGCATGAGCTTCATTCCGGCCTCGAGACTACGCGGTGCGGGTACGGCTTGAACGGTGCTGGCGCTCATCGCGACGGCGACGCGAACCAGGGTGATGACGGATGAAAAAATAAACTTCATAACTCCCTCGGTGTTTCGAACTTGCTTTAAGGCTAAGCAGGTTCTTGGAGAGAAGATCTTGAATTTTGCTTAAAAAACAGCGCTCGAATTAAGTGTTGCGAAACAACAGACTAGACCGACACGTCGAAGTCGCGAAGTGCCTCGGTGAGGCTGGTTTTGAGGTTTGTCGATTCCTTGCGGGTACCGATAATGAGTGCGCACGGCACGCCATAACTTCCAGCGGGATAGTTTTTCTGGATGCTTCCGGGAATGACGACGGAGTTTTTGAACTCGACCTTTATACTCTTTTGGCGTGCTTTCTGGACGTCGATGATTTTGTTGAGCCAGTGATGGTGACGCCCGCTCCGATGACGGCACCTTCTTCAACGTACACCTTCGACGAGAATAGCTCGCGAGCCAACAAATGCATTGTCTTCAACGATGACCGGTTTGGCTTGGACGGGTTCGAGCACTCCGCCAATGCCCACTCCGCCTGAGAGGTGGACGTTCTTTCCGATATAGGCGCAGGAACCGACTGTGGCCCATGTGTCGACCATTGTGCCGGCTCCAACAAAGGCCCCGATGTTGATGTAGCTTGGCATAAGGATCGCCCCGGCTTCAACAAAGGTGCCGATGCGAGCGAGCGCCTGTGGAACAACGCGGACTCCCTCTTTTCCGGTCCAGTGTTTGAGCGGGATTTTGTCGTTGTAGCGAAAGGGGCCGCACTCGATGAGTTCGATGTTGCGGAGGCGGAAATAGAGGAGAATGGCTTCTTTTGCCCAGGTATTGACTGCAAAGTCGTGCTCTTTGTCGACAACACGAATGCTTCCATTATCAAGGCCTTCGATTGTCGTGAAGACTGCTGTTTGCAGGCGTTCTTTCTCGTCAGTCGAAGCTGAGGCGAGGCGAGTGGGATCTTTAAAAAACTCAGAGATGAGTGCGTGGTCGATCATGCTTCAAGAACTTTCAGCCCCTCAAGAAGAGGCGAGAGGTGTTTTTGAACGACGGCATTGAGTTTCATACCGCGCTCGATTTCGTAGGTGATAGTCGGAATACCGCGCTCCAGTCCAGCATAAGTGCCAAGACAGCCGGGCGTGGAATAGCCAATGGTCGGCTCGATGATGTCACCAGTGAATGAGGCGATGCGGCTAGCGACTTTGTGGCAGAGTGTAGAGTTTGGCGGTTCGTTGATATTGAGAAGGGGTTTCCAGGAGTGAAGACTGATGATGAAGATTGGTTTTTCAGTTTCGATAAATTGACCAGTGACTGGTTTTCGATTTCGCTGAGAGCTGGGGGCCTGGTTGGTAGCGCGCGGTGTTGTGGCGATCGGGCTCCAGTCCTTTGTCGGCAAGTTGCGATTCAGGTCCACGCCGTTTCTGTTGCCACGTGTTTTAAGAAGAATGCCGTCGATATTAAATTCAGGAACGATAGTCAGATCGATGCTTGAGGGGTTTTGAGGCGCTCGGCAATGAGCGCGTGTGGAGTGCAACGCCTTCGATCTCATCTCCGTGAACTCCGCCAAGGACAAGCACGCGGGTGAGAGGGCGAGGCCGTTGTCAGTGTGCGATAGGCGAGGATCGGGAGACCGAGACTTGAGTGGCCAAAAACATATGTTTTCATAAATCGACAAGCTCAAACTGTGTGAGGTCGCTTGTCGTGCCGAGCAAGCGAGCGGCGGTTTCGTTCATTGAGGTGGAGGTGTCGGTAGCGAGAAGCTTTAAAGTCCCGAGGGCTCCTGTCGGTGTGACCGTCACTCGTCCGCTCTTAAAGTCAGCTTGCAGATCTTCGGCGATGGCTTGGCCCGAGTCGATGAGAGTGACGTTGGCGCCTGTGACTCGCGCGATTCCATCTTTCAGGGCTGGATAGTGAGTGCAGCCGAGAATCATCGTGTCGATGGACTGCGCGACAAGTGGTGCAACATAACGATAGATGACGAGGTTGGTGAGCGGGTCAGCTTCCCAGCCCTCCTCAACCAGAGGGACAAGAAGGGGCGCTGCTTGGCTAAACACCATTGTGCTTGGATCAATCGCATGGAGGGCGCGCGTATACGCTTGCGATTGAACGGTGGCCCGAGTGCCGAGGATGCCAATGCGTTTCGATGTCGACGAAGCGAGGGCCGCTCTGGCTCCGGGCTCAATCACATTGTAAACGGGAATCGGGGATGCAATCGGGGCACTTCCGTGGAGGAGTGTCGTGGAAGCCGAGGTTGCAGGCGACGACAATCGCTTTGACGTCGCGTTTTAAAAGCAGCTGGATATTTTGTTCCGTGTAGCGACGAATCGTTGCCGGGCTTTTGGTCCCATAGGGGAGACGTGCGGTGTCGCCGAGATACACAATGTTTTCGTGCGGGAAAAAGCGGCGAACAGTTCGAAGAACAGTGAGGCCGCCAAGGCCAGAGTCAAAGAACCCAATGGGGCGCGGATCGCTCATGTCGCTATCTCAACAAAACGTCGTCGGTAAATCCAGATCAGAAAGGCGTCGACTGCAAATTTGAGCGCTCCAAAGAACACGCATGACCCGATGTGTTGGGCCGGGGCTGTCCAAATTGGAAGCGAGTCGATCTGCGAAAGCCCAGTCATCGCTTCAAGTATCCAGTCGAAGACGGTCGGTACCGCCATTGCGAGGCTCGCCAGCAAAACGAGTTTGTAGTGCTCTCGAGTGAAGCGACGTGAGGCTTTGAGGGCGTCGATATTTCCGGATCGGTAGCTTTGATCAAAGAGCACCACAAAGGGAATCGACAGCAGGCGGTACCACTCAGCGAGTGCAGGAAGGAGCAAAAGTGGGAGTCGAACGATGATGGCGCTGAGACTTCGAACGGTTTCAATGAGCAGCAGATTGAGACTTTGCCAATTGGCGGGGCTTGATGCGAGCGCGCCTGTCGCGACTGCTGTTGCGATGTTTCGAATGCTGGCGAGTGCACAGTCGAGAAGGCTCGTCGCCAGTAAAATGCTCACAAATAAGGCGAGTCCGCCCTCTGACTCCGAGGTCGGCTCCAAGAGGTGATTGAAACGAAGGGCGTCCTCGACAGCGCGCATCCCGATCTCAAACGAAATCGAAAGAAGCAGAGTTAATCCGAGGAGTCGCAGTTGTTTCATGGCTTAGAAAAGTCTAGAGTGGAGGGGCTTATTCAAGCAAAGCATTCATGAGGCCCCGGTGGCGAAATTGGTAGACGCACAGGACTTAAAATCCTGAGTCTCGAGCAATCGGACGTGCCGGTTCAAGTCCGGCCCGGGGCACCACTTTTCTTTTTCAGTTTTTTCAGCCATTTTTATCAAGACCGCAAATGGCTTTTTCAATTCAAATCGCACATTTAGCCCATCGAGTGTCGGGTTCGAGAGTATCAAATCTAGGAACTCACGACGTTCTTGAGGTGATTGGAAATCCACAACGATTTCGCAGAAGTAGCCAGTTCGAGAACGGTCTTCGCAGTTTCTAACACTACAGAGGTTAAACTCTTCTGATTCATCTCGAGTTGCTCAACTAAAGAATCTCGATTCGAGCGCACTCTCTGAAGTTGTTGGTCGAACAACTCTTTGTCGATCTGTTTGCTGATCATTAAATCGACGAGTGCGTCTCGTTGATTATCGAGTTCTTTCAGTTTGCGACTGAAGCCTTCGATTTGAAGTTCGACAACTTTGTGGGCTTTCTTTTCGGTTTTGTTCAAGGCATCCGCAATGTCATTTGCGAACTCATCACTAATATTAATTTTGTCGATTAGTTCGCCAAACTGCTCCCAGAGTTTGTCACCTTGGATGTTCTCAAGCTTGGGATGAGACTGTTTCCCGTTCGTGCAATGATAGTAATGGTAGGTTTTTGTTTCACCCGTGGTTTTTATATACTTCGTTTTTGGATCATAAATTATTCGACATCCGCATGAACACTTTAACCACCCATCTACTAGGGTAGTATGCTCATCGGTAAATTCACGTTTAGTATTGCCTCGCAAGCCATTCATCGATCGACTTTCGCAACCCAAGCTTTCGGCACAAATAATTCGTGCTTCCCTTGGTAGCGTACTCCTGCCAATCGTATTCGCCACGATAGAAAAGGTTCTTTAGACGATACTCTATGGAGCTTTTTGAATACGTCAGCGCTTTTTTGCCAGAAATTAAACCTTCACTTAAAACTGTTTTTCTAATTTCCTCATAAGTGAATCCTTTTGATCTCAGTTCAAATTCTCGAAGAACAATTTTGCGATTATTTTCGTTCGGATCAAGCCCGATGGTTGTTCCTCGGTTTTTAGCTCGTCCCGTTGCTGAGTCGGTAATTTTAACGGTAACATAGCCTAGGGGTGGGTGATTGCTCGGATACCATCCCATCCGCGCTTTAGATGCCATGGCGTCAATAACTTTATCGCTCGTAACCTTTGAATTATTTTTTGCCATTACAAGCTGAACATCTCTCGCAAAGAGTTCACTTGAGGGCGTGTCTTTGTGCAGGATTTTCCTTTCATTTACATAGTGAATATTAAACTCGCCACGCAAGACCTTACGCTCATTTTCTTCTCCATCGGTCATGTTTCGAGCTTCTCGGTCAGGCATATAAAATAAAACATTGCCGACTTTACGTTTTTAACAAACGTCATGGCTTCATTGTATTTGTGGCGTTCATTACTATTTTTTGCGCTTTCAGCAAAAGTAAACACCTGAACGATGTTAAGTCCTAACTCTTTGGCATACTGTGCTGTCCGGGCAGCCCCCGCACAAAATGGGGTGCAGTTTAAGTCAATGAGTTGCCGGAAGGTGGCGACTCCTGTTCCCAGTGACTACGTCTCAACTCCTGCGCTTTCTGTCTAGCATTTTCTCTTCGTTTCATGAGCACGGCTCGTCCTGAGTGATGAACTGCATTCGGAGCATGGCCGCCATTGCCCTGGTTTGGCCGGTTCATGTTGTAGTCCCAGATTGCGACTCCGATTGAACCCTTGGCCTCGGCTTCTGTGGCGTACTGTTCTTGAAGATTGATCTCCTCTCTTTTTAAGGTGCCGATGACTCGCTCCGTTCTCGCGTTACCGGTTGGACGTCCAATGCCACTGAGCCACAGCTTCAAGCCCTGAATCTCAATATTGTGCTTCGTATACTTGGATGCGTTGGCACTGCCGTGGTCGGCGACGACAGTGGGCTTCATGCGCGCAGGTGGTAACAAATCAATTCGCTCGGCGGCAACAGCGTTAGTCACCAGTGCCACGACTTCATTTTTTGTAATATGAAGATGAAATCCCCACGACAAAATCTTTCGCGAATACCAATCGAGCAAGACCAGCAAGAACATAAATCTGCCGTCAACCGTGACCCACGTCCAGTCCATCCCCCAAAGCAGATTTTTTCTCCACGGCTCGTGCAGCAACATGTCCGCTGGTTCAATCACGGGCCGTGCTGGCTTTTGCTCAAAAGGATGGCTTAGCCCGTGAGTCTTCATAATCTCTGAAACTTTCGTTTTTCCTATGAAAACAGACCCTTCTTTTCTAGTTGATACGCAATCCGACGACAGTGCCACGAGGGATTTTTCTTCGCCATCGCAACCACTCGTCTCTCCTCAAGTGGTGTGATCTTGTTGCGGCCAGCACCACCTCCGTGCCTAGAGCTCAGCTCATCGCGCTTCCACCGATAGTACGACCTGGGATGGATCTGCAAATGCCCACAAATCGTCGCCACGCTGTCGTGTGCCCGAGCGGCATCAATGAAGTCACGAAGTGCCTCACGCTGAGCTTTGCTCAAATGCCGGCCATACAATGGCCCCTCTAGACCGAGCGACTCTTTTTTTTCATTGCCTGAAGCTCGATCGAAGTCTCGAGTAGCGCCTGTGACAGTCGTTCTGTTTCGATTCGCATCTCTGCTTGAGCTGGATCTTCTTTCGGCTTTGGCCCGCGCTTGATGTCCTTTAGGCTCGCAATTCCGCCCTGAAGGAACTTCTGCTTCCAGCGCCACAGCTGCGCCGGTGCAATGTTCTCCCGACGGCAAACCTGACTTGCGCCGACACGCTCGGCCTCCAGCACCAGCTCTGCCATCTTCTCTGCCGAACGCCGACTTCGCTTCTTCTTTTCTGCTCTTGAACTTTCCTGACTCATTGTGAACCCCTTTTAACATGGTTGTTCTCCTTCGAGAACAGGGGCCACCTTCCAGATTTCAACAGCTTACGATGAAATCCGCACACTCTTTTGACTTAAACTATAACACCAACTGTGACGAACGAGCCCGGACAGCACACATACTCTCGGCATTTTTCTTCTTGAACTTGGTGTGAAATACCGCCGTCAGTTTGCTTAACGCTACTGACCCGTAAAATTGCTACCGCATTTTTGTTTTTATAATAAATCTCATTCATATATTACCCGACCTTACAATTTACCGGATTGCCCGCACTGAGCCCAGTCAATTCTGGTTCTAGTGATTCCGACTTGGTGTCTTTTGATTCTCTTAACTTTCTAAAATAATCGAAAATTTCAACTATTTGAGCGAACTCTTCTTCAGTGACCTGAAATGAATCACCATTAGGTTTCTTATAGGTCCGCAACTTATTCTTCGCTTCCTGTTCACTCATTTCGCTAGAGGCTGGCTGAGTTGTGCCATCTTTGGGGTTGTCCATAAACTCACCTTTAGGGATTTCGTTTATCGGGGTGTCCCTAACCTAGGAAATCGTCTGATCTCCTAGGACAGGATATTGGTTGGACTACAGTTTGTGACTTCGACCGCGAAAGGATGGATTGCCTTTCTCTAACGCGAAAAAGCTACCCCAAATATAAAAACGGCTTTAACCTATTGAAGATGGGCGTGATATTAGAATTACCTAGAAGAAGTACAGATCAGGAAGATGAGAATAAGGCTGTAAAGTCATTCTCAGAGCTTCTCGAAAATAGTAGTTTAAGCAAAACAGCTTATATCTATTACGAGGTCCTTTTTCGCCAACTTATGATGTGTGACGAGGCTAAAACTGGCATTCGCTACGATCTTGATGAACCCAAAGCACATTTTTTCTGCGGTAAGCTTGATCCTCAAGAACGTATCAAGCGAATAGAAAGGTTTCTTTCAAGCCATCGAAATAAATCTGTATATGCATTCAATAGATTGACCTTCGACAAAAAAGATGAAGTTCGAGAAATTTCCTCGATATTAAAAAAGCCCTGGAGAGTGTTGAATTAATCAGGGAGCGAGCAGAATCCGTAATTCATGAAGAGAACATTCCATTTATTGATTTAAAAAAGAAGCTGAAGCGCTTCATAAACGTATTGTAGCCAAGCCAAGAAAAAGATTTCGCGTCTTAACGGCGGTAGCGCTGGTTTTTTGCCCTGGATGAGAACAATCGTCTGACAGTTAATATCACTCAGTATGAGTTCTTCAGGCATTATTGCCGAATTTATTATGGACTTATCGAGGCGCATTTTGCTCTAAACAACGTCAATGACAACTCTGATAGAAATGGCTGTCAGGCGTTTATTGCTTCGAAGTTGAATTTTGAATTCGGAAGCCATTTAGGAATGACTTTTAATTCTGAACTTGTACGCAAACGACTTGATCTAAGAACCAAAGATTCAAGTCATTCATTGGCTTCCAAAATTAAAATCATTGATTCAAAATTTGTAGAATGTCTCATTCCGGGACTCAGTTAGTCTAAGTATTAAATATCACTACAGGCATCTGTAATATTAGCTTTTCATCAATTTCGCGTTGAGCGCGCGAACAGTGCCCTTCGCGGTCGATGTCACAATTCAGTGCTCAGCCTTCATACTGGTTTCAAGTTGGACGATGTCCGTTCAACAAAATCAATAGGAGGGCTGTATGCCTCAAAATAATCAGTCCCCGGTTACTGCAGCTAAAGTTACTCAACCCCAAATTGCTATGCAAGAAGCACCGCAAGCGACTCCGAAATTCAAGAGTGTGATTTTGACGCCAGAATTTTGCGATCTGGTGCGAACAACTTCATCTGAGATTATCGAGAAAATGGCTAATCTTTCGAATGGAGAAAAAGAAGTCGGCACTATGATTATCAAACTTAAGAGTGAATTTGATAGTCATGCGGATCAAAAAAATATTTCTGATTCGGCAATGCGAAAGGCTTTTAATGAATATATCCAAGTCGCATTCGGGATACTTCCCGCAAGAGCTTACGATTATATGACAGTTGCGGGTAATGAAGGAGTTTCCAGTCTGCGATTATCAATTTCGTCGCTTGTTGAGCTTGCTAGATTATCTCCCGAATCACTTTCTGCACTTCTAGAAAAAAATGATGAGTCGCACCTTCGAACGCTTTCATATCGAGAAATTAAGGCGCTAGTGAAGACTTACAATCGCAGAGCTCAAAAGAAAGAGCGAACTGCAAACAGAAATACAAGTAAGAAATCCGACCTACCGTCCGGGTCTTCCTTCGATGCAAATATGAATGGCTTTTTTAGAGAAATCGACCGCGTAAACATTCCTGACGTTCCTCTGGCAAAGGTCGTTTCTATGAGCCTTCAGTTTACAGAGAGAATGTCTCAAGAGATTGTCTTGGACGGATTTCGAAAAGCGTTTGAACAGGTTCGTTCTGCGTTTTCTGATAAAAAGACTACCCCTAAAGTCGACGCTTTGGTTGAGGAGATCGTCGAATGGCAAACGGGAAAGTTTTTAGAAAGAAAGGGGGCTTAATATGAAAGCCTCAGGAACTCCCGATATGTACGTCGAATTTTGTAACTTTAAAAACGTTAACAATCTTGAATACAGAAAGGCATGGGAGATTTTACTGGATCTCCTGTGTGCAGTCTACGCCCATAATGCGACGAAGGAACTGTTGGAATACCAAGCTTCTTCGCTACCATTTTTTCACGCCTATTTTCTAGTGGTTAATGAAAGTCCCTTTACGGATCACCTGGGTCCAGTTTTCGAGAGAACGACACGCGAGTTTGGCAAGGTTCAAAAAGCTCAGCATTTCACACCCAACCCGATAGCAAAGCTAGTTGGAGAGCTGTATCAATTAAGAGAAGAAGACTTCAGGGATAGAGACGATGTATCTGTAAGTGATGCCTGCGTTGGCTTCGGCGCTTTGATCCTGGGGTTTATTGGTTCATACAAACTTGCTAAGCCTTTGAGTATATTTATAAACGACATAGATCTGTTGTGCTGTAAGGCTTCATTTGTGCAAATTTGCATGGCTATGACAATCGCACCGAAGACATTTAAGCTTTTTGTCACCCAAGGGGATATTCTGAAGTTTCCGCGCGGGGAAAAGCTAATACTCACAGCTAATGTTAGCCCCAGTGACGCCATAATTTTTCAATACATAATTCAATCGTCCAAAACCTAGGTTTCATGAGATCTCCGACTAAGAGAGGCAGATGCGACGGCACTGCCTTTTTATTTCTTTTCCGGGATCTCCGTCTACAGACGCCTGTAATGCAGATTCCTGATCGTAGCGATTTTTTAACTTCAGTAGAGCGCCTTCGATTTCAAATCCAGACTTCCCATCACTCAATAGTGCTTCCATCAACACAAAACATTGTTTTTCGAATTCACTTTTGGATTTTTGGCAATTAACTCAAACTTATCAATTAACGCCTTAATATATCTTTTTCGGTTTCGGTTGCTGAATATTCATTCAGCATTCCATCTTTCCAAGCTTTGTAGGCGGTAATATTTTGGCTGAAATAGTTATAATTTTTGATGATTAAGAAAGTGGTTTTACTTCGCTCCATTTGTTCAATTCTGTTTTGCCATTTCGTGATCTGGAGATAAGAATCATCTTCGACTACAGGCTGTCTGTAATTTTCCTGAGGATTCTTAATCTTTTTTGAATTCTCGATTTTATGACTGGGATAGCAGATATTGAAAGAAGTGACGAATCCGAATACGTTCGGAAAGGGTTCGTTATTGAATTTAAGGTCCGAGATCCCTAGCTTCCCAGCATCTTCCTGAATTTTTTTATGCAAGTCTTCGGTAAGTCGCCAATTACTGGGGTCCGTCTCGAAGAAATATCGGTTAGACATTTTTCTGTTGCCCCTTTTGAACTTAATAAGCTTTAGATGTTTGAGTTTGTAGACAGAACGATAGAATGCGGCTCCCCGCAGACCAAAATTTTCTCAGTAATCTTGTCCACGCTCAAGAAGCAACCGTTTGGACCAAAGGACGCGATCTGAACCAGAAGATCTCGATCATTTTTGTTAGCAGGTCGTAGGCTCTCAATAATACGAACGGGATCGGTGTAAAAATAAAAGCAAGTTTGTTATCTTTTTTCTCATTCATTTGTACCCACCTCCATGGGTTGATAAATAAATGGAGAAAAAGAAAAGTCGATTCTGATCTCTGTTTTTACCCACCCCAGTGGTCTTGTGCCCACGCTGAACGGAAGTAGTTAGAATAACGATTAATAATGGAGTTCTTTGGCAAACGCCCTTGATGGGCTTATGCCAAACAAACTGATAAATTAAATATTCCAGTATTCAGGATTGAAAAATGAATCTCGGTATCTCTCAGCTTCTTGAAGAATGAGAAGGTGGTCAGTCAACGTAAGCTCTCGCATTCTTGAGACCTCATAATTTCCGTCAGCGAACTCAATAAAGGCGACAGGTTGTTCCTCATCGTTTCTAGTAATGAGAAAGCAGGCTTGACTAGGTAACTCAGGCACTTGGTGAAAGCGGAACTTGTTAATTTGATTTTTCATGATTGATCCTCCAGAAACTAAATGGAATCATCAAAATCTGCCGAGCCCTTAAAAATCCAAAGTTTATATATAAAACCCTAGTCGGAATCCTCACTCCCCGGAAAACCCTCAGCAGAATTTGGTACCCCTTCAATTTTTAAACCCTGCCGTCTTCGCAGTTCCTCCCAATTGTATTCCTCACTCTTATTCACAATGAAGTGTGTCTTTGAAATATCAAATGGATCTAAAATAACAATTTTAAGCAGTATTAGTTCAGCAATTCCTGCCTGGCATGAATTGTAGGAAAGATGCGTGATCTTCATCAGATCGTCTCTGGTGAATCGATGGGATCTTCGCTGAGGGTATGCTTTTGAAGATTGATAAAACAATAAAAAGAGCCGTAGTGAATTTGGTCCTACTACGTCCTTATTAAGAAAAAATGGCGGTAAATGCTCCATAAAGCCTCCAGAGCGATCTAAATGGAATGATCCACCCATTGATCCATTTAGCATTAAGGATGAAGCAGAGGGGCTACGAATTCGTTTATCAAGGCTTTGTAAGGATATGGCTATCAGCCTTGTTTATTGTATTTATAAAGCCATTGGCGCAATGGCTTGGATATTTTGGAACCACAGAAATATGGTTCAATATCTATGGGTTTGCCGGCTCTTACATCGTGGTTTCTTGGTTTTTTCTTTTAGCTCGATACCAAAACCAAGACTTAAAAGAAAAAATACGAGGCTTACCGGAGAAAAACGATTAAGGATGCCGAGGAAAGGACTAAGCAGATGAACGATCCTCGCCATCGTCCTGATTAAATTCTTCCTCTGCCAAAATTCTCTGTCTAGTATCAAAAGACTTAAACCACGAATGTCGACTTTTCTAATCTGGGGATGGCAAATCTTAATCCAAAAGCGTTCTTTCTCTTGGCTCCAGAATGCTGGGTCTTTTGCGATGATTGCTTTTCTCGCGTAAGACATCTCGCCAAACATCTTTAGGCACTGGGAGTGATGGTCCCCAGGAGTTCTTAGTTGGCAGTTATCCTTATTGAACTCCCAATTCTTCCAGCGGTCTTCAAACAATGTTGTTCGGTCTCTTTGCACGGTCGATAGGTTTACATATGTGCCTTTGTACCGATAATGCTCACGTTCGGAAAGGTCTCGCTTTTCTTTTTCTTTCCGCTGATAATCGGCGAACCAGATTTTGTTTTTTTCACCTTTTGAGACCTCGAAGGATTTGTTAATCCTTCGCTTCACTATTGAGGTTGCTTTCGACACTAGTGGTGACAAATTTTTAAAGATCAAGAAAAGCACCTTGCCAACTATGATCAAGGTAAAAATAGAAGAGGCAACTTTATATATTGATGCCGACATAAAACAGCCTCCTTCCATTACTGTTCGAAATAGAAGCTGACAGCTCCTGAGCCAACAGTGTCGCAGACGCTTTGTCCATTGTGAGAATATACGTCGCCAGACCCACAAGTGCGGTGAACTGCATTGTGAATTGATATGTTCTTTCCTGATAGAGTTGCCGAGATTCCCATCATAGGAACCGTCGCAGTTTGATTGTCATAAATTCTAGAAAAGTTGCCATGAATGGTATAGTGTGAACCTCGTGTCGTGCTTGCGAATCCTTTTGCAGTCGTATGCGGTGAGCTAAATCCAAATGCTGAATTTGATGGCGAGGAAGAAGCGTCAAGGTTAACTACGCTTGCCGAAGCTGAACTTTCTTTCAGCAAAATAGATCGACCATTCTGAAATACGACCCACTGGCTCACGGAGGAATAGAATTCTCCGTTGTTACAGACGCCTGTATTGGTCTCCGTGGTTTTATCAACATATCCAGCGCCTGATTGAAGCTCAGTGTATTCTGTGATTATAGAGACAATGCTATTCGCACTATTGAAGCCATAGTACGAAGCCGTTCCATTCCCACCGCCAGTTGATCCACCTCCGCCATTTCCACCGCCTGGATTAGTTCCCCCATCGGACGGCAAAGACGTAGAGCTTCCTCCGCTTCCGCCACCGCAAGCACTGAGACCAAGGCTTAGAATAACTATCACGATCATATTTTTTATCGTATTCACTTTATCCTCCTAAACGTCCGCCACAAGCCCGGCAAATTTGCGAAGCTAGTTGCAGATCACTACATGAAACTTCGATGTAGATTTCATTTCCCCCTCGGGAAAATCCACCAGACATCCTTCGCCAAAGTTGTTCCATGCAATGCTCTGCATCTGTAGACGAACTAAAAATGTAACGTGCCACCGTACCCATATTTGTATCCCTCATCATTTTTTGGACTTTGGATCGATTTTTTTAATCGAGATTTCATACATCCCAACATGGAGATCAGTTTTAGAAATCAGCGAGTCGATAGTGCTGACTTTTCTTCTTCTCCCCATAGTAGCCATGCGGGTGAAACCTTGAAGAACTCACACAACTTTTTTAAATGAAGCGGATCACGAGGAATTCGTCCTGATTTTCCCACCCATTCGAAAATTGATTTTCGAGACAATGATGTGCGCCGAGCAAGTTCACTTGGTGTGATGCCTTTCTCTTGGCACAGTCTCTCTAATCTTGTTCCAAAGTCGTTTGTGTCTTCCATCCTGTTAGTCCTATTCACGAGTTTTTTCGGAATCTAAAGATCGATCCCGCAGTTAAACCTGATTTCTCAGGCAATTCGTCCGAGTCTTGAGGCTGAATTGCCTGAATACTTGGACCTGTTCTCGTGGTGCTAATCTTTTCATTCCTTTCCAGCGCACATAACTAGGATGCCGGGCTCGAATGGAAGTGTCCGGTAAAAAGATGAAAGTGCTCCGGTTTGGTGCTCCTGCGTGGCTTAAAACGGGAGACAAGAATCAAGCCGGATTGGTAAATTAAGAGGATTGGGGCATCTGCCTAATTAGACATCAAACCACATAACGCAGGCAGTAATAGTTCATTGCCAATGGAAGTCTCTTCGTAGGCTTTCATTGTATTAGCTTGTCAAAAGGAACCTCGGTTGATTTAATTTTATCGTAAACTGCACAAGATAATTTTTGGAGGCATTGCCGTGGGTGAATCGGAGCGTTGGCTATCGGTCGAAGAAATTGGTCACTTGGGAGTATCCAAAGAGACTGTTTATCGCTGGCTAGAAAAAAAGAAAATTCCGCCTCATCGCGTGGGGCGACTTTGGAAATTCAAAGCCCGCGAAGTTGACCAATGGGTCCTGGATGGCGGTGCAATTTCAAAAATCGAAGACGATAAACAGGGGACTGTATGGCAAAACTAACTGAGATTGAACAACCAAGAAGTCGCTCGCTTTATCGAAGCGGGAAACCACTTCCAGATAAGTATAGTTTTTACTTTTGAAGATAAGCGAAGTCGAACTTGTTTGAATGGGAAAAATAAGGATGTTTGTAACATCGTTTCTGCCATTTCAAACCATTGAACAGGTCGACGAACCCCGTGAAGAAAGCCGATACAAAACTCCAACAAAGTCTTTTTGATATAGATGATCGTGGTCGCAGATACGCGGCTGGACCAATAAGCTAATTTGAGGCGACAACAACTGATCCCTCTTCACTTAAAAACGGTCCGTTGAGGGATGAGCTCGATAAGCAAGGTGGGCTAAAGCTCATTTACATTGATCCTCCATTTGATGTCGGTGATTTTCCGCGGATGTTGAAGTCGGAGATGAGACTCTAACTAAAAAGCCGAGTATATTAGAAGAAATTGCCTATCGGGATACTTGGGGGCGAGGCACTGATTCTTTTAATGCAATGATTTACGAGCGCATTCATCTAATGCGAGACCTTCTGACTGATGATGGAAGTATTTTTCTCCATTGCGACTGGAGAGTGAGCCCTTATGTTCGCTTGATATTAGACGAGATATTTGGACGTGATAATTTTAGAAATGAGATCTATTGGTACTATTATAATAAAATGCTAGACACTGAAAAGGTGTTTTCCCCAGATCCACTGATACTATTTTTGGTATGAAAATAAAAATTCAAACTATACGTTTAATCCTCTTGAGGAGAAACGCGGATACTCCAGTTAAGCAACTCGTGCGAAAAAAAAGTTGATGGAAAAATGATTAATGCGCGAGATGAAGCTGGCAACGTAATGTACCAGACAAGAGAAGAAGAAACGCGTGGTGGATAACGTGCAACGTTTATCGATGCTTCAACCAGCGGATAAAACTGAGAATCTATTTTACCCAACACAGAAGCCTGAGCATTTGGTTCAGAATTATTGAAAGCACAACAAACGAAGGAGATGCTCGTTGCTGATTTCTTCTGCGGTTCTGGATCAGTATCGGCAATGGCTCAAAAAATGGGTCGCAAATGGATTATCGCAGATCTAGGGAAGTATGCAATTCATACAACTCTGCAAGAGGATGATCGGTGTTCAACGAGAACTAAAAAATGCAGGGAAAGATTTGGGCTTTTGAAATTCTGAATTTAGGAAAGTATGAACGCCAACTTTATGTTGGAATAAACCCGACCTGCGCGAAGAGCAAAAGCTAAACAACTAGAAGAAAAAGAATCTGCATTTATTGAACTAATCTAAAGGCATACAAAGCAGAAAAAACAACGGGATTTAAAATATTCCAAGGTAAGCACAATGGTCGCCTGGTTGCGATTGGTCCTGTAAATTTGCCGGTTTCTAGACTTTTCGTTGAGGAGATTATTTCTGAGTGCCGTCAAAAGAAAATTACTAAAATTGACATTCTTGGGTTCGAATTTGAATGGGTCTCTCCTGATTCTCTTGAGGAAGCAAAACGCAAGGGAATTGATATTTCGCCGAAGCAAACCTCCCAGCTGATGTTTTTGATAAACGAGCTAGAAAAAAATCAGGTATCTTTTCATGATGTTTCTTATATCGAGGCTAAATCCCATTTTAAAAAGTAGTGTTGCCATTGAGCTAAAAGACTTCTCGGTGTTCTACAACCAAGATACGAATGACGTTGCTGAAAATCTGAAGAACAAAAGTAGCAAAGTAGTCGTGGAACAAGGGCAAATCGTAAAAATATCTAAGGATGCAAGGGGAAAATAACTCGAGAAAAGTTAACGTAATAAGTGAGCGATTGGGTTGACTATTGGTCGGTGGATTTTAACTATGGTAGCAAAAAAGAGATCATACGGACCAAGAGCGAACCTCGGATCAGTGGGAAGAGGTTTGGACTGGTGATTATATTTTGAAAACGAGTGGCAATCGTTCCGCACCAAGAAGGATCGTTCTTTAATTATGATGACCCTTTCATGAATTCGAATCAAAAACTCAAAGGTTGCCATCAAGGTTGTCGATATTTTTGGAAACGATACGATGTCTGTAATTGAGCTAGCTGGGAAGGGAAAAGTAATGGCATTGCATCCAAACTTCCCAGAGTCACCTTATGCTATTCTAGACCCAACTATCCGTTGGTTTCGTGCTGATGAAACTTTGCGAAATACGAGTTTTAGAAAAGTTGATGCCTCCATTAGTCCCAGAGCTTCGAAAAGCAGGGGTAAAAAAGGTTCGTGATAGTGGATATGAAAGCGCGACCCAAACTAGTAAAAGCTTGTTAAATTGGTGGTTCAAAACGCCCCATTTAGTCCAGAAAGCTGATTCCTCTTCAGAGTTTAAATACTTTTTCTCTCAACGTGAAGCTTTAGAGACGATTATTTACCTAGTCGACGTGATGAAAGTAAAGATAAATATGATTTAATAAGATTTGATAATTCAAGGGTGTTTCGCCAATATGTTTGATGAAACGTGGAAGCGGTTCGTCGTTAAAATGGCAACTGAAGCCAGAAGACCAAAGTAATCAGCCTTGCATTAGCCTGGAGCTTTTTCATAAACTCTATGAAGAGAATTCGCCGATGGCTCGCAATTTTTGGTGATAGCGCCAAATATAATCGTGCTTGATCGCATCTACAAAGACTTTCCAAGGGCTTCGTATTTTTCTAAAAGACGATCCGGTTTTGCCTCACGAGGGTTTCGATGGACGGGAGTGGAGATCAGATTTCCAGATGGATCTTCATATCCAAGATGATGTTCATGTAACCAGCCCTGTTGGTAATGTTTTTCTCACTAATATTCATAGAGTTTATTCGGGCAATGATATCCACGCATCGCCCAATGATGAAAACTCTATGGATTATTTTTCTGGGTACAAAGCCGGCGAATGCGACGACGGATTCAAATCTTGATTTAAGTAAAGTCGTTCGAGATATCGAAGAGTTAATGGTTATTAACGGTGAGGCACATCACGTTCATGATCCACAGAATGCTTGGTTTAAATCTATCCAAGATATCCACAATCGCTTACAGCAAAAGGAACGGCTCCTCGTTACAACTCGACGTAACTGCAACTCCAAAGCACGCGAATGGCGCAATTTTCGTCCAAACAATTTCTGACTACCCTTTAGTTGTAGCAATTAAGCAGAACGTAGTAAAGCATCCTCTTGTGCCAGACGGTCCTAGTCGTGCCA
The DNA here is from genome assembly GCA_016719575.1 of Pseudobdellovibrionaceae bacterium. GTDB lineage: Bacteria > Bdellovibrionota > Bdellovibrionia > Bdellovibrionales > Bdellovibrionaceae > JACMRP01. The sequence goes on along the minus strand of JADJYV010000011.1, from coordinate 2,936 downwards.
AACTCACTGCAAAGAAAAGTTCTAAATTCACAGAGAAGTATTCAGACTATATCAATCTCGGAGTGATTGAATGGCGCAAAGCTTATGAAGAGCACTTAAAACTCGACAAAAAAGCCATCCTCTTCATCATGACCGATGATACAAAGAACTGTGATGATCTGGCGGAATATTTAGAAAATACCTATGCCGATTTAAAGGGCGCAGTCTTAGTCATTCATACCAAGAATAACGGCGAAATATCAGAAGCCAGTTCTGGAAAAAAAAGAGGAGCTCGACAGACTGCGGAACAAGCAAACACTATCGATAGTGCTGAAAGTCCGTATAAAGCAATTATTTCTGTTATGGTTTTACGGGAAGGTGGACGTTCGAAATGTAACCACAATTGTCGGATTAAGAGCTTTCACGGCTCAGAATAATATTCTCCCAGAGCAAGCTTTAGGGCGTGGCTTGCGAAATGTATCCTGGCAATATCCAAGGATTCGTAGGCATTGTTGGAACACCAGCTTTTATGGATTTTGTTGAGTCCATTCAGCAAGAGGGCGTGAAACTTGAGCGTGGTCCTATGGGAAGCGGTTCTCAACCCAGACTCCACTGGTTGTTGAAATCGACAGCGAAAACAAAAAGAAAGATTTAGACAACTTTAGATATTGAGATTCCAATTTCTACGCCACGGATTTATCGAGAGTATAAAAATCTAAATAATCTCGATGTGACGAAGTTCGGACACAAGCCGGTCGGATATCAGGACTTTTCGGACGAAGAGCAGAGAGAAATTGTTTTAAAGACATCAACCGGGAACATTACCCATACACTGTTCTTGATGCACTGGCTTAATCGATTTTTAACAGTGTTGCAGGCTACTTTACGCAATCAATAATGAAAGATCTGCGTCTGGTCAGCGGATACGCCATCCTTTATGGAAAGTTAAAGAGTTCATATCGAGCCAACTTTTTGGCAAGGAAATTGAATTAGACACCCGAATACTGTTAGAAATCTTTCGAAGTTGAAGCTACGCGAACCATCATTGAAACTTTTAAAAAGAAAAATCAACGATCTTACTGTTCAGGATAAGGGTGATGCAGAAATTCGTGACTACATTAAGTTACGAAATACCCGTCCATTTATCGCTAAGGAACAAGGGTTTATAGTTCCCAAGAAAGCGTTTTTAATAAGGTCATCGGTGATAGTCACCTAGAGCTTGAGTTTTCGACCTTCCTTGAAGAATGCGAAGATGTGATTTCTTACTCTAAGAACTATTTGGCGGTTCACTTCAAAATCGACTATGTGAATGCGGATGGCGACATTTCTAATTATTACCCGGACTTTTTCGTAAAAGTCGCTAATAACGAAGTTTACATTGTCGAAACAAAGGGCTTAGAGGATTTGGACGTTCCTTTAAAAATGTTCCGATTAAAGCAATGGAGAGAAGATATAAATCGCGTACAAAAGAAAATAAAATACGACTTCGTTTTTGTCGATCAAGAATCCTTTAAAAAGTACGAGATGAAAAACTTCAAACAAATGGTAGAGAACTTTAGAGCGTATAAAGACTAAGGGGTAACATGGATGACATAACAAATGAGCAAGAGCGCTCACCTGAAAAAATAGAGAAACAGCCTTGGCAAATGACCAAGACTGAGTATGAAGCTAAGTTTCAGCGCCCAGAGGCAATTCGACTGTCACGGGAAATTTCTCTAAGCACAAAAGCTCAGTTGAGATCGCACTCAATCGTGGACTTAAAGTTCCTCAAGAAGTTCTAGAGGACTATCCTGACCTGAAGGACCTTTAATTTGTCGGCAACAGCGAAAAAACAACTTTTTAAGTATGTTGATATAGCTGGTGCCACGGCAATCTTGCAAAACGGAACTCTTCTTTTCTCCTCGCCTCTATATTTCAACGACCCCTTCGACATTTCTATCCAAACTCTTTTTGGTTATGACGCCTTTGACCTAGAAGCGCACCTTGATGAATTCATAGCATTGTCTACTTCAGACGAAGTCTTGCCTGAAGGTAACGGCAGTGCACAATCTAATAAATTTGTTGCAGTTAGATCAGCTCTTTCAAACGCATCAGAGTCATACAAGGCGAACTTAAGAAAAGAGTTTTCTGCTAAAAACATTTGGGATGAAGAGAGCCTGCGTGCAAGTGGAGCTGAAACTTTAGCACATATTAAAACGGCATTTGAGCTATCGGGCATATTTTGTGCTTCTAAGCGGTTTGATAATTATCTTTATGGGCACATTACGTAGAAAAGCATCAAGGTGCAGTGTTGGAGTTCTCGCCAAATGTGGAGAAGGACTCAATGTTGATTTTGGCTGAAGATGTCGAGTACACCAACAACAGACCTTATCTATACGAATCCCATAAAGACTTTTTGATAAAGTCGATGTTTCACAAAACTGAAGACATTCTGGCTGAATACACAAAGAAAATAACAAAAACAAAAAGTTTAGAATGGGCGTATGAGGAGGAAGTCCGACTCTATATGCCTATCTTGGTTAATTTATTTGAGGGAAAGAAAAGCCACTGCCTCACATATCATGACGACGAGCTGGTTTCTGTTTTCTTAGGTTGCAAGATGCCAAAAGAAACTAAGGACTCGATTGTTGATCTCGCAATAAAAAGGAATCCAGAAGCTAAAATCTACGAGATGATTCCTGACCCTCACCGCTACAAGTTGAAGCCAAAACCGTATGCATGACTTAAATCATTTTAAGACAGCTTATAGTGTCGGTTGGTTTATTCCCTCCCTTTATATCCATGGGTTTTTTAAACATGATGTATAAGAAGATCATCGACTCTGGCGGTGCGTTCACTCAGAAAGATCTGGAGTTTATGCTGTCGCTGATTTACTCGCCTGAGAACATATCCGCCATGGTGGTTAGTCGTTATCCAGTTGTGCCGTACATAAAAGAATATAAAGAAATCATTGCGAG
>JADJYV010000010.1 GCA_016719575.1 Pseudobdellovibrionaceae bacterium | reverse complement strand
AAATCCATGCTCTTTTTAATTTCATCGTCGGTTGCGGGATACTTGAGGCATTCGTCAAAAGCCATGACAATATCAGAGCCAAGATCCATCTGGATTTCCATGCTTTTTTCTGGACTTATAAAATGTTTTGCCCCATCCAAATGCGAACGGAATTCAACTCCCTCTTCATTCATTTTCCGAAGTTGCGAAAGCGAAAAAACCTGAAAACCACCTGAATCTGTCAAAATTGGCCCCTGCCAATTCATAAACTTATGCAGGCCACCGAGTTTTTTTATAAGTTTTTCGTTCGGACGTAAGTGCAAATGATAGGTGTTACCCAAAACAACTTGAGTCCCGCACTCTTTGAGCTCTTCTGGAGTCATCGCCTTGACTGTGGCTTTGGTGCCGACCGCCATAAACACCGGAGTTTCAAAAGACCCATGGGTGGTTGTAAAGGTCCCGCGACGAGCATTGCCTTCGGTCTTGTGCAAAGTGAATTGACCTATTTGAGCCATACAGACAGATCCCCATATGAAAAGAGTCGGAACTCTCTCGCAACCGCCCATTGATAGCAAGCTTTAACTTGCTGCAACCCAGCAAATGCAGAGACCAAGGCGAGCAAAGTTGATTGCGGTTGGTGAAAATTTGTAAGCAATCGATCGACAACCCGAAATTGATAAGGGGGTTGGATTAAAATCTTCGTAAATCCCTTGAGGTTTCCTTCGGAGTCACCCTCAAACAGTCCGGCACCAGCAGACTCAAGAGCTCGAGTCGCGGTTGTGCCGAGGGCCCAGATTTTTTGGCCTCGTTCTTTGGCCGACATCAAGGTTTGCCAAACCGCTTTTGGAACTTCAACATATTCAGCATGCATTTCGTGATCGTTCAAATCTTCAGCTGTTACCGGAAGAAAAGTTCCAAGCCCGACATGAAGTGTGATCTCTAAAATCCGCACCCCTCGAGACTTTAAGAACGCCAAATCTGTTTCGCGAAAATGCAGGCTAGCCGTGGGGGCCGCAAAACTGCCAGGGCGAGCAGCCCACTCCGTCTGGTACCACGACTCATCCTCTCGAAGTGTGTGGCGCCGATCGCGAGCTTTTTGAATGTAGGGAGGGAGTGGAAGCTCTCCCCATTTAAAAAAATACTCTTCCCCCACAATTTCACTCAAACGTACGATCTGAGGCCTTCCCTTTTGTGTCAGAGTCATAACGAGCCCCCCCGGAAGGGAAATTTCTTCGCCAATTTTGATTTTGCGGGAAGGAAATAAAACTTCCCACTCTAGGGGAGATTTTTGCTCTAGGAAAAGAATTTCGAGATCACCAGCAAACACCCGTCTCTTTAAGACCTTTGTGTTATTAATGACGATCACGTCGTCTGGCGGGATAAGTTCAAGTAATTGTTGAAGTGAGATTTCCTCAGGAGTGCCTCGCTCAGTAGCGACCTTCATCACTCGAGGGGGGTGTTGGGGCGCTGTCGCAACCAGATTTTCGGGGTATACATAGTCCAAATCAGAAAGTTTCATGACAGACGTTTAACACAAAAAAATGCGGGGCGTAAGCCCCGCATGGCTTCTTTTGGGGAACCACCAAACCCAAAGGATGCCTCAAATTATTCTCAACGATTAAAATCTGCGAAAAAATCCTCATTCTTGAGATGAGCTTTCAGTCTTTTCTGGACTAACATATTCGTCCAGACTGCAACGCTCAGTGCCCCCGAATAAACAACACAGAACAAAAACAAAATGTGCGCTTCACTCATGCTGAGATCCCTCCATGAATCCCGGGCCCAAAACCACTCTCCATGACGGCGAGGGACAGTGCCATCCTAGCTCCCCCCTGTTCCCGCCTAAGAAGCATCCTTGCCTCTCTGTTATAGAGACGAAACTCCCCGCCCGCTTAGGTTAACTGTTCGCCTTTTTTTTAAGCAAAAAAAGCGAAAAACTAGACCTTATTTCCAATTTCCACGCCCAAAGGTTCAAAACGTATGGGTTGACTCATATTCTCAAAATCGTTAAATATGGGTGATTCCAAGGTGCGCGCGAGTGGTGGAATTGGTAGACACGTACGTTTGAGGGGCGTATGCGCAAGCGTGGGGGTTCAAGTCCCCCCTCGCGCACCAATCTTTTTTCCTTAGTAAAATCGCGAATTTAAAAAATGGTTCTACGGTTCTTCATCAGAAGATGAGTTGGATGATTTACGGTTCTACGGCTATTGCCCTAGCTGTTTATCAATTACCTTCTTAATTTCATCATAGGGAAGGGCGCCGACAATCGGCTCGGTACCAATCATAAAACTTGGTGTCCCTTTGAAGTTGTGAGAATCCGCAATTTGCTGATCTTCGGCAATTGATTTGGCAACGGCTTCACCATTCATGTCGGATTTCATTTTGGTCACGTCAACTCCAAGCTTCTCTGCGACCTCATAAAGGAAGGGCTCGCCTTGGCTCACTAACTTATCCTGATTATCAAAAAGTTCTTTTTGATATGAATATGCCAATGACGGACTTTGCAGACAAACCGCGCTAAAGGCCTTCGCTGCGACAAAGGCATTTTGATGTGCTGGAAGAGGCATGTTCCTAAAAACGAGATTTATCTTCCCAGGATAATTCTTGAGAACTTCTCTCATCGTATTGGATCCACGCACACAGTATTTGCATTCAAAGTCCGCGAATTCTTCTATTGTGAGCGGGGCGCTATTTGATCCCGCAATCACGCATCCACTACTAGCTCCGCCTGCAAAGGCAAATTGTGCCGCGCCAACGATTGCAATCGTTAGTGCAAGACTAACTTTGGATAATACCTCTTTTGGTAATACTTCTTTCATTTTTTCCTCCTGTTGTTTTTTGAACTTGTACCTACAAGCTCTTCGGAAAAAATAGCAAAAATATTTGTCTTGAGTATTCGGCGGCAGTAAATAGTTTGAAAATTAAAATTTACAATGGCTTGAACTTGTAACCAACAGATCGAACAGTTTCGATCAGATCGTTATGAATTTTCTGGCGCAGCAACATGACATGGGTATCTACTGTTCTCGTTGTTGGGTACACTTCATAACCCCATACTTTATTCAGAATCTCATCTCTTGAAAAAACCTTTTCAGGGCTTTCTGCTAACAGAATCAGCAAGTCATATTCCTTTTTTACAAGCTCTATTGGGTTACCCTTAAAACAAATCTTGTGCTTGATTCGATCAATGGAAAGTGAACCGACCTTAAAAAGCGATGATTCTTCAGGAGTTGAGAAAGTCTGCTTTTCCCGCAACTGAACACGAATTCTTACGAGTAATTCCCTTATCTCAAAAGGCTTTGTCATGTAGTCGTTTGCGCCCATCTCTAGGCCAAGAACTTTATCTACAAGTTCGGCGAAGTTTGCAAGATGCCACATGCGTTTTTTGCGAACCTTATATTCATCAGCGTGGGAACCAAACTTTTGATTGTTGACTGAAAATAGTTCTGAGGATAAATTTTATGCATGTTTGGAACATTGCACTTAATTGTCATTTTTGTTGGATTCTTGCCATTAATATCGAATGCGGCCACGATAAAGTTTGAAACCTCTGAAGACGTAGATAAACAATTTATCGAGAAAAACGAGCTGTGGATTAATGATCAATATCTAAAGCTTGAGACTTATTTCGGTATCGAAACTAAGAATCCCATTACTGTTCAAGTATTGCCAGTTTCAAAAAATCCTGATTTTAAATCATGCGCGCGGATTTATGGCACCAAGCGGATTTACGTCCATTCACCAAGTTCATTAAAAGCTTTAATTCCTGATCAACGCAAGAAGTATGACTCCTTTTGTTTTGAGAGAGATTACGAGGATTTAAAATATACTCTTGTTCATGAATACGTTCATGTACTTACACTCATTAGGAAGATGGATTCTAATCCCAAGTGGCTATGGGAGGGTGCTGCAGTCGCGCTCAGTGGCCAACTTAAACACACGCAAATGGGTCAGAATTTAAAATTTAGTTTAAGTAATATTCATAGCATCAATATATGCGAAACCGCTATCTCTGATAAGGATGCCTATTTACTTGGAGGAGCGCTGCTTAGCTTCTATGAATCAAAAAGTTCAGGATTTATTCGTGATTTGATTTCTTCTCTCGCAAAATATCCCAGTCAAAATGTCCAGCAGTTTATACAGGCTCGGAAGTTAAACTGCGAAGTGTCGAGTCAAGATATCGTCGCGGCCATCTAACACTAGATAATGAGCCGAGGTCCGCAGTGAAATATGCTGGCCTCGGTCCCATTGACTATCTAACAAATCATCAGATTGCTCGTCTTTCCGAGCATCGCGAACTTTAACGACCTTTCTTGACCACCTGAAAAAATCGAGGCGATGCCCAATTCGATGCCTGTGTAATTACAGGTCTATTCAGCCCCCTTGACAAAGAGTACTCTTTAAGGTACTCTTCAGAGGTCGGAGGTATATATGCAAAGCGCAAATGCCAAAAAATTCAGGTCAGAACTCAAGGACTATATGGACGCGGCGATAGCCGAACCTGTCCGTATCAATCGCAGAGACGGCCAAAGCTTCATTCTGATGTCTGAAGAAATATATGACGGTTTTCGTAGCGAAATCCAATCCCTCCAGAGAAGACTTCTCGGCATGAGCGAAATTGTCGATGGAAAAACCAAACCTCTAGTTCGAGGCGAAGATCGCACTACTCGCTTTAAGAAAAAGTAATGGCTGTTCATTTCCAACAATCATCGCAGTTTGAAGGAATCCGCTCTCAGATTGAGCAGCATCTTTTCGATTCTGTTTTAGAGATTGAGAAGAACATGGATTTAGCTTTACAGTCCGTTGATCAGTTTGCAAAGTCCATTGATAGGCTTCTCGACACCCTTGATCAAATGTATCAGACGCCGGAGCCAAAAGACTCTCTTGGGGAGAAATCTTTCCCGATTCGCGAAGGTCGTTATCGGGTATACTATAAAGTCCTTCCCCGGAACGATGGAGATTTTGATATTACCCTGTTAGATATAGACGACAACAAGCAGTCAAATTTGGATCGCTTCCCTTCTCATCGAATAATCACTTTCGACGATGAGACTTAAACCCTCCACGCCTCATGGAGCTTTGACGAACGAAGGCCTCGGAAGCGCCAATTGCCTCCGCCGCCTTTGCATAAGATCCATATTTTTTGGCGATTTGTCGCAGTTCTGCCGGTGAAAGCCCTTTGGGCTCGGGAGTTTCTTCAAACTCAACCTGTAAAATCACCTGAGAACGAAATAAACCACAGCCTAGCCCCAATAGCGGCTCGTCTACTTGTCGGACTCGCGCACCAAATTTCTCGTAACACTACCCTGTCCTCCGGCAATAACCGCTAGACACTGAAAGCATCAAAGCACACTGAAAATAAATCTTCTTCAGCCGATTTCAATGCGATTTCTCTAGATTCTGAAACGATATCGAGAATTCTAGTACGCAGTTTTAAAAAATCTTTTTGGCTCAGTGAATAGACCGCCGTAAAGTGAATATTGTCACTACCACTTTCTTGTCGGCTTTTTTGTACAGCCTGTGCGCGCCAGTTGTGGTGGTTGATCGAACTTAATGGGGAGTTACTCGGTAGGTGTAAATCAAACGAGATTGCGTTCCAACTTTCTCCGCGCTTTTCAGCAAGACCGGCTTCGGCGAGAAATAGCAAGGCTGAAGAGACGATATTCCTCGAAAGGTTCAGTCTCTCAGCAATAGCAGATATTGTTCTGAACTTTGATATCGTAATCAGAATGTGGATCGCTGAGAAGTACCATGAGGAATAGTACATTATCTGAAAATCAGATTTGTCGATCTTAGGCTTACTCAGTCGTCCGGTGACGCTTTCATTTTTCGCTTTCATTTTTCGCTTTCAATTTCCGCAATCTCTCTTGAATTATTTTTTTAAGGATAGGACCGCCAGCCCTTTAAGATGTTCATCGTAGCTAATTTTCATTGCAAGAAAGACACATAATCGGGCCGTAGTCGCCGCCAGAAACAAGAAAGTGAAATTGTCGCCCATCAAGTAAATTGCGGCTGCATTGATATTCGACGTTACGTTTGAATCCGCTGGTTTCGTACCCTTCGAAGTAGGGCACCGTTCGCTTGTACAATAAATCGGTCAATTCGAAACTTGACCTTGAGTTACCTAAAAATTGCACATTGTAATGTTTAATCTGAGTGTCGCCATAAAGGACTGATTTTTTATAACTGATTTTTACATTGTTTATCGGGTATTCGAAATTACTTTGACGGTCACGAGTTGAATATTCTGTGCAGATCATTTTATTTGACGGCGTAGCGACAGCAGAGACTTTCGTGACCACCGCCATTAAAAAAAATAGCAATATTTTGTTCATGAGTTCTCCTTTAAATTTGCTTGTTGGAATTGATGGCTCATCCGACTTAATGCAAAGTCCGGCCATATTCGGCTTAAAAGTTTTAGCGATCCCGATGCTCCAGGATATATTTCCCATTTATCATTTAAAATTCCGTCTATACTCAATTTAACCAATTCTTGTGGCTTCATGACAGATACACCTTTTAGGTCACTCTGTTTGAATCCATTTAACATTTCTGTTTCTGTCGTTGGCGGAGCTAATTCAAAAACCTTGATATTTGAATTTTTCAACTGCTGCCTGAGCGAAAGAGTGTACGAGTGAAGCCCTGCCTTAGTTGCCGAATACACCGGTAAAATTGGCAGAGGCAGTGAAGCCAAAGCAGAGGTGATGTTGATAAACGCCGCTGATTCTTGCTTCAAGAAGTGGTTTAAAAACAAATGAGTGAGTTGAATAGGTGCGCTCAGATTCACTCTAATTTCTTCGTCTGAATCAAAGCCGTCGAAATTTTTCTGCAAAATTAGTCTTTTGCCCACACCGGCGTTGTTGATAAGAATATTCGTAGTAGGAAACTCCGACAGAATCCGGTCCTTAAAATCTTCACGCCATAATATTGGAAAGCAAATACCCGAAAAAAGTAATTGCTCTCCACGAAAATAAAAATTATCAACAATTTCAGTTACCTAATGTTTCAGAACACTCAGATAGCGCGGTTCTAAGATCGTCCTATTGCTTTTGCGCAAGTAAACGTGTCGTTTCGACGACAAAACCTTTTGCTTTATGCAAAACTCTAAGATACTGTCTTTCCACCTTTTGCCCATAGCCAGGCTAACAATGGCTTCACGTGAACATTTATTTAGAATCCGACCTCACCAAAAAGATTTTTGATTCAAACCCTTTAAACCTTAAAAAAACTTTCTACGAAATTGAGTTGTACTATTTGATTCGTGAATGCTTAAACATGGCTGACCTTGGCAGGGTTGCAGATGTCGGCGAAAATGCAATGATGACCGGGGTTTCCGAATACGATCGAGAGACTTATCTCATCTTTCAAGAAGTTCAAAAGAAGTATTGGAAAAGGGAAAAAATCACCAAGACTGAACTTTTTGAAATTCTCAAAGCGATTATTGGAAAGGCTTTCGTTCCTGATTATGTTGACAACGTAGAAGGAAAACTTTTAGGTCAGTCTATCTATAATGAAATATTTAAAATCGAACAACGCCAAGGCCGGTCAACTTTGCCTTCAAATCCATTTAAGCTTGAAGAATATGAATTTTCAATAACAACTCAAAACGAATTTATGAAATACATTGATGGACGTGGTGCAACATAATGATAAGTTTTAGTTTCGTCCGTACTTTTAATTTTTTTCTCTTTCCAACCGTAACAGTAATAACCATCTCGGTAAACGTGTCGTTTCGACGACAAAACCTTTTGCTCTATGCAAAACTCGAAGGCACTCACTGCGACATTCTTGAGTCCAGCCTCTGAGTCGATTGACGAAAGGCTCGTGAACAAAATGCGAGTCTCAGACATTACTTCTATTTACATGCCTCATGTATTCTTGTATAGATCATTAAATCTCAAAAAAGGTGCAAAAATGAAATTTTTAATTTTATCCCTAGTTATCGTATGTGGATTTATTTCTCAGACTAACGCTCATCCGATAATCTCACCTTATCCAATTGATACATTTATTCCTGGCCTAAAGTTTGTGCCCGTTTACCGGGATAAAAAAAACAATTTGTCTTGGAGCGCCTCCCTTCCTGGGTACTATACGAATGGGTGCGTAAATAGACATGGTGATTTTGATCGAGCTAAATGCACGTTTCAAGCTATGGCGGACGGTACCTATCAGGTGAAAATTGATGACTCAAACGCTGCAAAAAACTGCCAAATAATCGGTGCGAGATTACCAACAAAGTTCGAATACGAAAGCTTGATGAGAGATTTTGAATATACTGAATTAGGTAATGGCGAGTTGGTCCTCACGAATAAGGGTGACGACGATATGCAGGCAATTTTTAGAGAAACGGATGAGTATGCTTATTTTTGGACATCAACACCCGGTACAACTCAAACCTTGGCTTTCTTTTTTTCGCGTGGTGTGTGGCACAATACCGGAAGATCTGAAGGCAGTATTTTAGAACACCTTCGTTATGTAAACGGTATCTCGGTCCGCTGTGTTTCAGAACAATAAGAAGTGATAGAAGTTCTTCAATGAATATTTAACTAAGATTAATCTCACTTCGCGATTACCAAGACAAAGACTTAAATAAATTCCCCAAGACCCAGAGACCATTAAAAGTCTCGGGGCATTGGTCTTTTATCTACTAGGAAGAAGCATGGGCGTGCTCAACCTGATAAAATCTCGTTACGGTGAGTGGTTCGTCCAATCTAGAACGGCTGGTCAGTAAATTGCGGCTGCATTGATATTCGACGTTACGTTTGAATCCGCTGGTTTCGTACCCTTCGAAGTAGGGTGGCACAACTTTCCGCTTAAAAAATAACATTTTTAGATCACAGACCCTCGATTGGCGAGGGTCTTGTTGAGCCAAATGACCATAGGAATTATGGGTTTAATTCGAAACTAATTCTTTAGATTAAATATTGTAATTAATGATTCAGACTCTTTAACCAATTGCCCATTTCTGATGTGCTGAGCTGTCGGTACCATCTCAAAACTGGTGTCACTTAAAGTTTTAATTTTAATCGAATCAAATAATTCATCACCAATTTCAATTTGAAGTAATCCATCGTTCGAATAAAAAATTGTCTGTGGATAACATGGTGTTCTGTCTATTGAAGTTGGTTTACATTTGCTTATGATTTCATTGTTGACGACTGTCTTGAAGTTCACTCTATAAAAATGACCATCAGACACTTTAATGAATTTGTAAGTTGATCTATCACCACAGTATTGTCCGGAATCAATTCCAGTAATTAATAGCGATGAATTGCTATTCTTTAAATTTGCACCACAAAGACTATTGTCTTTTGAAAAATAATTACCATCAATCAGCTTTTCTTGTGAACCAAAACTATATGAAGAAACAAATATCAAACAAATAACCGAGAAAAAAGACTTCATAAAAACCCCTTGCTGAGTGTCCAAAACATATTGAGGTCAAAAATATCCATCTAACACAGCCTCAAGGTGCGTGTTGACTAAAAAACGCTCTAAGTATGATATGGTCAATAATTTTAAAGAAATTACATACCAAACATTTTTACGCAAAGGACAGTCCATTTCAGTCACGTGGCGGTTCTCCCAAGATTCTGTGAGTCAGAATTCTTGAGACCGGTAGCGTAAAGAACCCCTTCAGCTTTCTCGATTGCCAAACACAGACGCTCTGAAAGATCTTTTGCAGTCCGGAACTTTTCTAAGCTAGGGCCATAAGAAAATGAATTTGCTATTTCGACCTAAGAACCACAGGAAGGTTTGATAGATAAGTAACTAACTCCTTAAGGGCAATATGTCGTTGTGAGCTATAAAAAATTCTTCCAAGACCTAGCTGGCCAACCGTAACAGTAATAACCATCTCGGTATCAGAGGTCATCGGAAAACTGAAGAAAGAACGTTTCAGGCTCAAGACGGCCGTACCTTGGGAAATATTCTCATCCTCATTAATTTGAATGCCCTTAGCGCTTCCATTGGCAGGAGTCAGCATGATCAAAAAAGAACTGCCATTCTTTTTGAGCCACTCAATTGGGTCGGAGTTATCATCCATTGTGATTGGAATGAAAAGTTCTGGCATTTCCACCAAAGTAAACTCCTTTGGGTAGGGGCCTCTTATTTTTGAAGAATAATATCCAAGAACCTTAATTTGCTTCCAGGCATCAGGAGATTTTTCGGGATTCAAACTGAACTTGATGCTTCCGCTTGATCCATTTGGCCAGCCATCCTTGCAAGGGGGCACAATCAATTCTTCAGTTAAAGCAAAAGTGTCGTCTGAGTTTAAAATCAATGGCTTAGATTCTTTGGTTGTGCATCTTTTTGAGCCATCTCCAAATGTCTGTTTGTATGTGGAACCATGAACGAAAACTTGAATTTGCTCTCGTGATAACGTCGTTAAATTTTCTAGATGCCCGTTGAGAGGAGGAACCCTTAAAAATGAGTCTTTCATAGCAAAAGAATCTGAATTAAAGGCGACCATCGAAATAAAATTTAGAAACGCTAGTCCAAAAATTACTCTCATCCTATCTCCCAGAAAAAGATTAACCTTCAATCAAATAGATCAACCCGATGATTCAACAATCCACTCGTTGTCTCCAGGAGTCAATCCCTCTCTGATAGTCCTATTTTTTCGGTTGGATCACCTTTCATAAAAATGGTCATATAATGTGGGCCCACCCGTATTAAGCCCCTGTTGTCGAATTGGATCATTTTGAGATCATTTTGAGATCACTTAAAGACGACTCTTGAAAAACCGCGAAATTGCTCTAAAATGTTACAAGGATTTCAGCTTAAGGCCAACTTTAGCGTTCGGTACCTCCAGCCGGGATCTTAAATGACCATTTGAAGGTTTTTGAGGGGGAAATTCTATGAATCGTCGGCATCGATTTTTTTCGACCGTTTTGTCGCGCCGATGGATCCTGGGGTTCGCAACCTTAACGATTCTGATTCCAGCGTTTCAAAACTGCAGCAGTAGAAATTTTGAAACCATCAATGGCGGTGCCGATCTTGCCAGCGAAAGCATTTCCTATTCTGCGCCAGCCAGCTCTCTTGCAAGTGCCGTCCCGGCACTATCCTCGTCGCGAACTTTCAATCTCAAGTTCAACATTAATATCGATCCAAAACTTTCTTTGAAGAGCGCCACCTGTCACCTCGGCAACCTGCCGTCGGTGGATTGTCGGTCCGGGACCGCCAGTTACACGGACCTCACTGATGGTGACTACGTTCTAACTATCAACATTGAAGATTCGGCCAATCAAAGAGGGGAACCTTTGATCGCTCAGTTTCGAATTGATGGAACCAAACCCGTCGTTGCTGTTTCGCAAACTCCCGCTGCGATCAGCGGGGCAACGTCAACCTCATTCACATTTGTTGCTACCGATGGACTCAGTGGTGTGACCGGGACCGAGTGTGCGATCGATGGAGGGGTCTACTCTGCCTGCACATCCCCGATGAATGTCAGCGCACTTTCACAGGGCACTCATGCTATTAAGATCAGGGCCCTCGACCGCGCGATGAATATGAGCGACGAGTATTCTTTTACCTGGAAAGTTGATACTACGGCGCCCTCCCTTAACCTGTTAACAACTCCAGCTGCCCTTACTAAAAATACGTCCCCTGATTTTAGTTTTAATGGAATGGATGATGGTCAAGTGATCACGCAATTCGAATGTCAGCTCGACAATGGCGTATTTTCTGCCTGCGTCTCTCCGAAGTCCTATGCGGGTCTGACCGAAGGCAAACACTCATTCTTTATTCGTGGTCGAGATACTGCTGGCAACCTCAGTCAGTCAGTTTCGTATTCTTGGTCCATAGACCTTACCCCACCCGCCGCGCCCGTTATTTCTACGAGCATCACCAACCCAAGCCGTTTGACCCAAGCTTCCTTCCAGTTCAATTCGACCGATGCGGGATCGCAAATTGCGAGCTATTCATGCGCACTCGATTCAGGAGCATTTGCTACTTGCAGTTCACCAAAAAGCCTTTCGGCATTGACCGATGGAATGCATGTTCTAAAAGTTAAGTCCACTGATAATGCTGGAAACGAATCCGCTGTGGCATCCTTTTCTTGGTTAGTGGATATAACGCCGCCAGTTCTCAGCCTCATGCAGGCTCCCGCCACATCGACAACCGAGACCTCTGCCAGTTTTGTATTTTCGGCAAGCGATACTTCTTCCGGAGTTGCAAGCTTACAGTGCCAATTGGATTCTTCTGCCTATTCAACTTGTACGTCACCCCAAAACTTCACAGGCCTTGCTCCAGGCACTCACTCCCTGCGAATACTCGCCATCGATAAGGCAACCAATCAAACAACGGTTTCGCATACGTGGTCAATTACTACAGCACCAATGCCGACCGCAACACCAACCCCTGTGGTCGTCCCTCCGACCGTCATCGGTGGGGAAGTGCCCGTGACCGCTTCGAGTATTCCGACCGTCACCTATCGCATGGCAAAAGAGCCAAATGATGGGCACAATGGCGGCGTCTCTTGGGAGTCTGTATTTCTTTTGAATAACGGAACGATTGCCTCGTTTGGCACAGGAAATCACCTCCCTGAACAATCGAATGCTATGAATATCATTGATCCAGTTTCAACACCGGGGTCAGTTAAAGTTTCTGTTGCTTTCCCTTGGACTCAGTCGAACAGTCCACGAGATCAGTACAATGGACGTAATCTTTACGTTTCAAATTACGACAATCATCCAACCATCTACATTCCTTCTGAAAACAAGGCGGTGTGGGCAGGACACGGAGTATTTGATTTCAACGTCAATCAATGGACCTACGGAGATAGGGCCCCTTTAACAAAAACTTGGAGTCAATTCGTAAAAGATGCCAACCCTTCTCAGGAAACGGCATTCAATCCGTCAGTTGGTTGGTGCAAGGATCTGGACAAAGGCGTTTGGTTTGGTAACTCCGGCGGTGGCTACGGACGCTCCGTAAATGATTTGACTCTCATAGAAAGAACTCCAAGTGGTTCGGCAACGCCATGGAAATTGTCAGTGTACAACATGGGCAGCCAGGGAATATCTGGTATCGATCGATCGCGAAATTCATCAGTCTGTATTGGCGAATACTTCTATCTTGGGGCCCGGGTGAGTGAAGGCAGTACAACGACCATTTTCTATAAAATTCACATTCCCACCATGAAAGTGACTGCAAAATTGCAGCCGATACCTACTTCCGGTTGGGGCTACTTTCCACAACTCGTCCACGATACGAAGAGAAACAGGCTGGTCTTCCTTGGAAGTAAAATTATGATTTATTCACTTTCTACAGACACGTGGAGTGATGTCACGCCAAGTGGTTGGGTCAACTATGAACATATCAATGGAGTCTATCAGCCCACTGTAGACGCCATCTTCTTTCGCGGTATACCGGTCAACTCGAATGACACTCTAACCACTGGCTTCGAATGGCATCGTATTAAGTTCAACGACTAACGAACGACCTGATCTTCTTTATTACGAAAATCAAAATGCAAGCAGTTACGGCCTTGAGCGACTAAGCGCTGCTTAAGCTTCCTTACATCGACGTTCGGCCCCCAAACGGGCTATCCAACATGAGGCATCTGGCAGTTTCCAGAAGTCACCGAATCCACCTTCACTTCCATGCGTAACAAAATACCTGGATGAGGACCGGCCAACAAAGAACTTATTTTGGTAAAAAGTTCACGAACGTCAACGAAAACCGCCCCGAACCCAAAAAACCGGCAAACAAAAAAAACCAAAAAAAAAACCAAAACAAAAAAAGCAAAAAAAAAAAAAACCCAACAGGCCAACAAAACCCCCAACGCGAAAAAAAAAAAAAAGAAAAAAAAAAAAAAAAAAAAAAAAAAAAAGCCACAAAAAACAAGAAAAAAACAAAAAAAAAAAAAAAAAACCCAAAAACCAAAAAGAAAAAAAAAAAAATAAAAAAAACCAATCAAAAACAAAAAAAAAGCCCCCAAAACCCCCGCCCCCCCCCCCCCCCCCCCCCCCCCACGCTCCAAAAAAAGGAAAAAAAAGGCCAAGCCCCCCCCCGCCAACCCCCCCCCACAAAAGAAAAAAAAAAAACCAAAAACCCCCCGGCGGCCAAAAAAAATCATTACAGGTGATAAACAACGCTTAATCATATACACTCAGCAAAATTTTAATGAGGAGTAATAAAATGTTAAGAGCCTTTCTTGTTTTCATCGCATTAAGTTCTCAGATAGCCCTGGCAAATCCCTATGCTCCTACGTTGAAAAGTGTCGTGGCACTTTACGATATCGCTGACCGCGAATATAGTCCGTTTTTGTTCCACTTAATTTTGGATGTAACCCTTGATATGAGGATGGACGAGAGTTGCCGAAAAATCAGTGTCACGAAGGACGCTCAAGTTTTGTGTTTCTCGAACGGAGCCTCGACAGTGGTCGGCACACTTGGGGAAAAAGTTAACCAAGATGGTTTTTGGTCAGCCTATCGCATCGAATGGGCTTCTAATGTTGAAATCGTAGAGACTCAAGAAGAGGGGCGATTTACTTACGCGGTGAGATTGAAATAAGCGGGACTTTCAGTACTCGCTGCAATTTGTACTCTTAAAACATGGAGACTTTGAAATATGAAGAATTTATTAGGAATCTCGATCGTTCTTCTAACACTGGGCATGGTGGCTTCGGCAGAACCTTTGAATTATAAATGCGCTGCCACCATTAAAAATAATTCAAATCTTTCAGTTTTTAAACTGCAGCTCAATCAAGATAAAATTTTTCTATTTCTTGGTTCACATAGCGAGCCTTTGATGGGTAATAGAATCACAACTCACCAGGATTCTGGCGCGGATCAACATATTCTCTACAGAATTGAATCTCCCGGAGAAAATCCCTATAAGACCTTGGATCTCTATTTAGAAACTCGTTTTTTGGACGAACATGCAGATTCGGCAGACGGCCTTTTTAGCATGGTGCAGAAGTCGTCTCATGACGAGGTTCTCCTCAACTACCTTTGTGTTCGGAAATTGCAGTAAGAAATGATTTAAGACAAACCTTCCTGCGATAGGGTGGCTTTTTGCCATTCTTTTCATTGGCGCATATCCCACTGATGGGCTATCCGCTCCTATATTTGCCTGTGCCTGTTGTTTGGTTGGAGTTGATATTCATCCGACAGCTCTGTTTGCGTTTCAGCAACCTCCAACACACTTCAATTCAGCTCGGTTCTCCGGATTGATCCGGGGTGAATAAGAAGGCTCACAGCAATTTTAGGGCGAAGTTTGAGCTTCCCAGTGAATAAACATTGCGGCATTTTTGAGTTATTTACTTTGAAACGAATTTTTCTCTTGCGCGTGTTTTTACGACAAGCCAATTTCCAGCTTGAGGTGGACCACATAAAGCCTCTAGCATTAGGGGGAGAGCACAGAGCAGAAAACCTGCGAATTCTCTGCAGAGCCCACAATCAACTGGCAGCAAAAAAGTCAGGTCTGAGACGCTTGCATCTGGGTCATCCTCACTGACGAATTCTTTTTCAAATGGCCCAACCCCGCTTAAAACCGGAAACGGGATCTTCAGCACCATAGATTGGCACTCCGATTGCATGTTAGATAGTTCTAGGTAGCTTTGTACAATTAAAAAAGCCCTGGAGTGAATATCTGTATAAGTTTTTTACAGGTGTAGGGCCTGAATGAGTACTTAAATCACCTTGAGAGTTGGAGTTGGATTTATGTTTAGAGCGAGAGCCTATATCACAGCCGCACTGCTGGCGCTCACCCCCCTGGTGTTTTCCAAAGCAAATGGACAGACTTGCTCTCTAGTTTTTTCTGAGAAATCGAGCGCAATTTCTGACTTGCGGCAGATACCAGTCCGCCTCTTTGAAGGGGCACAATATAGCGAGACCTTGAGTGCTGCGATCGAGAGAAAATCAATCCAAACTTTTGCAGGGTTTATCGAAGTCGAGGGAATTCGAGTGCCAAGAGTTTCAAAGAACTCGAAATGGCGTGTGACATTGAAAACGTTAGAAAGCGATACTGTTGATCAACTGGGTCACCTCTCTGGTTTTGATCGAAAGGGAGATCAGGTTTTAAACTCAGAGAAAGCGAAGTACAATCAAGCCACGGGTTTGGTAGAGTATAAATTTGCAGAAGGAAAGAGTGTTCAAGTCCCAGCGCAAGAGGCCAGGGCTTTAGAATATTCTTATTTAGACAATGTTAATCCAAAGAGCCCCAGAAATAGCATTGTGGTTGGCATTCATGACGATCTCGCACATATTGTTAAGATCACTCGCCAAGCAACTGCCAATAACTTGGGGCGGGAAAATCAATATATCCAAATTGATGAAATTTCAACTGAAGGACTGTCCTTAACGAGTGCAGAGGCTCTTTACGATAAATATAATCTTCGCAATCCGAAATACGACCCTCGAGGGGAGTGGGTCTCTGACAGCTCCATCCCAGCCAACAATATTATCTCAACCTATAAGTTTAGATCGGTTCATGAAATCAAAAGTCTTCAAAAAATATCTCCGTCGTTAAAACTTGGGGACCTTGTGTCCTATGTTGCAATCAATGGAAGTAAATATCGCGGAAAGATTGCTCGTGATTTTGTTGTCGATGGTTATGTTATTCTGTCCTATCAAGACACAAATGGCGTTCTGAAGTACGATATTGGCTCATTGGATCTCATTGAAAAATAGACAACAAATTTGCTCTGTATTGCGATTCCATTCTGATTTTTTTAAGAAACTATCATCAACAGAGTTTAGACTTCTCGTTTACTCATTACCGAATACATAGCCCCTGCATATCAATGACGTTGGTCCATGAAAAGAACCCGTGGCTTGTAGAATACTGAGTTGTTATCCCTTGTATGCTTCCGCCCGAGCAGCTTGCTAAGAGCTTCGTATAGGCATCGTTAACGTAGTTGGTATCTGTCACAATCCCCATAACAGTAAACTGCTCAGCTCTCGCCTTAACCAACTCACCCTTACTGTACTCTTTAAATGTAGGAGAAAAGTCACTCACATGAGCCACGTGTAAACTGTGCGTACAGCCAACAAAGATAAAAGTCAGCAAACTAAAAAAAATGAGTTTATTAAGCCGCATTACTGTAACTCGCTCGCATCATTTTGGGTGCCTTCTTCCGAAGCTGTCCCTCTAGGTTTACCTTTATTGGAACTAACTGAAGTCATTGGAACACAATACCCTGTTACCGTTATTTGTTTTTTCCATACAAAAAATAGAAAATAATTTATATTTTCGTCTTTGGTTAAAAGACCTGTGACTTTGCCGTTTGGACACTGTCTTTTGAGATCCTCAACGACGTCATCGACAAAATCATTGTCAAAATTAAAACCCAAGAAAATAACCTTACCTCTCTCTGTCCGAACTTGATTTTTTCTCTCCGGTGGAATTGGCGTTAGAGAAACACTGTTAATGGAGGCACAGCCTGCAAGCAATAAAGAAATCACAGGATATAAAATTGAAATTCTCATGTTTAGCTGCCCTTTCTAACTAAGCAGTAACCAGTTACTTTAACGATTTCGCCAGAGACCACAGGATACTTTCTCGACTCACGCACCGACATCAACCCTGTCACCTTACCTGATGGACATTTTTCATAAATAAGTTGAATTAGGTTTTTTGCGTAGTCTTTCACGTAAACAGGATTTCCGGTTATGGGGCCCATTTGAAAAAGGCCGATAAGACCAACAATTTCTTCAGCGTCCTTTTGGCGGTCTTTATTCAATAAAATCTTTGAAACCTCAGCAGCTTCACCTAAATTGACCCCAGACTCACTGATCTTAATATCAAACGGCTTTTGCACATAGCCAGAGTGACTGGCCACCTCTCCAATTTGGACATGGTGAAGTTGCGCACAAGAACATAACAACAAGAGACAAGAGAGACTCAAAATATTTCGCATGACAAAATCATAGTAAAACTAAAAACTAGCAGTCAATCTAAACTTTAGTAATCTTTTGAGTAATTAGACGTGGAAAAACTTTGAAATTGGTTAGGATACTCAGCCCACACTCTCTGGTCAGCAAAAAGTTGGGCAACCGGGGACGCCGGATCTAACTGAGGCACATTCAAAGTCTGAAACCAATCATTCATTGTTGTATTTGAAAGACGAATCAGCGCTATATGAATTTGCTCCAATTGCAAAACCTTTTCATTGCGCGAGCCTTTATGGGAAGTGATCATCCTATAAATTGAATTAATGTGCTTGTACCCATCTACGAGGCTACTATAAGGATCCCTCGCCCCTCCTCCGATTGGATCTAAATACTCATGAAAATTGTTTGCAAGAGTCTTCAAAAGATCACTGAGTTCGTTGTCAGTGCGAGTTTTTAAATGCTCAGCCATTTGATCTAAAGTGATTAACTTCGCATTTGCTCTCAT
Organism: Pseudobdellovibrionaceae bacterium; assembly: GCA_016719575.1. GTDB lineage: Bacteria > Bdellovibrionota > Bdellovibrionia > Bdellovibrionales > Bdellovibrionaceae > JACMRP01. Next base: position 34,969 of record JADJYV010000010.1, on the reverse strand, counting down.
TTGCGGTGTTAAATAGAGGGCGTTTAAAAGAGCCTCTTTTTTTTCAGGCCGTACCAGTACCAAATTCTCATTTATTGTAAAAACACGTGATTTTCTAGGAAGACAACTGTTAACACTCTAGACACCTTTTGCTGAATATCTTTGATTTTACGAAGATCTCTATTCATGCCGTTTGTAATTGCAACAAGCGCGCTCAAGATCGGACCCTCGTTATCATGCGAGTAACAATTCTCGGCCTTTCAAGAGACGACTTCGACATGTCAGTCTAAAGCCTTAGAATGATGGGTAAATTTCGAATACCCTTGATGGCTCCATAAAACATCTGGAAATCATTCGCAGAGCAACTCAGCTCTATTGGTTATAAAAAACGGCAAGGTCTTTGCACTACAAAAAATCATGAAAAAATATATCAACTTTAAATCCCTGTCTTCATTTGCTCTGACCCTTCTTCAACTCGAGACCGCAGTGGGTGGAACCAAAGTCAATGGCACGACTGTTCAATTTACTTCGACAAAGGGAGTGGTTGAAAGTTGCGTTGCCTTAAATAAATTTCCACTTGGCGTCTATTCCGATAAAGACCAGGCCAGCGAAAACACCCTGTGCTCTATTGATTTTTATAACAACTCAGTTGCTCTTTGCCCTAAAACCTGGAGCACGAGCGCCGGAACTATTGTTAATGACAATTCTTCATCTGGAAAACTTTCAGTTGAATCCGAGAAGGTCGCCTGTGCCAAGTCATCTCCTTTAAAATCTATTGCAAAGTTTAAGCAAACCATGAATCAAGTTGACACAAGCGGAACAAATTCAATGTCCCCTATTTTGTATTACCATTTTTCAAGAATTCTCAATGCAACAGTGGATGTTCCAGTTGCCGTTTTTCGGACAATGGACAAGAACGAACACTATCAAAGAGTGACTTCAAAAGCGAAACCGTCCGCCTCCGCAAAAATGAATTTTGCGGCATGGGCCCATATGCGAAATGCGGAGTTAAACCCAGCTGGCTACAAGGCCGCTTCAACTCTCTTTGATTCCAGCCTGAGCCAAATCTATGGCACTCTTTTTAAGGACAAGGGGGAGCGTTACGGTTCTGAAATAATTGGAACGCGAGCCCGAGGCTGGGGAAAAGGTCAAAATTATGATTTTCAAAATACACCAGGATTTTTGGCGCTTCGTTCAAAAAAAGAAATGCCTCTTGCGATAGATGACGGGATCGATCAAGCTTTTGTGGATCCTGCGATGAAAAAGGCCTTCGCGGGGCATCGTCCATCGAAAATTCAAATGACTTTATGGATGAAAGAGCTCAGCGAAATTGTTATTCTAGACTATATATTTAACCAACAAGATCGCGTTGGAAATATTGACTACAGCTGGCACTGGGTTTTTATAGATAAGGATGGAAACGTAAAGACAAAAAAGGCCGACTCTGAGGTTGGTCTTCTGTCTAAAGAAACCATTCGGATTCCTGAGGAGCTTAGAGCTTTTCAGCCTTCTTTAGTGCAAAAAAGTTCAATCGGAGATAACGATGCCGGGGCCCTACGGATTTATGCAAACTACACGAAGATCACACAAATGCTAGAGGGCATTCGTCATCTGCATCCAGACACTTATCGTCGCCTCTTCAGGCTCGCTCTTGACTTAGAAAACAAAAGGGAAAATTACCAAAACCTCGAGAAAAACTTTGACCTTGATTCGTCAACTATGGAATTAATTGTTCAGAACACAAAAGCAGCTGCGACGATTCTATTAAAGTCTTGTGAATCTAAGGCATTAGAATTTGATATCGTCGATTTAAAGACCGCTGCAAAGCAGGAGTTTTCAAATACAACTCTTGACTGCCGCAATCCTTAATTAAAAAACACCTCAAAGTGAGGATCCTTGCTGGCAAAATCTCTTCCTCAGTCAAAAAGTGGAGACCATTCGTTTTCTCTACTTCTTTGCTTTTTCACACTCAAGCAAGGCCCCATCGTACACTTCAACGCAGGAACCTTTTTTTACCAAAACCTTTGTCGCGCAGGCCATAAAGACAAATATTGAAATCAATGACATGATAAAAAGTTTCATAATTTTCTCCTCGAACTTCTTCTACCGATAAACAAGAATAAATTCAAGTCTTCACTTGAATGAGGGACTTGAATTTTGGCAATACAAAGTCGCCCCCTACATTCCTGCTAACAAAAATGGTGCGGCCAATGCAATCACGATGAGCAGACTCCCGATGATTAATTTCGGTAAATACCACTGGCGCAGACGCTCAAGAAGTTGATTTTGATGTGTGTCAGCAAATAATAGCTGATGATTGTCAGTGGACTTAATCACCCCATGGACTGAAAATTCCTTTTCCAGATGCTCCGTGAGCCGCGCTTGGGATCTCGCAAACTTTGCAAAGCGAAGATAGGCTATCATCATCTCGCGATGACTCACCCTCCCATCCTTATTCGTATCCAAAAGTACATGGATGTTGCGAGCAGAGCGAGCTTGCTCGTTGAAAACCTGTGTATAAAACTTTGTAAGTCCATTCACTTTGACTTTCCCAGAAAATTCGCTCTCAGCGCGAAAATCTCCCTTAACATAGACCGGCGATCCTTCTTTCAAATCGTTTTCGACTATTCGAAACTGAGAACTAAATAGACCAAATAGAAAATTAGACGGTGGAAAATTTGGCACGGGAGTTTGCACGACATTCGACAAATAAAATTCTTTTTCTAACGGAGATAAAAAACTCCAATCTCTCGTTCGGTGCTCGTCAATAAGGCACTCTGCGCCAGCAGGATCAACCACCGCAAGTCCAGTCGCATCCAGCAAATAAAAGGGCTGAAAATGACCGCGCGAAAAAACTGTTCGCCACGTCGTTCTGCGATTCTTTCCAGACCCCTCGGTCACTTTTTTTTGCAATTGAAAGCTATAATAGACAAGGTCATGTCCATCAACATTCTTGGGACCCGCAACCTTTGACCAAGCAAAGCCTTGCAATTCCGTTAGGCCCTGCGCTGCTGTGTCCACCTTTGAGCTTGCAAGATCCTCAACCTCGCGAATCTTGCGATGCCGCCGGATTGCCGACCAAACAAGTCCGCCCCCCACAACAAACAAGGCGATACTGACTCTTAAAACTTCGACCGAACTGTCAACAGCCATTTAATTTCCAAATTTTGGCAAATTCATTTTTAGGTTTGGCATTTGCTTTTCAGCTTCAGATACCTGGAACATCGTTTGCCTCTGATAATTCAATATCCGCGCCGCTATTACGTCCGGAAACTGATCTAAGCGGGTATTAAAATTTGCGACAGTTTCGTTGTAGACCTCACGTCGGTCCGCAAGTGTTGTCTCTAACTGCGAAATTCTCTGCTGAAGGGTGTTGAAATTTTCGTTGGCCTTAAGCTCTGGATAGGCCTCACCGATGGCAAAAACACCCGAAAGTGCCAAGGCCATTTCGTTAGAGGATCTTATTTTTTCATCCACATTTTGCGCCCTGCCGTAATTAGAGCGGGCGTCAGCTAGTTTTTGTAAAAGACCCGCCTCGTAGCCCGCATACTGCTCAATCACCTGCACCAGATTCGGAATCTCATCACTTCGCTGCTTAAGAATAACATCGATGTTCGCCCACGCTCTTTCAAGCTGATTACGAAGGCGCACCAACGCATTGTAAACATTTAATCCAAGGATCAAAAAAATACCAATAAACACAAGAATTGCAATGCCAACAAGAGGATTCATAATTTCTCCATTTGTAAATTAAAATTTCAACTCAGAACTGAGGACCTTGTTTTGATTTGTCCACAGTTTGAGTTTCTTTTGCTTTGCCCATAACCAAAGAAATTACAAAACTTGCAGCCGCAAGCACCACTAATACTCCAAATGCTTTTTGACCATAAATAACAGCCTCTTCTTGCTTTATAATTTCGAGAATAGCAAGGACGCCGATTGCACCCAAAACCAAGGCCCCCAAAATAAAAAATGACTTCAAAAGTTTCATTCTCACCAATCCTTTATTTAGAAATAAGCGTACCATCGGCTGCTGTTGCGAAGATATTTCAATACAATTGAAAGTTTTGATACAGGACGAAAGTAGGTGCAACCATCTCAATTTGAATCATAATAATATCTAAATTTGAGATTGTTTCGCAGGCAAAAATCAATAGGCTGTATAAAAATGCTCAAAGTGCTAACCTATGAGTCTAAGTCAGAATTCTATGGGGGTGGGACGATGACAAGATATAGCATACTAGCGCTTGGTTTTTTTACGGGCGTCCTCTTATTTCAGAATTGTCAGCCCAATTCTTTCACAACCCTCTCATCAACGAATGAAAATAGTTCGAGCGCGACTTTTTCTACTCCCAAGATTTCTTTGACGACGATGATGGCGGCGCTCACTAACTCGCGCAACATAAATGTAAACTTTAAAGTTGAAACAGATTCAAAAACAAATCTAAAAAATGTGACTTGCCAGCTCAATAATTTTGCTCCCGCTCCCTGCTCAACTCAGATTTCTCAGGCTTATTCGAACCTTGCTGATGGCGATTATGTTGTAAGAATCAATGCCGAAGACCTCAGAGGCCAAAAGGCACCTGAGTTGGCAATTTCACTGCGTGTCGACGCGACTTCTCCCACTGTCAGCATTACCCAAGGCCCCGCAGCAGTCTCTGGGCTCGCAACTGCGAACTTCATTTTTAATGCGACAGACAGTCTCAGTCAGGTCGCAACCCTTGAGTGTTCTGTCGACAATGCAGCTTTTGCGATCTGCAACTCTCCAATGTCTCTCGCCGCTTTGGCTCAGGGAAATCACACGTTCCAAGTTCGTGCCACCGATGCTGCACAAAATACAAGTACGATTGCCATTCACTCTTGGGCTATCAATTTAATGGCCCCTGCTTTAAATATCACCTCGAGCCCTGGTGCTTTTGTAAATGTTAAAACGGCAAATTTTACTTTTAACGGCCAAGCCAATGGCTCGGCGATCACTCAGTTCCAGTGCTCTATTGACGATGGAGCTTTTGCAGCTTGCACCTCTCCAGTCGCTTACAACAATCTCGCTGAAGGCTCCCACAAGTTCAATTTGCGGGGGGCAGATATTAACGGTGTTTTTAGCTCGCCTATTATGACTCAATGGATTGTTGACACTGTTGTTCCATCCACGCCTCAAGTCGTGACGACCACCACCGCACTTACAAAGTTAACAGCCGCTTCTTTTAGTTTTTCATCAATGGATGTGGGAGGTTCAGGTATCGCCTCTTTCCAGTGTTCGATTGATAATGGAGCCTTTGCTGCCTGCACTTCTCCTCGGGATCTTACGAACTTAGCGAACGGCAACCATTCTTTCCGAGTCAGGTCACTTGATAATGCCGCGAACCCCTCGGCACTAGCTACAATAAATTGGCTGGTGGACAATGTTGCTCCGACAATAACTCTTACTCAAACCCCTCTGGCTTCTACAACCTCAACTTCTGCGACTTTTGCCTTTACTGCCACTGATGGAGCAGCGGGGTCAGGTCTCGATAAGTTTGAATGCTCTCTCGATAACTCAGCTTTTGCCACATGCACGTCCCCGCTTAGTTATAATGGCTTGGCCGTCGGAAACCATAACTTTCGGGTCCAAGCAAAGGATCTGACCGGTAACACCTCTGTTGCTTCAGCTTTCAATTGGAGCATCAGCGTCGCTGTGCCTGATTGGAATATCTCACCAATTGACCTTAAAGTTGGAAGCAATGGCACCGTGGATCTAAAAGCAACTCTTCCTGCTGGGATTGCTGCTGGAGGTGTTTTTAGTGTTGATGGCGCAGGGTCAGCTTTGCCTGCGGGAATGACTCTTTCAGCTAATGGAATCCTGTCCGTGGGTTCTGCAAGTGTCTCAACAACAGCTGGAGTCATTTTCAGTTACACGGAACCCTAAGCTCCACTCTGCTTTATAAGGTGGTAGAATCGCCGCCAGAACTCCCTACTTTAACAGCATCCCAAGAAGGAAGGGACGACATCAAATTTTTAATCTGTATTTGAAATTGTCCCATGAGGGCTGGTGGAATCGGGTCTGCTGAAGGAAACTTTCGTCCCAAAGGGTCGACAAAACGACCGGACTGATAAAATTCAAAATGCAAATGGGGCCCGGAAGACAACCCGGTCGTTCCCACATATCCAATAACTTGCCCTTGAGCAACTCGAGATCCCTTTCGAATTCCCTTTGCAAAACGGCTCAGATGTTTATAGGCCGTCATATAAATTGAATTGTGCCTTAAACGAATCATATTGCCCGCAGATCCACGCCAACCCGCTTCGCTAATGACACCATCCCCTATTGCTCGGATGGGAGTTCCTATCGGCGCAGCGTAATCAACTCCAAGATGAGGGCGATTTACCTGTAAAATGGGATGGAATCTCTTCGTAGTAAAACGCGAAGAGATTCGGCCAAATCTTAATGGACTCTTCAAAAACATTTTTTTTAAGCTAGTTCCATCCGGAGCATAGTATCCGCGTTCGCCCTCTGGGGATTCAAATAAAATGGCCGCATATCTCTGTTCTGCTGTTTCGTACTCCGCAGCTAAAATCGAGCCCCAACCAACAGGGCTTCCTCGCACCCATTTTTGCTCAACAGAAATTCTCCAGCGATCGTTCTCTCTGACTTCGCGACTAAAATCAATTTGCCAAGCAAAGACCTCGGATAGCTCTGAAATTAAATTAGGGTCCATTTTGGCATCGAGTGCGGACTCCCAAAGAGAACTTTCTACCACCCCAGAGAAAGTTCTTACCTTGATATCTACGGCTTCCGTGATTTTTTCTGCCTGCCAAGAGTCTGTCTTTTTGTTGACCATTAATTGCTCAATAGGCGAAAAATAAAAGTGCACCCCGACGAGATCATTTGATGAATTTGACGAGAAGATCAACTGAAAGCGAGTGCCGGCGCGAAGCCGCCCCAAATCCATGACCGGTCTCGCTGCCTCAACGATCTGATGAATCAACTGAGGACTCACGCCTAACTCGCGCAAAGCAGAATTTAAAGTTGAGTCTGGTGGCAACACATTGGGAAAATTATCTTCCAAAGAAGATTCCTGATTTTGGGGCTCAAAACGTACTTCTCGATCTATAGTCTCTGGGGCTCCTAAAGAGTCCGACCCATAAAGATTCCAAAAATGGACACCCAAGATGCCGGCACCAAAACCCAAAACAAATAGACAAGATATTTTAGACCAACTTATTGCATTTTTCACTTGCTCATTATAGTCAAACAAACACCCAAAGGTGAAGTTCTTTTTCTACAGCCGCTTGCGGCTCCGTATCCACAATCTTAAGGGAGTCAGCTCTTTTTCGCTCAAGCCTACAAAGTTACCTACAAAATTGTAATGCCCGTCATGATTCTTGGCTTTTTCAACAGAAACAATCCGCAATGTCACAGTACTAACTCCCATCTCTTGAAAAGCCTCGCTACGTACCTTTAAGAGAGCCCCTACCGCCGGAGCAACATTTGACTGGAGCAAACATCCCAGCTCAGAAATGGTCAAAATGTCTGTCTTTGTTTCAAGCTCTGCCTTTAAATTCACGGGAGCTTCCGCAAAACGCGGAGCATTCTCAGTTTTCTTAGATAACAAGTTGCGAATTTTAGCTAGCAACAAGGTTGGATCGATGGGTTTAATAACGTAATCATCGGCGCCGGCCTCAATTCCCTTTTGAACATCTTCCTTCTCTCTCTTTCCAGTCAATAAAACGACCGGGAGATGTGCAAATTTTGGTTGGCTTCGAATTGTACGCAGCAGAGCGATACCATTCCCACCAACCGACATCACCACATCCGAGATCACCAAATCAAACGATTCCTCTGTCAAGTGTGCCAGCGCATCAATCGAATTTGTACATGGGGTGACCAAGTGGTTTTCACTTCGAAGCAAAGCCTCCAATGTCAGCAACACACTTTGTTGATCATCAACAATCAAGATATGCGCCATGAAATTCTCCCTTTACGCTGCCGTCCGCATTAAATAGTGTTTCAACTCTTCAAGACTCTTTTTAAGCTGATCATCGACTTGATCCAAAAGTGAAAACCCCTTTTCGACATCATCGAGATTCTCCATTTTCTTACACAACTCTGAAAGCCCCTGAACCCCTAGTGTTGCGCTGGTTGACTTTAGAGCATGAGCAAATTCAGCAACTTTTTCTAAGTCCTTTTTCGCAAGAGCCTCTCTTATTGAAGCCACTTGCTCTGGGGCTGTGGCAGCAAAATCTTCAATCAAAGCTTGAGTCAGACTTTTATTATTAACTACATAATTTTTAAGCTTTTCCAAAGCGGCCGAATCCACCACTTTTATCTCCGACTTCAGCCAACGATAAAGTACTTCCGTAAGTTTTTCAAGTTCGAGAGGTTTCGTTAAAAAGTCATCCATGCCACAGGCAAGGCAGCTATTTCTCTCGCCACTCGTGCCCTCTGCTGTTAACGCCACAATAGGAGTTTTCTCATTGATTTGTTTCTCGCGAATATTTTTAGTTGCTTCATAGCCAGTCATTACTGGCATTTGACAATCCATAAAAATCAAATCATAGGATTTACGCAGGGCCATGTCGACAGCAATCTGTCCGTTGTTCGCAATATCCACCTCAAGGCCCAATTTTTGCAAATACGTCGCAGCAACACGTTGATTCACTGGCTGATCTTCTGCGAGCAAAATATTTCCCTTAAACAGAGGTGCAAAATGATGCTCCACTGTTGCTGGAATTTGTTCTGCCGTCGCTTCAGGAAAATCTAGAGAGAACCAGAAAGTTGATCCCACATCGGGTTGACTCTTCAAACCAATCTCGCCGCCCATCAGTTCAATGAGCTGATGGCAAATGGAAAGACCTAAACCCGTCCCGCCATACTTCATTCCGGATTTTGTTTGGAAGTATTTCTGGAATAAAAACTGACTCTCTTCTTCATTGAATCCTGATCCCGTATCTTTCACTGAAATCTTAAAATGAGCCTTGCCATTTAATGATTTTTGCCCTTCAATCAAAACGCGAACACCGCCAATCTCTGTAAACTTGACGGCATTGCCGATGAGATTTACTAAGACCTGGCGAACTCTCTCCGCGTCTCCGATAAAGCACCAATCTTTTCGCCCTTCAAATTGCAAATCCAAGCTGATATTCTTCTCTTTAACAGCAGGAACAAAAAGCTCTTGAACATCCTCGCAAAGAACTTTTAAATCGAAAGGTCGCGGGTTGATTTGAATTTTACCGGCTTCAATCTTTGAGTGATCCAAAATGTCATTAATCAATCGAAGCAAAGCTTGAGCGGAGCGCTTAATTGTGCCGACATAGTCTCGCTGTTCTTCGTTCAACGCCGTTTCTGCAAGCAAGGTCGACATCCCCATGACTCCATTCATAGGAGTTCGAATTTCGTGGCTCATGGCTGCCAAGAAATCAGATTTCTTTCTTGCTGTTTCTAAAGCTGACTCTCGAGCTCGCTGCCATTCTTTCTCGGTCGCCTTACGTCGGCTAATATCTCTAAACACAACCAAAGCGCCGCGAACACTGCCGTCAATATCACGCAGATAACGACTGCTAATGCTAATATAGATTCCGTTCGGATGTCCCTCATTGTGTACCAAAATCTCCAAATCATCCACCTGTTCGCCGCGAAGCGCTCGCGAAAACGGCAACTCCGCCAACCCCAGCTGTTGAAGACTTTGAATATCAAAAAACCCAAGCTCTTTAGCATCCTCTTCGGAAGAAACACTTTTGAGATGGTTGCCAATAATTCGTTGAGCTGCTGTATTATAGCGGGTAATAAGACCCTTTTCATCAGTCACAATCAATGCTTCACTTATGCTATTCAATATTCCGTCAAGCAAGATAGACTGAATCTTCAAATTCGAAACATCGTTTTTGTAGTCATTAACAATTATTTCCTGGAGCTGCCGGCTCGTGATGACAAAACTGAGGGCTAAAAATATCATCAGAAAAAAATACCAAGTCGCTTTCGGCATCGTGAGCCCAGCAATTGCCAATGGCTGCGATGAATTTTCACGAAGTTCTTTTGTCATTTCTGAAATCTTTTGAACTATTTCACTGCTTGTATCTTTCAACGAAGCAAGGCCTCGCTCTTGATCAAATCTCCCGCCCTGCTTTTTTTCTAACTTGTTATTCAAATCTAGAAAAAATGTACGTGTTTGCTGCTGTATCTGAGTGAATTTCGGCTGAAAGGTCGGTGCAGCCTTCAACAGAGTCGCAAGTTCGTTAAAGTTTTTTCCCAACATCAGGATGTGCGAATTGTATTCGTCCAATTCTTTGACTTTACCGGTTTGTAAATAGATCAGGCTGCTTTTTGCAGCTTGATCAATACGAAACTTTGTTTCTTCGAGCAAGGAAACGCAGCTAATATCTTGCTTAAGGGTGCTTGCTTGAAAATAGTAAATGTTAGCGACGACTAAAAGCAGAACTCCAAAGTAGGTTCCAAAACGACTCATTAAAAAATGAAATAAAGAATAGGATCTCTCCATCGATAAGGTATCGGAACATTAAGCTAATTTTTTAAGCTGCCGCTGCCTCTTTCTATACCTTCGTCGAGCGAACAACGCTAGCTGGTTGCTCTCGAGCGACGAAGTAACATATAGCCTAGCAAACCACAGAAAGCTCCTCCCAAATGAGCTCCATGGCCAATTGGTAGCCCACCACCTTGCGATTGCGCAATCAACCCCCAAATATCCAGCACGACAAAAGCCACAGCTCCCCACATTGCAGGTAGCGGCAAAATCGCAAACAGTAATATTTTTTCGCGCGGGTACATAAGGCAAAAAAGCAAAAGAACTCCGGCAAGAGCCCCTGAGGCCCCCACCGCTGGAAGATTGGGCGCATGCAGAAAAAAAGCTGTCACCACAGCATGACTAAGAGAACTCAGTACTCCAGCTATGAAATAAAATATAATAAAAAATCGAGTTCCAATAGCGTCCGCGACAACTGGACCAAAACTATTTAACACCATCATATTAAAAATTAAATGAAAAAACATCTGATGCGAAAAAACGGAGGTCAGTAAAACCCACCATCGACCCGCCGCCAAGGCTTCCCAGCTAACTGCAAAATTTTCTTGCATAAAAACTCTTTGCGTCTCCGTCGATGCCGAAAACCAAAGAAAAAACACAAGAATATTGATCGCGATCAACATTAAAATCAAGAATGAATTTTTCATCTAATTTGCCTTTAGTGATTTCTAATATAAGTTAAAACTTCTTGAGCATGACCAAGAGCTTTGACCTTTCGAAACTCTGCAATCAAAATCCCTTTTTCGTTTATTACAAATGTACTTCTCTCAATGCCTAAAACCTTTTTTCCATACATGTTTTTTTCTTTTATAACGTCGAACAGCGCACAAGCCGTTTCATCAGCATCCGCCAGCAAGTCGAATTTAAAATCATACTTACTCTTGAAATTTTCATGAGACTTTAAACTGTCTCGGGAGATCCCAAAAATCTCAACATTTTCTTTTTTAAATTGAAGACGCAACTTATTAAACTCGAGGCCTTCCGTCGTGCATCCAGGCGTATTGTCTTTAGGATAGAAAAAAAGAACTATTTTTTTGCCGTAAAAATCCGAGAGCGAAAACAACTTCTCGCCAGTTGATGGCAACGTAAATTCCGGAACAACTTCGGAAAGTTTGATAGATCTAATCTTGCCTTTGTCTTGGCTCTCCTGAAGACGACTCCGGGGGGACTCTGGGGGCGGGCACTTCTTGGATAACGGCACCTTGCGGGGGGTCTTGCGGGGCGACGGGCTCTTCTTGGATAATGGGGCCTTGCGGGGCGAAACCATTTGGATCCTCCTTTTCTGTAGGGGGGCTTATCGGAGTCGGAGACTGGGGCAGAGACGGAGACACTGCGGGAACCTGTTTTGCTTCAACCATTGGCGCTTGCAAAACAGTTTCAGTCACTAAAATACTTCCTTCAATAGGCACATCTGCTTCTATTTTACGAATCGGGTCTAAACTTTCTAGAATTTCTGCCCGAAGATGCAGAACCATTTTTGCGCCTCTTTCGTACTCAAATCTGCTAAACTTAAGCACCTGGTTTTTTTTCGAATCGTAGTCGATCATCAATCCTGAACATGAAAATTTCTCGATGGTCCCAGTTTCATTCGAGCTAAGCTCACAGGTGATTTGAGGACTCAAAATTCCCGTTGCGACACCTAAAACTTCTTCGAGATTTCCGCCTTGAAATCTCATCTTTAAGGTGTTGGGGCTTGGATGCTCCCAACTTCCTATTTTTATATAGGACTCTTTGCTGCCACAACGATGCAGCACTTCTGCCGTTTGCGGCACTCCTTGCTCACTTGCAACTTGGCGAGACATTGTATAGCTATCGCAACGAAATAAGGATTTGTTCGACAAGCGTTGATTCGTCTCGATCAACAAGGCTCTTTGCATCTTTCCGAAGATTGACTTTCCAACAGGGGGGCGATCCTTGCGGACGACCCATACGGCCTCTCGCATAATTGCATCCATCTGTTCGAACCACTTCTTAATTTTCTCATTCTCCCTGTCCAAAGCTTTCTTTGCTGTTAATGCCCCAGCAATGGAGCTCGTTTTTTCTGGCACAGCTTTCTTTTCTTGCTGAGTCTGAGTGCAGGAAGTAAAAAAAATCAGGGCAATAACTAGGTATTTCATTCCGTTGACTTCCTGAGGGTATACTCTAAACTTTTAGACCATGGAGGACCGTGTATGGAAAAAATATGGCTAAAAAATTATCCAAAAGGCATCCCTGCTGAGATCAATATGCAAGAATACACCTCCATCATGCAAGTCTTCGATGAGTCTTGTAGGAAGTACGGCCAGCAATTGGCCTTTACCAATATGGACGTTAGTCTTACTTATGCAGAGCTTGATAAAAAAGTAGAGGAATTTGCCTCCTTTTTGCAAAATGAGCTCAAGCTTAAAAAGGGGGACTGCATCGCTATTCAGATGCCGAATCTATTGCAGTTTCCGGTCACTCTTTTTGGCGCCCTGCGTGTCGGCTTAATTGTGGTAAATACAAACCCCCTCTACACGGCTAAAGAAATGCTGCACCAATTTAACGATGCTGAAGTAAAAACTGTTGTCATTTTAGCCAACTATGCCCATCTGCTCGAGCAAATTCTAAAGCTCACCAAAGTGGAGTCTGTCGTTGTTACGGAAATTGGTGATCTTTTCCCGTTTCCAAAAAATCTTATCGTAAATTCAGTTGTCAAATTTGTTAAGAAGATGGTCCCTTCCTATAACCTGCCCCATGCCTACAGCTTTACCCAGGCTCTGGAACTTGGGCGATCAAAAGCAACCACCCCCGTCGTATCACGACAGGAGGACATTGCCTTCTTGCAATACACAGGAGGTACAACTGGGGTTTCAAAAGGGGCCGTCCTGACCCATGGCAACATTTTAGCAAATATGCTGCAAATTTGTCAGTGGATGACTCCCCTCCTGAAAGAGGGACAAGAAATTTGCATCACTCCGCTGCCGATGTACCACATTTTCTCCCTCACTGTGAACTGCCTTTCCTTCATGCGCTATGGAACTCAAAGCATTTTAATTACCAATCCACGTGATCTTCCTGCCTTAATCAAAGACATGAAAAAACATCCTTTCACTCTAATGACAGGGGTCAACACTTTGTTTAATGGCCTGCTCAATCATCCCGAATTCTCCAAGCTCGACTTTTCTAAGGTAAAAATGAGCGTGGGAGGAGCCATGGCCTTGCAGAAGGCCGTGGTCGAACGCTGGAAGACTGCCACCGGCGGAATTCTAGTTGAAGGCTACGGACTTACTGAGGCTTCCCCTGTCGTCTGCTGCAATCCCATCGATGGCAAAGACCGCATTGGAACGATTGGTCTTCCCCTTCCCAACACGGACATTAAATTTGTCGACGATGACAATCAAGAAGTGCCGTTTGGACAATCCGGAGAGCTTTGCGTGCGAGGTCCTCAGGTCATGCGTGGTTACTGGAATCGACAAGATGAAACTGACAAAGTCTTGAAAGATGGCTGGCTGCACACAGGCGATATTGGCACTATCGATAACGATGGCTTTGTGAAAATCGTGGATCGTAAAAAAGATATGATCTTGGTTTCAGGATTCAATGTTTACCCGAATGAAGTTGAAGAGGCCATTGCCTCCCATCCTGGTGTCCTAGAAGTCGCTGCCGTGGGAGTTCCCGACGACCGCTCCGGCGAAGCTGTTAAAGTTTTTATTGTAAAAAAAGACCCCAACTTAACCGAAGAAGATGTTATCAGTTATGCAAAAAAGAGCCTGACAAACTACAAAGTTCCACGCCAAGTGGCGTTCAAGACAGAACTCCCTAAAACCAATGTGGGTAAAATTTTGCGCCGAGCCCTGCGTGAAAGCTCCAAATAAAAAAAGCCCCTTACGGAGCTTTCTTTTTACTTGAACTCGATCAATAGCAGTTAAGCTTTTTTAGCCCAAGTAGCACACCAAGCTGGCCCTTCAACTAACATATTGGGGAAAATTTGGCACTTGCCAACTTCTTTGCCATTCTTATCTCCAACTTTTGCATAGAAACTGCAGTTCGCACATGTTTGCTTTTCAAATGCAACGCCACCGCGTTCAATTTTAAGAGCTGCATTTTTTACATCAGCGTGCTTTAATACGTAGGTTACGGCAGCAGCTTGGCCTTTTCCAACTTCAACCATTGGAAGATTCAAATCTCCACTAGCTGCAGAACCTCCGCCCTCACCTGAACGACCTCTTCTTTTTTCTTCGGCAAAAACCTTCGAGCTAAAAAGAGCCGGTGCAACCACCGCTAAACCAACAATAGAACCTAGATTCGAAAAAAATTGGCGACGACTTGCTTTGTGATCCATCTAATAATCCTCCTTGTGTATCACGTTTTGAACATACGAATAAAGGCTGCGCCTTTTTCATTTGGTTTGCAAGTAGGTTTTTTATGATGGCAGGCTACTTATTGGAGCGTCGATTAAAGAAGTGTGCAATAATCAGACATCCACTTCCTATCAAAGTTAAAACATCGTTCCAGCGCAGTTGGCTCCTTGACGAGGGTCCAGTTAAAGAAATCAAAATCAGAAATAAGCCAGCTACGCCGAGTGTAAGAATAAATTTATTTTGATGTCTTCGGTAGCCACTCCAAAACGCAAAGAGTCCAACTGGAACAATAAAAAGGGCTATAATCAAATGAAAGGGTGAATAGTGTATTGTGTAGATCCAGTAAGGAAGGCTTAGTGTCAAAAAAGGAGTCAACAGGCAATGAAGGGCACACGCTAGCGAGAGCATGATCCCAACCCGATCCCACTTTTTTACCTCAACTGCACTTTGCGTTTCACCAGTATCTAATTCCACAGCCCCTTTATGTTCCTAAATGCAAATGACTGTCAACTAGACTCCACAGGAAATATATTCATGGTACAAACCGATAGACCCAAAGAGAGCTTCAGCATAAAATCTCAGAAACATCAAGGAGGACCCTATGAACCGAATGCTCATCTCTTTCGCCCTTATTTTTTCCTTTGCAAATTCAACCTTCGCAAACCCAGCCGCAGATCAAGCAACCAACCCCTGCAGAAATGATGCGGAGACCCTCTGCCCAGGAATAACCCCCGGGGAAGGCCGTATCATCAAATGCCTGAAGGAAAATAAAGATAAGTTATCTCCCGAATGCAAAGCCCAACATGAAAAAATGAAAGAGGCCGCCGCAGAGATGAAAGATGCCTGCCAGAGCGACGTCCAAAAATTCTGTTCTGAGACCCCTCACGGCAGAGGTCGCGTGCTAAAATGTCTAAGAAAACACAAAGACGAAATCTCTGAAGCTTGCAAAACTGAAATGAAGGAAAAAAAAGAAGCGCATAGAAAAATGAAAGGCTCATAGGAATAAAAAATGGAGGCGAAAGCCTCCTTTTTTTACTTTGCGACCGGTTTATGTAAACCGCTAAGCTTACTAAGAATTCTGCCCGCCCACCTGCGGAAGTCATCGACATAACCATAAGCCGCAGGCACAACCACCAAAGTAAGAACAGTTGAACTCACCAATCCTCCGATAATTGCAACTCCCATCGAAGTTCTCATCGCACTCGCCTCATTTAATCCAATGGCTATTGGAACCATTCCAGCAATCAAGGCCAGCGAGGTCATCAAAATTGGACGCAGACGGGTTCGACAAGCCTTTAATAGCGCCTCAGAACGTGCCATCCCTGCTTCTTCCATCTGCTTTGTATAATCGACAAGCAGAATAGAGTTCTTCGCCACCACACCTAAGAGCAAAACAATCCCGATCAGCGAGAAGATGTCGATGCTTTTACCAAAAACCAGAAGCCCCAGCATTGCGCCGCACATCGCAAGTGGCAAGGCTAATAAAATTGTGAAAGGCGTGATAAAACTTTCATACAAAGACGCGAGCACCAAATATATAAACAAAACACCTAGGAATATTGCTAGCAGCATACTCGAAATCAAATCTTGAAAATCCTCAGCCTGGCCCTTGAAACGACAGTCCACACCCGGTGGCGGCGGCAATTCAGACTTAAGTATCTCTTCAACCTGAGTTGTAATTGTACCCAGTGAGCCATTGGCTCCCAAATTTGCCGACAAATTGATAAATCGCCCTTTATTCTGACGATTGATTTGCGAATAGCCCGTGCTATCTTCAGCTCTGGCAATTCTTTGAAGGGGGATCATGTTGAAGTTCTGATTAGGAACAAATGTGGTGCTAAATTGTTCTCTCAAGTCGCGGTATTGAGGTTCGAACCGCACTCGTACTTTATATTCGATTCCATTTTCTCGATAAACCGCCGCTTCAGAACCTTCAGTTCGATTACGAAGCTCCGCCCCAGCCGTCACCGTTGACACTCCAAGTGATTCGGTTTTTTTGCGATCAAATGCCACATGAAATTCTGGCTTCCCTACTCGAAAATTTGTATCAACATCGACAAGACCTGGGATTTTCTGAAGTCTCGACTTGAGTTTATTCGCGTACGAGCTCAAAAGCTCGAGATCATCCCCTGTGATGTTTAAATTGAACGGTTTTTGACCGCTATTGACAGCATCAATATCCCCAATTTCGACAATTGCATCCTTAGCAAACGGCTTAAATAATTCACGAAATTGAGACTTTGTTTGGGTTGTTGTCATCGAGCGTTTTTTTCTCTCAACTAAACGCACAAACAAATAGGCCTTATTTGCTTCGTTGTTACCAGAACCCACTGTTGTCAAAACCATCTCTGAAGAAGGATCTTGGCTCAAAATCTTTTCAATGTTTTTTGTAAAATCAGACGTTCCCTGTAAAGACGTTCCAACTGGCATTTCAATAGTGACGGCAAATTCTCCATTGTCCGGAGATGGCAAAAATGTTTTCGGTATCAGCGCCGTGGTTGCCATGCAGGCTGCGAATATAACCACGGACAAAATCAAGACTGTCTTTGGAAACTTTAAAGTCTTCTTAAGAACAACCTCATACCAGTCCTCAAGTTTGGTTTGCATACGATCAAAGCTGTTCAACAATCGACCAACAAATCCCTTTTTCTCTTTCTCATGTTCAACAGGAGAGGCCATATACGCAGAGAGCATTGGAGCGACAGTAAAGGCATCAAATAAAGAAATTAGCATCATAAAGACAATGGTGAGACCGAATTGCTTGAAGAACTGACCAATAATTCCCTGTAAAAAAGAGATCGGGCCAAACACCGCAATCACAACAAGCGTGGTCGCAATAACCGCTTGCGCCACTTCTGCGGTGCCTTCGATAGCGGCACTCTTGGGGGATTTTCCCATCTCCATGTGTCGAAAAATATTTTCACGAACAACGATCGCGTCATCGATCAACAGACCCACGGCGAGTGAAAGCGCTAACAGGGTCATCATATTGATAGAAAAACCCATCGTATACATGACAATAAATCCACCCAACAAAGAATTCGGAAGGGCCATTCCGGTAATAAAAGTTGATCTTCCCGATCCTAAAAATAAAAAAACAACGAGAATACAAAGTACGACGCCGATCAGAATCGATTCGTAAACATCCGCAACATTTAGGCGGATCGGTCGCGACATATCTCGAACGACCTGAACTTTGGCGTCAATCTTTTTCTCTTTCAAAAAGACATTCACTTTTTCAAGGTTCTTCTTTACGGCATCGGTCACGGCCACGGTGTTCGATCCCGATTGCTTGTAGACTTGCAGCAGGAGCGCAGGCTCGCCCTTTATTGATGCTAAATTTTTCTGATCTTCAAGTCCCCTCTCAACACGAGCGACATCCTTGAGAAGAACAGCTCTATCTGATCCGATGAAGCTCACATTGACATTTTTTATCTCGTCAATTGAAGAGAATTCGCCGTTCGTACGCATAACCAATTCATTCTTAGGATTTTCCACCTTGCCGATAGGAATATCCTTTGATGTTTCTTCAATTCTTCGAGAAATTTGAATCATCGATATTTGCCGATCCTGAATGGCTTTTTTATCGACCAAAACATGAACTTCAGTTTTACGGCCGCCCACGACTTTTACCTGGCCAATATCGTTGAGGCGCTCAAACTGTGGTTTAATCATTTCATTTGCGACATCATAGGCTTGGCCCGTTGGCAAGGAGGAGGTCACAGCCAAAGTGATAATCGGCTGATCTGCAGGGTCAAATCGGTAAATAACCGGTTCATAAATATCACTAGGCAGGGACCTACGAATATTGCCGATCCGGTTGCGAATTTGCTGTTCGGCTTCTTTGATATCTGTACCGAGCCGAAACTCTAAAACGATCATCGCCACAGAGTCCAAATTGTTGGAGGTCATGGTTTTGAGACCCGACAAACTTCCGAGTTCATCTTCAATTATTTTGGATACCTGCTTCTCAAGATCCACGGGAGAGGCTCCGGGATAGGTTACTTGGACCGCTACAATTGGAAACGTCACATCCGGAAATAGATCAACCGGCATTTTAAATAGGCTGATAACACCCAAAATCAGCATCAAAGCTACCACGCAAATAATAAAAATGGGTCTTTTTATAGAAAGTTCCGGTAAGGTCATAATTATTCCACCTAGCTTATTGGTTCAATCTGATAAACAAACGACTTTGAGCTTCGATCTTGCGCGCTTCTGCACGCATTCTATTTAAAGACAAAGAGGACGATGAGGCCTCTTCCTCAGAAGTTACAACATCCGAAGTCACTGCTCGGCCCCGGCTTAATTTCAATGTCAATTCTTTGGCGCGGCTTAGCTGGATCTTATTCAACCGCTCTGCGGTTTCAATTTGTTTTAAGAGTTCGCCGTAACGACGTTGCAATTCTAGCCAAGACGATTCGCTTTCGAGGGCCTTTTTTTCGCTCTGTATCTGAGCTGCCAAAGCTTCTTTTCTAGACAAGGCCTCTTTAGAAACCTTCGATTCCGAGTCAAACATATAACTCAGTTTGATTCCCAACTGCACCGTCGGAGTCTCAGCCTTGCTAATACGGCTCAAAGCATCGTTCGTTGAAAGTGTGCTGTAAGAGTTTGTTGCATAACTCCCCTGAAATGTTAAATCGGGTCGCAGACTGTCTTTAGTCTCTTTGGCAGCAAAAGATTTCATTCTCGCCTCAAGCTCAGACAGGTGTGCATCAAGTCGAACAATTCTCCCCGATGGCACTCCAGTAAGAAATTCATTAATTCTACGAGTCTGTTTAAAATCAGAAGAAAATGATGGCACCTTTTCATCCGTATTCATCTCCAAAAAATCTCGGAGAACTTTTTCTGATGCCAAGGCCTGATCTCTAATAATTGATAAAGAAAGCTCTCTAGAAGCAGTTAAAGCCTGAGCGTTTAAAAAATCAGCCTTGTCATTGATCCCATCCCGGTATCGGCGCTTTAACCAAGCCTCAATGCGCTTCGCTCTCTCAAGTGAATCCGATTTTTGTACAAGTTCCTCTTGAAGGTAGAGATAGTCCCAATAAGCGCTCTCTGCAGCATAAAGAATTTGCCTTTGTTTTAAATTAAAACTTTCTTTTTCAAGAGTTGCAGTGAGGGTTTCTCTCTCTTGCCGCAGACGGGTCCCGTGACCGAAAGAGTTCTTCCATAAGGATTGTACAATCTGAACCCCCAGCGTCCCTGTCGAATAATCTCCAGGAACCGTCGGTAAAACTGGATTTGAAATCCGCAGCTGTTGTAAATTTCCAGTGACTCCCAAGGAAGTGCCCGATGCATATTGTTTACTTAATCCGACATTGTATTGGCTCGCGACAAGCTTCGTGCCGCCACTTGTTTGTGGCAGCTTCGCGTCGCTTAAATAGCCACCATCTAAAGTCAAAACTGGCGACAAGCTAAGATCGCCCGCCACGCGGCGGTCTTCAGCAATCTCTTTGCCAAGATCATAGGACTGAAACTCTTTGTTCTTTTTCATCACGCCCACTAGGTACTCTTCCAAAGTCATCGCATAGATACTTGCAGGCAAAAGGCCAACCACAAAAATGCTTAATGATAATAAACGTTTCATACGAGAATTCCGTTCAGAAAAATATTTACCAGTTGATTTTGAAAGTCCTTAAAGTTTTTTGTTTTAACTAAGGGAGATTGAGTCATCTGTAGCGGACACTCCATTAAATTATGAAAGCCTATAATGCTTTCTTGTAAAAAAATAACAATGAGCAATGGATTGATATCTTTGCGTACAAAACCCTTTTTTTGAGCCTTGACGATTTGTTGAACCAAAGCCTCTGCCACAGGGGCAAAGGTCTTCTCATATATTTCGCAAGCGTGGGGAAGTCCGGCCACGCGTTCACGCTGAAGGATTTTTCCAATTTGAGGATGTGAGGATCGGATCTCCGAGTAGGCCTCAACTAGAGCCGAGAGAAACTTTTTAATAGTCCCCGAACTTGGCTCCTCACCTTCAAATAAAAGAATCACTCTTTCTAACTCGGTTGCAATATTTAAAGCAAAGCTCCTGATGAGCTCCAAATAAAGCCCCTCTTTTCCGCCAAAATAGTAGCTGACGAGGCTAAGATTAAGTCCCGATTCTTTTGCGATGTCTCGAACACTTGTCCCGTCAAGGCCTCGATCAGCGAACAGCTTGGCTGCCACTTCTAGAAGGCGTTGTCGAGGCCCTAAATCGACCGATTTGGTGTTTGCCATAGAACTAATTTAATTCAAACGTCCGTTTAAATCAAACGTTTTAAACACTCGTTTTAGTTTTAGACAAAATGCTGGGTATTTTCGCAGCAAAGTCCTTCGATTTTAACAATAATGCGCTATATTATTAAACATTGCTGCGCCTCGACCAATTGCTAACAATTTCCAAACACTTTTTTTCTTGAAACTCTCAGAAAAATTACGGTTAATAATGATCGACCGGACACTTGGTTTTTTGAACTCCAAAAGAGGGGATGAGTTCTCAATGCGAATGCTGCCCACAGGCCTTGCGGCCAAAAACAAGTCTTTAACTGTCAGGACTTCTATTCTCTTCGCTGTTTTTCTTGGGTCTTCCTTTTTCTGGGAGCCACAGGTTTCAGCCAATAACTCCTTTGATCACGATCTCCGTGACCCCAGTGAGTATTATACTATCGACGAATCTCAAGATGTTCAGCCATCTCATGTTGATGTCGCAGAAACTTTAGACACTGTTGCTGTTGAACCCTTTTCTTTTAAAGCCATGGTCGTGAAAGCTCGAGAATTTACACTCAGCTTGTTAAATTGGACACTGCACCCAGACGCCCCCTCGTCTCCTCCAGAAAAATACAGTCGGCGCGCTCACTTTGGTCGCTGGATTAATGATCCCACGGACGAGAGTTGTTTTAATACCCGAGCAAAGGTCCTTTTGCGTGATGCCGAAGGGCCCATTAGCTACCGAGAAAACAATCACTGTATTGTCGATAAAGGCGCATGGAGTGACTCTTACACCGGACGAAAATTTATCGAGTCGCGAGATATTCAGATCGACCATATGGTTCCGCTTAAAAATGCCTATGATTCTGGGGCATGGGAATGGGATTTTCAAGCTCGGTGTCTTTATGCAAACTATATGGGAACCAAGTTCCATCTGATCAGCTCAAATGGTATTGAAAATATGCGAAAGGGAGATCGCGCCCCTGACGGGTATGTGCCACCCAATCTATCTTACCGCTGCGAATACATTGAAAATTGGCTTAAGATAAAGCTTATTTGGAGACTCAATTTGTCTCCGTCCGAAGTTGCAGCTATCCGCCAACTGGTAAAAGACAATGGCTGCAACCCTAGTAATTTTACTCTTTCTGACAGCGAGTTAAGAAAACAAAGGTCCAACATCAGAAACAACCTTGGTCTTTGCTCATCGCTTCAAAATAACAATCGTTAAAAACAAAGGGGAGAATTTTAATCCTCCCCCCGGAAACAATCGATGTTTCACCTTGCACCCCCATTCCGTTGGGGTTTATAACTTTTTTACCGATAGAGTAAGAGTACCCTATGGTCCCATGACCCATCGACTGTTGTTTTTCTTCGATAAGAAACTTTTGTTTTAAAGACTAAATACAAGCACTTGAACTGTCTCAAATCAAAGCGGCAGAGTTTTGATCAATTTTTTGACAATAACTTCGAAATTTTTCAAGCGATCTGCCGTGTTCAGCAACCATCCTTCGAAACAACCTGATTGCTTTCGCCCTATCCAAATCCTTTGCACACTCCATTAAGTGACAGTACTTCTCAAATCTCATGGCTCCCAACTGGGCGGCGCTGGACTTAAGCCGGTGCGCTCTTTTACGAAGTCCGTCTAGATCGCCTTCGCCAAGCATTTTGAACATTTGATGAAAATCGGAGTCTGTATTTTCATGATACATCTTGAGAAGAATATGAATAAGGCTCTGATCAGAATTATCGGAAGTGCGTATTTTCTCTAAAACCGACTCGTCGAGAACACGAATGTCGTCGAGTCGCCGCTGTAACCAGCACCTTACTTTTTCAAGTAACAGCTCATATGTCACTGGTTTTAAAATTACATCGTTCATTCCAGACTCAAGACATCGTTTGACATCGGTGAGGTCACTGCTTGCCGTGAATGCTAATATTGGAAGATTATGAAAAGACTCTGGTGATCTACGAACAAGCTGAGCCGTATCGAATCCATTCATGGGAGCCATGTAGCAATCCATTAAGATTAGATCATACTGATCTTGCCTTAATTTATTCAAAGCCTCTCTGCCATCGTTAACAATTTCATAGGAAACTCCCATATTTTTAAACATTTTACCAAGAATACTCTGGTTCACTACGTTGTCTTCAGCGACTAACACCTTAAAGTGTGAGAAATCAAAGTCGGTCCCTTGAACGTCTATAATCTTATCCTCCATTGCTTTTTTTTCTGATTTTTGCAAAGTAACTTCGAACCAAAAGGTCGCTCCCTGTTTATTTTCACTCACTAAGCCAATTTCCCCCCGCATTTGCTCAATGATCATTTTGCTGATTGAAAGCCCCAAACCGGCTCCAGAAACTTTTGATGAGTGATCTATCCTAAAAAAAGGCTCAAACACTAACAATCGACTCTCAGATGATATTCCACTGCCAGAGTCTTGCACCTCACACCGAACGACTTGACTTCGCTCTGAATCGCTTACCACTTTCCAAAAGATACAAACATTCCCAGAATCAGTGTACTTAACACCATTACTGACGAAGTTTATCAAAACCTGCCGAAGCCTCTCTGCCCCGCCGAAATAGCCGAAGTCATGAAGATTTGAATCAAAAAAACACTCCAAGGATATGCCTTTTTCAGACGCAGGGCCTGAAAACAACTTAGCAACATCGGCAGTAATTGAGCGAAGACAAAAGTCCCTCTGATGAACTTCTAAAATTCCGCGTGAAAACTTTGAGTAATCAAGAACATCATCGACCATTCCCATCAGTCCTCGAGAGGAGCTTTCAAGAACATGAATATACTTTTTTTGCTCTTCAGAAAGAGTGGTTTTACAAAGCAAACTCGTGGTTCCGACAATACCAAAAAGTGGATTTCGAATTTCGTGACATATGTGTGCTAAAAAGTCGAGCCGAGATGAACGAGAGTGCAGACCAAGTATTCTTTTGCATGAAAAGCTACGATTAAATGTTTTATTCATACAGGCCCTTTCTGCGGCAAAAAAACCCATTCACTCCTTAGGAAAAAATAGAATCCTGGGCAAAAAAAATCATCAGCAATATTGGCAGAAACGTACTAGATAGATCGACGTGTTGTCAGAGTGACGGCATATATAACTTTTTATTTAACTGTTAACAAGAGGTATTCTTCATTTTGTGTTCGACGTTGTCGCTTTGAACAAATAGGCATGATGTTTTCTAACTCATTCAATCGATTCATAAACACTTTCGTATTAATTACACACTTTTGCTCCCCCCCAAAAAACGTTTCCACCAAATTTGACAGAAAATCAAATTGAGTGTCATATGATCCAACTATGGAAAACAAAAAAATTCTTTTTGTCGAAGACGCACCGGATGTACAAGCCCTCCTCAAATCGATTCTAAAGGATTATAGCCTTACCTGCTGCTCTACTATCGGAGAAGCCGAAAAAGAAATCCTACAGGGCCCCTTCTGCGCAATAATACTTGATATTGAACTTCCAGATGGCGACGGCCTCCGACTTCTCGTGGAGTGCCCAGAGTCGTTAAAATCCAATAGCGCCATCTTTATTATCAGTGGAAAAACGTCCCTTGCAAATAAAGCATTGGCATTTAGTTATGGAGCAGATGACTTTATCCAAAAGCCATTTGATCCGCTCGAGTTAAGAATGAGATTAGAAGCCAAAATACGCAAATTGAAGGACCATGACAAAAGAATCGCAAATCTAAAAATAGAAGACCTCGTAATCAATGTCGCCGAGCAAAAACTATTGATCGATGTCTCAGGCCAAAATATCCCAATTAGTTTTACATCTCTCGAATTCAGAATTTTTAATTTTCTTGCCAAAAATAAAGAAACGATCACCAGTCGCGATGAAATAATGAATCACATTTGGGGCAACCGAGTGCATGTCGTTAATCGCACGGTCGACGCCCATATCGCTCATATTCGCAAGAAAATCTCTAGATCTAGAGTAAAAATTGAAACAATCTTTGGATGTGGCTACAAACTAACAACGACAAACAAATAGCCCTGTTTTGACGGTTTTTTCACGAGCGCGTAATACCACCACGAAATCCCCAACAGATAATTTTGACAGAGGGGGCTCCATGAAGTCAGACTCAGGAACAAAGTCGAAATGTCTACACTATTATAGAGATCCAGCATCCGAACTTGTAGATAACCCGCAATTAAATTCGGAGTTTACGGAGTATCTACAATACTTTTTAGAACTTCAAAAAATCCGAGCCAGTAAACGTGTTCTCATAGTTGAGGATGATCCTGTTTCTCTTCTTGGCCTGCGACATATAGTTAAAAACTACAATCCAGACATCAGATGCTATTTGGCAACTTCAATTGAAGAAGCCCTTGATATTTTAGAAAAAGAAAAGTGTGATCTGTTAATTGCTGACTACTTTCTGTCACCCTCAGAGACAGGCCTC
Organism: Pseudobdellovibrionaceae bacterium; assembly: GCA_016719575.1. Classification (GTDB taxonomy): domain Bacteria; phylum Bdellovibrionota; class Bdellovibrionia; order Bdellovibrionales; family Bdellovibrionaceae; genus JACMRP01. The sequence continues at coordinate 9,534 of JADJYV010000010.1, read as the reverse complement.
GAGCTTTGGGAGATCGTCAGAGAGAGACACCCAGCTGTCGATGTCGTCATCACCTCTAGCCTCGCCACCGAACAATACAAGAGTATCGTAAAGAACTTTGATTACGCTCCGCCATTTTTCTCCAAACCATTTTCACCAGAAAAATTTAACGGCTACTTAAAAGAAATATTTGGAGGAGTTCAACATGAAGACAAATAACATTGCAAATAGACATTTTTGCCACAACCTGGAGTAGATCAACAGAGCAAGGGATCGCAATGGATGCGCACATTGAAAGTGAAACACGATAAATACACGGAGGTCCTTTATGAACAATGCCCCTCAAGAAAATCAACTTGTCACCGGATTCCGAGACTACGGTTATCGAGTTCTAGAAAAAGAGCATGAAGCCCATTTACAAAACTTCATCCCTAATGTTCTTGCTGTTGAGGATTCACTCGAATATCAAATCATTATAAGAGGTACTTTAGAAAGAGAACTACACCTCTTCTTCGCAAGCACTATCCAACAAGCAAAAGAATTACTCAACTGCCACGAGATTCATTTGATTTTGCTCGACGTCCTGTTACCAGACGGCAGTGGTTTTGAATTTTGTAATGATTTACAGGCAAGTGCGGCAACATCAAAAATACCAATAGTATTTTTAACCAGCAAGACTGGAATCACGGACAAAGTCTTAGGTCTCAACTTAGGTGCTGATGACTATATTACAAAACCCTTCGCGCCACTCGAATTGAAAGCAAGAATCGAATCAAAACTGAAGAAATCTCTGTTGCAAGAACAAAGCGACCTCCAATTGCACCGAGGTCATCTCCGCTTTGATACGCTTACCTATGTTGTCTATTCAATAGATAATGAAAATTCTAAACTGATTAACATGACGCCAATTGAGTATCGAATCTTACTCCACTTAGCCCAAAAGCCAGGACGTATATTTTCTCGAAACCAACTTATAGAATCTGTTTGGGGAAGAGCAGTCCATATTAACGAAAGATCTATTGATAAACATATTTACACAGTGAGAAAAAAGCTTGGGCCTCACGGCCAATACATCAAGACAATTCCGAGCCTAGGATATCAATTCAATATCGATAACCTTAAGATCGAAGAAATGGAGCCTAGTCACCTGGCTCCTTTGTTTGAGACTAATGCGTAAGATTTAAATACTGTTCGAAATCGCAAGAAAATCTTTTGTATTGATCTTCAAGACTTTGAAACATTGAATTTAACTCATTACGAGAAAACCTTTCACTTTCGTGTTCAATCTTTTCACAAAGGTCAGACATCGGCTTTAACCCCATACTCAAGCATCCCGACTTTATATTATGAGCTTGAAAACGAATCAACTCGGTATTTTCATCCTCAATTCCCTGTCGAAGATTTTGAAGTTTCGACTTGTAGTCAACCAGAAATATTTGCACGACTTCCCTTGCTACTTTAACGCCATAGGCTTTTTCCATTGAATTCAAATTTTCTTTTACATCGAACTGAATTTCGCCAATTTCCATACACACAACTCCTCAATGCTGTTGTTCAGCTAAAAATTGATACCCAAGACCAGGGACGGTTCTTATGTAATTTGAGCAGCCACCTAGCTTTTTTCGAATTGATGAGATATGTCGATCAACGGACCGATCTTCGATGTACACCGAGTCTCCCCACACACTGTCAATTAACTGATCCCGACTTAACACGTATCCCGGAGCACGGGCTAATTTTAAAAGAAGTTTAAACTCTATCGGGGTCATGCTTAGTTTTTGATTGCCGCTCAACTCATTCAAATAAATCGAATATGTCGATAGCTCAAATTTAAGATTTCCTCTCTGGAAATAGGATTCTTCCTTGGCATTATAGAGGAATTTTTTTAATTTGCTTTCAACCCGAGCGCGAAGTTCTAAAATATCAAATGGTTTTGTCACGTAATCTTCAGCACCGAGGGCAAGTCCAAGAACTTTATCGCCAACCCCCACTTTGCCAGTCAGAAAAATAACTGGTATCTTTTGCGTGGCATCCTGACTTTGTAAATTTGTACAAAAATCAAATCCACTTCCATCTGGAAGTCCGACATCTAACAGAATCAAATGCACCTCATTTTTGGTTAAAATGTCGTCTGCTTCCCTGAGGGATCCAGCTAATAACAAAGAACACGTTTGACCGAGGGCTGTTTTTAAAAATGGATGTATCTCTCGCGAATCGTCGACTGCTAATACTGTTGGCATCATATATTTATCCTTCTCCTTTTTTAGTTAGTTTAACATTTTTCTTTCTTTTATTTTTTTTAGATTATCGATAAACATGTCTGTCGTTTTGCAAAGCGATTCGTAGCTGCTCGTCTTTTGCAAATAACCAATTTTTCGAAACGATTTGCTTTTAGGAAAAACTATCTGCGATCGTGAACTCGCTGAATAAATTAATACGGGTACTTTTTTGTTTTGAATTCCGGTTTGACTCAAATCAGCCGTTTCATCCAACATCTTTATGGTCTGTAATCCATTCATGTTTGGCATATTCCAATCAAGAACGATAAGATCGTACTGATGTTCGAATATTTCGTCGATTGCATCTTGACCGCTCTCTACGACGTGAGTTTCGCATCCCCGCTGCTGAAGAGCTCTTTCAATTAGCTTTATTGAAATCGGATCGTCATCAACAATCAAAACCTTAAATCCAACATCCGCTTTACTTGTTTTTAAATAACGAGTGTCTCTCCATGATTTGATTTGATCGTACAATTGAGTTGTCGCTAGATTTACACTTTCTCCCATGGTTCTCTCCTCGCAAAATGATAAAAACTGCCCCATAACATGGCGAACTAAAATTTCGACTGAAAAACGGGAGCCCAATTCTGTTATTCTCGCCTGTATAAATGAGTTGTCTGGACTCATATCGATAATTCTGGACAACTTATTTCGTATCATATGTTCAACCTTAGAGTTTCCTTCCATCCCCTCAAAGTGAATTTCTAATCTGTTTGCCGCTGTCTTAGTGACTTCCATATTAGCCCCCAAAGACTCTTGTTAAATATGTTTTTAATTTTAGTATTCTTTTTCCATCCATTGACGGAGCAACGGGTTTCCAATTCTTTAAGGATACTTCTTCTTTTCTGAGAATTCGTCTGCCAAAGATGTCGCGAACCTGCTTTTCGCTTTCCTTGAGATCAAAACTTGCCTTCGGCATTAGACCGTCATTTTTATTCAAGTTGCGTAAGTTCAAATTCCCCCTCCCAATCAATATTAAATTCGTGTTAACAGTCGGACATTATCCCTTGAATTGATCTGAACGGTGTGATGTTCTTATGAAACTTTAACGACAAATGCGCTTGATATTATGAAGAAATCCCCCGTCAGGTATGTCGATTTCTTTAAACTTGTGAATTCTTCTTCAAATCCCACGTTCTTCTTTATATTTGAATGATATCAACATAACGTCATTTTCTGAAACTATGGTTAAAAATCTTGATAACTACATTTCGAACAGCACACCCTTCGCCCCAAAGATTTCTTATGTCTTTTTGATAACTTTTGTAGTTATTGTTGCAATGGGTTCTTCAATTTTATTCTTTAAAAGTATTCCTTCCCCAATGATCAAAGAGAGCTCATCCGAGTTTGAAGGGACACTTTTTTTAGCATCTCAAACCTTGCATTCTTATGATCACTTTTTAATAAGCCTCAATTTGTTTGAGCGCCGTATGCTAAAAAAGGAGGGCCTTCAGGATCGCTATGTCGATCTCGCACAAAAATTAGATTCTTATCGAAAAGAGACCCAACGCAACCTAGAGGGAATCAGTGACCAAAGGCAGATGAACCATATCAACGCGCTAAACAAAGCTCTTAAAGAGCTTCATCCCGTGATCATGCAATTGAAACCGGAACAACAGAAAACGTTTACTCATGTTTATGAAATCCTGACCCCCTTAGAATTCACCCTGCATGCAGCAGTCAACGATATCAATCGAAATGCATTTAGGTTACGTAACGAGCTCTTAAAAAAGCAGACGCGGGCTCACCGATTGTTGGGGTGGACTTTACTTGCTATTGCGCTCTGTAGCCTTCTATTGTTGCGGATCTCGCATGGAAATATTAAGAATGTGGCTTTGCTTTTAGAAACATCAAAAAGTAAGAGCAAAAGACTCAAAGAAGCAATCAACCAAGCGCAAAAAGCCAATCGATCAAAATCTGATTTTTTGGCAACAATGAGTCATGAGATCAGGACTCCCCTAAACGCCGTTATTGGCTTCACTTCTCTGCTTTTGGATACAAAATTGTCTTACGACCAAAAAGACTACATCCAATCCATAAGAGCTTCAAGCAACTCTCTATTGTTTCTCTTAAACGATATTCTTGATGTTTCAAAGATCGAAGCTGGAAAGATGGTCCTAGAATTCATCGAATTTGATCTCCGCACAATCTATTCTGAGGTCGTAAATATTGTCGCTGATAATTTTGCACAAAAGAAATTGGAACTCCTTAGCTACATTGATCCGCAAATTCCACAAACTATCAAAGGTGATCCAGGGCGTATTAAGCAAATTATTCTAAATTTATTAAATAATGCCCTTAAATTCACCCCGAGCGGTTGCGTAACTTTTAACGCTACAATGATCTCTATGTCCGAAAACAAAATTGTAATCGATTTTATAATAAAAGATACTGGTATTGGCATTGACCCACGTCACCTCAATCGTCTTTTTACCCCATTCAGTCAAGCGGATTCATCGACAACTCGACGCTATGGAGGCACCGGCTTAGGTCTTTCAATTTGCAATCAGCTTGCCTTGTTGATGGGTGGGGAAATTGGTGTGTCGAGCACTCCTGGTAAGGGCTCGCTATTTAAAGTTAGGATCCAGTTAGATACGACAACAACGACGCGACATGAGAATCCTTTGCCAAAAACTTTTAAAGATAAGAAAGTCTTAGTGCTCGCAAGAAATTCACTCCTTCAGGAATTCCTTAATTTACAGCTTCAAGATTTAGGCTTGATCGCTTTGATTCCTTCGCCACAAGATCTTGAAAACTACACGCCCCCAAAAGAAACAATTGCCATCATTCTCGATTTAAATCAATTGCCATTTAACCCGGATTTGGAGTTTCATTTTTTAAAAAAATTCTCAAGAAATGCAGAAATTCCTATTATCTACTTAATCGAGCGCACTCATAATATAGCTCACCTGCTTCCAACTCAAAGAATAAACTATTTAAAAAAGCCAATCCTTCAACAGAATATACAAAAATGCCTTTTAGAGGTCCTCCACGTTGTAAACACTCTAGTAGATGAGCCATCGGAATCTCCGTTCACTTTACCAAATCGACATACGCTTAATAAACCTCGAATTTTGCTGGTGGAGGATAACCCAATCAATCAAAAAATCGCTTTGTTAATGCTAGAGAAAATTAATTGCAATGTCGACGTTGCCGCAAATGGAATAGAGGCACTTAAAGCCCTCCAACTTTTTACTTACGATCTTATTTTTATGGACTGTCAAATGCCTGAAATGGATGGTTACGAGGCGACGCGCCGAATTCGAAAAATGTCAAAACCGATTTCAGACATACCTGTTGTTGCATTTACCGCCAACGCTTTTATAGAAGACCATTTGAAATGCATCGAAGCAGGAATGAATGATTTCGTTACAAAACCCGTAGAACTAAGCACCCTCGACGCAAAGATAAAACTTTATGTTAAGACGGCGTCGATTTTTCCACGTTCCACAGATCCCTCCCCAGATTTATAGGTAGTATCTCAAATTGAAATCCCCTAACGTCTCATAATGTGACTGTAAAAATGACCTTAATTATTTCCTCAAAAATGCCGATAAGTTTATCAAATGAGGACGTTGTTGGTTTTTAAATTCAGTTTAATTTTCACTAGCTTTGCTATCTTGGCTGGTTGCGGCAGTGCCGACTCTGGTGCCATTGATAAGCTCCTTGGCAACTTTTCTTCTGCACCGATTCTTACATCTGTACCCGACCAAATTGTTCAACAAGAAGATTTGTTAAGTATCGACGTCGACAACATTAAAGAAAGCGTCCCTGGCAATGACAAGGATATGTCCTATACTTGCGTTTACGACACGACTGTCGATGGCAAGGTGGATAGCGGTACGAGCTGTTCTTCGATCACAAACTCAACAGTGAGTTTTAGCAGCAGCTCCGGCATTTTATTGTGGACCCCACAGAGTGGTGTTCTTGGCAACTATGAAATAAAAATCACCGGCAGAAACCTAGAGGGAAGCTACGACGAAATCTTTACAGTTGGAGTGCGTCTCAAATTTTTGGGAATAGGTCTTTATACTACAATCACAGGAACAAGCGTTACCGCAACTTGGACACCCAACTTAGCCGCTCAGTCTTACCAAGTCTTTAAACTCAATACAACTTCAGGCCAGTATGAACTCTTTAGAACAGTCGCGGGCGGTGCTTCTAGCGGGACAACGATCACTGGTCTGTCACCTAATACTCCCTATACACTGCGAGTTCAAGCCCTCGATGCGCTAGGCAATTTAGACGGCAATGTGGTCTCACGCTCATTCACGACGACAGAGCTTGTGCAACTCGCCGTCACCGCTCCCGTGTCGACATTGGCAGCAGGAACGCCAACAACCATCACCGTTCAGGCCTTCAATGCAAACGGATCACCACAAACAATTGGAGGCCTGCCGGTTGTCCCTCTTATAGCTAGCGGAACCAGCTCCGGCAACTTCAGCGCTGTTACTGACAACAACAATGGCACCTACACCTTCACCTTCACCCCGACCACTGTTGGCACTGGAATTTCGATCGAAGTTTCTATTAACATCACTTACTTCTTACAAAGCACCGTCTCATTAGCAATTATTCCAGGACCTGCCTCTTCAGCGAATTCTTCGATTTCAATTAGCTCAGGCACTGTCGTTTCTGGAAATGCCGTAACAGTCACAGCCACTGTTCGCGATGCCTATAACAACCCGATCAGTTCTGGCCAAACAATTGCCTTTACTAAGTCTGGAGGCACAAGCTCTGGAAACTACAGTGCAATCACGAATCAAGGCAGCGGCGTTTACTCCATCAGCTATACGGGTATCACCGCTGGCACCGCGCAAACTTTAGGAATGACTGCCGACGGCACCGCCTTAACACCAACAACAAGTATTCAAGTTTTGCCGGGAGCTCCGGTATCAGCTAACTCAACTTTAGCTATTTCGTCGGCGACAGTTTCATCTGGCAACGCTGTGACCGTGACTGCTACACTTAAGGATATCAACAACAACCCTGTCCCTTCTGGTATCATGGTTGTCTTTAACAAATCCGGCGGAACCTCGACGGGAACCTTCAGTTCCGTTGTTAATGCTGGCGCCGGAGTATATACAACCACCTACACTGGGGTTGTTTCTGGAACTGCTCAAACTTTATCTGTAACAGTTGACGGCGTGACCTTAAGCCCGAACGTCACAGTTGCAGTTGTCCCAGGCACGGCTCACCTTGCAAATTGCTCCTTAACTGTCACGAGCCCGACTGTTGTCTCTGGAAATTTCGTGACCGTCTCAGCGACCTTAAAAGACATAAACAACAATACGATCGACTCTGGGATCACCGTTACCTTTTCTAAAACTGGCGGAACCTCCACCGGAACATTCAATTCAGTAACCAATGCAGGCAATGGTGTCTACAACGTTCGCTACACGGGAGTCACCGCTGGAACTGCACAGACCTTAGCTGTCCTTATCAATGGCTCGGACCTCGGACTATCCTCTTCGGTCAGTGTCCTAACCGGAGCTCCATCTCCTACAACTTCATCAATTTCAATCGCCAGCAGCACAGTAACTTCTGGTCAAGCTGTCACCGTTACAGCCACCATTAAAGACGATAATAACAATCCCGTAACCGGCGGAGTTGCTATAACCTTCTCTAAAACCGGTGGAACTTCAACAGGGACCTTTGGTTCCGTCACTAATGCTGGCAATGGAGTCTACACTGTTGACTACACCGGTGTCACCGCCGGGACCGCACAAACGATCAGCGTGCTCACTGATGGCAGCGCTCTTGGCCCATCAACAACGGTCAGCGTGAATGCGGCAGCACCCTCTGGTCCTAACTCCAGTTTGACAATCTCCTCGAACAGCATTACTTCAGGACAAACAGCCACCCTCACTGCCACTCTTCGCGATCTCAATAACAACCCGATCTCGTCGGGAGTCACCGTGACCTTTACAAAAACGGGTGGCACGTCTACGGGGACCTACTCAAGTGTTGTCAATCAAGGCAGCGGAGTCTATACCACCACTTACACTGGCATTGTTGCTGGTAGCGCCCAAACACTAGAAGTCTTAGCGAATGCTGCGAGTCTAAGTCTTACTCAAAACATCACTGTCAACGTTGGCGCGCCTTCAGTCGCCAATTCAAGCATTAGCATTGCGAGTGGAACCGTCACCTCTGGCCAAGCTGTTACAGTCACGGCAACGGTTAAAGACAGCAATAACAATCCTATCACCTCCGGTGTCGCTGTCACTTTCTCCAAATCGGGTGGAACAAGCACTGGAACTTTTGGCGCCATCACCAATCAAGGTGCTGGTGTCTACACCGTCGATTACACAGGAATTGTCGCTGGAACCGCACAGACTCTGGATATTCTTATTGATGGTTTTGCACTCGGCCCTACAACGACGGTCTCAGTCCTTCCGGGCGCACCAAGCAATGCACTCTCAACTCTCACGATCTCAGCAAATACTGTGATTGCGGGACAAGCGGTCACTCTCACTGCAACTATCAAAGATGCCAATGCAAACCCGATTAGTTCAGGTATCTTAGTTCAATTTGATAAATCTGGCGGGACTTCGTTCGGAAATTACAGCGTCGTGACCAACCAAGGTGCTGGCGTTTACACTGCGACTTATACCGGTATCACGGCAGGAACTGCCCAAACGGTTCAGGCGAATGTCAATGGTTCCGGCCTTGGTCCGACCCAGAGTATTCAAGTCTTGGTCGGAGCACCCGCGCTCGCAAACTCGAGCTTAACATTGTCTTCGGGCACAGTGGCCTCCGGAAATTCTGTTAATATCACTGCTGTAATCCGTGATTCTCAAAACAATCCCATCACCAGCGAATATGCAATTACATTCGATACGATTGGTGGCTCCAGCACAGGAACCATCTCCGCAATTAACAACGGCGGAAACGGGACTTTTACAGCCACCTACTCTGGCATTGTCGCTGGTTCAGCACAAACACTGCGTGTTCTTTCTGATGGCAGTCCAATTAGCGGATTAACACAAACCATCCAAGTTGTGGCGGGAGCGGCAAACGCTGCCAATTCTCTATTCTCCATCGGCGCAAGTACAGTTCAATCTAGCTCAGCAACTACTCTATCCATCAATCTTCGTGATGTGAATAACAATGCAATTTCAAGTGGAGCGACAATCACCTTTAACAAAAGCGCTGGCGTCAGTGACGGAACCATTGGAACAGTCAACAACACCGGCAGCGGCAACTACAATGCCACCTATACGGCAACCACAATGGGCGCAGCACAAACAATAAACCTTGTCGTCAATGGCACCTC
>JADJYV010000009.1 GCA_016719575.1 Pseudobdellovibrionaceae bacterium | reverse complement strand
GTGTCCGGAATGAATTGTTACCTATGTCTCAGGAAGGACAAGGGGCTTCTAAAATTTGCTATTGACTTTTATTTAGCCATTTTGCTAAATGTTTCCATGTCAAAGAGTCGCTGAAAAAGAACTGGAAGAATTTGATGGGGTCTTCTTCGGCCCCGGCTCACGAGGCAAGAAGGCGCATCTTCGTTGTCCTCCTCGGAAGACACGGCGAGATGACTCGTGGCAAATCGTTGAACGGTTTAGTTGCGGTTGGCTGATGATGACTCGGCATCTTTCGATTCTCGAAGAGGCTGGCCTGATTCGAGTCGAGAAGGTCGGTCGCGAAAGACACTATATTTTAAATCGTCAAAAGCTTCGACATGTAGTCGGAGGTTGGCTTAACTGGTTTGAAGAGGAGAAAAATCCATGAGTAAACCCGAAGTAGTCATCGCTTTGTACCGTCCGAAGATGGAAAAACCAAAGAACGAGACGCTGGTTCAAAAACATTTTCCCATTCTCAAAGAGTACGGCCCTCACCACAGGCAAAGAACTATTCATCGGTCGTCCGACTGAGTTGAACTATCCTTGAGATTTCGAGTGGCCAATCAAGAAGCCGCAAAGAAAGCCGCAGACCATCCTGCAGTCGCCAAAATTTGGGGAAGAATGGCTGTCGTCTGTGACTTTGGAACACTCTCTCAAGTTCCAGAATCAGCAAATAGATTCCCCATTTTCCGAAAGCATTTGGGTCGGATCTATGGCTACAAAGCATCGCTGAACTCGAAGAAATTCTGAACACCGGCAAGGTTTACCCAAACTAACATCTAAAAGATGTTCGGTTGTTATGCTCTGGCCGATGATGATGTGTTTGCTTTAGTTTGGAAACATGTGGTCGGATCGGCGTCAAGCTTCCTGGAAGCCAACCAGTACGAATCTCTTATGGGAGTATCTGGGGCAGAACCTGGAAAGCCGGACCCATGCAAATGGCTCACTGGGTTTTGGTTCCGGAATCATTTTCACGCGAAGCCAGGCGGAAATCCAAAAAATGGACCGCAAAGGCTCACGGTCTCTGTCAAAACTTGAGAAAAAGGTAAAGAAAAGTTCAACCCCTAAAGCCGCTGCAAAAAACCGGTAAAGAAGAAAGCGAAGTAGCCATGTTTACAAAAATGAAGTTGATTCTTACTTTTATAAAACAAAGGGCTTCTATATTTTCTCCATTCCAGTGAAGGTCCCTTATAAACAAATCTACTCATTGGTGGATTCGCTGACTCAAAAGAAGGAAGCCTTTGGTCCAATCTTGAAAGGGGCAGCCTTTTTGGCTCTGGATGGATTGGCGTTGAGGTCGAAAAGCCATCGGACAATCCGGCAAGATGTCATTCATGTAGCGGGTGACTTTGAAACTTACGAGCGCCAAGGGGCATACAAAAATATTGGAAGGCTTTGCAAAAAATCAGAAAAGAACGTCCTTCCTCAAAAGAATTTTACAACATGTATATGGATGATCCAGACAAAGTGCGACCAGACGACCTTCGAACCCTGATTTTTAGGTAATCGAACGGACTCTACAAAGAGCCTTGGGGAGCGCCAATTTCTCTTTCGCCATTTCAGGTCGATAAATTATTAAAAAAACAAGGAAATGCCGGCTCAGAATCTGTGGTTCTTCCGTACACTTGCTTTGTTTGTGGACATACCATAAAAGATGTAGTACATATTTAGCATGTGGAACGTATTTCTGGAAAAGAACGCAGTCAAAGCTCTCAACAAAGCCCCGAAAGAAATCCAGGAAAAGTTCGAAAATGGAAAGACATCGTTCAATTGCAAGGTCTTCAAGGTTGCACGAAATCAAAGGTTTTTGAGATCATGCCCTTAAAGGTGAATGGCAAGGGTCAAGAGCCAGCAGACTGAATGATCAATGGCGAGTCATTCATCCGCGTTGTTGCGAATGAGATAAAATTTTGGTGATGGAGGCCACGCCTCATGATTACAGGGAAGAAAGGTTCAGAAATTTAAAGACTGGTTCATTTGTTCCTGCGAAGACTCTGTCTCGGTGAGCCCCGTCAATCTTTGCGAATTATACGAGAGCTTCAAGGCTTTCTCAAATGAACTGGCAAAACCTGGCGGACTTCCACAGTCCACAATTTCTGGTATGGAACCGGAAGGATCAATATCGGCGTAGAGCGACAAAAGTTTTGGCAAAAGCCTGCGCATTCATCCAGCGGTCATTGTATTTCTTGGTGGGAAACCTGAAAAAGGCATCTTAATGCAAGGCCAAAAGATAATCTCATTTAAAAATCAAATTTTTTCGTCTGGCACAAGAATCGGATGTTCGAATATTCGTCAACTTGTGAATTCGGCCTACAAAGAGTTGGCCGATGTGGGATTAAACTACACCGCTACTTACCAGGATGAAATCGTCACGCGTGAGCGCATTTCCAAAGGAAAAGCATTGCTTCTTAAAAAAGAAGGACAACTCTTGGAACAGTCCTTTTGAAAAAGAGAATTGGTTCACTGGGAAAAACAGTGCCTACGTGAGTCAGCTTGCAGTGATACCCATGCTAAAGAAAAATGGCTTAGGCACTTTGCTTATGGATTTGTGTGAAGACCTGGCTAAAAAGAAGGTTTCGAGTCCATTCAACTAGATACGGCGAAACCAGCCGGTCACTTGGTGGCCTGGTACAAAAAAGAGAGGCTATAAAATAGTTGGAGCGCGTTTCTGGGAAGGAAAAGACTTATGAATCTTGGATCTTTAAAAAAACGCTCATCTGAAGAATATCAGTTCTAAGACGCGGCACCAGGGAACGTCAATTTTTTCTTCTTTATTTTCCTGCACTTACAGATATGCCAGTGGTTGTTCGAACCGGAGGACTGATGTCTGCAATTGAACTGTTTGAAAAATACAAAATCGAAATCAACTCGATGACTTCAATCGCGTCGAACCTCATTTCACGGAACTGCAGGTTTTGGTTTTCAAGTGGAACTTTTCATGGCTTGAGCAAACTCGAAAGGCCTTCGAGAAAAACTGGCGACGATTCAAAACGAAATTTATTCAATTACTGAGTTGAGTGGCTTTCCTCAATAAAGAGTCGGCGGCCTGCATATATACCTATCACTGGGCGGGCTTGATTAACAGTCAAACTCGAGGGCAAGGGCCGCGGCACTTCATGTTTAGAGCAGAAGAGGGTGGAGTGGAAAATTGTACATGAGCATCTCAGCGCGTTTCTGCACAAGCTTAGGTTTTGTGATGTCCGAACAATCTAAAGGAAGCTCATTCACGATTAGAAAGTTTGGCGACTCGGAAAGCCAATATTTGATACAGAAATTAGACTCTATCGATTGCGATTAAGTGTTTCACCGGTTCGAAAATTCAATGAAACCTTTCTTTTCTTTTGTTTCAAATTCGAGCAAGTCCACCTTAAGCGCCTGGAATGGAAATTTGGAAGCAATCAAATATTTTCGAGGCAAAAAGCCAATCGCTTTATTATTATCAATATAAACGCATTAGTCTCGCCGAATTCAAAGTTATCGCAAGTTGGGCAAACACCTGCACCTGTTGGGAACACAGTGACGACCTATCCAAAATCATCGCAACCGTCACAGAAGAAAATCCGAATTGGGCTCTCCCCGTTTTAAAAAAGTGGGTCAAATCTAAAAATTCGTGGCATCGTCGACAATCCATGGTGGGTCTAATCGAATACGCCAGCAAGAGAAAACGCTTTCTTCCTTTCGATACATATATTGAAAATGTTGATTCCCTTTTGACTGATCCGGATTATTACGTACAAAAAGCGGTGGGGTGGACATTGAGAGAGATCTACAATGTCTATCCAGAAAAGTGCTTTCAATTTCAACATGAGAAAATAGCCCAGATTAGTTCACTGGCTTATTCCGCAGCCACAGAAAAATTAGCCTGTCGAGAGAAGATGCAACTCAATCTGATGAGAAAGAGAAAAGGCATCTGACCTTGACACCTTCAAGGTTAAAATTCCAGATCTTGGTCAATACAACCTAAAACCTCAGTTCTAAGACGCGGCACTAGGGAACGCCAATTTCTCCGGTGTAGAACCTCTCTAAGGCCCCAAGACCACCGACGCAAAAAAAGAACCATTATTATTTTATTTTTTGGGGGCCTTAGGGGCTTTTCCAGAATCCAATTCAATCCAATCCATCCCAACAACCAAAACGAAAAGAGAAGAATGATTTTCCTAAAACCCATGTCTGCCGAAACTTTCGAGAGCTTTAAGCGTGACTCCAAAACCGCCTATGCCACCAACCTTGCTTCGGTCGAAGTCATCCCACTTGAAGTCGCGCTTAAAAGCGCATCCGAACAGTTCGATAAACTTGTACCCACCGGGACCGATACCCAAGGGCAATCATTTTTTGAGGTGCTTGAAACGGGTTCCGGCAACCCAGTCGGCTATCTGTGGCTCGGCATCCAAAACAGATTCGACAGAAAGGTGGTCTCCATCAACGACATCACCATCAGTCCGCTTACCCAAAGGGCGGCCTGGCAAGTCGGTGATGAAAGCTTGTTGAGCAAGAGGCCCGGAAAACCGACGCCTCTCGCATCCGTTTACATGTCTTCCACAGCAATGAAGTTGCGAAGAACCTCTACCTTGCCATGGGCTTTGTCCCAACAAACTTAGACATGCGGAAAGAACTTTAGGCTCTGCAATTACCCTAACTTTGGCTTCGATGACTTGAATCCCACGTCCTCTGGGTTCGCGACATAAATCAGATGGTCAACCCACTTTCCATCTTGCTCAGTAAGTACGACGTAAAAAAGACGTACCAATCCATTTGCGGCGTGAGCCGCATTCTTGTCCAGACATCTTTTTAGTTCAAAATCAGTTTAAAATAATTCCTGACTTTTCTACTACGACACGCTTTTCTGACACGATCATTTGATGGTTGTGATGGAACACATTGACCCCCATGGCTTTGAGTTGGCCGACCAAATGCTTAATCTTTTGCTCGTGCGGATCTCCCCGCATATACCCCAGCTCTTTATATTTTTCCCCACATAAAATCTTGTAAACAGCTCGAGCTATGCGATTGGCAATCGCGATCTTAGCTTTTTCTGGTGGGTTGTGGTGAGACACACCCGCCAAAGACAAAAAGCCCCCAACCAAAGGCACTAATAACACAGACCTCACTACAGCCCTTTTGGTAGTACCACTTATCAATGAAAACAGTAAGGTCCTTACCACTCTGTTGTTCAAACACTTTTTTGAACTCTTCCAGAGTCCATAAATGATCTGTTTTGCCTGAGAAGACCGCCTTCATACCTGCAAGAAAAGACTTCTCGCCGATTTCTGACCTTAGAGCATCGATCGCCAGTGCACCCTTCAAGAAGTAGAGCGCAGGGAAGACTTTTGGATCGGTGATCGGAAGCTCACCAACTGGTGCATAGGCCCAGTAAGGAGCCACCTGTTCTGGTGTCATCTTTAGTTCTGAAGCTGATTGTTCAAGCGTCAATCCTTTACCCTGAAGGGTGTTAAGCGTATTTAGCAAAGAAGCTATCTTTGTGTACCCGTCACGCAACCGCTGAATCTCTTTGTCGTAGGCAGCCTGTCCCTGCATAAACTCAACAAACATTGTGTCGGTAAACTGAGAAACCCCCTCAGCGAGAAAGTTTGGCAGCTGAGTGCCGTAAAAATTCCACTGGTGAGCTATCTCATCCACAAGAACTGTGGCCGGAGGCTTCGAGAAATTCGCTCCTAAATCGTCAGCAAACCAAAGATTCTGGGACAACATTAAGACACCACGAGCTGCTAAACCCGTATTGCCTTCCCACGGGGAAGACCTCAATAACTTTTAGGCTTGGAATGGAAGTTGCCCATGAGATTTTCAAGAAACGGCAGGATCTTAGACTCCATCGCCGCAACTTTTTCTTGGGCAAATTGAGTGTCTGAGGCGGCAAAAAAGACGCTAACAGGTAACCGGCCGGCGTAATTGATCTTTAGTTCTTGGTACTCAGCCATTGAGATGGGGTAGGGCAATCTACCGCTAGAAAAATCAGCGTCGTAGGTAAATTGAACCCTATCCTTTGTGAGCGATGTTGCAGAGACTAACTCGCCTGAAGAAACTGCTCTCCATCCTTTGGGAACATCAAACGTAATTTTTGCTTTTTGACTCCCACCAAACATCTCTGGGTAATAGTAAAGATGGCTTGAGTAGATAGAGCTTTTTGTGATCTGCCCGAGATGCAAATTGTCGTTCGTGCTTGGGTTAGGAGCATACCCTGCAAAGCTTTTCCGATCGTACTCGTACTCAATCACAAGGGTCTGACTTGCCGAAGCTGATGAGAGATCAAACTCTATCAGCTTATAGCCCGTTCTTCCCCACCTGGTATCAACAAGAATCTATGCGCGATCGCCTGTCCTGTGGCCTTATCAACAAACTTTGAGACGTTTTTTAGGCTGAGTAAAACCGCCTGGTATGTGCCCGGCAGTGCCCCTGTCAACGCGATTTCTGTTGTGACAGTCATCGTCTCAGTCGTCGGCTGGGCTTTAAGTTGACGTCAAGAGAAACAACCTTTGTAGACTCTGCCAAGGCACGGTCAACCGCGAAACCAAGGAGTGAGCATGGTCATTGATAAAAAGTATTTTATAGCTGTAGGCATGGCCCCTCCTCTGCGCGAATTAAGATGTCGAATATGAGAATTAAGAGAACGAAAGTGGTAAATGTCGCAGTGCCATGTTTATAGTGCAATCTGAAGACTTTGACAACCATTGAGCGGGTACGTGCCCGCCCGAGGGCACATCACGGCGGGCACAGACAATTCATGTGCCCGGATCTTTAGGCCACCAGTAAATCTCTGAAAGCATTGACATTTAAGTTAGGGTTAGAGATAAACCAGGTTCGATACGGCGTCACTTTGTCACGCCAATTTTCTTTTCTTCCATTTTTCTCAATGATACAGATAAATTAGAGTGTTCGAGAGTTCCACAAAAAGGAGAGAAATGCGATTTTTTAATTTTTATTGTTATTTTTATTGCGAGTTGCTCAACAATAAATAAAAAAGGCATTTCACTGACACCCGAATCTCTGATTCATAAGACACCTGTAGTTCGTGCCTCTGATACTTTAACTCCTGACCAAGTTAAACAAGATATAAGCACCCTAATTTACGGTTTAGAAAATGCTTATGTGGGGAGAGTAACAATCCCTTCTGAAAGCTGGTCCCTGGCTCTTGCTCAAATTAAAGAAATTTCAACCGATGAAGAAATGTCAGTAAAAAAACTGTGTGAAAGAATTGAACCCGTCCTAGACTCTCTACCTGACAACCACTTAAAAATTGGATGTGATTCAAGAACCAAAAGGTATCAACCTAAAATTGGCAAGAACATAACTGAGCCTCCTGCAGTTTGGAGTTTTAAAGTAACTAAGGGTGTTGCCCAAATTGGGATCATTAGTTTCCCATCTCACAAAGAAGCTATTTGGAATGGATTTGAAGATAATTTTAACAAAATTCTTAAAGCCAAATCTCTTGTTATTGATCTCAGAGGCAACCCTGGTGGAGACGATACAATGGGGTGGCGGTTAGCTGAATTTTTACTTGGAACTCCTCCATCACGACTGGTAGCAAGAAAAACCACCAGCAAAACTCCAGAAACTTATGCATTATTTTTAAATTCTGTTTATCAAGAGCTTAGCTACTATGAAAAACAAAACCAAAAGCCCCCTGATTTTCTATTGGAAGAAAAGAATGAACTCGATCAAGAATTAGCAGCAGCTAAATCAGGAAAGTATCCGCCAATCGAAATTAAAGAATTTCCGAAAACTACTCCTATTCTTAAGACCCCACCTATGACAAAAATATATTTGTTATTATCGACAACGGCTGTGGTTCAAGTTGTGAGTCCACCCTTGATGCACTACGAGTTCACCCAAGAGTAAAAGTGGTCGGTCAAAACTCTAAAGGCAAGCACGCCTACGGAAATGTTTTTCCTCTTACCCTGCCTAAATCAGGCTTAGATGTGATCCTCGCAAGCCATCATTGGCAATTTGTTGACAATAAAAATATAGAAAATTGGGGTATACCCCCGACTTCTATGTGAAGGATGGTGATGATGCCATGGATGTGGTGTTAAAAATGATGAGGAACTTCAATGCGAAATCTAGCTTATAAAAGTGGATTAACGTTTATGCCACCAACGCACAGGCAGTTCCAAATAATGGTCCGTTCCGGAGACATAGGTTGCAGTTCATAACGGAGACATGGGTAACACTTTTTATTTTAAAAGGATCGTCCACCGGTTCGACCCTTTTGCTACCTCTTCATCGAGGAAAGTCTGCTTTAAAATAAAGAAAAGAAGTCCAAGACGTAAACGCCCACGAGCCGTCGGTGCTGCATTCCGGTGCCGGCTTCATAGACTCCAGGTTCCCGGATAAGGCCACCCTCGCCGCCCCCGGGGAATTGATTCACTCCATCGTACAAATAACAGTTGGGTCCGCATTTGATTTCGATATGCCCGACTCCGGATCCCAAAGGCCGCTCTGAATTGTCGACGCCGTTGGTTCCAGCGTAGACGAGAATGGCACCCTTCGAATTCGTTCGTCATAGGCTCCCTTGATGCTGTCGCGGAAAGGAGCGCGCTCCAGAAGATTCACAAATCCACGGTTTACGAGAAAGTTTTGGCGTGGGCGGAGTAAGCAAAGGTTCCGTCGACTTTACGGCGCACAACTCCGCTGTCCCAGAGCAGCTGCTTTACCGCACGGAAACAATAACCTTTAGGAGATTTTTTCGTAGCGCTCTATTCCCATGGCGATCATATCGTTTACGATGGGCAGGTATTATGAATAGTGTTCGACATAAGTTTGCACATTTAAAACTCTTGCGGATCCTACGGCATCAGGAGTAGTGAATATTTCATGACAGGCATTCTGCGCCTTCGCGTGATAGCTAGAAAACGAAAGCACCACAAATGCAGGCAAAACAAATCGCGCGATAAACTTTGAAATCATTTGAA
Organism: Pseudobdellovibrionaceae bacterium; assembly: GCA_016719575.1. Taxonomy (GTDB): domain Bacteria; phylum Bdellovibrionota; class Bdellovibrionia; order Bdellovibrionales; family Bdellovibrionaceae; genus JACMRP01. The sequence goes on along the minus strand of JADJYV010000009.1, from coordinate 59,877 downwards.
GACCTCCCGGCAGGACATTCTACCACCGTAAGGATTTGCGTTTTTCTTAACCGAGATCTCCGTTTTCGCACTCTCTGGCACGCTCACCAACTTCGGTGAGGCTTCCACGGGCGCAGGGATTCGGGCAAGGCTTTGTCTTTGCGAATAAATCCCACAGTGCTATCCAGAAGATCGACTAGATCGGGAATTTGAGTGATGGCCGTGCGGAAAAGGCTTTCGTAGCGAAGTATCTGCTGCGAGCGAGCCAGGTCGATGGGCTCTGAGGGAATGGGCGAATAAACTCGACGCAAATTTTGCATATGGGAAAAATCCAACTTCTGGCGAAGGGCTTCCACTTGGAGAATCCGAGACAGAGCCCTGACATTGCGAATATTCCACTCCACGATAGTCGGCGCGAAAGGAATTCCCAGACTGAGGGCCGTCGTAAAAAAGCCATCACCCGCGCCCAGGGGCACCACTCGGTTGCGGTTGCTAGCCAGAAGCAAGGATGCAAAAACATGATGGGGAACATTTGGAATTTGCACCACGGTCAGATGACCGCGCTCGAGCTGTCCTCCCGACTCGGAAAATTCTTTGAGACTTGTCAGTTTGATATTATTCTTTTCGTTTTCGCTGAATGAATTCAAAAGGGACTCCCCGAAAGCCGAGGGCGTGAACACTATGGTCGGCGTCGGCTGAGAAAGAAGACTACGGAAATAATCACGGGCCTGACGCTTGACCTGAGGAATTGAAAAACCATAGGCCAGGGAGTACTTAACGCCTTCGGTTTTTCGGGCCTCGATGACCTTTGCCATCAATTGCCCCAACTGCGGATTGAACTCCGTGGTTTGCTTGAGTAGAAATTTTTCCGTCGTGGCTAAGGACCAATTGCGCATCGCCAAGGAGAAAGGATCGCGGAAGATGCCGCCCTCTTGAAAACTGAGCTCGTTTTTATCGGCGTCAAGATCTAGGCGCGTGTCTTCGAGCGATTCACTCCCAAGCCCGTCGCGGGCATTAAATAATATTTATTATCGCTGACTACTAAGGACAGCGGTTGCACCGAAGCGCGGTTCTCTGTATTTCCGTATATGGTCAACGACAGAAAAAGAGTGCTGTCATTTATGTTTATTTTCCCCGCGACGCCGGTATCTTTCGTACCAAGACGATTGAGGCCAAGATCAAAGACGCGCCCTGAGGGAAGGCCCGAGCGTATGACCATCGAGTAAGGCTCCGAGGAAAGTTCGGACTCGTGGAAAATTCGAATCGAAGACGCAAAGCCCGGCAAATTTTTAGAGAGCGAACGCAGAATTCTTTCGCTCTTTTCATCCACCAAAATGTCGACGACGCCTTTATAGCCACGACGAATTAAATTTTGCACCAAGAATAGACTGGACGCCGTATCGCCATTGCCCGCGATGGGCCGCCGGGAGTCGATCAGAATTTTTTCGCTTTCCAAATCTCGAGTGGGCACAAGCTTTATTTTCTGACCCGGTTTCTGGGGACCCAGGGCGGGTTCTGGATTTTGCTCTTTGAGTTGATTCCAGCGTTCATGGTAATCGTCACCTTCGCTGAAAGTCCGCTGCCAATCGCGGAATTGGAAGCCATTCACTAAAGATCCGTTTGAGGATACGACCATGACATCGCTTCCTTTTTTCTCGGTGCTGAACTTAGTCACAACCTCACTGAAAGCGATTCGGCCTTTTTTCCGGATAAGTTCACACAGCCGGCAGAGGCACATTCGACGCCGATGGATTTTTCGCGCCCGCCGCGGGCTGCGTGAAAAGCGACGCCGCTCACGGACTTTGTGTTGAGGTCCTGCCAAAACATCGTGTAATTCAATGGAACCCCCGTAGGTTCGGGAAAAATCTTTTCTTTCATGCGGCTTGAAAGCAATTTGAAAATTCCTTGGGGCGTTTCGTGACCGCGGACACCGTTCGAAGAGGGAAAAACATCAACCAAAAAATAAGAGCTCGGGTCCATGCGTTCAGGCTCTCCGGAAACAAAAGCCGCGACCGTCAGGGACTGGCTGTCGACGACAAGTACAAGTCCCGGCCCCTCCGTGATCAAGGATTTTTGCAGGCTGGCTTCTAACGCATCATTTAGTTGCATGGAGGCGGGTTTTATGAGAGGCAAAACGCGCTTGCCCCAAAGCCTGAATCGCTAGAGCAAAACTGAATATTAATAATGCGACGGACGTTTTCTTCAAACGGGGATCCTTAATTTTTGTGCTTCAGGCCTCAACTCCTTAATATCAAAATACGTGCTTGTGGCATCCCCTCTTCATCGCGCTGAAATCCCCTTACAATCAAGACCGTTCAAATTGTTAGACGACTGTCTAATGTTTAAACAGCCCCACGGACAACAGCTCTAAACAATTGATTGAGACGGTTTGTCTCTATTTCCCGACGAATTGTCTCAGTAAATTTCCATAAACTGCAACATCGCAGGTTTAACTTGGCAAATAGTTCTACTAAGCTCCCCTTGGGAACGCCAATTTTTTCTTCAATCATTTTCAATATTTGTAACGAACGACCAAGTGGTCGGTCAGGGCCAAAAGATGAAATGGAGCAATTTCTTGAATATAGAGCTGATTCGATCATTCGAAAGGTTTACATTCTTATTCCATTGGCTCTCATGGTTATTTTACCATGGACACCGGCGGGCTCAATACTTTAGTTTTCACACTTTGGATCTTTGCAAAAGAATCGATCTTTACGAGCGGCAGCGCATTTTTCAACGACATTCACCGACGCAACGGCTTTAGATCCACCTGTGGCTGTATACGTTTCGCCCATGGCTGTTAATGTGCAAGCCCAACAATCAGACACCGGAGTAGAGGGTTTGCCTTCAAGTTGAAAGACTCGTTGCTGAAGTTGCATGACTGCGCGTTCAAGTTCAAACACGCGTCTTTGCAAATCGGAATTAGAATATTTTTATAGTTTGTTCCCACTTCAATACGAATAACCTCTTCAGCGAACGCAGAAGATATAAATCCAAAACAAAGAGTTAAAATTAAAAGTTTTATTTTCATAAGTATTTCCTTTTTTGTTAAATGAGTTAGGTTTCTTCTCAAGTATGTCATAAAGAATTGGATCTTTAAACCAAATCGAAACGTTTTCTATAATTAAAAAGAGTTCCCTTTCTAGAATTTAGGCTTTGGCTAGGACAGTATTTCATTTGAGTAGAAAAGTGTTGGCGTCCACTAGTTGAAAGCTTTATAGCTGCACATTTCATGGGAGCCGCGTAGTTAAGTAACTTGAAATACTTGTCTTTTATAATCTGGGTAGAAACATCTGGTCAATGGTAGAAAAAAAGTGCTTGTTTCTACCTATGATTTGCCTAGTTATTCATCAAGAAAATTTTCCCAGTTATGAGTGACAACTATTTGGGATAACTGATTTTATAAAGGGCCTTTCAAAATACAATTTATTCCTACAGCCAAAAAAACGAAGATTTCACTCTAGCGGAAATACTCTGGCTGCCAAACTAGAGAAATCCCCATGCTTCACCTCATTCATTTCATCTTCAAACCAAGACACCAGACTGAAATACCGGTGAAGCACTGACCAGGCCAATAATTTCTCCGAAAACCTTTGATTCAAGCCTTTTTCTTGAAATCCACAACCCATCAAAATTTTCTCAGCAATGCTTTTAAGACTTGAAGATGAAAGTGCAAGGCGCAACAAGTTCATACTGAAATTGCCAACCTGGCAGTCAGCCATATCGATGACGCCGGTAACTTTCGGCTGTGTACCATCAGACAAAGAAAATGGTCAAACGTGAGGTCAGCATGCAAGAATACTGGTTTTAATGTTTGAAATTCCGAAATATCAAATGACCTGATGAATGGGCCAAGAGTTCTGAGCCAAACCTCTGGCAACAATTTTTTTACTTGTTGAACTTCGTAATTTTCATACTGGTTAGTTATAAAATCATTCCAAACAAATCGCTCCTGAATCGTCGTATCAGGCGAACACCTAGAAATTTCTTTGGAAATTTGCGCAATCTGCATTGCAAGAGCAACTCTTTCGTCTGGGCCAATCATCTTCCAGCGGTCGCGAATGGGGCTTCCCGAAACATGAGTCAGAACAATATAAGGCCAACCTTCGATATCTCCTTCGGCTACAATTTGTGGGGTGGACACCGACAGTCGTCCAAGAACCGCCCTCAATCCTGACACTTCAAAGTCCATGTCTTTTGCAAAGAGTGGCGCCATCATTTTAATCCAAACATCGCCAACTCTATAAACGATGTGACTCCCAAGAGCACCTCGTTCTGGTACGCCATGTAGTCCATGTTTTTTTATTATAAAATCAATGGCGGTAGCCCAATGATGACTTTCCTTAAAGAGCTCGGCGAAATGCGCTCTATCTCGAATAACTGGTAGAATTGGCATTTACCACAGCCTTTCATCCGATTCATCATGGACAACGACGGCCTCAACTTCTTCGTACTGATTATTCATCGCCGCAGTTTCAACATAAGTCATAAATAATTTTTCGACAGGGAACGTTCGCTTCAGTAAATATGAGTGCTTCGCAGTACTGCCGGATTCTAGTGATGTGAATGCTTCTGCTACCTTTTTGAAAAATCCATGATGAAAAAACTTCGCGGAGTTTGCCTGCCAAATTCCTCGCTTGCCATACCTCGAAAAAGGGTAATATCATCCATCACGACTGGTAGCAAGAAAAACCACCAGCAAAACTCCAGAAACTTATGCATTATTTTTAAATTCTATTTATCAAGAGCTTAGCTACTATGAAAAACAAAACCAAAAGCCCCCTGATTTTCTATTGGAAGAAAAGAATGAACTCGATCAAGAATTAGCAGCAGCTAAATCAGGAAAGTATCCGCCAATCGAAATTAAAGAATTTCCGAAAACTACTCCTATTCTTAAGACCCCCACCTATGACAAAAATATATTTGTTATTATCGACAACGGCTGTGGTTCAAGTTGTGAGTCCACCCTTGATGCACTACGAGTTCACCCAAGAGTAAAAGTGGATTAACGTTTATGCCACCAACGCACAGGCAGTTCCAAATAATTCTACGAGAGAGCGCCAACTTCTTGTTCGAACCGGAATTCTTTCGTACACTTCAATAAGTTAGCGACATTTCGAATCTCGAAAAAAGGATGGGTGTATGTCGTTTGATCGAACTGGGGATTTATGAAATTTAGAATCATTGTTGCTCTTATATTTACTCTCACTGCAACCGCTCAAACATTTGCAGTGTCTCTTCAAAATGAAAGACAAACCTCTCTAACGCTCTTCGATGCCTACCTTAAAGAAGTTGAACGCCTCGATGGTGATGGCCTTTTACCAAGACACAATCGAAAGTTGTCGTGGAATCAACTGACTCAAAAACTGCGCTCTGAATTAAAGAAATCGCAATCTCGCATGGAAATGGGGCGTGTTTTTACTCGTCTAGATGCCGCTTATACAAATCTTCATGCACACATCAGACTAAATCCCGACTACGATTTTACCTCTGAAGGCAGACCGATGATTGCAGCTAGCTTTCAACCCGAGTTCATTAGTGAAGACGGATCGGTGCCTAGATATCGAGTAGCCAATGTCAGAAAAGAATATTTCATTCACTTAGAACCAAACCAAAGACCACAGAAGGGGGATGAGGTCATCGCTATCAATGGGATCTCCATTAAAAAGTGGTCAGACGAAAATTTTGAATTTTGTAAATTTCCTCTTCGCAACCAGTGCGAGAGCGATTTCTGGGATAATTTTAGAAAAGGAAATCTTTCTTGGTATCGTAGGCAACCCCTATCTTACTCTCTGAAACGAGATGGAAAAAGAATTGATATCAAAATCCCGGTGTATGCGAGGGTAGAAAATAACTCCTCAAGCAGTTCCAATAATCAAAAGCCCACACCTTGCGGTGCGGAGCCTGATCGTTATCCAAATTTCGATTTAGTTTACCAAGGCTATCAAGCCTGTGTTTATGAAAACAAAACTCTTCCAAATACTTCTCTATTAAGAATCCGAAGCTTTCGTTATAAAAAAGGCGAACTCGTAAATGACATTGACCATGTCTCAAAAGAGGTTGAGCGATTTGCTAAGAAGTACTGGGATAAAAAATCTCAAATCGTGCAACATCTGATCATAGACGTCGTCGATAATGGCGGTGGCGATATTGTGACAGACTGGTCAGCTCAATTTCTTGATAAGCTTTTCAAGATCAGTGGGTTCAGTTTAAAAAACAAAGGAATTGGAAGATCTCGATTGGCGAAAGAATGCCTTCTACGACGACAAAGGGAAATTTAAGGTTTATGACAGCTTAAGAAACTCTGATCGATGGTCCTCAAGTAAAGAGGGCGACTTCCTCCCACACATGCCTCAATTTTGCTACTCCAATAATGGGGATTGCTTAACGGAAAAGTTTCCTGTCCAAAGTGGCTCCTACAAAGGAAAAATCACGATTCTCACTGACCCATGGTGTATCTCATCGTGTGTTGGATTTGTATGGACACTTAAAAATTACCTCAAAGAACGAGTTCAGTTTGCTGGACTTGCAGACTCTGGAGACTCTACTTACTCTAGAACTTATCTTGAAGGTGCTTTCATCGGTGACGGCAAAAAATTTACTCTTTCCATTTATCCGAGGCCCCCACAATCGAGAGCAGAAGTGTCAAAGGATGGGTTCTTTCGGGCAGCAATATCGACATCTAGATCCACCGACGAAAATGGCAATGTCATTTCTGGAGTTCCAATGAAAATGGATTATTTTTCTTCTATCAAGTGGGATGAGGATCCAGAGGCCTGGGTCGCTCGGCTGATAAAAACTGTTACGGAAAAGCATTAGCTGTAATATACGCGCACCCAGCAACTCAGTTCTAAGACGCGGCACCATGGAACGCCAATCTTCTTTTCGGTCCATTTCGGCCACTAAGCCATTAAAATTACATCAAAAGTCTAGTTCGAATTGTTTCCGTTCCTTAGCCGAATTTCCTAATCATCTCAGGAACCTTAAAAAGAGGTGACAATGTAAGCATGCTCGAATCCATCTTTGGCAATGCCACTGTCGAAAAAGTCCTTCTGTATCTTCAGAATTACGATGAGGGTTACGCTTCCGAAATTGCCACCACTTTTTCTATCAGCTTAAGTGTCGTGCAAAAACAGTTGAAGCGCCTTGAGGATGGCGGAGTCATTGTCAGTCAATCCAAAGGTCGAACACGCCTATTTCTGTGGAATCCTCGCTATCCATTTCGTAAAGAACTTCAAACCCTTCTGGGAAAATCGTTTGAATTCATTCCCGAGGGTGAAATCAAAAAATATTATCGCAAGCGCCAACGTCCTAGACGTACAGGTAAGCCTCTGTGAAAATCACAAAGCGGAGCGATATTCAAACAATTGCCTCCATCGTTTGTGATTGCTTACTCAATTTTGGAATCGATGCGGTTCTTTCAGGAGGGGCTGTTGTTTCGATTTATACGAACAATGAGTATGAATCCAAAGATCTCGACTTTATTTCGTCAAGCGACATTAAAGATATTGAGAAAGCCCTCACAGAAATTGGGTTTTCAAAATCTTCTGGACGGCACTTCACCCATCCAGAAACCGAATATTTTGTCGAGTTCCCCAAACCACCGCTTGCTATCGGCGATATGCCAATCAAGGAATGGGCCACGCAAAACAACAAGGCCGGAAAGCTTCAACTCTTGACGCCAACTCATTCAGTGATGGACCGACTCGCTGGATATTTCCATTGGAACGACAAACAAAATCTCGATCAAGCTCTGATGATCGCCAAGAAACATCCGATAAAAATCCAAGAATCAGTTTTGTGGGCGGTCAGCTATTTCGTTCGTTCAAAGACTCGGCGGATCAAGTTTTCGTCCCTGCCCTTTTAGTCTTTGGCTCTGAATACGAAAACTTTGGGGACAACAAGCCTTCAACAGCTGCTGACTTCAAGGCTATCAGGCCTGATTTTGAGTATTTGGAAGTCATAAAATGCGGTGCCTCCGTTCAAAGAGAAAAGCCTCACGAAACAACAACCGCTATAATAAACTTTGCGGTCAAGGATTAAGGACCTTTGCCAAGGAGAAATCAATGAGCGAGAATAAAGACGCTGGCAGAAAAGGCCTTCAACTCAGGCTTTATTATTAATTCAGTAAAAACTGAGATGGCCAAGGAGGTATAAATTGTTTAAGCTCATTTTCTTTATCCTATACTCAGGAGTAGCTATGGCCGTCAGCGAACCGAAATTTCGCATTGAAAGCAAAAGTGAAAATTACGAGATTCGACTTTATGAATCCACCATCGTCGCAGAAACTTTGGTTGAAGCCGATTTTGACGAGGCCGGAAATAAAGCCTTTCGCATTTTAGCCGACTATATTTTTGGCAACAACAAATCGAAAGTAAAAATTGATATGACGGCCCCCGTTGCTCAACAGTCAACATCTGAAAAAATTGCGATGACTGCTCCGGTCAGTCAAATGCAAGATGCGCGCGGACAGCTGGTCCAATTCACTATGCCAGACAGCTTTACAATGGAGACACTGCCCGAACCTATTGATGCCCGAGTGCATTTAAGAAAAATTGACCCTCGTGCTGTGGCTGTTTTTAGTTATTCAGGTTCGTGGTCTGAGAGTCGTTATAAATCCAAGCTTGCCGAGTTTAAATCAGAACTTTTGAAAAACAATGTCAAAACGACTGGTGAGCCTATCTTTGCACGTTTTAATTCACCATTTCAAATCTGGTTTTTAAGACGTAATGAAATTTGGCTTGAGGTCGCTCGTTGATTAGCAATCCAACTTTCGTGATAGCTGGCGTCAATGGAAACATAGGTAAAGAAAAAGGAGCTATCAATGGATATTTCAAAAAAAATTCTTCCTACGTCAAGATGGACTCAAAGCGATCTCCAATGGGTGAGTGAACAATAGGCTGCATCGTTACTATCTTCCTGCGATGAGCGTTTCTTGAAGCTCGATGGTCTTCTCTATTACCGTCTTGATAATGCGGATTCTTCGTTCACTGACGCCCAATGCAGAATTTTGAATGCCGATGATTTCGAAGTCGAAAAATTTTTTTTCAGCAGCATTACCCCGAGACGATTTTCTCCAGTTGGATGCTCGAGCTTCCATTCATTGGATTGTTCGAGAACGAACAGCTTGTCGCAACGGGTGGGACGATTATCTGGCACGAAGGAATTCAAATCTGCAATATTTTAAATTTCTGAACTTTCTTCCATTGCTTAAATAATTTATAATATAATTAGGTTGAGTTGACTAATTTAACAAAAAGAAAATCCCTGTGATGGCGAGCGACCAACTTCTTAAACTAGGCTTTCGAACATTGCCTTGGGAAGTCGGTCCCAAGCAACCAGGCCAGTAACTACTGAACTTCAAAATCAAAGTAATCACTCTTGTAAGGTTCGTCCTTTAAGACGAAGTGCCACCACTCTTTTGGATAGTTTGTGAATCCTTGCTTTTCCATCGCTGCTTTTAGGATTTGCCGATGCTTCTGCGATTCTTCAGGAATAGAAGGGTTCGTCGTGTGCGCAAGTTCGCTGAAGCAATCAAATGCGGTGCCCATATCAACTTGTCCAGTATCTCCAACTTTTTGAGACTTACGACAATCGCTGACGACCTTCGCTTTTTGATAGAAATCCTTTGATTGAAATTTACCTGTGCGGACGAGAGTTAAATCGACAGTGCTGGCACGGCTGTGTCCTGACTTAGCGTCAATATAACCGCGCTTAATTAGATCTTTTTTGGGCTCATCGGGATAAAAGATGGACTGCATTTTTGAGTCTGAAGCATCCTTCGTCCAACTCACAAACTGATTAACCGCCCGTTGAGGTCTGTAACAATCAAAAACAAGCAATGAATATCCCAGCTTTGAAACTTCCTTCTGGACTTCGCTCAAAGCCTTCGCAGCCTTTGAAGTTAAATAACACCTATTTGCGAGATAGCCGTCCACGGGTTTGCCGATAAAATTCCAGTCCCTCGAATAGGCCGCCTCAATAAAAATATCTGCATTGACCGACCTTAGATCAACGACTCCGAACACATCCCGAGCCACAGATTGAGGGTTCATAAGACTTTGTAGAATCCGATTCACGAGGACTTTCACTTTACTACTAGCCAGATCCAATTCGCCGGATGGCTGACCCAACCGAAATCCCTCATACTCAGAATTCCTATAGATTGTTCCTTTCAAATTCAAAGCTTGGCGTTTTACGAGATCCTTTAGCTCGGCCATACAGAAATATTGAGTGGGCATAAAGAGTAATGGCGTTTTGGATTCTTGTCGTGCCTGGCGGAAGACTTTCATTTGCTCATCCGTAAGCTCAAAGTTAAGAGTGGTCTGATAGTTTTGAGGCGACTGATCATAAAGGTGAACCGCCAATACCGAGTTCTTCCCATTTTCAGCAAGCAATAGGAATCCATGCTTTGTTTTCGGTGGGCGCACACTTTTCAAGTAGTAATCGCTCTGGCAGGTTTCACCATTTGATTCAAAGGCTCCCGACTTAATGTATGAGGATCTTTTGGCCGCACTTTCTGCGGGCTCGTCAGCACGAATAGGAGCGTGACTCAATATTGAAGTAAATTGACTTCCTCGAGTCTTAAGCATTTTGCGAAAACTGGATTGCTCAAGATAAGAAGGCAAATAGCGATACAGTACAATCTCTACGTCTTTGCGCTCAAGGATGAGCGGATCTTCGGGTGCGACCGTTTGTTTGATGGGAAACGCGCCTTCAAAATCAGCGTCCTTCTGCCAAGAAGCGCGAATGGGAAATAATTTAGAGTACGCATCATTTGGCTTTTGCTCCGGTCCAAATATTTTCTTCAGATCCGGTAGACAAAAGAATGTCCTATCCACTTGTTTGCCTGTCTTATCAAAAAAGATCGTGGTTACTGCGGGCAATGCGACTTTCGTTTCTTTCAACAGCTTACGGTAAATAGCCATCTCATTGGCGTCCACTCGAACTCGAAGAATGAACTGATAGGTGTGAGGCGGTGTTCCTGAACGATGATCAAGTAATAAATGATCAGGTCCATCTTCACCCAAAATCAAAAAAGAGTGCGATCCAAGCCGAGCAATATCGCCCGGAAACATATAGTTGCTACCGCAATCGGTTTGACCTTCAACATGAGTGCCGTCATGGTTGTGAGCATCATCAAGGGCGTAGTCCTGTGCAAAACCCACATGTCCGGTAACGGAAATTAGTAAGGCAACAAGAAATTTCATTTATACCCCCGAAGCGGTTGGCTGCGATCATACTTGGGCTCACCTGGCGGAAGCCCCGTTACAGGACTTGGATGACCATCTAGCCTCATGTTGAAAAGAAAATAAGTTGGAACGCAAAACCCGATTCCACGGCGACGGGCTTCTGCGATGGCATCGCCTCGAATCTTAGAAGGTTGGCTCAAGTTAATGAGCTGATCTCCCTTTTTGCGAACGTAATTTTTAACAGAGATCTTGTTGTAGTCAGGAAACTTCTGACAGATGTAGTCTTCACGACAAGATCGGGTTTCGCTGCATGTATCGAGCAAGGACCTCGCAACTTTGGTTTCAAGACACGCGCCGGAGTCTCCACTTGCCGCACACATGTCAAAACCAGAGCCGCCTTGATTTGCGCAAAGCTCGTCTGGAATTCCCTTGGCAAAATCTACCTCGAAGTTTTCTTCTTCCAAGGTACAGCGCCGACTCATTCTACCTAATGGAGCACCACTTTGAGGGAGAACACAGCCATACGGTTTTGGGTCCTTAAAAATTCCGCCAGAAAGCTGCCACTTATCCTCAAAAGCAAAGAAATTAAAACCGGGAGGATTTCGTTCAGGGTGAGCCGTCGAACTTTCTTTAATTTCGCCCTTCCAACAAGCATGACCTGCGGAATTCACTGTTTCCTTTAAAACGCATTCGCCCAAAGGGACTTTCCTTCCTTGGGTCAATACGGTTTTTTGACATTCAACCGATCTTCCTTTTGGGTCTCCGCAAGCAGGTTGCTGAGAAAACGTTTCTGCTTCGGCAAAGCAAAGCTGTCCTACATTCAAATTAGCGAATTTCGGAACTCCCGAGTTTGCACTCCAATCAGCGGAAGAAAATGTAGAGTGAGGTCGAAAGCGATTGGGTTCTTGCTCCGAAGCTACATTTCTCAACCATGCCATCCTTCGCGAGATCTCTGCTGAAGCATGAGGAGAAAGTGCTTGTTGTTGCCGGTTAAAAGGATGAGAGAAAGCGTCGTCCGCTTGGCCAAGCACGTGAAAACCTGCCGTCCCTCCAGATTGGTGACAGCCCATGCACGTCAGATTATTCAACCGCTCAATGAGAGCATCATGGCTCTTGATGTATTTTAGTTTTGAAATATCGATGGTTTCGACAAGAGCACGATTTTCACGAAATAATTCTGTATAGGGACGATTCGCAGTTCTGGCTCGGCCTAATGTTGACCAAGATATGGAAAGCTTCGCTAGAAACTTGGGATCAAAGTTGATATTCAAAACACCAAGATCTAGTTGATTCAGATTCTCTGGCTTCTTTAAATATTCAACAAATCGCTTCAAAAGAGTTGGATCTTTTTTGATTGCAAGAACATCCGGCGTATTCTCAAGCTCCACGGGCTCAAGCCGCGTACCTGTTTTGCGAAACACTCGCTGCATGTACATCGCCTGTCCGCCGAAATCGTGCATATAGCCCGAAGTGAACCGCAAAGATTGAACATTCACTTCTAGCTGCCTGAAAGCAAGATTCTTAAGAGGGCCGCCCTTCAAAGCCTTAGCACTCGTCACTGAAGCATCCCAAGTTTTCGCAAAACTCGCGCAGGAATCTTGTTTGAGATACTGGTGAATGACATTCACAAAGAATGGAAGACTCGATGTTGATTTTTTGGACTTATAACTCAATCGATAAATAAAACGGACTTCTCCGCAAGAGTCCTTCGTTATGTCGCTGCGATCCATACGGTTGGCCACCGCAATCAACTTCAAATATCCATATTCGGAATTTAACCAACGAGTATCGAAATGCCGAGGCTCATCACCATCTCGCTCTACGAAATAAGGATACTGTGAATTGTTTGCCACACGGCGGATAATGAAACCTCTTTTCAGATCTTTTTTCGATCGAGATCCTTTGTCTTCAAATCCCCGAAGTCGCCGTACCATATCGGGCACGTCACCAGAATTTTCGGGAATCGCATCAGGGAGTTGATCGGTCTTTTTGTCATGAGGAAGGGTTTTTCCGATTGTCTCTGCAAAGCTGCGATAAGCCTCGTTAGATTTAAAAAGGTCAGAGGTGCGGTTGAGTGATTTTGTCTGTCCTAAAGTTTCATTGATACTAAAGCCAGAACTTTCAAGGTCGTTGAGGGTTTGAGTATCGAGGATATAAACAACTGGCTCTGCAAAGGAGGAGTCCGCATAAAAGCCCAGGACCAATGGCAACGCCAATAATTTGAAGATCACTTTAAAAGCCATGACTTATTTTTACATGAACTTACTATTTGGTTAAGCCCTATAAGCACTTAGCATCAGTCTGCATGGTGTCATTTACGCTTTTATGGGTAGGGCCGCCAATTAGATACTAACGGCGTTTTAGGCAGCAATTTGGATGATGGCGGTTCTGAACAAATCCAGTTCGGAACGCCAATTTTTTTCTGCTCCATTTCATCTTACAAGTCACTGAATTCACAAGATACTTTTGGTTCGAATAAAATAAATCTCAAATTTGTCGTCTCGCCCTGTTGACCTTGCCGTTACGTCAAACTCCATGATGAAATGGATGGGAAGGAAATCTACAATGCTTTCGATTGGACAGTTTGCAGACATGGCTCAGGTCTCAGCGCGCACAGTGCGCTATTACGAGTCTATTGGCCTTCTGCCAGCTTCCACTCGTGGAGAAAACAATTACCGATTTTATAGTCAAAATTTGCTCGAACGGATGAAGCGCATTCGGGATTTGCAAGGGCTGGGTTTCAGCCTTGAGGACATCAAGATAATTATCAGCTTTTCCGATTCCGATTTGAAGACTCGTTTGAATGAGCGACTTTTAGAAATAGAACAGGAAATTGATAACCTCGAAGAACGTCGTGAGCGTGTACAAAATCTCCTTTCCGTCTCAAACAAAATTGATACAGGTGAAACTCTCACCGAAACGGAAAGGAACCTCTACATGGATAGCATTAAAGAACAAGTTATGAGTGGCCTTCGCAGTCGCTACAACGGGGTAACGGACTCAGCTTTAGCTTATTTGAAGCGCGATACCTGGCTCGATGTTCACCCACAAGTTGGGGAATTCATTGAAGCGGTTAAAAAGTGCATGGAGTTTGCTAAAGCCAAAAACCTCACTTTGGGAACGGCGCGTGGAAGTTCACCTGCCAGCATGTCATTTTTTGGGCTTGGATTCTCAGAAGTCGACCCTCTTAAATATGAAATGATTCCCGAACGGCTTTCAACACAAGCCCCATTTTTTCACATTGATGTTGAGTACGAGCGCGGACAAGAGTTCGTCGATTTTTGCCGCGAAATGAACAAATCACTGACGTACGGAGAAATTCAGGCTTTCAAAATGCCCCTGATTGATGTCGTTCAAAATACTCACAAAGCTATTGGGCAAGTGATTAACTACGATAATATTGAAGATGATTCTGATACAGTCTTGAACCCTTTTAAAAATCTCGATCTAGAAAAAATATTTCAATTCGATTTTTCAGAAGACGCTCTCGTTATGAATTACGAACGATTTTTACCTGAATATCTAGGCCTTGCTAAAATTACAGAACACTTCAAAGGCCAGAAGGTTTTTAGCTTCAGAGACATTATTAATATCACGGCACTTTGGCGTCCGCACTCGCAAGAAAATGTCGACAGAATCAACTTGTACCGCCAAGCCAAAGCAAAACCGTTTTCATATGGTTTTCTTTCAGAGAAAATCGAGGCTTGGTTGAAGCCGAATTATGGAACTGTCATCTATCACGAGGACATCATTAAAATAGTTTCGGAATATACGGGATGGGATTTTGCCAGAAGTAATTCGCTCCGTCGGGTTTGCATGAATAAAAACAAGATTGTCCAACGCGACCAAGATGCCAACTGGCTTGAATTTCAAAAAATTGCACCTAAGCCAGTCGTTGATCTTGTAGCGGAAGAAAGTAAATGGGCTTTCTGCTTTCCTCATGCAATTGCATTTGCGAAGTTCACGAAGCAAACGGCGGTTCTAAAGACTTTGCATAAAAATGCCTACTTTACGGAAATTGTGAACTTTGAGCAAAAACATGGCTTCAAGTGGGATGACATCGGCATCCGAATTAAAGGTGTTTCCCTGCATCAGGGCTAAACATTTAAAGATCTGCTCTATTGAATGAGGTGTCAGATCATCTGGCGCTTCTCACTCGTGTGGTCTTTTGATTTGGTCTGAAGAAAAGCTCATGTCCAATAAAGTGGGTTTCAAGACCACCGCAGCCACTACCAAGAATCATTATTATTTTATTTTCTGGGGGATAAACCTACTTCCAACTGCGGAACCGCATGACGAATTGATGTCCTGTTGGGAGCGTCTTTAGGGGATGCGCGCTTTTTTAAATTGCCTTTAAAAACTGCTGCCTGTAAAAGTTTTCTGTATTACGACAGGACTTCAAATGGAGAATGTATGAAAAAGTTAAATTTTTTGGTTTGTTTGGGATTATTCGCAATATCTAATCCTTCTTTTGCTGGTTCCTGCGATATAATGAAATCTGCTCGGCAGGTCATTAAAGCCATTGTTGCGATTGAAGATATGAAGGGCATCACGGCGTATTATGGGGGTTTGAAAAGTGAGGACTCAATGTTTACAACAGTTAACGTTCAGCCTTACTACCAGAAAACCAAGGACTGGTATTTAGTAAAGATCCGAAATAACGATTGTAGAATTCTATCTGCTGAATTGATTGCCGAGAATATTCCTCAATAAGGGGTTATCCGGGTTTAAGTGCCGTTCATCGCGCACGATTGTCGCGTGCGAAATCAAACTTCGGAACCACGTGAGGTCCCTGAACCATTTAATATGATGTTACCCCATGCGTTAACCGCTTAAAATAGTCGCACATCCTCCCTCTTAACCCGTGCCAACGAGAGGAAATTTTGATAGGTATTCGAAATAAGCCAATTGCAGGTTCGTGGGGGCACAGATTGGGAGTTAAATCCCAAGAATTTTAGTTGGATATACTTGCTCATCCTGATCCCGATTCAATTTTGCCCCTCCTCTTTTTTGGTAAGCTAGGAGACTCGTGGCAAAAAAAACTACCAAATTAGTACTTTCTCTCAGAGCAATTATTTATCTGGTATTCGTGTTTACGAATTCGTCGGCTTACTCCAAAGTCGATATTCCAGTTTGTTCGACAAGTTGTACTGTTGACCAGATCTGCATTAGAAAAGAAGCCAACAAGCCTGCGGTTTGCCAAGTACCGCCATCAATGTCTCCGATCAAAGATCTCGCTTTACCTTTCAGTCCGAAAGAAGAAGTTTTTTGCACGCACTCTTCAGGAAGCGGTAGCCATTCGTGGACCAATGCTTACTACGCATTAGACCTTGCAACCGACTATGAAAAATCTGCTGCCACAATCAATGCCGCTGCTGATGGAAAGGCTTTTGTCTTTCTAGGAGAAGAGGGTAAGCCATGTACTGAACCAGCGGGAAATCCAGCGCAAACCCATCCAAGCACCTGCGGATTGTCTTGGGGAAATCGCGTCAAAATCTTGCACGAAGGCGGATACTACACTTTCTACGTCCACCTTGATCGTGTGCTTATAGAAAACGGCACCTTGGTGAAAAAAGGTCAGCCGATTGGAATTGAAGGATGGACTGGAGCCGCTGGTCATCGGCATTTGCACTGGAGCGTTCAGAAACTTCCAGGCGTGAACGTCTCTGACTGGGAGAAGAGAATTTCATGGGATGGCGAAAGCGTTCCGTTTCAATTTCGTGCTTATCTAAACGGTAAGCTGACTACGGTCGATACATCTAACTTCAGTTGTGCTCATGCAAACATTGGACAAGTGTCGCCGTCGCAACAACCAAAACTTCGAGCTGTTGAGCAATGAAGAAGCTGATTATTTTTGGCTGATTGTTCTTCCCTTAGCATGTGACACCTTCATTCAGAGAATAGTTCCATTCCTCCATCTCGCAAAATTTATCGCATCCACTATTTTCAAAAAGCTTAATCATCCTGATATTCGTAGAGGTTGTTCCTCCGTGGTAAAGTTTGCCACCTTCTGATTTCATTACTTTAAAACTGTAACGATGAACCCACACTCCAATATTTTTCTTTCTGAATTTTGGCACGACCCCCATATACGAAATTCGAGACCATCCTGTTTTCGGATTGATTTGGACTACAGTAAACGCAGCGATTTCATCATCGACAAAGCCGATGTGGATACAATGAAGACCCGACGTCAAAACCGGGTCGCTCAAAAAGTCTTGAATGAATAAAAGGGGATCTTCATTCGGGTCTGTGTCTGGATCGTCTTCGGCCACTTGCTTTAATGTTTTCGCAATCTCTTGACGACTCCATCCAAGCTCCTCGGCATTTTTCCATTTTATTGGAGATCCAACATCGCCGGGTAATTCATCCACAGATTTTTTGAATTCAATGCGTTCACTTTTCTTTTTGAAACCGAGGGTTGTTAATAACTCGCTGATTTCTTCAGAGGCGGTTTGACCCTTAATGAGTCGAAACATGACCAGGCGAGCTTTAAATCTGTTTGCTTCTTTGAGCGCTTCTTGAATGACTTCACCCAGCCTCGGCATGCCTTCTATTTTTAAGACTTTCATCTTCAAAGCAAAAACATCAGCCCACAAATGCTCCAATGTAATGTTAGCAAGAGGTTCGTTTTTCGAATTCAAAAGTGGAAATTTTTTAAATTTTATTTCTTCGTTCATTACATTTTTGCTTTCTTTGAAAAGCCTTTGTTGCGGGCGTCAATACTTTTCTTTTTCCAGATTTTACGGTCTTCAGCGGCAAGTGCTTTATCTTGCTTTCGCATTCCATGTCGCACTTCGGCTTCGAGCTTTTGATAACTCTTCCACCTGTCTTCCGATAATAGGTCCTCAAGCAGAGCATTTTTTATGGCGCAGTCAGGTTCCGTTTGATGACGGCAGTCACTAAATCGGCAACTTTGAATGAGTTCTTCAATATCAGAAAACTGCGTTCGTACACCTTCAGCGTGGTCAGAAAGTTGAAGTTCGCGCATTCCGGGTGTGTCGATAATCAATCCACCGTAACGGGATACATACAGATTTCTTGCCGTCGTCGTGTGTCGTCCTTTGCCATCGCTCTCGCGAACATCTTGGGTTTTGATTTGCTCATCCCCAATCAGGAAATTGACAATGGTTGATTTTCCCACGCCCGAGGAACCAATAAAAACCGACGTGGTCCCCTTTTGAAGATAGCTAGTCAAAAAATCAGCCTTTTCAAAATCGTTTTTCGAAAGGGCGTGAACTTGAATGCCGGGCAGCTCTCTTCGTACTTCTGCAACAATATCGCTGATATTGTCGATGCACATATCCGCCTTCGTCAGAAGAATAATGGGAATTACCCCTGCATCCTGAGCCACCGCGAGGTATCGCTCGATACGTCGGTAATTCAAATCGGAATTCGCCGATGAAGTAATGAAGGCGTAATCCACATTCGTCGACAAAATTTGCGAATCAGTACTTGAGCCAACTTGCTTCCGATGAATAATGGTTTTTCTTTGCAGAACATGATGGATGACTCCCCGCTCGGACTGACTGGGAAGTTCAACCATGACCCAATCGCCAACGGCGGGATAATCAACGCGAGATACGGCATTGAACTGCATCTTACCGCTCACGGAAGCCCAAAAAATCTGACTGGAAACCGCTTGCACGCGATAGAGATTTCTCTCCTCGCAAATGACACGGGCTTGGAACAGCGAACATGTCGAGCGCTGCCGCTCGCCAGATAAATAAACAAGGTCGGAAATTTGACTTTCAAAAAAGTCATCCCAACCGAATAGAAACAAAAATTCCTTTTCGGAACTAAGCATGAAAACTCCTTAAGTTAATTTCAAAAACAAAATGACTTAAGGGCCTATTTTTAAACCTAAATTGTATTGATTAGTTCAGGTGCGAAAGAAGGCCCTTGATTACTAATTGATTCGACATAAGGACCTCCTATAAAAAGAAATTGAGCGACTTATTTGTCGCGAATAACCACAATCTAAAATAATTTACACGTTTGGTCAATAGGAATGAAAAAAATTTCTTATATTTAGCCGACTTCCTATGACTTCTCTTTGTTGAGGGGCTTTGGGGGCCTACCTACACAGACCGACGAACCAATGAACTTAACTCGAACCAGAGGCAATGCGCTTCTGTAAAAAACTGTCCAAGAGAGCAATGATATGTCACAAAATAGAGACGCGAAGATATTCGCAATGTTGTTGTCCAAGTGTTCAAAATAAGTGCCCTGCGATCTGATCTAGCCACCCGCCAATATTTCAATTTCGAGGACGAATGGGCAGTGGTCACTAACATGTTTGGAAATCATGAGATCAGCCAACGTTTTTTCAAGAACAAATAGGACATACCAAACAGTGTCGAACCGAAGATAAATAAATATATCCACGGAAAAATGTGGCTGGTCATTCCCTTGTTCTCAAATAGCAGTTTTTGAATAGGCTCATAGAATTGGTAAGTTGGCAAAATGGGAAAGAGTCCACTCATTTGAGTTGAAAAGTCAGACAAAGCCGCAGGCATCATCAATGGCAAGTAAAAAACTAAGCCCAAAGTTCTTGCACTTGCTTGGCTACGACACAGAAAACCTAACAAAATTCCAAATGCGCAGAAACAATATCCTCCTAAAATCACAAACGCCAAGTATTCGGTAAAATTCGAGATCGTGACTTGACCCAAAAACTGCAATAGGAAAACTGAAATCAAACAAAGTCCAATCCCTGTTAATATCTTAGCAGCTATCCACTCGAGTTCATGGATCGGTGTCTGCAAAATCGCCAAAAGCTGCCGCTTTTCTTTTTCCTCAGCAACCTGCGCCGGCAGAATAATAAATGCAACTAGCAGAATCACCATCAGAATCCAAGTCGGCAAAGTCTGCTTTTGCATACTTCCCTCTCGAAGAGATCTCACCTCAGAGACCCAACTCGGCTTAGCGTTCTCGAAGCTCTTCTGAAGTGTAGCAATCATCTGTGCGGAAGCGATGCTTTGCGCAGATTCCTTTCGCAACACGAGCAATGACAGGGCATCGCTCATCTTGCTTTTCACTAAAACCGCATCGATTTTATGCTCGCGCAAAAAGCTTTGGGCCTCGTCTTCACTCGTAACCCATTTTATCTCAAGGTTCTGTGGCACCGACTGCAAGGCGTTCACAATCTGGGGCGCATAGGCTTGCCCGCGAACCAAACCAATTTTTAAGTTATTCAACGCTGAGCCTGTCTTATCAGTTAAGCGCAAAGACACGAAAATAAAAACAGGGATAAATATAATGAGATAGAAACTTTTATTTCTGAAGGCAATCGCAAAATCATTTAAAACTAGGATGAAAATATTTCTCAGCACATGTACAAACCTTTATACGTCGCCGACCGAAAGTATTCGGCGGTGGCGCCATCAAATACCAAACGACCTTCACGTAAAGCCATAATACGGCTTGCAATGCTTTGAAATTCCTCTGGCCGATGGGAGGTAAATAAAACAGTCTTACCTGCATCACGCATATTACCCAGCAAGCGGTAAACATCTTTTGTCATTTCAATGTCCAACCCCGAAGTGGGTTCGTCAAAGAGTAGGATCGATGGATTCGGCAACAAAGCTCGAGCAAGGCTCACCCTTTGCTTCAAGCCCTTAGATAGCAAACCGACCTTTGTTTTCCTCAGCGGACTTAAGTGAAACTCCTCTATAATTTCATCAACCCGCGAAATCGGGAGTCGAAACAAACACGCAAAGAGCTTGAGATTATATTCGACCGAAAAAAAATCAAAAAGATTTGGAACCTCTGGCACGAAGCCTACTTTTCTGGAAAAGATCTTTCTATTTTTATGATCTACATCTTCAATCTTGATCTGGCCAGAATCGGATAATATCCAGCCAGAAAGAATTTTCAGCAATGTCGACTTTCCAGCCCCGTTATGTCCAATAATAGCAACCATTTCTCCTTTAGAAATTCCGAAACTCACCGACTTTATGCCTTTGTCATCGACATAATTTTTACTTAAGTTTCTAACTTCTATTTGCATTTTTTTATGCCTTTTATACTAATTTAACGATGATAAGAACGAGGATTATCACAATCAAGATCTCAATCATACCCACCTCCGGTTTGATTCCCGGCAAGGGCCAAGCCGGGAAGATTAATAAACGTGAACTTTCAAAAGCAATACCATAGAATACCCATGATGCTAAATTAAATTATTATAATAATTTTCGACCCTGAATCAAATTAACCGCAACCGCTATGATTGGCGGCACCTGAGTTTTCCAATGTGTTTTTGGCTTGGGCATCTCGAGTATTCAGGGCATCTTGAATTCCAGACGGACGCTTGGCCATATTAATAGTGCTAACATCAGACACGTTAAGTGATTGTTTCAAACCACTTACGCACTTATTCAATCTTTGGTAGTGGCCGGCATGCACCCAGTACTACTTGAACTTCGTTGTCAGCGAAATTGTTTAAACCCAACCTGACTTTCGAAGTTTTCTATAGAGGATGGCACATCCCAAAAAGGTCACGGCCAAACTAAATGGATAACCGAAGCTCCATTTCAGTTCAGGCATAAATTCAAAATTCATCCCATAAAGGCTAAATATAACAGTTGGAATCGCTAATATAGCCCCCCACCCAGCCAATTTCTTGACGACTTCATTCTGGGCAACTCCAACAAGGGCTAAGTTCACCTGCATGGCCGTTGTTAACATCTCTCGCATATTATCGAGTGATTCAATCAATCGAGCTACATGGTCCTGTATATCTCTGAAAAATGGTCGTAGTTCCTTTGGAATTAATTCCTCATGAAATCTCATAAGTTCAATTGAAATGTCTCGGATAGGAAGAACTGCGTTTCTGAGTTCTAAAAGCTCAAGCTTAAGATCATATATTCTTTCAATAACGAGTTTATCAAATTGCCCTTTAAATATATCCCCTTCAAGAAGATCAAATTTTTTCTCAAACTGTAAAACAATTGGTTTATAATTATCGACTACAAAATCAAGTAGTGAGTACAAGACAAATCCAGGGCCTTTACCGAGCATTTTTGGATTTTTCTCACAGCGCTCTCGAACATACTTATAACTGGCGGAAGCGCCATGCCTTACAGAAACCAAAAAATTAGTTCCTACAAAAAGGTGGGTTTCTCCAAAAACCGTATTTCCATTTTCTTCGTGGACAGTTTTAAGAACGATGAATAAGGAATCGCCGTAGACTTCAATTTTTGGTCTTTGATGTGCATTATGGGCATCTTCAATAGCTAATTCATGTAAAGCAAACTCTTCTTTGATTTTTTCTAGCATGGTGTTGTCGGGCTCATAAAGGCCAAGCCAAATAAACGTGCCTGGTTCGCGAATGACTTCACTAATATCTTCAACTGTCACTTCACTTATGCGCACACCCTCACGGTATGCAACCAAATTTATAACTGTTCCCATTTAACTTTCACCTTACTATAAGAGGAATATTCTTCCTTCGCTTGGTTTTCCAAACCAATACCTGAGGCTTGTATTCCCAGTCGTCGCGTCTGGCGTTTCTTTGACAATAAATTATAAGAGATCAAATCGATCCAAGTTCATGACCTTATCCCAAGCAGCAACAAAGTCCTTCGCGAATTTTTCTTTTGAATCATCCTGGGCATATACTTCGGCCAACGCACGAAGTTCTGAGTTCGATCCAAAAATCAAATCAGCTCGAGTGCCTGTCCACTTTTGTTTTCCTGTGGCGCGATCAACACCTTCATACTCCCCTTCTTGAGAAGTCGGCTTCCATTCGATTTTCATATCCAGAATATTCACAAAAAAATCATTCGTGAGTGTCCCTGGCTTCGAGGTGAGCACACCTTGCTTTTTTAGGCCGAAGTTCGCGTTAAGTACCCGCATTCCACCCACAAGAGCCGTCATCTCTGGCGCTGTTAATTTTAACAGCTGAGCACGATCCACCAAAAGCTCGGCAGCGTTTTTTTCTAAACCTTTACCGGTGTAATTTCGAAAACCATCCGCCATAGGCTCCAGCACGGCAAATGATTCCACATCCGTTTGCTCTTGGCTGGCGTCAACACGGCCTGGCGTGAAAGGAACCTGAATTTTAAATCCAGCTTTTTTTGCCGCTTCTTCAACCCCCAGACATCCACCCAAAACAATTAAATCTGCCAAAGATACTTTTTTCTTTTTCGAGGACGAATAAAAATCTTTTTGCACGGCCTCAAGTTTACTGAGTACTTTTGCAAGTTCGGCCGGCTGATTGACCGCCCAATCTTTTTGCGGGGCCAAACGAATACGCGCACCGTTAGCGCCGCCGCGCATGTCAGACCCACGGAAAGTCGATGCCGATGCCCATGCTGTTGTAACAAGTTGAGAAATAGAAAGTTCTGTTTTTAGAATTTTCTTTTTAAGAGTTGCTACGTCTTTGTTGTTGATCAGCGGAGTTTTTACTTTAGGTAAAGGATCTTGCCAAATCAGCTCTTCCTTCGGAACCTCGGGTCCTAAATAGCGAGCCCGTGGCCCCATATCCCTATGTGTAAGCTTAAACCATGCGCGCGCGAAGGCATCAGCAAATTCTTTTGGATTTTTGTGAAACCGACGAGAGATTTTTTCGTAAGCAGGATCAAAACGCAAAGACAAATCCGCGGTTGTCATCATGGGTCTGTGCTTTTTCTTTGGATCATGGGCATCTGGAATCATATCTTTTTCTTCGATATTTTTCGCGAGCCACTGCCAAGCACCGGCCGGGCTTTTCACTTTTTCCCATTCATATTTAAAAAGCATTTCAAAATATCCATTGTCCCATTTTGTTGGATTGGGCTTCCAGGCTCCCTCGATACCGCTGGTCGTTGTATGAACACCTTTTCCAGATCCGAATTTGTTTTTCCAGCCAAATCCCATTTCTTCAATCGGTGCGGCTTCAGGTTCTGGCCCCACTAACTTAGGATCACCTGCGCCATGGGCTTTACCAAATGTATGACCGCCGGCTACAAGAGCCACAGTTTCTTCATCATTCATCGCCATACGAGCAAAAGTTTCGCGCACATCATGCCCTGATGCCACCGGATCAGGATTTCCGTTAGGACCCTCGGGGTTCACATAAATAAGACCCATTTGAACGGCGGCTAGAGGATTTTCTAGTTGGCGGTTTCCAGTATATCGTTTATCAGCCAACCACTCTGCTTCTGATCCCCAATAGATATCTTCTTCAGGCTCCCAAATGTCTTCTCGACCACCACCAAAGCCGAAGGTCTTAAATCCCATCGACTCAAGAGCGACATTGCCAGCAAGGATTAATAAGTCTGCCCAAGAGATTTTATTTCCGTATTTTTTCTTAATTGGCCATAGAAGCCGACGTGCTTTGTCAAGATTGCCGTTGTCTGGCCAACTATTGACTGGCGCAAATCTTTGATTGCCTGTACCGCCACCACCTCGCCCATCAAAGGTTCTGTAGGTACCAGCACTGTGCCACGTCATTCGCACAAACAGGCCACCGTAATGCCCCCAATCAGCTGGCCACCAACTTTGCGAGTCCGTCATCAGCTTGCGAAGGTCTTTTTTTAAGGCTTGATAATCTAGCTTCTTAAATTCCTTGGCGTAGTTAAAAGTTTTACCCAGTGGATTTGATTTTTCAGACTGCTGATGCAAAATCTTAAGATTTAATTTCTTTGGCCACCAATCAGTATTCGATTGAACTCCGAGTGTGGTGCGAGCACCGTGATCGCCTGAAAAGGGACATTTTGACATTTTTTCCACTGATTCCTCCTGAGGGTCAGATATTTCGCTTGCAATGGTAAGCCGTTAAATATTTGACGTCCAATAATTAATGTCGATGAGGACATCAATTAAAACTATGATGCGGTCCCACACAGAGCGGGCCAAAGAAAGTCTTGACCAGTCGAGAAGCTATGGGCTGCCAATTTTTCCCTTGTCGAACCTTGTTACTACAGAGAGAATGTAGGGGATGCCAATCACAGTCCGGCATCCAGTTACTGTTAACTGTTTTCTGAATCCCAGCTAAAATGGGGGGAGGCTATCGCTATGAGATCTACACGCTTCACAGCCGATCCACTTGACGTTGCTCTTTTACAATTCAGTTCAAATTCTGAAAATTTCAAAGCTGAAGAAGTTGCCATCATTTTGAACGAGTCCTTCAGTGGAACTGCCATCGTATTACAAACAAAAAGAAAAATCGTGCCCGAACAAGTGCTAACGGCCAAAGTTGGTAATCTCGCGCCCATGTCAGCCAAAGTGATTTGGGTAAAAGAAATTGAGAAAGACCTTTTGAAAATGGGCCTTAACTTTTTAGAGTGATTTTGCTCGACGACGAAGCGTCGTCCGTCGAATTCTTACAGGTCCTCTTCGCGTAAAATGCAGGCATTAAGAAAGTCACAAATTCTCTGGAGCAATATTGAATAGGATTTCCATTGAAATTGAACTTGGCTGCGTCATCGTCCTTCAGGAGTATGGTTCTCCGGATTGATCCGGGGTGAATAAGAAGGCTCACAGCAATTTTAGGGCGAAGTTTGAGCTTCCCAGCGAATAAACATCGCGGCATTTTTGAGTAATTTACTTTGAAGCGAATTTTTCTCTTGCGCGTGTTTTTACGACTCACAGGACCCTCCTTGGGGCGATTTCTCGTTGAGATTGAGGTCGGAGTCGCGCAGCTAAGGCCCGCGTTACCGTGAGCGAGTCGAGCTCTTTACAGCTTGAATTAGCAGTGACTCAAGAGCCCTTTTCTCCTCTGAAAAAGTGCGTAAATCACCGTCAAAAATCCGTGCTATATTTCTCTGGAATTTAAGCAGGAGAGTTGTCATGGATTTCAAAAAGATTTCAAACGAAGAACTCAATCTTAGGCTAGAAAAGCTTGCACGCAGCGAACGCAAACTGACCCATGTTATTTTACTTCACATCAACGAAGTGGATTCTCGAGATTTGCATCTGAAAATGGGCTACGAAAGTCTTTTCTCTTATTTAGTCAAAGCCCTGCACTACAGCGAATCGGCTGCCTACCGGCGCCTTCAGGCGGCTCGTTTGTTAAAGACCAATCCCGAGGTGGCAGCTAAGATAGAATCCGGAGTTCTCAATCTCTCGCAACTCACGCAGATGCAGAGGTGTCTTCAGGCAGAAAACAAAAATGGCACGGCGGTGACTTCGCAGAAAGTCACCGAAGTCCTTGTCAGCATGGAGAGCAAAAGCATCTTCGAGAGCGAAAAGATCTTAGCCACTGAATTTGATCTGCCAGCGAAGGCAAATGAGATTACAAAACCCCAAAAAAACGACACCATCCGAATAGAATTTACTTTAACCCGGGAGCAGTTTGAAGCCTTGAAACAAGCTCAGTATCTGCTCTCGCACCAATGTCCTGATGGAAGCTGGTCAGAAGTCATCACCCAGTTGGCAAAGAAGTTCAACCAATCCAGAATGGGCAAGGGCAATAACAACCCCACAACAGAATGTTCAGAAACAGCGCAAAGCAACACCGCTACGAAAAAACCATCAATGGCGCCAAGGACTCGCTATCGGCCTGCGATCACTGCAAAAACAAAACGCTATCTGCTAGCGAAGGCTCACCAGGCGTGCGAATATCAAGACCCTCGCACTGGACGGAGATGCCAAGCCAATTTCCAACTTGAGGTGGACCACATAAAACCTCTAGCATTAGGGGGAGAACACCGAGCAGAAAACCTGCGAATCCTCTGCAGAGCCCACAATCAACTGGCGGCAAAAAAGTCAGGACTGCGGCGCTTTCGTCTGGCTCATCCTCACTGACGAATTCTTTTTCAAATGGCCGCCCCGCTTAA
Organism: Pseudobdellovibrionaceae bacterium; assembly: GCA_016719575.1. Classification (GTDB taxonomy): domain Bacteria; phylum Bdellovibrionota; class Bdellovibrionia; order Bdellovibrionales; family Bdellovibrionaceae; genus JACMRP01. Next base: position 32,939 of record JADJYV010000009.1, on the reverse strand, counting down.
AACCGGAAAAGGGCAGGAGTATTTGCAGGATGTCCATTGCCCTTCTTTCTCACCGGCAAAGAGTTTTTTTTCTCTCTTCAATAGCAGCCTTCCAAGAAGACTTTTTTTCGTCAGAAAGGTAACCCGTTCGAATTGTTTCGGACAAAGCAACCAGCACCTCGCACGAACAATTGGGGTTCGCCATGAGCGCCTGAGGAAGAGATGTGTTGTGTCCCTTTGCTACCTGAACGAGCAACTTGGTTGATGACTTTGGATTTCTAGCCAAATCTGCGTGGTAGTAGTCCTTGTATTGCGCTCGATCATAAATGTTTTCTAACATCTTGCCCGTCACATTTGGGTTTCGTACGACCGATAGCACGACTCCCAGGTCTTCGCTTTGCGCTAAGATTTCTAGCAGTTCATTTGAGACAAAGGGCGTCTTCAATAATTCCAAAGCGACGGCCCTTTCAGGTTTATGAGCCTCATAATATTGAAAAAGGGCAGAATCTTCCTTGCCTACATTATCTGAAAACAACTTCTTAAGTTCGAGAGCGATTTGCCTTTGTCGTTCGAGTTGAGCTTTGTATTGAGCATCGCGCTGATCATTGAGAGCGCGAGAATCCAATCCAGACTTGATGTAGAAAGAGCAAGACAGAAGAACAATTACGGCCCCACCGAGAGTGAGCCCGTTGCTCCTCTTCTTTTGCCCGATGCCGATTATCAATCCCCCCAGCGCCGGAACGATTGATAAAAAAGGAAGAAACAAAAAACCTATTCCGGCAGTGGAAGAGCGGGATTGGAGGATCGCCCAACTTCCCAACCCGAGTGCGGCAAAAAACATCAGGCCGGCCCAAACTGCAGTGGACAGGCCAAAGCTTTTTACTGAATACCTTAAAGCGAATCCAATACCAATGAGCAACACAGGGACAAGAAAAAAGAGCATCTTATAGCCTCGAGATACGAGCTTTAACTATCCGACCTTTCTACGAATTGCCATAATGGCCCCAACCACCGCCGATGATGCTGATGCAAAATCACTTTTAGCTCCCAATGCCGTTTCCTCACTTGTGTCTTGACCAGCGTCAGCTTTTTTAACAACTTCAGCAGCCGCTTTGTGAAACCTTGCATGCTCAGATTTCAATGTCGCATATTCTGGATACGATGATAAACGCGCACCCTCAGCATAAATCCATTGCCCGAGCTGACATTTGTTGTCCACTTGAATTTCAGATGGCTTAAGAGAACCATCGGGCTTCTTCAAGTAGGTTGATAATTTCATTTTCCAAGCGGAATGAGCTTTTATTGCCTCGTCAAAATCCATTTGACCCCCTCTATTGTTTTATTGTGAGAAAAGTGTAATCACGCGGCTGACTCCAGTCCAGTCCAGTTCTGTCACCCCCCCCCAATTTTTGGGGTTTCGAACCAACGAACTAAAGAAGTAGCTCAGAAGCAATGGCTAAAAATGATTGATGATCCTCGTCGAACCTGCCACTCTAATAAAGAAGGAATTGCAAATTCAGTCCTGAGCAAAATTCTAAATTTTTACCTCGAAAATTTGAAAATCATTTATGCCTTGATGCCCAGTCGGATTAGTCACACGCCCAAAGAAATATATTCCGTAAGGACGGTTTTATGAATACCAAAATAAAAGACCTGATTGCACAAATCAATTCACTCCAAGAGGAGATAGAAAAGGAATACAAGCATGTGCGTGAGGAGTTTGAATCTCGAAAAGTCCTGCTTGCTGAGAATTTTTTGGTTCAACAAAATCGTCACAAAATTGGAATTTTACGATTTTTATCACAATCCAGAATTCTGGTTATCCTGAGTACGCCGGTTATTTATCTCGGCTGGCTCCCTTTTTTGCTGTTAGATGTTTTTGTCTTTTCATACCAAGCCATTTGTTTTCCGATTTATGGAATTCCAAAAGTCAAGCGATCCGACTTCGTGGTGTTTGATAGAGCGGATTTGCCGTTCTTAAATCTGATCGAAAAATTCAATTGCCTTTACTGCTCCTATGGCAATGGAGTTGTCTCTTTTGCAAGCGAAGTTGCGGCCAGAACTGAGCAATATTGGTGTCCCATAAAGCACATGCGCAAAGTCAGAGGCGCTCATAACTATTATCACAAATTCTTTGATTATGGAGATGCTGAGGCTTACAGGGCTGGACTTGCAAGACTTCGAAAGCAATATAGTCAAAAAAAGGAAAACACTGGTCCGTAAACGACTCTATCGGCACTGCAGTGAAAAAATAGGATAAGATCCCGAAGCTCTTTGAGGGGCAGACCTGCAACGCTATAAATGGGCTTTAAGCTAGCCCTTGGTTGTATAGTTTTTAGCAGTGCAATTGATATTCTTTATCTATTTTAACAATCTTACGTTTTTCCGTAAAGTAAACTAAGTGAAAGCATCATGCTCTCACTTAAAACCTTCGGAGGACTTATGTTGGTTTCTAAAAAGATGACCCTAAAACCATTACTTGAATCAGCAAATGGTGTTCATTTGACTGCTTACTTAGTAAATCGAGGTAATCTCGTCGATTTGAAATCTCAGCTTCGAGAAACGATCCATCAGGCCTATGAGTGGCTGGATCCAGTCATGTCAGTTGAAGAGCGGAATAGGTTTTTAGAACCACTCGACTCTCTGCTTATGGATGCAAGAATCTTTAAGCAAATGAAAGGTAATATTGGAGTCTTTCGTAATCAAGATTCTTTCAGAGTTCTCAACGTACCAGTTGATGTTGAACAAACATGCCAGGTCGCAACTAGTTTTCATATAAAACCACTCCTTCGCTGGCTTCAAACAGACCAGGAGTTTTTACTGTTAGGCCTAGAGAAAGACGCAGCTCATTTGTATCTGGGAAGCCAGGATTCGCTTAAATTAGTCGATTCAATTTTGTATCCAGATTCACTCAAGAATAAATACTCAGTGGGTGATTATTCCAGCCTTAAGGAAGCTCGAAAAAGAAAGGTATTAGAAGACGAAACTTTTGTTTGGTTAAATGAGTGGATTTCACAACTCACGAAAATCTCTGAACCTAAACTGTTTTTGGCAGGAGAAAAATCACTGGTCGTAAGTCTAAATCGAAGTCTCAAGTACAAGAAAGCAGTTAAGACTTCGGTTGCAAACCTTTTCAATAAAAATAATGTCAGTGATGTTTGTTCAACCATTAGAAGAATCTTAAAAGCAGAGTCTAAAGCAGAAATAGAAAAGACTTTGATGGAGTTTCGCTTTGCGGAAGAGGGAAATCGAACTCGAAAGAATATATTTCAAATTGCTAAGGCTGTTGTCCAGGGACGAGTCAGAAAGCTCATCGTTTCTGATGAACTTAGTATTTTTGGAAAAATCGACAAAAAATCTGGAGGACTTTCTATTCATCCGTTTGACCTCGACCACGAAGACGATGACATCTTAGATGATTTAGCTCAAATGGTTCTGAGCCAAGGGGGTGAAGTTATCGTTGCCTCACAAAACGAAATACCCAAGGGACGTCCTGTTCTGGCGATTTTGGAGGGTGACGATAAAGAATTAGAAAAAACAGAAGCCTCCTATAGGCATGAAGTTCTTCAAGAGAGGTTTGGATGAATCACAAAACACTTTCTGAATTCTTAGATCAGCTAAAAGCAAAACCCAAACTCATGCAAAAGATTAAGATTATTGCTGTGGTTGGGATTGGAGGATTTCTAGTAACTGGAGCTCTGATGATTTGGGCTGGAATCTCAGCCCTCAACTATGTAGCATCATCTGTAACCCAGACTATTCAATCACCAAGAGCTCAAGCTCATGTTGAAAACCTGAAGATCGAACTAAACGGTCTTCCCAAGCTGCAAGTCGTTAATTGCTGGGGCAAAGCTCAGGCTCTCTTAGCCATTCAACCTTGGCTAGAGCGACCTGCACTAGCTAACTTGGAAAATTTAAAAGTGGCGTGTATTAAACAGGACTCCAACCCCTGCCAGGGCGCCCAGTGCAAAAAGATGAATGAATTAATCCATACAGCCGAAGGGAGTTTTATATGATTCAAATTAAATTTAAGAATTTAAAAAAATCCGAAATGGCTCGCAAATCAGTACAAGATAGAATCGAGCCATTAACAGATAAGTTTCCAGATTTGAGTGAAAGCAAACTGCTTGTCACTTTAGAAATGGAAAATTCCCCAACGCAAGCTGGTCCAGACCTTTTCAAGGTTAAGCTTCATATATCAAGGGGAAGGTATAATGGTATTACAGTCGAGAAGGCAGACTCAAATCTCTATGTGGCTTTGGCTGAAGTCGTTGACCACATGCTTGAAAAACTAAATCGATTTGGTGACCGTGTCCGAGTCAAAGAGAGAAAGAATGCTAGACAAATTGCTCGTGCTGTCGCTATTTCCCAAAACTCATAGCCACAACATTAATTTGACCCCCACGAAAGGCGCCTTCGCAGTAACCAAGATAAAATCTCCAGAGGCGCCGAAACTCACTCGAATAGCCTAACTTCGATACCGAATCTGTCTGGCGCAAAAACTCCTCCTGCCAGTCACTGAGGGTTCTGGCGTAGTCTAAACCAAAGCGCGTAAACTGGGGGTCGGTGCCGAAGGTCGCCCGTACGTTTTTCTTCAATTCGTGCTCACAGGGCAACAGCCCCCCGGGGAAGACATATTGTTGAATAAAATCTGTGCCCTTGCGATACTGTTCATAAATAGAATCCTTGATTGTAATACTCTGAATGGCTGCCGTGCCGGATTCTTTGAGGACTTCTCTAATTTTTCTGAAGTACCCTGGCCAAAACTCAGAGCCAACGGCCTCGATCATCTCGATCGATATCACATGATCAAATTGCCCACGCAAATCTCTGTAGTCTAGAAACTGTATCTCCACCAGGTGTTGCAGACCTTGGCGACGAATACGTTCGGTTGCAAAGTCAAATTGCTCTTGGGAGATGGTAATTCCCGTAACTTTCATTCCTTTTTTTGCAGCAAATTCAGCAAAGCCGCCCCAACCACAGCCGATTTCCAAAATATGGGCCCCGGGCTTCGCATTGAGCTGACTCAAAAGCAGATCGTATTTTTGAAGCTGAGCGTCCGCCAGAGAAAGGCCTCGCTGATCTCCCCAAAAAGCTGATGAGTAGGTCATAGTCTTATCCAGCCAAAGCCTATAAAAAGCATTCCCAAGATCATAGTGAGCTTTGATATTCTTTCTTGATCCCTTTTTGCTGTTCATATTAAAAAAGTGTTTAAACTTATAGAGTAAAATCTTATGCCACTGCCCGATCATCGCTGCGGCCAATGTCTCGCGATTACGAACAGCAAATTCGATCACATTAGAAATACTGTCAGTCTCCCACAGCCCTTGGATAAAGGCTTCCCCGAACCCAATATCACTTCTTTCAATTATCAAATCAAAAACTCGAAGGTCATTAACTTTAAATTTTGCAATGAGGCCGATATCCGCACCCGCAAATCTCAACGTCTCGCCGCCGGGAAGACTCAACTCAATCACTCCATATTGAACTCGTTGTAAAGAATTTAGAATCAGTTGCAACCCATCCGAGTCGTATTGTTTCGGGATCACATTCAATCTATTGATCATGGTCGTTGAGTTCATTTGAAAACCTCCTCAGTCCCGTTCTTTCCGAAAAAAGGTACTTTTTTAAAGTACAAAAGCAAAGCATGCCAATGGATCAAAAAGACCACTGCGAATGTCATCAAAGGATGACTCAACCATGTCCAAAAAAGATTGACTGTTGTCCAATCGGTCGCCTTGCCGTGGATACGAGCCTCAAGCAGGGGCTTATGGTCACGCCAGTAATTGATTGAAGCCGCACACCGGTCTTCCTGCTTTGTGAAGGAAAACCTGTATTCTCCATTCACCTTAAAGAACGGCGAAACATGGAATACCTTTTTCTGAATCTCGTCGCCTTTTGCAAGGACATAAGAATGGGTGCCACCAAAGGTATTGTTCACCTCCGCAATGACCGCAGCCACCTCGGCGCCCGAGTAGCAAAACCAAAAGCTCACTGGATTGAACACAAAACCAAAAACTCGCGGAAACGTTTGAAGTTCAATTTCACTGATTGGCTCTTGAATCCCCGCCTGCTCGAGCTTAGAAATCGCCCAAGACCACAGATCCGAGCCATCACGATTTCCGTGATCCTTGCGATAAAAGCTAAGCACATTCCAACGGTCCAAAGAAAATAACGGCTTTTTAAGTTTCGCAATCTGAGACAAAGGAAAACGTATAAAAAAAATTCGATTGTTGAAGTGATGCTCTGCCACTGATTCTCTGCGGTGATAGACATGCCCAAGGTACAACCACTTATTCATAAACGGGGCTCCAAGGGATTTTCAAATTGAGCAGCCGAGCCACGCGCAGTCCTGCCTTGAGGCCATCTTCATGAAAGCCATACCCCTGCCAAGCCCCCGCATAATAGACTCCACCTCGCCCCTGAATCTCTGGAATCCGCTTTTGTGCAAGGATGGTTTTGCTGTCAAAAAGGGGATGTTCATAGTCAATCGCACGGATCACTTTTTCGGCTGCAATTTCCTTATGAGGATTCAGCGTCACTATCACTGGCATCAGCGTCGGCAAATGCTGTAAGTGATTGAGTAAATAGCTTACGCTGACTTGGTTGGCATCTTGCGAGGACGCGTAATTCCAAGCGGACCATAACTTTTGTCGCTGTGGCAACAGACTTGAATCTGAGTGTACAACGGCACGATTTTTTGAAAGTTGAACGACGCAAGAATTTCTGACTCCTGAGCGTCCTGGTCAATCAGCAGTTTTCGGGTTTGATCCGCATGCGAAGCAAAAACAACCCGGTCAAACCAAAACACGCCGGCCGCGGTCTTCAACTCTACTCTGCCCGACTCCCGACGTACGGAAAGGATGTTCGCGTTCAAATACCGATGCACAATCCGATCAACAATTCTGCGAACATACTCTCGCGAACCACCTTCTATTGTTCTCCAAGTTGGCCTGCCATCCACCTGCAAAAGATTATGATTCATGCAAAACTGTAAAAAGGTAGAAGCCGGAAAATCCAAAATCTTGTTTGCCGGAGTTGACCAAACCGCTGCCGCCATGGGGACCAGATACCAATCTCGAACCTCTTGCGAAAAATGGTGTTCTGTCAGCAACTCCCCGAGTGTTTTCCGAGCGTCCCCCTGAAGCCCAACTAGCAATTGAGGAGCCATCCGATTGAACCGTAAAAGCTCAAAAATCATGCGGTAGAATTTGGGCCGGATAAGATTTAATTTTTGCGCAAATAGAGTGCCTAAGTCCGTACCGCCCCACTCAATATTTTCATTCAGAATTTGCACACTGAGAGTCATTTGACTCTCAATGGTTTTGACCGACAAAATTTCCAGCAACTGAATCAAATTCGGATAGGTCTTTGGATTGTGAACCAAAAAACCTGTGTCAGCCCAAAATCGACTTTTTCCGTCATCGATTTCTATCGTATTTGAGTGGCCACCGAAATAATTGCCTTTTTCAAAGAGGTGCACTTCGTGGCCGCTTTCTTGCGCCAGAAAGGCCGTCACCAAACCAGAAATGCCCGAGCCAATCACTGCAATTTTCATATCAACCTTATTTGGATTTCGATTTTGGTTTCAATCTTTGCTTAATCTTGGATATGACAAATCCTTGAAATGGAATTTTTTCGTAAACCATTTCTCCCAGATCCAAAAAGTCGCGATGATATACAATGAGTCCGCTCCCGTTAAAGTGGATGACAGAGTTTCCGGTCACGCTGTATTCCTTACCAGAATTCAAGCCAGGGACCCGAACATTCATGACCCACGACGCTGAATACTTGTCGGCATCTCGGAAGATATCCGAGAAAATAAACTCTATACTTTGCACGTGTTTGTAGGCGTGTGAATAGTAAACCTTTAACATCTCAAGGCCTTCTATCCGTCCAACCGGATCTTGAAAGGAAACCGAAGGTGCATAATACGAGTCTAAAATGGAAAGATTCTTCCCATCAAAAAGCCTATAAAGGTCCCGAATCTGTGAACTGCGATCTTTCGTCATAGAGTCAGCTTATCGAAGCTCTTTTCTTTTGTATAGAATTTTCTATACAAAAAAGAATTGGCGAGTTAACATGATCTCATGTCAAAGTCGGAAAATCCCTACTACAGCTTACGTCAAGTCATTGATTTAACGGGCGTTTCAGAATTTACCTTGCGTGGCTGGGAGACCCGACATCAAGCTCTTCTGCCTCGGAGATCCAAAACGGGACGGCGGCAGTACGACAAGACTGATATTCTCAAAATTCGTCTTCTCATGGATTTGCTCAAGCACGGACACCGCATTGGCAAGATTGCCCGCCTGGATGAAGCAGATCTTGTCGCCTTAACCAACAGTGCCGTCGTAAACGAAATCTCCCCGCCCCAATCTATGATTCCTCGGGAAGTCGTGGCGATTTTAACTTTTATTGGTCAGTTTGAATGGGATAAAATCCAAACCTTGTTTATTAAATTAAGAAAATCTCACGGCCCCAGAAAATTCATTTTCGATTTTCTGCTCCCGCTGATTGCTGAAATGAACAGCCTCTGCGAAAAAAAACAACTCGGCATCGCCCAAGAACACATCATGTCTGCTCTGATTAAAGAAAGTCTTTACCAGGTGGTGTCAGTGGGATTGAAAAAACACAAAAGGAAGTCTCGCATCGTGCTGGCAACTCCAGAGGGTGACTTTCACGAAATCGGAGTCCTGGTCGCATCCGCAATTCTTGCTGTAAAAGGAATCCGGCAGCTCTACCTAGGGCCCAATGTTCCGAAGGCGGACCTCTGCGAAGCAAGCCTTCGTTTTGGTGCCACCCACGTCGTCGTTTCCTCAACCTATTCTAAAGGCTCAGGAGCAAAAGACGAGCTTTTTCAATATATTCATTTTCTCGACAGAAATTTGGACCCAAACATCCAACTTTTGCTAGGCGGCATAAATGTCTTTTCTCACCCCTTGAAGCTTCAAAGAGAGCACAAACTTCTGGGATCTTTTTCTGAATTTGACGCACTTCTATTTTAATCACCACGATTGGAGTTCCGATGAAACCTCTCTTAAAACTGACCCTCTCCCTACTTTCTGTAGTGACCCTGGGCAGTTGCTCCTCGGTCACCGTTAAAAACTATGACAAAGAAAAGCCTACCTTAAAACTGGAGGAATATTTTAACGGCGACATTGATGCCTACGGAATATTCCAAGATCGATCAGGAAAAGTCATCAAGCGCTTTCATGTGCTCATCAAGGCCAGCTGGGCTGGCAACACGGGAATCTTGGATGAAAGCTTTGATTACTCAGATGGATCCAAGAGCAAGCGAATCTGGAAACTCGTCCGGCAAGACGATAACACCTACACCGGCACTGCCGGAGACGTCATCGGCCAGGCCCGCGGTGAGGTTGCAGGCAATGCCTTCTTCTGGAAATATGTCCTCGATCTCGAAGTTGATGGCACCCACTATCATGTGACTTTTGATGATTGGATGTACTTAATGAATGACCAAATTATGTTGAATAAATCTAAAATGAGCAAACTGGGCGTTTCACTCGGTGAAGTGACACTCACCTTTATCAAGAGAGGAAAACTCCAATGAAATGGATCGCCGTAGTATTCCTCGCAATGCATTCATCGGCCCAGGCCTTCGACCTTATTGGCACGGCCAAAGACCTTAAGTCCGGCGCTGTGCTTTATATCGAAAAACACAGAATTACAAAGAGTGAAGACGGACTTAATAGGCTTATTCAAACCGAGTACCAAAAACCCGACGGCAAAGTTTTTGCAAGAATGAGAACTGACTTTAAGGAAGATCCATTCTTGCCAAAAATCGAATTCAGTGATGACCGATTCGCAATCACAGAAACTCTGATTTATGATAGAAGTCAGAAAAAAATTACACTGACAAAAAGAGAAAAAGACAAAGCTGATATTACCAAAGAACTCAAAGTGAGTGGGAACATGGTCGCTGGCCAAGGCTTTACTAACTTTATCAAAATGAACTTCGACGCCCCCGACAAAAGCAAACTCAAATTTAATTTTGTGGTGCTTGCGAATGCAGACCATTACAAATTTGAAGTGGTCGTAAAAGACAAAGCCTCGGCCGAGCAAAAAAATTTCCAACTCAGCCCTGGGAATTTTCTCTTTCGATGGTTGTCACAGCCGATTGAAGTGGGCTTTTTTACAAAAACCAAAAGCATTTCAACTTGGAAGGGGCTTTCCAACATCCTCAGTGATGACAATAGAAGCCAAGAAGTTTTGATCGCCTATGAAGAAGGCCGGCCTTGAAATCAGCGCTATCGATCCTCTACTTTGCATACTTTTATCTGGCTTGGTTTGCCTGCGTAGGGCTAGCAAAGCAGGGACTCAGTACAGCCTCTTTATTGCTTGTGATTCCTGTGGCTATCTATGCATGGGTTAAGCTTAACTTTTCATTGAAAATTTGGCTGCGTGCCTTGCTTCTGGCATTTTTCGGATTTGTATTTGACTATGCTATGAGCTCCTCTCGTCTGGTGACATTTTTTTATTCAGAGAATTCGTTCCTTTTGCCAATCTGGCTAATCTCTCTGTGGCTCCTTTATCTTGGCTACCTACCCGTGATGGCAGCACTTTTTACCAAGCAGCGGATGATCGCCGCTTTGGTCGGGGCTATATTTGGCCCTCTCAGTTACCTCTCTGGAGAACGCTTTGGAATGCTTGCTTTTGCCCGGATTGAATTCGCTGCGCTTTATTCAATATTTTGGGGTGCCCATTTTCTATTTTCAGTTTATCTTCTGAATTCCCATGACAAATCGAAAACAAGGACTGAGGTTTAAATGATAATAAGCAAAAAACATGTGGTGATCACTGGAGCCAACCGCGGGATTGGTCTTGGCATTGCAAAAATGTGCGCTCAAGAAGGAGCTCACCTCCACTTGGCGATTCGCAGTCAGAACCCCTCGCTGGTCAAAGAGCTGATCGATCTTGGGGCTGCGAGCGTACAAATTTGGGAGAGTGATCTTTCGCAAGCAAGAGATGTAGAAAAGCTAATATTGAATCTTAACGATGTTCCTATTGATATCCTGATCAACAATGCTGGGCAACTCACGGGCGGCTTGCTTGAAAATCAGCCTTTAGATGAAATTAACTCGATGTTTCAGGTAAATGTTCTGTCGCTGATTCAGTTGACCAGAGGCTTGCTGCCGAACATGATCCGTCGTGGAAGCGGCAAAATCGTCAATAACGCAAGTGTCTCGGCAATTATGCATTTTCCGTGTGCTTCGACCTATGCAGCTTCGAAAGCCGCAGTTCTTGCATTCACGGACTGCCTTGAGATCGAGCTTAAAGAAACGGGAGTGTCGACATTGGTTCTGATCACTCCCGGAATTAAAACTAGAATGTTTGACGACATCGATACCAAGTACAGTGACCATCTTGAAGTTCCACAAGATTCAATCAGCACTGAAGAATATGCCCAACAAATTAAGGCTGCGATCTTCGATGACCGCTCGGCGCTTATGCCTAAAGGATTGACGGCAATTGGGTTATGGGTTTCTAAATATCTTCCAGCGCTCTTTAAATTCGGAACCTTGCGACGATTTCATCGTTAGCCAGGGCAGGTCAAGCATGCACCGCACGCTTGAATACAGATAACTCTCATAATTCATCAGTGCTTTTTAGCACTCGTAATAAACTCAGAAACTACCTGCTGACAACGCCCCGGCAGGTAGTGATCAGCTTTGCGAATCAGGTTCATTGTGTATGGCACTGATAACTTTTTCGGGTCAACACAAGTATACTTTTTCAATTTCCTTTTAGACTTAAACATAAAGTCAGGCACAAAACCGACTCCAATTCCGGATTCAACAAAACTCTCAATAACTCCCCAACTCCCAATTTCCATTTTTATTTTTAGCTCAGAATTGTAAATGGATTGGTATTTTTGCTTTAACTGCTGAACCTCTCGCTTGCTCTCAATGGTCAATATGCCCCCCTCCTGCCAATTCACCTCCCTGCCTTTCCTCTGAATTAGGTTGAAAGTTCCGGCCATTATTTTTTCTGGCGTTAAGCCACTGAAATCCACGTTATCAACTACAATCCCGAAGTCGACCTCTCCGCTTCGTAACCACTCACAAACAAGGTCTGTGCGTCCTAACAAAAGTTTAAGATTCACTTTTGGATATTTAATATTGATTGACCTGACCGCCTCGGTAAAAAAATCGACTTGAGCGATCGAGCTTGGGCAAGCCACGCGAACGACTCCCGAAGGTGACGTATCTTTGACCAACGCATCCTTCATTTCGTCAGTGGCGCTAAAAATCTTCTGACAGTACGAATAAATAACTTCACCATCATCCGTTAACTGGAACCGATTTCTAGCATGCGAGATCAGTGTTTTTCCGAGGACCCCCTCAAGGTTTTGTATCCCCTTAGAAATCGCTGGCTGGCCGACCCGGTTCAAGTGGGCCGCCTTGGTTATAGAACCCAATCGGGCTGAGTCGTAGAAATACTTTAAGTGGTAGAGGTTCATGCTTTATTCCTACCAGGAATATCAATAATAAGCAGTATGAATTTTTATTATTTCTATAAAAGGCTTATGTTTGGGACCTCACACCCCATGGAGATCCTTATGAAGTCCCTATTCGTTTTTATAGCGTTCCTAATACACAGCGCTGCCCACGCCCTCATTCATGAATCGCCCTCTATGAATGACTGCCTACGTATTGCGGCGACCGAAACAACAAGGGTGCCCCCGCCCTCCGTGTTCTATGTCTTTGACATCGACAACACGGTGCTTGCCCTGAATCAAAACCTGGGAAGCGTTCATTGGTTTCGCTGGCAACAAAAGTTAATCGATGATGGGATAAAACAAGATCGCGTTGCCGATACCAGCGCAGAGTTGCTAGATAGGCAACTGCAGATATATCAACTAAGCAAGACTCACCCGCCTGAACTAACCATTCCCCACGATATTCAACATCTTCAAGAAATGGGATCTCCGGTGACGTATCACACCTCTAGAAATACCGATGTTCGGGATATCACTGAGCGTGAACTTCAGAAAAATAATTTGCTCCCCCTTGTGATGACAATTGGACCCACAGGGGGATACCCAGGTCGCTTCACATTTGCTCAAGCGTCAACCAATCAAAGACCCGTGAGTTTTCAAAACGGAATCTATATGACGGCCGGACAAGACAAAGGAGTTTGGCTTCAGTTGCTGTTTGAAAAAACAAATGAATCGCCAAAACATGTGGTTTTCATTGATGATGAAATCAAAAATCTACAAAACGTCGAGAGAGCCCTTCAGAGAAAAATTCCGGCGACACTTTGTCGTTACGGAAAAATGGACAGCGTTGTTAAGGCTTTCAACGAAAGCGACAAAAAAGGAGAAATAGAACTCTGGAATGAAATTGCACGGATTTTAAACAAATTGAACTAAGAATCATCCGCTTAATCCATCGCCGTCCTCGAAAGCAGATCGAATCCGCACGACGAGGGGATGTCAATTTCTTGTCTATCAAAATTGCCGGTGATACAGATAGAATTGAGAGCTCGAGAGCAGCGCCTTACTTATTGCACAGGAGAAGACGACCATGAAACATTCAAACGAAGGTTCAGGACTCTTTAAACATCACAAAGGAAATCTCTATTTCGCCCATGGTATCGCAAAGTATTCTGAGACCCTCGAGGAATTTGTTGTCTATGAGACCAAATACGAAAATCCCTTAGGTAAACTCTGGATCAGGCCCAGAAAAATGTTTGAAGAAACTGTTCAAAAAAATGGCGCAACTGTCCCACGCTTCGCTCCTCTGACTTGGAAAATTATTGAAAAGTCTGCGCCAACCCCAGATGATTTCAATGATATCATGGAAATTTCAGAAAACGTTTTTGGAAAATGCGATCCTGAAAAACTAAAGAGTGAATTAGAGTCAAGTACGCGATGGCTATTTTTATTTGCGAAAGATAGCAATAATAAAACTATTGGATTTAAATATGGAAAAGCTCAAAACAACAAGGAGTTCTTTTCGACAAATGGAGGAGTTCTCCCAGACTTTAGAAATCTAGGCGTGGCTTCTGTGCTTATGAAAGCGCAACATGAATGGGCAAAAAATAATGGTTTTGTAAAAATTTATACCAGCACAAGAAATCATTTCCCAGGAATGTTGAGACTAAATCTAAATTTTGGCTTTCAAATTGTAGGATGTACAACTGAAGGTGGAATGCCAAAAATTCATATGATGAAGGAACTCTAATGCCTAATATTGAATGGCAGTACTGTGACACTCAATACCTTTTATAAGACAAAATAGATTCACTTTGTGGTGCCGCCCAAGTTGCTTTCCCTGATGCCGCCAGCATCAGGGAAACACTCCCCACTTCCATGATTTGCGAAAGCAGAGGCTTGAATTCTTCGAACTTCAACTTCACGTTCTTCAATTTGCCGACCAACTCGTATTGCCCACCCCTCGCAAAACGATTTCTTGATCAACGACGAGAGTTCCCACGCGCTGTTAGGAGCTGGCGAAGTCCTTCAACAAATTCAGGCAGATCATCAGGTGAACGGCTTGTTAGAAGATTTCCACTGATCACTTTTGCTCGATCAATATAATGTGCTCCTGAATTTTCTAAATCCGTTCGGAGAACTGGGCTGCCGGTGAGAGTTCTGCCCTTCGCGATCCCCACATTGATCAAAACCGATGATCCTGCACAAATGGCAGCAAGTGCTCGTCCACTTTGAAAATGCTTAGAAACCAATTCGAGAGCTTGACCGTCACTTCTTACCACCTGGGCATTCCAAGCACCCCCAGTGAGAATCATCAGATCATAGTCGTTTTCTAATCCTTCTTGAAAAGTACCTGACGCCTTTACAAATAGAGTTGGATAAAGAAATTTTGAAGCAACGACGCCTTCTTTAGTCCACTCCGGTACTAAGATATCCACTGTTGCTCCACGTCGAATTAAAAATTCGTAGGGATAGGTAATTTCGCTTTCTTCGACCCCATGGGAAGCAAGGATAGCCACATGTTTCCCTCTAAACAGATTGGGATCTTCGACAGGAGGCTGCTTGGCCGTAGACTCTATCCCACTGGGCACTTGTGCGTCCGTGACAGGCGAAAAAACATCCTGTGAATTTGCCCAACTTAGGTTCGCAAACGCCATGCTGGCGATGATACTGACAACGGCTACTGTTTTTGAATTACTTTTTAAACTTTTCATTGAGAACTCCTTTGTTGGAGCTATATATAGTTCAGTCGCCCTTTTTTTAAAATGCAAATATGTGCATTCCTTAGATGCATTTATGCATGCTCGGCAGCGGCTGATATATTCTCTGACTTGGATTACGTTGGTTCGTTTTTCGTATATTATATTCATATAGGAAATTCTCGACCAACCTACTCCTTACAAAATGATTCCGGAAACAATTCCCTACGAAGCGACGCCCAAAACTTTGTGGCCGTAGTATGGCTTCTCGCGGTCCAACAGGGCGCCTTCCTTAATTTCTTTTCCAGTTCCCGTTGCGTACAGCCAGGAATCAATTGCCGATGCTTTTAAAAAAATGGGTGTGCGGTCATGCCCTGTCGCTTTAACTTCGGGAGCTGGATCATCTGTTATGAGGGCTGCCGTGTAAAGAGCGGATTCACCCTTTCTTCTCCAGCAATCCCAAATCACTGGAATATACATTTCTTCGACCCCCTGAGGTTCGAAGCAAACCACTATATTGTCTTTTTCTTTAAGATCAGTCGAAAGCGTTTTTTTATTCGGGTACTTTTCTAGTGGAACATTCTCATAAAATTTTCTGACGACCATAATTCCACGACGTTTTTCTAGCGAGTCACGCCAGAAAGCGACCTTCGTTAAACTGTCAAAACGCGCATTATAGCAACCATTGTGGGTTCTATCGAAATCTTCAGTTTCATTGTGGGGGCGCATCAAATAGCGCATGGGCATAATTACTCTTTCGTTCTTTTCATTCAGGCATAGTAGCGACGCGTAATGAAGTGGATAAATCCGGCTTTCAGATTCAGATTCCAGTTTTTCTGATTCATGTCTTTCTAAATCAAGTTTGCATTTTGAAATTTTGCTGGTCGATATTCTTTTATCTTCCTGTGCTTTTTTAGTTTCTTTTTTCTCTAACGCTTGCAATGCATTCGCCAATCGCATCTCTTGCTTTTCTAATTCTCTTGTCAGTCGATTGATTTCATTTTCATGCCATTTTCGAATAGCCACTCCAACAGAGCGTTCCTCCATCGTTTTCGCATTCGTTAAAAATGGAATCTCCATTGCCTTATTTATGTAAAGCTTTTCTCCATCAAGGCGACGCTGAAACAATTCGGCGTACATTTTTATTTGAACTTCGGCGTCGAATTGACGGGCCAATTTTTTTGCATCTTGTTCGACCATCGCTGAATAACACATATTGAAACCTCAATTGCGAAACATCTTATCAGTAAAGAGTGACTCTGAACCGCCTCGGCGCTCCATGATATGAAAGTTGGGCTAACCTCAACACACCTCAATTTTAGGCTAGTTTTAGAATTACGGCTGTGCGGCGATCAAAAATCAATCGGACGCCATAAGTATATGGTTTTACACATTAATTGATATTTTCAAAACAGGTTCCCAGCGCGAGTCTGAAATTCAGGCGCATTGACTTACATATAATTTACACATACCTCTAGATTTACCATCTTAGCTCGAAAGGAGGACTCCCCCATGGGTAAAGCTGAAATCGTGCGCGACCTTCGTCAGAGAACAGGAAGTATTGAACTTCCAAGCAAAGAGTTTTGGAGTGCGCCGAATTTTCCTTCGGGCGTCGCCCGAGGCATTATCGTTGAACTCTTGGGGAATGCTCGTACTGAATGGCTATTGAAGCTCTTAAGCCTTCATCCTGCCCATTACATACTCTGGTGCGAGTGCGAGAGTGAATCCCATGTGAACCCCGCAGCTATTCATCAGCGTGGCGTGCGACTTGAGAGGATAAAGTTCGTAAATACGGCAGGCGATCTTCAGCAACCATTAAGGCTGGCCCTTGAAAGCCAACACTATCCATTCATCATCGCGCCGAATCGGTTCAAGGAAATCAAAGTTTTTCAGCGCCTTCATCTCCTGGCTGAAAAATCAAAAAGCACACTTTTTCTTTTAGGTGACGGTTCCTTTTCTCAAGCATGGCCGATTTCACTTCAACTTGAAATTAACTATTCTGACCATGGTTTCGAAATTCGAGTGCAACGCCAAAAACACGGGGGCCAGCAATGAGAGTTGCCTGCCTTTGGTTTGACCAACCAATTCCAACCAACAAGATTGCAGAGTTGTTTCTGCGCTTTAGCCCACAAATCTGTACCCGAACAGATCGAGCCATATTTGTAGAGATTGGAAAGTGCAAAAGTCTATATTCGGAAGATAGTTTTATAGCCCGCGCAACCATCATGCTTAGAAAAAGAAATCTTTCGACAAAGATAGGGGTTGGCAATGACCTTTTAGAGGCCCTGACCCTCGCAATTTTTAACAGGCACTCAATGGCGGACCTGCCATTGCAGGCTCTGCTTGAGCTTGCTGATCCCTTCGACCGTGATCTGGCCCTCAGAAAATCAGTTCAGAATTTAATAACATCGTTTCAAGATTTGGGAATTAAGAACCTTGGACAATTCAAGCGCCTGCCCGTTCAAGAGCTGATTTCAAGGTTCGGAGTTATTGGCCGTCATTGTCACAGTCGAGCAAATCAGAAAGATCAAATTGTATGGCCACCTTGGGCGCCAGAAGAAATCATAGAAGAAAAAAAAGAATTTCCATATTTTGAATTTTACGGCGAACTTGATCCAATCCTTTTCGAATTAAAAAACCAACTCGATACAATTTTCTCCCGGCTCTTCGCTCGCAGAAAGAAACTGATGAGGCTTGCCGTTCAAATCCGTTGCGAAAAGGTCTCAACCAATCCGGATCCTATCCGAAATTTTAATTTTGATTTTTTCACTCCTCAGAGCTCTGTCAAAGGTGCCCTACGAATTATTAAAGAGCGCCTCTCTAGGGATTTTGAGAAAAGACCTGTTCTTTCTCCAATCGAAGCCATACAGACAGTCGTGCTTAAAACTATTTTTCATGATAGCAGTCAGAAAAATATTTTTAATGCGGACGAAGAAAGACAAGAACAAATTCATTCCATTCACAATCAGCTCGTAGAAATGCTCGGCAAAGATAATATATTTCAAGCAGAACTTACTGAAGATCGTCGGCCAGAAAGATCCTGGCGTAAAAAAATCGATTCTCCTCATGAAAGCGCCTTAACCACACCAGACATCACCGAATTTATTCCTGAGCGAGCAACCTATCTTTGCCGCCACCCCATTAAGATTGAGGTCACAGCAGGATTTATCCATATAAGAAGGCGACGTTACAGAATTTTGAATTGGGATAACAACGTCGAAAAAATCAGCGGAGGATGGTTTGAAAAACCAGTTCCTGAAACTAAAGACACCTTTGACCGAAATTACTACCATGTCGAAATTGAGGGGCATCAAAAAATTTCTGTCTTTGAAACCCCGAACAGAGAATTTTATCTTCACGGCTACTACGGGTAACTATGTATGTAGAACTCAATTGCAAGTCGAATTTTTCATTTCTTAGAGGGGCTTCTGACTCACGAGAGTACGTTGCACGAGCCGCTGAAATGGATATGCCTGCCATTGGAATTGCAGATATCAATGGGGTTTATGGACTTCCGCGTGCGTTTGAGGCAATAAGGGACCAAGCACCGAATTTAAAGCTTATTTCGGGCTCTGAAATCACAATAAAGGATCAACCGCCAATAACCCTCATTGCACAAACTCGAAGTGCCTGGGGACTCCTCTGTCGAATCATTACACATGTTCATGCGGGGAAAGAAAAAGGACAAGGATTTATAACCAATGATGAATTGGAATTCCTGGTTCGACGTTTCGCCGGTGCAAATGAACTTATTTGCATAGCCAAGTCCGATTCCAAAAATGATTTTGAACAACTCAAGCGTTTATTTAAAGATAAGATTTATATCAGTTTGTGCAGATACCTTGATGGCCTTGACAGAAAGAGAACTCACCAAGCTCTGACGATTTCATCGAAGTTCAATCTTCCAATTGTCGCAACGAACGACGTTCATTACCACGACCCGAAACGAAGACCTCTTCAGGACTGCCTCACCTGCATTCGTGAGGGAACTATTCTCGACACTGCGGGCTTTAAACTTTTTGGCAATGCTGAAAGATATCTTAAGTCTCCCCTGCAGATGGAACTTCTTTTTTCGGACCTGCCGGAAGCAATACAAAATACTTTGCGAATCGCAGCCAGTTGCACCTTTTCACTTTCGGATCTCAAGTATACTTATCCCAAAGAGGCCGTGCCAACGGGGCATACTGCCAAAAGCTATTTACGAGAGTTGGTTTTAGCCGGAGCAAAAGAAAGATACAAAGGACTTTTATCTAAGGAGGTCGATTCTCAAATTCGGCGTGAATTAGAGTTTTTCGCAAAACGTGGGGAAGAAGATTACTTCCTTACGATGCACGACATTTTGAAAGACGCCAGAGACAAAAAAATTGTCTTTCAAGGTCGAGGGTCAGCTGCCAGCTCGATTGTTTGTTACGCACTTGGCATTACAGCCGTAGACCCCATCTCTGCGCAGTTGCTTTTTGATCGTTTTGCAAACGACGCAAGAAAAGATCCGCCTGACATCGACGTGGACTTCGAACACGAACGTAGAGAGGAAGTTATCCAAGGAATTTATTCGCGGTACGGGCGTGACCGGGCCGGCATGGTCGCAGCAGTCCATACTTATAAACGTGCTGGCGCCTTTCGAGAAATTTGCAAAGCCATTGGAGTCGAAGTCGGAACACTTAAGGCAGATGTCGTCAAGTCGCGCTTCAACGAACTGGCAAAACAATATGCCCAGCGAGGGGTGTTTGTCGGCACACTTACAAGTGAAATCGCCGATTTCCCCCGCCATATAGGAACCCACTCTGGCGGATTCGTTATAACAAACGAACCTTTGGTTGAAACTGTCCCGATTGAACCCGCCGCAATGGATGGAAGGACCATCGTTCAATGGGATAAACATGACCTTGAAACTCTCGGCATGATGAAGATTGATATCCTTTCGATTGGATTCTTAACTGCTATTCGCAAAGCAACGCACCTTATTGGTATCGACTGGCGTGATATTCCTATCAACGACGCAAAGACTTATAGCCTTATTCAAAGGGCAGAAACAGCGGGCTGCTTCCAAATTGAGTCACGGGCGCAGATGAACTCATTGCCCCACACAAAACCTTCCACCCCCTATGAAATGACAATTCAAGTTGCGCTTATCCGTCCAAGCATGAGCAAGGGAGGCATGAGCAGATCCTATTTGCGTGGCCGACAAAATGCCAAGCGAGGCCTCCCGTTTCAGAGTGGCAACAAGGCGATGGACACTATCTTGGGACGTACGCATGGAGTGGCCATGTTTCCAGATCAAATCATGCAAATCGCAATGGATGTTTGTCATTGGTCCTCATTAGAGGCAGACCAATTGCGGAGATCCTTGGGCAAAGAGAGGAGCGCGACCACTGTTGACAGTCAAGGTCAAAAGCTCTTCCGATCTATGATTGAGAATGGAATTAAGACAGACCTTGCTACGGATATCATGAGCCGGACACAAGGCTTTGCAAGCTATGGATTTCCAGAGGCCCACGCCGCCTCTTATGGCTCCCTCGCATTCAAGTCGGCCTATTTGAAAGCCCATTTCCCAGCTGAATACCTGTGTGCTCTCATTAACTCACAGCCCATGGGATTTTACAGAGTCGACTTTCTAATTAACGAAGCCATCCGTAACAGCGGAGTGAAAGTACTCCCCGTGCATCCACTGAAATCCGACTGGGACGCACTCATGGAAGGAGAAAAGTGTGTTCGTATGGGATTTCGGGATATTCGAAAAATACGCAGAGAGGTTGTTGATGAAATGATTGCCGAAAGGAACAAACGAGTATTTCATTCTATCGAAGATTTTATTGCTCGAACCAATTTCGATAAGGCGGTGCTAAGCACTCTTACTATCGCAAATGCTTTTGAATGCTTTGGGGTTGATAGAAGACATTCTTTTTGGAAGTCACTGGCTTTCAAAAATCTTATGGGCAAGAATGTATTCTCCTCTCAACTTTCCTTTTTCGATGAAAACATCAAAATTGATGATGGAGAAAATGTCTTTTCACCAATGACGGAACTAGAGGAAGCAATTATTGATTACCGAACTATTGGGTATTCGCTCAAGGGCAGCTTGATGATCCAACTAAGATTAGAAGTTCCGCACCTACCCGGAACAACATCAAAAGCGCTCAAAAAAATTAAAAGAAATACGATGGTTAGATGTGCGGGTATTCTTCTCGTAGATCAGCGACCCCCAGCAGCTAAGGGCTTTGGCTTCGTAACACTTGAAGACGAATTTGGGACGATCGATTTAGTTTTGCAACCAGATGTCTATGATAAATTCAAATCTATCTTCAGATCCTCACGTTTTCTCGTCGTTACAGGCAAATTACAGAGGCTTGACGAGCACATTACGATTTTGGCCGAACAAATTGAATCCTTTGCTCATTCTGAAAGAACAAGGAGTCATCAGCCACACCCTCGAATGTTGGATCGAATCGATTGGTAAAAAACATATCGAAACAAAACGTCTCGTTTTTTTAAAGCTTCCTGTTCGTTTCTACCCATTCTGAGGAACAACAAAAGACTTAGCTGCAACTTCCGCATGAAGAGGAAAAGCAAGGTGATCACCCTTACTGTGACTACATAAGAAAAACGACTTTCGCAGCCCATTTTCAGATGCAAATCTCGGAATTCCACTTCGTTGATGTGAAGTAAAATAACATGGGTCAGTCTGCGTTCGCTGCGCGACTCCGACCTCAAGCTCAACGAGAAATCGCCCCAAGGAGGGTCCTGTGAGTCGTAAAAACACGCGCAAGAGAAAAATTCGCTTCAAAGTAAATAACTCAAAAATGCCGCGATGTTTATTCACTAATGAACAATAACTTCTAATTGGTCAAGTACAATTTAACATTAAACCCCCCTACCCCCCTTCCCCGCGACCAGCTCAAGCGTCATTCCCTTTTCTAACTGACCATCCCCTGTTAAAATGTTTCACCACCCAACTAATTTCCTCAAAAGGACTCCCCTCAAGCATTTTTGACTCAATGAATTAATTTTTAAATCAAATCTTATTCACCCCGGATCAATCCGGAGAACCATCGTAAAGCTGCCGCTCTAGTTGCGAACATCAACTTCACTGGTATTGAGTTGGAGGCAAACCCAACCCGAATGCGAATCTCAATCGATTTCTAATTATTGAATTCTTCGTGAAAATTCAAATCTATTAAATAAATAGGAATGATTTTCAAGCCAATTGAAATAACCAATGGGCCTATAAATAGTCCGGGTAGTCCAAATATATAAATCCCTCCAAGCACGCCTAAGAGACTCATTAAAGGGTGACCGCTTTCTTCTGAATCACTCATTAAATAAGGTCGAATGATATTATCAATGACACCTGCAAACAAAGCGACCACCATCATAACTATCCCAGCAATGTAATTCCCCTGTGCCAATTGAATAACTGCAAGTAGGAGCCCAGCGGGAGCTGCGCCTACGATAGGTATAAACGAAAGAACAAATGTTACGAAAATAACAACAAAAAAATCTCCTGAGCCTGTCAATGCAGAGGCTAGAGCGATCAGAAAAGCCTGAGCCAATCCTGTAATTAAATTAGCAAAGACAACTGTTCGACAGGATTGGCCTATGGCTCCCAACAGCTTTTTCGCAGAAGAAATATTGAGGAGACTTGCTTTTAGGCCCATTTGTTCAATTTCTTTGTGGTGAAAGAGCGCATAGTACATAACCAGTATAGAAATTAAAAGGTTAACAAAAAAACCAGGTAACCCTGAAAAAAAATCTGACACTAGTCCGAAAAAAAAAACTTGCTCCCCAAGAAATAGCTTTTTGATACAACTCTGCCGATGCAGGCAATTCAAACCCGATGGTATCACCAAAGTTCTTTAAATGAAAATCGAACTCAGTTGTCTGCGGACTTGCTGCGATCGGCTTCATGGTGCTGTATTGTTCCATAAACTGAATGGTGAGTTTACCACCTCTGACGACGACAAAAATTATTGGCACTAGAATTGTAATGATAAAAATTGAAATGGTCGCAAAACTAGCCCTTTGAGGTTTATCGATATAATTAAGAACTTTTTTATAAAAAGGAAGTACGACTATGGCGAACACGGCCCCCATGAACAAAGGACTCAAAAATGGGAAAAGAATTCCTACAACAGCCAAAATTAAACCAGTTAAGATTGTAATTTTCGCCCAGATTCTATAGTTAGCAGCTATTTTCATATCGTCAGCTCACATTTCAATCGAATTGCTCCAAAATCTCTTCGACTTGGGCGGCTTTGTACCAAACTTTTTCTGACATAGCATAGAGAAATCCAATGAGGGTCACTATAAAGACACCCAAACAAATGAAAAATATAAGAAATAGTTTTGTTTCCAAATCATGTGGTAACAAAAATATTGCTGCCGTCACTGCACCAAAAAAACCAATAACTAAAAACTGGAGCATGGTGTAAACGAGGAGAGCTCCGGCTAGACTTTTGCGAGCGACTTGAAGAGCTTTTAAATATAACAGGAAACCTCTTTTTTTAACTTCAACGGCCGCCTTTTTGAATAAAAAGACTTTAGAAATAAGCAGTAGCAGATTTCCCATTTGACTCCCTTCTATTTGCTTCCTCGACCAATGAGCCAGCCAAGAAAAATCCCAATCAAACCGGCGATTCCCAATGCCATCCAGGGATGTTCCTTCACATTTTTCTCAACGTCCTTCTTAACTTGACTGACCTCATCTTCAGCAGCCTCTTTCATCTCTTCCAACCGAGGCTTCAAATTTTCAAAAGCCTCTTTAATTTCTGAAAATTCTTTACCAAAAGCTTCATGAAGGTCTTTGGCTTTATGCGTACCTGACTTTTCAAGGTGATGAATCGCTTCTGATAGAGTTTTAATATCGTGATTTGTTTTTGCCATATTGATCTCCTAGAATTTTCCTCTCTTCCTTACCGGTTCTAGGCTCCAGAAGTAAATATAAAAAAATATTTTGTTAGAATTGTCCCAAACAACGGACATTATGTCCCAGAAGAATTGCCATCTTAGCTTAGATGGAGCCTAACTTGGCACAGTCCTTGCGTAACTCGCTTCTCAGGAGGTTTTTATGGTTCGAGCAGCAATTGGGTTTTTTATTTTAGCATTGATCGCATTTGCTTTGGGCGCCGGCGGCATTGCGGGGTTTTCCATGGAAATCGGTAGGATTCTTCTCGTAGTTTTCTTAGTCTTTGCTGTCGTTTCATTCATGGGCTCGCTAGTTACGGGAAGAAAAAGATAGATTCGGTAATAACTTTTTTGAAAAGAGGATTAGATATGAAGAGAACACCAATTTTAAGAGCGAGTTTAATGATCTTGGTTCTGGGACTTTGTGGCTCGTTGTCGGCGGAAGAGACAACAAATGAGAAAGTCGAAACGCAAACCAGGGAGATCGTTGATTCTGTAAAAGATAATTACCGAGATCTCGAAGATAAGGGTTGCGAAATGGTCAATGGAAAGTTGCAGTGTCTTGGAAAAAAAATAAAACACAAGGCTAGAACCTTAAAAGAGAAATCGAAGACAAAAGCAAAAGAAATTGAAAATAAAATGGACAATTAATAACTGAAACTAAAGTGGGAAAGGTTTTTATGAAAGCGAACCAAAATGTAATCAAGGGTCATTGGCTTGAAATGAAAGGCGAAATTCAAAAAGCCTGGGGGCGACTGACAGACGACGAGTTAGAACAAACAAAAGGCGACATGAAGGCCGTGGGCGGTTTAATTCAGCAAAAGTATGGAAAAGCTGAAGACAAAACGGAGAGAATTCTTTCTGAAATTTACCAACGCTTTGAGGAAACGAAAGATAAGTCAATTTCGGCACTGAAGGATAAGTTAAGAGATTAGCTCCATTTTCATGGCCTAAAAAAGCTCTTTGCGTTTTTTGTCATAATGTCTGAAAAAAGAAGATTGGCGCACCACGTTTTTGTTTTTAATGATCGCGGGATTGATTGACTCCGTGATTCAAAATCGATCCCTAGAAGTTGTCAGTGGTCCATGCCAAACGTTTTGAAAGGCCCTATGAATTTATTTGTCACAGGCAGAAGCGGCTTCTTAGAAAATCAGCTTTTAATTCGTCTTGGCAAAATAGAAATTATAGGCTGAGGTGTTATATCGCAGGTGGCAATATTAGATTCCTCTAATGGCCAAATTGCGTGGATGAGATAGAATGATCGGGCGGGATATGGAGGTTCCTTGGTTCGCCAGCTTGAATCAAAAGATAGCGCAATCTATTACAATATTCGCCTTGAAGCTTTGGGTCTGAATCCTGAAGCCTTTGGCAGTGGTGCGGAAGATTGGTCTAAGGCAACCGATGAGCAGGTCAAGAACCTACTCGAAAAGAGCAACCAGGATGATTTTGTCTTAGGGTATTTTCAAGATTCCGAGTTAGTCGGAGTAATCGGTCTAAAAAGAGAAAAGAAGCACTCAGTTGGACACAAGGGAACTGTTTGGGGGCTTGCGGTCCTGCCTAGGTATCGTAATCAGGGTATTGGAAAAACTCTTCTCAAAGCACTAATCGCGAAGGCTTCTGAGAACCAAGAACTGAAATATCTTCGGGCAGTTGCCACCGTTTCCGTTCTGAACGCACAGCATATTTTCACGTCATGTGGCTTTAAAGTTTATGGGTTAGAACCACGTGGAATAAAACAAGGGCAAAATCTTTACGACCAGTTATTTGTGATGCTTAATCTGCGTGACTAAATTCACTTCCAAAAGAACCGTATTGAAATAGATATACAAGTCTGTCCTTTGATTCTTACTTCATCCGGTTTAATCTTGACGTCATCACCAATACCTAAAGGTCCGAACATAAATTCAATAAATTTTTCGCACTCTGGATGGACGTTAACGTGTCGTATCGACGACACAACTATTTCTCGAGAGTCCTAACTTTGGCCTTTGCTGCCCCGTCTGCTAAATCGGTCGGCAACTTATCAAAACCGCTACCGAGTGCATACACAACCTCCAGGTTTAGAAGATCATTAAAAGAATATGGTGGAATACGATCTAAAATCTGAGGGTTGTGGTTTAATCCGAGTGAGCGAAGCGAATACAAACGAGCGAAGTCTCCAGAGCGAAAAACATAGTCCCGTGGAAGTGCACTAAGCTCAAGACTTTCGATTTTTTCTAAATCCTCGTCTTTAATATGTTGGCAAGCAAGACCGGTTACTTTTTCAAGCTGATATTTGACCGCCTCAGAGCGGTGGCATACTGGCAGGTTTCGGTTGAAAAACTGAGTGCGCACAAAAAAACGATCCCACACTTCCGGCTCTAGGACGTTAAAGCCTTCGCTATGTAGAACCCAATTCAAACGGCGCAAGTCGCTCACATTTTGAGTGAAATCCCAAAGCCACTCGTGCACGATGAAAAATGAAAATTGCAGGGGATTCTGCAAGCGCAAATTTTCTAGAATATCATTTTGGTATCGATATTCCACGGCAGTGCTTCCGTAACTTCTCACGACCGTTTGAAAAAGGTTCAAGGTCAACTTGTCAGACTTATAACAGTTTATGGGCAATCGCCGCGAGATTTCTTGATCGTCTATAAGTGTTTTGCTTAAATCCCATCGAATCCATTCTCGACCTTTTACAACGTTTTTAGCCATTACACTTTGAGTAAAATCCAAAAAACTTTTCATTAGAACTGGTGACAGTCTTTTTAAACCTTGTGAAATCCGATCGCGAGAAGCCTCCCAGTCTGGAACCTGCGCCAATTTGGAAAACTCACCAGTTTGACGGAAGTCCAAAAGATAGTCCAAAGTGTAAAAGCCGGAAAATTTCTGCATTGCCCCGGCTGACAGAACACAACGTTACCGCCGTTTCCCACCAAGGTCCCATCGCCGCCAGTTGCCCATGAAAAATTTGAAAGTGCCAAAAATAAAATATTAAAGAGCCACATCAAGCCACTCCCCATTTAAACAGTCAGTCTTAGTGCGTATTTTCAGTTCTGGTCGTTTTATCATTTGCTTCTTCATAATTTCTCTAACAATTTCCAAATTTTGCCCGCGCCAGGACTGAAGGCAAACTTCTAATAATTTGACGTTTGGAGGGAGCTCTTCACCAATCAATTTCACCAGATACGCATTATGACCATTATAACCGTTGTTCTGATCAGAAATAAAATTGGTGTCCATAAAACTCACGTACTCAAGATGAACGAGCTTCGAAAAACCGAATCCGCTGGACTTTGACCATTTGGAACGGTCAAGGAATTATAGGATACATTTAGAGACTTCAAATTCGGAAATCCATGAAACCAAAGTGCCGGAGGAAAATGGCTAGCAGTGTAATTACTGGCATCCAGGTATTCCAACTGAGGCCAGGGACCTTCCACTTTAAAATCTCGAGTCATTGTTGAGGATAGAACTAGCTTTTTTAAGTGAGGGTGATCCGCACGGAGCACACCATAGAAATTACGAGTGCGCTCCAAGTCCAACACCTCTAATGCATTCAATTTTGACAAATCCAAAACTCCACTCACCAGCATGTTTTTCAGAGAGATCTGTTTTAAATTTTCAAGCCCTATAATTTGGGTTGAGTCAAAATGCTCAAGATATCCGTGCGAAAAGATCATTCTAATGTCCGCAGTCGGGTCCTTGCTGAAAACATTTTCAAAAGCATCTGCTTGAATTTCCAACAAATTGCTATCATCGATTGAAAGCGATAGAAGACTCTGGCTGACCGGAAGCTGTTGCCTACGAAGTTTATCCAAGGTCACGTTTTCTAAGTCCAAATGTTGCAGCTGAGGTGCATTTGCAAAAAAACCTTCCAACAAACTGATTCCAAACCAATACACATCATGGACTATAATTTTTTTCAATTGAGTCAATCCAGCAAGGTCTATCTTTCTCAACTCAAACTCATCGAAACTAATTGAGTTTCGATCCTTATCCTGAATATCAATCTCGATAACTCTCGCCAGATCCGCGCCCGTTATCTGATCGCAATTTTTTCTTAGCACACGTTGAAGCGCGCGTAATATGTATTGTGACCGCTCGCAAATCGAATCACTTCTTTTTTCTGAAAGCAACAATTGTTGGAAAAGTTTTTTCAGTTGTTCTAAGTTTTGAGGCTCCTTCAGCAAGCCTTTGCGGTACCACAATTGGTTAATCTCAAAAATGAGGTCGTCGTCATCTGTAAACTCACTGAGCCAAAGGCGGCTGACTAGAATTTGTGCTTGCAGCAAATCCTGAGCTTTTAGGTTCATATACAAATTTGGATCAAATGAAATAATTCGATTGTTGGAGTTGTTTTCTAAAACGAGAACTGGGAACAGTTGGTTGTTTTCAGGCTGACACTCTGGAGGGATAGAAAGCTTTGTTTTATCCAGAGGAATCTTATCAAAACCAAAGGAGGCCTCTTGCCAAACATTAAAGGTATCGAAATTTGTATTGGGTTTTGCGCTTGAAAAAAAATGGCTTGCAGAAATGGAGAGTCCATAATATCCAAGGTACTGCAAAATGCCAGCTTGAATAACAAAATGAGTGTGCGGCGCCAAATCTGGGGCCTCTTTCCGCATCCGCAAGTAGTCGACAGCATAGGTTCCTTTAATGCTCCCGGTACATTTACGACGCTTCCAATGGTCTTTGCCGAAGTGGATTGCAAAAAACCATTACCAAAGCAACTAAAAAATACTTCATTGAACATCTTCTCCCACATGAAATAGCTGAGTGCTAAAACAATACAAGCTGTTGCGGTCTTTGGCACTGGTCATCAGCGTGCTCAGTTTCTGGTTGAACTCGGCAATGAGTTTTTTGGCGTCGGGCAGCTTTTCATTACTTATGGCCATCAGCAACGAGCTGTAGTTACGCCGATCGATCGCTTGCTTATAAATTCCTTCCGAGGCTTTTTTAATAGCGTGACGTGAAACTGCTTAATTATGTCCGAGGGGATTTCCTCTGGTGATTTTAGCAACCAAAGCCCGGTTGGCTTTAAATTTTTTCCGTCTAATCGCAAAATTCCTAACCGTACGAGGCGATCGCAGGCCTGACGAGCCTCTTTCGGCGATATTCCCAAAGCTTTTGCAATCCACCGAGGTTCAGACTGAAAATTTTGAACCTTTGAGAGCTCCAAAATGCCGGCGTGATACCAATTGCCTATGACCTTCCAGGTGTCCACATCCAGTTTCTTGGAGCGTGTGTTCTGAAACTTCAGAAGTCGGATTTTGGCTAATTCTCGATCACGCTTGGACCTTGCATGAAAACTTTCGACCAAAGTGACGAAATAGTCCTGCTCAATATCGCTTAAATTGAGGTTTGCTGATATAAATTTGGCTTTGGCTAGGGACAGTCCGGCCTTACGATTTAAAACCTCGCTCAGCGTGGAGGCCGGTATTTTGAGCTTTCCTGCAAAGGCGCGCAGAGAATAACTAGCGTTAGCATCGCAGCGCTTTTTTAACTCGGCATGGAGGATGTCTCTGTAATCCGTCATTTCAAAAATCATAAAATAAGGGCTAACTTGAAATCCTGGCTTTGTCTAATAGAACCTGGCGTTAGATGGAAATAATATAGGGCAAACGATACACCCTGTCCCCGCACGAACTCATCGAACGTCAACGAACGCTTTTGTCCCGAAATATTTGCAATGATTTTTCTCCACTTCTAATGTTTGGAAAAACACAAAGGAGTTCTTATGAAAAAAAGTCTAATTATTTTCTGTGCAATCGCCCTCGCCGCCTGCAATGCCAAAATGACCGTCGACGGCCAAAATATTGGCGAACAGAAACCCCAAGAAACGCCCTATCGAAACGAGACCGCCAGCGGTTTGATCGGTGGCACTCCATGGACATTCGTTTCAGGGACAGCTAAGCCCGTATATGATGACCCCCAACGTATCGAGATAGTTTTGAATAACGAAGCGTTTGCCGACCCTTGTTCAGGTTTAAATTTTGGCAAAGTGAGTGTGATGACTCGGACGTCTGTAAAACCAGGCGAAACCATCTTCGGCGAGGGCAATCCGATGCAATCCGCCACTTTCTTTTATCAAAACGACCAGGGGGGTATCAATATGTTCGTCTTTGACGGCAAAGTTAAAATCGAAGCTATCACCGATACTGAGGTCGTTGGTTCTTTTTTAGGTAAATACGACAGCCAAAACTATGTGAATGGTTCTTTCAAACTCATCCGCTGCGCGAGATAGTCCTATGAAATCATTTATTCTATTATTTATGACGATATTTTTTATTGGCTGTACTTCGACTCAAGAACTGAAAGAATCTCCCACCTGTAAAGTGTGGAAAGAACAACCGCTTATAGGGCCTCACACTGTCCACGTACAGGACCGCAGCGTGACCAAAGTTGGCAAATGCGTGTTTTTATTTTGGGGATGTTCAGAGAGTAAAACTGATATTGATTACAAGGGCGATATTTACCATAAAAGTGAGGGAGTTTTCGCGAGCCGATCTAAAATTGCCTCTCTAAAACAAAATGAAGTTATCTATGAAAAGTCTATTTTTGATGCCTTGGCCAGTGCCGAGCCTATCAAAATCGATATGACTAATAGAACCCTTCAACGCAAAGTCGTCGTGAAGGCCCTCGATTTGTCCTCGAATGAAACCATTGAATTTAACAAGGCTTGCCAGCCCGCAGAAGCGGCGGTGGGGGCCGTGGCTCTATGGATTAATTCCCAACAAAAGTAAGAATGTCCGCCGTTCGACAAAACCGAGAGTCGCGACCTCGGTTTAACTTACATACATACTCCAAATTTAATTTCCTAAAATATTTTTCCTAGATCTCTTACGATTTTGAGAAAGTAAGAGCCTTTTGGCTGGCAATTCAAATTACTTGATTTGAGCTTAAGCGGAAAGCCCCCAACTAGCAGCGGCATTCCTTCGATTTACTGTTTTGTTTATGGAGGGCGCGGTTTTGGTTCCGTCATGGCCTTCCTAAATTTTGCATAATTGATTTGGTCGGTCAAACTCGTAGGCATGTTTTGCAGAAGTCGCCATATGGCGAGTCAGATCGTCAATAGACCCACCAATACCCAATGTTGCCCCTAAAGCTAAAAATTGTATTCCGCAAGTGATTCTAAGATGCAATTTTCAGTTGAACTTTTAACCCCAGTCCCTGGGCGATATCAATCAAACGGTCCGTCGTAATTTTTTGCAAATTTCCATTCATGATCGCCGTGATCACTGTACGACCGACACCACTTTTTTCTGCGGCTTGCTGATGAGTCATTTTTTTTCGTTCTATCAGATGTCGGATTGCAATTGCCAAGTCGACTCGCATTCTGACCCTTGGACCTTCGCTCGCAGGAAGCCCTAGAATTTTGCAAAGCTCTTGAATGTTTTTAGCTTCTTTAAAATTTTTCATGACTTCATCTCCTTCAAACGTTTTTTACCAGTTTCAATTTCTTGCACGGGCGTTTCTTGAGTCTTCTTTTTAAACAAATGAAAAACCAAAATCGCATCAGCCTGTTTCGTAAAATAAAAAACTAGAAATTGCCCGGTATGATCTTTAATCCGCAACTCTTTGCGCGCCATGTTCAGGTATGTCATAACTTTATGACATTTTCTATCTCGATCTGTAAAACGTCTGTCCATCTCCCTCACTCAAAGGTTCGCATTTGATCGATATGAACTAAAAGTGATCCAATACCGACGAATCATTTCCTTATCTTCTTCATCCCAGATGCGATCTTCTAGTTTGCCATTAAATCTTTCTATAATTTTCCAAGATGGAATATTGCCATCGGCGCAAGTTATCATAATCGAGGAGATACCAATTTGCTTACAGTAGCCCATCGCCTGACGAACCATTTCGGTTGCATAACCTTTATTACGAAATTTTTTGGCCACGGCATAACCAATGTGGCCACCACGTTTTCTTAAATATTCATTCAGTTCATGTCTTACGCTAACCCGACCAACAATTTTTCCATCAAGAAATCCGTAAAGCATTGTATGGGGAACTCTTCCTGGCAATAAATCTATTCCGACTGTTTCTTTTTGTAAGGAAGATAACATTTCCTGAAATCTCATACCTGGTTTCCAAATAAAGCTGTACCAACTCAGACTTTCATCTTCCCACTCTTTAGCTCCATCCAAAAAAGACTGCTCATCATTTTCATTTAGTTTTCGTAAAACTAATTCCATAATTTCTCTGAATCAGTAAGATTCAAATCTGTAGTAACCCATTACATTCGGAAACTCAAAAGTTCGAGACCTGCATGGCCTCATTCGAAAAATCGTATCTAATTATTTGAATTTATATAAGGAAAAATTGGCGGGGCAAGTGGGACGAGTATCGAACCTGGTGTCGTGACCTAGACCTAACTGGCTCGTGACTTCACCAGGGGCTTGGGAAGGCTCGGATGGCTTTTATTCAGGTTCCATATATCCAAGCTCATTTGCAGATTCAGCCAAAATTCAACCGACATACTGAATGCAGCGGCAAATTTGGCCGCAAGCTCTGGGGTTAATGCCTGACGCTCGTTGACAATCCGATTGATCGTTTTTACCTCTACACCGATGTGATCGGCAAACTTGCGCTGGGTCAGCTCCATCGGCTTCAAAAACTCTTCGTTGAGCATTTCACCAGGGGATGTTGGTTTGCGTGTCATTTTTTTCATATTTCATTCTCCATTCAGTGATAGTCCATGACCCGTACTTTTGCGGGACCTAGATCCGTCCATTCAAATACCACTCGCCATTGATCATTCACGCGAATGCTGTGGCGACCTGCCAAATATCCCCTAAGGGCCTCCAATTTGTTGTTTGGAGGGGCTTTTAGGTCATTC
Source organism: Pseudobdellovibrionaceae bacterium (assembly GCA_016719575.1). Lineage (GTDB taxonomy): Bacteria > Bdellovibrionota > Bdellovibrionia > Bdellovibrionales > Bdellovibrionaceae > JACMRP01. The sequence continues at coordinate 76 of JADJYV010000009.1, read as the reverse complement.
AGAGAGGTCGCGGCATTCAACTGATCGAGCTTTCTCTTTACAACATCCGAAGAATTGGCCCATCCGGCTTTGTGAG
>JADJYV010000008.1 GCA_016719575.1 Pseudobdellovibrionaceae bacterium | reverse complement strand
TTCTATGGGCACATGCAGCTTTTTAGTCAAACCATATTTCGACAATGGAAGGCGGAATTGTTTCGACGGCTGACGAAGAGCTGTATCATATTTTATTGTGTTTGAGGCCCATGGCTGGACCAGAAACCTACCAAAAGAAATTAAAGTGACGGAATCAAAAGGACAATGCCCTTGAAGAGTCTTCTAGTTTGTTTTTGCTAGGGTACAATGTCTGTCCTCTGAGATGAGTTAGCCATTGGTTTAGAGCAAATTAAGAAGCTTCAAAGATTTTGTGGATGTTCTGCAGAGAAAAATGCAGCGGTTTTCAGGAGTTATTTGGCAGTCACAAAGATGTTTACATTCAAAAGAAATTGGCAAGAGCAGTTGGTTTGGCTTTTAGCTTGCTTGGCGGCAGAGTCCTAAGGTCAATCGTTTAAAGCTTATTGATCATCTGACAAAGTCTGGGGTTGAGTGCCGGCCTATAGTTGCCGGTAACTTCGCAAAAACGAAGCCCTTAAATGGGTTCGAGTATGAAATTCACGCGAAGCTGCCAAATGCAGTCTTACGATCAGTATGGCTTTTGTGGCAACTACCAGGTGCCAACGAAGAGCCAGATCCAACGTTTAAGAAGAATTTATAAAGGGCTTGCGGTCGCAAAAACATAATGAAGATATTATTTGTTGATTTGCAATAAGACTTACGGATGAAACATCGAGGGCCCAACAGAAATCGGGCGAGAGGGGATTCCGCGTCTGTGCATTTGAACTCCTAGGTCACGAAGTTGTAATGTTTTTATTATGATTACCGTCTGAAGAGACAGGCCAGAGCTACAACAGCGCTATTGAAAAAGAAAAAGTTATTCCTTTATCTGATTAATTTATTTTGTCGGTGAGCACCGAAATTACGACTCTCCGAGCAGCTCTAGGGAAAGCGACAAGACCATGAACTGGTTCGGTGACGATCAGTGGCGATTTGATAATTTTATCAAAAAATATGTTCCGCATTTCCATTGGCCTGTAACGACGGGACTTTCCCATTAGCAAGTATCATCAGATCGGGATTAAGAGGTGCTTTTGAGCCAGTGGGCAGCCCTAGAGTAAGAGGTGGTCCTCGTGGCGATCATTGAATATGAATACGGATGTTGGTTTTGGTGGGTGGATCCCATTCAGGCGCTGATGGTTTATTAAAGAGTTATCAAGCGCGGGATAAAAGTTGCGACCTTTGGTTATGGGTGTCAGCGGGTCCAATTTTTTGGATGAAAATGGCTGATATTTTTAGAGTAGCAAAGTTAACTTAAATCTTTCAAATAGTATTACCTATGATCTACGATATTTGATGAGTAATACCAAAATCCTATTGTCGCTTTAAAGCGGCAAGGCGGCAAGCCAAGAGGCGCGAAATTGAGATTCCTTACTTGGGGATTTCAAAGATTTTGGACTAGGTTCCATTTCAGAGTAGTACTTAGATGTTGGTAATGAAATTGTTTGTTAGCGGTAGAGATGTTGATGAGGAGTCGAAGCTTATCTGATTCAACTTAGAAAAATGATCAAGAGCGGGATCGCATTGTAGTTGCCGGGATCCAAAGAGAAAGAAGGAACATGCGACTTCTCATCGTCATCAGAAAGTTTTTGAGCAACTGCCATGAGAAGAGCCTGTTTTAGTATTCTCTCCTCCATATACAATGGAGAAATCTTTAGTAAGCCAACTAGGACTGAATCGAGAATCTGTCTCGGATTTTTCATTGTTTGCTATGATAGTTTCAGGGAGCGGGGGTAGATCTAAACACTCAAGACATTCATGACCCTGAGATCTGTGAGTTAGTTATCTACAATGAAATGCCTGCAGTGTTGCCAAAAGAAAAGAGATAAAAAGTCCATATTGTTGTTGTTTGAAAGCGAACTGATTCGCCCAGACAATTGAACAGAGAACTGCACAAAGCGCATTTTCAAAGATTTTTACCTGGCACGACAAATATGTAGACCATAAACGTTATTTTAAAATGAATTTTACCTACTCCGAAAGACGGCGTTTTTACCTTTTGAAAACAAGGACAAATTTTGAACATTGATCGCCGGAGATAAAAAGGTCTCTCATCCACTGGAGCTTAACTCAAAAAGACGAGAGGCGATAAGATGGTTCGAAAAAATCACCCAGAGCAGTTTGAGTTCTTTGTGTTGGTTGGGATCATTCACCTTTAGAGGTCCAAAATTTTTTAGAGCTTTGAACCGTCTTGCTTTTCTTCGGCGTTTTCTTGCGGAGAAGTGGCCCTCGTATAGGGGCAAGGTCGATGTGAAGTTGCCGACACTCAGTCGGTACAAGTTTTCGATTTGTTACGAGAAATGCCTGGAATATTCCTGATACATTACAGAAAAAATATTCGATTCTCTCGCGGCGGGTGTATACCGGTTTATTGGGGAGCTCCAAATATTCTAGACTACGTGCCAGAGGTTTGTTTTGTTGATCGAGAAAATATACGAGTCTCGAAGAGCTCTGGCATTATTTGAATGCAATGACAGCTGCTGAGTATAACAAGAGACAGCAGGCGATCCAAAGTTATCTTGAGGCACGGCACACACGAGCAGTTTATGCCAAAGAATCATGCGAGCCACGTGGTAAAGACAATATTAGAGGGCACCTGTTGAAAATAGATAAAGATTTTTTAGTTTTGTTGGTGGGCCTGGTAGGCAGGCCATTTTGGCCTTGGCAGCTATTCGTGTGCTGACCAGCCTTAGGCAAAGAAGATGTTGGTTTAACGTATTTGATTGCGAGTCTGACTTCTTATTTCAGCCTTATCTTCATCAATCCGATTGGGATGTATTTAAATCGAAACTCCATCATTGGTTTCGAGATAATGAGTTATCTAAAGCTTTTCAGTTTTAAATGGGTATTTTTTGGCGGTGGTTATTTTGTCAGTGCCGCTGGTTTGGTTAAGCTATTCAGTGCTTCATGTCGGGAGCGGTTTTCTGGCCTGGCAAATTTGTTTTCTGGTGTTTTAAATATTTATATTGGCACTTGGTTTCAGACGCTTTGCCCGAGCCTGAATATGCTCGAGTACCGTAGGGCTTTTGTTGCGATTAATCTGACTTCTCAAGTGGTTGGTTTTTTAGCTTCGATCGCGGCCATTTTTATTTTTACCAAGAGCGCATTTTTTTGGCTGCTTGGTATTCTTGTAGGGCAGGCGCTTGGTGCGATAATGTCTTGGGTATACTTCTTAAAGATAATCCAGAAATCAGAAGTAAAGGCTCCCGCGCCAGAGGCTCCCCAGTCAGAAAACCTATTTTTTAACAAGACGGCATTTTTGTTTTATTTGCCGATTGCGGTGACGACGGCTCTGATGTGGGGGCAAAGCCAGTCCTATCGATTGATTGTTGAATCGAAGATGGGGGCAGAGAGTTTGGCGACTTTGGCCGTTGGGCTTGGCGTTGCGACCAGTATTGCGGGCTTGGTGGAGTCTTTGGTAAATCAATATTTCTATCCACGCTATTATGCGACGATTTCGCAAGAGGGGCCAGAGTTAAGGGCTCGAGCTTGGCAGGTGCTAAGTTTGCATTCATTATCAGTTTACATTCCTACGATGATATTTGTGGCGGTGGGCGCGCAGTTTCTTTTGCGTATTTTAGTAAGTTCACGCTTTGAAGACAGCTTGACGGTGGTTGCCTGGGGCGCCGCCATTGAGTTTTTTAGAATGACGACAAATCTTATCTATGCAGTTTCTCAATCCGAAATGAAGACCCGGGCAACGATATTGCCTTATGGTCTTGGTGCGGGGGTTGTGGTTGTAGGCTTGTGGTGGGTGTCACAGTTAGAGCCAGTGACGACGGCCTATGTCCCCGGGATTTTGGTTTTGGCGGGACTTTTTGGCTGCGGTGCTATGTTCCTGCGTATGAAGCAAATTCTGACTATCAAATTAGATATACAGTTTATTGGATGGGTGCGTTTATATTCTGCCCCCCTTGCGGGAATGCTTTTAGTGAGTCATTTAGCTCAGACACTTTTCACGAGTATCGTGATTTGCAGTGTTTTTGGCGGTTACTTACTTTGGGCGATTTGGCGGTTGCAGCTTCGCATTGAGGCGATCACGAAGACGCCTTAGAGCGGAAATTATGCTATTTCCGGTTTTAGTTATGGCTCTAAAGGTTGAGCAGACTGCTTCATGCCCTTATCAGATGAGTTTTGAGAAGCTTCGCCATCGCTTGGCAACCGAGATAGCTCTTCAGGGGTGAAAGCCTCAAAAATAAAAACAAAAGGTGCTAATTCTTCAGCATTTTGAGCCTGAATCAAGTCACCCAATTGCCTAAAACGATCTGAGAATGTTATCCCTTGAAAAGCCTTTGAAACAACTCTGACACCCAAAAGGTCTTCTTCGGCTTTAAAAATACACACATTCTCAGGTGTCAAAGTTTTAAACACCGTCTGAATTATTGTAGTAAGCTGGTTTTTATCCATAGATAAAGCCTCTCGTAATCGTTTATAAAGGAGATCTTGTCCTTCATACTTTCCATGCTTTTGTATCTGCAATCCACAGACCAAGCTTCCGCCTTAATTCCTTTAAGAAGATCTTTGCTCATTCTCAGTGTCACAGTTTCAGTTTTTGGTTTGGTAAGTTCAAACCGTGCCATTTTCCAGTCAGCATCAATCATCATTTCGCTTAAATCCCCAGCCAAAGGGTCGTCAAATAAATTTTCTTCTTTACTCTTCAAGGATTTTTTTCCTGATTTCTTCATAAACTCTTTCTTCCTTACTTCCTCTGTGAATATATCTTGCGCTGATTGGTCTGATTAGCCTATCTGTGCCTACAGTTCTTATCGTAAAAGCTACAAAAGCAAACCTGTTAGGTTCAATTTCTCCCACAGCGATCCATCTCTTCTCGCTGCCCGTGTTCTTCGTATCTAGAAAATAAAGCAGTTCTTGCTCGAAGACTTTCTATAGCTTCAAATGGGACGTCGTGGTGTTGAGCATGTAAGAAGTTTCCATAGTCCCAGTCAGATCCTTCATACTCTATTTTCTGTAATTTCACACAGATAAGAATAGCAAAAACAATAACAAATGTAAATACAAATGTTTTTATGTAAATACGCTAGAAAACCAACTATTTAACGTAATAAATGATCTCAGGTCTACGTGCCCGACATTGCCATCTTGCGAATTGCAGCTAGGATTATTTTCGACAAAGATTTGATGATTAATTGAGGGTGCGAAATAGCATAAATAAAAGCGGACCGCATAAGAATACGATCTCGCCAGGGGGTGAGGGGGTGAGATTTGTTTTGCCTTCGTTGTTTTGCCCACAGAATGTAGTTCTTCATTTTATATAGATTTATTTCCGTGGAAGATGTTTTTGTGTTTTTAAGTAAAAACCGGCTGAGGCTAAAAATAGCTGCAACATCCAAGGTGACTGAGTCGTTCAACATGTGGCGCCGATAGTACATGACAGGGCTTTTGAGCCACAATAAAGGACCTTGTTTGCAGGCTTTAAGTAAAAAGAAACATCCGCGTGTTTCTGCCCTTCTTTGAAAATCATTTTCAAATTGGCAATCTTAGCTCTTCGATAGAGGTAAGACGGAAAAGGCACATGTCCTTTGCTAGAATCTAGATAGTGGTCAGCCAACTCTTCACAGCGAGTGAGTGTGCGATCCTCAGTGAGCATTGGATCAAAGAGGTTTTTTGTAAAACGATCCTCTTCAAGCACCAAGGCGTTTCCCCCAACTGCTGCGAGTCTAGGGTCTTTCTCAATCGCGGACACAAGCTTAGAAACGGCATCTGGCAACATCACATCGTCATCATGAAAAACCATGAAGTATTCAGAGGTGGCCTCTGCAAAAATTGTATTAAAATGTGTAAGAGCCGGCAGGGTTGGCCTGCGTCTGAGGTAGGTGACTTTGTCTTTATCAGCGTAGCTCTGAATTTTTTGTTCAACTTCATCTCGCGAAGAGTTGTCAGAGACTATAATCTTAAGACGAGGGTAGGTTTGCCCAAGAACAGAGTCGATGGTTTGAAGTATGTACTCGGACCTGTTGTAACTCAGAATAAAGACTTCAACCAAGGGCAAAGAGGTTGTCATTTACTTTGCAATGCTTTCAAGTTGCTCAAGCATATAATTCATCCGTGCTTTATCGAGTGCCGGATGCACTCCGATCCAGAACAGATGAGTCATAATATGATCGGTATTCTTTAGGCTACCGTGAATACGATAGTCGACATTTTTATAGGCAGGCTGCTTGGTCAAGTTGCCCGCAAACAAGAGTCTTGTTCCAACCTTTTTTTCTTCGAGGCTCGAGACAATTTTTCGCGATTGAGCCCCTCAGAGCAATAAAGTGGAAATCCAAACCAACTTGGATTTGTTTCGGGCGTAGCCTCGACGGGAGTGAAGGCTTTAGATAAGACAGGAGAGGATTTGATCCCTTGGTAGAGGTAGTTCCAGTTGTTGCGGCGAGCTTCAACGAAGGATTCGACTTTGTTAAGCTGAGAAACGCCGAGGGCGGCTTGCATATCGGTGACTTTTAAATTGTAACCGACATGAGAGTAAATATATTTGTGATCATAACCTTCGGGAAGGTCGCCGAGCTTCCAGCAAAATCTTTTATTACAGGTATTGTCTTTGCCGGGCTCACACCAGCAGTCGCGACCCCAGTCACGGATGCTTTCTGCAATTTTTTTGAAACGGCCATCTTTAGACATCACGGCGCCGCCCTCACCCATGGTGATATGATGAGCGGGATAGAAGCTACTGGTGGCATATTCGCCAAAGCTGCCGACGGGTTTGTCTTGAATAGTGGCACCGAGGGCGTCGCAGCAGTCTTCGATTAAAAAGAGTCCTTCGGATTTACACCAGTCGGCCAAAATATCGGCACGATAGGGATTGCCCAAAGTGTGAGCCAGGACAACGGCTCTGGTTTTTGGGGTTTTCGCTTCCATGATGAGTTTTGGCAGGGCATTGATAGTGCTAGCATCCACATCGATAAAGACGGGCTTCCAGCCGTTTTGCACGATGGGGTTTACCGTTGTTGGGAATCCAGCAGCTACGGTGATGATTTCATCGCCAGGTTTAAGAGGTTCAAAACCGAATTTTCGGAGTTCTGGAGAGCCCAAGGCTGAAATCGCCACAAGATTGGCGCTAGAGCCACTATTTACCAGCAGCGACTTTGTGGTGCGACCAAAATACTTTCCGAAGACAGTCTCAAACTCCCGGGCATACCTGCCAGCGGTGAGCCACATATCTAGCGATGCGTCAATGAGATGGCCGAGGTCGGTCTCATCAACAACTTTGGCTGTGACGGGGATATAGGTGGCGCCAGGGGTAAAGGTTTTTGGTTTGTTTTCTTGAAGAAAGAGGGCTTTGGCCGAATTTATAAGCGACGCACGTAGTTCTTCATTACCTGAGGGACTTACTGGCATTTGTGACTCCTGGCTAGAGTTCAAATTCTTACCAAGAGAGGGCCCCTTATTGCAATCAATTGAAAAGAAATAATTTGGTGCAGAATGGGGTAAATCCTTGTATCTACTGGCGTTGATCTAATAAAGTCTCGGAGATATCAGTAAAGGGAGCGATATGAAAGTCGTACTTTTAGCGGGCGGTTTCGGAACTCGCATCAGTGAAGAGAGTCATTTGAAGCCAAAGCCGATGATTGAAATTGGTGGCAAGCCCATTCTTTGGCATATCATGAAAATTTATTCTCACTATGGCCTCAATGATTTTGTGATTTGCTGTGGCTACAAGGGTTACGTCATAAAGGAATATTTTGCGAATTATTTTTTGCACACTTCAGACGTTACTTTCGACATGAAGAGTAACAAAATGGAAATCCATCAGAACAGTTCTGAACCTTGGAGGGTCACACTTGTCGATACAGGCGAAGAGACGATGACGGGTGGTCGGATCCGCAGGGTCAAAGATTATATTGGCAAAGAAGATTTTTGTCTTACCTACGGTGATGGCGTGGCCAACGTTGATGTTAAGCAAGTCCTTGATTTTCACAAAAAGCATGGGGGGCTTGCGACTTTGACTGCGACTCAGCCTCCGGGCCGATTTGGCGCTCTGAACTTGCAAGAAGACAAGGTCCGAAGTTTTCAAGAGAAACCCGAGGGTGATGGCAACTGGATCAATGGGGGATTTTTTGTTCTTAACCACAAAGTAATAGATCTTATTCCTGACGACAAAACGGTTTGGGAAAAGGACCGATGGAGTCTTTGGCCAAAGACGGAGAGTTGCACGCATATTTTCACAAGGGTTTTTGGCAACCGATGGATACGCTTCGTGATAAAAATCATCTTGAAGAGCTTTGGCAGAGTGGGAAGGCACCATGGCGGGTGTGGTAGGTCTGCCATTAGAAGATCTAAATCAGGTGCTGTCGTTAACGGAGTCACTTTGGGGTGAGCTTCGCGGCAAGCGAATCTTTGTTACTGGCGGGACTGGTTTTGTTGGCTCTTGGTTAGTTGAGACATTTTTGCATGCAAATACAACTCTTTCGTTGGGTGCAGAGATGGTTGTTTTATCACGGAAGCCAGAAGCATTTCTCTTAAAGCATCCCAAGCTAAAAGATAATCCCGCATTAAAATTTGTTTGTGGTGATGTTCGAAATTTTGAGGAGCCCAGAGGGGATTTTGATTTCGTCATACACGGGGCAACGGAGCCAGCAGGCTTTGCCGATCTAGATGTCGCAGTAGAAAGCCTAGAAGTCTGTTTTGAAGGAACTAAGCGAGTTCTTGAGTTTTGCAAAAACAAGAACGTAAAAAATATTTATACATTAGTTCTGGCGCCATTTATGGCAAGCAGACGAGCGACATGAGTCATATAGCGGAGACCTTTTCGGCGGCTCCAGATTTGAAAAAAATTTCAGCTGCCTATGGCGAAGGAAAGCGCATAGCAGAATGGTTGAGTTTTCAATATGCGAGCTTACACGGATTTAGCGCAACGGTGGCGCGTTGCTTTGCTTTTGTTGGGCCCTATCTTCCACTTTCTGGCGCTTACGCTGTTGGCAACTTCATTCGCGATGTCCTTGCCGGAAAAACTATTGTTATCAGCGGCGATGGCTTAGCAAGAAGGTCGTATATGTATACTTCAGACCTTGCTGTGTGGCTCTGGCATATTTTGCTAAAAGGTCAGAACCTTACGTCATATAATGTTGGTTCTGAGCAGGGAGTGTCGATTAAAGAGCTGGCAGAAAAGATAGTTACAATCGGTGGTCAGAATTTAGAAATTTTAGTTCAAGGTGCTCCTTCTGCTGGTTTATCTGGTGATCTTTATGTTCCATCTACAAAGAAAGCCCAGTCAGAGCTTGGTTTGCGTATGACTATAGACTGTGATTTGGCGCTTAAAAAGACGCTGAATTTTTATAGAGAGTTTGGGAGAGTGTAATGATAAAGACTGACGCGTTTAATGCGAGAAACCTAAGAAAGACTGTCTTGGACATGGCATTTAGCGGTTCAACGGTTCATATCCCTTGTGCTTTTTCTTTAATTGAAATTATGGCTGTCTTGTATCGAGATCATCTTATGGTTGGGGAATCGGCCATGGATCCCAATCGTGATTTTTTGGCACTTAGTAAAGGGCACGGAGTGATGGCTCAATACGCCTGTCTTTATGAGTTAGGCTGGTTAAACGAAACAGACGTTCGCAATTATTTTGCTGATGGAACTCGTTTAAAGGGTTTATCTGATGCTCATGTAGGTGGCCTAGAAGTGACTTCGGGATCCCTTGGTCACGGTCTGTCGGTCGGAGTTGGGCTGGCGCTCGGATGTAAGCTTAAAAAAACTAAGCAACAAGTCTATGCAATTGTTGGCGATGGTGAGTGCAACGAGGGAGCTATTTGGGAAGCACTGCTTTTTGCCTCTCATTGGAAGCTCGACAATCTTTGTGTTATTGTTGATGCCAATGGCTACCAGGCAATGGGACCAACGGATCAAGTTATGAATCTTTCGGACCTTGGCGCAAAATTCAAAGCATTTGGCTTTGATACGGTTGTAGTTGATGGTCACGACGAAAAGCAGCTAAACAAGTCGTTTGAAGATTTTAAGACTAGTAAAAATGGTCGTCCCAAAGCGGTTGTCGCAAATACGATAAAAGGAAAGGGAGTTTCTTTTATGGAGGGGGACAATACCTGGCACTACACCAGGCTAAGCCCAACAACTTATCAGTCAGCCTTAAAAGAGCTTGGGTTTTAACAAAGGGGTTTGCAAATGCGTGAAATGTTTTCTGAGATCTTGGTCCAAGCGGCAAAAGCGAATCCAAATTTATATTTATTAACGGGTGATCACGGGTACGCGCTTTTCGACAAACTCCGCCAAGAGTGTCCTGACAGATTTATAAATTCTGGTGTGGCCGAGCAAAATATGATTGGCGTTGCTGCTGGCCTGTCAAAGCTCGGTATGACTCCTGTGATTTATGGGTTGAGTGCCTTTATTCCGATCCGAGTTCTTGAGCAGATTAAAATAGATTTTTGCTATGAAAACCTTCCATGCATTTTGATCGGAGATGGAGCGGGTGTTGTTTATAGTTACCTAGGAAGTTCACATCAGAGCACTGAGGACATCGCTTGTCTTCGTGCAGTTCCAAACATAAGGATTTTATCGCCGGCGGACAAATATGAATTAAAGGCATGCTTCGAACTTGCTTTAACGGCAAAGGCACCAGTTTACTTGAGATTTGGCAAGGCTGACCTTGAAGATATTCATAGCCAGCAGCCTCAAGTTCAATGGGGAAAACCGATCAGTATAAAAAAGGGACGCAGTGACTTGGCCATATTCGCAACGGGGTCCATGGTGGCGCCGGCGGTACGCTTAGTGGCTGAACACTATAAGGACGCCTGTTTGTATAGCGTTCCGTTTATAAAGCCGATGGACGTTGCTGAAATTACAGAAATTCTTAAAGCGAAAAAAAATGTTATTGTTATTGAGGAACATTCTGTTTTGGAGGACTTGGTTCTGCGGTGGCTGAAATTGCAGCTGAGATGGCGGGTGGGCCGCGAGTGAAGAGACTCGGAATTAGGGATCGTTTTTCGGAGATGTGTGGATCTTATCAGTATCTTATGAAGGAACATGAGTTGGATTTTGAGTGCTTACATATGCGCGTGCGAGATTGGGTAGAGCGTGGCTGATATGATGAAATCCTTTTGGAAAGGTAAGAAAGTTTTTTTAACTGGGCATACTGGATTTAAGGGCAGCTGGCTGAGTTTGTGGCTTCATAAGATGGGGGCGGAAGTGACAGGTTATGCTTTGAAGCCGCCGACGAATCCATCGCTATTTGAAAAGGCTAATATTTCGAGTGTTGTTGACTCTCATATTGGCGACATTCGTGACTTTGAAAATTTAAAAAAAGTCATGGAAAAAACAAAACCAGATATTGTCATTCACATGGCGGCGCAGGCACTGGTTCGATACTCGTATAAAAATCCTATTGAAACATATATGACAAACGTGATGGGCACTGTGCATTTGCTAGAGGCCGTGCGTTCGGTTGATTCAGTTCGTGCGGTGGTGAACGTGACCACAGACAAGTGCTACGAGAATCGAGAGTGGCATTGGGGATACCGAGAAAATGAACCGATGGGGGGGCATGATCCTTATAGCAATAGTAAGGGGTGTTCAGAGCTGGTGACCTCTGCTTATCGTAAGTCATTTTTTAATGAATCAGGTAACAAGTCGGTTTTTCTTGCGTCAGCGAGGGCGGGTAATGTCATTGGTGGCGGCGATTGGGCTGAAGATCGCTTGATCCCCGATATTTTTAGAGCCTTTGAGAAAAATGAAACGGTCCTAGTGCGAAATCCACAATCGATTCGTCCGTGGCAACATGTGCTTGAACCCTTACGAGGTTATCTACTTCTTGCTCAGGCCTTTACGAGCAGGGTGATAAATTTTCTGAGGCATTTAATTTTGGTCCGGAGGACTCTGACGCCAAGAAGGTCGATTGGATCGTACAAAAGTTAGCTAAAATGTGGGGTGATGGAGCCACCTATAAAGTTGCTAGTGACTCTGGCGCTGTTCATGAGGCCACATATTTGAAGCTGGATTGCTCAAAGGCTAAAGCTTGTTTGGGGTGGCATCCGAATTGGGGCCTTAACGAGGCTCTAGAGAAAATCGTTGAATGGAATAAAGCTTATGCCGCCGATCGCGATGCTCGTAGGATTACGCTTGAGCAGATTGGGGCGTATGAGCGCGGGTTGGGGTAGGAATCGACGATATGGCAAAATTGGCTAGCCAGAACAAAGTTCTTAAAATTGCAAGAATAGCAACAGTGCCAGAGGCGTTCGTATCGATAGTTAACAATCTATTGGATTGCAAAGCGCATGGCTTTGAGGTTGATATAATTTGCCTCGTATGGCGCCTACGGTGACTATTTGCAGAATGAATTTGGTTTTAATGTGATTTACTGCGATATTCCGAGAGAGGTATCACTACTTAGAGACTTAAAGTCATTGTTTCGTTTAGCAAAAATTTTTCGCCGAAATGGGTATGATATTGTTCATTCTCATACGCCTAAGGCAGGGCTTATTACGGCACTGGCTGCGGTGCTAGCGCTGAGGAGGGTGAGACTGCATACCTTTACGGGACAGAGGTGGGTGACCATTACTGGTCCTTTGCGCCGCCTACTCAAGTTTTTGGATAAAATTATAGTCAAGCTTAATACCTGTTGTTACGCAGACAGCCCCTCACAGGTAGAATTTCTTATTCAAGAGAAAATTGCCGGATCTAACGAAATAAAGTGCCTCGGAGTGGGATCTTTTGGAGGCGTGGATTCTCGAATTTGTCCAACTGAAGATCGTGACTATCTAAGAGCTGAGATCTCACGTACTCATGGAATTCCAAACGATGGTGTTTGGATGTTGTTTGTAGGCAGAGTAGTAAGGGATAAGGGCGTAAATGAACTTGTTAAGGCCCATGAAATTGCTTTGGCAAAAAAACAGCATCGGCTTATATTTGTTGGACCATTCGAGGAAAAACTGGACCCCATCGATTTAGAGACGAAAAATGCCATTGTTAATGATAAAAGCATTCATTATTTAGGATTTCAGAAGAACCCGGCATATTTTATGGCAGCCGCTGATTTTTTATGTTTACCAAGCTATAGAGAAGGTTTTGGTAGCGTAGTCATAGAGGCAGCCGCTTGTGGTATTCCTACGATTGGAGCCGATATTCCTGGGCTTCGAGATGCAATTGTGAATAGCGAGACTGGTGTTTTAGTTCCTTGTAAGGATGCGCAGAAGCTTGCCGATGCTATTTCTGCACTAGTATCTGATGAAAAACTACGTGTTCGCATGGGGGCCGCCGCACGCAAGAGGGCATGCGAACAGTTTGAATATCGAGTGTTATCTCAATTGCAGATTGAGGAATATTTAACTCTTTTAAACCAGTACTAATTTTTTAAATAGGAAGTGAGCTCAGCAACTGTGCGAACCTGATTTTTATTGTCGCGGATAGTTAAAAATCTTTTCACAGCTCTGGCGATGGATTTTGATGAGTTGGGATCGAAAGACTCAATCGGATCTACCAAATCTCTTACGTAATCGAGCTCAGAAGCTAAAATTGGAATATCTAGAGACTTCGCTTCTAATAGTGGTAGGCCAAAAGACTCACATATTGACGGAAATATAATTGCTTTGGCCTTTTTATATAGGACCATTGCCTGGTTATGCGGAATCATTCCGTGGTTGATGATGTTCGTTTTATGTGAATTTTTTGAGGCTTCGATAGCACTTAAAATCTTGCTGTATCGACTGTCTATCGTTAAGTGTAAAGTTGGAAATATCTGTTCATGAGCCAGAAGGTTCCAAGCCTTAATAAGGTTATCGTGATTTTTGTGTGCAGTACCGGCTGCGAGATATACAAAGTCAATATTTTTGTCAGTTGACGATTGGGGGGATGTATTGTCGTCGACTGACGTTGTTGGCGTAAATGGAAACACTGTTATATTAGAAAAACCAAATTCTCTTTCAAAGGACTCTTTAACGAAAGACGATTGAACAATCACTTCTTTGACACTAGTAAGTCCCCAGGTCAACCACGCTCTTTCGATCAGATGTTTTATCTTTAAAAAAAAACGTTTTTTAGTCAATAGAAATGGCTTGAAATACAGGACAGTGTGAAAGTAAAGAAGGACTCGGTTTTTAATTGGTAGGAGGGGGGGGAGATTTCCAAAGCAAAATACAGTGGCCTCTGGATTATGTTTTGAAAGAAAGTACATTTGGAACTCGGATTTAAGGCGGCATATAATTGTCGGATTCACGCTTACTACGTTAAGGTTAGCAGTATTTTGCATGGATATTTTATTATTTGAGAGAAACCTCGCGTCAACAAAGAGTGTGACTTGAGCAGATTTACAGAGCTCAGGCAACAGTTCCTTTAGCAGTACCAAGCCACCGCCTTCATGGATATTTGAAGCTTGAACAATCATCAACACGTAGTCCTCAGTTTTGTTTATCCGCCTATGGTCTCGGCTTTTAAGAATGTGGTCAATAGCTTTTATCCCAAGGATTTATCTTGATGCCTGTTTACAAATCGTAAAAATTCAATTACGGTTTGTGGTCGCATGACCACTAAGGGGCCTTAAATATCAGAGTTGACTATGTTGCCAAATGTTAAATTGAGTAAGGTTTCGTTTCCAAAAGTTTTTACATATTTCTTTGCGGTACTTCATATTATATTGGGTACATTTGCGGCCCATTTTTACTCCGGCGACACATTAGTATTTTTGGCGTTCTCTATAGTCTATTTTTTTGTTCCAATGCAAATTTATATTTGCCGAAACAGCCCCTTACTGTTTTTCCTCGGAATTATGTTTTACCTGGGGTTCTTTTTGAAAATTACATTTCACCTTATCACAGGTGCCCCCTTTGTCGAGCCAACGGGGTTATTCGCTGGGGATCCCAGCGAGTGGAACGAGTTGCTTTTGGTATCTTCTTTTGGCGGTGTAGGATATCTTACGGCGGTGCTTTTTTGTTTAAAGATAGTCAAGAATACTGAGTTGCCATTTTTAGCAAGGGCAGGTCATGGGAGCGCAGATGGCAGACGAAAACATTGGCTCGACGTTGTTATAATTGGATCTTTTGTTGTTGTTACCATTTTTTGCGTAGTAAACACTTGGCTCGGAATTAATATAAGTGGTTTGGCACCCCTGACAATATTGCCATGGCCAATGAACACGGTGATCACCTGGGTGTTGGGGTTAGGTTTCGGAATAGTATCTACGCTGTTAATGTTAATTGAGTTCAACCAAACAAAAAAAATTCGATGGTCATTTGCCTTATTGTTATTTGAGGCATTTTTGAGCTCAGTATCTACATTGAGTCGAGGACTTTTTTTATTTCACTCTCTGCCATTGCTGTACTTAATTGTTAAAAACAGGGCTTATCTAAAGAAGTCAGTAAAAAGCGTTATCTTAACCAGTATTTCCGTTGGACTCCTTTTCGTTATAAGTTTTTCATTGGTTTCAATTCAACGGACATACATGTATGGCGCGCCGGGCAATGAGAATCAGCCTCACTACACTTCATTTTTCTCTAATAGAGGTTCGATTTTTAACGGGGTTATTTTCTCTCAGTTTTCTAGACTAGTTATCGATCGATGGATAGGTGCCGAAGGGGTTATGGCTGTAATCGCCTACAATGAAAAGAGCCTTGATTTTATGTTGTCAAGGCTTGTTTATAAGCCACAGGCCGGTGAGTCTGATATATACAGCAAAATGACAAGTACTGATCTTTATTCAAACAGCAAATATGTTGTTACGTCGATTCCAGGGCCTATGGCGTTTTTCTACTATTCGAATAGTTTTTTCGTAGTGCTCATTGGAATGTTTTTATTGGTTCTCGTTTTTTATGCTTTAGAAGTTTGTATCTATAGTGTTTTTCAAAATGTCTTTTTAAGCTACTTCATGGCCTTTCAATTTGCGAATCATATTGCTCAGTTCGGTATTTTCCCGCGGCAGCTTCTGGTATTTTATCTTATGACTAGTTTTGCTTTATTTTGTGTTTACATCATTTTAATGAAAACCCAACCCAAAACAATTTCTGTTGGAAGGCCAAGGCTAAAAACGAGTGATACCGTTTAAAATGGGGAAATATAGTTTGAATTACGCTGCATATTTAGAGGCGGACTTAGCGGCTAGACAGATTGAGGATTCCAACCTAGAATTGATCATGTTTAGAAATTTTAAAATTTCCATTCCTCTTAATTCGTTTGAAGATACAGCTTACCTAACAGGACTTCGTGGATATGCTGCTCTAGCCGTTTTTTTTATACACTCCGGGGGTGCCGGCCTTAGGCAGGTGGATGCTTTTGGTGAGGGCGCTCGGTCACTCTTAAATCGATTAGTTGATTTCGGCAAGTATGGGGTGGTCGTTTTTTTTGTTCTGTCCGCATACACGATTGCGATGAGTTTAGATCGAGATGATACGGTAGATTATAAAACCGTATTTGGTCCGCCGTTTGTTTCGTGTTTTGCCGATGTATTATTTGATGATGGTATTTGCTTTCTTTACCTACGGGGGTTGGTTCTTATTTCGATAAATTCGGAGTTTCCAATTCGTGGGAGAATTTAGTCGCTCACTTAACATTTTCAAATCTTTTGATATTAGATACAGAAATAATCTTTTAGGGTTGGAGTGGTCTGTTCCTATAGAGATATTTTACTATTTTCCTTATTCCATTCCTATATGTGCGTTTCCAAAAACACAAGCAATTCGGTGTGCATCTTTTTATTTTTACGTTGGGTTTGTCCTACCTTGGCCCCACATTCTTTAATTCTGATCACTCTCAATATCGAGATATTGCATACCATTGGTCAGTTATAAAATACTTATTTTGTTTTTCTTTTGGATTGGTGCTTTTTGACTTTCAAAAAAGGTATAGGCAACATTTTCCAAAATTCACAGGGCTCGTTTTTGTGCAGCTCATCTTTCTTCTAATTTGTTTTAATTATACGAATTTAAGTCGTGTCGAAGAGTTTGTTGCCTTGTGGACAGGCGCTGTAATCGTAACAATTTCTAGCCGTTCAACTTTAACGAAGTTTGTCTTTGAGAATAATTTTATTCTTTTTATGGGAACCGTGAGCTACTCATTTTATCTAATTCATTACCCGGTATTGATGTACATAGACCAGTTGGAACTTGGCGAGACCACTTCTTTCATTTTTGGTTTGGCCTTGACTCTTATTTTCAGTGCCATGACTTTTAAGCTGGTTGAAGAACCTTCTGTTAAATTTGCAAAAACTATTACAGAACTTTTTCGAAAATCGTGAGATCTTGACCACTTAATGAACTCGGGGGATGTGAACTTCAATATCTCGCAAACTGTCAATAGTATCCAGATGTTTGTTGCCATTATTGGCAATTCGGATGTTGTTACTTAGTTAATCGTCAACCTTGCCCCGTTGGCCGCGAAATGTGCTAACTCACTTTTTCAATACGTCCATCCCCGCCTATGGTCGCAATTCGTAATATTTTGTTTACTTTTGAAGACTCAAATTGAATTATCGAGAAAATATATTAAACAGGAGGTGTTTATGAAAACGTGTTTTATGGCTTTTGTTTCTGCGTTTATTTTGGTGAGTAGTAATGTTTTTGCGCAAAATTTTTCGATGTACGGTCTAAACTTCGGTGCGCCGACAATAAACGGAAGGGGATATATTGCAAGTCCAAACCAAGGGGACATTGTTTTCGATACAGCATCTCCCGCAGGTTTTTTTGGATACAACGGAGTGGCATGGATTGATATGAACGCAGGAGTATCTGCTGTTCCTGCGGGTACCATCTCGGCATATGCTGGGGTGACGCCACCTACAGGTTATGTGTTGTGCGATGGAAGCTCATATAGCGCGGCAGGTTATGCCAATTTAGCCGCTGCATTGTGGGACTCAGCTAGTTCTAAATATGCTTATGGTGGTAGTGGTACGTACCCGTCTGGTAGTTTTAATGTTCCAGATCTTCGTGGAAAGTTTCTTCGTGGTGTTAATGGGGGATCTTCCAGCGATCCTGATGCTGCGTCACGAACTACTAATAACGTCGGTGGTAACACTGGTAATAATGTTGGTTCTCAACAGTCGGATCAGGTTGGGCCTCATGCTCACAATGTCTCTTTGGTTCCTCAGCCAACTGGTGGCGGCAATGGAATTCCACAGGCTGCAGCGAGTGGTTCTGGCGGAACAGGATCAACACTCAGCAACGGAACATCTGAAACTCGTCCCAAAAATGTTTATGTTAATTTTATTATTAAAATTTAGCTTTTAAATTTAAGGTACACAGCTTGTTCTTGTAACTGGGCCTTGCTGTGTTTTTTTATTTTGTTGACACCAAAGTCAGAAAACATAATCAGGTGGTGACCGGCTGGGAGTTTTTTGTTCAATCTTTTAAATTGCATATGCTACTGTCTCCAGACTGTGTTTTATGACAATCCATATTATGACCATTTGTTTTCCAACCAGTCACCTTGTCATAAACTTTGAGAGCGAAAATCCCACACACAATCATCGCATAAGTTAAAGCCATCAGTTTCAAACTAACTCGAAGCCCTGAGAAATTTATCTGATAATACATATTTAAAAAAAAGAAACATACAAGTATCGCAGCAATCGGATTTAGTAGCCGATGTAACACGTGTTCGTTTCCGATAATTATAAAGAGAATAAACAGACAGATGAAAAACGACACAAAATAGTTATCTGTCAGAAATATATACGCGAATAGGCCCAAGAGGGTGCCGAAAGAATATTTATCACTGTTTTTGTAGCTTGATCGCGTGATCGTTTCGGTAAAGTCAGCATCTCCCATTTTTCGAGTGCTAGACAAGGCACTAAAAAAGCAGGTCGTTATTTCGGGGATGATATATAGATACTGCCATTAAACCCTCGAGCCCAGTCCATCTGTCAATTGCAAGAAATAGAAATTGCTTTAGCCCCTTTATGACAAAATTCGAAGGGTTTGACTCTGGGGTTTGTTTTTTTTCATATGATGGATTCGGATCTACAAGGGGTTGAATGACAGGTGGCTCGTTTTGTCTCGCCAGAGAGAGAGTGGCAGAAGTCGTAGTTGTCGTTGGATCCGTTTCGTAAACATTTCCTCGCATTCTATTTATGAGAATGACAGTGATTATAAATGAAAGGCCAAGAGTAAATATTTTCGCGTAAGGAAATTTTGTTCGTTTTGGATCATTTGAGTAGGCTAAGAGCCAAAAAATCATGTAGGGGAGGGTGTGGTATACGAACATTCCCCTTGATAGAGTTGACACAGACATGACGATTGCCTCTATGGCAATCAGAGATGATATATTGTCATGTCTAGTTTCGGATTTTGAAGCGACAAGCTTTTCAATAAAATTGAAATGATTAAACTGTAGCCAAGATAAATAAACCAATTAAAAACTGCTTGGCTGAGAGAAGTAGAATTGTCTTGGGTATCAAGCCAATAACATATAGTCCATAGCTATAATTTATGTAACCAACAGTAAAATCAATATGAACATTGCCGCGGAGCGAATGATAGAGATGGGTTGTGCTCGGACTTTTTTTTCGTTAGTGGTGATATTTCTCTTATATTTTTAAGTCGTAGGCGGCGTAGGATTTCGGTCGACACCATAAAGAATGCTATGCCGACAACTGAAAGGTGGTAGTAACCATTCCAGTGGTACTCGGCAAACCCAAACAATCCGGTTGGCTCTGGGTAGGGGTATTTGAAGATAAAATGCAGACAGGATTTTGTAAATAGCCCTAGGTAAAGAAGTACCCCAATGATTTTTATTGATAAAAACTGTTGAACTTTAAAGGTATAGACGATGAGTGCAAGAAATGAGAAGGCATAGGCAACAAAATACCAATGGCTCACGTACAGGGAGAAAAAGGTAACAATAGAAATAACTAGATGAAAAACAACGAAGATCGATGTCACGGACCAATATCTATAAAAAAAAGTAGTATTAGTATATTCGTATCGAATGCCGCGGCAGATCATTTTAAGCTCTATGGAGGTTGGAGATTCTTGATATTACGAGCATTATTTGCGCTTTAACTTTCCAAATGCTAAATCAATCCCGTGAATGTGGAGTTGTAGCTAAACTATTGGTGGAACGGATATGGGCAAAAGGGTATTTGATATTTTGCTAGGCTTGGCGCTTTCGATAGTACTTCTTCCTGTCATTCTAATGGTCGGATTGGCGGTTAATCTTTCATCAAAAGGTCCCGTGATCCACTGGTCTAAACGCATGGGCCGAAATAATAAAATATTTCTAATGCCAAAATTTCGATCAATGCGGACAGACGCCCCGCAGGTTGCTACCCATTTGTTAGCAGGCTCTCAAAATTATGTGACAAGAGTCGGCGTCTTTCTTAGAAAAACAAGCTTAGATGAACTACCGCAATTATGGTCTGTACTCGTTGGCGATATGAGTTTCGTTGGTCCTCGCCCTGCTCTTTTTAATCAGGATGATTTGGTGGAGCTTCGAACTCGCCATGGTATTGAGCGTCTGCGTCCTGGAATTACCGGGTGGGCTCAGATAAATGGGCGTGATGACATTTCTATCCCTGTCAAAGTTCAACTCGACAAAGAGTATTTAGAAAAAAAGTCTTTATGGTTTGACGTCAAAATTATTTTACTGACTTTCGTAAAAGTTTTTCGGGCAGAGGGAATTCGCCATTGAGGGTTAATGTGGGGTTGATAAAGAAAATAAACTACCGACACTTGTTAACAGACCTGGCTTTTGCAGCCATATCTTTTTACTGTAGCTTATTTTTACGTATGAACTTTGATGAGGCTCGTGGGTTTATTCCGGTCATCAATAAAATCTTACCCATCGTCATTGGATTCAGACTTGCTTCATTTCTTTATTTTGAAACTTATAATATTATCTGGAGATATGTATCTGCAATAGATGCTTTTCGTCTGGTGAAAGCTTTGCTTGTATCGTCTGTCTGTATCGTCGCAACGACCTACATGTTCAATTTAGGAACAATTCCTCGGTCGATATATTTTATCGACACCTTTCTATTAATTTTTATGCTGGCTGGAGTTCGTATTGCTAGACGCCTTGTTTATGAATATAAAACATCACAGCAATTACAAAAATTTGGCTCTAGAACGTTGATCTATGGTGCTGGGCGTACGGGCAGGGGATGCTCAAACGCCTATTGGTTGATAAGAGCTAAAACTTTTTGTTGTCGGATTTATAGATGACAGCCCATTAAAAATTAACAAAAGCATATCAGGATTTAAAGTGTTTGGCTCGGGTGGCGATCTTGGCGCCATTATTGAGGGCTTAGCGATAAAACAGATTGTAGTTGCTATTCCAAATCCGCCAGCAGATTTTTTGAAAGATCTTTTGGCTGCATGTGCAAAGTATGGGATTAAACCATTATTACTAAACGACTCAGTCGGCGGTGCTGAGGTTAAAGCGCCCTTGCGGGAACTTGAGTTGAAGGATCTATTAACTCGTGAGCCCCATGAAATTGACTTAACATCAACAAAAGAGATGATCTCAGGTAGAAGAGTTCTTATCACAGGGGCCGGCGGGTCAATAGGCAGTGAAATCGTACGTCAGGTTTTTGGCTTTGGGCCATCACGTCTAATAATTTTGGATCATTCTGAGTTTAATCTTTACAATATTGATCAGGAGATGCGCCAGTTCAGTGGGTACGATGAGGTTGTAGTCCCGAGTCTTGTTGATATTAAAGATAGAGATGCACTAGCTCTCGTATTTAACCAATATACTCCTGAGATAGTGTTTCACGCCGCCGCCTATAAACATGTTCATCTCGTCGAAACGAATCCTCATAGCTCGATACTAAATAATATTTTAGGAACTAAAAACTTATTAGATTTAAGTGAAAGGGCTAGTGTCGATAACTTTGTCTTAATTTCCACTGACAAGGCTGTGAACCCTGCCGGGGTGATGGGCTCAACTAAGCGCATTTGTGAGGTTTTGACGAGCCTAACTGGGGTTCGTGCAAATAAGAGATATTGCGCTGTAAGATTTGGAAATGTTTTAGGTAGTAGTGGCAGCTTGGTTCCGTTGCTGAAGAAGCAAATTGAATCTGGTATGCCGTTAACAATTACACATAAGGATATGACTCGCTACTTTATGCTTATTAGTGAGGCCGTATCTCTTGTTTTAAAGGCGGCGTCCATTTCTCGGCCGGTGATATTAATGTTCTGAGGATGGGTGAGCCTGTAAAGATTGTTGAAGTTGCTCAAAACTTGGTTACATTAATGGGAAAAAAAGTCGAAGATGTGCAGATTAACTTCACTGGACTTAGGCCAGGGGAAAAGATGTTCGAGGAGCTTTATATTTCTGGCAATGAACTAGATACGGAACATCCTGATATTCTTGTTGTACCTAAAGGCGACGCTCTGCCTAGCAGTTTTAAAGAAATTGATTTTGTTCAGGACGTTTTGTCTATGCTCGAGTTTGCAAAGCTTGGGGATAAGGAAACGCTATTTATTCTTAGTAGACTTGTAAACTCAAACTACGAGCATCCGACATTTGACGGCCAGCTAAAAGACTATTAAATTAGCCAATAAAGTAATTATTGAAATTAGGATTTGTTGCCAGTTGATTTTTATAGGCGTTGAAATTATTTTTTGAAATATAGCGGTAGATAGAAAACTCCGATGGATGAAATAAGCAAGAAGATATCTGTTTTTAGCTATCGAAAAATTGGACTCCGTTAGGGAAGCGACAATAAAGCAAATCTTGCCCCTAAGGATCCTAAAGTTATGGACCTGAGCATTATTTCGTTTTGGTCAAGTTTTTGTATGTTATGACTGTAAAGTAGCAACGTCGTGCAAGAAGAACTATAAGTAGCAGAGAAGCCCAGGGTTCCCGTTCCAGCCCAAATATGAAGAAATTGATTGTGGGCATGGCTAATAAATTGATTGTCAGGAGATCCCCAGTTTGTCATAGTACTTTCTAAGTTGTTGCTTATTCTGGCTGTAGCCAGTTCCAAAAGATGGATAGTCTTTAACGATTTCAAAATTGCCCATCAAGAGAGCATTTCTTTGGTTGTCACTCTCATTGCCGGACGTGTTTGTAGAAAGTGTTCTTTCTCTTGCGGCTGGAGAATACGCTAGCGTGAGAAAAAAAAGTCGACAACGCAACCAAGTAGTTAGAATTATCCCATACTTTCGGCTACGAAGAGTGATATACCAACTGTTCCGACAAGCATTCCTATCCACACTCCGCGCGTCATACTTAGCGCCGCGATGACTCCAGTGGAGATTGCTGCAACGAAAGCAAGCTTTCTCGGGGGGCTCGTTATTCTTTAGTCCGAGAATTAGCAGAAGCCCGAGATAAAGGCAAAAGGCTGTTCCATAGGTGTGGGCAAATGGCATTGAGTGATTAAATGGTCCGCCAGCTCTTGGATCTTCAGAAAAATAGTAAAAGATGAACGAGACGATCACCATCAATAAAAGAGTATGCATTAGATAGGTTGATTTCCGATCATCCCACTCCACCCAAGCCAGAGTAAAACACAGCACCTGAAAGCTCAGCATCCACCGAAACTCCACAAAGGCTTCGAGGGTGTCTTTATTGACCGGATTATTTGTAAATAAGCCAATCGCAACAACCACTATCCATACGAGCCATAGCCATCCAAGCCCCGTTGAGTTGGGCCAGAGCAGTCTCCAGTTTTTTGCAGCTCTTGCCTTCGATACCAAAAGATATGTGCCAAAGCCGAACATCAAAAAATCAGCAAGATCCATAAGAGACTGTGAGGTCAGGCAGGCAAACCAGAAAAAGAAGAAGAGATAGCTGACGATTTGTTCGATATTTTTTTTCAAAGTCCGCCCAGAATGAACTTTATCAAAAACTCAGTCAAGTTTTTGCTCCCACCTGCGTGCCATTCGCGGCTCGTTAGTCTTACTGTCTGTAACGCAATCGCTAAACGGCGAAGACATCGCGGCCCAGCAACGCTATCATCCTCCGCATCCCGGCTCCAACCCGACGCCACATAAAAAACACGAAGCGCTAATCACGGCGCCAAAAATGCAAAAGCGACCACTGCTTCTGCAGGATCGCTTTTGGATGGACTCACTCGGGCCTAAACCAAAGGAGTCCAATATGAAAAACAAAGTACTTTCATATCGGCACGTCTTGAAAATACTGAAGCAGATCTTGGGATTAATTTTTCTTATTTTGAAAATCCTCAAAGAGCTGTCTTAGTTAGCATTTTAGGATCTGTTTAAGGCTCTGATCGTGTTCTAAAGTCACAAGTTGTGACCTAGGACCAAGGATGGGACTTAAAATCCTGGCCCCAGTGAGTTCAATGCAGGATCTTGCAGAAGCCCTTTTTGCCAATCCGCCTCTCGGCCCCAACCCCACCCCAAATGCAAAATAAGAAGCCATAACCACGGCGCTAAAAATGCAAAAGCGACCACTGCTTCTGCAGGATCGCCTTTGGATGGACTCACTCGGGCCTAAACCAAAGGAGTCCCATATGAAAACCAAGTTATTTTCATATCGGCGTGTCTTGAAATTACTGAAGCAGATCTTGGGATTAATTTTGCTGATTTTGAAAGTCCTCAAAGAGCTGCTCTCGTTAAGTATTTAGGATCTGTGTAAAGCTCTGATCGTGTTCTAAAGTCACAAGTTGTGACCTAGGACCAAGGATGGGACTTAAAATCCTGGCCCCAGTGGGTTCAGTGCCAGATCTTGCAGAAGCGCTTTTTTATTTCCAGAGTTTGCCTCTTCGATTTTCACAGGTTTATCCGCCGTCCTTTTAAATCAAATCAAATCAGATCTTCTTTTTTGCAAAATTCTTCAAAAGGAAGAATTAGAAAATCAGGGGCGACGGTTCGGGTTTTATCCCCCATGTGAACTTGATAC
The DNA here is from genome assembly GCA_016719575.1 of Pseudobdellovibrionaceae bacterium. Taxonomy (GTDB): domain Bacteria; phylum Bdellovibrionota; class Bdellovibrionia; order Bdellovibrionales; family Bdellovibrionaceae; genus JACMRP01. Next base: position 101,522 of record JADJYV010000008.1, on the reverse strand, counting down.
CATCTAGGAATTGCAAGCTTTGCTCTAAAGTGCAGGAGCGAAGGCGCAACATCAGTATCAGTGAGCTTACACTCTACCGCAAAGAGGGGCTTTTTATCCTTGAGGACGACAAAGTCACATTCTTTTCCCGAATCATCGCGGATATATCTAAGCTCAGCTTTGTGACCCAGAACATCCTGCCAATAGTCGCATAACTTTAAGAGGTGCGAGGCGACCATATTTTCAAATCGGCAACTTGGATTTTCAATCTGCGACCAGTCCCAAAGATAAAGTTTTTGGGCTTTTTTGATGGCCTTGATCTTTGCCGACCCAAAAGGTGGAATTAGATAACAGTAATACAGGGTATCCAGAATTTGGACCCATCTTTTGATGGTCTTGTCTGTGCTTTGAAGATCTTCCGCCAAAGATTTATAAGACAGAGTGCTGCCGACTCGTTCTTGAAGAGCCTCCGTTAAGACCTCAACCTTGTCTAAATCGCTCACGTTTTCTAAGTCCCGCAGATCCACTGAACCAGCTTTGAAACTCTTTGCAAATGCCAGCGGCGAAGCTCAATGGGATCTTGCTCAATCAGCGGCTCTGGAAAACCGCCAAACTGAAATACAAGAGACAAGTTTTTTTTGTTGATTCCTAGTTCGGGTAGGGTGAATGGGTGTATTCGATAATAGTGATAACGCCCCATCATCGAGTCTCCACCTTTTCTAAAAACATCCAGGCGGGCGGAGCCGGTGATTAAAAATTTTTGAGTATTCTTCCAGGTGTCCCATATTCCTTTAACCAGAGTTTGCCAGCCCTTTCGTTTATGAATTTCATCGAACACAATGAGTTCTTGGTTCTTGGGCCATTCTGATTTTAAGATAGTTCGTCTTGAAATTTCATTATCCCAATTTAAGTAGGCAGGGTGACCGTCTTTGTAGGCTTTGATCAAAGACTGAGACAGTGTTGTTTTTCCAACTTGGCGGGGGCCCCCGAGGAAAACCATTTTTTTAGAAAGATCTTTAATTATGGAGGGCAGATAGAGCCTTGGTGGTAGTGGTTTTTTAGTTTTCAAGGGTCAATTCCTCTGCACAAAAAGTAATTCGGAGTTACGTCAATTTTACATTAAAGTAATTCGGAATTCCAACTCGGCCATCCACCATGAGCCCGAAGGACTCGCTTTGGATGGACTCACTCGGGCCTAAACCAAAGGAGTCCCATATGAAAACAAAGTTATTTTCATATCGGCGCGTCTTGAAATTACTGAAGCAGATCTTGGGATTAATTTTGCTGATTTTGAAAATCCTCAAAGAGCTGCCTTAGCTAAGTATTTAGGATCTGTGTAAAGCTCTGATCGTGTTCTAAAGTCACAAGTTGTGACCTAGGACCAAGGATGGGACTTAAAATCCTGGCCTCAGTGGGTACAGCGCCAGATCTTGCAGGAGCGCTTTTCAATACCCTAGAGCATTGAACTCAGCCCCGTATTTTGCAGGACGAATCTCTAGTAAGAGGCCTTAAATCGGCAAACAGATTAAGGAGTATAAAAAAGTAAGACACAATAGATAACTGAGTTGGAACTCCTTTTTTATCCGCTGCAAAGAGGTCTGTGTGAAAAACTTAATTTTAATCTTTGGTCTTATTTCGAGTTCGGTTACCTTCGCCAAGAGCGATGATGCAAGTCTTCCCTTTTTGATGCACTCCTTTTACACCACTCTGTTTGAACTCCGACCCTATATGAATTCAGAAGAAGAGTTTAAAGATCCGAAAAATCGCGACAAGATAAAAGCCCTTCTGAAAATCCTTGAAAACAGAGTCGATGATAACCAAGTTAAAAAACTTTCGAAAGCACCGGGTTTTGCGACAACCTATGGTCTGCTGGGCTCTCATATTCGCGAAACGAGTTACCTCTACGAGCACGAAGTCTACGGTGTGGCTCATAATAACTTAAAAGCCACCACAGGCTTGTGCATTATGTGCCATGAGCGTTTGCCTAAGCCGGCCTCACCTGAGGCACACAAAAAAGGACTTGTGATTAAAGATGTCGAAGATTTAACTGATGCCGAGTTTTATTATATTGCGCACGAATTTGATCGAGCTCTAAGTGTGTACGATACTTTGGTTAGAAAATATGATGGCAGCCAAGCGGATTTCGATTTCGACCAAGTTTATCGGCGCAAAATCGCCTATTTCGCACGGATTTTGAGAGATCCGAATGCGGCCGTTGCGAATCTTAAGCTCGACTTGGCAAATCCCAAGCTGCCAAAGTCTGTTCGGAAAAACTTAAATGGCTGGGTGAAGTACTTTAAGTCTTGGAGCCAAGAAGGATCGAAGGACCCATCTCAGCTCAGCGACGAAAAATTTCTTGCCTTTGCAAAATCCGAAATCGAAAAAAACACAGAAGGTCGCAAGATTTCAATTTCAGATACCTCAAACATCAAACTTCTTCGCGTTTCGGGGCAGTTATACGAACGCGTCTTTAAAAAGCCCAGCTCAAGTTATACTCCCGAGATGTTGTACCTCTTAGCCAAGTGCGAACGAGACTTAGCGCCCATCCAAAAATACTCTTTGGCGGATATCTACCTTCGGGAGTGTGTTATTGAGTACCCCAAGGCTCCTATCGCTAAAACATGTTTTAGCGATTACGAAGTTTCAATGAAGCAAAAAGCAAACTTCGACTCTAAATTTATCAAAGAAAATATTGAAACTCTGAGGGTCTTGCTTAATCCATGATTGTTCTGGTGGTGCCCTGCTACAACGAAGAAAAACGTCTTGATCTTGAAGCTTTCGAAGAAGGGGCTCAGGGCGAAATTCAGATTCTTTTTGTCGACGACGGCTCTAAAGACAAAACGGTTGAGTGTATTTCTGAATTTATCAAAGACAAACCCAACCTTCACCTGCATCAATGTCCTCAAAATGGTGGCAAGGCGGCAGCTGTGCGCGAGGGAATGCTCAAGGTCCTCGCACATCCTCTTTTGCGACAAGCGACCTGGGTGGGATACTGGGATGCCGATCTCGCAACTCCTCTCTGGGAAGTTCCGAACATGCTTCAGTACGCCGAACTCTACAGCAAAGATGTCGATTCGATTTGGGGCAGTCGAGTTTATCGACTCGGGAGCCGCATCATCCGCTCTGCCAAACGTCATTATCTGGGGAGGGGCTTTGCGACTCTGATCTCACTTTTGCTAAAAGTGGAATCCTATGATTCTCAGTGCGGAGCCAAGCTGTTTCGTAAAGAGCTTATCGAAAAGGGCTTTCGCGAAAAGTTTTTGAGTAACTGGATATTTGACGTCGAAATTATGCTTCGCCTTAAAGGTCATCATATTATTGAATACCCCCTGCGTGTTTGGGAAGACGCTCCGGGTTCAAAAGTTAAAATATACCGTGAGATATTTCGTGTCTTTAGCGATATCCTGCGGATTCGACAAAAATATCTAATCTGAAAACGAAGTTAGGTTTGTTTGATATTTGGAGAGAGCTCTGTTCTTCTCCAAAATCTTGATTAAGCCACTCGAGTGTTTTTGCCGGAGACTGAACCAGCCCCATATTGTCAATAACAGGAGCGGATTGAGAGCTGAGTCCAAGCAGGCTGTGAAGACTGCTGTATTCGTAGTCCTCAGCTCGCAGGCAAAGGCCGGCCTCGATAGGATTTCGATAGATGTATTTGTAGGCGTTTTTGTAATATTGAGCACTCAGAATTGGATCGCAAAAGAGAGGAAGCTCAAGCGCATCCCAAGTTTTATTACACAGGCGGCTCAAAATTTGATGCAAGTCCTCGGCTAAGATATGTTCCCGCAGTGAGTGTGTTGAGAAAAGCAAATGAAAATGCGTTCCCATTAAAACAAAAGCATGGGCCGTAAAATCCTCTCGGGTTTGCAACTCTAAAAGGGCTCGGCAGAAAAGACGCCAGCGCGCCGCAGGCAGAGTGGTTTGCCAAGCTCGGATGGCGAGTCCGGAATTAAGATGAAAAAAACGGCAGTCTCTCTGAAAACGTCTTGGATTTATCATGCCCAAATGTGGGTGCAAGCCAAAGGCCATTGTTTGAGACGGTATAGCCTTGTGACGGACAGCTCAGTCCAGTTTATCATATTGAGATTCAGAAGAATGGTCCAAATTACTAGACCTTTGCTCGAGCGAAATATCTGTATAAAATATAAAAAGATACCGATATGTGAGTAGTTAGAAACGAATTGTCGAAAGGCAAGTTAAGCAAAATATGAGCGATGCGACAAAAGAACTTCCAAAAACGATGTTGATAATAAAGTCAAATGCGGGGGCCCTAACCACGGTTGAGACCTTCTTGCGTAATCGTGGTTGGAAAATCTATTCGACTCCAAACCTAAAAGAAGCCTTGGTTCAACTTGTCCAAGGAAAGCCAAGCTATGTTTTGATTAGCGTAGATCATCCTAATAAAAAAGTCCGGGCCCTGCCTAAGTTGTTACTTCAGGCATTTCCGGTAGCAACTATCGCCTTCGCAGAAAATCAAAATGCAATTTCTTATAAAATGCTCAATGAATCGGCCTCTGAATATCGGGTCTATCCACCGGTTACGGGCCCTGCAATTGAACGTTGTGTAAATAAATATCTCAAAGATCAGCAAACACGTGAGTCTTTGCAAAACGCCAATACTGAGTTTAAGTCTGGCACTAGTCCTGATAATAAAAATAATAACTTGATATCGATCAAAGGTGGCGGTTCGAACACTATCGAAATTAAGGGTGGCGAGGATGCGGCAAGCCGTCTCTTGAGTCAGTTTTTGAGTAAGGATTCTGCACATTCTTCAACAGGATCAGCTCCAACCACCTCGACGAGCAAGAACGACAGCGGATTGATTTTCGCGAGACCCGCCGATGAAGAAGAAGACTCTTCCTCTGGAGTTGCTTACATGCCGGGATCCTCTACAAATGAGGATCTAGGAAAGCCTGGAACCGGTGAGAGCCATAATGGATTCGGACAGACCTATGTGCAAAAAGGATCTCGAGGCGATCTGGGTGGGTATTCCGAGTCTTCAGAACACCGGGCACTGCTACTCAGAATTGGCCATTGCTAAAGTCCAAGACCTAATTGCGAAAAGATGATTTGACGGCCCTCGAAATGGAACCCCAGGGGTCGCGAGAGTATCGCCGAGCAAAGCAGAATGCGGCGACGCCTCTCTGGAAACCAACAGACCTTAGCGAAGATCGTGTGCGATTTTTGAAAGAACGCCAAGACCGAAGCGATGCCAACCAGACGCTGATTGCCAAGGGCACTCAGCAGGCCCTCGATGAGTCTACAGAAAATCATGACGGCGTTATTCATGAAAAGATTGAAGTGGCGAGCAATATGGCTTGCATTATGGTTGAGTCCGAACGTTTCTCTGGATACTTAGTCGCGGTAATGGGCAATAATAAAAAAATGGAAACTGATTTTATTACGACAATCAAGCAGCGTCTCTTTAAGTTTTTAAAAGACAATGGTGAAGACGTGAGTGAAGACGATGCGCTGGGATTAAGAATTAAGCAGGTTGAGTTTGAGCCCTGGGCCCTAGAATACGCCGACTTTCTGAGAAAGTCAGTTCATAAAGGCAACGAAGTTGCGATGGCATTTTTTCCGCGTCGTCCGCCAAAGGTTATACTCGAGGAATCTCAGCACCATGATATGGCCAAGCTCCATATCGGTGACCTTGTTGGTGATCGTCCCATCGAATTTGATTTGTACATGTATCTTCCAAACAACAACAAATACGTTCTTTACACCCCCAAAGGTGGAGTCTTCTATAACAAGCAACTCGACCGACTCAAAAATCAAGGGGTGACACATATGCATGTGCAGAAGGATGCTGCTAAGTCCATATCAAAATACAAGGCACAAAATTATCTCAATGACCTCGTTGATGACTATGATCAGAAGTCAGGTTCAGCGTCTAGTGCCAAACAAAAAGCTTCGTAAGGAAGACGGTTTTGCCAAATTCACGAAAAAAAAGCCTTTTTGAAAATCCGTTTTCTATTCCTACTGAGGAAAAAAGTCTTATTTCTGTAGGCTCTTTTAGTGAAAAAAAATTACCTGACAACAATATAAAAATCCTTATCTGGAATGTTTATAAAGGTAAAGATCCGCGTTGGGCGCAAGAATTCAAAGAGATCATTCGTGGCCACGATCTGGTGCTTTTGCAAGAAGCCGTCAGTGATCATCAAATGCCAAAGATTTGGCGAGAGTCTTTTGCGACATACGCTTGGAATATGGCAGCCAGTTTTCATCTTAATCCTCAATTGGCAACAGGCGTCGTTATCGGCGCGCGGGCTGAATCTTATGATCTTAAGTTTATACGAACAAAAAGCCGGGAGCTTTTTGTTCTGACACCGAAAATTGCTTTACTTTCTCAGTTTAAAATACAAGGAAGAGCTGATCGCTTGCTGGTGGTCAACACTCATTCTTTAAATTTTACGACAACGCAGTTGTTTATAAAGTCGATCGAAGAAAAAATTCGGCAGATTGAAGCTCACAAAGGACCCTTGATTTTTGCTGGTGACTTTAATACTTGGAATACGCGGCGCTGGATTCTATTGGTTCAAATGCTCTCGCAAATCAATCTGACCCCTGTTGAGTTTTCAAACGACAATAGATTTTTTAAGTTAGATCATATTTTTGTTCGCGGAGTAAGGGTCCATTCAACTGAGATTTTGCACGGTTTCAAGGGCTCTGATCATGTGCCCCTTGAAGTATGCCTCAGTTTTGAATAGAGTCAATTGATGCAAAAACCAAGTCGTTTGATGGCCGCACTTGAAATTATTGAAAAAGAGAATCAAAAGCACCCTCTAACCCTTGGAACTCTCGTGATCCTTCTAGGTGAGTTGGGACATGGGATATTAAGATTGCTTTTGTGTGTATTTTTTTTGCAGCCAATACCTCTACCTGGAGTGTCGACGCCGGTGGGAGTTGTGATTATAGTCCTTTCTGTGTTTCAGTTTTTTAATTGGCCTCCGTGGATACCCAAACGCTTTCAAAACAGATCGGTTCCGCAAAAAGCTATGAATCGGGTAGTTAAAGTTTCTGAAAAAATATGGGGCCATCTAGAAAGGTTTTTAAGACCTCGGATGATATTTTTAACTCACTTTTGGGGCTTTCGTCTTTTAAATCTGTGTGTTGTTTTATCAAGTTCTTTGTTTTTGCTTTTGCCGTTGCCAATTCCATTTACTAATACGGTGCCGGCGATAGTGATCATTGCACTTTCTCTAGCGCAACTAGAAGAGGATGGAATCTTAGTGTTGTTTTCTTACCTCATGGCTATGGCCATGCTTGTATTCTTTTATTCACTTGGGAACGGAATTTTGCAATTCATCCAAAGACCTTGGGCCAGCTCTTTTTAAGGCTCGTGCGTGTGCATTGTGTCGTGAATATAATGAATCCATGTCCGCTCAAAAGATCGAAAAAAGCTTAAAATTATCAAATATCGACGCCTTTCTCTGTAGTCTTATGGTTGGAGCCGGGGAATCATATTTGCCAGCATATGTTGTTGCCATTGGCATGGGTGAGATTTTTGCTGGATATCTTGCAACGCTGCCCCTGGTGGGTGGGGCCGTGCTTCAGCTTTTTACTCCAAAGATTTTGCACCGAGTGAATTCTCATAAATATTGGGTTGTCTTGTCGGCATTTATACAAGCCTTAGCTTTTCTGCCTTTGCTTTATTTTTCTTTAACCAAAGCTCCAAATTTTTGGGTTCTATTCGCAGTTTTGACCCTTTATTGGGGAGCTGGGTTCTCTGCGGGAGCCGCTTGGAATTTTTGGATGGGGCGACTCGTACCTGAGGAACGAAGTGCAAAGTATTTTTCTCGGCGCATTCGCATTTCTCAGCTCGGAATTTTGGTGGGTATTGTCGGCGGCGGAGTGGCTTTGCACAACAAAGTTGAGGTGGGCCCCTTTACCTCAGTATTTTCGTTGCTGTTTTTATTCGCCTTTGCTTGTAGAGCGATTTCGTCGCTGGTTTTGTCAAAGAAAATTTTTATCAAAGACTGGGGCCTTGAGGATCAAGCCCATCGTTTGCGTGATTCGTGGAATATTTTTTGGCGCGGGCAGCATAAAAAGAAATTTTTTATGTACTTAGTGCCATTTCAGATGGCTGTGCACGTGAGTTCTCCATTTGTGGCCCCTTATATGCTGGCGCAGCTCAAGATGAATTATGGTCAGTACATGGTGGCGATTGCAACGATGATGGTGGGTAAGATTTTATCTCTATCGTTGATTCAAAATGCAAAAAATAACTTGGATGGGTTTCGTTTGTTAATTGCAGGCATAGTTATGGTCTCACCCATGGCGGCCCTCTGGGCTCTGAGTGAAAACTATTATTTCATCATCGTCCTGCAATTACTGAGCGGTCTGACTTGGGGCTGTTTTGAGTTTGGTCTTTCTTTGATCTTTTTTAAGGATCTTAAGCAACAAGAAAAAATCCCGTTTTTGACAGTCTACAATTTACTGAATTCTGTCGCCATTATTGGCGGAACTCTTGTTGGCGGCCAGCTCCTTCATTTTATGGGCGAGTACAAGCATAGCTATTGGATTCTATTCGCAATTGGTGGCGGCTTGCGATTGGTTTTTTGCGCGCCACTGATCAAGCAATGCTTTCATTGGAAAAGCAATTCTCACGGGCCAAAAGCTGCCAACTTAGCTCGAGCTTCTTAGTATTTTGAGAGAAAATGCTGATGGAGTGTCTTGTCGCCATAGGAGTCGGCAGATTCAGACCAATCTTTTTGACTATAACCCGAAGTAATATCCAGCACTAAAATATTTTTTTGTTCTTGGTTATAAGAAAATTTAATTCGCCAAGTTTTGTAGGCTAGTAAATAGTCGGATTCAACTTTAGAGACTCGTTTTTTTTCGGCATTGAGGGCGTCATACTCGAGTTGATTGAGGATGAAATCTTTCATTTGAGTGAGTCCCGCTGACGACAAAAAGTTGATCTTTTCTAAAGCCTCAGAGGTGAACTGCACAGAGTTCTTTTCAACGCCTTCGAGCCAACCCATTTTTGAGTCAGCAAAAGAATCCGCGTAGGGGAGATAGGGTTTGATATCCAATAGAGGAGTTTGGTCGAGGAGGTCAGCTCCTTCAACAACAAGCTTGAGGCCTTTAACTTTGATCAGCCTGACACAACTCATGCCTATCGGATTGGGACGGTAGGGGGCTCTCGTTGCAAAGACGCCGACTTTTGTGGGGCTCCCTCGCGGCGGAAGAACTTTGGGTTTCCAGTGATTATTGTGATGAAATTGGTAAATCAACCAAATACGCTCAAAACCTTCAAGGTTTTCAAGGGCCTGTTCAAACTGCTGCCCCGATTTCAAAATGATTTCTCCGCGAGTGATGATGCGTTCAAGAGGCTGCCGGGGGGCTTCATAGGGGGCTTTGGCTTCAGAGTAATAAAAACCAATGGGTTCCATTTTCATAAAGTGAACTGCCTTGAAAATTCGTAGGTTGCAATCGCAAGCGCCGCGCCCACGTTGAGAGAGTTTTTATGACCTCGCAGGGGTATCTTGCGCACCTGATCGCTAATATCTAAAATATCTCGATCAATGCCGAAGCGCTCGTTGCCGACAATGAGCGCGGTGGGTTGCTTTTTAAAATCCTCTTGCACAGGTCTTGCGTGGGAGGTGGTTTCTAGGGATACGATTTGATAGCCGTCGCTTTTGAGCTCTCTTACAAGATCAAAAATTTTCGCTGCCTCTTGCCACTCAATTAGTGACTGCGTGCCCATGGCAGTTTTTGCAAGTTTGTCTTGAGTCGGCAAGGGGGTATAGCCACAAAGAAAAATCTTGCGGACACCAAAACACTCCGCTGTTCTAAAAATTGAGCCGACGTTAAAGGCCGAACGTAAATTGTAAAGCACCAGCACCAAAGGAATTTTTTCTATTTGCGACGGAGCCTTGTCCTCACTAAGAATTAAAAACTCATCGTCGCGTAAGGATTTTTGTAAGAGCCTTTCGATCGGCACAAGAAATGAAACATAATGCTTTTCTGACATCGACGAATGAAGATGTTTGGCAATTTCAGAAACTTTGCGTAGTTCGAGTTCTTCGTGGTTTATAAATACACCCAGAAGCTCTTTGAGCGCATTGATTTTCTCTGGCGAAAATCCGTGAGGAGACTCGCGCTCAAGTTCGAGCATCATGAGGTGAATGTTTTGTAGGACCTTTAATTCTTTGGGCGTCATGGGGTTTATTTAACGCGCTGACCGGGCTTGGCTCCACTGTCCGGACTCAGAACAAATAGATCCGAGCCCCCCTCGCCAGCGGCAAGAACCATCCCTTCGGACATTCCGAACTTCATCTTGCGCGGCTTTAAGTTGGCACAGACAAGCACCTGGCGACCAATTAATTTTTCTGGCGAGTAGGCCGCCTTGATGCCGGCGATGATTTGTCGGGTCTCCCCGCCGATATCAACCTTGAGGCGCAACAACTTGTCGGCTTCCTTGATTTCTTCTGCTTCAATCACCACGGCAATGCGCAGGTCAATTTTCATGAAGTCGTCAAACTCTATTTCGGCTGTTTTTTCTGAAGTTTGTGGGGGAGTTTTTACCGCCACAGTTTTTTTCATCATTGATTCATTGAGGGCCCGAGACTCTTCAAGCATCGCTGTGATTTTGTCAGGCTCAATGCGATTGGCAAGGTGTTCGTAATCAGCAATGCGAGAGTTTGAAAGAGTTTTTTGAATATCCGACCATAGATAGGGCTTTTCGCCGAAGAGCTTTTCTACCTTGGCGGTGTAGTGAGGGAGTACCGGCTTTAGATAAATACTCAAAATTCTGAAAACATTCAAAGTTGTGGTGAGAACTTGCTTTGTCGCAGCGGGGTCACTTTCGAGAGTTTTCCACGGAGCTTTTTCATCAAAGTAGCGATTGGCCTCATCCGCGAGCGCACGAATTTCGTGAGTCACTTTGGTAAAGTCACGAGCCTCATAATGTTTAGCAATTTCTTCAGAGCTGTTTTGAGCCATAGTGATTAGCTTTTGTCCCTGCGTATCAGGTATACTCATCACTCCGTCCATTTTTTTCTTGAGCATCTGCGCCCCTCGAGAGGCCAGATTGGTGATTTTACCAACCAGGTCTGAATTGACTCTGCTGACAAAGTCCTCAAGGTTTAAATCAATATCGTCGATTGTGCCACCCAACTTGGTAGCGTAGTAATAGCGTAAGAACTCAGGATTGAGATGATTTAAGTAGGTTCTGGCGGCGATAAAAGTGCCCTTTGACTTCGACATTTTTTCGCCATTGACCATGAGGTGCCCATGAACAAAAACCTGGGTCGGCGAGCGAAAATCTGCCGCTTTTAGAAGAGCCGGCCAAAATAGAGTGTGAAAGTAAGTAATGTCTTTACCGATAAAATGATAGACCTCTGTCGACTGGTTGTTCTTCCAAAATTCTTCAAAAGAAGAATCAGAATTTGCGCACCATTGTTTTGTGGTTGAGACGTAACCCATGGGGGCATCGACCCACACATAGAAGAATTTTTTTTCTTCGCCAGGGATGGCAAAACCAAAGTAAGGTTCATCGCGAGAAATATCCCAATCCCTGAGGTCCTCTGCAAACCACTCCATCATTTTTTTAGAAACCTCGGGGGCGGTGTGCGCGGGGAGCCACTCTTGTAGATAGTTTTTGAAGTCATTTAATTTAAAGAAAATATGCTGTGAGGCTTTTTTTACGGGGGGTGTGCCGCAGAGAGAACAGTGAGAGTCCTTCATTTCGGCCGGAGAGTAGGTTGCTCCGCAGACGTCACAAGAATCACCGTACTGCTCTTTGGCGCCGCATTTGGGGCATGTGCCTTTGACGAAACGATCGGGCAAAAACATGCCGTCATGTTCACAATAAAGTTGATCAATGGGACGTTTGGCAATGTGGCCCTTGGCGCTCATTTTTTTGTAAAATTCTTCGCAGAGTTCGCGGTTTTCTTTTGAGTTCGTGGAGCCAAAGTGTGCGAATTCGATTTGAAAATCTTTAAAGTCTTTTGTGTGTTCGTCGAAGCTTTTGGCAATAAGAGCCTCAGGAGTGATCCCAAGCTCTCGGGCTTTGACCATGATCGGAGTGCCGTGGGTGTCATCGGCGCAAATAAAAACACACTGATGGCCACGCATATTTTGAAAGCGGTTCCAGAAGTCAGCTTGCAGATATTCTACCAGGTGACCGATGTGGATGTAACCATTGGCGTAGGGGAGCGCACAGGTCATCAAAATTTTTCTTGGTTGTGCGCTCATCAGATCTCCTTTTTTTGAGGACTACTTAAAGTCGACTTCCCCGGTTTGCAAATGATACAAGGCCGATTGAATTTTTACCTCACCGCTATTGACGGCGTCACGCACGATTTGAGAGCGCTGAACCAAATCTTTGGCGACACCTTCGGCATTGGCCCAGCCCTCAACGACACCGCCTTGCGAAAGAGGTTTGCCGGCAAAGCTTCGAAGACGTGGATGAATATCGCCGACGAGTTTGTTGAGCCAAGGGCTGCCCGCGTCAGAGCCGTCAAGAGTTCCATGGGCGGCACGAACGGCCCCGCAGGAATCATGTCCTAAAACAACAATCAAATTGCTACCCAAGTGTTCAACTCCATATTCGATGCTTGCAAGGCTGGCGGCATCTAAAACTTCCCCAGCAACGCGCACAACAAAGATCTCTCCTAATTTCTGGTCAAAAATCACTTCGGGCGGCACTCTGGAATCGCTGCAAGAAAGTATGATTGAGTGAGGATACTGTCCCTTCGTAAGGCGGCCCCTGTCAGTGGCACTTTGCCCATCTTTACGAAGTGAGGGCTTCATAAAACGAATGTTGCCATTTTTAAGCCAGCCAAGGGCTTTACTTGCAGAAACACTTCCGGCATGGCGGTGCGAAGCAGCCGCTGGAGTAGTCACCGAAGGGGGAGCGGCGGGAGGAGGGGGCGGGAGAGCTGGTGCAGCCGGCTCCGTCGCTGGACTTTGAACTGTTACCTTTGTCTCCTTTTCGTTCGCAGGTTTAAGAGCGCAGGCAGAAATTCCTATTAGGAATAATCCGTACCAAAATAATTTCATAATTCCCCCTTCTTGGGTGATAATTGCATAATAATCCTAAAATCCAATGGTACCTTAAATGGTATTAAAAAGGAGTCTTAATGAGCATTCCTCTGCTATCGTCCGATGAAATTTTAAAAAAAATAAATCTCTACTCCTATCAACAGAAGAAGACGTATTTAGCGATGTATTCGTCATGGTACGGCGGCATTGTTAAAGACCCAGCGCTGATGCTAATCCCGATTGATGATCATCTCGTGCATCGAGGTGATGGAGTGTTTGAAGCAATGAAATACGTTCGGGGGGAGATCTATCTTCTACAAGATCATTTGGACAGACTTGAGTCTTCAGCTCTTCAGCTCGGGATGAAGTGGCCGTTCTCGCGAGATCATTTGGCGACGATACTTATGGACACGATTCGCGCTAGTGGGGCGGTGGAAGCTGTGCTTCGTGTTTTTTTATCACGCGGACCTGGAGGCTTTACTACCAATCCCTATGATTCGGTCGGAACCCAGCTCTATGTCGTGGTCACAGAACTAAAGTCGCTGCCGGAGGAAAAATACAGACTCGGCGCCTCGATTGGTAAAAGCCAGGTGCTCCCCAAGGACCCTTGGTTTGCAACGATCAAGTCCTGTAATTACCTGCAAAATGTTATGATGAAAAAAGAAGCCGTCGATCGCGGTTTGGATTTTACTGTGGGTTTTGATCAACAGGGGTTCTTAACCGAAGGCAGCACCGAAAACATTGTGCTTCTTGATGCTGCCGGCAACTTACTAAGGCCCAGCCTTCGGCAAGTATTAAGGGGAACGACGATGATGAGGGTTTTTCATTTGGCGAAGTCCTTGGTTGAGCAGAAAGCTATTCGAGGTTTAGAGGAAAGGGACCTGACCGAGAAGGATATTTTAAACGCCAAAGAGGTCATGATGATGGGCACGACTCTTGATGTTTTGCCGATCACGAGCTTCGAAGGAAAGAACATTGGAGATGGCAAAGTTGGATTGATAGCTCCCACCTTGCGACGATTGTTATTAGAGGATATGGGCTTAGGCAATTAAATTTCTAGCTGAATTTTTTCAAGCAGTTCGGGATCGCTTAAAACGGCTTCGCCACCTTTAGCAATGGCAGTGAGGGGACTCTCGGCAATCCGAACATCAAGGCGCACTTCATTTTGAATCCGCAAATCGAGTTCGCGTATTAGGGCGCCACCGCCGGCGAGCATAATTCCATTTTCAATGATATCAGAGACTAATTCCGGCGGCGTATTTTCAAGAGCGAGATGGATGGCATTGATAATTTCTTGAATGGCATCGTTCATCGCAAGACCAACATCTTCGGACGAAACCTCAAGAGTTTTTGACAGGCCTGTTTCAAAATCGCGACCGCTCACTGTGGCGGTCCGAATATCTTTTTTGGGAACGGCTGTTCCAAGAGTGGTCTTAAGGTGTTCTGCTGTTTGCTCTGAGAATATAAACTTCTTTGTTTTTTTAAAATAGTCGATAATGGCATCGTCAAGACGATGACCACCAACCCGAACAGCTTGGCAGTAGACGATATCAGCAAGAGCAATCACGGCAACTTCGGTGGTGCCTCCTCCGATGTCAATGATCATGTTTCCTTTGGCGGCCTTGACAGGAAGTCCTGCGCCGATGGCAGCAGCCATAGGCTCATCGATCAAAAAAACCTGTTTGGCTCCAGCCCATTTGCAGGCCTCAACAACGGCTCTTTTTTCAACATCAGTGACCCCGTAGGGTAAGGACACGACCACGCGCGGTCGAGAAAAAGTAGATTTTACTCCAGGCTTGCTTAGAAAGTGCTTGAGCATCATTTGTGTGGTTTCAAAGTCAGCAATGACGCCATCGCGGATAGGCTTTTGGGCCACAATATTCCCTGGGGTTTTTAAAAGCTTTTCTTGTGCTTCAAGTCCCACGCCGAGAATCTTTCTTTTTCCAGGAGCAGATTGGCTAAATGCAATGAGCGAAGGTTCATTGAGGATGACGCCTTTTCCACGAGCGGCAATCAAGGTGTTTGCAGTGCCAAGGTCGACGTAGATATCCGCAGCCGCATTTGAATCAGATTTGGTCAGCCAAGAGAAAATCTCCATATGATTTAGAAAAGTCCTTTGCTTGAATCGAAGGGGAAGGTCACTGTTCCCGCAATGTAAGAAAAAGTTTCGCTTAAATTAAGACCAACTTCGGCGCCAAAGTACATGGAGGGCAACTCAGAGGTCTTAAATTCTGTTCCAAACATTACCTGGGATCCAGTGAAGTTTCTATCTTTAGTGTTTGTAAGGTCGAGGGCGACGGCGGCATAGGGGATCCACAGGCCAGAGTTCGTTTCAACTTTTTTACTGAAAAGGGTGGCGAGTTGAAGAGTTAAAATATTGAGGGTGGATCTTCTCGCAAAGAATCCCCCGGCACGAAAGCCAATTCCGGGTTGGTTGTCGATATCAGGAAAAGGGACGTACTTCATCGTGGCGCCAACGTTAAAATCAACGGTTCCGGCACCGAGCCAGAGTCGGCTACTGGTGGCTTCGTTGAAGGGGGCGTCAAAAAATCCAGTGATATTGGTCCCACCACCGTTGTCGGTCAAGAACTGAGGTTCAACTCCAACTTGGTAGTCTGCGGCCTTTGGGATTTCGGTGGACTCACTCATGGTGAGATAGGCTTCAGCCATAGATGAAAGAAGCAGACTGCTTAAAATGCCAGCGAATAATTGTTTGATGCTCATGAGTCTTCCTTTCGCAGGTTGAAGTGAGATGTTAACGATTCGACTTATGTTTGACAAGACAATGAAGGCTTGGGACTTTTATTAATCTATGAAATTACCAATTAGCCTTGTTGTCATCACTTTGAATGAAGAAAAAAATATTGCCCGTTGCCTGCAGTCGGTGCCATTTGCCTCAGATGTTGTGGTGGTAGATAGCTTTTCGACGGATCGCACAGTTCAGATTGCCGAATCCTTAGGCAGTCGAGTCTTTGTTGAAAAATGGAAGGGATATGGGCCGCAAAAAGCCTTTGCTGTTCAACTGGCAAAGCATGATTGGATTCTTTCGCTCGATGCGGATGAGGCGCTTAGTTCCGAATTACAGCAAGAAATTATAAATCGCTTTACCAGCCTACAAGAAAGCGTTGGTTATGAAATTCCTCGCAAGTCATGGCATTTAGGGCGTTGGATTTGTTATGGAGGGTGGTTTCCGGATTATCAACTCCGGCTTTTCAATCGAAAGCATTTGTCCTGGTCAAACGACAAGTTGCACGAAAAAGTTAATGCTGAACATAAACAGAGATTTCAAGCTCCAATTTTGCATTGGGTGTTTGAGAACTTAAGCGATCAGGTTTTGACGAACGATAAATATTCGAGTTTGGGAGCACAGACTTTAAAATCTACCGGCAAGAAGTTTTCTCTTTTTAAACTCCTTTTAAAGCCTTGGACAAAATTTATAGAGTGTTACTTTATCAAGCGGGGATTTTTAGACGGTCTTCCCGGGTTTATTATTGCGGTGGGGGCTGCCTATTCGGTTTTTTTAAGACAGGCAAAACATTGGGAGCTCGAGTTAAAGCAAGGCGGTCAGAAGTGAAAACATTAAGTGTTGCTTTAAGTTTTATTTTCTTTGGTGGGGTGGCGTTGGCAGCACCCAAATACCCTTTTGTTGTTGAGGTGGTAGGTAAAGTAAAATGGACGGATCGCGACGGTAAACTTGCGGTGTTAAAAAACAAGCAAGTGCTGATTGAAAAAGCCAGCTTCGAAACGGAAGAAAATGGGCAGGTTCTGATTCAAGTAGATGCTCAGCGGAAACTGCGCTTGTATGGGGGCGGGAGTATCGAGATACCCGCCATTAGCTGGGAGACCGGAGAGGCTCCGGTGGTTTTGTTAAAATACGGACGGATGCGTTGGCAGGAAGGTCCGGAAAAGACTTACAACGTTTCCTTGCGTTCGGACGTGTTTGAGTTTTTGAGTCCAGTTGGGGATTTTGTTTTTAGTTTTGATCCAAAGGCAGCTTTGGCCGAAGTGAAGGTGATTCTAGGGTCGATGTCATTTTCAGCCATGAACGCTGAGGATGTAGCTCTGGTGGGTACCGGACAGAAATGTTCCTTTCAAGGAGTTTTAGATGGTGGGCAGATTGTTTACGATATTCTTCTCAAGGGAAAAAAAATTCCTCAGGGGAAGCTAGGCCTTGTTCAGCCTCTCAGTTCTGAAGAAAAAGAAATGTATTCGCTTGCGCCTTTGAAGAAAAAAATAAAAAAGACTGAAGCTAAGACTTCCATCAAAAAAGCAGTCGACGAAGGGAATGGAAATACCTTGGCTATTTGCAAGTCTCCAAACGGGAATCTGAATCAATGTTCTTGGACTTGTGAAGGGAACCCTAAAAAAGAGAAAAAAAGTTGTCTGTTCGAGAAGCCAGAAGTTCGTTGTGTCCGCCGCCGTTGCAATGCCAATGGCGAGTGGAGCGAAGCGAGTGAGGTCTCCAAAGAAAAGGGAATGGGGCTCTGCCGCTCCCAGCCTCTCGTGAGAGAGTGTGACTACTAATTCAAGAAGAAACTTTGTGCAGGCACAGGATTTGTAATGAATTGGGGGATGAGATTCGTTTTAACTTTGGCACTGCTATGGATCCCCTGGGTGAGTTATGGCTCAGCACTGACCTGTAGCGAGGTCTTTAGGCTCAATACAAGTCAGGCAAATTTTGACGCTGTAAAAGGTTTAGACACCCGGCTCATTCGTGAGGATGGTTTTGAAACCTCACGAGGTCTTTGGGAGTATATTTCTGATTTGACTAGAGACTTCATTGTTGCCCTTGATCACTTGCGTAGCACAGACTTGTGGATTGATTTTGGAGCGGGGAAGGCAAAAGCAGCAGAGGAATATCTTTCGCTGAATCCGAAGAGAGTTCTTCCCAATGCTAAGGTCGAATTTCCACTCAAGGACGTTGAAGAGCGTGCAAATGTTTTGGCGATTACTTATAAGTACACGAGGTGGTTTCCGAAGTACCGCGGGGAAAAGTTAAAGATACTTAAGGGAATTTTCTTTGAAGATTTGACGTCGCTTCCGAGCTATCGCTTGGGCTCAGACAATTTCGGAATTTTTAGTTACACCTCTCGTCTAGATCATTATTTCGAGACGACACTCAAGCACCTCGAAGTTGGAGGAAAGCTTTTTATTCATACCAACTTCAATCGCACCTGGATTGTTGGAAAAAACGGAGAGCGTCTATCTGTTGTTGACTGGGTTCGAAAAATACCCGGAATTGAAGTGGAATTTCGCAATCATCATGCGCTGATTATCACCAAGAAATCTCTCGAAGTTGCAGTGCCTACGCTGCATCTTTTGAAATACGAGGAGGACATGCCCCCTCGCCGTGTCTTCGCCGAGGAGTAGTTTTCGCTTAAATTAGAAGGTCATCTTGAGGCCAAGAACGGCTCCATCATGAGTTGCTGTAAGCAGGGGGCTTAGCGAAACTTGGGACCCTGTGCGTCCTTTTATTTCTCGGTAGCGGCGATTGATTTCTGGTGGTGCCGCCCAGACATCAATGATCTCCCAAATTCGAAATCCGACATAGCCCATGAGTCCGAGCCAGGTAAGTCCACTATTGCACTTTGTGTAGCCTCCGAGAGCAGCCGAATAGCAGTCGCCAACCCCAGCAACAAGAAGTGCAACAGAGCCAAGTTCGCCAACAGTAAAAATCCATCCTTTGTCCAAATAACGACCTTGAATTGCATGGCCGATGCCGAGACCCACGGGGTATGTTCCAATGATTCCACCGACAACATAGGCCGTGGTGCTAATTTCACCGATTTGTAGCGCGCGACGATCTTCTTCACTCAAGGGCTCTCTTAAGGGGGCTGGTTTTTCTGAGTTGTCAGCGGCTTTGGGGGATTTGGCGGAGGCCTTTTCGAGGCTCATGCCCTTCTTTGCAATTCCGGCAAGAACTTTTGCGACAGCTTTATTTCCAACAGGCGAAACTTTTGTAATCTCCCCCTGCCCAGAGACATCAAGATCTTCGGTAAGAAAGTAAACTTTGTCACCGACTGAAAGCCGCTCGGTTGATTGGATAACAATAATGGCTTCGTTGCCGGCAACCTTTTCAACGGTCTGGGCCTGGGCCAACAACGAAGTCGAAAGAATAAAGAAGCTAACAATAAAGTTCATAAATTTTTCCCATGTTTCAAATGACACTAACTGGTCACCTTTATTTGCGTCAAGGTATTCAGCGGCTGCCAAAGAAGAGATGCATAATATGCTCCTGAGTTGCGTATAACGCTACCTGGTTTAAGAAGTTATTAAGTACTCACCACGACAGCCGCGTGAGCGAGGGCAAAGATAGTCGAAGTTTTTGACAGTGCTTACTTTATTTCTGCGCTCGTTGGATTTGTGTAAATCTCTGACGTATTGGGGTATAAATCACCGGATGATATTCTTGATAAACTAATTACGAAGGATGTTTTATGAAAAAGGTTCTTGTTTTTTTATGTCTTTCCTTAGGTCTTAACGGTGGAGCGCAAGCCTCCCCAGCTCAAATTAAAGCCCTCAGCTGTTCCAGCATTGAAGGAACATTGGGACTCACCAAGGTGTCTTTAGTGGGGACTTATCTTGGGCGAGCGTATTTGAATATTACCAATGTAAACCGGTTTGGGGTTCCTTTTACACAGCAGGCAGAAATTATCAATACAACTCTTGCTGGAGGCAATTTGGTTTTAGGTCTTCGCACCGTTGTAACTAGAGGCGATCTCCGTTTGGTTCTGGATAGCGGCACAAACCATGGGCGTTTATCTGCCGTTGCCGGCGGAAGCGCGATCGAAATGACCTGCTCCGCCGATGTTCAAACACTCGACTAACATTAAGGATTTACTGGTGGGTAAACTGGGTAGTTTGGTGCCACGATAATACCGCGATTCCTATCTGCTCTTGTTACAGGTGCAGAGACCGGAAGCGGTTGTCCTGGTTTGCTCACAACTTTAAAGCTTCCTGGAGTTTTCGTGGTTTGGAAGTAAAGTTCGTAAAGAGAGAAGCGAGCGCCTTCGATGCGATAGTATAACTCAACGCCTTCACCGGCCAGAACCAACGACACCTGAAAGGTCAGGGCGTTTTCGGTAGCGCCTTTGCCAAATTGGCCGTAAGCCTTTGCAAACGCCTCAGGATTGTTAATGTTTGCCTTCATTTTTGTTAGAGACTCCCACATTTCCAGCAATGCAGACTCAGTACGAGCTTTAACTTTGTCTACGCACTGGGTGTAGTCCACGCTAGCATCTGCACAAAGTTTCCAAGGGTCGCCAAGTTTAAAAAAGTAATCTCCCACATATTGTGTATATGAGTTTGCAAACTGATATTTATTCATTTTTGCAACGAGACTCATCATTCGGTCCGTTTGAACTTGCGAATAGATGACTTCTAAATTGGCACTGGCATAGTCATAATCCCCCTTCGGAATTATTAAGCTCATTTGCTGACTGAGACCAGATTTTCTTATCACTTCATCAATAAAACGACTCACATCTCCGCTTGTGGAAGACTCATCGCCAACATTGACAACGTACTGTCCAAAGTAACCGTTTGCTGTGCCTTTACTGTCGGTGATTTTATAGGCAGCTCCGGCAAACGAGGCTGTGTTGTTTGTATGTGTTCCAAAGAATTTTGTTCTCTGATCTTGCACAAACACGCCATAATGGACGTCAGCTTTCGAGGTATCAATTATCAGATCCGTTTGGCTGAATGTGTGCAGTTTGCCAGCTGAAAATGTTGCATTTGCTAGTATTGGAAGACCAAAGAAGAAGTTGAAGTAATTTGCAGTCGTACCAACTTTTTGGGTGTCAATGTATCTAACGTCTTTGTTTTCGAGGGCGAGTTTTTGTACGGCTCCAACATTTCCCCTAACTAAGTCTTCGTAAGCTCTTTGACCGACCTTAGACCGAGTGTTGATCAAGAATGAGAATCCTTGATCAGCTCCCTTAAAGGTGGAGACTCCAGCGGAGACAAGGGCGCCGGCGATCGTTGTTGAAAATGATTTAAGATCGCCTTTGGTTATTTTTACGTAGACATCGGTGGGGCTATTTTTTTGTACGAAGACGGACCATGTGCCTTTTGCAATAGCCGTGACACCAGGGCCATAGCCTGAGTAAGCGAGCCCAGCAAAGAAGATCAGTCCACCAGATTTAAGGTAATTGACGCTGTCGCCAACCGCCCAAGTTTTTAATTGAACTGCTTGGTCTGGAACCGAGGTGATCTCTGGAACAAGCTCAACTTCTTTAACTGTGTTTACGTATTGGATGGAATGCATTTGTGATCCAAGAATGGGGATGAGTCCAACAAATGCAGTTAAGTGTTTTTTGTAATTTTCAGCACCCTCATACCACCAGTTTCCACTGGCGCCAATGCCGCCTTCAATAAGGTGATATCTTTCAAGTCTTAAGCCACCAGTGTAGTCATCGATGACCAGGGAGTTGGGAGCAGCCAGTTTTGGATTGTGCAAGGTCATATTCGTAACTTTTTTGCCCCAATCTAAATCAAGATAAAAAACGGGTTGCCACTTAAATTTAAGTTCGGCCTTTCGTTTATCTTTTTTTAACTCAGTAGACTCATTACTAGCGGATGAAGAGTTGTCAGAATCGGAAGAGTCATTGCCATCGTTGTCGGCATTGCCATCGTTGTTGTCATTGCCGCCGTTGTTGTCATTGCCGCCGTTGTTGTCATTGCCGCCGTTGTTGTCATTGCCGCCGTTGTTGTCATTGCCGCCGTTGTTGTCATTGCCGCCGTTGTTGTCATTGCCGCCGTTGTTGTCATTGCCGCCGTTGTTGCCATTGCCGCCGTTGTTGCCATTGCCGCCGTTGTTGCCATTGCCGCCGTTGTTGCCATTGCCGCCGTTGTTGCCATTGCCGCCGTTGTTGCCATTGCCGCCGTTGTTGCCATTGCCGCCGTTGTTGCCATTGCCGCCATTGTTTCCATTGCCGCCGTTGTTGCCGCCGCCGTTGCTGCCATTGCCGCCGCTTGCCGCCGTTGTTGCCAGCCGCCGTTGTTGCCGCCGCCGTTGTTGCCGCCGCCGTTGTTGCCCCTGCCGCCACCATTGTTGCCGCCACCATTGTTGCCGCCACCATTGTTGCCGCCACCATTGTTGCCGCCGCCATTGTTGCCGCCGCCATTGTTGCCGCCGCCATTGTTGCCGCCGCCATTGTTGCCGCCACCATTGTTGCCGCCACCATTGTTGCCGCCGCCATTGTTGCCGCCACCATTGTTGCCGCCACCATTGTTGCCGCCACCATTGTTGCCGCCGCCATTGTTGCCGCCGCCATTGTTGCCGCCGCCATTGTTGCCGCCGCCATTGTTGCCGCCGCCGTTGTTGCCGCCGCCGTTGTTGCCGCCGCCGTTGTTGCCGCCGCCGTTGTTGCCGCCGCCGTTGTTGCCGCCGCCGTTGTTGCCGCCGCCGTTGTTGCCGCCGCCGTTGTTGCCGCCGCCGTTGTTGCTGCCGCCATGATTGCTGCCGCCATGATTGCTGCCGCCATGATTGCTGCCGCCATGATTGCTGCCGCCATGATTGCTGCCGCCATGATTGCTGCCGCCATGATTGCTGCCGCCATGATTGCTGCCGCCATGATTGCTGCCGCCATGATTGCTGCCGCCATGATTGCTGCCGCTATGATTGCTGCCGCTATGATTGCTGCCGCTATGATTGCTGCCGCTATGATTGCTGCCGCTAGGTTTGCTTGAAGACGAGGTGGCTAGAGCGTACCTCGGGATATTGTTGATAAAACAAAATGCTGAGACGACAATGACAATTTTATTAAACATCTGAACCTCTACAAGTGATTGAATATTATTTAATTTTTTTCGCGAAACGGACTATTGAGTCGTGTTCGATTTATATCAAGGAAAAAAAGCGAACCTTATAAAAAGGATAGGAATTTAGGGGTGATAAGTCCCAATAAGTAGAGTATCTACGCTAAGATTAGGCTGTTTAATCATAATTTAGGGCTAGGAATACAGATTACGTCTTTTTATATGCAGTTGCCTGAAATTCAGCTGACCCCGGATTGCTGATTCTTTTGTGATTTTTTGAAATCCTTTCACGTGATTGTCTGAAAAGCAGTCAAAATCGATATTTTGGGGCCGAAATGCACTCCGGGTCTCTTTGTTGATCATCCCATAATATCAACTAGTTAGACAGAGGGCAGGAGCTGGGGTCTTTTTGGCACAGGCGTTGCTCTTACCCGTGAGTGATCAAAAGTTGAATGATGAGGAGACTCTTATGAAAAGTATCTATTTCTCTGTCCTTGCGGCTTTGATGGTCGCTCCAAATTTGAGTTTGGCTCAAGGGGCGAATATCGATGCGGAAGTCGATCAAGAGCTTGACCAAATGTACGCAAACAAGCAGGCCGGCAGTGCTGTTGCGACTCCCGCTCCCGTGTCAGGTTCCGTAGCTGGAACCGCTAATCATGGGGCTCAGCCTATCTATATATTGAATCAGGCAACGCCGACTTCAAATGCCAATGCTCAGACTCAGACATCTCAGGTGCAAAAGCAGCCTGTTGCCATTATTGAGTCTACGCCCCTGGTGGAGTCGCGGGCTGAAGTCATGAGAAAGTCTCGTCAAGATGCTGAGATTCAAACTGAGCAAAAGATCGTCGAGAAGCTCGAGCAATCCCGTCTCGAAGATGAGAAGCGTCGTGCGGAACTTTTATTTGGCAATAAGTTGGAACAAACAAATTCAAATGTAACTGTTGTGTCAACGCAGCCTGCGCCAGCACAGCCAATTGTTGTGCAGCCTGTGGAGCCCAAGGAAAATCTGCGTGATATCGTTCGTGACGAACTTCGCGCAAAAGTTGCCGAGGAAGTTGTTGAAAAGCGGCGATCAGCTTATTACTTCAGTGGTCTTGCCGGCGTGAGTGATTATCCTGACGTCGCAAATGTGCGCGGCAATTATTCGTTCGGTGCTGCGATGGGAACTAAATTTGACTCTTTGGTTGTCGAGGGATCATTTTTATTCTCAAATTACGAGATTGAACAAGTGGACGCGACATACAATCCCTATTATCCGAAGTTAATTGATGCTGATCAATATCAGGGAGCCATTGCGGCTAAGTATCAGTTGATGTCAGGCATGGTTCGTCCAGTGTTAGGTGGTCTTACTTCTTATAGTTATCGTAAATATACTTGGCGTGATGTGGTTTACATGGGCCAACCGTATAAGGGATCGTCTAGTGATTCACACGCCCTTGACTTGGGTGTGACGGCAGGAGTGGATTTGGAGTTTAACAAGAACTTCGCTCTTGGATTTGAGTATCGTTATATGTTTAATCTTACTAGCCGAGTTAACAACCAGCCAGTATTTACTTCTGGACTTCAGTCTAGCGGCGGAACTCCAATTGAAAAGTTGAATTATTATACAGTCGCGATTGCAGCAAAAGTGAATTTTTAATCTTTAGTCATTCGGTTTCGAACCAGAAAGCCCTTATGTCATCTTCATAAGGGCTTTCTTTTTTTTTGCACTGGTGTCATTCTAAGGCTGTGTATAGAGTTTTAATTGTTTTGTTGGCATTTTTTTCGTTAGCTGCGACACACGTAGTTTCTCAATCCGTGGGTCAAGTTGGTGATCGAGTTGTAACTAGCCGTGAAGTGCAAATATCGGCGGCGATTGATCGCGTGCTTTTTCCGCAAAAAGAGAAAGCTCAGTCTTTTGATCTAAAGCTTGGAGACCCGGCGATGGTCAATGAGGTCACCGCAGTTCTTTTGGAGATTGTCGTTCATAGAGAGGCCGATAATTTTTCCGTTGCTCGGGTGACGGAAGATCAGGTGCAAGAGGCGATGCGAAAAGTAGAAAAAGCGATGGAGGGGCGGGCGACTTGGCAGTCCCTTGAGGTCAGCGCCGTTGAGTTAAAAAAGTTTGTGGCGCAAAAACTGTCGGCGAAAGAATTTATTCGCTTTAAAACCAGCTCAATGGTGGGTGTCATTAGTGACAGTGAGGCTCTGGCATATTACGAAAAGAATCGACTGAAATTTGGGGAGCTTTCTTTTTCGGGTTTTAAGGAAAATGTTAAGAGTTTTTTGGGCCAACAGCAACTCGAAGAGAGAACCCGAGCCTGGTTTGAGATCATCAAACGTAAATACAAGGTACGGAATATTCTTGCTGAAAGTGCAAACAACAAGGTTGGGCCTCAGTGAGTTATGAAATGCGCCCCCTAAAGCCTTTAGATGAGGGGCGTGTTCAGCAAGTGGTTTCAGACCTGTACCGTTGTCATCGTGATTTGATTGGGTTTCACTGGCCTGCAGAAACTTTACAGGCAGAGTTTCATTCAACCGAAGGCTGGGGAACCTTTCATGGTCAACGCCTGGTCAACTTTGTACTCTACCGAGTGACCCCTGTAGCTTGGGAGATATCGGTGGTCGCAAGCCACCCAGAGTTTTGGGGACAGGGTTTGATGCGGAGCCTCCTAAGTCATATTATCGTTATAAAACCTGCAGACAAAGAATTGTGGCTTGAAGTCCATTGCGAAAATAAGGGGGCCTGGGGGCTTTATGAGTCTTTAGGGTTCTGTCGTATGGGGGTTCGCGCCAATTACTATCCTGGGGGAGGAAGTGCATGGCTATATACTTTGCGATAAACCCTTGCTCTCCTTGAAGTTTTTTGCTAAGTTCTGCAATCGAAAGGCCCTAGTTGGGCCTTTTTTTATTATTAGCGAAAGACTTTAGTTAATGACCGAATCAAATCCATCATGGATGGACAGAGTTGAAAAGATGGCGCAAGAAGTAGCGGCTCAAGAAGGCTGCATACTTTACGACATCGAATTTGTTGGTATAGGCAAAGGCCGCACTCTTCGACTCTTTATCGATAAAGAAGTTTGCAAGGGAATAGTTGAGGGTGATGAACCAACGGGCGTGAGTATCGACGACTGTTCTAGGGTCTCTCGAGCCTTAGACACCCTTCTCGATGAACAGGATGTCATCCCCGGAGAGGCTTATTATCTTGAGGTTTCCACGCCGGGCTTAGATCGCTGGTTGCGACGACCTTGGCATTTTGAGAAGGCTGTTGGAAGAAAGATCTGGGTCAAGACGTCGGGGACATTCGAGAATTATGGCGTCGCTGATAAAAAACTTAAAAATGCGAAGCAAATTGAAGATGTTTTAAGGGCTTTCGATGGGCAGAAGTTAAGTTTTCAAGTTAAGGATATGGAAGTGAGTATTCCTTTATCCGCCATCGAAAAGTCTAAAATTGTTTTTGAACTTACTAAGGGACAAAAGAAATAACAAAAGAGGTTACTGCAATGGCTGAAAATATGTTTACGGATCTCAGTCGCGTTATTGAGCAAGTCGGTAAAGACAAAGGAATCGACAAGCAAGTCGTGGTCGAAGCGATCACTCAAGGGATGTTGGTAGCTGCTCGCAAAAAGTATGGAACATATCGCGAGATTGAAGCTACTTATAACGATGACACTGGTGAGGTCGAACTTTTTCAATTTAAAGAGGTTGTGCCTCGTGAAAAATACATTGATGAAGAAGTTGAAATTCCGATGGATGAAGCTTTGAAGTTAGACCCTCAAGCTCAAGAGGGTGACTCCATCGGAATCAAAATGGATGCGGGTGAGTTAGGCCGAATTGCGGCTCAAACAGCCAAACAAATTATCATGCAAAAAGTTCGTGATGCTGAAAGATCTATTATTTTTAATGAGTTTGAAGAACGAAAGGGTGAAATAGCTTCAGGGATTGCTCGCCGAGTAGAAAAGGGCGCAATTGTTGTCGATTTAGGAAGAACGGAGGCTTATATTCCGCCTCGAGAACAAATCCCTGGTGAGTCTTATAAGCCAGGCGATCGTATTCAGGGATATCTCTCCGAAGTTCGACAAACAACTCGCGGACCGCAGATCATCATGTCTCGTGCAGATGAGCGTTATTTGATGAAGCTTTTTGAGATGGAAGTTCCAGAGATTTACGACGGTGTCGTTGAGATTATGAGTGCAGCACGTGAACCAGGTCAGAGAGCTAAAATTGCTGTTCGCTCGAAAGACAGCGCTATTGATCCTGTGGGCGCGTGTGTCGGCATGAAAGGCTCCCGAGTTCAGAATATTGTGCAGGAACTTCGCGGCGAAAAAATTGATATTATATCTTGGGATGAAGATGTCACTCGCTTTGCTTGCAATGCTCTCGCTCCAGCTGAAATTTCTCGAGTCTTCGTTGATGAAGCAAATAAAGAAATGGAAGTGGTCGTTCCCGACAGTCAATTGAGTTTAGCAATCGGTAAGCGAGGACAAAACGTTCGTTTGGCGGCAAAGCTTACAACTTGGAAGTTGGATATTATTTCTGAATCATCAGCAGCCTCTCGTACGGCGGAGTCCATTTTCAATTTGATGTTACTTCCGGGCATGAGCCAAACGATGGCGCAAAATATTTTTCAATCTGGTTTTGGTTCGTTTCAATCTGTAGCAACGGCCACAGTCGAAGAGATTATGACCATTCCTGGATACGATGATCCAGAACGAGCTGAAAAATTGATTGGTGATGCAAAGGCATTAATTGCCAAGTACGAAAGCGAAGGCCTGCCAATTCCAACAGCTCCAACAGCGGCGAAAGAAACCAAAGCCTCTGGTGGGTCAGCCAAAGAACAGGCGGATCAACGTTTGAAAGAAGAACTACAAAAACTAGGAGCGCAAGAAGAAGGGGAATAGATCCCTCATCTTTCGCGAACAGGAGTTGGCCCTCTAGTGGTGCCAACGTGAGTTAGAAATATTATTTAGGAGATAAATTTGAGTAATCCAAAAGTTTTTGAATTTGCCAAAGAAATCGGAATGACTCCCTTGGCTTTAATGGACAAGATCCGCGAATGGCACCTGCCCATTAAAAGTCACATGTCTGAAATTGAACCGGAGGTTCTGGCGCAAATTAAAATAAAACTCAGTGGTGGCGAACGGTCTTCAGATGTGGCTAAGCCTAAGAAGGCAGCGACTCGCAAGGCGCCCGCAAAAAAGGTGGCGGCTCCGACAGCGGAAGTGACGACACCAGCGGCATCAACCAAATCGACAGTGGTACGTCGAAAGGCGGCAGCGGCAGAAGAAGAGGCCGTTGCTGAGGTTAAAATAAAAGTAACGCCAGAGCCTGAAGAGGAAGCGATCGAAATCTCTAAAGTTAAGGCTGTTCGGAAAAAAGTCGTGGCAGATGAAGAGCCTGTTGAGGTGGTAATTAATGATCTGACGGTTTCCGCTGCAAAGACGCTCGAGAAAAAAATGGAGCCCCTCGAAGTTGCCCCCGTAGAGTCAGTAATTGTAACTCCGCCCCCAGCGCCAGTTGCAGCGACTCCGGCTCCCATCGCGACAGTTCCGCTGGCAGCAAGAAAAAAGGAAGTAACGGTTGGCAGCAGTGGCGTGGCAAGTGCCGCGACAGCTGCGCCAAGTATTGGACGTAAAAATATTATTGGTCGTATGGATTTGTCTCGTGTTTCCCAACAAGGCCCTCAGCGTCCTGCTCAGGGTGACCGAGGTGGAGATCGCGGCGGAGGACAAGCGTCTGGAGCTGGAGATCGCGGTTTCGGTACGGGCCCTAGAACAGGTGGATTTAGTGGTCCGCCACGCCCGGGTCAAAACAGAACTCTGCGTGCGGGTTTTGTCGCTCAGTCTCAACCAGAATTTATCGATGAGGCTGCGGTCCTAGAAGAGCGTCGCAAGTTCGAAGACAAAAAGAAGCGTTTTGGCGCAGGGAGTGCAACGCCGGCGGTGGCGGGGCCTTCAGCTAAAGAACGTGAACAAGAAGAACAAATTGCTAATTTTAATGCTGTTGAATTTCGTAAGCGCGAGATGGTTTTTCAGCCTAAGAAAAAGAAGGGCATGTTAGAGCGTCAGGCTTTAAAAACTCAAATCACAACGCCAAAAGCACTTAAACGAGTGCTTAAGGTTAATAGCACAATGAAATTGAGCGACATGGCGATGGAAATGGGCTTGAAGGCTCCACAACTTATAAAAGTGTTGATGCAAAATGGCGTCATGGCCAACATGAATTCTTCGCTAGATTTTGATACAATCGCTTTGATTCTCCCAGAATTCGGATGGGAAGCGCAAAATGTCTTTAAAACAGCCGAGGATGTGGCGACTGAAACGGCCTTTGGAGATCTTGATGCGGCACTTATTGCAAGGCCTCCGGTTGTGACGATCATGGGGCATGTTGACCATGGTAAAACAAGCTTGTTGGACGCTATTCGCAAAGCAAACGTAGCTGCTGGCGAAGCGGGGGGAATTACCCAGCACATCGGTGCCTACAGTGTGACGTTAGAAGACGGCTCTTTGATTACATTTTTAGATACTCCCGGCCACGAAGCTTTTACAGCGATGAGGGCTCGGGGGGCGAATGCGACGGATATAGCGGTGATTGTAGTTGCCGCTGATGACGGAATGATGCCGCAAACGGCTGAGGCAATTAATCATGCTAAAGCAGCGGGTGTCCCTATCATTGTCGCAGTTAATAAAATCGACAAGCCGGGTGCAAATCCTGAGCGTATTAAGCAGCAGTTAACGGAACTTGAAATCGTCCCCGAAGAGTGGGGCGGCAGTACTATCTTTGTCGAAGTTTCTGCTTTGAAGAAAACGGGTATTAAAGAATTGCTCGAAAACATCCACTTGGTCGCTGAGGTTCAAGATCTCAAAGCAAATCCGGACAGGTCGGGCACGGGACTTGTGATCGAAGCGAAAATGGAAAAAGGGCGTGGCAATGTTGCGACTCTTCTTGTTAAAGATGGGACAATTAAAGTAGGGCAGCATATCGTTGCTGGAACTATTAAAGGCCGCGTGAGGTCTTTAACCAACGACAAAGGCGAGAGAGTTCAATCAGCAGGTCCCGGAATACCCGTTGAAGTTCTTGGTCTTGAGGGGACTCCTTCGTCGGGAGATCGTTTTGACGTGGTCAAGGACGAAGAAACAGCGGTTAAGGTTTCGGAGCTTCGCGCAGAGCAGGCAAAAAAGGCGGAGCATATTCCAGCCTCAAAAATGTCTTTAGAGGATATTTTCTCAAAAGTAACTCAAGGAGACGTCAAAGAGCTGGCAATCGTCTTGAAGGCCGACGTGCATGGCTCTTTAGAGGCTGTCAGCGGGATGATTCAGAAACTTGCGACAGCAGAGGTTAAAACTAAAATTATTCACTCTGCAGTCGGCGGAATTAGCGAATCCGATGTTCTTTTGGCGAATACTGCAAAAGGTATTATCATTGGTTTTAATGTACGCCCAGACAGCGGTGCCCAAACACAGGCAAAGCGTTTGGGAGTTGATGTTAGAACTTATTCGATCGTCTACGAATTGGTGGATGATCTCAAAAAGGCAATGTCGGGTCTTCTAACTCCAGATATTGTTGAGAAGGTCATGGGACGTGCTGAGGTTCGAAATACCTTTACGGTGCCTAAAGTTGGCACAATAGGTGGCTGTTTCGTTGTCGACGGAAAAATTCAGCGCTCGAATATGGCTCGACTCATTCGTGATGGAAAAATTGTTTACGAAGGAAAGATTTCTTCACTTAAACGTTTCAAAGACGATGCGAAAGAAGTCGCAACTGGGTTTGAGTGTGGAATCGGCATCGAGAACTTTAATGATTTAAAAGTCGGAGATGCAATTGAAGCCTTTGTTAAAGAGGAAGTTGCTCGTGAGTTAAGGCATGAGGCAAACCCGTAATGAAAAACACTGGTGACGGACGCCGAGTCGCTCGGGTTGAAAGAGAAGTTCAGCAGACCGTCGCCCAGTTTTTGATTTCAGGCTTTAAGTTGCCGCTTCCGGGGCTCGTCACGGTCGCGCGTGTGCAAATGCCTGCAGATTTAAGAACAGCAAAGGTTTATATTAGCCTGCTAGGAAACCAAGAAGACTTGGATGAGGCGATTGAACTGTTACAAGCACGAGCTTTTGAAGTTCAAAGTTTTATTGGTAAAGAACTTAAAATGCGTTACTGCCCTAAATTGACCTTTCATGCCGACTCAAATACCGAGCAGATCCTTAAAGTAGAGAGGATTCTTGCTGATCTCGAAGAAGAACGTAAGAAAAACAAATGAGCTCATTCCATGGTTTGATTTTGGTGCGAAAGCCCGCTGGAATCACAAGTCACGATGTGGTCGCTCGTGTTCGTCGAATATTACAGACAAGATCTGTTGGTCACGCGGGAACCCTCGATCCCATGGCGGAAGGCCTGATGGTAACCCTCGTTGGTGAGGCGACTAAACTCAGTCAGTACATATTAGAGGGCAATAAAGCCTATCAATTGAAAGCACGTCTTGGTGTCGAGACCGACACTCTCGATATTACCGGAGAAACTTTAAAATGTTCTGACGTCATGGTGAACGAGCCTCAAGTTCGAGAAAAGGGATTGGCACTTTCTGGGACCCTCAATTTGGAAGTTCCGGTTTTTTCTGCCATAAAAATTAAGGGTCAAAAACTTTATGAGTATGCTCGCAAAGAACAGGACGTGCAGATTCCAATCAAAGAAATGAAGTTTTGGGATATTGAGTTTTTAGGATTTAAGAATTTAGAGGCCGAATTTAAGTTAAAGTGTTCAAAGGGGAGTTATATTCGCTCATGGATCTCGCATTTAGGGAAACAACTCGGGTGTGGAGCTACGATGAGTGCTTTGACTCGATATTGGTCGGATCCCTACTTTTTGGAGCAGTCAGTTGCATTGGAAGATCTTGAGCTTTTGATTCAACAGAATCGCCCCTGCTCAGCGATGATTCCCCTTGAACATGCTTTGCCAGCGGTTAAAAGGGTTCGAATCAAGGGTCACGATCAGACTCTCCTCGCTAATGGCCAAATCAGTCATGATTTGCGGTCTTTTCTCATCACGATGTTTGATCCTCAAGAAGACGAAATCATTCAGGTTTCATCGCTCATTTCAGGAAAGCTTTTAGCTCTCGTAGGTATTGAAAAAGACCGAGGTTTTGTTATAAAAAGGGTGATTAAGTATTGACCCCTTTACGAGGGTGTGGGAGAACCAAACCTTAAAACTGACGGGGCGACAGCCATGACGTTCCAATGTCGGTTCGGAGTCTAAGGACCCCAATAACACCTAAAAAAGGAGACTTTAATGGCAGTCACAAAAGAGACAAAAGCACAAATCGTCAAAAAGTTTAAAAGATCAGATCTTGATACAGGTTCGTCTGAGGTTCAGATTGCGCTTTTGACTTCTAAAATTAATGAATTAACGGGACACTTTGCTACTCATAAGAAAGATCATCATGGTCGCCGTGGATTGGTGACGGCGGTTAATCAGAGAAGAAAACTTCTCGACTATGTTCGTCGTACCGATGTTAAAAAGTACGAAAATCTCTTGAAGCAATTGGATATTCGTAAGTAGCTAAAGGGCTCGGGCAACCGGGCCTTTTTAGTTTTTAGTCAAGTCTCAGACTAGACTTCTCTCAAATATAAAGTAAAAATAAAGCGCAACTAAATGAAGAATGGCCAACAAGGCCCTTTCCCTCAAAAAAGAAAAAAGAGGGAGATGTATACAATCAAGGAGAAAGAATGAAAACGACTGTTACTACTTCGGTGGGCGGAAAACAGATTACCATCGAAACAGGCCGTTTGGCAAAACAAGCCGATGGATCCACACTTGTTACCTGCGGTAACAATATGGTCCTCGTGACAGCAGTATCCAGCAGGAAGTCGTCCACATTGGATTTCTTTCCTCTAACTGTTGAGTACATTGAGAAATTTTATGCGACCGGGAAAATTCCTGGCGGTTATTTTAAGCGTGAGGGAAAGCCAACCAACGATGCAGTACTAACTGCCCGCTTGATTGATCGTCCAATACGTCCCTTGTTTCCAGAGGGCTATCGCAATGAAACTCAGGTCGTTGCGACAGTTTTGTCTGCCGATGGATCTTTTCCGGTTGAAATACTAGCAAGCTTAGGAGCTTCGGCGGCTTTGCATGTGTCGGAGATACCATTTAGTGGGCCTACGGCGGCTATTCAAGTCGGTCGAGTTGATGGTGAGTTTATTGCGAACCCCACACCTCAGCAGATGGAAAAGTCAGACATGGACATTATCGTTGCGGGAACTCGTAACGGTCTTTTGATGGTTGAGGGTGAGACGAAGTTTATTAGTGAGGCCGACGCCTTGGCTGCTTTGAAGTTCGGTCACCAGTCAATGATGCCGTTATTGAATGCGCAAGATGAGCTTCGTGAAAAGGTTGGGTCAAAATCTAAGAGAGCCTTTACTCCTCCGCAAATTGATCCAGAGTTTCGTATGCGAGCTGAAGAACTGATGAAGGACAAAGTAGCAAAAGCTCTGCTTGTAAAAGAAAAGCAGGAGCGCTATGCGGCTATGGAATCTGCTCATGCAGAGGCGAAAACTGTTCTTTTGGAGACCATGACAGATAAAGAGCTCCTTGCAACTCGAACAAAAGAATTAGCCATGATCGTAGAAGATTTAAAATACAAAGCTGCGCGCGATATGATTCTTGATAAGGGAACTCGCATTGACGGGCGCGATGTGAAGACTGTTCGCCCCATTGCTTGTGAAGTGGGATTGCTTCCACGTGCTCACGGTTCGGGGTTGTTTACTCGTGGTGAGACTCAGTGCTTAGGTACGGTGACTTTGGGCACAGCTGACGATGAGCAAATGGTTGATGCTCTTATGGGAACACAAACACGTAAGTTTATGCTCCATTATAACTTTCCACCTTACTCAGTTGGCGAGGTCGGACGCTTTGGTGGCCAGGGACGCAGAGAGATTGGTCACGGAAATCTAGCGGAGCGCGCGCTAAAGGCTGTGCTTCCTGATCATGCGAAGTTTCCTTACACTATTCGCGTGGTTTCGGAGGTCCTTGAGTCCAATGGCTCAAGCTCTATGGGAACTGTCTGCGCAGGAACTTTGGCAATGTTAGATGCCGGTGTTCATATCAAGGGCAATGTTGCCGGTATTGCGATGGGTCTGATTAAAGAGGGCGAACGTGTTGCGGTCTTGACCGATATTCTTGGTGATGAAGATTACTTGGGCGATATGGACTTCAAAGTAGCAGGAACAACTTCGGGTATCACGGCTTTGCAAATGGATATTAAAATTGACTCAGTGTCTTTTGCGGTGATGGAACAGGCGCTTGGTCAAGCAAGAGATGGACGGGTTCATATTTTGAATGAGATGGAAAAAGTGATGAAGTCTCCACGTGGGTCTATTTCTGAATTTGCTCCACGCATTGAGACGATCAAAATCAAGCCAGATAAAATTCGTGAAGTTATCGGTGCTGGCGGCAAGGTGATTCGCGGAATTACTGAGGCGACAGGCGTGAAGATTGAGATTCAAGATGATGGCACTATTAACATTGCGTCTGCAGATCCTGAGGCTACAAAAAAGGCAATCGCGATGATCAACGATATTTGCGCTGAGGCTGAAGTTGGCAAGATCTATAAAGGGCGAGTTGTTAAGATTGCTGAGTTTGGGGCTTTCGTAGAAATTCTGCCAAACACCCAGGGCTTGCTTCATATTTCAGAAATTTCAAGTGAGAGAATTCGCAGTGTCTCTGATGTTCTCAAAGAGGGCGAAGTGATTGATGTGAAGGTTCTAGAAGTCGATCGTGCCGGACGCATTAAGCTTTCAAGAAGAGCTGCTCTTAACTAGATGATTCAATTCAAAAAAAGTGAACTTGATAACGGAATTAGGGTGCTGAGTGAACAGCATCCTAATTCCCGAGCTATTTCGATGGGCATCTGGGTGTTGACGGGAACTCGTGATGAAGTCGAAGGTGAAGAGGGGATCTCTCACTTACTTGAGCATATGGTTTTTAAAGGTACAAAGACGCGCTCAGCCTATCAAATTGCAAGATCATTAGAGGCCCTTGGCGGGGACCTCAATGCGTATACGACCCGTGAATACACTTGTTATCATGCCCTGGTATTGAAAGATCATTGGCAAAAGGCTCTCGATATTTTGTGTGACTTGGTAAGCAATATGCAGATATCAAACAACGATTTTCGTCTCGAAAAGGGAGTCATATTACAAGAAATTGCAATGACGGACGACAACCCTGAAGAGTTAATTTATGATGTTCTATTTGAAAAAGCATACGTTGGAAATCCTGTGTCGGCCCCCATTCTTGGTTCCGTTAAATCTGTAGCGAAAATGTCGAAAACCAAGGTGGCCAACTATTACAAATCTCGATATACCGGTAAAAACATTATCGTGAGTGTCGCGGGTGATATTGATCATCAAATCTTTTTAAAGGGTGTTGAAAATAAGCTTTCTAAAAAGAAGAAAGCCAATTTTCAGAATCAGCGGGAAAGACCGCGTTGGAAGAAAGCCCGTGAGGCCGTTGAGAAGTCTTCTGAGCAAGTCCATATGCTTTTAGGATTGCCGACCGCGAGCTTTCAGGATCCACAGCGTTTTGAAGCTTACATAGTCAACACTTTGCTCGGTGGCGGCATGACATCAAAGCTTTACCAAAGTGTCAGAGAGAAAAAAGGTTTGGTTTACTCAATTCATAGCATGCTCAATACCTTTGTGGATTCGGGTTCTATGATGATTTACGCAGGAACTGACCTTAAGAATTGCCGCAAAGTGACAGAGCTTGTTTCTAAAGAGTTTAAAAAGTTAAAGCAGAGCGGAATTTCGAACTCGGATGTGGATCTTTTTAAGACTCAAGTTATTGGTAGTATTTTGCTGGGCTCTGATGATATTGAGAACAGAATGTCTTCGATAGCTGTGAACGAAATGGTTTTTGGTGAGTATCGTTCAGTGGATTCTGTGATTCAAAAGATTCAAAAAGTGAGTCGTAAGTCAGTGAATGATTTTATCAAAACCGGATTCAATACGGACAAGGTTTCTGGCGTATTAATGGGAGCCGGGGTTGATGAGCTTTCAAGTTGGTGGAAAAATTTCGAGTTTTAGGGAGAGTTATGGATACACTTAAATTAAAGATTAAGACTTTAGGAAATTTTAAAGGGGAACTTCCTTGCTATCAATCGACGGGAGCCAGTGGTTTTGACGTGCGTGCTCAGCTAAATACACATATGACCTTGAAGCCAGGAGAACGGGCGATGATTCCAACAGGGCTAAGCTTTGAAATTCCCCTTGGATATGAGATTCAGTCGCGTCCGCGCAGTGGTTTCGCTGCTAAACAGGGTCTGACGGTCCTGAATACGCCGGGGACCATTGATGCCGACTACCGAGGCGAAGTAAAAATCATCGTTATAAATTTGGGACAAGAGGCCATTTTGATTCAAGATCAAGAACGAGTGGCTCAGCTTGTAATGGCACCCGTCATCCGAGCACAATTTGAGATTGTTGATGAGTTGTCTGATACCGAGCGTGGTGTGGGTGGTTTTGGCTCGACTGGTAGAGCTTAATTGCCATAGTCGGGGCGTGCCTGCTGAACAGCGGAGCGCTCCATTCGGTAGCTATTTATTTGGTTCCCAATCCAAACAATCAAGACAATAGAAAATAAGACAATCGCTAAGCGAATAGCTTTCTTCTTTTCGACCTGAAAATTATCACCAAGACCTACAGCCAACAGCATTGACGAAAAGGCGAAGCCGACCAGTGTTATCGGCGGAATCCAAGGCGAAGCAATCTGAAAAATAAAAAAGGGAATACTTGATAGAACGGATAGGACAAAAAGTCGCAATGCCGGTGTTGTTCTCTGTTCAAAGACTTGAAAATAGTAATACAGAAAAGCCGTCAAGAGAGACACCATGACGGTGGATATGACTGGCAACATTATAATGCCAAACAAAACACCAAAGAAGTTAGGTTTAATAAGTCCAGCGAGAACACCTGAAATCATTGAGAGAATGATCTGAACCCAAATTGCAGTTCTCCAAGACCACTCGGGGAGCTGGGAGATTTCTCTAATGGGATTTTTTACAAATTGCAGGATGTAGTTTGCGATGTTTCGAGCGCCATTTTTATTGTCGGTTACGTCTCTCATTTTTTGATTGCAACATCATTAACTTGCCGTGGCAAGACGATTTTGTTTAGGCCAGAAAATCTTGTTCAGCAAGGACCTGCATTCTTTTTAATAAAGGGCTTGCCCCTATAGGAAAGTGAACTCCAAGGTCGTCCGAGGTCGGAAGCCTTTGGTGAATAAACCTGAGAGTGTGAAGAGTGTACCCTATGTTTAAAAGGAGATTTTTGGATTGCCTATCATTGGGGCTAGTAGATTTAAACTGGGTGAGACTCGCCACGGCTCCTGACTGTTCGAAGTGGGGATGCAATTCTGCACTCGTGATTTCATCACATATAAAGTGATATTTCTTTTTAAGGATCTCTTGTTCGCGTATAAATTTTTGTAAAACAGCCCCTCGCTGTGAGCCGCTCCAAGGGAGATGCAGAGTGAAAACTTCATATCCATGCTCTGTTAAAATTTCCGGATAGGCATTCCAGTATTTTTTAAAATAAAAAATACTTCGCGGTCCGGTGACAAAGACAATAGGGTGGCGAGTGAGAAGACAATTTGGTTTGAGTTGTATTTTGTATGAACGCCTTTGGCGATAGACATTTGTGATTGAACTCACGCCAAAGACACTGAACAGAAGTATCAAAAAAGCAATGGTGCCGTCTGACATGCTACAGAGAGGTGTCCAGGCGGATAACAAAGTCGACGGAGTCACGATCGATATTTCTGCCAAGAATAGAGGTGCGCCCCCCGACTTCGAAGCCAAGCCTTAGATTGCGGTGAATTTCGGCAATCGCGCCAAAGCCAGCAGCAAATGAAGGGGTGAATTCGCTGATGCCGTAATTTTTTTCTGAATTATGAACATCAATAAAGCGGCCAGCGAAACCAGCAAAAAGATTGTATTTCCAAGGGGCGTACAAGTCCCGCAAGTAGCCGAGGCGTGCATCAAACTGATAGACTTGGAGATTTTCATTGGCAAGGGTGCTGCCGGAGAAGTTTCTAAAACTCCCTTCTGCATACAGATTTGGCGAGTCTAAATTCATTGTGGTAGAAAGCTGTAAACCATTTTGCGAGCGACCGGT
Source organism: Pseudobdellovibrionaceae bacterium (assembly GCA_016719575.1). Classification (GTDB taxonomy): domain Bacteria; phylum Bdellovibrionota; class Bdellovibrionia; order Bdellovibrionales; family Bdellovibrionaceae; genus JACMRP01. The sequence continues at coordinate 63,651 of JADJYV010000008.1, read as the reverse complement.
GGTTGCATTTTTAAAGTTCATTTGAGAGTAGGTGTGCACATATCCAACACCAAGATACATTGCTTGTTGAGGAGCTTTCTGCTTGAACGCCGCACTAGACTGTTTTGAGTTAAGTTCGTTGACGAGATCTTCATAGCTCACTTCTTGGTAGGAGTTGCTCGCCGAGACAGCAGAAGCCTCGACTAAGGTGGGAGTAAAAAGTGTGAGGCTCGCGATAAAGAAGAGGGCAGGTGCGAATTGGTATAATTTTTTGTGTGTCATGTGATGAGTGTAGCAAACAAAAAATAACTTTTGCAAAAAAACCTGGGGCTGGCGACATCGTCTGGACTTTCACAGGGGGGGGGCTCCTGGCACAATAGAGCTAATGAAAAACAATTGTTTTTGTGCCTTTTGCCGTACGCCTCGAAGGATTTACAAGCGGCGCAATATCGGCCTGATTAATATCAGTTATGCTGCGTTGGCGTCAGTTCTTGTCATGTATTTAATTTGGAAATCATTTGATCCCCGTGTGCTTATGGTTTTTGCTGTTTTTTTGGCGCTGACTGAAGTTTTTATACAATTGCGTTGGCGGATGTCTGTTCCTTGTCGTCAGTGTGGTTTTGATCCTGTGCTCTATATCAAAGATCAAGAGCGAGCGGTTGAAAAAGTCACGTTGCATTTAAAAAGTCGCAAGGAAAATCCAAATAATCTATTGGCTAAGCCATTAAATTTACCATCAATTTCAAGAGAAAAGTCAGAAGCTCTGCAGAACAAAGAAAAAAGAGGTACTCTTGTTTCTCGTCAGATCTAATCTAAAATAATGATTGAGTAATGGGCGTCAGAAGTTTACTCTGGGCTGACCAATGAAGACGCTCGTGATTATTCCTACATATAATGAAAAAGAAAATATTCAAAATATTTTGCAGGCAATTTTCGCGCAAAACATTCAAGTTGAAATATTGGTTGTGGATGACAACTCTCCGGACCGAACCGGAGCCATTGTTCAAGAAATGCAAAAAAGCAATCCTCGTCTCCATTTGCTCTCACGCCCGGGGAAGCAAGGATTAGGCAAAGCCTATATTGCAGGTTTTAGGTGGGGAATCGATCATGGTTTTGAGGTGTTGACTGAAATGGATGCGGATTTTTCTCATCGTCCGGAAGACTTGGTAACCTTGCTAGCGAATTTGCAAGGTTACGATTTTGCGGTTGGGTCGCGCTATGTGAGTGGCGGGCGAACTGTAAATTGGGGAATCATGCGCAAGATCATATCTCGAGGCGGCGGACTTTACTCCCGTTTGATATTGGGGTTTCCGCTGAATGACTGGACCGGAGGGTTTAACGCTTGGAAGAGGGAAGTCTTGCTGGGAATTGATTTAAAAACGGTGACTTCTAACGGGTATAGCTTTCAAATAGAGCTGAAATACAAGGCAATGAAAAAGGGTTTTCGCGGGGTGGAGTCTCCGATTGTTTTCGAAGATCGACGCGTGGGCCATAGTAAAATGTCGCTAAGGATTGTGATTGAAGCCTTCTATCGAGTTTGGTTGATGCGTTTTAAATAGCATGAAAAAATAAAAATCATCTCATTTCTAATCGTATTTTTTTGTGGATGGAGTTTGTGGGCACAGTCTCAGCAGGCGCAAATTGTTAATCAAGGAGCCTTGGTTTATAAAGACGCTGATTTTGATGCCCCAATCTTAGCGGAGCTGAAGGCCGGCCAGTCCTATGCCATATCCATTAAAAAAAGAGGTCCTTTTTATAAAATCAGAATCAAAACCGGCGTCACTGGATGGATCGCGGATAATGACGTTCGTTTATCAACGGTGGCTTCGCCCGTTGGGCAGGCGGGGCCTGGAAAGACCGCGAAAGGCGAAAACACCCCAGCCTCAAAGTCTGAAAAAAAATCCGAGGCTCCAGCTCGTCCATTGAAACCATTTTATTCTTCGCGATACCGTGGGCCTGTCGTCTCTTACTTGACCTACAATGAAAACTCGATGGGGGCGGTTCGTTCGCAAAACATGCCATTTTATGGATTTAAAGTGGCGGGACCTAACACTATGTTTTCCGGTGATTTTAGGACTGATGCGGAGTTTCTATTTCGCTCTGGGGCTCCGGATTATTATCAAAGTGCAACGGGGCGTGCAGCGAGCGGTTGGATTTTTATTACGGACTTTATTTTTGAAACGGCAATGCCTCAAAGCAAGTGGCATATGGTGACCTACGGGTTTGGACCCATGTTTAAATACTCCCACTTCGAAGTCGGATTGACCGAGTCTGGCAAAGAGATCAATTACAGCTTGGATGATATGTCACTGGGGGCTGTCTTTGATTTGGGTTTGGCTTTTAGAACTGGGAAATACGCACTGCGTTTTAATACGAAGTACTATTGGGAAAAGACCAAGTATTGGGGCTTTGGCATCACTTTTGGTTTTCCTTTTTAGCTAAAAATGGGTAGATCCCATATATGTCATCCATTCAAATATTACCTCCAGAAGTTGTCGACCAAATCGCGGCGGGCGAAGTTGTCGAAAGACCAGCTCATTTAGTTAAGGAGCTGGTAGAAAACAGCATCGATGCGGGTGCCGGGGTTGTGACCATCGAATTTTCTGAGGGTGGCCGCTATGTTAAAGTGACTGACGATGGCAAGGGGATTCCTGCGGAGGAGTTGCCGAAGGCTCTCGAAAGGTTTGCGACTAGCAAAATTTCAAGTAGCGATGATTTGTGGAAGTTGCGCACATTTGGTTTTCGTGGAGAGGCTCTTGCTAGTATTGCAGCAGTGAGCAAGCTCAATCTGACCTCTCGGCCCAAGGGGACGGAGAGGGCGTATCAGCTCTTGAGTGATTTTGGGAAAAAAACTTCTGTGGATCCCGTCGGCGGTCCAGATGGAACGACGATCACGGTGCAAGAGCTTTTCGCAAATATGCCTGCACGTCTAAAGTTTCTAAAGTCGGATGCCGCAGAGGCAACGCAAATTAAAACAACATTGAAGGCTTTGGCTCTCGCTCACTCGGGCGTTGCTTTTCGCATTTACGAGAAGAATGAGCTGGTGTTTTTTTGGCCGCCCTGTGCGACTCGAAAAGAGCGGGCTGAGCAGGTCCTCGAGATAAAAAGTCTCTACGAGGGGCAGGCGCAAAGAGAAAATGTCACAGCTTATGCTATTTTTGCAGATCCTCATACTGTTGCAAAAACTGCGAAAAATATTTGGCTTTTTGCACAAAACAGATGGGTGCAAGATCGAAGCATGCAAGCGGCGGTCATGGAAGCCTATCGAAATTTATTGATGCACGGGGAGTATCCGATTGCGGCGGTTTGGGTGGAGGTGGATCCAGAGTACATTGATGTGAATATCCACCCGACGAAATCTCAGGTTAAATTTCATAACTCTTCTTTGGTTTTTAGGGCGGTCAGCGCAGCTATTCGCGAGAGTTTAGAGCAAGCTCCCTGGGTTCCAAAGGGTGTGGCTGTTGCCACGCCGACGGAGTTTGCATCGCCTGTGGTTTCTCGCTCGGAGCAGGCTTCTTTTTCTCATCAAGATTTTCATGTCACTCAGTATGCCAAAAAAGATTTTCCACTTCAGATGGCGGCCAAACAAGCAGAAGAACGAAGAGACACTTTTCAGTCGACGGTGCTTTTTCCGACGGAGTCAGCGGCGAAAGAACCAACCGACGCTAAATCCGTTGCAAGCGTAAAGTATTGGTCGAGTTTAGAAGTTTTAGGGCAAGCCAATTTGACCTATATCATTTGTCAGAGTCGTGACAGGTTGGTTTTTGTCGATCAGCACGCAGCTCATGAGCGCGTTGTGTTTGAGCGTTTAATGGCAGCTTGGCGCGGTGGAAAAATGGAAGTTCAGGAGTTCCTTTTTCCACTGGCAATCGATCTAACTCCAGATAAAGTTGAAGCCTTGGCAGTTTTGTTTTCTGATTTAGAAAAGTTAGGGGTCTATTTAGAGGTGCTTGGTCCAACAACAGTGGGAGTCAAAGCGGCACCTGCAGTTATCAAAGAATCTATTATGAGTTCGGTTTTAGATAAAATGTCCGCTGAGGCTTTGGAGTTGGGTGGAAGTTTTCGGATGGAAAAAGTCATCGGGGACATCTGCGCAACGATGGCCTGTCACTCGGTGATTCGTGCGGGCCAGGCTCTGAGTGTTGAGCAAATGAAAAGTTTGTTGGAAGAGATGGATGATTTTCCATTATCGAGCTTTTGTCCTCATGGGCGTCCTGTATCTGTTGAATATCCGTACTATAAACTTGAAAAAGATTTCGGACGCATTGTCTGATGTGCAAACAACGGCCTGTCGTCTTTATAATGGGCAGCACGGCATCCGGCAAGAGCGGTTGGGCGCTGAGTTGGGCACGTCAGTTTCGGGGCTCTGTTGTGAATTGTGACAGTGTTCAGCTTTATAAGTTGCTGGATATAGGAGCTGCGAAGCCAACGAAGGAAGAGATGAATCTAGCTCCGCATTTTCTTTATGATTATGTTGAGGCGGGCGAAACGATGACAGCAGGAAAGTACGCCCGAGATTTTTTTCCATGTATTGAATCATTGCCGGTGGGGCCAGCTTTTGTGGTCGGGGGAACCGGTTTCTACTTTCAGGCCATTGAAAAAGGAATGTATCCCGTTCGTCAGATCCCCCTCGAGATCAGTCGCGAAATCGAAGAGGGTCTTAAAAGTGAAGCAGGGGCCCTCGCTTTATATGAAGAGTTTCAGCAAAGGGATCCAGAGGCTGCAAAAAAAATTCACTTTCAAGATCATTACCGCTTGGGTCGAGCCATGGAGCTGATTCGTGCGGAGGGTAAGACCCTGACGGCCATTCGCCGCGAATTTGCCGATGATCAAAAGCCGTTTCCCTATCCTCTCCTGAAGATTGGAATCAAATGGGATCGGGAAGTTCTTCGCGAAAGGGTTCGGCAGAGAACTGAGCGAATGATCGTTGCGGGTTTAATCGAAGAGGTTCGAGGATTGCTGGCCGTAGGGCTAGCGACTTGGGCGCCACTCAGCGGTGTTGGCTATAAAGAAGTCATCGAGTATTTACAGGGGAAAAGAACTCGGGAGTGGCTCGTTGAGGAAATCACGAAAAACACCATGGGGATCGCTAAAAGACAGAGGACTTGGTTTCAGAGAGATCCTGAGGTTTTTTGGTTTGATGGCGCCACTGAATTTTCGTTAGCTACTGAAAAAGTGAATGAGTTTTTAGACAAGTCTTGGGCTTGACGAGAGTTGTTGGGGTTTTCATACTGGAGAGAATTATGAGAAGCATGACTGGTTATGGCACTGCAAAATCGCAACAAAAAGACCTCAGTATAGAAGTGAGCATTCGCTCTGTGAACGGGCGTTTTTTGGACACGCGATTTCATTTGCCGCGGGAGTTTATCCCTTTTGAGGCGGATCTTAAAAAAATTCTCGGAGAAAAAATACTTCGAGGAACGGTGGATATTTTTGTAGTGCGCCGGAATAAGTCGGCACAAGGGGCCGCCGAAGTGCGAGTTAACGAAGTTCTGGCTAAAAAGTATCTGCAGGCCTTTCAAAAAATTTCTAAGTCGACAAAACTATCAACGCCCATCCATTTGGAAGTCTTAGCGCGAATGCCAGAAGTTATTCAGCTCGAAGAGCGGCTGGAAGTGTCCAGCCACGAAGAGAAACTTCTTAAAACAGTCTTTGCAAAGGCCTGTGCGGACTGTGCGCAGGAGCGAGAGCGCGAGGGAAAGTTTTTACAGAAAGAACTAGAAAAATTGGTTCACGATCTTGAAAAACAAGTTCGTATTATTAGCGCTTTACGGGAAGAAGCTAACAAACAACTTCAGGATCGATTTGAACTCAAAGTCGGAACACGCATGAAAGGGCTCGAGATGGATTCAAATCGCTTGGCTCAAGAAATTGTTATTCAACTTGAGAAGGCGGATATCAATGAAGAATTGGTCCGCTTGGCCGAACATTTAAAGAATTACAAAGACTTGCTTAAGAGTCCTCAGGCAGAGGGCAAAAAGTTGGATTTTTACACCCAAGAGTTGCTCCGCGAGGTGAATACAATTGGTTCAAAGTCTCAGGTAGCCAAGATCACTCAGGCCGTGGTAGAAGCAAAAACACTTATCGAAAGACTTAGGGAGCAGGTTCAAAACGCCGAATGAAGACGAGAATGATTATTGTTGCCGCGCCGAGTGGTGCTGGCAAAAGTAGCTTTGTAGAACGTGCCTGCCGCGAGGATTCCCGCCTCGAAGATACGGTGACGTTTACAACACGTGCTATGCGCAAGGGCGAAAGCCAGGGGCATCCGTATCACTTTGTAACTCGAGAAGAATTCGAAATCAGAATTAAAGAAAATTTTTTTGTGGAATGGGCTAACGTTCATAACAATCTCTATGGAACTCCTTATTATCAGCTTGAAGACGCCTGGCTGATTGGGAAGTGTGTCATCATGGACGTCGATGTCCAGGGAGCCGATACCTTTAAGGCGAAGTACCCGAATGCTGTATCAATATTCATTCTCCCACCCAGCATTGACGAGCTGCGTCGGCGAATTGAAAAACGGGATGGTAGGGTCCCGGCTGATATCGAAATTCGCATGTCAAACGCCCAAAAAGAAATTCAAGTGGCATCAAAGTTTGATTACCAGATTGTAAATGATCAGTTTGACCTCTCTTATGGGCAGTTTAAAAAAATCATTGAAGAATTACTTGCTTAAGGCTACTTTACTCCTTTTTGGAGGTCTTTCATGGCTCGCGTTACGGTAGAAGATTGCCTGAGTAAGGTTCCTAACCGCTTTGCATTGGTGTTGATGGTTTCAAAGCGCGCCAAGCAGTTGTTAAAAGGCTCAGAGTGCACAGTCGCTGCTCGAAGTAATAAATATATTGTGAGTGCACTTCGAGAGGTCGCTGCTGGGAACGTTGGTTATGAAGACCACAATATGGATCCTGCAGTTTTGCATGCCGAGATCGAAAGAGATCTAAAGAAATAAGACTTGGTCTAAGGTCTTAAATACATGAAAATACAAAATAATTTCTGTTTCTTCGAGGGCAGTTTGGAGTTTCTTTCTTGGAGCTCGCTTGCCTTCTAAGATATGATTTTAAGATATGTCCGAAAACAGCCTACAAGTGGAGACCGGGTTATCCCAGGGGACCACAAAAACATTAGAGGATTTGCTCAATAAGATTAGAGCTTATTTTCCTCAGGCTGATTTAAAAATTATTGAAAAGGCTTATTTGTTTTCCGAGCGGGCTCATGAGGGGCAAATCCGTCGTTCGGGCGAGCCTTATATTTCTCATCCACTTTCGGTCGCCGGAATTTTAGCGGACTTACACCTTGATTTAGATTCGATCGCAACGGGGCTTCTTCATGACACGGTTGAGGATACGCATGCGACTCTTGAGGACGTCCGTCGTGAATTTGGTGAGCCTATTGCTCAACTTGTGGACGGGGTTACCAAAATCTCGCAGATGAAGTTTAAGAATAGCAACGAGAAGCAGGGGGAGAACGTCCGTAAGATGATCGTTGCTATGGGTAGGGATGTGCGAGTTTTGTTAGTAAAGTTATGTGATCGTTTGCACAACATGCGCACGATGAACTTTATGCCCTTCGAGAAGCAAGAACGCATTGCTCTTGAAACCTTAGAAATCTATTGCCCACTTGCAGGCCGAATGGGTATCAGTTCCTTGAAGATCGAGCTTGAAGATCTGTGTTTCCGTTACTTTCGACCGGATATGTATTATCAGCTGGTGCAGAAAGTTCGAAAGACCGAAGGCGAGCGCAGTCGTTATATCGACGACGTAAAATTGCAAATTAGCCACGAATTGCAAAAGGCAAATTTTAAGTTTGATGTCTTTGGAAGATCAAAGCACTTGTGGTCGATTTACAAAAAAATGCAATCACGCAGTATTGATTATGAGCAGCTCTACGATGTTCTTGCTTTTAGGGTGATCGTGGATTCTGTGGCTGAGTGTTACGGCGTTTTGGGTCTTGTTCACTCTTTGTGGAAGCCAATTCCGGGTCGTTTTAAAGATTTCATTGCGATGCCAAAGGCGAATAATTATCAATCCCTTCATACCACGGTGATTGGCCCCGGAGGAGAGCGAATAGAAATTCAGATTCGAACTCGAGAAATGCACTTAGTAGCAGAACGAGGGATTGCGGCCCACTGGAAATACAAGGAGCGCGGTAAGGTTGATGATGACAGTGAGTTTCAGCAGGCAAATTGGCTTCGCGACTTAGTGAGCTCACACCAGCAAGTAAAGAGTGCAGATGAGTTTTTGGATAGCGTTAAGACAGATTTGTTTGAGAGCGAGATTTATGTTTTTACCCCCAAGGGAGATGTTCGCGAGTTTCCAGAGGGAGCAAGCCCACTCGATTTTGCGTACGCCGTGCATACGCAGCTGGGGAATCAGTGTGTTGGCGCGCGAGTCAATGGCAAGATGGTTCCCTTGCGGTACCAGCTGCAAAACGGAGACAGCATTGAGATTGTGACTTCAAAAACTCAGGTGCCAACAAAAGATTGGTTAAAGCTCGTTGTCACAAATAAGGCAAAACAGAAAATCCGTCAGTATGTCAAAGAGGAACAGCGTCGTCGTTCGCTCACCCTTGGTAAGGATTTGGTCGAAAAAGAGTTTCGAAAATTTGGAATGGCAGCCGCGAAGCAATTGAAGGGTCCTGAGTTCGAGTTGTTTCTGAAAGAGAATGGTTTGCGGGATATCGATGAGCTCTATGTTAAAGTCGGCTATGGTCGATTAGAGCCACGCCACTTGGTGAACAAAGTGTCCCCAAGATCTGCCGAAAAAGAAGCCGCGAAAACGGAAGAAGCTACTTTTATGGAAAAAGTAGTTAAGGCCGCTGCGCAAAAAACACGCAAGAGCAATTCGCTGATCAGCGTGGATGGTATGGATGATGTCTTGGTTCACTTTGCAAAGTGTTGCAATCCTATTCCTGGAGACTCCATTAGCGGTTTTATTTCGCGAGGTCGTGGGATCACTGTTCACAGAGCCGATTGCCCGAAGGCCTTTGAGATGGATCAACTTCGCAAAGTCGATGTGGCCTGGACAGGAGCGCAGGCGAAAGAGGGACAAGAGAGAATGGTACGGGTGAGGGTCGTCAGTCACGACGTGCCAGGTTTGTTGAAATCAATGTCCGAAGTGTTCTCTGTCCAAGGAATAAATATTGAGTCTGCACAAATCCGCACGACCAAAGATAAAAAAGCGATTTGCAATTTCGAGGTCAGTGTCAAAGACACCACTCAGCTCAACAATGCGATCTATGAGTTACAAAAAATCAAAGGTATCTTAGGGGTTACACGCGTTCTCCATTAGAGGGATCTAAATTCTGTAAGGAGTGCTTATGTCAGAAAACCATTGTCATCGAGTCGTTTTAACCGGAGGGCCTGGAGGTGGCAAAACGACGGCAGCAGATTTGTTTCGACGTGAGCTCGGAGAAAAAGTCGTTGTGGTGCCCGAAGCGGCCACGATTTTGTATGCCGGAGGCTTTCCTCGCTCTGAAGATAAAACTATCCGTCGCTCCATCCAACAAGCGATTTTTCATGTGCAAAGAAATTTGGAAACCATTAAAGCTGAAGAGTTTAAAAGTCGAATCCTTTTATGTGACCGAGGTACTGTTGATGGCGCTGCCTATTGGCCCGGCCCTGCGGAGGAGTTTTTCGCATATAGGAACAACCCTTGAAGCAGAACTCAATAGGTACGATTCTGTTGTTTTTTTCGAAACAGCTGCAGTCGGAGGTATTTCTATCGAAGGAGGAAATCCCGTTCGTAGCGAAACTCTCGGTGAAGCCATTGCCCTTGACCAAAAATTAAAGTCTTTATGGTCGCAGCATCCAGAGTTTCACTTTGTTCCAAATAATCATTCATTTTTACATAAAATAGGGATGGGACTCAGTATCTTAAGTCACGTGGTACAAACTCATTGCGAGACCAAGCCTTAAACTGCCTTTGAGCGTAAACTATTGACGTAATCTTCTGGAAGTCCGGCTTGTTTTGCGCCAGCGATCAATGCTTCAATGTAACGCTCGCTAACGGGACCAGTGGTGTTTGCTCGCTCAGGTGATGTGGTAAAGGCGAAGGCCTCAACCTCTTTGCCCTCTACTTCAATTTTTTATTTTAAGTTCTATGGACATGCCGGTGATGACACCCTCTTTGTGTTGAACGACAGGCCAGTTTTCAACAGGGACTTCATAAAGGCGGCCAAAGACGGAGGATCCCTTTTTCTGGACGAGCCCGGCCACTCTGCCGCCCCACCATCGGGACGGAAAATCAAAAATCAAATCATAATCGCGTGCAACCGCGATGTCGCCCTCTGGAAGTTCAAAAAAGTGATAGCTATGTTCTTGTCGCCATTGTTCAAAGGCATTTCGATCAAGAACTCCAGAGTATGCAAAATACAATCGACTTCCAGTTTCTTTAATGTCTTCGCGGGCTTTCATAACCTTGTAGTAGTGTGAATCCATATAAATCAACTCTTACCAGTCGCTTACTTATATTCCAAACTAAATTTTCGATACGAAGAGCCCGTAGCGTTAATTTTAATAAAAATTAACGAGCGGGGCCCACAAGAGCTTTGGCTTTTGAAGCTTCGAATTCCGATCTAAATAGATTTACTTGCTCTTCGACGAGGGCTTCAAGTTCGCCTTCAATCTTATGAAGATTGTCGTTGAATTCTCTTACATACTCGGGACTTTGACGAGCGTGAGCATTCCCCATCATATGGAACATGTGGCGTATATAAGAGTCATAGGCCTCGGTGTCTTTTTGAGATTTAGGAATGCTTGCAGCATCAAAATTAGATGGCACCCTGACACGGATAAGAAAAGTTCCGTCTTGTTTTGTATCTAATACACCGAGAATATTTCCAGTCTCGTGTTGAGGTTTATAATGCCTTATTAAATTCTTTATTCTTTCGGTGTGGGGGGGTTGGGCGGTTCCGAGGGCAGCGACCGCCGGGCTAGGCTGGAATTTAAATTCAATAATTTTAAGTTCCTTATTGGAATCTTTTACTAAGAATGAAAATCGGGGAGCACCCATGCTGCCGCCACTCGTTTTAACCCGGACGCCAAAATGCACAATGTCACCAAATGATTCGGCTTTTTTCAGAATGAGTTTTTTGTTGCGCTCGAAAAGAGCCCGAACATTGGGTTCGGCCTCCTTCACGGAAGTTAGTTTCAGCATTTCTAAGAAATCCTTTTCGGACTTTTCCATTTTTTCGTGGTTTATTTTCTCATCGCTGCGTTCTTTCCAAATATCATTAAGATCAACGATATCACGAAGTTTTTTTCCTTTTAATCCATCTTGATAGGCATCCACTGCATCTTTGAACTTGATTGAAACCGGCCAAACCCGGTTGTATACCAAGGAATGAAAAAAATCGGCAACAAAGGGTCCAACACCTCCGTCATCCAAATCGATCACAGCGATGGATTTTTTGCCTTTGTGCTAACCATATCTACGTTGTCCGGCTTAACATCGCCGCCAATGTAACCTTGTTTCTTCGCAATGGAATTCAATTCAGCAGAAGCTAAATTCGGCATAATCTTTTCATTGAACCACGCAAGACTTCCGGCAGGATTGGACCGCATATAAACAACAAAATCATCCTCTGGGACCGGTCGAAGGTAATCTTTATAGCTTTTATTCCCAACCTGGAAAGCCTCGTGACATTTCAATTGTGCAGAGGCAAATGTCGAAAAAGGGGCGGCTAAAAGTGATGCTGCTAGAACAAGTCTATAAATAGTCATAACAGTGTCTCCTGTAAGGCCGTGAATTTGGTGGGATTGATTTCCCTTTATTCCAATTTTACGGAATCCATAACGACTAGATCAGCAATCCGGAGACCAGGATAGAAACGAAATTATTACGTCTACGCTGTCAAAGTTTTGGGCGGTAAGCAATTCTTGGCCCAGATTCCCTCAAAAATCGAAGCCATATCGAGGTAGAAAATTCATGATATTTTGAAAGGTTAGACAAACACGAGCATCACATGTAAAGAACTTAGGCACTCACGGTGGCCTCATCTTAAAATAAATTAGTTTCAAGGTGGCATAGGTATAGCATTGTCAATCAGGTGGATTGATTTTACTTAAAAACCAAAAAGGGAAATGTTTTGTATGAAATTGTATATGTTGTTCTTTGCAATTGGACTGTTTTCTCTGCAATGTTTTTCAGAAGAGATCAACAGTTTGAATTCGTTTGAAAATGAACGCCAGGGCAAAGTTGCTAAAAAATCATTTCAAGTTGTTATTCATAACTATTCAAATTCTTTTTCGAGTGAAGATCTTTTGGTAGAAGTAAGCCTTCGCTGTATTCAGCCCACCAGCTCACCTTCTCTCGGTCAGATTTGGGGTGGAGAACCGAACTATTCAACCATAGACTGTGGACAGAAAATGTTTAGAGGGAAATTAGATAAGAATGGCGTTTTTGTTGTGCCCGACATGCAATTTTTGGAAAGTAAAAATCTAAATCGCTATTCCTTTAGAATTGCCTTGGTGACAGAGAAAGGCGGATTCTACCGCGTTTTCAGAATTTCAGATGAAAATGTCTATTATCTTTTGGATCAAAAGGTTCTTGATAAGACCAAGTTTGATTTTTCATTGTTTGAAATGCCATCCGTCAATTTGAATATCCTCCCCCGCCGGGAGTTGGGAATGAGTGGCATGCTTACAACACTATTTCAACTATGGTGCAAGTTGTAGAAGGCAAAAGTGAATTTAAACCGCCGATGTTGATATTTTCGTCAGAGCGTTCTCTTCAAGGTGCTTACGTTGTGGTCGCTGGCGATTTTGGTATGAACCCTCATGTTCGCCTCCAAATGGCACACCGAGATCGTTATCATCATAAGCCGAATCCTAAACCTTATGATGAGGCCTGCCCTAAAGTACCCCTCATCGATAAAGTTATCAAACTCTCAGAATTGCCGAGCTATTTGAGCAGAGCTTATCAAGCGAAAAAAACCGTTTGCGATTAAAGATTCCAAGCATAGCCCGCACGGAGATAAATGATCGAAGCTTTTACGGAGTCAGAAGTCGGGAACATGCCGTACTCTATCGAGACGGGGACGTAGCTTTTTGTGGAGAGACGGATATCTATACCTGTTGAGAAGACAAAAATCTGGTTGGCCGAAATTTGTTCTGCTCTTAGAACGGTACTGGCTTTGCTCAGGGCATAGAGATAGCCGTAGCCACCCCCAACCCACCACTTGTAATCACCCTCGGTGACATTGTAGCGACCGTATCCATACATCGAGAGATACATCAACTTAACGTTACACGTTGATGTTGCGGAGCAGTCTGCCGTTGAGATGGATCCGGCGACATCAAACTGCTCAACACCGCCCATACCCCGTAGGATAAATCTCGGGGAAAGCGCGTAATCATAAAAACCTAAAGCGCCAAAGCCAGATCCAGACATGCTTGCCGTAACGGGGTAGGGAGCCCCAAGAGGTCCCCCGGTGAATGTTGCCGTCATGGAATTCATTAGATATCCACCCACAAGACCGAAGGAGTTTCCAGTGTGTGCCCGAGAGTTGAGCTTCTGATCATAGTAGCTATCAGTGCTAGCAGTAGCAGCTCCAGAACTGGTCCCGCCACTGCGTGGCTGAAGAGAGTATCCTACTTGTGCTGAGCCTTTTTTAATTTCTGCAATAGCTTTATCGCCCTTTACTTGGGTGATTTGGACGATGGCAACTTTTTTACTGCTTTTATTGACGACAAAAAACTCAGTCCCTGGTGAGGCGGTTTGTCCTTCAAGATTAATTGCAATTTTATTATTTTTGACAGCAGTGACGGAAGCTGCAAAAACCGAATTGGATATAACAAGAATAAGAAAGACTAAGGACTTCTTTAAACTTTTCATGCGTGAAAGCTCCCGTTGAAAACTTGCCTACAGTGTCCAACATAAATAGAGCCATGGCAACGAAGCTACTGACTTCGGTCGAGTTAGTAAAGAGAGTTAGATAAATCTGAAAGAAATGATTTCTTGTGAGACTTCCACTCCGCAGTTGAAGAAAACTCATAAAGGCAGCTCTGAGTGCCACTGCTCTGGTCGCTAGGGTCTTGCCTTGATAAGACAGTGATTTCTACCGAGGAGTTTTTAACCAGCCTAAGCCATACCTCGTAGTTGGGAGTCATGTCTATCAGCTCACTTGTTGTCGAAGGGAATTCTTCTTTTAGCCAGGTCTCGCTGAAACTAAGCTCGCGACAGCCAAGAAAAGCAAAGGGCTGGAGGATATTGCTTGGTGCTTTTTCTTCGAATTGTTTGCGGCCAGCCGAGCTATAAACCGAACAGGCGGGTAATAGGCTGGCTAGATATAAAAGTATAAAAAAACGAGGCATAGAGGGAATTCTATGCCTATTCATCATCAGAATAAAAGTCCGATTTAGTAAAAAGAGGACTTTTATAAAAAAAATGTTCGAAAGTCCTAAAAAGGAATGTCGTCGTTTGTGTTGAAGCTAGGTTCTGGTCCAAAATCTTGGAAGCCAAAATCTTCGGCGCTAGAGGATGCCTTGGAACTGTTATCAGTTGTGCGCTCACCAGCAGAACCTAAGAATTGAACAGTGTTAGCGACAATTTCAGTCGTGTATTTTTTTTGCCCTTGCTGGTCTTCCCACTGACGAGTTTGCAAACGTCCCTCAATGTAAACCTGTCGGCCCTTGCTTAGGTGTTTGCCGCAAATTTCTGCTAGTTTGCCCCAAACAACAATACGGTGCCACTCTGTACGTTCTTGTTTTTGGCCATCTTTTCCCATCCAGCTTTCGCTTGTCGCAACATTCAGGCGAGTCACCGTGCTGCCCTGCCCAACAGCCTTTACTTCAGGATCAGCACCCAAGCGGCCGACGATAATCACTTTATTTACACCAGACATAGTCCCTCCCATGATAGACACTATTGTTTTTGTAGTTAGAGGGAGCCTTGTCAATAAAGACTTCAAAAAGCTTCCCACTTTGCCTGGCAATTAAGCAAAGAGAGAACCATGGTGATTCTGAGGCCTTATTAAAATAGCGAGGAGCGGTATCCAAAAAACGAAACTTTATTCCAGCAATCGTACTAACGCGCGGCGCCTATTGTAGGTGGAATCATTGTGCTTGCGGCAGAAACTCGAAATTTGAATTGAGCGCCATCGGGAGTGGCGGTTTTATAGTTATCTATAAAAGATAAGAAAAGGGCGGCTCGATCTTGAAAATTTCTTTTTGCGCGCAAATCCAATTTGAAATCATAGCCTCCCAGTATCGGAGTTATTGCGCCTCCAACATTGGTTAGAGAAAGATCTAAATTTCCAGAGACAGTCCCTCGCAATTCATCGCCATCTTTGCCAATTTGGCCACTTTCGATGATAAGCTTGCCACCGGCGAGTCGTCCCTTGATTTCGATACTCGAAAGTCTTAGGTCTGGCATCGTGAGGGGACCCATTGGTGTCATGACATTCGCAGGTGGCAATTCGAATTGCGAAACACTTAAATTTACATCGACATCGGGTTGCTCCGACAGAGTCAAGTCAACCATGGCAATAGTTTCTAAGTTTAAGTTTCCTTTCATCATCACTGGCAAACGGGTCATGTCGTGAAGGTCTTGCAGGCTAATTTTTTGTGCGCTGATTTCAAGTTTTTGTCTCTCGAGACCAGCCTCAGTTCGCGAGCCAGATTTAACACTGATGAGCACGTCGCCCTTGAAAAGTCCTTTTGCGTTTACGGATCCATAGGGTTTTTGCGCAATTATTCCCGAAATAGAGGGAGCAAATTTGATTTCTTTAGCCGAGACACCAGATAAACCGGCGGCTTCTACATAGACTTGCTCAAACTTCACTCCTGGGGTTGGAAAAAGAGACATTTTCAATTCTTCAAATTGTAAAAATAATCTATTTGCAGTCAGGCGAGAGACTTGTGAGGAAACAAGATCTCCCAAGTCATTGAATGGAAAGAGAACAAATAGAAAAACCAGCGCGGAAAAAAACATCACTAGGATTTTCAGTTTTGAATTAAGCAGAGCGCTAATGACCTTTTTTAAAGTTGGCATTAACGATCTCCTCTATTGAAGGGCATTTTTGATTTGGGTTTTTCTTCAGGTGGTGATTCTCTATCAAAACGTGGGACGGCAAGAGTGAATAGCTTAAATTCGACATCAAAATACTGTGGATCTTCGTTGTTTGCTGAAATAAGAACGTCATTCATTTTAACGCTAGAGCTGATGTTTTGGATGTTGTAGCCGATATCGACAATTTGACGAAGGTTCAGCTTTGCAAGGCTAACACGCAAACCCGTTTCGAGAAGATTTTTGGGCACAAGGCTAGTCTCTGCAGATGTGACATCAAGACCTCTCATCTGTTCGGGCAAGAGGTTTGCCATTCTAAGCTGATTTTCAATTGTGCTGCGTAAAGTATCTCCACTGGGTGCGGTCGGAATGTCTGGGACCTCAGAAGACTCGCGACTGACTTTTAAGAGTTCTCGTATCAGATGTCGTTTTTCTTCGAATTCGAAAATATAATCATCGGAAGTGGAGTAGTAAGAATAGGGGATAGAGATAACAAAGAGGGCCGCAAACATTCCCGCTGCCATGAGGGTGAGTTTTTGGTTAGTAGGGGAGAGGTTTTCAAAGCGATCTTTCATTTGGTTATAGAAAGAACTCTCTTCAATGCGAGCGAAAATTTGGCTAAACTGTGATTTGAAGTTGTCTTTTATGTCGTCCAAATTCATGTTGCCACCTATTGAATACTTTTTGTGATGCCGCGATCAACTTTGAAATTAAATGAAAAACTAGTTTTGCCACTCATCGTCGCCATCGTTGTTGGCTGACTTGTCACTCGGCCGTCTATGGCCATATTAACGAGGGCAAGACGAAGAGCGTTTGCTTCGTTCGGGCTGTTGACGTACCCAGAAATTGAGACCTGTGAGTCTTTGATTTGTACGCCTTTCACATCGAGAGTCAGAATGTTTTTTGCAGGAGTGGTGTCGTTAATTTTTTTTAGGATATCCATGGCTGAGTTCATGGCGGCTACGTTTGCCAAAGTCTTAAGATCAGAAGCCCGCTTCTTATTTTCGCGAATGTATTTTTTTATATTGGTATCTGTCGCCTTGCTCGCACTCAATTTTGCAACGTTTTTGGCCTGAGTTCTTAGGGCCTCATCGGCTCGCTCTGCCAATGCCAATGTGAATCCCTCGCGAATGAGAGAGTAACCAAAAAAGATCACAAGGGCCGCAATCGCAACTCGAGCAGTGGGACCCCACTTGTCCCATAGATTGCGCATAGAATTGTTCTGTTTTGCAAATTCATTGCGAAGAAAGTTAATGGCGGGGTTGCGGGGCTTTTTGAGACCTTCGATAGCAAGGCCGATTGCCAGGCCGTAGATAGAGTCATTTTTAGCATTTCGTTCAAAGAGGACATTTGGAATCAAATCTAGAGGAGACGTTTTGTTTACAGGAATTTCTAATTGCTGAGTGAGGAAGGGACCAAGGTTTTTAATGCCGGAGGCACCTCCGGTAAGGCCGATCTGAACAATACTTGCATTGAACTCACTTTTAAACTCAAGAATCGAGAGCTGCAAATCCCTGACCATTTCTCGAACAGCTTTCGAAATTGTCTCGGAAAAAGTGATCTGGTCAAAGGTGGCGCCTTGTTTGTTTGTTAAAATAAAGGCCTTTGCTTGCGTCTCCTTCATTGCATCTAAATAGGGGATTTCATACTTGCGTGCGACGCTGTCGGCGACATTCTTAGCCCCCCATAAAATGGTGCGAACACCAATCAAGGATTTGTCTTCAAAAGCACAAACCAAAGTTCTGGTGTGACCAATATTTAGAATCAATTGAACATGGCGCTCTGTTTTCGGTTGGCTGTCCTGTAAAATTAACTCCGCAGGAAGAGCCGGCGGGGGTTCATCCCAACGTTCATAGATATTCGCGAAGGCGGTTCCCTCTGAAGATACAATGACGGGATCAATGCCGGCATCTGCGCAGCGCTGTAATAAAGTTCGAATGTGATGTTTGGGGGCAGCGCAAGCTAACACTTCGGCAGTGGGGCCCACCGTGCGAATAATCTTTGCGTCGAAGATAGAGTTTTCTGCAGAGAAAGGGATTTCTTCTTCGAGTTCAAAAGGCAAACTTTTAAGAATCTTGAGACGATCGCTAAACGGAAATGCTTTGTGGCGAACACTGACCTGATCCTGTCGGAGGCAGAAGCAGTACCGAGTGTGGGCCGGGTCAAATTTAGAAGAAAGCTCTCTTAAAAATTCAATGACTTCAATTTCGGAGTCATGTGCGGGGTTCAGGCCTAAGGGTCTTTCTTGGCATTGAGTGACTTGAAAGCCTCTTTTGGTTGATAAGACTTCGACAACTTTGATGCTACTACTGCCGATATCAATTCCGATAGATCTCATGTCCCGCCCTTTGTCGATTTAACGCTCGCCCCAGTATACAATCCGCGGAGGGCCTTTGGGAAGCGGAGGGGTCTGACCTTGGGCTGGGTTTTGTTGACCACTCGCAGGTTTATTTTGCGGATTTTGGTTCGGATTGTTGTTTTGTTGCTCCTGCTGTTTTTCTTTTTCGATGTAGTCCTTCAGAGTTGTGGCTACATTTTGAAGATCCATTACAACAACATCAAGTTCCCGCGAAGCCCCCGCAAATTCGCCGATGCTTCGAATGCGAAAATTGAAAACCTTATCGAATATCAAAGGAGTTTCTTCGGCCTTGTCTCCAAGGCGAGCTCCTTTTTGCACAACAAAGCCCCAGAAATCGTCCTTGTTTTTAAAGGGACCACCTGCGTTTGTGTCGTTTCGTCGCTTGAGAATTTCTTCGGCAATTTCATCAGTGATGCCTGCGTCCAAGCTCTTTAGAACTTCTTTAGTCGTTTGGTTAGGGTTGATGGCTTTCATTCCATAGATAGTGATCGAGGGCTCTAAAATTTCAAAAAAGTCTTCGACCATGCCTGGCACCATGCGAACCTCTTGCAGAGTCCGGAAGGCGCGATTGGGAGGAAATTTTTCGGGATAATCTCGGTAAGCCCCTCGTTTATCGCCGCTTCCGCCGACGCTGCCTCGCTTGTCTGTTTGCCAGTCTGCAATGGCATTTATCAACTCCTCAAAAGCAAAACCTCCGTACTTTTTCTGAAAGGTCTCATCGCTTTTTAATTTACCCTCGAAGATTTGCAAAAGTCGGCGGCGTGCGGCCTCTCTGAGGGCCTTGGATGGAGAAACTAAATCATTGAGATCAATTTTAGACCCTTCATCGTCGATGGTGACTGTGTAGGCAGCATCCATCACCGATTCTTTGACAGCCTTGTTGATTGCATCCTTATCGATAGCATTGAGGTCCGGAGGAACAGGCACCGGCCAGGCGAAAGGAAACTTCCAAATTTGGTCCAACATACCCGAAGCAGATCCAAGTTGCTTGCCAAATTGTGCTTGAGCTTGCTGATATGTTTTTATTCTTAATAAGCTCAGTTCAACCCCTGAACGAGCAGCGTAATAGGCTTTGAGCCGATTGAGAGAGGCCGAGTTCACATTGTATTCAACTAAGGAGTCGTAGGAAACCTCCATGGCAATCCAACTAATCAAAACAACTGTCGTGATCGCCATTATGAGGGCCATCCCTCGATTGTTATTGAGTAGTTTTAATGCTACCGGAGTTCGCATTGGCATCCTTTGCTTCCTCATTGTTTGGAAATCGAATTTGAGCCACAATTTGCATTGAATACTTTTTTATTTTTGAGGTTTTTGGATCTTTGCGCTCAACAGTTAAAGAAACCTCAACAGCAGACGGAAAATTATTCCTGGTAACAGCATCACCGCCGGTATCGCTGCGCCAATCCGTGACCCAATCGTCTTTTCCTTTGCCAATAAATCGAAGTTTGAACTCAGAGACGTTTTCAAGAAGCACAACTTCGTCGCCTCCCTTGGTCACATCTTCATCCACCCAGGTCGTGCTGCGTCTCCACAAACATTGGGAACTTCCCATCTCGCCAGTCAGGCTTTTGCATGATTTAGAAGAATAGCCGATCTCGATAAAATCAGCTTGTTTCATGTTGCGTACCATGCGGGCGTTATTCATGGTGACAAAATCCATTCTTTCGTTGCTTCCCATAAAGTGGGTTGTGGGATCAACGCGTGGTGCTTCGGGCGGAGGAGTGAAAGCGTCTTGATTTGGGAGCTGCTGATTTGCGGGGGCTGATTTTTTTTTAAGAAGATCAGATATTTCTTTTTCGACATCGCGGTAGTGGAAGGCTTGATTCACGTCGCTTTCAATAAGCCTGAGTGCATCGCGCATGCGAGAAACATCGTCGATTTGATCCTGAATTTTCACTTTGGACTTAATTGCCTGTTGGATGCTTTGAGTCGCAAGTATTGTCATCATCCCCAAGATAGCAACTGTGATCAAAACTTCAATGAGTGTGAAGCCCTTTTGATCACTCATTGTGTGGCGCCCCCAGCTCCGCCAATGGACAGTGTTTTATTGTAGTCAACGAAATAAGTAACGATGGAAAATTCGAGAGGCTTTTTCGCTTTGGTATAGATAACGCTGACCTTGACCTCTTTGATAGTTTTTGACAGGTGCTCTGTAAGTTGCTGAATGATGGTGAGGAGCATTTGGTTTGCACCACCGTCTTTGTCTGTCATGATGGAACTTAAGTTTGGCGACTGAAACTCTCTGGAGGTCATTTTCCATCGGTAATCAGGATATTCAGACCCGAAGTCGTCTTCGTCTTCTTCTTTGATGCTTTCAAGCGGCTTGCCACGGTACTCGAGTTCTATTTCGGCCATTTTTCGCTCAAGGAGAGCAGCGACTTCTTGATTGAGTTGAGTTTTTCGAAGTCGCAAATAGCTGCCACTCCAAGATTGGGTCAAAAGCAAGATGCCCGCCGAAAGAATCACTACGGCGAGTAGCGTTTCAAGTAGAGTAAAACCCTTGTTGTTTTGTTTCACCGACTCAAGTCCTTTAAGTTCACGGCCTTTTCAATGATATCAGCTTGACCTGTTAAGGGATTAAAAACAAGTGTCCAGGTGTTTTTCTTATCAGTAATTTGAATGGCTGAGGCTTCCATAATTCCTTGCGGAAAAAAGTGAATATAAGCAATTCCCGAGGAGAGTGGTTGAGACATGTTGGCAGTTTCGACCTGGGCAAAGCTCATGTTAGAAGGGAGGCTGCGTTCCTTTTTTGTAAGTGCTTTGTCTATAGCAAACAAAGGGGGCGGAGCACCTTCTTCTTTGGGTTTGTCACGATCCTCAAGTTCTTTGGCGATTTTTTCTGGTTCTACCATTTGTGGGCCGTTGCCTTTTTCGACCCAATAACTTTCGTCCCCTTTGTCCATGCGAATGACCAAGCGGTAGGTGGAGTTAAATAACTTGGCGCGATTTCTGATTTCTTTGGCCAAGACCGCAAGTTGTCTTGCGGTGGTTTTCATGTTGGCATCTTTTTTTAAAAGTCGGGGAGCTCCGACGGCAATAAGGCCAGCAATAATTGCGATAACGATCATGACTTCAATAAGGGTGAAGCCGTTTCTTTTCATAAACCTCAATTATTGTTCGTAAGGGATATCGGCATTGTAGCCTGAGCCACCTTCGCGACCATCTTTACCAAAGGACTTTAAAGAATACTCTGTGCCGCCCTCGTAAGCATAGGGATTGTTCCAAGGGTCGATGGGTGCTTTTTTCAAGTATGGTTCAGGCCCCCAGTTTGTGCAACCCGCATCCTGAGTAACTAGATTGTCTAAAGACGCGGGGAATTTACCGCAGTCGTTATAATACATGCTAATCGCATTGGCGATTTGTCCCATTTGGATCTTAGCTTGGCCAACGTTCGCTTTGTCTTTTTGTCCCAAAAACTTTGGCGCAAGCAGGGCCATAAGGCCACCCAATATTGCAATCACAATCATGATTTCAATAAGCGTCATACCTTTTTGATTTTTCAAAAGTCTATTCTGACCTGTGATATTTTTAGCTTTGAAGTTAAGCATCTGTTTGCCTCCGCTTAAGGTAGAAATCTACCTTAGCCAAAGGCACTTGTCATGTCAAACATCGGAATCATCACAGAGAAGACGATCACCGCAATAACAAGACCCATAATGACGATAACCACGGGGCCCATAAGTCCAGTGAGACCGTCGACTTTGTTTTTGACCTGAAAGTCGTAAGCATCCGAAACTTGACTTAGCATATTTTCGAGCTCTCCCGTTTTTTCTCCAATGTTGACCATGTGAATCACGATCGGTGGAAATTGTCCGGACTTCTTAAGGGGCCCTGCGATAGATTCCCCCTCGCTAATATTACTGCGGGCGTCGTCTATGGCGAGAGCAAGAACATGGTTGTTGACAACATTGCGAACGATATCGAGGGCGTTGAGCATGGGGACTCCGCCCGTAAGCAAGGTAGAAAGTGTCCGGGTAAAGCGAGAGACAGCGACCATGCGAACAACAGGGCCTGCGATTGGCAGTGTGAGCGCTATGCTGTCCCACTGCTGAGACCCCGTCGGAGAATTCTTCCAGTTGTTAAAAATCAGATAGGCGATGACCATGCTGCCGAAAATAAGATACCAATAATTTACCATAAAAGTACTGATGTTTATCAAGGCAAGGGTGTACCACGGGAGTTGCAAGTTGGGAGCGGATTCAAAGACCACCACCATTTTAGGAATTACAAAAACAAACATCAACGAGAGTAAGCCAAAGGTGACTACCAACATGATGATTGGGTAGGTCATAGCGCTGCTAACCTTCGAGCGAAGCTCGGCAGCGGCTTCAGTAAATTCAGCGAGGCGCACCAAAATAACATCTAAGCTGCCTGACATTTCTCCAGCTTCGACCATTGAAATATAAATCTTATCGAAAAGATTTGGATACTTGCTGAGAGCTTTATAGAAGGGACTGCCCTCGTTGACCATATTTTTACAATCGGCAATGGCTTCAGCCAGAACGGGATCTTCAACCTGCTCTGAAACAGCCATCAGAGAATCAACAAGGGGGGATGTTGGCCTTCACCAGCACCGCGAGCTGGCGAGTCATCAACGAGAGCTCTTGCACGCTGACTTTACCCTTGCGTGCCGCTTTCTTTTTGCCGGCACCCGAGCTCGTTCCCTTTTTTTTGTCGCGAATTTCTACGACGAAAATATTGTCCTTTTTTAAACGAGTGCGGGCCGAACGCAGATTTTCAGCGTCGATAGTTCCTTTGACATTTCGTCCGTCGCGGGAAAGGCCCTTGTACTCGAAAATTGGCATTTAGCAGTGCTCCTTAAATATCTAGTTGGGTGTTGGCGTTGAGCTCTTCGATAGAAGTAATGCCCGCAAGAACTTTTGTTATTCCGTGATCGCGGAAGGTCTTCATTCCATTTGCGATCGCTTGTTTCTTTATCATATTGCCGTCTTTTCGTTGCAAAATCAGAGAACGAATGTCGTCGTTGACGATTAGCAGTTCCTGAATCACGCTTCGCCCCACATAACCTTTTTGATTGCAGTTGTTGCAGCCAACGGCCTTGCAGACATTTCCAGAGGTGGCTTGTTTGCGGGAAATGCCAAGGGCATTGAGTTCAAAATCCGAAGGATCGTAGGGAACTTTGCAGTGAGGGCACAGCACCCGCACGAGACGCTGAGCAATCACGCCGAGAATTGAAGTTGCAACGAGAAAGGGTTCGACGCCAATGTCAAAAAGCCGAGGAAAGGCTCCGGCTGAGTCGTTGGTGTGCAGGGTTGATAATACCAAGTGGCCCGTCATCGAAGAGGTGATGGCGAGTTCGGCGGTTTCAAGGTCACGAATCTCTCCAACCATGATAATGTCCGGATCTTGACGCAAGAAAGAACGTAAACCAGAGGCAAAGGTGAGGCCGATTTTAGAGTTTACCTGAACTTGCCCGATGCCGTGGATTCGTTGCTCCACAGGGTCTTCGACGGTCAGAATATTCACATCGGGCTGGTTGAGTTTGCTGAGGCAACCATAAAGCGTGGTCGATTTGCCGGAGCCTGTCGGGCCAGTTACGAGGATAATTCCGTAGGTGCGCGTGAGCAGGTCATCATCGAGCTTGTGCAGAGTTTCTTCGCTAAATCCGAGCTGTGTGAGCTCGAGAACCACGTTGGATCTATCCTGCAGACGCATGACCAAACGCTCGCCAAAGGCTGTGGGGACGGTTGAAAGACGAATGTCGATATCTTTGCCGCCGACCTTAAGAGGGATGCGGCCATCTTGTGGCAAACGTTTTTCAGCGATATTTAGGTTGGCCATAACTTTGATACGAGAGGTGATGGCGTTTTGAAATTTTTTGGGTGGCTTAAATATATCAAATAGAATTCCATCAATACGGAAGCGAACGACCAGATCTTTTTCGTAGGGCTCAACGTGGATATCTGAAGCTTTTTCTTTGACAGCTCGAAAGAGCAAGCTGTTGACGAGTTTGATAACAGGAGCATCATCGTCACCAGCCTCTAGAAGATCAATTGTGGATTCTTCGAGGTCATAATCTTCGTTTTCAAGATCGTCGAGGCCTGAGAGATTTGCAGTGCTTTTTTCATAAACGCGATTGATGGCATCTTGAATTTTAGAATTCGTCGTTATGAGCGGGCGGATTTTTTTGCTAAACAAAACGCGAAGATCATCGAGAGCCTTAAGGTTTAAGGGATTCGAAGAGAGTACCGTGACGACTTCTAACTCTTCTTTAAATGGAAGAAGCGAGTTTTGCTTGGCATAGTTAATAGGTATATTACGAACCAAATCTGCAGAAATATCGCCGATGGGAATGTCCTTAATAAAATCAAGACCCATCTCCTTGCAGAGATCACAGACGAGCTCCTCGGCATTTGAATACTCTTTGTGGGCCAAAGCTTCGCCGATGGTCACAGGCCTCAGAACCGAGGGGTTTTTTAAAACCGAACGGATCTGGTCTGCGCTCAGGGATGTGCTCTTTTGCAGAATGCTAGAGATATCCATCGTTGCCATCAGCTCAATTACTCCTCTTGATTGTCATCAACGGGCTTGACGGGTTTTTTAGCTAAGCGGTCAATGGTTTCCCCGTAAGGATCTTGGCCACCTTGGGCTTTGATGTACTTGAGACGCCGGTCAAGGGCGCTGTCTACATTTTCTTTTTGATCTGCCGGATTACGCACGATTTTGGGTGTTAGGAAAACCAGCAAATTGGTTTTGGATTTTTGCGAATCTCGTCCCTTAAAGAGCCAGCCGATGATAGGCAAGTCGCCCAGCAGTGGAACTTTTGAGACTGTTTCAGACTCGGTGTCCTTCATCAAACCACCAAGAACTGCCGTGTCTTTGTTTCTAACGACGAGAGTGGTTTTGATATTTCTCTTAGCTAAGGGTTGAGAGTTGTCCTGTATGGCCTTTGGCAAGTTCGTCACTCGCGTGGGTTGTGCAATTTTCTGATCGACTTCCATGCGGATGGTATCCGAAGCTGGGCTGATAAAAGGTTTGATCGTGAGTTTGATGGTCGCATCTTCGAAGTTCGGGGTGTATGATTCTTGACCATTAGCTCCCACATTTTTTTGTATGCTGGTGGCGACACGGTCTCCGACTTCGATCTCTGCTGTTTGATTATCAAGTGCCAAAATCTGAGGCGTCGATAAAATATTCGCTTTGGTGTGGGTTTTGATAAAGTTGATAAAACCAATTAAGTTCGGGATTTTCAAGACGTTTTTAGTCAGGGGATCGGTCACGTCTACAGTTTTGCCGTCGGCAAAGCCAAGGGTGGCCCCGCTACCGGCAACGGGATTGAGCAGGGTGCCCAACTCAAATCCGCTGCTGACGAAACCGGCTTTGCCGTAACCTGAGTCGCCATACTTGTAATAGCCAATTCCCCAGTTGTTGCCATCACTGGAGGCCATTTCCATAATCACCGTTTCGACAAAAACTTGATCGCGAGCGATGTCGATCTTTTTAAGAATGTTTAAAACTTGCTCGTAGTCTTGCTTGCTGGCGGTGATCACAAGACTATTGGTGCTTTCGTCCGCTTGTATTTTAACATCTCCACCAAAAATCTCTGTGGCTTGAACCGCAACCGGATTGCCGCCGATGCCGCCGAGTAGTCCACCGCCACCACCACCGGGTTTTGGAGTTGCGTCTTTAGCGACTCCTTGCAGAGTTTGGGCGATATTTTTTGCGATTCCATTTTTGACATAATAAACGTTAACACCACCAGAATCTTCTGGGCGAATCCGGAAATCGAGCTGAGCGATGAGTTTTTTTAAACGTAAAATTCCGGATTTATTGCCCATGGCAATGATCGAATTGGTGCGATCATCAGGGATAGCCATAAAAAAGCTGGTCCCTTGTTGTCCTGAAGCCCCGGATGAGCGGGTGAAGCGGGGAACGCCTGCTGAAAAAGAGCCAGGAGCAGTGCCGGTGGATTTATTTCCTTTGTTGACGATTTTGTCGACCAAATCCGCTAGGTCTTTTGCCTTCGCATACTTAACGTTGATCACTTCGATTTGATCTTCGAATCCGGGGACATCAAGCTGACTCAGGATTTTCATCACCCGATCCACGTTCGATCCATAATCAGAAAAAATCAAAGAGTTTGTCGCTGGATAGACAGACATTTCGCCGTCTTTTGAAGTCAAAACTCGGAGGTCGCGATTGACTTGCTCTGCTTGAATGTGTTTGAGGTGGATGATTCGAGTGATCATCTGGTCCGAGTTGGGATAGTAGGTGCCAGAATATGTTTCGATGCTGTCGCGCTGAGCGTTTCTAGCAGATTTGATTTTCATAAAGCTGCCGCTTGGAACGACGGTAAATCCATTGATAGCAAGAGCCGATAAAAAGGCTTTATAGGCCTCGGCCACAGTGATCTTGGTGGGCGCAATGATGGTGATTTTACCGCGAACTCCAGGATCGATAATAAAGTTTTTTCCTGTCAGCTCGCCAATCGCTTTGATAACATCGGTAATTTCGACATTTGGAAAGTCGAAAGACTCAATGGCTTCCGGAAAATTTTCGTTGGTGATGTCCTCAAGACCTGCCTTGGCAAATTTTTCTTGTTGTTTTTTACTTAGGCCTGAAAGCTTGCTTCCGCCCTCAGGCAGAGAGCCACTGACATCGAGATGTGTTGACATCGTAGGCATTGACGGCGGTGGTGGGGGCGGCGGAGGAGGCGGCGGAAAGCTTTGCGCGTGCGCAAGCTGCTGAGTTGTCAGCATCGAAGCTATTCCGAGAACGGTTTTTTTGTAAACTTTCATCTTAATCCACCTTCCTTTGCAGATTAAAAATTACTGAATATTATAATCTAAAGTTTCTGTAGATCCCCCGCGATCGACGGTCAATTTGACGTTCGGAGAGGATTTAAACATATTAAATAGTTCCATCGCTTTTTGTGGCGTATCTACGGACTCGCCATTGACAGTCTTGATTAAGTCCATGCGCTGAATTCCGAGCTGTGAAAAAATACTGTTGGGTTGAAAATCGACTATGCGATAGCCGATGACTTCGCCGGTGACTTTGTCTCGGGCCTGAACCGCGCGAGCCTGCATCAGAATGCTCGAGAGATCGTTCAAATATTTTTGCAAATCAGAACGCTTGATAACGAAACGATTGTTGCCAACGGCTTTGACGTCACCAGTTCCTCCGCCCGTTGGAGCGGGCGAGCTAGTGCCGAAAGCGACCTTGGTACTGCCAAAGGGTTTCATTTCGATGTATTCAAGCACATTCGTGTTTAGATTTCTAAAGACGATTCTTTGCCGTTCAACTCGAATAAGAGTCGCTAAGCTTTCGATATTTCTCTTGGGCGTATAAGAAATAACTAGATTCTTTCCTTTGATTTCAACAGCAGCAATGGATTTTTCGGGGTTGGAGTGAACCAGAGTGCCTATCAAATTAAGTGGCAGCTGAGAGAGGACAGGATCTGCCTCGTGCATCTTGCTTGGATCCTGACCTTTTGCGAAGAGGGGGTCAGGAATAATTCCAGCTGATGAAAAAATATTTCGCGAAATAAGAGTATTGTATGCTCCGCGCGAAGTTTGGCCATCTGTGTTCAAGCGCTTAGGATGAGAAGGCGGGGATTGGTTCGGAAGCATCAAGTCGCGGTAATTTAAAATCAAAAGATCAGCTATAACATAGCCAAGAAATACAAAAAGAAGGTACGAAAGCAACTTCTCAAAAAAAGGTCTTTTTGGGTTTGTCTTTTTGTTGTCTAAAGCCAATTACATTCCTTTGTCATATCAGGGATTTGAATCCTTCAAATCTAGACATCATCCTAACAAAAGGCTTGATCTCGGGCACGAAGAAATTTGGACCTAGACCTTTGGTCTGTCAGGACTCGGTCCTTCTGCGGCTATCTGTTAGCTTAAAGGTATGAATATCGCATACTTCACCCGAGGTGAATCAATTCAGGATATTGAAATTCGTGCACAACTGCTGCGCATTCCAGAGGTTATGGCGGATTTGAAATTAGCGCAGAATGCAATTTCCAACGTTGATTTAGTTTCTCTGATGGGGTCTCAGGAGCTTTTTCTAAAAACGCCAATGGAGTTCCGCGCAAAATTAGCTCAGCTTTTGCAGGAGGCTCTTTATAAGAGATGGAAAATGAGCACAGTCAAGTGCGACGCAGTTATTGAACGAAGAAGATTTGAGATTTTAGAAGATTGGCGCAAGAGTCTAAATGAGTTACTTCAGCAATCAAAAGAGTTCCATTTTTATGTTTTGGGTCCGGGCTTCGACGATCTTGAATATGAAATTGGTAAAATACGATTCAAATCCCCGCCGCAAATTTTTTTACACGAAGTGATTTCTGAGGACCCCATGCTGGATTGGTTCTGGCCCACGATCATGCAAGGAGCGAAGCTCTCGGCGTGAGATCCTAAGTAAATGCTTTAGGCGGCTTTGGACTGAGATCTAATCCACTGATTTAGAGAGCGTTTTTTTTCAGTGCTGAGTTCAATATAATCAAAGTAATAATCCTGATTTATATTTCGAGCAAATCGAGTCTTTAATGTCAGTCCATTTTTAAGTGAGATTTCGAGTTCGCGGTTTTTAATATTCGCTGGGGGCTCGGTAAGGCATTTTACATGAAGGCCTTTGCTCGAAATTCCAAGCAGCTGAGCCCACGGACCTTTGTCGGTAAATTGAATAAGGATTCTTTTGCGGAGCTGAGTTGGGGCCCGTGGCGAGAGGGGAATTGGCACCGAAGTTAGCACGGGAGTTAGCACGGGAGTTAAAATGGTGTTTGGCGCGGGAGTCAAAGCGGGAGTTGGTTTTTGAACGGTTGCGCTTAGAGGTGCGGCCTTTACTTTCCAAACGAGTTGATCAGCGATAAATAAAAACACAAGAATATTGGTGATAAAAAAGAGCCAGGTAATCGAATTGGTTTTGACATGGCTGAAGTCAGAAATTTGCAGCGCGATATAGCCAGCGAGGAGCATGAGTGCGGCCTTCCAAGCATTTGCATTTCCGCGAAGCATAATGAAACCAATAACAAGAGTTGCAACGTAGAGAATCTGATTGAATGTCGATCCAACCCTGATGATTTTCCAAAATATTTCCAGGGTCCAGCGATTTTTGAGCTCAGGCAGAAGACTCATCTTTACAAGGGTATTGATGATGGGGGCGAGGACAAGACAGACTCCAAAAGCCCGAATAACGTTCTTTTTTTCAAGAACTTTGACGAGAATCATGGTTAGCCTGCTTTTAGATCTTTGTTTTCAACAAAACGCATCTGAATAATTTCATCGTCTTCACCTGGGGGAGGTGGAGGGGAAGAGGTTGGAGTAGCTGTATTCGGAGTGGTGTTCACTCCTTGGCGCCGACTTTCGAGAGCGCTGCTCGTAGCAATGACTAGGCAAATTGCGAGGGGATCAAAAACAGAGACGAGCAAGAGGATCAAATATTTTACGACCGTATCAATATCAAGTTTGAAAGCTTTTGCAATATAGATGAGTGGCCCCACCTTTTTCTTAAGTTCCAGGGTTCGAAGATTTGATTGAGTGACGGCCTGTTCTAACTGCTCTGTTTGCTTCGTGAGAGCAAGAATGGCGGGTTCTATTTCTTTGCGAAGGGCGATCCTCTTTGAAATGCGATTGGCGGGAATCTCATCAATTGCTTTGTTCATTCGACTTATTTCAGAAAGATTGAGCGATTGTTGTTTTTTTAGAGATTCGTATTTTACAGCCTCGGCATCCAGGGCCGCAGAGGCGGACTGGTAAGCGTCTGACAAGAAGCCAAATATACCCAAGCTTGTGATCGCGCTTAAAATAATAATTGCCGATACAAGGTACGATTTAAAAATAAGATTCACTTGGTTCCATCTTTGATGGAGATAGGCGGCAAGGACAAATTTGGCAAGTTCGAGTGAAGCCGCCATGGCGCTCACAGCAAAAGCCGCACCCGAGAAAAGAGCTGCCAAGCCAATCACAGAAAAGGCGGCTCCCAACGCAGAAACGCTGACTGTTGCAGCAATGAGTCCTATAACGCACCAAAGAGCTATCATGAGCTGCTTATCGGTAGCTGCGAATTTGTACTTAACGAACTCTCTGCGGACTGGAGCTTCGTCGAGTTCATCTCAAAAAGAGACATCACTTTAGAAAAATCAATATTTTTTCGATAAGTTGGCTTTGCGAGTCAGGTAATGGTTATGGGACAGGAAATTTTTAAGAATAGATTCGATAGTTGATAAAACTTCGAACGCCAACAGCGACTTATCACAAGCCCAGTACGATGAGTTTTGGCGCTTAGATAAAAGTCCAAACGCGGCTTTCTCAAGTTCTACATCACTAGCAGGTGACGTGACCGGATCTTTTGCAACGAACACGGTTGTCAAGATCCAAGGCCATTCTGTGCCTGCAACAGTGTCCACCGCCGGACTACATATTTGGTTAAATGTGTCTATAAAACAATGTTAGTCAATAGTCGTATTGAGTCGGAGAGCTTCGAAAACAATTCTAAACAAAAAAACCTTCAAGGCTCACTGGAGCCTCATTGGAGGGATTCAGAAACTCCGGAGCTTCGCGGTCCGGAGGGACCATACAATATAAACCGTGGGGGAGTTTGGAGCTGACCCAATTCAAAGGCCTTTTGTAAACCAACTCGTTACGTCCCTGGCAGTAGACTAAAAAGTCCTTTGAACGAGCTCGGTTGAAGGCGGCCCACAAGAGGGCTTCAAAAATGTCCTCATTGTCGGCAAACAAATGGGTCAAATACTGAAATTGCAAATTTTCTTCGAGCTGCAGACGGTACGAGGGCTTTGTCAGGGGGCGGGTCCAACCCAGGAGTCTGCCGAACTTCAAAAATTGCCGAAAATTGTGGGCCTTGAGTGAATATTCGAGGGGAATGAACTCTTGAATGCCATCAGAGCTCCAAGGAGCACAACAGCCAACGATATTGTTTTGCGAATCAAAGGCAATTAAGAAGTCTTCGATTTTTAGACCCCGCCACCTTTGGAGCTGTTTAAAAAAACCGTAGGAATCCCAGTAGGTCGCTAAGTTTTTTTGGCTGTTTTTTTTGCATAGATAGTAAATCAAAGCATCGGCATTGGTCGAAGAGCCGTGCCGAATCTGCATATGAGGTAGGGGATTGCTCGCCCAAGGGAATCGCCCATGAATGGTCACCAAATTGAAACGACGGTATCCATAGTAGCGAGGCAAGAGACGCTTTAGATTTCGCGGATGAACAAAGGCATTCAGAGCCTTGGTCTCCATCATATTTAAAATTGAAAAAAAGTATTCAACACCGAAATTATTCGAAACTTCTTCAAGACAGGGAACAAAGTGTTTGCCCCATTCGAGAATGGCTTTGCGATGGTGGCTGACACGAAGATCACGTCCATAGGCGATGACTGTCGGTTTTTCGTTGAGCATCACCTCTTTGATGATAAATGAGGCGAGCCCCTGGACAGAATCGTCATCGTCTTTGAGGATGTAGGTTTGATACTGATTGGACTCAGTCCTATAGGGACCGAAAAAATCCCCTCTACGATCGACTTTTAGATCGAGGACCCCCTTGACCGGAAAGCTCTTGTAAAATTCTAGGAGCTGCGGATTGTCAGAGGGACTGGCGACCTTGATTTTCATTCTGACTTTTTCCAGGTGACATCCGCATTGCCCGTTTTGAGGTTGACCCACCTTGCGGCTACAAAAAGGAGGTCACTCAGGCGATTGAGGTATTGTAAACACAAACTGTAGTCTGCCTCGGTCATCACCGCTTCAGCCGCCCGGCGTTCAGCCCGGCGACAGGAGGTGCGGGCCACATGCAAGTGGACGGAAGCTTCGTGGCCGGCGGGCAAAATAAAATTTCGTAGTTCTGGCAAATCGTTTGTCATTTCATCAATTTTATTTTCAAGGTCGCGAACGTGATTCTCTTGAATCGCGGGAAGTTTTTTTCTGATTTCCGGAGTTGGGCAGGCGAGCAAGCTGCCGAGGTTAAAGAGTTGATTTTGGATCTTTTCAAAAAGCGGATCCAGGGAGTGAGTCTCGTTTTGCTTTTGCAGGCAGCTTCTGACTACTCCGAGAAAAGAATTGAGTTCATCGACACAGCCATAGGCCTCAACTCTGGGGTTGAATTTTTCGATACAAGAGCCATCCACTAAATGCGTCGTCCCTTTGTCGCCGGTTTTTGTGTAAATTTTTGTTTTCATAGATTAAGATGAGCATGACATTAAGGAGTTTACAATGCAACTTTCCCCGGCCAGCATGCCAGACCATTCTTTGTTGGTGACGATTCCTCACTCTGGAGAAAAAGTTCCGCCGCAGGCCTCTTGGCTGGCGTCCTTGCCTGAGCCTATTTTGATGTGCGACGTAGATCGATTTGTGGATGTATTGTACGAAGCCACTCTGAAGAAACTCAATATTCCTTTTGTATCGACCGAATGGCATCGCTACGCCGGTGACTTGAATCGACTTCCGAGCGATGTCGATTCGGGAACTGTTTTAGGGCATATAAATCCAAAGGGCGAATATCGTCGTGGTTTTTTATGGGCAGTCACAACTTACAATCAGCCTTTGTTGACGGCCGCGATTGATCCAAAAATTCACGAGGATTTGGTCAAACTAATTTATGAGCCTTTTCATGAGAATGTGCGAAAACTCTACGAAAATTACGAAAGCCAAGGGCGCAAAAAAATCTTTCATATTGATGCCCACAGTATGCCCTCGGTTGGAACAAAAGAGCATCGCGACCCCGGCGAGACCCGAGCTGATATCGTGGTCAGTGATTGCCACGGAACGAGTTGTTCGGCGAAATTTCGCGATTTGGTGATTGCGGCTTATGCGATTGCCGGATTCAAAGTCGCCTACAATTGGCCCTACTTTGGCGGACGTGTAAGCGAACAGTATGGGGAGCCGCACAAAAACCATCATGTGATTCAGGTGGAACTCAATCGGGCCTTATATATGGATGAGATCAGCAAAAAATTAAAACCAGAACTTGCCCAAACAGTGCAAAGTAAACTTGCAAAAGCTCTTGGGTATATTTGCCAGGAACTTCCTGACTTGCAGCGTTGATTTTGATATGATTAGCCCTTGATTGCAACTTGGATTATTAACTTGTCATACATGTTGCAAAAGTGGATGAAAAAAATCTTGAAGTTTCTTGCCTCGCTCAAGTTAGCGGTGGTTATCATATTGTCTCTCGCGTTTTTGATCGCCATAGGGACTATTGTTGAGTCAAAGTACGACGCCATTGCTGCAAAAAAGTGGGTGTACGACACTGTTTGGATGTATTCGATTATGGGTGCTCTTGCGGTGAGTTTGGTCGCAGTGATGGTCGATCGCTGGCCTTGGAAGACTCGGCATGCGCCCTTTGTCTTTGCACACATTGGAATTATTTTATTATTGCTCGGTTCGGTGATGACTCTGCAATTTGGAATTGATGGATCTTTGCGGGTCCCGGTAGGGCAGGGCAATCAGTTTTTGGTTGTGCCAGAAACAGACGTTCTTGTTTATTCGTCCTTCGATGGGGATCGCTACACTAAACTCGAAGAGCGTCCGGTGGATTTTTTTCTACATCCACCGAGTCCCGAAAAGCCTGTTGAAATTTCGACCTACACGGGGGCGATTAAGTTCACAGGCTACAAAAAGTATGTGATCCCAAAGCGGATGGTGACGGCAGCTCGTGAGCCGAACGGGCGCAGAGGTGCGGGGCTTCGCTTTCAAATTCAAAACTCCAATGTCAACGTGGTAGAGTGGATTGTTCAGCGCCGCGCGAAGGATCTTGCGACTCATGATTTTGGCCCTGCCGCGCTTCATTTGGGGGAGGCTCCCGCAAAAGGCCAAGGCCGAAATGAAATCTTTTTTACTCCCCAGGTAGGTAAAGACAGCCTCAAGTATGTCGTCTTTCAAAAAGATCAAGACCGTCCTTTAAAGTCCGGTGAGGTCAAAGAAGGGGAGATGTTTGTACCAGGCTGGAAGATGCCAATAGAAGTGCGTGTGCTTCGATATTTTCCGGAAGCTGAAGAGGCCTGGGACTTACAGGAGCGAGAGAGCCCGACTCCGCTGACCACTTCGGCGGCACGTGTTGAGTTTGATGGTAAAGAGAGTTGGATTCTTTTGAATGACACCTTAAAACTTTTTACTTCTGAGGCGGTTTACATCGTCACCTACGGCAATCGCCGTCTTGATTTAGGTTTTCAAGTGGTATTGCAAAACTTTATCGTTGATAGATATCAGGGAACCATGAGGGCTGCGGCCTATAAGAGTCATGTGAGTATCGCAGATTTTGGCGAGCATGAGATTTCGATGAATGAGCCGCTTAAGTACAAGGGTTTTACAATTTATCAGGCTAGCTTTGAGGATGATCCAAAAACAGGACAGCCCTTGGCTTCGGTTTTCTCGGTGAATCAAGATCCCGGTCGCTGGATAAAATATTTGGGTTCCCTGATAATGTCGATTGGGATTATTTTGCTTTTTTACTTTAAGCAAAAAGCAAAAAAAGGAAATGCAACATGAAACGCTTGCAGCTAATACTGGTTCTGCTTTTGTCTATAATGGTATTTAAAGGCGCTTTTGCAGCGGCTGGAGACGAGCTCTTAAAATTGCCCGTTCAGGATGCCGGACGCATTAAGCCCTACGATACTTTTTCAAAAGAAATGCTCGAAATTGTTCATGGCAAATCGAAATTTGAGGGACGGGGAGCTGCAGAAATTGTTATGACTTGGATGCTGAGCCCTCAATCTTGGCAAACCAAGAAAATTTTCGAAGTTCGCAATCATGAGGTTCTGAAAGCGCTGGGACTTCCAGCGGTCGAACGTTACTTTTCTGGAGATGAAATCTTTTCGAGCCCTCAGTTTGGGAGTTTGATACAGGATCTGCAATCTAAACGTGAAACCAAAGAAAAACTGACACCTTATTTTCAAGCGCTGCAGCGTCTCGAGGATCAACTTTCTGTCTTTCGAGAAATAGCAGGCGGAAATATGTTGCGACTGATTCCTCCCAAAGAAGGGACTGTATGGTTGTCTGTGGTGCAGTTCGAAGGCGAGCAGCAAACGGCCTTTGCGGTTTTGACGAAAAGTTTTATTGGCTATATCGGCGGAGTGGCAAGTCATGTTTCAGCGTCTGAATTAAAACAACTTGCGAGCGAGATGGACTCTGCGGTCCTTGCCTTCCGCGAAGTCGCCAGAAAGAACAACCCAGGCCTTTACAGTGTCGATACGAAGGTGAATGTTGAAGTTTTTTATAATCATTTTCACCCCTTCCGCTGGGCCTACATTTTTTATCTCCTTTCTTCATTGGTCTTATTGATGGTGTGGTCGATGAATAAAATAACATGGATGAAAGCCGCCTGGGCCTTTGCCTCGGTGGGATTTCTCCTTCACACCTTTGGCTTTGTGATTCGCATGTATTTGATGGATCGCGCTCCTGTTACCAATATGTATGAAACCGTCGTTTGGATGTCTTGGGGAGCTTTGCTTTTTTCGGCCATCTTAGAATGGATTTATAAGTTTCGCTTTATTCTTTTGGCCGGAACTCTGGGGGCTATGGTTTCGTTGATTGTTGCGGACACGGCGCCTGCCGTTTTAGACCCTTCGCTCATTCCTCTAGAGCCGGTTTTGCGCAGTAACTATTGGTTAACCGTTCACGTGATGACAATCACTATCAGTTATGCGGCTTTCTTTTTGGCTTTTGTTTTGGGTGACATCGGTCTTATTTATTATATTCGAGGCGAAGAAAAGCATCAGGACAAGATCAAAGCAATCACCACCTCTGTGTATCGAGCTATGCAAATTGGTGTGGTCTTTTTGGCGCCCGGAATTATCTTAGGTGGAATTTGGGCGGACTACTCTTGGGGAAGGTTTTGGGGTTGGGATCCAAAAGAAACTTGGGCCCTGATCGCTCTGCTTGGTTATCTTGCGGTGCTGCATGGGCGGCTTGGCGGCTGGCTCAAAAATTTTGGCATGATTGCAAGCGGAGTCATCACATTTAGTCTTGTAATCATGGCGTGGTATGGAGTGAATTTCGTTCTTGGTGCGGGGCTTCACTCTTATGGATTTGGCGCCGGTGGAGTTGAATATGTCTCTGCTTTTATTGCTGCTCACTTTTTGTTAGTGTTGTACGCTTGGCTTGTGCGGAAAAAATAGTCACTTAAGTTTTTGAATTATCATTAAGTTTGCAAAAACAAACTAGACAACCGATATATTCCGACCTTAAATAGTAACCATCGAAAAAAATTATGATGTGGGCTATCAGGTAAAGGAAGATTATGCATCGGATTTTGAAAACTATTGCGGTAGCGGGAATGCTCAGCTTGGGACTCGGTCTCTCTGCGTGTAAATTCCAGCCAGGCTGGGGTTACAATCAGGGGTACTCTCCTGATCAGCCCCTTCCCTTTGATCATTCTATTCACGTTGGAAAAAACCAAATTCAGTGTCAATACTGCCATAACCAGGTGGAGCGCTCGAAACACTCTAAT
Source organism: Pseudobdellovibrionaceae bacterium (assembly GCA_016719575.1). Taxonomy (GTDB): domain Bacteria; phylum Bdellovibrionota; class Bdellovibrionia; order Bdellovibrionales; family Bdellovibrionaceae; genus JACMRP01. The sequence continues at coordinate 26,895 of JADJYV010000008.1, read as the reverse complement.
GTGCCAGCCTTGTCGACTTGTATGAATTGCCACCTACAAGTTAGGACAGATAGTCCCTTTATTCAAAAGTTGAGAGAGGCTTATGATAGCGGTGGATCTATTAATTGGGTTCGCGTTCACATGCTTCCAGACCATGTGATGTTCAATCACTCTGCGCATATTGCGAAGGGTGTAAATTGCCAAACATGTCATGGCGAAGTCGAAAAAATGCAAAAAGTAATTCAAGTTCAGGATCTTTCAATGGGGTGGTGTATTAATTGTCACCGGCAACCAGAGAACAAAGCTCCATTGAACTGTACAACTTGTCACCACTAATTGAGTTTGTGGAAGGTAACATGAATCACGATCACGAACATAGCGAGCAAGAACTGGCTGCCAAAAAGGCGGCGCGTCCTCAGATCGAAAGAGATAATAAGCATTGGCTCACTTTAGAGCACTACAATAATGACCCTGAATTTATGAAGTTGGCAGAGACTGAGTTTCAATCATCTCCTTTGCGTGAAGACGATGCTGAAGACGGAGTTGCTCGTCGAGATTTCTTAAAGTTGATGGGTGCTTCCTTGGCAATGGCTACGGCGGGTTGTATTCGCCGGCCAGTGCAAAAGATTGTTCCATATAACAAGCAGCCTGAAGAAGTAACTTTGGGAATCGCGAATCTATACACTTCGACTTATTTTGATGGCGCCGAGGGACTTGGTCTTTTGGTTAGGACTCGAGAAGGTCGCCCGATCAAAATAGATGGAAACCCGCAGTTCCCTCTTAACAAGGGTGCTTTGAGTATCCGCTCTCAGGCCTCAATTTTGAGCTTGTATGATCCTGAAAGATTGCAAGGTCCTAAGAACAATCTATTTAATGAAAACCGAACCAATAAAGACACGGTTGGTATTAAATGGGACAACCTTGACGACAAGGTTGTGGCTCAACTCAAAAAGGGTGATGCAGTTGTTTTGACTGGCAATGTGGCTTCTCCGTCCACCCGTCAGATTATTGCGGACTTTTCCCAGGGTTTTAAAGCAAGCCATGTTACTTGGGAGCCTTTGTCCTATGAAGACGGAAGAGAAGGACAGAAGGCTTCCTATGGTGAGGCGGTTGAGCCGCAGTATCGTTTTGATAAAGCAAAAGTGATTGTTTCAATCGATGCGGACTTCTTAGGTGCTTGGATGAACCCTGTTGCTTTTAGTCGGCAGTTTTCGGCAGGCCGTAAAGATCCAAAGACGATGTCAAAATTGGTGTCGTTTGACTCCACATATTCTCTCACTGGCGGAAACGCGGACATTCGATTTAAAATAAAGCCATCGCAACAGCTAGATGTGGTGATGGGACTTCTCCATGAGATCGTAGTCAAGAAGGGTCTTTCTTCTTACTCGGGTCAGGCGACTGTAAAGTCGGCCCTTACTTCTTATGGGAATAGCGCTCAAAAACTGGGCGTAGAACCAAGCCTTTTCGCAAAAGTTGCGAGCGATCTTTGGGAGAACAAAGGCGCTTCTTTGGTTGTTGCTGGGGGAATTCAGACAGCGACCACCCGCTCTTTAGAGTTACAAATAGCGGTCAACTTGTTGAATTCAGTTCTTGAGAACGAAGGTAAAACTGTCGATGGCCGCAATGGCAATCCCGGTATTAAATCTTCTTATGCAGACTTAGTAAGTCTGGTTAAGGATATGAATGCGGGTAAGGTTAAAACCCTGATCATTCACCGGGTGAATCCGATTTATGCTCTTCCGACTGAGCTAGGATTTTTAGAGGCCCTTAGAAAAGTAGAACTTGTTATTTATACTGGCGATCGTATTGATGAGACGGGCAATTGGGCCCACTTGCTTGCTCCGGACAATCATCCACTTGAGAATTGGGGGGATGCTGAGTTTGCAAAAGACGTCTACGCGATTCAGCAGCCGACAATTCGACCGATGTATGACACCCGCTCTTTTCAATTGTCTTTGATGACTTGGGCCTATCTCGCAAAAGTGGGGCCTAGTCGCATTCAGAGCTTTGAAACATATTACGATTATCTGAGAAACTTCTGGAAAGAAGAAGTTCAACCCAAGTTTGCCAAGGGACAATCTTTTGAGGATTTCTGGGGGCAGGTGTTGCAAGTAGGATTTGTCGGAGACACGGATAAAAACTCAAGCCCTCGCACTTTCCGCACAGAGGCTTTGTCCTTAGTTAAGCCGGCCTCTGCGACTGAAGGCTATGAACTCGTCTTGTATCCGAAGGTGCAAATAGGGGATGGCTCCATGGCTAATATCTCTTGGCTGCAAGAGCAACCAGATCCTATCACCAAAATTGTTTGGGATAATTATGTGATGGTTTCTATTGGTACCGCTGAAAAAGAGGGTCTCAAAGAAGGCTCTGTTGTTGAGCTCAAGGTGGCCGATAAAAAAGTTGAACTTCCTGTTCATATTCAGCCGGGTCTGCATGACCAGGTTCTTGCGGTCGCCGTCGGTTACGGTCGCACCCTTGCTGGCAAGGTGGGGAATGGCATTGGTCAGAACATGTATCCTTTTGTGAATCTCACAAAAGGGGTGGTTTTCTCTGGGCAGGCAGCGACGTTTCAAAAATTAAAAAAGAAATATAAGTTGGTATCAGTTGCCGGTAATAACACGATGGAAGGCCGGATGATTGTGGCTGAAGCCACGCAAAAAGATTACCTTAAGAACCCTGGCGCAGGAGTTCACCGTCACAAGATGTGGAGTCTTTGGTCTGGTCATCAATACAACGGGCACAAGTGGGGGATGTCAGTTGATCTGAATACTTGCACTGGCTGTTCGGCTTGTATGACGGCTTGTCAGTCTGAAAACAACATTGTTGTCGTCGGCAAGAAGTACATCATGCAAGGTCGCGAGATGAGCTGGATCCGTATTGATAGATACTACGTTGGTAACCCGGCAGATGCGCTAGCAGTGTTCCAGCCAGTGATGTGTCAGCATTGTGACAACGCTCCTTGTGAAACTGTATGTCCAGTTTTGGCGACGGTTCACAGTGACGAGGGTTTGAATGAAATGGTTTACAACCGCTGCGTTGGCACCCGTTATTGTTCAAATAACTGTCCTTACAAAGTACGTCGTTTCAATTGGTTCAACTATGTGAAGCTGATAGAAAAGCCATTGCACATGGCATTGAATCCTGACGTGACTGTTCGTCCTCGCGGCGTGATGGAAAAATGCTCTTTCTGCGTCCACAAGATCAAAGAGGGAAAGAACAAAGCAAAACTTGCCGGCACGAAGTTAAAAGATGGTGATATCAAAACAGCTTGCCAAACGGCTTGCCCGACAGATGCAATTATTTTTGGAGATTTGAATGATCCAGAAAGTCAGGTAGCGAAGGTGTTTAAGTCAGAGCCACGCTCATATGCTCTTCTCGAAGAGTGGAACGCAGCTCCCGCAGTACGTTATCTGTCTAAGATCCGCAATAATGATAAAGAAACAGCAGGTGGTGGTTCTCATGATCACGCGTAATAAATTAGTCTTAGGTGATAAGAGTCTTAAGGACATTACGGATGATATCTGTGCTCCGATTGAAGCTTATCCATCAAAGGGGTGGTTGGGGTTATTTACTGGAGCTCTGGGTCTGTTGATTTTCTATGTGATTATAATGGGCACGATCATTTCGACAGGGATGGGACTTCTTGGTGTCAATCATCCGAACGCCTGGGGAACGATGATTATCACCTTCGTTTTCTGGATCGGTATTGGCCATGCGGGAACATTGATTTCTGCGATATTATTTTTGTTTCGTCAAAAATGGAGAACTTCGGTGGCCCGCACGGCCGAAGCTATGACAGTTTTTGCTGTTATGACAGCAGGGCTCTTCCCGCTCTTGCATACCGGAAGACCTTGGCTTGATTACTGGTTGTTTCCATATCCGAATCAGCGAGGTCCTTTGTGGGTGAATTTCCGTTCGCCACTTTTGTGGGACGTTTTTGCGGTCTCTACTTATGCGACGGTATCGATGGTATTTTGGTATGTGGGTTTAATTCCTGACTTTGCGACGATCAAAGATCGTGCAAAGAATAAATTGCGTCGTACAATTTATGGGGCTCTGTCTATGGGCTGGAGAGGCACCGCTAGAAATTGGAGTCATTACGAGATGCTTTATTTGCTTCTCGCAGGTCTTTCAACGCCCTTGGTTCTTTCGGTTCATACGATCGTTTCGTTCGACTTCGCAGTTTCGAGTTTGCCAGGCTGGCATACCACAATCTTCCCTCCGTACTTTGTAGCAGGAGCGATCTTTTCAGGATTTGCGATGGTGGTTACACTGATGACTCTTGTTCGCATAGGCGTGCCTGAATTTAAAAACTACATTACCATCGATCATATGGAAGTGATGAACAAGATCATCATGGCGACGGGTCTGATGGTTGGTTATGCTTACGGATCAGAATTTTTCATTGCTTGGTATTCTGGAAATCCCTATGAAAAATATGTGTTTTTCAATAGCCGGGCTTTTGGACCTTACGCTTGGTCTTATTGGACAATGATTAGCTGTAACGTTCTGATACCTCAGTTGTTCTGGTTTAAAAAATTCCGCCGATCGATCCCAGTGATGTTTGTGGTTTCTATCTTTGTGAATATTGGTATGTGGTTTGAGCGATTTGTGATCACGATCACTTCTTTGCACCGAGACTTCTTGCCCGCCAACTGGGGAAACTACCCCTGGTCATTCTTTGATGGAGCGATTCTCGTAGGGTCTTTCGGTATGTTCTTAACTTTGTTCTTGTTGTATCTCAGATTTTTCCCGGCGATTTCAATTGCTGAGGTGAAGCCTGTGTTGCCTGTAGGACGAGAGAACTCAAAAGGGGGGCACTAGTATGGCAAAGCGTAGTATTGGTGGTATCGCTGGGATTTGGACAGAGGAGCACTCTGTTATTACTGCTGCCGCAAAAACCCGTGAAAGTGGGTTCTCTAAATTTGATGCTATCACCCCTTATCCTGTTCATGGGATGGAAGAAGCTTGTGGAATAAAAAGATCTTGGATTCCATATGTGACTTTTGTTGCTGGACTCACAGGCTTGTTATTTGGTTTGTGGTTGACGTGGTGGACTTCGGCCGTGAATTGGCCAATCAATGTCGGTGGTAAGCCGATGTTTAGTTGGCCGGCCTTTATTCCAGTCATATTTGAGTTAACTGTACTGTTTGCAGCTCTCTGTTCTGTTGCAGCTCTTTTTTATGTTACCAAAATGCCAAAAATGGATCCACCTGTTATTGATCCAGATTTGACCTCACATAAGTTTGCGATTTTCGTCCCACAAAATGATGTTGGGTATGACGAAGTCAAAATTGAGAGACTGTTCAAGGAGTGGGGCGCAGTCGAAGTAAAAAAAGTGGCGGAGTACTGATATGGGAAGTCAAAAAAATATTATTTTGATTGCAGCTGCAACTTTGGCTTTGTCCGCATGTGGGCCGAAGGGGAACAGCCCGAATATTGAGTTGATGCAGGACATGATGGTGACTCCTGCGATCAAAGCGCAGTCTTATGATGAGACGTCACCTCATCAAATGGGAATGAGAGTTCCAGCTGAGAACACTGCTCCGGTTGGATTCGTTCCATATAAATTCAAGGGCAATGTGGAAGGCGCGTCAAAGGATTTGCAAAATCCACTTGCTGGCAAAATGGAATCTGATGTTTTGATCGTAGGACAAAAGTATTTCGAATTGCAGTGCATGCTTTGTCATGGCCAGAAGGGGGAAGGGAATCCTGACTCCAATGTTGTACAGAAGATGGCCCTTAAGCCTCCTCCTTTGGTTTCGGATAAAATCAAAACTTGGACAGACGGTCATATTTATCATGTGATTACAGAAGGTCAGGGAGTGATGGGGCCCCACGCTTCCCACGTTCCTCAGGCATTTCGTTGGCAGTTAGTTAACTATATTCGTTTCTTGCAGAAAGAAACAAAGTAGGTCGGAATTATGGCATCATCAAATCATTCACACACAGAACTTCATGTTGGCAAATTTGAGGCGTCTCCAAAGCTCAAAAATTTAACCTATGTTTTTATTGCTATCGGTGCGATCACCTTTGCTGCGGGCCTTATGAAGAATCAAGAGCGAATCTGGGCTTCTTATTTGGTTTCTTTTTTCTTTTTTGCCTGCGCGGGACTTGGCGGTCTTTTTTGGTCGGCCATTCAAAATCTTGTGAAGGCCGGTTGGAGTGTTTCGGTACGCCGTTACGCTGAAGGTTTAACTTCTTATATTCCTGTTATGGTTGTGACGAGCTTTATCCTGATCTTGGGACTCAAGTACCTCTATCCTTGGGCAGATCATGATAAAGTGGCCGAGAGCGCACTTCTTCAGTCAAAGACTTCTTACTTAAATGTTGGATTTTTGGTTGTGCGCCTGGCGGTTTTCGGTCTTGGAATGCTTGCTTTTAGGCAGATCTTGGTTGGCAATTCTTTGAAACAAGATAAGACGGGCGATGAGAGTTTAACCCATAAAAATGTTGGCTATTCAATTGGCTTTGTTTTGTTTTTTGCCGTCACCTTTTCGCTTTTTAGCGTTGATACTTTAATGTCACTTTTGCCAACTTGGTACAGTACGATTTTTGGTATCTATTGTTTTTCAGGAATGTTTCAATCCTTTTTCGCAATTATTATACCGATTGCAATTTTCATGAAAAGGTCTGGTTTCGTGAAAGGGTATGTGACGGAGGATCATCTTCATGATCTCGCTAAATTCATGAAGGGCTTTACTGTTTTTTGGGCCTATATTGCATTTTCGCAGTTTATGTTGATTTGGTACGCGAATATTCCCGAGGAAACTGAGTACTTTATTATGCGAGCTCAGCATGGCTGGATGGGCATTTCTCTAGCTTTGTTTATTTTTCGCTTTGTCGTTCCATTCTTGGCTTTGTTGCCAAAGTCCTTAAAGCGAGACGAGAACCATCTCTTGATGGTCTCAGGCCTTATTTTAGTTATGCAATACGTGGATATCTTTTGGATGGTTTACCCGAACTTTTTTGAAGGCCATTTGACCTTCGGCTTCTGGGAAATCGGAATTTTCTTAGGTTTTGCGGGCCTCTTTTTAGCAGTCCTATTGAATTTCTTCAGCAAAAACAGCCTCGTAGCCATCAAAGACCCACGCCTCCACGAAGCCAGCCACCACCACGTTTCTTATTAGGTACGGCCTTCCTTTTGGGGATGCGACGCGGCAAAAGAGAGCTGTCGGCTCTCTTTTTAGCCCGTCGACGGGCCAGTTTGAGGTTGGACTGGTCTTGTTATTAAAAATATATTCCATAGAATAAGGGGAGTGTCCTAGCTACAGGAGGAGTTCCCCTTGAAGAACAGCATTAAGATTTTTCTTTTTTTGTTTGTAATGGCAGTCATGATCTTTTTGCTAAAACCATGGGAAACCTCTGACAAGCTAATCAGTGAAGATTCTGGTCAGGATCAAGCCAAAATCAACGCTCCTGCGGGCGATTCTCAAAGAGGAAGATCCAGATCTCCTGCTTCTGTCGGAAATCCAGGGGAGGCTTCTGGACTATCAATTCGTGAATAGGTCAATGTACCAGGGCAACGCAGCATTGCCTGCCCCGCTCATCCCAGGCCTTTGTTACGAATTCTATAAGAGAGCTGTTTAGCGAATATTATTGACGCTTTCGTTCAAGCATTCTATTTATTGTTAGATGCTATTTTTATTCGAGAAATCAGCTACTTCATTATTTTTCAACACAAGTGTCGCCTTTACGATCGCGACGACCCATATATAATGTCACAGATTACAATTATACTGCCGGATAATTCGACGAAGGTGTTTGATCACGAACCCTCTGCGCTCGAGGTGGCTCAGGCGATCGGTCCCCGATTGGCGCGAGAAACCTTAGGAGTTAAGCTTAATGGCATTTCAGAGATTGAGGACCTTCGTGTCCCTCTCAAAAACAATACAAAGGTTTCTCTTATTACAACGAAGTCGCCGGAAGCCAACGAGGTGATCCGACATTCAGCGGCTCATATTATGGCAGAGGCCGTACAGCATATTTGGCCTGAGGTAAAAGTAACAATTGGTCCGGTAATAGAAAATGGCTTTTATTACGATTTTGACTCGCCTTTTACGTTCACAGAGGAGCATTTTGCTGTCATCGAAAAAAAGATGGCAGAGCTTGTGAGTAAAGATTTACCCATCGTGCGAGAAAACTGGCCCATCACTAAAGCAATTGAGATCTTTAAAGAAAAAAAAGAACGCTTTAAGGTTGAGCTTATTGAGGGGCTTGCGCAAAAAGGCGAGAGTGAAGTTGGCATCTACTTCAATGGAACACCTGATAAAAGCGAGTGGTTTGATCTCTGTAAGGGGCCACACGTACAAAGCTCCGGGCAGATCAAAGCCTTCAAATTGTTGTCGGTGGCGGGCGCCTACTGGCGTGGCGATGAAAAAAACCCGATGCTTCAAAGGATTTACGCAACCGCCTTTGGCGACAAAAAAGATCTTGAGCAGTATCTACTGAATATTGAAGAAGCGAAAAAACGAGATCACCGCAAGCTGGGAAAAGAGCTGGGTCTTTTTCACTTTAATGAGTCGGCTCCAGGGTCTCCGTTCTTTACCGGTAAAGGGGCGACAATTTACACTCAGCTGCAGACGTATATGCGGGAGCTGTACTTTGATTTTGGCTACCAGGAAGTAATTACGCCTCAAATCTTTGATGCCAATTTGTTTGTGACTTCAGGTCATATGGCGAACTACAAAGAGAATATTTTTTTCACTCGTATTGACGAAAGAGATTTCGCGTCAAAGCCCATGAACTGTCCTTCTCACTGTTTGCTGTTTAAATCGGAGCCGCATTCTTACAAACAGTTGCCTCTTAGGATGGCTGATTTTGGGAGATTGCATCGTTTCGAAAAATCTGGCGCTATGCACGGCCTTACTCGTGTGCGAACTTTTTGTCAGGATGACGCTCACATTTTTTGCACGATTGAGCAGATGCAAAATGAGATTTCAAATTTTATGAAACTACTCAATAGGGTTTATAGCCAGTTGGGGATGGACAACTACAAAGTCTATTTATCCACTCGTCCAGAAAACAGGATGGGCAGTGATGAAGTTTGGGATAAGGCCGAAGGGGCTTTAGCGAAGGCCCTTGATGGCTTGAGTTTGCCATTCATTGTAAATCCTGGTGATGGCGCATTCTATGGACCCAAGTTGGATATTATGTTTGTGGATGCTTTAAATCGACCTTGGCAGTTAGGAACTTTGCAGGTCGACTTCAATATGCCTGAAGCTTTCAAGTTGGAGTATGTGGGAGAGGACAATCGAGAGCATCGGCCAGTCATGCTTCACCGGGCCATTCTTGGATCGCTAGAGAGATTTATTGGCGTGTATCTAGAACACACCGCAGGGCATTTGCCTCCTTGGCTCTCTCCCGTGCAGGTTACAATTCTCAATATTACCGATCGAGTGAACATCTTTTGCGAGGATCTGCAAAAGATGTTTAGGGACAATCAAGTGCGTGTTGAGTTTGATAATCGCAATGAGCAGTTGAAGTTTAAGATTCGCGAAGCTCAGATGCAGAAGGTCCCTTATATGGTGATTGTCGGCGATAAAGAGGCAGAAGAGAAAACGGTGTCCTTGCGCCTACGAGATGGATCGGAACACAAAGGTGTTTCCGTTGAGAAGCTTAAAGAGATGATTTTAAAAGATATTAGCGAAAGAAGTTTGCAGCCCTCGTTAATGCAGAAGGCTGTAACATAAACAAAACCCTGGAGGTTTCCCATTAGCAAGTTCGAAGGCAGAAATGATTTTAGAGGTGGTGCCGGTAATTTCCGCGACCGAAAAAAAGACTCTAAAGACTCATTGAGAGTAAATCGCGAGATTCGTGCCCCTCAAATTCGAGTGATCGATGATGCCGGCACTATGCTCGGAGTAATGACTGTTCCTGAGGCACTCAGAATTGCCGAAGAGAGGAATCTCGATCTACTAGAAATTGCTCCGACGGCGACTCCTCCAACTTGTAAAATCATGGATTACGGTAAGTGGAAATACGAGAATAAGAAAAAGGCCGCTGCGGCCCGCAAAAAACAAGTTATTGTAAGTATTAAAGAAGTTCAGATGCGCCCACGCACGGACCAGCATGATTTTGAAACTAAAATGAACCATGCCAGGCGTTTTCTTTTAGATGGCGACAAAGTGAAGGTGAACCTGCGATTTATGGGTCGGGAGCTAGCCCACCAAGAGCTTGGGCTGGAAATCATGAAAAAGTGCATTGAGTTCACTAAAGATTTGGCCATGGTGGAGACCAATCCTAAAATGGAGGGTAAGCAATTGTTTTTATTGTTGGCCCCTGATCCACTTAAGATCAAAGAATATATGAGGGCTCATCCGAATAAATCTAAACAAGATACTAAAGAGCTTGCAGCCCTCGAAGAGGACGACTCTGGCGAGACTGACGAAGAGTAGACACGGGGGGCCGGCCTAAGGGTTGGTGAGTTGCCGGCCCTGAAATTCAGCCAAATCGAATTTAAAAGAAGCAAAAAACGACAAACATTTTATAAGTACTTGATTTTTGGCGCAGTACAGCCTAAAACAGTTCCTCATTATGGCTGGTAAAGGCTTTGACAAGAACTCGGGACATCTCCTGGGACGCCTTATCGGAGGAAGGTACATTATGAAAATGCGCACGCATTCAGGGGCAAAAAAACGTCTAAAACTGCTTCCTGGCGGAAAAATCAAAAAGAAAAGCACACGTCTTCGTCACTTGAACTCCCACATGAGTTCAAAAACAAAAAGACAATTGGGTAAAACTTCATACGTAGAAAAAGCAAACTTGCTGCAAGCAAGACGATGCTTGGTATTCTAACGTCAACCTCTCGAAGTATAGTTAAAAAGTACAGATAAGCGGAGTAAAATATGGCTCGTGTAAAAAGTGGAAAAACAAATCGTGCTCGTCACAAAAAAGTTTTAAAGAGAACAAAGGGTTACTATTCAGCAGGTTCTCGCTGCTACATTCATGCGGTAGAGAAAAACGATCGTGGTATGGCTTACGCCTACCGTCATCGCAAAATGAAGAAACGTAACTTTCGTGCTCTTTGGAATCAACGTATCAATGCAGCAGCTCGATTGAACGGAACCACATATTCTCGTTTGATCGGCGGATTGATCAAAGCTGGAGTTCAAGTTGACCGCAAAGTGATGGCAGATCTTGCAATTACTGATGCGGCGGCGTTCTCTGCTCTTTGCAAGCACGCTTTAAAATAAGCCTGCTTGAGTAAGAACTAAAATGTCAGAGTCCACACAGCAATTCGAAAAGAGAAAAATGGATCATATTCGAATCGCTCTGGATCCACGCTCTCAGGCTGAGGGTCTTTCTGGACTCGATGACATTCAACTTATTCATGAAGCATTGCCAGATTTCGATTTTAAAGAGGTTGATTGTTCGACCTCTTTTTTTTCGCACAAACTTTCAGCTCCCTTTTTTATAAGTTCAATGACCGCCGGACATGAAAATGCTGCGATTATCAACTCTCGTTTAGCAGAACTTAGTGCGAATAAACAAATTCTAATGGGTGTTGGATCGCAACGGCGAGAGCTCAACGACGCTGACGCTTGCCAGGAATGGAAGCGAGTGCGTGCAAAGGCCCCGAGAGCTTTGCTTTTGGGAAACCTAGGCATTTCTCAGATTATCGGTGTTTCCACTGCAAAAATTCAGGCCATGATCGAGTCCCTCGAGGCAGAGGCGCTTTTTGTTCACCTCAACCCTTTGCAGGAGTGTCTGCAGCCCGAGGGAACCCCCAATTTTCGCGGAGGTTACCAGGCCATTGAGGCCTTGGTCGAAAAGCTTTCGATTCCGGTCATCGTTAAAGAAGTGGGGTGTGGTTTTTCGCAAGAAACCTTGAAAAAAATCTATAACTTAGGGGTTTATGCTGTTGATGTGAGTGGACTTGGCGGGACCCATTGGGGCCGCGTCGAAGGGTTTCGCTCCCAAGAAAATGCCCAATTATTCCAGGTAGCGAAAACTTTTGAAAATTGGGGCATATCAACGGTTCAAAGCTTGCTCAATGCTAAAAAATTAATGAAAATTACACAGTGTGGTCCTCTGGGGGCGTGCGCGATGGCCTCCAAACTGGTAAGCTACTAGCCTTAGGGTCAAATATGGTTGGAATTGCTCAGCCGTGGCTGAAGGCTGCACTTGAAGGCGAAACGGCCATTGACGGTTTGTACGAAAAGATACTCCTGGAACTGAAGGTCGCCATGTTTTGCACGGGAGTACAAAAGCTCGAAGATTTTAGAGCGAAGAAGGTTTGGAAATGGCACGAACACTAAAAGAAATATTTAAAGGCTTTTCAAAGCTCAATCGTAAAGAACGTTTGAATGCTCTTGAAGAGAGCGGAGTGATTGAGTCTCGCGATGTTGATTACCTTGAAAGAGGCGGTATGAAAGACACCTCTCTTGGTGAAAAATTCATAGAAAATGTGATCGGCTATTTTCAAATTCCGTTGGGTGTAGCAACCAATTTCAGGATCGACGGAAAAGATTATGCGATACCGATGGCCGTTGAAGAAACCTCTATTGTTGCGGCAGCTAGCAAAACCGCAAAGTGGATTCGCGAGAATGGTGAGATTAAGACTGAAGTTATTGGCTCCGAAATCATAGGCCAAATTCAGTGCGCCACCGTTAAAAATTTTGCACTCTTTGAGTCTGCTCTTCTTGCTCAAAAAAAATATCTTATCGAGATCGCAAATCGTGAGGTTGCTTTTGGTCTTGTTCGTCGGGGCGGTGGTGTGACAGATATGACTGTTCGCAGAATTCCTCGAGGTGATGGCCGGGACATGGCGATTGTCCATGTGATGATGAATCCCTGTGATGCCATGGGGGCCAACATCATCAATCAAGTCTGTGAGTTTTTAAAGGAGCCCATTGAGCAGTTTACAGGCGAGAAAGTCACCATGTGTATTCTCTCGAATTTGGTCGATACAAAGATTACGAAGGCTGTCATAGTTTTAAAAGGAATCGCTTCTGATCTCGCTGAGAAAATTGAGGAGGCTTCTTTATTTGCGGAGCAGGATCCATACAGGGCTGCGACCAATAATAAGGGAGTGCTTAACGGTATTGATCCCATTCTTATTGCAACTGGCAACGACTGGAGAGCGGTCGAGGCAGGAATCCATGCTTTCGCTGCCCGCGATGGACAATATCGCTCTGTAACCAAATGGAAGCGAGAGGGCGACACCCTTGTTGGTATTTTTGAAGCTCCACTAATCGTAGGAGTGGTAGGCGGAGTGACAACTCTTCATCCGACCGCAGCTTTGTGCATGAAAATGTTGGGAGTGACCTCTGCGAACGAGCTTTCGCGAGTGATTGCGGCCGTTGGTTTGGTGCAAAACTTGGGAGCGCTCAAAGCGTTGACGACAGTCGGTATTATCGAAGGCCATATGAAACTGCATATCAAAAATCTAACCTTGGGTGCCGGGGCTCAAGAGGGCGAGGTTCCTATTGTGCAAAAAAAGCTCGAGGAAATTTTAGCTATTCGCAAAAGAATTTCTCTCAGTAACGCGATCGAGATTCTCAATGATCTTCGTGCTTCCGAGCAGAGTCCTCACTAGGGAGATGCCTTGTCTTCGTATTTGATTTCCGTCCCTGGAAAAAGTTTTTTAGCTGGAGAGTACCTGGTTCTCAAGGGAGGACCTGGATTGGTTTTTGCCTCGAGTCCGCGATTTGAACTCCAGGCACAGCCAGGGAGTGGACTTGTTGAAGGAATTCTTCCGCAGTCTCCTGCCGGTAAGCTTATTTCCGCTGATTTTGATTTTTATAAAAGCTGGGACCTAAAATTTATCGACCCGCATTTTGGAGAGGGCGGCTGGGGAGCCTCGACAGCTCAGTTCTTATCTGTCTTCGCTCTTAAGGCGGGTGGCGCTGATAGTCTCGGAATTTCTGAGTTGCTTTCGTCTTATTGGAAGTACGCTTGGGACGGAGAAGGCTTTCGGCCCAGTGGCGCTGATTTGATTGCTCAGTACAAAGGGGGGCTGTCCTCGTTTGCCAAGGAGACAAATCAAATTTTTGAGTACAGCTGGAATTTTAATGACATAGACTTTGCGATTGTGCCCACTGGCAAAAAACTTCCAACCCATGAACACTTAAAAATCCTTGCTGACTTTGACGAAGGCCCCCTTGAGGCCCCTATGCGAGTTTTGCTTGAAGGATTAAAAAGCGGATCGTCTATGGAGTTTGTGGAGGGCGTTCGTCAATACTCTGAAAAACTCACAGGGATGAACTTGGTGGCTTCTCATACCAGCGCTCTTATGCAGCAAATGAAAGACCAGCCTGGAGTCCTTGCGGTCAAGGGCTGTGGTGCAATGGGCGCCGATGTTATTTTTGTGGCCTTTCAAAGTGAGTACCGGGAGAGATTCTCAAAATATATTGGCTCTGCACATCTAAGTCGCGGCCTCGAAGTTCAGCGGGAAGGATAGCCTGATATGCCATCCGTGATCGCCTCTGCTCCGTCGAATATCGCTCTCATTAAATATATGGGAAAAACAGAAGCAGCAGGCAATACTCCCACAAATGTTTCCTTATCCTACACTCTTGATCATCTTAGAACCACTGTTCGGATAACTCCCCAGTCCTCTTTTCGAGGAACGGTCGGGGGCAAGGACATCTGGGCTCCCCTTGAAAAAAGTGATCAAGTATCCTTCTCTCTTTCGGAACAAGGTCAGCAGAGATTTCTAAGGCATTTTGAGATGCTGAAGCAGAAGTGGGGGGTGACTCAAGGATTTCTGATAGAGTCGGCCAACAACTTCCCTTCAGATTGTGGGCTCGCGAGTTCAGCCTCTAGTTTCGCAGCTCTGACATTGGCAGCGGCTCAAGCTTTTCAGAAAATCAATCCTCAACCTTGGGGGGAAAACTTGAGAACTCTTTCGAGTCTTTCCCGTCAGGGGTCTGGTTCATCCTGTCGTTCTCTCTATAGTCCTTGGGCGCTTTGGCAGAATGAATTTGCCGAGCCGTTGGTTTTTCCTTACGAAAAGCTTTTGCATCAAGCTATCATTGTTGAAAGCAGCAAAAAAGAAGTGTCTTCTAGTGAAGCTCACAAATTGGTTAGTCAGAGCTCCCTTTTTCCTGGGCGTGTCGCGCGCGCAGAAAAACGCTTTGAACAACTAAAGCATTCGCTCCAATCCCAGGACTGGCGTCAAAGTTTTGAAATCGTATGGGCAGAATTTTGGGACATGCACGCTCTTTTTGCGACGAGCCGGCCACCCTTTATGTACATGACGGCAGGTTCGGTCAAAGTATTAGAAGAGACCCTGAGGTTTTGGGCGAAGAACGGCGATGGCCCCCTGATTACGATGGATGCGGGAGCGAATGTGCATCTTTTATGGCGTCCTGATCAAAAAGAAATGGCCGCAGCTCAAGAAAAATATTGGCAGGATCAGTTTAGAGTGTTTTCCTCTCTTTAAGAGGTCATCAATTATGAAAACCTATTCAACTCAGGTTCCTGGTAAGTGGATTTTGGCAGGAGAACATTCTGTTTTACGTGGGGTTCCTGCTCTGGTCTTTCCGCTCCGCACTCGTGTTTTAGATTTGAGTTATATTTGTCCTACAAATGCCAACGCTCTCAGTCTCAACTTGCACGGTGAGCATGGCGAGGAACTCCAAATCCTCGTTTGGGAAGTTCTGGAAAAGGCCTGTGAACTCAAAAAAATAAAAAAAGCATCCCTCATCGGAGAATTAACTCTTAAGAGTTCCATTCCGGTGGGAGCAGGGATGGGGGCCTCGGCAGCTCTTTGCGTGGCCATCACTCGGTGGATGAATTTTATTGGCTTTGTTTCCTCGGATGAAATGTTTGAGTTTGCTCGCACCTTAGAAAATCTTTTTCACGGTGAAAGCAGTGGTGTGGATATTGCGGTTTCTTTGCGGGGCCAAGCTTTGTATTACCAAAGAAATCAGGAGCCTCGGCCATTAAGACTTGAATGGGCACCGCAGTGGTACATTTCTTATTCTGGCAACAGGGGAGTGACCATTGAGTGTGTTAACAAGGTTAAAGATTTTATTGAGCGAGATCCTGATCTAGGTAAGGACCTAGATGCGCAGATGCGGGAATCCGTTGAGATTTGTGAAAAGGCCTTGTTTCAAAAAGATGAAAAAGCGGGCAGAGACTTATTAAAAAAAGGTATTGATTTGGCCAATCGCGTTTTTGAACGTTGGGGTCTTACCGAAGGAGCCCCGCAAAAGCATATGGAACTTTTGAAGCAAAGCGGAGCTTTGGCGGTCAAGCCAACAGGCTCTGGTGGTGGCGGCTACATATTGAGTTTGTGGGACAACCCGCCGCCAGCAGAGCTTTTGCCTAAGCTTATCCCTTGTTAAACGACGGGCCTAATGATTGACGGTAGCAATAAAGCGCAATGCTGGCCGCGACGCTTGCATTGAGAGACTCAACTTCTCCAGTCTGAATCTTGAGTTTCATAAGGCCTTTGAGTCCAGCGAGTCCCGGCCCCTCTTCACCCACTAAGAGACGCAAGCTGCGAGGCCAACGAAAGTTTGCGATATCACTTCCTTCTGCATCTAGCGCATAGACTTCGTGTCCAACGAGTTCTGTGAGTGGACCACAACGTAAAAGTGGAATCTGCAGAACCGCCCCGGCAGAGGCTTTTATTACCTTAGGCAAAAAGGGAAAGGCCGCCTCTTGAGTCAGAATCACTTTGCTCGTCCCAAAGGCAAGTGCCGATCGAAGGATTGCTCCGAGATTTCCGGGATCGCCAAGGGGAGTGATGAGTTCGAGACCTTGGGGTGTGGTTCCGAAGTTGTAAGTTTCTAGTTCCGGCAGTTCAAGCAGCAACAAATTGAAGTGGGTGCCTATGAAGTCAATTTCTTTGAATAAATTTTTTGCGAGCTTAAACGTCGGCACTTGTCGAGGTTTGTTCGCTGAGGGGAAAGAGGGAGTCAAAGGATGAAGATCTTCGCTGATGATTTCCGCTTTGATTTTATAGGGAGAGTGGATCGAAGGATTGTAGACATGCAAAAATTCTTGAATGAGTTTTTCACCCATTAAAAAAAATTCTCCCGATTTGCGAATGCCCCGGGAGGTGTCTAGAAGTTTCCATTTTTTAAAAAGTTCATTTTCTGCTGAAGTGATTTCAGTGATCATCGGTGGCTCCAGCGGCGGCGTTCTTCGCTTGAGAGCTCTTCCATTAAGAGTTCTTCGCCCTCATCGTTTTCTGGGAGAGGCGCATTTTTAATTTTTTCAAAAATGACCAGACGACGTAGATGCGGAGTTTCTGGAAGAGAATAAGGGATGTCCTTCGCGAGTTGATAATATTCGCCGTATTCTTTGAGAGCCTGCGGAATTTCTGGATCTACGCCAGGGCCCTTCATAAAATAAACCCGTCCTCCGAGTTGTAAGCAAGAAAGAACATTGCCGAGGGTGTTGCGGATATCTTCTACCGCACGTGTAATGACTCCATGGACTGGATAGACAAAGTGTTTATTGATATTGCGACCAACGATATCCAATTCTGTCAGATTCATTTGTTCGCGAACATGTTTTAAAAACTCAACCCTTCGTTGAACTCCTTCGGCTAAAATAATTTTTTTGTCAGGATGGAGGAGGCTGAGTGGGATTCCTGGAAAGCCGGGCCCAGTACCCACATCAAGGAGAGGAAATTTGAGTTCTGTGAGTTCGGAAACAATCATGCAGTCGATAAAATGCTTAATGGCAATATCGCGAAGTTTGAGCAAGCGAGTGAAGTTTTCTTTTTCTTGGTTTTCCATAAGGAGGCGGTAGAAAACGGCAAGCTGCAGTCGCTCCTTGTGACCGCACTGAAATCCGTGATTGCGAAAAATATCAGCTAGGCGGTCATTGGCCTCTTGCTCGGTGTAAATGGTCTCAGGTTTTTTGTGCTTCCCCATAAGGGGCTTAGTCACTTCGCTCGAGCTTCGGACTGGCTGTCTTGCCTTATAGGGGCTATAGTTCGTTTTGTTTTTGTGCGCCATGACGTCCTTGGTCGCCTTTTTGAGGCTCTCAGTCAAGAAAAATAGCGCGCCACGCTAGGGTTCTAAATCGTTGAAAATACTATAGGGTTCGGGGATAAATGAAACCTATGTCACAAACAAAACTCGATGAAATAAAAAGCACAGCATCAGCACAGTTTAAGGCCGCAACCAGCAGTAAATCTCTCTATGACCTTAAGGTTCAGTTTTTAGGCAAGAGCGGGGCTCTAACTGAAGTCATGAAAGAGATGGCAAATTTGCCAAAGGAAGAAAAACCTCTTTTTGGTAAAAAGGTAAATGAGATAAAGAATTTTCTGGAACAAGTCTATGTCGAGGCAGAGGAAGCTCTCAAGAAAGCCGAAATGAATGAGCGTTTGGCGACAGAAGAGCTGGACTTAACTCTGCCGGCCTATGTCCGCCAGGCAGGAAGTGAGCATCCAGTTTATAAGGTCATTGAAGAGATTTTTACAATCATGGCGAGGCTTGGTTATAGTGTTCGCACGGGGCCTCTCATCGAAAAGGACTATTATAATTTTGAGGCCTTAAATATTCCCGCAGATCATCCCGCTCGGGACATGCAAGATACTTTTTTTATTGATCAGCATCACGTTCTAAGAACTCATACCAGTCCAATTCAGATTCACTCACTTGAGAATGAAAAGCCCCCTTTGCGAATTATCGGCACAGGGCCTGTTTTTCGTTGCGATAGTGACATTTCTCACCTTCCAAACTTTCATCAGATTGAGGGAATGTGCGTAGATCAAAAGGTTTCGATGGCAGATCTGAAAGGGACAATAAGCTTTTTTGTACGGGAATTTTTTGGTCCTGGTTTGAAAACGCGTTTTCGTCCGAGCTTCTTTCCGTTCACGGAGCCTTCGGCCGAGGTGGACTGTTCTTGCCCAATATGCAAGGGCAAAGGCTGCAGTCTGTGCAAACACACGGGCTGGATTGAAATTGGCGGTTGTGGCTTAATCAATCCAAAAGTTTTTTACAACGCCAAGATCTCCTATCCAGAGTGGCAGGGTTTTGCTTTTGGTTTCGGTATTGAACGCATGGGGATCATTAAATATGGCATCGATGATATTCGGTTGTTCCCAGAAAATGATGTTCGTTTTGTAAGGCAGTTTTTATCATGAAGATAAGTTTAAAGTGGCTCCAAGATTTTGTAGATGTGAGTGAATTTCTGAAAAAACCAGACGAGTTGGGCGAGCTGCTCACGCGTGCGGGTCTCGAGGTTGAAGAAACCATCAATCGCGCCAAAGATTATGAAGCGGTGGTGGTGGGTCTTATTCTTGAGAAAGATAAACATCCTGATGCAGATAAGCTGTCATTGTGCCGAGTTACAACCGGAGAGGGCGTTGTTCATCAAATTGTGTGCGGAGCTCAAAATCATAAAACCAATGACAGGGTGATTGTGGCACTTCCGGGAGCCGTCTTGCCTGGAAATTTTGTGATCAAGAAGGCCAAGGTTCGCGGAGTAGAGTCGGGTGGCATGTTGTGTTCTTACAAAGAATTGGGACTTGCCAACGAAAGCGATGGAATTGCTATTTTGAATCCAGCGGCGCCCATCGGACAACCTTTCGCTGAGTATGGTGGCTATGACGATGTGATTTTTGAACTCAAGGTGACTCCGAATCGGGCGGACTGCCTTAGTCATTACGGCCTTGCGCGAGAGATAGCCTGTATTTTGGGGAGGGAACTTAAGCCGCTGGAGAGTCGCTTGAGTCTTTCTGATAGTTCCACAAAAAAACAAATCAGCCTCGAAGTAAAAAACTCAGAGCTCTGCCCCCGTTATGCGGGACGCTTTGTTAGCGGCGTGACTGTGAAGGAAAGCCCAGAATGGCTTAAAAAGCGACTTGAAGGGGTGGGTCTGAATCCGATCAATAATATAGTCGATGTGACGAACTATGTGATGATGGAATTTGGCCAGCCGTTACACGCCTTTGATGCGAAACTTATTGAGGGGCGTAAGATAGTCGTTGCAGCGGCAGGTGTGAGTGAAAAGTTTAAAACGCTAGATGGTACAGAATTGAACCTTCAAGGTTCAGAGTTGATGATTCGCGATTCGCAGCGACCCATTGCGATGGCTGGAGTTGTGGGCGGACAAAACTCGGGTGTTAACGCAGAGACGACAGATATTTTCATTGAGGCTGCGTACTTTTTGCCAATGTCGGTTCGCAAGACCTCTCGGACTCATGGAATCGAAACGGACTCAGCCTATCGTTTTAGTCGTGGAGTAGATCCTCAAGGAGTTGTGCGCGCCATGGACCGCGCTGCAGATTTGATTGTTCAGCTCGCTGGTGGCAGCGCCTATGGAGATCATCACGATTATTATCCGAACCCAGTCAAAAAGACGGCGATTGAAATTTCGGTGAAAATGGTTTCGGATCGCTTGGGGTACGAGGCCGAAGAACAAAAGTTTGTGGGCTTTATGCGCCGTCTCGGCTGCGAAGTGAGTGGTGGGAGTGGTAAGTACAGTGTTTTGCCTCCGACTTTCCGTTTTGATCTTGAGCAAGATATGGATCTTGTCGAAGAGTACGCTCGGCTACACGGTTACGAGAATATTCCTGAGTCTTTGCCGGTGTTTTTGGCGAGCCCCGCATTTCACGACAAAACTTTTATGCTTAATATGAAGCTAGGGCAGACTCTCCGAGGGCAGGGATATTCTCAGGCCTTTAACTATTCCTTTGTGAGCGGTCATGGGCAGAGAAAATTTTTAGGAGGAGTCGAGGGGCTCAAGGCGGCGGGACTCGCGGTCTCAGAAGAGGGTATCAAAGTGATGAACCCCCTTAATGAAGAAATGGACATCATGAGATGTTCTCTGGCCATGGGCCTTTTTAAAAACCTCACAATGAACTTTAACTATGGCAACCATCAAGGGCGCCTGTACGAAGTGGGGCCTTGTTTTTACAAAGTAGAATCTGATTATAAAGAAACAAATCGCACGGGAATTATGGCGTGGGGGCACCTGAGTCAGTTGTGGAGCAAAACAGCGGAGCATCCTCTGGTTTTCGAAGTGAAAGCAGCGGTTGAGGTTCTTTTGAGAAGCCTGAATATTTCTTCCTTTAATTGGGTTTCGCCTCAGAGCCGAAGCGAAGCTCCCGCCTTTTTACATAGTGGCCAGTTTGCACACCTTTTGGTTGAGGGTAAGAAAGTTGGATATTTGGGAACTCTTCATCCCGTGTTGCTTGAAGAGCATAAGGTGAGAGTCCCGGTAGCATTCGCAGAACTCGATTTGGATCAGCTCTATAAGGGGCAACCTCGGTCTTATCGTTTTGAGAGCTTGTCAAAGTTTCCGGCGGTCGAGCGTGACTTTGCCTTCGTTATGAAAAAGTCCACGAAGGTGGGAGAGTTGATAAAAGAAATTCGCAAGATCGGTACTGGCATTTTAACGAAGGCCGATATTTTTGACGTCTACGAGGGCGATAAGCTGGAGAAGGGGCAGAAGTCGGTGGCGATCCGCCTGACCTTCCAAGACAAGAATGCCACGCTGCAAGATCAGCAGGTAGTTGACGTGAGTCAGAAGATTGTAGAGTCTTTGAAGAAGCAGTTTGGAGTGGCATTAAGGTAAAACCTTAGTGTTTTCGAAGGAGTGAAGGTTCTATGGCAGGACAAAATCTAGGCAAGTCCACGGTCACTAAGGCAGATATTGTTGAGAAGGTGTATCAAAAAATTGGCTTCTCTAAAAAGGAAGCCTCGGAGTTGGTGGAGTTGGTTTTTGATACTCTCAAGGATGTTTTGCAAAATGGTGAAAAAGTTAAAATATCTGGGTTTGGCAACTTTGTAGTTCGTGGAAAAAATGAACGTATTGGAAGAAATCCTCAAACGGGGGATCAGATTACAATCAGCGCTCGGCATGTTTTGACCTTTCGCCCAAGTCAGGTTTTAAAGGCAATGCTCAACGGTGAGGAATATGCTCACCTCAAGGATGATGACGATGACGATGACGACAACTAGTCCTGAAATTGAGCTTGCTGACAATCATGCCGAAGTGCAGGCTGAACTGCGTGGGGCGGACGCTGTAGCTCCGATCACGATGTCCGAGCCGATTTCTCTTCCTGCGGCTCTTTGTGACGATAAGCTTCTTGAGGAAATCAATTCTATTCCGGACAAAATGGGTTTTAAGATCGGTGATGCGGCAGATTTGCTTGGGATCAAACAATATGTTCTCAGATATTGGGAGACTGAATTTGATCTTTTGAAGCCTAAAAAAGCTTCCAATAATCAGCGAATGTACACTCGCAAAGATGTCGAAAATGCCTTTCTTATTCGTAAACTTTTGCATCGTGATCGTTTCTCGATTGAAGGGGCGCGAAATGCATTAAGAGAGTTGAAGGCTCATGTAAAAAAAGAAAAGGATTACTCTCAGGTTGTTCATCGCCTAGAGAGCATCCATGACCGCCTTGACGATCTTGCAATGGATATCCGTCGAACGCGTCAGTTGTTTAAGTAGTTCTATATTTAAATTCTAATAAGTCCGTCTGCGTGTGGCTCAGCTTGGTAGAGCACTTGCTTGGGGTGCAAGAGGTCGCAGGTTCAAATCCTGTCACGCAGACCATTTTGAAGTTGTGTCAAAGTTGTGCCGTCAAAACGGCACGTTTACTTGCGCGAAGCCAATAGGGCACCGCGAGTCTATCGGATAAGCCTGCGCCCACTCCAACTCAAAAAGTGGAGAAGCGCAGACGCGACCAAGGTCCTGGGTCTGCGAGCATGTTGACCACGAGCTGATCGCCGTGGAACGATTCTCATCGGGGATTCTCGATTGAGAAAATCATTTTTAACTTTTGTTATATCATACTTGGGATTTCAAGCGCGCCCGTGGTCGAAATGTGCTTGGCTCTGTTTTAGAAACAAACCCAAAGCTAAGGGTGGAGAATGTGTCTAGAGTGTCAGCAGTTGTCATTTGTCTTCTTATTTTGGCCAGCAGCTGGAGGACTGAAGCAGGAGGGCCGCGAACCGTTTTTGTGCAGCTTTTTGAGTGGCCATGGGCCGATGTAGCAAAAGAATGTGAGGCGGTATTAGGACCTGCTGGTTTTTCGGCAGCGCAAGTCTCACCGCCACAAGAACATCTCAATTTGCCGGGTTCTCCCTGGTGGACCCGCTACCAGCCTATCAGCTATCAACTCATCTCGCGTGCTGGCAATGAAGCACAGTTTAAAAATATGGTGAGTCGCTGCAAAGCAGTAGGAGTCGATATCTACGCCGATACTGTCATTAACCATATGGCCGGTGTGGCGAGGGGAGTTGGATTTAGCGGTACGGCATTTTCACACTATCAGTATCCTTCGCTTTATTCGGATTGGGATTTTCATCACTGTGGTCGCAATGGGAATGACGACATTGCTAATTATGGCGATCTCTATGAAGTGCAGAACTGTGAGTTGGTCAATTTAGCTGATTTGAAGACCGAGTCGACCTACGTTCAACAGAAAATTTTAGACTATATGACTTCACTTCTTAAAATGGGAGTCAGTGGGTTCCGTATCGATGCTGCAAAACACATCCGTGCTCGTGATATTGCGGCTATCGTCAGCCGACTTCCGGCACCAGCTTATGTCTATCAAGAATTGATTCTGGGCTATAATGATATCATTCGTTATTCTGATTACGTTGGAAGTGGCGATGTCACCGATTACGTTTATCCCTTTTTCGTAGCTCAAGCGTTTCTAAACCAGAAGTTAGGTGCGCTCGCTCGTGTCAGCGTTGGTCCCATTGCAAGCAGCGATGCCATTGTTTTTGTGACAAATCATGATCTTGAGCGCTCGACAGAAACAGGTATTCTTTCTTTTCATTCGAATAAAGCGTTATATCGGCTCGCCCAAGTATTCATGCTCACTTGGCCATATGGCAACCCGCAAGTATATTCGGGTTATAATTTCAAAGACTTCGACCAAGGCCCTCCAGTTGATAACAATAAGTTCACAGTGCCAATTCTCGATTCGTCCGGCAAATGCAACAAAGCATGGACTTGTGAGCATCGAAGACCCGAGGTTCTCAATCTAGTCCGATTCCGAAACAGAACGGATTCTCACTTTAGAGTTAACCACTACTGGACAAATGACACTGATCGCATTGCCTTCGGTCGTGGAGATACGGGCTTTGTCATTATCAATTCATCCAGCACGAAGATGACCGAGACGCTTGAGCATGGCCTGGCTCCGGGCAGCTACTGCAATCTCCTCGATCCTTCCTATGAGCCAGAAGCTAAACACTGTGCAAATCCAATTCAGATCGGACAAGGGGGCAGATCCACATTTATTGTGCCCGCATTATCCGCCATGGTCTTGTTGAGCGAACCCTGATGATGAAGCATGGGATGAAAAACAAAATAACGAAGTTTTTGATTGATCTCGATCGCGGCGAAACTTGCTAACGGATGGATTTAAATTGCCAGACGTAGAGCCGCTTGTCGAATTGCAGTAATATGCATCGATATTTAAACTTATCTTGTTCCCCAAGATCCTTTAATCACTGGGAAGCCCTCTAATCAATCATTCCGGTAGTACCTCTTACTTGGGGTGCAAGAGGTCGCAGGTTCAAATCCTGTCACGCAGATCCCCCGTCGTCGAAAAGAAAAATTTAGAGACAAGGGTTCGTAGTTTTTGCGCTCTGATAAATCGCCAAAAAGACGATTTATTTCAAATAGTTAGGATATTCTAAAAAAAATTTACTCTTCCCACTTGTTTTACGGAATAAAGATTGGGATTATGGGCGCTCAGGGTTAGGCATTGTGTTCGGCCCATTTAAAAAAGGAGTGTTTATGAGTTCAAGCACAGTTGGTGCTCAGCATCGCTTTATTGCAATCAAAGAAGTTCAAAATCGTGTCCCCAGAAAATTTGATCCACCGAGAGATGAGTCCGGCAAGAGATTAAAAATTTCAGAATTTTATGGGCAAAATACTTTTGATACTCAACGTCTCAAAGAAAAGCTTCCTAAGGATGTTTTCAAAAAATTGATTTCTACAATTCAAACTGGATCTAAGCTCGAACTAGAAGTAGCTAATGCCGTTGCCCAGGCAGTCAAAGAATGGGCGCTGCTCAAAGGAGTGACTCATTACACTCACTGGTTTCAGCCGCAGACGGGATTGACCGCAGAAAAGCATGATGCCTTCGTGACTATGGAAGATGGTGGCCGCGTGCTTGAAAAGTTTAGCGGTTCACAATTGGTTCAAAGTGAGCCCGATGCCTCAAGTTTTCCATCCGGTGGAATGAGAACGACCTTTGAAGCTCGCGGTTACGCTGCTTGGGATCCTTCATCGCCAATGTTTATTATGGATGGACCTGGGTCTAAGACACTTTGTATTCCATCCATTTTCATCTCCTATCATGGAGATGCTTTGGATGAAAAAACCGGCTTGCTTCGCTCTATGGATGTGATTTCAAAAAAAGTTACTGAGCTTTTACATTTGTTAGGTGAAAAGGATGTTTTGCGAGTTGTTCCTACACTCGGAATAGAACAAGAGTATTTTTTGATCGATCGTGCCTTTTACACAATGCGACCTGATCTTTTAATGTCCGGTAGAACTTTGGTAGGTGGTCAGCCGCCGAAGGGGCAACAGTTAGAAGATCACTATTTTGGCAGTATTCCGGCTCGAGTCCTTGCCTTTATGAGTGAAAGTGAGCATGAGTTATATAAATTGGGAGTGCCAATTAAAACTCGTCACAACGAAGTGGCGCCGAGTCAGTTTGAATCAGCTCCTATTTTTGAAGAAGCCAATATTGCCACTGACCACAACCAAATTGTGATGGAAGTTTTGAAGAAAGTTGGAATTCGCCACGGATTCCAGACTCTTTTGCATGAAAAACCCTTTGCGGGCGTTAATGGAAGTGGAAAACATAATAATTGGTCAATGCAAATTGAATCAAATAATTTAGATCTTCATGGTGAGAACCTGTTAGAGCCAGGCAAAACTCCACATGAAAATTTGAGATTTCTTTTAGTGTTAGCAGGGATTCTTAAGGGAGTTCATAAGCACGCGGGAGTCTTAAGAGCATCGATAGCAAGTTCTGGAAATGATCACCGATTGGGTGCCAACGAGGCGCCTCCGGCAATCATTTCTATGTTTTTAGGTGAAATGTTAACCAAAATTATGAATGATATCGAAGCTGGCAATATCGCTGAAGGTGGTTCCGCTGAAAAAGCTGTGCTGTCTCTGGGATTAGATAAATTACCTGAAGTTTTGAAAGACAACACTGACAGGAATAGAACGTCACCATTTGCATTTACTGGTAATAAATTTGAGTTTCGAGCTGTGGGTTCTTCTGCAAATACGGCATTTCCCGTGACTGCAGTGAATGCGGCCGTGGCTGATGGTATTTCCATGGTTATCGATCTGCTAAAGTCTAAAGGCATCAAGGGTGGTACCGACAATGCAAAAATATTTGAGGTATTAAAGGAAGTTGCCAAGGAGACCAAAGCCATTCGCTTTGAAGGAAATGGTTATTCAGAAGAGTGGGTGACCGAAGCTAAAAGTCGTGGATTGCTCAATTTAAGAAAGTCTCCTGAGGCTCTCAAGGAGTTAACGCAAAAAGGTGCGATTGAATTGTTCACGAAGCTAAATATTTTTTCAGAAGCGGAATTGCACTCTCGTTTCCACGTGCGTTTAGAGCGTTACATCAAGAATATGCAGATTGAAGTGGATTGTTTAAAGCAAATGTTCGACACGCAAATATTGCCCGCGGCTTACATTTATCATGGCGTTCTTGCAAAAGCGGCCGCCGACGCTAAGGCGGTTGGTGTTAAACCACCTCAAATCTCAACTTTAAATCGTTTGTCAGATTTGATAGAGGGAGCTAAGGCCAAGCGGTCCAACTTAGATGATTTTTCATCTAAAGCAGAAGCCACTCATGATGAATTTAAAAAGTCAGAAATGTATGCGACAAATGTTGCCGAAGTTATGCTTGGACTTCGCGAACTTTGTGATGAAATGGAAAGTATAATTTCTGATGATTTCTGGCCACTTCCAAAGTACCGAGAAATGTTATTTATCAGCTAACGA
>JADJYV010000007.1 GCA_016719575.1 Pseudobdellovibrionaceae bacterium | reverse complement strand
AGTCGAACACAGGCCCCACTTAAGCATCTGCATGTTTGGATCTTCTGAATTGAGCATGGGAAAGAAAAAGCTTAGGTATGGTGACAAAACAATATGGGATAGACAGCCAACTCAACCGCCGAATAACAGAGGGTCCACCAGCCCTCCTGAAACCCCAGAATCGGCAAGCCCACGACGGACCCAGACGTAGTATCCTCCGGCGTTGGCGGTGCCGACGACAGTTCAGCTACCATGCTAACAATTGGAATCACCCAAAAATCCAGCGCAGAAGGACAAGGAGGATGGCCACCTTGTACCCGACTTCGTAAACCAGGGTTCAATTCCGTAGGCGCCGCTGAAACGATAAAAATATCAACGCAACCTGCGGCAAAAACTTAGATTGGGTTTCCTGTTTTCATTTCTTCAATTTTAAATGGCAGATGTGAAGGTCGTCAAATTAGAATGACTATTTGGGAGGTTAAAAGTTGTTTGCGGAGGATGCAGAAAAAGCGGAGGCGGTCAAATATTTTGGAGAGGGACTTCGTTTCTATTCAATTTTCTTGATATAAACCGTTGCGTGAACTTCGACCACACCCATATTTGCAGGCCATCCGAACCCGTTCGTTGCCCTGTATTCAAGCAGCGGTGGCGGATTTGGACGGTAGACGTAGAGGCGAGAGTGAATTGCCCTTCGACGAAACTTGAAGTTCCGGGTGCATCCTGTCCAGTGGTTCCGATAACAAGGTTGGCAGAGGAACCAGTTTATTCTTAGTTGAAATTTGAAAAGTGACCTCGCTTTTGTTTGAATGTTGTTCGACAAAAAACTCAAACGAACAAAAGGAGCGGCCCCAGTGGCAAAAGT
The DNA here is from genome assembly GCA_016719575.1 of Pseudobdellovibrionaceae bacterium. Classification (GTDB taxonomy): domain Bacteria; phylum Bdellovibrionota; class Bdellovibrionia; order Bdellovibrionales; family Bdellovibrionaceae; genus JACMRP01. Next base: position 64,115 of record JADJYV010000007.1, on the reverse strand, counting down.
AATTGGAAAAAAGATAGGTATCAATGAGAAGGCAAAAAAAGCGATGATTGAGCTGGAGCGCGACATGAAATCCGAGAGCCGCTGGGCGGCCATTCAGGCTTTAATTCCATTGGGTCTTAAGGCCGTCGAAGAGGAGCTTCAACGGGAGATTATTGAGCTGGTTGGCGAGCGATACAGCCGAGGTGGTGAAGTTAAGCGCTGGGGCGAGAATCCAGGTTCCGTGTTCCTGGGAGACCAGAAGGTATCAGTCATGGTACCCAGGGCAAGGAATCTCAGGACAAATACGGAGGTTCAGCTGCGAAGCTATGAGGGGCTGCAGAGCCCGCAGTTGGTTGATGATATGGCGTTAAGTCGGGTTATTCATGGCATGAGCCAGAGAAACTACGAGAAGGCCGCGGTGCATGTTCCAGAGACGTTTGGAATAAAGAAGACCTCGGTGTGTCGTCGATTCATTCGGGCCTCAGCAAAGAAACTTCAGGAGTTTACGGAGAGGGATCTGAGTTCTCACGACATTGTGGCCATTTTTATTGATGGGAAATGGTTCGCCGAGAACGAGATCGTGATCGCCCTTGGGGTAACTATTGAAGGCGCGAAGGTACTTTTGGGCTTCGTTGAGACCGGAACTGAGAATCAATCGGTGTGTCGTGAGTTTTTGCGAAGCTTGATGGATCGAGGGTTGAATCTGGAGAGTGAGATTTTGTTTATTGTGGACGGCGGCAAAGGTCTTTACAAGGGGATCAAGGATATCATGGGCGGCAAGGCAGTGATTCAGAGGTGTCAGTGGCATAAACGAGAAAATGTGGTGAGCTATCTCGACAAAAAGCATCAGGATCCTTTTCGAAAGAAGCTTCAGTCGGCTTATCAGCAGACCACCTATGAAAAGGCAAAAAAGAGGTTGCAGGCTATTCGACGCGAGCTTCAGCTCATCAATCAAAGCGCAGTTTCCAGTCTGGACGAGGGTTTTGAGGAGACATTGACTCTTCATAAGCTAGGACTTTTCGTTGAACTCGGTGAGAGTTTTAAAACCACCAATTGCATCGAGAATGTGAATCGCCAACTTGGCGCTCATACGGATCGAGTGGATCGATGGCAAAACAGCAATCAACGTCAGAGATGGGTGGCAACGGCGATGATGGAAATTGAACCTCGACTGCGGACAGTGAAAGGCCACAAGTTTTTGAAGGAGCTTAGAATTTCAATGAAGAAATTAAACCAAAAAGAAATCCAAACAACAGTCGAATTGAAGCGTGCGTCATGATCGAAAATCAACTAGAAAAAAACTTGCGCCTTGGCAGATCCAGTTACATTGTATAAAATTGCTTTGTGTTCCCAGACAGAGGGTTCTCCAGTGGGGGCCACAGCTCTAACATAATACGTCCCTGCGGGTAGAGTGATCTGGTTGCTTGCGAGTGAGGCTCCCGGTATTGTGTTAAACCGTGTGGTGTTAAGTGTTCTAGTTTGCCAAGAACCGCTTGTAAATGTGCCACCGGCAGTGTTGGCAGGCTTTTCATCAACAATAAGGAGTTCTCCAGTACTTTTTAAGGTTGTTGCATCCGGCAGTTTGATTCCACCGCTAGTGGATTCGATAGTGCCGGCGACTGTTAGTTTTTGGCCAGGAGTTGTGGTGCCGATACCAACGTTGTTCGAACTTGCAACATAAAGTCCATTGTTTGCCATCGGGTCTTATTATTGCCGGAAATTCCAACGCCCTTTCCTGCTCCTCCACCAATTAGAATTTCGTAAGGGGTCGGGCTGTCCCACATACTAATACCCATCTCACCCCAGCTCTCACCAATTCGCAACTTGCCGCCAGCAATCTGAGATGTCTCGATATGAAGACCCCAGTCGCCAGAGGAAAGGTTTGTGTAGTCTGAATTTTTATTCAGTCTGATTTTTCCGCTATCAGCGAGGGTCAGTTGTTCATCGGGACTTGTCGTGCCTATGCCGACGTTTCCGCCTTCGGGATTGATCACAAGAGCTCTCTGAGCGACGGTAGTCTCAGATGAAACAATAAATGCATAGTTTGGTGTTGCCGTTGTATTTACCCCGAGCCCAAGCCATTTGTTTGAGTTAGTCGCTCCTTCTATCCGAAGTTGTGGCACCTGGTCGTGCCAAGCCCCTGGCGCAGCATCGCCGGTAACGACCAGGGGCCGAAGTGGGTTCATATTCCCAATGCCAACGTTGCCGTTTTGTTCGATTTTCATTCTGTCAACACCACCCGTTGTGCCGTTCGGTGTTGTTTGAAAAGTGATTTGCATTCCTTGAGCAGAAGCTGAGTGATTTTCTGACGCATAAAAGTAAATACCAGGCCATGAATTCGGATTTACAGCATTTTGGGCTCGAATACCGCCCATCTGATCTCCACTCAGTGGTTGGGTCGGTGAGGCCGATGTGCCGCGAGCTCTCAGAAAATTGAATAACCCAGAGTTGTAAACATTTTTAGAAAAATGCTTAGCTTCGATAAGTGCGTCTAATGCGACACCGCTATTATATCCTGTGATATTTCCAGCGACTTCAAGTTTAGAGCCAGGAGTTGTTGTCCCTATGCCGACGTTTCCGCCACTTAGAATTGTCATTTTGGTGCTGTTGTTCGTTTCAAATGCAAGACTGTTTGCATCGTTTGTTCCAAGGACCGCCGTGGCTCCAAAGATATTTCCATTTTGGACAAACGCAGTCGCTGCACCTGCAGGTGTAAATCCGAGAGCTGTCGTGATATCTGAAGAGGTCATCGAAAGACCTGCGATCACGCGGCCTTTGGCATCAACAGAGACTTTCGCGTAAGATCCTGCAGTCACACCAGATGTTGCAAGAGTCACAACACCTGCATTTGACATCGTCGCATCGCCAGACATAGACACGGCAGTTGCGGCGTTGCCCGAGTTACCAACCCAGATATTAGCTGAAGTCAGAGAGTTCGACATCTTGCTATTAAACGTTGACCAGTCAGCAGAAGAAAGAGCTCCGCGCTTTGTTGCAGAAGCGGTGGGGATATCGAATGTATGCGCTGAACCCGCAGAACTGATGCCGATATCAGTGCCTGCAGTGCCAAGCACAAAGCTTTGTGTAGCAGTCGATAGACCGTTCAAGGTAGTGATCCCGGTTCCTGCAACGCCCAAAGACTTCACGACGCTGCCGTCATAATACTTGATCGTGCCAGTATCGTACCACATTTGTCCTGCAGTAGTGCCATTCGTTGTATTCGCTGAAAGAGTAAAGTACTTGTTCGCTGCCATGGTGATGTTACCAGTGTTGGTAATATTGTTTGTGCCCATCGCCAGAGCACCTGCCATAGTGTCGCCAGCTTTGTTCACTGGAGTGTAAGTCAGAGCGGTATTGATGTCAGCAGCACTTAACGAAGCACTTGCGATCACGCGGCCTTTAGCATCAACAGAAACCTTCGCGTATGTTCCCGCAGTGACTCCGCTGTTAGCAAGAGTGACCACACCGGCATTTGACATTGTCGCATCACCAGACATCGACACCGCAGTTGCAGCATTGCCGGAGTTACCAACCCAAATGTTTGCAGAGGTGAGTGAGTTGGTCATGGCACTAGCCCAAGAGAGAACTCCTGCGCCATTGTTCGAGAGAACTTGCCCCGAAGCCCCTTGTGCTCCTGGGAAAGTCAGAGAGTAGTTCGTGGTCACAGCAGCAGGCATCAGAGTCAAAGAGCCAGAAGTAGCGCCATTCAGTTGGTTGCCCATGGTGGCAGCAACACCGGAACCATCAAGAGAGAGCAATTTATTCGATTGAGCAGTTGTTGTTTTATTAGCAGTAACCACACCGGCATTAGTGATCGAAGAGATATCACCAGAGAGCGCAACTGCGCCAGCAACGCCAGAAGCGTTACCAACCCATACCTGAGTAGACGCAAGCGAGTTCGACATTTTGCTATTGAACGTTGACCAGTCAGCAGAAGACAGAGCTCCGCGCTTTGTTGCAGAAGCGGTGGGGATATCGAATGTATGCGCTGAACCTGCAGAGCTGATACCGATATCAGTGCCTGCAGTACCAAGTACAAAGCTTTGTGTTCCAGCAGAGAGACCGTTTAGGCTTGTGATGCCAGCTCCTGCAACGCCCAAAGATTTAGTAGTAGAACCATCGTAATACTTGATTGTTCCAGAATCGTACCACATCTGTCCTGCAACCGTGCCGTTAGTAGAATTTGCAGAAAGACCAAGATACTTGTTGGCCGCCATAGTGATATTACCAGTATTGGTGATGTCAAAAGCACCCATTGCGAGCGCACCCACCATAGTGTCGCCAGCTTTGTTCACCGGAGTGTAAGTCAGAGCGGTATTTATATCAGCAGCATTTAACGAAGCACTTGCGATCACACGGCCTTTAGCATCAACAGAAACCTTCGCGTATGTTCCCGCAGTGACTCCGCTGTTAGCAAGAGTGACCACACCAGCATTTGACATCGTCGCATCACCAGACATAGACACCGCAGTTGCGGCATTGCCAGAGTTACCCACCCAAATGTTTGCAGAGGTGAGTGAGTTGGTCATGGCGCTAGCCCAAGAGAGCACACCAGAGCCATTGTTCGAAAGAACTTGTCCGGAAGCCCCTTGTGCTCCAGGGAAAGTCAGAGAGTAGTTCGTAGTCACTGCAGCAGGCATCAGAGTCAAAGAGCCAGAAGTAGCGCCGTTCAGTTGGTTGCCCTTAGTGACGGCCACGCTAGAGCCATCGAGTGCAAGAATTTTGTTAGCTTGAGCCGTTGTGGTTTTATCAACAGTTACTACACCGGCATTTGATATCGTCGCATCGCCAGACATAGACACCGCGGTTGCGGCGTTGCCCGAGTTACCAACCCATACCTGAGTAGACGCAAGCGAGTTCGACATTTTGCTATTAAACGTTGACCAGTCAGCAGAAGAAAGAGCTCCGCGCTTTGTTGCAGAAGCGGTGGGGATATCAAATGTATGCGCTGAACCCGCAGAGCTGATACCGATATCAGTTCCAGCAGTGCCAAGCACAAAACTCTGAGTTCCAGCAGAAAGACCGTTTAGGCTTGTGATGCCAGCTCCTGCAACGCCCAAAGATTTAGTAGTAGAACCATCGTAGTACTTGATCGTTCCAGAGTCATACCACATCTGTCCTGCAACCGTGCCGTTAGTAGAGTTTGCAGAAAGACCAAGATACTTGTTGGCCGCCATAGTGATGTTACCTGCGTTTGTAAGATCATTGCCACCCATCGCCAGAGCACCCACCATAGTGTCGCCAGCTTTGTTGACTGGAGTGTAAGTCAGAGCGGTGTTGATATCGGCAGCACTTAACGAAGCACTTGCAATCACGCGGCCTTTAGCATCAACAGAAACCTTCGCGTATGTTCCCGCAGTGACTCCGCTGTTAGCAAGAGTGACCACACCGGCATTTGACATCGTCGCATCGCCAGACATAGACACCGCAGTTGCGGCATTGCCAGAGTTACCCACCCAAATGTTTGCAGAGGTGAGTGAGTTGGTCATGGCACTAGCCCAAGAGAGAACTCCTGCGCCATTGTTCGAGAGAACCTGTCCCGAAGCCCCTTGTGCTCCAGGGAAAGTCAGAGAGTAGTTCGTAGTCACAGCAGCAGGCATTAGAGTCAAGGAGCCAGAAGTAGCGCCGTTCAGTTGGTTGCCCTTAGTAACGGCAACACTTGAGCCATCGAGTGCAAGAATTTTGTTAGCCTGAGCCGTCGTTGTTTTATCAACAGTGACCACACCGGCATTTGATATCGTCGCATCGCCAGACATAGACACGGCAGTTGCGGCGTTGCCCGAGTTACCAACCCAGATATTGGCTGAAGTCAGTGAGTTCGACATTTTGCTATTAAACGTTGACCAGTCAGCAGAAGAAAGAGCTCCGCGCTTTGTTGCAGAAGCGGTGGGGATATCAAATGTATGCGCTGAACCTGCAGAGCTGATACCGATATCAGTACCAGCAGTGCCAAGCACAAAGCTTTGAGTTCCAGCAGAGAGACCGTTTAGGCTTGTAATGCCAGCTCCTGCAACGCCCAAAGATTTAGTAGTAGAACCATCGTAGTATTTGATTGTTCCAGAATCGTACCACATCTGTCCTGCAACCGTGCCGTTAGTAGAGTTTGCAGAAAGACCAAGATACTTGTTGGCCGCCATAGTGATGTTACCAGTATTGGTGATGTCGAAAGCACCCATCGCGAGCGCACCCACCATAGTGTCGCCAGCTTTGTTCACTGGAGTGTAAGTCAGAGCGGTATTTATATCGGCAGCACTTAACGAAGCACTTGCGATCACGCGGCCTTTAGCATCAACAGAAACCTTCGCGTATGTTCCCGCAGTGACTCCGCTGTTAGCAAGAGTGACCACTCCGGCATTTGACATTGTCGCATCACCAGACATAGACACGGCGGTTGCAGCATTGCCCGAGTTACCCACCCAGATATTGGCAGAGGTGAGTGAGTTGGTCATGGCCGTTGCCCAAGAGAGCACACCAGAGCCATTGTTCGAAAGAACTTGTCCCGAAGCCCCTTGTGCTCCAGGGAAAGTCAGAGAGTAGTTCGTGGTCACTGCGGCAGGCATCAGAGTCAAAGAGCCAGAAGTAGCGCCATTCAGTTGGTTGCCTTTAGTAACGGCAACACTAGAGCCATCGAGTGCAAGAATTTTGTTAGCTTGAGCAGTTGTGGTTTTATCAACAGTAACCACACCGGCATTGGTGATTGAAGAGATATCACCAGAGAGTGCAACTGCGCCAGCAACGCCAGAAGCGTTACCAACCCATACCTGAGTAGACGCAAGCGAGTTCGACATTTTGCTATTAAACGTTGACCAGTCAGCAGAAGAAAGAGCTCCGCGCTTTGTTGCAGAAGCGGTGGGGATATCAAATGTATGCGCTGAACCTGCAGAGCTGATACCGATATCAGTGCCTGCAGTGCCAAGCACAAAGCTCTGAGTGCTGGCAGTAAGGCCGTTCATATTCGTAATCCCGCTACCAGCAACTCCGAGAGAGACCGCAGCAGCGCCGTCCCAATACCGAATAGTATTTAAATCTGAGCGATACCACATTTTACCTTCCGTCGCCAGCAACGAGACCCGCTGGATCAGAAGTGACAGAGGAAAGACTCAAGTTACCAAGCATCACATCGCCAGCTTTGTTCACCGGAGTAAAGCCAAGAGCTGCGGTGATATCAGAAGAAGCAATCGAGCTTCCCACAGTGACACGGCCCTTAGCATCGACAGTGACTTTCGAGTAAGTCCCCGCAGTCACTCCTGAAGTCGCTAGGGTTAGTGCTCCGGTGTTAGCAATACTAGCATCGCCAGATATAGACACAGCGGTTGCGGTGTTGCCGGAGTTACTCCACCCAGACCTTGCATCAGCCAAGGTTGAAGATTGTTTGGCATTAAAAGAATCGTAGTCCGTTTTACTGATAAGACCGGCAGGACAGCTGCAGGAAGCCATTGGGATATTGAGAGTGTGAGTTGATGTTGCAGAAACAAAACTCGAGAATTGCCAGAAGTTCCGATTGCAAAACTCTGAGTGCCCGCCGTAAGACCATTCATATTGGTAATACCGGCTCCCGCAACACCAAGAGATTTAGTCGTAGAACCATCGTAGTACTTGATCGTACCCGCATCGTACCACAACTGTCCTGCAACAGTACCGTTAGTAGAGTTTGCAGAAAGGCCAAGATATTTGTTAGCCGCCATAGTGATGTTGCCAGCATTGGTAAGATCATTGCCACCCATTGCAAGAGCGCCCACCATAGTGTCGCCAGCTTTGTTCACCGGAGTGTAGGTCAGAGCCGTGTTGATATCAGCGGCACTTAACGAAGCACTTGCAGTGACACGGCCTTTAGCATCAACAACGACCTTAGAATAAGTCCCCGCAGTCACTCCAGTAGTTGAAAGACTTGAAACTCCCGCATTATCGATAGCAACATCACCAGACATCGTGACTTCAGTCGCTGCATTGCCAGAGTTACCAACCCAGATTTTTCCGTTAGCAAGTGTTGGAAGAGAAGGATCTGGATAAGCACAAGACCATCCTGTTACTGACCACTTCAATACATGACCTGATGTTGAGCAGGCAAAGTTGACTAAATTACCAGTAGCTCCTGCGATGATGACACCCGAAGTGGCCGCATTCACGCCGCCAGTGCTCAGCATTGGAGCTGTGATTTTACCTGCGCCGATTGCGAGGGCACCCGCATTATCTAGGGTGGCATCACCGGACATGGTCACCGCGGTGGCTGCATTGCCAGAGTTACCAACCCAGATCTGAGCTGAGTTCAGAGTAGATCCTTGTTTCGCATTAAACGTTGACCAGTCGGCAGAAGACAAAGCTCCGCGCTTCGTTGCAGAAGCGGTGGGGATATCGAAAGTATGAGCGGAACCCGTAGAAGAAATCGCCACATCAGTGCCAGCAGTGCCAAGCACAAAGCTCTGAGTGCTGGCAGTAAGGCCGTTCATATTCGTAATCCCGCTACCAGCAACACCGAGAGAGACCGCAGCAGCGCCGTCCCAATACCGAATAGTATTTAAATCAGAGCGGTACCACATCTTACCTTCGTCGCCAGCAACGAGACCCGCTGGATCAGAAGTGACAGAGGAAAGACTCAAGTTACCAAGCATCACATCGCCAGCTTTGTTGACCGGAGTAAAGCCAAGAGCTGCGGTGATATCAGAAGAAGCAATCGAGCTTCCAGTAGTTACGCGACCTTTTGCATCGACAGTGACTTTCGAGTAAGTTCCCGCAGTTACTCCCGAAGTCGCTAGAGTTAGAGCTCCGGTGTTAGCAACACTCGCATCGCCAGAGATTGAAACTGCCGTTGCCGCATTGCCCGAATTACCGACCCAAACCTTTGCATCCGCCAAGGTTGAAGATTGTTTGGCGTTAAATGTTGTCCAATCAGCAGAGGACAAAGCTCCGCGATTCGTTGCAGAAGCCGTTGGGATATTAAAGGTGTGATCAGAGCCCGCAGAAGAAATATTAAAGTCGGTACCGGCACTACCAGTAACAAAACTCTGAGTGCCCGCCGTAAGACCATTCATATTGGTAATACCGGCTCCCGCAACACCAAGAGATTTAGTCGTAGAACCGTCGTAGTACTTGATCGTACCCGCATCGTACCACAACTGTCCTGCAACCGTGCCGTTAGTAGAGTTTGCAGAAAGACCAAGATATTTGTTAGCCGCCATAGTGATATTGCCAGCGTTGGTAATATCATTGCCACCATCGCCAGAGGCGCCCACCATGGTGTCGCCAGCTTTATTTACCGGAGTGTAGGTCAGAGCAGAAGTGACATCCGAAGCCGCAATCGCAGCTTCCAGCACTCACGCGGCCTTTAGCATCAACAACGACCTTAGAATAAGTCCCCGCAGTCACTCCAGTAGTTGAAAGACTTGAAACTCCCGCATTATCGATAGCAACATCACCAGACATCGCAACTTCAGTCGCCGCATTGCCAGAGTTACCAACCCAGATTTTTCCGTTAGCAAGTGTTGGAAGAGAAGGATCTGGATAAGCACAAGACCATCCTGTCACTGACCACTTCAGCACATGACCTGATGTTGAGCAGGCAAAGTTGACTAAATTACCAGTAGCGCCTGCGATGATCACACCTGAAGTGGCAGCATTCACGCCGCCAGTGCTCAGCATCGGAGCTGTGATTTTACCAGCACCGATAGCAAGGGCACCCGCATTATCTATGGTGGCATCACCGGACATAGTCACCGCGGTGGCCGCATTGCCTGAGTTACCAACCCAGATCTGAGCTGAGTTCAGAGTAGATCCTTGTTTTGCATTAAACGTGGACCAATCAGCAGAAGACAAAGCTCCGCGCTTCGTTGCAGAAGCGGTGGGGATATCGAAAGTATGAGCGGAACCCGCAGAGCTGATACCGATATCAGTGCCAGCAGTGCCAAGCACAAAGCTCTGAGTGCTGGTCGTAAGACCATTGATATTCGTAATCCCCGCACCCGCAACACCGAGAGAGACCGCAGCAGCGCCGTCCCAATACCGAATAGTATTTAAATCAGAGCGATACCACATCTTACCTTCGTCGCCAGCAACAAGACCCGCTGGATCAGAAGTGACAGAAGCAAGACTCAAGTTACCAAGCATCACATCGCCAGCTTTGTTGACCGGAGTAAAGCCAAGAGCTGCGGTGATATCAGAAGAAGCAATCGAGCTTCCAGTAGTTACGCGACCTTTTGCATCGACAGTGACTTTCGAGTAAGTTCCCGCAGTTACTCCCGAAGTCGCTAGAGTTAGAGCTCCGGTGTTAGCAACACTCGCATCGCCAGAAATGGAGACTGCCGTTGCCGCATTGCCCGAATTACCGACCCAAACCTTTGCATCCGCCAAGGTTGAAGTTTGTTTGGCATTAAACGTGGTCCAATCAGCCGAAGACAAAGCTCCGCGATTTGTTCCAGAAGCGGTAGGGATATTAAAGGTGTGATCCGAACCGGCAGAAGAAATATTAAAGTCGGTACCGGCACTACCAGTAACAAAACTTTGAGTGCCCGCAGTAAGACCGTTGATATTGGTAATCCCGCTACCAGCTACACCAAGAGATTTGGTCGTAGAACCATCGTAGTACTTGATCGTACCCGCATCGTACCACATTTGTCCCGCAACCGTGCCGTTAGTAGAGTTTGCAGAAAGACCAAAATATTTGCTCGCCGCCATAGTGATATTGCCAGCGTTGGTAAGATCATTGCCACCCATCGCAAGAGCGCCCACCATGGTGTCGCCAGCTTTATTCACCGGAGTGTAGGTCAGAGCCGAAGTGACATCCGAAGCCGCAATCGCAGCCCCAGCACTCACGCGGCCCTTAGCATCCACAGTGACTTTCGAGTAAGTCCCCGCAGTCACACCAGTAGTTGAAAGACTTGAAACTCCCGCAGTATCGATAGAGACATCACCAGACATCGTGACTTCAGTCGCCGCATTGCCAGAGTTACCAACCCAGATTTTTCCGTTAGCCAGTGTGGGAAGAGAAGGATCTGGATAAGCACAAGACCATCCTGTTACTGACCACTTCAGTACATGACCTGATGTCGAGCAGGCAAAGTTGACTAAGTTGCCGGCTGGACCCGCAATAATCACACCCGAAGTGGCCGCATTGATACCGCCAGTGCTCAGCATGGGAGCAGTGATTTTGCCTGCACCGATAGCGAGGGCACCCGTATTATCAAGAGTGGCATCACCAGACATGGTCACCGCGGTGGCTGCATTGCCAGAGTTACCCACCCAGATTTGGGCTGAGTTCAAAGACGTTCCCATTTTGTTATTAAACAATGACCAGTCCGCAGCAGAGAGAGCTCCACGATTGGCCGCAGAAGCTGTCGGGATATCCAAAGTATGGGTAGAACCAACAGAAGAAATGGTGATATTCGTTCCGGCGGTGCCAACAACAAAGCTCTGTGCTGTCGCAACAAGTCCGTTCATGCTCTGCATGCCAGCGCCAGCCACGCCCAAAGGAATTGCCGCAGCACCATCCCAGTACATAATGGTGTTAAGATCGGAGCGATACCACATCTTGCCTTCGTCACCAGCGACCAATCCCGCAGGATCCGAAGTCACAGACACAAGACTAAGATTGCCACCCATCACATCGCCAGCTTTGTTCACCGGAGTAAAACCCAGAGCGGCGGTGATATCTGAAGACGCCAAGTTAGAACCGCTTAAAACTCTCCCCTTCGCATCAACGCCGACTTTCGAGTAAGTCCCCGCCGTCACGCCTGAGGTCGAAAGACTTAGAGCCCCGGCAGTGTCAATCGTTGCGTCTCCGCTCATCGTCACGGCCTCAGCTTGCCCCGAAGCATTACCAACTAAGATTTTGCCGTTCGCAAGAGCCGAGGTTTGTTTGTTATTAAAGATGTTCCAATCCGTACTTGATAAATATCCATCTGCGGCCGCACCGGCTTGAGAAATTGAAATCGTCGAAGTTGCACTGCCAGAAACACTGAGGGGCAAATTTGCAACCACGCTGGCAACGCCTGAAGCCGCGGGCGTCACAGGAGTCCACGCTGTGCCATTAAAAACCAAGATTTGTCCATTCGTGGGAGCTGTTGCAGACACCGATTGTCCCTGAATCTTGACCACAGTGTTTGTGGCAAAGGCTCCGGTGACATCGCCAGCTAAAGACGTCGAGCTCGAAAGATAAGCGGATCCAGGATTTTTAACCAGACGCCAGAACTCATCGTACTGGGTTTGCGACAGATCACTGTTAGCGTTCAGAGTTTTATCTACAGCCGAGTCAATGCGAAGAAGATCGCCAGTGCCATAACCATTCACTTTGTAGGCCTGCAAAGCTGACGGCACAGGGTTGATTTTTAGCGCCGGAAGATTCTGCACACCGCTGCCATCTCCGGCATCAAAGGAGACCATCAAAATGCGAGGTTCACTGGAACTTGCGGGAGTAAATCCCGTGTGCGGAGCCGAACAGGTTAAGCCCGTAAAAGCTTTGCTGTTATTGAACAAGTCATAAAGATCAGTCACATTGCCATTGAAGCTACTAATAGATCCGGCAGCTCCATCGCCAATATCAAAAGAGAAAGTTCCTGCCGTTGTCGACAAGTCCAACGAACGAGACTCGGTAAAAAGAAGGCAGTTTCGATTCACATCATAAATTGAGACTGAAAAAGAAACACTCGTTGAAGTGACAGGCGTAATGCCGTCGGCCTTCATAATACGACCGGTATAGTTGATGCCAGGATTGGCATTCAGAGCGGCTAAGCTAGTGCTTGTAATAAGTAGAGCTAATACTAATGCAAAGGCAGCACCGAGGCTTTGCTTTGGTCGCAAGCATTTAGGGATCTCGTATTTTTGCAATGACGTCCAGGGCGATTTCCTCATTGCCTTAAAGATCGGAAATAGTTGAGAATTTCTTTAGTGTTTTTATAAAAATGCATTACTTTGAGGCAAAAAAAACGATCAATACTCACATAATGAGCTTCGAACGTTTGTATCAAAATGGGACTGGCCATAAAATAGCGGTTTCGGTGAGGAACAAGGTTGATGCTTGTGAAGCTGAGTAACTTAGACAATTGAGTCTTGGGCGGCAATCAGCAACCACTTGAAACAAAAGGTAACGGCCGCGTTACCTTTTGTTAGTTATAATTTTTAAAAATTATTTTGATTGAGCCAATGGGCCGATTCGGCAGAATCGTTGATGACCCGTTGGCTGATAGCCGGTTCTTCGGCAAAATATCCAAAGGCTCGAACGACTCGAGTTGCCCTAGCTGCGATAGAATTATTTATAAGATTGAAATGAGCGGGATCAGGATTGCTATAGCTATCCTTAGTAGAAAAATGTTCGAGACTATTAAAACGAGAATTTATATAAAACCGAGTTGCACTTGCAAAATGGCAGCTCGCACAGTCGAGGGTCTTAGGATTTGTTCGATGCGGGTTTTTAAATCGTTCTGTTGCTGCGATCTTGCTTTTAAACTCTTCAAAATCCTCATCAGTGTTGGTTCGTACTCCATTATTGATGACCGTGAATAGATCGTCTTCAGCTGGATAATTGGCCGGCATGATATTAAAGACCGCGTCCATTGCTGTTCCTGGATTATGAATAGGTGGGTACTCTTCAAGTGCAGAGTTAAAAATATCTTGGAAATTCATATTTAGTCTTGGAATCATCACCTGTGTCCATTTGCTTTCAGTCAGTTCAATTCCACCAAAGCGCCACCAGATATTTTGAGTTAAAAGTCTCATAAAAGTGACTTTTTTTAGGTTTTTCGAGCCACAAAACTTAAGCAAGATTGAGTTGAGTTTATTCGCCTGAAGAGATTTTTTTGATTCATTAAGGAAGGCTGGATGAACTCCCAATGGAACCAAGTTGGTTTTGATATTCTGTTTCTCATTGTCAGTCTTAAATTTTCGAAGGTGAGTAGTCAGATTGTTAAAGTCTGCAGTTTCTATTTCGTAAAATGTGTGAATTGCAGCATCTTGCGCAAACCAATTCATACTTTCAGAGTCAAAAGTAATGGGCTGCCAAACCAAACGAACTTCATGAACGCAGTCGCCGGCCTCATTTAAACTACACGGATCAATCCTTACGCCGATGACTTTAAGTTCAGAAGTGTAAAGCGCTTCCTGGCCGTTGCCTGAATTATTCAATGTGGGTATTCGATCAAAAACATCACGAGGCAAAAGCTTTCCTTTTGCTCCCGCGGAATCTGGATTCATTAAAAAATCAGGCTTACTCTCAGAATGTTTTGGGATCGGGTAAAGATAACTGACATCATTTAAATTCCAAATGACTTTTGCATGGACCGTACCAGCAGCTAATACAAACATGGAAGTTAGTAAAAACGTTTTCAATGTGAACCTACCTAGTTTTTGAGGTAATTATTCATTGAGATACAAATATGTCAAATTATTAACGGTGTCCAATTTCGGGGGATTGAAAAGGCCGACAGTTCTTCCCTTAACATGGAAGGCTTGTGTCTTGAGCTATGGTGTGCCAAAGAACCGGACTCCTTGTCTTGACGGACTGCATCAATCAAGAGTACGACCCGAAGTGAAAGTCGGCTTTCAGCCTTTGCAAAAAGAATTGAGTTCACATAATAAGAAATATTTGCGAATGGCTGAGCCATTTTGGGCAGGGCACGCCCTAGAAGCAATTGATTTTATGGAGCAATAGGTTCATTCCAATTTATTAAAAACTCGCTAGTCATTACAAATTTTAAGCGAGGAATTTTGATAACTTTTCCGTTATCGAGTTTAATTTCTGCACTTCTTAAAATAAACCAGGGAGTATTTAAAACTGTCGTGTCGTAGGTAAATGACTTCATATTGGTCCCTAAGCCTCCGTCATTTATTGCTTTGGCACTCAAAACTCTTCCATCTGGAGTCTCTATTATTAAATCAGGAAGCTCGACAATTTTTTCGTTAAAAATAGGATCAGAATAGGCACTCAAACTTATTTCAATTTTTTTTGATCTATCAAGGATTGGACTATCTCCCCATAAGCTCGCTGGAACAGCGGGAATTATTGGCAGAAAAACAGGTCCAACAGTATATAAAGATCTACTGAAATTTGAGATTTTAATCCAAACTCTTTGTTGAAAATCATTCTGAAAAATAGATCTGCGAGTCATTTTATAGGTCAAAGCTACATGTTCAGGTTCTTGGGTGACTTTCGGAGCGCTATTTTCTTCAGGAAAGGACTTGTAATATTCATATCGATTTGAAGAGGAACATCCTATAAATAAAAAAAATCCAATAACTGCTAGATAAGAAGTGAGTTTCATTTCTTAAAATTACTTTTAAAAGTGTACCTTGTCCAACAATCAAACCTGACCAGGTTCTGTTCATGAAAATCGAAGATTAAAATCAGGGTTTAGTCAGTATTCCGTACTGTATCCAGGATACCGTTAACCGTATCCCGGATACTGAATTGTGATTGGTGAACCCTGCTCGTGTTCTAAAAAGGTTTAGAACACGACTCCTAGCTGAGGTCTGTTCTATAGAACAGATGAGAGCTTTCTAGAGCGAACTCTCCTTGGATAGGGACTAAAGTGACTGCACCAATTCGACGGCGGCCTTCAATTGAGAGTCGGAGTTTAAGCGATCCTTCATACCATATTTCAATCTCAATTCGTGAGATTCAATACCTTGGGGTAAGGAGACTTCCAAGTCAGGCTTTATTCCTTTTCCCTGAAATGAATTGCCCTGCGGTGATAGGAATTCCTTTACGGTATATTTAATGGCGTATTTGTTGGGCAAAGTCTCAACCGACTGAGCGTTCCATTTGCCAAAAGTTGTTTCGCCAATTATTTTTACTTTTAAATTCTCTCGCAATGCAGCCGTAAATAGCTCAGCTCCGCAAAAAGTATCTTTATTCGTTAGAATTGAGATCTGTATGTTTGGATCAAGTAGGCTTTTAGACGATTTGTATTGTTCAACTTTCCCATCTCGATTTTTGGTACTTGCCACCACTAAGCCTGCAGGCAAAAACAATTCAGTCACTTTCACGGCTTGGTCAAAGCCACCTCCAGAGTTGTCTCTCAAATCTAAAATAAGTTTTTTATATTTCCCTGTATTGATCTCAGTAATTTTCTGCTCGACTAGCTTTGGTGTTTCTTCATTGAAAAAGCGAATGCTCAATAAAGCTGTAGTGCTATTGACCTTTTCAAGCTCTACAGGAGTCCATGGAACGATTTCTCTTTTTACATTAAAAGACAAAACCTTATCTTCTCTCAAGACCTTTAGAGAAACAGAGTCGCCAGCCTTACCTCTGACGGCATAGACGAGGTCTCTAAATTTTTTATTCTTAAATTTCTTTCCGTCGACGCTAAGAATTTGATCATCAATTCTTAATCCGGCCTTTTCTGCAACCGAACCAGGAATAAGTCGCAAGATTTGGGCATAACCAGTATCTTCTGCAAATTTCATTTCAATACCAATGCCTGTAACTTTGCCAGACATATCAATTTGCATTTCCCTCATATCAGAAGGCGAAAGAAGGGAATTCCAATCCTCGTCTCCTTGATTTAGAGATGCCAGCATTCCAGCAACAGCGGCTCTATACAAATCATCTTGGGTTAAAGATTTGTCGACAAATTTCTCCATCAGCTTCTGCATTGTTGCTTTGAAGTTGGCTTCTGCATCCGCGAACTTTTCAATTGGCTTTTCTTTCCAGTCTTTTGAGTCACGGTGATTCGCTGCAAAGGCAGTTGAAGTCATGATCAGTGCTAATGTCAGTATCAGTTTTTTCATATAATCCTCCTTCTTATAGAACACTTGAGTTCGCAGGAAGTTCAGTTCTTGTATCAAATAAAATTTCTTCACCTAGCTGAGTTGTTGATTTTGTCTCCTGCGAAGGCTTGTGGAAAAAAATAAACGCAGCTAAAATACTGGCGGCAATCGCCGCTCCAAATGAAATGGGAATTATAAATTTATTTTTAGCCTGGACTCGTTCTTGTAATTTTAGCCAGACGGACTTTGAGGGCGTATGGGGTAACAACTCAGCTGATTCTAGCGTTCTCTTTAGGTCCAGGTAATCGACGAGAATTTCTGAGTCAGTTAGTAGCTCTCTTTCGACAAGTGTTCTGTCTTTGTCTTCAATCGAACCGAAATGAAATGGTAGAAGAAGTGATTTGATATTTTGGTTCATAAATTAAACTCCTTTTTTAAATGGTCAACTAACCGGCTAAACCTGGACTTTACCGTTCCCACTGGAATTGAGAGAGCTTGCGAAATCTGTAGGTAGTCTAAGCCTTGTTTTTTTAAATTCCAGGTTTGTCTAAGGTCTGTGGGCAATCTGCTTTCTAATAGAGATAAGTTTTTCAAAAGATTGTGATTGATAAATGAATATTCTAAGTCAGAATCGGATGCTGTTTTAGCAATCGTCAAATCGTCAGAAGTTTCAAAAGAAGCTTTCTTTGTGTGATTCAAGCTTTTGTTTTTTGCAACGGTAAAGAGCCAGCTCTGTAAATTGCCTTCAGAATGATTATATTTGTCATCTAAGAGTTGGATAAAAATGTCGTGAAGAAGTTCTTCTGCGATCTGTTGATTTAAAGTGAATCTATAAATAAATCGAAAGAGTGAACTCGAATAACGATCATAAAGAGTGCGAAACGCAGATTCTTTCTTACTATCAATTTTAAGCTGAAGATAAAGATCATTGTCGCTGAGCATTGGCTTTTTGAGTCCCCCAATAGTTCAAACAATTCAGCCAGCAAAAGGTTCACGAAAAACTTTTGCCGGCCGATAGTCGGGTTACTTCAAAAAAGCCTTCAATGCCAAATTTAGGGCATTTGCCAGTCCGCCGTTTTGATCTGCGTCAGTTCCAGCCTCGAAACTCCCAGAAATAACCTCTTTAATGTCCTTAAAGTTCGAATTATCAAGGCTCATTAAAATATTGTTGTTCTGAAGTTTAATCCAAAAATTCTTTTTGATGCCGACGTATCCCACGCTGGTCTGCGTTGTTTGAAAAAGATCGCCCTCAGCTGAAAAGCTCACTGGCAATTCGTCGCCTTGCTTGAACTCGATTGTGACATCGCTTAACTTTCCCTTTCCAATTTCAGTCCAAATTGAAGAGCTAAGGTCTGTAGCTCTAATAGTTCTTGCTTGTGCCGAAATTCCGGCCAAGAAAAATCCGGCAATAATTAAATTTGTAAGTTTCATATTCGCTCCTTTGTTTTTTATTATTCTTCTTTTGCAATTCTTCTTGCAGAAAATCCGAACATAGAAATTTGCCAGACTATCAGCAGAAGCAGGATCGCAGATTTACTGAGGGGTATATTCTTTGATTCCAGCAGCACTTGACCGGCCTGATCTTTCTCAATTTTTGGATCGTCTGTAAGTTTAAAATTAAAACCAATACTCAATGACTTCGCTCGATTATTGACCACCTCTTCCGGTGGTATTTTGGATACATTGAAAGTGAATATAGAAATAAAGAAAAGAAAAATTAAAATACTTAGGGTTGATGTAAACGCCACTCTGGACGCTTGACCGGTAATATAGATTTCTCGTTCGTCACGTTCTTTGATATTTGCAATTCTTCGAGTTACCATTTCCCGAGTTGAGGGAACAAAAACCATTAGAATCAAAAAGACGATAAGTAAGAGAAACCAAATCATTAAGTTCCAAGACAAAACTTCCCATGCCGCTTTCGCCAAAAAAGAACCACTTACTAGAATCTCCCTATCACTCTGAATGCTCCCCCAGCTTGCGCAGACAACTACAAATGGAAGACTGAACACTAGATAATTTTGAAGCCACCGATTTACCCTATTCATTTTAATTCCCCTTAACTTTAAAGATTGTTTCAAGACCAACATCAAAATATCGAGCGATGCGAAACGCCAACTCTAAAGAAGGATTGTAGCTGCCACGCTCTAAGGCGACGACTGTTGCTCTTGTAACTTCAAGTTCGTCAGCCAGTTGCTGTTGGGTGATTCCTTCTGCGGCTCGCAGCTCCTGAATCGTGTTCTCGATATTTAACTTACCTTCAATTCTGGGCATGTATTCTCCAAGCAATGAATGTAAAATAGACTATACATGAAGCGATGTAAAGTCTATTTTACATCGCTATAACTCAAGGCAATATCGCTTTGTATTTATTGGATTTTGCCATGGAATGGCTGCTAGGGAATTCGGCGCTATTGTGATATTTGCAAATTTTTCCGTCTTAGAACACCAAGGGCCACCATTTGGACCAAAACTAAGTAAAACAACAATTGAAATTCTGGAACTAATGCTGCTTACAAAAAACTAATTTCCTATCCTAGCGAACGGAAACCGCTTTTCCTTCCACTTCTAGGCATCTGTAATTGTAAAATCCTGTCATAAGACGCTTTTTTGTAACCTTCACTTCGGTAATGTAGCTTTCGGTAGGAATTTTAATTCACAATGAAGAGTCAATATTCAACTACACGGACTTCCAATTGACGGACTTCCAATGTGCTAACATCAATCTCAAAAGTTTTGTAAATTGTCCTTTTCGAATTCCAGATGCTATCTAAAAGCATTGTTTCAAAACGAAATTTACCTTCCTTATAGCTAAGGCCGCGGTTGTAAAAAATGAACGTGCCGTCGGAAAATTTGTTCAATTGCGTCAAGAGCTTAAGCTTGACCGCACCACCGTTATCAAGACTGAAGATCACGAGTTCTTGAGGAGTCGGCAGCACCTCCCCTGCATAGGCAGGAGCTGGAAATTGTTTATTTTTTCGGATTCCAATAAAGAGATTGGCGTCTAACATGTTCACAATATTAAATGTTTGGTTCATATTTGCCAAAATACTTGCATCAAAACTCCATTTTGCAGTCTTTGATGAATTATTTTTACTCAGTTCGCTGAACTTAAAGGATGTGAGTTGATTCCCATCCTCAAGCAAGATCAATGAGTCGTCTGCAAAGTATGTATATAGTTCCAACCCCGCTTTGAGTGGCTTACCGAGAAGTTCAGGTAACGTGAACGATTCTCCTGACGAGGTATTGTAAAAGCCATCAAAAACAATGTCAGTTCCAGTCCAACGAACTCCAACCCAATCGCTGTACGAATCCGAGCCGCGAACGAGTGTGGAACCATTAAGATCAGAGAAACGAGGGGACGTAAATACTGGCGTATAAGACTCAATCAGCCCACGTTTTCCAATATCAAAATGCGAGAACCGAAAACGGAACTTTCCTGGTGCTACAATTTTGCGAATCACATAGGAATATCTTCTAGGGTTCCATTCCCCTAATTCTCGTTCAATTTCAACGGGATGCAGCCATGTAGAAGCCTTCACGTTTTTTCCATCATTCGTTATCAGTAAATTTAATGTTTCATTGGGGCAGGAAGAGAATTTTAATCCAACATAAAAAGCATCATATTCAGGAGTCAAGGGAATGGCGCTTATGGCTGTCCAGCGACCATTCCTTGAAAAATTCTGCAAACATTTTTGATTGCGGCGGCTGAATTCTTCGATGATGTCGACAATGCCAGAGTTTTCTAAGTTGAAACTTATAATGGGATTTCCTAGTAACGTATCCGTGAAATGAAGTCTAATTTCAGTCAACTGCTCAACAAATAATTTAGCGCACAAGTGGTCACACTTCTGCAAGATTTCGATTTTCTTTACTTTATAATCAGCTGATCTCACGCGCTCATTGTCAAAAAAATTACCGAGTTCTTGAATGGTATAATCTTTTTTTAATATGGGCTCTTCATAATTGGGTGTAGGTCCTCCACAGGCCTTGAGCGCCACTTTCGAAAAAGCTTCTTGGCATACGGCGACGTCACTTTCCCAGGCGAGCTCACCCTTCTTAAGACATTTTCTGCACTACCTGTAAGAAAATTCGGTTCTTTTTTATCTGAAGAGATTTTTGCAGTCACATGGCACCGTCGATTCACCTCAATTGCCGAACACCCAGATCCATCTTCCTCATCGTGATGAAGTTCCAATTCAATTTCTGAGGTGTTCCCCCCGCGGACGTAGCCTAAGCTCTTCAGCCAATCCAAGGCAGCGCTTTCTAAACTCATCGCCTCTAACGGATTGTTAGTGTTGGTCTTGACAGCAATCGAGGCTTGGCAAGTTTGAAAACTCGCTGATACCGTCGGTATATTAGCCACAGATATTGGCGATGAAGGCGTTTGCATTACAACGAGCGGAGTTACTTTGTCAGCCGTCTTGGTAGACGAAGAAGAGTTCGGTGAGGTCGTTAAAACGTCTGAACCTTTAGTGGTTGTTGGCAACGGTGTTGTTTCAGGTTGCGTTACTTTTTTGGCGGGGTTTGTCGATGAGTTGTTTGGCGAACAAGCCATTACAGACATCGTCAAAATCAGTGTTCCAATTAATTTCATATTTTCCCCATCCAGGATACCGTTAACCGTATCCCGGATACCGAATTGTGATTGGTGGAGGCTGCGCCAAGCTACAAGAACTAAGCGGGCCTGTAGTTTCAATTGCTTACAAGCTCTCTTGGGAACGTGAATACCTCGATCTAAAGGAACTGGCAAGACTTCGATGGATCGAGCACTGGAAAATTGAAAGACTGGCTGATTATTTTGCGGTGAGCCCAACAGCTATTAAGGAAAGGCTCCGCAATCTAAAAAAACGGCCGATTGATATTGGCATTCCTATATCTTCGAAGATTATCCGTGGTAGCTAGGGCCAAACCTTACTCGAAATTCTAGAAAAATTAACGCTCGTTTATACGAGCGTTTTTAAACTTCGGACAATTTGTAAAGAAGAGGTTTATTTACACCAAACCTCTGACACAACTTCAAAACCCTCGAATGTACCACAGTGTGGACTAATATTTGTATCGGCACAAACACGAATTTGCTCATTATTAATTTGAAGAAGTTTAGCTACTTTTCCAGTACCAAAAAGCTGTACAACATGAGAGGTGCTAGGCTTCCAACCTTCCGTATCGTTGGAATATTTGCTTCCAGCGGTATAAAATCGATTTGCGATTCCAGATCTCTCTGTGTCACCACCAATAGATTCTTCGTAGCTAAAGTATTTACATACGGCTTCGTAGGCCTGGTAAGATGTTAAAGTGACGTCACCCCCTACGAACCCTTGCATTGAAGAGGAGGTATTTACTTCGCGTATTCCAATACCCATGGTATATCTCAACTCGTCTCGAAGTGTAAAATGACGAACTTTACTCTCGAAGGGAAGCATCTGTCCCAAAAGAGCGGCTCTAGGATTTTTAATGTGAACCGTACCGTCGGAGTTTTTAACTATTTCATTAATTTTTAAATTTCCTTTATCAGCACTTAACTGCTGAGCATTTAGAGTTGCTGTCAATAAAATCAACATGCTGACAACTTTTGTAGTTAATTTTCTCATATAATATCCTTGATATCGTTCCAAATGTTGTGGGATTAATTTCCCTTTATTCAACTGAAACGATCTTTACAGGTTTAATTCTGAGCAGGTTTCATTCCAGAATGGAATCGGTTTAAATTTGAATAGAAGGCAAATGGGTGTCTAAACGATCTCAGATTGAGCCGCTGACAGTCACCGTCAAAATATTAGACAGTGCGATTTTTTTTGATTTTTCGAACAAAATTTTTTGTAATCAAAGCTGCGTTACGGCTTCTTTGTTTTATTAATCCATTGAGTTGGATGTATGGCAAGGAGGCCTTTTTTATGTCTGGAACTCACACTGTTATTTCAAATAAAATATCGATGTTATTTGGTTCAGAAATTTCTTTGAAAGACTTTTCGTTTTCTCAGTTGATCGTAGCTGTTAAGAATTTGTTTGATACTGAAGGGGTTCCCGGATTCGTAAAGGCACTTGTCATATTGATTGAATCGCTATTGATAAAATCGGGTGTTGAATGTCCGCACTGTGGAAAAGACAAACATCATTTACATTCTAAATCGGATCGCAAACTTAAGACGTCCATTGGCGAAGTGAACCTGGCGCTGACACGACTATTGTGTATCTCGTGCAAGAAAACCTTTAACCCGATGGCTCAGCTATTTGACCTTGATAAATACTCACGGAAATCCCGTGAATTTGAAAAATTCGCCTTGGAAACAGTAACTGATCAAAGTTTTAGGCGGTCAGCAACAGTTATAAATAAAGAGGCCGGATTTGAAACAGCTCATTCTACACTTCACCGCTGGTTCTGGCATACAGATGCTGTGAATATTAATCAGAAAAAGCGCGTCGATTTTTTAATAGCTGATGGCACTGGTTTTAAGCGATCTAAAGACAACGAGTTTGACACCAACAAAGGCAGCATCAAAGTATTGATTGGATATAACAAAAATGGCGAAGTCATTCCGTTTGGTGCATGGACAAGAGCTTCATGGAAAGATATTGGAAAACTGATTAAAAGCAAAAATCACCCATCAGATAAGATAAAGTTTAAACCCATCGCTGGCACCTTGATTACTGACGGCGAAGAAGAAATCGTTCGCCAGTTAAAGAAGCTGGCTGAGAGCCACCAGAGATGTCTATTTCATATGACCCACGAACTGACCCCGCTTTTGCGATACAAAGACATTGTCCAAAAGACGAAGCAATAAAAATCTCTGAAGAACTTAATGAACTACTTTATCTTGATTTGCCTGAAGTCGATGTCGATCCGTTGAAATCACTTGAAGATAAAATTAAAATTGAAATTAAACTCAAGTCTATGAAAGAAGCTATCGATGCTTTTATCAACGAACTTCACGCCCTTGGCTACTCGAAGGCAAAGGGGTTTGTCGAAAATGCAAAGGCTCAGCTTTTTACTTATATCGATAACTGGTTAAAAACTGGCATTTCAAATCCCAAAGTCACTTCACTGGTTGAGCGAATGATGCGAGAAATAAAACGACGAATCAAAAGAATGGGATACAAGTGGTCGGATCAAGGCGCAGAGAAAATGACTCGATTGATACTACTTCAACTCAGTTCTACAAAACACTTCTGGGAAACGCACTGGCAAGAAAAGATGGGAACCAATGCGAATATTAAATTGACATTTTTGGGAGTGACGGTTGAAAACTAGATTTTAAAATCCCAACACATTTGGAACGATATCATATCCTTTAAAATTGTTTTAGTACTGTTGTAAAAACTAGCAGCAATTTTCGTGCAGCCATTGAAATTGGGCGAATTGACGTTGAACTAATACGTAGGGCATTAGGTCGAGGTCAAATTGACCGGCTCAACAAATAGGCAAGGAAACTTATGAGCTTCTTGTGCCAAAACCCAATGAATTTAATTCCACATTTGATCCCTCTCTTTGAAGATTTTGGCCAAAGTTCATTTAATTCGATTTGGCAAGGTTTGGGGTTACTTCTATTGTTTTTGGACGCAAATATTCACTTTCTTGATATCTCAATTAAAAAAAGCTCCAAAAGGCTCAATGCTGAAATTCAGTATCACGTCATCAGGCATTTGGTTGTTGATCCATCTTATTCATCTGTTATAACTCTTTGTTGTTTAATAAAAAGAGAGGTTTACTTATGAAGTCGATTCTTGTGATAATGGCCCTAATTTTTTCATATGTATGTGCACATGCTGCTGAACTTACTGACTATGCTAAGAATTCTGACGACACGGTCAGATTCTTTAAAAACCAGAATGATGCCATTGAGTTTTGTAAGAATAGTTTCAATCGCCCAGCACATCTACCGACACTTATAGAGCTGATTGAATTAGCCTCTTCTGATGGTGCAATATTTGTTGATAATAACTATTGTAAAACAAAGAATTGGGTAAGATGTGGGGGCGAAAAAATTGTAAATCCCGACAGGACAGAAGTATATTATCTTTATGATTGGTCGAACTATTTGTTGAAGAATAATATTGATTGGAAATATCATGTTTGGTCTTCTTCAACTTCATTGCCACCCTGGTCTTCTGGAAAAGGTTTTGATTTTAATTATGGAGAAGTTATTACAATAGGCGGCTACTTCAGATCAGCTGCTGTTAGATGCGTTTTAGATTAGTAGCTTTTTGCACATTCTTACGTTTAATACACTTGTTAAATCGCCTAGAGCTGAATCGAAATATTCAGCTCTGCTGGGCAATCACAAATTTCTTGAAAAGAAAAGTCTGCTTTGTTGTTCACTATCGGCATTTATCGTTTCTTTCTATTAATATACCCTTCAGGATAAAGTCCCAAAAAGTAATCCGTCTCTGTAAAATCAGGAATTGGCGTTGCAACAATAGCCCAGGCTCGAATCAGCGTTGGATTCACCTGCGGTTTTAACTTTGGTGGCCCCTTGCGGATTGGTAGTTCCAATTTTTTATTAGTTCTAGGATCAACTCTAAAAAGAGCGTGAACTTTTTCTGAATGGCTTTTTCTAAATAGCCCATTGTACATGATCTCTTTTGTCTTTGGTGTTTTTACCTCATCGCTGGTTTTAATAAATTGCAACTCTGGCATGGCTTGTTTAAATTTTTTAACAGCTCCCTTGATTCGGTCTTGAAAAGAGTCCCTTGAAATCTTCAAAATCTCTGCCGCATCGGAATAAGTCATTGGCGGCACATCAAGATAAACAGCCTCAAGCGCCTCTAATTGTTTTTCAGTTAGACTTTCATAAGCCTCTGAAAATCGTTTCCAAATTGATTTTACCACCCGTGTGGTTTCAAAGTTAGTCAGGTTTTTAATTGCCGCATAGTCACTCACAGATTCAATCACGGAATTGTTTTTTATAAACCAGGTTTTTAAAATTTCAGCTATTATAGATTTTAAAAGAATTTGGTCTTTTTTATACTGATGAAATGAATAGGTTCTAAAACGTTTTTGATAGGGCGTGTTTTCAAAAGCTTTGTATTTCGCTATTATAAATAATTTCCGATCAAAAATAGATTTTGAGAAAAAATAAGCACAAGGAAATAATTTTTCAATCTCAGGGTGTTCGCTAAAAAAGTGACCCTCAATCATAAGCCGCGCTATTTTTTCTACAATGGACCAAGGGTTTCTGCGAAATAAATTATGGCTTATAGGCGCTTTCACTTTTGGCCAATCTAAAACTTCAAACTCTTCTGGCTCTTTCCACTCAAGTCCATGATCTTTAATTTCAGATAATTGTTTTAATGGAGTACCACCATTTTTCTTTGTATAAATTTGTGTAAGACTTTTTGGATTTAAATTTCGATCAAGTTCGATATCTTTTTCTTCACTCGGTAAAAACACCTCTGACTCAAGTATTTCACGGGACTCTTCAAGCCATAAACCCTCGTCTTCAAGTTTCTTAGTAATTTGCGCAAGGTATGCTTGAAAATCATAGTGGTTTGGATTTTTTGATTGCAGAGCAAAAAATAAATTTACCGGCTGTCCCGATTCGCCCTTCTTTTTATAATAATTACGAATGATTTTATCGACTTTTAAATCAAATATACGCTTTTCCTCTGTTGAAAGCGCATTATAGTCTTCGACGGCTTTTTCAAGCTCTGGATCATTTAGGCACTTTGGAACTTTTGATACGAGAAGTCCTCTTTGTGATGGGCTCATTAATTCGTGCTGAGGCAAAAGTTGGTCTTCAGAATTGCTATTCACATTTTCTGAATCTTGAGACTCAAGTCTCATTAAATCATTGTCGTGATTTCCCTCAAACCCCGCCATAGATTGGATCTTACAACATTGACCCAAAATTTGAGATCAAATTTTGGGTCCCTATAAAAAAGACAAAAATTATAGAAATTCAATTACTTAAATCGTCACCAGGCAAATCACATACCCCTATGGCTCTTCCTATATGTAAAGGAGGACGAAATAAAATGCAGGTTTATAGCAATGACTATCAACTCATCGTTCTTAAATACGAACAAAAACTAGGAGGTATCAAAAATGATTATAACAACAATAACTTTTAACAAGGGCGGTGCAGATTATGAAAACAAAATACTTATTTAAAAATACAGAACGAAAAATTATCACAATTTATAAATCGAACTTAATTACTGAAACAAAGGACAAAAATTAATGAAAGAAAGTAAAGATAAACAAAGTTACAGCGACTACCAACAAAATGCACAGCTTGGAATGATCGGCATGGTGGCAGTGGGGGCTGTGATCTGGAAAAACGAAGATAAAATCAGATTATGGTTTTATCAGAATACAATCTATTTGGTTCTGGGCGCTATCGGGTTCCTTGCCCTTGTAGGACTTTATTTGTGGTACAGGTTTAAAAAGAAGGAAAAAGCCTACTTCGAGAACTTAAGAAAAATGAGATCCGTTGAGGCAAATCAGCCTGTAAAAAATTACTACCAACGAAAGGGGCCGAATGAGCGAAATATTAATCGGTAAAACAAATGATGGAATTAAGATCGCTGTTCCAAATTATTTAAGATGCGGTCATGTTCAAGTTATCGTTTCAACAGGCCGTGGAAAAACAGAAAGTGTTATCATTCCATGGATGATGCAGGATCTGTTTCAAGGCAATCGAACTATTTTAATTGATGGTAAGGGCGATAAATCCATTTATGACTTACTTAAAGCTGTAAACAGTGAAGAGGGGTTAAATGAAGATATTTGCTATTTTGATATAGCCAATATCGAGGAATCAAAAACGACGAATCCTCTAAAACACGGATCAAGTCAGCAGATTGTGGATAGGATTTTTTCAAGTCTTGAATTTGATAATACCTATTTTAAGGTGGTTTCAGAAAAAGCCTGCCACTTCGTTGTAAAGCTCATCCACGCTCAAAAAGATTTTTTCAATCAGGAGGTTAATTTTAAAACTCTTTTTGAAGCTTTAACGGATGACGGTAAATTATCAGAGCTATTCTTAGGCGTGTCGGAGAATTTAACAAAAAACTTTGAAGGTGAGATGTCTCAGTTTTTAAATCAGAAGTTTTACGATCGTCAAGAAAAGTTTTCTGGTTTTTTGGCACAGATCGCGCCATTGGCTCACGGCGAATTGTCGGAAATCCTGAACGAACCAGTTGAGGGAAAAGATAATTTTTCTTTAAGTGAAATTTTATGTCCTAGCATCACTAAACAAAATTCTCCGAGTGTTGCTGTCATACTGCTACCTACTCTTTTGTATCAGCAGTCAGCAAGTATTTTAGGGAAAATCTTTTTACAAGAAATCGCATGGAGCATTGCACGTCGTGAGGCCATAGGTGACAAAGAGTTTTCAAGTTTATTTTTAGATGAGTTTGGAAGTTTTGTGTATCCTGGCTTTTTAGGACTTTTAAATAAGGCAAGGAGTGCAAAAATTGCGGTCCATATTTCCCATCAAAGCATGGGGGACTTGTCAGCTGTGAGTGATTCTTTTGCCCAAGCCATTCATACAAATACGAACATCAAATGTATCCTTGGGGTAAATGACCCTATCACTGCGGACTTTTTTGCAAAGCACTTAGGTACTTTAGATATCATTGAGGCTACAGAAAGGGCGGAAAAAGATTTATTCGGTGATTATGATAAATCAGGCAGCCTTAACATCCGCCAATCTGAAGCTTACAAGATCCATCCAAACAATCTTAAAAACTACTCGCAAGGCCGTGGCGTTATCAGTTTCATCAATAACGGTGACGCCATTGTAGAGGAGATCCAGTTTTTAAGATCGCCATTTAGGATACAGGGGTAAACGAAATGCAAAATCTAAACAAACAACCATCCGTGATACTCACGGAGCGGGATTTTTTTATTTTGAAAGGGCTTTATGATTTTACTTTGATGAGTTTTCCACAACTAGCGAAAGTATTTTTTGCAGGCAACGCGAAACCAACGATCATTAATCGATTGTCAAAATTGGAGCAATGCGGGTTTATAACAAAAACAAAACTACCACGATTTATTACTGGGATGGATAAAAAAGTAATCTCGGTGGTTTATCAAATCAGCAGGCTTGGAATTCGGGAACTTCAAAAAAGATTTTCTGATGTTGAGTTTCATCCTGAACCCGTGAGGCTTCAGCCTTTTTCAATTGAACATGATTTACTTTTGGTGGATGTGCTTTTATCTTTCAAAGTTCAAAGACCTGACATGAGTTTTGTGTTGGGTGAACATTTTTGTAGATTTAAGAGTCATTTAGGTGTGAAGCCTGATGCCATCATAACTGATATGAGTGGCAAGATGGCGCTGGAATTGGAACTCACGGCAAAGTCTGAACGGCGTTATCGGGAGTTAATCTTAAAATACCGTTTAGCCAAAGATTTTGAGTCCGTGGTTTACATCACTTCGAGCGATGCCATCAGAAATAAAATTCAAAGTCTTTTAGGCGGCTTCGGGATGACATCAAAATTTAAATTCATGTCACTGGGTGAAGTTCTCCTAGGCAATGGTTTACAAATTATCAATCAAAGCACCCCAAGCTCGGGTGCAGAAAGTGAGGTCAAATATGCTCAATAAAAATGAATCAATGTTACTAAAATTTGAAATGTTTTTCCTATTTGTGGATTTAAAAGTGATTCTTTTAATCGTGATGCTTACCAGATTTTACAAAGAGACTGTGCTTCTAGCAGATGTTATTAATCAAAAACAAAAAATGCTAGTGACAGACGTCTTAGTAGAAATTTGGCATAAAGCAGGAAGCGGTATGTGGCTTTGGATCATCGGAGCCGTGATTGGCGATATCGTAGTAAAATCACTATTAAGGAATTTCCGTGAATAGATTAAACTTGGAAAATACAATAACACCCCAAACATCGGGTCAAGCTCTAGGTTTGACCCGACAGGGGGTGAACCCTGTGTTCTACAATGAAAATTTAATAAACAAATCAAAACTTTACAGCGAAGAACTCTCTCCTCCGTGGTCCTCTTCGGTCGCTGACCCCTCCCACTCTCCGATTGAAAGGGGTCAGCGACACGGACCACTACGGAGAGAGAAGAAAGTAAGAATAAGAAATAAAATAAATAATAGAATAGATAGAATAAGTAAAAAGATAAGAATTAAAACAAAAATAAAAACTGAAGCAAGAAAACAACTGAAAGGAACAATATGTGTAATTCAACTCAAAGGCACTATGACTCGAAATATCAATCAATTTCAAAGCAGAGGTGTGGATGGGTAAGGGCCAAAAATGGGCTTGTGATAAAATTATACGAAAACTAAATAAAATATCTGATCTAGAACTTGAACAAAGACTTGCCGAACTTTGGGAAATCTTGCTACAAAGAAATAGCCAGTTCCCACGTTCCCAAGAGTTTGTAACGATTCAAAACGCACAGCCCCTTTTGCAGAATAAAAGGAGCAAGCGATGATTTCTAAAAGAAGTGTAAAAAATAAATCTCTTCAAACTAAAAACAGTAAGTCGAATAACTTTAGAATTGCAGCATATGTGCGTGTCAGCACCGAAGAGCAGGCTGAAAACCCTGAAGGTTCCATTAAAAATCAAGAACAGCGACTTCGTGAGTATGTGAAACTTAAAAATATGGTCGAGCCTTTCGGTGAAATCGTAGCGGTGTATTCAGATCCTGGGATTTCAGCTAAAGACATGAACAGGCCAAGTTTTCAAAAAATGCTTAAAGCTATTGAACGAAGAGAAATTGATTTAGTGCTGGTGACAGAGCTTTCAAGGTTTTCACGCTCAACAAAGGACTTTGCAATCTTGCAGGAGTTTTTAGAGGACAACGAGTGTAAGTTCATGTCGATTCGGGAAAATTTTGACACATCGGGTGCTGCTGGATCAATGGTTTTAAATTTGATGGCGTCAATCGCTGAATTTGAACGAAAACAAACGGCTGAAAGGATATCACATTCATTTTTAGCTCGTGCCAAACGAGGTCTTTATAATGGCGGAAGCCTTCCGCTTGGTTACACAACTGATCCAGATCGGCCCGGTGTTTTAAAGCCAGTTCCTGAAGAAGTAGAGATTGTGAAATTATTTTTCAAAACCTTTATCAAAGA
This sequence comes from Pseudobdellovibrionaceae bacterium, assembly GCA_016719575.1. Taxonomy (GTDB): domain Bacteria; phylum Bdellovibrionota; class Bdellovibrionia; order Bdellovibrionales; family Bdellovibrionaceae; genus JACMRP01. The sequence continues at coordinate 33,390 of JADJYV010000007.1, read as the reverse complement.
AGGGACTCTAGCTTCAACATCGAAAGCTTTAAATGAAATGAACATCACGACACCAAAACTTGTGCGTGGTGGTGGTTCAGTCCGAGGAAAGCATATTAGATACGATGCAGTTTACAGGGTTTTGCGAAATAAATCTTATATCGGTATTAAGCGCTATCAAACTAAAAACGGCTGGGAAGAAACAAAAGCTCAGTGGGAACCCATCATTGATAAAGTGACATTTGATAGAGTTCAGAAAATACTAGATCACAACTGTTCACGACGAAAAACTCACCCGAATAAATATCCATTTACTGTGACAGGCTTGTTAGTTTGTAAAGAGTGCGGTGAAAGTATGGCTGGAGCATCTGCTACTGGTGGCACTGGAAAGCGAGTTGGATATTATGAGCATTTAGCGACCAGGAAAAACGAAGCCTCGTTGAATCAAAAATTACTAGCACATAAGCCAAGACGAATCCCTGCCGCAAAGATTGAACCTGCTGTCTGGGATGAGGTGAAAAGGTTTGTGATGAGTGATGAATTCGTTAACGACTTGCTGATAAGGGCGAAATCACTTCAAGGTGTTGATGAAAAGGATTTAAGACTTAAGGAATTGGATCAAAAATCTAAAGCTTTGGATCGGCAAATATCTTTATTGGCTGAACGAATCGCTAAACTTCCAGAAGCTATTGATCCACAGCCTTTAATTGACCAGCTTGGGGATTTGCAAAAAACTCAGAAGCAAATTCAAAAAGACTTGAAAGCCAATGAACCTGCTTCGGAAGACAGTAAAAAATTAATTGAACTTGAGGATTTTAAATTATTCCGGAAAGGGTTAAGTGAACTCATCAGCAAAGGAGAGTTGGACCTTGAAATGAGGTCTAAAATTATAAAATTGATCGTGCATAAAATTGAAATCATGAAAGATGGTTTTGAAATTCATTTCCATGTGGGCGAAGCTCACTACAAATCGGCGTTAGGGGATCATTCCTCTAGCGCCTCTTTTTTTGTGTCTTTTTCTAGCAGAAGTCAGAAAAACGGGTCTATGGATAGAACCCAAGGCCCCAAAAACAAAAAAGCCCCTGAGGTTTTAATCTCAGAGGCTATTAAGTCGAATCTCATTGGGGCTAAAAATTTTTTACATTTTCAAGCGGGCGCCCGTTCGAGTCGCTTGACAAATGGTGGAGCCGATCGGGATCGAACCGACGACCTCAACACTGCCAGCGTTGCGCTCTCCCAGCTGAGCTACGGCCCCACATGATTATTTGACTCACTATTTCTTAAACTGCACATAAATGAGAGGCAAGAACTATTTGAGCTTGAAATGTCTTGTGGTTATGGCCTTTAATGGGCCCCTGTTAAAGGAGAAATTCATGGGAGTTTTAGCTAGAGTTTTAAGCATAGTTCTAAGTCTTACGGTTTGGACTCAGGTCGCTTCCGCCAAAGAGATGGTGAGTCGCTTGGGTATCGGTGTGAAAAATGACACGTCGATTAATTTGCCGTCAATGGCTCTGTCTTACCATCCGACCTCAGAAATCTCTATAACTGGAGGGCTTGGGATTGATACGAAGAAAGACAACTCGTTATTTTCTTTTAATGGTGGTGTTCGCCGTATCGTTTTTAAAGAGGACAATATGAACTTCTTTTTGGGCGGGGAACTGGGGCTTATCAATAGCGAATCAAATGCGGATAAACAAAGTGGTTTTTCCTGAGTGGCCTCTTTGGTGCTGAATTTTTTTTGGCAGGCCTAGAGAACCTTGGCTTTAGTTTTCAGGGGGGAGTCGGCGTTGTTTCAATGCGAGATGTGAGATTTAGAACCATCGGCGATTCGCCGCTTTCAGCCGCTGTTATTTTCTATTTCTAGGAATATTTCGAGGAGACGTACGATGAAAAAAATTATTACTACAGACCAGGCGCCAAAGGCGATCGGGCCATATTCTCAAGCTGTGCAAATGGGGTCCTTTTTGTTTTGTTCAGGCCAAATTCCCATCGACCCAAAAACGAATGAAGTTTTTACTGGCGACATCAAAGTCCAAACTGAAATGGTGATGAAAAATATTGAAGGGGTCTTAAAGGCCGCCGATCTGAGCTTTGCCAATATTGTTAAGACCACAATTTTTATCACGAATATGCAAGACTTTGCGGCTGTTAACGAGGTTTACGCCAAGTCATTTACGGCAGAGCCTCCCGCTCGCTCGACCGTGGCTGTTGCTGCCTTGCCGAAGGGCGTAAATGTTGAAATTGAGGTTTTAGCTCATCGCTAAAATGCCGCAAAAATCATTTTTTAAAAAGATTAGTACATGGGCCGTTTTCATTTTGATATGGGCTACGCTCTTTCGTTTCTATAGTGAGTACCGCGCCGTCATTACCGAACCTGTTTTGTCCTGGGGGACAAATCAGTTCGCGGACTGCGCCGTTGTACTCACTGGCGGAGCGGCAGGGTGCGTGCGGGTTTTGATTTGCTTTCGAATCAAAACATTAAAAAATGATTATTTCTGGAGTCAACCCAAACTCTCGTTTGCGCGAGATTATGCCCGTTTGGAGCTTCTACGGATCATTAAGCGAGGACGATGTTGTTCTTGAAAAGAGGTCTGAAACAACTTATGGAAACGCTCAACAAAGTTTGCCAATAGTAGAGGCTCTTCGTTGTCGGGATATTTTATTAGTCACCTCAAGGCAGCACATGCATAGATCCTACAAGACCTTCCGGGGGGCTTATCCCGAGAATATCGATATTGTTAAGCACGCTGTTGTTGCTGGACGTTATGACATAAGTATGGCTGAAGGGGCGATTGAAGCCCTCAAGTCACTTTTTTATTCTCTTTGGGCCTACTAATTGACCTAGGTCCAATGCTGCTATTTTGCCCGCATCCGATAAGAAACACATAAAGCTAGCGAGGTTTTATGACACTTTGGATGCGTCTTGATGCCAGGGTTTGTTCCTTGGGACGGACAATCACAAAAAATATTGAATACACATCTCGTGTACTGTTGATGGTTTATCTGTCAATTAGAGCTGCTATTTTGGATCAAGCGCAGGGACTCCGGACTGTCTTCAGTGTGATTTCAGCGCAGATATATTTTACGGGGTGGCAGGCGGTGCCTTTAGTTTCGGTCATGGCGTTAGCGACAGGAAGTGTTTTGGTGCTGCAATCTATGGCCAACCTCAGTCTTCTTGGCGGTACGCAAATGATCGGAAATTTTCTAATTGTTATGATTGTGCGCGAGGCGGGCCCTTTGCTGGTGGCGCTTGTGGTGGTGGCTAGATCTGGCACGGCAGTAGCGAGCGAAGTTGGCAATATGCGAGCCAATCGTGAAATTGAAGCCCTTGAAAGCATGGGTATCAACCCCCTGAGTTTTATTGTTTTTCCTCGAGTCATCGGTGGTGTCATCAGTGTTCTCTGTTTGGCGTTCATCTTTAACGTTGTAGCCCTGCTTGGTGGCTTCGCAATCACTCGCTTTTTACAAGACATGCCTTTTTCCTTTTATTTGGAATCTTTAGCGCGAGGATTTGCAAAAGAAGATTTTTTTATTTTCCTCGCTAAAAATGGATTTAGTGGAATGATTATTTTTGTTGTCTGCTGTTACCAAGGGCTGCTGGTTAAAAAAGCCCGCATGAGGTGCCACAGGTAACTACTCAAGCCGTCGTAAATAGTGTGATTTATGTCACTGTTTTTAATTTGACAGTCACAGCCTTATTTTATCTTAAGCAGCTACAGGAATTGGGAGTCGTGTAATGGGAGTTTTTCCAAATATTGAAAGTATTAAATTCGAAGGTTTGAACTTCACTCATGAAGGTCACGATCCAATTTTGAAAAACACTGATTTTGATTTTCCAATGAATGAAATTGTGTGGATCAAAGGGATAGAGGGGCAAGGAAAGTCAACCTTGCTGCAAATTTTGGCAGGACTCGAAATGCCTCAGTCGGGTTTATTATATTTCAATGATGTAAATGTTCTTGAGTTAACCTTTGAGGAATTTCTACCGTACCGCTTAGCCATGGGATATACTTTTGATTACGGTGGTCTTATTAGCAATCGCACGATTTTCGATAATCTCATTTTGCCGTTGTCCTACCATAAAGTTTTACCAGATAAAGAAGCAAAAGATCGGGTCAACGAAATTATCAATATTTTCGATATTAAAAAGTTTTCAGATGAGAGACCGGCACATATTCCTGGGCGGGTGCGCAAATTGGCTTGTTTGTTAAGAGCCCTGGTCATGCGACCACAGTTACTGCTGATGGATGATCCGTCAGTAGGACTTGGTCAAGACACACTCCATACATTTGTTGATTACATTCATAATCTTCGCAAAGAGGGTTTTATAAAACACATTTTTATGAGTTCCTATGATGAGAAATATATGAATCTTTTTAGTTATCAAATAGTTCACATTGATGGTGGTCAACTGTATTTACAAAGAGTGGATCAAGAAAAAAGGGTGGTTCATTTATGAGAACTAATAAGTTCAATAAACTTGAACGAGTCGCAGGAATCTTTGTAATCTTCACTGTTGTGGGTGTTATTTTGACGGCTGTGAGTGTCGCGGTCAAACAAGGGTGGTTTGAGACAAAAGTTTATTATTCAACTCGATTTAAGTCGGCTGATGGAGTTCATAATGGAACGCAGGTATTGATCGCAGGTCTCAGGGCGGGAGCGGTTGAGGATGTCGAGCTTCAAAATGACAATTCGATTCGGGTCAGTTTTTATGTTTTGGGAAAATTTCAAGAACGGATTAAACAAGACAGTAGCGCGCAACTCGTGCGTCCGTTTATAATTGGTGACCGCGTGCTAGAGGTGACAGTGGGTTCTGAGGATTCTCCTCGTTTGGCACAAAATACAGAGCTTGCTTCTCATGACACCACGGATGTCATGTCTTTACTCAGTGGTAAGGCTCTGGGCAGTCACCTAGAAAAATTGAGTTCAACACTTGAAAATTTAGGAGTAATGGTTTCTGCCTTAACGAGCAAAGACAGAACTCAATCTTTGGTTCGGATTTTGATCGTCTGGACCCTTTGCTCGCCAATGTTGATACGATGGCAACTGAAATGACTAAACTCAGCAAGCAGGCAACATACAAGGGCAACTTGCAAAATGTGGTCGCCAATCTGGCGATCACGACACAGGAATTAAATACAATTTTGCCAGAGCTGAATCGCGAAAATCCTGAACTTGCCAAGGATTTGGGAAAGATGACTAAAAACCTAGCAATTCTAACCAATGACTTCAAAGTTCTTGGGCCGGCCCTGACGGCCATTGGCCCAGAGTTGCCGCAGGCGACAAAGAGAGCTGTTGAGGCCCTGAATGAAACAGTTGTGATGTTGAAAGCGATGCAGAAAAGCATGTTTATACGAGGCAGTGTCCAAGAAGTGCGCGATGAAGAGGCTGCGCGCAATCGAAAACCGGCAAATACACCCTAGATTTGGTTGTCATCGCAAACAAGCAGCGTCACAATACGGCTATGCTCGTTCGCGATTTTTTTAGTCATTTAATTTTTTCCCGCAGAGCCGGTGCCCTTGTTAAGCGCCTGGCGTGGCTTTCTGTTGGTGCGATTGCTCTTAGTATCACAGCATTGCTTGTAGTCATTTTCGTGATGAATGGTATGAATGCCAGCATTCACAAGAGAATGCTTTCTTTAGAACCACATCTTTATGTCACTGTTAATGGAGTGAATAAAGGTTCCCTTTTAGAGATTCACCCTGTATTTCAACGTCTCAAAGAGTTTCCTGAAAATAAGTCTTATGTTTATGAGTCCCAGGATGTCATTCTCCGAACTTTGGATGGTCAGTTTCATGGCGCTATAGCTCGCGGTGTTAGCCGAGAGAGTCTTAAGTTTATGATCGATCATATTCGTGAAATGGACGTACAGAAAAAACGAGAGTCACTTGAATCCTTGGCGGAGGAGGACCTTCCAGGTAAGGGTGATGTGATTCTGGGAGTAGACCTTGCCAGAGCGCTTGGAGTTTTTGAAGGTGATTTTATCACCATCGTTCCACCAGAGAGTTTGCTTTTGCCTCCGGGAGACGCCCCCAAATTTGAGAAAGTTCGAGTTAGCAAAATTATTTCGACCAATCTTGCAGATTTGGATTCGCAATTTGTTTTTTATCAGCGCGGGGCAACTTTGAATAGTTTGATTGGAGTCAGTCGCAAAGTCGGCATTGAAGTCTGGACTCCGATGGTAAAAACTTGCTAGATCTAAAACAAGAAGTTGAAAAATTCGGGGACGTCATTGCTGAAAGTTGGATGGATAGAAACTCTACTTTATTCTTTGCTTTAAAGCTTGAAAAGCTTGTCATGGGTGTTTTTTTGGCACTTGCAGGATTGATCGCGAGCAGTTCTATCTTATCTGTGTTAGCTCTCTTGATGTCGCCAAAAAAGCGAGATATTGCTATCCTAAAAACACTCGGACTGTCGAATCGTCGCACGACTCGGATTTTCACCCAGATAGGACTTCTTTTGGCAAGCATGGGGATTGTCCCAGGGGTGCTGATGGGGACCTCTCTTAGCTATTATTTGCAAAACCATCCAGTCAATGTTCTACCGGATATTTACTACGACTCGCAAATACCAGCTTTGGTCGATCCTTGGTTTGTCCTTTGGTTCTTATTGTTGGACTGCTGATATGTTTTTTGGGAGCCTGGTATCCGGCTCGCACTTCTGCAGAAATAGATCCAGCTCTCGCTCTCCGTGTCAAAAACTAAAATTTTCGTTAAACTGAAATTTGGAAATCCCTTAAAGCGTCTGTCAGAGATGTTTTAAGATCTGTGCTAGCTTTTCTTTTTCCTATAATGAGAGCACAGGGAGTCCCGTATTCTCCTGCGGGAAATTTTTTAAGTACTGAGCCTGGAATGACAACAGAATTTTTTGGCACTCTGCCTTGATATATCTTTTCGGTCGAATCCGAAACATCGATTATTTTTGTGGAAGCGGTAATGGTCACTCCGGCTCCCAAAACGGCACCTTCTTCGACAAGAACTCCTTCAACCACGATGCTGCGGCTTCCGATAAAGGCATTGTCTTCGATGATCACTGGAGTTGCCTGAATAGGCTCAAGAACGCCACCAATACCTACGCCGCCAGAGAGATGGACATTTTTTCCGATTTGAGCGCAGGAGCCGACGGTGGCCCAAGTGTCCACCATGCTTCCTGAGTCCACATACGCACCAATATTAACATAAGAGGGCATCAGAATAGCGCCGCTAGCAATAAAGCTTCCTTTTCTTGCCATGGCGAGGGGGACGGAGCGAACCCCTTCGCTTCCAGTCCATTTTTTGACAGGAATTTTATCAAAAAAATTGAAATCACCGGCATTCATGACCGACATTTTCTGTAAGCGAAAATAGAGGAGGATAGCTTTCTTTGTCCATTCGTTGGTTTTCCATGAGCCATCATGTTTTTCACAAACCCGGATTTTTCCAGCATCAAGCTGCTCAATGGTTTCTAGAACAGATTGACGTTGTTCCGCGGAGAGCTCTTCGAGTGGGAGTCCGTTTTGTACTGAGTCCCAAGAGTGCTGGATCAAATTTGCGAGTGTCATGTTACTTCCTTTTTTCTGTCATTTTTAAAGCGTCGAGTATCGCTGGGACATGCATTTTTAGAATCTATTCGATTTCATAGGTTAAGGTCGGAGACTGACGTTCAATTCCTGCATAAGTGCCAAGGCATCCAGGAGTGGGGTAGCCAATATCGCTGTCAATTTTATAGCCTGTGTGTTTTGCTAAGACTTCGGCCTCCGCAAGGCAATCTCCATTGACATTTAGCACCGGATTCCAGGAGTGAAGGGACAAAATCCAATTTGGCTTTTTGCTCTCAATAAAGCTCATCAAAGCTTGATTCTCTGGCTCGCTTCCGGCGGATGGGCCGGGGTGGTAGCGAGGAGTTTTTACTTCAGGCGACCAGTCTTTGGTTTTTAAGTTGCGATTTAAATCGACGCCCTCGCGTTGCCGCGAGTCTTATTGAGGACTCCCTCGATATTGAAATGGGGAACTAAAATCAAATTCAATTTGTAGGGAAAAGACTCTGCAAAGGCGCGTAAAAGTCCCAATGCAGCAACACCGCCCTCGACTTCGTCCCCATGAACTCCGCCTAAGATAAGGACTTAGGCCGGAGTTTCTGAACTCATAGGCCATGATGGGCAGTCCCAAAGAACTATAACCAAAAACAGATGTTTTCATACTTCATCCTTCTCGTTAGACTAGGGGCCACGAAAGTTTCTCAATAAAACATCAAGAGGCCTGTCGATGTCAAAAGCGAAGTTGTATTTACAGTACGAGAATCAACATTTAGTTCTTGGTCCCCAAAAAAATCCCTTCGTTCGGTTGTTGAAACTACCCTGGCCCACCTATGTCTATGACCTCGACATTGTTCGCGAGCGTTTTGAGATGATGAAGTCCCAACTGAGCGGAGTGCAGATATACTATGCGATGAAAGCCAATCCTCACCTGCAAATTCTCAAAGAATTAAAAAAAATGGGGAGTGGTGTTGATGTCGTCAGCGGCGGAGAGATAGAACGTGCTCTCGAAGCCGGTTTTGTGCCTCAGGATATGATTTTTAGTGGTGTTGGAAAGACAATTAAAGAACTGACTCAAGCCATCAAACTAGAAATTCATCAGATCAATGTCGAAAGCATTGCGGAGCTCCGCCGTATCTGCACTCTTTCAAGACAGTTGGGTAAAAAGGCATCGATTGTGTTTCGTCTTAATCCCAATGTCGATATAGAAACCCATCCCTATATTGCAACCGGCCTGCATAATAATAAATTTGGCATGGCCTTTTCTGATTTGCCAGAGCTCGAAGAAATTATCTTAAAAAACCAAGATATTTTAAGTTTTAAGGGTGTGAGTTTGCATCTCGGTTCTCAGATGCATAATTTGGCAGGCTTTCGTGAGGCTGTGCAGATTTTACGCGAAGTTTTTGTTAATTTGCAGAAGAGATTTGCGTCGATTGACACTTTTGACGTTGGCGGTGGGTGGGAATTTTTACGATAAACAAGATCTCTCCCAAGAAGAAAATCTACTGACTGCCTACGCCGGGATTGTTCGCGAAGAGCTGAGCAGCCTGAAGGTGAGGATTCAATCCGAGCCGGGTCGCTGGTTGGTAGCTCACGCAGGGGTGTTAGTGACCCAGGTACAGTATATTAAAAACTTCGGTGAAAAATTTTATAATTGTGGATACGGGGATGCACCATTTGCTCCGGCCAACTTTGTACGGAGCCCATCATGCCATTTGGCCCTATTTTCAAAAGACAGGGCCGGCAATAGTATACGACGTGGTCGGTCCTATTTGTGAGTCTGGTGATTTTGTCGCTCTCGATCGAAACTTGTCAGAGGTGTGCGAGGATGAGTTATTGGTGATTGCCGACGTGGGGCTTACGGCTTTGCCATGCGATCAGACTACAATCTTCAAGAGCCCCGGGTGAGATTTTTATTTAATTTGTTTTGCTTTACCAGATTTTGACTCGGTCTTTTTCTGGCAGGGTCATCTTGTCGCCAGGCTTGCAACTAAAGGCTTCGGCAAAGGCAGGTTGATGCTTCACTTGTTCATTGATTCGGGCCCATCCTGCAGAATGGGGATCCGTTTTTAATCGGAGCTTTGCAAGTTCCGGGCGGGTGACGGCGCACCAAGTGCGAGCGTAGGCGACAAAAAACTTTTGCTGGTCTTCTTTTTTTGCGAGTCCACCCGGGAAGGCTGTATCATAGGCAAAGGTCAACCCAACGAGGTCAGCGACATTTTCGCCTAAAGTGAGTTTGCCATCGAAGCCTGCTTTGTCGAAGTAACTAATAAGCTGTCGTGATCTTTCGTTAAACTGGGCCAAGTCCTTCATTGGCATCCAGTTCGTGAGCTTGCCTTCAAAATTATATTTTGATCCATTGTCATCAACACTGTGGCCGAGTTCGTGACCGATGACGGCGCCAATGGCCCCGATATTTTCAATTTCGAGATTGTTTTGATCATAGAAGGGGTACTGCAAGATCCCGATTGGAATGACGAATTTATTTTCACTCTGGTTGTAGTAGGCATTTACTGTGAGAGGACCCATTCCCCAAGCGTCTTGATTGTTAGGTTCTGAGAGATCTTTTAAAAACTTTTCCCAATCGGCACGTTGGTGCTTGTGCAAATTGGCGATGGGATCCCGAGCAGAATAAGTTCTCAAAAAATTAAAATCCCATTCGCGATCGTTACCTGGTCGGACTAATTGCAGGCGGGCATTTTTTATTTTCGCAATGGCGTCAGCCTTGGCCTCAGTTGACAGCCAGGTGTTTTTTTCTAAACCAGCGAGGATGCTTGCGCGAATAGCTTGAACCATCACTTCAAATTTTTTGTCATCAAATTTTGGAAAGACCGTTTCTATCAGGTCGGCGTCCAGTTCTTTAACAAAGGTGCGGCTTGCCGTGGTGGTACAGCGTTCTTGTCGGTCCGGACGTTTTTCGGGCCCGCCAAAATACTTGCGATTAAATTCGAATTTTTGCTGGAAGTAACTTGAATAGGCGTCATCTAAAAGGTCATTCAGGTTTGTGAGGAGGTAAAAGTCTTTCCAAACTTCGGTCGGGTATTTGTCCAGGTGAGTGTTTAAAAAGGCGAGGCCTTCGGGGACGGGAGTATTGATTAAGAGGTTTTTAGGGAGGGGAGAGAGCAGAGTTTCAAGCTGGAGCTGCGGATAGGCCTTTATAAAATCAATTGCGGAGCTCACGTCTTTCGCTCCATCGCTGGCGGCGAATTGCAGCGACTGGATAGGTTTTTATAAATTCTTTTTTGTAAGGCTATTATTTTTGCGCCTTTTTATCTGCATCAGCGGCGCTCAGCTCTGGCCCATAAATGGTTTTGTAAAATGCAGACAAGAGGTTTTCATAATCTTTCATCAACGCGGCATTTTCATAATACTTATGATCGGGAAGTCTCATTAAATTGACTCCGGCCAGAGCGTCCAACTTTTGGATCATCTAAATTGGCCGACACTCCAAGGTAAATAAGATTTGCTAGAGCTTCGGGCATTTTTTTGTAGTTGTAAGACAGAAGCTGGGCGGTTGTAGAAACCTTAACAAGGTCCGCAAGGACTTTCTTGACCTCCTTTTGCTCTGCCGCAATTGAGGATTTTTCATTCATACAAGCTAAGTAATAATCTCGAATTTGTTTTGTCCGGGGAGTTAGACCAGTTTTTTGGGGTAGATTTTTTAGATGGGACTTTTTGATTTCAAGCAGTCGTTCTGAAGAGTCGTTAAATGAAAACATATGATGGCTTCGGTCGTCTCGAAGTTGAAACCCTTCTTCGACTTTCGAGCAGACATAGGCATGAAAGTTTTCGCAGGGATTTATTTTTTCATTGAGAGGGAATTCGCGTCGCTCGGGGATGGTTGCGGCGATCAAATCTAAACAAAAAACGAAAAGAGCAAAACAGTTAAAACACGAGTCATAGATTCTCCATTGAAAGCAGACAATCTAACTACAATTCACGGGTAAAAAAAATGGCAACCCAATTCTCTGTTCAAATCTCAAAAAAAAGCTGACCCGTAAAGGTCAGCTTTTTGAATTTTTGATATCAAATCCTCACACTCTAATTACTCAGAGTGAGTTTAGATTAGTAACGATTGCGTGATCCGCCACCGCCACCGAAACCGCCGCGACCACCGCCGCCGCCGCCACCACCACCACGACGTGGCTCTTGTGGTTTAGCTTCAGAGATGTTCATTGCGCGACCAGCAAGTTCAGCGCCGTTCAATTTTTGAATTGCAGTTGCAGCTTCTTCGTCTGTTGACATTTCAACAAAACCGAAACCTTTGCTACGTCCAGTTTCGCGATCAGTGATTACATTTGCTGAATCAACTGTACCGAATTCGGAGAATACATCAGTCAGTTGATCTGAGCTAACGCCGAAAGACAAGTTACCTACATATATTTTTTTACCCATATGTGCCTCCTAGAGCTATTGGGGGCCATTCGCAGAAGACAAAAGACTATCTAATGAACCGAGAACGACTTTGGAGGGGTTAGATCATGGACTCTTCTAAATTGATAGCTCAAAGTGCCAAAAAACAAGATTTTTTACCTTGTTTCAACTGTTTTTTAGGCCAAAACGGGTGATAAATCTATCAATCAGCTCCTTAGGGGCTCGGACTTTAAGGGTTGAACCCTTGCCGTCGTAGGACTCCCCCAAAACTCGCATTTTGGCTCGGATCTCGCCGATGGCCCCCGGAACGGTGTAGGGGATAAAGAGATCCTCGGTCACCATATCGGTTTCAAAATAACTAAGCAGCCGAAGTCGCAACTGGGCTACGTCTTCCGGCTTCGTCGCAGATAAAAAGACCCCTTCAGGAATTCATTTTGAGTTCAATCAAGGAATTGGCAGTAAGTCGATCCACTTTATTCAAAATAAGGAGACTTGGAATTTCGTGGGCGCCCACCTCTTTTAAAACCGAGCGAGTGACTTCCAGTTGAGACCTAAAAGTAGGGTCCGAAGAATCAACGACATACAAAAGCAAGGAGGCATTGAGGGCCTCGTCAAGGGTCGACTTAAAAGAGGCCACCAAATCATGGGGGAGTTTTTTGATAAAACCCACTGTGTCTGAAATCAAAATTTTCGGAACAGTTTCTGGATATAAAAGCCGAACGGTGGTGTCCAGAGTGGCAAAAAGTTTATCGGCAACCAAGACTTCGCTCCCAGTGAGGGCGCGCATGAGAGAAGATTTTCCGGCATTGGTGTAGCCGACGAGAGCAACTGAAATTTCTTGATCTCGGCGGGAACGCCTGACGTTGTGTTCTTGCGAAATCGACGCAAGATCTTGCTTAAGCTCCTTGATGCGATCTCGAATGCGTCGTTTGTCGAGTTCGAGACTCGTTTCGCCCGAGCCTTTTCCCCCCACGCCGCCTCCTCCTCGGTCCTCGTTTCCGCCAGTTTCGCGGAGACGAGGGGCAACATAAGTTAACTTTGCAATTTCGACTTGGAGTTTGGCGGCTCTTGTCCGAGCGTGTCTGCTAAAAATTTCTATGATCACTCCCGTGCGATCCAAAACAGCGACGCCTGTTGCGCTTTCCATATTTCTTAATTGTGAGGGAGAGAGGTCACAGTCGAAGATGACGATTTGAGCTTTTTCTTTTGGAGCTTCGCTGGCTGAAAATCCTCTTCTTCAGGGGCTCCTTCGTCCTCGGAGCCAATTGCCACATTTTTTTCGAATTTGAGTGCTGCTTTGTGCTTCTTCTTCACAACCATGGGGCCGATAACTCCCGGACCGCCAGTCCAGTCGGAAAGTTCTTTGAGCTTCCCGTCACCGAGGACTGTAGAACTTCGTTCCGAGTTTCTTCGTTGCCAGGTTTTTCCAATGACCTTGTATCCGAGAGTCGTGACGAGGCGAGAGAGCTCTGCGAGTGAGCCCAAAGTTTCTGCTTCTGAAACTTTGGGCAGTTGAATGCCAACAAGAAGAGCATTGAGAGGTCTTTTTTATCGAAGGCGTCCATGGTTTCACTACTGTACAATGAGTGTCTGGCGATGTACTAGTAATTTATGAACCAAGAAGAGATTTGCAGGATTGCTGTCCTTGGCAACGCTTGCGGGGGCAAGACCACCCTCAGTCGGAGGTTGGGCGAACACTGCTTAGTGCCGGTGACCCATGTTGATAGCATTCAATTTTTGCCCGGAATGACAATAAGACCCCATGCGGAATCTATACAAGCCTTAAGAGCCATCCAGCAACAACGGCGATGGCTGATAGATGGCTACGGGCCCTTGGACATCCTTCAGGAGAGGTTGAGACTCGCGAGCCTGATTGTGCTCATTGATTTACCTCTTTGGCGGCACTATTGGTGGTGCACCAAAAGGCAGTTTAAAAACCTTTGGTCCAGGAGAGTCGAATTGCCAGAGTCTTGCTCCGAAAGATCCTGGTCGCAAATTAAAAAAATATACAAAAGTCTATGGCAGTCTCACTTTAAAATGCGGCCCGAGCTACTTCGGATATTGGCCAGAGACGAATTCGCGCCGAAGGTAATCTATATTCGCAGTATCGCTGATTGGGAACGGGTAGCAGTCCTAGGTCCTAAAATCCACCCTGACTAAAAGGCCGTCTGTCTATTTACTGAGAGTTCTTTTAAACTAGATGTTGACGCAATCAAGGGGGACCTTTGAATACGAGATCTTCACTATTACTTTTAGTTATTGCTTTATCGGGATGTTCACTAACCTCCCGTTTGACAGGTCCAATCGATCGCCAACCGGCTCAGTTTTCTCTAGGAGCAAGAACGCTTGAAGAGGCTGATATTCTAAAGGTGGCGTCTTCAGGCCCACTTCGGATTGAAAAGGCGCGCTTGATCACGGACAACGATGCGTCTTTTGATAGTAAGCTTGAGGCTATTCGCAGTGCACGCGCCGGAGAAACTATCCGACTCGCCTACTATATTTACAGCCAGGATCATTCGTCGTCAGTTTTCAGTGAAGAGTTGATAAGAGCGGCGAAGCGCGGGGTCAAGGTGCGCCTGCTTGTAGATATCGTGACGAATTATAAAAATCTGGATTTGTTTTCTTACCTTGAGAGCGAGGGAGGTGGACAAATTGAAGTTAAACTTTATGGCCGCCCGAATTCAATTATCGTGCGGGACGCAATTTATTTGACTCAGCCCTGTCCTGAGTCAAAGGAGCCGGTGACACCAAAAACCTGTTCTAGCTACAAATGGAAAGAACTTGCAGGTGGCTCGCCAGACTATTTTGCAAAACTGCTCCTTAGCGGTTTGTACTCTCAAAATGGTCAGGCTATTTCGACAGCGATTTTAAAAGGTCAACAAATAGACATAAAGACCTACACCGAAGGCTCTTCAATGTCTGATGAAGAACAGAAATCTTTGCAAGAGTTTTTTAAATTGCTTTATCAGGCGAGAGCCCACGACGACATCGAGGCGAAGATCAAAGTTGCGATTGCTCTGCAAACCTATGGTGAAAAACTGAATCCAATTTTAAACGAGCTTTATGGACGTTTGCCAATAGAACAAATGGGGGAGCCCTCAGCTCGTGAGTGGGAGCATATTACCGACTTTATACATCATAAAATTTTGTTAGTTGAAAATCGTTTTGTTCAACTCGGGGGTCGAAATATTGAGAACTCCTATCACATGAGGCAGAATGATATGACAGCCAAGTATATATTCATGGACACTGACATGGCTATCAATTTATCTGCTGGAGGAGAGTCTATCGCTGCGGCTTTTGATGCTATGTGGGACTTTGATTCAAGGACACTGCCTATTTCGACAGTTAGAAAAATTATGCCAAATGATTTTATCGAAAATGCCGAGATCGCAAAAACGGTTTTGTCCAGTTGCCTTTCGCCAAGCTATCACACTCCAGAGCAACGACAGCAACTTATGATGTGTGTTGAAAAAGGCATTGAGTCTCATCCTAATTTTTTAAATTTAAAAAAGAGAATGGTCTTGGTGAAAAACCATATGTCTTCGGCTGCAAATCGGTACCGTCAAGAATATGCGCCAACAAAGAAATACACCGAGACGTGGAGGCAAAATAAGAGACAATATAGCGATCAGTTGGATAACCAAGATGTCTCGCAGATGGTCGTTGCATATATTGAAAATCTCCCGTTCAACAGGCGACAAAATCCGGCGGACCGAACGCGAATTTATGGCGTGACCTCGGGACGCGAAATAAAATCCGGAAAGTATATTCACCATCTTTGGTACCGTGGGCTTGAAAACACCTGTGCGGTGGCGGCTGAAGAACTAAAAAGGGATCCAAAAGCTTTGCCTAAAAGAGTGATTTTGCATTCAGCCTACTTTATACCACCGGCCCTGCTGTTAAAGGGATTCACGAAAATGATGGATGGATCATGGGATTGCAAGAATGTCCGAGTGACATTTTTAACAAACTCGATGGAGAGCACGGACCTAGGATATATAAATATTCTTGCCCGATATCAGATGATGGCTTTTTTTGGAGTTTACGCCACCCGTAACGGGCATTTTGGATCAAACAGTGCGTCTCGTTCTGCGAGTTTTGATTATTTTGAATACAAAAGTATTGAAGGACGATCAAAGCGATCACTTCACACTAAACTGAGTGTTTTAGGCGATGATATGATCATTGGCTCTGCCAATGCAGATGCTCGCAGTTATTATATGGATACAAACAATGGCTTTTATCTGCACAACGTGAAGGACGTTACCAGGGAATATGCGGCCTGGGTGGACTCCTTGCTGCGAGATCAAACTAAAATCAAAGATTTAACAGAGGAGTATACTTCGGGGCGCCTCACTAAGGAACGTTTGATTTCAGAGGACAAAGTGATCGTTGATACCTTTTTAAAAAAATGGCAGGGGGAATCCAAAAAGAAAGAAAAGACACGTGAGCTCGCTAGTAAGACATTGAGCGCGTTTGGATCCTTCATTGTTAACGCAACTCATACGATCATGTCCAAAGAGTATGTTGTTGAATGGGGAGACAACGAGACAGAAATAGACCGAAAGAAGTTGCAAAAACAGACTGAGATGGAAAATCGTTTGAACAGGCTTTTACAGGTGTTTTAACTCGTGCCTTTTGATAAAAGAATTTCTCTATTTTTTGAACTTGGATTTCGTCAAGAGGCGATTCCTCAATTGCGGGCTTTTGTTGACAAGCTTTGGTCTGCCAATGATGAATTGAATCTCATCAGTCGTAAGATGACCTTTGATGATTTGATAGACAATCATGTGGTGGATTGCCTTCTGCCGCTAAAAGCATTTCCTGTCGATATTAAGACGGCAGCAGATTTTGGCGCGGGAGGGGGCCTGCCGGGGGTCATTTATGCGCTTCAATTCCCGCATATCCAATATAAACTCTTTGAAAAGAGTCCAAAAAAACAAGAGTTTCTAAATCGCTGTAAAACGATTGCTCCCAACATTGAGGTTTTTGGTGAGATTCCAAAAAATCTGGAGGGGATTGAGCTAATCACGGCCCGTGGCTTTAAGCCCATTGATGTCATTCTGGAAATGAGTCGCAGTTATTGCAATGCGGGTGGGAACTATTTTTTGTTAAAAGCGAGGCGAGAAAAAATCAACGAAGAGCTTGGTCTTGCTCAAAAGAAATTTAAGGGACTCTCGATCCAAGTTTGTCCCTTAAAATCTCCAGTTCTAGATGTCGAGCGACATTTGGTCCTAATTGGTCCCTAGTTCAAAAACAGCTTTCAGTTGCTTCAAGAAGGCTTGGAAGCTCATCGCTCCGCAATGTCCTCCGTAGGGTAAGATGAGGGCTCGGTCGCCAAAAGTATTTTGAAGCCACTCGGTATCTCCGGGCTTTAATATAAAGTCATCGGCGCTGTGGATAAGGTAAATATTTTTATTGGACTTAATTAAATCAGCAAATTGGTACATGCTCGAGTTGTGATTGACCCCATCTACTTCTTGCAGGATTCCGTTTTTCATTTTGATGTTGGGATAAACAAAGAAATTGAGATAGTCGACAAACGAAAAGTTCTTCGCTTCATTGTAGCGATCATTTCGGTGATATTCCGTTGCTTTGGCTTTGAGAATCCCTAAATCATGAACCTGCTGGCTGGCAAAGATCAAATCTCTCAGGCCGTCACGGAAGGAATTCCCAATCAGGTACGCCATCTCCTGCTGAGTGAGGTTCAGGCGGTCAAAGGTCTTTTGCATAAAGGCCTGGTCTTGAACGGCTTTTGGGTTATTTAAGAGAGGTTGCCCTATCTCTAGAACACGGTTGAAAACATATTCCTTATGGGCTCGGCTTAGTTTGCTTCCCTCAAGATAAAGGGAATCAAGTTTATTAGCTGCATAAAGGAGATCCAGAGGGGGGTTGACGATAAGGACTTTCTTAAACTGGAAATCAACATTCGTCTGCTCAAGAAACAACGAAACCAATCCGCCTAAAGAAAACCCGACGAGAGAGAAGGAACTAGGGGAGATGCCTTGTTTAGACTTTAAAGTTGTCGAAACCAGTTTTAAAACCTTATGAAGGTCTTCGGCATCATTCGGGAGATATCCGGGCAGGCCCGTGCGACTTCCCGCAACCGCAAAATTCCACGAAAAGGGGTTATCAATAGTGACTGTGTGGTAGCCGAGCGCAAAGAGTTTTTCGGCGATAAAGTGTGCCGAACGCGCCTCAGAGCTTCCACCTGTGCCAGGAATTATAAAAACGAGGGGGGCCTTGTTGTTATTTTGCAACATAAAGCTAAAACGAACATCCCCTCGGTTTTCAAGAAGCGGGGTCGTTTGGCGTTCTGGATAGAGATTTACTTTGTCCCTGCTGGCCGAGTCAGAAAATGGGCCAACCAAGGATTGAGAGAGGCTGGTTGCGAGCGGGTTTTGAATATAAGTGATAGCTTGACCAAAGGCGAACGAAGAAACGAGCGAGAAAAGAACGACTAGATAGCGCACAAAAAACTCCTTTAGAATTACAACAGCAGCGGGAGTTCTAAAGTAAAATTTCAGAGGGGGCAAGCAGTGTTCTGAATGTGACGAAAAGTTCAAGAAATGTTTTCAATCCTTTCGCAGGGAGTGCTCAATTAGCTACAATTTTTGAGGCAAAAAGGCTCCCGAAAGAGCTGACTTTAACGCCTCCTTGTTAGTTGAGAACAAATGCTTAACCTAATACAGAGAATTTGTGGTAGGTATTCCCCCATGGAAAAACTCAATTGTTGCACCTGCCAAAAGCCAAAAGCGAATCTGGTCTGCGAAATTTGCCAGAGTCCTGTCTGTAAGTACTGCGCGCAGTTTACAGACGAAGAGACCTTCTCGTTTCTGCCTCAACTTCCCTCTGAGCTAGAGCATACGACTTATTGTGGCCCCTGCTACAACAATACGGTAGCGCCAGCCCTTGAGGATTATATGCAAACCATGAAGGCTGCTAAAGAGATTCTGGTTTTTGACAAAAAACAGGGTAAAGAGACACGGCTAATTAAACGGCTGGAAGACCCGATTTCAGTGAGCAATTGCGCCGATGAGAATGAAGCCATTTTGAAATTGGCATTTTTAGCTGCCCAGAAAAAGCTAAATGCAATCGTGGATGTTGATTTATCCTCAGAAAAAATTAAAAATGGTTCCTTTCGAACGACCAAATGGCGAGGGACGGCAATTCCTTGTTATGTCAAGCCAGAGAAACTTCTAAAAGACAAAGCCCTTCGCCACAATCCTAATTAAAATTCATTTTCAAAAATTTTAATAAGTATGCTGGGGAAGAGTTTTCGTTTCTGTTTTTCGGTCACGCGGTGAGAAACCGCCGTGTAATTGTCAAAAATTTTCTCCATTCGTTGAGTATAATCCCGGCTGTAAATCAAAAAACCACTTTCAATATCGTGAACAAAGCTCCGTCTGCTGATGTTGACAGAGCCGATAAAGGCCAGTTCATCGTCAATCAGCATAAATTTTGAATGCAGAATCGAGTTTCCGGTCCACTCATAGAGTTTGACGCGATCCTTGAATTTATTAATGCTTTCTTTATTCATTTCGGTATAGAGCCAGTCCAAAGTATCACCCGAAAGATCAATACGGGTTTGAATCGTAATATCGACTCCTCGTTTGATCGCTCGATCCAGAGCCGCAGTGATTGCATCGGTGGGGCGCAAGTAAGGGCTTGAAAGTTTGATTTCGAATTGAGCGTGGTCGATCATATCGACATAGTACTTTTCAAGTGCCATTTGATCTCGGAATGGAATTGAAACCAAATGTCTGATCAGTGGCAGAGGTCCAGTGAAATAGTTTGAATCAACGGACCGAGTGACTTCAAGATCTTTATTAATGCTATCAAATGCTTGAGTGCTGGCATCTTGATTCCAAACAGTCTGAAGGTGTGAAAATATCCGCCGAGTAAAGTTCTGTGATTGGATTCGCATTTCAAAATCACTCCAGTGGACAAAGGACTCGTCTATTCCGTACTGGGTCATTTCTGGCCAGCGCGAGTAGTCGGGTTTTGATTTAAATAAAAAACCATCGTGAATATTTCGGCCACCAGTAATGATTACATTGTGCGCCGGATTTTGCTGCGATAGGGTCGCGAGAATTTTGATGTGATAGTCGCGATGGAATTCGTTAAGTTCGTCGATCACGCCTTTGGGAGAATTGTAGCGGTATTCCTTTAGGCGAATATTTCCATTTTCTCGCGAGATCTTGTAGAGCAGATTTTGATCTTTTTTCGATTGCAAGATATCCGAGACCTCGATTTGCACCAGGGTGCCTCGGTCCGCGTGGTACTTAAGAAGTCTGGCGATGACGTTGCCATAGAAGTCATTGCGAAAAACCAAGGATGCGACGTAGATAGCGTCCAGTTTCGGTGCTTTTCTAAAATCAAGAGGGGCGAAGGGGTCTTGATTTTTTAAGAAGTGATCAGGGATTTTTTGACCAAGCAAGGCTTCGACCTTAGCTTGAAAGCCCTCCTCGGGATCCTCAAGTGGCTCAATCGATTCGACGACAGATGGGCAAGTATGATTTTTATATTTTGTTGTTAAAAACATTTGTTGAATTTTTTTATTCTCTTGGGCTCTTGGCAAATGACACTCTTCACGATAAGCGTTGAGCGAACTTATGACAGGAAAAGCTCTGTCTATATTCGTAAGTCGAACAGCGCCTATGAGCTGCGGATTATCAACGCTTCTAAATGAAAGTGTGCAATTTTCAACTTGAGGGGAGGGGAGCAAATACTGGACACCTCCCTGCGACTTTGAATTGTAAAGCCGAAAAGAGATGTCTTTTCCTGTTTTTCTGCTGTTAATAAGGCTCTCGGTAAAAATCGTAACGTCTGAGTCACACTGAATTCTTGCTTCGGCATAGGCCGGGGTTTTTGCTTCATCAAGGGGGCCAGGTTCTTTTCCCAAGGAGCTTTTGAGCTCAAGGGCATACCGGGGACTCCATTTGTTAGAAATAAGAAAAAAGTTTTTTGCCTGGCCATTTTCTGATAGTGGAAAGTCTTTTATGTTCGTCAGTTGTAATTTTTCCGACGTGGAGTTGGCGGTGTAGGGCTGCGAGAGTGATTTTGCACCGGGAAGGTCGCCATCGCCGGCAGAGGCCAGAGAAGTGGCAAAAAAAGTCCCCCACATGGCTAGGTTTTGCACAGACTTTTTTATCATAAGAACTCCCTTTGAGCTTATTTAAAAAACACTAGAACCCTTAAATTCATCATTTAAGGGTTCAACCTCTGTGCCATTTGTTGGGAGTCTGTCTCGAATCGAGACTTTGCTTAGTTATCGGTTACTTGAGGGAGCTATAATAATCGGCAAGGACTTGAATGTCGCTTTCGCTGAGGTTCGATGAAAGTGGCGCCATCAATGGGTCCTGGCGGGAGCCATTCTTAAAGGATGTGAGTTGCTTGATCAGGTAGCCTTTTTTCTGACCCGCGAGATTGGGCCATAGATCATTCAAGCTCTTTCCTTTTTCGCCATGGCATCCGACGCAGGAGGCAGCGACCTTCGGCTCCGATTGTGTTGCCAAACTAAGTGAAGAGTGGAATCCGATAAAAGTGAAAATGAGAAGAGTTTTCATAGGTAGTCCTTTATAGCCAAAGATGTAAGAGTGCAAAGTAGGTTTCACCAACGGCCTTGCTGCCAGCAAGGTCTGCTTTAGTGAGGCCCGGTCGAGTGACTTCGCCCCGGTCATAGCGAATGGTGACGCTCCCAGTGGCACCGAAGAAATATTTAAAACCACCGCCATTACGATAGAAGTAGTCACCATTAAAATTGGTGTCGGGAACAAACAGCTCGCGCTTGTACTGAAGGGACCATCTGCGATTAAGATCCCAGGCTACCAGGGTTGTAATGCCAAGCGAGCGTGAGTCCGTCAGGGCCGTTTGCCATGTTGTCGCAGTGCTTGGGATAAAGTAACCGATGCCATCGCCTGAAGTCGTGCCAAAGGCGGAATTATTCCAGCCGCTGGCAGTGACAGCTTCCATTTGAATATTTCCGTGAAACAATGGAGCCGTATACTGGTCCAATGTTAATACACCATAGAGCGAGGCGGCCGTTAAATTTTCTTTTGCCGAAGAGGTTCCAGCTAGGGCCCCGCTAAGTCCGATGTGCAGGGGGATTGCCCCGACCTGGTGGCGAATGTGGGCAAAACTTGCCCAAGAATTTGGCTGTGTATTGGTCCCAGCTCCGCCATTAGAAAAACCTGACGATATCGCAAGATCATAATGAACAAGGTAAGACGGGTCTCCACTCAAAACGGCGCCGGATTCGAAGTTTCGATTGGTCATTGCGACCATTTGTCTCGTGTAGGTGCGATGTTCATCGGTCAAAAGACCGAAGGGGGCTGTGAAATTTCCGATCAAAATAGAGCTAAACCAAGATTTTTCGCTTGAGGGAGCGAGTCGATGTAAGAGAAAGGCCTCGCGCATCGAATTGCCAACAGGGGCAAAGCTATATGATAGAATCAGCTGACTCATCGGATCTGTGTTCGAATCGGCGCTGAGAGGAAGCATGACGGTCGGAGCCACGCTCATCAGCATTAATCCCTTAGACTGGCTTGTTTCGGGGGGCGTCCTTTGGGCTGAGTAAGTTTGCCCACGCACGTCAAGTGAGGCATAGGGTTGTTGGGCATACCAGGGTAGTTTGTCAAAACGAGTACCAAATAGTTTTCCGTTTAAGTTGCGGGGCCCACCACCGTAGGGAGTGGCGTGGCAAGCTGCACAGTTAACAATGTGGGTTTGTGCTGCGTACTCGGGGCGTCCCCAAGATTTAGCAGTAAAAAACAGTGGCAAAAATATCAAAGAAAATAGCGTCGGTGCCTTGAACGTCATATACTCAAATCCCTAAATTTAGTCTTATAGCGAGTTTAAATACTCAGAGACATTGCTAATGTCCTCTTCGCTCATAAGCTTCGCAAAGCCTGACATAAGCCCGTTACTATCAACTCGTTCTTCTGTTTTAAAGTATCCGAGTTGTTTTACCAAGTAATCTTTATGTTGCCCCGCAAGTCTTGGCATTGTGGCAATCCCTTGGCCCTCAGCGCCATGGCAAGCCGCACATGAAGGGAGCCCTTTGCCAGGCAAACCGTCGTTGTAAATGCTTTGCCCAAGCAAGATCTTCTCGTTTGGCCCTGGGGTATTTTTTTGCGTAGCCGGTTGATTTGAAAAGTAGGCGGCTATAATAGAAATATCATCGTCAGTTAAATTCTCAGTGGGGAGCCACATAAAAATTCTGGCAGCAGTGCTGGCTCTCACTTTTGAGCGAAAGGCTTGCAATTGACTTGTTAAATAATCGGGAGTTTGAAGGGCCAGTTTTGGATACAGAGTCTGTGAAGACTCTCCACGTTCTCCATGACACCCGACGCAGGACTGAACTGGCACCGGGATCTGAGACACAGGTGCTTGAGGCTCGGGGGAAGTTGGTTCCTTGGGTGTTAGACCGGGCTCATAAGCCATGCCATTGTCTATCCACGCTTGCAACAAAGCGCTCTCGGTGTCTGAGAGCTTGCCACCAATCGGCATGTTGGCCCCGGGGCCAAGCACTCGGACTAAAATACGATCCTTCTTTGATTTGAAAGTTTCGTAATTTGTCCAATCCATCGCAGATCCTGGCCCGTGGCAGTTGCCACAGTTTTTAGCTAAGAGCGGAATAATATCAGCTGTAAAATAAGGGCCACCTTCTATGCTCTTGGCATCGGCGCCAGATTTTCCATGCAAGTCACCGAGAGGCATATGCTCTCCGTTCGGGCTGCATGCCAAAAGCAAAGCATGCACGGCAAGGGTTAAGGCGATCGACGCAAGGGTTTTTGAGGATATAATTTTGTTATTCATAGCATGCTATTTTTGAACCTATCTTAAAACTTTGTCCAATTTATTTTTAGGCTTGTAAAAATCACCGAGACTAATTGTCTCAAGGGCGGGTTCGACTGAGCAGGTGCTGACGAACTTTTATACAATGTGGAAAAGATACAGGCGTGAGGCTTATTCTCAACCAAGAAGGCCGAAACGCGAGTCTATCAAATTGTCTTGGCCTGAATGTTATTTGGCGTCGTCGCTTTTGCTAGTTTGCAAGTAGTTTATAAAGTCCGATAGGGATTGCTCGGTTGGCAATTGGCAGTTAACCGAAGTCTTGTAGGTCGTCATATTGCATCGACCTTCTTCAGACATAATCACGGAATTGCTATTCTCATCAATAGTGAGTGAATGAGATATTTTATTACCTATTGAAAATGGAACGGCTTGGTGACCAGCGCTTTGCTTGAGGAGTTTTTGGCAAAAATACTGAACGGGGTGCAGTATCGTATCATTGTATTGCATGCTATTATTTGCCTTCTCAAGCAAGGTACCTCGGAGTGTTCTGTTACCGACCCCGCCAGTGAGGGAGATTTTTTTTGCGGTGTTTGAAGAGTATTCTTTGCCAAGAGAAAAGTGCACGGGTCCTGGAAATTGAGATTTAATTGCAGCGTCATCAAGGATGATGAGGATTCCATTTTTAGACAACCTCACTCCACATTTTGCAGTCATCGTTAAAAGTTGCTTTTCGTCAGACTCGAAATCTTGTTTTGACGACTCATCGCCGTCTGCTGCCAGCACGTCTTCATTTTGGTCCTTGGTTTCGCTAATAACTAGAGTTGCCTTCCCTGCGGAGAGGCTTTGGTAACTATTAAATTCGGCCTGGGAGTGGAGTGTAAAAAAAATGGGCAGGACGCTTAAAATCGGTACCAATTGTTTTATCATCTTGTTCATAATTCACTCCTAGGAAGCTAAGCAAAGTTAATAGACCTTTTTTGCAGATTCGGGGCCAAGGGGCATCGGTCAGATTAGTGTCTCTAGTCGTGATTTATAAAGCGTTGATCCTAGCTGATATCTATTGTACTTAAATTCTCCTATGCCCATAAAACGACTCATCATTGCCCTCCTGTTGACAGTAGGTCTTGTTAAGGCTGAAACGAGTTTGCCTGAACCTGAAAAATTTGATTTAAAAAGAGCTATTGCGTATGCAATTCACCCGCGCTGAGCGCGGCCCGTTTCTAAAATTAAGTTGTATTTGATGTGCGAGTCGCACTTTGCCTTAATCATGGCCGCCTGAGTTCGTAACTCCCAAGTGTTCGGCAATACATTTAAATGGTGATGCCCGCGGGCAATGATTTATTTACACTCAGGTCCGGGTGTAATTTTATAGTATGAAGCGCTGGAAGATGCGATGCCTCCCAAATCGATTTCATCAATTTTACGTTCACTCAAACTGTAGTGCTTTCCCTCGATAAGGTTTTGAGTTCCACAGTGTTCAAAGACATATCTTCCGCCTTTTGCGTCTACTCTAGCGCCATACGGATAAGTCGGTTTAAACAATCTGAAGTAAACTAAATTTTCAACAATGTTGGATTCTATTTTTTTAATTGAATCCGCAAAAACAACACTGCCTAAGAAAAAAATGGTCAGACATAATACTTTTTTCATAAATCACCCCTCGGTTCGCTTAAAACTCTAAGCTGGCCTTAAAAAGTGGTCAATGAGCCCAAGCCCTGAGAGGCGCTGAGTCAAAGGGTTCAAGTCTTTTTTATCAGTCGCAGAGAAAGAGTTGCCGGCAACCGATAATTGATCCTTTTTATCTTGAGTTGTACTTTGTTCTCACAGAAATATTGAAGAATTTTTCATGAACAAAATCCAAACTAGAGAACTAAAAGTCATCAGCCGGTTTTCAAGGGCTTAATTGCGAAATTTAAGTAGGGTTGGGCAGAATGATGAAGAATTAGTGTTCATTACCCAGACGATAAGCGCTGCAGTCCTGACTTTTAGCCGCCAGTTGATTGTGAGCTCGACTTACAGAGATCGCGGGTCGATAGCGAAGTCCTTGGCTCGATTGATGGGTCAGTTTGCGTTCGCTGCGTGCAAGCTTTTCTAGCCTAAGATTGAGTTCTTCGTTTGAAATCTTTTTGAAATCCATGGTGTATTTCTCCTGCTTCCCCAAGGGGGTTCCTATGAGCAGGAAAAACACTCGTAAGAGAAAAATTCGTATTATTAACAAATAGCTCAAAAATGCCGCGATGTTTATTCGCAGCGAAGTTCTAGTATGGATCTAAATCCAATCTTTGTTACCAAAAGAAATTGTGGCGAATAGGTGGCGGATTGAGGGGAGGTGTTGTGTGGCTTTTAGTTTTAGGCCAATGAGATATTGAGCAAAAGACCTGCCCGCTGTGGCGGGGAAGTCAGCCCTAGGAGTTTCGGGCTGCGCATTTAACCCGGTGCTTATTTGATCTTTATCGGCATGCTGATTCGTACCTTATCCTTGATGATCAATCCGTATTGGATTTCTGTCCAAATTTGAACAAGGCATTTTTCAATTGTTTCCGTGGTTGGTTTTTTCCAAGTCATTTTAAAATTTGAAGCTGTTGCGGCATTCCCCACTGGATTCAAAGTGAAAGTGACAACAAACTCGGTCGGTATCAAAGCTTCTGATCCCGCAAAACATTTTAGCATTGGCTGACCACAACGGATCAAACCCCTTTGAACAGCTAGGCGATCTAGATCTCGAGGGGATTTCTCGCCTTTGCCGCCGACCAAGATAGTTTTGCCATTCAGAGTGACTCCATGTGAGGACTCTATGCTATCGTATGTAGCAGGAACTTCGGACAAGAGGTCGCAGTTTTTGCTATCAGCAAATGCTTGATTCAGAGAAACAAAAGTGATCGCAGTAAAAAATAACTTCAAATTAAGGACCTTTGGCAACCATCGAAGTTTGAGTGAAGAGAACCCTATTAAGTTGTTGCAATATGACCGGCCGGGAATTTTTGTACAACTACCAATGTTAATGACTAACTCAAAATTTCTCATCTATACTGACCCGTAGAACCGTATGTACTCGTAAAGCAAGATTACTAGCTTTGGGAGCTTCAGTCCTATCTATTTGAATTTACTGAATATGTCTAAAAATCTCAAACTGAGAAAACTGGTGCCCCCTGCCGGCGGATCTTAGAACCGCTCTTGCCGACGACGCCGTGACGGCAAGTATCTGAAATCACTGTAACTTTTAATTTCGTGGAGAACAAGTGCCAATTTTTAGGTATCTGTTCTCCACGATGGAGAACGTATAGCTATTTGTTCTCAAACTCCATAGCAGCCGCTGTTGCGCCCCGTGACACATCGAACAGGTGATCCTAATATTCCCCAATGCAACTCAGTAAATTTCTGAAACTGAATGAACATTCAAAAGCTGTAGATTTTGAAGTGCTCGAGGAGACTACTCTCAGCAAATTTCGGCGGCAGCTCATCCGATACCGGAGCCAAGATAGTGACTGGATTCCAGCTTATCTTTTCATTCCTTTATCCGCAGGTCCGCATCCTGGCGTTCTCATTCATCATCAGCATAATGGAGAAAGGCACTTGGGTAAGAGTGAAGTAGCTGGCATTGCAGGCAACCCCTTACAAGCATTCGGACCCAGTTTGGCTGACCTTGGATACGTGGTACTAGCGCCTGATTCAATCTGCTTTGAGGATCGCCGCCCCAACAAGAAAGGCATTGAGGCTGACACCTGGGATAATGATTGGCTCCAGCACTTCAATGAAATGACCTTTCGCCTTGTGAAGGGTGACTCTTTGATGAGAAAAGTGCTGGATGATGCCGGTGTTGGGCTCTCGCTTTTAGAAAATTTAGAAAGCGTTTCTTCGAATCAAATCGGGGTTTTGGGCCACTCCTACGGAGGAAACACGGCTTTATTCCAAGCAGCAACTGATGATCGGATTCGATTCGTTTGCTCAAGTGGCGCGCTTTGCTCCTATAAGCAAAAGATGGAGGTTGGCACAGGATTGGAAATGGCACTCGCCATTCCAGGGCTTCTTCCATATTTTGATTTCGATCAAATCTTAGGAGCCATCGCCCCGAGAGATGTGCTTATCGTTTCTGCTGAGCAAGACAAATACTCAAAAGATGCAGACACTATCTGCTCATCTGTAGAAAAATTATTCGTTCGACCAGACGGTTCGTCGAGCCTCAATCATTTTCGAGACTCCGGGGACCATCCGCTGACAGAGGAACGTCACTCGGTGATTACCGACTGGTTTAAAATGGTCGCGCGCAAATGAACAGACTAGTCACGCAAGCGTTATGAAATACGAAGAATTTAAACAAAAGGTCAGACGCTATTTGCGCGATGACGTTCTTATTCAGAGTAGCTTTCTAAATTGGAAGGCCTGGGAAGTTGATGCTGTCCCTGAGTGGTGCCCCTCGCCCTATGCTGAGAGAACCACTCAGTTTGGATATAGCCTATCCAATCCAGTGGCATGAGTCGAGAGTGAATCTAACGGAGTTGGCAAAACTACGTTATATACACGGCTGGTCAAGGCAAGAACTGGCCCGTCATTATGGACGGACTCTCAATGCCATCACTAACTACTGCCAGAGCATCAGACGCAAGAGTTTTGATCTTGATGGGCTGACAGTAGAGGAAAAGGAGCAAATCAAATGGGCCTATCAAAATTGATTTCTTTGTCTGTTACGCTGGCGTTTTTGGCTGTCGGAACTGGGAATTTACCATGGGTTTTAAAACAAGTTAGAAAAGCCCAGTTTGAGCTTATTCAGGAATCCAAGGCTACAAATTGGCCGAAGGCGATAAGGATGTAGGAAAAGAAAAGCCTTGAGATTTTGATGTCTCAAGGCTGGTTTGATTTCATTCATTATTAGTTACAGGTAACAGCTCAATGACTAGCTATTTTTTCACAAGATTCAAACATTCAATTTTTGTATCTTGTTTCCAGCCAAGTTTTTTTATTTGTCCGTCAATGGCGATTTTAGTTAGTTCACCACCCATGATGTCGATATCAACTCTTCCCCTTGTGACAGCATGGCCGTTTTGATGTTCACTGCAAGACATAAGTATTCCTATTCCCTTTTTTCCTTCGAAAGAATTAATCTGCAGCACAGAGTCGTCACAGTAAACAAACGTACCTGAGGTTAAGTCATTTGTTACGCCTACGACTTCATTTTTATTGCCCTTAGAGACATAGTAAATTACACCATTTTTTTTGATAGACTCTCTCAAAAATGTGGAAACCTTATGGCTCCACTGATTTTTCCAGCATCAATCACATCAATGACTTATCTCTGCAAATTTGTCGAAAAATATTGGCACGGCCTTGCTAATAGATCACTTCATTGGAGGTGATTAAAATGAAATCAAAAATCTAAAAAAGAAGTCTTCGCTAAAGACTTCGCCATGCGAAGGCTTCATAAAAAAGTGTTCCCTGAAGTGTTCTCGCTAGGAACACTTTGGTTTTTCACTAAGAAAACAGTATGCCCACCAATATGCCCGGTGGGAATACTGAGTAATTGCGTTAAATGATTAGGGAAAATTTGAAATTTATTTTTGATTTAAGGTATTTGCCGCCGAAATGAATGACTCATTTTTACCTTTCTTTTCCGTGACCTCCCCCCCAACGATGTGGTGGAAAGGGGTCACGGATCGAAAGTTATTAGGTCAGTTTGGGCGGCGGCAAAAGTGCGAGAAGTATTGAGTGATGAGTTGAGTATATCCATAAAAAACAGGGATAGCTCATGAATAAAAAATGGGACGAGATCGAAGTAATAAACATAAGAAACGAAAATTTTAATGAACAGGTGTATGAACAAATGATTGAAGAAGTGGCCAATATTATTTATATTGAACTCTGCCAGCTCCAGAAGAAATCACTCTCTGACTCGTCAACAGTAAAAGATAATCTTTTAAAAGGACGGGATCAGATGCTTAAGAATAAAAATTTTAACATTGCTTTGTACATTAGAGTTTCAACTGAAGAACAAGCGGAAAACCCTGAAGGCTCCATTAAAAATCAAGAGCAACGGCTTCGTGAAGCTGTGGCCAATAGAAATAAACAATCCAACTTCGGCCAAATTTTTAATGTCTATGTGGACGCTGGAATTTCAGCGAAGGACATGAACAGGCCCGCCTTGCAGTCCATGCTTAAAGACATGAGGGCACAAAAAATAAATCTCGTTATGGTCATAGAAATTTCAAGGCTCTCCAGAAACAATAGAGACTTTTTAAATATGTGGGACATGATGAGTGAAGTTAAATGCAGCTTCATGAGCCTTCGTGAAGACTTCGACACGACTACTGCCGCTGGTGAAATGTTGTTATTTCAATTGATGAACTTTGCGCAATTTGAACGAAAGCAAACCAGTGAAAGAGTTTCGGCGAACATTTTAGCTCGCGCTAGTCGTGGTCTATACAATGGTGGAACTATCCCTCTTGGTTTTAAGAAGTGTCACACAAAAATGGAAGCTTGGACATTGATGAACCTCATGCAACCACTGTTAGAATTGCCTTTGAAGCATTTTTAAGAGAAGGAAGTTTGTCTCGTGCGGCTCGTTGGATGAATGATAATGGTTACAAGGCCAAAGCTCATTTAGAAGGTGGCGGTTCAAGAATGAGGCTTGGCCATTTTACAGTGGATAACTTGCAAGCAATAATTAGGAACAAGGCCTATATCGGAATTAAAACCTACACTCAAAAAGGCGAACAAAAGGAAGCAAAGGCCGTTTGGCAACCCCTAGTTAATGAAATGATTTTTCAGCGAGCAAACGAGAGGCTCACCAAAAATCATTCAAGACTTAAACCACTCAAAGAAACCAGCAAGCATCCATATTTACTTTCAGGCGTATGTTTTTGTATGAAGTGCGGTGACCACATGCCAGGAAAGTCTGCGACAGGAAGAAATGGCAAGGTTCCTTATTATGAGCATTCATGGGCAACCAAAAGAAATTCCACATTAACCAAAAAAACTTTTCAGTGTGAGCCAACACGAGTTCAAGCAAAGAAAGCTGAAGCCTTGGTATGGGGCGAGTTTTGTAAATTTATTGAAGGCCAAAAATTTTTAATAGAACTTCAAAATAAAGTGAAAGCCATTCATAAAAATAATGACGAAGAGTCAGAACGTGGAAAATTAAAGGCCAAACTTTATGGTGTGAGTTCGCAATTAGACGCTTTAGCTGAAAGATTATCAATGCTGCCTAAAACAGTTTCAGCGACGCCGATCTTCAAGCAAATGGAAAAGCTGGAGCTGGTTAAAAAAGAATTGGAGGAAGGACTTTTAAAAATAAAAGATTTAAATATTGATGAAAGACTTGTCCCCATTGAAACGTTTGAAGAGTTTGCTGCGTTTGCAGGCCTTACAATTAAAAATAACCCTGACTTCAATATCAGACGCAACCTTTTGCAGAAATTCATCCACAGGGTCGAAATTGGCGTGGATTCAATTAAGATTTATTGGAACTTAGATAAAGATTTTTATGAAAGCGATATGTGCGTAGCCGTTAAAGACTTCGCTGGCCAGGAGCTTAAAATAAAAAACCCCGAAAAAAATCGGGGTTTTATAAGCGGTTTAAATTCAAGTGCGAATTTTGGTTCGCATAGCTTGACAATTGGTGCCCCGGGCCGGAATTGAACCGGCACGACCGTTTAACCGAATCCCAGGATTTTAAGTCCTGTGCGTCTACCAATTTCGCCACCGGGGCATTTAAACGGATTTGATTGAAGGGGATAAATAATCATTTTTTGTTCGGGATGTCATCTATTTGATTTTCGTGAGCTCTATCATGACACTCCGTGAAATCCTTTTGACTCCAAGTAAAAGCCAGGATTTGATGATCTACCGTGAATATTTTGATTCGGAATCTTCAAATTTTTAAGAGTATTGGACTTCCGCTCTTTGCCCTGACTCTGGTCTATACCAGTCTCGATCAACTATTGATGATTAATATTGATGCGGCCCTCAAAAGCCCACAAGGGGGCATGCAGCTTGTTTGGTTTTATGGTTTTTTCTCCCTGGTAATGGGGATCATATTCCCGATTTTTGGCATTCTTGTGGTGGTCTACGGTACGAAAGCTCCTCAGGCCAACGAAGCCGGGTTGTTTGAATTTGTTCAGAAAACCATTGAACCAATGAGTATTGAAATTCTGCGCTCTTGGGGTAAGACCCTTTTGTGGTCTCTACTTTTTATTCTTCCAGGACTTTGGAAATACACAGAATATATGCTGATTCCTTTTGTTGTAGCACTGTCTCCAAAGTATCAGCGCGGTGAAGAAGATGCTTTATTAGCTTCTGCCGCACTTGTTAAAAATAATTTGCTTAAAATAAGTGCTATTTTGATTCTCTTTCATTTGGTTTTTCCGACGCTTTTAACAGTTTTTTTTGATGATTATCGGCTGATTTGGAAGACTCCAATTGCCGCCATTTTATTGAACTTAGTTGATGTTTTTTTGTTTATACTTTCAACCCAGATGTTGTTGTCGGTTTTCGAAAGTGGAAGCCAGGGGAGTCCTCATGCAGAATCTTATGTTTAATTGGCAGGATATTAAAACCCGAGGCCGAGGACTAACCTTCGATGATGTTCTGATCATGCCAAAAAAGTCAGAGGTTCGCTCTCGTCGAGATCCAGCTCTGAGTTCAAAACTCACTAAAAATATTACCATCGACACGCCAATTATTAGCGCCAACATGGACACGGTGACTGGTGTTGATATGGCGATTGCGATGGGGCGTCTCGGCGCTCTTGGTATTTTGCATCGCTTTGTAACTATTGAAGAGCAAGTCGAAATGGTTCGCAAAACCAAAGAGTCCGGTGCAAAAGTCATTTCAGCCTCCATCGGAGTTGGTGACGAATCCAAGCCCCGCACGAAAGCCTTGGTCGAAGCTGGCGTTAATGTCATCACCATTGATATTGCCCATGGCCACTCTATACAAATGATCGAAACTATGAAGTGGCTCAAGGACACCTACCCTCAAATAGAAATCATCGCCGGAAACTTGGCACTCCCTGAGGCGGCCAAAGATCTTATCGAAGCCGGTGCTGGGGCGATTAAGGTTGGCATTGGCCCTGGGTCGATGTGTACCACCCGAATTATTACGGGGGCAGGGGTTCCGCAACTGACCGCCATTGCTCTTTGTGCTGAAGTTGCGGATGGGTATGGTGTTCCGTTGATTGCTGATGGCGGCATTAAAACCTCCGGCGATATTGTCAAAGCTTTCGCTGCAGGAGCAAGCACGGTGATGCTCGGAGGTATGTTGGCGGGAACTCTCGAAACTCCAGGAGAACTCAAGAAAGGTCGCAAGCAATATCGAGGCATGGCATCAAAGGCCGCTCAAGTATCATGGCGGGGAGGAGTGCCTGAAGGGATGGCAGCAGAAGGGGAGTCGACCATGGTTAATATCAAGGGGCATGTCAAAGATGTGATTCTTGAAATCACCGGTGGTATTCGCAGCGGCATGAGTTACATCAATGCAACAACGATTGCAGAAATTCGTCAGAACGCACTGTTTATGGAGATGTCGAGCAATGGCATTTCTGAAAGTCGTGCACATGGAGTGTTGGGATAATAATGAAAGACTCTCGACCCATCGGGGTTTTTGATTCTGGAATTGGGGGCCTGACTGTTTTAAAAGTTCTGGCTCAAAAGTTTCCGCAAGAAAGTTTTATTTATCTAGGGGATACCGCGCGTCTTCCCTATGGTTCAAAATCAGCTCAAACGATTCGTAAA
>JADJYV010000006.1 GCA_016719575.1 Pseudobdellovibrionaceae bacterium | reverse complement strand
TCAATGATCACATCTAAAACCCTTTGTTCTTGAACCCATGAGTCGGTCGACAACGAGTTGTCTATAAGGATGCTAATCGCCGTGCTGTTGCGAGCAGCCAACTTGGAGCTAAAAAGGTAGGCCTTGTCAGAAGATTTGTTGGGTTCATTCAGAAAACGGACGGCTTCATCAATATTGATTTCTTGTCCCTCGATGAGACGATTTTTCCAAATGGGCGCATTGAAAAGCATCGAAAACCGTTTTTGCCATTTCGATATCAGAGACGCGTGTTTTCTTTCTATTGAAGATTTTAAGTTTGATAGAATTTGCTGCGGAAGGGGGGCCTGTGTGTGAAAAACAGTGCAGTGTGATTTCCAGTATGTTTTTTCTGCGACACTCCACTCTGGATAGGTATGCAGTTGCGGGGATGAAATATCAAACTCGTCTTGTCTCGTAGCCAGCTTGAAAATTTGGGTCATTTGTCTGTAAATAGATGAGGCTTTGCCGTTGGATGTAAGGTTGTTAAGTTCAAGTTCATCAAGGGCGGGAGCATGCTCGCACAAATCATCATCTCCAGACTCGACGCGCCGACCGCCATCGTAATCGTCCGCCGTTTCCATTTTTTCAAAGCTGTGCATAACTGGATTTGCAGTCCCTTCTTTTTCTTGATCAATATTTTTCGCTCTTTCGGCCTGGTTTCTTTTTTTTTCTGATTCAACAGAGGAGTTTGGGCTGGGATTCGATGGGCGTGTTGAGCTTTTGCTGTCAATATTTTCTTGCAATAGTGGTAGAGGGACTGTCGCATGTAGATAAAGGGGTAGGGGATCATTTCTTTTTTCTCGAGTGGACTGGATCAATTGAGAGAGAGTGGCTTCACATTGCGTGCCGACTTGGCGCATTTCAAGCATTTCTAGCCAGCATTTGTAAAATGAACTATTCGAGTTTGGTTTCTTATCAAATTCACTCCGAATAGAGTGCAATAGACTTTTCTCCCAAGCGGCAAAAGACGGAAAAGAACTATCAAGCCAATTATTAATTTGAGGCATTTTAAGGAGGACCCGGAAACGCGGCAAGGAACGTAAGCGGCTATCAAAAGATTGCTGCAAATTGAGCACGCGGACAGCTATTGATTTAAGGGCAAGATACTTAATGAGTTCAAAGTTTGTGTTTGGATTTTTTGTCCAAGCGACTTCTTTGGGAAGTAGTAAATCAGGTCCAATAAATCCGACTGCAAAGAGACTGCCTCCCACGCTGTTAACCGGCAAGGGGCAGGAAAGGCGAACAAAAGTTTCAATTTGACCCTGATAGTCTTGTAAAGAAATGTACCCTGGTTGCTTTTTTAAGTGGGCCTGATTTGTTCCCCACACCTTGCGAAAAAAGTTTTTCAATGGGCATAAATCCTCAGATTTGCAAATTGATAAAATCATGGAGTCCTCGCGCAACACTGGGGTCGTCCGTGAGGACCTCGCCGATAGCTAAGTGACAAGCAAGACGTGGGTTCATTCCATTTTTTATCAGAAGTGCTGCATGAATTAACAATCGTGTCGAAACAGTTTCTTTAACCTGCAAGTCTTCTTTTTCGCGAATTTTCTGAGCAAGGAGGGCCAGTCGTTCAGATGTTTTGTTATCAATACCAGTTCTTTGACAAATAAGAAGAATTTCATTCTGCAAATCCAAATAGTTCATTTGTAGACAGACAAACCGTTGTTTGGTCGAAGGCTTGAGCTCGCGGATTCCACGTTGATAACCAGGATTGTAGCTAGCGACTAACATAAATTGTGGATCAGCTTTTACGACTTCATTAATTTTATCAATATAAATCTCTCGGCGGTGATCTGAAAGAGGATGGAGAGCCACGATCACGTCCTCTCTGGCTTCAGCAAACTCATCAAGATAGAGTACGGAGCTGGTCCTTACAGCCCGAGTGACAGGTCCATCTTGCCAGACGGTTTCGCCTCCTTTAAGGATAAAACGTCCAATGAGATCTGATGAATTTGTATCTTCGTTGCAGGCGACTTTTATAAGGGGTCTTTTTAAGGTTTTTGCCATGAACTCAACCAGTTGAGATTTTCCACAACCGGTGGGGCCCTTGAGAAGCAGGGGGAGGCCCAGTTTGAAGCAATTTGTGAAAACATCGACCTCATTTTTAAGAGATAAAAATGAGGTCTGCTCCCCGAAGTTTATCATCTTGATGACCTTAAAACCTCTCCGACGGGCTTACCAAAGCGTATAAAGTTCCAGATGTAGGCAATAATCCCGCATGTAAAGAGTGTCGCGGCTAAAATTAATCCTAAAAAGTGAACTTCAATTTCTTTTTGTACTAGCAAGAAGTCCAAGCCTATTTTTCTTTCTAAATAAACTTGGGCCACTCCTGCAATTCCAAAGGCAATTGTCATTGCAATCATGCCAATATTTGATGTCCAAAAGGCAAAAGCATTTGTTTTTGTGTCGTGAAGATTTCTGCCAGTTAAGGAGGGCATTGCATAAGTGATGAGCGCGAGTACCAAGCTTGCATAGGCCCCCCAAAAGGCCATATGTCCGTGCATAGCTGTGACTAGAGTTCCGTGGGTGTAGAGGTTTACTTGAGGAAGTGTGTGTGCGAATCCTAAAAATCCAGCGCCGACAAAAGACATGACAGCGGTGCCAATAGTCCATAAGAGGGCTGTTCGGTTTTCAACGGCCCTGCCGCCTTTGCGAGCCATAGCGATGGCATAAATGGCCATTCCTAAGAATGCGACAGGTTCAAGTGCGCTAAATAGACCACCAACCATAAGCCAATATTTTGGCGTTCCAATGTAGTAGTAGTGATGACCGGTTCCTAAAATTCCACTTAAAAAGGTAAAGCCGACGATAACATAAAGCCATTTTTCAATAACTTCACGATCTACACCAGTTAATTTTATGAGTAGGAATGAGAGGATGGCTCCCATAATGAGCTCCCAGACGCCTTCAACCCAAAGATGCACGACCCACCAACGCCAGTAGGAGTCGTGTGTTTGGTGATCTGTTTCGATCATACCGGGGAGATAAAGTAGAGCTGCTGTAAGGAGTCCGAAGAAAAGAACCAGACTTGTTGTGGTGTATCTTTTTCCGTTCCAAATGGTTCCACCAATGAGACCAATGAAAAGCAGGACATCAATAACAACGAGATAGTCGAGTGGACGAGGGATTTCGAGAAACTTTCGGCCCTCCCACCACTGAAAGTGAAAGCCAATAATGGCCGTAACTCCGACAACAACAAAGGCGATCAGCTGAATGTAGGCCCACTTAATAGATATAATATCGCGCTCTGACTCTTCGGGAATTATATAGTAGGCGGCGCCCATAAAGCCAGCGAGCAGCCACATAACGAGGAGATTCGTATGCGTCGCTCGAGCAACATTAAAAGGTATAATAGAGTGGAGTCCATCCATGCCCATATGGGCAAAGCCCATAATAAATCCATACACAAGTTGTAGGCCAAATAACAACATGCATACGGCGAAAAACCAGTAGGCTATGCGTTGGGATTGGTATTTCATTGTTCCCCCTGAATTTGAGATGAAAGAAATGTTAAAAGTGACTTAATCTCCTCTTCAGAGAGAGGGAGTTTTGGCATTTTTGAGTCAGGTTTGACGGCCATGGGATCACGTAGCCAAGATTCTAAAAAGGCAAGATCTCGTCGCTTGCCGATGCCGTCAAGTGCTGGGCCAACTTGACCACCTTGACCATTTAGGCTGTGGCAGGCGGCGCAGGTTTGACTATAGACAGAGGGGGCCCCTGTCTGTAGTGATGTCGGCGGAGCAAGATCAGGTTTTGGCGGGAAACCATTGAGATCCATTTTCCCTATCCATTGCAGAAAAGAGGTGAGGTCGGTAATTTCTTGTTCGCTAAGTCTATAATTGACCATTTTTCGCTGCCCAGGGTACATCGCTTCAGGGTCTCTTAGCATGGCTTTGATAAAGTTCTCTCCTCTTCGCTCAAAGACCTTTGTTAGCTCCGGAGCGTAGTAAGCTCCTTCGCCGAGTATGGTGTGGCAGCCCATACAGTTTTTTTGTTCAAAGAGGTGCTTGCCCCTGATCACGGATTCGTTCATCTCGCCAGCATTTGTTTGTTTGGGAATGCGCTGAAAGGTATCAAGTGTTAGAACCGCAAAGATTGCGGCAAAAACCCCGGTTCCAATAAGAAAAAATGTTTTTGCCTGTGATTTTGATAACACTCTGCCCCTCCACTAAGCTTTTTGTTTAAAATGATACTTGCTTTCGACTATCGGACGATTTTCGTGAGGATTGTTATGATCTATGTCATATCAGAAGTGACTTAATTCGCGGGGGTGGGGTTGAATTATTTGGCTGGCTTGTTTGCTTGAAATAGCTCTTGAGTAAAAACCGCAATAAATATGATTTCTTTACGTGGGCTCATCGTTTTTTTTGCCGGGTGAATACTAAGTTTTGCTCTCCGCTGCGAATAAACATCGCGGCATTTTTGAGTAATTTACTTTGAAGCGAATTTTTCTCTTGCGCGTGTTTTTACGACTCACAGGATCCTCCTTGGGGCGATTTCTCGTTGAGATTGAGGTCGGAGTCGCGCAGCTAAGGCCCGCGTTACCGAGAGCGAGTCGAGCTCTTTACGGCTTGAATTAGCAGTGACTCAAGAGCCCTTTCTCCTCTGAAAAAGTTCGAAAATCACCGTCAAAAATCCGTGCTATATTTCTCTGGAATTTAAGCAGGAGAGTTGTCATGGATTTCAAAAAAGATTTCAAACGAAGAACTCAATCTTAGGCTAGAAAAGCTTGCACGCAGCGAACGCAAACTGACCCATGTTATTTTACTTCACATCAACGAAGTGGATTCTCGAGATTTGCATCTGAAAATGGGCTACGAAAGTCTTTTCTCTTATTTAGTCAAAGCCCTGCACTACAGCGAATCGGCTGCCTACCGGCGCCTTCAGGCAGAAAACAAAAAGGGCACGGCGGTGACTTCGCAGAAAGTCACCGAAGTCCTTGTCAGCATGGAGAGCAAAAGCATCTTCGAGAGCGAAAAGATCTTAGCCACTGAATTTGATCTGCCAGCGAAGGCAAATGAGATTACAGAACCCCAAAAAGACGACACCATCCGAATAGAATTTACTTTAACCCGGGAGCAGTTTGAGGCCTTGAAACAAGCTCAGTCTCTGCTCTCGCACCAATGTCCTGATGGAAGCTGGTCAGAAGTCATTACTCAGTTGGCAAAGAAGTTCAACCAATCCAGAATGGGCAAGGGCAATAACAACCCCACAAAAGAATGTTCAGAAACAGCGCAAAGCAACACCGCTACGAAAAAGCCATCAATGGCGCCAAGGGCTCGCTATCGGTCTGCGATCTCTGCAAAAACAAAACGCTATCTGCTAGCGAAGGCTCACCAGGCGTGCGAATATCAAGACCCTCGCACTGGACGGAGATGCCAAGCCAATTTCCAGCTTGAGGTGGACCACATAAAACCTCTGGCATTAGGGGGAGAGCGCAGAACAGAAAACCTGCGAATCCTCTGCAGAGCCCACAATCAACTGGCGGCAAAAAAGTCAGGTCTGCGGCGCTTTCGTCTGGCTCATCCTCACTGACGAATTCTTTTTCAAATGGCCCAACCCCGCTTAAAACCGGAAAGGGTTATAGACTGACAATAAACGTCAGTTTGGCGACATGGCAGACACTTTTTCACCATGAAATCGAACGCAGATCTGTTATGATTTGGAATATTTCTAGCAGAAGCGTTCCCGGATAGGGAGTTCGACGATGCGATTACATTCTTTAATGACGACAGGCCTTACTGTTTGTTTTATGACTGCAAATGTATATGGGCAGGAGTTAAGGCCAAAGGCTGTAGCTTTGCCTGTGGTTGTTGAAAAACCTGATCAACCTAGTCAATTGGTGTTTCCGGATGGCCGAGTGGCCACCCTTATGATGAGTAAAAACGCGGTCGAAATGATCACGTTGCCAATGGAAATTACTGAAAATCTTTGTCGTCCACAGGCTCAATTGCCAAAGTGTCATTATGAGTTTGTGCTTCGTCAAGAGACTGCTAATTACCTATGGACCACCCATTCTGACCCCTCAAGGGTCGGAAAAAGATTAGAAATGATAAATGGATCGATTGAGCAAGGGAATTACAAGACACTTGAAGATCTCAGTCTTCCCATCACTAACTATTATCGTCCATTAAGCCCTCAGCTTGATCTTGGATTGCCTCCGGACCGTATTGTTTGTGATCACTTTGCCTGGCTGCCATCAAACGCATCTACGGGTGTGGTTAAAATGAAGATCTGGAGTGGGGAGATAATGTTTTCAAATTTTGAAACTGGAGTAAATGAAAATCAAACCATGTTCAGTTACTCGAGCCTGGACTGGCAGTTGGGTGGACAGACTCTTGAATTAAAAAAAGTAGGCCGATCTAACTCAGCTTTTTTGTTTCCGCCGCTTTTAGCGACCTCGGCGATAATTTTTGAGGATGGGCTTGACACATGTCAGATCAACATAGGATCCGACATTGCCAAAATATCAAGTATCGCTCGCTCTCAAAAGAACGAGCATTTGGTTCTGCCAGCCCCGAGTTTTGTGAGAGTTACGGGTTTAGCCTCCAACTTGTATAATAGCATAAGATTCTTTATCAAAGAGAATGTTTATACGCCGGAGACCTTTCGATGAAAAAGAATACTTTATTTTTTACGACCGTGTTTGGCATGATGCTGTTATTGAGTGCGGCTTGTGGACGTTTTGGAGCTCTGGAAAAACAGCCAGAAAAACCTAGAGTTTCAAATGACTCTGACGAGAACCAAGAAGAAGTGCTGCAAGGAACACCGTTGAATGAAGTCGCCTTGCTTCATAAACTCAGTATGTCCTTGCGCGGGCAGGCGCCGACATCCGAAGAATACAAGCAGCTCAAAGAGACTCTCTCAAAAAAAACAGAACAAGAGTTTTTCTCTCGAAAAGCTAAAGAGTATATGAATACAGCGACTTATCGCGAGCGGATGGTTTTAAGGCTTGAAGAATTATTTAATTTAAAATCAAGTTCGTCACGTCCATTTCTATTTCCAGGAGCTAAAGAGGCACTGCCTTTCAGCGTAACGTATAAGCAGTTTTCTGCTACTGAGAATGTATTTCGCGATATCTTTACAAAAAATCTTTCTTGGGATTTTTTACTCAATGGGAAATCCTATAGACTTCCTGTTGTTAAGGATGTCATTTATGAACTCGATTTTTATTCAAATGTATTAGGGCTACCTTCAGAGACGAGGGAGTTTTTTATCTTTCCTGATGCCAATGATATTTTTACTCCCGAATCCTACAAAGAGATCTCTTTTGCGGATGATGATCCGCGAATTGCAGGGGTGTTGACCAGCCCGCGTTTTTTTGAAAGATATACAAATACAGGTCTTAATAAAAACCGCAGACGGGCTGCAGCGGTGTTTAGGATTTTTCT
This sequence comes from Pseudobdellovibrionaceae bacterium, assembly GCA_016719575.1. Classification (GTDB taxonomy): domain Bacteria; phylum Bdellovibrionota; class Bdellovibrionia; order Bdellovibrionales; family Bdellovibrionaceae; genus JACMRP01. The sequence goes on along the minus strand of JADJYV010000006.1, from coordinate 387,044 downwards.
ATGTGATCCCATGATGGCGGCTATTCCAGAAAATCATGACAGCAAAAGCCTTGCGGATCTTGTTTTCCCCGAAGGAGAGGCTAAAACGGAAACTGAAATTAGAACTTCAATAGATTCTTTGCATGGCTCTCAACCTGATTGCATGGCTTGCCATTACAAATTAGACCCACTGGGGTTGGGATTTCGTCTAAGCCCACAGCTTTTGCACGATGAGGCCTCTGCAGGATCCTTGGTTTTTAAGAAGTCAAACGGAGAGAACGTCACGAAGTCAGGACGAGGAATCGGAGATATTGCCAAACATCTTTCTGAACAGCCAGAATATGCGAGCTGCCAGGTAGAACATTTTTGGAATTGGTTTATTGGCACGGATGTTCCAATTGGTAAAAGAACGAGGACAGAGCTGGTTAAAAACTTCAATAACGTCGGACGAAGAGCGAATGACTTTATTGCCTACCTTGTTTCGAGGCCGGAATTCAGGATGCGTAAGAGCAATGACCCTCAGCGGGCCATGGTTGTTGAGACTAAGAATTTTTTAAAGAGATGTGATTCTTGCCATGATGGAGTAAAGAGGGCCACTGGCGGGCAGTTGCCGCGTTTTGCGACTTGGCCCATTGGTGATGGCAGTGCTGAGCAAACAAAAGATTGGCTGTCGAAAATATCAAAAAGTCTCGACCTAGAGAATCAAGGAAAGAATAGAACAATGCCAACAAAAGAAGGATTTAAACCGACGCTTGTCGAGCTTAATAATCTCAAGAAGTGGATTGAGCAGGGGGCTCCCGATGAGCGGGGGCAGAAAATGGTGTCTCCATGAAAAAGATATTCCTCGTACTGATAATCCTTTGCCAAAATGTTGAAGCCGCCTATGACTCAACAAATCTGCGATACTTGAGTGGTCATGAGATCGTCATTAAGTTGTCGTCAGTATTGCCGGTGGCTTTTCAAGATTTTACTAAAGTAGGAAAGTGCATTATCGATGAGAAAAGTTTTGCTGCCGTTGGTTTTGTGAATCCGCAAACGGGCAAAAGTGTCTATAAAGAACCTTCGGCGGCCTTCTTAAATTGGTATCAACCCTGTCTTGCCCAGGCTTTATTGGTTGAGCTCGAGTCGTCTCGTACCCTGAGTGAAGCGTCTCTTCATTTAGGGCCTCTCGATAAAAAGGTCGCAGCGTTGATAACCGAAAAATATTCAAAAGTTTCTCCCTTAACTATTCCAGCTGCCGCATTTTCTGAGGCTGAAATTGGAGATCTCGTCGCTTATCACGTTGAAAGAATTATTGGACCGGATGAAGTTATTGAATCTTTAGAGACCAGAACGAGTGGCAATGAGTTGAGGGCTGCTTTGCTAAAAGAGTTAAAAAAAATTATTGGGCATAACCCCTCTGTGAATTTGCTTCAGCTACTATCAAATCTTGAAACTGAAATATTATTACGTGATGAGTTTTTCATCTATTGAGGTCTTCATGAATCGCCGTGAATTTATTAAATCAACCGGGACTCTTTTAGCCGCATCTAGCTTTTCTTCTCTTCTGCCAATGCTGGCGAGAGCTGCTGAGTCAAATGATCAATACCTGCTTATGTATGAAATGGCTGGAGGATGGGATGTCAGTCTCAGTTTGGACCCTTGGTTGGCGCTAGATCGTCCTGATCAAAGTGATTATTTTATTGAATATTCGCAAAGTGAACTTTTTAGTGTTGGCAATGCGGTGTATGGTCCTGCGATGATCGATATGAAAAATGTTTTGGCTGATTTCTCGGTGATCCGGGGGATTTTTTTGGCCCCAACGGACAGTGGTCACTCCGCGGCCCTGGGGATGATGCGATCTGGAAATGGTCTAGGAAAACATGCTGATCTGGCTTTGGCATTTACGACTTTTGATAACGAAAAAACATTGGGAGCTCTGTCGACAGGAGTTCTTTTTGCGGGAGAACTGCTTACGACGACTTTTTCAGTGGATGATTTGCCGGCGCTCCAAGGACAGATCACTGATTCGAGTTTAATTAGTGGTGGCGGCGCTTTGGCAAAGGCACGAAACTCAAGACTGGAACTTGCTCCTAAATTTAAGGCCTTCGGTGATGTTCGCAGTCAATTGATTTCAAACTCGGAAAGTGACAGCGCTACAAATCGTATGGCGAGCGTTGTGGCGGCGTTTAAATCAGGCCTGTCAAGGTCTGCCCTTCTCGAAAGCAGTGTTACAGATAGTCATTCGAATCATGAAAAAGAGCACCTAGCCTCCCAGAAAAAGAGTTGGGCTGATCTTGCAAGGTTAATCGCTATGCTTAAAAAGATTTCATCAGTTGATGGTCAAACTCTTTTCGATAGAACAACAATAGTCGTCTATTCAGAGTTTTCAAGAACGCCGGCATTGAATTCAGCAAAAGGCAAAGATCATAATCCACTAATGAATTCCGTTTTAGTCTCTGGTCCTGGCTTCAGAAAAGGCGTCACCGTTGGTGGCAGTCGCATTGTCGGACGTTCGATATCAAAATCGGGCATGCCTTACCATGTAGGAGTGCCCTGCGACCTTACAACCGGGGTTCCGGTTGCTAGCCACAAGAGTTTTGATCAAGGCACAATGATTACGCCGGAACATGTAATGGCAACAATTGCTGACAGTATGGGTCTCGATCGCGCGCGATTCAATTGTGCGCAACCAACGATGCCGAGTATAAAGGCGATATTAAGTAAACCGTAAGATTGAGTTCTTAAGATATTAGAACTGCCCCAATAAATTGTTCCTAGAGGCCCCAGCAAGGGGCTTTTTTATTTTCCAAAACCCAAAAAGTTCCTCAAATGTTTTCTTATTTTCTTATCTGCCTAAAGTGCTGTGAACACTACACCACTACGGAATCCTGTGCAACGCCGCCTTCTCTCCTAGATTGTTATAAAAACAATAGATCTCTAAATGCTTCTGCAAATTCTCCTTCAGCTTCGTCGTGCACCACGACCTCCGCGTTAGCCTTCGGATATTCGCACGCAGCTTTGCACACCGCTGATTAAGTACAAACATCGGATCATAGGTCTGCTTCTGATACTTTTCGTGAAGCCTGTCCCTGTGACGCTCCTTCTCTGAGCGATTAAAGACCTTGTGCTCAACCCCCGGAAAAAATTCCTGAACGTACTTCCTATAACTAGGCTTCGCATCAGATCTGATCTCCTGCGGCCTTAAGCCCTTTAACTCTGTGAAACACTGCTTTAAAATATCTTCTCTCTCATCTTTTCTGGGACCGTACTTATCGTACGAGACTTTTGCGAGTCTCCCCTTTGGCGGCGCCACTGCGACTTGGCTCTTTAGGATCTTGTACCCCTCATCCACAAATAACAAAACACTCAGGGGCTTTAGCTTTGTGTGCTCGATCGTCTCAAGTTCATCAAAGTAGAGTTGCCCAAGCTCTACGGGGTTAGTGGCCTTAAGCGAAGAAATATACTGATGGATCCAAAGGAACTTAGCTTCGACGGTGTTTTTAGAGATCCTGAGGGTTCTTGCGATTCCCCTCATGGGCATACCCTCGCAAAGGAGCTGAAAGATGACTCGGTTGAGTTGAGGCTTTTTCTGGTAATAGGTGGGGCTGAAGCTTCTAGAGGAGAGGGTTTTACCGCAGGCCTTGCACTGAAATCTTCGGACTTTTTGGTGGTTTCTGAGGATACGGAAGAAGCCTTTTTTATGAAAACTCCTCCTGGAAGTGTGTGATGGAGGCATGAGGAGTTGCTGCAGAGTTTGGGTGAGTAGGACATGATATGAGTTCGAAGCAAGGAGCGGTCCTCAGCGGCATCTGCTTACGATTGAGATGGACTACGGTGGGTTCGGGATATCGGATGATGAGGATTGGATTTTAGATAATAAAAAAGCCCCTTGCTGGGGCTTCTGGGCACAATATATTGGGGCAGTTTATAAGATATTAGAACTGCCCCAATAAATTGTTCCTAGAGGCCCCAGCAAGGGGCTTTTTTATTATCCAAAACCCAAAAAGTTCCTCAAATGTTTTCTTATTTTCTTATCTGCCTAAAGTGCTGTGAACACTACACCACTACGGAATCCTGTGCAGCGCAGCCTTCTCTCCCTAGATTGTTATAAAAACAATAGATCTCTAAATGCTTCTGCAAATTCTCCTTCAGCTTCGTCGTGCACCACGACCTCCGCGTTAGCCTTCGGATATTCGCACGCAGCTTTGCACACCGCTGATTAAGTACAAACATCGGATCATAGGTCTGCTTCTGATACTTTTCGTGAAGCCTGTCCCTGTGACGCTCCTTCTCTGAGCGATTAAAGACCTTGTGCTCAACCCCCGGAAAAAATTCCTGAACGTACTTCCTATAACTAGGCTTCGCATCAGATCTGATCTCCTTCGGCCTTAAGCCCTTTAACTCTGTGAAACACTGCTTTAAAATATCTTCTCTCTCATCTTTTCTGGGACCGTACTTATCGTACGAGACTTTTGCGAGTCTCCCCTTTGGCGGCGCCACTGCGACTTGGCTCTTTAGGATCTTGTACCCCTCATCCACAAATAACAAAACACTCAGGGGCTTTAGCTTTGTGTGCTCGATCGTCTCAAGTTCATCAAAGTAGAGTTGCCCAAGCTCTACGGGGTTAGTGGCCTTAAGCGAAGAAATATACTGATGGATCCAAAGGAACTTAGCTTCGACGGTGTTTTTAGAGATCCTGAGGGTTCTTGCGATTCCCTCATGGGCATACCCTCGCAAAGGAGCTGAAAGATGACTCGGTTGAGTTGAGGCTTTTTCTGGTAATAGGTGGGGCTGAAACTTCTAGAGGAGAGGGTTTTACCGCAGGCCTTGCACTGAAATCTTCGGACTTTTTGGTGGTTTCTGAGGATACGGAAGAAGCCTTTTTATGAAAACTCCTCCTGGAAGTGTGTGATGGAGGCATGAGGAGTTGCTGCAGAGTTTGGGTGAGTAGGACATGATATGAGCTCGAAGCAAGGAGCGGTCCTCAGCGGCATCTGCTTACGATTGAGATGGACTACGGTGGGTTCGGGATATCGGATGATGAGGATTGGATTTTAGATAATAAAAAAGCCCCTTGCTGGGGCTTCTGGGCACAATATATTGGGGCAGTTTATAAGATATTCATGGAAGGTCAAAGAGGATCATTTCAGAGTCTTCAGTAGAACTTATTTCTGCAGTTAGGATTTGTTCGGCAGCAAAGGCGTCTCCGGCCTCAATTTTTTCGCCGTTTATATCGACAGCTCCCTTGATTAATTGAATCCACAGTCGGCGGCCTGGAGAGATTTTGAAGCTCAAGCCCTCAGACTTTTTAAGTCTTGAAATATAGATATCGGCATCTTGATGGAGACTAATCGAGCCGTCACGACCTTCTTTTGAGATCACGTGAACAAGTTTTTTTGTGTTAAGTTCATTTTCAAAAGACTTTTGACCATACCCCGGTTGGATCCCGCGCTGGTCAGGGAGAATCCATATTTGAAACAGGTGAGTCTCTTGGTCTTGCATGTCATTATGTTCTGAGTGAAGGATTCCCGTTCCGGCGCTCATATGCTGAACCTCACCAGGGCGTATGATGGCGACATTGCCCATTGAGTCTTTGTGGCGAAGGCGTCCTGATACGACGTACGTGATGATCTCCATATCCTTGTGCGGATGAGTATTAAAGCCCGTCGCCGCAGCAATCCAGTCTTCGTTAATAACCCGGAGAGGACCAAAGCCCATGTGTTCTGGGTCGTAGTATTCGGCAAAAGAAAACGTATGTCTGGATTTTAACCATCCATGTTCTGCAAGCCCTCTTTCGTGTGATCTTCTTATTTTGATCATAACACCACTCTCGCTTTTAGATGCCAGGCTAGCAAACAACGTCCGAGCTGTAAAGTGAAAGGACAGAGCCTCTGATTGTACTGAACTTTACAGGCTGCGTATTAAGAAAATAGATTTGAAATTATATTTTCGTTCAGGATAGAACCTGGACTTGAGTTATTAAAATTGAAATGGCCTTTTGATTTTTAGTGATTTGTTAGCGATCATAAATTCTAACATTAGAACAATAGAAGAATTTTCGGAGGAGATTTTTTGAGGGACGGCATGGCGAGAGGCTTTCTTTTTTTAATTTTTTTTGGGGTTTCGGTGGCCCATGCCTTCGTTGAAAAATCTTTTTATATGGGGATTAGCTACTATTCGCAAAATGCGTTAGGCAAAACCACGGCAAGTGCAACCAGTGCTCCGAGCTTTTTAGGATCCCCTAATTATCCTGTAAATTTGAAATATGATTGGCGTTTGTCTTTGGACTGGTATTTGTCCCCTCAGCTTAGCTATACACCGATGGCTCGAAGCGCTTCTGGTGACTCGGCAAAAGTGACACTCTTGTATTTCGTTCTTCCGATTGGCCAGAATCTGGGGTTTGGGGCAGGCTCGCATTGGGATTGGTCCTTCGGACCGGGGTACATACAATCCACAATCAAGGGGGCTGGTGGCACGACAGTTCTTAGTAATGGCACGGGGACGTCCACTTTTGCTGTTCCTGGAGAGAGTGTGACCCTGCAAACCATTTCCTTGAGTGGAGCCGGAGCTTATAATTTTGGAAAATCAAGAATCGGTGTTGATTTGATTTTTGAGGGCCTTCTTTCAAGCAAACGCGCCGCAAGCTTTATGTTTAGTTATGCGTATCGTTTCGGCGGAGGGATGTGATGAGGTTCATTTTTGTAACATTGTCAGTTTTTCTTCCGAATATGGCCGCGGCCTTTACGCTGAACTCATCAAATGATTCTCTTTTCCGAGGTTGGCAAAATTCAGAAGTCACGTTTAACGTCAATACAGCGAATTGCCCCACTGGAATGGATATTCCTGGCTTGATTGAAGAAGCCGTCAAGGTTTGGAATAACGTTCCGACGAGCCGAGTGAAAATATCATATAACAGCTCGACTTCGAGCACGACTTTTGCGAGCCCCACCACTGTTTACTGTGAAACAAATTTTCAAGGCGTAACCGGGGCAGATCAAGATTATGTTCCCGCAGCAGCAGCTGTTCAACCTTCCGGACATTACGCCATCGGGGGCTTGCTATATCTGAATGTCTCCGGGGGGCAAGCCAACATCAGCCTCTATGATAGAACCTCTCTTCTTGTGATTATTGCTCATGAGGTGGGACATATTTTGGGATTAGGTCACTCTCAGGAGCCTTCAGCTTTGATGTACTACAATGCCGGAGGGAAGCAGCATCTGACTCTTGGTCAGGATGACATCGATGGTGTGAGTTATCTGTATCCCCGCAATGAATTCAATGGCGATAAAATGATGGGTTGCGGACTCCTAAGAAACTCCTCATCGCTTCCGCGACATCCTAGCGGAGGCACTTTTGCGATGCTGATGTTGTTGCTGTTGCTGCCTCTTTTTGTCTACGCGCGATTGCGATTTTCTGTTTCCTCGTTCATAGATCCGCCGTGAAAGACCGGGGATAAGCATTGGAAGCACAAAGTGCGGGGGCGCAAGACTGAATTCTCTTGGAATGACCAGGGCGCGCCTTGAGAAGCTCTCTTCAGGTAAGAGTCGTTGGCCCTTTGATAATTCTAAGAAAATAGCCTCGTAGCCCCGAAGAAAGATCTGTGGGAAGAGGACAAGTAATGTTTAGTAACGAATCAGCCCGCAGAAGATCCCTTCAATATGAAAGTTCTGTTCTGGCTTAATTAAAATAGGGGCGTATTTTTCGTTGGCAGAGTGCAATTCGAAGCCACTCCGTTTTTTATAAAATCGTTTGATCGTGGCTTCGTTGTCTATCATGGCGACAACGATCTGCCCATTGTCGGCACTGTCTTTTTTGCGAATCACAACAATGTCTCCTTCGAGAATTCCTTCGTTGATCATGGAGTCACCGACGACTTCGAGCGCAAAGTATTGTCCGTTCCCCTTAATCATGGCTTCAGGCACGTCGACATGTTCTTGCACTTTTGTGTGCTCAATAGGGCGGCCTGCGGCCACACGACCGAGAAGAGGGACTCCGTTTTCAACCAATTCAATATTGCCCCAGGAGCGAGACTCGCGGCTGATAAAGCCTTTCTTTTCAAGGGCGCTGATGTAGTCTTGAACGGTGCCAACGGATTTGAATTCAAAGTGTTTGGCGATTTCGTTTAGAGTGGGAGCTCGCTCATTTCTTTTAAAAAAGGCCTGAATAAAGTCAAAAACCTTCTGCTGTTTTTGGGTGAGAGATAAAGTGGTGGTTTTAGTCATGCAAGCTCCCTGGTGGCTCCATACCGATCCATACGTTTTCCATAAATTTGAATATACCGTATTTTTTCCATAAGTTTAGAAAAAAATGATTTAGCCATGTAGCGGCATGGCTAAATTTATTCAAAGGTCGAGTTTGCAGCTCTATTGCTGTTTAAGCATGAGTTCAGCGAGCTGCTTGCTGAATTTTTTCGGATCCGGGATTGTTGAGCCTTCATTAAGCAAGGCTTGAGAATAAAGAACTTCGGTCCAAAGTTTTTGTTGATCAGAACCTAAGCTTAACATTTTTTCAATCACGGCGTGCTTGGGGTTAATCTCAAGGGTTCTCTTGGAGGCCGAGTTTGGATACTCCTGTCCCATCTGCGAGAGAATTCTCTGCATATGAGCCGATGGATCATTGGCGGCGCCTACAAGCACGGCGGGGGTTTCTGTAAGGCGATCGGAGATCTGCACTTCTTTGACTTGATCTTTGAGCGCCTCTTTCATGGACTCCAGCAAGGGCTTAAATCTTTCGAGAAAGGATTTTTTCTCTTCTTCTTTCTTTTTCTTTTCTTCGTCGGTATCAAGATCGAGATTTTCTTTCATTACCGAACGCAACTTCGTGCCTTTGTACTCACTGAGAGAGTCGGTGACCCATTCGTCAATTGGGTCCGCAAGGAGCAGGACTTCGTAATTTTTCTCTCTGAGTTTCTCAAGATAAGGGCTGTCACTCATTTTTTTGAGGTCATCTCCAGTAATAAAGTAAATTTCTTTTTGCTCCGGTTTCATTCTGGCGACATATTCATCGAGAGTCGTCCAGGCCTCAGTGTTCGTGCTCTTAAAGAGAGCCAAGTCCTGGAGCTTTTCTTTGTTAGCGACGTCCCCAGGAAAACCTTCTTTAAGGGTGGCGCCAAATTCTTTCCAGAAAGTTTCGTAGTGGCTGCGCTCTTTGCTTAGTAAATCCTTTAATGAACTAAGTACTTTATTAACCACATTCTTTCGGATTTGTGTCACTTGGCGATTTTGCTGTAAGATTTCTCGCGACACATTCAATGACAAATCACTGCTATCAACAAGGCCCTTTACGAACCGCAGGTAAGGGGGAGCAGGTCTTTGCAGTCCGCCATAATGAAAACACGCTTGATATAAAGGCTGAGCCCATATTCAGTGTCTCGCATGTTAAAATTCCAAGGCTTTTGTGTTGGCAAATAAAGCAAGGCATTGAATTCCATTGTGCCTTCGGCCTTATAGTGAATTGTCTTTAATGGGTCATTCCAGTCGTGACTGACGTGACGGTAAAATTCTTTGTATTCTTCAGCGCTGATTTCAGCGGGATTTTTAAGCCAAAGAGCTTTTTGACTATTCAGAGTTTCATCTTCGCTCTCACCCTTCATGCGAATGGGGTGGGCAATAAAATCCGAATACTTTTTGACCAGAGATTTTAGAGTCATTGCCTCCGTAAAGTCTTCGACCTCATCTTCTTCAGTAAATTTTTTGAGATGAAGAGTGAGGGTGGTGCCATGGCCCTCGGCACGGGGGATCTCGTCGATACTGTAGGTTCCGTCACCTTGACTCTCCCAGAGAGTGCCGATGGAGGTTCCAGCTTTTTGCGTGTGCAGAGTCACTTTGTCAGCCACCATAAACGAAGAATAAAAACCGACACCAAATTGACCGATAAGTTCAGGTCGTTCTTTGAGCTCATTGTTAAGCTGGGCGAATTTCTTCGTGCCTGATCGGGCAATAGTGCCAATATACTCCACAACTTCGTCGGGGCTCATGCCAATTCCATTGTCGATGATTTTTAATGTTTGAACTTCTTTATTCGGCTCTAGTCGAATTTGAAGCTCTTCTCCTGGAGCCAAGATATTGTCCTGCGTGAGGGAAAGAAATTTGACCTTATCAAGAGCATCCGAGCTGTTAGAGATCAATTCTCGCAAGAAAATATCTTTATGCGAATAAAGAGAGTGAATCATGAGATCCAGAAGTTGTTTGATTTCAGCGTTAAATGTTTGGGTTTGCTTAGCCATTTTTAGATCCTTTCTGTTAGTAATTAAAATTCATTTTAGATTGGAGGTTTGCCGGAAGTGGCGGAACCTTCGAGCGTGGAATTAAGAAGGTGCTTAGATTAAAAAAATCCGTGAATATTTTGTGCTTATCTGTCGCTTGTTTTAAATAGGTGTGTCCCGACGAGCCACCAGTGCCGATTTTTTGACCGAGCATTCTATGGGCCATCAGGGCGTGCCGGTAGCGCCACTGCGTAAGCAATTCATCGATATCCATAAGCGAGTTCAAAATCTGAAAGGGAAAATGAAAAATAGGTTGTTCACGATAGAGGTAAATAAGCAAGGCGCCATGAAAGGCACGGTAGGACAAATGAAAGTGCCCCTCTTCTTGAAGTTTTTTGTATTCGGATTCGTTGAACAATGCGTGAAATGTCTTTTCAGAGGCTTCGATCATCTCGAGATTTTTTGCCTTTGCTTCGGCATTGAGGTGACTGTTGTTGCGAACTGTTTCTTTGTCTCCAGCAAACATTTGTTTGACAGCTTTTTGGTAGGAACTCCAGAAGTCAAATTCTTGATTTTGCAAAAAGGGAGTCCGAGCGAGCCACTTGTCGACCAATTCAAATAACGAATCTTTGGCAAGAGCTTGGAGGACAAGCTTTTGCTGGTGCTCTGGGAGATGTTTATAGAAGGGAGTTTGATTGTAGAGTAAGCGATCCTTTTCTTTGAGCCCGAGTTTGGTTTCGAGTAAGCGAAATTGGACACTTTGAAAGCCCGAAGCGGGATACAAAAAATCACGGAATTCTAAAAAATCAAGAGGGGTCATGGTTTCCATCACGTCGATTTGCCCCATAACGAGCCGAAGTATCGATATTATGCGCTGAATGCGAGCAGAGGCAATCGCCATATCTTTTTCAGCAACGGTCTGATTTCCAAAGAGTTCAAGAACGGAGTCGAGTTCAAAAAGGATCTGTTTAAACCAAAGTTCATAAGCTTGATGAACCGTTATAAAGAGCATCTCGTCGTGAGCAGGTTGCCCAAGTGTTTCGCTTCGGCGCTGTTGTATTCCCAGAAGAGAGTCGAGCTTTAAGTAATCGTGATAATGGACGGGGGCGTGTTTCATTGCGAGAGCTCCTTGAGGCTTTGACTAAAGCCATCGATATCTTCAGGGGTTGTGTCCCAGCTAGTGATCCAACGACACTCAAAAGTGTGTTCATTCCAAACATAGAAAAAATATTTTTCACGAAGGGGTTTAATCCATTCTTTCGGGATTTTAGCAAAGACTGCATTTGATTCGCGGGGGTGGGTGACTTGCACTGCGCGGATATCAGAAACTCTTTGAGCTAGAGATTCTGCCATATTGCATGAATGGGTGGCGATATCCTTCCAGAGGTTGTTTTGAAGATAAGCAGTGAACTGTGCGGCGATAAAGCGGGTCTTCGAAGGAAGCTGCCCGAGTTGCTTGCGGTGGTACTTAAAATCGGTTGCGAGTTGGGGATTTAGAAAAACGACGGCCTCACCCATCATGAGCCCATTTTTTGTGCCGCCAAAAGAAACAACGTCAACGCCGAGTTCAGTCGTAAGGGATCTTAATGATAAGCCCAGGGTTGTTGCAGCATTGGCGAGGCGAGCACCATCGATATGAACGTAGAGCCTTTCGGACTTGGCCCAGGAGATGATTTCGTTTAATTCTCTGAGACTGTAGCAAGTTCCCACTTCGGTTGGCTGAGTGAGGCTGATGATTTGACCTTGAGAACAGTGCTGATCTCCTCTGCGAATGTGAGCTTTTTTTAGTTCTTCAAGCTGGATTTTGCCGAGCTTGCTTGGCAATGAAATAAGTTTAACTCCCGCCATGACCTCAGGGGCACCGCATTCGTCGACATTGAGGTGAGAAATATCAGTGCAATAGCAGGATTGAAAAGTTTTAGCGGCGGACTTTAGAGAGAGGACGTTGGCGGCAGTACCGTTAAAAACAAAAAACACTTGGGCGCTGGGGCCGAAGTGTTCGCGAAAAGCCTTGAGTGCGAGTTCACTCCATTCGTCGGTACCATAACTGGGAGCGTGTTCAACATTAGCGGCAACCATCGCCGCAAGAATTTGTGGGTGAACTCCAGAGTGATTATCAGATCCAAAACCTCGTCTCACAGCGTCCTCGTTAGAAAATCGTGTGGTGCAAAATCAAAGCGGCCAGCTTACTCGTGCGATGATCTTGATCGAGAGGGGGGGAGACTTCATAGATCGCTAGAGATCGGATGTCGAGTTGTAACTTAATAAATTCAAGAGCGGCCAAAAACTCTTGCACTTGAATTCCAGTCGCCCAGGACTGACTGCAACCAGGGGCCTCAGAAGAAACAAAGGCATCAATATCGACGCTCAAGAAACAGGGACGGGACTTAAAGGGGCCGAGAAGTGCTTTGAGAGAGTTCACGAGACCTACTTCTTTTAAGTCCTGTAAGAGCAAAACCTGGGCGCCTTTGCCTTTGACCCAATTGAGATGATCGAGACTATTGCACTGGTTTTGCAGGCCAACCTCGATGAAATCAAAATTTTTGTCGTATTGATTCAAGAGGCGATAAAAGGGGGTGCCGCTGTTGAGGCCCCGGTCGATGGGGCGGACATCGAGGTGTGCATCAAAATTAATAATAACAGGGCGAAGGCTTTTCTCGAGGCATGAGTCAATAAATCCAGCGCCATCGGCATAGCCATAATCATGGCCTCCGCCAAGACTCAGGGTCCGGTGACCAGCTAGAAGCGCCGTTTTGATGATCTGGCGTCCGTGTTCGTGGCGCTCCGCTAAAGGAATATCTGTTGGAATATTTCCAAGATCTATCAGACGTCTTTTTTGCGGAGATAGTAGAGACGGAGTCATTTTGTAAAAGTAATTACGGATGTGGTTCGGGGCTTCTTTGGCGCCAACTCGGCCCCCATTGAGGGCAATTCCCTCATCATCTGGATAGCCTAAAATCATCCAGGCGGCTTCAGAAGAACGGAGATCGCCGAGGTCTCGAAGAGGTGAGCTGATGGCCCACTCTCCGAGACGAGGGTCCTGAGGGTCTTGTTTCGAGAAGAAAAAATGCGAGGGGGTTGCTGTCGTCCACGGCATTTGTCAGGGTCTTTCAAGCATGAGAGTGCGGACAATGCGGCCACTATCAGACTCGTAGATTTTTAAAACAATTCTGCGCGGACCAAATTCAACGGTTGCAAATGTGGTGGTTTTTTCATCGGATAAAAAGAGAGCCCATTCGTCACCTTCGCTGGGGGAAAGTGTGTAGCGAAATTCTTTTTGATAAGCCCTTCGAGAGCTCTCTGAATTTGAACGAGAGGACAATCGTGGCGAAAATTTCATGGTCGAGAAATTCTTGAACGTCAGGATGCCTTCGTTACCAACCCAGGGCCCCAAAATCTTACGAAGACCGACATAGTCAACGCTGACAAGACGAATTTTTTTGTTAGTGGTATCGAGAGTACCGTGACCAGTGATGTGGTCGCCGCTATTGAGACGTTCAAGGCTGCTGATTACATCTGAAGACTCTGGTAAAACAACGTAACGGTTCGAGGATTTAGTCGGAGTGAGGTAATATTTCTCACCAGTTTTTGTTAGAAATCCGGTAACGGACTGAGCCCCAAGCACAAGAGGTGTTGTGAACATTATTAGCAGGAACATCAAGTACTTCATGCCTGCACTATTGGCACGGGCGTGGCGCTTGGTCAAAAATAAAATACTCTAGTTAACCCTTTGTGTTATTGCGCAGTTTTTGTGCAATTGCTGCGACTGCAATTTTAAAAATTTCTTCGCCGTGAGCTGCTGTTGCCAGGCTAGGATCTGATCCCATGCGGCCATCAGGAAAGGTTTTTCGAAATTGAATCGGGCTTAGAGGCCAGGGGTGTTCACTCGTTGTGGCTTCAAATTTAAGCTTTGGAATCTCCTTATAGGCCTCTGGGTGGGTGTACTGTGTCACTGAGATTTCGCCGCAGGTTGCGTGAAAGCCATTTTTATCTCCGAAGTGCTTGTTTTCATAGGATTGCACTTCTGGCAAATGCCACCAATTGACCAAGCGAAATCGACACTCTTCGTCGTTTCCTAAGATTTGAGAAAATGCCGCATTGAGAGAGGGGATATTGCCACCATGGCCATTGACAACTGTAAAATCACGGAAGCCGTGTCGATAGAGGCTTTGAATTAATTCGCAGATCACTTGGATAAATGTGACTGGAGTGAGGCTCATCGTCCCCGGAAAGGCCATGTGATGCTGAGCCATACCAAAGCAAAGGGGAGGGGCAACGAGGGTGCCTGTTTCTTCGCCCACTTTTTTGGCAATCTCCCACGAGCTCAGATAATCAATGCCAATAATTCCTGTGGGTCCATGCTGTTCGGTAGAACCCACAGATAAGAGAATAGAGTTTTTTATTTTAAGGTAGTTTTCAATCATCGGCCAGGTCTTTTCAGCGAGATTGTAAGTCATGGCGAACTCCTTTAGAATTTTGTTGGGAGAATGCAAAACCAAGGATGACACAAAAACAAGCTTCGCGTCAGCTGAAAGATTACCAGGTCCTTGGAGTCGGGGCGCTTCGTCGTGCCGAGTTCGAAAAGCTCTCAGAGGTGGTCACATTAATTCTTCATCCCCAATTAGTTTCGGGTCCTCGGCGAGTCACGTATGAGGGGATTCTGCACCAAACCCTTCAATGGTTAAGACCAAAAGAGATTCTTGAAGAAAAATCTTTAACGAACCCCCAAGAGTATATTTTTTCTGCCCTGCGAGAAGAGTTCACTCACGTCTTCCCTCAGACATCTGTTTATTTGCAAGGCAAAAGCTCGGCCCTGTTAAAGAAATACCTCAGTGAATTTCCGTGGCAAGGGCCGCTACTATCAGAACATTTTCGTTACTTTCCGTTTTTTTTAAAAGGTCAAATTGGCGACCCGGCGCTCTGTTTGCTTTCTCAGAGGGAGTGGATTCTGTCTTTCTTGTCTTTTTCTGATTTTGGTCTTCAACAAAGAGATCTCGGACAAATTGTAATCAATCCCTCTCTTCAGACCTTAGCCCTCAATCCCGGACTTCGTTTATTTTATTATGACGAAGCCCGCAATGAGATCGGGGAGCATGAGGCTGATATTCTCGATGCGGCCTTGTTGGATCTTCTACTCGAGGATCGAAAGTACACCCTAGACCAGCTTTGTGCTCAAGCTCAGGTTTTAGACCGAGGGTCTGGCTTTACTGGCTTTTCAGAGGGAGAAATTCGAAAAAGGATTCACTTCCTGATTTCAAAGGGTATACTTTTGCTATCGGATTCAGGACGATGATAAAGGAATAGATCTAGCAAAATATTAGAACAAAAATAGCAATGGAGTGTTTATGAAAAAGATGTGGTTATCGGTTTTTGTTGCGATGCTACTAGTAACTTCAGCTCGAGTAGCAGAGGCTCGTGGTGGTGGGACTTCTTCGGGAGTTCTTTTTGATGTGAATCTTTACTATGGATCTTCGGCCACAAATTTGAAAACAACTGGATCTGAAACAAAGAGTGAGAACAAGACAGTTCTTTATGACATTAAGCTAGGCTCTTTAAGTGGTTCGGGGTTTTATTGGGGCGGTTTGTATTCTTCGCGGACGACGAGCGTCCTCAATGCGAACGGCGAGAATGGCTCTGCCATGGGAGCTTCGATTGGTTACTTTGGTGCTGCAGGATTTTTTATTATGGGTCATTACTTAGTATCGGCAACTTACGGTGAATACAAAGAGGGCTCTGGAATTCAAGCGGACCTTGGTTACAAGTTCGATATTGGCAGCGGTTGGCTTCTGGGCGGTGAGTTGAGCTATCGAAATATCACTTACAAGAAAAACGACACTGTGGCTAATTTAGAATCCTACAATGTTGCGGATGTTCTACCCATGCTTTCTGTCGGGTATGTGTTCTAGAGTAAGAGATATTAAGCTAGAGGGCTTCATCTCGTTAAAATCCCTTCACGATTTCGCCCAGTAATTGAATTTGATTCAAGGGGTGGCAGCCCACCTGCTCGATCATGAGTTTTTTTACGGCGTCGTGGCGGGGGATTTTTTCGAAGGTCAGAAGGCGATCGAGGGCGTTGGCGCTTGAAACAAGGATCGAAAGAGGATCAAGCTCGCTTTCGCGAGCGCCTGTTGGGAATCCGCTGCCGTCGATGTGTTCTTCGTGTTGGGCAATAATTTTGATAACAGTGTTATCGAAGTGTTTCATTTCTCGAACTTTTTGTGTACCAAGAGTTGGATGTTGTTTGTAGATAAGAAGTTCCTCTCTTGAGAAATCACTGCGGGGTCGATTCAGGGCAATTCCGGACTCATTGAGACCGATATCGTGCAACAGTGCCCCCAGGGCTAAGAGTTGGTTTTGTTTGGGGTCGATCATATTTAGCTTTTGCGCCAATGCAATAGAAAGACCTGAGACGTTGACCCCGTGGTGAGCAACGCTGAAGTCCTCATTGAGGATATTCATAATCGCCCCGACAGCCTTGCTATTGCCCATCAGAAATTGAACATACTTGCTGGCGGCCTCTTTAGCATGGCTGTAGGCTTCAATGTTATTAGGATCTTCAAAAACCTCTTCGGCGTTGCTTTGCTGTTGTCCCTGAACGATTTCAGCCCTGGCCACGATATCCTTACCAGATTTTTCGTCGTAGGCCATTTCGATATTTTTTTGCAGGTATTCTCGGTACTTATTCTCTTCATCATCGAGGATAAACATTTTTTTAAGTTTTTTGTCCTTCAGACGATTGAGTCGCTCTCCTTCGAACGAGTCTCCACGACGAAGATAGAGGAGCATTTTTCCATTAATTTTGAGATAAGCATTAAAATCAATTTTTTGCTCCCCTCGTAAAGTGCTCACTCGTATCGAAACATAACTCATTGCTAAGAGTCTCCTAAGTTTGTTAATCTGATGTTATGTCAAATATTGATCAGGATATAGTAAAAGATTTTATGGTTGAATCTAAAGTGCTCCTGCGGGACTTAGTTGACCTTCTTGAAAAGATCGAAGGGGACTTTTCCCAGGTTCTGCGTCTCGGGGAGTACGCACAAAAAGTGGACCGAATTGCCGGCGGAGCTAAAGGGCTGGCTCTTATGATGCCGCCTGAACATGTTATCCACATGGTAGCAGATTACGCAGCTCTGTGCCGAGTCGTTGGAGAGCGAGCCTCTCAGATCAACGGCAACCCCCAGCTTTATGATGTTTGCGTGGCATTGCTGCTAGATGCAACGGAAGCGCTTTCGGAAGGCGTTGGAGCTCTCGAAAAAGTGAGGTTGGCAGATGAACTTAGAAATCTTTTGCCCAAAACTTTTTCAGAGCGATTGAGGTGGGTTTTAAACAAATTCGCCGCAGACTCGAAAAAAGTTCAAAAGTTAGATCAGAATGAAATTGATAATCTCTTAAAAAAACTGGGAATGTTTTAACTTATTCCTGAAGTCCGAGGTGAGCCCATTTTGCGAGCTCCCCAAGTTTTGGATGCTCAAATAAATCCTCAATCTCTGATTTTAGGCCCCTGATCGATTGGTTGTGAGCGACAATTAAAGCATTTCTTTTAAGGCCAAAATTGCCAGCGCGCGATAGGGGGGTTCCTTTGAGGGCCTTTTCAAGTTGTTTGCCCGAGGTCACGAGAATCCAGCGCAGTTCTTCTTCGAGGAGCTTCTTATTTTCGCAAGGGGCTTCATTTTTGATCAACTTTCCTTTGAAAGCCTTTTCATTCCATGGACAGATCGTTTGACAGAGATCGCAGCCAAAAAACCAATCGCCTATTTTTTCCGAGATGCATTTTCGTGCGTCAAGCTTACGAGGCGAAATGAGGGCCTGAGTGGGGCAAATGTCGATGCAGCGAGTGCAAGTTCCACAAAAGTCATGTACGAGCTCCGCTTCAAAATCTAAAGTAAGACTTGAATAAATCTCGCCAATAAAAAACAAGCTGCCATTTTTTGGATGTATGAGGCAAGTGTTTTTACCGATCCAACCAAGTCCTGCTTGATGGGCAAGGTCTCTTTCTAGAACGGGCGAACTGTCAGTCATTGCGACAAACTCATCCTCAGGAAAAAGGCTGCGAAAGTGTTGACAGAGATTCTCGAGCTGTTGCTTAAACCAAAAGTGATAATCGTAACCTTGGGCGTACAGGCTGACTCTTAAGTTTTTGAGGGGGAATTCTTCGAGTCTTTCTGGGTGGGGGAAGTAGGGGGCAGCAAAGACGAGAGCGCTTTTTGCTAGGGGCCATTTGCTTTGAGGATTTTCTTTAAAGGGGGCGTGGGCTTCAAGGTACTCCATATCTCCGTGCAGGCCTTCATTGAGCCAACTTCGGTAGATGTCAAAGCTGAAGGGGCGCCTCAAAGTTGTTGCCCCAAAGTGAGAAAACCCCAACTTCATGGAGTGTTCACTCAATAACTTTTCGAACCCTTCTGAGGTGAGTCCTTTAAGATTCATAGACAAACAACTTTTCCGTTTCTATCCTGAAGAAGATGAACTTTGAACACCATCCACACTGGCCAGAACTACAACGAATTTACCATACTTTAAGTCAAAATGGCTACAAAGTCTATTTGGCCGGAGGGTGTGTTCGTGATGCTCTCTTAGGGCGTGAGGCTCATGATTTGGACCTCGCCACTGACGCAACTCCAGAGGCTGTTGAGGCGCTTTTTGCAAAAACAGTGGCGGTCGGAAAGGCCTTCGGGGTGATGTTGGTTGTTGAAGGGGAGGTTACTTTCGAAGTCGCGACCTTTCGCTCGGATGGCTCATATAAAGATGGCCGCCACCCCGAAAACATTGTTTTCACCACTCCGGAACAAGATGCTCACCGCCGAGATTTTACGGTGAACGCACTTTTTTATGACCTCAACGAAGGGCGAGTTCTGGATTTTGTTGGTGGTCTTCAGGACTTAGAGGATAAAAAAATTAAAGCTGTTGGTAATCCCGAAGAGCGTTTTCGTGAGGATCATTTGCGAATATTACGGGCCCTGCGATTTTCAGCACAGTTAGGTTTTGAGATCGATCCACCGACTTTGGCGGCAGCAACATCTCTAGCTTCTTCACTTAAATCCGTTAGCTTAGAGCGAATTCATGAAGAAATGCTTAAGGTATTAAAAACTCAAAATCCTTTTTGCGGCCTTGAGCTTTTGTATAGGACAGGAGTTGGAAAAGTTCTGTTTCAAAACTATCAAGCAATCTTTGCGAAATATAAAAAACAATATGAAGACTTATTCTTAAGTGCCGAAAAAGAAGAGGGATTTTTGTGGTATTGTTTTTTGGCGCCCTGGGCTCTCAATAAAGATTTAGGGTGGGAGTGGATTCTTGATAATTATCGCTTTCCACGTCTGATGGGTAGGAACTTAAAGAGGGCTCTGGAGCAGCTTGAAAACCGCCAGCACTTTTTTTTGGCGGCACAGGGGGAGCAGCTTTCTTTGTTGGGCGAAGAGAGCACCCGAATGTTTCTAAAACTTTGTCGGCTACTTTCGCTGGGGGGAGCTCAGATCGATAAGTTGCTTCAGCAGTGGAGTGCTTGGGGAGAGAAAATGCCTGAACCCCTTGTGACGGGTGAGGATCTTAAGGAAAGGTTTGTAGGACGGGATCTTGGAATTTGGCTTCACAAACTTTATATATGGCAACTCGAAAAGCGCTATTTAACCCGTGAAGAACTGCTCAGCCAGGTTATATAATATAGTGAAAAGTTAAGAGGCCTTTGCGGTGACAGCTGAGTGGCGCAGGTAGACTTTTTCCATTTTTGACTTTAAGGTTGCTGTGTTGAATGGCTTTACGACAAAATCAGAAACCCCTGCTTTTGCGGCTTCCCCAATATGCTTTTGCTCGTTTTCGGCAGTGATAAGTATAAATGGGAGTTCTATAAGTTGTTTGTCGGCCTTGCAAGCCTTGAGCAGCTCAATGCCAGTCAGTCCTGGCATACTCCAGTCTGAAATAACCAATCCATAGGGGTGGTCGGAGGCGGAGGCCTCTTTTAGCATCGGAAAAGCGCTTTTTCCATCATCAGCTTCGTCGATTTTGTTGTAGCCGAGTTCAGTGAGGATTTTCTTTATTACTTTTCGCATAGTCGCAAAATCATCGACGATCAAAAACTTGGTGTCGTTAGGAAACATAATATCCTCCCGCCGGTTAAGTTTCCCAAGCTTTATGAAAACTTTGGAAAAGTTAATACCTTTTCGGTCTAGTTTTTTAAAACTAGAGTCCAAGTGCCTTGCTAAAAATTTAATTTCTTGTCAGACTTGAATCTAGGTGGTGTGATTCATTTAGGGACGAACATAGAGGTTTATCTCAATCTGGGTCTGGATCGATTAAATAACGCTTAACGGCTTAGTAAAAATAACAATTAGCGGGAGGGAGCAAGGATGCTCAGAGATGTCCTGATTCAAAAGGGTCTTTCGAATAGAGAGGCAGAGGTTGCTGAATTAGTAAGTAAAGGCTTGTCCAACAAGGAAGTTGCGAACCAGCTTTTCGTCACTGAAAAAACAGTGAAATTCCACCTCACAAATATATACAAAAAAATGAATGTTAAATCACGTGCGCAGTTGATTGTATGGTGTTTACCTCACCTCGGCTTCGTCGAAAACGAAGTTCGTACCGAGACAAATATCAATCAGGGCGTGGCCGCAGCCGCGTACAACAATCAGGCGACTCAGACAATTCCAGCTGGAAGTTCAACAGTCGCTGGAACGACTGCAACTCTTCCTGGTTCTGCTATCGGCCGCAATGGTAATGGCGATATCGGCGCAGGAATGTAGTTTCTGATATTTTAGTGATGTTTAAGAGAGGGTCATTATCATGGGGAATGCGAAATTAGTTTCAGCGTCCCAGGTGGTAATGACCCAATTAGTTTTACCGACCCACACGAATGCCCTTGGGTCTATTTTTGGTGGAACTATTATGTCTTGGATTGATGTGGCCGCTGCCATCGCAGCTCAAAGGCACTCAGGAAAAGATGTTGTTACGGCCAGTATCGATACTCTCAATTTTATAGCTCCCGTTTACAAAGGTTGGGTCGTCAACTTGAAGGCCTCGGTTAATTTTACTTCTCGTACATCAATGGAAGTTGGGGTTAGGGTGGATGCTGAAAACCCCAGAACCGGAGAGGTCTTTCATACGGCTTCTGCGTATACCACCTTTGTTGCGCTAGGTTCAAATGGAAAGCCAACGCTGGTTCCGGCTTTACAATTAGAAACGGATGTTGAAAAACGTCGTTTTCAAGAGGCAAAAGATCGGCGCGAACAACGCCTAAAGAATCGCAAGTTCTAGATTATTTACAAATGAGATGAAGCCATTCAATGGCTTCTTTAGCATCCGGAGTGAGAGCTTCGGTCTCTTCTTTTCCCATCTTGTCTTCGAGAATCAATTGGTGTTCCGTCTTTTTGCATCCTAAACTGTCGAAGTTTTTCGCCTCGAAAAGAGGTTCAAAAGTGAAATAAAAGAAGTTCACTTTCTTTTCGATCTCGTCGCCCTTTATTGGATTCTTAATTTCGAATTGTTTTTGGGTTGCCAAGAGTTG
Organism: Pseudobdellovibrionaceae bacterium; assembly: GCA_016719575.1. Taxonomy (GTDB): domain Bacteria; phylum Bdellovibrionota; class Bdellovibrionia; order Bdellovibrionales; family Bdellovibrionaceae; genus JACMRP01. The sequence continues at coordinate 365,388 of JADJYV010000006.1, read as the reverse complement.
TTTTTCAAGGTCCTTGAGTTTAAGGATCTTTTTTTCTTTTGTTTTCTCAGTGCGGAGTTCTTCTCTCATTTTTTTTGAAATAATGAAAAACTCAGGCGCTGTTTTTATTTGCGACCACGAGACAATGGGGAGTAAGAATATTGTTAAAATCACGGTTCGGAGACGCATGAATTTCCTGCCATTTCTTCGTCACTAAAGGTGGTTACGCTGCATTGTGAGTTTCGGCCAAAAGAATGACCTTTTTGCAAGCAGAGAAGTTCTTTTTGTTTTTTTTGAGTCTCAGAAAGGTAGCGGCTGTCACTTTCAATGATGTCTCTAAGTTTTGATGGCGGAGTTGTTTTTGAAATTCGATTTCTTCGCAAGAGGCCTTTAACGCCTTTGATGCCTTCGCGGCCATAACTCATACTTGTGAGTGCGTTAATGACGTCTTTATCTTGAACCATCTGCGGGGCTAATTTGTTGAGGGCCGGCGTGATTTGGGTGTCTCGCATATGAACATGATAACCAATGCCATAGATTAGATTTCGTGCCAGTCCATCGCCAGGGCTCACCCAGTCGCAGGTTTTGTAGATTTTGGGTGGTTTTGCAAGATCCCTTTCCGCAATGTGTTTAAATGGTTCACAGGATTTTTTTATACTTTTGGTGACTCCCTCAAGGATATATTTTCCGTTGCCGATATCTGTTGAGAGTTCTTTCATGGCAGGAGAGGTGATTTGTGACATACCACATCCGCCCCGCCAACAGACTGAAAAGTTGAAGCCTGTTTCGGCATTCATTTTTTTTAGGATATTTCTGCTGTCAATGGCATTGTCCTGCGAAAGACAATCGATGGCTTGATTGAGAGCGAAGTGAATATAGTCAACCAACTCTTCGTTGTAACACTGGGCAGATTTTCCGGCGGCTATACCCACGCGAAGGGCTCGTTGAGCATCTGGCTTGCAAACATATTCTTCACGTCCTGCTTTTCGCTGCAGAGAGGCCTTTACGCAGTCTTTCTTAATTTGAAATGGCTTTGGTCGGTTTAATTCCTTGGCCTTTTCGATTTCTAATCTGGCTTTAAGGGCGAGGTCCTGGGGGTTCACTTGATCGAACTTGGTATCAAAAATACCAGAGAATTTATCTGCAAGTTCTCCAAAGAACCCAAGTTGCTTTTTAAAGACAGCATTTGGTTCGCAGTTTGATGGGGGAGGGAGTATTGCTTGTGAATAGGGATAGGTCGTTTTCTGATATTCAAGAAAAGCCACTTTAAGAGGGTCTCGGTTCTCGTTAAAGGATTCTATCAAATCTCGATTTAACGGTGAAGCTCCATTGACACAAAGCAACTCATCGCTTTCGGCTAAAGCGATATTTGGACCAACAAACATGGAGGTGATAAAAAGAAGATTCGCAAAAATCAACATAACCCCTTATCGGTGACGAAATCGGGAAAACAACAGACTAAAGTCTGGATTGATTTATTTAACGATATAATCTTTCCAGCGAGCAATAAGAGCAGGGGTCAGCTGGGTATAACAAACGGTTCCTTCGGTGGCCGTTTCTTTTCGAGCTATTTTAGTTTCACGGTCCAGGTCGTAAATTTTGAATTCTTGAGATCGTGGGAAGTAGAGCTGGACTTCGGTGTGCATTTCTTGAATGCTTTCGACCATTAGTTTTTTGAGTTGCTCAATACCCTGACCAGTGAGAGCGCTGACAAAGACACGGGGATAAAGTCGAATTTGAAACTGTCGTTCAATCGGGGCTACATCCACCTTGTTAAAGACGTGAATAATTTTTTTATCCTGCCAATTGAATTCTTTAATGAGCTCTTCGACAACCTCGATTTGTCTTAGCATATTTGGCGAGGCGAGATCGACAACATGAAGCAGAACATCGGCTTCTGCGCTTTCTTCGAGCGTGGCTTTAAAAGCTTCAATCAATTGAGTAGGAAGTTTGCGTATAAAACCCACGGTGTCGGTGACCACAGCTGGGGGGCCTTCGGGTAAGAAAATCTTTCGAGTTGTCGGATCCAAGGTGGCGAAGACTTGATTCTTGGTCATGATTTGTGAGCCCGTGAGGCGATTAAGCAAGGAGCTTTTTCCGGAGTTGGTATAGCCGATAAGAGCAAAACTCGGAATTTCATGGCGACGCCGTGAGCTTCGATGTTGAGCGCGATTTTTACTAACGGCATCAAGCTTTTTTCGAATCAAGGCCACACGTTCGCGGATGCGACGGCGGTCGTTTTCGAGGGCGGTCTCTCCCGGTCCCCTAGTGCCGATTCCTCCGCCTTGTCTCGAGAGAGATTCCATCCAGGCACCAACCATGCGGGGCATTTGATCTAATAACTGAGCGAGTTCCACTTGAAGTTTTCCCTCAAAGGTTTGAGCTCGCTGAGCAAAAATATCGAGGATCAACTGATTGCGATCAATCACCCGGGCGCCCATGGTTTGAGCGAGGTTTCGACTTTGCACTCCTGAGAGTTGATGGTCGATAACAACCAAGCTGGCCTTTGACTCTTGGACCATCTCGCGAATTTCTTCGACCTTGCCGGTGCCAATCAGAGTTGCAGGATTCCATGCGGGGAGAGTTTGAATTAATGAACCCACAATTTCGCCACCGGCTGCGGCGACGAGCTCTTCGAGTTCTAATAGGTTTTCTTTGATTTCCGAAAGAGGCTCTGTTTTAAGGCCAACTCCTACGACAATGGCCCGGTCACTGGCTTTGATATGAACTTGGTTTTGACTCAAATTCGCACATCTCCTTGGCTTACACCTATAAGTCTAGCTAGGTTTGATGGCAATTAAAAGTAAAAAATAGCGAAGGTCATCCATTTTTCGCCTTTAAACGCTCCTTAATGAACATGGCCTCTAAGGTCGTTAAAACCACCGAGTTGATAATTGCTTCGACGGTGGTGCTCCGTTGAAGGACATTAGCAGATCTACGAACTCCCATCAAAAAGGGACCAATGACTTCGACTTTTCCAACTTGCTGAAGCAACTTGTAGCATATATTGCTGGATTCTAAGTTCGGGAAAATCAGAATGTTTGCGCCCTCTTTGAGGTGGGCAAACGGAGAAATTCTTTTCATAATTTCCATATTGACCGCAGTATCAGCTTGAATGTCCCCATCCACTTGCAAATCAGGCCGGTAAGCGGCGACGAGTTCTGCGGCTTTTTTCATTTTATTAGGGGTTCCCGCACTGCCTGAAAAGTTGGAGTAGCTTAGCATCGCAACCCGAGGCTCGACACCAAAGTATTCTGCGATACGGGCTGCTTGCAAGGCAATCACCGCACACTGTTCGGCGCTGGGGTCTACGTTGACGGTGGTGTCCGCAAGCAATAAAAATCGATCTTCGAGCAAAACCAAATTAAGTCCTGCCGGGACAGACTCTTTCGAAACCCCAATCGTGTGCAAAATAGGCCTTACTGCATCTGCGTAGTTTTGAGAGGCGCCGTTGATCATGCCATCAGCATCTCCCATCATCACCATCATCGAAGCGAAATAATTAGGGTCAGCCATCAAACGCTCGGACTCTCGATAATTAACACCTTTGCGACTGCGGCGATTGAAAAGCTCTTTGGCGTAATCTTTATACTTGGGGTGGGTAGCCGGATGAATCACCTCAATTTCTTTAAGTGCGTCGGTTAAATCCATCAGCTTCATTTTTTCGCGAATACGTTCAGGGTAGCCCAAAAGAATTGGCTGACAAATTCCTTCTTCAACGATCGTACGCAGGGCCTTTAATATTTTTGTACTGTGGCCTTCTGGAAAAATAATTTTGGGTAGCTGTCCGCCTTGGGCATTGATCGCTTGGCGAACTTTATGCATCGCCGAGCGAATAAATACTTTTGAAGGACCTTGAATAGCTTCAAGGCGATCATGATAGGCGCCCCAATCGGTAATTTGTATTTGCGCAACTCCTGACTCCATGGCGGCTTTCGCGACAGCGGGAGCAACTTTTAAAAGCACACGGGTGTCGAAAGGCTTTGGGATCAAATACTCTGGTCCAAATTTGAAACTTTGTCCGCCGTACGAGTCTGAAACTTTATCAGGAACCTCTTCGCGCGCCAGCATGGCCAGAGCGTGAACTGCGGCCAGCTTCATTTCTTCGTTGATTTGGGTGGAGCGAGTGTCAAGAGCGCCGCGAAAAATGCTCGGAAAGCCTAAAACGTTATTCACTTGGTTCGGAAAATCAGATCGACCGGTTGCAACGATCACGTCTGGACGTACCGCTTTTGCTTTTGCCGGTTCGATTTCAGGATCTGGATTTGCCATAGCAAAAATAATTGGATTCTTAGCCATGCCGATGAGCATCTCAGGAGTGAGTGCGCCCGCCGCAGAAAGGCCAATAAAAACATCGGCTCCTCGCAGGGCCTCGCTCAAAGTGCGATTCTCGGTGTCAACGGCAAAGGCTTCCTTGTATTTATTCATACCCTCTTTGCGCCCCTTATAGATGACTCCTTGTGTGTCACACATCGTGAGGTTTTCCCGCTTAAGTCCTAGAGAAATAAAAATATTTGAGCAGGCGACAGCTGAGGCTCCGGCACCATTGACGACAAGGCGGATCTCGCTGAGTTTTCGTTTGGTCACGTGGCAGGCATTAAGAAGAGCGGCTCCAGAGACGATCGCAGTTCCGTGTTGGTCATCATGAAAGACCGGAATCTTCATCTCTTTTTTTAAAGTTTCTTCTACTTCAAAACATTCTGGAGCTTTAATGTCTTCGAGATTAATCCCGCCGAAGGTTGGTTCGAGAGCTTTGATAGCAGCTATCAGTTCGGCAGTAGAATCATTCTTCATTTCAATATCAAAGACATCGATGCCGGCAAATTGCTTAAAAAGAATTCCCTTTCCTTCCATGACGGGTTTTGCGGCGAGGGGGCCAATATTGCCAAGTCCCAAAACCGCTGTGCCATTTGAGATTACCGCGACCAAATTACCTTTGCTGGTGTAGTCGTAAACTTTGCTTGCATCCTTTGCAATTGCTTTGCAGGGAGCGGCAACGCCGGGGGAATAGGCGAGAGACAGTGCTTTCTCAGTATTGCAGGGCTTGCTTGAGGTGATTTCGATTTTACCGAGCTTTCCTTTGGCGTGATACTCGAGAGCCTCTTTATCGAAATTCCCCATCGTTGAATCGGATGCGCTCATGTGTAAACTCCAGTGCTTACTTAGTATGCAAGCTAGCTAAAAAAACGAGCCTTCAATGTACAAAGGTCCGTAAGAGGGGTCAATCTATCGAACTGTGCTGCGTTGAGGAATATTCGTATTTTTGTCTCGGAAAAGAGCTTGGACCCCTGCCTATAAATCTGTATCATTTTATATATTTGATCGAAAGAAGGTGCCAATGAGCTCGCAGAAAAGCCCGCGTGATGTCGTGATTGTTGAAGGGGTTCGAACCCCGTTTGCAAAATCTGGAACAAAATTGAAATCGATGCACCCAGCGGAGCTGGGACGAGTCGCGCTTAAAGAGATGATCGCTCGCGCCAATTTAGATGTGAATTTGGTGGACGAGGTTATTATCGGTAACACCGGAAACCCGGTGGATGCGGTCAATATTTCGCGAGTGGTGGCGCTGGGGGCGGGCATACCACAGAAGACCTCCGCTTATACAGTTCATCGCAACTGTGCGTCGGCTCTTGAGAGTATTTCAAATGGTTACGAAAAAATTAGGTCTGGTACGATGGATGTTGTGATTGCCGGCGGAGTCGAGAATATGTCTCAGATGCCAACGCTATTGCCGGCGCGAATTCAAGGTGTGTTTGATAAGCTTTTTGCGGCAAAGGGGCCAAAGCAAGCTCTGCCTCTTTTGTGGCAGCTTTTCAAGGCGGATCTTAAACAAATTCGTGCCCTTTTGCAGGGGAATTATCGAGACGAGTACTTTCCAGTTGTCTCTGTAATGCAAGGGCTGACGGACCCTTTTGTCGGAATTAATATGGGGCAAACAGCAGAGCTGCTAGCCAAAGAGTGGGGCTTGAGTCGTCAAGCACAGGACGAATTTTCTTTGCGTTCACATCTGCTGGCTTCAAAAAATAAAGACAAGATTAAAGAAGAAATTGTTCCGACCTTTTTGCCGCCAGACTACAAGGAAATACTTGTTGAAGATTTTGGACCTCGGGAGAGTCAAACGCTGGAGGCCCTGGCTAAGCTGAAGCCATTTTTTGACAAGCAAACAGGAACGATTACTGCTGGGAACTCGTGCCCGATTACTGATGGTGCGGCCATGGTGCTTTTAATGTCTCGAGAGAAAGCGGAGAGCTTAGGTTATAAGGCCGTTGCACGAATATTGTCATATGGCTTTGCCGGACTTGAGCCTGAACGCATGGGGCTTGGTCCTGCGTATTCGACGCCACTTGCACTCAAACGCGCAAAACTTGAATTAAAAGATATTGGTTTGATTGAACTCAACGAAGCTTTTGCTGCTCAGGTTTTATCTTGCGTGAAGGCCCTTGGTTCGGACAGGTTTGCCCAAGAAAAACTAGGTTTAGCGAAAAAAGTTGGTGAAATTAATATGGATCAATTGAATGTCAATGGTGGGGCTATCGCTGTAGGTCACCCTGTCGGAGCCACTGGGACTCGCCTGGTGTTAACATTAATGAAAGAAATGAAGCGGAGAAATGTTCAATACGGGCTTGCAACTTTGTGCATTGGTGGCGGCCAGGGTGGTTCGATGATTATTGAGAGAGAGGCATAATATGGCTGATATGCAAAGTAGCATTAGGATTGTTCCACAAGGCGACGTCGCTGTAGTTGAGTTGGATTTAGAAGGAGAAAAGGTCAATAAACTTTCCACTCCCGTCATGTTGCGCCTCAAAGAGGTGATCGCTGAGTTGGCAAAATCAACATACAAGGCCGTGATTTTTGTATCTAAAAAACCCAAAATATTTATCGCGGGTGCTGATATTGATGAGATCCAAAAGCTGAAGACACACGAAGAGGTGTTGGCTGCGGTGAATGCTGGCCAGGAGATTATGAACAAGATTGAGGATTTACCCATGTTAACCATCGCGGCGATTCATGGGGCGTGCTTGGGCGGGGGCTGCGAGTTTGCTCTTGCATGTGATTACCGCATGGCGACCGAGGATTCTTCGACGAAAATAGGTTTGCCCGAAGTTCAGTTGGGTATTTTGCCTGGTTTTGGTGGCAGCATTAGGCTGCCGAAATTAATTGGGCTTCAAGCCTCATTGGATATTATCCTTGCTGGCAAATCCGTGAATGCAAAAAAAGCATTAAAAATGGGATTGATTGATCGCATGGTCCATCCAGCGATTTTGGGCGAGGAATCACTGAAGTGGAGTAAAGAATTGATATCTAAAAACGCCGGTAAGGCTGAAAAGAAATTCCGTCCAAAAGGAGCTGTAAATAAAATTCTTGAAGGATTTTTGGGACGAGGGATTGTCTTTAAAAAAGCTAAAGAGGGAGTTTTACAAGCAACCCATGGTCACTATCCGGCGCCATTGAAGGCCCTTGAGGTGGTGCAAAAAACCTATGGATGGAATGATCGTGAAAAGGCTTTGAAGGTTGAGCGAGAGTGTTTTGCCGAACTTGGGACGTCCGAGATCAGTAAAAACCTGATCCATGTTTTTTATCTCACTGAAATGGTCAAAAAAACCAGCGGCGTGGTCGGAAAGGACGTTAAGTCTCGAGAAGTTCGTCGTCTTGGAATTTTGGGAGCGGGTACAATGGGGGGCGGGATTGCCTATGTGGCGGCAGACAAGGGTATTGACGTGCGCATGAAGGATCTCAATTTGGAAGCGCTTGGTAAGGGTCTAAAGCACGCGAGCGATCTTTGGCTGAAGCTACTAAAGCGTAAATCAATAGACAAATATCAATTTCGACAGAAAGTTGACTTGGTTTCTGGGACAACAGACTATTCGGGTTTTGGCACCATGGATGTCGTCGTCGAGGCCATCGTGGAAGACATGGCAATCAAACAAAAAGTTATTGGTGAATGTGCTACTAAGATGCGGCAAGATGCAATAATTGCGACAAATACAAGTTCTTTGAGTGTTACAGAGATGGCGAAGGGGCACCCTCGTCCCGAGTACTTTGTTGGAATGCATTTTTTTAATCCTGTTAATAAAATGCCACTCGTAGAAGTCATTCGCGGAGAAAAATCGAGTGATGAAACCGTTGCAACGATTTTTGAGTTGTCTAAAAAAATGGGCAAAATGCCCGTGGTTGTTAAGGACGGGCCTGGATTTTTAGTTAATAGACTTCTCTTGCCATATATGGCAGAAGCCGCCTTTTTGCTGCAAGACGGAATGGACATTGGTTTTGTCGACAAGGCCTACGTTAAAGAGTTTGGGATGCCCATGGGACCTTTTGCGTTGATGGACGAGGTGGGTCTCGATGTTTGTATGAAGGTTTTAAAAATTTTTCGTAAGGCCTTCGGGGAACGTATCGAGATTGCAAGTTGCATGGAAGGCCTTGAGAAGAGTGGGCGGCTAGGCAAAAAGAACGGAAAAGGATTTTACAAATATGCAAGTGACGGCAAGAGGCTCGGTGTCGATTCTGAGGTCTATCAAGACCTTGGTCTTAATACTCCAACAAACACTTTAAGCAATAAAGAGTGTGTTGAGCGCGGCGTTTTTGCAATGGTTAACGAGTGTTCGAGAGCTTTAATCGAAGATAAAATTGTAGAGACCCCGCACGAGGTCGATTTGGCAATGATTATGGGGACAGGCTTTCCTCCCTTTAGGGGCGGGCTGCTAAAGTATGCCGACAGCGTGGGTTTAACCTATATTGAGACGCAGCTAGCTGAATATGCGGTGCAAAGAAATGCCGCAAGACTCCGGCCTGCAAATCCATTAAAGGACTTGGCGAAGGCGAATAAAAAGTTCTACACTTATTCTGCGTCTTAGTTGGGTAGTGTTGTTACTTCGGAGAGGGAGGGTTGAAAAATCCTCCTTTTTTTTTCAATCGGGCCAGGGACTAGAAGATCCTGTAAAAGCTAGTATTGGTTGAGTCGGCCTGCTAACGTTTTAAAAATGTGGCAACGATTGAGTCGGTGGGCTCCAATTGTATCGATCTTCGCATTTTCGGCCGTGGTTTTTCACCGGACTCTTTTTAACTATTTTACGAACTGGGATGACACCTACTATCTCTCTTTTGAGGGCATTCATCAGTTCGATCTCCAGCAGATTTTTTCTTCAATTCTCGTAAATAATTATTTCCCTTTTACACTGCTCGGTTATGCATTGGATTCTCAAATTTGTTATCCCGAGGTTTGGTGTTTTCACTTATCGTCTTTACTGCTTCATCTTGGCAATGCAGTCCTTTTTTATTTTCTGGTTGAACGGTTGATGAAGAAAAATAGAATACTGGCGGTCCTGTCTACCTTTTTATTCGCCATTCATCCTTTACAGGTGGAAGCTGTTGCTTGGATGTCCGCTAAAAACTATCCTCAGTCATTTTTCTTTTACCTGAGCAGTCTCCATCTGTATGTTTCGTGGAGGGAAAAAGAGAAAAAAGCCTATTACATTTTATCATTGGCAGCTTTTGTTGTAGGCCTCCTCACAAAGCACATTGTTTTCATTACGCCCGTAGTTTTGTGGAGTTTGGATTTTTTTTATTTTCAGAAAAGATCATGGAAAGGTCTTCTCCCGTTTTGGTTAGGGGCCTTGGCAACGGGCATCACTGCTATGGTGCTTTATTGGGAGGGGAATGAAACCTTGGTGCCCAGCATGAACCTCACAGGAAGTGAGCGTGTCGTTTTTTGGTTGCAAAATATTTTGTTTTATTTGGGAAAACTCCTTGCTCCCTTTCAACTGTCGGCTCTTTATGATTCTTTTCAGCATGATTTTAGGTGGTATGACTTTGCGGCGCTTGCAGTTTGGATGACAGTGCTTGTTATCAGTCTCCTGCGTGGTTTATGGAAAGACCATTTTTGGCGTCAATGGTTTGTGATCGCCGCGATATCTGTTTTACCATTTATAAAGCTCGTACCCTTTGGCAGCAGCTCTTCTTTCAGCGATAGGTACTTGTACTTTGGAATAGGTTTTATATTTCTATGGCTTTTTTATTCTTTACAACGCCTGCTGGATAGAAATGCTTTCAGTATTTTCAGTGTCTTCGTCATAGCAATAGGTTTAGGATTTTCAGTTTTAACCTTTGAGCGTATTGCCGTTTGGCAAAATCCCACAACCTTGTGGGCGGATGTCTTAGAAAAAAATCCAACCTCTGCAGCCGCTCGGCTCAAGTTGGCAGAGCTTTATTTGTCCCTGCAGGATTGGCCGGCGGCCCTAGAGCAAACCCTGCGAGGACTTGAAAAGCCAAGCCGCTATTCTTCGACTCTTTATTACCAGCAAGCTCTCTGCTACCTGGGTTTGCGACAGAAAGACAAGGCTGTTGCCAGTCTGGAGGCCGGTCTTCAAGAAAAACCTGATTTCGTTCTTGCCCAAAAGTTGCTAAATCGATTGCGTGGTCGTTAGAATCCCTGGCGCATTTTTTACTTCAGTCTCGGCAAGCTTTGGGAGTGATTTTTCGACAGTCGTTTCCCTGAATTGTCACAGCAGTGCTGAGTCTCATCTTGGGACGGCCCATTGCGCGGTTAATGGATAATAGCCCCTCCTTCATTGGTCTGATCTTTGCCTCTCCTAGAGGTAGACAGAGGTGAGTATGGTGTTCTCAAATATTAAAAAATGGACGATGTCGATGGCCTTAGCGGTCGTATTGACAGCCTGTTCCTCTGCAAAAACCACCTCTGTCGGAGCCCGAAGCGCTGAGGGTTTAGTCGGTGCGGGGGCGGTGAGTGGCACTTCATGCAAGAGTCACAACGGTCGCATCTATGAATCAACGAGCAATCAAGGAGCTTCCTTTGAGCAAAGAGTCAAGGGCCTCATTTCGGCGACGGTGGATCCTTCTTATTTCGGAGCCATTGAGGGGTCAAAAACAGCGACTCAAACCTGCGTAGCCATCGAAGGTCGAATTAGCTATGATGTGTCTTCGGGGGCGGTAAATTTGTCGCAAAGCAACTTGAAAATCACGATTTATGATTCCTTTGTGGGGACGAACAATTCTAACAACGAACCGATTGAACCCTATGTGATCCAATTTACAGGTGCGGCTGCCGGACGAGTGATTGTGGCAGAAAAAAGTTTTAATCTTCAATTCAAAGATGAAGTTGGTGAAATCAATTTGACCGGAAATTTAAGCCAAACAATGACAACAGGAAATGTGAGCTATCAAAATTACGAAAACTTCAACAGTAATAGCCCCGCCTCGGGTTTTTTGGGCGATTTTTCTATTCCGACTGCAAGCTTTGCCTACTAAGTGATCATAGTCACCTTGCGTTTTTACTTGCTCCCAAGCTCCTCATAGAGATTAACTTAAAATAATGCCTCAAAGATTTTTGTTTGATCAGGATGTTCTGAATTCAGTTGCGGGAGGGCGGTCTGCCATTGACTCTCCGCGCTTAAATATTAGATCTATGGAGCAGGCCACATCCTTTCTGCTTAGCTATGGCTTTGATTTTGGAAACCCCCAGGATCATGAAAATATTTGGTATTATCATCGCCGCGCTTTGGTTTTAATTGTTGAAAAACTAGGTTTTGACATCAACGAGATTCCAGAATTATTGCGTGAAAGAAAGTCTCTTGGAGACATTCGCCGTCTGCTATTGCTTGCAAGTTCGCGTGAAGAGTCTGAACGCCGTTTGCAAAAGTGGTCCTGTGCTATTTTGCGTTGCATGCATGTCTACGTTCACACGGAGAATGATCTTTTTTCGAGTTTTAGCGAAGAAATTCAGAGTCAAATCCTGACGCCCTTTCAGCGCTGTATCTATCATGATGGAACCACTCATAAAGCTTACCTTAAAGGTACGGAGCGGCCGCCGATAGAATTGCTAGGTTTTGAGGTGAAGCCGTTTAAGACTTCGGCCAGCACGGTCATTAAGCTGCTAGCAAAACCAGATGCGTTGGCTTTGAAAATCTTTGATAAGCTAGGAGTGAGATTTATAACCCGCTCTTTATTTGATTGTTTTCAGGTTATTCGTTTTTTGGTTGAAGAAAATGTTATGAGTTTTCCGCACATTATGCCAGATCAGAGCTCGAACAATGTTTATCCCGTGGATCTTTTTGTTCAGACGTGCAAAGAGTTGATGGAGTCCAAGAAAGACTATTCTGAAGATGAACTCAATAAGATTTTTTCTCAAAAGCTTAAGGAGTCTGGGGGATCACAGTTGTTTCGCAAAGAGAACTATTTTTCAGGCGAAGACTACCGGTTTATTAAGTTTATTACCCGCAAATTAATCCGTATTGAACCCCAAGAGGGAAAAGTGCCTTTTAGTTTTTTTTATCCTTTTGAAATTCAAATTATGGACGAGGTCGCCCATCAATCAATTTTGTCGGGGCCCTCAGAGCACGAAGCCTATAAGGAACGACAAATTTTAGTGGCAAGAAAGAGGCTTTTTGCGGATCGAGAGAGCTCTCAATGAAACTTGTTTCAGCCTTCCGAAGTCTATTGATGACACTCCTTTATCCAATCGTATTGGTTTTCTTTTCGGCCCTAGCGATTTTGGTGAACCTTATTTTTAATAATCGAAATTGGGATGATCAGATTGCAATTCTTTGGGGGGCAGTTTCTTGTGCAATGTTTAGTGTGAAGGTTCGCCTGCGTGGGCAGGAGAACATTCCAACCGGCGGTTGCATTTATCTTTTCAACCACACCAGTTTTTTTGATATTTTTGCAATGCAAGCAACGCTCAGGGGTTTTCGTTTTGGAGCAAAAATTGAACTTTTTAAGATTCCAGTTTTTGGTGCGGCGATGCGAAGGATGGGGGCGTTGCCAATTGCAAGAGAACGTCGTGATGAAGTTTTTAAGATCTATAAAATGGCCGAGTCCCGCATTCGCAATGGCGAAAAGTTTGCTTTAGCTCCTGAGGGAACTCGGCAGATTGAAGAGAAGCTGGGGGCGTTTAAATCTGGCCCCTTTGTTTTTGCTATTAATGCGAAAGCACCTTTAGTTCCGGTGGTGATTCGAGGCGCCTCGAAGGTTTTACATAAAGGGAAATGGTTTCCAAACTTTGATGTTTGGTCGAGAGAGATTTTAATTGATGTATTGCCCGCGGTGGAGACGGTTGGTTATGAAACAAAAGATCGGCCGATTTTACAAGAAAAAATTCGAAACGAGATGGTGCCTTATTTTACTAACGACCATTCTTGACTTAAGATGTGGGCTTGCATTTTGATTTTTTGCACTCCTGTGTCTAGAAATATTCGAATTCTCGAGTGAGACATCGGCTCAATTTGAGTGATTCGTAAGTGGCGGGGAACCTTATGCAAATTGTCTTGGATTTGCTGGGTTAACTTGTCCCACATAATATAAGGCTCAAAAGTTTTTCCCTCGTCATAGCTGCGGTAGTTGCCCACATACCAGACTCCTTCGGGATGAATGCTGACCGGAAAATTTTGTCCTGAAAACTGTGGTATTTCTTGCCAATTTTTTCCGTCTTCCGTGCGGAACACGCCATCAGCAGAGACGAGACCCTTGAGTGGAGTTCCTGGTGCAAAAGCCACGCCATGCAGTCTGCGCTTCATCAGTTGTTCAGAGGATATTTCTGTTGCCTCATCGAGAGATTGAGTGTGATCTTCGTCAGAGCGCCACCAAACTTTTCCATGTTCAGTTAATAGGCTTTGCGTCCAACGATGGGCTTTTTTACTGATGATTTCAACCCGCGAACGGATGGAGGGCCCGTCGTCATTGGTTTTTTGTGTGACAATGCCTCGATTTTGATAAGAAGCATAGGCCAAAAAATCTTCAAGCTTTAATTTTTGTTTATCAACTGTCAGTAGAAATTCATTTTCGCGGTGGGAAATGCCGAGCCAACCTTTCTTGGTGTGAAAGGCCCACATGGCAAAATCACTGCGTCCAATGACGCTGCTAAGATCAATATATCCACTCCGTCCCTGGTATTGAACTTTGACATAGTTTTTTTCAAATTTTTGGGGAATTAAACGATAGCCTCGGGGAATTGTCGTGATAATTTCAGATGAGTCCTTTGGGTGTTGAAGCAAAAAAGAATCTGTAACAGTTAAAAAAACACCCTTATCTTCAGCGGGGGGATGAAAGTAATGCAGTGCTACCCAACCTTTTAGTTTTTGCTTCGGTTCTACCACCTCAGCCCAAAACGAATCGACTTTTAAAACCACAACAAGGGTGTTTGCAGGGATTGAGAATGAGCGAGCCGATCCAGGCTGGGGGCTTTTTAGAATTTCGGTTTTTTGTTTGCTGATCAGCGTTCGAGTGAGCTGTAAATCTTTGGTAAGAGTTGTTCCCGGGACATCATATTCTTTTTTGTTCCAGGTTATGCGAAACCAGGGGGAGAGCTCCCGACTCAGTATGGCTTTCTCAAGTTCAGTGCGCCGGGCTTGACCAGAAGAGAAGAGGCTTTGTTGGTTTCGGTAAAACGACAGGACTTGGCTGTTGCTTGCAAATGAGAACTCAAAGAATAAAAACACAAAGACAATCACTACGATTCGCATCCCTTTCATTCTCGCAAGGGAAATGGAGAACACCAACATTCCTCAGGGCTAGCTGTCGCTTGGTCGAGGAGAAATGTTTCGAATTTTGATGGACTGAGCCATGTCTGAGAAAATTGACCATGTCCCTAGGGTTAGCTATAGAGAGAGGTGATTGAACTAAAAAATAGCGCTTTGCGTTGGAGGTTGTTGTGAATATCCAGGACATTCGTTCTATCGGAGTGATTGGCGCCGGTCAGATGGGAAATGGAATCGCTCAAGTGGCGGCACAGTTTGGTTACCAGGTCGTGATGGTCGATGTTTCTGGATCGGCTCTTGAGAAGGGAATGGCGACGGTCAGTGCCTCGTGCGATCGAATGATTAAGAAGGCAACAATGACAGAGTCTCAAAAAGGAGATCTCCTTGGGCGCATAAAAACGGCGCAAGAGATGACGGCGCTGGCTGGTTGTGATGTCGTGGTCGAAGCCGCTACGGAAAATATCGATTTAAAACTAAAAATTTTTAAAGAACTAGATGCTGTTGCTAAGCCAGCGGCCATTTTGGCATCCAACACGTCGTCGATTTCAATTACAAAAATTGCGGCGGTGACGAGTCGTCCATCTCAAGTTGTGGGCATGCACTTTATGAACCCAGTTCCTTTGATGAAGTTGGTAGAGGGAATCCGGGGCTTGCAGACTTCAGATGAGACTTTTAAAACGGTGAAGGCTCTGGCTGAAAAAATGGACAAGATTTTTGTTGAGTCCGAAAAGGACATGCCGGGTTTTATTGTTAACCGCATTTTGATGCCGATGATTAACGAAGCCATTTATACTCTGCATGAAGGAATTGCTTCGGTTGAGGCCATTGACAACGCCATGAAGCTCGGGACCAACCAGCCGATGGGGCCCCTCACTCTTGCGGACTTTATCGGCCTTGATACCTGCTTGGCGATCATGAAAGTACTCCACGAGGGCCTTGGCGACTCGAAATACCGACCTTGCCCATTATTGGTGAAGTATGTCGAGGCCGGTTGGCTTGGGCGCAAGGCGGGTCGAGGATTTTATGACTATAAAGGAATGCAAAAGTAATGACTGAATTTTCATACAACACGATTCAGTTGGATATCAAAGATAACAATGTCTGGGTGTTAACCATTAAAAGACCTGAAGCACTGAATGCCTTGAATGCTCAGGTTTTGAGTGAAATGGCAGACGCTCTTCGGCAGATTGGCGAAATCAATTTTGAAAATGCCAGGGTTTTGGTTATTACAGGGAGTGGCGAAAAGGCTTTCGTTGCCGGAGCTGACATCAAAGAACTCGCAGAGCTGGATTCCGAACGAGCTCATGCTTTTGCTCAGCGCGGACAATCCATTTTTCATGAATTGAATCTTTTAAAAATCCCTGTTGTGGCGGCCGTCAATGGTTTTGCTCTTGGCGGGGGCATGGAGTTGGCGTTGGCTTGCGACTTTATTGTAGCTTCTGAGAATGCCAAATTCGGACTTCCTGAAGTCAGTTTGGGGTTGATTCCAGGCTTTGGTGGCACAGTTCGATTGGCAAGAGCTGTCGGTATTCGGAAGGCCCGAGAACTCACTTACACCGGAGATATCATTACGGCC
This sequence comes from Pseudobdellovibrionaceae bacterium, assembly GCA_016719575.1. Classification (GTDB taxonomy): domain Bacteria; phylum Bdellovibrionota; class Bdellovibrionia; order Bdellovibrionales; family Bdellovibrionaceae; genus JACMRP01. The sequence goes on along the minus strand of JADJYV010000006.1, from coordinate 349,344 downwards.
CAAGAGGCTTTGAGTTTGGGTTTGGTGAATCGGGTGGTGCCCGCAGCTGAACTCATGAATGCGGTGATGAAGATCGTAACTACAATTTCCTCACGAGGTCCCATCGCAGTGGCCGCAGCAAAAAAATCTATCAATCAAGCGTATGAGGTTGATATCGAAGAGGGGCAGCGAATTGAATCTGGCCACTTTGCAGAACTTTTTGCAACGGAAGATGTGCGCGAAGGCACCCGTGCTTTTATCGAAAAAAGAAAACCAGCCTTTAAGGGAACATAGTCATGTCTTACCAGCCCAAAAATCCTGTTCGTATTGTTACCGCAGCCAGTTTGTTCGACGGTCATGACGCCAGCATCAATATCATGCGCAGATTGTTACAAGATATGGGAGCGGAAGTGATTCATTTGGGTCACAACCGCTCGGTGAGTGATGTGGTGAAGGCGGTACTGCAGGAGGGGGCGCAAGGAGTCTGTATCAGCTCTTACCAGGGCGGCCATATGGAGTACTTTAAGTACATGCGAGATCTTCTTGATATGAATGGCGCCTCGTACGTAAAAATTTACGGCGGCGGTGGCGGAGTTATTATTCACGAAGAAAAAAAGGCATTAGAAGATTACGGCATTGCTCAAATATTCCATCCTGATGATGGCCGCAGATTGGGTTTGCACGGCATGATTGAAATGATTGTGCGGGGATGTGATTTTAATATCGAGGAGGCCCAGCCTCAGGTTGTCTTGCGCGCTATTGAGAATCCATTTAAGCAAGACCCGGTCCCTTCTTTTGAACTCGGGCGGGCTCTTTCTTTTATTGAAAGCGGCCATTCATCAGAAATTGAGTTCAAAAACTTTAGAGCTCAAAATAAGAATCCTTTGGTTCTAGGTATTACGGGGACTGGCGGTGCTGGAAAATCGAGCCTAATTGATGAAATCGTCCAGAGATTTTTAAACGCCTATCCTGATAAAAATATTGGTGTTGTTTGCGTCGATCCCTCAAAGCGAAAAACAGGAGGGTCTTTGCTCGGAGACCGTATTCGTATGAACTCCCTGAGTCGGGGGCGGGTCTATATGCGGTCAGTGGCCTCTCGAGGGTCTGGGCGAGAGATTGCTTCAAGTCTTCCTTCTATTTTGACTTTTTTAAAGGAATTGGATTTCGATTTGATCATCGCTGAAACTTCGGGCATTGGACAGGGGAATGTGGCCATCACCGAAGTCAGTGATATTGCGATGTATGTGATGACTTCTGATTTTGGTGCGCAGTCACAGTTAGAAAAAATTGACATGATAGACTTTGCCGATTTGATTGCTGTAAATAAAGCAGATCGTCGTGGTGCCTTGGATGCCCTTCGTGATGTCAGCAAACAATTTAGAAGATCTCGAAAGATTTTTGAAGACAAGACGGACGTGCCAGTCTATCTCACTCAGGCTTCGCAATTCAATGACGGCGGAGTAAATAAGCTCTTTTTTAAAATTGTAGAATTGCTAGAAAACAAAACTGGAAAATCAACCTGGGGGGTCCATCCCGAATTCCGCCAGAATATTCTTTCGGCAGATGAGCACACAATTATTCCTGCCGATCGACAAAGTTATTTGGCTGAGATTGTGGCTGTCGTCCACAAATACAAACAGCGGGCAGAAAGTCTCGCCGAAAAGGCTTCAACGCTGGGCTCCTTGCAGAGAATAGGAGCTTTATTGAAGACCGCTCCTAGCGAACTGGAAAAAATTCAGCACGAATTAGAAAAAGATTTTACGGCAGAGGAACTCAGCGCTCTTAAGGGCTGGGACCAATTCGCCGCTGCCTATTCTGGAGACGAGTTTGTATTTAAAGTCCGGGGAAAAGAAATTCGTCAAAAGCTAACTAACGAAAGCCTGAGCGGAACGAGAATTCCACGCGTGGTCGTTCCTAAGTTTAAGGATTGGGGAGATCGTTTTAAGTATTTTAAATTAGAAAACGTTCCAGGGGAGTTTCCCTATACGGCCGGGGTGTTCCCGTTAAAACGGGCCGACGAGGATCCCAAGAGAATGTTTGCTGGCGAGGGGACTCCCGAACGGACGAATCGGAGATTTCACTATTTAACCAAAGGGGAGTCTGCGCTGCGTTTATCAACGGCTTTTGATTCTGTGACGTTGTATGGGCAAGATCCAGACACAAGGCCCGATATTTTTGGTAAAGTCGGTGAGTCTGGCGTGAGTATCTGCAATCTTGAAGATATGAAGAAACTCTATGCGGGTTTTGATTTGTGCTCGCCAAACACGAGTGTGAGCATGACAATCAATGGCCCTGCCCCGATGATTCTGGCTTTTTATTTTAATACCGCCATCGATCAACAAGTTGAAAAGAAAGAAAAGGAGCTCAAACGAGTTCTGACTGAATCCGAACGCAATGAAATTGCCGATGGGACGATTCGGCAAATTCGCGGAACGGTTCAGGCGGACATTCTCAAAGAAGATCAAGGACAGAATACTTGTATTTTTTCAATTAATTTTGCTCTAAAAATGATGGGGGATATTCAAGAATACTTTGTTCAAAAGGGTGTAAAGAATTTCTATTCGGTGAGCATTTCCGGTTATCATATTGCAGAGGCCGGCGCGAATCCAATCAGTCAGCTCGCCTTCACTCTGAGCAATGGTTTTACCTTTGTTGAGTACTATCTCTCTCGAGGTCTGAATGTTGATGATTTCGCGCAAAATCTTTCGTTCTTTTTTTCAAACGGTTTAGATCCAGAGTATGCAGTGCTGGGTAGGGTGGCACGACGAATTTGGGCCGTTGCCATGCGGGATCTTTACAAAGCCGATGACCGTTCGCAAAAGTTGAAATATCACATTCAAACTTCGGGACGCTCTTTGCATGCCCAAGAAATCGACTTTAATGACATTCGTACGACATTGCAGGCTTTGATTGCGCTCTATGATAATTGCAATAGTTTACATACCAATGCTTATGATGAGGCCATCACGACGCCAACAGAGGAATCGGTCCGTCGTGCGATGGCTATTCAGATGATTATCAACAAAGAGTTTGGAGTTTCGAAAAACGAAAACCCGAATCAAGGCAGCTACTTTTTTGAAGAGCTGACGGATCTCGTTGAAGAAGCGGTGCTTAACGAATTTAAGAAAATCAATGAGAGGGGTGGAGTTTTAGGGGCGATGGAGACACAGTATCAGCGCTCAAAAATTCAAGAAGAGTCTTTGTATTATGAGCGTTTGAAACATGACGGGACTTTGCCAATTATCGGGGTGAATACGTTTATTGACCCGAAAACTCTTAAATCTGAGTACGTAGCGCCAAAAATCGAACTCGCAAGGGCCTCATATGAGGAAAAGAATCAGCAGCTCGACAGTGTGAGACTTTTTCAAAAAAGACACAAGGATGTTGCGACTCAAGAAATTGCAAATTTAAAGAAGGCAGTTTTAAGCGGTGAAAATATTTTTGCTGCTCTGATGAAGGCCGCTAGATCTTGCAGTCTCTACCAAATGACTGAGGCTCTTTATGAGGTTGGTGGTCAATACCGAAGAAATTTATAAAGGGGCCAAAAGACTATGGTTGAACTTTCCATCCGACGTCCCGTTTTTATTACCTGCCTTTTTGTTCTGATTATCATTGCGGGCTGGATTTCGTTGAAAAGTCTTTCGGTCAACTTGTTTCCAGACGTGACCTTTCCGATTGTTGCCATTCACACGTCTTATCCTGGAGCCGGACCGAGCGAAATGGAAACCTTAGTCACGAAACCCATAGAGGACGAAGTGGCTTCGGTATCGGGGATAAAATCACTGAGTTCGATTAGTCAAGAAGGCCTTAGCATTGTCATCGTTGAGTTCAATCTCTCTGTCGATATCAAAAATGCCGAACAGCAAGTGCGTGACCGCGTCTCTCGAGTTAAAAACCGCCTGCCAGATGACTCAGACGATCCGACGATTCGCCGAGTGGATCCTGCGGACCAGGCCATCGTAATGATGGCCCTTGAATCTTCTTTACCACCGGCAGAACTCTATGACCTCGCAGATCAGGTGGTTAAACCTCGCATAGAACAAGTCGACCAAGTCGGTTTGGTCGAGATTATGGGCGGACGAAAGCGCGAGATTCGGGTCGAGCTGGACTTAAAGAAGCTCTCTGATCGCGAAATCTCAGCCTCTTCGATCCGCGCGACTCTTGGGTCGACCGGAAAAAACACCCCGGCTGGAAAAATTGATCAACTAGACAAAACCAAAGTGGTTCGAACGCTGGGAGAGTATCGAAGTATCCAAGAAATTCGCCAAGTTCCGATCAATTATCAAAACTTTCAACATCCGGTTAAAATTGGCGAAGTGGCGGATGTTTTGGATACTCTCCAAGAAGAAACCTCTAGGACTTATGTCAACGGCAAACCAGGAGTTGTCCTGAGGGCCTATCGTCAGTCTGGAGCGAATACTGTTGCGGTCGCTGATAATATCAAAAAACGCATTGAATTGATCAATGCGGAAATTAAAGGCAAGGGAAACCTGACTCTTGTTCAAGATGGAGCCAAACCCATTCGCGCGAATGTGGCGGACGTAAAAGAGACAATCGTTATCGGAATTATTTTAACAGTCTTAGTGGTTTTTTTCTTCTTGGGATCCCTGCGTTCCACACTCATTACCTCTTTAGCTCTTCCGAATTCGTTGCTCGGGGCTTTTATCATGATGGCCGTTGCGGGTTTTTCCATTAATATCATGACACTTTTGGCGCTGTCTCTGGCGGTTGGTTTGCTTGTTGATGATGCCATCGTCGTTCGCGAAAATATTTTTCGTCACCTGGAGATGGGAAAGTCCCCCAAAAAAGCTTCGTTAGAGGGCACAAAAGAGGTTTTATTAGCTGTTGTGGCGACGACAATGACCGTGATTGCTGTTTTTGGACCTATTGGCTTTTTGCAGGGAGTGGTTGGTCAGTTCTTTAAAGAGTTTGGCTTGACGATTTGTTTTGCCATGATGATTTCTTTGGTGGATGCGATCACCATGGCGCCAATGATGTCGGCGTATTTTGCAGGCAAAACTCATGAAGCAATTGGTGACAAAAAACTTTCTACCAACAAAATGATAGCCAGTGTTGAAAAGCTTCTTAAGCTTTTTGATCGCTTTCAAACCTGGCTCGAGGACAAGTACGTGCAACTTTTAGGGGTTGCTATGGATCGACCGAAGCTGATTCTTTTGAGTGCTCTCGGAATTTTTGTTTTTTCTTTGATTATCACTAAATACATTCCAAAAACATTTTTGCCGGCACAAGATAACGGGGAATTTATGGTCTCCTTAGATCTTCCGCCAGGGGCAAGTCTTGAACGCATGGATCAGGTAGCAAAAAAAGTAGATTCGATGTTGCGAGACCATAAAGAAATAGCACAAACGGTGTTAACTGTCGGAAATGGCAGTGGCGAATCAAACAAAGCGGGTATTTATATTGAGATGGTGCCCTCTCGCAAACGCAAACTCAACACCAGCGAATTCAAAGAAGTCGTGCGTGAAAAATTAAAGGTTTTTGCAGAGGCAAATCCACTAGTAAAGGATCAAGACAAGGCTGGCGGCGGGCAGCGACCATTTAATTTAAATATCATCGGCAGTGATCAGACTCAGCTTGAACAAGAAGCGAAGTTTGTTATTGAAAAGTTAAAGAATCATCCAGCTTTATCGGATGTCGATAGCAGCTATCGTCCAGGCAAACCTGAAATTCAGATCGCAATCGATCCGATCCGCGCGGCGCAAGTGGGAGTGCTTAACACCCAAGTTGGAAACGAGATGCGGGCCCTTGTTGAGGGCGTGACGCCCGCCGTGTTTCGTGAAAATGGAAAAGAATATGACATTCGAATTCGCTTAAAAGAAGACCAAAGAGATGTTCGCGAATCTCTTCCGAATATCCGTATTCCAGCAATGAACGGACGCCTGACTTATCTGCGTCTGTTTGCGGATGTCAAAGAGGCCCAAGGGCCAACCAGCATTAACCGTCAAGATCGTGTCCGCTACATTCAGATCAACGGAGATATTAATCCCAAGGGCCCTGGAATGGGAGGCGTCATCACCGACATTAAAAAACTTTTTGAAGTGGAGCATGCGTTACCTTCGGGAATGCGCTACAAGTTTGTAGGGCAAGCTGAAAATTTTCAGGAGTTGATTATTAATGTAGCGATTGCAATGGGTCTTGGAGTTGTTTTTATTTACATGGTTCTTGCCTCTCTTTATGAATCTTTTGTCACTCCCTTTACGATCATGTTGGTGCTCCCACTAGCGGCCTGCGGAGCCTTTTATAGCCTTTGGTTGACCCAAAGCTCTTTGGATCTTTTTTCGATGATAGGATGTGTGATGCTTCTGGGGATTGCGACTAAAAATTCGATTATTTTGGTTGATTATATCAATCAATCCCTGCAGGCGGGCCTGCCCTTGCGCGAGGCGATTCTCAGGGGTGGAAAAAACAGATTGCGTCCGATTTTGATGACAAGCATAGCTTTGATTGCCGGAATGTTGCCAGTCGCGATCGGCCTCAATGAAGCGTCTAAGCAACGAATGAGCATGGGAGTTGCAATTATTGGTGGGTTGGTTAGTTCGACTTTGCTGACATTGGTGGTTGTGCCTGCGGCCTATGGGTATGTGGAGAAAATTCGCCAGTGGGGAAATCAAAAATTCGGTAAATTTGTGAGCACAGAAGAATAAGATGTTTAATAATATCCAAAGGAGGATATTCAATGAGAGCACTAATTTTAATTTTAGTTTTATTCGCAAGCGGCATAGGTCAAGCGACAACTCCAGAGTACATTCAGGTCAGTGAGTTTCCGCGCTTGGAATTTACGGTTGCAGGCGGTGTTGCTTTGCAAACGGGTTATTTGACCACGGAAGATTCGGCGGGAACCTATTCTCTGGGGTTTAATTTTGGTTTGCCAGGCGGGATATTTTCTTTTGATTGGTCGGGGGTGCGTGTGAATCATGATACCAATGAATTTGCACTGGCGAACAACAAGCGCGCTGCTGTTGAGAGTTTTTCTTTTATTCCGTTTGTGAAAGTTTACAATAGAGATGCGTTTTATCTTCTTCTGGGAATTGGCTTTTCACAAATCAGTCTTATGCAGTTTGACCCGGACTATGCAACGACCTATGGTACTTTCACAGTATCAGCGTTGGCTCGCTATCATTTGAACGAAAAGTGGTCCTTGCAGTACAAAACGTCGTGGTACTCTGTGAATCAGATAGTCAATGACCAGAAAACGTCCTTCGAAGTATGGAGCCATCTCGCTGGCGTTGCCTATAATTTCAACTAAATGATTTTTAATAAAGCTCGTAGATTTTATCGGCGATACGGACTCCGTCGCAGGCGGCGGAGGTGATCCCGCCAGCATAGCCGGCCCCTTCTCCCGCGGGATAGAGTCCTTGGTGGCTGAGACTTTGCAGGGTTTCGTCGTCGCGAGTTACACGGATGGGGCAGCTGGTGCGGGATTCAACGCCATAGAGTTGTGCTTCGGGAGAAATAAAGCCCTTCATGGATCGATTGAAAGTTTCAAGCCCTGACAGAATACGATGACGGATAAAGGGCGGCAAAAGCTCATCGAGACGAACGGCCTTAGTTCCAGAGGGGCATGAGCCCGGAATCACTTTGCCGGAGCGACCCTTTATAAAGTCGAATAAGTTTTGTGCAGGCAGTTCTCGTTTTCCTCCGGCAGCAATCACCGACTGATAGGCTTGCGTCTCGAGAGCTCGACGCAATTTGAGTCCTCCAAAAATATCGTTTCCGAAGTTTTTGTGATGATCAATACTCACAACCATGGCCGCATTGGCAAAGGGCGAATTGCGATTGTAATTGCTCATGCCATTGCAAACGAGACCATCGGATTCGGTGCCGCTTGAAAGAACATAGCCTCCCGGGCACATGCAAAAGCTATAGACTCCGATATTCGTTTTGTGGTCGTGGTCTGCCAGTTTGTAATTGGCAGAGCCAAGCTTGGGGTGCTCGGCAAAATCTCGGTACTGGATTTTGTTGATCACTTTTTGTGGGTGCTCAATTCGAAGCCCCATGGCAAATGATTTTCCATCTAGCAAAACTTCTTTCTCAGCGAGGTGCATGATCATATCTTCCGCGGAGTGGCCAGTCGCCAGGATGACATGGGGTGAGCGGAAGGATTTTCCGTGTTCAGTGATAACCCCCGTAGTTTTTTTGTTTTCAAATAGAATTTCAGTCACTCGAGTGTTGAAGTGGATTTCGCAGCCATGGGCCTTTAAAAACTCACGCATTTTTGGAATGACTCTGCGGATTTTATCAGAGCCCACATGAGGATTGGCGAGCCATTGGATTTCTGCTGGGGCCCCAAATTGTACGAGGCGATTGAGGACATAAGGAATATGCGGGGATTTTATGCGAGTGATGAGTTTGCCATCGGAGTAGAGTCCGGCGCCGCCCTCGCCGTAACAAACATTGTTGCGGGGATCGAGTTCTCCGTAGCGCCAGAAACGATTGATGCCTTTGATCCGCTCAGAGCTTTCTGAGCCTCTCTCAAAAAGGACACAAGGGATGCCTCTTTCGACCAAGCGAAGGGCGGCAAAGAGACCGGCGGGGCCAGAACCCACGATGAGAGGCTTGTCTGGGATGGTTTTATTCAGCCGAAGGACTTCAAAAGTTTCGGTCTTTAAGGTTTCATTCTTTTCAGCGACTTCGAGAGTGTAGACAAAGTGAACAGAGTGCGATCTTCGGGCGTCGACGCTTTGACGAAGGATTCGATAGGGTCCATGTTCGGGCATGAGATACTGGAGCTTTTCCTCAAGATCGGAATCAATAGAAACTTCGATATTCTGAAAAATGCGTGACATAGAGTAAGCCTAGCACCAGAATAGGGATATGTCAGCCATTACAAAATTCTTACCGCGAAATCACCTGAGCTATCTTGTCGGTAAAATTGTCCATTGGCGAGGACCCAGTTGGTGGGCCAGGTTGACCATCGAGATTTTTGCCCGCGTTTACAATATCAACGTGGGAGAAGCGGAACTCCCACTAGATAAGTACCCCAGCCTTGGTGATTTTTTTGTTCGCAAACTTAAATCGGGAAGGCGTCCCGTCGCCGAGTCGGCTTGGGTGGTTCATCCCGCGGACAGTCAAATCAGCGAGCATGGAGAAATTCACCAGGGGCGTCTGATTCAGGCAAAGGGTCGAGATTACCACCTGAAAGAGTTTTTATTTCAGGAAAATGCCGCTGAGATTTACGATCAGGGATATTTTGTGACCTACTATTTGTGTCCGACAGATTACCATCGAGTGCATTCACCAGTAGATGGGTTTATCCGTAAAGTGACTCATGTTCCCGGGGAGCTTTGGCCAGTTAACAAGTGGAGCGTTGAGAATGTCCAGGATCTATTTTCGGTGAACGAAAGAATAATTTTAGACATTGCGACCGAGTTCGGCCCTGTTTCGCTGGTTTTTGTTGGAGCCACCAATGTGGGGCAAATTATTTTGAGCTTTGATAAGAATTTTATTGGAAATCAGCTGCCGCCGATGGGCGAAAATAAAAGCGTTGAATATCAAGATCCCATCGAAATTCAAAAGGGCCAAGAGCTTGGAATGTTTCGAATGGGCAGCACGGTAGTGATGGTATACAGTGAAGGTTTTAGAGCTCTTTATCCCGGAAAACTGAAACTCAATCGTTATGTTCGTTATGGTCAGGCCTTAGTTTGGGCCCCACCGCCCACATAAGCTGCAAAGTTAAACATCGGCTGGATAACAGCACTCGCTATCTTGAGTTTCTGAAATGCTCACCTGAGTTAGGAGGGGCAAAACTTTAACGCCTTTTTCGAAAAGCCATTTAGCCAGGAGTTCAGTGGTAGGATTTTCAAGGCCAGGGACTTCATTCAAAACCCTGTGATCCAATTGTTCTAGGAGGGGTTTCATTTTAAGTTTAATTTCATTGTAATCTATCACCCAGCCTAGCTTGGCATCGGTTTCTCCAAGGAGGGTGAGAGAGATTTTAAAACTATGACCATGCATGGCCGAGCAGGGATGACTTTTATCCAAATGAGGTAAAAACCTTGCGGACTCTATCTGAAAATGCTGTTTGAGTTTAAATTTCATGCTATAGGAATACTATGACAACGACGACCTTACAATTGGCAAAACAAAATTTTAAATTCTCTTCAGCCCATTTTTTGATTTTCGATGATCATCGTGCCGAGAAACTCCATGGTCACAATTACCAGGTCAGGGTCGAGATCGGGATTCTTGGTCTGGAAGCACTTGAGACTTCCGGATTCTTCATCGATTTTAATGTCTTCAAGAAATACATTAAGGATCGTCTCGATCTTTGGGATGAGATGGTGATATTGCCAGAGCAACATGCAGAAATGAAATTTCAAAAGCGGGGACTGGGTCTCGAAGTCACGTTTCGTGATCGTTTTTATGTGTTTCCAGCTAACGAAGTAGTCTTGCTTCCAGTTAGAAATACAAGCGTGGAGCAGTTATCACGGCTTTTAGCGGAAGATTTTTTGGCCGAGTTTCGCACTTATAAAGTGAGCTTTGTCAGTGTTTATGTCGAAGAGACTCCAGGTCAAGGGGCGACGACCAGGGTGACTGCATAATCTCGCGATGCGAGAGCTCGCGCACGACGCGAAAGTTCCAAAAGCAGATTGTACCACCGGTATTTATGAGCCACTCGTTGAGTCTTTCTTCAACGACACTAGGGGTGCCATCGCAGCTGATATGGGCAAAGTCAGCGTAGTTTTGTGCCTCCACGACAGACCAGGACCAAGGGGTTTTTACGGCACTTAGCATATCGCGATTGGTGCTTTCAAGCGATTTGCCCACTCGAGCGACAAGAAGTCTTCTTTTTTGTGGATCACGAATTTGTTCTAAGGTTTGTTCGATGAGTTTGGGGTTATCCATGGGGACGACAAAGCTGTCGTTTCCACCAGGAGATTGAAATAAAAAGTATTTATATGCAGAAGCCTGTTGAAGAACTTGAACTTCATCTTGCAAAGGAATTTCCTTAAGCAACTCGCTGAACGCCTTGCCTGTCCAGCGTCCTTGACCGCGAAGGAGGATTCGTCTTGCCCCTTGAGGGATAAGAACTTCTATCGTGTTTGTGGCAAAGCCTTCGGACAGGGGCAGGCTTTGAGTCTGACCTGGTAAAAATTCGAACTCGATTGAAATTCTATTTTTTGTTTGCGCTAAATTAAGAAGGTGAAAGCTTATTCTTTTGGACTGTGGCGGAATTTTGAGGCTCTTCCACGGGGAGTTTAGTTTTTCTAGCTGCCAAGAATGACCCTTCGTTTTACAGAAAGCAGTGAATTTGAGGTTTTCGTTATGGGTTTTGATGGCGATGGCGCTTGAGTCTGCGGTGTAATCGCTGCCGATAGCGAGTACGCGGGTCTCTTTGGGACCTAGTTCATAATGTTTTTCGAAAAAAGGAGAAGAACCAAAGGTTTGAAACCAAAAGGACTCAATAGACCCAGAGGCGTTTTCGATTCGTAAGAAACTTTCGCCCACCGGGCAAAGAAGTGGTGAATAGTAATTTTCAGCTTGCGAGCTCGAGCTCGAACATATTGCTATAAATAAACCCAACCAAAGCAGTGTTTTCATGCCTTCTCGATCGGAGTTTGGTATTGAAACTTAACCAAAAGTCTTAGGACCTAAGCAGAACTGGACATTAGTGCTGTCGCCAAAGATGCGCGCTGCGCCATGCGGACTGTGGTGTCCATGATTCTCATTTTGCTTTCAATTCAAGGGAGTATTAGAAAAGTCTTCTCAAAGACCTCTGCTTCAGGATAGCTACAGTTCATGACTTTGTTAGATTATGCCCAAACTCAAATCATTCCAGCAGATCTTGAGATCACTGATTTCAAGGGAGTCTCGGTGATTTGTGAGCGTCTACATGAAATGGGATTGCACCGAGGACAAAAAATCCGATTGATCGGAAGGGCTCCCTTGAAGGGGCCTTTGATTGTTCAATTTGGCACAAGTTTTTTAGCTCTTCGGGCGGAGGAGGCTGAGTGCACTTTGATTCAAGCACAGTAAAAACGTCTTCGGTGGCTCTTGTTGGCGCGCCCAATAGTGGTAAGACAACTCTTTACAATTGGTTGACAGGATCAAACTTTAAAACTGTGAACTATCCCGGGGCAACGGTAGAGTATTCACTTGGAAGATTAGCTTCTCATTTGCGGACAGCGGATGAAGAAATCTTGTGGGTGATGGACACTCCGGGGACCTACAGTCTTCACCCTAAAAGTGCTGACGAAGAAGTGACAATAAAAGCGCTTTACGAAAACCCCGAATTAGGCAGAGTAAAATCTGTGGTGGTCGTAGTCGATGGAACGCAAATGTCCCGGCACCTACAACTTGCACAACAGGTCCGTGAAACAGGTTTTCCGATGGTGATTGCTTTGACGATGTCGGATCTATTGCGTAAGCAGGGTATACATCCAAATTTGAGCCTTTTAGAAAAAGAGTTTCAGTGTCCGGTGATTTCCTTTGATGGTCTTCTGGGCGGCGGTTTGCGAGAATTGGTTCAAGCTATTCGCGAGCTAAAGCCTCAGCCTCAAGTGCGTAAGCCTGTGCCCTGGGGGTTTGAAGCTCAGGATCGCAAGATTCAAGATTGCGATGAACTAGCCAAGCTTGTTTTGAATCAGAAGTCGGAACAGGGACAGAGTCGACTTCAAGAGGTGGTTAAGAGTACGCAGCTTTTGGATAGATACTTTTTGCATCCTATTTTTGGTTTGCTGTTATTTGTCCTTATCATGACAGCTCTCTTTACCAGTATTTTTTGGCTTGCGGCCCCCTTGATGGACATTGTGGATAGCTTCTTCGGAGATTTAAATTCGGTCGTTAGTGCCTGGGCCCCTGGCTCTCTTTGGACCGACTTTTTGGCAAATGGAGTTGTTTCAAGCTTTGGTGCCGTTCTCGTATTTGTGCCACAAATATTTGTTCTATTTTTAGGCATTGGAATTCTTGAAAGCACGGGCTACTTAGCTCGAGCGGCGACTCTTATTGATCGGCCTTTTTCTTTGGTGGGCATGAGTGGGCGATCCTTTGTGCCGGTGTTGTCGGGTTTTGCCTGTGCTGTGCCAGCAATGATTGCAACCCGGAATATTTCTTCGTCTCGAGATCGTTGGATTACAACTTTTATTATTCCACTGATGACGTGCTCAGCCCGCCTGCCGGTGTATGCATTGCTTTTGGCCTTTGTCTTTAAGGGGCAACCAGCTTGGAAAGCCGGTCTGACTTTAGCCACACTTTATTTTGCGGCGGGTTTTGTCGGGGCTATAGCTGCCGCAATTGTAAATCGTTTTTTGCCAGCGGGGCAGAATTCATTTTTTATGATGGAATTGCCTTTGTATCGGCGGCCGCGGTTGCAAGTTCTTCTCCGTCAGGCTTTGACGCGGACCATGTCGTACGTTAAACGCGCCGGTCCACCGATTTTCATTTTTGCCGGAATTATGTGGGCGGCAGCGACCTTTCCAAATTATCAGATGGAAGATTCGCAGCAAAAATTGGAGCAGAGTTATGCAGGTCAACTCGGGCACCTTTTGGAGCCTTTGGTGGAACCGATGGGAGTCGATTGGCGAGTGGGGATCGGCTTGGTCTCAGCCTTTGCTGCTCGTGAGGTTTTTGTTTCTTCTTTAGCAATTACATTTAACATTGTGGATTCTGATGAAGATTCTGTGCAAAGAAATCTTTTAGAACAAATGGCGACCGCTGTAAATCGTCACGGTGAAAAGATTTTTACCCTGGGGAGTGTTGTCGGACTCTTAGTATTTTTTATGATTGCACTTCAATGCATGTCAACAGTGGCAGTGGCAGCCCGAGAAATGGGTTCGATCCGCTTTGCATTGATTCAATTGGTCGTCTTTAACCTTGTCGCCTACTCTCTTGCCGTGGCGATCGTACAAACTTTCAAGGCGCTTGGGATTTCTTAATTGGAATTAACGTCCGCGTTTTAAATAAAAATAACGACGGTACCACCGGGCTGTTTTTTTCCATAATTGCTGAGGGCCGTCTTCAGGGAAAATGTTAATTCTAAAGATAGCATAGGGGTTTTCTTCGAGGAGAAGGCCACCGGAGTCGGTATTGACTGCAAACTCATAGCCGGCTTGTTCCGCCAGCTCAGAGGCGCGTTTAGAGGTGACTCCATAGGTGTAGGCAAAACTCGAGACAGTGGTCGAGAGGTCCTTTTCTAATTTGGCTTTGGACTCTCTGAGTTCTGTCAAAGCATCGGACTCTGTCATCTCAGTGATCTTTTGATGACGAAGACCATGGGAGCCGACTTCGAAGACTTTACTGGTGAGAAGCTCCTTTTTTTGAGTTAGGGTCATCAGAGAGTGTGTGGGTTCTTTGCCATCATCATCCCAGAAGTTGTGAGTGATACTGTGATCAGCGAGAAGATAAATAACGGCTTTCATTTGATATTGCACTAGCAAAGGGGCCACATTCTTGAGGTTGTCAACGTAGCCATCGTCAAAGGTTAAGATCAATGGTTTTTTGGGAAAGAGCGAGAAATCCTTTTTTCCAGAGCGAAAATCTTCAAGATCCCGAAATTGCAAGGTGACAAAGCCTTTGTTTTTAAAAAAATCGAGGTGCTTCTTAAAGTTGTCTTTAGTCACAAAGATGCGGTGCCGGCTATTTAACTCTGTGTCTGGTATTTTATGATACATAAGAACGGGGATGCTTTTGCGATAATTTTTCTTAAAATAGGCTGACTTGTAGGAATTATAGATTTTACGGCAGATGACCTCGTGATCGAAATTTTGCAACACCAGTTGGCGTAGAGCTTGGCGTTCGGATTTTGCGCTCAGAGAGTCTCTTGCGAGAAGAAACTGGCGAAGATCTTCGCCGATTTTTTTAAAGTCAATTGCGGAGGTGGGTTCGCCATCGGGGCCGATGTCTCCAAAGTTACTAGCGAGAGCTGACGGAAAGGATTCGCGTGTAACGAGACCCTCGCTTTTATACTCGCCGATTGCGTAGGTGGGAACTCCGCAAAGAAGGGCACTCATAGCGACACGACCGGAAGCAAGGACCAGTTGGTAATTGCTGAGTTCTTTGTCGAGGTTGTTTAAGTGATTTTGGACTTTAAGTCGGGGCGATTCTGTTTGAACGCCAAGAACAGCCGCGTCGCCGCCAATAAAATCAATCTGTAAATCTGAAAACTCTGAGAGTAATTTTGGTGCAACTTCCAAAAACAATTGTTTTGCACGTTCTCCTTTTGGGCCTGTGAATCTTCCGATCCAAGCAATTTTTAATTTTTCTGGGGGAGCTTCGCGGAAGGTGAGGGGGTGGCAGTCAACAGGGTTGCGTACCAGCTTCAGAATTCGAGGGTTCATTCTGAGTTTTTCAGTCATCAGGGCGACAACATTTTCGCAAATACAGAGAACCGGATCGCCATAGATATTCAATAGCTTTTTCGAGAGTGAAATGGGCTGTCGCCCATGCAAAGTTGAAGTGACTGCGATATTGCTACCTAAAGTGGCCCAATAAGCCAAACGAGCGGCGGCTCTTGAATGACAATGAATTACCTGAATGGATTTACTTTTGAGAAGTTGCCGAAGTTTCAACGTGCTTTGGATGCGAGTCAAAAGTGAGTTTGAGTGCACGGCGAGAGGAAAGAATGGCTGCCTTGTTTGGCTGTGCAGTTTGTCAGAGGCAAAGTAAACCTCATGACCTTGATCTGAGAGCCAATTGGCAACGACGATGGCATAGGCCTCAGCTCCGGTCGGTTGAATTTGAGAAAGCAACTGCAGTATACGCATTCCCCCTGGACATTATATTAACACGCAAGGTCAGTCAAAGACTGCGGGTTAATATTTTTTGCAGTCTCGAGTATTCTACCTGGGTGGGTTCTTAAGAAGGGGTGCCGTTTATGTTTTGTCGATTGATTTTGTTGGTGTTCTTATTTCCAATCATGGTTTTAGCTGAAGTAAAAAGTGAATCAGAGGCAGAGCGCGAGTCAGGCCAAGAAGAGGGCTCGACATCAAACCCTGCGACGGGACCGATTACAAATGTCAGCCCGAGTTCGACGACGGGCTCAAGCCCGAAGTCAAGTTCTGAGGTTAAAGTCACTCCCAACGAGTTCGAAGAGTCCCTTTCGGGAACCGTCAAAGTGATGCGAAAAAATGGAATGACCGAAGTGTTTTTTTCGGATCTCAAAGAAAGCTATTTTATTCCGAGCGGATCAAAAAATTATGGCATCTTTAAAGCTCTAACCGAAAGCCAAAAAAGGGGTTCCAAGGTTTCGTTCAAAGTGAATAAAAAAAGCCGCCAAGTCTTGGATATTGAGGCCTCAACACCCACTCCGGCCAGTGATGCAAAGAAAAGCGGTTCGAACTAAAATTTCGAGAACTGCCCCAATAAATTGTTCCTAGAGGCCCCAGCAAGGGGCTTTTTTATTATCCAAAACCCAAAAAGCTCCTCAAATGTTTTCTTATTTTCTTATCTGCCTAAAGCGCTGCGGGTAGGGTGAGCGTCCTCTCTCCCTTCATGTTATGAAAGCCAATCATCCATTTGTTTGTTCCGGGTTCTTTGAACAACACGGCATAACCAAAGTCGCGATCTGATGTTGAGGTGGTAGAGAATTTTATAACGGTCACGCCTTCGAATTTTGTTTTAAGAATCTTTTCAGGAGTTTTAAAGTCCTCGATGGGGTCAAGGGCTGAGCCGCTATTTCCGACGACCAATTGGAGGGGGAATCCTTTTGCTAGCAGGTATTGGGTGTTGTGAATGTGGCCGGCAACGGTCAACTCAATCTTTTTATTGAGGTTGGTTTTGGCAAAAGCTTTTTGCAAGTGAACGTTGGTCATTGCGACTTTATTGTCTCCGGCATCAACAAGGCCAGTGATAGGCTTGTGAGTAAAGAGCCAAATATGTTTTGCTTTTGAGTTTTGGAGATTTTGTTCGATGTCTTTGAACTGTTGTTCCCAAAAAGAAACTTGATCGGTTTTGCTCGGATCATCAGAAACACTTGAAGAGTCGAGCTGAACAATTAGAACATCACCAAGTTGGATATATTCTGTTTTTTCGGCAGCAACACAGTCTTTATCCCATTTTTGCTCAGAGATGAGTTTGTATCCCTCAAAGGCCCGCTTGCAATCCTCGTGATTGCCGCGAACAAAAAGCCAGGGAATGGCTGCAAAGGCCGGAGTGCTTGGTAAAAAGAAATCCGCCTGCCAAGAATTCCACCCATAACCGATGGTGTCCGTCATCTGCCGGCAGGGCTTGCCTTCACTGCAATGCTCTCGGTAGTGATAGTCGCCCACATGGATAACAAGATCTGGTTTTTCTGCTGCGACTTTTTCGATGACATTGGCATAGGGCCACTCTTGGGGATCTTTGCAGTTTTGATAGGCCCTTCCGTAGGCGCCTTCTTTGAGGCGGCAACCGGTGTCGCCGAGGAGAACAATTTTATTGTAGCTCTTTTCTGAAGGAGCCAATGAGTGTTTTTTGATTTCAAGGTCTTTAAAACCATGGTCGGTTTTAAACTCTTTGCTCTCTTTTAAAACGCGCACTGAGTTTTGCATGAGCCCTTTTTCCGACAATGAAATCCAATTGTATTCTTTGACGGGCGCCTGGGTGCAAGCCACAACTAAAAGAAGAGAGGAAAACAGGAAAGTCTTTTTCATAAACAGGCTCCTTAAAAATCAAGACTGATAGCAAAGTTAACAATTAAAATAACGAAAACAAAGGCCGCCGCAAAGGCCAGAATCTTTTCATTTTGCTTGATGAAAAATGGAATGGTTACGAACACCCGGAAGACCGGCAGAGCGACGAGCAAAGCTAAGCCCGCATAAGAAAGAAGCAGGCCCCACTGACTTTGCTCTATTGCCTGGGTCAGGATTGTCACCAAGGAAGCGCTTGTTTGATATTCGCTCAATGATGGCAACGATTTTTTATTGAAATCAAGGGTGCTGAGCCATCCCAGCAGCATCAAAAGCCCCGAAGTCAAAACTCCGTAACGTAATAATTCAGAGAGTTTTTTATTCATGCAGAGCAAGTCCTTTTAACATCATTTGAAAAGAAACAAGTGTTAAAACGATCATAAATATTTTTCGAATCAAGGCTGCCTCCATTTTTAGCATAAGACGGGCGCCGATCCGCGAACCCGCCAAGGTGCCGATAGAAATTGGAACGGCAAGTTCTGGTCTGACGTCGCCGCTGAGGAGATAGGCGCCGGCGCTAGCAGCAGCGGTGACTCCAATCATAAAGTTTGAAGTTGCAGTGGAAACCTTGATGGGGAGTTTCATAGCTCCATCCATCGCCAAAACTTTCAAAATTCCGCTACCGATACCGAGGAGAGCAGACAGAACGCCAGCGACAAACATCACTCCAAGGGCCCAGGGGACCCCTGCAACATTATAATTTGCACCAGAAAGCTTAAGGTTTTTCGCCCAGGCGTGCTCATCGCCTGGCAGAGGAGTTTTGCGATTTTTTAACATTAAAACTGCTGATAAAAAAAGCATGCAGCCAAATAAAAAATATAATTCGGTGCTGTTGATTTTTTGCGCGAGGAGGAAGCCAGCAATAGCCCCAGTGACTGTTCCGACCTCTAATAAAGTGGCGATTCTTACGTTCGTGAAGTTGTCTTTGAGGTAGGTTGAGGCAGCCCCTGAAGATGTTGCTACGACAGAAATAAGACTTGCAGCGACAGCATAACGGATATTGACATGAAGCAAAAGGGTCAGGGCAGGGACGAGAATAATGCCGCCGCCGAGACCGAGGATGGCCCCGAGGACGCCGGCAATGACAGAGGTGAAAAGTAAGAGAAAATCAAACATCCAGAAGTTCTAGTCTCTTCACCCAGGGGGGGTAAACCACAAAGCTGTTGTGACATGGCGTGGTGACTTTTATTTGAAGAAGTAAAAAAAATAATGACACACTCTTCAAGCTTTGCTCTCCTTTAGTCTAGCAAGAGCATTTTCTACTAATGCAAATTAATTTGAGGGGACAGCATGGACGTACTTTCTAAGATCGCAATGGCATTTGAACACGGTGGTTTGTGGATGTGGCCAATTTTGGTAATTCAGTTGGTTTCTATCGCAATCATGATTGAGCGAACTTACGCGCTTTTTTTCATGAGAAAACTTAACCAGCATAAAGTGATCGCGGGTTTTGAGGACAATGTTCGTCGAGGCGAGCTAGATGTTGTTATCCAAAAGGCGCAAACGCTTGAAGGAACCTCTCCGGTTGCTCGGGCGATCGTTGCCGGCGCGAGGGCGGCAAAGCACTTGGGCGGCAAAGAAGAAATCCAAGGAAAGATGGATGAAGTTTTGGTAACAGAAAACGCCAATCTAGATCGCAGAACAGGTTTTCTTTCAATGCTAGGAAACGTGGCTACCTTGACCGGGCTATTAGGCACGATCACAGGGATGATCAAATCATTTGCTGCGGTTTCTTATGCAGAGCCTTCGCAAAAGGCTGCTTTGCTTGCTGCGGGGATCTCTGAAGCGATGAATGCAACGGCCTATGGCTTGATTGCGGCGATTCCGGCTCTTGTCGCTTACGCAATTTTGCAAAACCGTTCCAATCGTTTGGCCGATGACTTAAATCACAGCGCACTCAAGGCCTTCAATTGGTTGTCCTTTGCCTACGAACCCGTTGGATTTAAATCCTTCAAAAGTGGAAATTTTGAGAAGTCTCAAGCCGAAATTAACGCTTAAGGGAGTGTCTTATGCGAAAGCACAAGAAGCATCTTGATTTCGAAATTAATCTGATTCCCTGTATTGATTTGCTGTCAGTCTGTATCTGTTTTTTGCTGCTGACAGCGGTCTGGCTTAATATCGGCTCCATGAATGTCAAACAAGCGGTTGGCGGGCAGTCTCAAGCTGAAACTCCCAAAAAACCATTGATGTGGGTTTTTATGGCGGACGATGGGCAATTGACTTTTAATGTTCAGCAGTCTTCTTTGATTCCCGCGGCTCTTACAAATTTAAAGATTGCGGGGCTTGATGGTCATGCAAACGTGGGTGAGCTGAGTCGCATTCTGGCTCAATTAACGAGCAAGGATCCTGGCCTGAAGACCGCCTTGATACAGCCGCGGGCGAAAACTTCTTATGAAGATATTATCGCTTTGATGGACGAATTTAAAAAACTAGGCCTGACCGATTTGGGTGTGGCCCCACTTTAAGAGAGGCGACAGTGTTAGCAAGTCAAAGTGTTCTTCACGAAACGGCACTGCAAACGGTGGTAGGTTCTCAATCTTACATTCACCCGAAGCACGGCAAGTGGTCTCGAGTTCTGGCAGCAGATCTGCTTTTAACGGCCTTAATTGATGCTTTTTCGATTCTGGTTATCTTCTTACTGATGAGCTTTTCTAGTACGGGAGATATGCTTTTTATTGGAAAGGGTCAGGAGCTGCCAAAGGCTTCCCTTGCTGAGTCCTTAGAGAGAAATCCTGTGGTCAAACTTCAAGACGGAAAGATCTACCTTGAAGAAAAAGAAGTCGGGGTCGAAGCTTTAGTTGAGTCCTTCTTGGCTTTGCGTAAGCAATTTAAAGAGACTCATCCAGGTGCGGAGTATCCTGGGATCTTAATGATTCAGGGAGATCGTCGTTTAAAATACGAAGAGCTGAATCAGGTTATTTTGGCAGCGTCTCATGCTGGTTTCAGTGATATTCGCTTTGCGGTTCTAATGAAGTAGAGCCGTAAAACATAGGTAAGGATATTTATGTTAAAGATTGTTTTTTGCACTGCGACTGTCGTGTGTTCTTTTGTAGGGCTGGTGTCTATTGCTTCGGCGCAGATGGACGATGGCAATCGCAATCTTTTGATTGAGAAGCTCGAGCGCGTTTACCAAGGTTTAGCGCCAAAGGATTCTTCGAAGGTGGCGGTCACCCTGCGCCTCGCGGATCTTTATACAGAGAGGGCTCGAGTTTATTCTATGAAAGAGCTCGAAGGGCCTTGTGAAGAGTGTAAGAGTGGGGATTTAGATCGAAAAAAAGCTTTGAGACTCTATACAGAAGTAATGGATCGGGCTCCGGAGGGCGTCCAAGCCAAGGTGATGATCCAAGTGGGTCACCTTTACCAGATGGTCGGCGAAGAGGCTAAGGCCATTCAGTACTATCAAAAAATTCTTGGTCAAAATTTAGCTCCCGAACTAAAGGGCGAAGCTCAGCTTTCTTTGGGGGAAATCTATTTTAAACGCCGCGATTTCGCCAAAGCTCAAGGTTTTTATCGTGAAGTTGGCAATAATCCAGCGGCCGCTTCTCAGGGGCTTGCGGCTTATCGCGCGGCTTGGTGTTTGTTTAATACTGGCGAGACAAAGGCCGCCACAGCCCAAATAGAAAAGATACTGAAAACACCCTCATTGCTCAATCGAAATGGCGCAGATGGAGCTCCAATCGATTCTCAGTTTCAAGAAGAAGTCAGTCGTGATTATGCTACTTTTATTGCCGCACAAAACATAGACAAGGATCTCACTGACAGCCTTTTCAAGTTAAGTCCCGCATCCGTCAAAGTGCAAAACTTGAGAGGTTTAGCTCTTGATGCTGAACGAATCGGCAAAAAAATAGAAGCCTTGATGGTCTGGAATTTTGTCGTTGGTTATATGGATAAAGCAGAAGATCGTTTGGTGGCTAAAGTCTCTATGGCGCAACTTTACTTTGATACAAATAAAAAAAGTGACGGCATAGCCGCCTTCGAGTCAGCAATGGATATTTGGAAGGATTTAAAAACCTGCAAGACGGCTCAATGCGAAGAACTGCGCCGTCGTTCTCGACAGTTTGTTGTTTCTTGGAATCAACTTGAAAAAAAGACCCTTAGTGCGGAATTGTTGAAGGCCTATCAGCAGTATTTGATGAATTTTTCAGATGATATCGACATGCATATTTATAGTGCTCAAGTCGCCAAAGGACTAAAAAATTGGCCGGAAGCCTGGAAGTCCTTTGACCAAGCTCGGGCTCTTTTGAAACTTGATTCAAAACAACCTGACAAATTAGAGAGCACGCTTGTAGAGATGTTGGATATCGCTGAAGAAGCTAAAGACGAAAAATTGATAAGTCAGGCATATGATCTTTATCTTGAGCAGTCGCCAAAGAAGACTAAGTTCTTTGAGGTTCAGTATCAAAAAGCTCATCGCCTGTATGAAACTGCAAAGTATTTACCGGCCTCTCAGGAGTTACGTAAGTTGGCACTTGATAAGTCGGGTCCAATGCCGGTTCGCAAACAAGCGGCTGATTTGTCTTTGGATGCTCTGGTTTTACTCAAAGAGGAGACAACTCTGATTGTTTGGGCCAATGAGTATGCCACTTTATCGCCAGAGTGGGCGGGTGATTTTTTTCCGATCGTGCAAAAAGCAATCTTAACAAAATCCGCAAATGCTCTTGGGACAAGTTCTGAGGCGGCTTATTCCGAGTTGAAAAACTTCAATCCGTCTCAGGCCGCACCAGAAGACAGAGTGAAATTTTATAAAAACAAATTAATTTTGGCTGAAAAACTTAATAGGTATTTGGAGGCCCAGGCGGCAGCGGACCAGTTGTTACTTGAGCCGGGGGTGTCTGCCGCGGACAGAGAGTTCGCTTGGACTCGTAAAGCGTATATGTCCGAGATGGCTTTGGATTTTGCTGGGGCATTGTCCGCGACAGGTATGCTGCAAAGCAGTCTTAAGCCTGACGAGAAAATTTTAAAAATGGCCATTTTTGCAGAACTTTCGGGCCAGAAAAGCGTTAACTACTACAGTCAGTATTTGCAAAAGAGCAGCGACGAAGAAAATAAAAAACTTGTGGCGGCAGAGCTCGTGCGAAAATCAAAGGTTCCAGAGAAAGAAATCGAACTTTACCGCGGCATTTTGGCTAAGTCTCCGCAATTGATGGCTCAGCTCTATACGGAGGCCATTGCAAAAACTTCGAACGGGGAGATTTTAAAAAGGGTTAGTAAAGATGGAGCTCTTAAATCAACTGAGCCTGGAAAGCTTCTTTTGAGACAAGGCTTTTTGAGGGATTTTGCAGGGTTAAAAACGAAAATCACAACCCATAAATTAGACGCCAAGAATGATCGAAAATTAGCATCTTCGATTAAGGCCCGTGCGGACCTTTTGAATAAGCTCGAGGCTTTAACCAAACAGGCAATCGCGGCGGCAGATTTTACCTCTCAGCTCGTCGCCTTAGACCTGCTCGGCAAAGAGAGTGAACGCTTTTACAATGAACTTATGTCGGCGCCACTTCCAGAGGGTCTAACGGACGAAGAGCAGCAACAGTATATGAGTTTGCTCTCAGCGCAAGCAACGCCTTTTCAAGCGAAAGCAGTGGCTACGAAAATGAAAGTAGAAGAAT
Source organism: Pseudobdellovibrionaceae bacterium (assembly GCA_016719575.1). Taxonomy (GTDB): domain Bacteria; phylum Bdellovibrionota; class Bdellovibrionia; order Bdellovibrionales; family Bdellovibrionaceae; genus JACMRP01. Next base: position 326,135 of record JADJYV010000006.1, on the reverse strand, counting down.
TTTGGAAAGGCACGCACTGGGTTTCTTCGCTTAAAGCGACTTGGGAGCAAGTGGAGTTGCGAAATTTGATTTTAGTTGAGGTGAAAGCTCTGCGTGAGATTGCTCCTGAATCTGCAAAAATAGCACTTGCTGAGTTTTCAGTAGAAGAATCAAACAAGCAGCAGGCAGAAAAGCCCGGGATTCAAGAAATTCAAAAGGCCCGCAATTTGGTGAATCAAAGTCCTTTCGACAAGAAGGCTCTGCAGTCGTTGTTAGAGCTTGAAAAAAAGTCGGAAAACATGGCGATGAGTCAATATCTGCAAAATCGCATCGAGGGACTTCAGAAAAATAGCAGTCAGGAGACTCTATGAGAGCTTTAATTTTTACATTGACCGCAGTCAGTGCCATAGCCCAGGCCGCGCCAACAACGACGGCCGTCACTCCAAAAAAGTCTGAGACCTCGGCGATTTCTCATAATTTCGAAGATATTTTGGTTCAAGGAAAGTACCACTTCTCTGAAGAGGCGGTGAATACGGTTGAAGAGGATAAGGTGCTTGATGCCTTGATCGGTGTTCGTTCTGACTTTAAGGATCGCATAAAAAGTTCAGCAGGAAGTTACTAGGGGGTACGATGGAAAAAAGACTTGTACTCGAAGATAGCAACGGAACAGTTTTAAGATCCTATCAGTGGGGCGGCGGTCCAGTTCAGGTTATTCGCCGAGGAGACACTCGCCGATTGGAAGTTGTGCCTTCGACTGATTTTTTAGCAAAGAAGAAAATTCCCTTTGAGTCTATTGGCCAAATCAGTCAATGCGAACTAGAAACCAAACCTTTTTTGATCGGAGAGCTTGGACATCTCAAGTTGGTGGAGAGCGTTGGCACTCTCAATAAAGATGAAAATCTAGTGGAAGAGGGTGAGCGGCGCTGGTATTTTATTTTGTTTGCCGTCTTGTTGGTGTCGGTTGTTTTTTTAACCTATATTCGCACCTTGCCTCTGATGACTCCAAAGATTGAGCAGAGCTTGAAGCAAGAGGTAGTAAAGATTATTAAGAGCATGCCGCCCAAACAAAAAGTAGAGACTCAGGTGATGACAAACACACCTCAAGAGACGGTAGAGCAAACCAAGGTTGCAACAAAAACCAACACCTTGAAGCGCCGAGGAGCTCTCGCGGTTTTAGGTAGCCTCAAAACTGGCACACAAAAAGGTGGAATAGACTTGGGGGCTGTTAATACGTCTGCAGGACCTGGTTTAGGTGGTGGCACCCAAGGCAGCGGAGGTGTTCAAACCTCCTTATATGCAAAGGGAGTGGTTGCCGCTCCCGTGGGTGTTGGAGGAAATATCCAAGGCGCTGGGGGGTATGGAACCAAAGGCAAAGGTGGTGGTCAGGCTGGTTACGGTAAGTTGAGTCTTATTGGCTCTGCTGGAAATAGTCCAATAGCCTTAGTGCAAGAAGCCAGCGTTGAGTCGGGTCTTGATCGTGACCAAATTGCAGCGGTGATCAATAAAAATCTCGGACAGGTTCGTTTTTGTTACGAACAAGGTCTCCAGGGCGATCCGAACCTTCACGGAAGGGTGGCTGTGGCTTTCACAATCGGTGGAAATGGACTCGTTAGAACAGCTTCCCTGGAAAGCTCAACCATGCAGTCCAAAATAATCGAAGACTGCATCGTGATGAGATTAAAAACATGGCAATTTCCGCTTCCCCAGGGCGGTGTAGACGTCAAAGTGAGTTATCCGTTTGTATTAAGAAGGGCAGGACAGGGTTAATATGAAAAATATGATAAAGATACTGAGTATTATTTTCGTCGTTGTAGGTGTTGGTGGCTGCTCAAAATGGAATCAAGATCCGATGGAAGGTCAACCATGGCCGAATAATTCTGGCAAGCCAAGTCCCGGAGGCGAGAAGCCAAAGGACGGCCTTCCGCCGGATAATATTATTATTGATACTGTTTCCTCCTACACTTTTCAGGAAAGTTTTCCGGGAAGTTTTAAGATAGAAGCAAGAATTTTATTGCCGGGATATTCTGCCCCAGACATCTCAATTAAAAACAAAGATGATTTTCCCTATGCCGCCTTTGATCCGACAACAGGCATTTTTTCTTGGACTCCGCCCTTTGGAACTGCGGGGAGCGAGGACAGTGTCCTGAAGCAAGTAGAAATTCAAGTCGTTTTTAGAAATCCAGAGGCCGTGATAGTCAAGAATGAAGCGGTACCAGTGATGATTAAAAAAACATTTTTAAAACCTACAATCATTTCTGTTCCGGAGTTGACGTCCATTCGTGAAGGCGAGTCGACGAAATTTAGTGTTGTCGTTCGAGATCAAAATGCGACCAGTTCGGAATTAACGTGGCCCGTTTTGGTTCTCCACCCTCCTTACTCTGGCAATAACTTGGCCGGGTTTACGAAGGTAAGTTCGAAAGAGCGTCTACCTAATGGGGACTTTGTGTTTGATCTGACTTTAAATTTGAATGGGGTCGAGGTTACGGATACGAGAGTTAATTTCGCCGCAAACCTTGTGGCCTACTCCTTTGGAGGGATAGCTAGCGAAAGCAAGTATGTAGATGTAATAATTTTTACTTCTTTTTCTGATTTAACCTCGACATGGCGGAATGAAATTTCTGTTTTTACTGGGCAACCAATCAATTACAGTTTTGTCATTTTTGATCCTAAAGATGAAGGGGTTTTGCAGGCCCCGACCTTTACCAATTTGCCTCCTGGAGCAGTTGTGGATTGTCAAAGCGTGCCGTCGAATGAGGACTCTCAGCAGCACTGCGTTTTTGAGTGGACACCGGCTGTCGGGACACCTCTGAAGGTGCATGCTATTGACGCTGAGGTTGTGGTTAAAAATAGGCAGGAATGGGGAAACCCTCCTTCTGAGGTAAAAAAGTTATCTTTTCCAATACGCGTCTTGCCGCCAAAAAGTGCCCCCACTCCTCCCAGCGAAACCATAGGTAAAGGGAAATAAATATGAGAAAATTAATTTTGATTTTGTCCTTGATCGCCTCTTCAGCTCTGGCGGCCGAAGAAAAAAACGCCGCTGTCTCTGATACTGATTTTGACTCTCTTGGTGGAAATAAAATATTTTTAGAAAAAGCAAAAGCCTTGCAACCAGAAGAAAATATCAGCATTGTGCAAAACCGAACTGTTTCTTTGCTTCGTCGCTTTGAACTCGCACCTGAATTTTCTGGCACCTTTGGCGGCGAGACTTACTCAAGAACAAAAAACATTGGTCTCAATGCCATGTTTCACTTTAATTCTCGGTGGGCAGTAGGGGCTAAATACAATTGGTCTTTTAACACTCTGACTCCAGAGGGAGAGTCTCTGATAGCAGAGGCTCAGGCTGATCGCCTTGAAAATCCCGAGAGCCCTCGATTTCCCTATCCTAAGTTTGATTACGCCAAAACACAAGCGATGGCCTTGCTTAATTGGTCCCCCATCTACGGAAAGCTAAATTTACTAGATAAAGCCGTGGCTCACTTTGATTTTTATCTGCTTGGTGGTTATGGGCAGGTGGAACTGTTCTCGGGGCCGGCACCAACCTACACCGCAGGTGCGGGGTTTGCTTTTTGGCTGACTAAAAATTTTTCAACTCGGTTAGAGATGCGATATCAAAGTTACGAAGTGACGTATTTTGAAACCAAGAAGTCGATGGATCTCGCCTTGGCCTCAGTGCAAATGGGTTGGTTGTTATGAAGTGTTTGCTGAGCTTTGGTCTTCTTTTGGCGAGCTTAAACTTTGCCTTAGCAAATGATCTAGAGAGTCTTTTAGAGGGTGGTAATCCGACAGATCAAGTTGGCCAGACTTCGGCTGTTAAATTCACAAAAATGTCGCCTCTCGTTTCGACTCTTAGAAGGGGCATCGGCGCGCCGAATACAGAACAAAATATTTTCTTACGTTATGTGGAAGCTAGCGAATGGGACAAAGCAAGTTTGCAATTTCCTCGTGCTTTCGAGGGGACAATTTTTCAGAAATCTGCAAATGGCCGAGCCATGTTTGGATTGGCTTTATTCAGAGCGGGCTTGCCGGTACGGGGCCTGCAGACTCTATTTTCGGCCGAGAATCCCCAGCAAATAAGTGAAGTCTTGCAAGAAGAGTGGAGAACTTCGGCGCCTGTGAATCACTATGCTTGGGGGCTTGCTCAAGTCTCTTGGCGCCAAGATTGGGAAAATATTTTTGGACTAGATCACAGTCTCTGGGTCAAGACAGAAGAACTTCTTGCTTCCCAAAGTCCTAAGATCGAAGACATTGAAAAGCTTTCTGCTCAAGCCACTGCAAACAGCTATATCAAAGGTCGATTGGACTGGCAGATTGTTCTTTCGTATGCGCTGAAGGACCAGGCAGATAAAGCAGCTTTGGTTTTAAGTCGTTTAATGAAGAACCCTCAAGCCCCTGTGAGTCCGGATTTAATGCAGATCACGGCGGCCCGTCTGTTGTTTCAGAATGGTTATTTTGATTCTTCTATTAAGTACTATGAAAAGGTTTCGAAGTCTTCGGAGTATTGGACGGAGGCTCAAGAAGAAACAGCCTGGGCCTATATCCGCAAAGGGGAACCTAACAATGCAAAGGCGGTTACTCAGTCATTGGTTCACCCAAGCATGGCTTACATGGTGACTCCCGAGGGATTTTTTATAAATTCTTTAGCGCGGTTGAAAGTTTGTGACTATGCAGGTGTGGTTGCTAGTCTTGGAGATTTTCCAAAACGCTTTAAAGAAAGAACAAAAACCTTAGAAGAGATGAGTGTTGATGCGAGCACTCCAGATGTGATCGAGGCTCTTGCAAAGTTGCAATCAAAGCGTTTACGTCTCGAGGATTTAGGAAATAAGGCTCGCAATCTGCCACGTCGCTTTTCGAACGACGAAAATCTCTATAGTTTTGCGCAGAAACAAAAATATTTAGAAGCTGAGGCGAGGGCAGCTGAAAAACTGTATGCTCAGTCCCTGGCTTTGACGGGGCTGCAGTCAACATTTGAGGTTATTCGCAATATTTCTTTGCAAGGAGCTGGCTCTGCAAAGTCAGCCGCACTTAACAGAGTTAAGCAGCTCGCGGCCATGGAGGTTTCTGAGACCAAAGATATTCTTCGCAAGCTCCACATGGTTGAAGCAGAAGTGATTCAGCAAGTCTCGCTAGCGGATAAAATTGTTAAAAATGCAAAACCAAGTTCTGATGATAAAAAAGTGGGCGTCACTGGTTACAAAGGAAACGCAGAGGTGATGAAGTTTCCTGCTGAAGATGAGGTCTGGTTTGATGAAATTAGTCGTTATCGAGTGGACGTCAAAAAGGCTTGCACAGTAAAGAGGTAGATTATGAATTTTAGTTCTAAACTTGTAATGGCCTTATCTTTAGGGTGTTTTTCTTTGTCCTGTTCGCCAGAGGCAATGAAGGCTTATCGCCCTGAAGTTTTTGAAAAGGCAACTATCAAAAAAGTTGTAATTGATCCACGCTTGGATATTTTGTTTGTGGTCGACAATTCCATGAGTATGGATAGCCATCAATCAAACTTAGCTACGAATGTCGAAAAATTTACTGCCGAATTTACCAAATCCTCTTTTATTGACTATCACATTGGAGTCATCACAACTGATAAGTACAGCGGAGGCGGATTGTTAGTCGGGGATCCTAGGTTCGTGAACAAAAAAACTCCGAATATTAATTCTGTCCTCGCAAGCAACCTTATGGTTGGAACGCTTGGCTCTGGTTCTGAAATGGTTTTTGATCCTGTTGAAATGGCGCTATCAATCCCGCATTTGAATGGCTGGAACGCGGGATTCTATCGCGCAGGGGCAACTCTCGCATTGATTTTTATAACGGATGCAGAAGATCAAAGTATTGAATTAAATGAGGTATCATTTTATAAGTTTTTATTAGGCCTTAAAGGGGGAGACGCAAGCAAAGTGCTGGCATTTGGAGCGATTGTTCCAACCAACGATCCTTTGGATTGCGATCGAGATGATGGATTACGACCTCGTAGAATCGAAGGCTTTTTAGCAGCTTTGCCAAACAATACGAACAATGTAGTTAATCTTTGCGATCCAGATTATGGAAATCGTTTGGCAAATATGGCAAAAAGCATTGTTGACGAAATTAGCACCCTTCGTTTAAGCCAGGTGCCTTATGTCCCCTCGATCAAAATAACATGGGGGAATATCGAACTGCCTCCTGATCTTGAGACAGGGTGGTCTTTTGATCCCAAGCTAAATACCATCCATTTAGGCAACCGTATCGATTGGACTTCTCAGCCTTCAGGAACCCAATTAAATATCACCTACGATGTGGCAAAGTTTAAATAGTCCCAGCTAACAAGCCTCGCGTCTTAAATTGAGATGCTCCTATTTTGCTGAAGGTTTTTTGAGAAAAAGCCGATAAAGACCAAGATGGGAAATGCGGCAATGAAGTTAAATGAGCAGGAGATGGTCCGCGTGAGCAAGGAATTGTTCACAGATGGCCTTCCATTAGCCTCTGAAGTCTATACAAGATTGCCTTCTGGGCAATTTATCTTGGTGGGGCGAAAGGATGATAAGAGCAATCTTTCAGCGCTGCACCTTATGAAGGATGATCAGAGTGAACTCTATGTTTCTTCCGAGGACTATTCAAAAGTTGTGAAACATAATGTTTCATTGATCGAAAAAACTCTGAAAAATGAATCTGTAAGCCCTCTATTAAAGATGAATTTATTAAAGGGAGTTGCCGAGTCCGCAATGTCGGACATTGTTAAAAAGGAAGTTTTTGTCGGTAGCTATGAGCGCTGTAAACAGGTGGTTTCTTTTGTTCAAGAGTCCGTAGCACAGTTAAAAAACTTTGAAAAATTTATTGATGTCTTTAGCAAGATGCCAGGAGATCAAGTGAGTCACTCTCTGGCGACCTCCATTGTCTCTTTGATGATTTGCGAGAGAATGGATATTACCATGAAGTCGACCATTGAGAAGATAGTGATGGGTGCTTTCTTGCATGATATTGGACTTAAAGAAATTCCGCGGGAGCTCTTAGAAAAGCCACGGCTACAGTGGACCGAAGAAGAGCTCCATTATTATGAATCTCATACCCTGCGCGGAGTTGAGATTTTGAGAGATATCAAAGAAATTCCGTCGGATGTTCTCTCGATTGTGCTTGAACATCATGAAAACGCTTTAGGATTGGGCTATCCCCGAAGAATTCGAGATATTAAAATCAATCCTCTCGCTCGTATAGTAGCGGTGGCAGAGTGTTTTGTTGAGTTGATATATGATAGCAACAAAGAGAATATAAGACGGACTCCGGAAGAGGCGATCTCCTATATTGAAAACGTAATGGGGCAGCCCTTTAACAAGCCAGCCTTTCTTGCTCTGAAAAATGTGATTCACACAACCCATATGCAAAAAAAGTTGCGTGCCGTAGGTTAAGTCTGACCGGCATTAAATAAGAATATCATTTCTTAGCTTTATCTTTGAGATTTCAAATTAGGTTGTAATTTGCCTGATTTCCAAACCATCACATGATTTTTTTTGAGTGACCCCGTAAAACCTCCTTAGGTTCAACACTATTCCATAAAAGGAGGAATTATGAAGACAATCATTGTATCATTGTTATTTGCTATGGCAGGAGTGAGTGCTTCTGCGGGCCCAGGCTTGAATATGAGTGACTATACCCCAGAGTATATTGCTCCCGAGTACGCAGCGGCTTGCCCAACGACCCCGCCAGAGCAGCCAGTGCCTGCCAGCGGTGGATGCCGTGCGGGAGATATTTGTCCTGTGGGATATGAGCCCATTGAGAAGTGGTGCTGGGATGGTAGTTCCTGCGGAATTCAATGCAAAAATATGCATCTTTGGGATTAATAACATTTTAATTCTTTGTAAGAGCCGGGGAGCAAACCAAACTCGGCTCTTAAACCAAGATTCATAACAAGTCAGAGCAAATATGTCGCTGATGTCCCAAAGTTCTCTAGACGGAAAAAGGGGAAAATTGGGGACGCTCTTTGGTCCGAGTGTATAGTGTTTAGACAGAGTTTTTAATCAAACAGAGCTTTAGGTTAAGATAGGGTGGCGCGAATTTCGCAGAAATCAAGGTGTAACTGGGAGGCTCTGTGATAATGACTCATGCGAAATCAACCCTGATGTTAGGGATTCTGCTGTTAACAGCTCAATACTCATTGGCGCAGACGGCGCCTACCATCGATGCTTGTCAGGCCGAGTACAACCGGATCCAGGGCACTCCGCAATTAGCTAGCAAAATCAGCGAATTCAAAGAGATGTGTTCTTTTAAAAACATATCAGCGATGAGTCGGGAGGAGCAATTTTTTATTAAAAAGTGGGGCAAGAAAATCTGCAATAACCTTATCGGTGATGAATACAACTTTGCTTTACAGTGTCGTTATAGAAATCTGGTCTTGCGGGGACAATTAAGTGTTGCCGAAGCCATGGCCGTTGCGGGTTACACAGCAGAATACTATAACTATCTTAGTCCTGAAAATTTACAAATACCGCCCGGTAGCCCGAATTACGAAGGTTTTGATATCTTTAACAGAGTTTTAATTTCGGCTGTTAATAAGTTGAGTCAATTTCCTGAATTTCAATTCAACGAGATTTCATATAGAGGAGCGAGTCTTCACGGAAGAAACTACAAGACTTCAGTGTCTGCCATTACTCTCAATCGTTGGAACAGTTCTTCTTGTGTCAAAGAAATCGCCTATGGACCAGTGTTGATTGAAAAGAGCGAAATAGAAAAAGCAAAAATTATCGCTGAAGAAGGGCCGGACGCCGCAGGCCTTGAGTATTTGTTAGTCGACCGAGATCCGAGATCCATTCCTAAGAAAATGAATCTTTGTCAGAAAATTTACTTTGAAGAGAACCCAACACCGCCAGTGACGCCCGAGTCTCATTTTGGTGGGGGTGATTTAAAGATTATTTTCTTACCACCGGTGACGGGTTTGTCAAAAAAGATTGCCCTGTATTCTCTTTCAACTCGCCGGAATGAAGCGGAAGTTTTAATTCCGCCAGGCACTCAGTTTAGAGTTATAAAAGTTGTAGGTCCAGACGAGCCGAAGGGCGACGGAATAAATACCGAGGTCACCTTACAGGAAATGGCAAATTAAGGCGGCGTGAAATCTGGCCGCATCACTGCATTTACGGATTTTTAGGTATTCGCGAAAAACAAAGACCAAGTAAAAAACTTGGTCTTTGTTTGCGTCCGTCAATTCTAGATTCAACAATTAAAGAGCGCAACTACCAGCTTTTGTGAGTGAAATCAGCTCGTCAACTTTTAATAGCAAAGGGGCAGCATCAGCGGCTTTGATGCTCAGCTTGATATCACCTTTGATGATTGCGAGCATAGCGAGTAATTTTTTCTGTCCGGCATTTGCCGCCCGAAGTCTTTCGAATTCTACAATTTCTTTGAGAATCCGATTTTTACTTCTAGCCTCTTGCGAGGTTGCGCATTTAAAACTAATGTTACCAAGCGCATTGACAGAATTGTAAAGGTCTTGAGCCTTCACTCTGCATATAGGTGCTGCGGGCGGGGCGGTGATGAAGGTGAAGTCGTCGACGAAGAATGACGAACCACCATCGTGAATCTCAACTCTTGTGATGGGAGAACTGGAGGAAGTTACAGAGAGCACGGTAGCTGCAATTCCATCAGGTAGAATAGACTGGCCAACAAGATTCCCTAAAGAGTCGTAGGCGTAAATTCCGGTTCTAGTATTTAATCCAAAGACGTAAGCCGACACGGTCTTAATGTCAGCTACGCTCAGGTCAGCTGTAATCATTCCAGTCGATGCAAATACTATATTTGGATTTGAAGCTGCGGGTATCTCCAGAACGTTCGAGTTCACGACGGTAGCTCCCGACATTATAACACCCTGTGGCTGATACTGGTTTGTCACGAGGCTTCCGCTAGCGAGGTCATCGAAGTTTATAACTATTGTGGTTTGAGCAAAGCTAGTTTGACTAAAAAGTCCGATAGCAGTTGCGCATGCGAGATTACGTACTGTTAACCAGAATCCTATATGTGAGTTTGAATTTAGTGCAGTGTTTTTCATTTTTCTCCTTTTTCTCGTATCAGATTATCGTATCACTCAAATAAACAAAAATTTTTTTCTAGGTTGGCTCCAAATAGGACGTTTGAAAATGCTGCGCTCGAAGATGAGACAGATTCGATTGTTACAAACAGATGTACGTAAAGGCATTGCCAATCGCCGGTGTTGTATTGGTTGAAATTGTAAGAGTCGCAGTTGTGACGGAGCTAACCCAATAACGATACGTTCCAGCGCCCCAGTCACTTGCTGGGCCGATAACGCAGTTTGGATCCGCGGTCCCAAAGGTCGGATTAAAATTGACCTGACAAGGCGAGCTTGTAGACCCTGAAGCAAAAGTTACAAGTCCGCGATTATTATTTCCAACTATTGTTCCGGTTGAACAACCGCCAGTAAGAGTCGGTATCGGCGGTGATACTGTTGGTGAGGCGGCGATGATGGTGCCCGTGGATTTGATGCCATAGTTGGGTCCCGCAAGACGAACGACCGACGCGCCGACGCCCCCGGCATTCACCGCTGTGTTTTCAAAGTAGCCGGCCATATTTGTACTTTGGGTTTGGGTCGCTTCAAGCTGAATGGGGCTAGTGGAGCCGGCTACGTGCAGTATCGCTGCAGTATCCGGTGTTGTCGTGCCGATACCAACTGTTCCATTGTTCAAGACGGTGACTCGTGCAGTGTTATTGGTTTTCAGAGTCAAGTTATTTAAATCAACAGTGCCAATTGTTGTTACTCCCACATTTCCCCCCTGGAGAATGGGCGTGAGCCAAGACAAATTTCCAGCTCCATTGGTCGCCAGGGCTTGTCCATTGGCTCCATCAATGGCGGGGAGAGTCCACGAAATATTTGCAGCCACCGAGGCTGGAGATCGGAGGGCAACGTAGTTACTCGAGTCTGAGTCGGCAAAACGAAGTTCGTTTTGCTGACTCATTTGAATATAGTTTGCAAAACCTTTGGCGCCAGTAATAGTTTGTATCGAAGCGAGGTCTACAAGGCCAGCTGCATTCGGTGATCCGCTAGCCCAGGTTGTAGCTCCTGTCGCGTAAACGACATTTCCTGCAACGCCTGCTGCAAGACTGGTGACAGGGCCATTGCCAGCGCCAATAAGGAGATTGCCTGATCCGAGAGTATTTGCACCGGTACCTCCACGAACGACAGAAAGAATTGCTTCGCTTGACAAGTAACCTGATCCATCATTGATAAGAACATGGTTTGCTGTTCCTGTAGATAAATTAGCTCGTCCAATTCCAGTAGGCATATCGCCAGCGGCTAAACTAGTGCCGCCAGTCACCCGGCCTTTGCCATCAACAGTGACTTTTGGGTACGTACCGGAACTAACCCCTGTACTTGCGAGCGTCAGAGCACCTGTATTACTCAGAGTTGCATCACCAGTCATATTTACAGGAGTAGCTATGTTACTGCTATTACCAACCCAGATTTTACCTGAAAGTAAGTTTGAAGCGAGCTTGTTATTAAAGGCATTCCAGTCTGTCGATGATAGATATCCATCAGTTGAATTGGTTGCTTGAGTAATTGATATATTAGGTGTTGAGCCGCCTGATGACGAAAGAGGTGCCGAGGCAGCGACACCGGTCACGCTCCCGCCACCAATAAGATCTACGTAGGCACTGCTATTTTGCGAGACTTTGAACTTGTTTGCAGTCGAATCGAAATAAATAACTCCTTGCCCAGCTGGCGCCACGGATGGAGTGGTGATTCCGCGTTGAGTGAGGGCACCGTTGATGTCCAGGGTAGAGTTAGGTGGTGACGAGCCATTGCCGATGCCAACTGTTTTCGCACTAAAATCACCAAAAATTAATGGATTTGAGCTGTTCCCGATCCATAATTGATTATTAACAAGGATGTTTGATGAAGGGCCAGAGTTGTAACCAATAAAGATGTTATTCGAGCTAGCGCCATTGGCATAAAATCCAGCGCGAGCACCGATAAAGGTGTTATTTGCCCCGGTTGTCACGTTAGCTGCGTTTTGATGGCCAATTGCGGTGTTATAGCTTCCTGATATCAAGTTGCTCATGCTTTCAAGGCCAATTGCAGTGTTGTAATTACCAGTTGTTGCACTTGTCATTGCACTCTTGCCCAGAGTTGTATTGTTGATCCCGCTCGATAGCGAGTCACCGGAGCCTATGCCAATCAACGTGTTGTTTGTCCCAGTTATGGCGCTGTAATCTGTGGCACCAAATCCGAGATTGCTGGTCGCGCTGTTGAGATAAATGTCGGCATTGGTGGTGTTGGTTTTCAATTCAATAATTGATTGGCCTAATGAGCTCTCGGCGATAAAACTGGGTGAGCTGTTTCCAAATACATGTAGTGCTGCACCTGGCGCCATTGTTCCGATACCTACGTTTCCTGTTGTATCGATCGCCATGCGTTGTGTTCCGTTCGTTTTAAATCGCAATTCAAAGCTGTCATTAGTGCCAAGAACGGCATTTGATCCAAAGCTATTTCCATTATTAACAAAAGAGATAGTGCCGCTGGCAGGTGAGAACCCAAGAGCATTTGTAATATCCGCAGACGCCAAGTTGCTGCTGCTAATCACTCGTCCTTTAGCATCAACGCCAACCTTCGTAAAAGTTCCTGCAGTCACACCTGTGGTTGCAAGATTTGCGACTCCTGCCGTGTCGATAGAAACATCGCCAGACAGAGTGACTTCAGTCGCGGCATTGCCAGCATTGCCGACCCAGATTTTTCCGCTAGCAAGGGTCGGAATTGAAGGATCCGGAAAGGCACAAGACCAACCCGTCACAGACCACTTCAGCACATGACCTGATGTTGAGCAGGCAAAGTTGACTAAATTGCCCGAAGCTCCTGCGATGATCACACCCGAAGAGGCAGCATTAACGCCACCAGTACTCAGCATCGGAGCTGTGATTTTGCCGGCACCGATGGCGAGGGTACCAGAAGTATTTATGGTTGCATCACCTGACAGGGTCACGGCTGTTGCCGCATTGCCAGAGTTACCAACCCATATCTGAGCTGAGTTCAGAGTAGAGCCTTGTTTTGCATTAAAAGCATCGTAATCAGCTTTACTAATAAGACCCGCAGTCACAGCCGCAGTTGAAGCCATCGGGATATTGAGCGTGTGCGCAGATCCAGCAGATGAGAAGGCCGGATAATTACCAGCAGTACCAAGCACAAAGCTTTGTGTGCTGGTTGTAAGACCATTCAAGTTATTAATCCCAGAGCCCGCTACACCAAGAGAGACCGCTGTAGTGCCATCCCAATACCGGATGGTGTTTAAATCTGAGCGATACCACATCTTGCCTTCGTCGCCAGCAACGAGACCCGCTGGATCAGAAGTGACAGAAGCAAGGCTTAAGTTACCAAGCATCACATCGCCAGCTTTGTTGACCGGAGTAAAGCCAAGAGCTGCGGTGATATCAGAAGAAGCGATCGAGCTTCCGACAGTCACTCGGCCTTTGCCATCAACAGTGACTTTTGAATAAGTTCCTGCTGTCACTCCTGAAGTTGCAAGAGTTAAGACGCCGGCATTTGACATTGTCGCATCACCAGACATGGTTATTGGGGTCGCTGCGTTGCCGGAGTTTCCCACCCAAAAACTTCCAGAAGAGAGTGAGTTAGACATTTTGTTATTAAAGGTTGACCAGTCAGCAGAGGACAAAGCTCCGCGGTTGGATGCAGAAGCGGTGGGGAGATTAAAGGTGTGTTGAGAGCCCGCAGAAGCGATACCAAAGTCGGCACCGGCACTACCAGTGGTAAAACTCTGGGTGCCCGATGTAAGGCCATTCAGGTTAGTAATCCCCGCACCCGCAACGCCAAGAGATTTAGTGGTAGAGCCATCGTAATATTTGATGGTGCCCCCGTCATACCACATTTGCCCTGCAACAGTGCCGTTGGTAGAATTCGCAGAAAGGCCAAAATATTTGTTTGCCGCCATGCTGATATTACCAGCGTTCGTAAGATCATTGGCACCCATCGCGAGAGCGCCTACCATAGTGTCGCCAGCTTTATTGAGTGGAGTGTAAGTCAAAGCAGAGGTGACGTCTGAAGCCACGAGTGAGGCACTTGCGATCACTCGTCCTTTAGCATCAACGCCAACCTTCGTAAAAGTTCCTGCAGTCACACCTGTGGTTGCAAGATTTGCGACTCCTGCCGTGTCGATAGAAACATCGCCAGACAGAGTGACTTCAGTCGCGGCATTGCCAGCATTGCCGACAAAGATTTCTCCGCTAGCAAGGGTCGGAATTGAAGGATCCGGAAACGCGCAAGACCAACCGGTCACAGACCACTTCAGCACATGACCTGATGTTGAGCAGGCAAAGTTGACTAAATTGCCCGAAGCTCCTGCGATAATCACACCCGAAGAGGCAGCATTAACGCCACCAGTACTCAGCATCGGAGCTGTGATTTTGCCAGCACCAATAGCGAGGGCACCCGCATTATCAAGAGTGGCATCACCTGACAGGGTCACGGCTGTTGCCGCATTGCCAGAGTTACCAACCCATATCTGAGCTGAGTTCAGAGTAGAGCCTTGTTTTGCATTGAAGATTGTCCAATCAGCAGAAGAGAGAGCTCCGCGCTTCGTTGCAGACGCTGTCGGGATATCGAGTGTGTGTGCCGAGCCGATAGAGGTGAAAAGGATATCTGTCCCTGCAGTACCAAGCACAAAGCTTTGTGTGCTGGTTGTAAGACCATTCAAGCTATTAATCCCAGAGCCCGCTACACCAAGAGAGACCGCTGTAGCGCCGTCCCAATACCGAATGGTGTTTAAATCAGAACGGTACCACATCTTGCCTTCGTCGCCAGCAACGAGACCCGCTGGATCAGAAGTGACAGAAGCAAGGCTCAAGTTACCAACCATCACATCGCCAGCTTTATTCACTGGAGTAAAGCCAAGAGCTGCGGTGATATCAGAAGAAGCCATCGCGCTTCCAACAGTCACCCGGCCTTTAGCATCAACAGTGACCTTTGAGTAAGTTCCGGCAGTCACTCCTGAAGTTGCAAGAGTTAAGACTCCGGTGTTAGCAATACTCGCATCGCCAGAGATTGATACTTCGGTTGCTGCGTTGCCTGAGTTACCCACCCAAACCTTTGCGTCAGCCAAGGTTGAAGATTGTTTGGCGTTAAAGGTATCATAATCCGTTTTACTGATAAGACCCGCAGTGACGGCCGCAGTAGAAGCCATGGGGATATTGAGGGTATGAGTTGATGTTGCAGAAACAAAGCCCGGAGAATTACCAGATGTTCCGATCGCAAAACTCTGAGTGCCCGATGTAAGACCATTCAGGTTAGTAATCCCCGCACCCGCAACGCCAAGAGATTTAGTGGTAGAGCCATCGTAATATTTGATGGTGCCCCCGTCATACCACATTTGCCCTGCAACAGTGCCGTTGGTAGAATTCGCAGAAAGGCCAAAATATTTGTTTGCCGCCATACTGATATTACCAGCGTTCGTAAGATCATTGGCACCCATCGCGAGAGCGCCTACCATAGTGTCGCCAGCTTTATTGAGTGGAGTGTAAGTCAAAGCATTTGTAACATCCGCAGACGCCAAGTTGCTGCTGCTAATCACTCGTCCTTTAGCATCAACGCCAACCTTCGTAAAAGTTCCTGCAGTCACACCTGTGGTTGCAAGATTTGCGACTCCTGCCGTGTCGATAGAAACATCGCCAGACAGAGTGACTTCAGTCGCGGCATTGCCAGCATTGCCGACCCAGATTTTTCCGTTAGCAAGGGTCGGAATTGAAGGATCCGGAAACGCGCAAGACCAACCGGTCACAGACCACTTCAGCACATGACCTGATGTTGAGCAGGCAAAGTTGACTAAATTGCCTGTTGCTCCTGCGATGATCACACCCGAAGTGGCAGCATTAACGCCACCAGTACTCAGCATCGGAGCTGTGATTTTGCCAGCACCAATAGCGAGGGCACCCGCATTATCAAGAGTGGCATCACCGGACAGGGTCACGGCTGTTGCCGTATTGCCAGTTACCAACCCAGATCTGAGCTGAGTTCAGGGTAGATCCTTGTTTCGCATTGAAGATTGTCCAATCAGCAGAGGAGAGAGCTCCGCGCTTGGATGCAGAAGCGGTGGGGAGATTAAAGGTATGTTGAGAGCCGATAGAGGCGAAAAGGATATCGGTACCGGCACTACCAATGTAGTGCCATCCCAATACCGGATGGTGTTTAAATCTGAGCGATACCACATCTTGCCTTCGTCGCCAGCAACGAGACCCGCTGGATCAGAAGTGACAGAAGCAAGGCTCAAGTTACCAACCATCACATCGCCAGCTTTATTCACTGGAGTAAAGCCAAGAGCTGCGGTGATATCAGAAGAAGCCATCGCGCTGCCAACAGTCACCCGGCCTTTAGCATCAACGCCAACCTTCGTAAAAGTTCCTGCAGTGACACCTGTGGTTGCAAGATTTGCGACTCCTGCCGTGTCGATAGAAACATCGCCAGACAGAGTGACTTCAGTCGCGGCATTGCCAGCATTGCCGACCCAGATTTTTCCGCTAGCAAGGGTCGGAATTGAAGGATCCGGAAACGCGCAAGACCAACCGGTCACAGACCACTTCAGCACATGACCTGATGTTGAGCAGGCAAAGTTGACTAAATTGCCCGAAGCTCCTGCGATGATCACACCCGAAGAGGCAGCATTAACGCCACCAGTACTCAGCATCGGAGCTGTGATTTTGCCAGCACCAATAGCGAGGGCACCCGCATTATCAAGAGTGGCATCACCGGACAGGGTCACGGCTGTTGCCGTATTGCCAGAGTTACCAACCCAGATCTGAGCTGAGTTCAGGGTAGATCCTTGTTTCGCATTAAAGATTGTCCAATCAGCAGAAGAGAGAGCTCCGCGGTTGGATGCAGAAGCGGTGGGGAGATTAAAGGTATGTTGAGAGCCCGCAGAAGCGATACCAAAGTCGGAACCGGCACTACCAGTGGTAAAACTCTGAGTGCTGGTCGTAAGACCATTCATATTTGTAATCCCGCTACCAGCAACACCGAGAGAGACCGCCGTAGCGCCGTCCCAATACCGGATGGTGTTTAAATCTGAGCGATACCACATCTTGCCTTCGTCGCCAGCAACGAGACCCGCTGGATCAGAAGTGACAGAAGCAAGGCTCAAGTTACCAACCATCACATCGCCAGCTTTATTCACTGGAGTAAAGCCAAGAGCTGCGGTGATATCAGAAGAAGCCATCGCGCTGCCAACAGTCACCCGGCCTTTAGCATCAACAGTGACCTTTGAGTAAGTTCCGGCAGTCACTCCTGAAGTTGCAAGAGTTAAGACTCCGGTGTTAGCAATACTCGCATCTCCAGAGATTGAAACTGCGGTGGCCGCATTTGCCGAGTTACCAACCCAAACCTTTGCGTCAGCCAAGGTTGAAGATTGTTTGGCGTTAAAGGTATTCCAGTCTGTGCTTGATAAGTAGCCGTCTGTAGAAGTTCCTGCCTGCGAAATTGAAAGTGTCGATGTCGAAGTTCCTGAAACACTGAGGGGTAAATTAGCAACAACACTTGAAACTCCCGAAGCCGCAGGAGTCGTTGGAGCCCATGCTGTGCCATTGAAAGTCAAAACTTGACCGTTCGTAGGTGCTGTTGCCGACACCGCTTGGTTTTGAATTTTAACCACGGTGTTTGTCGAAAGGGCACCAGTGACATCACCGCTCAATGAAGTTGAATTTGGCAAATAGGCAGCGGAGGGGTTTTTTACCAATCTCCAGAACTCGTCGTAGTGGGTTTGGCTAAGGGCGCTGTTCGAGTTGAGAGTTTGGCTGACAGAGGTGTCAACTTTTAGAATCGAGCCAGCATCGTAAGCGCCGACTTTCGTAGCTTGTGCTGCCTCAAGAGCAAAGGGGACTGATTGAATTTCTTGCGAAGCAAAGGCCTGGGAGGTTGTGCCATCATTGAAAGAGACAACAAACTTGCGAGACTCCGTGCTCGTTGGAGTGTGTGTGCAACTCTCGCCAGGAATGGAGACTCCTTGATTCGAAAAAACCTTTTCTAGTGTAGCTCCGCCAGCAACTGTATTGGATGTTTTGCCAATAGCGATCGAAAAAAATCCATTCGACCCAGTCATATTTACGATTTGATCTTCGCGATACAAAATGCAGGTTTCGGCAGAGTTTTTGATTTCGACTCTAAAAGTGACAGCGGCCGCTTCAAGTGGAACGCCAGCGCTATTGGTGATCACCCCATCCACATTAAATGTATAGGGCGCAGCTTGCGCCAAAGGCACAAAGCTTATCAAACTCAAAAGAGCGACAGTCGTCAGAAACGTCCCATTTAACATTCAATCAACTCCGTTCAAATTCTTTTCGGCATATTGAATGGGAATATTTAATGAAACTTTGTTGATAGGTGTGTCATCTTAAGACGTTGTCTCTAAACGGAGCAATTTGGTTTTTTAAACTTCGGGATTTAAAGATCGAAGCAGCTCCATTGTCAGAGGACTTTCATTATTTCAGGAATAGAAGAAACTTCGCTTCAATGTGTCCCAAAAAGAGTCTGAGCGTAAGAATCACTCGCTCTCCCCAAACACAGGCTTTACAGGGTTAGACCCATCTACGAACCAGAATTTTTCAGTACCACCTATACCGGTCCACGTAGAGACATTAAAAGAAGCCGTGGCGGTCTGCGAGCCATGGATCGAGTATACTTTGATAGCCTGACGTTGGCCAAACCAATCGAGAGAATGCCCGGGAAAAACTTTTTCGATCGCAGTGTTGCCAACTAAAAAATGCACTCGTCCTATGCCAAAAACTTTTCCCTGCCCTGTCTTAGTATTGTAGCAATAGGCTGCGCCCCCATCAGCGCCAATGCCCTTGATATTTAGCCCATTCACATCCGCATATCGATTGTAAACTGCTCGGGCCATAAAACTTATAAGTCGTCCCTGGCGCTCTCTTTCGCTGAAATGGGTATCAGTAATGACCTGTTCTAAGTAAGGTGGACTCAAAGTTCTTCGATCCAAGTCCAAGAACTGGGCTGTTGGGTGTGACATTGCTAGGTCCGAAGTAACGAGGGCGATCTCGGGTGAGGGGCTATATTTGGCGGTAAAATCAATACCCCCCAAAATAGCCATGCCCGCACTGGTTCCTCCCATCGGAGTTTTGCGGTCATGAAGTGCGTACTCAAGAGCCTTTTCGAGGGGAGATCCCTGAATGTATTTTAGATAAAGTGATTGGTCGCCGCCATCAAAAAAGATGAGCTCTGCCTGGCGAATGGCATTCTCGGCCTCGGGCCGAAAGGCGTCCCTGGGACTTGTTAAGGCAAGTGTTGTTACCGAATTCACCTTCGGGAGATTGTGGCGGCCTTCGTCATTTAAAATCCAAGACTCATAGGTGCCGATTCCGGCGTCAGCGCGGACGATGACGACATCGCCGCCACCAGAGGCTTTTAAAAGAACCTTCCAACCCTCCACCCACAGGTCGTCACTTTCGCCCCCGGCCAAACAAAGAACAGGATGAGTCGCAGTCGCGACATCATTCGGGTTCCCTTTTTTATAGATTTTAGCAAATGCACAGAGGGGAAGCGAGACAAGGAGCGAAAAGCCAATTGAAAACTTTAAAATTGAACGGCGCATGGGTCTCTCATAAAAGAGCAGGATTATAAAAGCAAGCAAGGGGACTCAGGTGTGTAATAAAAATTCACTATTTAAGAGCTTTGCGAACCTGATCTTCGAGTTTTGTTTTTGAAGAGCCTGAAAAGCCCCGCTCTTGATAGATGATTTTGCCACTTTTGTCGACAAGCAGGGTCGTTGGGATGGCCATAAGCCCTAAATTTTTTGCAACACGTTTGTTTTCATCCCAGAGAAATTTGAGAGGCAGTTTGTTTTTAGCAACGAAAGCGTTCGCAGCCTTCAAGTCTTCATCTACGCTCACGGCGATCACTTGTAAGCCTTGTTTTGAGTAGCGATTTTCAAGTTCTGCAAAAAAAGGCAGAGAGTCTTTGCAGGGTTCGCACCAGCTTGCCCAAAAATCCAGCAAAACCAGTTTGCCGTTAATATGCTCAGCGGCGCTTGTTGGCAACATGTCGAAAGTCTTAAATTTGGTAGAGGGAAAATCTATGGAGTTCGCACCATTGGAAGCTGGCGTGCGTAAGAGTGTCAGTGTGCAGAGTGTTAAAGAATAAAAAATCATCTTTTTTGCTATCACGCTCACAATTTAGGTCACAAATACCAAATCTTCACTCTATAATTTTTAGAACAGGACTCGGTGTTTAATTTTTCGAGTCAGAAAAGAGAGTATATGAAGTATTTAGCAATGGGTTCAATTCTTGTCGCATGCCTTGGCCTTTCAGCCTGCAGTCATTTTGGTCACAGAAAATCTTGTTGTGCAAAATCTGAGTGCAAAATGGAAAACAAAGAAAAATGCGAGAAAGACTCAAAAGAGTGCGCAAATAAAGAGTGTGAACTGAAGAAGTAAAGCCTATTGTGGATTGTCCTCATCGCCGAGGACGTTCACAATAACCTGAGTTCTCCAGGCGGCGGCGCTGTTCTCGATATTTTTAATAATATCCTGATAACTCGTTGCTGCTTCCCAATTAAAGAGTGCTGCAAACAAAACCCAAGCGTTATCAGCGTTTAGAGAAAAAAGTGAAGGCAAAGCATTTGAAATTAGATCCAAGTTTGCTGTGCCATTTGGATCTAGTGTGGGATTTAGATCCGCTTTCAATTCAAAAAATGGCAGAGTGTAATAAGAGTAGCTATTGCAGCCCGCCCAATAAATTATTTGATAGTCAGTGGTGAGTGAGAACCTTTGAGGGAAGGTTTCGAGTTTGTAGGCAAACATCTGAGCATCAAAACCCGAACCCACGCGGGAATGTCCAAACCAACCAAAAAAACCATCATGATCTTGTGCATAACTGTGAGCGAAGATATCCATTTGGTCCACGCCAGCGGCGGCAAGAATAGAGACCTCGACGTGAACTCCGTTTTTGTCGCCGATGAATTTTGTACCTATAGTCGTAGATCCACGCGTAATGTCTTTTTGAAGGATCGGAATTTTCTTAAAGTTAAGGCTTAAAAGTTCAGCCGCAACTTGGTCGTAGAATAGGCGAAACTGACTCATGCCATAATCATGATCTTTAAAAGGATCGGCTGTGTCGGGCTCTTCGACATAACCAAACGCAAAGGTCATTGAAAGCGTGGGGATGCCATCCTTTGTGCGGATGAGACGCGAGTATTCTGGAAAAGAGCGAGTGGTTTGGGGGGTGGCTGTGCCAATTTCTATTTCGACTTCTTGGTAATGACGATTGAGTTGATGGTCACAATTGTCTCGGAGTGGGTCCCAGAAGTACCATAAAAATCCCCAGTCTTCTCGGTGGTCTCCTGAATCATTGCAATTTTTCCACTTTGGAGTGATGAGGCCAGAAATCGAATAGGGAAGAGGAACAGACAGAGAGGTTCCCTGGTACCGACTGTGAATCATCCATGTTGCTTCGTAGGTATAAGGTACAAAGACGTAGCCCCCCTCAACGAAAGCTTGGTCAACGTGCGGGGTTATTTTGTCTCCCTTTTGTGCTCCGCCAATATCTCGATGAGTTAAGGGTCCAAAGAGAAAGGCTGTCACCTTTCTAATTTCAGATCTGGTTTTGGAAGTGTTTAAATCCTCTATCTTTTTTGCATCGGAACGAAAGAGGGCTTGAAACTTCACCTGGCGCTCTTGGCCGGTCAGGGCATAGAGTGGATTTTCGTCCTTCCTTTTTTGATTGGCTGCTGGGGGGGGATTTTGAGTGCAGGCACTAAGTCCAAATAAAGTCGCGACAAAAAAAATCCAAAATTTCATGAAGGCCCCCGGCGATAGCTGCTGGAGCCCTATACTCCTTCCGGGGGGGCAGAGTCACGCAAGTATTTTGGGGCGAGACAAAGAGTCTCAAATCGGGTATTTAATACCTACATAGCCCGAAAATTGAGGCTTTTAAAGTAGGCCTCAGAAGAAGACGCGGTGTCGTTTGAGTCGTGCTGTAGAGTGATCGCTAAAATCTCAAGGTCTTCGATGTTTTTATTGGGGAAGGCCCGCTTTAGATCCTCTGCCAAGTTGCGATCATAAACTTGAGGTTTTCCCAGCATATCCGGGTTGTTAATTAAAAGTTGCTTCGCTTCAGGCAATGTTGCGACAACCATATTTTTGTTTGAGTACCAGTTTTCAAAAATATCGCCCGCCTTGCGATTTTCGCCGTTGACGGCGCTAGCGTAGTAATACCCGAAAAGAAAGACCTTATCACTTTTTGCATTGAGGGTTGTAGGATCTCCGTTAGCACGGCCATCTCGAATAGTAAACCACACCTGAAAGGCGGAATCATCTTTTCCTGTTTTTCCTTTAACGGGGTCGGCATTGGTGACATCTTTGGTGACGGCAAGTTTCAGTTGCATTTTGTTAAATTCTAGCGGCGAAAAACGGTAAGCCAAAGTTGTCATGCGAATGGAGTTGTTATTGCTCCTCATTAAGGCCCAGTTTTTTTCTCCCGCGAAATCGCTCGACGTGAATCCATAATTTGCATTATCATCCAGGCCTCCCGGAGACCTTGATTCGTAATTAAACTGGTGGTCCATACGAAAGTGGACCATGTTTGAATGGTTGTATTCGATATTAATCCCTTGTGGCATATTTTGTTTTGTCGAAAGATTGACTCTGACTCCGGCCATGACGTCAGCTAGTTTTGAAACATCTAAGACGAAGTAAGGTTCGAAACGAAGGCCTGATGCCGGCAGCTTCGTTTTGATTTCATAAGCATCTGCAGGATCGTTTATCTTTGGTAAGATTTGTTGGTTGAGTTCATACGTGTTTGCGTAAGGTACAAATTCAATTTTGTTTTCTTGATTAACTCCGATTTGTTCCACGATGCCTGGTGATTTCATCCTGAAATACTGGCGATCACTCATAAAATTTGTATTTGCTGCTGCAAGGATAACATTTGAGTTCCAAACAAGATTGGCTTTGTCATCAGTAATATTGAGTTCAGCCAGTGTGTTGATGAGCCCCTTCATGAAGGCTTTTTGGTTAAATCGAGATGAAAGAATTCCAGAAAGATGATCGGCATTCACTGTGCCTAGATCCAATGCTTTCAGTCTTTTAGGAAATTTTGACGAAGAGGCTGCGACAACACCGTCGTTGTCCTCATCAAATTGACCAATTAGTTTAGTTGCTTTCATAAAAATATGTGATTCTTCGGGAGTGCTTGCAAAGGTCACAGAAAAATATCTTGTCAGGCCGATTAATGACCTCTCATTTTTACGCCAGAAAGACTCCATGGCTGTCGGGGTGATCGATTTTGATGCCGCTTTTTCAGTTTGGCAAATTTCTGGTCCTTGCTTTTCTGAAAGAATGGAAACCAAGGCAAATGGTAGATCCGTAGTATTGAGAATGCTCGATCCCCGCAGGGGCGCTGCGATCGAGACCATTCCCTTAACGTAGTTAGAAACAAATACGGGGTTTTTAACAAAGGCCTGAAGGGTGTCTATAGCTCCCTTTGAATAGCTTAAAAACAAATATCGGGGGGATGGTTGTCCGCGTTGGGAGCGCGAGCGAATATCCCTGCGTAAATAGTCTAATATAATATCAGCATTAAGGTCGCTATTGCACATGCTTTCGACCGGCGGTTGAATCACGCGAAGACCTAGCTCATCGCTCAGGGCCGCGAGTCCTAGGCTAAAGATCTCTTTGTCGAAAATGCTGTTGTAAATACCGGGGACGTAAACGATGGTGAGATCGTCAACTTTATTGTTGAATATTTTTGTGAGCGGAGTAGGGTAAATCCGTGTTTCAAAATCGGCTTCTTTGACGGTTTCTTTGAATAGATTTTGAACTCTGCTTAAATGTTTTTTTGTTCCGCCATTTGTGAGCGCAGAGAAAGACGAAATGATTTTTTCCCTTATTTCCACCCAGTCTTTTG
This sequence comes from Pseudobdellovibrionaceae bacterium, assembly GCA_016719575.1. Lineage (GTDB taxonomy): Bacteria > Bdellovibrionota > Bdellovibrionia > Bdellovibrionales > Bdellovibrionaceae > JACMRP01. The sequence continues at coordinate 302,275 of JADJYV010000006.1, read as the reverse complement.
CAAATCCTAGATCGCGGGTTTCGGTTAAATAGGGTTTTTCTTGTATGACAATTGAGTTTTCGAGCAAATAAGGCAGCTGGTACATTTTCATCACTGCCCGCTTGGACGGCAGTGCATAGTTTTTAATTTTTTCTAAAAATCCATTTTGAGTTTTAACATCTAATTGCTTTATATCCATATTTGCTGTTTTCGAGTCTTGCAACTGACTGACCTTTTCTTTGATTCTATTGATGCGAGGGTCACTGATCAGTTTTTCAGCGGAGCCAGAAGTTAAAACCGCATCGGTAATGGCACCAACATCTTCTGATGAAATCATCGTTGTCACATCAAATTTTGATGGATCAAAATTCATGGCCGAGAGGCCTTGTTTTGAAGGGGTTTGAAAGGGGCTTAACTTAAAGGCATCCATAAAGCTTTTCATTTCATTGACCCTAAAATAGGGACGAGTGTCGGCAACGAATTTTGTAAGGTGCCTGAAAATTCTTTTTTGACTCAAATCTTTGGCCTCTGTCGGGATGCCTCGCGAGTAATTTGCGCGGACTTGATAATAGGCCTCTTTGCCTTTTTCCGAATTCTTTTTATGTTCTTCAGCGAAAAGTTCTTTGGCCTGTACACCTATAAATGGAAGAAGATCCTTTGATCTGATTTGCCCTGGGACTCTTCGTTTGGTTGATGCGAATAAGCCAAATGAAGAAGCGGCGCTCAACGAACCATGGGTTCGGTACATTTTTGTAAATGCACCGAGTGAATTTTGAATAAAATATCCATCTTTGATAGTGAGTATTAAATCAGGAAAATCAAAATTTCTTGCCGAAGCAGAATCAATGATACGGTAGATGGAGTCGGGATAAGGAGTGCTCGCGGTAATAGCAAAGATCTCTTTTTCATTGATGGGCCTTGAATGGTGCTGATTTGAAATCGCCAGTGGATTTCCATAAGCCGGAGTGTAGTAATATTGCTTTTGTAGTTTATCGTACTTAACTTTCGCTTCACCGTCTCTAGTGAGCACGGTCATCACTGTTGAAGTGGCAGTGTTCAAATTGATATAAACGGCCATATCAAACCAAGATTCTTTGCGGAACTCTTTGATAATATCTGGCATGAAAGCACGATTTTTTAGATAAACAGGGGCCCAACTTCCTAAGGCCATGAGAGGAACAGCGACATCTTTATCATTTTTCAATTGCTGGGTCGACTGGAGTCCTGCCCGCTCGATAATTTTGTGAACATCTACGCCAATGAGTTCTTGTTCTGGCTTTCCCTCTTGAAATCTTCCGATGTTTCCATGATCAGATATCAGAACGACTTCGACATCGAGTCCTTTGCTTTTGTAAGTATTTATCAAGCGAGAAACTTCGGAATCGATATTTTTTAAAATAGGATAAAGACGATTGAGCTGAGTGTGCGCCGTTGAATCCACGGCGCCAATATAGCCAAAGAGGGTTTGTTTGGGTTTTGCACTTAACAAATCATCAATGACGGTTTTGACTTCGAGCTTGGGAACTTCTTCTGTTGGAAAATACATCAGAGATTCTACATAGGGATTAAAAAAGGCATCAAAGGCGCCCATATAATATTTGGGAAAGGCCAATCGCCGATAGTAGTCGCGGGGATCACCCTGAATTGACTGACTAGATTCATCAAAGTAAGTGGCCTCGACGGATTTAATTCTACCGGCCATGCCGAAGATCTCTGATGTGTTGGTGACCATAGCCCAAGAAAGATCTGTCATAGAGGGAAATGGAGCAACGTGAGCGCCAAAGTTACTAAATTCCTTGAATAGACCCTGGCGTTTTGCTTCCTGAAAGGCGTAGTAACTAAACCCATCAATTGCCAGGACGACAGTTTGAAGTTGATGAGGATTTTGATTGCTTTGAGTGGCCCCTCTGGGGAGTAACATCGACGCTTGCTGTGCAGCAGAAATCGAGGTGGTGCCAAGAAAAATTGCAAATAAACATAGTGTTAGCGACTTCATATCAACGACTCCTTAGTAAGCTTCGGAGCAAGTTTGAGGCCACCGAGTTAGGCTTAAAAGCGAGTCCCATCGTTGTTAAGTAAAAAAATGGAAACCAGTCGTGTCTCAATTTGAGATGGTGACAATTTACTGAAACGGGATGTCTAAAGCTTAACAGGATAAAGACAGTTACAGGTGCAGAATTAATCCGCGGAACCCAGTGGCCGATCTTTAGAAGGAACCTATCCACTGATTTAGTGTGGGTGAGAGCCGCACCGAAAAATCGTGGGCCCAAAGAGCCGCAACAATTCCGGCAAAGACGTCCATGGTCCAGTGGGCCCTTAGCAAGAGAACCACGGCGACCTCAAAGACGACAATCGATGTCGCCAAGATTTGAAGAGAGGGCTGGTTGAGAGCGCCTATCTCAAGGGCGCCAAGAACTGCTAAAGCTGTGTGTCCCGAGAAAAATAAATCATTAGAGACTCCATAGGTTACAAAAATCGAGGGCACTCCGGGGTCACGCCAAATCATTCTTTCTGGTGTGGGAAGTACGGTGATGACTTGATTGACTTGGCGAAGTGCAAAAAGAATTATGAGGCTAAGTAGAGGCCGAAGGGTCTCGCCAATTAAAGTTGTTGCGATAATAAAAAGACCGAGGATATCTATAACCAGAGAACTTGATATCAGAAGGGCATTTGAAAGTTTTGGTGAGTTGTAGAGGTAGAGATTCCATCGATTTGTGAAAATATGGATGTAGTCTCCGACTCCATTTTTGAATTTCTGTTGACGACGCCCAATCATTTTTTGAGAGATGATCCAAAAAGATATTGCTAAAAACGTCAGACCCAACTTTATTGCTATTGTCATTTGTCGCTTTCGGAAAAAATAAAGCGGTGAATATGCTCAATAACCCAATTCGGATCATCTAATGTTAAATCATGTCCCGCGTGAGGGTGAACATTGAGGGGCAGCGTCCAAGTTTCAGCTATTTTTTGTGAACACTGCGGGTGCACCACTCTGTCTTTAGCTGAAGAAAGCAGAAGCGTCGGAGCAGGGGGTGTTTTCTTTTGTGATATCCGTGCTGCGACTCCCAGTTGCCAAGCGAAATTCAACGGTTTGACAGGGAATTCCTTATTTCTCTCGTGCCTCTCTTTGGCGAGCTCGAAAATTTCTTGAGAAGAAAGAAGCGAGGTTGTCATTTTTAAAATGGTCTCTTCTTGCTGGTAGATTTTTCTCTTAAGACCTAAAGTAAGAATCTTTATGAACGCTTTCGCGGTCATGCGTTTATAAAAGGGAGAGTTGCTAAAGCTGGAGTTGATCAAAATCAGCGAATGAATATCCTCTGGGTGGTGGTGAGCCCATTCATGGGCTAACATCCCCCCTAAGGAGAAGCCGACAAGAATCTTTCGTCCGTGAGGAGGCACCTGACTTCTGAGCAGGTGAACATTCTCCTCAATGCTCAAAGGGGTCAGATGTTGGTTTAAACGACCATTTCCAGCAATATCTGCGGTGTGGAAGTCGTCCTGAGGAAAAAGTCCTTGTAACTTAGAAATGAAATCCGACCAGTGATAGGATTCGCTCATAATTCCGCGTACAAAAACCCACTGTCTCTTCATGATCTAGTTTATTCCCCACTTCATTTTATGAAAGCAGGGAATGGGAAATCCAGTCAATTATTAATTGAGTGTTTAATCCGCATTAGTTCTAGGGTAGGTTCTCGAGTGGGGCATGGGTTGATATGGCAACGCGTCGTGAGGTCCAATAAAATCTAAGGAGTGCTTAAGACACATTGAGAAGTGTTGTATAAGAATCAGCATGTACGAACTCGCAAATATTCATTTTATCTTTGAAGTTGTCTTCGTGGGACTTGTTTTGAGTGTGGATTCATTTTCAGCGGCAGTTGCCATGGGATGCAAACCATTTTCTAAGAAAGAGGCCTTTAGATTTGCCGTTTCCTCAGGCGCAGCCGAAGCGGTTGTCGCGCTGATCGGGGCATTGGCAGGGAGTCAAGTTATTCGCAGGTTTGATGCTATCGATCACTGGATTGCATTCACATTGCTTGGTCTTGTGTCACTGCATATGGGTTATGAAGGGGTTCGGGATCTTTTGGGTAAAGAGAAAAAAGATGAGAAATTAGATTTTCATAGCTTCACAAAAGTTTTGATTGTGTCCTTTGCGACAAGTCTCGATGCTTTTGGGGTGGGTATTGGTCTTGGAATTTCGCAAAAACCCCTCATTCCTTTTACGGTTTCTATTGGATTTTGGGCATTTGCAACGACGCTCCTTGGTCTTCACCTTGGGAAAAAGTTGTCTAGTAAAGTTGGTTCAATTATGAGCTTGGTTGGTGCCACCATTTTAGGCCTTATAGCTTTTCAAATGCTAAAAATATGACTTTGTATTGGGTTCGTTTCGTCATTTAAAACTTTGGAAGGTTTTATGAAAAATGCAATGAAGAGTTTCCTTTCTGGCTTGGGCATTGTGTTTATAATATTTATTATTGGCATCATCTTTTTGATTTATAAAATGCCCTCGGCTTGGCAAGTGAAGCAAACCCTTGCTTCGAAGTCGGGAAGTCAGCGCATGGACGAAGGAAAAACGCTCAGCGACCGAGCTCTTCATGAAAATTTTTTGAATGAGCAGCAGCCGATCGCTTCTGTGTGTGCGTATTTGTCTGACGCTCGATCGAGTCATTTTCTTAAAGTTGATAACAGCGCTTCGTCGAGTCAATTTATGATTAAAATGATCGAGGGGCCAAAAGATCCTTTCGCCGAGGCAGCGGCTCCTTTCTTTCGCTATTTTTTCCGTTTGCCCGAGGTCAGGGAGCTTGTGCAAATTATTGATAACGCTCACCCCGAACCGACCGAGCCTCTTCGAAGTAAGGCAGAGTTTTATGGTAGGATTGCCGTTGCGGCCTTAGAAATTCGTGAAAACAAAAGTAATTTCGATCAGATTTTGATGAAAACTTACAACCTGTACACGCTTGCTCGGGCAGTGAGGGCAAAGCCAGAGCTGGCAAGATCTCCTGCGATTTTGCGATTTTGTGAACAGCTCGAAAAAAACATAAACATGAATTTACCCTACGATCCTAACCAGCAGGCTGAAGAGTTCCAGAGGTTTTTAACCTCTGCGGGTTTGTCAGCAAAAGAGGTCGATTATGACGCCAATTATAGATCTGACGTAAAATTTGCAATCAACGACAAGTCGATTCTCTTGGGTAATATCTGGATTGAAAAGCTCTTCGCTGAGGATATTGACAAGGCAAAAAAGAAAATCGATTCCTTCCTGCCTCTGCCAGACTATAGCACCTTAGAGCGGTGACGGATTCATCAGCGCGACCTCTCTTTGCCTCTCAACTTCAAAGGGTCTGATCTGCCGGGGCGCCTTGCTCTCAGGGTGGAGTTCATATTGATAGGCACAGTTTTTAGAGCAAGTGTCTTTTTTCCATTCAAGGTGTGCGCAGTCCTCACAGATGAGCTCGTGGGTGTCGCAGCGTTTGCATTCAATTTCTACACTTGAGGGTTGGCCACAGTGGGGACAAAGGCCATATTTCTCTGTGGGAGCAAGATCCTGATCCAAAGCGACGCGATGATCAAAAACAAAGCACTCACCTTCAAATTGATCATTCGGATATTCTTTGATGTAGTTGATGATGCCACCATTAAGTTGGAAAACATTTTCAAACCCTTGACGTTGAAGCTCAAGGATCCCTTTCTCGCAGCGAATGCCACCGGTGCAAAAGATCAGCATTTTTTTGTCTTTGGGAATAGAATGTTTTTCTACGTACTCAGGAAACTCAGTGAATTTATCGATCCCGGGATTCACCGCTCCTTTGAAGGTTCCGATTTTCGTTTCGTACCAGTTGCGAGTGTCAATAAGTAGAAAATCATTTTCTTCTTTTAAAACTTTGTTCCACTCCGCAGGACTGAGGTGATGGTTTTCTTTGTTGTTCGGAACAAGTTCAGGAGTCCCAAGGGTTACAATTTCTTCACGGATTTTGACTTTGAAACGTCGAAAAGGAGACTTTTGAGATATGGAATCTTTAAAAAAGAGTTCCGGTATTGTAAAGTAGTCACGAATAAAATTCTTAAAAGACTCAAACCCTAGAAGAGTCGAGCATGAAACAGTGGCATTAAATCCCTCAGTTCCAATAATGATTAAACCTTTGACGTTTAAATCTACGGCTTTCTGTTCGAGGTCGCTCTTGACTTGGTTTGGATCTGGGAGGTTTTTGAACTGATAAAAAGTCGTTACATAATAGTTCTGGCTATTATTGCCGGGTGTGCTCATGATGTACCTCAATTGTCCGTCCATTGGCTACAAACCAAGGGGAGTTGAAATTTTGTGCGTTGTGTATAATCTGAAGGCAAACTCAGGGTCAAGGGCAAAACCCTTGAAGCAATGATTCCCGTCATTTATAACGGTTTTTTAGTTCTGAAATTAAGGATTTAACATGTTGGCCACGCCTATCGTACAGAAAGAAATACAACGCCGTCGCACTTTTGCGATTATCTCTCATCCGGATGCGGGTAAGACGACTTTGACCGAGAAGCTGTTATATCACGGGGGGGTCATTCACGAAACCGGCGAGGTCAAAGGAAAACAGGGGACTAAAGCTGTTACTTCCGATTGGATGGAACTCGAGCGCCAAAAGGGAATTTCAATCACTTCGTCAGTGATGACTTTCGATTACAACCAATTGCGGGTGAATCTACTCGATACTCCTGGCCACAAGGATTTTTCTGAGGACACCTACCGGGTCTTGATGGCGGTGGATTCCGCCTGTATGTTGATTGACGTTGCAAAAGGTGTCGAGGAGCGAACAAAAAAACTCTATGAGGTTTGTCGTTTACGTCAGGTTCCGATTTTTACCTTTGTTAATAAGCTTGATAGAGAAGGCAAAGATCCCCTTGCTTTGATTGATGAGGTTGAAAAAACTCTGAATATGCAATGTTACCCAGTCACCTGGCCACTGGGTATTGGTCAGCGATTTCGCGGGATTTACAATCGAATCACTAAAGAACTTTGGATTTACGATCAACGTCGAGAAGAGGTGGACGACTATAAGGTTATTCCCTTCGAAAAAGGCAAAGATGATGCAATCATGTACGACTATCTTGATAAAGAATCCGCCGACCAGGTTCTCGAGGAGTTAGATTTGATTGAGGGAGCTCTTCCCCCATTTGATGTTCAGGCTTTTTTATCGGGCGAGATTTCGCCGGTCACCTTTGGATCCGCCAAGCAAAATTTTGGGGTAGATACATTTTTGAATTTCTTCTCTCAATATGCTCCGGGCCCTCAGGCACGAAAAACCAAAGAGGGGCGAGTTGTAGATCCGGTCGATGCGAATTTTACTGGGTTTGTATTTAAAATCCAGGCAAATATGGACCGGCGCCATCGTGATCGTATCGCCTTCATTCGTATTTGCTCGGGCAAGTTTGATCGAGGAATGAAGGTTCAGCACTCCCGGCTCGAAAGAGAATTGCGACTCTCTTATGCGAGTCAATTTATAGCAGCGGACAAAGCGACTATTGAGGACGCTTATGCTGGTGATATCGTCGGCGTTGGCGACACGGGTAACTTTGCAATTGGCGACTGTGTATCGGCTTCAGGTAAAGTACAGTTTGAAGATATTCCAAAGTTTGCGCCTGAGCTTTTCGCGAAACTGACGGTCCGAGACGCATTAAAACGACAGAAAATGCAAGAGGCCCTCAAACACCTTTCTGAGGAAGGGGCGATTCAGTTATTTTACGACCCCATTTTTGGGCCCCAAGATCCCATTGTTGGTGCGGTCGGAGAACTTCAATTCGAAGTTCTCCTTCATCGTTTAAATGATGAATACAATCTCGAGGTCAAACTCAATCGCTTGCCATTCACGGTGGCGCGTTGGCCAAGAGATGAAAGCGGAATTGGCGTGAGTGCGCTTAACGGTGGCTTTACTATTTATCGAGATATGATTGAACAGCCGGTGATTTTACTCAATCAAGAATGGGATCTGAACTGGGCCAAGCGCGAAAACCCAAAGGTGGATTTCGCGACTTCAATTAGTCGGGCGAGATAGTTTAGTAATTACAAAAGCAAGGACGAAGTATGTTTGAAAATTTATCTGATAAAATTCTCACCAGTTTAAAAAAGGTCCGTGGGCAAAATAAAATCTCTGAGTCTAATATCGAAGAAGTTGTTAAAGAAATTCGACTGAGTTTGCTTGAAGCAGATGTTAATTTTAAGGTCGTTAAAAGTTTTATTGATAAGGTGAAGGCAAAGGGTCTTGGCCAAGAAGTTCTTGGCAATATAAACCCAGGGCAACAGTTTGTGAAAATCGTTCACGACGAGTTGGTGAATGTCCTTGGCACGAATGCCGTTGATATCAATGTTCGAGAAAATCCAAGCGTGATTTTTATGGTTGGGCTTCAAGGAGCAGGAAAGACCACGACCTCTGCGAAACTGAGTCTCTATATTCGTCAGAAGCTTGGAAAAAAGCCAGGCCTAGTCCCTGCCGATATTTATCGACCGGCAGCCATTGATCAGTTGCAGACATTAGCAAAGCAAAATAACATTCCCTGTTTTAATTCACAGCTTGGTCAAAAGCCCGAAGAGATTTTGGAGCAGTCGAAAAAATGGGCTAAAGACAATATGATTGATGTGGTGATTGTTGATACAGCAGGTCGATTGCAGATCGACGATCAGTTGATGACGGAGCTTCAAAGTCTTAAACGCATTTGGGGGCCACAAGAAATTTTACTCGTAGCGGATGCAATGCTTGGTCAGCAGTCAGTCAATGTTGCCGAGGGTTTTCATCAGCGACTTGGACTTACGGGGCTGGTTTTAACGAAGGTTGATGGGGATGCTCGTGGGGGGGCGGCCCTGAGTATTCGTGAAGTCACGGGAATTCCTATAAAGTTTTTGGGAGTCGGAGAGAAAGTGGCAGCGCTGGAGGTCTTTCATCCAGATCGTCTGGCCTCTCGTATTTTAGATATGGGAGACGTTCTTTCCCTGGTTGAAAAGGCCCAGGAAGTGATCGATGAAAAGTCAGCCCGAGAAAGTGCAAAAAAATTAGCCAAAAACGAATTCGACCTTGAAGATTTCCTCACTCACATTCAACAATTAAAGAAACTAGGTGGATTTGAAAGTCTTTTGAAATTTTTACCGGGAATGGGCGATATCTCAAAGCAACTTAAGAATATGGCCCCCCCTGACCAGGAGATTAAGAAGATTGAGGCAATTATTCGCTCCATGACTCCTCAGGAGAGAAAAAACCACAAGATTCTGAATGCTTCGCGTCGTCAGAGGATAGCAGGAGGGAGCGGGACTCAAGTTCAAGATGTGAATAAGTTAGTTAAGCAGTTTGAAGAGTCCAAAAAGATGATGGGTGGATTGATGAAAATGGGAATGGGCCGCGGAGGAATGAAGTTCCCATTTTAGGGCTTGAAATCCATTTTTAAAAAAGGTAGACAAGATGCCTTGTTATTATATTGGATGCTGAAAAAATAGATCAAAAGAGGGTTTCATGGCAGTCGTAATTCGTTTAGCTCGTACAGGTGCAAAGCACACTCCAAAATATCGTATCACAGTGGCAGATTCTCGTCGCTATGCTACTGGCAAGCACCTTGAAGTGATCGGAACTTATGTTCCAACTCCGAAAGGCAACGATCAAAAACTTAAGATCGACTTAGAGAAGTACAACGAGTGGGTTAAAAAAGGTGCTCAGCCTACAGACCGTGTAAAACACGTAGTAAAGCTTGCTCAAGCTACAAAATAAAAAATAACTGCGAGCCCCACGGGGTTCCGTCAAAATTGTATTGTGAACACATGATGTGGAGGAACACATGGAAAATCTAAAAGGGCTCGTGGAATTCATGGCGAAATCTTTGGTCGATAAGCCAGAGAGTGTTGAAGTGGATGAGATTCCTGGTCAGCAAACGACTTTGCTGGCTCTAAAAGTGGATAAAGACGATCTGGGTAAAGTTATTGGCAAACAGGGTAAAACAGCAGCTGCGATGAGAACAATCATCCGAGCGGCAGGTACCAAGCTAAATAAGCGATACCACCTCGACATCGTAGAATAGATAGATTCGTTTATAATCGAATTATAAAAGGGGATTCAGGGCCCCTTTTTCTTTTAAAATAAATTCGAAATATTTTTCAAAAGAAACGAACATAAAAATAAAAGGTGCGACAAGAGGGTTTATGGAAATGAAATTAGTAGGGAAAGTTAAGGAAGCCCACGGACTTAAAGGTGAACTTTATATTTTTGTTTTTTCTGGTGATATTTCTTGGCTCAAAAAGATGAATGAATTTGAACTGCGTCCCAAGGGGGCCGCTCAAGGGAAAGTTTATCCTGTCGAAAAAGTAAAGCCGTTTAAGAAAGGCTTCATCTTAAAAACTCCAGGTATTGGAGATCGCACTTTAGCCGAGGAAATCGAGGGGCAGGATTTTTATATCTCTGCAGATCTATTGGTTTCGCAACCGGGTGAAACAATCTTTCTGAAAGAAATTCTTGAGTTTATCGTAAAAGACTCACAGCAAAATACTATTGGTCCTATCAAGGATTTCTCGTCAAATGGGGCTCAAGACTTGCTTGTTGTTGCAACGGCTAAGGGATCAGTTGAGATTCCTTTTGTGGAAGCTTTTATTAAAAAAATTGATTTTAAACATCGAACTGTCGTTATGGATTTGCCTGAGGGGCTTTTAGATCTTGAGAGTTTGTAATGATATATTCGTTTCAAGTCATCACCCTCTTTCCTGATATTATTCAAGCAAGCATGGGTCTTGGGGTTTTTTCTCAGGCTCAGAAAAGTGGAATCCTAACTCTGTCCTGTATAAACCCAAGGGAGTTCACCTCAGATATTCACAAGACGGTGGATGATCGTCCTTTTGGTGGCGGAGACGGAATGGTCATGCTTCCAGAGCCATTAGAAAAATCAATTTCGACTGCAAAACGAGAACACAGTCGCTCCAAAGTCTTGTATATGTCGCCGCAGGGGACTCCGTTGACTCATCTCAAGGCGACAGCGCTTTCCCGTGAAGAAGGCCTGATCATAGTTTGTGGTCGATACGGTGGTATTGACCAGCGAGTTATTAACAGCTTTGTAGATGAAGAAATATCAATTGGTGATTATGTTATTTCCGGCGGGGAGCTTGCTGCCTGTGTTTTAATGGATTGCGTTTCTAGGTTTATTCCAGGTGTTTTAGGGCACAAGGATTCTGCGGAAAAGGACAGCTTTGCAGGGGGGCTGCTTGAACACCCGAACTTTACGAAACCCCGCGAATATAAAGGTCAAAATGTACCCGAGGTCTTATTAAGTGGACATCATAAAAAAATCCAGGAATGGAAAAGGTCTATGTCGATTCTCGTGACGATGGTGAAAAGACCGGACTTAATTAAGGCGCATATCTCTCAAACAGAGCTACGGGGTCTTCTTGTTTTTTGGCAGCAAATACCGAAAGATCAACGAAAAACACTCGGCATCGAGCAGTTGCATGAGAAGGACTTTCATGGATAAGCCTCGTCTTGCTATTGGCCTTGTTCATTATCCTATTGAGGATAAGCAGAAAAACATCGTCGCGACCAATGTAACCAATTTTGACATTCACGATATTTCCAGGGCGGCCAGGATGTATGGAGTCGAAAAATATTACATTATTCATCCTATGCGAGAGCAAATTATGTTTGTTGAAAGGGTTTTAGATCACTGGCGAACGGGTGAGGGGGCAAAATTCAACCCCTCAAGAAAAGTGGCTCTGACTCGGGTTCAAACGGCAGAGTCTTATGAAGCGGCACTATTGGATTGGGGAGTGCCAGAGGCCATGACCGTGGCAACCCATGCTCGATCCATTCCTGGTGTTGAAACTGTGAGTTTTCGAGACCTAAAAGTACAGATGTGGGAGCAGAAAAAGCCCTGTTTTCTTCTATTTGGGACTGGATACGGGATGACAGAGGGCTTTATGAAGGGCTGTTCCGCCATTTTAGAACCGATCCGGGGGGCTCCGCCGGATGATTTTAGGCATCTTTCTGTTCGTTCTGCAGTAAGTATCTGTCTTGACCGCATTATGGGAGCATGGTAACAAACTACCTTTACATTTTCATTCACGAGGAAAAAATGGCTAAAGCTGCAAAAAAACCGACAAAAAAAGTTGTTAAAAGTGGACAAGAAACTAATTTGGTTCGCCGTGTGACTGCAAAAGCAGCCAACAAAAGCATCAATCCTTTTAGTTCTGGTGACACTGTTAACGTTTACGTAAAAGTAAAAGAGGGCGAAAAAGAACGGGTACAGCTTTATAAGGGTATCGTAACAAAGATTCAGGGCAACGGGGTTGCAAAGTCTTTCACAGTTCGTAAAATTTCTGCAGGTGTTGGAGTAGAAAGAACCTTTCCTTTCATCAGTCCATCTTTAGATCGCGTTGAAGTTGTTAGTCATGGTAAAGTCCGTCGCTCTAAGTTGTACTTCTTAAGAGGCCTTGAGGGTAAAGCTGCGAAGATCAATTCTGAGCTTGCCTCTTCAAGTAAAGACGCAGTTTCAGCTGAGTAGTTCGATTTTTATCAATGAAATATTTTGAGCCGATTGATTGGCGCTCTTATACTAAATCAGACCCCTCATATAAAGTGATTGGGGTCGATGAAGTTGGAAGGGGCTGTTTGGCGGGACCTGTCTATGCCGCAGCCGTGTCTTTTAATTCTGATGTCTTGTCCGATCTTGTTACCGATTCGAAACTTCTTTCCGAAAAACGTCGGGAACAACTTGCTGAAGAGATCCTGCTTCACCATCAGGTGGGTATTGCTTTTGCTACGGTAGAAGAAATTGATGAACTCAATATCCTTCAGGCTTCATTGCTTGCAATGAAGCGAGCTGTAGAAAAACTAGAGATAAAGAGTGGACACCTTTTGATTGACGGAAATCAAAAAATTCCGAAGATGTCAGGGGAGTTTGAACAGACCACCGTCGTAAAAGGCGACTTGCGAGTGGCTCTCATTTCTGCAGCCTCAATTGTCGCCAAAGTCACGCGTGACCGACTCATGAAAGAGATGAGCCTTCATTACCCACAATATGGATTCGAAGCACACAAGGGTTATAGCACCGTCACTCACAAAAAAAGCATCGAGCACTACGGCCCGTGCATCCACCACCGTAAAACCTTCTCAGGAGTTAAAGAACACCTCTCTGTGTAGAGCTCACCAGCTTGGCATAAATGCAGAAAATCTAGTCGCTCAAGATTTTATAGTAAAAAAATTTAAAATTTTAAACAGGAGATTTCGTACGATCTATGCTGAAATCGATTTGATTGTTGAAAGTCCACGGGGTGAGATTTGGCTCGTGGAGGTTAAAACGATTAGTCATTTTGATTTTTTGGAGGTTCGAGTTTCCAAAAAACAAAAAGAACGTTTACAAAGGGCCCACCTGTCTTTACAGGTACAAACAAAAAAAATGGTGCGATTGATTTTTGCTTTTGTCGACCGTGATAATAAAATTACGACCATCGAAAATATATAACTTCCTCTATCAGAAACCATAGAGATCGAGTGTTTCTGGAGGCAGAGCCGGCCTTGGAACTCCATCAAAACTAAAGACGAAATCGACGGTGGTCTTGGTGTCACCGTCAGTAGGTAGATACTGGGTCAAGTTGATAATCCAGCACTCGCCAGGGGGCTTAATTTGCATAACGTAGGCCCACGACTTTATTTTTTCGCTTTCTCGTTGCGAGTTCGCATTGAAGGTGAATTTGCCCATAGTATTGATATGGCTAGATATAAATCCGGCGGCAAAAGTGTAATCTTCGATAAGTGCTTTTTTGTCAACCGTGGGATTTCCAGCAACAATCGGATAAGTTTTCGCAAGCGCTATCTGAAAAAACTGACCATGCTCATTGTTGAGTCGAACTCGTGATGATATGTTTGTCACTTTTTGAGTTGGGAAATAGTTGAGAGTTGTATAGGTTTGAAAACGATCAAGGCGTACATCGAAAATGGTTGTAATATCTGACCACGGATCGCGATTTGAATTACGAAGATTCGATTGATAGGTGTCATAAGATTGAAATATTTTAAGACTCGCTATCTGTTTGTATGTGGGTTGATCTCCAATCCATCTTTTATGTACTAACTTGTTATTTAAAACAAAAGTGACAAGACCGCGATCATAGATTCGATCGCGGTAGTCAAAATGAATTCTGTAAGGGCTGGCCACGTCTGCGTCTGATACGGTATCAGTGTAGTAATAAGTTCCGTCAACTTCTGTTCCCGTGCCGAAAAAAGGATGAGATGCATGATTGAGCCATGGGACTGTGGTCGCGACCACCTCAGGCTGAAACTCGTGCTTGAATTTTTCTGACTGAGGCGTGGAGTCAGATGTGAATACTCGACTTATCGATGTCTTCGTGCTGACGAAGAGCCGGGCATATCGTCGCACATTCGATGGATTTTCTAAAGTATTAAAGTTGTAGTGTGTTTCGCTGTAAGAAGCTCCGGGCAGAATATCGAGAAAATTATCCACAAGTATCGGATGGTAAACTGAAGCGTTTACGTCTAAGCGCTGGCCTGTCCGCAGAAGATCCTTTGTCGAATCGAAAACTCCGTCTTGTTCCAGTTTACAATTGGGATCATTGGTGTCGAAAGTGGGTTTGTCACAGGTATTTGAAACATAGCGAACTCCGTCTGTCGTGGAGTCCATGTTGTCGAAACTTTGTCCAGATCTGGCAAAGTTAACATAATTGACATCAAGGGCATAAAGAAATTGTGAGTTTGCGATTTTTTGGTCTGTCTGGCTAAATCGAAGCTCTGGTAGCCGATGAACAGCGTTGCTATTGCCAGCAAGAGGATTTGACTGAAGCATGTTGATATAATACGAACTATCGATGCTGTAGTGTTGATCGAAAGTGTTTTTTGTTAGCGACAGGCGATTGTCCATTGCCGAGTCGCCATGATTTAAAGTTTCTTCGGGGAAATCTTTTGGGTATTGCAAATCACTTGCAGTATTAATTTGCGCTCTTTGTGTATAATTATTGGGAAGCTCAAAATAGTGTTCGTATTTTGCAAACCAACGGTTGATGTCTTTTCCTTTTTCGATAGAACTTTGATAGTCCGTGAGTCGGTTATCGTTTTTGAAAACTCTGTCGACAAGAAAGGCTGTGTTTAGGTTGCCATAGGAAGTGTCACTCAAGACGTAACGATATTCACCAAGGGACTTGAGTCCTCTTTTTTCGTAATTTGTCAGCGTGAATGTGGCATCGGTATTTTGTGAGATCGCCCAAAATATGCTTTCTGAGATGGCAAGACCTCCAGAATCAGATGTTTCAAAACGAGGGGTCAGTAAGCCCGACTGCCTGTCGCTTTTTAAGGGAACCATCAGATAGGGTAACCAAAAAACAGGAATTGAATATATTTTTAAGAAAGAATTTTTAATATAGGCATATCCACCGAGTTCAGCGCGAATGTGGCTACCTGAAAATCCCCAGGTCGCAGGGCAGTTAACGCAAGTTGTGTAATCAGCATTTGAAACATAATACTCGTCTTCACTCGCCTTTTGAAGTACAGCTCCAGAGAAGACAACGGGGCCCGATTTTACATAGCCGTTATATATGATCCCAGTGTTATTTTCGTAGTCTAAAATTGCTGATTGACCTCCTACCGTGGTTTTTTCGCTAGCAATTTCGACGTTGCCATTCATTTCTACCTGTCGTGTTCGCAAATTAATATGGGCTTTGTCGCATTTTAAATGTTGAGTTTTATAGACAATTTGGACATTTCCCTCGAGCTCCATGATTTCATTTTCGCTGTTGCGCATCAGTGAGTCTGCATTGACAAGAATTCCCTGAATTTTTGCGGACGTCTGAGCAAGACTGAGTTCGGAAAAACTCAAGCAGATAAAAACAGAAATGAGGATCAGAAACTGTTGTCGCATCATTGTGTTGTTCGTCATAGCTCCAAGCAAGATTTTGGTCTTAGGCCAAATTCTATGGGCTAAGTAGGGCTATTGTCGAGTTCAATTCTGAACTAGCCTAACGCCCCCTCCATGAATTTATAAAAAATCCGAAAGGTCTTTATCGGAAGGAATATTCATGGAAGCGAAATTCTATCAAACTGGTGAAGTTACTATTGTTGCAATAAAAGGCCGTTTAGAGATTGAAAAGACGCAAGCCTTCAGACATGCCTGCCAAGTTTCTCTAAAAGGCAAAAAAGTTATCTTTTGCATGAAGGAGCTCAATTTTGTTGGATCGACAGGGATTCATAGTTTTTTTCAAATAATTCGAGAGTTTAGTACGAACAATGTTCATAGGGCAAAAGTTGCAGAGCTGAAACCGGACTTTCAAAGACTTTGGCGTTCTTCAGACAGCGGAACAGTTGAGATTCATGAGAGCGTGTCGGCAGCCCTGCAAAGCTTTCAGATGCCAAGCATGGAAATTAAAGAGTAGGTTCGCTTTTTCACAGCGAGCCATTTTGAGATGAGCGGAGCTCATTTACTTTTTGGCTTAAATCGACATTCAGCCTTTCCAGTGATTGAATAGCTGCTTTGAGTTTTTCTGCTTCTTCGCTTTTTGCATTCCACATATAGCGTAAACTATCGAGCTGCTCTGTTAAAGTTTGGCGGTCTTTGTTTAAGGTTTTAATTTGAGCTTCGTGGTCTATTGTTAGGACCTGAAGATCGGCAAGCTCAATTTCTAAACGTTTATTTGCGCGGTGGAGGTCAGAACTTTTTTCTTGTAGTCTGACAACCTCTTGTTCCAAACGATTTTTTAACTCTTCTTTTGAGCGCGTAAGTTCGATCACTTTGTTTTCAAGCTCATCTTGTTTTTCAAGTGATTTATTGAGCCGGAGGGTTTTAAACTCGAGTTCGTTATTAAGATTGGATAAAGACTGCAATTCCTCTGATTGTTTCTGTAACTGATCTTCGTAATGTTGTACAAGTTCTTGGTTTTGGCGTTCTCTGAGTTCTATTTGAGCGCGTGAGTTTTTAGTGACTTCAAGGATCTGGTGCCTAAGGTCGCTGAGTTGAGCTTCACTCTTTGATTTCTCATGAGTTAAATGCTGAGTTTTCTCTTCAAGAGATCGAGAGTATTCTTTGAGTTGATGAATATAAGGTTTAACGTGAGCTTTAACGCGATCATGGTACTTGTGATACCTTGAGTTTTCGTTTGCAAGTTGTTCAATTCGCTGTTGCAAGGCGCGAGACTTTTCTATATGAACTTCTTTTTCTTTCTCGGCTTGAAAGAGTTTAGATTTCCAGAGGTTGTCTTTCTCCTTAAAAATTAGAATTTGATCGGTGACTGCGGATTGAGAAAGTCGCGCTCTTTGAGCTTCGTCGCTGAGTTTGTTATTTTCGTTTTCAAGTAAAGCAAGGCGTCGAAGCGCAACCGTAAGGCGGGCCATTAAATCTTCATTTTGAGAAATAAGATTTTCAACACTTGATGACTTTAGAACCTCTTTTGGAAGCTTTGTATAGTCAAACGACGGGGGAAGTTCGTCAGGCAATGGAATATTCTCAATACGGGTGCGGGCCGAGGACTTCGCCTCAGCGCTATCCTTATTGTCAGTAAAATTTAAAGTCGATAACTTGAGGCTTTGAAAAGACTCGATATCCATAGACACTCCTCCATGAAAGTCCACGATGTAGCCCTAAGTCTAACTGTCTCAAATTTTAACAGAAAATGTCAAAACTTTAGGCTGGGGTGTTGGGTCACTAGACCATCTCTGGACGTTGGGCCTGCTAGCTAAAGGTCTTAAGAAAAAAGCCGAAGAGTGAGTATGGCAATAGTTATCCATGAAGACCGCAGTAGCGAAGAAAAGAAGTTGTTTGGTGATACAGGGATTGAACCCACTGATCTAGGTCGGCCAGATTCACTAAGATATAAAGTTTTAACTCTTGTTCTTGATGAGCGTTATGACTCCGCAATCCAGGAATTAAAGGATTTTTTGGATGACCCCTCTGAGTACCCTGACTTTAAGGCGCGGGTGGGGCGTTTTGTTTCTCATTGCATCGATTTGATTTATGCGATTAAAGCAAAAAGAGGTTTTCCTGGTATAGCATCTTTAACTCGAGCGAAGCAGCAGGAGTTACGAGAAAAATTCAAGGAGCATTTGAGGGAGCTTCAGTATTCTATTAAAAAGATAGAGAAAAACCAGACAGACCTGAGAGTTCATGATGTTCGTTCGACCATCCACGTTGTTCGGGCAGTTTGGTATTCTATTGTTTCAGTTTCGGTTCTTGGATTTATTCTTGAAGTGTCCCAGGGATTTGCTAAGACAAGTTACATTGTTGCTGATGACGCCTTCTCGAGAGCTGTAAGTTGGCTTTTCCATCTTGCAAATCTATAATTTCGGATTATTTTTGTGCTCGGTAAATACTATCTAAAATGGCTGGGATGTGTCCGCCATTTAGAGCTTTGCCATTGAAAAAAACAGCGGGAGTGCCTCTAATTTGGGCAAGCTCGCCTTCTTTTGCCATTAGACGAACTCTTTCGCGGACATCCTCAGTGTTCATGCAAGACTTTAACTCATTGAGATCTAAGCCAGAGTCCTTGGCGAAGCCTTCAAGCATGTTGTTAACATTAGAGGCGAAGAGTAGATCTTGGTGATCAAAGAAATAATCGTGCGCTAGCCATCCCTTTTTGGCAATTACTTCAGAGCAGAAAGTAGCAAAAGCGTAGTCGCAACGCCTTCCATCTCCTTTTTGCTGAAGAGCAGAATTACAAGTGCCATCAAGAGGAAAACTTTTAAAAATTAACTTTATGTCTGGGTGAGATTTTGTGAAATTGTGCAAACTGGGTCCTGCTGCCCTGCAGTGTGGACAGAGGAAGTCTGCAAAAACAACGAGGACAACTTTTGCCTCCTCGGTGCCACTTTGAAATGTGAGCCCATTTTCGTGATTGAAGCTTTGCAGGGGCTCCTTTTGCCAGTTTGCGAGGCTATCTTGGCTCATTTGTTTGATTTGTTGATAGCCATAGCTGTCCAGAGTCATATTGTTAACAATAAAGCTAAGCAGAGGGATGCTGAGAAGGGCCCCCGGGACCCATTTTTCTGTTGTGAAGGCTTCAATGAAGTCAGTATTTAGCTTACTAAAGTCTGGGCGATAAAAAGACAGAAGACAGATCCAGGTGAGAAGGGTGAGAACATAAGTTGCTATGCAGAAAGGACAGGCGCTCTTAATAAGAAAAGCAGAAACACCGGCCATCGCTGCGCTTACTATGAGCATAAAGCTCGATATGTAGAAGGTGTATCGTTCTGTTCTCTCGGTATTTTCAGTGAGAGAAAATCTTGCGAGCAGCATAAACACTAATAAGAGGCCGGCGGTGAAGGCGCCCAATAAAGCCATTGGGATGCCAAAAAATTCCGCGTAAGAACTAGAAGCAGCAGTGTCGCAGTTGAGCTTGTCACTGAGGTTGCAGATGCTTGTGCCAGAGTTAAGTCCCAACTTAAGGTCGACATGATGTTTGTTAAGATAAAGAAAAAGTCCAATGCTGAGGAGGGTGCTAATAAAGGCGATATAATAGTGGAGGTTTTTTTTCGCTGTATTTTTCATGTTTTCGATTAGAACCCACAATCTCGCTTGAAATCAATTGCTTTTATGCAAAAATAAATAATTGCCAAATGGAGTGTCGCATTGAGTGATTTACAAAAGTGGATTCGCATTCGAAAAGAACTCTACCGCCAAATGGCAGAGCAAGTAAAAATCCGCCTCGGGGGTGAGGATTTAGAGCTGAGCAAGTATCGCAAAGAGTATGAAAAAGAGTTCAATAAAAAATGGCAACCATCGACCAGAGAAAATCTTTTTCGCCGGCTTCAGTCTTCCCGTTTGATTTTAATGGGAGATTTTCATGCGCTTCAACAGTCTCAGAAAACGCACCTTCGGGTCCTTAAGAATTTTAAATCTTCCAAGTCGATGATTTTGTGTCTTGAGTGCTTTGAGGCTGATGATCAGGTGCAAATCGAAAAATTTATGGCTGGAAAAATTTCTGAAAGGGAGTTTCTAAAGTCGATAGAGTGGGCTAAGAAATGGGGCTTTCCTTGGGATCATTTTCGTCCGCTGATTCGGTGGGCGCAGACCCACAAAGTGCCGGTCTATGGAATTAATAGATCAGCCAAGCGGAGAACTGCAGCGAGTTTGCGTTCACGGGATTATTTTGCTGCACAAAAGCTTTGCGCTATTTTGAAGAACGACCCCGAGGCGATTGTCTTTGCGATTTATGGCGATCTGCATTTGGCTGACGGGCACATCCCAGCCGCTGTTGTTAAACTGCTCGGGCCGGGCTTCAAAAAGAAAATTTTCCGGCTCTTTCAGAATTCTGAAAAAATCTACTTTCAGCTTTTAGAGAAAGAATTGGATAGCAGTGTTGATGTTATCGAATTGTCTTCGGGGGCATTCTGTCTTCAGAATGTCCCGCCATGGGTTAAATGGCAAAATTACTTAATGTATCTTGAACAAACCTACGATGTTGGACTCAGTGAACATGAGGAAAGTGTTGATAGCACCGATCATATCAATAGCTATATCAAGATTATTTCAGAGGAGCTAGGACGCGGGATGAAAGCTGACGACTTGGCTGTTTATACGGCACAAGATCAGCAGTTATGGACTCGGCTTCGAAGTCGATTTAACGTTGAAGAGTTGCGCTGGATTGAGAATCTGATCGAAGAGGAGAATTCATTCTATCTTCCTGAATTAGGGATCGGATACTTGGCAAGACCTACAGTGAACCATGCGGCAACCCTTGCTGCGAAATATATTCATGCAAAATTGGCCGGGTCTGAGTTGTCTTTTTTTAGGATGCCAAAAGACTTCTTAAGAAATGTTTGGATTGAGGGGCTTGCTTATTTTGGTTCGAAAATAATCAACCATAAGCGCAAGACGGACACCGTTTCGGATTTGCGTACGGCTTTGTCTTCACGTGGGAGTGGCGGGGGCAACAGAGAGCCAGTCAAGCTGGCTCTTGCTCAGAAAATGCACGAATTGATGATGGTTTCGAATCGTCAACAAACGAGGGCTGTTTTGCAACCCAAGCAGAAGACGAGTTACATACTTGCTAGTCGCTTATTAGGTGGAATGATGGGAGAGCGGCTGTATTCTGCTTATCATAAGAAGTTGCTCTCTAAAGCCACAATCGGGAATTTTTTAAGGAAGTCGATGATGAATGATAATTTCAATATTGCCTATTACGAGATGATGGAGATTATTGAGTCTTTACCGGCGCCTTTTCGAAGTAAAAAGGAGAAAATGTGAGTTCTTGGTATTTGAATAAAAACCTAAAGCCGCACGGGCCATTCTCTTTTGCCGATATGAAAAATAAGATCCTGAGGGGTGAAGTAGCTCCAACGGAGTTTATTTTGAATGAGAGCGATGGGGAATGGCGAGCAGCAAAAGAGTGGCGTGAATTTTCGCAGGAGATTTTTCCGGCATTTCAGGTGAACTATTTTAAGAAGTCATCACCGCAAGAAAAAGAGTGGATATTGCTGGATTTCAAGGGTGAAATACCCCGTCAGCAAGGGCCTTTTTCTGTGGGTGAGCTTCAGCATATGCAAAAGTCGGGTCTGGTTCATAGCGAGGACTATGTTTGGCGGAGCGGTTTGACGGGATGGGTGCGAATCTGCGATCGGCAGGAGTTTTCCTGAAACTGCCCCACCAAATTGTACTTAGAAGGCCCCGCCAAGGGGCTTTTTTATTATTCAAATCAAAAGATCCTTTAATCTTTCCTTGTTTTTTCACCTTGAGGGCCCTTCGCTGGGCGGGACCACTACTTACCTAGCCAAACCTACGGCTATCACTCCGCCTACGGAAGGCTGGCCACCGCAGCCCTCTCTCCTAAATTGTTATAAAAACAATAGATTTCCAAATGTCTCTGTAAATTCTCTTTCAACTTCGTCGTGCACCAGGATCTTCTGGTTAGTCTTCGAATATTCGCGCGCAACTTCGCACACCGCTGATTTAGAGTAAACATCGGATCATAGACCTGCTTCTGGTACTTCTCATGCAATCGATCCCGATGACGCTCTTTCTCTGAACGATTAAAAACCTTATGCTCAATCCCTGGAAAGAACTCCTCAGTGAACTTCCTATAGCTCGGCTTTGCATCAGATCTGATTTCTTGTGGTTTCAAGCCTCTTAACTCTGTAAAGCACTGTCTTAAAACATCCTCCCTCTCGTCTTTCCTTGGACCGTACTTATCGTAGGAGATCTTTGCGAGCCGCCCTTCGGCGGAGCAACTGCAACCTGGGTTCTTAGAATTCTATAGGCATCGTCAACAAATAGCAAAACGCTCAGTGGTTTTAGCTTTGTGTGCTCAATCGTTTCAAGCTCATCGAAGTAGAGTTGTCCAATGTCAACAGGGGCATTTGCTTTAAGCGAAGAAACGTGCTGGTGGATCCATAAAAACTTCGCTTCGACAGTGTTTTTAGAGATTCTGAGGGTGCGAGCGATTCCCCTCATCGGCATACCCTCGCAAAGCAGCTGAAAGATGACTCGATTAAGTTGTGGCTTCTTTTGGTAATAAGTAGCGCTGGAGCTTCTGGACGAGAGAGTTTTGCCACAGGCTTTGCACTGAAACCTTCGAACATTTTGATTATTTCTTTTAATTCGAAAGAAACCTTTTTTTATGAAAACTCCACCAGGAAGTCTGTGATGGAGGCATGTGGAGTTGCTACAAAGCTTTGGTGAGTAGGACATTTGGAGCGAATAAGGCAAAAGGAAAGCCATGCGGGACTCTGTTTGTGGTGGAGATAAGCTAAAGAGCCCAGTTAGTTTCGGATGAAAGCATCAGGGTTCGGATAATAAAAAGCCCCTTGGTGGGGCCTTCTAAGTACAATTTGGTGGGGCAGTTCTTTATGATTTCCATTGGAATTATCCAGAAATTTTGGTAGCTTCTTTGGATGATTCAGACAGCTAAAATTCAAATTGCCGCTCTATTAAATCCGTTGACAAAAATTCCTGTTCAGGATTTGCAAAAAACAATTGAGAAACCAAAGCAATTTGAGCACGGGCATTTAGCGTTTCCAGTTTTTGCTCTGGCCAAAAATTTAAAAATAGCACCGCCGCAAATTTCAGCCGAGATCGCAGTTAACATCACTGAACTTATAAAGAAGGGCCAAGCCCCATTTCTTGAAAAGGCAGAATCGGCCGGTGGTTTTTTGAATTTCACCTTTAAGAACAGTTATCTTCAAGAAATCTTTTTTACGGCGATGGCTAAAGAGAAAATCGGATACTCAAATGTCGGTTCCAATAAAACAGTCGTGATAGATTATGCTTCTCCGAACGTTGCAAAACCAATGCATGTAGGGCACCTGCGAGCAGCAATGGTGGGCCAGGCAATACGAAATCTTGCCGCCTCTCAGGGTTATAAAGTCATTGGGGTGAATCATTTAGGAGACTGGGGAAGTCAATTTGGTAAATTGGCTTGGGCTTATCTAGAGTGGGGTGCTGAGTATGACTTTTCAGTTAAGCCCATTGATTCTTGGTTGAAACTCTATGTGAGGTTTCACGAGGAAGCCGAAAAAAATCCGGAGATAGAGCATCTTGGTGCGGTCACCTTCAAGAAATTAGAAGATGGCGATCTTGAAATCAAAAAGATATGGCAGAAAATTGTTGAAGATTCATTAAAAGACTACGATCGACTTCTCAATGGGCTATTAAAAATCAAGCATGATGCCATTTTGGGAGAGTCTTTTTATACCGATAAGATGGAGTCTGCTATTCAACTTTTGAAAGAAAAAAATCTTTTAAAAGAAAGTGAAGGAGCTCAAGTTGTTTTCTTTGACGAAAAAGAAAACATGCCGCCATGTATTGTTAAAAAAAGTGATGGGGCTTCAATTTATGCAACGAGGGATTTGGCGACGGCGATTTATCGACATAATATTATGAAAGCGGATGAACTTTTGTATGTCGTTGGTCAGGACCAGTCGCTGCATTTTAGGCAAGTTTTTAAAGTTCTTGAAATGGCAGGTTTCGAATGGGCAAAAGACTGTCACCATATTTCATTTGGCCTGTATCGTTTTGAAGAGGGTAAGATGTCGACCCGAAAAGGGCGAGTTATTCTTTTTGAAGACGTTATTACGGACGCCATTTCTTTGGTCGAAAAAATGATTTCAGAAAAAAATCCTGATCTCGAAAATAAAGAGCTTGTTACTAAACAGGTGGCAATCGGTGCTGTTATTTTTAATGATTTAGTAAATGACAGAGTAAAAAATGTGCTCTTTGACTGGGATCGAATTCTGAACTTGGAAGGGGATAGTGGCCCCTATGTGCAGTACACAGCAGTTAGATGTAAGAGTATTCTACGTAAATATGGCAGACCCGCTCCAGCCCAGGCAACCAAGGAGTTGGCTCAGGAAGAGGAGAGACGGCTTCTTTTTCAACTTTTGCAATTTGAAGATATTTTAGCAGGGGCCTACAAACAGTATCGTCCGAATATATTGGCGCAGTATCTTCTCGAAGTTTGCGGTAGTTTTAGCCATTTTTATCATAAGTGTCGAATTCTGGGCGAGCCTCCTGAAGTAGAATCTTCCCGAATCGCCCTTGTCGCAGCAACGGAGAAGATTTTAGTTCAAGGTCTCAAAATTTTGAATATTGATGCTCCAGAGGCAATGTAAGTTATTGTCTTAGCGTAGGAGATGCGGGCGCCCTTGAGCTCGATTCACGGCTATTTTGAGTTTGCAAAAGTTGAATTCTTTCCCACTCTGATTGGGCTAGTTTTGCTTTATAATAGGTTACTTCGTTTTCTAATTCTTTTATTCGTCTTTCCGCCATGACTGAGTGGTTTGTGCTTTTGGATTCTTTTTCCAGACCTGTTTCTTCCAACTCAAAATCATCATTTATATTTTGCGGTAGTGTCGACTGTTGTTTGCGATGTTCTGAAATTGCATCCAGAGAGGATCCAAAATCGGGCCGTGTGCTGCTCTCATTGGATTTTGTCTTAAAATCTTTACCAATATTTTGAATTTGATGAAAATATTCTATTAAGGGCGGAGGAAACTTCCCAGAAAGAAGACTGCTCATGGTGAGCATAAGCAGGAAGGATGTCCCGACATAAAGAGCAAACTTTGAAACAACTTTGCTGAAAAATTTGATGGTCGTCATTATGGTTTCTTCTGATTTGCAGCTGGCATTCTTTCAGAAAGCTGCTTGAGCTTTTTGAGTTGTTCTGGAGTCCACGTCTTTGCGAAAGCTTCCGGGTCAACTTTGGCTTTTTCCGCCACTTCTTTCATTTGATCAAGAGACAGGCCTTTCATATTGCCAAGTACTTCCGCTGCCAACTTATACATTTCTTGTTCGTTTTGTGCATCACCGGAGATTTGTTTCACATATTCTGCGGCTTTGGTACCTTCTGGTGAATTCTTTGAAGCCTTTTTGGCAAAATCAGGCGATTGCATCATTCCCTGAACTTCACTGATGGCGGCATCTGTTTCCTGGTCAGCAGGGCTGTAAGAAGAAAAAATGACTTGAACTACAATAAAAACGCTCAAATATTTACTTCTCATGCTTACTTTTCGGATGATTCAAAAAATAATTTAACTGTCTTAAAATGAGACAGAATTATCTGGGTAACAGGATCTCAACTTCTATCTTAAAGCGCCGATAAGTGGCGTATATGAGATCTTCAAGTTCATTATTCTTGATTGTTTGTTTGAGTATTACTGTAGGCCTTTTGTGGGGTTATGGTGAGTTCACTGCTTATTTTAATCAGGGAAAAGAGTATCAGATCCAGGTAAGACAGCTTGAAAAAAAGTTAGAACGCGAAGAATTTAACTATGCTTTATTGCGAAACCAGTTGGTTGATTTTCAGCAGAGCGTTGCTGTTATTTTGCCTCCAAACTCACAGATTCGTAATGATGTAGCAAGTTATGAGTTAAAAAATTTTTCTGGAAGCCTGCGGGTGCCAGCAAGCATCGCCCAACTGGACTTGTCCGGTCTGTTTTTTGAAAAAGGAAAAAAATTCTTCAAAGAACAAAAGTATGAAAAAGCCATCAAGGAGTTTCGTAAAGTATTGGATGAATATCCGCTTTCAAGGTACAAAATCGAAAGTCATTTCTTCATAGCAGAGTCTTATTTTTTACAAAAAGATTACAAGAACAGTCTAGATTTAGTTGATCAAATGTTAGTTCAGTATCCAGATAATGATTTAACAGGGTTCGTTATGTTACGTATGGGGCAAATAAGCGAGTTGAATAACCGTCTCGAAGAGGCCTCCGAAATTTACAAAACAGTGCAGTCGAACTTCAAGAGTGAACAGCTTCGTCGTCAGGCTCAATCTCTGATCACAGATCTTCAGGTTGAATAATGAGAACATTTTTTAAAATTCTATTTTTTATTCTTTCTTTTCAAATGGAAGTGCGAGTGCGTGCTTCTGTCCCTGTGGCATTGCCAAAAAACTGTTTTGGGCGAATGACACCTTGCTCGTTTAAGGTAACGGAAGAGAAATGGTTTTACAGTTCAGGAAGCGTCAAATTGCACGCAACCAGTGGTTCAATTTTTACTGAGATTGAAAAAAACAAGGAGTGGAAGCTAATAGAAGGAGCTCTTTGGGTAGAAAATGCTCCGTCACTGCGAGTAAAGTCTGTGACTTCAGAGGCTGAAGGGAGCAGTGGTCAGTATTGGGTCATTGCAGAGAAAAGTAGAACCATATATAGAAATATTTCTGCCCGCTTAGTTATAACGTTGAAGGATCAAAAAAAAGTAGAAGTGCCAAAGGGGTTTGAAATCTGGGTTGGCGCAGTTAATTCGGAATCCGAGGTAGAGCACGGAATGATTGAGCCTATTAATCTAAAGTCACACCTGAGGTCTTGGGGCGGCTTATATTCTGGAAAGAAAGAGCAATTCTTGTCTGAGGTCCAGGACATCAAGGACCAGTGGGCTGACAGAGTTGAGCAAAGCGGAGAAATTTACAAAAAAGTTACAGAGAGAAATCTTGCTGCTATTGAAGACAAAAAGAGGATGGCCCTCGAAAAGAGGAGCCAGCAGGAGCAAGAACGCCTTCGTATTCGTGAGGAATTTCGTAGAAAAGTATTTGAGTACTAACACAGGCCCACCAAAGTCCTGTTTTAATTGGATCTAGATCCCTCCAATCCTCAAAGAGGAATCCCCATGATATTCTACCAGAAGGAGCGGCTTTGTTCAAAAGCCGCTTAGGTATTGATCCTTTTCAAGGAGGAGAGGGATGTCTAGTGTTTCTTCATCAGATCGCCGTCGCCAAGATGATCGTGTTCGCAAAGCTCGCGAAGAGTACGAGGCCAAAGAGTCTGAAAGTCAAAAAGCGCAGAGAGCAGAGATGGAAAGACTCAACAAAAGGCATTATGAAGCCCTGAACCGAGTTTCTGAGGATTTTGGCCGTGAAATGGAAGAGTTAAAAGATCACTATCGAGCAACTCTCAGTGATAGAGATCAGGCCAACATACGTAAAATTGAAGATGTCAGAAATGTCTACAGGGAGCAGTTAAAACGAAAAATGGAAGAAAATGAGAGTGAGCGCCGCCAGATGAGCAATGCTTCCTCTGGAGCCCTTAGTAAGCAGAAAAGTATTAGCCAATCTCAGCTGGAGAATTTGCACGAGAAACACAAATCAGAATTAAAAAACCGTGACGAGGCTTTTCGGGAATTGTCGCAAAAAAATAAAGAAAAGTTGTCAGATTCTTTGGTCAGTCATGATGAAAAGCTTAAGGCGGCATATGATCGCGAGATCAGAGGCCTTGTTGAGGAGCGAGACAGCAAGCTTGGCAGTAAAGAACGCGACGAACGAGAAATTCGTAAGGCGCATGAGTCACAAATTAAGAGTGAAAAACGTCAACGCGATGCCGAGGTTGGTCGCTGGAAACAAAAGTATGTAGACACTGTCAATGCCTTCGAAGAAAACAACAATGAAAACATGACGACCCAGAGCTTGGTGTTAAAAGGCGAAATGGGCGAGCTTAATCGTAAATATAATACAGCCCTCGAAAAAAAATACGATCAAATTGAACAATCGAATGAAGCTTTGCACGAGTCTGTAAATAATCGCCTAGATAGTCAGGTCAGGTCAAAACAAAGCCAGATTGGTCGTCTCAGTGATAAGTTAAATCACGAGATGGTCAATCATGAACGTCTTCGAAATATCGAGCGACGAGATCTTGAGGATCGTCATAGAACACAGCTTGAAATCGTTGAGAGGCAAAAAGTAGGGGCTTTGGAGCAAATGAAGGAGCAGACCGACAAGCGTATTGGGCAAAACCTCTCGAAAACTCAAAAAGTTCTCCGTGATACCCATCGGCAGCATCGGAGTGAGGCTGACTTGAGTAAGGTAAGAAATCGCCAGGACCGAGAGATGCTTTTGCAGCAACACCGAGAGGCACTTGACCAGACGACTGGAGCTGCAGAGGGCCGGGTGAAGAAAGTTACCAAAGTTGCCCGCGAAAATCAGGATGCCTATTCGAATTATTTCGAAAACTCCTTGGATCAAATGCGCGATAATTTTTCTGAACGTATAGATGATCAACGAGAGAGAAATGTAGATGACATGGTTCGTCTAAATAAAAATATGGGTGAGCGCTTTCGTGGTATTGAGAAAACTTTTGAGCAGCGAGTCGAAACTCTGACGAATAAGTATGAAGGCAAAATCGGCCAGATGACTGATAATCACGCGAAAGAGTTAAAGCGCTTGGAGAGTTATTATGGGCAACGTTTGGAAAACAAAGAAAAAGAGCAAAAGCAGCAAGCAACTTCACTAGAGATGAAGTATGAGGCGAAGATTGCGAAGTTAAATGAGGACCATACTGAGCAATTAGAAAAAGCGAATAGACGACATCAAGAAGATATGCAAAATTTAGCAATCAGGATGAATAATTATAACAAGAAAGCATAATCGAATATGTTAGCAGATCGCAGAGCCAAGATTGTGGCAACTATTGGTCCGGCAACTAAAGATGAGGTCGCATTAGAGAAAGCAATTAGAGCAGGCCTTAATGTTGCAAGACTTAATTTCAGTCATGGCAACCATGAAGATCACCTGCAGGTCATCAGATCTGTGCGAAAGTTGTCAAAAGAACTACAGGCTCCGGTTACCATACTTCAAGACCTACAGGGACCAAAAATTCGAGTTGGCAAATTTGAAAAGGGCTCTATTGTCATAAAAAAAGGTGAACACATTGTGATCACCACGGACAACATTTTAGGCAAAGAGAAGCTTGTGCCAAGTGACTTTAAGGAATTGCCACAGTCGGTGCAGGTCGGAACAAAAATCTTGTTAGATGATGGGCTCCTCGAATTGAAGGTGCTTGCTGTCCGTGGGGTTGAGGTGGATGCTGAAGTTGTTTTTGGCGGTATCCTCAAAGATCGAAAAGGGATGAATCTTCCGGGAGCAAACCTACCTGTGGAGTGTATGACCGAAAAGGATTTAGAGGATTTAGAGTTTGGCCTCGAAAATGGAGTGGATTATGTCGCTTTGAGTTTCGTCCGCCATCCTCGAGATATCCGTAAGCTGCGTGAGATTATTGAAAGTAAAAAGTCTTCAGCTAAAATCTGTGCAAAAATCGAGATGGCGGAGGCTTTAGAAAATCTCGAAGAAATCGCCCGGCTCAGTGATGCCGTGATGGTTGCGCGTGGTGATCTCGCAGTTGAGGTTGGACAAACTTTATTGCCTGGAATTCAGAAAAAGATCATAGCTTTGTGTAACCAATTGCGGAAACCGGTGATTACAGCTACGCAAATGCTAGACAGCATGGTTGAAAACCCGCGCCCCACTCGCGCGGAAATCACGGATGTGGCAAATGCCGTTTTAGATGGTTCTGATGCATTGATGCTTTCGGCAGAGTCTGCGAGCGGAAAACATCCTTTTTTAAGTATTCGCACGATGCATGAAATTATTGCTGAGGTCGAGAGAACTGAAGAGAAGTATTACAAGATATCTTTAGAGAACGAATTTTTGAGTCCACCGGCGGCCATTGCTGCGAGCGCAAGCTTGTCGGCCCTAAAGCTCAATGCCAGTGCAATTGTGTGCCTTACAACTTCAGGTAAAACAGCAAATATTATCGCAAGCTATCGCCCCAAGGCGCGGATCATTGCCGTCACCGACAGGATGGATGTTTTAAATACATTGGAGTTAACCTGGGGTATCCAAACTCTTGTTATTCAGCCTTACAAGACGATGGAGGATATTCTTGATCAAGTGGACAAGCTTTTGGTTCAGGACGGATTGGCTAAAACGGGTGATCGGGTGATCTTTACCCTTGGACAGCCCATCTCCGATGGGGCCAAAACCAATGCTTTGTTTTTGCATATTGTTGGTGCAGAAAACGAAAAGCGGCAGAATGATGAGAAGCTCCCTCTACGATGTCAAATGGAAGCGCCCATTTAACTAACGGAGATGTTTTTTCAGGTCGTTGATGAGGCTCCAGTATTTAGCAAGCTTGGAGACCTCTAGCGGGTTGATCGCTACAAAGACTCCAGCCTCTTCCATAATTTTTTCAGAAACTAACTTCTTTTCGATCAGAGGATTTAGTTCTTCGACCCGAATCAGGCGTCCCAGGTCCTTCATAGAGTCATTTTGAATATCATTTGTGTTAATTTTGTGAAGCCCCTTTTTGTCGGGCTGGCTACGGGCCGCAAAGTGCAAGACTCCATTCAGGGTTTTTACTTCGGCATCTGAAAGTGATACTTTCTCTTTGTCCGAGCTAAAGAGCCACTCGTTGTACCAATCAACAAAATCAAACAAGAAATCAGGCTGAAGGTTAATCATTTTTTGGCGACCCTCACCAAGATCTTCAATGGACATATACCCAATTGCTTTAAGCGAGGCTGTCATGCTGTTCATTTTGTTGGTAGCTTCTTGGAAAATTTGAATCGTAAATCGGCGAAGGGTGCCAGACGGGATAGAGATGCCGCCCTCTTCTGGCTTACCAAACTTATGACCAACAAAATTTATAAGCGACAACAACTTGTTAACAACGTGAGGTGGATAGCGTTCTTCTTCTTGTCCTGGATTTTCTAGGATTTTAATTTTTTTGTTAGCCTCGCGCAGATTTTCATTCATCGTTCTCATAATGGCTTTGACCCACACTGGAAGGGAATCCATTTGTGAATTGAGGCCTTCATACGGAAGCGAGATCACCTCAGAATCCTTGATAGCTTTGACGTTAGCGCTGCGAGGTTTTTTGTCAAAAATTGCCATTTCTCCGACCATAGAACCCGGCCCGATTTCAGCAAGAACTACTTCTGAGGTATTCTTAGTTTTGGTTACTGCGAGGCTACCAGACTTTACAATATACATGGCATCAGGAGCGTCGCCTTCGCGAAACAGGTAGGTATCTTTAGCCACTTTTTTTCCATCAGCCACTCGTATCACCTCATCAGTATTTCTTGTCTGATTATGGCTTCAAACTGCGACTACGGCAAACACCCCTAGACAGAAGTCCTAACTTGCTAGGGTCTCTAAATGCTCATAGGTTTTACGTCGCTGGCGATCCTCATTTGCCCCTCAGTTGCGGCAAGAACTTTTTCAGGAGTCATATCTGGAGCGTATTCACGAAGAACAAAACCCTCTGGAGTGATATCAATGACTCCAAAGTCAGAAACTATTTTTTTGATACAGCGAACCCCCGTAAGTGGGAGAGTGCATTTTTTACGAAGTTTTGAGTTTCCATCTTTATCGGCATGTTGCATGGCTACGATCACATTGCGAGCGCCGGCAACAAGATCCATAGCTCCGCCCATGCCCTTGACCATTTTTCCAGGCACCATCCAGTTTGCAATACTTCCCGTTTCATCAACCTCCATGGCTCCGAGCACGGTTAAGTCAATATGACCACCGCGGATCATTGCAAAACTGTCTGCAGAGCTAAAATAACTGGCTCCGATTGCGGCCGTGACCGTTTGTTTTCCGGCATTGATAAGGTCGGCATCGATTTCTTTTTCTGTTGGAAAGGGACCAATTCCGAGGAGACCATTTTCGCTCTGTAACATAACGTTTTTTGTAGAAGGAATGTAATTGGCCACCAGAGTTGGAATGCCGATGCCAAGATTCACAACATAACCTTCTTGAACTTCTTGGGCGATTCGTTGAGCAATCTGCTCACGATTTAAAGGCATACTATCACCTTAGTCCTTTCTCAGAGTTCGTTGTTCAATGCGCTTTTCGTAGTTTTTACCTTGAAAAATTCGCTGCACATAAACGCCCGGGGTGTGAATATTTTCAGGATCAAGAGCGCCGATCTCAACCAGCTCTTCAACTTCAACCACCGTGGTTTTGCCAGCCGTTGCCGCCATGGGGTTGAAATTTCGCGCTGTCTTTCGGTAAATCAAATTTCCGAAGGTGTCGCCCTTCCAAGCTTTAATCAATGCGAAATCTCCGACGATGCCTTTTTCTAGAACATACTCGCGACCATCAAAATTTTTAATTTCTTTTCCTTGCGCGACGAGAGTTCCAACCCCTGTTGGAGTATAAAATCCCGCAATGCCGGCACCACCGGCACGAATCCGCTCGGCGAGAGTGCCTTGTGGACAAAGTTCGACTTCGAGTTCTCCGCTCATAAATTGCTTTTCGAAAGTGGCATTTTCTCCGACATAAGAGGAAATCATTTTTTTTATTTGGTGGGAGTGCAGCAGGATTCCTAGACCAAAATCATCCACCCCCGCGTTGTTGGAGACACATGTTAGACCTTTGATGCCTTTGTCTTTGAGTGCTTTAATGCAATTCTCAGGAATGCCGCAAAGGCCGAATCCACCAACGATCAAGGTCATATTGTCTTTAAGATCATGAAGTGCCGAGTGGGCGTCAGTGTACACTTTGCTTTTTTTCATACCAACCCTCTAGATTTTTTCTATGATGACGGCAACGGCTTCGCCGCCACCAATGCAGAGAGTTGCGAGGCCAAAGCGCTTGTTGTGAGTATGTAGAGCGTGAACGAGGGTCGTCATAATGCGCGCTCCAGATCCGCCAATGGGGTGACCAATAGCAACGGCACCGCCATGGACATTCACTTTTTCTGCGGGAATTTCAAGTTCTTTCATTGCCACCTGGGTAACTACGGCGAAAGCCTCGTTGATTTCCCAAAGGTCAATGTCTCCTGTTTTCAAATTGGCACCATGGAGGGCTTTTTTGATAGCGCCTACCGGAGCAGTGGTAAAGTATTTTGGGTCTTGAGCAAAGGTTGCTTGAGCGATAATTTTGGCAAGAGGTTTTATTCCTCGAGTCTTTGCGGTGGCCTCTGTCATAAGTACAAGGGCGGCTGCGCCGTCGTTAATTTTAGAAGCGTTTGCGGCTGTGATGGTCCCATTTTTTTCAAAGGCAGGGCGCAGACCTGGGATTTTTTCAAATTGAGTGTTGAAGGGCTCCTCGTCTTTCTCTAAAACTGTTGCGCCTTTTTTTGACTCGATAGTCACCGGAACGATTTCATTTTTGAAATAGCCATTTGTGATGGCGGCCTGTGCTTTTTTATACGATTCGATTGCAAAGGCATCTTGCTGTTCCCTGGTAAAATTATTTTCGCGCACGCAAATCTCAGCAGCGGTTCCCATGTGAAAATTATTGTAAGGATCCCAGAGGCCATCTTTAATCATGGAGTCCGTGATTTCAGTAGGTCCCATCCTGTATCCAGCGCGAGAGTTTTCAAGCAAATGTGGAGCCATTGACATATTTTCTTGGCCACCGGCAACTGCGATTTGGGTGTGTCCAAGTTGTAAAGAATCCGCCGCCAGCATGATCGCTTTAAGGCCGGAGCCACAGACTTTATTTATGGTTAGACAGGGGGTTGAGTTTTTAAGGCCAGCGAAAAGCGCTGCTTGGCGCGCTGGCGCTTGGCCAACTCCCGCAGTTAAAACCTCACCCATGATACACTCACTAACTTCATCAGGAGACACTTTCGCACGAGTTAAGGCTTCTTTGATTGCCACAGCTCCAAGCCTTGGGGCGGGAACGGTACTCAGTGCTCCTTGAAAAGAAGCAACAGGGGTGCGAACCGCACTGACAATAACGACGTTTTCCACGGGAATCTCCTTTTTTATTGTAGCTATACCCTTCTCAATCTTTTATATTTTAGTAAGAGAGTCAAATACCAGCATCATAGTTGGTTCAGTTTAACCAGATTTAAGCGGAGTGCCAGGCGGATGAATCCCTCATTTTTTATTCTACTAATAGTGTCGACGTGCTTCTTGTCGCCTTGTGCAAAAGCTGTCCTTGCTTTTGAGGTCGTACCGCAGGATGTAGATCGTATTGTTGTGGTCGGGCTGGATGCGCAGGTTCAGATTCAGGAGCAGGCTCAGGCTCCAAAACTGAGAGTCACTGGGATTGATGAGGGGTCCGACCCAGGGCAGTACACGTTAGAGAAAAAAGGGCGAGTTTTATTTGTTAAAATGCAGGAGTATTCAGATAAAAAGGAGTGGAAAGAAGTTCTTTCCAAGGCGCCATCTAAGAAAAAGGTTATTGATTTTACTGGAGCCTCTGTTCCTTTGGATATACAGCTACGTGAGGGACAAATCCATGTGCAAAAGTGGAGTAAAGAAATAAAAGTTGCCTTAGTTAAAGGCAAATTCACTAGTTTTGGTGGCGGAGCCTCTTTGGGGGTGCAAATTCAAAATGGCGACATTTCTATTCAGGATCAAAATTCAAAGGTTTTTGTCGATGTCTATAAAGGCCAAGTGCAGATAAAAAATCTTAATGGAGACCTCGAAGGAAATGTTTTTTCTGGCTCATTGAACGTAGAAAAGACAAAGGGATTTATGCAGATCAGTTCTGCTCAGGCTACGACCAAAATTACGCAGAGCTCCGGAGTTTTGCAGTTTGATACTGTTAAGGGAATCGTTATTACGCAGCAGTTTACTGGTCGAGTGGAAGGTCAAACCATTGAAGGAAATGTAAATTTAGGCATCAACTCTGATTCTGATGTTCACATGAAAAGTTTGTCAGGAAGAGTGACGATTCAAACACCCCCCGGCTCTGGGACCCTTTTAAACTTGGCAACGACAGAAGGAGAAATTAGCGTCCCCAATGAACTTCGGGTGCAACGGACGGCAACCGAAAAAACAGTCAAAGGCAGGCTCAAGGGTGGAGAGCATAAGGGCACGGTCGTTGTTCGCACTCAAGAGGGACATATTATCGTAAAATAATCAGTTGACAGGTCTATGGAGATGATTCAAGCCTGTCCACTATGGCAAAGACAAAAAAGAAAATAGTTCCTGCAAAGATCGCGTCAAAAAAACCTGGTAAAATAGCAAAACCTGTTGCGGCAAAAAAGCCAGCTTTGAAAAAGGCAGCAAAGCCTGTATCCAAAGCTCCCGCCGCGAAGCATAAAAAGCCTTCAAAGGCGCCTACAAAGGCAGTTGCAAAAAAAACCACGCCTGTGATTGTACCAAGTAAAAACAAAAAAATTGCCGACAAAAAGAAGTCAGTGGTGGTGTCGGAGAAAACAGCGAAAAAAACTACTGAAAAAACTATAGAGAAAAATGCTGAAAAAGAAGTAAAAAAGGTCACAACTCCGGAGACTGTAGCGGCGAAAACTTCGCCGAAAAAAGAAGCAAAGGCTTCTGGCAAAAAAGGAAAAACGGCTCCAGTTAAAAAAGAAGATGCTGAAGAGCAAGATGATTTTGTAGCGGACGATGATTTTGGTCCGGATGAAATGAGCGAGTACGAAGAAGAGCTCAAGGCCGTTGAAGAGTTAGATGAAGAAGTCACGGACGAAGAGACTTGGGCTGTAGAGTCGAAAGACAAGGGTGACGAAGAGATTTACCTGACAGACGCCGAGGGACGTCGCTATTGTCGTTCTCGTGACTGCGACCAGATTGGTATCGTTGATGGTTACTGCAGGTATCATTACCTGCTTTTTTGGAGAAAAATCCAAGTACGCAAGAAAATTTTGGTTGATGGAAAGCTCGAGCGTTATGTCGAAGAACTTACCTCTCGTTATCCGGATAAGTTTCTTGAGATGATTCGTCGTGATATGCGTACAGAAAAAGACTTTTTAGGCGCTATTCAGGAGCTTGAAATTGATGAGAGTGCTGGCGAGAATGAGTTTGAAGAAGATACCACGGCTTATGTTGAAGAAATTCGCGGCATAGGTGATGGCGTCGGCTCAGGCGTCGAAGAAGAAGAATTCTAAATTAGAAAGAGGCTTCATAGTAGCGAAGCCTCTTTATCTCTGGATCCCGGATGCCCACAATAAAATGAAAAAACCCACGAAGTGCTTGAATGTTAGGGGGGTGACTGCCAATTTTTGCTGTTGTCTCTTTTTGAGACACTCAGGTGGCGGACATTTTGATTTGAGCCTAAAAAGGCGGCACAGCTTTTGAAGTACCTCTGTTCATGAAGGCAATTTTTTTAAATAAAGAGGTATATATGAAAAAGTTATTAATGGTCTTTTTTCTTGTAAGTGTTCAAAGTCTATTAGTTAGCTGTGCCAAAAATGACAATAAAACTCCTGTTGCAGGGCCGGGTGTCTGTGCCGCTGGCCAGGCCTATACTCAGTACGGGTGTCTACCGACAGGATATGCTCAGTGTACACCAGGTTATGGATACGCTCAGCAATACGGCTGTGTTGCTCCGATGGCAGGAAATGGAGCTATAGGCGGTCAATCTTGTATAAACGGTCAGGTCTATACTCAGTATGGCTGCTTACAAGCAGGTTACGGCCAGTGCCCAGCCGGTTATGGATACGCTCAGCAATACGGCTGTGTTGCTCCGTTGGCAGGAAATGGAGCAATTGGTGGTCAAACTTGTCAGGCTGGCACTGTAGGAACTGTCATGGGATGCTTACCGCAAAACCCTTGCCCAGTAGGATACGGTTATTATTACGGAGTTTACAATGGTCAAACAGGTGGCTGGTGTTATCAGCAAACTTACTAAGATCAAGATAAAACAACGATGATCAAATAAAAAACCCGCTGCAAATTCAGCGGGTTTTTTGTTTTACCTTGCGCCAGCAGAGTAGTTTTCGAGGACGCCATTGATGGAGATTCCATCATTTCTTTTGCCAACACCTTTAACATATCCGAAGGGGACTTTGGCAACCCAAACAGTTCCAGTGACGGTCTCATTTGATTTTGGAACGGCACAGGCCTGGAAGGTTCCAGCAGGAACCGTAACAACTTCCGAGACTCCCCCTTTTGCCGCGCAATTTGAGAGAATGTCGTCAATCGCTGCTTCCGTGAGAAGGTCCTTTTCTTGGACGAGATTTTGTTTCTGTTCAATTTTGCCGCTGAGATTTGTTATAGAATCCACGACCCAGTTGCCGGTTTCAGGCTGACGCCCCACAACCACAAACGTTGCAGTGCCGTCCATGATCGCCCGCTTACCTAAAGAAAGAGTGGCGGAAAATACGGCCTTGTCGCCGACGACAGGTGTTGCCTTGGCGTTGGGTGCGGCAAACAATATAAACAAGGCGAGAGTTATGACATTAGCAAATTTCATGAAACCTCCTTCGGTATTTTCGAGGTTTTTAGTTTCCATAATGCATAATGTCAAGACAATCAGTGCATTTCTGTCTTTTTCTTTTTGGGAAAACCACCGAACATTTTGGGATTTGGATCTTCTTCGGTTTCGTCTTCAATAACGAGCTCTTGGGCTTTATCCTCTCCCAAAAGGATATTTGCCTGGCTTTCGAGCTCGGTATTTTCAGTAGAATATTGTAGGAACAGTGTATGCCCTTGAAAGGGGTATTCTTGCCACACCCGTGGAAATTCTACATCGCCTTCGCTTTCAAAGTAATCAAGCATCATTGAGGCGGCGGCATCAATGCAATTATGTATGCGCTCGACAGCGTCTTTTTTGCTTGAGTTATAGTCCATCGAGACTTCAAAATTTACTTGAGCGAGTTTTCCTTTTTGGTTAATTCCAACGCGAAGCAGTATTTCTTCGGGATAAATACGACCTTCAATGATGAGTTTTCCAGTGTTTAATTGTTTAGAAAAGTTTTCTTTAAAAACGGTTTCAATTTGCTCTGTGTATTCAGAGGGGAATCCTGTCCATTTTTTTGAGCTTTTCAAACGTGGTTGCATTGCTTTTCTCCAATCGATCCTCTATAACTCAAAAGTTTTCATGACACAATGGGAAATGGTTCCCACGGAAGGCCGTGATTTATGGATCAAATTAATAACGAGAAGCTTTCTTCTGATCTAGGAAGTGGTCGTGGTGTTTATATTTCCACCTACGGTTGTCAAATGAACGTAAATGATACGGATCGTATGTACAGCTTGCTCGAAATGGCAAATTTTTCTCCGGTGCAAACTCCAGAAGAGGCCTCAGTTATTATTCTTAATGCCTGCAGTATTCGCGAGAAGCCAGTTCATAAGGTTTACTCCGAAGTCGGAACCTATCGCAAACTCAAAGAACGCAATCCCGAATTGCGAATTGGAGTTGGTGGTTGTGTCGGGCAACAAGAAAAAGAGAATTTGATTAAAAATCAACCGATGATCGATTTTGTATTTGGTACGGATACGATTGATTCTCTACCTCAAATCGTTGCTGACGTTTATGCTAAGGAAAAGGCAAAAATCGTCAGCACAAAAGTGGAGCACCGATCCCCGTATCACGTAGAAACATTGGTGAGAAATCCCGGGGTTTCTACTTTTGTAAATATAGCTAAAGGTTGTGATAATTTCTGCAGCTTCTGTGTGGTGCCCTACACCCGCGGGCGTGAAAAGAGCCGCCCACTTCAGCATGTTTTAACCGATATTCGGCATTTAATTAAACGCGGGGTTAAAGAAGTGACCCTCTTGGGGCAAAATGTTAATTCATATCACAGCGATTGTGGTGCTGATTTTGCAGACCTGCTTGCGCGAGTTGCAAAGGAAACTGATATTGAGCGTATTCGTTACACCACCTCTCACCCAAAAGATTTCAATCAAAAGCTTGTGGATATCATGTATGCTAACCAAGATAAAGTCTGTGAGTATATTCATTTGCCATTTCAAAGTGGCAATAGCCGAATTCTGGAACGAATGAACCGGGGGTATACTCGTGAGGAATATCTTGAAAAAATCAAGATGATCAAAGCGGCGATTCCAAACGTGGTGTTAAGCACGGATATCATCGTTGGATTTCCGGGTGAAACCGAAGAGGAGTTTGCAGACACGGTTTCTCTTGTTAAAGAAGTGGGCTTTGAGACTATTTTTGCTTTTAAGTATTCCCCCCGGCCATTTACTAAGGCGGCGAAATTTGCGGATCAAGTAGATGAGTCTGTAAAGGGAACTCGTCTTAATTATTTGTTTGATGAACACGATAAAATGGCCTTCGAGCTTGCCAAAGCTTATGAGGGACGCATATTGGACGTGTTGGTTGAGAAGAGTGAGCCAACAGACTCTAAAGTTTCGGGACGTAGCACACAAAATAAGCTTGTGCACTTTCTGGGGTCTGAAAGTTTAATTGGCAAAACCGTTCCGGTTCGGATCACGAAGGCCTTTCCGGCGGTTCTTAGAGGAGAATTGGTACAAGCATGAAGCAGCAACAAGAGCTCAAATCGGATGACATAAGCTCACAATATGTTTTTTCAGCGGATTTGGTTGAAGGAAAATCTTTCAGTGATAAAGATCTTATTCGGCTCAAGGCCTACGGGTTGTCAGTCAGTTCTGATTTTGCTCGCCCTTTCTTGCTGCTGAAGGATGATAAACACGAATTTACTTTACCTGTTGCGGTTAATCCACTAGAGGCGGGTGTTGCCTTAAGTCAAGCCAACAAATCTGTCGCACCAACAACCCCCCATCGCTTTACGCAGGTTCTGCTTGGGAGTCTTCATATCGAAATAGAAAAAGCTGTATTCGTAGAGATCAAGGGACACTTCCAGTTCATAAGGTTATTTTTAAAAAATCATCCTTCCGAGAGTTCCATTAAGGTACGTGCTGATGAAGTGATGTCTTTGTGCTTGCACCTCGATATTCCGCTCTTTGCGACAAAAGAATATATTGCAAAGAGTCGCGTAATGAATGCTGAAATGGACGTCGTCAGCGCTGATATCAAAGCCCACCCAGCGATATTGCAAAAGAGTCATCCTTACATCATGTGATGTATCATAATATTTGCAAAAAAGAGGCTCCCTATGACTTCAGTTATAAAGGTACAAGGATCCACCCCTAAAATTAGCGAAAATGTTTTTGTCGCTGACAATGCTCGTATAATTGGCAATGTCGAGGTCGGCGAGGGCTCATCGATTTGGTACAACGTCACAATTCGTGGAGACGTAATGCCAATTCGAATTGGGAAGGAAGCCAATATTCAAGATGGATCAGTACTTCATGGCACTTATGGCAAACACTCTTGTACTGTAGGAGATCGCGTCACGGTAGGCCACATGGTGACTTTGCATGGTTGTCAAATTGGCCGTGAAAGTTTGGTGGGTATGGGAAGTATCGTCATGGATGGGGCTGTGGTTGGAGAGCAGTGCATTGTCGGTGCTGGGTCCTTAGTCACAGAGGGTTCGGTATTTCCACCAAGAAGCTTAATTTTGGGGCGCCCGGCTAAGGTTAAAAGAAGCTTAAACGACGAGGAGATTGCGGCTTTAGCCCACTCAGCAAATAATTATCTTTTGTATAAGACTTGGTACGAAACTTAAGAAGTTTTAGCTATATAATTTGAAAACTCCATGACAATATAAAGCCTTCTTTTACAGCTCATGTCTTGGAGGACTCGATGGCTCGCTCGGATTTTCCTATGGGGACTATTCCCTACGCTCTTACGTATGATGATATACTTTTGATTCCTCAGTATTCAGAGATTATTCCGTCGGATGTAACTCCTCGGTCTGGATTTGCAAGGGGTCATTTTTTAAACACTCCGATAATTTCTGCCGCTATGGATACAGTGACTGAAAATCGGGTTGCTCGAATAATGGCTCAGATGGGTGGGCTTGGGATCATTCATAAAAATATGGATATCGAAAAGCAGGCCTTCGAGGTAGAAAAAGTAAAAAAATATGAAAGTGGGATGATTTTAGACCCCATTACTTTAGGTCCGGAGCAAATGCTGCAGGAAGCTCTGGATGTGATGGCAAAATACTCGATCAGCGGTGTGCCGATCACAGTTGACAAAGTGTTGGTTGGGATACTTACAAATCGAGATCTACGGTTCGAGACTAATGTGAATCAGCCCATTAAAAACTTAATGACTCACAAAGATAAGCTCGTCACTGCTGAGGTTGGGACCACCCTCGAACAAGCACAAAAAATATTGCAAAAACATCGAATCGAAAAATTGCCCGTTGTAGATAAAAGCTATCGACTCAAGGGCTTGATCACAATTAAAGATATAGAAAAGGCGCAGGCCTATCCTCAAGCAACGAAGGATAGTCATGGTCGCTTACTTGTCGGTGCGGCGGTTGGGGTTGGGGCAGACTCAAAGAATCGTGTCGACGCCTTGGTCGAAGCAAAAGTCGATGTCGTCTGTATAGATACGGCCCACGGTCATTCAAAAAATGTGATGGATATGGTAAAGTACGTCGCGCAAAAATACAAAGATGTCATTATAGTCGCAGGCAACGTTGTGACTGGTGAAGGGACAAAAGCTTTGATTGAGGCGGGGGCAGATGTCGTTAAGGTTGGAGTCGGGCCTGGTAGTATTTGTACAACTCGAGTCGTTGCTGGAGTAGGGATGCCCCAAATCTCGGCAATCGTAGAGTGTTCAAAGGTCGCTCAAGCGTGTGGAAAAACGATTATTGCCGATGGAGGAATCAAATACTCTGGGGATATAACCAAGGCTCTTGCCTTGGGTGCTAACTCAGTAATGATTGGAAATATTTTAGCCGGGGCCGAAGAATCTCCTGGTGAAACTATTTTATATCAAGGTCGAACTTATAAGGTTTATCGAGGCATGGGGAGCTTGGGGGCAATGGCAAAGGGGTCTAAAGATCGATATGGTCAGTACGACATCAATGATGAAGAGAAACTTGTTCCTGAGGGGATTGAAGGCAAGGTTCCATATAAAGGCTCCGCAACTGGAATTATTCACCAGCTTGTCGGCGGAGTAAAATCTGGAATGGGCTATTTGGGGGCTCGCAATGTCGAAGAGCTTCAGTTGAAAGCTCGCTTTGTACAAATCAGCGCACAGGGGTTGCGCGAGTCTCATGTTCACGATGTCAGCATCACGAAAGAAGCTCCAAACTACAGACTGGAAAGTTAGAATGACTGAGCGCGGTTTTATTATCTTAGATTTTGGCTCACAATTTACTCAATTAATTGCTCGGCGTCTTCGAGAAATCGGATATTACTCTGAGATTCATGCCTTTAATTATCCTTTGGATAAAATAAAAGCTAAAAATCCATTTGGAATTATTTTGAGTGGAGGGCCGAATTCGGTTTACGAATTAAATTCTCCCCGTCGTGATATTAAAGAGCTTTTGGAAATCAGTCCAATTCTGGGTGTTTGTTACGGAATGCAATTAATAGCGCACCAATTGGGGGGACAGGTCGAAAAAAGTGATCATCGTGAATATGGATTAAATAGAATTGCTTGGCGTGAAACCTTGGGCGCTATACCTGCGGATCAGCAGGTATGGATGAGTCATGGCGACGTTGTCCGTCAAGCTCCACCTGGGTTTCAAGTTGTTGGAGTTTCTGACTCAGGCCATGTGGCTGCGATCAAGGGACCTCGCGCCTGGGGGTTGCAGTTTCATCCAGAAGTTAGCCATACTTTTAAAGGAACTGAAATTTTACGAGCCTTTGCCCATCGCGAATGTCATGCGGAGCCGACCTGGAATGCTCCGCACATTTCTGAAGTTTTGTTAAAGGATATTCAGGCAAAAGTCGCACCCGGGGAGCATGTTCTTTGTGCTCTTAGCGGCGGTGTTGATTCTTCAGTGGTGGCCGCTCTTTTAACCAAGGCTTTGGGACATGACCGAGTTCATTGTGTGTTTGTTGACAACGGTCTTTTGCGAAAGAATGAATTCGAAGATGTGATGTCAGCCTACCGGGAAATTGGCTTAAACGTTAAAGGGGTTAATGCCTCTAAAGAGTTTCTTGAAGCTCTAAAGGGAAAAATAGATCCTGAAGAAAAGCGAAAAGCTATTGGCCGAGTTTTCATTGAGGTCTTTGAAAAATCGTATGATCACCGTCTTAACATTCAGTTTCTAGCTCAGGGAACCCTTTATCCCGACGTAATTGAAAGTGTTTCTTCTGTTGGTGGGAGCGTGACTATAAAATCACACCATAACGTCGGTGGACTGCCAGAGAAAATGAAATTAAAACTGATTGAACCAGTGCGAGAGCTTTTTAAAGATGAAGTGCGAAAAATCGGAGCAAGTCTCGGTCTTCCGGCAGCGATGCTCGCACGCCATCCTTTTCCAGGGCCAGGACTTGCCATCCGCTGTCTTGGCGAGGTCACACCTGAAAAATTAGAGGTTTTGAAGAATTGTGATGATATTTTTATCTCTTTTCTAAGAGAAAAAAAGCTCTATTCCGAAATCTGGCAAGCCTTTTGTGTTTTACTGCCAGTTAAAACTGTCGGAGTTCAAGGAGACTCTCGTACCTATGATAATGTTCTCTCGTTGCGAGCTGTGACCTCGAATGATGGTATGACTGCGGATTGGTACCCTTTTGATTTTAATTTTTTACGAGAAGTTTCAAATCAAATCACGAATAAGGTTCGAGGTGTTAACCGGGTCGTTTATGATATCACGAGCAAGCCACCTGGCACAATTGAGTGGGAGTAATTTGTGAGACCTGTATTGGCTTTTTTGCTATTTATTTCGATGGGTTTTTTAGTTCAAGCACAAGTTGATTTAGAGACTGATCAGGGTTTTTTTAGTCCTGGCAAGAATCCTTACGAAGAAGACGATTTGGACAGGGTTCATCGGCAACAGCAAAACCCCAATTTAGGGAACCAAATAAAATCAAATGATGTCCTTATTAAGGATGAGTTAGGATCAACAAGTCCGGGTGACATGAGTCGCGCGGAGGCTGAAGAGATTGATAAAAGAATTGTCTCTGAGAACAAGAGAAGACAGCAAGCCATTTTTAAAACTCTGGCTGCAAATTCCACCATTGTTAAAAATTGTATTAATCAAAATAATAAGTCATTTCAAGGAACAAAGATTACAATAGTCTGGTTGATTGACCAACAGGGAAAGGTTTTGAAAGCGGAAATTAAGGACAGTGATTTTAATTTGTCTGAGGTGCAGCAGTGTGTTCGCTCCGCCGCTTTGAGTTTGGATTTTAGTGCGGCAGCGATACAGCAGTATAAAAAATCTTTGGTTGAATATACATACAGGGTCCATCTGAAGCCAGCCGTAAGGCCGTTTCAAAAGGTGACTCCAAAGTTGGCACCGAATGAAACACTCAATTCCGGCCCTAAAAAACGGACCAAAAAGTAGGAAAAGACATGTCTTTTGTGCACCTTCATGTCCATTCGGAGTATTCCCTGCTAGAGGCTGCTTGCCGTATAAAATCTATCACTAAAAAAGCAGCTGAATACCAGATGCCTGCGGTGGCGTTAACTGACAACGGAAATATGTTTGCGGCCGCCGAGTTTTATTTTGCCGCCAAAGAATGCAATGTTAAACCTTTGCTTGGTTTGGATGCGTATATTGCTTCGGGCTCAAGATTAGAAAAAAAACAAGATCGTGATCAGGTCTCTCAGTTTCCTCGGCGGTTGGTTCTTTTGGCTCAAAATATTGATGGGTATATGAACCTTAATAAACTTTCGACGATTGGTTACCAAGAAGGTTTTTATTGGAAGCCACGAATTGATTACGAGGTGATTGAAAAACACAATGCCAATCTCATATGTCTGACGGGCGGACTTCGTGGCGAAGTTGCGGATATTTTTCTTAATGAAGGGCCAGATCAGGCGCTAGAGCGTATTCGACGCTTGCATGCAATATTCGGTGATAGACTTTATCTTGAAATGTGTCGCACGGGGCTTCCAGAGTGGCAAAAGCTGAA
The DNA here is from genome assembly GCA_016719575.1 of Pseudobdellovibrionaceae bacterium. GTDB lineage: Bacteria > Bdellovibrionota > Bdellovibrionia > Bdellovibrionales > Bdellovibrionaceae > JACMRP01. The sequence continues at coordinate 257,527 of JADJYV010000006.1, read as the reverse complement.
TCCTTTTTTGCTGGAGGCATCAAAGATTACAGGAGTGCCTGTTGTTGCCTCCAATGACGTGCACTACATGTCGCCCGATGATCAATTGGCTCAAGAAGTTCTAATTTGTATCGGTACGAATAAAACTCTTGCTGATGAAAGCCGTTTTAAACTTGGCTCGAGTGAGTTTTACTTTAAAAGCCCTGAGCAAATGAAAAAATTATTTCATGATGTGCCAGAGGCAATTTCTCGCACTCTCGAGGTTGCTGAACGTTGTGATGTAAAATTCAAAATTAAAGATGAAACGGGCAAGCCCATTTATCATTTGCCAACATTTCCGACGGAGGACGGGGCTTCTTTGAGGGCTGATATTGGGCGCAAGGCCCTTAAGGGTCTTGAAGAGCGCTTTTCAGAGGCTCAACTTCGCAATGAGCCTATCCCAGAAGAAAAGAGGGCAGATTACTACCAGCGTCTTGAATTTGAGTTGGGCGTTATCGATCGAATGGGTTTCAACGGTTATTTTTTGATCGTTCAAGATTTCATCAATTGGGCTAAAAATCACGATATTCCGGTGGGGCCTGGGCGTGGTTCTGGCGCTGGATCTTTAGTTGCCTACAGTCTTCGAATCACTGATTTGGATCCGCTGCCAAATTTTCTGCTGTTCGAGCGGTTTCTTAATCCAGAGCGTATTTCTATGCCGGATTTTGATATCGACTTCTGCCAAGATCGTCGACAAGAAGTAATTCAATATGTAACTGAGAAGTACGGTCAAGAGTCTGTTTCTCAGATTATTACCTATGGAAAGCTGCAGGCACGAGCTGCGATCAAAGATGTGGGCCGAGTTCTTGGGATGACATTTCCAGAAGTGGATGCGGTCACAAAACTTGTTCCGGAAAAATTGGGAATCAATCTCAAAGAAGCTCTCGAAATGGAACCTCGAATCCGCGAGATGATGGATATGAATCCAACGGTTAATACGCTCATGGATCTTGCTCAAAGAGTTGAAGGCATGGTTCGTCACGCTGGTATTCACGCGGCGGGAGTTATTATTGCTGATGGTCAGTTGGTTCGCCATGCTCCTCTCTACCGCGGTGCTGACGGGGAGCAGGTTGTTCAGTATGACATGAAACACGCAGAGAAGATCGGACTGATTAAGTTTGATTTTTTGGGGCTCAAAACCCTGACTCATATAAACCATGCGATTAAACTAATTAAAAAGAATAGAAATATTGAGATTTCTTCAAAGCAAATACCAATGAATGATGCGAAAGTATTCGACATGATGTCCCGCGGAGATACAGCAGGGATTTTTCAATTCGAAGGTGAAGGCATCACTGACGCCACCCGCAAGATTCGCCCATCGAGTTTTGCCGATATTACAGCGATTACCTCCTTATATCGCCCGGGTCCCATGGCGAATATTCCTGAATTCACTGATCGTAAGCATGAAAAATCTCCAGTAACCTACCTTATCGAAGATACAAAAGAAGTTCTAGCAGAGACATACGGGATCATGGTCTACCAAGAGCAGGTCATGGGAATCGCCTCAAAAATTGCCGGGTATTCGCTTGGCGAAGCGGACATGCTTCGGCGTGCAATGGGAAAGAAGATCAAAGAAGAAATGGATCGGCAGCGCATCCGCTTTAAGGAAGGGGCCAAGAAAAATGGCTACGATGAAAAGGCCTCCGATGAACTTTTTGATTTGATGTACAAATTTGCCGATTACGGTTTTAATAAGTCGCACGCAGCGGCTTATTCCGTTATCACAATGCAAACTGCCTGGTTGAAATTTTATTATCCCACAGAATTTTTTGCGGCTCTCTTGAGTACTGAGCTTTCGGATACTGACAAAATTGTTAAGTATTCTAAAGATGCTGCCAAGCGGGGGCTTACCGTTAAACCTCCGAACATTAATTATTCCGATTATCATTTTGGCGCGCATGGAGATGAGGTTTACTTTGGCCTTGGAGCCATCAAGGGCGTGGGTCAGAGCGCCGTTCTTGCAATTATTGAGGCTCGAGATTTATTGCCCGGAAAGAAGTTTGCCAACATTGATGAGTTTTTCAATACAATTGATTTGCGCCGCGTGAACAAAAAAGTAGTAGAATGTTTAATCAAGGCTGGGGCCTTTGATGAATTTAAAATTCACAGGGCGCAAATGATGTTAAACTATCAAACATATTTAGATCGAGCGGAAGGTAAAAGAAAAGATCGAGAGATGGGGCAGACCTCCTTGTTTGATTTGGGGCCAAGTGACGAAAGCGAAGTTAAACTCGAGTCTTCAAAGCCATGGAGTCGTTCGGCCTCTTTAGCCTATGAAAAAGAAGTTTTAGGTTTTTATTTAAGTGACCATCCACTCAAAGGTTTCGAAAATTTAGCCAACCTATGGACAAGTTGCAAGGTGGCAGATTTGGTTGATTTTGCAAAGCAAGAAATGCCACAGGCGGCACCAGTTGTTAAGAGCAAAGAAAACCGCTGGGGACGAGACGCTAATAAAAGGCGGGTTGTTGTCGCAGGATTAATTTCTGATTTGCGAGAGCTAATTACTAAAAAAGGAACGCGGATGGCTTTTGCTAAACTTGAGGATCTGTCGGGCGCTTGCGAATTAGTGATTTTTCCAGACTCCTTTGCTCGTAATGAAATGGCTTGTCGAGATGAAAAGCCGGTTCTCATTGCCGGGAGCCTTGAGGCCGAAGAGGGCTCGATAAAAATTATGGTGGAATCAATATCTCCTCTGGAGGAGGTTTTAAAAAAGACCAAACGTCTGGTTTTCCATTTAGATCTAATTCCTATGCAGGATTACGCGCGACTTCAGAGTCTATTGCAGGACTTTCCAGGAGCAACGAGAGTTTCACTTGAAATCAATCTCGCCGAGGTGAATCGAAGGGTTCAGCTTGAGATGCAAGAAGACACCGCGATTGGCATTAGTAATGAGTTTTTTGAAAACATTCATTCCATGTTCGGGCGAACTGATTTTGTCGAGCTGAAAACATAAGGGATTAAGATATGAAGATGTTTTATGTAGTTTGTTTAATACTTCTAATTGGAAGATTCGGTTTGGCCCAATCTTCGGACTTGATTGAAAGGACCTACAGTGGCACTTCGAAGGAGAAGTCGGCGCCAGCGGCGCGAAGAGATATTCAGGAGCAAGCGTCAAACACTATCTCTTCTGAGTTAATCAAAAGTCTTATCGGTGAAGATCGGTATCTTAAAAATAAAAAGGTTATTCAAAATAGGATCGAGCGGCTGGCGAATCGATATATTCCAGTTGCTAAACCTGGCGAGTTGATCTTGGAGGGTGATACTTACAAGATGACTGTGACGTTGAAAGTTTCCTTGAAGGGTCTGAAGGCTCTTTTGCAAGAAAACTCATTGCTCGCAGAAAATGACACAGCACCTGTGGTATTGCCATTGGTGGCTTATACTGACAAGGTCGAGTTCAAGTCTTATCGCTGGTGGAAACCTCATGAGAACGAGGGGAAATCCTTTTTAATGTCCGAGAGTCGAAATTTTGAGAATGCTCTTCGAGGAGCCTTTCAAAAGCATAATTTCTATTTAATTAAAGCGTCTTCGATGGGGCCCCAAGTTCCTTCGAGTGTTCAAAACGAGCGTTTAAGCCTTGATGATATGCAATTGATGAATCAATATTTTGGAGCCCCTCTCGTCGTCGAGGGGAGTGTTCAGTTTACAAGAAGCCCAGAAGCCTCGAATCGGTATAGAATTGAAATTAAATTGTTTGCGCTTCAGGTGAGTAACGGACGTCCCATCGCCGACGTTTCTCGTCGTTTTGAAACTGAAGCCGGGATCTTCGAATCAGTCGTAGATAAAAAGTTTCGAGAGGTGATTGAGGCGACATCTCAGGATTTAGCTTCCCAAGTTTATGAAGCTTGGCAGCGGGGAACTGTGGGGTCAATGGTGATTCGCTTGGCATTTCAAGGACGAATTCCTTTGGATCAGCAGGAGTCCTTCAAGGATAAGCTTCGAGCCCAATTGCCGCAGATTCGTACAATTCGCGAAAGATTGATTTCGGCCGACGGAGTGATTTATGAGATCGATACGAATATGAGTACGAAAGACCTCGCAGGAAAACTCAGTAATTTAGAAATTGACGGAAAGAAATGGATCTCTCGCGCTTCGTCTGATTCTGAAGTGACAATGCAACTTCAAAGGTAGGTTCTCATGAAATTCTTTTTATACATATCTCTTGCTTTAATGGTGGCCTGTCAGACGATAGATCGTTCTTCACAGGTGGTACGCCGAGAGGTTAAGGATCAGTCTTCGTTGAACAAAGGAGATTCTGGACCAAGAAAAAGGCTTATTGTGCTGCCCTTTCTCGACGCGTCTGAAAATCGTCCAGCAAGCTTAAGGGATAATGCACGAAGTACATTTATCAAAGAGCTTAATCGCACAGGAGAGCTTGTGACGGTTGATAGTCGTGATTTGAAACCAGAATCTCTGATACTAAAAGAGAAGGGTGAGTATGACCTTAAAGAAATTGCTAAACAGGCTCAATCTCTAGGGGCGAATGCTGTTCTTGAGGGCAAAATATTAGATATTCGCGTATCGCGAAAGGCCGACGCTGTTGGTGTGATTCGCCAGTTAAAAAGTGAGTTTGAGGCGGTTGTGCGTGTTCGTGTTATTCAAGCTCGTGGGGGCCAGGAAGTATTTAATACGGTTAAAACAGTAAATCTAGAAGAGCCGACGATTCGAGTAGCTGAGCGGGTCGAGCGTGACAAGGCGGTGACGAATAACCCAGCCTTGGTCGAAGCAATTATTCGTGATGCCTTTTTGGAGTTCGTCCCACAGGTTGTCACCGTTATGACAAAAGTTTCTTGGGAAGGCCGTATTGCTGGCTTGAACGGAGATCGAATTTATCTAAACGTAGGGCGCATCTCTGGAATTCAGGTTGGAGATATTCTTAAAGTACTCGACGAGGGCGACGATGTCTATGACCCCGAATCTGGTGGACATATTGGAAAAGTTCCGGGACGCCTCAAGGGAACTTTGGAAGTGGTCAGTTACTTTGGCAACGATGGCGCCATTGCAGTGATCCACTCCGGCTCAGGCTTTAAAGAAAATGATCGCATTGATTTGTATTAACACAACGCTCCATGGTGAGCTCATGATTGTCCCAGCGGGCGGTCTGAGCTATATCTCCTAAAGAAATATATTTCGAGATGATCCGTTAGCGCAGTTGGTAGCGCGTTTCCTTGACATGGAAGAGGTCACAGGTTCAAGTCCTGTACGGATCACCATTTTGTTCGGTTCTCTGGTTCTTTTCACTCAAACGTAGATGGCCTCAAAAAGTTGGTTCTACTCCCAAGCATGGCATCGAAGTGTCTTGGTGGTGTCAAAAACCCTACGAAGTGACATTGACCGTCTTTCTAGCTGAATCGTAGACAGTGAATTTGCGATCAAAATCAATTTATCTTACTTATAGCCTGGCATGAGTCTGGTATGTCCAACTCACGGAAACAATGTTCTAGTTGAATAATGGGAAATGAATCCCGCACACTTGGAACAATATCAATTTGTCTAATAAGGAGAATTTATATGAAATCAGTAGTTTTAGGTACATTTTTGCTTTCACTCACATTTGCTAACGTAGTTTATGCCAAAAAAACAAATGCAAAACCAATTGTTTGCAATATGGCAGTGCTTAAAGCAACGACAGAGATTGATGATGACGCAAAAACGATGTCCGCGGTCTCAGTTACAGTTAACGAAACTGATTACGGTAATGGCTCTGCAGAGATTGTAGTTGGTGGTAAAAAAGTAGAAATTAACTTAATGATTAATGGTGACGAACTCGTGAGTGGAGTTCTTGAGGTAGCACAATCATCACTGATTGATGGACAACTTGAAATCAGGTCTGGCGGATTGATGAAAAATGCAGGTATCGGCAAAGGGAGTGGTTGGGATCATGGCCCCACTGGAGCCACTCAATGGCGTCTCATGCTTCCTAACAGCCTCAACGAAGCGTCAATAAATGCGAGCCTTTCAGCTTCGGCTTTTTTGAAACTAAAAAAGCGTGGTGTTTCGTCCCCTCGTTTGGATAATTTATTCCCTGTTTATGAAAAAATCGCAGCAGCGGTAAAGGCTGGTGACCTTGTTGAAGGTGAACCAATCGGAACAGCTTTGTTTATGGGCTGTTATCAGTAATTTCTAGCTACAACCGTCTAAGTCGATCGCCAGCCAGCCAAGCTGGCGATTCGCGTTTAAAGGCCCCGCCGGGTAAGTCTTTATCGTGCTTCGATGAACTCAAAATAGGATTTACAGAACGGACTTTCGGTATTGGTGCGGTTGAATCGCAGAAACTGATCCACCTTCTTTGCTCTACAGCGGTTCACTGCTGGGCCTATAATGGCAGAAGGGCGGTCTTTCATTAGTTGAGTCACCTCGGCTTTACAGGAGGCTTCGGCGTTAGCCCAGGCCTTTTCGCAGAGGTCTTTTTCTAAGCTGTAACAGGCTCCCTGAGGGCTGGAACTGCCGCAGGGTTTTTTTGCTAAGTCTTCATCGGATATTTGCGGAGTCACGTAAGTTTTCGTTATTGAAAAAAGAAAAATGATAATAAGAAGAGCTCCGAACCCAATTTCCCAATAGATCGAAACTTTTGTTAATTGAGACAAAGGCTTAAAGACGATTAAACCTGCACCCAGTAACAACACTAAAAAGTAAAAGAACATCTCAAGCATTGTATGTAGGCTAACATTTCCTATTTGCGATTACAAGGCGAGGACTTAGCGAAGTTCATAGGTCTTTTTCATTATCCAGTCGAAAAAATAAGGGGCATACATGATGATTGCTTGGTCATGGCAAGGAGAGTTGTTGGGGCCGTTTACCGCTGAATTGACACCTAAAATTTTATAAACTCCGTTAGTCAAAATAAACTGGGGACCGCCCGAGTCGCCGAGGCAAATTCCGCCATTGCTTTTCTGGTCTAATATCAGCTGTTGAGGTTCTTCTGTTCGAAATAAGGACCTTGAAAAACTCTTTTGAGCTTTGCGAAGCCGTGGGGGTTCGTCAGAATGTTCTCGAGAATCTCCGAAGCCCAAGAGAATGAGTTCGTCTGATTGCAAGCGATCTCGACCATTATAGACAGTACTGATATAATAACCGTTCGGAATAGTCCCCTCAATTTTAACAAGGGCCACATCGTTTTTAACTTTCCGAACATCGTTCCCTTTGAAGACACTTTCGTTGAAATCGGGATAGAGATGCGAAGAAAGAACTCTTCTTGTTTGGGTGGGTGTGTTTGCATTTCCTTGGCATTGAAGACTGTCACTAAAAACGACATGTATTTCTTTTTTACCATGGACACAATGGGCAGCGGTTAAAAGAATGTTTGAGCTAATCGGGGTGGCGGTGCAGCTGCTGTTGTCAGCAAGCAAGAGAGCGACCCTCTTGGCAAAGGGATCTGTCGGGGCCAAGAGGGTTCCATCCACGATAGCTTTGCCGCAATAGGGATCTTCTGCTTCATTTTGATAGCTTCTGGTGCAAGCCACTAAACTCATAAAAGACAGGACTAAAGCTGCATAAATTTTCACGCAAAACTCCAATTAACTGCTGACGATTTTAGCAATAATGGGGCCAGGGCGGGTGGGCTATTTTAGATTCTTAAAATCCCATAGTTTATGGTCAAGTAGGTGTGAGGGTTGAGTGCTTCCGAGAGCACTCAAAATCGAGGCTCCAATATTAGGTATTTCCATCTCGAGATCAGAAACAAGCTTCTTCATCTTCTTTCGCTTCAAGGTTTCTTGCGAGCCACAAAGATTGCAAGGGATAATCGGAAACCCCCAATCTGCTGCAAGGTGCTTGAGGTCCTTTTCGGCGACATAGACCAAGGGACGAATTACCAGGTTCCGCCCATCATCAGACTTCAGTTTTGCAGGCATGCTTGCAAGCTGACCAATATAAAATAAATTGAGCAAAGTGGTCTCGATGAGATCGTCGCGGTGGTGACCTAAAGCCATTTTGGTAAAGCCATTTTCATGTGCGAAGTCGTATAAAATGGCTCGGCGAAATTTTGCGCAGAGAGTACAATAGACCGAACCTTCGGGGGTTTTTTCTTTAACGATACTGTAAGTGTCTTTTTCTAGAATATGAAGTTTGATACCGAGGGACTCGATCCACTGTTTAAAGCTGCCAGCATCAAAGCCTGGTTGTTTCTGGTCTAAGAGCATCGCTTCGATAGTGAATTTCCTTTCGGAGCGCTTGCGAATTTCGTTAAGCAAGACAACGAGGATGCTTGAATCCTTACCCCCAGAAACGGCGACGGCAATCTTGTCCCCATCCTCTATCATATTGAAGTCATTTAAAGCCTGAACGATTTGTTTGCGAACTTTGGTGGCAAGAGGAGAGTCAAAACTAGGAAGGGTTTGAGTTTGTATTTCCATCGGCTCTCTTTGAATGAATTTCGAGGACGTTTCGAGCCAGTTCTATACCATTTTTTCTGAGAGCATCAATAGCTTTTCGCAGGACCTTGTCGCCAATGCCAAACTGCCCACCAAAATTATCAATAAAATAGATAACTTTGATTAAGACTGAACTTTCAGAGGTCTCTTGGACATAGGCAAAGGGGGCTGGAAGCCTTCTGACATCTGAAATTTCTACAACAGCCTGCTCAATAAGTTCTTTGGCTTTTTCGATATCAGAATGAAAAGGAATCCTAAATATTTGACTGCGAACAATTGGATGCCCATTTGGAGAAAAATTAGAAATCTGAGCATTGGCCATCGTACGATTGGGTATGGTGATCTCTTCGTCAGAAAAACCTGTGATAATTGTAGATCGCCACGAGATTTCTTTTACTTGACCGACAGCTTTCTGGACCCCTTGAGTGACGTCGACCCAATCTCCAATTTCGTATGATTTATCAATTTGCAGAGAAATTCCGGCGAATAGGTTGCCGAGGGTGTCCTGCAATGCGAGACCGAGAACTATCGAAAAGGCAGCCGAGGTCGCCATTAAAGGGCCAAGATCAAGGCCAAACACCTGCGAAAGTGCCCAAACAGAAAGAACGATTGAAAGCAGCAAAGAAAATATATTCACCAATAACAGCGGTACGCCCGCTCGCATGGATCCCAAAAAAAGATATTGCAGGACCATCAAACGACTGGTTTTTACAAAAACGACAGAGCCGCCAACAAAACACAGCAAAGCTACATAAGGTGTTACGCGAGAGAGCTCCGCGAAAGGTCCTCCGGTGGACGTGTGCAAGCTCATATAAATCATAAAAAGAAAGGTCAAGATTACAAAATGCCGAAAAAGTTTACTAAACTGAAAGCGAATACTCTGGTGTCGTTCAGGGGAGGCGGCTCCTAAAAAAAACTTATAAAAAAGCCATGCAATCGCAATTAAACAAGCAAGCAAGACGAAGGGTTCCCAATCAATAAGGGAATAAAGAGCCTGGGTTTTTATAAATCGATCACTCATACGCCCTTAGTTAAAGACCGACACCGCCCTAAGTCAAGCCCAGAGCCCTGTATTTAAGACCTGTTTTTCCTTAAATGCTCAAGTGATTTTCGTAAACATGCCGAATAAGTAGGCATGAAAAAACAATTTTTAATTCCAATATCCCTACTTCTCCTTGCCACAGCCTGTGCCCCAAAAAATTTCGAACATATTGACTTGGCGGCGAAAGAGACCGCTGGCGCCATTGGTTGCGAAAGCTTTGAAAGTCGCACTTGGAATGCGGTCAATAGGTATTTGATTGAGCAAAGGGAGATTCCCTCAGCTAGAGAAATTAAAGAAAGGCTAGTCATTGCAACGAAGGAGCTCAAGGGGCCATCAGGTCCGCTTGCTTCTAAGAGTATCGAGACCTTAAATACGGGTGTTGCGGAGATTTTTGATATTTTGTTAAATGAAGCCCCGCAGAGTGAAGAGGTTAAAAACTCTGATGAGCTGCTGGCGCTTTTAACTGCTCTCGAATTGGGAGACGAAACAACGAATTCGAGAGCCCTGCTGAAAAAGAAAATTAAAAAACACTTTGAAAAAGTATCGGGGCAAATGCGGGCAGTTGAGGTTTCGTGCCAGGTGCCTGACGAAAGCCTACCTGCAGACGCAGAGGCTGGGGTCGATATTCCGCGGCTTGCGGGCACAGCTTTGTCATTGCCAGTCTATGGTATGCGTTTTTCAATAGCTACGGCCTACCAGTCTTGCCAAGTTCTCGATGAGTCTGTAATGACCAGAAGGACTCCGGATGTTGATGGAATTATGGTCACCGGGACACATAAGGACGGGGTTGGAAAAACACGTGAGGTTGCAAGTATCTCAACACTCCTGAAGACTCATCCTTATTATAAAAACATAAATACTTACGAAGCGAAGTGCTTAAATCCGCGATCTTCTCCGCTGATTTATGATTACGGAGGCAAGCCCTATGCAACGACGAGCTTGAGCTCTCCTTTAAGCTTTTTTAAAAATGCGGGGAGCGGAACTGATGCTTTGGGCGTGGACTGTTCTGGTCTTGTCTATACGGCCCTATCGGCGGCAGGGCTTCGAATGGCTCCGAATAAAGATAACAAAGCGACTGGAGTTTACGGAATAAGCGCCAGAATGTACCTTGAGCCAGAGAAAAATGGACTGACCTGTTTGCAAAAAATCTCTGTGACGCCAACAGAGACGCTTCGAGGGGGCGACGTCGTCGCTGTCCCTGGACATGTTTTAATGGTGGACTCGGTGGGGATTGATCCTTTTGGTCTAGGCAGTGCAAAAAGCGAAAAAGACTGTTCTTTGGTAAGTTCAAGAAACTTTGATTTTATCATCGCCCAGAGTAGTCCTAGTAAAGATGGGGTCGGAATTAATCGCTACCAAGCCAGAGACTATCTCCGGGAGATTTCAAGCATGCGTGCGGGTTTAGAGAAGTATGCCTATTACGCCTGTCTAGCAAAGTTCAATAGTAAGTCGTATAGGCCCAGTCTTGAAACGACGTCCGTTGTGCGTCACAAAATGACGCCTGACTGTCTTGGCATTCGACTCAAGCTCGATCAAGAGTCTTGTATCCAGACCTGCCCACAGTTAAAGAAATAAATCAGATAGCCAGACGTTGGCCTAGAGGACTTTTTGATTTTATTTGAGGCCTCGTTTACCATGAAGTTGCGGGGGGGCCATGTCTCAAGACAAATCAGAACTCAAACAGCCTGTTGGCGTCTACATATTAGCTGTCTTATTTATGTTGGCACCAATCGGAAATATTATTTTAAGTTTTATCGCCAGTGGTGTCGAGGGGTGGTACCAACCCAATATTTTTCTCGAATTGTTGGGGACTGTGCCTGCCGCGGATTGGATTTGGCTGATTGCCATATTTATTGCGGGTTTTTCTTTGCTCATGCGGCACAAATCTTCGTGGATGACTTCAGTTGTTGTTCTACTGCTGGTTCTTGGGATGAATACCTATAGAGCTTTCACTGTTGATGAGAGTGCTCTAAATCCTGAATTTGTTCGAGTGCAGATACTTGTTTCTATTCTTGTGACCTTTTCAGTCTTAGTTATTGCCTTTTATACTCGCTATCCTTATTTGGATCGAAGGCAACAGTGGATATTTCCGACCGCACATCGTTACAATGTTGCAACTCCAGTTCTAGTTCATATTGCAGAGGGTGTTACCGGGATAACTGAATCCGTGTCATCTGCGGGGGTGCGTATTCGCATGCCCAAGGTTGTCGATGAGCTAAAACATGCTGAAGATTTGTTGATTACATTTTCTGATATGGACAGTTTTAAGATCGTAACTGAAATTGTTGAGTTCAACGGTACAGTCCTGCGCCTGAAATTTAAAAAATTTGGCTGGGGAGCTCGCGGTCGCCTTGAAGCTTGGCTTAAATCAAAAAGTACTTAATTGGAATGGGAACTGGAATTGGAACTGAAATGAGGTTTTGTTATGAAGTTGCTGCGTAACTCATGGGTATTTGCTAAAAGATCATCCCTTGCACTGTCTGTCTTTACTATGGTCATGGCGCCTGTAGCTCAAGGTGTTGCCGCAACAAATACACCGGCGCCGATAAAAGTGAAAGTTGATTACAGTAAATACAAGTGGAATGTCGACAAGCGGGTTGTCCAAGACTACCTGAAAGCCACGGGGCTTGCAGGTCCCAAAAAATTAACAGTCGGTGAGTTTTATCAAAAAATGCGTCCTTATTATCCAAAGACTCTTCGCCGAGAGATGGATCGCTGGGTGGCGATCAACCGCCATGAGCTCATGCCAACCTTCGAAGTTTCAACATACAAAGACGGAGCAGGCAAAGAGCAAATTCGCTTTGTGATCTCTAAGAACGGTCAGTCGGCAACGGTTTCTTTTAATCCTGGCAGCGATGATAAGTATATAAAGTTTAACAACACCAACCTTGCTAAAGTAGACATGCTTTACCATGAGCAAGCCATTCGTAAAATCGGCACTGAAGACAAGATGGCAAACAAGCAATTGTTATCGAGTCCTCAGGTGAATCGACTTAAGGACCCTCTCCGCCTTAGTTTTGAGGATTTTAAACGTTTAACGCCCGTGCAACGGGCGGAATATATGATTCGCATGCGGCGGCTTGTTGAAAGTTCTGAGAAAGTTTTCAAAACATATTATGGCACTCAGGCATTCAATGAGTTTAAACATGAATTCTATGTGAAGTTTCTATTGGGTCTTAACCAAGCGGAGGCAGCTCGAGCAACTCAAGGGCCAAAGGCGGGAGATCCCTGCGTTGTGAGTGGATATATTTCCAAATACGGAGAAAACCTGTCTTGTGGTGGTAAAGTTCAAGGGCGTTCCAATTTAATTGAACAGATGAAGAACTATGGAGGCGGTAAGTGTGCAAACGGAACGATTTCATGTAATCCTCTTTTGTACGGATTCAACAGCTCTGGAAATGCCATTTGCATTAAAAATGTTCGAGCAAACATTATTGAGGCCACTTCAAAGGGCTGCGCTCAGGCGTCGCCTTTAGAGTCCTCTGCTGATAAAAAGCGGATCATCGAGTCGTATTTAAATTCAAAAGGGCAAACAATAGATTTGTCCTTTGATGCGAACGAAAAAGTTGCCAAAGAGCAGTACGATCTGGTGAGTGATTATTTAAAAGAACTCAATGAGTATGTTGATCGGGCTGTCTCAATTTGCTCAACCGAGCCTTTAAGTACTATTAAGTCGGTTCGTGATGATCAGATGTCAGCTTGTAAGGCGATTGCTCTGAGAAAAATTAACTTGTCTGCGGCGGACATAGCTGCAGAAAAGGAACCTAGTAATTGTAATGACGAAAAGTTGGGCTCTGTTCTGGATCCAGACACCAAAACGTGCACTTGCCCTCCAGGCACCCACGAGGAGTCTTTGGAGCTTCAGGATGGTAAAACAGTACCTGCTTGTATTGCTGATGACATCGTACCGGTACCGGTTGTCCCTGTAGACGCCGAAAAGGAATGTAATAAGGATGAGAAAAAGGACGAAGCTACCGGTGAATGCGTCGCGCTTTGTGGCTGGTGGTGTGGAAGCAAGGCTTGGATCATCGGTGGAGCAGCTCTCTTAGGACTCGGGGGCTTATTTTGGTGGATGAATAAGGATAAAGACGAAAACAAGACGAACAATCCACAGACTCCAATTGATCCATGTGCTCCAGCCACAAATCCAATGCCGGCAACATGCTTGCCAGCGCCGGTGGCAGTGACGGCGCCGCCGCCAGTTCAGCCTCCGCCAATTCCGGTGGTGACTGCGACTCCGGCTCCGACTCCGGCTCCGACTCCGGGCTCCGGTGGAAATACCTAAGCCGGTCACTATTGAAGTTACGAATAAAGGCGAGGGCGCTCCTGCGGCTTCAGGTTCAGCAAGGTAACGATTGTGGTGCCGAGTATTGACGGGAACCAAGATAAGGCGACTGTGCCGCCGGCTCAAGGGCCGGCGCCGGAGTCGAATCCGCAACCCCGTCCGTTGGAGATCAATGAGTACCCTGAATCACTAAGCCGAATCTTTAGGAATCGACAGAATCTCGAATGGGAAGTAAAACAAGGGTTTCAGGGTGGATCGCAGAGACGTCGAGGAGGTTATCAATTGGCGATGTGGTCGCTCTTGGCTGCTATGATTGATATGCTTCTACTTCTTGGAATGTGCTGTGTTTTCTTAATCGTTTTTTTAAAAATCGTTCACACCCCGATGACAAAGAGCCTGTTTCTAGATTTTTCGATTGTTTTTATTTTGGGTTCTTGGATGTATATGACCGTGACACGATTTTTTATTGGTGCGTCCTTAGGCGAGGCAACTTGTGACCTCCGACTTGGTCGCCCTCAAGATCGATTGTCTTCGATCTATTTTGTAAAGGTTTTATTGCGCACAACACTGGTCGTGATAACAGGGATTTGTACACTTCCTTTGTTATCCCTTGCTATTGGCAAAGATGTCGCTGGTAGTCTTACAGGAGTGAAACTCTTTTCGTTAAAATAGATTTATTGCAGATGCCAAAAAGATAGTATTTCGTAGTGAGTTGTCTGCGGAAATTGATCGACAATTTTGACATCTGTCATTTTGTAACCGGCCGCCTCGAGTTTTTGCCCATCTTCAATGAAGGTTTGGGGAAAGCAAGACATGTACATAAAGAATAAGGGTTTGTTTTTTGCGAGGATGAGCGGTTCTAAAAACTTTTTTAAACCAGATCTTGGTGGGTTTGCTAATACGAGATCAAATTTTTCAAAGTTTTGTGGATTTTTATTTTGGAAGTCGCCTGCGATGACGCGCAGGCGTTGATTGCAATCCTCGTAGTCTTTTAATTGCGATAAACTTTCGATATTCTTTGCAAAGCTAGCAAGAGCAGCAGTGTCAATCTCACAAGCGGTTAAGCGGCGGTTTTTACCCAGGGCGGGAATGCTGAGATTTCCGATGCCAGAGCCAAACTCAAGAATATTTTTTGCGCCTGACTTTTCAATCCAACCTTCGAGCGTCTTTACCAAGAGTCGATTGGCCTTGAGACTCGGTTGGGTGAAACTGCCAATAGAACAATAGAGATCCACAGCTTTGTTTTGGGTCCATGTTTGAAACCAGATCTTGGGGGTGGCCTCTTTGAGCTTGTAAGCCGCGCCATTAAAAGAAGGGACTTTTCGGCGTTGTCCAATTTCAACAATGGCTTTTTCTTCGAGAATTTGCAGGAGTTTTTTTTCTTCAAGCAGAGTTTTAATATCAATATTTGCAAAATCTAGCCAAATTCCTTTTTGATTTTGCGGTCCGACTCTCAATCGCAAGGATCCTTTTTTTATGGGCCAAGCGTATTGTCGAACTTCACTTAGCCAGTCTTGTAAATTTGGAGAAAGTTGCTGACATTCTTCGATGTCGACAAGGTCGCGCGAGTTTTTTTTGTAAAGTCCAAGAGTCCCTTCATGAAAAACAAGGTCGACTCGATCGCGAAGATGAGAGGGTCCTAAAGAAAGAAGGTCGATGTGACTCGGAGTTCTAATTCTTGCGGCTCCTAAGAGGCGCTTGAGTTCCTCCTTTTTTTGCTGCTGTTGTTCAGATAAAGGAATGTCCAATAGTTGGCAGCCAGAGCAGGTGTTTTTATACGGGCATTCAACCTTATTTTGCAAAGTAATACACACAACTTTCTTTGTCTTTTGTGATGCCGTCTTCGAAATGCAAATCCTTCAAGGTAAAGCCGATGGTTACATGAGGAAAAAAATGTTCTGGCTTAAAATCCTGATCATTTCCCCCTTTTTTAATATAAGCCGAGTGGATGAGTCTTCTAATTTTAAAGAGGTTTGGGCTGTCAATAACAACGTAATGTGTTTTTTCTATTTTTCCGTGGACTACTTTTTGGCCGCGGCCAATGCAAATATTCTGAATATGGCTACTTTGAATTCCAGACTCCAAAGCGATAGTATTAATCTCCTCAATGGAGATATGATTTTTCAGGATATTCTCATACTCGAGAGGAGTGATGACGGTGATATGAGCTTCGCCGCGGCTTTTTAAGCTTAGGCCCTCTATGACTTCAATCTGTGGTTGAAGAGGCTTATACGGGGCATCGGCGAGATTCATGGCGAGATAAGAACCAAAGGGCTTACTTTCTGTGTGAGGGATAAAGTCAGCAACCTCACTGGTAGACGGTGCGTTAATGACGGAGGATCTCTTCTGAGAAGTAGCGCAACCTGGGGCCCCCAGCATATAAGTTAAGCAGAGCGTGGTGCAGGTTTGGACAAATCTTTTCAAAAAAACTCCTTGATATTGTTGACCCATGCTAACTGGTGAAATAATTTCTATC
The DNA here is from genome assembly GCA_016719575.1 of Pseudobdellovibrionaceae bacterium. Classification (GTDB taxonomy): domain Bacteria; phylum Bdellovibrionota; class Bdellovibrionia; order Bdellovibrionales; family Bdellovibrionaceae; genus JACMRP01. The sequence goes on along the minus strand of JADJYV010000006.1, from coordinate 241,331 downwards.
AACTATGAACAAAAAATTACTAATCTCGACGATACTTGCCGCATTTTCATTTTCTCTAAACCCACTTTTTGCTGAAAATAATGACACTTCAGAAAAATCTTTTGTGGATTCTCCGAACCTTTTGGTTTCGTCCCCTTACCAGATAACCTTTGAAGGCCCAAAGTCGGGTGAAGGATATTTTAGTGTCGACGGAAAGAAAATGATTTTCCAAAGTGAGCGCTACCCAGGAAATCCCTTCTACCAAATGTATTTAATGGATTTGCAGACAGGCAAGGCAGACTTAATCTCTAAAGGAATGGGCAAGACAACCTGTGGATGGATTCATCCTTTAGGAAAAAAACTTTTGTATTCTTCGACACACCTCGATCCCCAGTCTAAAAAGAAACAAACAGAAGAAATTGAGACAAGAAAAAAGCCAGTCAAAGGTCGGTATTCTTGGAGTTTTGATGATCAATACGACATCTTCTCTTCGGATTTGAAAGGGCGTAACCTAAAACGGCTTACGAACACCCTTGGTTACGATGCTGAGGGGTCTTACTCTCCAGATGGAAAATGGATTGCTTTTGCATCTAATCGCAGTGGATACACCGACAAGCTCAGTCCTGAAGATAAAAAAATGTTCGATCAGGATGCTTCTTACATGATGGATATTTACATCATGAAAGAAGACGGGACCCAGGTTCGGCGCTTAACGGACGCAAAAGGTTATGATGGGGGGCCTTTCTTTAGTGCTGATGGAAAAAAAATCACCTGGCGCAGGTTTTCACCGAATGGCGCCACTGCTGAAATTTACACAATGAATATCGATGGTTCCGAGCAAAAGTCAGTGACAAACTTGAAATCCATGTCTTGGGCGCCATTCTATCATCCATCAGGAGATTACATTGTTTTTGCATCAAGTGTTCTTGGTTATTCCAATTTTGAGCTTTTTATCGTTGATAGCGAGGGAACTAAAAAACCTGTGCGAGTCACTTTTAATGAGGGCTTCGATGGTCTTGCTAGTTTTTCACCAGACGGAAAAAAAATCACCTGGTCTCGCCGTAACGAAAAGGGCGAAAGTCAGATTTTTATCGCTGGCTGGGATGATGCGGAGGCGCGCAGACTTTTGGGCCTTCCCAATAGAGAGCTTAAAGCAGGCGACTTGAGCCCAGAGATTTCAGCTCAGGATTCGCAGTCCATTGTTGCTTATCTCGCATCGGATAAGATGGCAGGAAGAAAAGCGGGAGGACCTGAGGAGAGAATTTATTCTCAAAAAATGGCAGATCTTTTTAAGTCCTTTGGTCTCGTTGGCGGAGGTTCTGATGGATCTTATTTTGATGTTTTCGAATTCACTTCAAGCGTCAGGATTGGTGAAAAAAATGGGATGGAGTTCGTTGGCAACTTCAAAAAAACTCTTCAAGTAGAGAGAGATTATGGAGTTTTGTCGTTTTCAAAAGTTGGCAAGTTTAACGAAGCTCCGGTCGTTTTTGTTGGCTTTGGAATCAAAGCGCCACCGACCGAAAAATTTCCGGCCTATGATTCTTACAAGGGTGCTGATGTTAAAGGGAAGTGGGTTTTGGTTTTTAGAGACACCCCGGAGGGTATTTCTCCAGAATATCGTCACAATTTAAATGCTTATTCGCGCATTCAACACAAAGTCACTGTGGCTAAAAATGAAGGTGCCATTGGAGTTGTGATAATTGATTCAAGCAATGAGGCAAAAGAAAGCTTTGCGGGAATTAAATTTGAAGGAACACTTTCGGACTCAAGTCTTGCGGTCCTACGTCTTAATCAAGGAACACTTAAAGAGTTGTTAAAACTCGCGGGTCACGATTTTAAAAAGTTAAATAATACGCTTCAGCAGGGCGAAAGTGTTGAGGCAATAACAATTCCTTCAGTTTATTTGAAAGTTGAGGTGGCTTTGGACTTCGTTAAGTCACAAGGAATTAACGTTATCGCGAAGCTTCCAGCAAAAGGGGCGAAAACGGCCGTACTGATTGGTGCCCATGGGGACCACTTGGGGACAGGAGACTCTGGAAACTCTCTTGCTCGTGGCAATGAAAAGGGTCAAGTTCACTACGGGGCTGACGACAACGCTTCGGGTGTTTCCGGGGTCATGGAACTTGCTCATTATTTTTCAAATGAGGCGAAGAAAAAAAATGGATCACTAAAAAAAGACCTCTATTTTGCAATTTGGACTGGGGAAGAAATTGGAGTTCTTGGTTCTTCTGCTTTTGTAAAGAACTGGAACAAAAACAACAAGCTCGCGGCATCTAAATACTTTATGGCTAATCTTAACATGGACATGATTGGAAGGCTTAAAGATAAACTTTACGTTCAGGGCGTTGGTTCAGGAACTACCTGGGCGCACTTGTCTGAAGAGATTTCTATTCGACAGGGAATGCCTATGGTTGTACAGGAAGATCCTTATTTGCCTACAGACTCGATGGCCCTTTATTTGGCAGAAATTCCAGCCATTACGTTTTTTACAGGGGCCCATGCTGAGTACCACTCGCCGCGAGATCGTGCTGAAACCTTAAACTATCCTGGACTTGAAAGAGTCGTTAAAACTGTGGCGGAGTACACTCGCTTACTCTCAGATTCTGCAGTTCGTATGGTTCAATATGTTAAAGTTGGGGGCTCACAAGGGAAACTCGAGGGACGTAGTTTTAGAGTTTATTTGGGAACAATTCCTGACTACAGTCAAGAAGGAGTCAAAGGGGTTCGCATTTCTGGAGTTTCCAAGGGGAGCCCTGCTGATCTGGCTGGACTCCAAGAAAAGGACATTATTATTGAGTTTTCAGGGGTCAAAATAGAGAATATCTACGACTACGTTTACACTTTACAATCCGTGAAAGCGAATGCTGAAACAAAAATGATTGTTAAAAGAGGCGATCAAACTAAAGAACTCAAGATCACCCCTAAATTAAAAGACTAGGACCTGCTTTAGTCGAGCAGGTTCGGACAGCGGGATTTTAAAAATGCTTTTAGCTGAGAGTCTTTATATTTAAAAATAGGGTCATTGTCGGCATTGTAGCGATAAACATCTGAATTGAGAAGAGTGCATTTGTTGCCAACTCTGTCGTTGAAAGTAATTTTATTACTTGGTCGTTGACTGGGACTGCTGCCAATTTTAAATCCCCCATCCATATACAGTCCATCATTACTGACGATTTCGATACCGCCTCTATTGCTGGGGCTCACAGTGTAGTCCTGGGCAATCTTTGTTCCCGATATTTCTACGAGAATAGTTTTCTCAGTTTTGAATGAAAATACTTTTCCTGAGGTGCTAACGACTTTTAATATTTTTGTTGCAGCATCATAGTTGTACTCAATTGTTGGTTTTGAACGGGGAAAGAACAAATATTCTCTCGCTGCAGTGGTTGTGCTTTCGGGGCCATCTCCGTAGGAGTTAAAAATTTGAAAGAGTCCAAAGTTATCAAATAAAAAGTCTCGGTAAATTAGATCAACATAAGAATTTCGTGGATGGACCGTAATAAAACATGTGGAATCGAAGGATATTGTTTGAACTTTAGTATTGTCAAAAATCTCAGTGCTATCCTGACACGATGTTTGATCTGCAGAGTGCGATGCTGCCGCCCATAAAAAGAAAACAAAAAATAGACTCAACTTCATAAAACCCCCCCCTGTCTCAATTTTAGATGAGGGCTCAGGGAGCTGGTCAATGCGAGAATTCTCAGAGTGCTACTGTACAAATGTTTCAAATTTGCGCGAAATAACAAATTACTGAAGTAAATCAGCAAAGTAGCCGAAAGAGAGGGGGTCATGTCAAAATACTTTATTGGGCTATTTCTATTACTAAGTTCAGGTGGTCTGGTCGGGTGCGGAAACGCAATTCCGCAGGTGGATTTTTTGAAATCTATTAGTTTGCAACAAGGCGGAAAAATGATTTCCTCGACTTCCAGCCTGAGTCCCACACAAGAAATTACGGGACCTTCAGTTAAAATAAAGGGCCGTGTCAGTTATGTTGGGCTTCAGAAAACTCTAAGTAATGGAAATACACAGATAAAAGGAAAAATTACTGAATAATGGAGACAATTATGAAACTACCAAAATATAGCACGTTGATTGGTTTGGTGATGGGGTTCTCAATGATAGCACAAGCGGCCCCGACAAGCTTTGTTTACGAAGGTCTCCTTCAGGATTCGGCCGGAGTGCCAATCGCTACAACGAGCACACTTACACTTGCTATATATGATCCGAGTCTTTCATGTTTGCTCTATGAAGAATCTCAAAGTGTCCTGCCATCTGCGGATGGCTCTTTTAGTGTCCTTGTTGGTTCAACAACGGGTTCCGCAAAAAGAACGGGATCTGATCCAAGTTTAACAATGGATAAAATATTTTCTGCCGGAACCGTGCGTGGATCTGGGGCGGGGAGTTGCGTCTCAGGCTATATTGCAAATATCAGTGATGCTCGTAAACTCGTTATCAGCGTCAATGGCACTCCTCTCAGTCCTGCGATTGATCTTACGGCGGCCCCTTTTGCTATTAATGCAGAACAATCTGAAAAAGTAGGAGCTTACGATCCTTCTAAGCTTTTACGTTCTGATGGAGCAGCGACAGTAGCTGCTTTAAACGATGCCAAGGTGACTTTATTGATGAATCTTTTAAATGGATCTCTTTCTACACCTGCGAACGGTGGGGATGCAGCCAACAAGACCTATGTCGATTCACAAGTCGGAGCAAAACTAGATGCTTCAGCTTCATTTGGTGGCGATATCAGCGGGACCTACTCTGCCATATCTGTAAATAAAATAAAAGGATACTCTGTTTCTGGAACAGCTCCCACGACGAATCAAGTTTTGAAATGGGATGGCACCGCTTGGGCCCCAAGTTCCGTTTCCTTGTCAATCAATGCTTCGGATGTGACGACAGCTCTAGGTTTTACACCGATAAATGGTCAAGTCACAACAACAGGAGAAGCCAATAAAATTCTATCACTTGATGGGTCTGCTCACGCAACTACGTACGGCGTAAAAATAAAGGGAGCAACGTCTGGGGGAGTCTTTTTGGGGACCAATGCCAACGGCGCGGCCTACAACCTCATCCTTCCATCAACAATGCCTAACTCAGGTCAGTCGCTTCAGGCGGACGGGTCAGGGAATCTGAGTTGGGTTAATCCAACAGTAGGAGTTACCAGCGTTTCGGTACAGCCTCCTCTTTCTGTTACAAATGGTTCAACCACTCCTGAAATTTCATTGGTCAATGGTAGTAATTCAGATCCATTCTTGAAGTGGAATGGATCTGCGTGGGTAAACTCAAAACTAAACCTGATGGATTTAAGATCAAGTGTGGGGCCATTGTATGTCCAGCAATTTCCAACGACCTGTACCTCTTCTGAAACTTTAGCTTGGTCATCACCCTCTGATAAATTCGACTGTGTGCAAATCAAATTGAACAATATGGCGAGTGTTACAACAGCAGTTATCACTGTTTATGTTCGTAATGATGGTAACGATATTTCTTGCAATGGAGGAACTGACAACTCGGCCGCCGGTGCACCAAATTGTGCTTTTGCAACGATCCAAGGGGCCCTCAAGAATATTCCAGATATCATTCGTCACAATGTAAACGTTAAAATATCAACCCCCTTGTCAAATCCCGTAGGCTCAAGAGTCCTGGCCGTGATTGATAAAATAATCAGTGCCTCAGACGAAGACGATGGTCCGATGCTAACTATTGAGGGGCATTCGGCGGTGCAAACCATTAGCAATTCAGAAGCCAACGCCTCAGGTTTCTTAATCATGAAACAAAGCCGGGGAGTCAAGCTCAGTAATTTAAATATTAATAATTTCACAGATACTGCCATCGATAATAATGGTGGCGTATTAATGCTTGAAGGAATTACCTTAAACAACAATCGCCGTGGACTTGCTGTCTCGGGTGGCGGTATGGCGATGTTTATGTCTTTAGCAAGCAACATATACAATAGCTCGTCATTTCAATCGACAGGAATATCGATTGGTGGGGGCTCCCGAGTTTCGACCTCAGTAGGATTGTATATTGATATTGGCAATTACCAAGACAGCAGAGGCATTGAGGCCTACGAAGGGGAGTTTTCTTTAGAAAATGGAATTACGGCAACGATTGCTGAGACAGGCGGATCCTCGCAAAATATAACGGGTATTGAAATCGGCAATTCCGGAAAACTTTATGTTTGCAACACCTGTACGTTAAACTTTAATATGAGCAATTCAAATATGTACTCTACTGCACTCAGTGTGCGGGGGGGAGCTCTATCATCTCAAGGTAACCTCAATTTTAATAGTGGTGATAGTGCAGGTCTTGTTTGTGACGTGGGAGCTTCTTGTCAAATATACGGGCCCTTAATTGTTAATGCGGTCGCAAGCTTTAACAGGCCAATCGTGGTGCGAAATCAGTCCCATTTGGTCGCGTATCATAATTTCAATATTAACTCGGCTATTGGATCTAATAATGCAGGCGTTGATGTAAGTAACAACTCGAGCTTCGTGTTCAGCCCTATGAGCTCGGGTCGCACACTGGGTTTTACTAATGGCGCAACTGGAGGGGTTGCCATTCGTCTAAAAGATTCAAGCTCATTCTCAGTAGAGAACTTCCCAATAACACTGCAAATAAACGCCTCACTTCAAATTCTTTCTGCTAAAAATGGAAGCCACGGAACTATTAACGTCTCCTCAGTCGGCGGCGGGATGCTTACTAATGATATTGTTTTAGATGAAAGTAGCAGCTTTAAGGCCCAAAATTATTCAGCCTATTTTATGGCAACCAAACGAGCTTGCGAAATCGTCAACACAAGCTCGGTTGGAAAAGGTCCTTCCGCTTTTTGTATGGATGTAAGCAACAACACGGCCACTAGCTATCCGCTGGCTTTGGCAAATTGCGCGAACAAAAATATGAGTCTTTGTTCCGTCGCTCAATATGCGGCAAAATGCAGTGAGGGAACAAGCTTTTCTACAAGTTGGACTAAGGAAGTTACCGACATCACTTGTAGTGGCGGGGGAACTTTCAATTCAACGGCGAATTCAAGTTTTTCAAGTAATTATAACTACCGATGTTGCCAGTAGTAAAAAATAGCTTGCATACTTCCAATTTTTAACAAAAAACGGAGTATGTACTCCAGAATATTTTTGCCACCTAGAAATAGCAGTTATTTTTTATTTGGACCTCGAGGTTCTGGTTCGAATGATCTGATAAGTTATATTATGTAACACTAAGTAAGGGTTTGTGATGGCGGACTGCTTTCCGCCGGCCTTCTGTATAAAAGCTTCTGTCAAAGTAATTTTGAATTTTAATAACGATTAATAATAACCTATTAATGAGAAAGTGTTTATTGAACCAAAATTGTTTAACATCACTCTGAACGTCTGTGTATGACAAACCAACTAATACTTTAGGGGTAATAACTCTTTGAACTTCTATTGTCAGACCATTGCCCTTACCAAATTCATATTAAGAAAAATCAAATTATTATTAATTACAATTTGGTGGGGCAGTTTTTTAATTCTTAGCCTTGTTCGGAATTTAGCTTTTGCATTGAATCATTTTGAGCTAAAAACATGAACGGAGGACTTATGCGCTACGGAATTTTTTTATCTTTCTTTTTGATTCCAACTTTTTTTGCGAGGGCAAGTACTTACTATTGGAATTATCCCTTTATAGAAAAAAGCATTCAGCTCCCCGCGCTGGATCTTAATCCAAACGAAGTGACTGTGTCTGGATTGTCATCAGGGGCGTTTATGGCTGTTCAGCTTGGAGTGGCTTACTCTTCTGTTTTTCAAGGCGTCGCGGCCGTGGCCGGTGGAATTTATGGGTGCGCAGAGGGGCAAGTAAAGATAGCTCAGGACCTGTGTATGAAGGATCCCGAAAAAGTTGAGGTTAATAAGTATGTAAATCGCGCAACTGATTATTTTAATAATGGTTTAATCGACGATCCAAAAAATATACGAGATCAAAAGGTGTTTATCTTGGCGGGTTCAGAAGATAAGACCATCCTTCCAAAGGCCAGTAAAAAATTAGAAGAGTTTTACACCAAGCTTGGCGTTCAATCTGAGTCCGAGTACTCGTTAAAAATGGGTCATGGCTTTCCAAGTGAAAAAGGAAAGGTCACTTGTGCAGATTCAATATTTCCATGGATAAACAAGTGCGGTTACGATGGAGCTCAACACATTTTAGAAGCTCTATACGGAAAGCTAGACTCGCCTAAGGGACTGGCAACTTTGGCGCCCGTTGCCTTTGACCAGACTGAGTTTGCTTCTAAGGATGCGACCATGCTGGATTATGGATATATCTATATCCCGAAATCTTGTGAAGAAAAGAAAGGTCATTGTCGATTGCACATAGCTCTTCACGGTTGCCTTCAAGATCCGAGTGTCGCAAATCAGAATTTCATTCAAGAGACTGGATACAATGAGTGGGCTAATGCCAATAACATCGTGGTTTTATATCCCTCTGCAAAAATTGGAATTGGCAACCCTAGTGGCTGTTGGGATTGGTTCGGATATACCGGCGCTGATTATGAAACAAAATCAGCGAAACAAATGGTTACAATTATGAGAATGATCAACAGACTTTTGAGCAATTAATTATCAAAAGTCCATTGCTTGAAGCCGAGTTTTAGAGCGGCTTCAAGATCTTTGCCATCGATTTCGTAGACATTGGAATTTCCTGTGGGAGCGCCGCAGACTTGAATTCTCATCAAGCCATCATTTTTGTTCGCGCTTGAGTAGACTTTGATGTTTTTGAGTTCCTTTTGCATCTCTTGGATGGAGAGAGCTTTTCCTTGGCCGCACTGAAGAGATCCATCTGCCTTGTAGACTTTTACTTTATCTAGTTTAGATTCAGGTTTGTTCATAGTCCCAGCTCCTTCAGAAGGGGGATTTGTTGCTGTCGCCGGTGTCTGCGGTGTTTTCTTATCCAAGCAGGTAGCGGTGACGCAGCCAAAAAGTGAAACACCCAAAATACCGATGCAAGCTAACTTTAACATAAAAAACCCCTATTCTCGACTATTGGAGGTACGGAATCCAATTTGGATAAGACCACTTTGCTTCTATTGCATAGACATTGGCCTCTCCTGAAATAAAGTAAACGCGATCATTTTTTTCGTCGACAAGTGGGGGCGACATTATCCCTCGCCCGGGGTCAAAAGACGCCACGGCCTTACCGCTATTTGCATCCAAGAATCTTAATTCGCCTTGGGTCTCCCCAAAGACCACCATGCCTTTGTATATTTTGGGTTGGGTCGCAATTCCATCTTTAAGAGTATAAGTCCAGATCTTCTGTCCACTGCTTTTTTGCAAAGCCCAAAGTTCGCCAGTCGTTGTGGAGTAAAATATTTTTTCTCCCGCTATCGTTACAGGGTAGTAGCCTCCCCTGTCCATTTTCCAAAGAATTTCTCCTTTGGCAACACTCACGCAGTAAAGCTTGTCATCGTAGCCTGATACAAACATTTGATCTCCATCGATAACGGGAGAGGCGTCTATGTCGCGAAATTTTTTATTTCTATTTAAAACAAGCTCCCATAAAAGAGATCCCGTTTTGGCATTTAACTTAACCAGTGCGCCATCACTGAAGCCGACGTAAAGATGGCCATTATCAAGGGTGGGGCGAGCTCCTCCGCGAATTGAAAGGTTCGAGTTGTCTTGGCGAGAGTAAAGCCAGATTTGGCGTCCCGACTCGGCATCCAAGGCATAAACGATATTGGCCCCGCTCTGAAAGTAAACAACACCTGTGCTTGTGTCTAGCAATGGCTCGGAAATGTTTTCTGTATTGGTAGGAAAAGTCCATAAAACCTTTCCGTCTTTTGCCGATACAGAATAAAAAAGTCCATCACTTGCGCCAAAAAACAAGCGATCTTTTATGATTGCGGCCCCGGCTTCGCTTCCATTTTGGATATTGAGTCGCCAAAGAGTTTGTCCCGAATCTTTATTATAGGCGGCAATACCATCGATGGCATTCGATTGAATCAGGGCTTCTCCTAAAATTAACGGGCTCATTCGGTTAATTTTACGAAATCCAAGGTTTTCCTTAAGAGTGCCCTCTCGGACCCACACATCGCGAACTTGAAGTTCGCGCTTTTCTGAATTTTTACTGAAAAGGTTTTCCATTGTCGAACAACCGACCAGAAAACCGCTCAGCAACAGTAGAAACGAAATTAAAGCCTTCAAAGTTAAGATCCTTTTGCTTCAGCGGTCTTTTTTAGATTCAGAAGACGAAGATATTTCTCAGCGTCTTTTGCAAGCCCCGCCTCACCGGATTGTGGATCTTGCGGGGATTGGCTAACTTTTTTATACAGTTCTTCGGCTTTGCTAATTTCATTCATTTTTTCGTAGCAAAAGCCAGATTTTAAACGAAGAGTGTCATGTAAAAACTGAACTTCTTTTTTTGCTAGAACCTTATTCCACTGAGCGATTGCTAGTTTGCAGTCGCCTTTTTCCGAAAGAATATCTCCATATTGGGCCAAAACAATATTTGAAATGAGATCGCGACCCTGACTTTGAGGCTCCACTTTTTGAAGAGCAAGATAAGCTTCGTCAGTTTTTTTGTATTTCAAATAGATTTCGCTTAAGTTCAAAGCTGCCATTTGTGCTGCTTTGGTTTTAGCGTGATCGTCCATAATCTTTTTAAAGCCGACAAGCTCAGCGCCGTAGTCTTTTTCTAAATCTCCGCTGGCTTTAATTTTTGGTGTGGCTTTGACTTCTTTAGTTAAATTTGGCCGAGAAGCCTCTCGATCAGCTTCTTCAAAGCCTCTTTTTTTATCAAGGTAGCTTTTCTCGAATTGAGAGAACAATTCTTGCGCCCGCTCTTCTTTTTTTTCTATGTAATTACCATAAAGAGAAGATCCTAGACCAATGACAATAAACACACTCAAAGAGACAATCACGGCTGTCGAATGGACTCGGGTCCACTGAAAACCTTGTGTCAGTGTTTTTAGAACTTGATCTGGAGATTTAACATCTTCTTTTGAAAGTTTTGTGCTCAAGATTTACACCCTCTTTAAATAGTTAAATTAAGGAGATTATTGAATGCTGGGGGTTAGTAAAAGTCAAAAACAAAAAGGAGGATGGTGTCCCCCTTGTTAGCGATTATAAACCTCGCGAAGCGTTGAAAAGACACGACTTGATTTTCCGGGATGACGTTGTTTGAGGTGGCCAATCGTTTTTATTCTCTCCTCAGCAAGGCGATCCGCAGCAACATGAGTGCCGATATTATTGCGTTTTGCGATTTCAAATACCTTCATGCAATTCTCATAAACCTTTCTAGTTTTATCAAAGGCACGATCAGGAGAGTAGCCCTCAAGTTCTACAAACACATTCATTAGTCCGCCCGCATTAATCACAAAGTCAGGTGTATATAGAATCCCTAACTCGCGGAGTTGGTCGCCATGGCGAGATTCGGCCAAAACATTGTTAGCGCCACCGGCTACGATTTTTGTCTTCAGTTTAGTGATTGTGTTGTCATTAATGACAGCTCCGAGTGCGCATGGAGCAAAAACGTCACATTCGACAGTCAGTATTTGTTCTGGGCTTGAGACCTCACAACCGAATTGGTCATGCATAAGTTTCACCCTCCCCTGGTCTATATCAGCCACGATAACCTTAGCACCTTCTTCAATGAGGTATTTTACTAGATTTGATCCGACGTTTCCAAGTCCTTGAACTGCAATTCGGAGGTCTTTTAGGGAGTCTGAACTAAGTTTCTCTTTGGCTGCGGCCTTTATTCCCATCAAAACTCCATGTGCCGTGTATGGCGACGGGTCTCCAGAACCACCAAAGCCCTTTGGGATTCCTGTGACCCAGGTGGTTTCCATAAATATATGCTCCATATCATTTACATTCGTTCCAACATCTTCTGCCGTGATATAACGCCCATTCAGCGAGTTAACAAATTGACCAAAGGCTCGAAAAAGCCCCTCAGATTTGGCGGTTTTCGGGTCTCCGATAATGACAGCCTTGCCGCCACCGAGGTTGAGTCCCGCAGCTGCTGCTTTGTAAGTCATTCCTTTGGAGAGCCTCAAAACGTCAACGAGAGCTTCATCCTCAGTTTTATAGTTCCACATTCGCGTTCCGCCAAGAGCTGGCCCCAGAGCTGTGTTGTGAATAGCGATGATTGCCTTTAATCCCACGCTAGGATCGTTGCAAAATACGACTTGCTCATGGTCACCATGCTTTGAAATCAATTCGAATGTTCCCAAAAAGACTCTCCTTTGTGTTCGAAATTAACTTATAAAGTTTTGTGATGATCATGACATTTGAGTAAAAATACTAGTCCTTATGCTCCGCGAAAGGTGGCGCGACGCGTTTCAACTAAAAGGCATCGCCAACAAGAAAGTAAACTCCCCTTTCTTTGCCGTTGAAGCCCATATCGAGTCGGAGTTTGGTTCGATTTTCGGGATCTAAAATATAATGGACTCCGCCGCCGCCTGAATAAAAACTTTCAGAGGAAGGGATGTCGTCCAGATGTCTACCCAGGCGAGCCACCCCGCCAAAAATAGAAAACAACCAGTTAGGACGCCAATCGAACCGAAGCTCTGTTTGAATCATCCCGAGTGCAAAATCCCGATATTGCCCATTGTAAAATCCTCGCATGCGAACCCCGCCGCCTATAAAGTTTAAGTACTGAAACGGAACGTAGTTCCCTTGAACCTCAGAGGCCAAGAGCTGAAGGGCCCCCGCCCAACGGGTCGTAACGGGCGTGTATTTTCTGAAGTCGAAGTCGATTTTTCTAAATGGGGCGAGGGTCTTTCCCCCCTGCCGATCGACGGGCGTAAACCAAGAATGTGTGATTCGATACCAAGCTCCCTCGATGGGGGCCTGGGGGAAATCTCTTTCATCCCACTCGAATCCGATATTCGCGGATTGAACTTCGAGGTCTTCGGTGACGGCTTGAATTTCGCCAGCGATAAGTCCGCTCGGTTGTGAGTCGACAATCTTTCTCTGATCTTTAGTGGTTCCGACCCGGATAAAAAGATGAGAGTATAAATTCTTGCCGACGCCCAGGCTCAATAGCAAGTTGTTCTCAGTATAGGGCTCGGGGTCCTTAAGGGAGTTGTTCACCCCGCGTCCATAATATCTATTGGGATAGTAACTATAAAAAAACGACCCACTCAAATCCCAGTCGCCCCTGTTGAAATACAATTTTGGCGCAAGTGTAGCTAGGGTCTGTTTATTTTCAGTTAAAGAAAGCGATCCTAAGAGACTAGACGTATGACCTTCTTTTTCTTTCCACAGATTTTTAACAAACAAAGCACCCGCAGAAATTTTTGTTTCCGGAGTGTAATAGACAATAGGTAAAAGGATGAGTTTTTTTGAATAGTCTTCCTTTAAGTCTTCGTTTTGAGCAAAAGATTCGCTTGCGAAGGCAATGACGAGAGCGGTTACCGAAAAAAACCTCATAAATACAATCCTTAGTGTGTAACAAATGAAAAGACAGTCGCAGCTGCCATCACGAGACTTAAAGCGATCATGGAGTAACTCAGGCGTCGATGAAAACGCACCTCTTTCTGTAAGTCGGCGAAAATTTGGGCATTTTGTTCTTCGAAGTGAGAGCGGAGAGTCTTGATTTGTAAAAGGGCCTTTTCGTGCAAAATCTGCGGGTCCTTTCCAATAAAATATTGCGGAGTGAGTCCAGGAATCTTCTCTTGGAGCGCCATGTACCACTGAAGAGCCCGCCAAATATGTGGTGGCGCTTCTTCCCCACTCTTGTTCCACCGGGTCCACGCTGAAGGGTCGACCATTAATAACTGACTCATTTTTCTCTGGGAAAGCCCTAAATCCGTACGAATTTTTTCAAGGCTTCCAAGCTGCTTTTTGATGACCAGAACTTGGGCCTCATAAACCATCCTGAGAGAAGTTTTGGATCGAATACCGAGGTCCTGCTTTACTGAGTTAAGATCACCCTTAAGTAGAATTTCATTGTTTAAGGATTCAGTTTCCATTCCGCCCCTCCCTCCGCAGTAACGCAACGCAGTAGCTATTGCATAATACAACATCGACGTTGTGTTGCACATCAAACCACGTTGTGGACTACAATTAGCTTTCCACTTGAGCTGCGACGAGGTCAAGCTAAATACTTAATTTAACTGTTATATTTAGAAAAGAAGGGTCTGATAAGGGCTTTCTTGGTTTTAACTAAAGCTTTTAGTTATTTTATTTAGTGCTAACTAGCCGAATTACCTATTTAATTTTCAATCGTGATTTTTTTAGGAATTTTAAATTTGTGATCCAAATTGGTTGACTCTGCGTGTCGTCCTATTTTTGATTTCAAAATACAGGTTCTTTACAAAAGTTTGGTTTGTTTCCATCATATCATTTCGAATAGTCGCGAGGTGTTTTTGGCTCATTCATCAATTCGTTACTCTTTAAATAAGAATAAGTACCTTATGACGCCAGAGGTTGAAAGACTGAAGAAGATTCTGACTGATTACCAAGATCAGGATCCTCGCAACTGTTTACTGATTTCGTTAGCCCTGCGAACAGGGGCTCGTGCTCAGGAGCTATTGAATTTAACTGTGGGCGACTTAAATTCTTACGATGAATCGGTGTTTATACGGGGTTTGAAGAACTCAAACGATCGAGAAATACCTCTCCACTCTGATTTTTTTAAGCGTTTGCAGCGCTTTTCAGAGGCCCAGGACGGCCGGCGTCTCTTTTCGATCACGTATGATCGTCTTTATCAAATCTGGAATCATTATCGTCCAGTGCCTAAAAAGTTTCATTCGTTAAGGCATACTTTTGCAATTGAGCTCTATCAAAAAACCAAGGACTTGCGTTTAGTCCAGGTTGCCCTGGGGCATAGAAATATCACTAACACCATGATTTACGCTGATTATGTATATTCGCAGCAAGAACTTAAAAAATTAATTCTATAAAAAGAAAAACGGCCAGAACTGGGGGAAGTCCTGACCGCTTTAGGGGGTTATATCAATTGCCTTTAAAATGCAGCGTCGTGTTGTTTGATTTCATTCGCAAGACGTTGCAATTTTTTGGGTTCAGAAGCGCGATATTCTAGAGTTTCTTTTTGAAAGGTCAGTAATGATTTAGAGGTAGGAGAGTTGAAAGAGCTTAGCTCTTCTGTGAGAGCAACGGCTTCTCTCTTGCCGCCTTTAAACTGAGCCTGGCGAGTCTCATTCATTTGTTCTTTAAGGTCAGTATGAAGCACCTCTTGTGATTTTGCATTCTCTGCGATCATGGCATTAAAATCTTCAACTTTTGCAGAAGAGATGGCGGGGATGATCATGGTTACGATCAGAGATAGGATTGTTGTTTTCATAAGGGCCTCCAAGTTATTTTGTTAAGTGTCTTATGATATACGTATAGAGCAAGCGCGGTGCCAACCCTAAGGGGCATATAATCGCAGATGGGGTCTCAGGCCGAGAAACTGCCAATTAAGGAACACAGTTGTCTAGCTTCTAACATGTGCCTGCCCTTATAGAAGACCTAAGCTTGATTGATAGCCTGGGATTGAGTATTGTCTCAAACTAAGATGATTAAAAACTTATTCCCATCTCCAATATATTATTCGCCGCTAAGAACCACAGGCGCTAAAGCGCTCCGCCTGGACTTGCTTGATGACTGTCTCAAATTTAAACGGATAGATGAGGCTGGTGCTGAGTGGTCTAAAAGAAATTACCCAGGGGGCTATACCTCCTACGGGTCTATTGGCCATTTGCATGAAGTCTCGAGCACGGCTGAAGAGCTTCGCCACGAAATCGACAAACACCTGCGAAAGTATGTTCGCTATCTTGAAATGGACATAAATCCGAAGCACCTTCAAATGCGAACCTGCTGGATTAATATTATGCCAAAGGGAGTTGCTCATACCATGCATATTCACCCTCTTTCCGTGATTAGCGGTACTTACTATGTTCAAACTCCAAAAAATTGTAGCTCCATTAAGTTTGAGGATCCTCGTATGGTTGGCTTTATGGCTTCGCCGCCGCGCAAGGCGAAGGCCCACGAACGAAATCAGCGGTTCGTGGAATTAAAACCCGAAGAGGGTCATGTTGTTCTTTTTGAAAGCTGGATGCGACATGAAGTTCCAAGAAACAATGCTGATAAAGAGCGAATCAGCATTAGTTTCAACTATGATTGGGTTTGATTTTTGGAGCCGTCGTCTTCTTCTCTACTGGAGATTGAACATCTCAAAAAAGAGTATCTTTCGAAAGTCATTTTAAGAGATCTTTCAATGCAGATTTCCGAGGGGGAACTCCTTTGTCTTTTAGGTCCTTCCGGATGTGGGAAATCTACACTTTTAAAAATCTTGGCAGATCTTGAAACTCCGGACGCCGGGGTCATAAGGTGGCAAAAAAAAGATGCCTTTTCTTTTGTCTTTCAGGATGCAGAACTTTTGCCGTGGCGTACAACCCTTGAGAATGTGCGACTTCCTCTCGAATTAAAATCAAAGCTTTCTAAAAAAGAACAAAATGAAAGATCCATGCAAGCTCTGCAAAGAGTTGGACTGGAAGATTTTGCAAAGCACTTCCCACACGAGATATCTGGCGGGATGAAGATGCGAACATCCATCGCTCGTGCTCTTGTTTCAACGCCAACTTTATTGTTTATGGATGAGCCATTTTCTGCTCTGGATGAGGTCACACGCTTTGGTCTTCAAAGTCAGTTACGAAAAATTTGTTTTGAGCAAAAATTGACTATCGTCTTTGTCACCCATTCCATATTAGAGGCGGTGTTTTTAGCGGACAGAGTGGTTTTGATGTCTGCCAAAGAAGGCCTTCTTGTTTTAGATGAAAAAATTAACTTTGAATGTGAACGTGATGAAGGCGTAAGGCAGACTTTGAGATATAAAAATTATGTAACAATGATAGGCGAAAAAATGCGGGCGTCTCTTTTATGAGAAATGGGTTTAGGGAGAGTCTCCCGGCAATCCTTTTGTTGTTAATTTTTCTTTTTTGCTTTGAGTTGATGGTGCGGTTTTCGTTACTTCCGGAGTTTTTGTTTCCAGCCCCAATCACAATCCTAAAGACTCTTTATGAAAATCAGAGGGATTTTAGAAGCGCTTTTTTTGAAACTCTGAGTGGAGCGATGGTGGGGTTTATTTTGAGTGTTTTAATTGGCATGGTTCTCGCGATTTTATTTTCTCTTTCTAAATTTTTGAATCAAGCGGTCATGCCATTTGCAGTGTTTTTTCAAACCGTGCCCGTGATAGCCATAGCTCCCCTTCTTGTGATATATTTTGGTTTTGGTATGCCTACCGTGATTGCTGCCTCTTTTATTGTCTCCATATTTCCAATTATTGCGGGAGCCCTTCAGGGGCTTAACAGTTTAGACCAGGGAAAGGTTGATCTGTTCAGAATATACCGAGCGAGCCCGTGGCAAAAACTCTGGAAGCTAAGAGTGCCAAGTGCTTATGCTTCAGTTTATGCAGCCCTTAAAGTTTCTTTCGGTCTAGCTGTCATTGGGGCTATTGCCGGTGAGTTTGTCGCTGGTGGAGGGTTAGGGGCTATGATTGATACAGCTCGAACTCAACAGAGGGTTGATATTGTTTTTGGCGCCCTGGTTTTATTGTCCTTCATTGGAATACTGGGTGTTTCGTTTTTAAAACTTCTTCATAAGATTATTCAATATTACCGTCCTTATGGTCTTTATTTAAAGGATTAAATATGAAAATGATGCTTCTTGTTTTGGCGTTAAATTGGAAGGCAGAACCTCAATTCGGTGGATTTTATGCTGCCCAGTTAAATGGTGAATTCAAAAAGCGTCAATTGGAGGTTAGAATTGTTGAAGGTGGTTCAGGCACCCCCACTGTGCAAATGCTTGGGGCTGGTAAGGTTCAATTTGCGATAGTTAGCGGTGAAGAAATCTTGATTGCTAGAGAAAGGAACTCAAAAATAACCGCCATCTTTGCTGTTTATCAAACAAACCCGCAGGCAATTATGACCCGTGAGTCCCTGGGGTTTAAATCTCTCAAGGAAGTTTTTGCCTCCGAAGGTGTTTTAGCAATGCAAAAGGGACTTTCTTATGCGCAATTTTTGTTGCAAAAATATCCTCAATCTAAATTAAAGATAGTCCCTCTTTCTGGCGGTATTTCTCAATTTTTAATAGACTCAAGGTACTCACAACAGTGTTTTGCAACTTCAGAGCCTTTGTTGGCCAAAAAGGCCGGTGTAAAAACTAAAACATTTCTAATTTCGGACGAAGGCTTTAATCCTTACACGACAGTGCTGGCAACCTCAGAAGAGATGCTAAAAAATGACAAGGCAACCAAGGCATTCGTTGAAGCTGTCCGTTCTGGGTGGAAAGAATATCTTAAAAATCCAGAGCCTACGAATAAGTTTATGGCATCGCTTAACAAGTCGATGGATGCTGCCACCTTCGCCGAAAGCTCTGCGGCGCAAGCTCCTCTCATCGAATCAGCAGAAACGGAGAAAAATCATTTGGGTTATATGACCGTCGAGCGGTGGCAGTCGCTTATTCAACAGATGAGGACTTTAAAACTGCTTAAGCAAGATCTTCAAGCTCAGGACGTCTTTCGAAATTATTAAAGAAAGCCCAGATGCAATCATTTAGAAATTGGGTGTGGGTAATTTAAACGGGCTTTAGCAAAACCCCTTGCCAATCTAACGCTATCCGGCTAGATTGGTCTCCCCTGCTTGCGGAGGTCTTTATGCGCATTAACCTTTCTGATATTCCAGAAGAAGGTCAAAATTTTGTTTGTACACCTAAAACTGGCGAACTTAATGCTGTTTTGAAGGATCTTCTTGGCAACACCCCTTTTCATGCTGAATTTTTTATAAAGCCATTAAACTCACGTGATTTTGAAATGTCTGGCTTTATTCGCAGTGAACTCCCAGAAGATTGCTCCCGCTGTGGCCTCGATTTTAAAATGAAAATTCATCCGACTTTTCGCGAAATTCTTATCCCGCGTCAGACAGAGACTCGTACTGGCAAATATGCAAAAGTAAATCACATTTCTGAAGCTGTGGACGACGGGCCCTCCGTTGCTGAATACGACGGCCTCGTGTTTAATATGGGCGAATACCTGCACGAAGTTGTGGCAATTGCTGCGCCTTTTAATCCAGCAGGGCCGGAGAACGAAAACGGAGACTGTTCAGTCTGTGGGATCCACGTGCGCGGTAAGAGTTTTAGCTATAATGAAGAGATGCCAGTTGAAAAGCCAGAATCCCCTTTTGCTGCGCTTAAGAATATTAAGTTGAATTAAGGTTGATTTTTGCTGGCTTTTGGTTAGATTACCAAGCTTTGCAACGTTTTAAAGAGGTGAATTATGCCAACTCCTAAAAAGAAGACATCCCGCTCTCGTCGCGACATGCGTCGCTCTCATGACAGCCTAACGACCGCTGCTGTCGCAACAGACAAAAAAACTGGGGAGCTTGTCCGTCCTCATCGCGCAATGAAAGCTTCAGATGGCGCTTACTACTATAAAGGTAAGCAAATCAGCGCGGCAAAAAACTAGTTTCGATCTTAACTTAAGATTTAAGGCTCCTCCATGGCTGGAATGTTTCGATCACGAGTTGCAGGCACCGGTTCTTATCTGCCCCCAAATGTTTTAACAAACGCTGATTTGGAGAAGATGGTGGATACCAACGATCAATGGATCGTGGATAGAACCGGGATCAAACAGCGCCACATTGCTGCCAAAGACCAGGTCACATCAGACTTGTGTAAGATTGCTTCTGAAAATGCCCTCAAAGATGCAGGCATTTCCGCTACAGATCTAGATGCAATTATTGTTTGCACGGTGTCTGGCGATAATATCATGCCAAGTACAGCATGCGCCCTCCAACATAAACTTGGTGCCCCGGGCGTCATGTCTTTTGATCTGTCTGCTGCTTGCACAGGATTTGTCTATGGACTAACTGTTGCTGATCAGTTTATTCGCACAGGAATGTTCAAAAATGTACTTGTCGTCGGAGCAGAAGTTCTACACCGCTTTGTCGATTACACAGATCGTGAAACTTGCATTTTGTTCGGTGATGGTGCAGGTGCCTGGGTTGTGACTCGCGCTCAAGCTAATGACCCCAATATTATTATCAGCTCTCACCTTCATGCCGACGGAAGTCTTGGTGATTTACTCACTCTTTCTACAGGTGGGACTGGTTACCCATTTTCTCCAGCGGCCGAACCTGAAAAGGGGCCGTATGTGAAAATGAAGGGACGTGAGATTTTTAAAAATGCCGTTCGAGTGATGAGCACCTGCTGTCATGAGGCGTTGAATGCAAATAAGGTTGATCCGAGTGAGGTCGACTGGCTCGTTCCGCATCAGGCAAACAACCGCATTATTGAGGCGGTTGCGGAGCGCTTTGGCTTTCCAAAAGACAAAGTTGTAGTGAGTGTTGATGAAACCGGGAACACCTCGGCAGCCTCAATTCCTCTCGCTTTCCAAATCGCAAAAGATGCGGGCAAAATCAAACGTGGTCAGATGATCCTACTTACCGCTTTTGGAGCGGGCCTAACAAGCGGCAGTTTGCTTATGAGGTATTAAGCTATGATGACACTTTTATTCCCCGGACAAGGCAGTCAACAGCCTGGAATGGGGCGATTTCTCTATGATAACTTTAAGATTGCCAGAGAGACCTTCGAAGAAGCCAGCCACGCCCTTTCCTTTGATCTTAAAAAGCTATGTTTTGATGGCGCAGAGAGCGATCTTGCGCTCACTGAAAACACTCAGCCGGCGTTGCTTTTGGTCTCAACTGCAACTCAACGTGTCTTGCGAGCAGAATTTCATTTAAAAATCTCAGCTGCGGCCGGTCACTCCATCGGTGAATATGCAGCCTTGGTTGCTGCCCAAGTCCTGGATTTCGAAGCTGCTATGCGTGCGGTTCGTATTCGTGGGCAAGCCATGCAATCTGCTGTTCCTGTGGGGCAAGGAGGCATGATCGCGACCCTCGGTCTTGACCCCGAACAGTCTCAGTTCTTATGTGACTATGTTGTAAAAACTTCGGCTTTGGGGCCTCTTTCTCCTGCCAATTTCAATTGTCCTGGGCAGATTGTGTTGAGTGGTTCTATGAAGGCAATCGAGTGGCTTAAGAGCAACTTTAAACCAGAGATATTTGCTGAGCCACCACGCCGGGCAAAGCTGATCCCGTTAAATGTATCAGCCCCGTTTCACTGCGAAATGATGTCTCCCGCCGAAGATAGAATGCGAGCGGTTCTAATGGAAATTCCGTTTAAATCTCCACAGTTTAGGATTGTGCAAAACTATACGGCCCAGTTTGAAAACTCTCCAGACCAGTTGCGTGAAAATTTAATCCGGCAAGTTTCAGCTCCAGTGCGCTGGACCGAAAGTATGGAGCTTTTGAAAAAGGAAAATTTAACAAAATGCATTGAATGTGGAACTGGAAAAGTCGTCACTGGACTGCTTAAAAAGATTGATAGCGATGCCTTTAAGGTTTTTAATACAAACTCTCTGGAAGATCTCAAATTGATTGAAGAATTTCTGAAAGCTTCGAGTCATTAAAAGTCCTTGAAGTCTAAAAATCTTTCGGTCAAAGTAGCGGGCATATAAAGCAAGGAATTCGAGATGAAGTCGCTGCAAGGTAAAAAGATAATCGTCACAGGCGGAAGTCGTGGAATTGGATCTGCCATTGTGAAGCATCTCGCTGAAGAAGGCGCTCAGGTGTGTTTTACCTATTCATCGCGCGAAGAGGCAGCTCAAGAGGTTGCAAAATCATTGCCTGGCACGGGTCACTTCTTTTTGAAAATGGACGTTGCTTCTGAAGAGAGCGTTAATTCGGCCATCGAACAAATTTCCGCGAAGTGGGCGGAGGTTGATGGCCTCGTCAACAATGCGGGTATTACCAAGGATCAACTCTTGCTTCGAATGAAGACCGAGGATTTTGATGCCGTCATTAACACGAATCTTCGTGGAACCTTTCTAATGACTAAGGCCTTGACCAAAATCATGATGAAAGCCCGCAAGGGTTCCATCGTCAATATCACCAGTGTTATTGGACAAACCGGAAACCCTGGACAGACAAACTACGCCGCCTCCAAGGCCGGAACTGAAGCCTTCAGCAAGTCTGTTGCGCTCGAAATCGCCTCTCGCAATGTTAGAGTCAACTGCGTAGCTCCAGGTTTTATTGCCACAGAGATGACACATGTTCTCAATGACGACACCAAAAAGAAAATTCTTGAGCAAATTCCGATGAATTCTATTGGGGAAGCTTTGGATGTTGCTAAAGCTGTGCGGTTTTTGTTAAGTGATGATTCTAAATATATAACAGGCCATACCATTAATGTTAATGGCGGCATGTTCATGAGTTAATTTTATAAATGAATTTACAGGAGGAAATAATGGAAATTCACCCAAAGGTTAAAGATATCATCGTTGAACAGCTCGGCGTAGATCCAGACAAAGTAAAGGCTGAGGCTTCTTTTATTGATGACTTAGGCGCGGACAGCCTTGATATCGTTGAGCTAGTTATGGCAATGGAAGAAGAGTTCGATCTCGAAATCCCGGACGAAGATGCAGAAAAGCTTAAAACAGTTCAAGACGTAGCCTCCTACCTAACAAAAAAAGGTAAAGCGTAGTCCTTATGGGCTCTCGATTTGAACGCCCTGCAAAAGCACAGAAGCGCGTGGTGGTCACCGGTATCGGCGCCGTCACTCCCCTAGGACTTTCTATTCAGGAAAGCTGGGAGAACGCAAAAAAAGGCCGTTCGGGAATCGCCAAGATCACTCGTTTCGATGCCTCTGCATTTGATGTTAATTTTGCGGGCGAGGTCAAGGGGTTTAACCCAGAACTTTATATCGATAAAAAAGAAGTAAAGAAAATGGATTTGTTTATCCAATACTCTTTGGCTTCGGCAAAAATGGCTTTGGATATGGCAAATCTTCAAATCACTGAAGAACTTGCTCCTAGAGCTGGTTGTATTATCGGAGTTGGAATGGGTGGACTTCCTGGAATCGAAGAGCAGTACTCCCGTTTTCTTGAAAAAGGCCCAGGGAGAATAAGTCCCTTCTTTATCCCTATGGTTATTACAAATTTGGCAGCTGGCCATGTGAGTATCGCGCACGGACTAAAGGGGCCAAATTATTCAGTGACCTCCGCATGTGCCTCAGGAGTTCATTCCTTAGGTGAGGCTGTTAATTATATCCGAAATGGGTGGATGGATGTGATGGTTGCGGGCGGAGCAGAGTCCACCGTCTGTCCTATGGCTATTGGCGGCTTTGCGGCAATGAGAGCCCTTTCTACTCGCAATGACGATCCAGAAAAAGCAAGTCGACCTTGGGATAAAGACCGTGATGGCTTTGTTTTGGCTGAAGGGTCAGCAATCATGATCCTTGAGTCACTCGAGCATGCTGAGAAGCGCGGGGCCAATATCTTGTGCGAAATTACAGGCTATGGTGTCTCTGCCGATGCCTATCACATGACTTCACCAGCACCTGCGCACGCGGGCGCCCAAGCGGCAATGACTATGTGTTTGCAAGATGCGGGCTTAAGTCCTTCAGATATTCAGTATGTTAACGCCCACGGAACAAGCACTCCAGTTGGAGACGGCCTTGAATCTATCGCCGTAAAAAGCATCATGGGTGAACATGCTAAAAAAGTTTGGGTTTCTTCGACTAAAAGCATGACCGGTCACGCTCTGGGTGCTGCTGGAGCTATCGAAGGAGCCTTTGTATATTAGCCCTTAAAGAGCAAATCGCTCCTCCAACAATTAACCTAAAAAATCCGAGCGAAGATTGCGATTTAGATTATGTTCCAAACGAAGCTCGCCATGGTAAGTTGCAAAACGTGATGAACAACAGCTTTGGCTTTGGTGGTACCAACGCTTGCATGATTTTCTCGAAGGTCTAATGAAAAAGATTTTAATTGCCTCCGATCATGCCGGTTTAAATCTCAAACAAGAGTTTATAAAAAACAATCCGGAACTTCCTTGGGAGGATCTGGGTCCTACAGACACAAACTCGGTTGACTATCCTGATTTCGCAGAAAAGCTTGCAACGAAGCTTTCACAATTATCAAAGTCTTATCCCGCAACCGAAGATGCATTCAAATCTGAAATCTGTGGGGTTTTAATTTGTGGTTCGGGGCAAGGAATGGCTATCAAAGCAAATCGTTTTCCGCAAATTCGAGCGGCACTTTGCTGGAGCGAAGAAGTTGCTAAACTTTCTCGTGAACACAATAATGCAAATGTACTTTGCCTTGGCGCCAGAGCTGTAACTCCTGAAGTGGCACAAAAAATTCTCAAGACATTTTTAAGCTCCGCGTTTGAGGGCGGTCGTCACTCACAAAGAGTTGCAAAGCTTTGATAGATGTCTTTAAATACAAATGGTTTTTAAAACGCTGCGGAGGCCGCATGTCTTTTCTTTCCGAATTGGATCCTGAAATCTTTCAATTAATTAACCAAGAAAAAGAACGCCAAGAATATGGCCTTGAAATGATAGCTTCTGAAAACTATACCTCCCAAGCTGTGATGGAGGCTCAAGGGTCTTGTCTAACAAACAAGTATGCTGAGGGCTATCCAAATAAAAGATACTATGGTGGCTGTCATTATGTAGACTTGGTCGAAACTCAAGCCATCGAAAGAGCAAAAAAACTTTTTGGCGTAGCCGCTGCCAATGTGCAGCCTCACTCTGGATCACAGGCCAATATGGGTGTTTATCTTGCTTGCATGAAACCTGGCGACACCGTTTTGGGAATGGATCTTTCGCATGGAGGACATTTAACCCATGGATCTCCTGTTAACTTCAGCGGTCTTTTGTTTAATGCCACCTCATACAAGCTCGATCCCACGACCGAACGTCTTAATTACGACTCAATTTTAAAAACAGCTAGAGAAGTAAAACCAAAACTAATAATTGCGGGATACAGTGCTTATCCGCGAGTTTTGGATTTTGCAAAGTTCCGTGAAATTGCAAACGAAGTCGGAGCTCAGTTAATGGTCGACATGGCTCACTTTGCCGGTCTAGTGGCTACAGGAGCCCACCCTTCTCCCGTCGGTTACGCGGACTACATCACCACCACGACCCACAAAACCTTACGAGGCCCTCGAGGCGGAATGATTCTTTGTTCTGAAGAAAATATTAAAACGATAAATTCAAAAATTTTTCCAGGCATTCAAGGTGGTCCATTAGAACATGTCATCGCCGGAAAAGCCGTGGCTTTTGGCGAGGCCTTAAAGCCTAACTTTAAAAAATATATTAATGATGTTGTTTTAAATTCTAAATCTCTTGCCGAAGAAATTCTTTCCCAAGGATTCCGATTGGTCACTGGAGGCACGGACAATCACCTTCTCCTCATAGACCTTAGTGATCGAGAAATCACCGGCAAAATTGCAGAAACTGCCCTCGACGAAGCGGGTATCACTGTGAATAAAAATACAGTTCCGAATGAAAAACGCTCTCCTTTTGTCACAAGTGGTATTCGCATTGGAACACCGGCTTTAACAACACGAGGAATGGGTCCTGCTGACATGAAGCAAATTGCGAAGTGGATTGCGCAAGTACTCAAGAATCCAGAGGATGCAGAATTAAAAGTGCGCATCAAAACAGAAATCAAAGAGCTTTGCAAAAAGCACCCGATTTACGTCTAGCTTTCTGATTTCGTTTTCTAGTCAAAAGTTCTAAAAAATCATCATCTTTGACTCTTAGGGGCATGGTTTGTTGAATTATTTTTTACTCCTTGAGCTGTCTGGGTTATGATTTTTTTATGCAATGGTCACCTTTTACAATGACAGCAAGACTATTTTATATTTTTTTCGCTTTGCTCGCGCTTGGTTCCTGCGCGACCTATCATACGCCGGTGTCTCGCTCAATAATTCAGGAGCCTTTGTCTGTTCCTGACTTCAGAACTACTGATGTGAAAGAAATGGACGCCGATGCAAAAAAGATTCAATTTAAAGACAAGACAGATTTATTTGACTGGCCAGTTGACGATGCTCGCATGACTCGCGGTTATCTTCCAAACAAAAGACGTCCCCACCTCGGAATCGACCTTGCCTCAAAGAAAAATACTCCAATTTTGGCAGCGCAAGGGGGCACAATTATTTATACTGGGAGAGAGTTTCGCGGCTACGGAAGAATGGTTTTGATTGAGTCTGGTAAAGGTTGGGCCACGCTCTACGCTCACATGGAAAAGATTCTCGTGCAGGAAGGACAAAGAGTTTCTCAGGGACAAATCGTAGGCTCCATGGGACGAACTGGGCGAGCTACGGGAGTTCATCTTCACTTTGAGATTCGCAAAGACCATGGCCCGATTGATCCGCTCCCGTTACTGCCTAATGGCAATAGGATTGCCCACTACCTCGAATCCCGAGCAAGTCAAAACTAGACATAAATCCGTATTGAGTTTGATTTAGGTCTTCCCAGAAATTCCGATAAGCATCCTGACAACCTCAGGAGTTCTATTATGTCATTAAGGACAATAAAAAAAGGCGAGTTTCTCTTTAGCGAAGGCGACAAGATCCAAAATGTTTTCCTCATTCAATCCGGAGCGGTGAATTTGTGTTTGATACGAAATAAAAAAACGGTTGATTTATTTCAAGTTGGAGCAAGTCAAATTTTGGGTGAACAACTTTTATTGGGTCTTAATAGCTTTACAACCTCAGCTGTTGCGACGACAGAAACAAAAGTTTTAGAAATTCCGAATGAAGCTTTTAAGCAGCAATTTGAGACTGCACAGCAGATGTACAAAATAATCATCAGAAGTCTTGCTGATCGGCTTAAGACAAGTATGGCGGATGTACGATCGCAAAGGCTTGAAAAAGACGCGACCCCCTGCCCTGAAGAACAAATTTCAAAAGTTTTTGGAACTATTTTTCATACAACAAATCACAAGGGTGAAAAAAAAGAGGGACGTGTTGTCATTGACTGGGGGCTTTATCGCCAATACTCACAACGCGTTTTCGGTGAGTCACTTAAGCGTTTGGAACAGGCAACAAATTTATTAGTCAAACTTAAGCTTGCAATGTATGAAATGGGCAAGGACCCTGACGATCCTGAAGGTCCAGAGATGATCCAGAAGGTTCACTTCTTTGACCTCGAGGCCATAGAAAGCTTTTTCGAATTCTATCAGTACTATTATTTTAAGGGCGGTAAGTCCGAAATCTTGAAGGTCGAAGATTCTGTTGTAAATACCCTTGGTGGCCTTTTATCTTCAGCTCAAGGGGCCACGCCAGATAGGTTTGGCATGGTCAGTCTCGACTTCCCAAAAGTTGTTGAATATTTTAAAAATGAGTTGGGTATCAATTTTACACCGGACACCCTCACTCGTTTAGAGAACAAAGGCCTTTTTGCAAAAAGAAAAACCAATTCAAATAGTGAAGTTCAATTACAATTCGAACTTAAAGAGTTTTCGGGATTCTTTAAAAACTGGCGTATTATCCGTGAAATAGACAAGTGGAACGAAAAAGGCTTTGTGGACCCGAACGAACCAGAAAAAAAGACCGTAAAAAAAGCGGCCTCAGGCCCGACCTGTCCAACTTGCAGTGCTACTTACACCGAAGGCCAGAAGTTTTGCGGCGAATGTGGTCACAAAATCGCTGCTGCTGCTTAAAACAAAGAAGGAGCCATTTGGCTCCCTCTTTGAAAGAAAACTCTCTTAAATTCAAAATTTAGAAAACAAAGGCGCTCGTAAGGGTGTAAGAAATATTCTTTTCTTGAATGATTTGTTCTGCAGCCACAGCGGTTCCGTTTGCAATTTGTTTTGATTCCACAGAAAGTACAGGTGTCAGCATGATTTTCCCTCCGAGAAGAGCGAAGTTGACCCCTGCTGCTAATATCGCATTTCGTTCATTCGCTGATAAATCTGAAGTTTTCCATCGATGAGAAAAACCAGCAGTTGAATAAGCTTGGATGAAATCGCTAAAAGAATAATAGAGTCCCGCATAGTGAACAAGGCTTGTCTTAGAGAAAATCTGCTTTTCTTCACCCTCGACAATCATAGATCCATTCGGAATAAAACTTTGCCTTGGGCTTAAGAAATAAGAAACAGACCATTTCGGATTCAGAGTCCAAGGAAGCTCTAGATCCATCCTTATGCCACCATTTGATCTAACATCATACGAAGTTTGAGCTGTCGGAATAAAGTAATAGAACATGGCAGTCAATGGCTCCGTTCCGAACACTCCGTTGATACCACTTCGTGTATAAGTAACAGCAGGATCCATCATCGTTGTTGTTGTTTTGTCGTTTTCGCCATCCTTATTAAAAGAAAAATATTGGCGAATCCCAACGCTGTTATTCTTATTCAACTTATAAGACCCACCAACAAAGTTTGTCGTGTTATACGATTTAATACCTTGATAGTTTGCCTTAGAAGCTTCAGCCTCTGCTTGGGAAACCAAAGATAGGCTCCATGCCTTTCCCCCTGCTTCTTTTGATTCAGGAGTTAACGTCGTAGTACTTGTTTGAGCTGCTGCCGCAGTAGTAGCACCCGCTGTGTTACTTGTTGCCCCTGTTTGTGCTTGAACTGTTGATTCTGCAAATATGATAAAAACTGCAGTAAAAATAAGTTTGTTCATTTTTTAAAAACCCCTTTTTAAGCTTCTTGGTATTATTACGCTGAAGCCGATTTTATGCCGGTCCCAATATGACCCGACCATGGCCTTCAAAGCAAGGGTTGTGCCATAAAAATAACGCGAAATTGAATTAATTTTAACGCGAAAAGTCTCTGAAGAAACCTCTTAGAGCTGAAACAAGCACCGGCAAAAAGGACACCCCAATAACTGTAAATATTACTAGATGGAAGTTATTTTTGACACTGGGTAGATTGCCGAAATAAAAGCCTGCGCCCAAAAAACAACTCATCCAAGCCACAGAACCAACAAAACTAAAAACTATAAACTTCCGATAGTTCATTTTTCCCATTCCGGCAACGAAGGGAGCAAACGTACGAAGAATAGGCATAAAACGAGCAAACAGGACCGTTTTGGCCCCATGCTCTCGATAAAACTCTTGAGTTCGAGTTAAATATTTCGGATTTAAAAAAAGAGAATTTTCGCGAATAAAAAGGCGAGCCCCCAGCGTTCGCCCGACATGATAGTTTGTGTTATCCCCCAAAAATGCAGCGGAAATAAGAAGTCCCCACATAAGCCAGATATTTAATCCGCTACTTTCAATGCTAGCAAGAGCCCCCGCTGCAAAAAGTAAAGAGTCGCCAGGCAAAAAAGGAGTTACTATCAACCCTGTCTCAGCAAAAATAATTAGAAATAATATAAGGTAAACCAAGACACCATAGGACGCAGAAAGTTGAGCCAAATAAGTATCCAGGTGCAAAAAAATATCTACAATCTGTGAAAGCATAGGCAACAGACTAGATAGCATTTTAGGGAGAATCAAGCTCTCTCTGAAAATGACAAACCCCCGCTGGCGATTGAAGCGGGGGTGTCTCTGCGATGTTCTTTTTATACTGGCTATTGCTCTTGAGTTGCAACTTGCTGTGAGCCAACGTTCAGCTCATTAATAGCCTGAGGAACTGAGAAGAACTGACCTTCTCCCCGTGAGAAAAACACATCATATTGCGATTGGGCACCTGTGTAGTAGAAAAACTTCATCTGACCCATCTGTTTCACTTGGCGACCGTTGGCTGTGATATTCACAATAAGGTAATAAGGATTGCAATACTCATTTCCGCACACTGCATGAATTGCAAAATTACCTCCATTTATTGTTTGATTCGCCGTGGCCGGTTGCGAATTGGCACCAAAGGTAGAATGTGTTGTCGTAATTTCATAATACGAAGTGTTGAGTCGCATTTTTGTTGTAACTGAAAGCCCGTTGCCACTCGCTACCGGAGCATTTATGTTAACGAATTCAACATCAAAGTTCATAGCGGCAGCAGCAGCATCTGCGACCTGACTCACTTGCTGATTGATATCTCTTGCGCCTGCTGCATTTAATCGCGCCTTTAAATCATTGTTCTTTTTTGCACAGGAAGAAAGAGCAACCATCGCTACTAGACAATATATTGTGATGCGAGAGTATTTAACTAAATCCATTCATGCCTCCTAAATAAAAGCAAACTTCATACTTAGTCTTAGAGCAAAAGCAGAGCCATCGAGTGCAATCTAAGAAGACAATCACAAGCATTTGAATTAAATAGAGTTTTACTTGGCGCCAGCCGCGCCCTAGACTCAAGGGCAACTCAACCCTGGTAGATTCAGCCATTTTTCGTCCTTTCTCCGTTTAGAGTCTGGACAGAGTTAAAACACTTTGTCTCATTTTGAGATTTGAAGTTAAATAAAGACTATGGGGAAAATTAACAAGGCTTTGGTTTTATCTGGTGGCGGAGCTCGTGGCGCCTATCAAGTGGGAGTTCTTTCGGCTATTGCGGACATTGCTCAATCCATGGGTGTTCATCAGGCTTTTGATATCTACTCGGGCGTCAGCGCGGGTGCTATTAACGCTAGCTTTTTAGCTGCCGGTGCCGATGAGTTTGCGATTTCATGCAAATCCCTGGTGGATATGTGGAGTTTACTGACCAGTGATCAGGTCTTTTACTCGGACGTTAGTTCTATAGGTAAAATTGGCTTTAACTGGGTAAAGTCTGTGTCTGTAGGGGGCATGAGTGGCGCAACCCCAGGACAAGCACTTCTAGATACCGCGCCCTTAAAAAAACTAATTCAAGAGCGACTGTCCTTTGCCAAAATTCAAAACAATATCGACAGAGGAACTTTGCAGGCGCTGGCTATCACGGCCCTGGATTACGAGTCTTCTGTCGCTATTACATTTGTGCAGGGACAAAAGAATCTCACCTCATGGGAAAAAAGCCGACGCAAAAGTGAACTCGCTCAAATCCAGGCAGAACACGTAATGGCTTCTTCTGCAATACCTTTACTTTTTCCACCGATAGGGGTTGGCAATCGGTATTTTGGTGATGGGTGTGTGCGAAACACAGCTCCTTGTAGTCCAAGTATCTACCTTGGGGCTCGGAAAATTTTAGTGATTGGCGTTCGCCAACAAGGAACGACGGCCTATAAATTAAGAGTCGCAGAAAACAAAAAGGCCCCCAGCGTGGGGCGGGTTCTGAATGTTCTATTGAACTCTGTGCTACTCGATGGGGTCGAGCTTGATATTGAAAGACTTGGAAGAATCAATTCGTTAATCGATCAAATCCCCTCTCCTCTTCATAGCGATCTGACCTACAAGAAGGTTGACTATGTTTGGATCTCGCCGTCCGTCGATATCGGAGAAATTGCTGCCGAAAAACACCTCAAACTTCCGCCAATCATTCGATATTTGTTAAAAGGACTTGGCACCATCGAAGAAACCAGCGAAATCGTCAGCTACCTTCTTTTTGACCCATCATTTTGTACACAACTCATTGAGGTTGGCTACGAAGACGGCATGAAACAAAAAGATGAAATTCGCAAATTTATCGAGGATTAAACTCAGAAACAATCAAATCTCAACTTGAATACCCACCTCAATCACCTGATTTGGAGGGATCTTAAAGAAGGCCGTTGGTCTTTGGGCATTTTTAGACATAATTGCAAAAATTTTCTCTCTCCATAAACTCATTCCTGGGGTGCTACTCGGAAGAATGGTTTCTCTGCCAAGAACAAAAGTTGTTTCTTGCACGTTGAAATGAATATCTCTTTGCCTACAGGCTTCAAGGATATGCTTCATTTTTGGAATTTCCATAAAACCATAATACACAATGATACGATAAAAGTTTGGAATGATCTCCTGAATTACTACCCTATCTTTTTTCGGAACAAAGGGCTCGTCTTTTGTCTGAATAGTCAATAGAGCAACTCGCTCATGTAATACCTTGTTGTGTTTAATATTATGCAACAGCGGAACAGGAATGCCAGAGGCATCTCCCGACATATAAATTGCGGTTCCCGTCACTCTCAGCGGGGGCTGTCTTAAAATCATTTTGCAAAATTCTTCGACTGATACGCTTCGTTCTTTTAGCCGAGAATAAAGAATCCTTCGCCCCTTGTGCCAGGTCACCATCAGGAAATAAATAAAAGCTCCTATAAGCAAAGGAACCCAGCCACCGTGCGCGATCTTCATTGCATTTGCGCTAAAAAAAGCGAGATCAATGATCAGAAAAAAACCAAAAAGAACGGCGGCTCTGCCAAAACCCCAACCCCAGCGATGGATTGCAACTTCAAAAGCTAAAATTGTCGTGATCACCATTGTGCCAGTTACGGCAATGCCGTAGGCCGCCGCTAAATTGCTCGAAGTTTTAAAGGTTAGAACTAACCAAATAACACCGGCAAATAAAGCCCAATTGAGTGCAGGAATATAAATCTGCCCAATCTCCCGACTTGAAGTATGAACAATTGAAATTCGTGGACAGAAGCCCATTTGCACGGCTTGACGAGTGATCGAAAAAGCTCCTGAGATAAGGGCCTGTGAAGCGATCACCGTTGCTAATGTCGATAAAATTACCATCGGCATTAAGGCCCACGTGGGAGCGAGCATATAAAAAGGATTTGAAACAGCTTCGGGATTATTTAAAAGCAAGGCCCCTTGACCAAAGTAATTTAGAATCAGCGCGGGAAGTGCGATCAAAAACCATACAAGGCGAATTGGTGCGCGGCCAAAATGACCCATGTCTGCATAAAGAGCCTCGCCTCCCGTTACAACTAAAAAGACTGAACCCAAAACGAGAAAACCATGAATTCCATTTTGGATACAAAAATTGATGGCATGCAAAGGCGATATAGCCATCAAAACAGCGGGGTTCGTGAAAATACTATTCACTCCCAAGACACCCAGTGAAGTGAACCACAACAACAGGATAGGACCAAAAATCACACCAATACGTCCCGTTCCAAATCGCTGCATTAAAAAAAGCGCATTCAAAACAAAAATTGTCAGAGGAATGACATAAGGTTCAAATGCTGGAGTGAGGTAATAAAGTCCTTCAATTGCTGACAAAACAGAAATAGCCGGCGTGATCACTCCATCTCCATAGAGCAGGGCTGCGCCAAAAAGGCCAAAGGTGATCATCACCATGCGCCGAAGACCCGTATCTCGGCCTTCAGTTTTCGATGCCATCGACATTAATGACAAAATGCCGCCCTCACCTTTATTGTCGGCTCTCATAACAACAAGCATATACTTAAAGCAGATCACAATGATCATGGTCCAAAAGATCAAAGATAAGACACCCAAAATATTTTCAGGAGAAAGAGGAAGCCCGTATTCAGCGCCGAAGCACTCCCTTAGAGCGTAGAGGGGACTTGTTCCGATATCGCCAAAAACAACGCCCAGGGCTCCAAGTCCCAATATCCATATATTCCGTGTCTGCTTCGCATGATGGTTATTAATATCCATTATTTTGCTGCTTTTTTAGCGATCCATGAGTTTGCATCAAGACCTGCGACTTTCAACGCCATTGCAAAGCGCTGAAATCCTTCGGCCTGCGCTTTTAACAATTCACACATCGTGGAGTCATTTAGACCACCGTCAGTCATCGTTTTGTGAATGTTCATCAAAAAGACCCTCTGTGGATAAATAAACGCATTTCTGTAGCCAAAAACCTGCTGTAAATGTTCAACGGGCCGAACTCCTCCGAACATGCCTCCTAGACCTACAAAACAAACAGGACGGTACTCGAAAGATTCAGGAAATTTGAAATGATCAATGTAGTATTTCAAGATCCCAGGCATAGAACCGTTGTACTCAGGACAAACCACAATCAAACCATCCGAATGGGAGATTTTATTGATCTCCTTTTGCAAAGAGAGAGGTTGGTCTTTGCCGTAATGAGGCCCCCCTGCTAGTTCTTTGCGTACTTCTCGCAGGTCTACAATCTCAACATCTACGCCAAGGTTTTTGTATAAAGATTGGATATATTTAGATACTTTTAAAGTGTTCGAGTCAGCCCTATCGGTTCCAGAAATAATGTGCATCATGGGAATGATGATTCTTCCATTTTCTCCCGTTTGACAATAGTCGTCGCGTTAGATTTAATGACTCGTATGGAAGCAGTGCAGTTAAGGAGAACTTTTTGGAAGAAAAAAGATGGTTTTTACTTTTAGAAGGTCAAGTTTCTGGACCTTATTCTGACTTCGAGACAGAGGAACGTCTTCAAGGAGCCAAAGAAACTCTGCTTTGGGGGCGGGGACATTCTGAATGGATGAGCCCCCAAAAATGGAGAGCCGTCATGCAAGCTCTTTTGGCGGAGGCGAAATTAGAAAGTCAAAAAAGCCGGCTTTGGAAAATGCGAGTCGATCATAAAGAGTTAACACCGATGACCCTTGAAGAACTCGTAGAACAACTCAAGGATTATACCGACCTTTCGCCCGTTCGCATTTGGACCGAAGGGTTCGAAGATTGGAAAGAAGTGTATCAAGTCCAAAAAGTGGTTGATGAACTCGGCATCAGCCGCCGCACTCATCCCCGAGTCCCTATTATGGGAAGTCTTAAGTGCGAAGCAACTGCGGGGCCAATGAACGCCAGACTGATTTCAATCAGTGAGGGCGGAGTCGGGGTTAATAATGCCGTAGGGCTACAAATTGGTGAAAAATTTGAAGCAACCCTAACAAGCCCCAATCTTTTGACTCAAATCAATGCGGCCATGGAAGTAGTTTACGTTGGAACAAATGGATACGCCGGATTGCGATTTTTAAAAATCCCCAGCGAAGCCAGAGCTGCGCTCATTGATTATGTTAAAAAATTTGCCGGAGCAAAAAGTCCCTTGTAACCAAGAGTGGAATTGCGTTTTCCCATAAAGCCTTCTCGAATTTGAATATGGAATGAAGCTCGGGCCAATGCTCTCTTTAAACTCCCGCGACACGCGTAAGTAGAGATGAGACTATCAATGCTCATGCTGCGATTGAAAAAATCCACTAAGAATTCTTCACTCCAAAGTTCAGGATTCGTTTTTGAACTAAAGGCATCAAAAAGAAGCCCGTGAGCTGCCTTATAAACCTCAAAATTTTGATCTAAAGCGCCCCGCAGACGCCACTCGCCAGATTCAAATTTCGCAATCAAAACAGCTTTAAGATCCTGAATATCTACGGGCGTTTGTTTAAGAACATACCCCGCTACTTGATCGTAAGTTGTTTGAACTTCATGGGCAAGCGGCTCTCCCGCAAGCCAGCCCCTGAAAAACTCCTTAAGTTCCGAAATCCGCTCATAACTCTCAAGCGTAAACCCTCTATTTTGCCCCAAAATGGCTTCTCGGGCGATGGTCAATTCTACGTAACCGAGCCCCAGGCCCACAGATAGAAAATGAGGTGAATCAATTTGTTTAAAACACTTCTGAATAACACTGCCGTAAATCAATTCTGTTTCTGCCGCTGCTCCCCCTGAGTGATGCATAGATTCCCCCTGATGCATTCTCAGGCTTGGGCTCCCATCGCCTGTTTTTTCTACCTCAAATCCGATTTCAGACCAAACCCCTGGCATCCTCATTGACTTTCTTTGCAGGCTCCATATAACCAAGCCATGGAAAAAGGTTGGAGAGGTCTCCCTTATAACACAATTGCAGAACACTACTCAAATCTGTTCGGCGAAAAAGTGTACAAAATTCCCGTCAGTGTCGTTGACGACTGCCCCAATCGGCGTGGCCTCAAAGGAATGCAGACCTGTGTTTTTTGCGATGTCTGGGGTTCCGCCGCTAGATCCGAAAGCCTTTCGATGGAGTTAAGGACTCAAATTGAGAAATACCATCAGCACATTCAGAAAAAGTTCAAAGCGAAAAGTTTTTTAATCTACTTTCAGGCCTATACCAATACTTTCACGAAACTCTCAGGGCTTCGCCAAAATTTTGAAACGGCACTTTCTTATGATTTTGTGAAAGGTTTCGTCGTCGGCACCCGGCCGGACTGCCTTTCGAAAGGTGTGATGGATCTTTGGCAAGAGTTTCACCATCGTTCTTTCGTGGCGGTAGAGTTGGGTGTTCAAAGTTTTTTTGATGATCAACTTGAATTTATGCGCAGGGGGCATCGCGCGCAGGAATCGATTGCTGCTATTAATAAAATCGCTGACAATACCGACATTGATATAGGGATTCACTTAATTTTTGGCAACCCTGGGGAAACTGACGAGCACATCATTCGCACGGCCGAGATTGTGAACAGGTTGCCAATTACAAATGTTAAACTTCATAATTTGCATGTTCTGAAGAACACTCCCCTAGAGGAACTTTACAATCAGGGAGCCTTTTCTCCGATCGATAGAGAAACCTACACTCATCGCGCGAAGCTATTTGTGCAGCACCTAGCCCCGCATATTGCCCTTCACCGCCTAGCTGCCCTGGCGCCTCGCTGGGACGAGCTTGTCGCCCCCTCTTGGACCGCTGATAAAATGGGAACCCATCAGTACATTATTGACTTTTTACGATCCCATCGCGCCTATCAAAGCCAGCATTTCAAAACCGAAGATCCAAATATCCAGACCTTCATCGAGCGCCTTAGGGAGAAAAGTCTCCCTCTCGCTAGCGCGCCTTAAACTCCGTTTAAGATCCTGACAGTTTTACCAACAAAGGCTCTGCGTTAATTTCATGTTTTTTCGTCGTTTCAACTCTTTAGACAGCTTTTCATTCTATACTCTGCAAAGAAAAGTGGCTTTTTTTAGCAAGACAGACTTGTCAACAACATCGATTTTGATGCTTAAATGATAAGCAGCGACACAAGGATTTTGTAAATATTTTCTTAATTGGGTTTGACTCCGATTCAAAAACTGAACATCCTACAAGTGCGAGGAAGATAGGCCATATGGACTTGGCCACTCTGACGCCCCCTAGATATAGTGGCTGAGTTTAATTGTTCGAAAATTAAACCTAGACATTGATCGAGGAGCAAAAAGAGCAAATCCTAACTGAATGCTAACATTAGCCGACCTGCAAGGGTCATCAGGAGGACCGATTGGAAGAAGCTCTCTTTCTCAGTCAAAGGTATGGGTAGAATCTCTTTTTTGAGGTTTTATCGATGCTGATAAAAGACAACTAGCAAACTAAATGTAGAGGAATACAACAAAGCTCGCTTTCACGCTTGAGTTGCGGATCTTATTTCCGCCTTGAGGGGGACGTGACGGCGATGGTTTTTCTTTCGCAAAAAGGCGATCGATACGAGGGGTATGCAATGCTGAACCAAGAGTCCAATGAACGGGGCTATCAATCTGAAAACTCACCGCATATCATGCGAGTAAAAAAACGCGATGGAACACTAGAACCTGTCGACGTCACTAAGATCGTTGAACGTGTGACCCGTTGTTGCCAGGGCTTAGCCCAGGTCGATCCACTTCGCGTAGCTACAAAGGCTATTAGTGGGCTTTACGATGGTGCTACAACAAAAGAACTTGATAATCTTTGCATTCAAACGGCCAGCCTTCTCATCGGCGAAGAGCCTGAATATTCTCGTCTAGCGGCCCGTCTTCTCTCGACCTATGTCGACGAAGAAGTCCGTTCACAAAAAATTGGCTCCTTTGCTGACGCCGTGATTCAGGGCTTTCAAAATGGCCTGATGTCAGAGTCTTTGTTCAAATTTGTTGAGGCCAACAAGGCTGCCTTATGCGCTGCTATCGAACCTTACCGCACCGACCGTTTTGAGTACTTTGGGCTGCGTACAGTTTACGATCGCTATCTCTTAAAAAACCCAACCTCCCGCCAGGTGATAGAAACCCCTCAATACTTTTTTATGCGAGTTGCTTGCGGGTTAGCGCAAACTGTTGATGAAGCGATTGAATTCTATCGTTTGATTTCATCTCATGACTATATGGCCTCAACGCCAACCTTATTCAACTCAGGAACCCTTCGCCCGCAAATGTCCTCTTGTTATCTACTCGACTCCCCAGAGGATGACCTCCGATCCATTTACGATAAGTACACTGATATCGCTCTGCTATCTAAATTTGCAGGCGGGATTGGCGTCGCTTATCACCGAATTCGTTCTCGCGGGTCCCTCATCAAAGGGACCAACGGTCACTCGAACGGAATTATTCCTTGGTTAAAAACGATGGACTCATCGGTCGCAGCTGTTAATCAGGGCGGAAAACGCAAAGGAGCCGCTTGCATCTACCTAGAAAGCTGGCATGCGGATATTGAAGAGTTTCTTGAACTTCGAGATAACACAGGTGATGAGGCCAAAAGAACTCACAACTTAAACTTAGCCAACTGGGTTCCTGATTTGTTTATGCAAAGAGTAGAAACGGATGCGATGTGGTCTCTCTTTGATCCTCGGGTCGTGCCAAATTTTACAGATATTTACGGTGCTGAGTTCGAGGCCGCCTACGTTCAGGCCGAACAAAAAAAGCTTTACATAAAACAAGTCAAAGCACGAGATTTGTATGTGCGCATGATGAAAACATTGGCCCAAACTGGAAATGGCTGGATGACTTGGAAAGATGCTTCCAACTTAAAATCCAACCAAACCGGGCAACCTCAAAATGTCATTCATCTCTCTAATCTTTGTACTGAAATTTTAGAGGTCACCTCTAATAAAGAGACAGCCGTTTGCAATTTGGGATCAGTCAACCTCGGTCGTCACATAAAAGATGGAGAATTTGACTTTGAAAAACTAGCAAGGACAGTTCGTGCTGCGGTTAAGTATCTAGACCGAGTTATTGATATTAACTTCTATCCGATTGAAAGCGCCAAAGACAGCAACCACAAATGGCGCCCAGTGGGTCTCGGCATTATGGGTCTGCAAGACGCGTTTTTTCAGCTGAAACTCCCCTTCGACTCAGAGAAGGCGCGAGCGCTGTCAGCTAAAATCCAAGAAGAGATCTATTATAACGCAACCTTGGCTTCTTGTGATTTGGCCGAAAAGCATGGCCCCCATGGGGCCTACGAAGAAACCCGAGCTGCACATGGTTTTTTACAATACGATTTATGGGGTGTGACACCAACAAATCCAGAGAGATTCAACAAGCTTAAAGAGAAAATCAAAAAGCATGGCCTGAGAAATTCTCTAATGATTGCAATTGCACCCACAGCAACCATCGCTTCAATTGTCGGTTGCTACGAAGCGACTGAACCACAGGTTAGCAATATGTTTAAGCGCGAGACGCTGTCTGGTGAGTTTATGCAAATCAACCGTTACTTGGTTGCTGATTTAAAGGCCTTAAATCTTTGGAATGAGCACATTCGCAACGAAATAAAAGTCCTGGATGGATCAATCCAAGAAGTTGCAGAAATCCCGGCTCATCTTAAAGAAATTTACAGGACGGTTTGGGAAGTTCCAATGAAGAGTCTGATCGATATGGCGGCGGAACGAAGCCCTTACATCGATCAATCGCAGTCGTTAAATTTGTTTATGGAAAGTCCGACGATTGGAAAGCTTTCTAGTATGTACATGTATGCATGGAAGAAAGGGGTTAAAACAACGTACTACCTTCGTTCTAGGCCGGCAACAAGCATCACAAAAACCACGGTAAAGAAAAACCTCAGCAGTCAAAACTCAACACTGCCTGAAACAGTGATTGCTGAAGCGACTCCAAAAAGAGAATATACAGATGCCGAAGTTATTGCTTGTTCTTTAGAAAACCCAGAAGCTTGCGAAGCCTGTCAGTAAGGAGCCCTATTATGTTGTTAGATCCAGGATTTAATCTCACTCTCCGTCCCATGAAGTATCCGACCTTTTATGAAATGTATAAGAATGGAATCAAAAATACATGGACAGTCGACGAAGTTGATTTCTCAACTGATCTTGTTGATTTGCATTCAAAAATGACCCCTGCCGAAAAGCATCTAATCTCTCGATTGGTAGCTTTTTTTGCAACCGGCGATTCTATTGTGGGCAACAATCTTGTTCTAAACTTTTACAAACATGTGAATTCCCCAGAAGGGCGACTTTATCTCTCTAGGCAGCTTTACGAAGAAGCCTTGCACGTGCAGTTCTACCTAACTCTTCTCGATACCTACATTCCTAACCCCGAAGAAAGAGCAGAGGCCTTTTCTGCGATTGAGAATATTCCATCAATCAAAAAGAAAGCAGACTTTTGTTTTAAATGGATCGATTCCATTCAAGATTTCGACACTCTTCAAACAAAAGAGGAACGCCGCAAGTTCTTAATGAATATGATCTGTTTTGCAACCTGTGTTGAAGGTTTATTCTTTTTTGCGGCGTTCGCTTATGTTTATTTTCTTCGCTCTAAAGGATTGTTAGCAGGTCTAGCCACGGGAACGAACTGGGTTTTCCGTGACGAAAGTATGCACATGGCTTTTGCTTTAGAAGTAATTAAAACCGTGAGAAAAGAAGAGCCTGATCTTTTCAACGAGCAAATGGAAGATATGGTTATTCAGATGATAGAAGACGCCATTGATTGCGAAATGGAGTTCGCAACGGATATCCTCCAATTTGGCGTGGCTGGGATGAATGCGAAAGATATGAGACAATACTTAGAGTTTGTCGCTGACCAAAGGCTTGAAAGTTTGAACATTGCCCCTCGCTACAATGTTAAAAATCCATTTCCATTCATGGAGCTTCAAGACATGCAGGAGCTAGCTAACTTCTTTGAAAGAAGAGTTTCCGCATACCAAATGGGAGTTTCCGGAAGCGTTTCTTTTGATGAGACGTTCTAAAGAGTTCATTCTTTGGGCCTTTTTTTTAGCATTGTGTTTTTGGGCAGGTTATTTAAAAGGCTATCTGCCTGGCACTTTAAAGCAAGGGATCTTCAGCAAACCAAAAGTTCGAATTTTTAACGCCGCTCCTTTTGATTTTCCAAGAGACTTTGTATTATCCCTCGAACAAAGCGTTGGGCAAAAAATAGAAATCTATAAAATAAGATCTTGGGATGATCTTCAGGCTAAACTTGTAACAAAGTCGGGCGCCCATATTTTATTTGCCCCTGCGCATTGGTCCTCTGATTTATCTAGAGAGGGATTGATTGTTGGGCTTAGCTATCTGCAGTCACAAATTGAAAAAAATATTTCTCCAGATTTTATTTCTTTAGGGGGGATCAGCCCTCAAGTTCTTCCCTTGTATTGGGTTAAAACTCAATTTATAACATCGATCGAAGGCTTTTCTGTTTCAACCTTAGATCTTGCTTTGAAAGACAAAAATCTAACTCAAATCCATCTACTCCCCGATCGTGATTTGGCGGCTAAACATCTAAAAAGTTGGTCACCAAACACAAAAACCATTGAGGCTTTCTCATTTAAAAATCCCCCTTCCTCGGTTAATAAGTATTCAATCTGGGAAGTTCCACACACAATAAACCCTCAGAATACAAAGATTTTAGAGACCTCCAAAGACCAGGCACTCATTCTCTATGGTTTTATGATCCCAAAAAACTCGCCAAACCGGCGTGTTTCTTACAAAATAATTGAGAACTCCCTAGAGCCTTCTTTGCAACAGCTTGTTTTGTCGCAACTGCATTTAGGAACAACATTTAAGGATTCTGCTGGTGATTTAAAAATCGAAAGAAACCAAAAAGCTACCGAAATTCGAAATCTTAAATTGCACGAAATGATTTTGCTTGAAAAAAAGAACCTAAGCGAAATTCAGGATGTTAAACTAAAATACAACTTTATTTTCTAGAACTGCCCCACCAAATTGTACTTAGAAGGCCCCGCCAAGGGGCTTTTTTATTATTCAAATCAAAAGATCCTTTAATCTTTTCTTGTTTTTTCACCTTGAGAGCCCTTCGCTGGACGGGAACGCATACTTACCTAGCCAAACCTACGGCAATCACTCCGCCTACGGAAGGCTGGCCACCGCAGCCCTCTCTCCTAAATTGTTATAAAAACAATAGATTTCTAAATGTCTCTGTAAATTCTCTTTCAACTTCGTCGTGCACCAGGATCTTCTGGTTAGTCTTCGAATATTCGCGCGCAACTTCGCACACCGCTGATTTAGAGTAAACATCGGATCATAGACCTGCTTCTGGTACTTCTCATGCAATCGATCCCGATGACGCTCTTTCTCTGAACGATTAAAACCTTATGCTCAATCCCTGGAAAGAACTCCTCAGTGAACTTCCTATAGCTCGGCTTTGCATCAGATCTGATTTCTTGTGGTTTTAAACCTCTTAACTCTGTAAAGCACTGTCTTAAAACATCCTCCCTCTCGTCTTTCCTTGGACCGTACTTATCGTAGGAGATCTTTGCAAGGCGCCCCTTCGGCGGAGCTACTGCAACCTGGGTTCTTAGAATTCTATAGGCATCGTCAACAAATAGCAAAACGCTCAGTGGTTTTAGCTTTGTGTGCTCAATCGTTTCAAGCTCATCGAAGTAGAGTTGTCCAATGTCAACAGGGGCATTTGCTTTAAGCGAAGAAGAAACGTGCCGGTGGATCCATAAAAACTTCGCTTCGACAGTGTTTTTAGAGATTCTGAGGGTGCGAGCGATTCCCCTCATCGGCATGCCCTCGCAAAGCAGCTGAAAGATGACTCGATTAAGTTGTGGCTTCTTTTGGTAATAAGTAGCGCTGGAGCTTCTGGACGAGAGAGTTTTGCCACAGGCTTTGCACTGAAACCTTCGAACATTTTGATTATTTCTTTTAATGCGAAAGAAACCTTTTTTTATGAAAACTCCACCAAGAAGTCTGTGATGGAGGCATGCGGAGTTGCTACAAAGCTTTGGTGAATAGGACATGTGGAGCGAAAAAGGCAAAAGGAAAGCCATGCGGGACTCTGTTTGTGGTGGAGATAAGCTAAAGAGCCCAGTTAGTTTCGGATGAAAGCATCAGGGTTCGGATAATAAAAAGCCCCTTGGTGGGGCCTTCTAAGTACAATTTGGTGGGGCAGTTCTTTATTTTCTGATCGTAATTGTTTTATTTCCCGACGCTGTATTTTTATGAGCAACATTATTTGCATCATAAGCAATAAGTTCTAACTTTACGGCGTAAACCGCTCCAGAAGGCATGGCGCTTGTATCAAGCGTCAAATCAAAACGCCCCTTGCGACAAGCCGGTGTTGCTGAATTTCCAGTGTTGCTACTCACTGCTGCCGAAACGGGAGCCCCAGAGGCCTGATTGACCACTGTTGCAGAAATCACATTGCTTGGATAGGTAGAAGCCTGGCAGTCTCCGCCGAGAGTCACAGGGTTTGATCCGGAAACATTGACAGAGGTCGTAGATGTCGTAAGGCTTATATAATTTTCACTGGCGGCCTGGTTGGCACATCCATTTGGCGGACATTTTGAGGACTCCTGATAATCACCGACAAGCCCATCAGAATACTGACTACAACCAAACTGAAACAAAAGAATTGTTAAAAGGAAACAACGGCCCAGGCACATATGAATCACTCCCCAACCCTTATCCTAGCAAGTTCTTTGGCAAATAGAGATCCAGAATTTGTAGAATCTCAATTTGGCACACCAAAAACAACACCTAGACCTGAGCAGGACCTTCTTCGTCGATGTCATCGGCTTCACCTAAAAATGGCAACTCTTCGGCGTCCTCATCATGGTCCTCGGCATCAAAAGCAACAATAGCTTCTTGCACCTCATTCGCTCGACCTTCAATTGGCGCTTCTTCAGGTTCCATTGACATTGCCTGCCCCGCAACTAAAGACTCATCATAACGCTTTAACCAGTTGATATCACGATTAGAGACAACTTCCCCTAAAGTAAGTGCATCGCGAATATTCTGCGCTTTTTCCTGGTCACGCTTTTCTCGCTGCCGAATTTTCTCTTTCTCAAAAAACTCGGACGAAGTTGTAATTTCTTCGAGTTGTTCAGTGATTTTCATCAACTCTTCTTCGCCCTGAGAGTAAGAGGATCCAACAATTTCAGCCATTGAGTCCGTAATCGTACTTAAGGTGCTTTTTTCAGTCTCATCTTCTTCGCCAATTCCTTCAG
Organism: Pseudobdellovibrionaceae bacterium; assembly: GCA_016719575.1. GTDB lineage: Bacteria > Bdellovibrionota > Bdellovibrionia > Bdellovibrionales > Bdellovibrionaceae > JACMRP01. The sequence goes on along the minus strand of JADJYV010000006.1, from coordinate 197,723 downwards.
GCAAGAGTTCATCGATTTGCGATAGAGTTGGAAGCTCTTTTAAATTTCTGAGGCCGAAAATTTCCAAAAATTTCTTTGTCGTTCCATATTGCATTGGCCGTCCAGGAAGCTCACTCTTACCTTCAAAGGTTACCAAGTTTTTTTCCATTAAAGCCCTGAGCAAGTGCCCACTCTCAACGCCGCGAATTTCATCGACTTCAGCCTTAACCGTCGGTTGTTTGTAGGCCACGATTGCCAGAACCTCAAGAGCTGGACCCGAAAGTTTAAAAGGACGGGTTTTCAATGTTCTTCGCATAAATTCCATATTATCAACCTTAGTGCGAAGTTGATATCCACCAGGAGCCTCCTCCAATGTAACTCCACGTCGTCCACCAGCATACTCCACAGCAAGATTTTCAATAATGCGCTTGATTTTTGCAGTCGAAATATTTGTTCCTTTAAAAACAAGCTTTAAGGAGGCCAGACTCACTGGACGATCTGATGCAAACAAAATGCTCTCGATAATAGACTCAAGTCTTTCATCTTCAACAAACTCAACATCCTCAATTTCAGCAGATTCAAAACCGTCAAGTTCAGTACCTTCAAGCAATACTTCTGGATTTTGTTTATCAACAATATCGGCTTCTTCTTCTCTGACCTCGGGTAAAAAACCCTCGGCCTCTTCTTCTTCCCGAAGAAAAATGGAAGTTTTAATTTCGACGTCCTCAATCTCATCTGATTCAGAGTCTGAAGACTCAAAAAAATCCTCAGGCAGAATCTCGCCTTCGCTATTTTTTGCAATCGTTGTCGCCTCTTCAGCAAAAAGAGATGCCGATTCAAAGGCCTCTTGCGCCAAATCAGATACATTTTTTTTCTTAGCCAAGAGTTTCCCCCTCGTTTAGTAGCTCTTTTTCGGCAGCAATAATTTCTTCATCGCTCGCCATTTCATTAGAAATAATAAATTCATCCGTAAGAAATTGCTCCGGGGCAGCAGGGACTAAACCCATTTGAACAGAGTCCTCTGCATCCTTAAGGATAAAATCCTCATCAGGGCTAAAATTCGCTCCCTCTTTTTCAGAATCAGCTATCATCTTTTCGGCCATCGCCTCTGCATTTACTGAACCGTATTCTTCAACGCTTGATAGAACATCGCCTTCAACAGTTTTTTTGGCTTCAATATAAATATCCGCATAGGCTTCCGTCTGAAATAAAGATACGAAGCCCATTTTTCCAAGCTCTAGCAAGGACAAAAAAGTTATCAGCACTTGTCGAGATCGTTCTTCAGTTGCCGTGATAAGATCCATCATGACAACTTTCTTTCCTAAAATAAGGCGATCTTTAATTTCTAGGATCCTTCCGGCAATGGACTGTGTTTTTGCGGCTATTTGATGAACCTTCTTTTTGGCAGTCTTAATCGCTTTCCTATAGGTTGCAATCAAAGAGAAAAGTGCATTTTCTTCAAGAACAATTTCCTCCTCCTTAGCGGCCAAAGTCTCACGGACTCCGCGCAGCCAAAGGTCTCTTCCTAAAAGAGGTCTTTCATAGAGTAATTTTGCTGCCTCTTGATACTTCTGATATTCTAAAAGCTTTTGAACAAGCTCTTTGCGAGGATCTTCTGACTCAACAACCTCGCCATTTTCATCATATTGAGGCAGGAGCATGCGCGATTTGATATGAATTAAAGTCGAGGCCATAGCAACAAATTCGCCCGCGACCTCTAAGTCTAGCTCTTTCATGAGTTTGATATACTCAAAATACTGTTTAGTAATCTCGTGGATTTTAATATCCATAATATCCATCTCTTCTTTGCGAATGAGATAAAGAAGAAGTGCTAATGGACCTTCGAATTTAGGCAACTGAATATTAATACTCATCAAAAATTCCTCAAAACTTCATATAAGATCGCACAATTTCGAGAGTCTTTTTTGCTTCGCTGCGAGCTTGTGCACAACCGGCAGAAATAATTGAATCAAGCAGCTTTGGATTATTCAACAACTCTTTTTTCTTTTCTCGAGGTTCTTTCGTTATTGCGTCGATATTATTAAACAATCGAGCCTTGCAGTCTCCGCATCCAATTCCTGCTGTCCGGCAGCCGTGTTCGACCCACTTAATATCTTCTGCACTGGAATACAACTTGTGATACCCATGCACCGAACAAACTTCTGGCGTACCTGGATTTTCGCGAAGTGCCCGTGCTGGGTCCGTCACCATTGAGTTGACGGACTTCTTTAGCGCTTTTTCTTCTGGAGTTAAAAGTAAAAAATTATTGTAGGACTTTGACATCTTTCGCCCGTCCAGACCGGGTAAAATAGGGGTTTCAGTAAAGAGGGGGACTGGCTCTGGCATCTTTGCTTTATAGAGGTGATTGAACCGACGAATAATTTCTCGAGAAATTTCAAGATGAGCGACTTGATCGCGTCCAACGGGGACCTTTTCACCTCGATAAATCATAATATCTGCCGTCTGCAAAACAGGATAAGCAAAGCGACCCAAGTTATGGGTATCACTTTGCCTTGCCTCCTCTTCAGCATCCTTCCAAGTTGTAACCCGCTCAAGCCAACCCATGGGAGTCAAATTCGCCAAAATCATAAACAATTCTAGATGCTCTGGAACTTGACTCTGAACAAAAAGAGTCGACTTTTCAGGATCCAAACCCCAAGCAATAAACTCAGCGATCATTTCTCGAGTCCATGGCGCAATTTCTTGGCTGTTCTTGTAAGCCGTCGTCATTCCGTGCCAATCCATAGCTCCAAAGAAACAGGTATACTGCCCCTCATTTTGAAGCTTCACAAAATTACTGAGTGCTCCCCAATAATTACCAATATGCAAGGGGCCGGTGACTCGTACACCTGCCATTACGCGGGGCCTAATCATAACAAGCCACCCAAAGCGGCATTCATTAAAAAATCTCGTCCCCACATGACGGGAACAGACAAGACAGTCAAAGCACCGGTTAAGACTAAAACCATCAGTATTAAACTAGTTACTTGTTCATTTTGTTCAAGCTTATAATTAATATGAGCTGGCAAAAAACGAGCAATGACTTTGCCACCATCCAGAGGGTTCAGAGGAATCAAATTGAAAACGGCTAAAAATAAATTGGTCATAATAAACACATTCAAGATTTGAACCAAAGACTTTACAACCTCGGTAATTGCAAAAAATCGCGCAATAAAACCAATTACAAAAGCGGCAACGATAGCCAACAAAAGGTTCGACAGAGGGCCTGCCAGGGCCACCCAAAACATATCTTTTCGTGGCGATTTAAGATTTCGAGCATTTACCGGAACAGGCTTTGCCCAACCAAAGAAAATAGGGCTGTTGAAAACAATAGCCATCAGCGGCAGCACGACTGTACCCAAAATGTCGATATGGGCACCGGGATTCATCGTTAGACGTCCCATCATTTGAGCCGTATTATCGCCGCGCATCTTTGCTACCCAACCGTGAGCAAACTCATGAAAGCAAAGAGCAAACAGAAACGGAACGTAATAAACACCAATTTTTGCACCAATTTCCATAATATCCATGCGAAAAAGCCTATCGGACCCCGAAACCCTTGTCTAGCGACACTCAACTTCTGCACAAAGAAATGACAGCAAAATGACGCGCAACGTGTTTATTGATTCGTGCCTATCTAAAAGCTAACGTCGGTTGGTTTTTACCATGCGAAGGAGTTTTTGATGTCTGCCACCTACCGTCCCGCTCTCACCGTTTTGTCTGAAGATGAAAAAGCTTTTCAAGAGGCTGTACGCAGTTTTGCTGAATCAGAAATAAAGCCCCATGTTACTCACATGGACGAAAAAGCTGAAATGGATCCTGCCATCGTTCGTAAACTTTTTGAAATGGGTCTTATGGGAATAGAGACCCCCGAAAAATATGGTGGCGCAGGCGCCACATTTACTATGGCTTGCCTGGCCGTTGAAGAGTTGGGACGCGTCGATGGCTCTGTGAGTGTTCTCTTAGATGTACAAAACACTCTGGTCACGAATGCATTTTTAAAATGGGGAACAGAGCCCCTCATAGAAAAGTACTTGCCAAAAATGGCAAGAGAGTGGGTCGGTGCCTATGCGCTCACTGAAAGCTCCTCAGGGTCAGATGCTTTTGCATTAAAACTAAAAGCTGAGCAAAAAGGTGATAAATATATACTTAATGGTTCTAAACTTTGGATTACAAACGGCAAAGAAGCCAATGTTTTTATTGTTTTTGCCAGTGTCGATTTAAGCAAAGGTTACAAAGGGATTACGGCCTTTGTGGTCGAAAAGTCCTTTAAAGGATTTTCTGTTGGAAAAAAAGAAGACAAATTAGGAATTCGCGCGAGCTCAACTTGTGAACTGCTTTTTGAAAACTGCGAAGTCCCTTTAGAGAATGTTTTAGGAGAGGTTGGCAAGGGATACAAAATCGCCATTGAAACTCTCAACGAAGGTCGAATTGGCATCGGCGCACAAATGGTTGGTATCACTCAAGGTGCTTACGAAGCAACTTTGAACTACATAAAAAACAGAGAACAATTTGGAAAATCGATTTCCCAATTCCAGGGTGTTCAATTTCAATTAGCAGAAATGCGCACCGAGCTGGAAGCTGCAAGACTCATGGTCTACAATGCCGCCCGCCTCAAAGATATGGGAGAAGACTTTATTGAAGCGGCTGCGATGGCAAAACTTTTTGCTTCCAGGGCGGCTGCGAATGTCACTTCAACTGCCATCGACCTATTCGGCGGCAATGGATTCACAAAAGAATATCCTGTTGAAAAATTTTGGCGCGATGCGAAGATTGGCCAGATTTATGAAGGGACCACGAATATGCAGCTTCAGACAATTGCAAAAATGGAGCTCGATAAGTAATTCATGAATTTCTTATCGAACCTATCCAGGATTTTCTTACCTACGAAAATCCTTTTTTTATTTGGAACACTCGTGCTCTCTCCGCTCTGCCTTGCCGAGCCGGTTTTTCGTCTTCATTTAGCCTCGGAACCAATAAATTTGATGCCGAGCCAACAGAAGACCTCGAGCGCTAGCTATTTAATGCATAATCTCTATCGAAATCTGTTCACCTACGACGACGACCAGGGCTTGATTCCTGACCTTGGAGATTCATGCAAACGAGAAAACCCTCTTGTTTTAATATGCAAAGTAAAGAAAAATTTAAAATGGAGTGATGGCAGCCCCCTTGTCGCCAGTGATTTTTTAAAAGCGTATCAACGAATTTTAGATTCGAAGGAATCTGCACCCCGTGCCGACTTACTTTTTAAAATTAAAAACGCTCTCGCTATTTATAAAAATCAAGAGAAAATGGAAAGCCTAGGGATTTCATCCCCAAGCCCCGACACTTTGCGCTTTGAGTTTGCCGAAGCAGATCCTGATTTTGAGTACAATCTCGCCAGCATTCAATTAGCCCCGATAAAAAATCAACTGTTCTCTGCAGAGAAAGCCAATGAGCTCGTCGTCAGCGGGCCCTATAGAATTTCTAAATGGATTCAAAAAGAGAAAATCGTCCTCGAAAACAATCCGCATTACAAATCGGGCAATGCTGACAGACGCCCCAAAGTGGAGTTTCTTTTTGTTGCCGAAGATAGCGTTGCCCTACAGCTTTACGAAAAAAATGAACTCAGTTTTTTAAGGCGACTGCCTACTTTATATATCCCAAAATTCAAAAATCGCCCTGATTTTCTATGGGTCCCGGTCATTCGCTTTGACTATATTGGCTTCGGCCCCGAGCTTAAAAAACATCCCAAATTACGAGAGGCCCTGGCTCTAGCCCTTAATTTTCCTGAATTAAAGAAAATATTTTCCGCAGAAGGAATGCCGGGTTGTGTAGGAGTTCCTTTGTCGTTTGTTCTAAAAGAATTATGTTACAGGCATGATTTGCAGAAAGCAAAACTCGCGTTGTCCCAGGATAAAAACACACCAACAAATTTAAAACTGATGTACTCGTCCCTTGGCGGCGAAGATCACCGCCGCGCTGCGGAGTGGCTTCAGTCGCAGTGGAGTAAAAATTTAAATATTAAAGTTCAGGTCGTCATGCGCGAAAACAAAGTGTTTTTACGAGATTTGCAGAAAGAGACCCCGTCAATTTTTCGCAAAGGGGTGGCTCCAGATCGCCCTACCTGTCTTGCGACTCTTGAAACTTTTGCCAACTGGAGTTCCGAAAATTACATTCAACTTAATGAAAGTGATTTTCAATCGATCCTAAAAAAGCTAAGTGAGACTACTAACTTGGAACAACAGAAAAAAATATGCACCCTCGGTTTAAGCTATCTTATGGATCAGTTTTACCTGATCCCAACTGGCCCCATCCACTTTGCAATGTTGATTCGTCCTGAGTTTCAAGGTTGGAAGTTGAATTCAATGAATCAATTAGATCTGGCCTCACTTAAAACGAAAGAACTTTCTCAAACTGAGACAAAGAAACCCTTCTCTAAATAAACCTGAGAACTCTTCTTAGATCTCCAAAACTTTTGTCTTAACTTTTTAATATCACGACCGATAAGCCTATTATCCAGTCCTGAAATAGACTCGACGAAACATTACAGGGGAGAAAATTCATGTCAGAAAATAAAAAGCCAGAAGTTAAACACGAAAAACAAGTTCCAAATAACGTGATTCAACTTGGCCCTACTAAGTGTCTTGCTGAGAGTTGCAGCAAGAAGCCAGTTAAAGCGAGCTTTTGCGATGAACACTTCGAGTGGTTTAAAGCAGGTCTCATAACTAAAGAAGGGGCGAAAGCCGCCGATTTTGAAAAAAAGCACTATCACTTTATGCGTTCTAAAAAAGTGGCATAAAGAGTCTTTCGTTCACCTTGCAAATTTCATTTCCGTTATGCTCGCCAGTCAAGATGACTGGCGAGTGTTTTTTATGGCAATGCGCCCCAAAAAACCACAAGAAATAAAAAACCTATTAAGAAATATTTAAGCGAAATTTTAACAGCTTCTTGAAAGGTCATGCCTACTCTTCGGATGAAACTCCTGATAGGATAAGCCCTAGCCCTAAGGAGGTGTGTTTGAAAAAGGCGGTTTTAATTACAGGCGCAGGTTCTGGCATTGGCGCGGCCACGGCCTTAGAGTTCTCACGACAGGGCTACTTTATCTATCTTATGGGACGTTCAAAAGAAAAACTTGAGGATGTTGCACTTAACTGTCGACAGGGCGCTTGTTTGCTTTCTTGCGATTTACAGGATTCATCCCAGGTTAACAAACGTGTACGAGAAATTTTCGAAAACCCTATCTATCAATTAGAAGTTCTCGTGAATAATGCTGGGATTTATAAAACCCATACAGCAGAAACCAGTACAGACGAGATCTGGCGGGAGCACTTTGAGATCAATATGTTAGGTCCCGAACGCCTCACTCGGCTTTTAATACCCTATTTTAAGGAACGCAAAAAAGGGTCCATTGTAAACGTCTCCTCTACTTTGGGGCTTAAACCGACAGGACCCACCGGGGCTTATTCTGCTCTAAAAGCCGCTCTTATCAATTGGACTCAAAATTTAGCTTTAGAACTCGGTCAGTGTGGAATTCGTGTCAATTGCATTTGCCCGGGTATCGTCGATACGCCGATCCACTCGTTTCACGCTTTTTCCGCTGAAAAAAAACAGGAGGCCCTTGGCAAATATGCGGGACTGCAGCCTTTAGGAAGAATCGGGACCGCCGATGAAATTGCCCGAAGCATTTACTTTTTGGCTTCGGAAGCCTCTTCTTGGACCACGGGCGCTATTCTCACTGTTGACGGAGGAATCAACCTAACATGATTAAAACAACCCTTGTTTCGGCAGAATTCTCAGCCGCTCACTTCTACAAACAAAAAACATGGTCTGATACAGAAAATAAAGCCCATTTTGGCAAGTGCTTTTCAAAGTATGGGCACGGACACAACTATTTCTTGGAAGTCGGTTTTCAAAACACAGACTCCCCCTTGTCAGAACTTAAATCAAAGGTCCAAGAGCTCATTATGACTCTTGATCACCAACATCTGAACTTCATAATTCCAGAGTTTTCAAATATGATTCCGACCACCGAAAATATCGCGATCTATTTATTTAAGAGGCTTCACGAACTCTGCCCAACCGAGACTTTGTCGCCTATACGACTCTATGAGACAAAAGACCTTTGGGTGGAGATAAAACCATGAGTGACAAAATTGAAAAACAAATTCGCTTGTCAAAGTTGATGGCAGAAAAAGGCCTCTGTTCTCGCCGTGAAGCCGATGCCTATATTCAGCAAGGGTTGGTTTTTGTTAACGGCGAAAGAGTCTCTATCCTCGGCACTAAAGTATCTCCCGAAGCCCGAGTCACTTTAGATACTCCCGCTTTGCAACAACAAAAAAAACTCGTCACCATTATTTTAAATAAGCCCATTGGCTATGTCTCAGCCCAGCCCGAAGATGACTACTTGCCCGCGATCAGATTGGTTACGCCTGAAAATCAATACGGAGTTGGCAACCATTTGTTAAGAAAAGAACACTTTGAAGGCCTCGCGGTTGCGGGACGATTAGATATTGATTCTCAAGGACTGCTTATTTTTACCCAGGATGGGCGGATTGCAAAGCAAATCATTGGCGAAAACAGTTCTATTGAAAAGGAGTATCTGGTTCGCGTTGAAGGAATTCTTCCTAAGGAAAAACTCACCCTCCTTCGTCACGGACTTTATCTTGATGGCAAGGCTTTAAAACCTGCAAAAGTGGATTGGATTAACGAAGATCAGCTTCGTTTTATCTTGAAAGAGGGGAAAAAGAGGCAGATTCGCCGCATGTGTGAATTAGTAGGTCTTAAGGTGCGCGGCCTTAAGCGGGTGCGTGTCGGCAAACTAAATCTCGGCAATCTTCCCGAAGGGCAGTGGCGCTTTCTTGAACCGAATGAATCCATTGATTGACACGTAACATACAAAATCTTCCCTAGCCTTCTGCCAAAGATCATTTAACAATCGATATTTGGAGGACGATTATGTATCTGTTTTTATCCCTTCTTTTGATCTCAGCACCGTTATTAGCTTCAGCAAAAACCTTTGTCTTCTGCTCGGAGGGGAATCCGAGTTCGTTCAATCCCCAACTAGTCACAGATGGCACCTCCATCAACGCTTCTCGCCCAGTCTACGAAGGCCTGGTGGGATTTACTCCTGGCACGATTGACCTCATTCCTGTCCTCGCTGAGTCCTATACTATTTCAAAAGATAAATTAACTTATACTTTTAAACTTCGAAAGGGAGTTCAGTTTCAAACAACTAAGTTTTTTACTCCAACCAGAAACCTCAACGCCGAAGACGTTCTCTTCTCGTTTAATAGGCAACGAGACAAGTCGCACCCCTATTACTCTGTCAGTGGCGCTAATTATGAGTATTTTCAGGGAATGGAGATGAATAAGGTCATCAAAAATATTACAGCTAAAGATCCTATGACGGTAGAGATCACCTTAAACTACCCGGAGGCTCCTTTTTTACCCAATTTAGCTATGCCCTTTATGAGTATTCTGAGCAAAGAGTACGCAGACCAATTAGCTAGCCAAAATAAAAAATCTGATTTGGATCAGTACCCCATTGGCACGGGGCCTTTCACTTTTCAATCTTATGTAAAAGGCAGTTCCATAAAATTCAATTCCTTCACTAACTATTGGGGGAAGAGAGGGAATATTGAGAAGCTCATCTTTGCCATTACTCCAGATGCAAATGTTCGAACTCAAAAATTGAAAACCGGCGAATGCCAATTTATCACAGAACCGGCGCCAACAGATCTGGCTGCGCTGAAGTCAGACTCTAAAATTTCTGTCACCTCTGCTCCGGGCCTGAATGTCGGCTACTTAGCAATGAATGTAACAAAAAAACCTTTTGACAACCTACTCGTTCGTCGTGCGATCAATCACGCCCTCAATCGCAAAGCCTACATCGATGCCATTTTGTTAGGAAATGCAACACTCGCTAAGAACCCAATTCCTCCGACAATTTGGTCCTACAACGAGTCTGTCAAAGACTACGACTACTCTCCAGAAAAAGCCAAAGAGCTCTTAAAGCAAGCGGGTTATCCAAATGGTTTTGAAACCGAATTGTGGACTATGCCCGTTTCTCGCCCCTACAACCCTAATGGAAAAAAAATGGGTGAAATGATGCAGGCTGATCTTGCGAAGGTGGGAATCAAGGTCAAGCTTATTAGCTTTGATTGGCCAACCTACTTAGCTAAATCAAAAGTGGGAGAGCATGCCCTCGTTCAATTTGGCTGGACCGGGGACAATGGAGATCCTGATAACTTTTTAAATGTTCTCCTCGGTTGCGCGGCGGTTGAAGCTGGATCCAATTATTCTCGTTGGTGCAACAAACCCTTTAACGACCTAGTCTCAGAGGCAAAAAAGAGCACTGATTTAAAACAGCGGACACGTCTTTACAAAAAAGCACAAGAAATTTTCAAACAAGAAGCCCCTTGGGTCTCGATCAATCATGCGACAACGTTTAGGGCGATGTCGAAAAATGTCAAAGGTTACAAAATGGATCCCTTAGGCGGAGATCATTTTACAGAAGTGACTTTGGAGTAGTTTCTATGTTTTTATTTTTTTCAAAGAAGGCCCTCGATATGATTCTTACTTTAGTAGGAATCACTTTTGTGTGCTTTCTTATGATCCGCATGGTCCCTGGGGATCCCATCTTATTGATGATTGGCGAAAGAAATATTGATAAGGCCGCTTATGAAGAGGCCAAACACAACCTCGGACTTGATAAGCCCGTCATGCTTCAGTTTTTAGATTATGTTAAGAAAGTCATTCAAGGTGATTTGGGAACATCTATCGTCTCAAAAGCCCCTGTTTGGGAAGAGTTTAAAGAACGATTTCCAGCAACTCTCGAGCTCAGTTTAGTAGGACTCTTCTTTGCGACCTTTTTAGCTATTCCATTTGGAATACTCGCTGCCGTCAAAAAAAATACCTTCTTTGACTATTTTCTTATGGGAGGGTCCCTCGCCGGATATTCAATGCCTATCTTTTGGTGGGGGCTGGCTTTAATTTTAATTTTCTCAGTTCACCTGGGAATCACTCCTGTGTCTGGTCGCATTGCTATTGAATATGACGTTCCTCTTGCGACGGGGCTCTATCTTTTAGATACACTGAGCAAAGAAGTTAGAGCCGCTGAAGGTTTTGCTCCTTTTTGGAGCGCCCTTAGACACTTGATTCTTCCTTCTATTGTTTTAGGAACGATTCCTTTAGCAATTATTGCCCGCATGACCCGCTCCAGCTTTTTAGAAGTCCTCAGCGAGGATTACATTCGCACCGCCAGAGCCAAGGGCATGAGTGAATCAAAAGTCATCTTTGTCCACGCGTTTAGAAACGCCCTGATCCCGATCGTTACAACTCTTGCGCTTTGCTTTGGCAGCATTATTACGGGAGCCATACTGACTGAAACTATCTTTAGCTGGCCCGGAATCGGAAAATGGATTGTTGCCAGTCTGACCTCACGTGATTATCCGGCAATTCAGGGAGGGATCTTGATCATCGCCTTTATCATTGTCGTAACCAACACTCTTGTCGATATTATTTATATCGCCCTCAACCCGCGAATGAAAAGCGCCCTTCTAACCTAATCTATGAAAGAATATTTTTCCGACCTATGGCTGGACATTCAAAAAAACAAAGGGGCTGTTGCCGGACTCCTCTTTGTTTTGTTATTTATGATTCTTGCCATCATTGCCCCGCTCATTTCTGTCTATGCTCCTGATCAAGTTATCGAAGGAGCTCTTCGCCTCCCGCCAGGTTCCCGCTTTCAAGAACATTTTTTTATTTTAGGTACGGATGATATCGGACGAGATCTTTGGAGTCGCTTACTTTATGGCGCCAGAGTTTCGCTCTTAGTTGGGCTCAGTGTTGTTTTTATTTCAGCAGGCATAGGCACAACTCTCGGCCTTCTTTCTGGATACTACGGTGGATGGTTAGACCGAATTGTGATTCGCCTGATGGATTTTGTAATGGCTCTACCGAGTGTTCTTTTTGCAATTGTTATCGTTGCTGTTTTGGGGCCGGGCCTTCTGAATGCTATTTTGGCTGTATCGATCGTCGCCTTACCAAATTTTACGAGACTCATCAGAGCCCAAGTTCTTGCAGAAAAAAACAAACCCTATGTGCAGGCGGCGCATCTCTATGGCGCGAGCTCTCTCAGAATTTTGTTCAAAGAAATACTTCCGAATTGCATTGCCCCGCTCATTGTTCAAGCGAGCCTAGGGTTTAGCGATGGCGTCTTAAACTGCGCCGCCCTCGGTTTTTTGGGTTTAGGAGCTCAGGCTCCTACCCCCGAATGGGGAACTATGCTGTCGGACGCTCGCAGTTATATCGAAACTTCTCCCTGGATGGTCAATGCTCCAGGAATTTGCATCTTGGTAGTGGTATTATCTTTCAATCTCTTTGGAGACGGTTTGAGGGATGCTCTTGATCCTCGCCTTAAAAATCGTGGTTAGGAACAACAGTGCTACTTGAAATCGAAAAACTCTCTGTGCAGTTCAAAACCGAATCCGGAAACCTTCTCGCTCTTCGAGATGTTTCATTTTCATTAGAAGCGGGAGAAATTCTCGGTGTCGTTGGCGAATCCGGATCCGGAAAAAGCGTTAGCAATCTCGCCCTTATGGGTCTTCTTCCGGATATCGCTGTTATTAATACCAAAAAAGTTTTGTTTCAGAATCACCCCCTAGACCTTAACTCTCAAAAGCAACTCTCTCAGCTTCGGGGAAAAAGCATTGCGATGATTTTTCAAGATCCAATGACGGCTTTAAATCCAAGCCTCACTGTTGGCTATCAAATGCTTGAGACTTTACAAACTCATCTAGGTCTCAGCAAAAAAGCTGCAAAAATGAAAGCAATTTCCCTTTTAGAACGCGTGGGAATCCTTTCGGCAGAACAACGTCTTAAAGTTTACCCTTTTGAGCTTTCAGGTGGGATGGCTCAAAGGGTGATGATTGCGATGTCGATTAGCTGCAATCCAAAACTCTTGATCGCAGACGAACCCACGACGGCTCTCGATGTGACTATTCAAAAACAAATCCTCGATCTCTTAATTGATCTGCAAAGAGAAAAAAAAATGTCGATGATTTTTGTCAGTCATGACCTCGCCCTCGTAAAAAAATACTCTCAACGCATTCAAGTCATGTACGCAGGTGAAATTATCGAGACCGGACCAACAGACCAAGTCATAAAAAACCCTCATCACCCCTATACTTTTGGCCTTTTAAAGGCCCGCCCCAGTGCCCATGCCGGAAAAACCAAAGAGCATTTGTATGCCATCCCCGGCACGGTCCCCTCTCTTCGCGCTCGCCCTAGCGGCTGCCAGTTTCACCCCCGATGTAATCGAAGTACTGAGGTCTGTAAAAAAACAAACCCAAGTGTTTCATCATTGCAGCCTTCCCCGTTGCAAACTTCTTTTTCCTGCCATCATCCCCTGGAGAGCTTATGAACTTGCTTTCTGTAAAAAATCTCAACAAGTCTTATGTTACGAAAAAACTGATGGGAAAAAATGAAGAGCGCAAAGTCTTGAGCAATGTCCAATTTGAACTTGGTGAGAACAAAATCCTTGGAATTGTCGGCGAATCTGGCTGCGGTAAAAGCACTCTTGCAAAAGTTCTTACTCGTCTTGAAGATTTTCAAAGTGGAGAAATTACTCTTTGTGGCCAAAACCTCCGAGAAATCCCGCAAAAAAATCTTACCCACTTAGTGCAAATGGTTTTTCAAGATCCCTATCAGTCCTTAAATCCACGAAAAATGGCTTGGGAAATTATCGCGGATCCCATTATGGTTGTCGAAAAAACCCCACGCCCTCAAGCAAAAATTCAAGCCCTCGCCATGATGGCTAAAGTTGGGCTCTTACCAGAACTCAGCGAGCGCTACCCTCATCAATTTAGTGGTGGTCAAAGACAAAGGATCGGCATAGCCCGAGCCCTGATGTTAAAACCAAAAATACTCATCTTGGATGAGCCCGTTTCGGCCCTGGATGTTTCAATTCAAGCTCAAGTATTAAATCTTCTATTGGATCTCCAAAAAGAATTTGGTCTCAGTATGATTTTTATTTCTCACGATCTTTCGGTGGTAAAACACATCTCCGACGAAACTCTGGTTCTCTATTTTGGCGAGGTCGTCGAACACGGCCCGAGTGAGAATGTCTTTAAAAATCCTCAACATGCGTACACGAAAACCTTGCTCGAAAGCGCACCTTAAATGGAAACCAGGTCTGTACATTTTACACAGAACGACTGTTTAAACCCTTCAAATGGAATCCGCTGATCTCTAATCCGACAGCCTTCAAGTTTTGATTGAAATCAATGACTACATGCATTACTCAAGAGGCGACAACATCCTTAAGGAGGATTTATGAGAGTATTTACTTTGATTGCTATTTTGTTTTCGTCTCTTTCTGTTTTCGCCGCTGAAGAATGCTTCCAGTTAACCACTGCCAAAGACAGTTGGAGCAAAACCCCTGAACTTCTTTGTATAGAGGAAGATGCCGAAAACAATGAATATTTGCTCACTTTAAAATCAGGTATGCCCTTCAATCAAAAGACGGTTGCAACTTTTAATCTCAACCTCTTACAAAGAGCAAGATGCGTTGATTGCAACGCAGATGTTTTTGGAGTCGAAAACCCAAGCAATTCCATTTTTAATCAATTGGCAATTAAGTTTAAAGGCAAAAGAGATCTCAAAAACAGACATGAAGAAGGAACCGTTTCTATCGGAAGCACTCAGTTCTTTTATCAACGTTCTTTTTAAGAGTTTATTGCAAATCATTCATCAAAGGCTGACACAAAATGTCAGCCTTTTCTATTGCCGCATTCCCTAAAAATACCCGGCCCGCCAAGACTCGCACCAATGAACCTCTTGCTCCGTAAACCCTGCCTTGAGTCGAAGCTCACGATTGATCCTTTCAAGACGCTTCGGGAGTTGCTGACGAAGGGTCGTCATGCGAGAGGGAAAATCATCCTGAGGGTCTATTCCTGAACTCCGGCAAATCTCTCTGTACCAGCGAGAACCAAAGTCCACATGGCCGATCTCTTCGAAATTGATTTGTTGAACAATTTTTTTAACAGATCCAGCATCTGAAATGCCGTCCAAACGACGAATCAAGCTATCGCCAGCATCAAGTCCGCTTCCTTCAAGGTAGCGATGGACGATAAGTATTCGATCTAAAAGGCTGTCCTCAGCCTTCACCGTATTCCAAAGAGCCGTATGCACTGGCCAGGCCCCCCAAGAAAAACCCAGGTCGTTGATTCCTTCGAGACATAGGCGGAGATGTTCGCCTTCAGAAACTGTAACCGTCAGCAACTCTTCTCGAAAAGATTGAGGAGCTTCTGGGAACTCAATCAATGTACGAAGCCCTAACTCCATCGCCTGAAGCTCAATGCTTGCCAAATCATGGAGCATCCGCGCCTGGCCCTCCCGTTTCGACAAACCAAGCTTGGCTGGATGCTGTTTAGAGTCTAAAATTAAAACATCTCGAGCCGGTTGATCTGGAATAATCAAAGCATCCCCTTTTAGGGCTGACTCACAGGATTTTTCGATGGTTTTAATTTTATCCCACACATTGGCAATCTCTAAACTTTGCATTACCCCTTTTACATCCTGCAGCCTCTCTTGCCAAATATTTCCGAATTCGCTCTAATGAGCCCATGGGAAAATCATGGAAAACAGCCGGTAAAGTCGAAAAGGCCATGCAAAAGGGCCTTGTGTTCACAAAACTAGCCCGCGAGATTTCGGTCGCAGCGAAGGTTGGTGGCCCTGATCCTGCGGCAAATTCGCGACTTCGCCTCGCCATTGATGCTGCAAAAAAACAATCCTGCCCGACGGACACCATCGAACGGGCTATCAAGAAGGGCGCTGGCCTCCTTGACGATGGAAAGATCATCGAAGAAGTTGTTTATGAAGGTTATGGCCCCCACGGCGTGGGAGTTATTGTTGAGTGCCAAACAGATAATAAACATAGAACGGCTCCAGATATGCGCCATGCTTTTAAATCCCATGAAGGAAACATGGGGGAAACTGGCAGTGTTGCCTGGATGTTCGAACATGTTGGGTATCTGGTTGCTAACAAAACTGGAACCTTCGATCCCGATGAAGAAGCCATCGAAGCCGGAGCCAATGAAGTTTATAAAGACGAAGACGGCTCGTTTGAATTTTACACTTCAATGACAGATTTGATTTCCGTGAGTGAAGCCCTGACTAAGCGTGGCTGGAAGGTTACAACCGCTGAACTCTCTTACAAAGCTAAGAATATTACGGAATTGAGTGCCGAACAAAAAAAAGACGTCGAGGAGTTTTTAAACTACCTCGACGATATGGATGACACTCACAGAGTTCATGCCACTATTTAATTGGTCTTTTTGATCGCTTGAGAAATGTAAGAAATGAGTGTTACATCTTCGCCGCGACATCCATCATCTGC
Source organism: Pseudobdellovibrionaceae bacterium (assembly GCA_016719575.1). Taxonomy (GTDB): domain Bacteria; phylum Bdellovibrionota; class Bdellovibrionia; order Bdellovibrionales; family Bdellovibrionaceae; genus JACMRP01. The sequence continues at coordinate 181,363 of JADJYV010000006.1, read as the reverse complement.
GCAGCGATGACTCATCATACACTGATTTTGAGAGTCGTAATCAAAATCGTTCTCTCCGCGAACCAAAACACCTACAACCTCTAAAGTCGATTCCGAAAAAACGGCGGACCCTGAGTTGCCACCATAAGTGTCTAGATTTGCACTAAAATATCCATTGTAGACACTGCGAACGCTAGCTCCGCCAGCCACTTTTGTCGGAATACCTGAGGGATGACCAACTACAAATAGGCTGTCCCCAGCTTGCGGCGCACTCTTTGCCAATGTTAAAATCTGGTGCCCTAAGACTGGACGATCCACCCGTACCAAGGCGTAATCTTGATTCTGAGTTTGCTCTCTATCAATCACCTCGGTGCAGCGATAGACTTCCGAAGAGCTAACCTCTGTTGGCGCTTGATTTAGCGAAGACATCCGGTAAGAAAATACAAAACTCGTTTCTGGGCAGGACTCATCAGTAACACAATGGCCAGCTGTTGCAATAAGATCACGACCAACCAAGAAAGCTGAGCACATGGCTCCCACTGGCTCACTCGAAAATGGCTCATTTGAACAGACACCAAAAACCCGCTTAAAACTATCTGCATTAATTTTGGTTATTCCACCAGATTTCACTTCTAAATTCGAATTTGGTATCATGGCAGCTGTGCTGTCAGCAACGGCTCGAACCTCTGGACGCTGAACTTGAAAAAACTGAATCCGACCATCATCACCGTAAATTACTTTTTTTTGAATATTTGCTATTGCGATCGGAGATAAGAAATAAAGAACCACTGCGATCAAAGAAATCTTAACCAACAGCACCCTCCTGGTTTGGTGGCAAACACATTATGTGTCTCTAGAATTAGAATAGATTTCTAAAACGAACTCGGTCAAAATGATTATGGCTTCTGCTTTGAATTCAAGACGTAAGCAAAGGCGGTCGCATAAAAGCGAATTTGCTTCAACATTGCATGAAGACCATTTGCTCGACTTGGAGAAAGATTCCCCTCGAAGCCTAAAACTTTTAAAAACTCAGGCGGATTCTGCAAAATGTCTTCAGGCGAAGAGCCTGAATACACGTTCAAGAGCAGGGCAACCAAGCCCTTCACAATTAAGGCATCACTGTCACCCTGAAAGACAACATGGCCTTGGCTATCTAGCTGCGCCGCTAACCAGACCTGAGATTGACACCCTTTAATTCGATTGCTTTCGGTTTTTAACTCTTCTGCCATTGGCGACAGAGCTCTCCCCAGCTCGATAACCTTCTTGTAGCGATCTTCCCAATCATTGAGAGCGGAAAATTCGAGAATGATTTGCTTTTGTCTCATATCTACTGGGGACATATTTTTTCAAAAACCTTTCTTAAGTTTTTCTCTAAATGCTGACCAGGCTCTCCAATTAATTCCCTGTAAGACTTTCTATCCAACCCAGAAACAATCTGAAAGGTTTTTTTAAAAAATTCTTCTTGATTGTCATAATAGCCATTCCAAAGGGCCCTGGCTTTCTTCTCTGACATCTGCGAGCTTTTAAGTTCACTTTTTGTAGCCACTTGTCGATTGAGATAGCCGAGAAGATCAGCAACTTGTCTCGGAGAAAAATCCAACATTACAAGCGCCTCTTCCATAAGAGCCATCTCGACGTAAGTCAGGTAATTTGACAACTCATCCCAAAACCTTAAGCCTTTTGCCCCAAAAGAACTTTTACAGAAAAATCCTGTACAAACTGCACCTCGCCACCGCCATATTCCGCAATTGTTATGAACAGGATCGAAATAGGGACACAGCCAATCTTTTCTCCAGCCAAATTCATTTTTCTTACGCTGATTAAAAGTAATCTGATAGCTCGGCGGAGCCACGAGACCCAAAGGCAAACTGTATTCGCGATTTTTTATTTTTGAACGTATAACACTGATGGCAACTTCAGACCCAAGGTCTGGCTGACTCAACAATGCTCCGATAGTAAAATTTGGGAGATACGGATGAAACGTACAACACTTCAGATCCGCTGCGTACACCGGACAGCTATTGCAGGTTGCCTTTGTTTCTATTAGATCAATTTGTAGAATATCATTTGGCAAAAGCTTTTCATAAATCGTTGGAACTTGATATTTAATTTTCATAAGCTGGCGACGAATAACATCGCTTTGAAAGGTGTTCCTTCAAAGGAGCTAAAAAAGAAAATCGATTCAAAACATCCCAGCTCCAAATAAACACCTCACACTTCGCAAAAGAAGGAATTCCGACTACTTTAGACTCAGGGTTCGAATCTTTGAACAAAATCTCTCTCGTTAATTCTTTTGCCAGTTTAGTTGAGGCATTCGCCTCAACTAAACGTTTCTGCTGAAGATCTATTAACAACTCAACTGCCGTCACATAGCCTCGTTGGAATGGGCTTAGAAAATGACCCGCCTCATCCTGTGAGTTTGGGGAATAAAGAACATGCAAGTACTGATAAAATTCAACTTCTGGATATCCTTGAGCAAGAGACTGAAAGACCTCAACGTCAACTCCACCATTGTGCCCGATGAGAACCACCTTTGCTGGTTTGAAAATAGCCATCGCATTGCGCAAAATCTCTAATCGATGAGAGACATCGGTTGCTTCTTTGTAGCTAAGAAAATGTCCCCTGGGGAAAGAATTTTTTTTTAGAAATTCCACCTGAACAGAGCCAGCCAAAAGTTCACTTGGCTCAGTTAAGTAAATTAAAGAGGTCGCAGGCCTATAGGATACTAATAAATTCAAAACTTTATTCATGCCCAAAAAACGACTTTCTGAGTCATGAACATAATTAAGAGAATCCCAAAAGTTGAGAGAATGAGAAAGCTTAAGCGTGTCCTCAACCGTCACAACAACCAAAGGATTTGAACTCGAATTTGAAGCAAGCCCCACAGAGCTAAACCCCAACACAAGAGACATAAAAATTGTGGCCATTTTCACAATAAGACCCCTGAAAAAACTCTGATCATCTGATTTCCCGAAAGTGTCACTGCCTGAAACATTTGGCAACAAGAATTATGTATCATTGTGATATTGTATTATCTAGTGGTTTCGATATGTTACAAGCCTGTCTTGTTGAATAACTTTTATTAATCGGCGCAGGGCTTGCATAACAAGATAACAAAGCCCCTTTTTGGGTTTTGGAGGATCTATGAAAAAGACAATATTATTGAGTCTAGTCGCCTTTACCACTTTGATTTCATCAGTGGGATTAGGTTGGGTAGAAACAACTCCGACGCAAAAACTCTATACTTTTAAGTTCAAACTAAAGGCAGTGAGCTACGAATATTCACGTACGGCTCCAAGCTACGAAGAGGCTTATGAATCAGCAGCTCAAGCTTGCTTTAACCACTATAAAGGAAATCGCCATCTCGCTGAAGACGAAGGTCTCGACATTATCGACACCTGCGCCAACCCTCGGATTTAACAGCGCCAATTCAAAATTATTGCGCCAAGGGTTCTTTTGATTTATTATTCAAGGGGCTTTCGTTAGGGGTTATGAAATGGGCAAAATCTTAGATTTCTTCTTTGGTAAAGATCCTGATATTTTCGACGAAAAAGGTCAAGTTAGTCATAAACTTCCTAAAAAGAAATGGGATGCCTGGTACAATCGTACAAAAACCGATCCCGGATATAACTGGCGAAACCACACTGGCACAAGCGGCGGCAGTCGCAAAAGAACCACTCCAGATAGTTCTCAGCGTTCTTAGTGCACTCGACCAGACCACTGATTCTTTAGTTCAACTCTTGTTCCCTTATAGACTCTAGGCTGCTCTGCCACGCCGCAATTTGATTCATAGCTTCGATGGGAGTCATTTTCATCAGAGGGTATTTTTTCACCTCTTGCATAAACTTGGTAATTACCTCTAGACCTTGATCCTTGGGTTCTTGCTCCAAATCCAAAAGCGAAAGCTGACCGGAAGCCTCAACTTTTTTCAATTCGATATTTTTAAGCAAACCCTTAGCTCGGCGAACAACCATCGCTGGAAGACCCGCGAGCTCAGCCACCTGAATTCCGTAGGATTTTTTCGCCGGCCCCCGAACAAGAGTATGTAAAAAACGAATCTCTCCCTCTCGATCCGACACGGTCATATGAGCATTTTTAATCTGAGAAAACGAAGACTCTAAATGGGTTAATTCATGATAGTGAGTAGCAAACAACGTCATCGCCTTCACATCCGAAAGTAAGTACTCTAAAATTGCCTGCGCTAAACACATCCCATCAAAAGTGCTGGTTCCCCGTCCAACCTCATCCAAAATAACCAAAGAATGAGAGGTTGCATTTTTGAGCATCGCTGCCGTTTCGGTCATTTCAACCATAAATGTTGAGAGCCCCTCAGACAGCTGATCGCTGGCGCCAATTCTAGTAAAGATAGCATCAAAAATTGGCAAAGAGGCCTGATCCGCCGGCACAAACGACCCTGCCTGAGCTAAGATAGCTATCAATGCAGTTTGCCGCATAAGCGTTGATTTTCCGGCCATATTTGGTCCAGTCAAAAGCAAACAAGCTCCGTCTGTTAATTCAACATCATTGGCAATAAAGTTCTTTTTAACTGTCTGCTCGACCACCGGGTGACGAGAGCATTTTAATATCAACTGCCGGTTCGGCGAAAATCGAGGCCGAATATATTTTTCTTCGAGACTCAACCAAGAAAGGCTCGTCACAACATCCAACTCGCTACAGGCGTGAGCCAAACTCATCAAATCCGGGCCACTATTTAAAACTTCGCGCCGCAATTTCTCGAAGTAATCATATTCAACATCAAACCGTTTCGCCTGAGCCGTCAGAACTTTCTTCTCAAGTTCGATCAATTCGTTCGTGCAATATCTCTCAGCATTCGTCAAAGTTTGCTTTCGTTGATAATAGCTAGGCACCTTTTCTTTATGAGTATTGGTAATTTCAATATAATAACCAAAAACATTGTTGTAACGAATTTTGAGACTACTGATTCCGGTCTTTTCTCTTTCGGCGACCTCCATCCGTGAAAGCAAGCTCTGCGACTCCGTAGAAAGCTCTATCAACTCATCCAGCTCTACAGAAACACCTCTGCGAATCAGATACCCCTGCTTAACTGCAAGAGGAGGTTCCTCGACCAAGGTTTTCTCGATTTTCGAAGATAGTAAACTGAGCCTACTCAGTATCTCATTATTTAACTTCTGAGTGGCATTAAACCCCTCTCCCACCTCAAGGGAACTTAAACCTGCTCGAACACTTTGAGCGAGAGCCAAAAGATCCCGAGCATTGCACTGAGGTTGCGAAATCTTGCCAAGCCGCCGCTCAACATCACCCATCTGACCCAGAATCTGTCGAACCCTCTTGAGCTCGGACAAACGGCTCCTCCATTGATCAATCATATCGTAACGATTTTCAATTGCCTTTTTATCCATTAAAGGAAAACTCAACCACTGACGAAGCAAACGACTCCCTGAAGAAGTTTGAGTGCGATTGACCGCATAAAACAAAGACCCAAGACCTTCCCCTTTGTAAGTTGAAAAAACCTCAAGATGCCTGAGGGTCGTCGCTGAAATCTCTAGATGCTGCTGGAAATCTTTTTCTACAAAAGGAGCCAGAGTCTTGAGCGCCTCTTCACCGCTTAAAAACTGAACGTAACTCACTAAGCGAGCCGCCGAGGCCGGAGCCCCTTCCCTCAAAAGCGAGTGACTTTCGTCTATCTGATTGTCATGCACACTAATGACGAGACCTTGCAAACTCAGATTCTCAGTGATTTCTTTTTCAAAGAGAGCCCTGTCTGCGGAGGACAATACAATCTCAGCCACTGGCAGGATTTGTAAAAAACGAGCAAAAATCCCAAAACTCTTGGCACGAAAGAAAAAAGCCTCACCCGTCGTTCCATCTAAAAAACTGATTGAGTTGTCATCAAAGCTCACAAGATAGTGAGCCAAAGTTCCGTCTAAAGTATCAGAATCGTAAACCATTCCTGGAGTCAAAATACGAGTCACCGCCCGCTTAACAATCCCTTTCGCCATTTTGGGATCTTCAACCTGATCGCAAATGGCAACCTTAAAACCACGGGATAAAAGCTTATTTATGGGGCCCGCAACAGAATGATGGGGCATTCCGCACATCGGGGTTTCATCCTGAGATTTTTTGTTCCGTTGAGTCAGCGCGATCCCGAGAATCGGAGCTGCCCTGACTGCATCCTCATAAAACATTTCAAAAAAATCACCCATTCGAAAGAGCAAAATTTTATCTTGATGCAGAGATTTAATATCCCAATACTGTCTCATTAAGGGAGTGAGGTTTTCGTTGCTTGTCATAGCCGAAAGAATTAGCTACCCCACTAAAAAGATACAACAAAGATGCGCCGCATTAATGCTTTTCGAGAGCCTTTAATATCTTGGTGTAGATCCCATCAAAACCCCCATTGCTCATGATGAGAACTATATCCCCCCTGTGGGCTTGATGCGTCAGGGCCTCAACGATAGCTTCAGATGAATCAAAGGCCTGAGCACTCACTCCCGACCTCTTTAAGTCCTCAGCAAGTTCTTCGCTCGAGAATCGATCTTCAGAGGTGATTTTTGATTGATCAAAGGCTTTTGCCAACATCACTTGATGAGAACCCTTGAAGGCCTCCACATATTCTCTTTGAAAGATCTTTCGACGAGACGTCGCCGACCGAGGTTCAAAAATAGAAAAAACTTTTTTGTTCGGATATTTTTTTTGAATACCCTTTACTGTCTCTCGAACAGCTGTGGGATGATGAGCAAAATCCTCAATTACCAAAACACCACCAGGTTCTCCCAGTATATCTTGACGGCGTTTAACGCCCTCAAAACTGCGCAACGCTTTTTTAATCTTGTCATCAGCAAATCCCAAACAATAAGACAAAGCTACAACCGCCGTCGCGTTCAATATATTGTATTCACCACTCATTTTTACAAAATAGGGACCATTGACTTTTCCATCAAAAAAAACTTGAAACTCAATTCCATCGACTGTCTCATTCAGGATTTTGGCTCTAAAATCACCCGAGTTTATTCCATAGGTATAAGTCTTCTTGCACTTACTATTTTTCAATAGCCCCACCACATTGGCATCATCAGCACAAGCGATCAGAGTCCCATCTCCAGGAATCAGATCAATCAACTTAACAAAGGCCGCCTTAACAGCGCTTAAGTCAGTGTAAATATCAGCATGATCAAACTCGACCGAAGTTAAAATCACATGACGAGGTTTGTAGTGGATAAACTTGGGAACTTTGTCAAAGTAGGCCGTATCGTACTCATCCCCCTCAATAATGAAGTACTTACTGTTCTCGGCATTTCGAAAAGATTGTGAAAAATTTTTTGGAATACCGCCAACTAAAAAGCCTGGCTTCTGATCACAAAGCTCAGCCACCCAACTCATCAAAGATGTTGTTGTTGTCTTGCCGTGGGTTCCAGAAATATTGATGCATTCTTTATCACCAATAATAAACTCACCCATCGCCTTTGGTAAAGAGGTATAGGGCAGTCCTAACTTAACAAGCTCTTGAGCTTCTTCGTTGTTTGCAGAAATCACATTGCCGACGATTACAAAGTCTGGACTTGGATGTAGATTTTCAGGTCTATATCCTTTTTGAATCGAAATTCCTAGACTCTCAAGTTGGGTCGACATCGGAGGATAGGGATTTGAATCACTACCGGTAATCTTAAAACCGCGGTCTTTTAACAATCCCGCTAAACTGGCCATTGCCGTTCCGCAAATTCCCATTAAATGAATATGACTGCCTGGTTTTATATTCATACAGCACTCTTTCTAAAACCCTCAATAATCCAATTGTGTACCTCTGGTCGTAACTTCGCAAAAGCTTTGTTTTCTCGACCATAAAGAATTCGATTTGACAAAATAACCACACCAAAATCCGCTTTCGGATCATACCATAAGGAGGTCCCGGTGAAGCCGGTATGACCTATCGAATTTAACGTAAATCGACTTCCGCAACTGGCAGATCCTGGCGTCGGCATCATATAACCAAGAGCCCAATCTCCCATTCCCTGCGGACGCGCTCGCGAGGCAAAAAGCCTTGCCGTCTTTTGCTTAACCGAATAACGAGCGACCCCCAAGAGTTGCGAGCGAATATTTAAGAGCACCCATGAAACATCATCAATACTGCCGAAAAGCCCCGCATGGCTAGAAACTCCGCCGAGGCTCCAGCAGTTTTCATCATGCACTTCTCCCACCATGAGCTTACGACGCCAAGGACATTCTTCTGTCGGGGCATACAAAGAAAGACGATGCGGGGTTTGGTTTTTATAGTGAAACTCAAGCGTCGTTCCTGCATAAAACTTTTCTTTGATTCCATTCCAGACATCAAGAATCTTTGCTTGATAAAACTCTTCAATCAAAAACCCCAGAAGCAAAAAACCCACGTCAGAATAGACGCTGTTCGGCGTATCAGAAACCTCTAACTTCGAAATCATCTCGCGGAGTTTTTCACGACGCAGATTGATATCTAAAGACAAATCAATTTCTTTGTAAAAGGGAGCCCACCAAGTCAGTCCTGAGGAATGAGTCAAGAGATCCTGCACTCTCACTGCTGCATGGGAAAACCACGGCAGAAATTCCTGCACACGGCTGTCCAAATTCCATCGTCCCTGCTCAAATGAAACCATCATCGCTTGCACTGTGAAAATTATCTTAGTTAAACTCGCAAGATCATAATAAGCATAGGTCGTGCCGACTCGAATATCACAAACAATTCGTCCTCCCTGATAGGCTCGCACCATCATACCAGGGGTTGTGTCCACGATCTTCGATTCCAGCTGGTCCATTAGGTTCTTTTCTAAAACAGAGTATTTCACTCAGAAACTCCTTGAGAAAAAATTCTCAAATGACCTGGACGACCACCAGTGAGTTCTGCGTGAGTATTTAAAGGCACTGGCCTTTGTATAATCCCGTGCCCAGCCTCAAGCCCACTAAATACTGGAATGTTCAAGCGTTGCGCCCAATCCTTAAAGACAAGAGGCCACAGGGCTCTTCCATCAGACTCGTGTCCGCCGAGAAACTCTCCAATAATGAGAGCTCGACATTTTTTAAAAAGACCTGCTTGCTGAAAGTGCTCAAGGGCACGATCAACCCGATACCCTCTTTCACCCAAATCTTCGATAAATAGAATTTTACCTTCAGTGTTCAGCTGATAAGGAGTCCCAAGAGTGCTTTGCAATACAATCAAATTTCCACCAACAACCTGAGCCCTGATCGTGCGCGAGTTAAGAGCACTCTTATTCATTGGTTTTAATTTATTAAAATCAACAGCCTCAGTCTCGCCAAAGAGCAAATCCATCGTCTCTTTTTCAATCTTGGCGGGGAGCTTTCCACTTCCCATTCTATCTAACAAAGAAGCGTGAAGTGTTGGCCACCCCCACTTTTGCTCAAAATAAACATGTAAAGACGTGATATCGCTAATCCCCACTAAAAGCTTTTGCCGTCTTGGCTTTTTAATTTTATCTAATAACGGTAGCAGCCGGTTGGAGCCATAACCACCTCGCAAGCACCAAATAATTTTTGAATCTTCAGCCGCCAGGGCCTCTCTCAAAAAACCAAACCTCTTGTCATCAGAATTGGCATGCAAAAAATGTTTTTGAATGAGTTTCTTGGGAATGCGAGGTCGCAAATCCCATTTCAATAGAAATTTCCGAGCCGCCTCAACTTGTTCCGGCGTTGACGCGAACCCTGGAGACACCACATCAACAATATCTCCGGCCACAAGATGGTTCCACGATTTGCTCATCAAAATCCCCGCTTCATAACGGACTTTATTGATTTTTTATGTTTTTTACCGCTAAAAATATCATCAAGTTCTTTCGTGTTTAAATACTTTGAAATCTCGGAGTCCTCAACAATCTTTTCTCGCAGCTGATCTCCTCGTCCAAGGCTGTGACTTAACCGTTGAACGTGTGAGTAGGCAGTTTCACGACTCAATCCTTTAGCAACAAGTGCGAGCAAAACATGCGAGCTAAATAATTGCCCCTGAGAACTCTCAATATTTTCCATCATTCTTTTTTTGTTGATTTCGAGACCGTTTATCAAAGTCGTCATCCGCGAGACAGCATAGTCCGTGGCGATAAAGGCATCCGGAAAAATCACTCTTTCTACCGAAGAGTGACTAATATCCCTTTCGTGCCATAAAGCTATATTTTCAAGAGCTGAGAAAGCATATCCTTTTAGCAACCTTGAGAGACCCGTAATGTTTTCAGCACTAATGGGGTTCTTTTTATGAGGCATAGCCGAGGACCCCTTTTGCCCCTTACTAAAACCTTCTGTAACCTCCGCCACGTCACTTCGTTGCAAGTGGCGTAATTCTATCGCCAAGCGCTCTAGACCCGACATCAACATCGCAAGACTCAGAATCATTTCTGCATGACGGTCCCGAGGAATGACCTGAGTGGCAATCGTTTCAGATCTTAACTTTAACTTCTTAGCCACCTTCTTCTCAACCCCAACTCCCAAACTCGAATAAGTGCCGACCGCCCCACTTAGTTTGCATATATTCATTTGTGCAAGAGCTCTGTTAACTCTATCTTGATTACGACGAAACTCTGCTAAAAACCCTAAAATTTTAAAGCCAAAAGTCGTCGGCTCTGCAAACATCCCATGCGTTCGACCTGCGCACAAAGTGTCCTGATGTTTTTTTGCAATTTTCACAAGAGCCCGCTCAAGAGACTTCATGCCAGAAGCAAGGACTTCGCCTGCCTCTCGCACCTGCAAACTAAAAGCCGTATCCAGAACATCTGAACTCGTTAGGCCAAAGTGAATATATTTGCCATGGGGCCCAACGTTTTCTGCAACATTAGAAACAAAAGCGATCACATCGTGCTTTGTCAGTTTTTCGATTTCCGCGATTCTCTTTGCACTAAAGCGTCCCTTTTCAGCTATTGCCTTCGCGGCCGCCTTGGGAATCATCCCCATTTGTGCTTGCACCTGGGCAAGTGCAACTTCAACTTCTAACATTTTTCCAAAGCGATGATCTATATCCCAAATTATTCCCATTTCAGGGCGAGTATAACGTTCAATCACGAGATTCTCTTTCCTTTCTCATCTGAATCAACTCCCACCACTTAACCAAGGAGTCTCGGGTTACTTGCTGACACTCAAATTGATGACCCCATAGATAATTCATCCAAACCTCGGGGCCATCTTGAAATAAATTATTGAACTGACTTTTTCCTCGGGAGAACTTTTCCTGATAAACGGGAAAGATTGCGGGACCAATTTGCGAATAGGCGTAATAAAACTCTTGGGGAAAAGATTGAATTTCAGGAAGAGATACAGGCAAACGTTGCCCCATGATGGCAACAATCTTTTCTCCTCGTATACGTAAATACTCTTTATTAAATCTTTGCACGTTCGGGATTCGAATCCACGCATCGAAATGATTTTCTAACGCTGTCCTCTGAAGGACGATCAAATTTTGATGCGACCACGGAGCCCCCACTTCGTCTATCACTATCAAATGAAGCGGGAGACTCTCAATCTCCTGACAGCTTGAAAACTTCATTCGATAACGAACCCAACACCATTCCGGCTCAAGAATGCCTTTTGGAAAAAAATGCTTCGCAACTTTTGGGTTTACAAAGTAAGACTCTTCGCTGCTTAAGGTCCAAACCAATTGCTGAAAATGCAAAACCCCAGCTCGCTCGCCCTGGAGCTCTAATCCGGAAATATATTTTTTATTATGAAACGAGATGTCCAATATTTCTGTTTTTTGCAGAAGCTCTACTTTTTTATCGAGAAGCCAGTCCATGGCTTTCTGTTGCCCCGCCCGAGTGGCCTTGCGCACAAAAAACGGATTCATCAAATGAAGAGCTTTGCCTTGAAGACTTGCTTTTGCATTTGACACAAAGGTCGTCGCTGCAAATTGATGCGCTAGTTGTAAAACCCAAGAGTGAAAAAAGTTGTCTGACGCCCACTTGGCAATTGCGTATTTATTTTTATCGACTGCCTTTGACCCTCTCAGAAGATCGCAAACTTCCACGTTCTGTCCCAAAACCTTGAGACGGTACTCGGTTACGGGGCTTTTAAATTCAACAGGACCATCCGAAAGCCAGACCGTAAATCCGTCATCGACGGACTCATAAGAGTCTCCAGAAAAAACCCTTTCGCTTTGAGAACTTGTGATGTTTTCTGAACTAAAAAAACCAAAGGGCCCCTCGATATCTTCCGGAGGCCATGATCCCAATTTAGAGGTTACGTCGATAACCACCACCGGAATGTTTTCTCGATGAAGCTCTGCTGCTAGCCAATTTCCTCGACCATAGGCAGAAATGATCAAAACAGATGTTCTTAAGTCCATACAAGGATTAAAAAATTCCTCGTGTTCAAAGTCAAAGACTGTTCGCTCTTGCCTTGAGCGCAATAACAATATTATCCTCGAGTGACTATGCAATTTTACTATACGGTTCCCATTCTTCTTGGCGCCATGGTTGTTTTACAAGGGGGACTCAATCGCCACCTCGGAAGCAATTTTGGCCTTATCTCTGCCGTCATGATCAACGCTAGCATTTTATTTCTCACAAGTGCCCTCTTTTATGGCATATTGAGATGGAATCCAGAGATTTTTCCCGAGATTCTTCGTCCCCGCCCAGCTCAAAGTTCACTGCCAACCTGGTGGTACTTTATCCCCGGTTTTTGTGGCTTTTGCATTGTGCTCGGACTACCATGGAGCATTGACACGATCGGCGCTGGGAGAACTTTTGTATTGCTAATTTCAGCGCAAATTCTAACTGGTTTTCTATGGGACTTCAGTGTCAACAACATCAACCCTAGCCTAGTTAAGCTCCTTGGTGGAGTTTTGGCGATTGCAGGATCGATTCTGGTTGTTCTTGGTTAGTTTTGAGTGCTTATGGTTAAATGTTAAAGTAGTGGGTGGAGTCATGAGGTTGCTTTTAATCGTCGGTGTCTGTTTTTATTTGTCACTCACGAGTGCGAATGCCATTGCCAGTACCAGTGCTGGGCCTAAAAGTTTTTTTGAGCTCTCCGCTACAGATATCAGCGGTAAAAAAATTCACTTTTCGCAATTTCGAGGCAAAGTGGTTTTAGTTGTGAACACAGCTTCTGAGTGTGGATTTACGCCGCAGCTCAAGGATCTCGAAGATATTTACAAGAAGTACTTGAACAAGGGTTTTATTGTACTGGCCTTCCCCTCAAATGATTTTCACCAAGAAAAGCAAGACAACCCAGAGATTTTAAAATTCACTCAAAAAGAATATAAAATTAGCTTTCCGCTTTTTGACAAAGGACCCATCCGAGGGAAAGACAAACAGCCTGTCTATCAATTCTTAACAGACCAAAAGCCAGGAGTTCTATTTAAGGATGTTACCTGGAACTTCGAAAAATTTCTCATAAATCGCCAGGGTCAGGTTGTCGATCGCTGGAGCTCTATGACCTCTCCCTCTTCGAACTCAATACTCAACAGGATCGAATTAGCCCTTGCAGAGCCTATGTAATATTTTTTTCCGTCTCAAAATAAGACCGAACTTCAGTTTTCTCTCTTTTTTCGCGATAATGTAAGTAAGGGGGATCCCGTGAAAATCCTATTTAATTTGCTGTTAGCCCTAACCTCGCTGGCGAGTTCAGCTTTTGCACAAACTTCGACATCCTCATCGTCTGCCCAACACCCGTCTTATTTGCTTGCGCAAATAGACCCCGACGAAGCTTTCGATCCCTTTAGTGACTACAGTGAATTCGACGAAGCCTCTGATGAAGAAGCTGATATAAACTTTTTTAGAAACGGTCGTTTTTTTACAGTCGGCATTGAAGGGGGCATGAGAGGTTATACCGATAATTTTGCAAAAATATACGGAACCGCACCTAGTTATGGATTAACTCTCAGCTACTTCTTTGATCTCAGATTGGCTATGGCTCTCGGTTTTAAGACTGGCGATAGCTCTGTCAATATTCAAACTGCTTCCCAAAGTTATACAGGCAATGTCTCAATCACGACCCTAAATTTCGACATGAAGTATTACTTGAACACACAAAATGTCACCCGAGGTCTTGCCGACCTCAACCCTTACATTCTTGGGGGTCTGGCGCAGTTTTATCGAACCTATACTTTGTCGGGCCTTGAGGGGTACAATCGCGACTCTACAATGGGTGTCGATCTCGGAGTTGGTTTAGAGATACCGCTGATGAGAAGAAAAGCCTTTCTTGGCGTTCAAGGCGTTTATCACTATGTGAGCTTCAGTGATGAAAACAAGGGGTTTTTAAATGAAAACAACAGCTCGGTTCCCCTGAAAAATACAATCTCTGGTGATATCTATGACTTAGGTATAATTTTAGGGATGAATTTCTAGAACTGACCGATCACTTGCAATAGCATTCCGATGACGATCAATCCAGGTGCAAGCCATTTCAAGGCCCAAATCCAGTGTGGATACATCGAATAACTAACAAACCTATCGCGCGCTACAAAATGGGCCTCTTTTTCCTTTTCACTCATGCCCAAATTTATAGAAACCGAAAGACCGAGAGCTATTATTGGCAAGATCCAATTGATCAGTACCGAATCCATCAACTCCATGAGTCCCCTTCCTCGAAGATGAACACCCCTAAAAAGAGAACTTGAAAATGCTGGCAAAATCGCAAGACTGAGAGCAACAGCCCCAGCAATCCAAGAAGCCCGGTCACGTTCTAATTTCTTTTTTCGGGTATCTACCAAATTGGAAACAATCGTTTCCATCAAACCAATACTTGCATTCAATGCCGCCATGTACAAACAGACAAAAAATATCAATCCAAAAAATGCGCCCCCCCGAAAGTCGGTAAAAAAGCGAGGGAGAGTTTCAAACAACAATGCGGGATCTGTCAGTGGTACGTTTGAAGACTGAAAAGCGATCGGAAATACCAACATCACCGCTACGAGAGAAATCCCCGTATCGACCAAGGTCACGCGAAATCCTGCTGTAGGAACATGATCTTCATCCTTCATATAACTTCCAAAAGTAACCATCGTTCCAAATCCTACGGACAGAGTAAAAAAGATATGTCCAATGGCATGAATGAGAGATGAAAAAGTTAATTTAGAGAAATCGGGATAAAATAAAAACCTTAAAACCTCAGGAGCAGAGGGCAATGACGTTGAACGAATGACCAGAATCAAAACCAAACTAAGAAAAAGAGGCATCATATAACTGATCCACTTTTCAAGCCCCTCTTGAACACCCTTTGCAACGACAATAATTGTTAATAAAACATGAACACTCGCTAGTGCCCATTGAAGAAAACCATTTTTCATTAACAAATCAAGTGATCCCGCCGAGGCCACCGCAGTTTCAAAGTTAAAGGTCTCAACCAAAAAACGAATCAAAAAATGCAGGACCCAGCCACTTATCACCGCGTAGTACGAAAAAACAACCAAACTTAGAAGAACCGAAAAACGTCCCGCCCAAACAAAGGCCCGACAACCCGATCTCTGTGCGAGCTTTTGCGTCGCCATGAGAACACTCTGTTGGGTCGCTTTACCGAGACATAGTTCGGCAATCAAAAATGGCAGGCCGACAGCCAGAGCCATAAAAACATAAAGTAAAACAAAAGCCCCTCCGCCATTTTCCCCGACCACATATGGAAAACGCCAGAGATTTCCCAGGCCGCAGGCAGACCCTACAGCCAAAAGATAAAATCCAAACCGAGTTCTCCAAGATCCACGCTTTGAGGCCATTAGGATCCTTTTCGACTCTTCATGCAGAATATTCGAACCGGGATTCCCTGTAAATTCCATCGTTCTTTGATGTTTTTAATTAAGAAACGACGATAGGCTGGCGTTACGCCATCCGGACTATTGGCAAAAGCGATGAAAGCAGGAGGCCGTTGGTAAGTCTGAGTTAAATAATAAAATTTAACGTTATTATTGCCATAAACCGGAGCGGGTGCTTTGCGAATCGTTTCAAAAAAGAAATCATTTAGTTCAGACGTTGGTATCTTAAAGCTTAATTTCTCGGCCACATGCTGAACCATGTCGTAGAGATCACTCAAGCCATGGCTCATTTTAGCACTTGTAAAGACAACAGGAACATCTGGGAAGAAATGAAAATTTCTTTCCACTTGCGAGCGAAATGTCTTTCGATACTCCGGAACTTCTTTTTGCCCAAGATCAGATTTATTAGCCACCAAAATAACACCGCGGTGGTCCTCCAAAATAGCCTGCATGATCTTAGCGTCTTGCTCCGTTGGCCCCAAAGTCCCATCAACAACAAGAAGGACAATATCTGCGCGGCGAATGGCCTCTTGGGACTTAAACGCAGAAATAATCTCGAGGTCCTCATCTCGCCGAGAAGAACGCCTCAAACCTGCAGTATCCACTAAAATATACTTTTTATTATTAGCATAAAAAGGCGTCTCGACAGAATCAATTGTTGTTCCTGCAATATCTGAAACAAGCATCCGGTCCGTCCCTAAAATGGCATTGCTAAGAGAGCTCTTACCAACATTGGGTTTTCCAACGATTGCTATGCGCACACCTTCGACATGTTGCTCTTGTGCATCAGGAATTTGCTTTGTAATCCATTCAAGAATTTCAGCAAGGCCCTTTCGTTGCTCAAATGAGGCCACAACAATATCAACACCAAATTCATAAAAATCAGTTTTTGCCTCGTCTTCTTCCGTAACCTTATCGACCTTATTGATGACCAATAGAAAGGGTTTTCCAGCTTGCTTGGCAAACTTTATAATGTCCCGATCTTCAGGCAAAAGTCCGGCTCGACCATCCATGACTGCGACAATATAATCGACGCTGTATAAAAACTCCGAAACCTGCTCTCGAATCAGCTTCGAAAACAAATCCCCGGCTTCGGTGATTCCTCCTGTATCAATCAAATCGAATTGTTTTCCCCAAATTTCAACGGGCTCGATTATAATATCGCGAGTCACTCCTGCTTGATTTTTTACAACCGCTTTGCGAGTCTCAGTGATGATATTAAACAAAGTAGACTTTCCAACATTTGGCCGGCCAATAATAGCAACCTTTGGCGGAGTCAATGTTGAGATGTCAGCGCTATCCTTCTTCGTTATCTCGGACATAACCCAACTCCTGCATAATTCTTTTATTATTAAACCAGTCTGCTTTAAAATTTACGATCAAGTCCAAGAAGACTTTTTGCCCAATCAACTCTTCGATGTCCTTCCGAGCTGCACTCCCAATTTGTTTCAAATTCGCAGCGCCCTTTCCAATTACGATAGGCTTATGATTTTCTTTTGCAACGATAATTTCGGCGTAGATCTTTGGACAAGGCACCGCATTTTCTTCGTATTTAATAATGCGGATTGCAATGTTAAATGGGATTTCTTGATGAACGAACTCAAAACACTTTTCGCGAATAATTTCAGCAACCAGATCTTTTGTGCGATGGGGAGTAAAGAGCTCAACATCATAGAGAGGAGCCGGACTCAGCGGCATCATTTCTAAAAACTCAATTAATAAAGCCTCACGGTTGTCGCTGTCGAGATCTTTCGCCGATACTTGAAAGGCACGCCCCTTATGGTCTTCAATCATGCGTTTTAAGATCATAATACGATGTTGTTTTTCTTCGAGATCCGACTTGGTGATTATGCCAGCCCAGGGTTTACCGCTTGCAGATACCAACTTAATAACCTTCTCCGCATCGTCTGAATTCTTTTCATCTACGCTGACAATCGCGAGAAGGGCGTCAGATTGCTTTATCACATCCTCGGCTTCCTGAGATAAAAAGCCATTAAGCCCTTTGTCTGCTTTGACCAAACCTGGAGCATCAACAAAAACAATTTGCCCAGCTTCAGTACTCCAAATACCCATCACCCGACGCCGGGTCGTTTGTGGTTTAGCCGTTACGATAGATACTTTTTCACGCACAAGATAATTTAAAAGAGTGCTCTTTCCGGCGTTTGGCTGACCAATCAATCCTAAAAAACCCGCTCTGTAACCCATTAAGGCCTCTCTTTCGATAGTATTTCTATAGCTTTTTTTGCAGCCGCTTGCTCTGCGTTTTTTTTGCTTCGACCAACCCCTGTTGTCACATTCACCTCTTTGACCCTCACGCAAACAGTAAAGGTTCGATCATGGGGCGGCCCCTCTTCGCTGAGAATTTCGTAGATCGGCGCTTCTTTATGCTCTTTTTGCATCAGTTCTTGTAAACGCGTCTTATAGTCTCTTTCATAATCTTGCACGGGATCCAATTTCTCGATTAATTTCGAAAAATCGCGTCTGACAAAATCCCGAACGACGACAAATCCGCCATCCAAAAATATCGCTCCGACAAGCGCTTCGTAGGCAGAGGCTAACAAACGGGGCTTTTGCGCGCCGCCCGTCGAAGTCTCTCCCTTTCCTAAGTTTAAAAATTGTGGCAACCCCAAACCCATCGCAAGCGAAGACAAAACCTCTTCGTTAACAAGACTTGCTCTTTTTTTTGAAAGCCCACCTTCGCCATCACTTGCAAACAACTCCATGAGGTATTCACCTAGTACCAAATCAAGAACGGCATCCCCAAGAAACTCAAGCTTTTCATTGTGGCCAGTTTTGTCTCCAAGTTCATGAGCATAACTTTTGTGAGTCAGTGCCCTTGCCAACATTTCACTGCTTTTAAATTTGAGTTGCAACTTTTGCTCAAGTTCGTTCATGTTAAAACCATTCCGAGCAAGTGACCTTCCATATGAGCTTTATTGGAATGATCATAGTTGGTAATTCGCACATCAATCTCTTGGCCTGACCAACTTTCGATAAAATCATCCGCACCAATGATTTGCACGGGCCAATAGTCACGACTTAACGCTTGCCCACCTTTTGCGGACCTCTTAAGTACCAAAACCTTTTTGTGGGTATCAATTTGCGCTCGGCCCATTGTTTCAAAACGCTGAAGACTTAAATCACGCAGTCTCGATGCTCTCAGTTGCTTCTGTTGCGGAATTACAGATTCGGTAAAGCCGGCAGCTCGGGTTCCCGGCCGTTCGCTGTAGGGAAATACATGAATTTTTGTCCAAGGCAGATCTGCCAGGGTCAAAAAGGTATCCTCAAACTGCTCATGCGTTTCTGTCGGAAATCCTACGATCACATCCATGCCAACAAAAGGATTTCTTAAGCGTTTATAAATCTTACTTAAAGAATCTATCACGTCTTTCTGAGTGTATTTACGTTTCATATTCGCAAGCACATCGGTATTTGCACTCTGAATCGACATATGAAAATGCGGGCACATTTTATCGTCCTGATACAACTCTAAGAGACGGTCACTTAATTCAATCGGCTCAAGAGACGAAAGTCGAAACCGCGGCATGTGTGTTTTCGCAAGCAAGGTCTCAACCAAATCTTCCATCGTTTTTGTTTGACCAAACATTGCGTCTTCATAGTCACCAATGTGAACACCAGTCAATACAACCTCGCGAACTCCTTCTGCGTAGAGTTCATTGACACGAGCGACAAGGTTAGCCATTGGAATGCTACGGGATTTTCCACGAGCATAAGGGATAATACAGTAAGTACAAAAACTATTACAACCGTCTTGAATTTTCAAAAATGTTCGGGTGTGAGATTTTTCGACCCCACCCCCCATTTCGAGATCCTCTTTTTTAAAAATATTAGATCTAAATACTTTTTCGTTCAGTTCGCCGTTAAAGTACTTTCTTAAAAGTGTTGGTAATTGCCCTTTATGGGAATTCGCAATCACCAAATCTGCTCCTGGCAGATTTTCGAAGGCCCCTGTATCCACCTGAGCAGCACACCCAGTCACCACGACTGTACAAAAGGGATCTCGAACCTTTAAACGACGAATGCTTCGAACCGCTTCTTTTGTTGCTTCCGCGGTCACAGCACACGTGTTTAGAACATGGATGCGAGGTTCGCCTTCGGCAACACTAAAGCCGTTGTTCTGCATGTTTTTCTGCAGCAATCCGGTATCGTAAGTATTTACCTTACAGCCAAAAGTATGAACTTTGAATCGATTCGAATTATCTATTTTGTGATCCATCCGCCGCCTACCAACTCTCTACCGCGATAAAATACCGCCGCCTGCCCGGGAGTTATGGCACGCTGAGGCTCCCTAAATTTCAACTTAAATCCCGTTTCAGTCTTAAAAACTTGAGCTGAATTCCCTTTCGTTGAGTATCTGATTTTAACATCCATCATTTCGCCGTCTGTAATGGCCGAAAGCAACTTGGGTTCAATCACGTCTACTTCGTCCGCATAGAGGTCTTTTTCTTCTCCAACCCAGACCGTATTGTCTTTGATATCAATTTTTAAAACAAAAAGCTTTTCGTGATGATCAAGTCCTAATCCTTTTCCCTGTCCAATTGTAAAGTTATGAATACCAGAATGAGCCCCCATCACATCTCCCGCAGGAAATCGCTTAATAAGACCCTTTTTAGTTGCAAGAATACTTTTATCGACCTGAGAAGCTATAAAGCTGTCGTAGCCCTTATTGCCGACAAAACAAATTCCGACGGAGTCTTTTTTACGTGCATTCAACAAACCAACGCGCTCTGCATACGCTCGAACCTCGGGTTTCTTCATATGGCCAATGGGAAACAACAATTTCGGCACTATTTCAGGATCTATTGTGAATAAAAATATGTCTGATCCTTCCAGTCGTCCGTACTCGTCTCGATATGCGCTTTGCCCTCCGTATCTACCACAATTTGCGCATAGTGGCCCGTTGCCAGAAAATCACAATCAAGCTCTTTCATTTTTCGAATCAAGTGGTCAAACTTCAAATAGGTATTGCAATTAACACAAGGCAAAGGAGTTTGTCCCTCTAAGTATGACTTTAAAAAGGGATCGATCACTGCCGCTCTAAATTTAGCCTCACAATTGATGACATAAAACGGAATACCAAGACGATCAGCGACGTCTCTAGCGTCGTCCACGTCAATACTCGAACAGCAGCTGCCATTGCCTTCTTCGATATCACAGCTGCTATAATCCCAAACCTGCATCGTGGCTCCAACAACTTCATATCCTTGTTCGACCAGTAGAGCCGCAGCCACAGAGCTATCCACCCCACCACTCATCGCAACCAGAACCCGCCCTTTAGACATAACTATTATCTCCTGACTCGGTTTCAATCATTCGAAGTCTGTGCACAACACTTTTGAGTGTTTCAACCAAGTGATCAACCTGCTCGAAAGTACTGAACCAACCAAGACTTAAACGCAGACTACTTTGGGCTTCAACTCGAGATAGCCCCATTGACAAAAGTGTTGTACTTGGTTCGGGATTTCCACTGCTGCAAGCGGCTCCTGTGCTCACGGCGTAACCCTTGATGTCCAAATTGATAAGCAAGGTCTCCCCATCCACACCGGAAACAACTAAACTTGATGTGTTCGGCAAACGTGGGGAGCTGCCTGCAGTTACGTAAACTTCCGCTATTTCATTTACAATTCTCGACTCCATATGATCTCGCAAGGATTCGACCTCCGCACTTCGAGTCGAAACATGAGGAAGCTTTTCGGCTACCACACCAAGGCAAGCAATTCCGAGAACATTTTCAGTGCCACCACGACGATGCCGCTCTTGACCTCCACCGTGAAGCAATGAACTAAAAGGAATTCCTTTTTTACAGAAAAGAAAACCACTGCCTTTTACAGAGTAAAATTTGTGCCCAGAAAAAGAGGCAAAATCCACTCCAAGATCATTTAAATCTAAGGGCATTTTTCCAAACATCTGCACAGCATCCGTATGAAACAACGCACCTTTTCGGCGGGCAAGCTCACTCATTTTTTTTATCGGAAAGAGAGATCCCGTTTCATTATTTGCAGCCATCACTGAGACCAATGCCGTCTCTTCACTCAGATGTGACTCGAAAAAATCTAAATCAATTTCGCCCTGACGATTCACAGGAATAATATCAATTCGAGCACCAAGCGATTTTAAAACCAACATACTTTTTAGAACACTTGGGTGCTCCACCGCAGAACACATGTAGTGATTGCGCGAAGAATTCCCACGGTAAAAATCGAAGACACCTTTAATAACTGTGTTATTGGACTCCGTACCACCTGAGGTAAATACAATTTCAAGAGGATGGCACTTAAGACCGCGGGCTAACGAAAGTCGAGTCTCCCGCAAAATATTTTTAGGCTCGCGCCCGGCCCCATGAATCGAACTAGGATTCCCCCAAGCGAGCAAAAAATCTGGGATTTTTTGCCTAACTTCTTCACACACCGGAGTTGTGGCATTGTAGTCAAAATAATGAATTTCTTTTCGGTAAATCATGCGTGCCGCACCCTACCACAAAACTCAAATTCTTGAAACTATTTAAGATCTTAAGACAAAGCCAGGGTTCACTGCGAAAACTCTATCTTCTTTTAGGTAGTAAAAAATACAGCGGTCGCTCCCGATCACCGACGAAAACTGGACCATTGTCTTACAGCTTTAGTTAAAAACCTTTAAGGAATCTGGTTACTTACGCCGATACAAGGAATGATGACAAAGGCACCGTGGCAGCTATATTTTAAAAATCAAATTAAGGGCGCAGAAAGTCTTTATTCGCAAGAAGCAACAGAGGTCTCTCTGCTTCTTTTTTGTTTACGAGCTAAAATAATCCCAGTTGCTGAATATTTACACTGGGCCTGCAATCATTATCAGGTCCCCGTCCTATCTAAAGATTTTTTTACCCAGCACCCCCCTTCTCCAAAGCTCTTTAAAAAATTCCAGGGACGATACCCCTGGACCCAAGAGTTTTTACCCATCGCAGAGTGGGATGGACTCCCGGTGATAGCAGGGCTTGAAGTTCCAGAATCCATGAACTTTCCAGCCGTCTTTGTTCTAACATCTCATGAGGAACTTGAAAGCGCGTGGGCCTCCTACAATAACGCCAGCAAAAAATCAGAAACATCTGAGTTCTCAGATATGACAGCTTTTGCTGCGACTGTTGTGGCAAAAGAATCTCATGAAGATCTATTTGGCCAAGACGGGGAACTCATTCTTAAAGAAGACTCCAGCCCTGATAGTGAATCCTTAGATAACGAAGAAAACTCAGAAAATATTGGCGAAAGCTCTGGCGAAGAAGAAAGTTCGAGTGATACAAGCGAAGAGGCTGACGGCATTCCAGATGGCCTTTTTGGCGATTCGATATCAATCAATGCTCCAGCTCCTGCATTGAGCTTCGGCGGACTGACCGCAAAAAAAATTGAACCCATTGTTCCTGCGATTCCCGAAGAACATGCATTTGAATCAGTCGACGCTCCAGTGATTGCCCCTGAACCCCCAATAGATCCGCCCGAAGAAATAGAGACTGTGCACGTGGAAGCCGATGCTATGCACGCAGAAATTCCACGCAAGGGCCCACGTACTTCCCGTATTGTTATAGACACCCTGCCTACAGAAGAAGACACCTCAGTTGATGTCAAAGTTCCGCTACCAAAGGTTGAAGTTCCAAAGGCGCCTATTAAGCTTACTCAGCCTCCGATTGACAGCCCTGTTGCCTATTTTTTAGAAAAGGTCAGAAAACAAAACAAAGAAAATTTCGACAAAGAAGTTCTTACTTGCTTCAATCAATTTAAAACCTTCTTTAAAAAGTCTATGTTGCTTGCCATCGGAGACAAAGACAGAGTTGTCAAGCCCATCATGTGGGAGGGGGGCAATTACGACGTGCGAAAGCCTTCCATCATTGAATTTAATTTGAAGACTCCAAGCGTGTTTAGAATCGTGAGCGGAACTCAAAAACCTTACCATGGGTATATTGTCTTGAATGATTTGAATGAATCATTTTTTGAATCTTGGAACCATGGACAAATCCCCGATCACATCACAATTATACCTCTAATGGATCATGACCTTGTCGTGGGAATGCTCATGGGACTTGGCGAGAAATCTTGCTACAATAAGAACGTTTTGCAGTTTTCAGAAAATGCCGCCAAAGATCTCTCTCTTAAAATATTTAAACCAGCAGCAAAAGCAGCTTAAATCTGCGAAATTTCGATTGACCGGTGATTCTGATTCTCTGTCATCTTTATTTCTATTTTAATTTTGTGCCAATTTAATGGAAGAAGTTCTTGATCAACTCGCTCTGGCCACTCAATCGCAACCAACCCTTCTTTTTGCGCAAAAAGATCCCAAAATCCCGTACTCTCAAGATCATCCTGGTCCTTAAGTCGATAAAGATCAAGATGATCAATCGCCCTTAAACCAGTTGCACTCTCATAGCGATGATGGATCGCAAATGAGGGGGATGCCGCCTCTTGCATTCCCAAGCTTTTTGCAAGAGCTTTCACGAGTTCTGTCTTGCCGGCACCGACGGGTCCTTCGAGAAGTATTATAGTTCTGTCCTTGAACAAGGACTTCAATTCGCCAACGACAAATTCGAGATCTTTGATGGACCTAGTTAGGTAAGTCACTTCAAACTCATCCGCGAATAATAGTCGTCATTTTTTTAACCGCCGCTTCAAGTCCATTTTCTAATCCATAACAAATCAAAGCATGCCCAATATTAACCTCTCGCAAGTGAGGCAATTTTTTTATAAGCTTAGCATGTGAATAGTCGAGACCATGCCCCGCATGAACTCGCATACCCAACTCGTGGGCCCGGTTTGCAGCGACAATCATTCGTTTCCATTCTTTTTCTTTTTTTAACCCTTTATAAAGGACCCAATGACCTGTGTGAAACTCAACGGCATCTGCACCAATTTTATAGCTAGCTTCCACCTGTTCCAAATCGGGGGCAATAAATAAAGAAATTTCTATCCCACGCATTTGTAGCTTTTCAATCATTGGCGCCATCTTACGAAAGCCCTTGATCACATTTAAGCCACCCTCTGTAGTTAGCTCTGCCCGCTTTTCTGGAACCAAACACACCCACTCAGGCTTGTACTTATTTGCAATTTTGACCATCTCGGGAGTTGCGGCCATTTCTAGGTTTAGATCGACAGGACACTTTTTCGCAAGCAACTGCAAGTCGTGCAATTGAATATGTCGTCGATCTTCACGCAAATGAATTGTTATTTGCTCTGCTCCACCTTTGATGGATTTTAAAACCATTTGATAAACACTCGGGTAACTTGTAGTCCCCCCACGTACCTGACGCAAAGTCGCCACATGATCAATGTTAACACCTAAACGAATCGAGCTTTTTCGTTTCATTTTAACTTAACTCTTTTTCTAAGAACTGAGCAATTTCTTCAGCATATTCGGTGATTTTTATTTTATCAGGACCTTCAACAAGTATTCTCAGCAAGGGTTCAGTGCCAGAGTAGCGCACAAAAATTCGCCCCTCTTTGTTGAGTTTTTTTTCTATCTGCGAAATCAGAGCAGAATAGCCTTTTATTTCTGATAACTCCGTCCTTCGCTTTACTCTGCAGTTGATCAGTATCTGGGGCACATCCTCGATCACTCTGTTCAAATCACTGGCTTTTTTTCCGGTTTGTTTGATAACGCCTAATACACTTAAAGCTGCAACACACCCATCACCTGTCGTCGAGTGATCTAAAAATATTATATGCCCCGACTGCTCTCCCCCCAAGTTGTAACCGTTCTTACGCATTTCTTCGACGACATACTTATCTCCAACACCGACTTTAATGACTTGGATCCCTTCTTCATTCATTTTCTTCTCTAATCCAAAATTACTCATTTGAGTCGCTACCAAAGTATTCTTTTTTAAAAGACCGCGTTCCTTCATATGAAGAGCACATATTGCTAAAATATGATCTCCATTGATAATCTGGCCCTTTTCATCGACCATGATCACTCTATCGGCATCCCCATCAACACTAATACCGACATCTGCTCTATATTGAATGACTGCTTCGGCAAGCTTGGCAGGATACAAGGCCCCCACCTTGTCGTTTATATTCACACCATTTGGCTCATCTCCAAGAAGAATCACTTCGGCTCCCAGTTCCGCAAACACCTGAGGAGCCACTTTGTAAGCCGCACCATTGGCCGTGTCTAAAACAATACGCAATCCATCTAAGGTGTTTTCGAGGGGAAAGGTCGACTTTACATAAACAATGTATCGTCCCTGAGCATCATCTATCCTCTTGGTTCTTCCGATTTCTCGAGAATGAGGTAAAAACTGAGTAAGGTCTTTAGTTAAAACAAGTTGCTCAATCTCTTTTTCCATTTCCTCTGGAATTTTAAAACCATCCGGGCCAAAAACCTTAATTCCATTGTCCTGAAAAGCATTGTGAGAGGCCGAAATTACAATTCCCGCATCCGCTCTCATTGTTCTCGTCAAATAGCCAATTCCCGGAGTTGGCAAAGGCCCTACAAGTTGAACATGGACCCCCATCGAGTTGAGGCCAGAAGAGAGCGCTTGTTCAATCATATAACCAGAGAGTCGGGTGTCTTTTCCAATCACAACTTTGCGAATGGAGGAGGCGCCAGGTCGGGCCTGCTTATGCAACAAATGACCAATGGCCTGACCAACTTTTAAAACAATATCCGGAGTCATTGGGAATTGATTAGCCGTTCCTCGAATACCATCTGTACCAAAAAGTCGAACCATTTTTTCAGACATCTAACATCTCACTTTTCTCATAAGTAAAATTTACTTTCCGGGACTTGGCGCTTTAGAAACAACTTCGGCACGAATCATATTAGGCCGAACTCCAAGAACTCTAACACCTATTGGAACTTCAATTTTATTCAGGGGCACATCCACATCAAGCACCCCCTCGCCCCGTTCAGAAATATCAATATAAATGCTGCCTGACTGTGAATTATCCATAAATTTCTTAAGCGCCGACCGAGAACCAGATACTTTGACGCGAATACTGTCTGCGGTTTGAGCTACGACAACTTGATTAGGGCCAGTTTGCAATTCGATATCGATCTTTTTATTTAAAACAAAATCCCTTCGTCCCAAAATCGTTAACCACAAAATCAACGTTATAAAAAGAGCTACTAGTTTATAACTAAAATTTTCCGTGACATACGAAGACCACTCTTTTTTTATCATAGAGTTGTCTCTCCTTGACTATAAGCTTTGTACTTTAAACCATAACTCTCATAGAGATGCTTACGAATTTCCCCCAGCTCTGCATTTTGGGACAAGTGTCCACCCTGGACGATACCGATCGATCTATTTTCTTCACTTACCACAAAAACAAGAGCATCCGTCTCTTCAGTCAGACCGATAGCTGCCCGGTGACGAGTCCCAAGATTTTTATCAAGTGCCGGGTTTTTACTCAATGGCAGAAAACACCCTGCCGAGTGTACTTTTGCGCCGCGGATTAACAGAGCTCCATCATGCATGGGACTTGCTGGATGAAAAATAGAACAAATCAATTCCGAGGAAACTTTGGCATCTATTTCTGTCCCAAATTCAATATGATAATCAATCACTATCTCTTTTTCGATGACAATTAAAGCCCCGTAACCCTTTTGTGCTGACGAAATAATCCCCTTAGCGATCTCCTCAATAACCTGTGTCTCTTGAGCTGCTGTCGCATCTGTAAAAAAAGGATTCGTCCCGATGTGAGCTAAAGCACGTCGAATCTCTGCCTGAAAGAGAATAACTACAATCACAAAAAGGTTCGAAAAAAACTTCTCAAGAAGCCAATTAAAGGTAAAAAGCTCAAGCCAGATACTAAGTATATACCCAATCGCAAGCACCCCCAAACCCGAGAGCATTTGAATGGTACCTGTTCGTCGAATTAAAACCAAGACGCGATAAACCACCATCCAAACCAGGACCATATCTAACAGGTCTTGGAATCGAAGGTGGCTTGTTATAAAAAATAAATTGTCTAGAAACTGCTGAAGCACCAAAATCTCTCTAAATAGTTACAGGTCCCGTGTTACCTACGGGATCCCCAGCCTTTTTAATATCAGCAATTGAAACCGATGGACTCAAACCACCGTCACCTTTTTTGTTAGCGCGAACTTTTTCGATTTCCTTCACTTCGGCTCCGTTAATCAACATTGCCACTTCGTGGCCATCAATTGTTTCATATTCAAGAAGAGCTTGGGTTAGGCGTTCTAAAGCGTCTTTTTCTTCAGTGATAATCTTTAGAGCCTTCTTGTAGCCCTCATCAATAATTCGAGAAACTTCCATGTCAATTTCTTCTGCTTTTGCCTCAGAGTAGTCTTTTGAAGTGTGACCATACTGCATTCCTAAAAAGACAGGACCTTCTCTTTTTTCGTAAGCAAGCGGTCCTAGCTTTGTACTCATACCCCACTCGCACACCATGCGGCGAGCAATCTGAGTCGCTCTTTCGATATCGTTGGCAGCACCTGCCGTAAAATCTTTATAAATAAGCTCTTCCGCCGCACGACCACCAAAGGCAAAAGCAATCCAGTTTTCAGCTTGAGACTTAGAAAAACTCACCGAATCTTTTTCTGGCAAAGTCTGAGTCAAACCAAGAGCCATGCCACGAGGGATAATTGTCACCTTGTGAATTGGATCTAAACCCGGAATTTTATAGCCCACCAAGGTGTGTCCCGCTTCGTGATAAGCAGTCATCTTTTTATCTTCTTCTGAAATAACCATCGACCTGCGTTCTGCGCCCATTAAGACTTTATCTTTGGCTTTTTCAAAATCTTCTTGCTCAAGATATTTCTTATCAAAGCGAGCTGCGACCAGAGCGGCTTCATTCACTAGATTTTCCAAATCGGCTCCAGAAAACCCAGGTGTCCCCCTCGCAATACGAGGAATATCAACATCTGGACCTAGTGGAGTCTTTTTCATGTGAACTGCTAAAATCTGCTCACGCCCATTAAGGTCAGGTTTGTTCACAACAACCCTGCGATCAAAGCGTCCTGGCCTCAAGAGCGCTGGATCAAGGACGTCCGGACGATTGGTCGCCGCAATCAGTATCACACCCTCTGTTGACTCAAAGCCATCCATCTCAACAAGCAATTGATTCAAGGTTTGCTCACGCTCATCATGCCCGCCGCCCATCCCGGCCCCACGATGACGTCCTACTGCGTCGATCTCATCGATAAAAATCAAACAGGGAGCATTCTTCTTTCCTTGTTCAAATAAATCGCGAACCCTACTCGCGCCAACCCCAACAAACATCTCAACAAAATCCGAGCCAGAAATGGTAAAAAATGGAACCCCAGCTTCTCCGGCAACAGCTCTTGCAAGTAAAGTCTTACCCGTTCCTGGCGACCCTACCAACAAAACTCCTTTAGGAATCCGCCCGCCTAGCTTTGTATACTTTTTCGGGTCTTTCAAAAAACTCACAATCTCCTGTAAGTCGTCCTTGGCTTCATCTACGCCCGCCACCTCTTTAAAAGTCACACGATTCTTATGCTCAGTCAGCATGCGCGCCCGGCTTTTTCCAAAAGACATCGCTTTGCCGCCACCGACCTGTATTTGCCGCATAATAAAAAAGAAAAGACCCACAATTAAAAGCAGGGGCAGCCAATTAACAAGAAAGGATTGAAAAAAATTATTTGTATCCGCTCTCTCGTAGTTAGGTGTAAGGCCATTTGCCACAAAAAACTTATATCCCTCATCCTGAGTATTCCCAATCACAGCGAAGCGACTTGAACCCCCATATTTCTTTACAAATTCAGACTTGATTTCACCAAGAATCTCGCTGGTTTCTTGACGAAAGGTGATGCTGGCCACTTCATTGTTTTTAACCGCCTCAGTCAGCTTTGAATAACTAAAATCTGCGATTAATTTTTGATGCTTATTCTCATAAGCATGAAAGAAAAAGACCGCCATAACGATCAGGAAGAACCAAAGAGCCAAAGTTTTTTGAGTCGAACGCATTCTTTCTCCTTCGTGAGAAACCCATGAAAATACTAGCATGGAAGAGCTTAGGTCACAACCCACCGCAAGGCTAAATAGACTCCTGGACCCGAATTTGCTGTGCGTTAACCAACCAAACAAGACCTGCGACCTCAAATGTGAACACTTTTTGCGAATTGTCTAGGCGCTTAAGGATTTCTTCGAGGTGGGCCTGAGAGAAATTTTTCGCATTATTCTTGAGCAAAAAACCGGCAAGAACTCGTTTTTGTTCAATTCTAGATTCTGCCAAAAAGGCCCCACGCAAAATACAGTTCCCTCTAATAAGACCAGAAAAGTCCCTCGCCACTAGCTGAGATTCTGCCAAAACCTCAAGGGACCGTGCCAGCGCATTGACCGCTCCAGATTGACGCAATTCGAGCGCCGCAAGCCATTCGTTGCGAATCCAATTACGAAATGGCTCAAGATCTAGATTTGAGGGGTCCGTCAATTCACAGAGCTTGAAATGATTCAAATACAAAGAAAGATCTGACTTTGAAATCCTTAAAAAGGGGCGAAAAATGCCATCCTGAAGAATCGTCATTGCCACAAGCCCTTGAGGTCCAGTTCCTCTTATGAGCCGTAAGAGCCGCGTTTCTAATAAGTCCTCGCGGTGATGTCCAAGTGCTAGAATCTCCGCTCCGATCTCTTTTTGAACATCGGTCAGCGCCTCATAGCGAAAATCCCGCAGCGCGGCTTCTGAATGAAGTTCGTCTCCAGAATGAATTCGCTCATGAAATAAAATACCATGTGTTCGGCAAAAATCACGACAAAAAACTAAGGCCTGATCTCGATACTCCTTATTGCTCCCCGCTCCATGGTGAACAAAACAGGCCTCGAAGTTTTGTTTTTTGACTCGCTTCAGCGACCAAAGTAAAGACAAAGAATCGGCACCGCCCGAAAACCCAACAAGGATTTTTTTATCTTGGATACTATTTTCCTTTAACTCTTGCCATAAGCGGTGCTCTAAATCCACCCATCCGTTCAACTTAGCTCCCCAATCGCAACTGTTTTAATATTGCAAAACTCATAGAGTCCAAAGACACTCAGCTCCCGACCGTAGCCAGAGTCTTTGACTCCGCCAAAGGGTAAGCGCGGATCGGATTTTACAAAATCGTTCACCACAACGAATCCAGCATCGAGTTTTTTTAATGCCAAAAATTTCGCTCGATCCTCATCTTTAGAAAAGAGCCCCCCACCAAGACCAAAGGGAGAGGCATTGGCCATCACAAATGCGTCATCCAACGAGGCAGCCTTTATCACCACAAGGACGGGGCCAAAAATCTCTTCTTCGTGTATGACAGCCGCATCGTCATCAAACACAATCAAGGTTGGCGGATAAAAAGCTCCGACTCTCTCGGGGATACTTCCTCCCAAGAGCACTCGGCCGCCAGCGGCCATCAACTTTTCGACTTGGAGCTGCACCTGTGATTGAAACTTCAAATGAGCCAAAGCTTCAATTGCATACGAAGACATTTCCTTTTTCAACAAAGGAACCAAGGACTCAAAAATCTCTTTACAAACAATCACTCTCTTAACCGCGATGCAACTTTGACCATTATTTACCATGCGCCCAGCAACGCACATCCTCGCTGCCCCCTCAAGGTCTGCGTCCGGCAAAACAATATACGCATCACTCCCGCCGAGTTCGAGCACCGTTTTTTTAAGCGCCTCACCGGCAACTTTTGCAACCTCGCGACCGCCCCCGGTACTGCCTGTAAAAGTCACTCCTTGAACAACTGGAGATCGTATTACCCGAGTCGTTTCTGCGTGATCCATTCGCAGATTAAAAATCAACTGCGTAGAAAATAAGTCCTTAAACACCTTTTCGATCAACGTTGCACAACCAGCTGTGATATTCGCATGTTTTAATAAAATAACATTGCCGCTTAAAATCGCTGGGGCAGCAAAACGAATAAATTGCCACACCGGAAAATTCCAGGGCATGATTGAAAGGACAACTCCGAGGGGCTCAAAACAAATTTCCGAGATTTTATATGAGGACTCTTGCCTTTGCGGGCGCAAAAGTTCTGAACCACGAGAGGCGAAGTATTCACACGTAAAAGCTGACTTCTCAATCTCCGCAACCGCTGCGGAGTGCTTCTTTCCCATTTCTAAATGAATCATTTGCGCGAGGTCGTTCTGGTTTTCACGCAACCGCGCAGCCATTGAGCGCAGAACCGATTCCCGCTGTGAAAGGGTCGTTT
This sequence comes from Pseudobdellovibrionaceae bacterium, assembly GCA_016719575.1. Classification (GTDB taxonomy): domain Bacteria; phylum Bdellovibrionota; class Bdellovibrionia; order Bdellovibrionales; family Bdellovibrionaceae; genus JACMRP01. Next base: position 149,538 of record JADJYV010000006.1, on the reverse strand, counting down.
TTTTCCAAACCAGTGAACTCGCGCGAGCCGCAGCTAGACTCTGATCTATCTCGGCCAGGCTCATATAGTTGTAAGTTTGCACCACTTCACCCGTGGCCGGGTTGATTGTCTGAAACACTTTAGCCCTCCAGCTGAAGGGATACTACCGCGCCTAGATCTCGGTGAAAACCTGATAAAACGATATGACAAGGGCTAGCAAAAAGGCCCCTGTCATGACTCCCCAAGACGCTACTAAATAGGTCTTTTCGACTCTGAGAGCGCTTTTGGTATAGGACGAATTGTTGAACACAGGAATGGGTGTAAGTATTCTCTTGATAAATTGATGAGCACTCACGCAAAACAAAACAACAGTCAAAAGAGCCAAGAGGTATGAATTCATAAACACCTGATCGGCTCAAAATGATATTTCTTTAGTCTTTGGGTGGCTCTTTTTTTAAAATCTCGACTTCCGCCGAGATTTTAAACTTGTGAGTCTCAACAAACTTTGAAAACTCTTTAATGAGATCGATCTTTTGAATCATAGCAACCAGTTCTTTGCTCATCTTCTGAGTGATTTCGTCCTTGGATTTTGCGGCGCTCTGCAAGAGGACATGCAGAACATCTTTAGGAAGTTTGATTTCGCCTAAATAACCACGAATACTTTCTTCGGTCATAAAAGCGGCGCTTACTCCTGCAGTGAAGACTCTTTTAATAGCCTCACTCAGAATGGACTTGCTTTCGTCCCCCGCCTCTTCCGTCTCAGTTTTTTTATGTTTTCCGTCAGTTGCCATTTTTACTTTCCATACAGCTGAGCCACGCGCTTGTGATAAGCACTCATCATCCCTGGCAAATTCACGCTCACCAAGGCACTGGCAATAGGCCCCGGAACAAACATCGTAAAGGTAGCGTCAACAGCATAAGTGGCGCGAGTCTTACCAGCTTCATTTTCAAGTTTCCATGAACCAATGGAGGTCTTGAATAAATCACCACCTGCGAACTCCCAATTGATTCCCTGTCCTGCCACTTCAGTCATCCACAAACTGTACTTAAATGATTTAATCACAGAGACATTATACTCGACGAGCTTACGATTTCCCTCTGTCTTAGTTACTTTGCAAAGTTTAACTTCCTGAAGAAATTCAGGGTACTTTTCGTAATCAGAAATGATTTTAAAAACTGATCCGGAGAGCAATTAAATACTTCTGTCGCTGTTGCTTTTGCCATATTGAACCAGTCTTACTGACTTATCGCTCAGAGTCAACTGCAGCCTAGAGGTATTATGTTACGATTGCGAATTCTATTTTTTCTTAAATAAGGATTCGGCCGCAGCTCTTAAGGCCGCCGCTTTGTCGACTCCGCTTCCAGGTCCCTGACGAGGAGAAAAAAAATCACAAAAATTTGCTCGATCTTTTTCTTTCACCACGTCTGCTTGCGGTTCTCGGCATTCATTGTATGACTTCGAATCATAAAATTCGCAGTTCTTACAAACATGAACATCCGCACGACACTGAGGGCACTCATCGCGACGTCCGGTTGACACTGAATTTGAAATTTCTTTGTTGCAATTGTAACAAAAAAGCGAGCTTGCAGCCATGCTTCACCCTACTTGTAGTTCGGCTTTTGATTCAGGCGATGAAGAGCTTCAATGGTGCGAATTGTTCCAGTCGCTGAACGCATCACCACCGAATGGGTCTTTGCCTGACGTCCTGGCAATGTTTTAACTCCTTTTAAAAAAGGACCATCCGTCACGCCAGTTGCCACAAACATGACCGAGCCCTTTGCCAACTCATCGACGGTGTATTTTTGGGTCAAATCTGTGATGCCCATCTTCAGTGCTCGTTGTTTTTCTTCGTCATTTCTAAACTTGAGACGCCCCTGAAAATCTCCACCTAAACATTGCATGGCAGCAGCTGAAATCACCCCCTCGGGGGCACCGCCAATTCCATCAGTAAATCAATCCCTGAATCCGGCCATGCTGTTGCAATAGCAGCAGAAACATCGCCATCACCTATTAAGTGAATTCGAGCCCCGGTTTTACGAACGGCTTTTATCAACGCCTCATGCCGAGGACGATTTAGAATAACCACGGTCACATCCCCAATTGGCTTTTTTGAGGGACTCAGCGATACGGCGAATATTTTCTTCCGGAGGCAGATCAATATCGATACGGCCTTTAGCTTCTGGGCCACAAGCAATTTTGTCCATATAGGTATCTGGCGCATGCAAAAATTTTCCGCGTTCAGCCACGGCAATAACCGAGATCGAGCCCACACCGCCTGTGGCACAAATAGTGGTTCCTTCTAACGGATCTAGAGCGATATCAATCGCCGGAGCATGGTGAGCTTTGTTGCCCACTTTCTCCCCGATATAGAGCATTGGCGCTTCGTCACGTTCACCTTCGCCAATAACGACGACACCGTCAATGTTGACACTATCAAAGGCCTTTCTCATGGCATCAACCGCTGCTTTGTCGGCAGATTTTTCATCACCGCGACCCATCCACTCCGCTGAAGCCAAGGCCGCAGCTTCGGTAATACGAACGAATTCTAAAGCCAGGTTTCTGTCCATTGTTCTTTCTCCAAGATCTGAATCACATTTTTAGGCAAACGAATTAATTTAAAATTCTCACCCAAGGGCACATGCACGGTTTTAACCAATGCGAGAACTTCACCTCGAGCTAAGAGTTTGTATTGCATGTACACCCCGCACCCCTTGAAGGCGAGCCTGAAGACAGACTTCGATCTCGTCTCCAAAAAAAGCAGGGCGTAAATGTCGAACCTGGGTTTCATAAACTGCGAAAAGCGCGGCCGAGCCTTTTTTTTGATAATCTAAAAGGCCTTGAGAATGAGCCCAGGACACCCGAGCTTCTTCGCAAAAACGCAGGTAATTACTGTGATGGACGATTCCCATCTCATCAGTTTCGTAATATTGAACGCGATGTCTGTGACTATACATGCGGGATTACCATCACAAAAACCAACACAGAAGGCAAAAACTTTTTAGGATATTAAGTTCCTCGGAGCGGTGTTGACAGAACAACAAAGGTCTTAGAATATCTGTGAAGTAACAAAGGAAGCTCTCTTGAATAATTCCACCCAAATCCCGCACCCCCCCTGGAAGAGCAAACTTGCGATGTGGTTCACGATGAGCCGTATTTTCATGGTTCCCATCATTTTAGCGACCATGATTCCAAACACCTTTTGGTGGAATATCGCCTCGGCGGCCCTGTTTATTCTTTCTTCGATCACGGATTACTACGATGGCTTCTTTGCCCGCAAATACAATGCGGTGTCTAATATGGGCAAATTCATGGATCCTGTAGCGGATAAAATACTTGTCAGCAGTGTCCTTATTATGATGGCGCATTACCATAAGATAGACCCCTGGATGGTGGTCGTACTGCTTGCCCGGGATAACTTTATTAGTGGCATCCGTTCGGTGGCAGCCAGTGACGGAGTGGTTATTGCGGCTAAATCCGCCGGAAAATGGAAGACAGCGTTACAAATGGGAGCAATACCAGGCCTGATGATTGGAGAAATTCCAGGGTTTCTTCCTTATCTCGACAAACTTGCCTATGTTATCTTGTGGGTCAGCACGATTTTGAGTATAACGAGCGGCGCCGAATACTTTTTTGCCTATACGAAGAGCCGCAAGGCCAGGATTTAAAATGCTATTGCACTTATCACCAAGAGACTGGTTTTTTGTTTTTATGGCAGTACTGCTTTCTTGTTACATTAAAATGGCTTCAGTTAAAACCCAGACAGGGATGAATCCCTTATTTAAGATTGCTAAGTTCAGCCGTCTCTTGTGAGGAGTCCGCAGCAGTCTCCTCCGACGCTGTTTGCCGTTGAGGCACATCTCTTCCAAGATTTTGTAATCCCCAAAAGTAGCCTAAAAATAAGCTCCTATCCCCAAGACAGCGATCGATGACCATTTAATCAAAGTTTTTTTCAAAATTGCCGGCATGTAAAATATTTACACGTTGACACAGAAAGCCTGCAACTGTAATTTCGATCACCTGTTCACAATGACGCGGGAATAGCTCAGTTGATAGAGCGATGCCTTGCCAAGGCATAGGTCGCGGGTTTGAGTCCCGTTTCCCGCTCCAATTTTAAAACTTGGATTCAAAGCAAAATTTAAAAAAGTACAAAAGCCCAAAGGGCTCAAGTACTTGTATTCACTCGAGGTCGAGATCAACTGGGCTTGATAGCATCACTGATCATCAGTGAAAATCAGCCTCTTTCCCTGCCAAACCCCTGCCACCGCAGCTTCTCACCGGAAACGTTTCCCGAAATTCAGATTCTACGAAGATCGGGAGAAGTTTCCTTTTATTCAGATTTGCCAACGCAAATCTGCAGAAAGAGAGGCGTTTATGGATCACTTAAATAACCACGGCCTGATCATCCGTGAACTTCGCACGCGTTCGTCACTAAGCATTCAGAAAGCTGCCGGGCTGATTGGGAAAAGCGTCGGCTGGCTTTGCGAGGTTGAAAACGACCGGGGCACCAGTCGGCTGAATACTGCAGAATTCGACCGCATCATTGAAATCCTGGGTGGCTCAAATCAGCGTCATATGTTCAAGACGTGGATTGCCAATCAGAAGAACCAGGATCGAACGAACAAGGTGTTTGACGGGGCGGTTCTGAAATTCATCCGGATTAAAAAAGGAATCAGCCTTTTTGAAGCGTCACTAAAGGTGGGGCTTTCGAAGGGGAATCTGTCCAAGATTGAAAATGGAGCCAAGCCGGTCACCCTGGAAATGCGGAATCAGATCATGGTGGCTTATGGGTATAGCCCATCGAGCTTCAAGAATCTGAGCACTGATCCCATCCGATCGAAGGCGGTCCCGAGCCGGTTTAAATTTCAGATCTTGCTTCAAAAGATTTCCAAAGAGCAGGCGGAGAGGTTCTTCGAGTCGTTCCTAGCGGCACTTCAAGATGGTAATCCTCAAACTTAAAGGAGTTCTTTATGTATCAAATTTTAGTTCGTGTGATTGTTCTGGCCGCGTTGGTTGAGCTTGGAATGACGGCTGAGGGTTTTAAGAATTGTCGTTCAAGGCAATGCTTGGAGCGGGTTCAGAAGGCTGCGGTTCGGTACTCGAAAGTGGATTGGAAGGTGATTTCGGTGTTTCCGGGAGAGGCAGAGCGGTTTCGAACAGAAGTTCGAAAATGATTATCATAAGACCGTCATCTGAGGCGAACTGATTGTAATTGCATAAAAATTAGCATTTCGGGTTTCGCGGCCCACAGATATTTGCGATCTTTTTTTGAACTTATTGCCTGTTTTTCCGTGGCATTTTAAGCAACTATACCGCCTTTAACCAGTCAGCCGAAACAGTTACTTCTTCGACCATTTGAGTTTCTACGCCTAATTTAAATTGTTTTAGGAGATCACATAGCTGTGCTCCGTCTATTAGTTCAATTGGGTGGGCACCATCTCTGGTCGCCTCGTCTTTTGCCGAAGTTGTGAAGGTTCCTGTTGTAATTATAATTCCTTTTGAACTTCTTCCCTGCATAGCTCCTCTGAAGTCCCTAACCATTGACGGGGAAACAGAACCTCGAAATCGCTTGCATTGGAATAATACTATTTCGGAAATGAGACCATTTCTAAGTATACCAACGCCGTCAATCCCCCCATCTCCAGTTTTTCCAGTTACTTTTACTTCTTTGAAACCTGCCTCTCGAAGGAGAAGTTGGCAAAGACGCTCGAACCCATCTGGTGATACAATCTTCGTTAAGACTTCAATCAGATCATCTTTCCAAAATAGATTTTCTTCTTCTGCATTCAAAATTCCATCAGCATTCTTCTTAGAGTTCTTGTGTTTTTCTTTGGTCTTCTCAGTAAAACCCCTGCGAGCTTCGAACATCAATTTAGGAAGATCCTTCAAGTCAAAACTCTTCCCAAACTCAGTAAGCGTCCAAACACCCTTCTGACTATTAATGATTACGCCGCAAGCTTTTAAATAAGTTCGCGCCCAAGAGGCGCGATACTCTAGGACAGTTCCAGATTGATTTGGCTGTGTGATATTAAGAAATTCTTCAGGGAACTTACAATTTTCTATCAATTTAGAAAAAATCTCGCCAATATTTCCCGACCCACCTAGTTCACGGATAGCGATCACAGTTGGAGCCATTAACATATCAAACGATGGAAAATCTTTTGGTAAACTCATCCGCACCTCATCTCGGTTCTTCGGTAAAAATAAAACACCGCTAAACTGATTATGTTACAATTAAAAACTTTTATGAATTTACAAAGAGATCCTCCAGAAAACGGGACTTTAGTAATGAAAAGAATATTCGCTACTATAGATGCACCACTTATCCCAATGGAAAAATCTATGTCAATATTATTAAATACAATATACGGCATTTGATAATGGTGCGACCAAGCTCAGTCTGACCTAAAAATACCGTGATTCAATACCTTTGATAGACGTACAAAGATTCTGATTTACAGATTACCGCCGGCAACAGACACTGTTTTCAATCTTTTGAATAACCTTGGGGGAAAAATGAAAACGAAACTACTTTTCGCGATGGGTGTTTTCCTCATTGGCGTTGGAACTTGGAATTATGCGTTTGCTGTTGATTTAAAGTTTTACTTTCCTGTCGGACAGTCCATTTCTGAAATTAAAAAGCAACCTGAGTTTTCAAAATGCTCTGAAATTAAAGACCAATCTGCCAATGCAAGTGGAATAACAATTTTTGAATGTGCTGGTGTTGAGCCACTGCTGGATAGTTTCAAGCTATTCTTATATGAAAATAAGACCTACAAAAGCACTGCGACTTTTAAGCAAAGTGATAATAAATCTTATGAGTTTAATAGGGCTTTAAATGTAAAATTCGGAAGCCCGTCGAAGAAAAAGAAGTGTCTTGTGAGTCACTTGGAACCGACCGAGCTGGGCGGTTTTTTAACTACTGTGGCGGGGACGCTATTTTTCTGTCGGAGTGGAGTGGGCAAGGAAACATTTTAAATATCTTTTCAGTCAAAACAATGTTCGGAGAAAAGCCACTTGAAGTAGAATTGGTAAAAGTAGATCTAATGGATAAAGTTGATACTCTTTTAAAAAAGAAGGTCCAAGAGGACAACAGAAAAAAAGATAGTGACGCATCTAAAAAGTATAATTTTTAAAAACAAATTAAGGCCTTAGGAGATGCGGTTTGACCGACCGATAGTTTTTAAGACCTGGAAGATAATCGAAAATATTTTAACCGAGGGACTGCGCGGACAGGACAAATGCAACGAACTTTAACGGAATCACCTATGTAAGAAATGGCATCTCTAGACCCTGACTTCCCCGTAATAAGGCGACCTTTTCCATCAAATAATCAAGAGATGCTTTTTCGAATTTGTTGTTGGTATCGTCCTCGACTTGACGAATGCCTTGGTCACTACGGAGCTAGCATCTCGATCAAACTGATGTCCGGCTTCTTGTTGACACGCTCAACAATCATTTTTAGACCTTCATCGATCAAATATTCTGCGAGTTTGTATGGAGTATCGCATTCACCGTAAATTTCACTGATAATGAAGGCTACTGAACCATCCGAATCCAAGGATCCCACGTTCCAAACGGTCGAAGCACCCTTCGCTTCACTCTGATCTACTTTCTTGGACACGGCATAAGAAATAGCAAACTTAGCGAGATCGAGATCCTGATTGAACCATCCAAGTTTAAAAATTTGTTCCAAAAATGTCTTTCCATTCTGGGTCAGACCAATGGTTACTTTATCTTTTGAAGCCATTTATTTCTCCTCAATTATCGTGTGACGAGCCGAAATTCTTTTAAGATGATACCGCTTCAATAGCTTCGCACCCAGCATGGCCTCCACATCTTTTGACTGATTTCCTCTTCATACACTAACAAAGCCACCTGCTCGGACATATTTGGAAGGCCTTTAGTAACATTGACCTTGTGAACTCGATCCAGACGACCCATTGGACTATCCATAAAAATTGGCCCCTGCAACGGAGCATTTTTCTGGAGTGAACCCATAAGAGAAAGAGCAACAATGTGTTCGAACCCCGCCGATCGAACAGGAATCTCAGAATCATCTCTATGAACGATCGTAAGTCCATAGTTCTGGTTTATCTTCAGACGATCATAGTCTGTATCACTCGTAAACTCCTTGAAAAGCAGAGAAGCCTCTTTCTCAACATGGTGTTTTAAACGATCTCGATAAGTCGATAGTCCAGATGAGAATATTTCCATTAGTTGATCGTAATAGGTTCGTCGAAGCGTGTCCTTCGACCCCTTCTTCTCAGTGATTTTGCTCAAGCTTTTTTGTAGCTCCTGAATTTCGGCCTTCTTTTTTTCAAGATCTGCAGTGATTTTCTGAAGCGTAATTTCGAGTTTAGAAATTTCTTTGATTGCTCTTTCAAACCTCGCCTTACTCAGCGAAATCTCTTTTTCATCGATGCCAATCAGCTGTTTCTCAATATCAGAAATTTCCATTCGCCTTTCGTAAACGCGATTCTTTTTAGATTTAATTTCATTTAACAAGTGCTGGATCAAACTGGAATCAGTTCGATTGGACAAATCCTGCAACTTCTGAATACGTCCACCGAACGAATTCATCTCAGTAAAGGAATGAGCCTCGCCGAAGCTTGTCGCTCTAGTTGAAAGCTTCGATCGAACATCTGCACTCAAATTACTTTCGCATAAAGCGCATTGGCCTTCCTCGGAACTCTTTCGAGCTAAAAGCATGGTTACGTGATTGGCGTATTGCTGCATCTTCTTGTCTTGTTCATTGATAAGATTATTGAGCAACTCTTGAATCTTAGTCTTAATGGGCAACAACCAAATATTCTTTGATTGACCGCTCAAATCAGACTCGAGTCTAACGATATCATTCTCCAAAGTTTTGATTTCGTCAGAAAGCACACTCTTTCTTCCGATTACTTCCCCAGCTTTTTCATTTTCACGCATTACGGATTCAGCAGCCAATTTTTCGCCTCGCGCATCTGTGAGATTTTTTTCGCACATTCGCTTATCGAGCTCAAAAGCCGCTTCGAATTCTTGGAGTTGCTTCAACGCCTCTCCGATATGCTTAGTTTTGCTGACATTCTCAAGTGATCGAGCTTCAGTCTTTTTCGCTTCTCGAGATGCTTCGGTTAGGTGGGAAAGAGTGTTAGTCAAAATCGGAACTCCCAGAATCCGTTCGATCGCCTCTTTAATTCCAATACTTTGCGTAGATTCGAGAAGGAGATCCTCGTATTCTTGAAGAAGTTCACCATCGAATAGAAAAAATCGAGAAACTTGCTCCGGCATCATTTTACTAATCATCTTCTGCGCGATATCGGTTGATAGATTCACGCCTTGCTTACGAAGAAACGTTTCCGTTTTTTGAGGAGTTGATGGGCTTAGATTGCAAAGCCGAGTCAAGTGGTATTCTTCACCACCGAATAAAAAAACAAGTTCAACAGAAAACTGTGTTTTTCCCTCTTTATCGGATTCCCAGTTCAAAATATTCTTGTAATCAACGGACTTCGAGCCGCGTCCAATGATTCTATCGAACAGTACAAATCGTATTGCATTTAACAGAGAGGTTTTCCCCCGGCCATTCTCACCAAAAAATACAACGACACCTGGTGAATCCGGAAAGGTTACTTCTTGTCTTCCTTTATACGGTCCAAAATCATTTAGAATTAGTTTTTTGACTTTAAGCATTTAGGGAACCTTTTGATTGAGGTATTCTTCGATTAGCATGGTCGTAGCCTGCTTAGCTCGCTGTGAGTCTTCTTGACTGTCAGCCTCAGCTTTCAGAATTTTTTCTACCAGTTTAAAATCAATTTTCTGCTCGTCTTCCAACTCTTCCCAAATTCTTTTTAAAACCGATCGCAACTCCTTAAGTTCATCCATCTTCTTCCTCCGAGTCCGTTTCAATTCCCTCTTCGGAATTGACTTTAATGTCTAATTTAAAACGCTCTGCAATTCGCTCAATATCAAACTTGACACTGCTATTGATTGAGTCCCCAGCAAAAAGCGCAGCACGGGAAAGTTCCGAGGTTATGAACCTCGATCCAACCTTTGAGTCTTCGATCCCATGGTCCGAATTAGGAAGCGTTACCAAGTCGGTGATATACGAAATGATTTTATCTTTCGACTTTCGCAAGATTCGACCTCGACGTTGAATGAACTCACGTGGGTTCTGCGAAGCGGCAATTATCAAAGCATGACTCGCAGCCGGAATATCAACACCTTCGTCTAGGCACTTAACCGAAAGTACAATTCCCCCGATCGACTCGAAGTACTTGATGGTCTGCTGTGGATCACCGTTCATTCCAGAATAGTATTTCGAAACAGACATGTGATCTTGCGAGATTAAGCTATACAATTCTTCGATTTGCGAAATTGAATCGCAGTAGACGATCCACCTTTCACCCATGCGGTATCGGTCTTTAAGAATTGAAACGGCTTTGGGAATCTTTTTTTCAGCTGCTTTTATAATCCGAAAACGTTCGATTAAAAGCCTTTGTAGTTGCGTTCCGTCAGCATTGTTCGAATTCTTGGAATTGGCACTGAGGATTACGATTCGTTTCGTAATCGAAATCCATTTTTCCATTTCTTCATCGGTCAACTCCACCGTACTCAACGAGTAGTGGTAAGGTGTGAGGATATTCTGCGCGATTGCATCCTTCACATGAAACTTCGTTGGAAGAATCTTTTCGAAAAACCTTAATATACGATCCGTGCCTTCAACATCTCCAAATCTCGTGGGAGTAGCGCTGAGCCCCAAGCGTATCCGAGGAGATGTATTGAGCAATTCAACACATCCAGCACTCCCTAGGCGGTGAACCTCATCGGCAATAAGTCCCCAATTTGAAACCCGTTTAAGCTGACTTATAAACTCATCGCTTGCTGCTGTAGAAAGTGTAGAAAGAACCACTCTGGGACTCTTTGCCTCGGATATCCACTCGTACAGTCGTCCGTTCTTCCATGAATTGTTTCCGTCCCCACACAGCAGTACATGAGTTGGAGGCTTCAGAATCTTTTTTATTTCCTCATTCCATTGTTTTAACAGTAGCGTGCTTGGTACTACGATGAGAACCGAGTGATTCGAGTTCAAACAATGAATTGCGGCCATTAGGCCGGTGATAGTTTTGCCGGATCCAGTCGCATGTTCCATAAGTCCGACGCACTGGTTTTCTTTCCATTCTTCAAGGGCGCTGGCCTGGTGCCTCATAAGAACAACTTCTGCACCATATGAATTAGTCCTTTCATCGACATTGATTGACATAAAAGGAACTTCAGAGGCCTCGTCTCCATGGCTGCTCTCTAGAAATGACAATGCCTTTTCAAAGAGTTCCGAGTTCGCCGAAACTACAAGCTTGCGTTGAGCGGCTTCGGGAAAATCAAAAACCCGGACTCCCTCAAAAGAGTTGTTCCAAAGAGATTCAAAATCGTTTGTCGCCTTTTCAACTCGTTTCGATTCGCACTCGTTGATCCATGAACAGTAGACGTCCACAGTCTCAGAGTTTCCATCGTCAGAAAATGCACTCTTTGACTCGTTGGACGATCCTTTGAAAACCACTGTTTGCTTGAAGCTGTCTCTAAATATTCCAACTTTGGAGTGAAAGATCGAGTTCGAGAACTTACTTTCTAGATTTGACTCAGGAATCGCAATTTTAATTTTTAGCTTATTTTTGGAAACCAAGAATGCAAAGACTTGCAACGCAGCCCTTGATTTGTTCGATGCCATCAGTTCATCGATTTGCTTTAGCAGCGACTCTTCAACAATTCCTGAGACGTTTTGCGGTGCGCTCGAAAGAATTTTTAGATCTTTGTTTTGTAAAATGTGAGAGCAAATTAGTCGAATACTTCCACCACTCGACAGAAGAATTCGCAAACCACGCCAGTTAATTTCGAAGACCGAGCTTGAAAAAAAACCGACTGCGCGATCATAACTTATTGAGTTTTGCATGCACGGAACGTAGAAATCATTCGCTAAGCTGTCCGGACCGGAATCATAGCAAAATTTTAGCTTTAAATCTTGCAAACTCATGCGCGCTTAACCGTTTCGCGAGCCCACATCGAGATTCTCATTTGGAGACCCAACACCAAGTTCCGTCTCGAACAGGTTATTACTGTTTCCGTGCCATTTTTGGTTTCACGTTCCTGCTGACCTATTCCGGATGTCACTGCCTTGATTAGTGCGTACGCCTGAACTTGAACATTTCTGGAATAGGAAAAGTCGCGGTAGAGGTATGCGTCCCAGAGTACCCAAACACAAAAAAAAGAGTCGTATCCAGCAAGTATGACAATTCGTTCTTCATTAGTTAGATCGAAATTTCCTTTTTCTCCACGAGGTTGGCCTGGAATAATAAGTTGGATTTTGTATTCGCTCTCAGAACGACCGCCAGGTGGCTTAGTCAAATTAAAAAGATAGACCTTTAAGTCACTCATAGGCTTTCTAAGATCTACATCTAGCGGTTTGTTTTCTTTAGACGAATAAGAAACCACACGATCTTCTAGATCATGCAAAAAGCATTCATGCAACTCTTTTACGTTAAGACGGTTCGACACTCAAAAAGTGTACCCTCGAGCCCGACCTAACTCAAAAACCTAGTGAACCACTAAACAATAACTCGCCTAAGAGCTGGTTTGTGCAAGTCTTTAGTTTGGCTAGTGAATTTTTGAAAATACCTAGCAAAAGAAGCTTGTTAAACTACTAAAAAGTGGAGTTGAAATTTGAGCAGCATCAAGAATACACATCGTTCGCCAGATTCTATTTTCGATTCAACGTATGTTAATAGTGATTACTTATCCGACTTCCAAAAGTCTCCCAATCGAAAGCTGTCGATTATGACTTGAAAAAAAAAAGGAACTTCAAAAGGTAGTATCTTCTACAACACTCATTCATATCCAACTAAGGTACCAGTTGACTCAATTGTCGAACGAATTTTGAAGAACACGAAGAAGGGACAAGCGGTACTCGATCCATTCTGCGGCAGCGGAATGACCGGCCTTGCTTCTAAGCTAACTGGAAGAAATGCATTTTTGTCCGATATCGGATCTTTAGCTATTCACCTAGCCTCTAACCACGTTTCCTTTTGTGACATTGATGACTTGATGAATGAATCAAAGCGAATTATGTCAAACCTTGACGAGAATTCGCCTTATTACGTTTTTCATAATGGCCAAGAATGCGAAGTTAGCTATGTCATTTACGCAAATTCCTATAAATGTCCGAAATGTCGGAAGCACATATCGTCTTGGGATTTAGCTAAGCAGACGAAATCCTTTTCAGTTCCTAGCAAAATCTGCTGTACATCTTGCTCAAACGTTTTTGGGAAGAAGGACCTGAATTGTATCGGAAAAAAAGCAGTTTCGGCATCACTTTCCGTAGGAAAAGGACGAAATGTTAACGTCGAAATTAGTCGTGAGCCAATTCGAACTCGGGTTGAAGATTATCGAGTTAGTCGCCGAATTGATCTTTTAGGGATGACCAAGTTTGATGAAAATCGTGAAATGCACATTAGATCTGCGTTACATCTTCAAAATGTTTATAAGCTCAGAGATTTTTATTCTGACGTAAACTGGTTTGCCTTGGGCTCATTGTTTAACGAAATAAATGCCGTTAAAAATCTACGAACAAAAGCTGCTTTGCTCCTCGCATTTACGAACACAGCCTGGCATGGGTCAAAAATGAGGAGATTCAATTTAAAAGGTGGACACAGGCCACTAACAGGAACCCTCTATTTCCCTCAACTCTATAGCGAAGGAAACGTCTTCAAAATCTTCGAAAACAAAATCGAAACTCTCGTCAAATACTTTGCGGAGTTGAAACGCTATGGAACGAGCTCACATATACAGATAAATCGAACTTCGGCCGTTGAATTAAGTTTAGACGACAATTCCATCGACTACATTTACACGGACCCGCCCTTTGGATCGAATATTTTTTATGCTGACTGCAACTTTATTGCCGAAGCATGGCTTGGTTCGCCCACGTCTATTGTTAAAGAAGCCGTTGTAAATCGATCATTGAAGACAAATGCTGGCGGCAAAACTCTAACTACGTATGCCGATCTAATGCGTTCTTCGTTTCTAGAAATGAACAGAGTCCTAAAGAAGGGTTCGAAACTTAGCTTGGTTTTCAATAGTTCTACGGGCGATGTTTGGCAGGCCCTGATGGACAGTCTCAATGATGCTGGATTCGAAGTTGAAGATGCTGACCTCCTCGACAAAGTTCAACTTTCTTTCAAGGGATACAAAGCTAAAACATCCTCCGAGAATGTTGCAACGACGGATTTGGTTATAGATTTGAAGAAAAAACCAAACGTGCAAATGCGCGCAAAGATCAAAAGGTTTTAAAAGACTCGGAAATCTTAAAGGCGTGGAAGCAATATCAAGACAATCAAGATTCAACAACTGAAGGCGATGCGTCGAAGTTCTATTCGTACCTTCTCAAGTTCTGCCACTTGAATGGCTATTCCTTCATTGATGTGGATCTTTCTCGAATAAAGTCAGTTGTCAGTAGTCCTGGCCCCGACGTTGCTGCCTAGTTCAAGTGAGAACTGTACTAGTATGCCATCACTGGCGACTTCTGAAAGCTGCACTAGACACAGAAATCAAAGCTGACCCAATAAAGCAAATCGCCGAAATTCCCCAAGCGCACTTGGTACTCATTGTATCAATAAAGGGTGCAGAAACAAAGTAGCTCACCGCAAATATAGCCTCAGTCGAAAAGTTCATCACAGACAATCCGGTGGTACGCACCCGCTCAGGAAACTCTTCATGCTGAATCGCCTGAACCGCCGGAAGAAACGCGCCGCGCGCCCCAGCCATCGTCCAAACACCAAACAGTGCGATCCATACACTTTCAGTAAACACACAAATCAAAGAACCCAGGGCCATATATGCAAGTGAATATGTAATTCGAGGAATGTACGAAGCTGGGTGGCTCTTAGATGAGAAATAATGATTCACTACATAACGAAGCAAATACGATCCCGTCGCAAGAACCGAAAACCATCTCGCGTCTCCACCGCCGAGATCCTTGATCCATGGTAACCACAAAACGCCAAGTATAGCTTCAACCTGATGAAGGACCCGAATAGGTAGAAGCGCCTTGAAGCTGAATCGATTGACGAATTGCGGCCAATCCTTCACGAATTCGAGCGACAAACTCTTTTCTAGTCGAATGAAACTCACGCTCTGGCGAAAGCTCACTCAAAGCGAAAGCAATGAAGCCAGCGGCAGCCAGATAAAAAGCACCGGCACACAAGAATGCCCCTCGGCCAAACGACTCACTCAAGAATCCCACCAACACACTAGCTACAATGTAACTCGCTACGGCGACTTTTTCTATCATGGAAAAATAACGATTCGAGTTAAACGACTCACCATCTTCTTCTTTAGCAGCACCAAATAACAAAGCTGAAAGCGCACCCGAAACAAAACTGGATCCAAAACCATAAATAGCAAACCCGAGAAGAACCCACCACGTGTCGGTAGATCCAAGCCCCAAAATAGCCAAGGAAAGTGTCTGAAGTATCCCACCTACGATTGCCGACTTTCGTGCGCCGAAAATATCTGCCCAAACCCCCGTCGGGATTTCAGCGATAGCCAAGATGGAATACAGAACACCAAAGCCCAGCGAGATCGTTTTAAAACTGACCCCAGCCTCATGCAAAACAGGAGACGCCGCGATAGTAAATATCATCGCAGCAAATCCCCGGACTCCTGTGACTATCTGAGCTTTTGCTAATGCCCTCACTCGGCAAGACCTTCAGATTCAATTCTCTGAATTAGTATCTCTGCTTGTTGCATAGCCTCAATACACAGAGGATGATCGCTATCTCCACAAATATTCACGTAATCGATCAGTTTCTTTAGTCTGCATATTTGAGTCGACTTAGTTGAGAAAACCTTCCCCTCAAGTTCAAAATAACAAGATGGAGCCAAACCGCCAACACTTTGGTCACTGGTCCCGCCACCACTATTCGGATCATGTCCTCCCCCACCTTCAGAGCTTGAGTCTTTTGGTAAATCGACTAGAGCAGCGTACTGAATCGGCGAAATGCTTAATATCATCATCCCTGTCGGATCATTACCGCCACCAATTAGTCGGGACCTACTAAGAAAATTCATAGCTTCCACAGGGGCCACCTTAAAAAGGCCAATGAATGGATCATTTCCGCCAGCGTCGGACTTGCTTGAAATCCCCAGAGTCAGAAGTACTGCAAACAAGAATGCAAAGGTCATGTCATAAAACTTCATTCGCCGAAACTTCAACCCACGAATGTTTTTCTTCTTGGCATTTTCGTTGGCGAACTCTTTTGATTTCAACTTAATCGCCTTAAACATTTCTAAAAGCTCATCACTCTGCTCTTTGGTGTAGAACGCATCCATCGAAAAATAAGTTTTGTCTTTCCAATACTCGCTCTTTCCGGTGAACTCTTTCATCAATTGGAAAACTTTGGAGTCCTTTCGGGCCTCAAGATCGCCATCATATCTATAATGAGAATAGTTAATGTAATTTTCAGGATAATTCGAATAGTAGGTCCCCTCAGACGACACCTGAACCAAACCGACCTTGAGAAAACGCTCCATAACGGACTGGGCTTTTTTGGGTTCGGTCTCTGGAAATTCGCGTTTCAATTGATTCAGTGTCATGGGCTCAACACGGGTCGCATAAAACAGAGTCAGCGAGTACTCATCCGCATGGATCTCCTCGATCTGCTCAGGGGTGAGGCGAATGCTTGGCACTTCTGCCCTATCTGCGTTCTGGGAATCAAGCCGCTGACCGGTGATTTCCCCAGAGGACTTTGCACCATTTTTGTTACGTTCGATTTCCATAGTACCCCCTTATGGTATTAATCTTTTCTCGTAATTCGTTTTTTATCTTCAAAATTACTGCGAGGCCGTCTATCTGCCTGCGACAGTTGCGTTAAAGATCCGACAAGCGCTTCCAAATATCCCCGCCGCGGAGCTTGCGCATCTTTCGAGGTGAAATAAACTTGGGCCTCTATTGTATGAAGTATTCTTTTATAATCATCGAAGGGAATTTCCCTTAATGCCTCGATTACTTTTATTTCTTCTCGATAAACGAAGGAATCACTTTCAGTCACAAGCATATCGAGTGTAACACCCAAAATCTGGGATATTCGGACAAGCTCACTTGCGGTGGCCTCCCGTTTTGCATTTTCAATCTTAGAAACAGTAGAGCGAGGCAAGTTAGCTTTTTCATCTAGCTCTGCCTGTTTCATATTCCTCGCCATGCGTAACGAGCGAATGCGTTCTGAAATAAGTGTCGGGTCATTCTGCATGCGGCAGTTGATATCTATTTTAGCGAATTACTGTCAACAAAAAATATTTGACGAAGCTCATTTATTCCCACTATACAGCCTGAAATCAATTACACGGGTGACTAAGTGGAGACTTAAACATGAAAAACAATCAATTTGCTAATTTGGCGAATTATAGTTCCGAGCGCACGCCAGAAGTGAAGAATCAATTGCTATTAAAAGCCTTGGATAGCCTCGCCGAACTTCTTGGTATTGAGTTCGGAAGTCTGACTGTTCATTTTCACAAAGGAAAGTGGAGCCCAAGAATTGAGATTCAAAAGAACGTTATTCGAGAACTGGAAAAATAGCACGCCTACCCGTCACCACGGGCGGCAACAGAAAGCTTGGGATCAGCACGACCATTCGAGATGGATGCGGTCCCGTGAAGTTGGCAAATATGTCGGTAATTAAGGACCGACCGCGCAGCTTCCGAAAGGAGACCCCCAATGGAGTCTCAATCTATCAAAACCCACCACGAAAAGCCTTGGCTTTGCAAATGCGGCAAAACACTCTCCGATGAAACATTAAGGACCTCATCCCAATCTTGGGACTCTACAACCTGGGACCGTTATCTTCGCAACCTTGACTCATCACTTTCAGAATCACTCGTTCCTGTTTTCATTTATCAAAAACATCTGGAGCGGCAAGGATCAATTTTTGAATTTACCCAATCATGCGCGAATCCAGAACTACAAAACAAAATTCATATGTCACTAAGTCAACTCACGCCAAAACAACGGCGAATTATCGAAATGACATTCTGGGATTCAATGAGCGAGCGAGATATTGCAGAAAAGCTTGGTATTAGCAGATCCACCGTTAAGACCCTAAAAAAACGGGCCCTGCTAAAATTATTACCAGCGCAGTCGCTCCCTATCCCTGCGCACGCTTAATTGCGGACATCACTGATTATTTTTTGGAGTAACTTGGAAATATGGATCGAAAACCTGTAGATTCTTGACGTTCTGTATAAAGTCGTCTATATTGATTGGCTGAGTCGTAGTTGATTCGGTCAACGAAGACTCAGCGCCCACCGAAGGGACTCTGGTTTGGTCCAGATGTGCCCCATGAAAAACGGTGGGTTTTTCTTTTACTAAAGAAAATTTATCATAGAATTTCTTACCCGTATTTGTTTCAAGAACTTTAATGCGTACGATGCCGCCTTTGCCTTCCGTCGAAAATGGTACATAGAAAATCTATGTCGCCAGAATACCATCTACTCCCGCCTGGTTCGCCTTAATTACCTCATCACTAAAGAAATCCAATCTCCCGTGCATACTGCATCACTCGCCCGAGAGCGTAGAAAATCGTTGGATTGAGTTTATCAACATGGTCATATTTCTTCTTGAGCCTTGCCATATCAAAGACATGAACATCATCGCTTGAAAATAAAACAGCAATATGGACGTCGAGCGCCTGAGCCACTTTCTTCAATGTAGAAAGAGATGGATCCTTCTTTCCGCTCTCGATCTGCGCAACAGTAGACTGACTTATACCAGCGACCTTTGCGAGCTCTTGCTGGGTCATATTCCGACGTCCGCGCAGGTACTCCAAGCGCTGCGGGAGCTCATACTTATCGATGCCGGATGTAATTGAGACAGATTTATTACCAGCCATATCCCCCTGCCCGTCCTAATTAGTATCGTCATAAATTATTGGTCTCTTAATTAAAATTACTGATTTTATCTCATTTTAATTACATTTAACATTATTTTATTACCCACAGTATTGACATTACGCATTATCTTCTGTACATTAGACCTATGTCCGGTTGTTTTTATGGTTTGCGGGCCGTCAGATCACGAGTCTTTTAAATTAACGTCTTATATTGAGGTCGATATGTACTCGTTTAAAAAGATAAGTATGTTTTCTAGGTCTAGACTTCGAACGCGTCACCATAGGCAACATCGAGACCTGTGCGATCCCTCACATTTACTCGAACTCAGTACGCTCTCAGATCAGGCCCTTCGTGACACGACCCAATTTATAAAATGTAGAAATATCATCAGCCTACCAAGCATGGACCCCCAAGATCCACGCTCCCTACTAGTGATTTGTGCGCAGATAATTGAAGTGAAACGCGCCCTGCGCTTGCTCCCAAAGATCGGAGAAGATGAGCTCAAGGACATCGTCCATGAGAATCTATCGGCTCACGAATCCGTGCGGCACTTAGTCGACGAACTTTGTACGATATCAAAAAGAAGCCGGCTTCTCATTGAAAAGAATCTTCGTTTAGATTTTCAAAACTCCCTACTGGCAGGCCTAGAGTTTTTAGAGAAAGAGTTTTCTCATACTAAATACAACCGGTCGATAATTAACTTTATTAGCCTTCATCACAATGAGATCGAGCGAGACATCATCTTCTACATCATAGAAAGAGGTGAACTGCTAACAAATCTTATGCCCTCTCATTCACGAACAAATGACGCTTGCAGTGTTTACAACATAACTGAGCACCTTGCAGAAATCTATCCAGTAAAAAACCTGCAAAAGCACCTCTCACCGAGTAGCAGTATTTTTGATAGTGGCCTCATTGATCTTGAAGAAGAAAGTATTGCTAACACCGAAAAGTGGGAAGATGTCGAGTTAGAATTCACCGGCAACCTGCACGCAAGCGACGAACTTTTTAGCGCCACCCCAAGCACACACTTTAAATGGAAAAAGACCTTCGACCCCATTCAGAAGATCGATGACGTGATCTTGCCTGAAAGAGAAAAAAAGCACCTTCTTCATCTCTTGGAGGATTTCAAAAAAAGCAGCACAAATGAATCCAACAAAAGGCTTACATTTCTTTTTGAGGGGGCCCCCGGAACTGGGAAAAGCATGACCGCAGAAGCCATTGCTCAAAGCCTCGGAATGAAGGTCATGCGAATTCAAATGGGAGAGTTTGCCGCCCGAAGTATGCCAAGCCTTATTTCCTTTGCGACAGCGCGGGCGAAAAATAGAAATATTATGTTGCTATTTGATGAGTGTGAAAACTTAATCTGGAGAAACTATAAACTGAGCCTTTCATCACCTTGGATGAAGATAATTTTCGAGGAATTCAGCGGCGTTGCATGTTTTACCACCAATTACTCTGTTCCAGAAGATTTTGTAAGACGAATTACATATTATATAAATTTCAAAAGTCCAGTTGCAGAAATTCGCAGTAAAATACTTAAAAACGAATTGCAGAAGATCTCAAAAGCTGGCGTCGACATCAGTAATATCGCGCCCCTACAAATTGAGGCTATTGCCGCTGATTTTGGTGTGCCGGGGGGATTCTATCCACAAGCACTACAGCTCGCAAAAGCCCTAGAGTCAGAGGATAAAATCACCGAACCCACCCTGCGAGAGTCACTTTTAACGCTTGAAGAAAAGTTCAACTTTCAAAAGTACGAAGCTACGCGTGAGGCAAAAAACAAGATCGAACAGATTCATCTTGATATTACTCAAAAAAATATCTTGTCAAAACTCATTGAGTTCAACCGAAAAAAACAGCCCTCTCAAAATTTAAAGACTTTCATCCCGCGCACTGCCCTGTTTTTTGGTCCACCCGGAACCGGCAAGACCATGGCCGCCGAAGTCGTCGCCTTTGAGTTGGGACTAAAAATACGGACAGTGACACCAAGTTCATTTTTAAGCGCCTATGTTGGTGAAACTGAAAAAAATATCAGAAAAGTGTTTCGCGAAGCCGAATCAGATCCCTGCGTGCTATTCATCGACGAAGCCGAAGGCCTTTTGCTGGATCGAAGTCACGCCAAAGTGTCCTGGGAAAAGACCCAAGCCAACGAGTTTTTAAATGCAATTGAGTCTTTCCGCGGAATTCTAATTGCTGCCACAAACTGGACTTCAATGATGGATCCAGCCTTTGCTCGAAGGTTTGTGTTTCATTTGGAATTCAAAGCACCAGATGCAAACACCCGTAGGCAAATTTGGAATAGCTTTAAAGACTACATCACAATCAAAAATATCAATTTGAACGACCTCGCCGACAATTACGAACTAACAGGCGGAGAAATCCGAAATGTCGCAATAAAATGCATGGCCTACGACGTACAAGATCATCACCAAATTGAAGACCTCTGCAAAAGCCAGCTACTAGCGAGAACTGGCGAAACCCTAAAAACGATTTCTATCAAATAACTAACACATACACTAGGAGCGCTACCGTCATGGCAAAGTTAAACGAACAAGTAACCTGCCCTCACTGTCACAAGAATTTCACTCTGTCTGAGGTTATATCGCGTGATCTAGAGCTCGAAACAGAGCGTCGATTAGAAATAAAGTATAAGACCAAAGAAGATGCCCAAAAACTTAAAATACAAAATATGGAAAACGAACGTCTCGACTTTGAACGACAAAAAGAAAAAGAACTTCTAGAGCAGCGTAAGGCTCTAGAGACAGACCTCTCTCGGAAAATGGAACAGAAATTTAAAACTGAAAATCAAGACCTTAAAAATCAAATAGAGGAAGAACGACAAAAGTCTCTGGACGCCCAGCAAAGAGAAGTTGACCTGCGAAAGCAACAGCGAGAACTCGAGGCAAAAACAAAACAGTTGAATCTCGAAATGGAGAGACGCCTTGACGATGAAAGGGCTCGCCTTAGTGATCAGATAAAAAAACAAGCTGATGAAGAATCGAGCCTTAAGATTGCGGCCAAAGACAAGCAACTGAATGACATGAAAAAATCATAGAGGATCTCGAACGTAAGTCTTCCCAAACATCGCAGCAACTTCAAGGCGAAGTATTCGAGTTAAAAGTTGAAGAAAAACTCTCTGAACTATTTAAAGATGATGACGTTCAAGAGGTAAAAAAGGGTGCGCGGGGTGCTGACGTCATCTTAACAGTAA
The DNA here is from genome assembly GCA_016719575.1 of Pseudobdellovibrionaceae bacterium. GTDB lineage: Bacteria > Bdellovibrionota > Bdellovibrionia > Bdellovibrionales > Bdellovibrionaceae > JACMRP01. Next base: position 127,432 of record JADJYV010000006.1, on the reverse strand, counting down.
AAATGCCCTCTGGCCGTGTTGCGGGATCTATTGTTTTTGAATGCAAAGACGTTAAAGAGTGGAATTCACAGTGGGTAACTAAGTTCAAGAAGGATCTAAGAGAAAATAGCCACGATATAGGTATCATTGTAACCACCGCCATGCCTAAAAATATTGAAAGTTTTGGCAACTTAGATGGCATTTGGGTTTGTGCTCCGCCATTTTTTCCAATGCTAGCAACTATTCTCCGTGATCAATTGATAAAAGTCACCAGGGCGACAATTACAGCAGAAACACCGAAGGATCAAAGGGACTTCCTATTCAAATATATGACGAGTCATAAATTCACGCAAAAAATTCAGGGCGTCAGCGAACAAATTAAAAGTATGACCGAGACCCTGGCCGTTGAAAAAAGGGCCCTCCAAAAAAACTGGAAAAAGCGAGAGCAAGAGATTGAGTCTATCGCACTATACATTGGAGGATTCTACGGTGAACTTGAGGGTCTTGTCGGAAAATCACTGCCAAAATTGGAATTATACGAACTTGAAGCGCCAGATGAAGAATAACAAATCAACCAAAAACACGAAGGAGATACAAAGATGAAAAAGTGCCCCACAATAAAGCACCTGGAAAAAGTCATGAGAATTTGCGAATCGATAGGGTCGCCCGCAAAACGGAAGACCACTTCTAAGAAAAAGGCGAAGAAGAAGAAAAAATCAGTTAAAAAATGAGGACAAAAGCCCCCATCCCCTGCGCATAGGATGGGGGTACTTCATTATTTTTACAGTTGGCGCCTCAGCTTATATCATTAGCAACTAAATTCTGATGTTGTAAACTTTCACCTCAAGTTAGTTTAATCTAATTCCGAAAAAGTTCTTAGTTTAAAACCTGAAGCGAGTGATTCGCCCCAACTTGAGACACTACTCGTTTAAACTTAATAAGGTGCCAACACATGTCAAATTATAAAATCGATAGAGACCATTTAGATAGTGAAGATGATGAGGGTCTGGAAACTGAGAACACCAACAGCCCAGAAGAAATAAAGTACCTCAACCGACTACACTTAGATAATATTAATTTAGAATACAAAAGAACAATAGAAGCAAACAACAAGAATAAATACCAATTTAGTAAAGACGTTGCCGACAGGATGCCGTATCCCTATCAAAAATTAGCTATCGCTCAGATGAAAGCGAAAATATCAAGTAAATTCGCTGAGTACGGACTCGTAATGCCCACTGGATCTGGAAAAACATTCACCACTTCAAAATATGTATGCGATAAGTACATAAATCAGGGCGAAAATGTTCTCGTGCTAGCTCCTTCGTGGGAAATTCTATCTCAGCACGCAGAAACATACTGTCAATCCAATAAAAACTTTAATAATAAAATACGAATTCTAGGTCGCAATAATTCATTGAATGCATTTGAAGCTTACAGGCGAGGCGAGAGGGGAAAGCTTGTCTTATCGACACCGCATACAGCTATAAATAGAATTAATGAGTTGGAATTTTCACTGCTTGTCGTCGACGAAGCTCACTGGGGATACGCCCGTGGTCTACGAATGCTTCCAAAAATAGTTGAAAAAGCAAAGCGATTAAATAAACCAGTTTTGCACATGACCGCCACCTGGAATCAATCACTTCAGGATGCCGCTAAAGAGCCAATCTTTAAGCTCAACTACTGCGACCTGTCGCCCGATTATCTTGCAACGTGCAATATAATCAGACTTAATACCGGTGAAAAATTTGAACCACAATTCTGTGATAAAAAGAAAAGAACACTCAATACAAAATGTATAAGCGATATCAGCAACAGGAGCGTTAGAGTAAAAAAAATTGTAAATAAATGTCACGACGCTAAATATATTAAGGGCAAAACAATGTACTACGCTGGCACAATTGAAGAAGCCTTTTTAGCAGAAAAAGAATTTTCAAATTTAGGGTATAAGTGCGGAGTTGTTCATTCAGGATGGAGTTCAAATAAACACAAAATCAACACAGTATTAATTAATAGATTTCGAAAAGAAAATGGATTGAATATACTTATCAATGTTCAAATGTTAACAATGGGCTTTGACGTAAAGGAGATTGAAACTATAATCGTGGCACGCCCCATACAAAGCGACACGCTATTTATGCAAATATGTGGGCGAGGCGCGCGAAAGATTCCTGGAAAAAAAGAATCATTCAATATTATCGACGTACATGATGTTGTTGTTGGCGATAAAACAATTAGAAAAATGTTTGAACATCGAGACGTCTTTATGTCAAAGACAAGTCCACCAAACGGAGCTACTCCGGATTCAAATAAATCTGACGTAACGTCTATTGATCAACCAATATACAATTACTCGCCGAAAGGGAGTATTAAGTTAATCGAAGAGACCTCTCTCATTTCTTTACAAGGCTTCCCAATTAACGATGGTCAATCATTTTCATTTGATTTCGACGTTAGCTGGGATAATTTTGGCCAATCCGAAGATAAGGACAAAAGAAATGCGAACACATTGGACGAACCATTTTTAACTTACTCAGAGTCGAAATAGGCGAAAAAAACGTATCTCGCACAAATTCTTCTTCCGAAGAAACACTTAGTGCAAATAGACGTTTATGGAGATACGAATGGAACAAAAATTCTGGCATTAAGATTACATCAAGATTACTCATGGGAGAAGCCGGCATTATTGAGCTCACTAAGGCTATTAACGTCATTCAAAATATAAAACAAAAAAACAATTTAAAATTCAATAGTAGAACGAGTTGTCAATTACATCTTGGTTGGTTGAGAAATGATGTTCATACCTCTACATTAAAAGAGATGCATAACAATTTGGAGATCCTATTTCAGGAAATTCTTACGTCGAATGGTAACAGTAAATTAATCATTAAAAATGATGTTGTGCATTTTAAGGCACTAAATGGCACTGACGACATTCAATTAGTTGTTGCATGGCTTAGCTTATGCATGTGTATGCTACATAGGCTACAGCAAATCAAGACACAGAGCCAAAGCACAAAAGGACCTCTATTATCGCCGAATACTGAAGAACAACTCAATGCATTTATGTTATCAGAAACCTCTCTTGCTCTTAAACAAGACTCAAAACTCTTTGAATATTTCCACAGTCGAACAAGGCCCATTTCAAATGCCAGCTAAGGGATAAAAGTTAGACTCAACTCGCCAAAGAGTAACCCCCTGTCACCCACTTCCCATATATGAGAGGCACAACTTACAGCCTCTCGGAAATGGGAGTGTTGTAATGAATAATTTTACCTTTTGTCAGCGGTGCGGGGGCTATGCACTTGAGCACTTGGCAACGCATTCAAACTGCTGGGAGTGTGGTTACTCTCCAGATTTTGATTCCGAATTGAACCACTGGGAGCACATCGAATTCCCCAGTCTCAGGCGAAAATCACATCGAAATCATTGGCGCACTGGGCAGGCAGTTCAAATGCCTGCCCCCCGGTCATGACCCTTGACTGCTACGACTTCTACCTTTGGTCCACAGGCCTATTACACCTGCACAAACAAGAACCAGAATTAACCGAGCTAATACCAGCTCAGGAGGAAACATGAATAACGGATTTTACGATATCCTTGTCGCCAAGGAATACGAAACCAAACAGAACGGCACCCCCGAAAAGAAAACCGCATGGAATCGCGTGGGCCGTGCCTGGGCTTCAAAGTCCGGTGGCTCATTGAGCTTTGAACTCTATATGCTGCCAAGCCAGCGCTATGTCATCCAACTTCAAAACAACGAGACAAAAACCCATGAGTAAAAAACAATTCGCACTCATATCACTATTAATGATCGTAGCCCCCCTTGCCGAAGCCTCCGTCGAGTCCTCGTTAATGGGACTGAAAAACGTCGTCATCGGATCCATCCTGCCGATCTTCGCAGTCCTGGGGCTTGGTTTTGCAGCCTTTAGTTTCTTCACCGGAAACATAAATGCGAAACAACACCTGGTCTATGCCGTGACGGGGGCCACGATTCTTTTTGGCGCCCAAAGTATCGTGGATCTGATTCAACGGGTGGTTCGATGAAGAATTGTCCCACGAGCAATATGAATCGTTCACAACTTTGGGGATTTGAAGTCAGTCATATTGTGACGGCCTTTTCGATCTTGGCCGGATCCAATGTGGTCCTCAATGTCATGCGAGCCCCCTTGTACTTTTCTTGGGGCCTTGGACTTGGCACCTTGGCAATTCTCCGAATCATTTCCCATGGACAAAAAAATGGCCATCTGGAGCTGCTCGTACGTTTTATTATCGAACCCCATGTTTATCTTGGCCACGCCTGTCGAGGGTCACAAAGGACGGAATTAAACCTATGAGAAAATACTCCCTCACAAAGGCAATACTACAGACCAAATGGATCGGCGACGGGTTGATTGAGCATTCAGACGGAACTATTTTAAAAAGTTTTGAGATGGAGCCTCTTTCTCTGGGTTTATTTGAAGAGGGGCTCGACGGCCCCAGTAGCGACGGCTTTTTTCAAAAGCTTTCGGAGCTTTTAACAAGACTTCCCAATTTTTTTGAAGGTCAGATCATTTTGTTCCGCTCTCAATTACGCTCTGAAATCAAGGGGCTTAAAACGACAATCCTTGTCTTTGAAAAAGTTAAAAAAGAAGAGAGCTATTCCCATTTTCAAGCGCTACTAGGAGAACTCAAACTGCATCCGGTGCCACTGGGTGAAACCACCTGGAAATCTTATGTTTCATCAATGTTTGGCAAAAAAGTTCACGCAAATTCTCTTCCGGATGTCGTGTGGGAAAAAGACTGCCTTCGCGTCGGTAACGACACCCTTCATGTCCTATCGCTAACGGAGCTTCCCCAAGTGACTTGGAAGGGCTGCCTTCAGCCCCTTTTGAAAGTCAGGTGCCTTTCACGCTTTCGCTCAAGTTTAATATTCCAGATCGAAAAAAGATCCGGCGCCAGCTTGAAACAAAGCGCCGAGTCAGTCATGCCCTGTCCGTCACAAACTCCTTGGAGGTCAAAAACATCGAATCTAATTCGGTGCTAAGTTCCTCTGAAGAAACCTTAGAGCGAATCCTGGTTGCGAAAGAAACTTTATTCGAGATTTCTTTGGGCCTGATAGTCTCGGGGCCTGAGGAAGAAACCAGGAATGTCGTTAATGACTTTGAACGCGTCGTTTCAGGCCTTGGCAATGCCGGACTTTATCCCGAAGGCCTAGGAACACTCCCGGTGATGCTAAGTCATTTGCCCGGAGGTATACCTCTAGGAATTCGAAAACTGCCGATTCTTACAGAAAACCTGGCCCAGATCCTTCCCCTGCTTCATGACTATTCCCGGAGCAACGATAGTTCCTTTTTGGAGTTACGATCCCGCAGTGATGAGCTTTCGCATTTAAATTTGTTCTCAAAAGAAAATCTGAATTTCAATTCCTTCATTTGCGGTGCCTCAGGATCTGGTAAAAGCTTTTTGATGAATGCCATCTTGTCGTCCACTCTTAAGGACGATCCCAATACCCGACTTTGCATTTTTGATATTGGCGGCTCCTACCGACGAATTATTGAGGCCAATGGCGGCCGCAGTCAGCTTCTAACTATTCCTGAGGCCCACGGCCTGCTTGCAAGTTTCCTAAAAATAAAGCTAGTCGATGGCACCGGATTTTACCGCACATTCATCGAGACTCTTTGCGGCTCTGGAAGTCACATCGCACTCCCACCGAGTTGCTATTGATGACCTCCTTCGCCATGTCGAAGGGACGAATCTTAAAATCGGTGAACTTGTAAAGTTAGCTAGCAAAAAACCCGAGCGGTTTTACCAGGATCTTGCGCATTGGCTAAAGCCTCACTTGTCCTTGGATTCAGTTTCGGCGCGTGATGATTTACAAAGCCTCATCAAGTCCCAGGTAACCGCCTTTGATTTTAAAGAGTTGGACTCAGACCCGGTCCTTCAACGAACTACGATCTTACTACTCTCGGAACTTTTGTGGGGTGATCTCGTTAACGGCACCTACTCCAGAACTTTGATCGTTTTTGATGAGGTTTGGCGGTTCTTTGCTCAAAGTAAAAGTTTCTTAGAAGAAATGTACCGGACCCTTCGCAAATACCGCGCTGGAATAGTCTCGATCACTCAGAACTTGGCCGACTATGGCGATGAGGCTTTTGCGAAAATGATTTTCACCAATAGCTTTACTAAAATATTTTTGCAAAATGGAGCTGCGGCAGAATTTCTAAAAGAAACTTTTGACCTTCCGGAGTCAGATATTGCAAGGGCCCTGTCAGTGACCTCGAAGAAACCAGTTTACTCCGAGTTTTTCGCCTTAAGCCCGACCATGAGTCAGATCTTTCGGCTTTACCCGACACCGGAATTCTACAAGTTGGCCAATACCGAAAACATCTCTCAACGAAAGGAGTAAAATTGAAAAAGTTAATTCTAATTCTGCTATTTGCAATTCTGCCATTTCAAAGCGCCAAAGCCGACATCTGGGGCGCGGACTTGCCATTACTGGCCGAGATTGTGTTCAACACGCTTCACACCATGGTGGAACTCGAAAAACAGTCCCAGCATATGAACGACGAACTCGCTGGCATCAAAGATCGCATTTACCGAGTCCGCACCATTGCGGATCTTGTGCAACCCTCGGAATGGAATAAATGGAAAGATCCTAAAGAAGCCCTCAATCGCTTAAGGATTGTCTATCATACGATTCCTAAAGAATACCGCTCCGAGAAATACGACAATATCGAGTATGAAATCTCGCGAGCCATGAATCTGGTGTCCCTCGTCCGGCCCGAGACGGCCACGACCTTCAAATCGGGTAAAGAGATGGAGCGAAAGGGCGCCGACGCCTCCCCAGGTGTAGCACAGAAGCTCACGGCTTCGGGGGTCGGCACTTTGATTTCAATTGAATCGCAGTCCCAAGTTATCCAAAGCCATATCACAAGTCTCCTTGCGCAGATGCTGGCCGAGGGTAACGAAAAAGAAACCAGGGCAGTTTCGACCAAAGGTAGTTCATTTAAATCCTTTGCCACAAATCTCAGTCAACGTGAGGCACGGTTTTCAGAAGTGGTCTTTTCTGGCAGGAGGAACCCTTGAAATACTCAATTCCTGCCATCGAAGAGTATGAAAAGCTTTTGCCCGTGGCCAGACAAATCTATGAACACACCAGCCACCTAAGCTGGCAGATGTTGCTGCCACTATTTCTGGTTTCCGTCGCCATTGGTTACACAACAGACCTCGGAATCAGCGGTGCCGTCGTTGTTCGCTTGAAACGCCTTGTGCTGGTGGCACTTTTATTGGTTTCATTTCCGACCATTGCCGAGTTCAGTCAGATTCTGGGTGTAGAAGTCGCAAGATCTATTGATGACATGACCGGAATCGACATGGTGCTGGAGGCAGCTTCAAAGCGAGCCGAAGCCTATTCCTTTGATCTAGAGGGACTTTTAAATCTTGGTAGTGATCTATTGATCGGAAGCCTTGTGATTTTGAGCTTTGTCATTCTGATCGTGGCAAGATTTTTTCTTCTCGCGTTTCAGCACTTTTATTGGTTCTTACTTGTCGCCCTGGGACCTTTTCTGATTCTTGGGACTTTATTTGAGGCAGCAAGTGGAATGACGAGAGGACTTTTTAAATCCATGTTTCAAGTGGCCTGCTGGCCTGTCATCTGGTCAATACTCTCGGCCTTTCTAAAGGCACTCCCCTTTGCTTCAACCTACACCATCGAAGGAAACCTCATCACGGTTGTCACACTCAATCTGATTATTGCGGTGGCCCTGCTATTTTCACCCTTCATAGTCTCGCAACTTGCTGACGGCGTGAACCTAAGTATTGGCGACACTTTAAAACGTGGAGTTCTAAATACTGTGATGATGGCAAATCCGAAAACGATTGCAGCCTCGACCGGAATGAAAATGGCCAAGGCCACCCGCTATGGAAACCACATTCGTAACACCATGAAAGGAGGAAAATAGATGATTTTGTATTCACTTTTTATTTTACAAGCTTTTGCCTCGACTTCTCTTGGTCCAACGACTTTTCCAGTGTTTCTAAAGGAGGGCTTTAGCACCATCCTGGAATTTGAAGAGGCCCCCACGCAAGTCGTGCTTGGCGATCAAAATCTATTTCAGGTCGAGCGCCTCAACCGCTCCATTCTAATTAAGCCGCTTACACCCTACGCAACGACGAATATGTTTGTGTACTTTAAGTCAAAGGACACGCGGTTGTTTCTTTTGACCGCCTCGGAGGAATCAGAGCCGACTTATTATAAGAAATTTGAGAGCTTTATCCCAAAGCCCGTTGAAAAGCCTCGCGTGTCGGTGCCCGTCCAATATTTACGCGGAGTCCATCTTAAGAACTCCGACTTTGATAAAAAGAAGGACTATCTCACGGTCGACTTTGTCATTGCGGCGGACTCCTCGGGAAAGATCTCCCCCAACTGGGATCTGATTCGACTCAAATACAAAGACAGAATCCTAAGCCCCAGTAAGCTTTAATCCGAGCGGCGCAAAGTCCAGAGGGACTCCGCGATTCGTGCTCGTTTAATATTTTTAAAGCCCAATATCCCCTCTGACATGAAGGACCTCTCAATTCTTGTCCCGATCAAAGGTTCAACCAATGCATTAACTATAAAATTAAAAAGGATTCGCCAATGAAAATTCCAAATCCAATTCAAAAACAGCGCGAAAGATTATTACAGCGTTGGTCCGAGGAAGACTATCCCGGCGGAACCCCTCGATTTCAATTAGCCCTTCTGGCAAAAGATATTGTAGTATTTTGCTTGCTCCCAATTGTTGCCATTGTTTTTTATAAACTTGTAGAGTCCTCGATGAGCGGCCCCGTTAAGTCAGGAGATCGACGAAGATCAGAAGTGAAATTTGATCGCATCGAAAAACACTCCCAAATCATCCTATTTCAAGCGCCTTCTGCTGGCGGCAGTGGAAAAGCCGGAGGACTATTTGCAAAACACGCCCCCGGCACAATTGTCCGCGTGAGACTCTTAAATGTTGTTGAAACCTTTGCAAACGCCCCGGTTCACGCGCAAGTGATGGAAGCCTCCCTCGGCAGTGAATTCATGGGAGCCACTATTATCGGCGAGGCCGTACCAGAAAATGCATCTGGACGGATTAGCATGAGTTTTAAATTTGTCCGTCATCCAAGACGGCCAGAGATTGCAGTTCCGATTTCTGCGCGCGCTATAAGCCTCGATGGAACTTTTGGCGTGAGTGCTGCTAAAAAAGAAGGGCTTTTTGCCAGAGCTGCCATTAGATCGGCCGCAAATAACCCCAACGACGTCGATGCCGGAGCTGATAATGGGGACTTTAAGACTCTGGTAGCTCGCGCAGTGGCGGCGGGTCTCATGCAGGAATTCCAATCTGAAGCTGGTACCGCAAATAATAACGCTCAGGTGCTGACCTTAAAACCCATGACCGAGTTCTTTATTGAACTCACGGATTACTTTCCAGGACAAAAATAATGAATGATACGAACTATACAACTCTCTTACTGCTCCCCGTTGGTCTCTTGAGTCTTTGGCTCTTTGAAATCTACTCAGTTTTGTCTAAAATAGACCGCTTAATTTTTGTATTAGCTGTTGTTCTCGTCGTAGCCCTTCTGGGACTTTTGGCTTTTTACATCTATTCACCCTGGGCGCGGGAAAACCGCAAACGGATTTCTTATGTTAAGGAAATCCCTCTGGAACTTTTAAGTTCAAACCCCAATTCCATTGTTATGGGACTTGATACCGATCTTGGTGAAAAAATCTATCTGCCAGATCATATCCGCACCCGCCACGTTCACATCCTGGGCGCAACGGGTTCAGGAAAAACCGAAAGCGTCATTCTTAATTTTCTAAAACAAGATGTCAGGCGTGGCCTTGGAAGCATCATTCTCGATGCCAAGGGCGATCATTCATTTCTCAGCGAACTTAAGAATTGGGTCCCGAGAAATAGACTCTTAGTCTTTGACCTCACGGACTCAGACTCTCTAGCCTATAATCCACTCGAGTCTGGATCTCCGCTGGAGTCAGCGCAAAGGCTTTTTTCCTCGATGTCCTGGAGTGAAGAGTATTACAAATCAAAAGCCCTTTCGGCACTTCAAAGAATTTTTCAAACTCACTTTGAAATCAACAATCAAAATCCCACGCTTTCTGAGATCGCAAAAGTTCTCGAAACTCCGGATTCATTCTCGGCCTATGTAAATACAGCGGAATTTCCGCAAGCCTTGGCAGTTAAGGAGTTTCAGGATTTATCAGGCCTCCGCGATCAAGTCCGGTCCCTTACAATGGGGCACCTTGGGCGAATTCTTTCGCCGACATCGGATTCAAAGATCCATCTCGCTGATGCTGAAGCCGGAGCCGTGATTTATTTTAGGCTCCAGAGCCTCATGTCACCGCAAATTGTTTCAGTGCTTGGAAAGCTCATTATTAATCACCTCGGTTATTTGGCCGGAACGGCGCATAGGGGACGAACTCACGCAAAACAGAAAAAGATCGTCCCAGTTTACTTTGACGAGTTTGCGTCGTTTGCGTGTCCCGAGTTTGCCGATTTGATTTCAAAAGCAAGGTCCGCGGGCTTTGCCCTGCACTTTTCCCATCAAAGTGTTGGCGACGTCGTTGAAGTCTCTCCAGGATTTTTAAATCGCATCACCGACAATGCCGCGACAAAGATTGTTCTCAGAATCAATGACCCGGATTCTGCAGAATTCTTTGCTCGCTGCTTTGGTACAAAGGACATTCAAAAAACCACCCAACGAATCACCAATGCTAAGGACATCGACGCCGCCGAAGTGGTCGGCGAAGGGACCACCCGCGACGCTCACCAATTCAGGGCCTCGCCAGATTTGCTAAAGACGCTTCCGACCGGGACTGGCGCTGTATTGATCGCCCACGGGCGGGAAACTCCCCACGGGGCAAGCAGTGTATTTAAGGTCCGATTTCCTGAGATCAAACAAGAGGAGATTAACACCAATGCCTTTAAATAGTTATACTTTAGGCCAGCTCTTGCTGGTCCAAAATGAGATAAAAGTTCGTTTCATATTAACGACATTTATTGTCGCTTTTTTAAAACGATATAATTTTGAAAAAACGACACTTTGTGGTACTTTCTAAGAATGGATAAAAGCAACAAAAAAGACTCCATAAGACTCTCCGAATTCCTTGAGCAGAAGCTACGGCTGGGATCTATAACTTTCACTAAAGCTGAAGCTATAGACTCCCTTGGCTGTTCAGAACTTGCCTTTATGCGGGCCTCTCAACGGCTCCAAAATAAGGGGCAGCTTCTTCGCCCGGTCTCTGGTTTCTACATGATTATCGAGATCGAATATCGGAATGAGGGAGGGCCTCCTCCCATTCATTTTATTGCTAAACTGATGAAGTATTTAGAGCTTCCCTACTACGTTGGCCTTCTCACTGCTGCAAAATACCATGGAGCCACCCATCAGGCTGTTTTTGAAACTCAAGTATTCACCACCAAACCACTTCCACCAATAAAGTACGGCAAAAATAGAATTAAATTCATAACTAATAAATTCACCGCGAAGATTCCGAAGCAGCTGCTGCAAACTCCTCATGGCGAAATTCTAATATCGACCCCAGAAGCAACGCTTGTAGATTTGGTAAGATACAAACAAAAAGCCGTCGGGCTTTCTCATGTTGCCACCGTGATTCAGGAAATGAAGGAAAAGGTAAATCCAAAACTTCTTCCTCCATTGGCTGAAATTCATAACGACACCCCGCTATTTCAGCGAGTCGGCTTTATGTTTGAATCTTTTGGGAAAAATCCGCTAGCACCTCTTCATCAATGGCTCAGTCGTCGTGATGTACATATCGTAAAATTAGAGCCGAGCAAGGGATTGAGTCATAAAAAAAATGTAAAATGGTCGATCAATGTTAACACTCAAGTTGAGGCGGACGAGATATGATAAGTAAAGAGTATATCCAGGCATGGAAAGTTCATGCCCCTTGGGGGAGCGATGCTCAAGTAGAACAGGATCTCGTCATCAGTCGTGTTTTATGTGAATTGTATTCAGAGCCTAAAATCAGGGAGACTCTCGCTTTTCGCGGGGGCACCTCTTTACAGAAGATCTTTTTTGATAAACCCGCACGCTACTCAGAGGATATTGATCTCGTCCAAATACCAAAAGTGAAGATGGGAGATGTCGCCAGTCTCGTTCGAGGTAAACTTGAACCTTGGCTAGGAAAACCACAAGTCGATAAAAATAAGGGTCGTTTCACAATGCGCTTTAAATTTGATTCAACAGAACAGCCCGTGCAAAAAATGAAACTTAAAGTTGAGATTAACATTGCAGAGCATTTTTCAGTATTCGGCCACGAATCAAAGAGCTTTTCCATGAATTCAGAATATTTTACCGGCCAATGCCAGGTCACTACTTTTACAATAGAAGAAATCATGGGTACAAAACTGAGAGCTCTGTACCAGCGAAAAAAGGGACGACGAGACCTGTTTGACTTTGACTGCGTCTTTAAAAGATTCCCTCAGCTTTCCGACGAAAAAGTTATTCGGTGCTTTTTAGACTATATGCAATATGGCGGACATACCGTAACCAGAACTGAATTTGAAATGGCCATGCATGAAAAGAAAAGTGATCCTGATTTCACCAGTGACATCAGTCCCTTGTTACCAGAGGGCGAAGACGACTTCGATTACAAAGTAGCCTTTGAGGAAATCGGACAAAGACTAGTCGCCCGCGTGCCGGGTGCTCCTTGGCCAGGCCCCCAGCAAAAGAAAAAATAGTTACCTAGATTTCCACTTAACCCCTCCAACTTTTCGACTCCTCCACTGATTTCCAAACAGGAGGAATGCGAAATGAAGCGCATACTTTTAATTGGCCCCCTTGTGGCCCTTACCGCGTCTTGTACGACACTCGATCAATCTTTCAGACTTGGTGCTGCCACCGGCGGGCTGACTGGAGCTGCAGCGGCCTACGCTGGCTTCGGCGGAGCTGGCAGATCCCCAACTCTTGAAGAAGTGGGCCTCGGCGCAAGCATCGGGCTTGGGCTTGGACTCATCACCTCCTACTTTATCCACCAAGAAGTCATTGAAGACCGCGACGAGACGGCACAGCAAACCGAAATCTACTTCGGCGATCTTCCGCCAAGCCCCTTTGTGATTCCGCAACCAAGGCTTAAAAAGGGAGGTCGATAATGAAAAAGAAACTGCAAGTTATTCTAAGCGATGAGTCCTGGTCAGCACTAGATATCTTAACAAAAGAAGCCAACGACAGTTTTGCGAATGGCTCAATCACTTTTTCAGACGTGGTAAATGAAATTATTCTCACCGCTAAACTTGATATTCGCGGCTTACAGGCCAAACACACCAATATTCGAAAATCGCTCAGATTGATGGCGGCCCAAAAAGAAATCGACATTGATTCAGCAATTCGCGCCCTGATGGATCTAAAGACCAAAGGCGCAAAGCGGACTTCTAAAAATCAGCCCTTTATCGAAGGAGTTGAGTAATGACGTTGCTGTCAAAAATTCAACCCAAGCGAGGAAAAGAGGTTTTAAGGCTTGTCAGAAATCACGGGCCCATTTCAATTGATATGCTTCAAAAGATGACTCAGCCAGAAATGTCGAAGAAAAATCTGAGAAAATCTTTGCAGGTTTTGCGCACAAAACATTTAATCGACTCTTTAAATGCTAACTATCAAACTACTTACTATCAAATTTCACAAAGTTTACCGAGCCGACTTGCTTCCGCGCAGATTCTTGGACTCACGACCGAGGAAATCGTTCGGCCACTTTTACGGCGGCAGGACTGGTTTCACAATCAGTGGTGCGAATACTGGGCGCTATCAATCAAACGCCAATTTCCAGAGGCCGAGATTGTCCGTGAACATAGCATTGGCAGCCATGCGGTCGCGCAGAGAGTACTTCAATTGCAACAGAGGGACTTCGATCTCATGCCCGACTTCTTGCTGATATTTCCAAAAACGGAGACTTCAGAGGCCACTTATATTGCATTTGAAATTGAGCGCACCCGCAAGTCGGACAAACGAATTCTCAGGAAGTTCCGGAAATATTTGAATGGAACAAAAATCGATGGACTGATTTATATTTGCGATTCCGGCAGGCTCTCTGAAACAATTCGCCTTCTTTACCAAACTAAACTTCAGGAACAATCTCATCGAGTAAAACACTACGGCGACCACTTTTTTCTTTTTGCAGACTCTTTAGAAGGCGGAGGCCCCACACTGGCTCGGCTGTTTAACGCAAAGACTCAGCAGGTTTCTTTTAACAATTGGTGTGGATATCTTTTATCCACAAAGTGGACAAAAAGACGCGACGAAAATTTCAAATAACTGGGAGCCTACCCAGATTCTCGACTCCAACATTTTACTAATAGCTTCAAGACTTTTCCATAGGTAAAACAAGCAATTAACAGGAGTCCGCCCGCCGCCAATGTCCCTCAGGATCTTTGTGACCACTCCCCACCTACATCTATAGATGTTTAACGGTTGGAAGTGGTCACAAAGACGGTACAAAGGCGGCGGGCGATATTGGTGTTAGTAGATTAGAGATAAGGAATGACACAGAGAAATACAGGGGAAAATTGGGATGGAAAGTATCCGAAGAAAGCGGTAGATTCAGATCGTTGGATCTTTGAAAATCAAATAGCAAGTTCAAATTGGTTAACAACAAACGAAGCTGCGGAATATCTACGAACGACTCCAAATCAAATTCGAAATTGGGTCTATCAAGGTAAAATCAGGGCGTACAAGCTCTTGGGAAAGAGTCTACGCTTTAAGCCCAAAGAACTCGACCTCCTACATAAAGGAGGTCATTTATGGGAATAAATTCTTACAAACACAAAACGTCTTCTGGAGCCATTGAGATCCGATATACAGTAGTGGCTGAATCCATTAATCGCTTTTCGGGTCTGCGAGTCCAAAAGAAGCGAAGAGGTATTTCGTCAAAACCCAAAGCAGAGCGAATTTATCGCGAGCTTTGGAGTCTATGCCGAGAAGAACGGCCCGATGGGGTTGATTTCAAAAAGTGGGGTGAACTGGTCGACAAGTACCGCGAGTCCTTGGACGCCAACGTTCGCTCAGCAAAAAATCCCAACGGCTTTAGCCCGCATGTGGTTCGAAGCAAAAATAGCCGTCTTAAACACACGGCCAAATGGTTCGACACCCACATTGAGCTTATCACCCCCGCTTTTGTCAGCGGGGAACTCGATGAGCTGGAACGGACTGGTTATTCGCGATCGCATTCCAATCACATCTTGAAAGAGATCAAGTGTGTCTTTACTTATGCCCTTCATATGGGAGCAGTTAAGACAAACGCTTTTGCGGGTTACCAAATGCGAAGAATGCCAAAGAAAAGGAAAGAGGCCTTGACCCATGAAGAAACGGATCGGCTCCTTCAAGAGTCGAAACTGAGAGGTCATCCCTATCACTCTATTTGGCTTCTAACGTTGACCTTGGGACTTAGACGAAGCGAGCTGGCCGGCCTTCAATGGATTGATATCGATCTTGAGCAACGGCTAATTTACCTGCGTCGCCAGTTGATCCCAAGAGAAGGGCTAGTGCCTTTTCTGAAGGATCGCGAAGAACGGGTTGTCGCCATTCCTTTGTCGATTGTTCCAACCCTCAAGGAATTGAAGCTGCGCTCAAAGACCGAATTCGTGATCGAAGTCGACTGCCACCAATGGCGGGAAGGCTCTCAATCAAAGGTCTTAAGAAGCTTTTGCCGTGAGATTGGGATCAAGGAGGTCACCCATCATCAACTACGAGCTACACACATCACGCTGGCGCTGATCGACGGCATTCCTCTCGGTATCGTTAAAGAAAACGTGGGACACGCTAAACTGAGCACAACAGATGAGTATTTTAGGTCCGCCGGCATTAATATGCGTGGTCAGACCGACGGATTGCGAATCAAAGTGCCCAGCGATGTACAGGCAGACGTTATTCCGCTTAATGTGAAGCGATAACCCTGCCATCCCCTGCCAACTTGATCTAAGTATTTGAAATCAGCGGGTGGTTTTTCCCGCTCCAAATTTCATTTGGAGTTTTGGTCCGCAAGAGAAAAAATCAACAGTTCTAAGTACTTAAAATTTAAACCAAAAGGTTTTACAAAATTCTTTTCTCAAGGGATAATCAATTTCATCTTTTCTTAATTTTCCTTCGATCGCACCTGAAGATTGACTGCCATTACATACCACGCTGTTTGCAACTAGCTCACACTGGCTACTTGAGTTAATCTTGATTATGATTTCCACATCATTTTTTTGAGGCAAAGTCATTTTATAAACAGTCTCAGATTGGTAGGTGGGATTACGATACGTGCCCCCTACTGTAGTCTGATGACTGAATTCCGGAATTATTAATCTATCGCCATTTTCTATATACAAGTTTCCTGAAGAAATTTGATGCGGGTTTGTGGCATCATAATAAAGTTGATTACAGATCGTAATATTCAATGCCGAGAAGAATTGGCACTCATCTTTTCCAGTGCGAATATATTTCTTTTTTGGGTAAAATTGAATAACTGCCAACGCATTTGATATCCAGGTACTATCTAGTTTCTCCACCGGAACAACTGATGTAAAGGCTCAATATTCATCACACGATAATGCGCTTTTTCATCATTATTAAAGAATGGGACTATGGACGTAAGTTTTGCAAAATAAAATCCTTCTGGCAATGTTGGGTCTGACCATACATATTCGACATCAGTCCCATATCTCCAAGAGCTAGGACCATTTTTGTTTTCCACAATAAATCTTCAGTTTTTAAATATATCAGCATAGCTATCAAAATAGTACGGAGGAAGTATCGACGGATAAAACTTGTTGTAGATGCCGCAGTATTGAAGCGGGAACTTATTTCCGATTGATCATCAGCAAGAAAATACTTATTTTGCCAATGAGCACCGTATGTTGTTTTATCATAGTAAGCTAAAGGGTCAGTATAATGACCATAAAAAGAACCACTGCCCACTATCATATTAGTATTATCTATTTTCTGTGTGCTAAATGTTGGGGTAGTTAAATCGCAGTCTCTAGTTTTTGATTTAAAATTATAATGCAATATATAGGAGTAAGTATAAATATCCTTTAGACATGAAAAATTGTGAGTTTCCTGGATATTGATAAGTTCATGCTGAGGAGCAACTGGATCTATTTTAAAAACATCATGATAAATACCTTTTGTAGTGCTGAAAAGCCATTTCTGGTCGGTAGTAGTTAGTTGAATAGGCTGGAAAAAAAAATTTAACGTTATGCTGTAAATTTTATGATCAAGACTTAAGGTTTTCTTTAAAAAATGATAGGTAACAAAACCTCTGATTCATTGTTAAAGAATGGATTTAAAGGAGCGGCTTGAGTAATAGACGGCTGCGAGAGAATCGAATTAGCTTGGTCTTCAAAAATACATGGGTATCCTCGCTCGCCATTATTATGCTTGAAAGCACAGCTGTTTTTTGCGTGATCTCCTTGAAAATTCATTGGTAATATAATGACTTTCTCTACTTTTCCATTTTCAGGTTGCCAAACAACGACGCCCTCCCTCCTATCTTTTGTCGATAAGTCAGTCAGCCAAAAAGACGAACTGCCAACTCCCCGGATGGGCTTAAAGAAAAATTGAAGGAATTATAACTAAAATATTTTGGACTAGGATTTATAGACAATGCATATCCAGTGGTTGATAAATCTGGACCTTGAAGTGTTCGACGCTGAAGAGTCTTGAGATCAAATACTTGGTATTCACCTAGATCTTTGAGAACATAATTATGATGACTATAATAGTCATCAACTTCCAAAGCGGGTGTATAAATATAAATGACCTGCTTTCGCAATTCTATTTATACCCAAAGAAGTATTGGATGTGTTGGCACTTCTTCCTTGAGTCGAAATTTCTTGAACTATTTTAGGTATAAAATAATTTTTATCTACATCTGACCAATTGCTAAACTGACTAGTAACTCTTGCAGGGTCATTGATATCAAATACGGGGAATTCCCGCATAATAACTTTTTTTAAAGTCATCAGGGTCACTCTGTAGTGGATTTGCTGTATCTTTCCAATGCCAATAGTAATCAATATTATTTTCTTTTGAAGCTGATGCTAAAACTGAATACAAAGAAGAAACGGTTAGAAAAATTATTATAAGTTTTTTATGCATAAATGATGCCTTTACAATGTCTGTAGGATTATTTTCCCTTAGTTCCATCGGAACGATCTTTCAAGTGGATTGTAATGCTAAAACTATACCAAGCGGCTAATGTCAATCAATTCGACTCTAGACCATTTGTGGGGGCTAGAGACTTTACAAGTGCCGTAGGATTTTATAGAAACTTTTTGACACATAGTTTTTGTGTTTGAAAAAATTATGCTCTGCAGTTTTGTGATTAAAACCCAATCATTTTTATAGGCAAGCGTTACGCTTGATCGGAGCCTTCTGCGCGAATTTAATAGCTTTTTATAGAAAGCAGGCCGTGACAAAAAGGCCTGCATTTGTGATCTGACCGTGAAGGGTTCTGTTCATTTAGAAAAGCGAACGCCAAAATCCGCAGGTTTCGGCATCTAAATATTCCCATTCTGCCTTACTGCAGCCATTTTCCCCGCACGAAAAAACATAATTAAGTTTTATATTGTCGCCTTTATTAAAAGACATACCACCCTCAGGGATTTTTATCTGAGCTTTGAAAGAATCGCCCTTTAGATTACAGGTTCTCATGCTATGGCCTCGATTATTGAAGGTACACTTTGATTTGAAGTTGATCTCACATTCCGTCGCGCCAGGTGGACAGTTAGTCTGCTCTAAAATTTCTACGATTGTATCGCAGATGACGACACCTGAGGCTCTCGCAGTTAAGGTTGCAATCATGGAGATAATAATCAAAATGAAGTTGAAGGATTTCATACCATGAGAATTCCATGGTTATGCAGTGTGGTCAAAACCCAATCTTTCTGCCAAACCTGCGTTATTTCGATACTGAGCTTTCTGTGCGAAATTTAGGGATTCATGAAAGTAGCGGGTCCTGACAAAAAGGCCCACAATCCTGACCTGCACATAAAGGATAGCCTTGAAAAGGTGGATTCAAAATAATACTCCCCAAAAAAAAAGCTGCTGTCCCAAAAGGTTCAGCAGCTTAAATTTATACAACTTCAATAGGGAGGGGTTGGCGATCAGTCCGCAGCTCTTTTCATAAAGAAGCGGACATCATCTTCGGCTGTCGTTTCGAAGCCGAGTCTCTCATATAATTTTTTTGCCGGATTCGGCTTCAAAACTGTAAGCGTCACAGACAGTTGTCCGGCTGACTGAATTATGTCCCTTACAATCTCAGTTCCTAATCCCTTGCCCTGGCATTCCGGTAGCAAGAGGACGTTTGCAAGGAAGATCTCCTCAGGCCTCGTTTCAACCTGGAGCACGCCTATATCCTTCTGACCTAATTTGATAATCTTTAGTTTCGCTGGATCAAATCGTGCGCGCAGTAGCCGTTCTTGTTGCTCCTCGTCCCAACCCCAAATTTGTGTCACGTAGGGTTTTAGCGTCAAACGATGGAGTTGCCGAAGAAACTCAAAATCTAACGTATTCGCATCGCGAAGTGTATAATCCATCTGATTAAAAATATCAGAAACAGGAGTATCGGTCATCAAAGTAATGTTTTGCTGTCCATCTGACTGCGTTTGATCGACGCCGTACCGACAGTTGAAGAAGCGTTTTGCCGCAGACCGCGTACATGCAGACTTACGTTTAGAAACGACGGCTACAACACTCTAAACATGCTAAGAAGTGGAATTGGCCGGTTAGTTCCAGAAGTTTTGGCATTGAAGGAGATGAGGCCATCGCGTCGGCGAAGCAAAAGGCCGACAAGCTCGCCGAAATACAGCTGCTTTTGAGCCAGGAAGGTGCCGTGTGAGAATCAGGAATTCTCTTTTCCGCGAGCAATAAAAACAGCGGCCCGCATTCATAAAGCTGGTGCCTATGGGGGCTCGGCGGAACAGGCTTGTCCTATTGGCCAGAGCGATTTGGTGCGGCATTGGTTCCGCCGCTCCTCATCCTCAGATCAAAGATAACGGGGTCGGCCTTCAAAAGGTCTCCATTCCTGATCGCGCCCCACTAGAAAATCGGCTTGCTCTGGTGACGAATGCAATACTGAAAAAACACAGCCTTGAAAGTCGCACAATAAATTCGGAAAATTTCTTTTTTCTGCTTTTCCGAGAAAAATTTAGCGAAGATTTTTCCTCAGCAAGTGTTTAAATCGTTTAGGAATTCAAAATAAATTCGCGGAAAATTTCAAGGCTGCGTTATCATAAACACTTCGATTTGCAGCGTCTGCGCCCGTCAGGAACGGGCGCCTGACGGGCACCCGTTGAAAGTGCCGCCGCAGAAGACGCTCCTCACCTGGACGGGCTACGGGCGTGTCACAATCGGTTCTTCGTCGCCGCCCTTGTGTAAACGCGACAGAAGTCGAACGCCGGTCGCGGCTGCCGGCATCGCGGGCTGCCGAAATTTTGATTCTTATCGAAATCTCGCCGTTAACGAACCAACCAAATCGCGGAACCTCTAGAGGCAAATCGACTTTCGATACGAATCTAAACCACGCTCTAATTTCGTTACCTCGGCTTGAATCGCCGTAAGGTTCGTTGTGCCAATTGCGGAATTTTCGCAAGAAGCTGCTATCAAGTTCGAAAGGTCACTATAAGGAGACTCAAAAGTTGAGACCTGGGTCATTGGCGTCGTTTGGGCGAGAATTTTGTGCCTTTTGGTCGGAAGCCGTTACTTCTAAAAAAGTGGTCAGGTCGTATAAAATTGAGTCTAAACTAACCCGATTACCTGCCGCGATCGATTTGTTTCTGGACACTCGTTCATATTGTTTTATAAGTTTTGGACATGAGATGTGTTGTCATAATACTGAGTATGTTTTTATCTTCCTGTGAGACCTTCCACTGTGTTTGGGGAATTCGGATGAATTTGAAAATTTCAAAGGAATAGATTGTATCGAGAATATTCTCAAATCTTCGACTGAGGTCAACTCAGTTAAACGTAAAGAATATTATCCACTGAATTCGGAGTCCCAATCCAAGCCCATCGCGTTCACGTTCACTTATTCATTACGGGGTGCACCTGAACCCGATGCGGAAATATTTTTGAATCGGGCCCCAAGTGGTAAATGGCAGCTCAAAAATTCATTTGGACGTATTAATATTCCAATGGATCCAGCTAAAAAAGAGTATGCGTTTAAAGTTATTGATGAGTTGAATAACGGAATGACGGCCAAATGCAACATCACGTTTTCAACCAACCTGAAAAAGACCGGCTCATAAACCCTTCCTAAAATTCACATCACCGCTCAACAAGGTTCAGTTTGCTTTGCCATCACCATAAAATATTCAGGTGTGTAGTTAGGTGCACGACCCGAAGGTTGTTTGATTTTCGTTTTTGGCGGCATGGTAATCTCCATCGCTTTTTTCCTTATTCTGCAGTATTGATCGCCCACGGGCGGGATACACCCCATGGGGCAAGCAGTGTATTTAAGGTCCGATTTCCGGAACTTCGGACCGAACATGGGATTAGCTTAACGCAGTGATTTCAGGTGCTTAGACGGGAGGTCTGGACTATGTTACAACTAAGTGAAAGCAAGGAGACTTTTATGGAGAAAAAGAAAACGGTCCCAAAAAGGTGCTGCCAAGAAGTGGTCTGAAAGGCTCAAACAAATTGGTGAACAACCACCTCCAAAAGAACTTATGGAAATCCTTAATCAGACTGAAAAGCCGAAAAAACTGCTAAATCTCGAACCCCACAAAGTGATTTGGACGTCTAGTGCGGGTAATTCGAGGGGCGAATCAGCTCAAACATTATCTTAATAGCAACGACTGTAGCAGTGGCTGTTTGGCTGACACAGGTTTCCTTTATGCGGCATCATATACCGATGATCGAGTTTACCCACAGCAGTTGAGGCATTTGAACTTTTAGAAGAGTTCGATATTCCGATTTTCGCAAATGTAATAAGTCGGATGGAGTTCGTAGATCTCATCTTCAGAAAGCAGCTCACTCTCGGTGCATTGCAAATTTTAAGGAACTAAAAGCAACACCTACTCACGAAGACCTTTTCAACTTTCTAAAGAAAAATACGAGATGAAGACACATCCCACAAGAGACATCGCCGGTCCTACAAAATTGGTGAAAATAATTGAAAAAGCTGCGACAAAAACTTGAACTTGCTTTTAGGTTCGACAGGTTGGAAAGCGTTTTGTTCAAAGTATGCCGGAGCAATGCTTAAAAACGAATGGCAAATAATGGAAGAAGAACTGGGCCTTCACTTTGTAGAAGTTCTCGAAGGTCAAACATCTGACATTATTACTGAACCACTTAAGTGGATAGACATGGTTCAAACTATGGGAGATCTGGGAATACGCGGTCCTGATGCAATGATCTTAAATCTTTTCACCTCTAGCAATCTGCCCTTGCTAATTACTGCTGATAAGGATTTTGAATTCAAAGATTCAGATGACAAGTCAAATCTAGGAAAAACTATTCTTATCCTTGAAGAATCTACGGATCAAGCAAGCCGGCTCAGAATTGCCGAAAGCGAAGATCTCTAATGGAGTTATAATTGGTATGTTAGCCAGACCTGAAATTGATATACTTGTATCATTAAAGATGACGCACGTTTTGTGGACTATTTTTCAAAATGAAAGCGTTGGATATACCAATCGAGGAGAAGAACCAGGAGCTCCTGGCCATTGGTACTTTAGTAAAAACCAAGAGGGACGACGAACCCACAAATTGCATCTATGCGGCCCATCACACCCTTGCGTTGAGAATCAGATTTTATTTCGGGATTTATTAAATCAGGATGTAGACCGTGCTCAGAAGTATGCCCAGCTTAAAAGGCAGCTATCTGAAAATAACAAAAATGGAATGATTGAGTACTTGGAAGGAAAAGCGCCATTTATTGAAGAGACCATTCAACATGCAAAGCAATTTCTTCATTTGAAAAACAAACCCAAGAATTTGAAATACTCGACTACAGAGCAATGGAGTGAGTGCATGAAGGACTTTCGATATGGGACTCTTGCTTTCATCCCGAGTGGCGACCTTCTAAAAACGGGCGACCAACTTCGTAGTCAATATGACCCCAATTCCGCTAAGTCTTGCCCTTCACATATAACCATTACACAGCCACTGAACCCCGCCCACTTTTTCCACTCCTCCACTGAATTCAAAAACAGGAGGAATGCGAAATGAAACGCATACTTTTAATTGGCCCGCTGGTGGACCTAACAATGTAAGTGGTAGCAAAACTCCCGGCTGGTCAGGTTTAGGGGGCAACCCTAAACCATCATCACTTAATCGGTCTTCTTCTGAACGAGAGGCTTATGCCGCTTCGCGATCAGAATTTGGATTTTCAGAGTGAGCAGCTGGTGAACTTTCTTTGAAGTTCGCTTGAGGATCTGCATGGGGAGATCCTGGCTTGCTTTGCCCACCTTTAGAACCGAAGACAAGAGCTGTTAGCACTGTGACAACATCATTAAGGCGATCGACTTGACCTCTTAATTCAGTTGCTGTGACACTGGATTTTTGTGAGGCTAAGTTATTTTGCTGGGCGACTGAATCCAACTCAGTCATGGCTTTATTGATCTCTTGGATCCCTTGAGCCTGCTGCTGACTTGCGGTTGAAATTTCGGACACCATGGATCCAACGTCCATGACATTCTTGACAATTTTATCGAGGATCTCGCCAGAGCGTTTTGCTGTGACAGTTCCAGTTTGCACCTTAGTCTTGGCCGATTGAACGAGAACAGCCAATCGAGAGTTGGTTGTACTTACGATTTCCTCAACCTTTTTTATACTTCCATCCAACATCTCAGTAATTTCTTTAGCGGAATTGCCACTCATTTGGGCTAAATTTCCAATTTCCTGAGCAACCACGGCGAATCCCTTACCATGTTCGCCTGCTCGGGCCGCCTCAACGGAGGCATTAAACGATAATAACTTGGTTTGAAACACAATATCGTTAATAACTTTCGTTTTATTACCAATTTCTGCAATGACTTTGACTATCGCTGAAATCTCACGATTACTTTCTTCGATCTGATTCATAATTTCAACATTGCTTTTTGAAATCTCTTCGATAGAGCCCACCACCTCATCGACTGAGTGTTTTCCTTGCGATACCGCTTCCTGAGCATGCTCAGATAATTGAGTGGATTGTCTTGCATTGTCGGCGTTCTTTGAAATCGTAGCGCTTGTCTCTTCAATTGCTGAAGCCGTTTCCTGCAAAGCCGCAGACTGCTGGGTAACACTCGAAGACAGGTCCTGACTAGAAGACGAAATTGATTCTGCTACATTTCCGACATCTCCTCCTAGTTCATTCAAATTTGAGCAGATTTTTGCAATCTGTTTAGTAACAAAAATGGTCACAAAAACTGATAAGAAAGCCAAAAACAATCCACAGGCAAAAGAAACCATCAAATTGACCGGCCGGGAATTTTTGTACCACTACCAATGTTAATGACTAACTGACAAGCTGAATGTTTACCTCCCGTGTTTCTGGAGCCTTTGGCGGCTTGCCACCGAGTGAAGAATGGGGTCTCACTTCATTATAATGCCTTCTCCATCTCTCGATGATCACCTGTGCCTCGAAGAGCGTGTAAAATATTTCACCATCGAGAAGTTGATATCTCATCTTGCCATTGAAAGACTCGCAGTAGCCGTTCTCCCATGGACTTCCGGGCTCAATGTAGAGCGTATTTACGCCAATATCCTTGAGCCATTTTCTTAACTTCTTTGCAATGAACTCCGGTCCATTGTCCGAGCGTATATGCTCTGGAATGCCATGCTCAATGAATAGGTCCGCAAGAATCAAAATAATGTCCTGACTTCTAATTCTACGAGCTACAAACGAAGCCAGACACTCTTTACTGTGCTCGTCGATGATATTGAGGATCCTAAGCTTTCTTCCATCGTGGGTCTGTTCAGACACAAAATCATAGCTCCAAACATGGTTTTTGTGCATTGGCCGCAGGCGGATACAAGATCCGTCAGCTAGCCAAAGCCTCGCTCGTTTCGGCTGCTTCTGAGGTACCTGCAAGCCCCTCCTCTTGCTAGACTGTGTGGACTCGATCACGGCCCACAATGAATCCCTCCATTTGCAGCATTGAGGTGATTGTCTTGTAGCCGTACCTGCCATACTGAGTTGCAAGCTCGATAATCCGCGCACGCAGACGCACACGACCAGGGTCGATGATCTTCTCATATCGTTGAGTTGTGCGAAGTTGTCCAATCACCCTGCAAGCAAGACGTTCAGAGACATTCAACTTAGTCATGGCATGTTGAACGGCCTCACGTCTACGTGCAGGGCTTAGAAGTTTCCCGAGGCGACTTCCTTCAAAATTGAAACCTCAACTGCTTGATTTGCAACAATTCTTTTGAGTCGTAGGTTCTCAGCTTCGAGTTCTTTCAGGCGCTTAGCCTGATCTACCCGAAGGCCACCGTATTCTTTGCGCCAACGAATGATTGTCTGAGGAGTTACGCCAACCTTCTTGGCTGACTCTTCGAGAGTATGTCCCTTGCCCTCTTCTAGCTCAACAGTTCTAAGATGTTGAATGATCTCTTCTGCTTTAAAGTTCTTTCTTGCCATTTTTGACCTCTTTCTAGGCCCAGATTAACATTGAATCTGGACCAATTTAAGCCGGCCAGGTCAAACACCGATCCAAAAATAAAACCAAACGCAATCAAAAGCATGTTAATGCCCTTGTAAAAGCCATTGCTGTGCTCATAAGATGCTTTGCTAGACTGAATATTTTTGTTTGCTAAGTCTTTGATAACTTTTAATTGATCGCTAATTGAGCTATAAACTTTATTAAATTCAGAAAGCTTGACTTCTACTTGATCCTTTTTTCCTGCAACTGAAAAACTGATGATTTCTTCTGCTAGCTTGGCATAATTTTCTGTTTCGGGTCTAATTTTTTGAACCGCGTCTTTTATTTCTGCCGAAACTTTGTTTTCATCGAAAGACGCAATTTGCTTTGGCATCTCCGCTAGATAAAATTTAAATTTAAGATCTATTTCATTTTTCAATTCCACTTCATTTTTATTTGAAAAATAAATGGCTTTATAAACTGAGGCGTGAAGTCCATCCTTTGTGTTTTCTAGAATGATCGCGCCTTTAACGACTGTGAATTCGCCATTGATAAAATCATTAAATTTTGATACGACTTGCTGATTTCCGTAAAAAGAAACCCCTCCCACCAAAAGAATAATCAATACCAGAGCGGCAAATAAAGCGTAGGATTTCTTTCCTATTGACCAGTTTTTCATTTGCTCCACCAATCAGGCTGCGTTAATTTCCCGTTTGTACTTTGCTAATTCTAATAGGTGAACTATATCTAAAATTAAAACTAAATCTTCACCGGTTTGAATAACAGAGGATATATAGGTCTTCGATTGATCGTCCTCTTTGAGCGGAGCCGGCCGAACCTTATCTGGATCTGGATTAAGAACCTGCGTGACCTCATCGACGAGCATACCCACGCTGACACCCGCTTGCTCCATTACGATGACAACCTCGGAATTCGTCGCATCGGCTGCTCTGGCTTTTGCCCCAAGCCTTTTTCGCACATTAAAAACACCTAAGATTTGGCCTCGTAGGTTCATCATGCCTTCAAAATGAGAAGGCATGTTGGGTACGTCTGTAATTTCAGGTTCAGGAAGCACCTCTTTAACGCTCAACAAAGGAATTGCGTAGAGCTGTCCCCCGATGGAAAATTCCATATATCTACTATCTACTTTGCTCATGCGGCCTCCTGAATAAAAATTTCATTTTTTACGCTTTGGGTGATTTTTCCACTCAATAGATCAACTGGGTTTAAAATTAAAGTTGGCAGTCCATCTCCCAAGACACATGTTCCTACCCAACCTCGTTGTGGCACTATTCCATTAGTTAATGGTTTGATAACAATTTGCTGGGCTCTTATGACTTCGTTTACAACCAAAGCGATGGGCTGTTCTTCGACATTTACAATCAAAGCGGCCTCACCATGAACCACTTTTTCCTTTTTATTAGAAAGAGCCGCCTCTAAATGAAGCATCGGCACGACTGTTCCACGAAGCTCAAAGCAAGATCCCATTCCTAACTTGTCTGGAAATATTCTTTGCGACTTTAAATTTACCATTTCTTGAACTTGACTAAGAGGGATAACATATCGATTGTTTTCTGTAGCAACGACAATTCCCTCAACCACAGAAAGCGTTAGCGGTATTTGAAGTCTAAAAGTACTTCCACTTCCAACCTTAGTAACCACATCCACTTGACCACCAATATTTTCGATATTGGTTTTAACAACATCCATACCCACCCCGCGACCACTGATTTCGCTTGTTTCGGACTTCGTTGAAAAGCCGGGATGAAATACCAAATGAACTATCTGCTTTTCGCTTAAACTTTGGCCTTCCGAAATGATTCCGCGTTCGATGGCCTTCTTTCGAACCACTTCACTATTGATACCCTTACCGTCATCTTTCACTTCGACAATAAGATGATTACCCTCATTAAAAAATGAAAGCTCGATATTTCCTTGCTTGGGTTTGTTGCTATCCATACGTCCTTCAAGCGTCTCTAAGCCATGATCAACTGCATTTCTTAAAATATGAATCAAAGGATCTGATAAACGGTCCAAGACAGACTTATCAATATCCATTTGTTCTCCAAGCACTTGAAAACTAACATCTTTATTTAGGACCTTTGCTGTATCTCTAACAACCCGTTGAAGCTTTTGCACAAGGGGCTTGACCGGAAGCATGCGCAAGCTCATCGAAAGGCTCTGAATATCCTTTGATAACTTCATCATTTGCCTGAGGGAAGCATCCAACTTGGCGACTAAACTCGTAGAACCCTGCTGCTGAGCGATGGATTGCAAAACGATTAACTCCCCTACATAGTCATTAAGAAGGTCGATTTTTGATAAACTCACTCGAATAATTTCATCTTCTTTGCCTGCAGTATCGCTCGCGCGAGTCTTCACTCGTCTTGCCTGCGCCTGATTCGTAGACAAGGTTTCTCCCCCCTCGTTACTCACTTCAGGATTTGGATTTTCTGGCACATCCGCGGTTTCTTTTGCAAAAAAGTTATTGGCATTTGGAATTTCTTGGGTCGATTCGCCTTCAAATTCAGATTTGACTTCGAAATTTTCATCCTCGCCCCCTGTCAATCGTTCGGATTCTGCCGGTACATTTTGCGAATCTTTAGACTCCGCTGCAGCTCGTGTTCCAGAAATCCAAGCTTGGAGTTCTGCAATCAGATCGGAATTGTCAAATGTAGCTGTTAGATTTCCTTTAAGCTCTGACATCATTTCAACAAGTCGATCATTCGACTGCAAAAGTGTCGTAATAATTTCTGAGGAAAGCGGAATCTCACCCTTTTGAATTTTTAAAACAAGATTCTCAAGTTCGTGAGTAAACTCGGCGACATCACTAAATCCCACAGCCCTCGATCCGCCCTTAAGATTGTGAGCTAATCGAAAAATCTTGTCGAGCAAAGGCTTTGGGTCAGAAGCAGATTCTAATTCCATAAATGAACCTTCAACCTCTTCAAGGTTCATTATTGCTTCACCAAGGAACTCTTTTTTTATTTCTAATTCAAAATCATCCATAAGATGAATATCGGAAATTTTTCCATTTTCATAAGTCAAATTTTCGAGCATTAAAATCAAGACTTTCGACTGATTGAGTCACGCGGAAATTCTTATTGCTAAAGTTGATCCAAAAACGAGATTTAGGTTTTCAGTCACTTCGCATGGAGAAGTTGGTCGAATAAAGTCTCCCCAAAATAACGAACTTGGTTGATGGCTTTGATCTAATTTTGATATTTCCTTCGACACGACCTTCGACGGGCTCGGAGATATTCACTCCTATTCGCAGCATGCTTATGTTACATTTAAAATTCATTCAAGAGGGCTGATATGAATATTCTTGCTTTGTCTTTTTTAATGTTTATTCCATTTTTCGGTGCCAACGCACAAAATTAGACGAAAAACCAGCACACGAAAAGAGTTGTATTTACATAATGGGATTCGTTCCAGATCCTAATAAAATGAAGGAATTTGAATCAATGAAAGAGTATCTAAGCTCTCAGCCGGGATATGAATTCTCAACAGAAAAAAAAGTGCACTATATGAAGGTCAAAAAAACTGTCAAAGATAGAGGTAATAGCAATTCAACAAGGAAAGCTTGCGAGGCCGAGGCGATTCACCATGGCAGGTATTCATATTTGGGTAATAGAGTACAGGAGCACTACAAACACGCTCTCATTAAACGTGGCGGTGGTACTCTTATTTCACTAAGTGTTTTGTATGAAGGGCAAACTGTGGATTTATGTGCTAAAGATAAAGAATTGTGTTCCACCAAAGAACCCGACTCTCTCCAGCACGCTCCGCCTCCTCCGACTAAGGTCGAAAAAAGCCCTGCTAAGCACTAAAATCTTTAAATCCACCTCACTCCGCGCGTTTTGGTCAATATAAAAGCGGGTCAAGTTTCTGCCAGGCAGGTGCTTGCTCTCAAAGTGGAGTAATCAGGGGCTGGTTCACGCTACTGAATCCAGCAGAATAAGAAGTCGATGCGGGCCGAAATCGAACATCAAATGGCGCACCTAGTTTTGCTTCAAAGGTGTAGAAACAAACCGAATCAAAACACGCCTGAACTCTCCCATTGTAAATCTTAAACCCGAGTACAGATCCTGAAGTAAAATTAAAATGGGGTGGCTTGGTGGCAACGACAGCCCCATTATAAAGAAGATCATAAGAAGAAAGTTTCGGATCAATCCTCAATTCATATAAACACCCTAATGTCGGATGCATCAAGCACACACCAGCAAAACTCTCTGGGTCCTGTACTCCATCTACGTCAAAATCATTTAAACCGAGTGCATAGCTAAAGTTGAATTGTATTTTACGACAAGGAAGTAAAAGTTGGTCAAAATGACCACTCCCCGCAATAGCAACCTTACCACCAACTGTCGCTGCGACCTGGTTTCCCACGACTGAAACATCCGCACCTTGCGATACAAGAGTTGGGTTCGTTTGGACGGGACAAAAGGATCCATTCATTTTCAGTCTAAAATTCAACAGGTTGACATTAAATGGGTGTTCGGTTGTGTTGTTTATTTCAAAATTCCCCACAACTTCTAGCTGTGGATTTTCGCACGGACTCGCGGCGCAGATTGGACTAGCGGTTAAATTTAAGCGAACATAGCACTGAGGGTTGGGGGGAGCCGGAGGCGCAACATAGGGGGTCGCGCAAATCGTTCCATCAGGAGCAAATCCAGTGGTAGCATCTTGAGATAAATAAATTGGATTTCCCTTAACATCGTATAAGTTCATGTTAAAGCTTCCCAGTGGGCAGTCCCGATTGGCATCGGTCGTCGAGCTTTGATTCAAGAAACAGTTAAAAATGGCTGCATTCGTTGAATGTAACATTGTTTGATTCCATGCCGGCGGACTTCGCAGAATATTTAAAATGTTTTGACGGGCAATCAAGTAGTTCATTTGGATATCCACTTGGTTCTGAGTGGCAATCGGATCTTTAAAGAGCGATAGGCTAGCAAATATGACAGCCGTTATCATGAACATTGTAATAAGAGCCTCTATCAGTGACGCTCCCTTTCGATTCATAAATCACCTCAAATTGAAGCTCGTGTCATACTCATTGGTTCGCATGTTTACAGCCCCTTTTTCATTGGTTTGAATAATCAGCCTCCCATTAACTTGAATTTGAGGGTTGAAACAAGGGGCCGCAGCGCAAGTTGGCTGCCAAGTCATCTCATACCGATACACACATCCTGCAGGCGGAACAGCGTCAAATGTACTACAAGTTACATAACTTAGATTAAAACCAGCAGAACTTGAAGCGGAGTCAATTATGACATTACCGAGATCATCTAAAAGAGAAAAGGGATAAACACCGATCGGACAATCAAAGGCTGGATTATTGAGACATTGCTCCAGATCCGCTCCATTTTTATTTAAAGATGACTTCACTGTCTTAATATAAGACTGCTGACTCTTTAGTGCGGCTTCAATCGAATATATTAAAGTCTCCATATAGGCTTTAGTAGAACTACGCCGTCTCATAATTTGAGACTGATCAGTTCTCTGAGACATGAAGAAGCTCAAAAAAAATATCGATAGGAATAAAACTACGACCTGTCCAAAAACTGCAAAACCACGACTCATTTTTAAACATATATCAATATTAGAAACTAAAACAAATTGTTAAACTTTTTTTACAAATAAACCGAGACGTAGGTATAGGTCTAGCGAGGTGCCAACTTATGAAAAAGAGAACACGTATTGACAACAAAGGCTTTTCTACCGCTGAAATGATAATTTCTAGCGCTATCATTGCAATGTCTGGCCTCGCTATTGCCGGATTCGGTCAAACGGCAAATCAATACTCTCGAAAAATTGCCATGAAGGCAGGAATTTCTGATGTTAGGTCAGAAATCATATTGGCCTCGATGAGTCCAAAGGCATGGGGATTAACAGTTTCAAGTGCAGGCACTATCCCCGCAGGTAAAGACGTGGCCATGAATCCAGAACTTACCTGCTTAAAGGTCGGTAGCACAACCCCCTGCGATGAAGGAAGTTACCCACTGTCTCTTCTCGATTCTGCCGGAAACATTCTTGTCGATGCTCAGGATCCAACTCAAGGCTTCACAATGCATGGTAAGCAATGCAATTCCTTTAATATCAATAGCACTCAATCAGATGAATGTGTTTTCCGATACGAACTGAGTTGGCAGGCGGTTTGCCCTCCTGCCTTAACTTCGTGTTTGAACCCTCAAGTTCGATTACAAGCGAACTTACTTGCTAAAACCCAAATGCTCAACCTGATGAACGTTCAGTCTCGATCACTCGCCGTAGACCTGTATGTTGGAAAAGCCGAGGCGATCGCGGCCCCTCCTCCAGTTGTTCTTCCTCAGTTTTTTACAAATTCAACGCTTTACTCAGCTAATAATACGATTAACATTGATCTCTCAACCTTAGCTCCAGGAATGACGACAAGTTTGCCCGCAGCACTCTCAACCCAGGGTGGAACTCTATCCCTAGCTGGAAGCATCCTCACTTACACACCTCCCGCCGGATTTTATGGACATGACTCGCTCTCCTATATTGCAACCGATGCGGGCGGAAACTCCAATCTGTTGAATATAAAAGTAGAGGTGATGACTCCTCACACCTGGACCGGTCAAGATGGCACCGCTGATACTAGTTCGGCCACAAACTGGTGCGGAGAGGTTGTCGCCGGCGTATGTTCACATGCCAATTTTGGTGCAACTGGCCTTTTAGGGGCGCAGGCACATGTGGTTTTTGACGATACCTGCTCAAGCAATTGCAGCGCTGATTTTAATCAAGCGACCTTACAGGTTGCAAAATTCGAAAGCAAACCTGCTTACTCAGGAACAATCAACATCAACGGGAGCAATCTTCTTGTTAACACAAGTTCGGCGGGTGCCTACGCCCTCGGTAATCGAACCAACACCTCGGCGGATTGTGCACCTGACCTGAATATTCAAGGGGGTCTCTTCAACTTCACAACTGCTGGCGGAAATTTAAGTGTCTATGGATCGGTTTACGTCGGCAACGCCGTCAGCTCAGTTTCTCTTCCGTCTTTAAATATCTACACCCATAAAAATGTCCTCGGAGTCGCTGTCTGCCCAACTGCCAGCGCTGGTTTGCAGGTCGACGCAACAGCTCCGCAAATCCCAACATGGAATACCGCCGGTCACCCTGTCTCGATCACACCAGTTGAAAATGGAATGCCGCAAATAAAACTTGATCCTTCATTGAACTTAAATCAACTCACAATCCCGAAATGCAAGAACTCCTTCGGTTGCCAAGCTTTCTTCTTGTCCCCCACCACAACCTCGCCCATTGCCAACATCACTAATACAAATGTCTCTAGTGGTGTTTTTGCCGACAAATGCAAAAACTTCTTTTTGGAATCTTCAAGTCTGGCACTTGATGCAACAGCCATCGTCAATGTTTCCGGAAACTCTTCTGATCAATATGTAGATAAAGTAAAAAGCGCCAATATTTCGGGAAATAGCGGCGATATCTTTGTCCTTTCGGCTCTTCATGTAACAAATATCCAGGGCAATAGCGGTGATGTTGTTGCACACGTTGGAATTCTTGATAACTACCAAGGCAACTCAGGGAGATCTTGTATTAAAGCAACGTCCATAGGTAACTACAAAGGCAGTTCAGGTGACGCCTACATTGCGGCTTACCATATTGCGGAGTTACAAGGAAACTCGGGAGATTACTTTGTTAACGGAGCTCAGATCGACAAGGTGACTGGCTCTAGCGGCGACATTTGTCTTTACAACGGAGCCACCGTGGGCGATGTCAGTGGTTTTTCTGGCACCATCAATCCCGCGAGCTGCCCCGCGGGACTATTCTAATTCATGACATTTAGTTGATGGCAATGATCTTCTTCTTAACTCTTAAGAGCTGACTTCGTGACATGCTATACTCACGAAGTCCAAAATTAAAGAGCGTTTCAGTATAACGCTCATCTCCCGCTAGCTCTCCGCAAATACAAACCCCTCTGTCATGCTTTTTTGCCACTTGGATAACCTGCTTAACAAGCATGAGGACTGCCGGATGACCATGATCACAAAGTTTATTTACGTTTGGATTCATGCGGTCTGCTGCCATGACGTATTGAGTGAGATCGTTTGTTCCAATACTGAAAAAATCTGCATGGGGTACAAATTCTTCGACCAAGAGAGCCGCTGCTGGAACTTCGATCATCATGCCAACCTTAAAAGTATCTGACACCTTTATGCCTTCGGAATGCAATTTGGATTTTACCTGTGCGATCAGCTTTTGCGCTTCGATCATCTCTCTAACTTCGGAAACCATTGGAAACATAATGCTCAAGTTACCAAAAACACTGGATCGCAACAGAGCTCGCAGCTGTGTTATAAAAATTTGAGGATTTTGCAAACAATAGCGCAGACCTCGAAGCCCTAAAAAAGGATTATCTTCTCTTTCAATCCCAAGATAAGGCACTGGCTTGTCTCCACCGATATCCATGGTCGGATCACGACTTTCCCCTGGGGAAAGTGCTGTAAAAGCTGCTTATAGATTTGGAATTGCTCTTCTTCAGAAGGAGCATGTGATTTTTCAGAAAACAAAAATTCAGTTCGAAACAAACCTACGCCAATAGCCCCAGAGGCTTTTGATTGTTCAGCATCAACGAGAGAACTTAAATTTGATAAGAGACTGATTTCCACACCCGATTTTGTTTTACAAGGTAAATCTTTTATCGATTGCAATTCTGTTCGCTGTCGCTCCCAAGCTGCAACTTTAGCTTTTGCCTCCGGGGGAGCTTGATCCTGAATTCCCAGAAGTTCCAACTGACCGAGAACTCCATCCACAGAAACCCAAATATTTGGAGCAATCTTCTGCTGAAGATCTTTGACTCCAAAAATTGTTGGAATTTCTAAATTCTTTAACAAAATAGCAGCGTGGGAAGTGATTCCACCTTTTTCAGTCACCACAGCCTTAATGAATTCGCGATCAAAAAGAGCTACTTCACTTGGCATAATTTCATCGGCAACTAGCACCACAGGTTCAGTCAAGAGAAGCGGATTAAAGGGCTCTAACCCCAAACAAATCATCTTTAATCGTTTGCCGATATCTAAAATATCCTGACCACGCTCTCGAAGATAAGTGTCCTCCATCGCCTGAAAGATTTTAAAAAAATTATCGGTTACTCTGGCAATGGATTCAGCTACTGATGAGCCCTTTTGAATTTGCTGCTCAATCTGCTCATGATATTCAGGATCTTGTAGCATTTCTAAATGGGCTTCAAAGATCTGAGCTTTGTCCGGCCCCATTTTTAACAGAACCCGCTCCCGCAGGGTTGAGATCTGTTGAACCGCAACTGTCACTGCATTTTTAAATAATTCTAAATCCACTTCTGAATTAGAAGATTGTTTAGAGTAAGAAGAGACATCCCTTTGAATATGAAAGGCCCTTGCTACAGCAAATCCTGGCGCTATGGCTATGCCCTTTAGTATTGTAGAAGTCATTGAATCTGAAAGTGCTTGTTAAAAAGTTCTGAAATTGCAGAAAGCGCAGGGACAGCATCATCTCCACTTGCCGTGAAGCAAACTTCTTCATCCTTTTTTAAACCCATTGCCATTATATTCATGATTGATTTGGCATTTTTATTTTCACCATGCGCAGAAATCATGATGGTAGATTTAAATTGGCTTGCCGTCTTAGCAATCATCCCTGCAGGTCTCGCATGCAATCCACCTTCAGATTCTATTCGAACTGTAAATTTATTTTCACAAGTCATACTCAAACTCCCACGCTACACTACTACTAATTCTTAAGTAAAATTACTAAATTACTATCTTGAGCTACAACACTCACTCGACCAGGCAATTCGCTCGTGTTGGTAACCACAAAGGGACTAATAGTACTTTTCCCCGCCGCTTTTATTTTGTCGATATCGAATTCTATTAACAGATCCCCGGCCCGAACCTGATCGCCGGCCTTTACATGACTCTTAAAGCCTTCACCCTGCATTTTTACAGTATCAATTCCCACATGGATCAAGTACTCCACATCACCAGCCTTCAATCCAATAGCATGTCCCGTAGGAAAAACATGAACAACACTCGCCGCCAAGGGTGCAAACACTCGTCCCTCGCTTGGCTCAATTGCAAATCCCTCACCAATAATTCTTTGCGAAAAAACTTCATCTGGAACCAAATCCAAACTTAAAGTTTTTCCTTGAATTGGAGACTTTATAACTTGCCCGGCTGTGTCTCCATTCTGCGCAATGATCTTACGAATTTCCTCTTTGAGTCGATCCGACTGAGTGCCGAAAATCACCTGAACATTCCCGCCACCCGCATTTAAAACTCCCGAAGCCCCAAGCCGAGTAAGCGCTGCTTTGTTCATTTGCGCGGCGTCAACGAGCATGAGACGCAGGCGGGTGATACAGGCATCGATAGATTTAATATTATTTTGCCCCCCGAGGGCCTCTAATATCTTACCCGCCTTCTCCGTGATGTGGCTTGCACCTGACACTGAAGCTAGAGAGGTCGCATCTGCCTCCGCATCGTCATCCTTTGTCCGACCGGGCGTCTTAAAGTCCAGCCAGCCAATAAGAAAATAAAAGCTAACAAAGTAAAGCGCACCAATGATCGGGCCCACGATCAACCATAAATACATGCTATTCTTTTGATTGAAGTAACCAGTGGCGAAATCGATCAAGGACGCTGAGAAAGAATAACCTAAATGAATATCAAAAAAGAGTTGTCAAGAAACCCGATAGAAATGCCAGAAGAACATGAACCACAAACAGCAGTGGTGCGACAAATATAAAGGCAAACTCGATAGGCTCTGTAATTCCGGTAATGATCGAGGTCAATGCCGCTGAAAGCATTATACCAAAAATGGCTTTTCGTTTTTCTATCTTGGCTCTTAGGACCATAGCCAGCGCCGCCATCGGAAGTCCAAAAATCATGATTGGAAATTCCGAAGCCATAAACACCCCGGCACTCGCATCCCCTGCAAAATAGCGGGTGCTATCTCCTCTGAATATCTTCCCCGCAGCATCAGTGAAACTGCCAAACTCATAAAGAAATGAGGGATAATAAACGTGATGCAATCCCACTGGGATTAATAGACGCTTTCCTGCAGCATAAAAGGCCGCGCCAAAATCTGAGGCATTTACCATTTCTCCAAAATGCGCAATGGCAGTTTGTACTGGCGGCCAAATATAGGCCAAAATAATGCCGACAAACAAAGTTGCACCCACAGAAAGAATTGGAATAAAGCGTTTGCCAGCAAAAAAACCAAAAACCTTTGGTAGCTCAATTTGATGGTACTTATTATAAAGCCAAGCCGTCATTCCGCCAATAATAATACCACCAAAAACACCCGCATTGATTTGCATTTCAAGCCCACGCACCTCAACCATTACTTTCAAAAGGCTTGTTAAAGTAAAATAAGCAGCTGCGGCTGATAAACCTGCAATACCAGCTCCACTGGTAAAACCGATGGCTACGCCAATAGCAAAAATAACCGAAAGTTGTTCGAAGACAGCGAGTCCACCAGAATAAAAAACTTTTCCCAAAGACTGCGCAATAAGATTATCTTGAGCTGTCTGCTGCAGCATTCGACCCAGTGCTACCACTAAACCCGCAGCAGGAAGTACCGACACCGGAATCATCAAGGCCTGACCTAATTTTTGCAAAAAAGCAAAAACCTGAGACTTAATTTGTTCCAAGTGGAACTCCAGCCCTTTTACAAACTCGTATCGCTCTTAAATAACTAGCATAACTCCAGGTTAAATCTGCGGCGCCTCTTGGTTCGCCCGTCACACGATCTGCCTGCTCTGAAAAATGCCCCTTAGAATCAGCTAGTGAAGCCGAACGTTCTAAAAATTGCCAGCCTGAAAATGGAATTTTCTTGAGGTTTGGTGACGTTCTTTCTTTGCTTAAATCTCTACGACAGAGATACTCAGCCATTGCGTGCGTGGTTAAATACCATGGGTTACCGCCAGAAAAGCCGTTGCCATCATAGACATCTTCAGAATAACGACCAATCATCGGAGCTAGGTTTGGCTTATCAGAATTAATTTTATATAAATTCCTAAAAACATCGACGATTTGAGCTGCAGTATTTTGCGCAGCCAAAGAATCAACGGAATAGACATCGTCAAAAGAAAAATAATTAATGGCCAAAATTGACGCCGTATCGAGTTCACTAACTTTATTCTTCCATCCATCCACCTGATTGATCGTCGGTATCAAATGAGCTTTTTCTGCACTGTAAAATGAGTTTAAAACAGATTTAATTCTATCCGCCTGCCGTAGATAGTAATCAGAGGCGCCGTGATCACCCATATAAGCTGCAAGATCAGCACCTTTTACCAGTGCAATTCTCTGAGCCATTAAAGTAAAAAAGTGCACTCCTTTAACTTCTTCCCAAAGATCAAAGTTCGATTCAAACCAATGATGGGCCACATATTCTAAATCCTTTTTAATAGGACCCTCTGCCGGAATTTTTCCACCATAAAGTTTTCTTGCGTCCTCTTCGCGACCTTCTTGAATCATCAATAACGCCCACTCTGTCATGGTCAGTGCTCTAATTGCAGGACCATCCGACTGAGGTCGTCCCCATGGGTGAGGATAAATGCGGCCATCAACTGTAAAAATTGGTTCGCCTAAATTCGCCCAACTTTCGCCTGCAGTTCTTTGATGTTCAATCTCTACTTGAATCCACTTTTGTACAAACCGACGGATGTCTCTTTTTAAGGAAAGGTCACTAGTGTATTTATACTCTTCAACATATTCACGCACGACGAGACCAGCATCCCGAACCCAGTGATAATAATAATTGGGATTGGACCGCGAAGGAGAGGCAATGACAACTCCCTCACGTCCTGAATTGTCCTTTAAGTTGGATAATAAGTAATGTTCGGAATGAATCTCTTGAAAGTTCAATATCGTGATAAAACTATACAAATATTTTTTAAGAGACATTCTTCACCTCATTGTAAGAAGCAGCCCTGCGAGATTGTACTGACAGATAACAAAAAACTCAATACTGAATGTGGACTTTATATGTGGATTTACAACTTTAGGAGTTAAAAAAATAGCATTAAACCAAGCAAGACCCAACACCACAAGATTGAAACATAGAATAGATTTATACCTATGTGATTACAACAACTTAGGCAAGATCATAGAGCAAACAAAACAGCTCCTTATACCACCCAAAAAATGTCTACTATTTCAACACTTCACGCAAAGAACCCATTGATGTTGCTTCCGACCGAAGAGTTTGCACATATTTTAACCAAGCCTCCATCCCCTCACCAGTTTTGGCGCTCAGATAAAAAATAGGGGCATTAGGATTTACCTTGCGGATGTGCTGCTGGCATACTTCTTGAGTCCAATCCAAATAAGGAACCAAATCCATTTTGCTTACGATAATTAAATCAGCCTCATGAAACAGCAGCGGATATTTTGTGGGCTTATCTTCACCTTCGGTCGTCGACAGTACCGCCACTTTGTGGCTCTCACCCAAATCAAATGCCGCTGGACAAACCAAATTGCCAACATTTTCAATCACCAACAACTGAGATCTCGCACCAACAAACCCCTGAAGTTCCGCTTCTATGTGTTGGGCATTGAGATGGCAAGAGCTGAGGGTGTTAATTTGCTTAACGCGGGCGCCAACTCTTTTAAGGCGATCCGCATCGTAACTCATCTCTTGATCCCCAGTTAAAATCGCAAAATCTAAACTGTCGGCCAATGCCTGCACAGTTTTCTCAAGCAAATAGGTCTTTCCGCTCCCTGGGGCACTCATCATGTTGATCACAGGAATTTGATGAGTACGAAACCACATCCGGTTAAGTTCGGCTTGCTGAATATTTTTTTCAACTATTGCCTGCCCCATTTCAATCCGCCTCGAAACAGGAGTCGAACGATTGCGATCCTCCGAAAAAACCTCTTGAGAGATTTGAAGCTTTTGTACTTGTTGCACTTGGGGTACACCCAAAATCTTTCGACTGATCAAGTCCGTTGCAATTTCACAACCACAATCCTGACACATAACAACTCCCTGCCTTATCGCGTCCGCCCTTTAATCACGGCCTAATCCACATCCAAATCGACGATTCTCAATTCTTTCCCTTCGATTATTTTCGTATTCACGCTGCCGCACTTAGCACAGGCAAGAGCTTGTTCTCGCGAAATCGGGGTCAACTCAAAACAATCCAGACATTGAATCGTCAAGCCTTTGCAGGTAATCAACAAGTGCGCATCCTTCAAACACGTTTTTCGCGTCGCCTCTGGAAAACAAAACTGAAGAGCTTCAACATCCACGCCACTCCACTCTCCAACTAAAAGATGAATTTGATTCACCTTTTTAAATCCATGCCGAATCGCAGCTGCTTCCACTTGTTCGATGACATCATAGGCAATCGAAAGTTCATGCATGAGTCCTCCGCGTAAGGCCTCTCGCTTGAACGTCAAAATCATTAATCAAAATGGAAATTTCATTCAGAAGACACTTCGTATTGCGCTCAGCTTCCTCCGACATCATTTCGCCAAATTCCCAAGAAAGACCTGGAACTCCAATCCAAAAGCAGCGTGGGGACGATGAATAGAGTTTTTCACACAAGCCCAAAATTGAAGCGGCACTCATTGCATGAGTTGAAAAAGCAATCCGATTGTCTGGCGAAATTTTCTCAATATAAAAGGGCGCCTCAACTTGCTTCCGACTTGCATCCAAAAATATAACGACATCATACTCTGAAATCTGCAAAGCAACTTCGGCATTCAGCTGATAGTTCGCGTCCAAATCCCACCCCGAAGGCAGGGGAAACTGTTCAAGGGCACTAATCAACGTGATTCCAGCTCCATCGTCCTGACGCCCCTCATTGCCAATTCCGTAGAACAACACGCGGTCGCTTGAGAGAATTTGCAACTGCTGTTGAAGTTGACTTCGCCCAATCACCCTGAAACCACCTGATCCACTAGTTGCTCTTTGTGGTTGTACACATCTATCCGTAATGGCATTTGCCCCAGAGCATGAGTCGCACAACTTAAGCAGGGGTCATAAGCGCGTATTGCAACCTCGACCTGATTGAGCATTCCTTCTTGAATTTGAGCCTGACCCGAAATTGCAGATTCAGCAACCTGACGAACTGCCAAATTCATGGCCTCATTGTTACTGGTCGTCGAGACAATCAAATTACACTCAGTGACCAAATCTTGCTCGTTCACACGATAATGATGAAAAAGAGTTCCCCTAGGAGCTTCAATAATTCCAACCCCTTCGCCAGTTCGAGTGCCCGTTTTTAAAAGCTCACCTGCATAAAGATTGGGTTCGTGTAGAATGTCACGGATAACTTCGGCAGCATGCAAGACTTCGATCAGACGGGCCCAGTGCATATGCATTGAATGTCCATGTGGTTTTCCCTTGGTGTAAGCTCGGTAGATTTCAAATTCCTTCTGTGCCAAAGGGCTAGGGATAAAATCACAGGTATTCAATCGGGCTAATGGCCCTACACGATACCAACCCTTTTCCGCACCCAATACATTTAAGTACGGAAATTTCATGTAGCTCCAGCTGCGAACATTTTCGGTGATATATTTATGATATTCCTGGTCACTCACATGATCAAAAATTTTATTTCCATCAGAGTCAATCGCCCGCAGACCGCCGTCATACAAATCTAAAGCCCCGTCTTTACGCACCAATGAAAGATAATTTGAATCAAAGCAAGCGAACCCATCGATCCAATCCTTATTTTTCCTATGGTAATCTTTAAACAGTTCAACCGCCTCTTGTGCCCATTCGACCATAATGTCGGCGTTGTAGGTTTTAGAATCCGTCAGAAAATGATTTTTCTCTTTTTCGCTAAGATGCTTATTTATTCCACCGGGTATAGCCCCAGTTCCGTGAATTTTTTTACCCGCAGTTGCTTGGATAATTTCCTGCCCAAACTTGCGCATCATCACAGCTTTCGTTGCAATTTCGGGATAATCTTGAATAACTCCAATGATGTTACGGTGAACAGGATCATCATTGACTCCAAATAAAAGATCCGGCGAAGAGAGATGAAAAAAATGTAGCACGTGGGACTGAAAGAACTGTCCGTAATGCATCAACCTTCGCATAAGATCGGCAGTTTCAGTTAACTCATAGGACGGCACCCCGATCACCCGATCCATTGCCTTCGCCGCGCAAAGATGATGGCTGACTGGGCAAATACCACACAGCCTCTGCACCAATACGATTGCCTCCCAGTAAGGCCGACCTTGAATGAATTTCTCAAACCCTCGAAACTCGACAATATGCAATCGCGCTTGCGTGACTTTGTTATTCTCATCCAAGTGGATTGTTACTTTGCCATGACCTTCGACTCGAGTGACTGGATCAATTGTAATTTTGCGTCCCATACATCAACCTTCTTGCTTCAATGTTCTACCTTCAGGGTCTCTTTGTTTCACGCGCTTTCTAGTCGTATTTAAAATACTGATAGGTCAAATCGTCCAAAGACTTTCCCTCAATAATTCTAACTAAGGCTTCCCAGATCAAATCAGCATTGGGTGGACAACCGGGTAGAAAGGCATCAACTTTTACTATTTCATGACAGGGGTAAACCCGATCCAAGATGATCGGGATTTCTTCATCGTTAGGAATCAGGTGATTTCCTAAAGTGGGATTGTTAGTGTTTTGATAAACTTCAGAAAAAAGATCACTCATTGGAATGCCGTTACGCATAGCTGGCAATCCGCCAGTAATTGCACATTGCCCAAGAGAAACCAGAATCTTGCAATTTTTACGAAATTCTCGAAGTGTATGCACATTCTCAGTGTTGCAACAGCCGCCTTCGACAAATCCGACATCACATGGTTTATTGATATGCTTAATATCATCAATTGGCGAACGATTGAACTCGACATGAGTAATCAGTTGCAAAATTCTTTCGTCTATATCCAAAAAAGACATATGACAACCGAAGCAACCTGCTAGCGAAGTAGTCGCCACTACCAATTTTTTCTTCTCAGGATTTGGTGTCATGAGAACCTCCACTTTGCTCAATATTTGATTCAATCTCTGAACCGATAGGGTGCAAATCATATTTGCGATCACCAATCGGGGTTTGATACGCGCCGCCTTTTTGAATTAGAGCGCCCACTGGACAAATTGCCATGGCGGCCGCAGCCGTTTTTTCGGAGAAAGCCTCTTCAACCGTTTTGTCCACTGTGATATGAATCTTTGCTCCACGATCGACAAAACCAAACAGATCGCGACCATCTTTGGCCCTCACTCCGCGCACACACCGGAGGCACTGAATGCAACGATTATGCTCCAATATCAAATGTGGAAGACTCGCATCCAAGCGCCGATTGGTAAACGAAAATGGAAACCGAGGTGCTGTCATTTGATAGCGATAAGCCAAGGCTTGCAAATCACAGTTGCCGCTTTTTTCGCAGCTCGGACACATATGATTACCTTCAACAAAGAGCATTTCAATTAATGATTTTCTTATGTCCTTGATCTCGGACGACTCATTTTCAACTTTCATCCCATTTGAAACCGTGGTGGTGCAGGCAGATACAAAACGACCGCCAATTTTAACCGTGCACAAACGACAAGTCCCTGCCGGCTTCAGACTTTTGTAATCACACAGAGTAGGAATAAAAATATGATTTTCACGAGCGGCTTCAACAACAGATTGACCATCTTTGGCCCATATTTCTTTGTCATCAATAGTAATTTTAATTGTCCCTTGTTCCATCTTTAGTCCTCGACTTCTTCAACTCTTAAATTAGGAGACCTTCCGGCAACCTTGACAGACTCTTCAATTGCAAAATCCATATTAAACTGGGAAATATAATCAATATCATGGCGCACTTTACTAGCGATCTCATCAGAAAAATTTTGCAAAGCAGTCAGTAAGGGGTTCGGCGAAGTCTGCCCCAGACCACAGCGGGATGCCAACTTGACCGTTTGCCCCCAGGCTTTGATTTCACTCAAATCATTGCTAGTTCCGTTGCCAATCATGATCTTTTCTAGCTTTTTTAATAGAATGGCATTGCCTGCACGACAGGGAACGCAAAAACCACAGGTCTCATTATTAAAAAACTCCATATGATTGTGCAAAATGGATAACAGATCTCGAGTCTTGTTAAAAATGGTAATCGCCCCGCCTGTTCCTAAATCTTCATAGGCAAGTTTTCGCGCAAATTGTCTTTCTGAAATTAAAACCCCCGATGGGCCACCCACTTGAACAGCATAAGCGTCTTTGGCGCCACAAAGCTTTAGAAGATCCGCAACACTCATTCCCCACTCTAGTTCATA
Source organism: Pseudobdellovibrionaceae bacterium (assembly GCA_016719575.1). Taxonomy (GTDB): domain Bacteria; phylum Bdellovibrionota; class Bdellovibrionia; order Bdellovibrionales; family Bdellovibrionaceae; genus JACMRP01. Next base: position 83,603 of record JADJYV010000006.1, on the reverse strand, counting down.
AATCCCGGGACGATCGCAATCGCCAGCAACACTGAACAACTTTACACCACTGGACGCCGCCGTTCCCATTTTTCGAAACCACTCGGGCCCATTTAAGACGATTTTCGCAGCACAACCAAAGGTTTCAGGATTATTTACAACCGTTGGTTTGTTAAGGTAGCCAGAGACCACGGGAAAGGGAGGACGGTTGCGAGGTTGGCCCCGTTTTCCTTCTGCAGACTCGATCAAGGCACTTTCTTCTCCGCAGATATAGGCTCCTGCTCCTAACTTTATTTGAATATCAAAACTAAAACGTGTTCCCAGGATTTTTTTACCCAGCAAATGGCCTTGGCGCATTTGATTTAGCACCTCTTCCAAATAGTTCTTCAAATAAGCATATTCCCCTCGAAGATAAACAATTCCCCTCTTCGATTCAATCGCATAACCGGCGACGACCATCCCTTCAAAAACCAAATAAGGATTTTCGGTCAACAAAACTCGGTCCTTGAATGTTCCTGGCTCACCCTCATCGATATTGCAGATAACATAACGGCGGTTGGCATCAGCCGCTCGACAAAATCCCCACTTCTGGCCGGTTGGAAAACCAGCTCCACCTCGTCCACGCAGATTGGACTTCTTAATGCTCTCAATAACATCTAAGCTTCCAAGGTCCATTGCTTTCTTTAAAGCAGATCCTGGCTCAAATTCATTAAAAAAAAGTGGACCTTTTTGACGAATATTATTAAAGATTTCAGCCCCAATCAGTGGATTCTTATTTTGCCCCTCACCCTGCCGCAATAAAACCTTCAGGTCTTTACCAGCCTTCATTGCTTCCACAATTTCTTTTACTCGCGATGCTGTCAGCTGAGTGAACACAAGATTGTTAATGATGGCAGCAGGTTCTTGATCACACAATCCGATACATGAGGTCTTATACAGTCCAATCTTAAAATCGGAGGTGGTCTGCCCAAACTCAATTCCCGAATGTTTTTCGAAGGCCTGCATGACTTCAAACGCACCTGACATTTCACTCGTTGCGCTGGTATTCATATAGACAGTGTAGCGACCTCGATGCTGACTTGAGAAAAAATGATAGAAACTGCGGACACCCTCGAGTTCCACCAAAGGCACATCCAATTCATCACTCAATATATGCAAGACCTCGTCAGAAATAAATCTTTCTTGCTCCTGAATGTCATGAAGGATAGCCAATAGTTGTGTCTGTTTATTCTGATGCATTTGCGCGATCTCAGAAACACTCTTTTTCATATTCTTTCCTCAAAATTCTAAATTAAAAGTGGCCTCGCAAAAAAATACCAGTCTAACATATTCGCGGCAGCTGTTCGCCCGTCGGTAAGATTAACATTCGTCTTTGTCCGAAAGCACCTTTAATCCAAACATGGGCACTCCCTTTCGCTTCTGTGACAAATCCAATCTTTCTCGCGAGCGCAGTTCCATTCTGAGCCTGCAGTATGCGGACACACCGATCTGCATCGGTCGCCGCGACCACTGCCAAAAAACAACCCTCGTTGGCGACATGAATCGGATCCAAACCAAAAATTTCACACGCGGCTCGAACGTTGTTCTGAACAGGAATTTGTTCTTCATGAACCTCAAACTCAAAACCACTTGCCTTTGATAGCTCAGTCGCTCCGGCCGCAAGCCCTCCACGTGTTAAATCCCGCAGACAGTGAATTTGAACTTTTTCTTGAAGCAAAGCTTGTACTGCTGGCCACAAAGAACCACAATCGCTGGTGATTCCAGATTCGAACTGAAATCCTGGGCGACACGACATGACCGCCATTCCATGGCGAGCAATATCGCTACTAAGAATTAACACATCCCCAGATTGTATTTGCTGAGGGCAAATTTTATTGGGAGCCTTAATCTCGCCAATAGCCGTGGTTGAAATATACATCCCCTCACAACGCCCCTTCTCCACCACCTTCGTGTCACCAGTGACAATAACAACTTTTTCAGCACGAGCTGTTTTCGCAATCGATTCAACAATTTTCTGCAGAACTTCAATGGGCAACCCTTCTTCTAAAATAAAACTCATAGAAAGGTACTTCGGCTCGGCGCCGCACATCGCAAGATCGTTCAAACTACCACAAACTGCCAAAGTTCCAATATCCCCCCCGGGGAAAACCAAGGGTTGAACCACATGTGCATCGGTGGTGATGGCTAGGGGCCCGTGAATTTGCGGAAGTACCGCCCCATCATGGGTCTCGCGCAAATACTCATTGTCAAAGGCCGGCAAAAATACCTGCTCAAAAAGTCTATGACTGAGCAAACCTCCACCACCATGAGCCAAAGTGATCAATGAATACCCGGACTGCGGGATCGGACAATTTTCAAGCTTCATTAATCCCCCGCCCCTGATTTCGATATTTAAAATAAGCAGCGCAAGCCCCCTCTGTGGAAACCATTGTTGGCCCTAAAGGGGAACTAGGATTGCAGATCTTGCCAAAATGTTCACAGTCGGTCGGCTTTAACCTGCCAACGAGAACTTCTCCGCTGCGACATACAAATTCGCATGAAGGGGTCCTTGTTTCTGATTCATAAAGTTTTTGATACTTAACCTCTGCGTCGAAGTGGGCATATTCATTTCGAAAACCATAACCACTGTCTGCAATCCGCCCCAATCCGCGCCAACCTTGTTCTTTCACTTGAAAGTACTTTTGCATCAACTCTTGGGCTTTAAAATTTCCATCACTTTTTACGACGCGAGAATATTGATTTTCCATCTCAGACCGTCCGTCTTCCATCTGTTTTATACAGAGGTAAATACCTTGCAGCAAATCCGTGGGTTCAAATCCTGTGATAACACACGGAACTTGATATTTTTCAGCAAGATCAACATAGGGCTTCGTTCCCATAATTGAACAAACATGGCCTGCCGCCAACACTCCTTGAATCTGATTATCAGGTGATCCCAATAGAGCCTCTAAAGCTGGAGGAACGAGGACCTGCGACACGAGAAAAAACATGTTGCTCAGTCCCAATTTCTCCGCCTCATTGACAGCTAAAGCGTTTACCGGAGTCGTGGTTTCAAACCCCACCGCAAAAAAAACCACTTCCTTTTCAGGATTATTTTTAGCGATGTTTACGGCCTCAAGGGGAGACTGCACCATTCTAACATCCCCTCCCATAGCCCGCACTTTGTAGAAATCGAGAGTTTGTGATCCGCGATATTCCCCAGGAACGCGAATCATGTCCGCAAAAGTACAAAAAATGACATCTTTCTGTAAAGCGATCTTAAAAGCCAATTCTAAAATCTGAGACGGCGTGACGCATACAGGACAACCAGGTCCGTGCAGAAGTTCAATTTCCGGAGGCAAAAGTTGGTCTAAACCGTAATGTAAAATCGAATGAGTCTGCCCGCCACAAATTTCCATAATTTTCCATTTTTGCGTGGTGACACGAGAGATCGACCGACAAAGATTTTTAACGAGTTCTGGATTTCTAAACTCACCTATCATTTGCATTATAAAATTCCCCTAGATCACTGAGCAATTGCAGCGTTTGCAGGGCCTCGTCTTCATCGATCACGGACAGAGCCACACCAACATGCACCAATACAAAATTCCCTACCTTTGCTTCAGGAACAAAATCTAGGCGAACATTTTGAGTGACGCCAGAAAAATCAACCTTGGCAAGACTGCTTTCAGGCGCCTCTGCCGATGATAATTCAATTGAAATAATTTTTCCTGGAATTCCTAAACACATTTAGTAGCAATCATAAACAGAACAAAAAGAAAGTCAAATTTTCCTTAAGCAATTAGAATATAACTGACCAGCTGAAATTCCACCGTCGTGCAGTGGTATCTTCTCAGGCCAATACACACATTTACCAATTTGCTTCAATTCTTGAGACATTTTGTCCAAAAGAAATCGATTTTGAAAGCATCCTCCAGCCAAGACAATCTCAGTCACTGAATTCTTTTTCTTAATGACATCAAGCGCCATGCTAATAATAGACCTCTGAAATTTATCAGCGATTGCGCCATAATTTATTTTATTGGAAATATCAAAAATCAATCTGTTAAGCATAGGTCGCCAATCAATTTCGATGAGCCCCCCGACGCCCTCATTTAAATCACAAGGATAGACTTCCCGATCGCTCTTCAACAAATCCTCAGAGCTACAAGATTTTCGCCAGGATTTTGCAAGCTCTTCAAGAGCAATGGCGTGCTCTCCCTCATAAGTTGGTGGCCGATAACTCTTCTGTCCCAGCAACAACAAGGCCCACACTCCATCAAACAGTCTTCCCATGCTGGTAGTCTTTGGCACCCCCGATAAAACTGACCAAACAGATTCTTCTTCTAATGAAAAATGAAAGTGGGATAGCTTTTCTTGAGAGTTCGCCTCTCTCAGTAATTCAAAGGCAATTCGCCGCGTGTCTTTTACTGCAAAATCACCACCGATCAACGAAAAAGGTCGAAAGCTGGCCCATCGAAGTATTGAATTGTCTGCACCAAGAAATAAAAACTCCCCACCCCAAATCTGTTGATTGAGTCCAAGACCCGTCCCATCCCAAATAACTCCCAGCGCGGGGGGACTGATTCTGTGCTCGATGAAAGCGGAAAAAAAATGAGCGACGTGATGCTGCACTGTCTTGGATGCTGCTGGAGCTAGACGGGAACTTATCAAGTCTGGATGAAAATCTCTTATCGTCTCGAAAGGTCTTTCGATTCCCAATATCCGAGAAAAATCCTGCTGAGCATTCTTAAAGTTTATAATACTGCTTTCCGAGGAAAGATCACCCAAATGCTGACTCAACACCAGAGATTTATTTTTCTGAATACAAAGCGTGGATTTTAGATCCGAACCATAACCCTGCCCCACCCCTCCTTCAAGACCCACTGGGTGAAAAACCGCCGGCGCAAAACCTCGAGCCAATCGCAGCATCTGCATTCGACCGGCTACAAATCGTACCACCGAATCATCCACTGCCCTTACAATTCTACGATTGTCAGTCAAAACGAAATCTGCAATCCCGCGAAGTCGAATGAAGACTTCATCAGTGTCGTAGGCTATTGGCTCATCGGTCAAATTTGCACTGGTTGCAACCACCGGCATCCGAATATGGTCCATCAACAAGTGGTGTAAGGGCGTGCAGGGCAACATGATGCCCAACTCAGACAACCCGGGAGCGACTTCTGGACAAATCATCACATCAGCATTTGCTTTTCGTTCGAGCAGAACTATCGGGGCCTCAACTGAAAGCAAACACTTCTCCTCAAGATCTGCCATCTCACAGAGCCCGTGGATAACTTTGATATCCGGAACCATTAGCGCAAAGGCTTTTTTCGGGCGGCGCTTGCGAATTCTTAATTCTTGCACTACTGCCGCCAAATCAGCGCGGCACCACAATTGAAATCCACCAACACCTTTGACTGCGACAATTCGTCCCCGCAAAAGCAACTCTGCCGCCTGTTTTATTCCGTCGGACCCTTGACTAAGTCTTTGACCATTTTCGTCACACAACTCAACCCTTGGTCCACATTTTGGACAACTCATTGTTTGGGCATGAAATCGACGATTCTCAACGGAAAAGTACTCCTGGTTGCAGCGTTCGCACATTGGAAAATCTCGCATAGTCGTATTCTTACGATCGTAGGGCAACGACTCCAGCAAACTCCATCGCGGTCCGCAGGTCGCACAGTGAGTAAAAGGATAGGCAAAACGTGGGTCCCCAGGATCTCGCAATTCTTTTAAACACTCACCACAAATAGCAAGATCATTCGGTAGGTAAAGGGACTCGCTGCTTTCCTGACTCGAAACAATTCTAAATCCTTCGTCGCCGGCAAGGGGTATCAACTCCGATTCCATTTTTTCAATTCGGGAGTTTTCTGGCGGGCTTGATTTCAATTCACGATCGAAGAGAGCCAAGTCCCTGGTATCTCCTTGCACTTCGATGAGCACCGAAGATCCTAAGTTATAAACAAATCCACTCAACAAATACTTTTGCGCCAAATGATATACAAAGGGACGAAAACCCACCCCTTGAACTCGCCCTTCGATTTTAATTTTTTTTCTCTCTAAAACCATTGAATGAGTCACTTCTCAATCCTTAAAAGTCGCCCCAAGTAGAAGCTCCATGCTTGAACCAGAGAACATCACAACGGCCGACTGCGGCAGTTGGTCGCCGCCGTTTGGCCAATGACTCGTGAGATTAGATTTTGATGTCGAGAACTCTCCTGGATGCTGCACCGAAAGAAACAACGTTTTTCCATCGATTGAAAAACAAGGGCCCGTAAATTCCGCATCCCGAGGGGCCGAGGCAATACGGAACGGCTGTCCCGCCCAAACTCCATGTAAAGGAATAAAAAAGAGAGCGTTATTACCGTGATAAACATAATCTTCATTGCCCATCTTAGATCCCGAAATATCAGTTGTAAGCCAGAGGTTGCCATTCCTATCGAGAGCCATATTGTCGGGGCAGCTAAATCCCGTCGTTTTACCTCCAGCTAAAAAAGTAGAGGATTCAAATGTCAACGCTCCCGCATCGTTACCACTTTCAACAATCTTTAGGAGTGAACCATGCGGACGATTTTTTGAACTATTGTTAGTTGTGGCCACATAGACTTGCCCCTTGGAATCGACCTCAATGTCCTCAGGGCGATCCAATTTACTGCCGCCCACAATTACGGCCGCTTCGCGTGTGTAGATAAGCAATTCCGTTTGATCCTTAAAGGCTTTTGCAAGGCGTGGATCCGCATTGCGGTCAAGAGCAAGCCAGCGCCCCTGGTCAATCTGAGCCACATAGAGCGTTCCTTTTTCTAGACTCGTAGCGTTTGCAGATATAAATTTATAAAGACACCGATCATTCTCGTCGTCACCGAGGTAGACCACTATGCGACCGTCTTTCGCCTGAGTGACCGTCGCTCCCTCGTGAGCAAAGCGCCCCAAGGCAGTGTGCTTTCGCGCAACTCCCGTCAAGGGTTCCAATTCTACAACCCAACCATAGTGTTCAGGTGGCATATCGTAATGGGTAAACCATTGGTATTGATTTTTACTTGTCTGAAGAATCGTCCTTTTGCCGTGCAAACGCTCGCCCACATAATCACTAAAATTTTCTTCGCAAACGAGCACCGTTCCCCACGGCGTTTTACCCCCAGAGCAATTGGCAAGAGTGCCTCTTGCCACTCGCGATCCGACGATGGGCTGGGCGCTTAGCAAAGGAATCTTAGTATTTGCGTCTAAACGGCGGTTATAAGGGTGATCGGGGACAAACTGATAGAGGCCATCGGAATCTTTTTTGATGGCTATCAGGCTCACTCCAACGCCTGTCATTTCTTGATCCACCCAATATTTTTCGCGCGAAAATGTGGCATTCCCATAGTGAATCAAAGGGTGTATACTCTCGTGGTTAACGACTAAAACGAAGGTGTCTGGGGTTTCAGTCGGAAAGACTGCTAAAAAATCATTATTCATACCAAAGCGAAGTCCTTGCTGATTGAGCATTGCATTCTCTTTGATCAGAATTTTCCAATTTAACCCCGAAATTGTCGTCAAGTTGTCCGTTGAATTTGGAAGTAAAGCCTCAAAAGGTGGTTTGCTGCCAATAAGCTTTTGCAACGAGCCACAACCCGGAAGGGCCCCAGCAAGGGTTGCGCCACCAAGGAATAATAAAAAGTCACGTCGAGATTCTAATGAAAGTTTTTCTGTCAAGCGCACTCCTTGTTCGTTTATAAAGAGACTCGCCGCTCTTCTTTATGCGGCATTTAACCTTCAAATAGTTGGTTATACAAGCCCATTACCTCAATTCGTCGATGCCAATCAAATCTTAACAATAATGATCAAGGGGCTTTATCAATTAACACTCACCCCTACCGTCCTATTTCTAGACTTTCAGTTGGCCCCACCTGCAGACAAAGGTCTCATTTGAAACGCTTCCTTGTCGTTTAAAAAATATTAAGTTTAGTTTAGTTGGGTTTCATTTCAGAATAATCCTACTTAAACGCCAAAAAAAGGAAGGCAAAAATGACAAAGACAAAAACTTATAAATATGGCCCTCACACTTTCAAATCTTATATGAAGCCCGTTGGAAATGGTTGGGAAGTTGGTTTCACATATCAAGGCCGCAACTATTTCACTGGTAACTTTATTCACAAAGCTGAAGTTGCAAAATGGTGGGGAATCTTTAACAAAGAAATCGTAAGCTTTTCAAAGAAGTTTAATTTCTCAAAAGACATGCCATTCAATTGGTATTGCAATTTCTTATCAAACCACATGTACACTTGCTACTATTCATGGTTGGATACAGTATTTAACAAGCACGAAGCGACTTTCAAAAAAGCCTACACTAAAGATTTCAAGAAATTCATGAAAATGAAAAAGGGCGACGCGACAACCCCTGGAATCAAAGGCCCCAAAGAAACACCGTATTATTTAAAAGCCGTCTAGGCCTTTCTCGAAAAAAGCCCGTGCTAAAAGCAGGGGCTTTTTTAAAATTACTGTCAATGGACCTTTTTATTCACCCGACAAACGAAATGAGACTGCTCTTCTGTACTGGGCAGATCCTGGTAATTCGTCAAGGTAACCCAATAATCATTGCCGCTCTTACGTGTATGCAAAGTTCCGATTAAAATATCATAATGCAAATCACTGATCAGCGAGTTGTCACCCATAACAGCGGCTGAATTATTCCGCGCATACAACTCTTGACTATAAATGGAAAATTCTTCTTCATCCAATTCATCAAAATAATCAAACTCTTCGCGGATACTAGCTGCTGGAATAATCTGCTTAAACTCGAATCCACTTTGATTTGTAGATTTAATAAATACGAGGAGTCCGGATTTCATCGTCGTTGGGTCTCTTCGCGCAAAGCAACGGCCGCTAAACCAGCCTTCTTGAATTTCGTTTAAATTGGGCTTTTCTGCTATTAAGAATTTATTGTAATAAGAACTAAAGTTTTCGGCAAAGACAAGGGGCGAAGTCAGAAAAATGATAAACCCGGTGACAATTTTAATTAATTTATAGTTCATAAGTTCTCCATAACACTAGCGCTGTGTCAATTTTGTAGCAAGCATATCCCCTGCCCCAAAACGATCTTAACTCTCGCTTTCGCCCTGATGTCTAGGTAGTAAAAATAGCCTTGTCAATTATAACCTAATTCATTTTTGAGTCACAGATTTATCAACTAGTCTCGACACTCGGTGGCGTCTTTAAAGAATTTAAGCAGCTCTGTAACAGCTTTCCCGGCATTCTTCTCGTTGCGATAGTAGAGACGAGGATAAACAGTATGAGTGTTGTCAATTTCTGTATTCAATAAACAAAGACTGCCTTTACTGAGTTCTTTTTCCGTCAAATAATCCGGCAACCACCCAAAGCCAAGGCATTTATTTATAGCTGATTTTTTTGTATTAAAGTCATTAACATAGAAATAGGAGTCAAACATCATCTGTTCGGTGCCCAGTCCGACCTGGCCGTGAGCTGTTTTGATCTTTACATAGGTGTGGCGATTAAGCTCACTCTGCCCTAGCTTGGTGCGGTGTTTTTGCCCCAGCGGATGATGCGAGTGCGCAACCAAATGCATTCTTATCGGTTTTAGCTCAAAAGAAGGAATTTGCAACTTTTGAAGTGGCAAAATAGTCACCATTAAATGAGCATCCTCTTCATTAAACAGAGACTCCACTTCGCCGAGATGCGCCGCTAAAACCTTTACCTCCGTCGGGGCCTTCATTTCGTTCAAAATATAGAGCGCATCGCCGATGGTGTTGAAATCAACCACACCGTCGTAAACGAACTTTAAGTTTGGTTCCCAACCGTTTTTTATCTTTACGCACACCTCACCCAACTCTCTGCGCAAACTTAACATTTGTTTGCAGTATTTTAGGACGATCTCGCCTTCATTGGTGATCTTGTTGCGGTATCCGCTGCGATTAAAGAGAGTTAAATTTAGAAGTTCCTCCATGGATTTCAAGGAGTAAAGAACCGCTGAATGGGCCTTATTGAGCTCCTGAGCAGCTTTTTGTATCGTCCCCCGCCTTACAACTGCCTCAAAAGCTTTAGCTTGTTCGAAGGTAATTTCCATAAGCCCACCATATCACATTTTTAGACATTCTATGTCTAAAATATGTTCTATTATTAGACAAACAAATTCTTCTATTCTTTGGAAGTTATAGGAGAAAATAACTATGTTAGACAACCCACTAGGATTGAATGGAATAAAGTTTGTTGAGTTCACCACCTCCAAACCCGAGGCTCTCCATCAACTATTTTCCGATTTCGGTTTTTCCAAAATAGCTCGTCACGCGACTAAGAACATCGCGATGTACAAACAGGGGCACATCATATTTCTCTTAAATGCCGAGCCAAATTCGTTTTCTGCCGATTTTGAGAGTTTGCACGGCCCCTCTATTTCCTCAATGGGATGGGTCTTTGCGAATCCCGACGAGGCCTATCAAAAAGCCTTAAGTCGCGGAGCAAAACCAGCACGGACTTCTGATTACGCTCTACCAAATGGAAAGCCTGTTCCGGCGATCATGGGCATTGGTGATAGTTTAATTTATTTCGTTGATTCAGATATGGATATTGGCTTTGTAACACTTCAAGATCCCATCTTATCCCCAGAAAAGGGATTCTATTGCATCGATCATTTAACCAATAATGTCCATAAAGGGACTATGGAAAGCTGGGCTTCTTTTTATAAAGAAGTCTTTGGCTTTACCGAAGTAAGATATTTCGATATTAAGGGCAATAAAACGGGTTTAACTTCTTACGCTCTTCGCTCCCCTTGCGGTCAGTTTTGCATTCCCATCAATGAGGCCGATGAAGCCAAATCACAAATTAATGAATATCTCAACGAGTACAAAGGTCCTGGCATTCAACATCTTGCATTTTTAACCAATGATCTTTTGGATTCCATCACAAAATTGCAACAAACAAATATCAAAACTCTTGATATTGATCCCGGGTATTACGTAAACGCATTTGCCAAGTTGCCAAATATCAAAGAAGACAAAGAGTTGATTCAAAAACTCAATGTCTTAGTTGATGGTGACCAAGAAGGATATTTGCTTCAGATTTTTACTAAAAACTTAATTGGCCCCATTTTTATCGAACTCATTCAGAGAAACAATCACTTGTCTTTTGGCGAGGGTAATTTTCAGGCGCTCTTTGACTCAATTGAGAGAGACCAAATAAAAAGGGGCGTGCTTTGATAAAGACTAAAGCAAGACCTTTCAACTCTGAAGAAACTCAAACTTGGAGAGAGATAATCACCCTCCATACAAAAAAGCGCGATCATCAAGTTTGTGATATTTTTTTGAAGGGCCTTTCAGAGTTAGGAATCACGGCAGAACGCATTCCTAACCTTGAAGAAATTAACAAGATCATAAGACAAAAATCAGGATTTGAAGGCGTCTACGTCAGCGGCCTTGAGGATGGTCAAAGCTTTTATAAAATGTTGAGCGAAAAAAAGTTTCCTGTTGGAAATTTTATTCGCGATCGCAAGGATCTTGGCTACACCCCAGAGCCCGATATTGTTCACGATCTCTATGGGCACCTGCCCTTTTTTGTTGATAAAGAGTATGGAGACTTTTGTTATAACTTTGGGGTGGAAGCTTGCAAGTATTTAAATCATCCGGATTTTTTAAGGCAATTTGAACGCTTTTTCTGGTTCACTATTGAATTCGGTTTGATTCAAACCAAAGATGGCCTCCGAGTTTTTGGCGCTGGTATTGCCTCCTCAACAGGCGAATGTGACTACGCACTTAGCGGCAAACCGAAGATCATTCCTTTTAGCGTCGACGCGATCAGGGCTCAGGAATTTCGAATCGATGTTATGCAGGACCACTTGTTTTGCTTAAATAGCGCTGAGCAACTTTATGGAAGCCTCGCGGAACTCAGCGAAAACGTAAAGAGAGAATATGAAAACAATTTTTGAACCCTTCAAAATAAAAATGGTCGAGCCTCTTTCCATTCTGAGCACCGAAGACCGAAAAAAGGTTTTACAGGAAAGCTATTACAATTTATTTAACATTCCCGCAAAGTTTGTGACCTTCGATCTGCTGACTGACAGCGGAACAAGCGCCATGTCTTCAAAACAATGGGCTGCCATGATGGAGGGGGACGAGTCCTATGCCGGATCCGAAAGCTACATTCGTTTTTCAAATATCATTCGCGATTTAACCGGCATGGAACACGTCATCCCTACTCATCAAGGGAGATCTGCGGAGGCTTTGCTTTGCAGCGCTCTGCTTAAACCGCAGGACCGTGTTTTAGGAAACACCCAATTTGATACGACCCGTGCGAACATCGAATCCAATGGTGGCGTTTCCATAGATCTTCCGAGCGAGGAATCAAAAGACGCACACTTTGAATTTCCCTTTAAGGGAAATGTGAATCTTAAGCTCTTAAAAGAGGAACTTTCGAAGAATTCTAAAAATATTCCCTTTTTTATAATGACAGTCACAAATAATTCAATCGGCGGCCAGCCTGTTTCCTTAGAAAACATTAAGCAAACTAAAAAACTTTTGTCTGAGCATAACATCCCCATGTTTATTGATGCCGCTCGGTTTGCAGAAAATGCCTATTTTATAAAACAAAGAGAGGAAGGGCAGAAAAATCGCTCCGTAAAAAATATTGCCCAAGAAATGTTTTCATATGCGGACGGTGTTTTGATGAGCGCAAAAAAGGATGCTTTTGCCAATATCGGTGGGTTTCTCGCTGTTCATAATAAGGATTTGGCAAAAGAAATTCGCAACCGCATGGTTATTACCGAGGGCTTCCCAACTTATGGGGGGCTGGCCGGACGAGATCTTGAAGCCATTGCGGTAGGCCTTCAAGAGATTCTAAGTGAAGACTATTTAACTTATCGCATTCGCAGTGTTGAGTATTTTGGAAAAGGGCTAGAGTCTGCAGGCTTCACACTCGTTAAACCCTTTGGCGGACATGCTGTCTATATTGATGCAAGCTCAAGTTTACCTCACGTTCCCCAAAAGTATTATCCTGCCCAATCTCTCAGTGTTGCCTTTTATGAAGAAATGGGCTTGCGCGGAGTCGAGGTCGGCTCAGTGATGTTTGGTTACTTGGACGAAAAAACCGACCAAGAAGTCTATGCTCCAAAAGAACTTGTTCGTTTAGCAATGCCTCGAAGGGTCTATACTCAAAGCCATATTGATTACATCATCGAATGCGCTCACGAGTTTAAACCAAAATCCGACCAACTTCCCGGATACAAATTTATTGAACAAGCAAAACACTTACGACATTTCACTGCTAAATTTGCACCCATCCCTAAGGAGAGTTTTAGATGATTAAAATCGAACAGATTCACCATGTGGCCTATCGATGTAAAGACGCTAAAGAAACTGTCAATTTTTATAAAAAATATTTGAATATGGATCTGCTCGTTTGCATTGCGGAGGACAAGGTCCCATCGACTAAAGAGCCTGATCCTTATATGCATGTATTTTTAGATGCGGGCGCTGGTAATATTTTAGCTTTCTTTGAGATCACCGGCAGCCCAGAAATGGGCAGAGATCTAAATACTCCTTTGTGGGTCCAGCATATCGCCTTTCGCGTAAAAGACTCAGAAGCTCTCCTTTCAGCAAAGAAGGACCTTGAACAAAAAGGTCTTGATGTCCTTGGGGTGACCGAGCATGGGATTATTCGTTCCATTTACTTTTTTGATCCCAATGGACACCGAATTGAGCTGACTTGCGTGACCGGAACCCAAGAGCAAATGGCTTACTTAAAAAAGATTGCCCCAGACATGCTGGAAGAGTGGAGCCAAACCAAAAGGCCTCCACGCCAAGCTGCTTGGTTGCATGAGCAGGAGTTTTTAAAGAAATAAACTGTTTGGAGCAATCGTTTTTAAACTTGCTTTAAATGAAGGCTGATCGGAAGGCTCCGCTATTAGACTTCCGACTTGGGTATGCCTCATCGCGTAAGAGAATATTCTTTCCAATCTCGAGATGCCTTTATTTCTTCCCGCATTAACTAGCACCCCCAACCATGCAAAAAATTCATGATTTCACTGTACAACCCAACCAATCGCTGCCTTCTTTTGACTACAAAATTTGATTTAACAAAAAGCCAGTTTTTTTGCTAGTCTCCCACTCTGCTTAGAGGCAGATTAATTCTTTGATCGAAAGGCTCCGTATGAAGTTTTCAACAGTAATTTGTTATTCCCTATGGGTTCTTGCATTCACAGCCTGTTCCGGAGGAGGAGGCGGAGGCAACGGCGGAACCGGTGGCAACGGCCCACGATCAAAAGAAGAAGCACTTCAGAAATTATCCCCGGAGCACAGAGCAAACTTTGAAGCTTGGCAGTCTAAATTAGTCAAAGCTTGTGATTCTGCGGAAGCATTTGGCCTCGACAAAGAAAACAAAATGCAACCTGAAGGGCTTGATGGAGCTGCACTTATAAAAGCAAACCATGGTTCTGTTGTTTTCATCGATGGAAATTATTTTTCTATTTTAACAGGCTATAATACGTTTTCAGGAGTTGTATCTACTAAAACAGAAAAATCCATTGAAATTAACGGCCAAGGTTACAGTATTACTGCAGAAACAAAGCGAGAAGGTTCAACCTGTACAGTTTATCTGTATGGACAAGAAGTCTATAAGACTATCGTCGTTGAAAGCTTTACCGTAGGAACCCAATACTCGCTAAATAAAGAAGCCTCTGCTCTCTCTCAACCACCTGTCGTCAAGACTCTTGGAAATAATGGTGCAGCCGAAGTTTTGCAGCACGGTCTCTTTTCATTGCTTTCGCAATCTTTGAAACCCTCTAGAGAAGCTCAGGTATTTATTGGCGGGAGACTTGGTTTAAATAGTGAGCAATCAGAAAGACTCTTAAAGCTTAGCACTTATACGAGTGGTGATTCGGCGATTCGTTTCGATAGTGATCCTTCGTCCGTCTGGAGCAATGCCGAGAGTGGAAATTTAATTTCTCAAGCTTCAAAATTAAAAAAATACTTTGATGGTACGGCAAAGAATGTTGCATTAGAAGTTAGACTTCAAATTCCTCAATTTGACTTTGAAGGCACAAAAAACAATTCTGACAATGGAAATGTTAAGCTTATTTTGACTTCCGCAATTACCAAAAAGGACAATAGCTATTCTTATACTCTAAAACATATCGAAGGAGTTGAATTCGTTGCCTTTGATCAATCAGAGGCGGAACTGTGTTCGAAAGACAGACTCGCAGCTTATCTTGGTGAATTATCACCTAACAAATCGATCTCACCCTCAACCCGCGTTTTATTTAGCCCATGTAAAACCATTTTCCCTGACATTGAAATCCAATCTTACCAAAATGGATTCTTAAAATCTCTTTTGCCAATTATTTTTGCAAACGTAAACCCATCTGGTCAGCTTCAATATGGAGGCTGGGATTATGTTCTTGGTCACTTTTCAAAGGAAGCTATTGCTAAAGGTTTAGACATTCAAACGGATCTTGACCCCGCAAATAAAACAAAAATTGTATCAATTGTTGCTAATCACTTGAAGGCGATTAGTGGAGAAATTGAAAAATCTAAAAACATGCGAGCATCAAAGGACCTTGCCCTTCAAATGGGACTTGATTGGTCATTTCGTGGGTTAAATATTTCAAACTCAAGAATCTCTCAAATAATTCAGAGCACCGACAACGCAGCAGATACATTTAAGGTTTCGTCAGAGCGTTTGTTATTGGACATGGCCAAAAATCCTAATGCTAACGACGAACAGCTTGATTTTGCTTTGAATATGAGCCCAGCTTACAAGGCAGAAGCACAAAAAGCTTTAAATTTATCTAGAGAATTAAGCTATTCTCAATTTGAAAGTGATATTTTCGGTCAAACCATCCAAAAAAGAACTTCTATCGATGAGTTTAAATATTGGAGCAATCAGTTTTCTACAATTAAAAGTGAAATGAATAAATACCCGACTTTGGCATCAGTCAAAGGTGAATTGGTTGGTTTGTCATTAAAATGGCTAAAGAACGGCGAGTTAAATCAAGCGGACCTCGGCGGTGTCTATTCAGCCCTTAACAATTCAATCGATCCATTTACAGAGAGCACAAAAACCCTCGTAGGAGAATTGGGACAGTCTTTGGGGGCCAATAAAGAGGTTCTTGAGTTCGCAAGAGCCTTGACCCAAGAGTACAAGCAACTTGCGGTCGCAATTCGCGATAACTCAGCAGCGGCTGAGTATGCAAGTTGGGGCCAAGCGTTTTTTAACTCAGTCCTGCAGAACAGACCTGGCATAGAAAAACTACGCCAATGGAATGATTTATGGGCCTCCTCACTTGCCTTTGTTCGAAGAGAAAAAGCAAGAGTTGAAGGAGAGTTTAGCTCCATGCCAGAATGGAATAGAAAGAAAGTCATTGAAATTGCAGTTAACGAAACGTGGTCGGGTCAGGATTTCGCCGCACTCGAAACTTTAGCTCCCGCCGCAAAAGGAAAAAGCGTCTGCGAACGTCATAAAGACATAAGCTCATTGGCTGATTGTGCTGGAATGAGCTTGTTTAGCAAAGGCCACCAGAAATTTTTTGATCCTGCATTTGGCGGACGGTACCTCTCGCTAGGGGCGGACTTTAATGATTACATAAACCGATTTTCAGGCTTTGATTGGTTTTCTCTACGTCGAGAGCTGGTTAGCGAACTTTTTGGAACCTGGGAGCCTATCTGGTCTAAATGCGACAACAGCGTGTTTAATCAAAAAGCTGCCACTTTAAAAACCCAGCTCAATACAATTGCTAGCGAATCGGATCAGTTTAAAAAGTGGGAACTGGAACGCAAAATTAGAGAGACCATTAGAAACTGCCAGTAAAAGGCTTTGTTTTTACATACCAGCAGGTCCAAAGGTGCTTCTGTCTGTACAAACAAAGAAGTGCCGAGTAACTGGCTTCAATGCTCGTTGGCGTGAACCAGAAGCGAAAGAGGTTCTGGCTACTAATCTGACGTGTAACATTAGAATATAAATTCCACCCATAAGGAACTTTGAAAGATGAATATATCGGATCTTGCAAGGTAAATGAATAATTGGCCCTACGGATATAATTAAACCCCTTCATTTTTGGTAATGAAATTTAAATCCACTGAACCTTTCTGGTCAGTGGATTTTCAATTTTCAATGGTCATAGCAACCCCCCTTGAAAGCACTCTTTATTGAGCGCGTTCAGGATAATATAGGACCTTTTTGTCAATGACCGCTTCAATTGAAAAACTGTAAAAAGGGGCTCAAAATTCTCAGGTCCAATATATTGCGGTTAGCTGAAAAGGATTATTTTAGTGGACATTCGGATGAGCCTGGCAAAGAATTTTCACATTGGGGGGTACTATGATTTCAAGGTTCAGCTTAATGTTATTCTTTCTAGTTCCATCTGCTGTGTTTGCTTCGCCTATTTCTTTAGAAGAGGTATACTCTAAGTTGGAGGTTCAGGAAATATCTCCGGTTACAATAAACGGCAAACCAGTAATTAATGACTCACCATCAGCAGTTTGTACGTTAGCTGGCTATAAATCCCTCGTAGTCGTGAAGTCTAAAACAGAATTTGTGAATGAAGCTTATAGATCCTCTGATTCTTCCACGTTAGTTTTAGAGCGGCAGAATGGACAGTACTCCATTCTTAAATCAGTAACTTGTGCCAGATAAATACTTGTTATTTTTCCAAGATTTGACCTTTTGATTTAGATTCATACCGACCCTATAAGAAATCCTTCACGGTCAGATCACAAATGCAGGCCTTTTTGTCACGGGGCCTATTTTCTCATAAAAAGGCTACAAACCGTTAAATATGTCAGTTTAATCGTTTCGACTGGAAATCCGTGATCTTGTTCGATTTTCAAAATATCGGTAAGAAATTCAGATTCTTCAATGGTTTGATGGGCCATAGCCAAAACTGGCAACAGACTTCCGACTACTAAAAACATTAATAATTTTTTCATTTTTACTTCCTCTCAAGTTTTTTAAGTTACATGATTCTTATACGACAATTTGTGATGATTTTTCCAGAAATGAATATCCAAAAACCGCACATTTTGTGCGTAATGAAAATATTTCAAGTTTGAATTGTATAACAGACTAACTGCTCTGGAAATCCAACTGCCATAACCGGCCGCAAAAGCTCATGTATTCGTTTTTAGGTCAACTAAGTTGACCTACTTGACCTTGAAGCGCGAGCTCGCCGAACAATTAGGTTAACCGAATGAAACCAAGATGCGTCGAAATTCATTCCTTATTATTCACCTTTGCTATCGTGAGACGTTGTTTTCCCTATGGGGTTTAATTCGATCTGAACCTTCTGAAGCGGATTTTTTCACTCGTGTTTGTATCAAATTATTTTCCTTACTGAAATTTCAAGTTTTTTCAAAGATCGCAATATTGCGCAAAATAAAATTTTGAATTTGCTCTACAAAGCTTAGGCAAATGTGCATCAAAAGATTGCGAAAGGTAACGACCCGAATTAGATGGCATGCTGTTAGCATATTTATAATTTTCGCATCCAATCATAATACAGAGGATTGTATGACGCGATTTTGGAATATTTTACACTCGGTGACCATATTTTATGCAGTTTTTTTTGCGTTAGAAATGTTGCCAATGACGCTACTTGCAGCTTTGCCTCAAGATATTGGAACGTGCGATTTAAGTCAGGCGAATTCTGGTTGCCTACTTATTGATGAGAACAATGAAAATATACAGGATGGTCAACTTTTTCTTTATTACCAGTGGCTCGACAAACCTGACACCAATAAGAAAACATTTATTTTTTTAAATGGGGGCCCTGGGGGATCATCACTTGATTACCTGGCATCTAAGGATTTCTGGAAAAACTCTGATCTTGGGCAAAAATATAATGTTTTATTCTTTGACCCAAGGGGAGTTGGCCGGTCATCACCTGTTAATCAAGAAAATGCCGTGCGAAGAAAACTTCAAAATTACCAAATAAATAATTTAGTAGATGATATTGAAGAACTACGTCAAAGACTTATCCCGAATGAGAAAATTGGAATTATAGGACACTCTTTCGGGGGACATCTTGTTTTTTCATACGCTACAAAATATCCAAGAAATATTTTAAAGCTTATTTCACTTCATGGTGGAGCATCAGGGTTGGCATTTGTAACTCAGGCGTATTTTCAAAATCAGGAGTGGTTAAAAGCAATTAGTGGTATTGATCCAGAAAAATTGAATCAAATTAAATTAAAAATTTCAGCTGGCCATGCTTGCAGCGTGCCAGATATAAAGCCCTTACCACCAACCGCATTGGATCAACTTCAGTTGGTGGCATATGCGGGCAGCTACGCGCAACGACAGCAAATTCCATCACTAATAAAACAATCGATTCAGGTAAATATAGATCAACAGATGTCATGCCCTTTTAGCTCAGACATAAATTTGAAAGCACAAGAGCCGATTAGCAATTTGGGATTAAATGTTTTTATCAATAGGAATATTGTTTGTAACAGCTTACTTACCGAAGGACAAATATCTAGGGCAGAATCCATTTTTCAAGCGAGCGCACGTGATAAGCGCAACAAGCAATGCTTAGGGGTTGGGTCTATTGCATCAGCGATAAATGACTTTGATCTGCTTGAAAAGCTTCAAACAGTAGACCGGCCAATGCTAATAGTCGGTGCCGAAGAAGATCAGTTGGTGGCCCCTATTGTACAAAAACAGATTTGGGATCAATTAACTCCACTGCAGAAATCAGTGAGTCATTTTGAGCTTCTTCAAAAATGTGGGCACAATTCGTTTATTGAGTGTCCCGCAAAACTTAGCGAAACCCTTAAATCATTTTTAAGTGAATAGTTTTAAACTGAAATGATAACCTTTTTGCATCTTTGAAGAGGAAGCTTGGGGAGCCGATCAGGTATCTAGGGCCTTTCGATCCAAAAATCCAGAACCTCGAAAATTAGAAGTCACAGGGACGGCTGACCCGAGCGAGTCGAAATCCATTACCTAAGTGACCATGCCGCTAGAGAATAGTAAATTTAATTGGCTTTTCCTACTTAGGAGATCAAGTGCTATCTATATTCAAAAAGATAATTCAGACCTTTTTCGGCACAGACGACTTATCGACCTACTCTGATCAACTATTAGTTTGGACACTACAACATCTCAAGTTAAATAACGATTATCGTGAAATTGAAGTTCAGCTTGAGATAAATAAGAGAGTTGAAAATAAAAAATGGGCGCCTAATTTCGACACGGAGATTGGAATGATTTTAATGAATCATCCTGGACCAAAGTTAAAAACAGCAAATATGAAATTTGGTGATCAGGATTTATTTTTAGTACGCGATTTAGCTGAGCTAAATGTTATAGACCTAAGCGGCACTTTAATAACTGATGAAAGCGTACTCTTCATTGGCGATCAGTGTACGAAATTACTAGCCATAGATTTTTCTGGTACACAAATTACCGACTTGGGTTTCACAAAGTTACAGCTCGCTGGCGAACTGCGCGAACTCTACATAAACGATACTGCAATAACAGATAAAGGCTTATTTAAATTAACTGGCTTAAAGGCCTTGCGATATATTTCTGCCGTGGGATCTACAATTACTTGGCTGGGAACTGAAAAGTTTTTGCCAAAGCATAAGGATCTATGGGGATTTAGCGAAATAGAAATTGATTACGGTCAGTAATCCCTTCTATCTGAGGTCTTAAAAATCATGAGCCACTGAACCTTTTGGTCATTGGCTTTTTATTTTTTCAGAGTTCGGCACGACCACCCTTGAAAGGCAGGCCTTTTGGTCACGGCCTGCTTTCTATAAAACACTATTAAATTCGAGCAGAAGGCTCAGGATCGAAATAACGCATCTCCAGAAATTCATTTGGTTTAGTTCAAAGTGAAATTTTCACCTATTGATTTCAAGATTATAGATTGGTAAACAGAGTTCCATGCAAAAGACTGTTTTTTTATTCCTTCTTGCAGTTTCAATTTTGTCATGCAATCGACCATTCGGCGCTATTGACGGACTCGACTACGAAATTCCAGATGATGAATCAACTACAGAGGAAAGACAGCTCATTAATGAAATCAAAGCAGATATTATCCAAACTTCAGTTTCTTTTGGAATTAAGCTGGATTTAGACAAGCTGCCTATCATTGTTACATCAAGGCAGGATATAGTTACCTCGGAGGGGAATACCGGCTTTAATGGACTCTGTTTCTGGGATCAAAATAAAAAGGGAAAAGCGATCCTTCTTAACAAAGCTCCATTTCGGTATGATTTATACAAAGCTGAAAGTTTAAAAAAGGCTGAATTGGCCCCACAAACTTTTCATACTCTCCTACATGAGATAGGACATTGCTATTTTGGTAGAGAGCATGAATCGCAGATCTTGCAAAGAGATGGTAAACAAATCACAATTCATCAAACCAATGAATCCTACAATTTACCTTTCGTCACGACCTCAGTAATGGATAATACCGCTGGCAGCATGATCCCTTATTCTTTAAAGAAATACTACGTCGCTGAGATTATCGGCTATTTTAGGGCTTCCTCTCTCGACGAGGTAGCGCACTTCATCAATGCCGAAATGACTGACAGACCTGAATGACTAAATCGCCTTCTTTATAGTTATACATTTGCACTCCAATAGGAAATGCGACCTTTAAATCAAACTCGACTCAGGAATGGGAACTTGTTTTCACGGCACCAAATTATAACCCAGGCCCGCATAAACCATACTTGGACGCGGACTTCTTCAATGTTGAAGCCCGCAGAGGCACTCTCTCTCAATTTGGTGCCAAAATATATGTACTCAACGGAGTAACTATGTACGTTTCAAACTGGTTGAAGAGATTTACATTTAGCCAAAAGGATCGTAGTTCCTATGTCATTGAGGCTTGTGAGAAAGAAAATAAGCCTATCGTTTGGCAGTTCGGCGAGGAGATTGAAAGGAACTAAAGTTTCGTCCATCGAGATTTGATCGTTATAGATTTATGAAAAGCCCGCAACAGTCCGCGCGGCCCCGCGGCGCCGGTGGGCGTTATGGACTATCACGAGCAATGATGTTTTTATATTTATCTCAAAAAGGAGTTCCAATGCTTTTGAAAAATTTTTTTCTTGTCTTGATTATCGGATTCTCTTCTCAGGCTTTTGGCGCTGACTACATTGCCTACTGTAAAGATTTTCAGTTTGGACAGGATCTCAAATTGGTATTCGATGGTACTAATTATGCTGTCCTGACACATATTCCTAGGAGTCCAGAGGGGGAATGGAAGCGAACACCAGTTACAGCCGACTATTCTTCGGGAGCGTTCAATTATCGTAGTGGATATTATGGGTTTTACTTAGTCCATCCCAAGTGGAACGACAGAGGCGGTTATTGGCAGCCGAATACAGAGGCCTATTCAGGATCGCGACCTAGCTCTCGAAAGTTGCCCTGTACAATTGATCAAAGTAATTTTCAGATCGAATGGGAAAAGAAAATTAACCGATCCTGAAGACTCGTGTTGACGGCGAACTCTCATGTAGAGAGTTGCAAACGAAAGCTCGCGACTCTTGAACACACTGATCCAGAAAATAGCTGACTGAACTGCTAACTCGAAATAATTTATTTTTCAGGAAACTTCTTGATTCTGCGCCATAGAGATTATATTCGATACCAAACACTATGACAAGGGAGGGATCTAATGAAAGCCTTATTAACGACAGTTCTTTTATTCATGTCTTTAAACACTTTCGCAAATCAAGACATTAGTTGTAAAGTTCAAATGAGTGAAGATTCTGAGATTTTAGTAGAGGAAAGTTTTATTTTGGTTCCAGGAAAATTCGAAACTCTAGTTTTTGATTTTCAAGATGGAGTTGAGCTTTTCGCACAAGAACTTAATAAATACACAGGTCAGTACTCTTTGACCCTTAGAGCTGAAAAGATACAAGCCGAGACAACTTCATTTTCTTCTTCTGCAGCTAACCAACTCAATTTCACGCTTGGAGCTAAGAATTATCTAGTTCTATGTGTTAAATGAAGATCGACAGCATTCGCAATGTTTTTGAGTTTCTGCTCGTTTCCATAACCGCGCAGATTTTCAATTTTGAGAAACTTCCAAACCTCCGCCACCAACCAACAACAATTAAAGTTTAGAGCGGTACAATAAACCAGCATGAAAGTAGATCCTGACTCGGAATTGCGACTCGATCAGAATTAATCCTTGGCCCTAGAGCTCTATTTTTTTGCGCAAAAAATAGCACAGGTATCCATACGAATGATGAGGAGAAAATCTGGCCCCAGCTTTTTACAGTTTTATCCAAATATTTGTTTGTCCGTCTTCTTGGTCTTCTACTAACAAGTCCCCATTTTTAAGTTTCGCGAGAAAGGCATTTTGAGCAGTGCCGGGGTTATTGTCTGTTAATGTGATGGTCAACCTGCCACCCTTTAGACACGCAGAAAGATTTAGGTATGCGCCATTATAATTTTGAAAATATAGCTTATTTTTCGTTAGCGTTATAGCGCTGTTGCTAGTTGGTATTTTGTATGTACCATGAAATACCTTTGGTAAATTTCCGGTTTTGCAAATAGGTGTTGAGTTGGCATATGCCAAACTTGATAGAAGCAAAGAGGTTGCACAAAATAGGACTAAGAATTTCACGACATATTCCTTTCGATGGAATGATTGATCCCGTAACTGATTATCGGCATATCAAATTATAATTGAGTTTTCGTTTGGTTTTTGTTAGCGTGGCGTGTCTCGTGCCATCTGAATTTGGCCTAACTGAAAAGTTTATCCAAAGTTGGTACGATTTTGAATAAAACACGGTCGAACCACCGACCCTCGACTGAATCAATTTTCTGGCAGGCTCCACGAGGTGCCTTTGCCCTTCTTCTTCGGTGATCATTAAACTAAATGTGTTAGGTGGACCTTCAACCACATTTACGGAAAAACTATTTTCGGGCATTGGATCACCAAAACGGCAATTCAGAATTTCTATGGGCATAGATCCGATATCATTTGCAAACGTTGAAATTGAAAAAAAAAGGACCAAAAGAGCTGTAGCATTTTTCATAAAAACTTCCTTAAGTTAAAATTGCATTAGTTAGAACCAAATTCACAGCTTACCCTTTTTAGGCTGTATTTCATTGAGCGCAGATTCAAAATGAGAGTTGTTCCATTGCCCTGATTTACAGGGCCAGATCGAGTCAAAATTAATTCCCCCGCAATCGGGTCTTTCATTTTCAGTACGAACTTCATCTCGGTCCAATCCACGGAAAATAAGCGCCCAGGAATTTTCGTTGTCTCCAACATTCGCGCATCAGCAGCGACGCCGGTAGAATGCTGAATCGTTACATATGGAGAATCGTCTCTGTCACAGGGAATGATCTCATACCTTCCTTGTGGATCAGTATCGCCTGTCAGACACACGGTAAGAGAAAGCTTTTCGCCACTTTTGATACCAGCTTCGCACTTAATAACATGCCATTCGCCGCCACCGCCATGCCCTACGCCTGCATTTGCTTGATTTGAACTGGACACTCCTAAACAAACCATAGCCGTAAGAATATAAGTGATTTTATTTAATTCATTTTTCATCTTGTTGTAATCCTTCCGCGAAGGGATCGCCAAATATATTTGTTACTGAGTTATCGCACACTTTAATTGAAATATAGATAAATATGTGCAAAATATGTTCTATATTGTTTACAAAAATGCAAATATAAAGGTGTAACTATGAGAATATTCGAAGCAAAAACTTTTGGAGATTTTTTAAAGAAATATTTGAAAACTTTACCAAATAGAGGGCGAGGGGCACTTAGGGGTATTTCTGTCGCCACGGGTATCCACTCGACAACTCTTAGCCAGGCAGTCAAGGGAGCAAGGCACTTCTCACTTGAACAGGTTGCAGACATTTGTCGATACCTCGGACTCAGTGAACTTGAGACAAAATATGCCCTTTTGTTATCGCAAGCGGAGCGCGCAGGAACCGATATTTTGCGGGAATTCTTTTTTAAAGAACTCAAGTTACTCAGGCAACAATCCTTAGAGCTTGTTCATGTAGTGAAGCAAGACAAGATTCTAACAGATAACGAAAAAGCCATTTTTTATTCCAATTGGTATTACGGCGCACTTGCAGTCCTTAGTTCAATTCCAGGCCTTAACAATCCAATATCTCTTAGTTCTCGAACCGGTCTTTCAAGACAAAGAGCCAATCATGCCATTGAGTTCCTGGTGAGAACCGGGATTTGCGTCGATAAAAACGGCAAAATCGAGCCAGGTACCAATTCAACTCACCTGGAGGCCGGATCCCCTTTAGTTAGCAGGCACCACGGTAATTGGCGTATTAAGGCCATGGAAAAACACCCTAATCTAGATCTTGAAACGGAGATGGCCTACTCTTCACCGATGTCGCTCGCTAAGCAGGACGCCAATAGAATTAGGGCGCTAATAGTAGATCTTGTAAAAAAAGTGAGCGAGATACGGACCCCTTCTCCTTGCGAAGAAGCGTATTTTCTAAATATAGATTGGATTAAAATGTAGTTTTTATTCAGTAAATGCTCGCCGGTACTACCAAGCCTATGGATATGATTGAATCCGGTCGATTAATTTCTCTGGCACAACTCCCTCTTCAAAAGCCCGGCACATGACAGCTCTCATCTCAGGATCCCTTGTTTTAACTTGAAGGCCCGTAGGGGGAAGTAACCATATTATTGAATTCCAAGATCAATGGCCTAATAAGTAGTTACGGATTTACATTCACCAAATTTGCCCGAGCTTATGACTCATAAATAAATTGTTTCAATTTTAGAAAGTGCTTGGATATTGAATCAACCAGGCCGTTTCTTATAATCATCACACCGTATATAAGTGTCATAAATTGTGAATAAATGCGCAGCAAACCGCGCGCACAATACATTAGGTTTTGGAACCCCTTTTGAAGTGTCAGTGAGTGTGACTAAAATTAACAGAGCTAAAGCGTTTAAACTCACTCTACTGTCAATCATCTTGACAGTAGAGTGCCATTCTTCAGCGCAGGTCCTTTGTGAAGAGGTATTTAGGTCCGCCAAGGAGCAACAAGAGAGCGATAAATATTTAAGTCAGAGTCACTGGATCAACGAAAAATCTGAACTTTTAAGAGCCAGCCTTTTGCCTTTAAAGGACTCAATCGACATTGCTAAATCAGTAGACACTCTTGTCTCACAGTTTTGGACGAAACTCTCGTCAGCGAAAATTCATCCCAACCAAGTGCTCGGTATCTCTGTTTACCCCATTGGCTGGCCTGTGCAACAACTCCAGTTTTCTGTTCGAGTTGACATAAATAATCAAAATTACGTGCACTTTTCTGTGCCCGCAAGAGAGAGAAAGAGGAACTGGTCTCAATCTATTGCGTCGCTCACTTCAGCCTATCCTGAAAGGCTGCTCCTAGAGAGGTTGCCCACTGATAAGCAACGGCTTGATTTAACTACTCTGGAACGACAAGCTATTCATAGTTACAAACAGTTCGGCCACATCAATATCAATAGATATTTAAGAACAAAGAGTCTAGGTGGTGATCAGACCGGTGCCTTGGAAACCATTGGTCAGCTCGATTCTATCTTTAGCCGCACGCCAAATCTTCCAGTTGGCGCCGTATTATTTCGCGGCCTTAAGCTTTCTTCGCAATTAGCGTACACAACTGGAACGTTGTATGTGGAGCCAGGGTTTATTTCAACGAGCACTCGTCAAGGTACGGCTGAACATCACATGCGTAAGCAGAGTTCAAGACAAGCTGATGGTTCTTACTTAAAACAGGTTTTGCAAATCATACTCATTCGGTCCGATGGGATCAAAGGGTTAAGGCTAGATGGCGCAGAAAGCGAAGTGTTGTTACCCCACGGCATGAAATTTCGCGTGCTAGAAACTCTTGAAGAAGCCAAATTTACTGTGCAAATTCTTGAGCCTTATTTCTAGGTCCCCATTTACCCGCTTGAAATCGAGGGTTTAGATCTCCGAAGAGAATGGTTGCGGGGGCCAGGTCAATTTCACCTAATCCGCAGACCATACCGTCGTAAAAAGCTTGATGTGGTCGCTCAACTTCAGCATTCCATATCAAAAGTTGGTGTTGAAATGGTTTCGATTTGGCGGAGGTCCACAATCGATCAAACTCTCAACCCAAATTTACTATTTTGTATTGCGAATTTCGGCCAGTCTTCCCGATGGGCCCTGTAGAACAACCCATTAAATGAAGAAATGATGTTAAATAGAACAGTTTTTTAATTCTCACTGCAGTCTCCGAATCACAATAACATCTGTGTCTGCGCCTTCAACCTCGTCATGCGGTCCGTTGTAGCTTTCCGAATTTGCATTGAGCTTCACCTTGGCTATTTTGACGCCAGCGATTTCACTGAAGCCACCTTCATAGCCATCGACCAGGATACGAAGGCTTCCCGGTAATGACCGAAGTTTGGTGACGAGTTCTTCATTGGTATAAAAATCGTTCGCTGGCTTAGCGTTGGAAGCGACTAACTCTTTATCGCTGTTCTTGAAATGGACAAAAACATCTAAATCGCAATAGTTCCCATCTCCATCTTTAACCACTTGATGAAGGCGGCCCTCAAGCTGATAACCTAGAGCTCGTGGAATATTGGATGACCGCGAGTTATTTGGATCACAACGGATTTCAACTCTATTGAATCCATGGTTGTGAAGTGCTTGAGTGAGGGCGCCAACGGCCTCTCGCATATAGCCCCTTCCTTCGTGGCGACCTAAGATCCAATAACCTATTTCGCACCGATCCCATCCCCATGAAAGTGCGTGGATACCGAGAGTTTTTTTAAATAAAGACGATCAGCTTCAATCCTTTCCGGCAAATGACTCTTTTCCATTTAATTTTTCTCCGTATTTGCGTAGACTTCAACAGCGAATAAGTTGGGATCTTCAAAGCAAAGATACTCGCGCTTGCGTTTCAAAACTTTTACTTCTCGGCGTTCCAGTTGTTTTTGAAGTTGATCGAGCTCGGCTATTGAACGCCCCATGAAAGCGATGTGATTAAGTCCATTACCGTGGCGAGTGTTCTTGGAGTTCAAAAATTCATTTTCAACTTGGACGAACACCAAATAGGTACCGTTGCCATGTGACCAAGAAATTCCGCCATCCCATTCGCTTGATTTTGAATAGCCCATGACAGGCATAAACCAGCTCCAAAAAGTATTAGAACGCATGAGATCATCTACGTAGTATTCTATGTGATGAACTTGCCCGAATTGGAAAATGCCACTTTGACTTTTCAAAGCCTTCACCAGCATCAAGCACGGATTTGCTTCACCCCAAAGGGTCTTAAATTCTTCTAACGGCAAGAATCCAGATCGTAGATAAAATTTCCTCGTTAGGTCGTATTCTTTATTTGGCCTAGACTCGCTCAGAGTTTTAACGGTTAAAAATTTAAAGCCTTGTGCGAATAAGTCTTGTTCAACTATCTGAATTAAGTTAGTCCCAATGCTCTGACCATGAAATGAAGGCAAAATACCCATCACGTGAATTTCAGCAGTAGAAGAGTTGTGCTTATTTACACTCAAGAAGCCAATTTCTTCGTTATCAACCACCACAGACCAAGTTTCCATTGCCCGCACATCTTTGATGTAATCAATGATTGCGGATTCAATTCCGAACCAATCAGGCAAGGAGCGAAGGACTTTTTCGCAAAGCTGAGATTTTAAATCAGAGTTTTGAACTTTCAATATTTTTTGTTTGGACTTCATACAAATGCCTCTTGGTTAGAGCGATATTCAGCACCCATGCTTAATCTCTATTTCTTTATGCTTTGGTTTTTTTATTTAGAATCAAAAATTAGCCATTACTCTACAATACGCTTATATAACTCTTCAACCATCGTATCTTCTATCGGGCCTAACAAAATATGTTTTCCCAGTGCATGCCCGATATCTTTGATCACATAAAACTTAACTTCTGGCTTTATTGCTAACTTAAAATCGTCTAAAAACTTCTTTTCTCTGAGGCCGGGCGTTTGAGAATCGATATCACCGTTAATATAAGTAACTTTTCCCTCATAATTTCGCAATTTTTCAAGCACCGATTCTCTATCTGAAAACCACATTTTCCAGTAGCTGTAATTGGCAAAAATTATTTCACCAAATTTAAAAATCTCGCTGTCTTCGGTGGCTAAAACCATATTGGCATAATCTGTATACTGTTTTTCAACTAGTCTTAGAAAACCTTCTCTTGTCCATCGCCCGTCAGAGGACAGATAACTTTCTTTTTTTCCAAGAAGTGTTAGCTTAGATTTCGCAAACCCACTTTCAATTTCTTCATTGCTGACAATATCGTCTTTGTCAGCATCCATTTCAAATAGCCACTCGTAATATCTGGTAGACATTTGCCATTGTATAATGCTTTGAGGACTTTCGGTTACAGAACCCATCAAAATTAATTTCGAAGGATTGATTCTCTGTTCTTTAATAAGATTTGCAGTGTTTATTGAGCCTTCTGAATGCCCAAGCACGATCAGGTTAGATTTATCAACCAACTTATGACTTAAAACGTGAGTATAAACCGATTCAATATCTTCTTTTATAGATTCATAACCCATTTTCGAACGCACATTTTGATCAATACATTTATCAATATCAGCCGCTGAGTTAGCATCGCAACTAACGCCTCGATAGTCCCAACGAACAGTCATCAAGCATTTCGAAGTAAAAGATTTACTCATATATTTGTAGAGATAATTAGCTTCGTTTTCAGAATATCCCATTTTACCATCTCGATAAATAAAGCCAGAACCACTGACTACCAAAACGGTTTTATAAGGACCCACGCCACAAGTATTCTCAGGTGGAATATCATACTGACCCTTTAAAATATATAAACCGTCTTTGGTTGGAATGGCAAACTGCTCGGCAGTTTCAGCAAAAGCCCCGACACTACAAAGCCAACAAAAAATAATAAAAACCGATTTCAAAAAAGCCCCCCCAGTTAAATGAAGCTGGAAGAACATACCATTAACTATCGACAAATACTTATGTCGATTGTTTTGACATGTAAAAAGAACATCTGCAGTCGCCCAGCTGTTTGCGCTTCATCCGCAGTATAGCAAGCCTGATCGAATACCAAATCCCAGTTGTGTCCGTGGATAGCTTATTTCAGCGAGGAATGATTTTGCCGATCAGCTTTTAATCGTTGGACTTGATAGCCAAACCGATCATTGAGATTCCTTCTGTTCAGTATAGTAACGTCAGCTCCGTCTTCTAAAAGCTGTTCAACAAGATGACGTCCAAAAAAGCGGTTTCCCCCAATGACAAGTACCTTCATCGCTCTGAATCCCTGAGTGCTTTTGTGAAGAGGTGCCAAGATTTAACAATTTCGTAGCCTTGACGCTGATAGAATCTATGGGCGTCGGTGCGTTTCATATTCGAGCGAACGCGCATTAGCTTTAAGTTTT
This sequence comes from Pseudobdellovibrionaceae bacterium, assembly GCA_016719575.1. Lineage (GTDB taxonomy): Bacteria > Bdellovibrionota > Bdellovibrionia > Bdellovibrionales > Bdellovibrionaceae > JACMRP01. The sequence continues at coordinate 53,292 of JADJYV010000006.1, read as the reverse complement.
TGTCGGTGGCCCATTTTTCAGCAGCCATCATCAGATTCGCTCCGATGCCCTGGCTCCTAACTTGAGTATCAACGACCAATGCTCCAATGTCTGCGCGATCGGCAGCCAGGAGTGAAGACATTTCTTTTCCGACGTGCACCCAACCAATCACCGCTGCGTCAGTGCAAGCTACAAAGAGTTTGTGGTCGGATGATTTATTTAACCAGGCAAAGCGTTGTGAAAGGTCGGCGAGAGAAATCGGATAGCCAAGTTGTTCAGCCAAGCCACGAACAGCAGAAAGGTCGTCTTCACGCATTTCTCGAATTGTGATTGCGCTCTTGTTCATAGACTTCCTCCTCGTGTTTTCAACACGCAAAAATGAGGGTCTACAAAGTTAGATGAATGATGTCTTCGCAGGGTGAAATAACAGTAGTACCCCCTCAACCTTTGCGAATTCCCACGCACCAACGAACCTGGAGCGTGTTCTTTAAAATTTTCGTTTTGATTTTACCTGTGGATTCGATCAGTTAACCAATTTCTCCAGGTGCGAAATTGGTTGCGGGGGCAGGATTTGAACCTACGACCTTCGGGTTATGAGCCCGACGAGCTACCAGACTGCTCCACCCCGCGACAAGGAATATATTCGAATTAGGGCAATATAGGCTTCGGCGCTGAGTCCGTCAACCCCCAAAGTCCTTTTATTTTTGATTACATGACCTGACAACTGTCTACCAATTTGCGGCAAACTCTGCCCTTCACTGACCAAATCCCATTATCTTGGGCCTTAAACCAAATCTTTTGGTCATATTCTTGCTCTGTTTAGTACCAAAACAAAGAGGAAACCCATGAGTACATTAAAGGCAATTTCATCGACCTTATTGCTAACGGCCAGTTTAAGCCTGACCTCCATCGACGCGCTGGCAGCAACAAACTACTGTGCCGCAATTCGTGGGAATGGCGAGCTCATGCCGGCGCACTGGGGTGCCATGTCGAGCCTTGTTGAAGAAAAAGGACTCCCCTCCGCGATGGCCGGCGGAAGCTCCGCAAGTATCACCATTTTCTTGCTCGAAAGCCTCTCCTTAAACCCATTACCTAAAACAATGCTTGAACAAGGGCTCCTTATAAAATCCTTCCAAGGCTATTTCGAATCCCTATCACAAACCCCCGAAGGACTCGCCCTGCAAAGTCTTTTTGCTGACAAAGAAGTCTTTGAAAGTATTATCGCAACAGCTCCTAACCTCGAAGAAGCCCTCAAATCCCCTGCAAACAAATCATTATTGCAAAAACACTTGGCAAATTTACTAACTCTGACTCAGTCCAATGACATGAAAGAGCTGATCAATCCTGATTTTATTCTTTATGTTAGTAAAACAATTGATCTCTTGAAGAAAAATGACCCCGCACTGAGCAATATTGTTAATTACCGCAGCGGACAGATTCTTTATTCTATTAAATACTTTGGAAAGTTTGATGCAAATACCGACAAAACACTTTTTGTACGACCCGGCCTCATCCACTTTAAAAAACTTGCCGAACTTATTGGTAATATGGGTGACTTTTATGCCAATTACAATATGGACTCGGAAAATGGCAAAAAAATTCAGGAACTGATGCAGCAATTCCTCAATCTCTGCTCCCCCCTTTCAAAAGGGCTCTCTTGGCGCGAGATTAACAACAAACAGCCCCTCTGCCGCCAACTTCTAGGCAATGCAGTTCTAAGGTACCAAAGTTCGAATACTAAAATAAATAGTCGAGCGGCAGAGGCCGTTGGAAGTCATATCCCAACCTTCCCGACAACCTCCGTACTTGGCGGTGAGGCCGTTGACCAATTCACCAAACTCTATGTTGACTATCAAACCAACACAAATCCCAATTTCGGTGATTTTTCAGTCAGCCCTAACGACCTTCGTTTCGGCTATTGGGGGCAACTACAAGACCTCGCTAAAATTGAATCCCAATTTCAAAGCAACTCGGAATACACGCACGACGCCAAGTCACAAAAATTTCTAGCCCTAGGCCCCAGCCCGTGGTCACAGGTACTGACAACTTCACCTGCTGAACCTGGCTTGTCTCGTATCGTCGCTCTGACTCAAAACCAACTCTCCGCCGGTGGCTGGAGCGACCTCCACCCTGTCATGGTTTTAAAAGCCTATGGCTGTAATGACATCATTTACGTCACCCGTAAAGGCGACGAGTCCGTCTTTGCCCAAGGTGTTTTTCGACGACTGACAAATTCTAGTGAAGAAACCCTTAACGAATTTTACAGTATGAACCATTCGCAAAGTTCAATCATGCTCTCGCAAAAAAATGCATCTGCAATTAAGTGTACAAACTGGAATAGCTTTCATGTGACTTCAGAACTCAATGCACTCGTGGAAGAAGCTATGCATGCCACTCTAATTCCTCCTCCTTATTGCAAGTAAAAAGGGGAAGACTTTGTCTTCCCCTCTGCCTCTCGACCTAAGAATTTTAGAGAATCCTACAAAACCCCGCTATCTCAGACGACGATATTTTTACCGCAGAAAATGACCGAGGGTACTAGAAAACTAATAATTGGCAAAAAGGTAAGCCCGAGCATCAACCAAAGAAGGATGCTTGACCTCAACCAAACAACCACTCAAATCAGCTCCTGCCGACCACTTCACTTTAATTTCAAAGTCCTGATAGTGAACTCCTGCTGCAGCATCATAACCAGAAAACAAGAGTATGGTATTTACAATCTGACACTCAAAGCCACTGTCTTCGCGGAGAACGACCGCCTGTGGGATAGAAAACGCACTTGGTGATTTTATCGAGACCTTTAAAGAAATAATATCTCGCTGATAAGCCACATCAATTTTTTTGATCGATTCATTTTTTAGATCAAAATACTCTGTATTGAATGCAAAACAAAAAAAAGGAAAACTAAAAAGGGCAAAAAGTACTTTCATTTGGACCGCCTTTATCGAAACTAAGTGGCGGCGATTCTAACACAAAAATCTCGCTACGTCTTTAGATAAACAGCCCCTATTGTAATCTCTTTAGTACAAGTCGCCGGGCCAGGCTCAATCGCCCCCGGCCCACTTGCGAAAGAGTTAATTCGTTTGGCTAACAGCTCCGCCACAACCACGCGTCAGCCGTTTTTCAAATTTTAAGATGATTCCATTGATGTTTAAAGTCAGTCTATCGCCACCTCTCATGGGCACAGACAATTTAAGTTCCTGGCCATCATAAGAAGCCTTCTCAAGAACTTTTACCGCTCCACCAACATTTCTTTCCAGTTTGGCTGAAAGCACTTCGGCCGTACCTTCTAACTTAATCAGTAGGCTGCCGGTAACGAGGCCTTCATTCAAAGTATTAACCATTGTTCCGACGATTTGATTATTTATGCGGATACCCGACACCGAGGTTCCCGCCTGTGGAAGACAGGCAAATGCCGCCTGCTGTGCTAGGACGACAGCTGCAGTCACAAAAATCAATGCAATCTTGTTCATATTCTACTCCTGTTAAATTGACACCGTTCCAATTGATGCGGGACTCATTTCCCATTATTCATCAAGGCGCGGTTATTCGAGTGAGTATTTAAGCAGGATTCATTCCAGAGAGAAGTATTCTTTAATTTGAGTTAAAGTGAAATTGCTGTCTATACCATCTCAATATGTGCCGACGATAGTCATCGGCAAAAAGTTAGACAATAGAGGGCTTAGGTAGGGAACTTAGGGACAGTGAATATTTTTTCAAAAACGACCATTCGAAACTGATTGCCCCCCAACTTACCTTAGGCTTTTTGACTTTAAACTGGTTCCCTGCTAAAAAAGAGGCCAATTCTGAGGTGTTTATGGCCTTTACTCGATCTCTTTTCGTGTTGTTGATCTCGCTATCCTCTCTCTCCTCTCAGGCTCAATATAAAATTGAGAATTGGCATCCTGAAATTCGAGCCAGCAAAGACTCTATTCTTGAGCTCGTAAAGAATTCAGCTGACGATTCGATCCAAAAAATTGCCAAGGTAAGGGCATGCAAAGGGCAGATCGTGAGTGTTTACCTTTCCCCTTCCTCATTTATTCAGAATGAAACGGCTGAGTCGTATAAGATTTATTATCAACTTTCTTACAACCAAAACCAGTGCACAAATAAACTTCTTGTCACCTGCGGCGCTCGTGTTTCCAATTCTGCGGGAACCCTTTCCGTCTCTAAAAGCACTTGTCGATCTTATCCTGTTAAAGACTATGCCTCGCCTTATGACGACAGACTCGCAAACCCGCCCCCTGAAAGCCCCGATAGCACAAAAGACAGCAATGACGACATCATTGATGAAGGTCTCCATGACCCTAGACGCGGCGGCAATGACGTTGAACGTGGCTTCGAAGGTGGATTTTAAAATTCACTAAAATAGTTCCTAGGGTGTCTCATTTTGAAACAATCTTGTAGATTTTTTCGACATTATATTTGTGATATTGTATCTTAATCAATGAGTTGAGTAATAAACCTCTAAGGGGATTTATGGCTGCGAGCTGGAAGTACCGTCGCTTGGAACAGGCTGCGGATCGATTTAAAACATTTAACTTTTTTGTTGATATTATAACGGTGTCCATTTTGGCTACGATAGTGATTGCTGTTGCCAATAAGGTGCTGACCCTCAAGATTGTTGCAGCCCCCTTCTTCGATATGTCGTGGAGAATGATAGGAATCCTTTGTTTTGCTTTTATGATCCTCTTGTTCTCTCAACTGCAACGGATTCAAAGGTACCGACCCCTCAGCGATTTTGAACTTGAAGCCGCGCTTAAAGCCGCAAAAGACAAGCGCATCCCTCTACGAAGACGCTAACGCATAGACCTTGGTCGCAGGCGTGGGCGAACAAACTAACAAAAAATATCCTCGAGATTTCTTTCAATAAAACCGATCTATGGGGGCATGAATACGCTCCAATATCTTCGACTCTTTTCAATCCTAAATGCGATGCTCGTTGGCTTTTGGCTGCCACTTCGTCTGATCGGTTTTTCAGTTCCAATAAATGTTGATATCAGCTTTGACCTAATGATTTCACTAGCCTCCGTTGCAAATATTTATATTCACTTTAACAAAAATGATCTGAGTGCACTCAATTGGAAATCTTGGCTTTCTCTCGGCGTGTTCTTAGACCTCATCTGCGCGTTGCCTCTTTTGTTAATTGAGAACCACCTCTTAGGTGAGAACTCGATGGGCTTGGTCTTTTTAAATTTACTCACGGCTCGCCACGCTTGGAAGATCAAAGAATTTCTCGATGAATTCGACAATCTTAAACCCATTGTGTACCGCCTGGTCCCGCTTGGCCTCATGATGCCCCCACTTGTTCATTTAATAGCTTGTGGTTGGATTGCCCTCGGCAGTGGCACTGCAGGTCCAGATAGCGATAAGTATCTTGAGTACGTGAAAGCCCTTTACTGGGCAATGACCACTCTCACCACCGTCGGCTACGGCGACATCGCTGCAAAAACTCCCGCTCAAATGTTTTTTGCGGTTGTAACTCAGCTCATCGGCGTTGGTGTCTTCGGCTTTGTGCTTTCTAACGTGGCCGGCTTATTAAGTCGTCTTGATGCTGCCCGCGAACACCACATGGACAACCTAGATCAAATCGAAACATTCATGCACTCTTACAAAATTCCGGGCTCTACACGTTTAAAAGTTCGCTCCTACTATCATTACCTTTGGAAAGAGCATCGCGGCTACATGGATAAATCCCTCATCCACAGCCTTCCTGCAAAACTTCAGTCAGAACTCAATTTTGCTATCAACCATACTATCATTGAAAAAGTGAGCTTTTTAAAAAACGCCTCCGATGGGATGCTAGAGGATATCATGCTCTCACTTGAACATCGCGTCTTTGTACCCGGCGAAAAGATTTTTCGAGCCGGAGACCGTGACGAATGTCTTTATATGGTGCACGCGGGACAAGTGGACATTCTCACTGAAGAAAACAAACTTATTGCCTCTCTAACGGAAGGATCCGTCTTCGGAGAAATGGCTCTGATATCAGGGAGCCCACGAAGTGCAACAGCGCGAGCCGCTTCGTATTGCGATCTTTATGCTCTCCCTAAAGAGGATTTTACACGAATTGTTGACTCTTATGCCGACTTCAAATCTCACCTTGAAGAAGTTATCCGTGTACGAAAAGCTGCGACAACCGCAGCCAACAAAGAAGAGTAGAGTAGAGATTCTATAATTTGAGCTAGGATTTTTATCATTGGGATGATATGGATATCTTAATCAAACAAAGGAACCTAATGAAATTTTTTAACTATGAGTTCGAGAATCTTGAAGACAGAGAAGTTGCATTTCTCAATATCGTAAAATGGTTTGGAAAAGGCTTTGTCGAAAAAACTGATTCTCTTGGGCTAAATGTTCAAGTAGGCTCAGAAAACTTTCCTGAAACCATTCAAATTATCGAAAAGCACTCGGGAAGATTAAAAATTCCCACGTTTGAAAAAATTCAACCTGAGATGTCCTTATAGACAACTCAGGTTTTTTCTAAAAACTCTTATGGAGTCTTTGGAGATCCCTTGCTGTTCTTTGCAGCCTTTTCCTCTGGAGTCATACCCCACGGAGACCCACTTTTCTTATCTCCACGACCAGCTCCACGTCCGCCCTTTCCTCCCCGACCTTTTGCATCTACTTTAGTCGGCGCTGAGGTAATCAAAAACTCTGGAACATAGTGCATCTCTTCGATTTGAACGGCCTTAACTGGAACATTCTCACCTTCACTCAGGCTCACGACAAAGACACGCTTCAAGTTATCTTGATTTTGAACCGCAACATCAAGGGCGTTAATAAAGTACTTTAACTTATCGCCTTCATACTTGAATGTTTCACCAAGACCCTGCTGAATTTCTTCGGCACTCTTTCCTTCGGCGGCCAAAGCGGCCTTAGTAGAAAGTCCTTTATTAAGGGTGACATTTGCAAATTCTGTAACTGATTTCATTGGCCCTATCCTTCTTTGATATTGAAGGCCCATAATGAGGACAAACGCCCCGAAGGTCAACATTTGCTTGAAGAATACCCGTGACCTCAGTAATTCTTAGCGAGGCCCCTGCCAGCGAGAATATCGACAATACTGCTTAAAATCCTCATAACGAGCATCGATCGCACAGTAATTGTTAAGAGTTTCGTCACGCAGTCCTGCACAATATCTAGAACGGTTATGAAAGCGCTGATTACCCGTTGTGCACCCACTTCCGGGGTATTCATATCCATAACCACGTCTGGTTTGTGGCGGCGCCTGCCTAGGAGGAGTGGTTGGTCCAGCTTGCTCATATATAATCGGCGGAATTGTGGCGATAACTCCGCTTTCGTTATTTTTTGATTCCGGAGCACATGCTCCGCTTCCTAGTATGATTATGAAAATAAATGTGATGTTTTTCATGGAGCAAGTAATATTCACTTGCTCAAAAAAGGACAACTTACAAAATAGAGCTTTGAAAAAATACTAGAACCACTGGGGCCACTTTGGAAAAGTGGCTATTTTGTCACCAGTTTAAGCAGACAGTGTTACTCACTGTCTGCCTTTAACTTCCTTTAATTCGGAGCGAACCAACAACGAGGCCTATTGCCAACAACATCATGTGGAGTGAAGCAAGAACCTTGACGATAATCTACATTGCTAACTTCATCAGAAATAGGACGGGCACAAAGCATTCCAGACAACATCGTATCTAAACGACACTGAGTTGCAGGATGATCATCATTTGTCTGAGGAACCTCACTACGATCTGGAGTTCCATAGTTCGGTGGTGTTGTTTCTTTTTTCATTGCAAAAAACAAATTGGCTACTGACTGACCCGCCATCGATGTTCGAAGGCATAACAACTGCTCATTCACATCAGCAAATTGAGCGCGACAAGCAGCCTCGGCAACAGGAGAAATTTCTGCATTTGCAATAATTGCAGCGTTGTCGTCTTCAGCAAAGAATCGGCGCAGACATTTTAGTGAGGCATAGTAATCCGATCCCCCCTCATTGGTGGCCCACGCATTTCCGAACCAGCCCCCGCCCGACTTTGGAGCCCCGCCTTGATGGTGCCCTAACTCATGACAAGCCACTAATGCAAAACCCTCAACTGTTATCGTCGGGTGCCGAGCCAAACCTCCATACATATTGATGATCTCCGTTTTGCCTGATCTCATTGCTGAGGCATTCACAGTTCCATCGGACCAATAGCGACGCACTCTCAGAATATCTCCTAAACGAGAAACATCTCCACTAAAGATTCTCTCTAAGCGATCTAACACTTGATTGAATTGTTCTTCGGTAATTCCACCTGTTGAAAAAGTGCCAATGGGAATCTGCAGATCATTTTCCGGTAAAAAACCTTTACACAGTGTATGCGAAGTGGTTGAGGTTGCGCTCGCAAAACCTACCGTGGCAAGCAAACACATCCCTGTAAAAAAACGCGACAAAGCAAAACGAGTCATAGTTCCCCCTCCATGAATAAAATATGACGTGCCCAAAAATCGTAACAACAACAAGGTGGTCCACTCAAACTAATTATACGAAATCATCATAAATTTTTCTTATACTAGTAATAACTTTTAGACGAAAAACCGCTAGTATCTGCACAGGGGAACAAAATTCTATCGGCGAAAGCACTTTAACAAACTAAGGATTAAAAAAATGGAACCAACCACATCGCTCGGAGATATCTATGTCTAAATGGATCGACTTTATTCTCTCCTTTGTTTTTGGACGCCTCAACGCCCAAACTCTCCTCCGTTTGCAAACAAAAGAGTCTGCTCTCCCCCTCTACGAACACCAACGAGACTCCCCGCCTCTACTCGCACTGAGTTCCATGATAGAAAGTTCTTTACCTTCCAATAATCCGAGGGCAATAATGATCCTCTGATTATTGGAGTTCGCATGATTGAATGGAATGTAAGCCCTACTCTCATACACATAGGCCCTTTGCAACTTCGCTGGTATGGCTTGATGTTCTTGGCCGGATTTTTAATTGGCTTTCAAGCCATGCGGAAAATCTGCCAGTGGGAAAACAAACCAACTGAAAAACTCGACTCCCTTTTAACTCATATTTTCCTTGGAACCCTTATTGGAGCACGCCTTGGTCACTGTCTCTTTTATGAACCAGCCCACTACCTCGCAAACCCTATTCAAATTTTTAAAATATGGGAAGGCGGGCTAGCGAGCCATGGCGGAAGTCTTGGAGTCTTGATCGCCATTGGGCTCTTCTCTCGTAAAAATCGCGAATTTCCTCTTTGGTGGATTTTTGATCGTGTCGTCATCTTCACAGTGCTAACGGGTGCCTTTATACGAATTGGCAACCTTATGAATTCAGAAATCATCGGTCGTCCGACAGATATTCCGTGGTCCTTTATTTTTGAAAGAATTGATAAGACGCCAAGACACCCCGCTCAAATTTATGAAAGCCTATGCTACTTTGCTATCGCCCTGATTGGATGGCTTGTCTATAAGCCGCTGAAGGCAAAACTTCCTGCTGGACGTGTTTTTGGTCTTTCAGTGGCGTTGGTTTTTAGTGCCAGGTTTTTTATTGAATTTTTCAAAGAAAACCAGGAGGCCTTTGAATCGTCGATGCCTTTGAATATGGGCCAACTGCTCAGCCTTCCCTTTATTGTTGCTGGTTTATTTGTTTTCGCGAGGTCCTTTAAAAAGCAGGCTTAAGAATCGCCCCTGTCCCAACCAACACACATTCAAAAACCAAACCATCGTCTAGTAACATCGAACGTTGGAATTAGGTATACTTACAAAATGAAGTATGTCTACATTCTTGAGGACGATCCTAAATTTCGAGATGATATAGTTGAAGCTGTTCAAAAAGTCGATTCTCAATTGGCGGTCCGTTGTTTTAATTCTCTTGAGTCTTTTGCAAAATGGATAAAATTACTCCTAGCTGAAGGCGCGTCGTCACTCTCGAAAGGTGGACAGGCCTTGCCTCACCTCGCAGAGCAAGTGGTCTCAGGAAGCAATGACCAGCTCCTGCTACTTATTTGTAAAAATGAATTTTTTGGCTCTAAAAATATGCCACTTTTACAAAAAACAAGAGAGCTTTTTATCACTAAAGGTCTTTGCCCACCCCATGAACCCACCTCTTTGGTAATCACCACCTTTGAGGATCCTGATTTTGATATCAAGGTCGTCGGAGATCGCATCATTAACAATGTGATCTTCAAGCCCTTTGATAAGCTTATTTTACAACAACACCTGGCCTTCGCAATTAGTGGTCGTCGCCCCCCGTCTCAGTACACAATACACAATGTTAAAACTACCACGACTATCGAGATGCTCAAAGACGTCGAGATAGAAGCGATATCAGACGTGGGCTTTGTCAGCCGTAGCAATCGCCAAATACCGGTTGGGGCTTTGGCCAAGTACTATAGCCCATCTTTTGTTTCGCAAAAAAAGCAAATAAGTATGCTTGCGACCTGCGTATTCAGTTCCCCTCATCCAGATTATAAAGATCATTTCCGCTGCGCCTTTTCCTATGTTGCCGCGGATCCTTTTCAAATTAGCAACCTACGAAAAGAAGCTCGCAAAAAAGAAGCAAAACCTTTTCCATTTGAGTGGCTAGGAAATGTTCCAAAAGAACCTGTTCATGTCGCGATAATTTGCGGCGACGACGAGGCCACCATTCACTTCAAAACAAGCCTTGAAAAGTTTTTTAGCAATATTAAGGTGCATCTCTTTCCACATCTTCAAACCTTTATTTATGCCATCGATCTCGAGTCCGCAAAAAAAACAAAACAATCGACCTGGCTTCTTTGCCCCCTGTTCCGACGACTTTCCACGCTATCTTTGCTGAAGACTCTCATTTTGAAGGCAATTACAAAGACCGATGGATCGGCCTATCCGACATTCTTAAAAAGACGATGGCACCCCCAACGCAGAACCTCACGGGCCGTACAGAATTTTTTATGCTGGCTTCAAAATCCGCTTCGACGTTACGAGATACAGCTCTCGGCGAAGTCGCAAGAGATGTCTTCTTCACCCCGCTGGATCCGATGTACATAGTAAAAAAAATGTTGATTTTTATGCCTCAACTGAACCCAACAGAAGAATTCAATTTTCCGACCGTTCATAACAGGCATACCGCAAAAGTTGTAACCCCCATTGAAATCAGCGAGTTTTCAGAGGCCGGACTCGTCATGAAGTACTATCGGCCGATCAGTCTCGGTGCTTTCAGGGATTTTGTCCTCTGGCTGCCACACCAATTGGACCTGCCTGAATTTCTTGCCACCTGCAACTATAGCGAAGAATCGAAGTCAGAAAAGGGCATCTATTTTAACCATTTTGTATTCTTTGGAATGAATGATCACTTCCTGAAACAAATTCGCCGTTGGATTTTACAAAATCACGTTCAAAATAAACAAAACGAAAGCGCATAAATCCGGACACCCTTTTGCGGTTTAAATCTTGACCACTATAGGGTTTTTAGAACAAGATGCGGGCCATGAAAATCCTTGAAGAAATTAGAGCAACGTTTCGTGAGTCGGGCTTAAGAGGCGTTTTTAAAAAGTATGGCTGGAAGCTTTTCCTAGCTTTTTTCATCTATTATCTTGTTCGCGACGTCTTGCTCTATATCCTTTTGCCTTACCTCTTATACAAGGGCGTCTTTACTTAGGACACTCATAGAGCCGTATCAGTCTGGCACCAAAAAAGGCCCCAGAACGTGACAAGCTCCACGGAGGATATGGCAAAAACTTAACTTCAGCACATTGCCCTTTTTCAACGACCGCCCAGCGACGATCTTCGGACGAGGCCGTATAAATCTCCCCGCTCGAGCGATCTTTTACCGCTACGGCAAATGAAAACACTTGTGTCGCAGGCTTTGCGGCAGCCTCGGATGTGAGTACTGCTAGAGGCGCCTCTACACGTTCAACCCCATAGATTACACCATCCACCGTTTTAGCGAAGATATAAGGGTACCAATTCACCAAAACGTAAACAAGGGCACTTATTGCCAGAAAGGAAAGCAGGAGATAAAAAGCTTTTTTCATGGGCTGATTTTATCCACCAACCCGCCGCAGTATGCAAGGGATATTAATTGGTCTAACGACCCAACTCTTTGTTAGAATACGGCGTCACCAAATGCGAGGATAAAATGTTTGAAGCACTATTAGTAGGAATCGGATGCGGCGCCGTTGGAGGTGGGTTCGGATTTGCCCTTCGCAAGTATGCGAATAATTATACCATTAAACGGGCAAAACAGGACGCACAAGAGATCCTAGCAGAAGCCAAAGATGCTCTCGAAATCAAAATGCTCGAAGAAAAAGAAAAGATCCAAGAAATCGAACTTGAACTGTGGTCCCGCGTAGAGCCAGAGATGCTAAAACTCGAGGCTCAAATCGAAGAGCTGCAAGAACTTGCGGACGAAAAAAAGCAAAAAGTCGACACAATGCTTGTCGAGGCCAAGAAAAAGCTTCAATCGCATGAAACCGAAACTCGCCAGCAAGAAAAAGCGGTGCAAAATCAAGAGGCTGAACTGCAAAAGCGACGACAACAGCAAAAAGAACTCAATACACAGTACATCCAAGTTCTCAGCCGTAAGCTAGATATCACCACAGAAGAGGTAAAAAAGAATCTGATCGATAACTTTGAACAAGAGACCCACCAGAGGATGCAAAAATTCATCGAAAATTTCGACGAAGAAACCAAGGAGCATGCGGAACAGCGAGCCAAGCGAATTCTTGATATCGCTCTAGATCGCTTCGCCCGTCCCTATTGCGCCGAACGTGGCCTTGGCGCCGTTAATTTTCCGGATCAAAATTCAAGACGCTTGCTGTGTGACGCTAAAGGCGAAAACATCAAAACTCTTCAAGATGTTTGCGGCTGTGACATTATCATCGAACCTGAAATGGAAATGATTGGCGTTGCAGGATTCGATCCTGTTCGTCGCGAACTTACGAGACGTGTCCTTGAAAAGATTTTAAAAGAAAAAAGAAACATCAATCCAGACTTTATTCGAAGAACGGCTGAAAACCAAAAAAAGGAACTCTTTAGACAGATCAAGAATGATGGCGATGCGATAGCCAAAGAACTTAAAATGCAAGACATGCACCCCGAAATTCGACAGATGATGGGAAGCCTACGCTACCGATATTCTTTCACTCAAAATCAATATTTCCACTGCGGAGAAGTCGGTTGGTTAGCAGGGCTTCTCGCTTCTGAGTTAAAACTCAATTTAAAGCAGGCTCGAAGATCAGGGCTTCTTCATGATATCGGCAAGTCCATGGACCACGCGATGGATGGAGGTCATGCTGTCATTGGTGCAGACTTCATTCAAACCCGAGGCGAGTCTCCCGAGGTTGTGCATGCCGTTCGCGCCCATCACTTTGATGAGCAACCCGCTTCGGATTACGCCTTTTTAGTTATTGCTGCAGATGCGATTTCAGGCGCACGGCCTGGAGCTCGTCGCTCAACAATCGAATCTTACAACCAAAAAGTCAGCGAGTTGCAAGATATTGCCCGAAGTTTTGATGGAGTTACGGACTGCTATGTTCTGAGTGGCGGTCGAGAATGTCGTGTTCTCGTGAATGGACGAAAAGTAGATGACATCCAAGCCATGAACCTTAGCCGAAAAATTGCGGAAAAAATCGAAGAAGAGTGTAATTATCCGGGCCAAATCAAGGTTGTGTTGGTTCGAGAAACCATCGTCTCAGAAAATACTAAGGGGCATAACTAATTCAGTTAAGCCCCTTTTTGAAACAGACTCTTCTTAAAACAAATCCCTCTTAGGAGTGATATTGTTCCTCACTAAAGTCATCAACTAGAATTGCATCATAGCGAACGGCATCAGACTGCTGAATCAGTTTTACTTCTTCGTCGCTGATAATGTTTTTGCTTCTGGCTTCATCTAAAAGAAGATGAACCTTTTTCTTCGGGAGAATTCCATCGCGAATTGCTCTTTTCACTTTTTTCTCAGCCATATCAGATTTAAGGCTTATACTAAACGCGGTTTCGAGGCGGTGCAGCTGCTCGCCCTCTTTGGTCGGTAAGAAGATTCCCTGAGTCAAACGGTCGCGAACGGAGCCGTCTTGAAGCATAGCTGCTGAAATCGCATGACTCCAACCATCGGAAGCCTGTGATCCCATGGAGTTGATTCGAGACCAAGCTCCAAGCCAACCTTTAAAGAACCATCTGAGACCTGGAACTTTCAGATTATCAAAAATTCCATCAAAGCCTTTTTGAATTTCAGCCAAACAAAGTTTCAGATTATAATGAACGAAGGCAAGATCTTCGTCGCGGCGCCCATCAGCTTCAAACTTTCTAAGAACTGAAGTTGCCATGTACATATAACCAAGTATGTCAGCAAAACGACCCGTGATTTTCTCTCGCAGCTTAAGTTCACCACCTAGGGCCGCCATGGCTATATCTGCCAATATTGCATAGGTTGCAGAGGCCCATTGCAAACGACGGAAGTAGCGCTTCATTTGTGGGTGACAACTTGGAGAACAAGCCAAGTACCCACGAGAAACGCTGAGACCTATGCTGCGGCATAAATTTCGAATGACATGGCCAATATGTCCCCAAAAGGCTTCGTCGAAGCCTTTCAGATCTTTGGCATCCATGGCTTTAACTTCTGCATAGGCAAAGGGGTGTGCTCGCAATGCGCCCTGACCAAAAACGATAAGGGTACGGGTCATAATATTTGCGCCCTCGACGGTAATTCCAATCGGGGTTGCTATATACACTTCCGCAATTAAATTACGAGGTCCCATAGAAATTCCAGATCCCCCCATAATATCCATCGCATCATTAATTCCCTTGCGCCCCATTTCTGTCGAATAGTATTTCTGAATAGCTGTGATCACCGAAGGCTTTAGCCCTTGATCTAAAGCGCCTAGAGTATAGCGCCTCATGGCTTCAAGCATGTAGGTTGCAGCTCCAAGCCTCGCCATTGGCTCTTCGACGCCTTCGAATTTACCGATAGACAATCCAAATTGACGACGAATCACACCATGAGCACTGACGACCCGCGCAGCGAGCTTCGCTCCCCCAGTCGCTTGAGCAGGCAAGCTGATACCGCGTCCTGCAGCCAAGCACTCTGTCAACATCAGCCAACCCTTACCGCAACCCTCAATTCCTCCAACAACAGCATCTAAAGGAACCACAACATCCTTGCCCTGAGTAGGGCAATTGTAAAATGGAGTGCCAAGAGGATCATGTCTACGACCAATTACCACTCCTGGGGTTTTTGATGGAACCAGCGCGCAGGTGATACCAATATCTTCACCAAGCCCCAAAATATTTTCAGGATCGCGCAGGCGGAAAGCCAGACCAATCACTGTCGAAATGGCAGCCAGTGTGATCCAACGTTTATTCCAGTTGAGACGGATATATATTTTTCCATCGGCACCTTTAAAAACCACGCCATTCGAAATGATCGAACCAGCATCTGAGCCCGCCGTTGGTTCTGTCAAACCAAAGCAAGGAATTTCTTCTCCAGAAGCGAGGCGAGGGAGATAATACTTCTTCTGTTCTTCGGTTCCGTAGTGCACAAGCAGTTCTGCCGGACCAAGTGAGTTTGGCACCATGACTGTGATCGCGGTCGACAGAGACCGGGAGGATAGTTTCATAATCACTTCAGAATGAGCGAGAGCCGAGAAACCCAGCCCTCCATATTCCTTAGGAATAATCATGCCCAAGAATTTCTGCTTCTTGATGTAATCAAAAGACTGATCGGAAAGCTTGCGCGTCTTCCAAATCTCCCAGTGATCTAACATTTTGCAAAGCTCATCAACCGGCCCATTCATGAAAGCCTGCTCTTCCGCAGTCAGTTGAGGATAGGGTTCATTCATTAATTTTTTAAAATCTGGCTTACCTGAAAATAAATCTTTTTCGATCCAAACCGTTCCGGCATCGATAGCGGCTCGTTCCGTATCTGAGATTTTTGGTAAAAATCCAAGTTTGTCCATAATTGTCATAACTTGCTTTGAAACCAAACTGGTCCGCAAAGGTCTGACGTTAAATATCAGCATGATGGCGACATAAAAACCGAGGAGCCAGACCGGCGCACCGAATCCGACTAGAATAGCCGCCCCGGCTACCGTCCACACTATCAGTGGACTACCAAGATAACCAATTGCCAAAAGAACTACCAAAGAACCCGCAACTGCCGTCCAAGGACAAAGCAGAAACCAACCGTATATACTTTCCACGCTGCAACTCCTTTTGCTAACGCTTCAATTACACTCTTGTTTGGCATCAAGGGCAATAAAAAAGCCCCTATCCAAGACAGGGGCTTTTTGAATTAAAAGCAATTTTAAATACTAAAATTACTTAGTCTCGGCAGGTGCGCCTTCAGCTGGAGCCCCTTCAGTAGCAGGAGCCGCTTCAGCAGGAGCAGCTGGAGTTGCTTCAGCAGCTGGAGCCGCCATTTGCTCTTGAGTTGTAGAAGTCTCAGCAGGTTGGTTTTTTGAGCAAGTGAAACCAGTTGCGAAAGAAAGTGCAAGCATTGATGCTACGATAACGGCCTTCATGGATTTAATCCCCTTTTTTACTTTAATACCGATGCGATTACGCGGCTCGGCAATTGTTAATCAAAACCTTAGTCCTAATAAACTGCATCAATATTCATTCGTTTGCAATAATTATTTCTGGCAAGTTGAGCACCAATAAGTGGATCGTCCGCCTATTTTTTTAGCACGAATCCGAGTGCCACATGCACGACACGCTTCGCCTGCACGATCATACACTTTAAATCGATTTTGAAAGTCACCCGCTTCTCCCGAGAGCTGTTGGTAATCACTGATGCTCGATCCTCCAGCAGCAATGGCCTCTTGTAAAATCTTTTTAATCGCTGCCACCAACACTTCGCATCTTTGACGACTGACTTTCGCAGAAGGAAGAGTTGGGATAATTCGGGCATCAAACAGAGCTTCGCTAGCATAAATATTACCGACTCCGACCACAATTTTTTGATCCATAATCGCCACCTTGATCGTGGTTTTTTTTCCGCGAAGCTTCTGCCAAAGAGACTCACCGGTTAACTCTGGTTTGAGCGGTTCAAATCCCAAATGCCTTAGTCTCGGGTGCCGCAAATCCGAATTCACCGCAACAAAATCGAGCACACCAAAACGCCGCGGGTCCCGATACGCGAGCCTCAGGCCATTTTCAAAAGACAGGTAAATATGGTCATGGTCTTTCTCCTCGCCGACATTAAATACTCGCCACGTTCCGGTCATGCCGAGGTGAGAAAGCAATGTTCCTTTGTTTGTGCGTAAAAGTAAGTATTTCGCCCGTCTCTCGACGCTAGCAATCGCCTCCCCCACAAGGCTCTGGATTTTTTTGATCGGAATCGGATCGCGCAAATCCTTACGCATAAATTCAATCTGAGTGATTTTAGGTCGCGCCTTAAGGGCCTCTTCAAGGCCTCGGCGCACGGTTTCGACTTCGGGAAGTTCTGGCATTAGGCACCTAACCTTTTGAAATTACTCATGTCAATGGATGCTAAAACCAGCGAGTCATCCAGAGTCACCCTATTTGGGGTGTTTTTCATTTTTTCAATATCATTTCACTCTCCTTAGGTAAGTTACATTGGATGCTTTAACCTGAGCTTGTTCAGCTACGCCTAGCTTGTTGATGTGTTCTAAAATTTTCAATGATGTGTCCTTTTGAACCTCACCATCAATTTTAGAATAATGATCTGCAAGTTTTAAATCCTTATGGCCTGTCATTGCAACTACAGAATCTAAACCCATGCCACCAACCTTACGAGCCAGTGTAGCCATTCCATGCCGCAAACAATGCGTTCCTGTGTAGGGTATGCCTGTTTTTATTTGCGCCATTCTGTAATTTGACTGAATGGTACAGTAATTTAGCGGCTTACCTTCAACATGAAATAAATAATCACAGCCTGAATGTTTCAGCGCAAGCCTTCGTTGGATTATTTCATTTATTGCGGAATGAACATAAACTCTACGCGGTTCTCGGTTTTTGGGAAATGGCTTTAGATACTCAAATGTCTTACTACTGTTACACCAGATAATTGCGTTTTTGATCAAAAGATAATCTTGATCTAAATACAAATTGGAAATTTGTATTCCTGCAATTTCACTAATTCGTCCAGCGCAGTAAAACTGTAACATGGCCAAGTCCCGATAAAGCTCCGGTAATGCCGAAAAAAACTTAAAGGCAGCATCAACAGGAATTTTTTTGTCATCAGGCTTCTTGGGAGTATCTTTAATAAAAGCCATTTTCTTATGACGAGGTCGCAAAGGGTTTGGCACATCAAACGATTCATGCTCAAACTCGTCTTCACCTTTGTACCAGTTAAAAATTGTTTGAAACAAATTTAACTCGTTATACAAGTTGCAACGTCCTGCGAACCCCCTACCGAGCATGGCGTATTTTTCTGATGTAAACCATTTCTTTTTTTGCTCAATCCAACGGTTAATCACAGTCGATGTGATTTCTTCCATGTGATACTTTTGCAAATCAGAAAGGTGCATCCAACGTCTTTCCCAAATACGCCTTGTACTGATTTCAAGACTTGGGAAATGCAGCTCTTTCATGCGAAGCCAAACATGGCCAAGCGTTGAAGTTTTTTTCAAGCCTACATAACTTTCCTCAGTTCCATTGAAAGTGTTACGCCAATTCTGAGTTTCTCTAATAGAGTCAAATGCTCTTGAGAACTGCTTGCCCTTGATTTTTTTTGTCGCTAGATAGCGACCATTTAAAATATTTTTTCTGATTCCGGGTTGCTTTGGAACATTAACATATACTGTACTCATTTAAATATCTCCTTCGTCAATCCAGTTAAGGATTTCAGTTGGAACAAAAAAGAGTCGTCCACGCTTTTTCCGATGTGGAATTAAATTTTTAGATGTTAAATTATACAAAGTACCAATCGAGTACCCTGTAAATTTTGAAACATCTTCGATCTTGCATATTTTGTTTTCAAAGAACTTTTCAGACTTAAATTCATTGTTTTTGAATTCATCTTGTTTGTTGTATTCTAGCTTTTTTTCTTCGTGTTTTGTAGTAGTTTCAGTAGATGAATGACTCTCATAGAGGCGGTTCTCCCCTAAAACTGTAAGTCTTGCATCTTGAGTCATGGTGTGCCAAAACCCCGGCCAGAAGCCGGAGAAGGAGCGCCAGATGAAGAAAAGATTCACGGACGACCAGATTATTGGAGCCGTCAAAAAACTCGAAGCAGGGATGCCTGCCAAGGAACTTTCCCGGGAGCTTGGAGTGACCCAACAGACTCTCTATCATTGGAAGAAAAAATTCAGCGGCATGGATGTAGCTGATGCCAGAAGGCTCAAGGAACTCGAGTCCGAAAATACCAAACTAAAACGTTTGGTCGCAGATCTAAGTCTCGATATCGTGATGCTAAAGGATGTGAACTCAAAAAAGTGGTAAGGCCCAAAACTCGAAGAACAGAGGCCCTGTATCTTGTCGACAAGTACAAGACTACAAAGGCCCGATGTTGTCGTCTCTTGGGCCTAAGCCTTTCAACATTTACCTACACAGTTCAGCCGAGCAAAGATGGTCCGGTTCGCGACAAGCTTATTGAATTAGCCGGCGAAAATAAACGCTTCGGACATCCAAGACTGTTTGTTCTTTTGAAGAACGAGATGCCGGAGGTAAATCATAAAAGATCTCACAGGATCTACACAGACCTTGACCTTCAGATTGAAAGGAGAAAACGAAAAAAACTTGGTTCGCATCAAAGGCTACCGCCAACAAGAGCTACAGAGCCAGACCAAATCTGGGCCATTGATTTCATGTTCGATTATCTAGAGAATGGTCGGCGACTCAAAACGCTGACCGTCGTTGACGAGTGTTCAAAAATTTCTCCAAGAATATTAGTGGATCATTCCATTCGAGGAATCGATGTCACAAAGTTCCTGGATCACCTTGCCGGCGGCGTCTATCCAAAGATTATTTGGACAGATCAGGGAACAGAGTTCACATCAAGGGCGATGTTGGATTGGGCGTACAAACACAGCATCAAGCTCGAGTTCACAAAAGTCAGAAAACCGAATCAGCTCATTGAATCGTTCAACTCTCGTGTTCGAGATGAGTGTCTGAATGAACACGTATTCTTTTCACTGGAAGACGCGAGAACCAAGATCGACAACTGGCACTGGAGATACAATAATTTCAATCCCCATTCGGCACTGGGAATGAAATCACCAATAGAGTTTGCAAAAGCGAGAGAAGTTATGTTAGCAAGTTAACGCCACCTAACTCAGGATGCTTGACACACAGAATCTTGGGAGAACCGCCGGGTTAGATGATCATTTTGTTATTTTTAAATTTGATAGCATTCTTTCGATCTCTGCAAAAACTAATTCCAATCGATATATAATAGGCCCTGATCCATCTAACTGTTTGATAATTTCATATATTTGACTTTTTTTATTTGTGAATCCTTCTAAGATGTTGATTTTAGATTCCGTACTCGCAAGATCAAAAACTTTGGAATTGATGGGCTGCACCACAGGGTAGTTTTGCATAAACATCGAAAAATTAAAATCTTGTGGAATCGTAATCCACTTGCCTTTTGTATCTTCAACAATTTTCATATTCCATAGATTCTCGCCATCTGAATGACCTTCTTCGCGTAGATCAGTCTTTGTAGTTTGCAAAAACCAATCTCCATTTCCTATGATGAACTGAAGCACAGCACTACGTGCGGCATCATCTAAGTCCATATTGGGTGAATCTGCTACATTTGAAAAAACATATGTAGATAATTTGTCGGTATCATTTACATCGACATCAGCTTTAGTAACATCGTTAACACCGCGAATAGCTTTTAAGTTGTTTTTTTTGCGAAAATCAGAATAATCTTCTAGGAAAAAAGCTTGGTACGCAAAATTTGGTTTTGCTGAAACTTCTGAATTTTCATCTGTATCAGTGTATTGGATAAGCACAGGTCTAGCCCGCAGGGAGGGCATATTTAGAACATCCATAATTCTATAAATCATCGCTTCACGGTGGTTGTTAAATGAAGACTTGATATACTGTATGTAAGCCTCAGTTGAAGGATCATCTTGCTCTACGCAATGAGTATTTAAATCTACGGTTTTAATTCCATCAAAAATAGTACCGATCGATTCTGATTTAGGAATTTTTAGTTCCAATTTAGGAAAAGTGCAAAATTGCGTAGTGGTGTAGCCTTTAATGTAAAGCTCTACATTTAAATTAACCAAGTTTTGTTTTTCATCTGTATATGAGATTACGCCATTAACCTTGACTTTTTTCACTTCAAAAAAATTCAGTTTTTTTGCTTTAAATAATGTAGTCAGTGGTGCTTTTAATTGAAAATTCGTAATTTCATATGTAGAAAATAGACCATTCTTGGGTTTAACAAAAGCAGCTGATAACGCTAAAGCGGCATTTGAACTACATAGTCCGATGACAAACAAAAACAAAAATAAAATTTTATACTTCATTTTGGTAATCCTTACTTTTTCGATAAAGGATTATATCAAGACAATAAAAATATTCGACTGTAATGATTCTGACACTCTTGAAGTTTTTACCGAACAAAAAACAGTCTTTGGGAACTACTGCCGAATAAACCACAATTTCCGGCCGGTCAGATGACTTTTCTGATTTTAAAATAACAATTTTCGCGCACTGCTAATATTTTAGACAGGAAAGGTCTACAAATCCAATAGGTTACCTCGAAAATAGGCACGTATTTTGTAGTCTATACTGTTTGGCCCCAACTGGAGACAAATATGCAGAACTATTTTTTGATTGCTTCAATAGTGTTAAATTTTATTTCGGTACCAATGGCCAACGCTAAAGTTGATCCGTCTTTAGAGCATGCGGCACAGACAATAAATGCCGAAGCCAAACGTAATAATCAACCTTTTGAAGTAACGTTCATCGAAAACAACTCCGCCAAAGTTGACGCTCCTGACTTCAAAGTCAAATCAAACAAAGATACTGTTGTTTTAGAAGTCCACTACAATCCTATTTTGAATACCGAGACTCGTAGAGCCTTAGAATTGCACGACTACTTTATTGCCTCTATCCAAGAAAAACTCGGATCCCCTCTTCAATTAATAGAAATTATTAGCAACTCAAATCAAGGTGACCTCTTCGCTCGACACGACTTACTAGCACTTCGTATCTACGCAAAAGAATCATTGCTGACATCTCTTAATAATAATAGTTTTGACACCTATTCTCGCATAACTCGGGATGCGCACGAAAAACTTTTAAGTACGAAGAGTCAAGAAATACAGTCTCTCAAACAGGAGATCGATATCTTAAAAAAAGAATTGAATCTCCTACTTAAAGAGGCCGAAAATAATGAGCGAGAAGGAACCAAGCAACGAGAAATAAGAACCTCTCGTGTACTTGATAACTACGAAAGACAAGCGGAACAGCTAAATGACCTCATTCTCAAAAACGACCGCAACGCTGTTCGTAAAATGCTAGAAACCTATTTGCCCGTCGAATTAATGAATCAAGGCGAAAAATCTTTTTGGAAGCAATGGTTAGATGCAATCGACAAACCCAACTGGGAAAATTCCGTGGTTGTTTTTCGTGGCCTCGGTCGCGGAAAGGACAGGTTAGAATCTGCCGAAATTAACGGCAAAGTAAACATTGGATTTTTGTCGCCATTACTCTCTCGCAGTCAAGAGCCTTTTACCAAAAGGCTTCGATCCCTAGTCTCTGCAAGGAAAAGAATCGGATCGCAGGAGGAGCCTAATAAAGAACAGATTCTTAGGTCGTCAGGTATTGTTGCAGCAGCCAGAAATCATACTGAAAATCCTGGGGAGTCTCCCTTTATTTCCACCACACCTAATTTTTCAATAGCTCGAGGTTTCGCAACGAACGGCATTGTTGCTTTCAGGTTTGACCCACGCAGATTGTTTGTTAATGTAGGAAGTGACTATCCTAACGAACAAGAAATTTTAGTTCCAGTGATCATTTTCCCTGATGAAGTTTTGGCTATAAAAACGTGGGACTATGGTGACTCTAAAGGAAGGCTGAATCCATTTGCGAAAAAAATTCAGTCCTTTTTAACTGAGGCTGACCGGATAAGAGTTCCAGATGTTTTTCGTCAATTAGGCCTGCAGAGCTTTAAACCGGTTTTTGGTAATGTCTCAGGTGGTCTGTGTAAGGGGCTTTTCGAATAAACAAATACATGGACTGCCAATTAAGGTCTTGATTCTATCATTGAGCCCACAATGGCCTTAGCGGACCCAGGAGAGAACCTTTAACTGATTTTTCTTTGTTAAATTCTGGACATTTTTATAATACAGTAATAACCGTTTCGTCATGAATAGCAAGTGGGCCCTTCTCGTTTCTCTAGCAATACATTTTCTTTTGTTTTTTAATTCGATATTTTCATTCTCTCCCCCGCCTCCTCGGTCGCGAGAAAATATAGAGATTGAATTAAAAGCAACCCCGCAACAAGCCTCAAATTCCCGCGAAAAAACTTTAGTACCAAAACAAAATAGGCAATACGCCCTTACAAAAAAACTATTAAACTCAGCAAACTTTGGCCTTAACTTTTCCTTGGCCTCAAAAGCAAATTTAAGTGCAAGCGGATCGTGGAGAGAGGGCGCTTACAATAAAAGTGATGATCCTAATGTCGCCTGGGGGGCTGGAGGAGGAACCTTCGAACGGATTCAAGACTGGAGGTTAATGAAACACATACACGACAGGGTCGATGGACTTTTGTTCTACCCTGGTGTTCTTGCTCGACGAAAAATGACAGGCGTCGTGAATACTCGCCTTGTTATAAATAAGCTCGGGAGTTGCGAATGGCCACTCACTAAAATCGAAGCTGCAAATCCCTATTTTCGTGTCTACACTCTGCATCTTCTCAAAAAACTCTGTTCGGAGAACTTCAAAAATGTTCTCGACGACCGACAATTAAGCAATGTGGACATGACATTTCATTTCGAACTGACTGAAGGAAAAAAAACAATCGATGAAATCGCAGATCGACAGTATGTTCTTGGCAATGTTCTTTCGTTTTATCGCAATACCCAGGACAGCATTGCCGAGTGGCACCTTGGCCCCTTCACGGGAGTATTTCCGATCCCTCTCGTGAATTTGGATTTCGAATGGATCTTTGAAAACTTTGATAAATATGTGAACAACAAAGATCCACTAGGTGATTATCGCTCAAAATCACTCTAAATGATTGGCCCCTTACGACACCCACCATGTTAATAAAAACGCGGCGGGCATACCCCCGACCAACCAATTGCTGCGGCGCATGCCCAAAAGGAAGGCCGTACCCTAAAGTGGATAGTCTTTGGAGCACCAAGTTGTGGGGTCTTCGCTCAGGCAAGCTCGCTCCCACTTTTGTTCCCAAGTATTGGTTGTTGGGTTGAAACAGGTGGAATCGACTTCTTTGTGCCAAGCACTGCAAGGACCGTTGAAATCTTGGGGGTTGCCAAAATAGCAAACTCGGTACGTAAAACAACTCAATCCATTCGCGTTCAAACTCATTAGATCTTGCGAACATGTCTCCTGACACGTTCGCTGGTAAATATGAGCTTTCTGCCCAGCAAACATGCAGCTAACGCCATCTTGCAAAGTCCACGGAGTGCAGGCCGGCCCCTCTGCAAAAGCAAAAGAGTTAAATAAGACTAAAAACAAAGCACAAAGAACCGAGACGGACTTTTTCATAAAACCTCCAAAGCAAGCATCTTCTAACACATCACTTTTGAAGGTTTCAATGAGGATTTGTTGTTTCAAGTTGTTTTTTTATCCAAGTGTCCAGTAGATGGTTTGGGCTTTAAAGGAGTGTTGTTAAATAACAATCCCCTAAGTAAATTCAGTTTGAAATCACTTTTCACGGCGTATAAGCTGGTGCGGTTGCTAAAAATCACAGAAGAGGGCAGATGAATCAAATTAAAACTCTCTTATTCGCGCTCACCATAGGAGCTTCAGGAAACTCAATGGCAGACTTTAAAAAACCGACTGCAAATGAACTAAAAGCAAAGCTCACGCCAGAGCAATACAGTTGCACACAAGAGGAAGGAACTGAAAAACCATTTAAGAATGCCTATTGGGACAACAAGTCCGACGGAATTTACGTCGATATTGTTTCGGGTGAACCACTTTTTTCATCTCTTGAAAAATATGATTCAGGCTCCGGATGGCCCAGTTTTACAAAGCCCCTAGATAAAAACTTCCTAAAATTAAGCTCGGATTTTAAAATTGGCTATGAACGCAAAGAAGTCCGATCAAGCAAAGCCAACTCGCACCTAGGCCATGTTTTTGATGATGGTCCAAAAGAGGCTGGGGGTCTAAGATACTGTATTAATTCTGCCTCTTTAAAGTTTATACCCGTGGAAGAACTGCAGAAAAATGGCTTAGGATCACTCCTGTTCCTATTTGCAAAGAAAAAATCCTGGGAAATTGCAACCCTTGCCGGCGGATGCTTCTGGGGAATGGAAGACCTTCTTCTCAAGCAGCCTGGTGTTCTTGAAACCCGCGTTGGATACACTGGCGGAAATTTAGCC
Organism: Pseudobdellovibrionaceae bacterium; assembly: GCA_016719575.1. Lineage (GTDB taxonomy): Bacteria > Bdellovibrionota > Bdellovibrionia > Bdellovibrionales > Bdellovibrionaceae > JACMRP01. The sequence continues at coordinate 27,882 of JADJYV010000006.1, read as the reverse complement.
AATGCCACCTACGAACAGGTAAAAAAAGGAAACACGGCTCATGCCGAAGCCGTTCAGGTTCTCTTTGATCCTAAAAAAACAAGCTTCGAAAAAATTGTGACTTATTTTTTTAAAATCCACGACCCTACAACCGAAAACCAACAGGGAAATGACATTGGATCTCAATACCGATCAGCAGTTTTCTATGCTGATGCCGAGCAAAAAAAGATTTTTTTAAAGGTCAAAGAGAAGGTTGAAAAATCAAAGGCCTGGAAACTGCCTATTGCGACTCAAATAGAACCTCTCGGTGATTTCTGGCTTGCCGAGGATTATCACCAAAAGTACCTGCAAAAAAAACCAAATGGCTATACTTGCCACTTTGAACGCAAGCTTGATTTTTAAAGACCCCTAGGCGTAAACTCGCTCCCCCCTTCAGTTCTAAGATGGTTTTCACATATAGTGCGCCCGTCCCAGCTCCAAAATTGGCGCATCGCATGCCCAAAAGGAAGGCCGTACCTTTCTTGCGGGGGCTGTGATTTAATTTTCGTAAATTAATCATGGGTTGGGGATAGATATGTCTCGGATTTTGCTTTTTTGCTTTGTGCTGGTTTTAACTGCTGGGCTTCGGGCTCACGGGTCCTCGACTGAGAGTGTTTTTACTGGGGTGACGGCAAAGGGGGAACGGGTCTTTGGCGTGCTGTACGTCGAAGGAAAGGTTTGGGTCGTTGATGAGATTGTGCAACATGCAGATGGTTGGCAGGATTTACTTTCTCGTCGCTATGCTCAAGACCGAAAGTCAGCGCAAACGATCCTAGATACTATTCAACAAAAATTCTTGCACCTGCAAATTGTCAATCCGACGTTGGACCTCCAGCCAAACCCCGCGGTCCTCAAGGGTGGCTCGCTGTGGCCGACGACCCAAGCCTGGGATTGGGAGTGGGAAAAGAGATATTCCCAATGGCTTTCCGAGAATATGACTTCGGACTTCTACAGTAAATATGGAATCGCTACCGATTGCGCCGACGTCGCCTATGCTGCTCGTTGGATCTTTGCAAGAATCAACGGCCTGCCTGCAGCCAATCGTCTCTCTGGCAGCGGCGTCTTGCTAACCAACCAATCTCTGCGAACTGAGTGGGCACAATTGCCAACAGCAAAGAATTGGTTTGAAGACAAACGCTTCCGAGCCGCTTTGAATTATCTGTTAAATCAAACCTACACTCACACTCTGATGCGAGACAGTTATCCCGTCGCCATCACAACTGAAAACTTTTTACCTGGCGTCCATTATTTGGATTTAAGAGAATTATCTGGCCACACACAACTGGTCCACCGCCGCGAGGACGATCAGGGCATTTTGCCCTATATGATTATCGAATCTACCATCCCACGAAAAGTCAGGGTCTTAAATAAGTCCTTGTTTTGGGGTACGGAGCAGGCAAAAAAGAACCAGAGCGGATTTCTTCGAATTCGTTGGCCACTCGTTAAAAATAATGCTTACTCGCTTGCAAATTCAGAAAAAATGCCAGGCTATTCTCTCGAACAGTACTCGCCAGATTTTATCCGTGAAAAAGATCGCCCCTACTCGGTGGAAATTTTACTTCGATTGAATCCAAATCTTAATTTCGCTAAACTGGCAGAATCGGGCTATCAAAATCTCATCCATATGTTCCAAGCCCGTGTTGACGTTGTTGAAGAGGGCTTCCGCCAATGCTCAAAGCCGTCTTGCCCGGGAGATAGCCAACTCTATGAGGATTGGAGCACTCCCTCGCGAGACAAGCGCCTTCTTGAAATGACAAATCAGCTTGAGTTGCTCAGCAATTTGCCTTTCCCTGACCAAATAAGAGACGATATCCAAAAAATTAAAAACCAAGCACTGAGTTCTGTGGCTATCAGCTTAGCAAACGAAACCTTTACCTTAAAGGCCCTTATTTTTGCCTGGAAAAATAAACTTTTCTCTTCAGATCCCAACGACGAACCCGGCATTCGCTGGGGACTTGCTCCAGAATTTTTTGCAAATAAATTACAACGCGACCTCAATAAAGTTCTTAGCCAAAGAAAACTAAAAATCAGTCGAGAGGGAGACAACCTTCTCAAAAGAGACCTCATTGTCTCTGGAAAATATTGTGAGCACTTCAGCCAGGAACACTGTCTGCGTTTTACCCAGAATGAATTGCCAAAACCATTTCAACTTTTAGGAAAAACCAAAAGCCTTCAACAGTGGTTAGAATTTTCTTTATGGCTCAACTCGGATCCCTTGCAAACTCCCGCCAACCAATGGGGTGCTCTTCAAGAAGGGGCCAAGTTTCAACGTCTGACAGATGATGTGAAACTTTTTAAAGTTTCGAAGGATGGAATTGGTTATCTAGAAATGAAGTCCGGAGAAAGACAAATGGGCACGATAGGGAGCCATGGTATCGAAAACGAACCTCTGCCTTCTAGTTTTCATTGGATAAATTTAGACGAAGACACCTCGACAGCTTGGGCAATCTCCGATCAGCAACTTCTTCATTATGATTTTAAAACCCGAATTCAAAATATTTTTGCACTACCAGCAACAGGTGAAGCGACTGTTTTGAGCGCAGACAGCTCGCAAATTTTATTGAGAATCCAAGACTCCATCTGGAACCTAAAGCTCGAGAATGGGGATTTAAAAACGCTCTGGAACGCCGCCGTTTCTTCGTCGAGGTTTTTTGAGAGCCAGGTTCTCCTAGGGAAGATCGGTGATCAGTGGACTCTCTTTGATTTTAGCACTTCAGTCCCACGGGTAATCCCTACCAACGAAGACCTGTCTTCTGCTTTCGTTTTCAAAAATACAAATCTCCATATTGGACTCCTGGTTAATAATAAAAGCATTTTTATCAATAAAGAAAATGGTGTTCTGACAGACGTCAGCTCACTTGGTCTGGTCGCAAAGTGGAGTGATGGCCTCAGCAGAGCCCTGGTCTATAACCCAAGTCCAAAGTTATGGAGCTTACTTTCTCTGGACTCAAATTTTAATATAGTCTCAAGCGAAAAACTTTCTAAATGGGTAATCACTCATGGAAACTTTTTTGTTGCTTTTAATACGGAGTTTGTTCCCTCAATATACCACCTTAAGGGAGAGGACTTCGCACAAATCTTGCCCCTTGCCGACGAGGCGGGGCCTGCGTTTACGCCTTGGGAGTCTCTTCCCTGGACTTTGATGAAACTAAAAACCGCCGACGACACATATCGACTTCGAAATCTTGAAAACTCGCAGATTCTTTATGAGGGCAAACCTATCTATGTGATCACTGAGCAATCCACTCAAACATATGCTTTTAGCCTTGTCGAGGGACAAAGAGAAACGCCTCTCATCTCGCTAAAAAATCCGAAGAAACCTGCTCTTATGACGGGCGAGTTCTTCTCTGGTGGCAGGATTACGAGTTTTCTAGATGCTGCCCAACAAAAAATATCGATCAACCGCGGTCTTATTCTTTCTTACCAGGGTTTTAAATTCTGGGTGGAGTTTCAGCAGTGACAACGAAAAGTACAAAACCCGAAAATCCTTTGCTCAATATTCTATTCAACATAGTTATTCCGATTTTAATTTTAAATAAAGGCAGTAAGATCATCGGCCCGGGATGGGGGCTGATTGTCGCCCTTGCCTTTCCGATTTGTTATGGCATTTACGACCACGTCAAACGAAAAAAAACCAACGCGATCTCAATTTTGGGAATTTTGAACGTCTCTGTGACTGGCGGATTAGCCCTCTTGCACCTCCACGGAATCTGGTTCGCAATTAAAGAAGCCGCCTTTCCTCTCTTTGTGGGTTTTTTTGTGTTTGGCTCTGCCTTTTCAAAATCACCCTTTGTTGAAACTTTATTTTTAAACCCACAACTCATAGATGTTGAAAGACTCAAAACTCAGCTCCTCGCCCGGAACACTCAGGAAGGCTTCAAGGACTTACTAAAAAAATCCACCATGTGGGTATCGCTCTCGTTTTTGTTGAGTGCCATTCTTAACTTTGGACTCGCGGCTCGCATCTTTACGCCCATCGACAGCGCTTTGGACGAAGCCGCTCAGGCCGTGATCCTCAACGAACAAATTGCTCAAATGACAACGTGGTCAATGGCAGTGATCATGCTGCCGTCAGTTGTATTTCTGATTGGTATTTTTATCTATCTTAGTAAAGGCATGCAGAGACTAAGCGGACTCACCGAAGATCAGCTTTTGATCCAAAAAACAGCGCCCTCACCGAAATAAGGGGCGCGCACTAAAAACCCTCATCAAAGCCACTATCAGGCATCGGCGGTGGTGGATAAAAACCGCCAGCGCCACCACTTGGATCAAAATCTCCTCCAGGCGGAGGGAACGGCATTGGTGGAGGCGGCGGAAACATATCAGGTGTTGGGGATTCGAAAATCTCTGGTGGCGGAGGGGGCGGAACATACCCCCCACCAAAATCATCAATAGGAGGCGGCGGAGGAAAGCTCATGCCGCCCCCGCCTGAATCTGAGGATCCACTGCCTCCAAACCTGCCACCACCGGAACCAGAGGATCCACCACCACGGCCCTTGCTACCAGAAAAATTCCTCTTAGCGACATCAAAGCGTGGCAAGTCCCTATCAAGGCCGTACTCCTCTAGCGCCCAAGCGTCACGAAGTTCTTTTTCTTTCGCATTTTTTGGCTCTTTGGATTTTTTAAACTTTGCATACTCATGGCGCAAAACTTGATAGTCTTCGTAGTCTTGATATTTCTTGCGGAGATCCGCCTTATATTCAGGACCACCTTCAACTGGAGACTCGATTTTTTTTCTTTTTTTGTCCGCGATTGCATCCTGCTTTCGCTGTTCTTCCCACTCAGCTTCTTCTCGAAGATACGCTTTGAGTCCCTTCGTTCTCTCGATATCATGCTCTTTTTGTTCGCGGTGATGCTTGTAAAAACCTTCACGACGCTCGGCTTCACTTTGTGCAAAAGCACTCAGGCTTAACAGAGATAGCAGCATAAATATATAACACGAAAGAGGGCGACAATTCATGTCCCCAGTCTACCCTGCTTTTGATATGAAGAAAAAAATAAAAAAGATCCTCGACCTTAATCCAAACTAGCCCTATTCTAGTCAACTTCAGGGAGTCATTATGGAATTCTGGCAACATTTAGCATTGTTTGCAGCTCAAGCGGCGATTATTGTCTTCGCGCTCAGCAGCCTTATCATTTTAATCGCCCTTGTCGCGGCAAAGTCTCAAGACAAGCCCGAGCTCGAAATTGAGTTATTACACAAAAAATATAAGCATTTTGCCAATATTTTAAAATCAGCGATTCTAAATAAAGACGAACAAAAAGAAGAAAAGAAGAAGCAGAAAAAAAGCGACAAAGAACAAAAACATCAGCACCAAAGTAATGTTTTTGTTATCGATTTTAACGGCGACATAAAGGCCTCTGCCACGGATCACCTCAGAGAAGAAATTTCTGCCATTCTAAATGTGGCGACCCCCCAGGACGAGGTTGTAATCCGCGTTGAAAGTCCAGGCGGCGTCGTCCATGGCTATGGTCTCGCAGCATCACAGCTTCTGCGTGTTCGCGAAAAGAATATCCCGCTGACAATTTGTGTGGATAAAGTCGCAGCAAGCGGCGGGTATCTCATGTCTTGCGTTGGTAATAAAATCCTCAGCGCACCCTTCGCAATCATTGGCTCTATCGGAGTTATCGCCCAAGTTCCCAACTTTCATCAGATTCTTAAAAAGCATGATGTGGACTACAAAGAATACACGGCGGGTGAATACAAACGCACGATCAGCATTCTCGGAGAAATCACGCCCAAAGGTGAAGAAAAATTTAAAGAGCAGCTAGAAGCAACTCACTCTCTTTTTAAGCAATGGGTGGGACATTATCGTCCGCAGTTAGAAATGAGCAAGGTCGCAACCGGAGAGTATTGGTACGGCCAACAAGCACTCGAACTTAAGCTTGTCGACGAGCTAAGCACAAGTGACGACTACCTCGCAAAACTATCCGAGCACCGACATGTCATTAAAGTTAATTACATGAAAAAACAAAAACTCGCAGACAAATTGAGTCATCTTCTTGGGAATTTGGCAGAATCTACTCTTCTCAAGGTTTATGAAAAAATTGAACAAAAGAAGTTTTTATAAATATAATGATGAAAACTTTTTTGATAACCGTGTTTACAATTTCGACCTGCACTTCGACCCTGATCGGCTGCAAGAAAGGTTCAAATTTTTCCCAGAAAAACACTGTTAAGAATGAGCTTAGGATTGGTATAAGCCAAGAATTTGAAAATCTCAATCCACTCATAAAAACCATGGCTGCAACTTCCTATATTTACAGCATGATTGGTCGCAGCCTTGTTTCTATGGGTGCCGATGGCAAGTGGTACCCACAGCTGGCAAAATTCATCCCAAACCTACAGGATGGATCCGCAAAAATAATTTCCCATTCTGGCAAAAAGAAAATTATCGCCCGCTGGGAAATTATTGCCAATGCAAAATGGGGAGATGGCACTCCTATAACCTGTGATGACTTTGCTCTGGCTTTAAAAGTGGCAGAGAGCCCTACGGTTTCTGTCGGCGAAAAAGAAACTTACACCCAGGTTGAAAAAATCGAGACCGACCCCCAAAATCCCAAAAAATGCACTTTTACCTATGCAAAGGCAAAGTGGGACTTCTACACCCTTGGGCAGTTTTACCCTTTACCAAAACACCTTGAAGAAGCTGTTTTTGCAAAATACGGAGCAGAAAAAGAGGGTTACGAAAAGAATTCGAACTACACGACAAATCCAACCTTAAAAGGTCTCTACAATGGCCCCTACTTTATTTCTGAAGTAAAATTGGGAGATCACGTCAGTTTAACGCCAAATCCCCACTTTTATGGAACGCCAGCAAAAATTGCAAAGATCATTATTAAACTCATTCCAAATACTGGAACTATGGAAGCCAATCTTCGCTCTGGAACAATTGATATGATTAGCACTTTGGGACTTTCCCTGGCTGAGGCCTTGATATTAGATCGAAAAGTACAGGCTGAAGATCTCCCGTACATCGTTACCTTCACCCCCTCTGTCACTTATGAACATATTGATCTCAACTTAGAACACCCTATTCTCAGTGATATCAATGTACGAAAAGCCCTACTTAAAGGGCTTGATCGCGAAGGTTTAGTCAAGGCTCTCTTTGAAGGAAAACAAGAGGCTGCCCTTCACGGCATTTCGCCAAAAGATCCATGGTATACAAACGATCCGAACTACATTTCCATCCATTATTACTCAAAACGCGAAGCAGGAAAACTTTTAGATGCAGCTGGGTGGAAAATGAGTCCGGAGGGGTATCGCTTCAAAGACGGCAAAAAACTGTCCTTAGTTTTTATGACGACAGCAGGAAACAAAACCCGCGAACTCGTCCAAGCATTTTTGCAAAATCAATACAAGAACCTAGGGATCGAAATTGTTCCCAAAAACGAACCTGCCCGAGTTCTTTTTGGCGAGACAATTAGAAAGCGTCAGTTCGGCGCCATGGCGATGTTTGCCTGGGTCTCATCTCCAGAAAACAACCCTCGCTCGACTCTTCACTCAGCTTCTATTCCAACAGAAAAAAATGGCTGGTCGGGGCAAAACTTTATGTCGTGGTCCAACAAAGAGAATGATGCTCTTCTGGATAGGCTTGATATCGAAATGGATGCAAAAAAACGCCTTGATCTAGCTCACAAAATTACCAAATTATACACTGAAGAAATCCCCGTACTCCCTCTCTATTATCGCTCAGACCTGAGTGTGGTTCCAAAATCGTTAAAAAATTATCAACCTACCGGACATCAATACTATGAAACGAATGCCGTTGAAAACTGGGAACTATAACCAAGAGGATTGCACATGCTAACCTACCTTCTTCGCCGTCTCCTTCAGGGTGCTATTCTCATTGTTGTTCTCTCTTATCTTTGTTTTTACTTAATGACCCTAATGCCAGGAGACCCCGTGGATATGATGATCTCATCAAACCCGAAGATCACGGCTGAGGACGTGGAGCGACTGCGAAAACTCTACGGCCTAGATCAACCGGCCTATCTACGCTATAGTCACTGGGTCAAGGATATTCTCAGTGGCGACCTTGGATATAGCCGCACATACCGAGTTCCGGTGCAGGAACTTTTAGCTCCTCGCCTTTTAAATACATTTATTTTATCCATCACTGCTCTTTGTTTTTCTGTGCTGATAGCTGTTCCTGCGGGTGTTTTTTCTGCTCTTCGTCCAGGCAGCCGATTTGACCACTTTATTAATTTTATTTCTTTCGCTGGAATTTCAATTCCTTCATTCTGGCTTGGAATTGTCTGCATTATCCTTTTTGCTGTGTGGATCCCCCTTTTTCCGGCCGGAGGGACTTTAACAATTCAAGATGAAAGCACTTCCTTCGGTTTTGAAGTTTTGGATCGATTGAAATATTTAGTATTGCCTGTTTTATCCCTCAGCTTGCAACAAATAGGACGCTTTGCCCGCTATACCCGCTCTGCCATGCAAGAATCTCTTCGTCACGACTATATCCGCACGGCAACAGCCAAAGGCCTCTCTCAAAATAGAGTGGTTTGGGTCCACGGTTTTCGCAACGCCTTGATTCCACTCATTACGGTGCTGGCTCTAAGCATGTCGTCCATTTTTTCTGGAGCGATCATCACCGAAACGGTCTTCGCCTATCAAGGAGTAGGAAAACTCACCTACGACTCAATCAATTCTAATGACTACAATGTTGCCATGATCAGCTTTATCATTTCTGTCACCATGGTTTTAATGATGAACTTCCTTGCAGATATTCTTTACGGCGTGGCAGATCCGCGCATTCGCTATGTATAAGGGAGGCTAAGCAATGAAGAAAACCTCCGTCACTACAATTTTGGGTGCTTTCATAATTGGACTATTTGTTTTTTTGTCTCTAGCCGCGCCAGGAATCAAAGCTTTAACCGGGCTGGATCCGGACGCTCAGAATGTCTTTAGTCGCTACCAAAAACCTTGGTCTCGCGGAACCGTTAGCCAAGACAATCGAGAAAACACCATTGAAAAACTTATTCAGAGAGACCCCTTACTTGCACAAAGTGTCGAAAACTCTTTAAAAGAAAAGTCCCTAGTAAAAACGGACCTCTCTGGAGAAGCCTTATTTGAACTTGCTTTGATGCCAGTTCCCGAAGCTATCTCGATCTTAGAAAAAATAGATTCGCCCGAAGCCACTGAAATCAAAAAAATTTTCCATTCTTTTGAGCTCTTTCATCTCTTCGGAACTGACGAATTGGGCCGAGATGTTTTTATTCGTCTCATTTTCGGAGCCCGCGTTTCTATGGCCGTGGGTATTCTCGTTGCCCTGATGGCGGCCCTTATTGGCTTGTTGATAGGCTCCGTTGCTGGATTTTATGGTGGTCTCCTAGACACAATTCTCATGCGCACAACAGACGCCCTTTTATCTCTGCCCCTGCTCCCTGTGATGATCGTTGTCGCAGCGATCGATTTACAAAAACTCCCGCTTCTTCCGACCCTCGTCAACGCACAAAACGAAAGCATTCTAAAAATGATTCTGATCCTGTGTCTGTTTTCTTGGATGACGGTGGCTCGCCTTGTACGAGGAAATATTTTGTCTTTGCGAGAACAAGATTTTATCTTAGCAGCAAGAGCTCTGGGAGCATCGAACTTTTCAATTATTACTCGTCACTTGCTGCCAAATGTGATCGGCTCAATGCTGGTTGCAATTTCATTGGGGGTTGGTGAGTCTATCCTTTTCGAGGCCGCCCTTAGTTTTTTAGGCCTTGGTATTCAGCCGCCGACCCCCAGTTGGGGCAATATGCTTTTTAATGCACAGGAATTAATATACCAGTCTCCTTTGCTTGCTATATTGCCAGGGCTAATGATTCTTCTAACTGTCATGAGCTTTAATTATCTTGGCGACGGCTTGCAAGATGCTTTAGATCCAAAGGCGCGAGGCCGCTAGCCGATTTGTAGCTTTAAATCGCGGCCGCTCGCGAATCGCGCACCTGGACTTCAAATTGTAGACACTTCTGAAAAAAAGACAAATTCGCACTCCCAACCTCCATTTAAGGACCAACAAAAGCCTCTTTTTTGCGGCACGACTTTTGTATAGTTCACATAGCAGATCGCATAGTAGTTCGCATAGCAGATCGCAGGAACCTTACGAGTTTCTATAGCTAACTGATGAGGTGTTTATGAAGGCTTTGGTAAATAGTTCTGCATTATTAACAATAACTCTTTTAGTAACATCAGCACAGGCTCAGACTTCCTATGAGCTGACTTGCCGTGCGAAAGCTAAAGAACTTGCCGCTCAAACATACACTGCTTGCATCACGGACTCCCGCAGCGCTCAAGTTGACCAAATTCGTAAGGATTACCAGAGGCAACTCGCAGAACTTAAAGCAAAGTATGACAAAGAACTTAAAAAGGTCAGCGGCAAAGGGGTCTCGGGAACCGCGAAGTCACCACAAATTTCAGCCTCTACTGGCTCGTTGCCAAAGGCAGCTAACGGCATGGCCAAATCCCTCCCCATGAGAAAAGAATCTAAGAGTCAGGCGGCAGTCATTCAGGAAGTCGGTGAAGACAAAGCTGTCGTCACTCCTGAGGCAAATGCCCCTGGAGTCGACGACGAAGCGTCTCAAAATGACGCCCGAGGTGATCTTAAAATACATTTGGTTCCAGCTTCTGGAAGTGAAGACAAGACCGCTGCAAGTTTCGAAGAACAAGAGTACTAAAATCAATATTTGATGACAAAGACCTGCCCATATCCTATATAATAAGGGCTGATTCCATAATGGGAGGTTTTTGTGGGTGAGTTTAGTATCACACATTTATTATTGCTTGCGGTCATATTTTTGATCTTTTTCGGTCCGAGTCGCCTGCCCCAATTAGGCCAATCTCTTGGTAAGGCAATTCGCGGCTTTAAAACGGGACTGAGTGAAATCGATGTTGACGCAAAAGATGTTCATGATAATCCAAAAAGCGAACAAATCTCCCAAAATAAATCGCAAAGTATGAACTCTCAAAAAGTTGAAACACCAGAAACTGAAAAAAAATCTTAAGAAGATGGTATGCTGTCTGTAATAATACTTTGTATGCCCAAACTAAAAAAGTAATCAGCTTTGTTTGGGTCATTTACCGTATAGACTGCTATCTTGTAGCCTTGTCTTAAAAAATCAACAATCCTCTCTTCAGTTACCATCTCCGCATGCAAATGTAAGAACTGAGCTCCGCAATGTGGAAGCAGGCTCATTTCTTTAAGAAACCAGTAATTTTTGTTTTCTTCATTTTGAGTCACCAATAAGGCACGGGCAACATCTGGATAAAGAGCCTTTGCTCGGATTAGACTGGCGGGGTTAAAACTTGAGAGAACCACTCTTTCTTCTGCCTTGTATTTTTTAATAAGTCGAATCACTTGCATTTCTAGCGCCGGATCAACAAGGGACTCCGTCTTCAGCTCGATATTTAAAAACTTCAGCTCAGATCTCTCAAAGACGCTTTCGAGCGTTGTCACATTAGGAGCGAAAGTTCGCAATTGCTGCAAGGTTAAAAAACGAACTTCAATTGGCACCTGATGCAATCGTTTTAAATTTTTATCATGATAAAGCACCGGAACGTAGTCACGAGTCAGGCGAACATCGAACTCCACCATTTCATAGCCCTTGGCGCTGGCTGCTAAAAGAGAACCGAGAGTGTTCTCCATTTGCCCCTCTCCGCAAAAACCACGGTGACACTGAAAACGCTTTTCATCGAGCATCATTCAAATTTCTTTCTTTCCCCATCTTGTAGAGAAAATAGCGGAGCATCTCGAACTCCGCCAAGAAGCCACTTATGAGATTCTTTTCCAAAAGAGGTTATTATTTGACCACTCAAATACCCCTCACTATTCCAAGCCCCGTCAGATGAAACTCTGCCATTCGGAACTTCCGTCTGGGCGTGAAACCCTTTCCACGTCAACGTCTTTAGGTCTCGAGAGCGAAGTTGACTGGAAACGTTTTTTAACAATAGGTAACCATCCCTCATCCACACCGGCTCAATGAGTTCTTTAATTACTTTAAACCCAGGCGATCCAACTTTTATGGCAAGCTTTTGAATTTGCGTCTGGCTTACGACTTCATCAGACAAGTAATCGAACTGAAATTTTAACTTCTCAAATTCAACTCCCTCAATATCACCAGACTCTGAAGCCAGATATCCCTTCAGTAAATTCATTTTTCCATCTTGAAGTTTTAACTGCACGTCTCCCGAAAAGGGGCCCACTCGCCCTCCAGAGGTCATAAGCTTAACGACGGCTGGAGAAAGCGTGAAATGCTTGGACTTGGCTTTTACATCCAAAATCTTAAAATCGCGATCTGTTTGCAAAGAAATATTGCCATCAAAGGCTCCCATTTCGGGAGTAAAACGCGAAACGTCCAGAACCCAGCGATCCTTTTTTAAAATCATTTCGCCGGCAACCTCTTTCAGTCTCTGAACCTCTCTCTGACCTTTATTTGAGAAAATAAATTCTAAACCCCGATGAACCCCTGATATCTCAACATGATCCCTGTCTTGAAAATAAGCGGTACCAGTAAACTTTCCCAGATCGCCGAGGGCCCCAGAAGGATTTGAACGATTCACCAACGAAAGCATTTTCGCTAAACTCAAACGCTGTATTTCTAAGACAAAGGGGGAAAATTCAAAAGGTTCCAAAGAGCGAACCTTGATTTCAGATGATGTAACATCTCCAAGATCCCCCTCCAAACGCAACCCCCGGATTAAAACCCCTGCCTTTTTAATTTCTGATTTCTTAGCTGACATTTGGGCAACTAAAGAAACCCAGACCTGTCGCGCATTGAGGTCAGTTTTTAGCCAGTTCATTTTTTTAAAAACCTGAAAAACTTGATTCACAGGAATGTGCTTAATCTCCATCTCCGTTGATAAATCATCTTCTTTCAAATGATAGTTCGCCTTCAACTGATAACTGCCCTCACGCCAATTTCCAGAAAGGGTTGCTTTCAGCGATTTTTTGGGAAACTCCGAATATTCCCCTAAGATAATTGCGTGGGATAAATACTCTCCCTTAACCTGATCATCTTTAATCAAGTGTGTCTTAGCGGACATTTGAACCACTCGGGGTGAATTTGACTTCAACCGAATGGTAAAAGCCGACATTTCTAAAGGCTCAGCCAACGCCGGAGAATGTATATTTAACTCTTCAATTAAAATTGCACTCACTTGGGGGGTGTTTTCTGCCGAGCGAGAAAACGGCTGCGCGCTTCCTTTCAATGTCACAAACTGCTTAATCTTCGGCGCAATCTGCTCAGGCCGAGAAATGGGTTCTTCACAAGTCTTGTACTCACTCAGAAAATCGATTTGAACCTTGCCAGCCTCAACTTGAGAAATTGGATTTTGCCCTTGAAGAATAGCCCACAACGAAAGCGGAAGACGAATTTCGTTTGCGCGCAATCGGGGCTTCATCCAACACTCATTCGAAGACTCCATTTGTACTTGTTGGATGATAATGGCAAAACGAGGAAATAACCCCTGACGTAGACTCAAACTAGCGGATTCAAATGTAACTGAAACATCTTTGTGAATTTTCGAAGCAGCCGATTCTATCATCGACTTGACTTTATTCGGCGCGATCATTCCTCGAATTGAAAAACCAATGATTAACGACAAAACAAGCCCCAGAGACAAGATGATCCTTGCTGGCTGAGCTGCTATCAGATGTTTCTCTTGGTAATCCTGTTTTGCAACATTCTTAGGATACGACCTCATTGGTCTATTTTGACCAAGCTTATTGAGGTCGACAATGCTTATTTATATTGAAAAGAAATAACTTCGTAATCCTTATCGCCCTTAGGACTTTGTACCGTCACGATATCCCCTACCTTTTTTCCAATCAAAGCCCTGGCTAAAGGAGAAAGAATAGAAATAGTGCCTTTTTTTACATCAGCCTCATCCACTCCAACAATTTGATACGTAGCCTCTTCTTCAGTCTCTTCATCGACAATAGCAACGTGAGCCCCAAAAACTATGCGATCTGATTTTATATCCGCAGGATTAACAATTTCAGCACCGGCGATTTTGCCTTGAATTTCAGCAATACGTCCTTCGATCATTCCTTGGCGTTCTTTAGCTGCATCATACTCAGCATTTTCACTGATATCACCATGCGCTCTAGCCTCTTCAATGGCCCGAATCACATCCGGCCGATCCTCGAGCATTAATTTCTTTAGCTCCGCATCTAGCAGTGCCTTTCCGCGGACGGTCATAGGAAGTGTGTCAGCCATAGTAGCTCCTTCTTAAAAAAACAGGAGCCAAAGTTCTACTTAAATCTAGTCTAAATCGCAATCTATTTTTCGCCTCGCAGCAGGCCATGCCTGTCTAGTTTGCACCTAGACCGGGTAGCCTGCGGGCCTAAAACCTTCTAAAATGAATCTTGCTTAAAGACTGGACACAGAGTGACAAATATTACAGATCTCATTAGAAAATCACAAAAAATAATCTTATCCACTCACCGCCAGTGTGATGGAGACGGCCTCGGTGCCGAACTTTCCCTTTATTACGCGCTAAGAAAAATAAAAAAAGATGTTCGTATTATCAATGTGGATAGCACGCCTCGAAAATATCGGTTTCTAGGGACGGACAAAATCATCGCCCTCTTTCAAAACAACCCGGCGATGGATCTTGCTGCCGATCTTTGCTTAATATTTGACACCAATGACGAAAGACTTCTCGAACCTCTCTATTCGGGGCTCAAAAAACACGTTTCGCAAATTGTATTTATCGATCACCACCCACTACTTCAAAAAGGACCCCAGCCAGGTAGCAGTTCATTTATAGATACTTCTGCGGCCTCAACGGGAGAGCTCGCTTATCGCATGATTAAAGATCTTGGCATTGAACTCGATTCTGAGATCGCACGCGCCCTGTATACAAGCATCACTTTTGACACCCAGCTTTATCGTTATATCCGCAATTCTCCCGAATCCCACCTTATTGCAGCCGAACTCTTAAAGTATGAAATCCATCCGCAAGAGGTGCACAGGGCCCTTTTTGGCAACCAGACAGTGCAAAAGATGGCTTTTTTAGCCAAAGCCCTCGGACAGATTGAATATTTCTGCCATGGACAACTCGCCGTCTTGCGTTTGTCTGATGCAGACCTCATCAGTCACAATATGGAACCCGATGAAGCTCGAGATGTTATTGATATGATCATGAATATCGAAACGCTTGAAGCTGCGGTGATCTTTAGAGAGGATGCTGAAAATGAATATAAACTCAGCATTCGCAGCAAATCTAAACTCGAGGTTCTCTCTATTGCTGAAAGTTTTGGTGGAGGCGGACACACTCATGCCTCGGGAGCTTTCATCAAAGGGACCTATATCGAATTAAAAGACAGAATCGTCAAAGATCTCACAAAGAAAATTTCACAGATCACCTAAGATGCAAAAAAAAAACCTCTCTGAAATTATATGTCGATGCAACAATATAAACCGAGAAACCATTGAAGATGCTATAAAAAACGGGGGCTGCAAAACTCTCAATGAAATATTTGATCAAACCACTGCAGGCGTCGGCCCTTGTGGCGGCTCCTGCCGGAGAAAGTTAAAGCCCCTACTTGATCATTATCTTGCGCATGGATTTTTTCCGGAAAAAATCATTGAAGATCTCACTGGCAAACAAAAGAAATAGCTCTTTAGGCACTTTTCTTGAGAGATGCTTTTGCAGTTTCGTCTTGAAGTCTGTAATCAATCATTCTTTGCACTTCAGGACGGCAAGTCCCACAAGCGGTACTCGCCGTTGTTTGTCGACTAACAGCTGCCGTGGTGTGGGCCCCGCCAACGATGGCCTCATCGATGGTTTTGCAAGAAACTCCTCGGCAATGACAGACTTCAACTTCTTTATAGGGGTAATTCCAATCGCCCCGCAATTTTTGCACCATTTCCCGCAACAAAATTGCTGAATGAGAGTCTCCGCTGGGAAGTGGCCAGGCTTTTAGATCGGGACCAAATGATTTGCGCATTGTTTTCATCAAATTCGTTAACTCCGAACAACCTCTAAATTTCACGGTAGTGCCCTCGACTTCTATGCGGTCACGTCCTTCGAGTTCGACGACTGTTTTAGGCTGATCATTTGGAAAGTTACTTGTTGATGACATATTGGTATATTCTATGCAAATCTCTTAGAAGATAAAGGCTAGTAAATGAACTATCTAATTTTAAGTCGTCTTAATGAGAGCTACTCCACGCGACGTCTAGTTCAAGAGATTCAAGCTCGAAACCACCATCCCTTGGTCGAGTCTCCAGAGGGGTTCACTCTGCATACCATGGTCGATTTGGTTATTCCCCGCCTGGGAAGTTTTCGATACCACGAATCGATGAAAGAACTCAGAGCTTTTTCAGAAAAGTTTCCGCAAATACCTATTTTAAATTCCCCAAAGGCCTTTCACCAAGCTCGCCATAAAAAAATGGCCTTAGAAATTTTAAAAGGTCTCCCGCAACCTAAAATATACCGTACTGCTCCTGACTTTCCTGTCGTTATCAAGGACTGCCTTGCGAGCCAGGGACAAGGCGTCTTTCTTTGCCACACGCAGGCTGAACTCGAACTCTGCCTTTCAAAACTCCCTGACCGGAATCTGCTCTTTCAAGAGTTTATCCAAGAATGTTCTGGGCATGATGTTCGCGCCTTTGTTGTGGGCGCCAAAGTCGTTGGCGCGATCGAGAGATTTTCGGCAGACCCGAAACAAGAATTTCGTTCCAATCTCTCCTTAGGCGGACACGCACGCAATACACAACTGACTGATCAAGAAAAACAATTTGTATTGAGCGCCGTCCAAAGATTGGAATTGGACTACGCGGGCGTTGATTTTCTTCGCTCAAAAAGAGGAGCTCTGCTTTTAGAGGTAAACCCCAGTCCGGGCTTTGAAGGCTTAGAAAAATGTACCGGTTTGAATATTGCCGGAGAGATTATTTCGCACTCTGAAGTTCTTTTTCAAAATTCTCAAAAAAATATTTTCTTCGAAAGTTAAAAATTCCCTGGATATCTTTTTTTACCAAGTTGCCTGCAACGACACCACCAAAAATCCCGAGCGGCAATCGGTAGCGCACGCGATCGACGACTAAAGTTCCTCCTGCAAAGGGGATGAACTCATGGGTATGGTGCCAAAATTTGTAGGGCCCCTTTTTTTGGGTATCAATAAATTTAAATGGTGGATTCCAGTCTTCGATCACCGTGATCCACTCCATGGGCACTCCATGAATTTTAATACTGTAACGAATCTCTGCGCCTTGAAAAAGGGACCCCGACGGCTGCTCTAATATTTTAAAGTTCAAAAAGGGCGGAGTTATTTTTTGCAAATTTTTTGCTTCGCTAAAAAATGGAAAAATCTGTTCTGGACTCTGCGAAAGGTACTGCTCACTCTGAAAATAAGCTTCTCCTTCTGGATAAACTGAACAAACATCTTTAAGCGCTTCCGCCAAATTTAAAAATTTAAAACGATACCCTGAGTGGAGGGCCTTAGATGGCATGGCCCGCTGAGAACTAAGGGCAACAATCGACATTTCTCCCAAAGCGACCGTTATTGCTAATTGAGGAATTCTTGGCCCAACCCTTGTCTTGAGAGCGGCCGCAAGTTCGTTTGTGAATTGCGCATTCGTAACAGGGGCCGGAGACACCACATTCAAAGCTCCAGAGATAGAGGGCTTTTCGATCGCGTGAACTATCAATCCGACGGCATCGTCGATATGAATCCAGCTCATCCACTGCAGACCGGTCCCAAGAACTCCTCCCAACCCCGCATTAAAAAGAGGAATCATTTTATCGAGTGCTCCACCTTGAGAGGCCAAAACCATTCCTGTTCTTAGAGAAACAACCCGTGCACTTTTGCCTCCAAAAGTAAGGGGCAAAAGCTCCTCCTCCCAGTCTTGACAAAGTTGACCAAGAAAATCATCACCAGCACCATGACTTTCGTCGATTTCTTCATGACCGCAAGAACCATAATACCCTACCGCCGAAGCACTGATAAAAACTTTTGGCTTCGTTATGAAACTTTCAACAAGATGTCGTGTGCCAATAATACGGGATTCATAAATTCGCCTCTTTTTTGCTTCGTCCCAACGCCCGTTTGCAAGGGATTCTCCCATTAGATGAACTACGACATCAATTGAATGCAATAAAACTTCGTCCTTTAGCGGTGCCGCAACCAAGTCGGCCTCAATAACTCGGCACGGAAAAGGAAGTCCTGTTCTTGCCTCTGCCTCATTACGACTAACGACTATTAGTTCGTGCCCCTTTTCTACAAGAACTTTGCCTAATTGTTTGCCGATAAGTCCCGTTGCACCTGTTAATAGTATTTTCATAGCTTGATTTCCCTTGGTTTGTATTCCATCTCACTTTTTATTTTTCTTAACGACTTCTTTAAACGCCTTGAGCGCCCTTTCTCGAGCAATAACATGATCAACTATTGGCTTTGGATACCGAGAAGTCCCCACCTCAGGCACCCATTTTTTGATATATACTTGCTGTTTATCAAAACGTTCCATCTGAATTTGTGGGTTAAAAATTCTAAAATAGGGAGCGGCATCGCAGCCGGTGCCAGCACACCACTGCCAATTGCCATTATTAGCTGCCAAGTCATAGTCTAATAATTTTTTTGCAAAATATCGTTCTCCCTTGCGCCAGTGCTGCAATAGATGTTTGGTCAAAAAACTCGCCGTGAGCATCCGTACGCGATTGTGCATAAAACCAGTCGCATTCAGTTCTCGCATCCCCGCATCAACCAGGGGATATCCGGTCAGACCATTAGACCAACGGTCAAATTCCTCTTTCGAATCACGCCAAGCTACATTTTCAAACTCAGCTCTGAAACTTTCATTTTCTATTTCTGGAAAATGAAAGAGAACTTGCATGAAAAACTCTCGCCAAACAAGTTCACTCAGCCATTCGTGTGACAAAGCCACACCCTCGCGAGCCATCTCGCGAATGCTCACTGTCCCAAAGCGCAGGTGAAGACCAAGGTGAGTTGTTCCCCTTTTCAAGGCGGGAAAATCTCGTGTCTCTGAGTAGTTTTTTAAAATTTGCGAACGAATAGCTGAAGGCGGAAATTCATATTTCTGTAACGCGAATCCCATTTCCTTTAGATCCAATAATTTTGACACTTTTTTTACTTTTAAAAGTCCGCTCCGATAGACATCCACAGGGTAGCTTTTTAAATAAAAATCAGAAAGAGACCCAAGCCACTTTTTTTTGTAAGGAGTGAATACAGTGTAGGGGCGACGCGCCTCCGTAACAATCTCGTCTCGCTCAAAAATGACTTGATCCTTGTAAGTATAAAAGTTCACCCCTGAAGACTGACAAAGCTTTTCAATCGCTCGATCTCGCCTTATTGCTGATGGTTCATAGTCATGATTGGTGTAGATGGACTCGACTTCAAATTCATGGAACAAATCCCGCCAAATGTCGATCGCACGGCCATAGCGAACCAACAAATCTGAGCCTCTTTTCTGGAGCTCAGCCTTCAATTCTACCAGAGTTTTATAAATAAACTGAACTCGCAAGTCGAACGGCCTCTCCAAAGAGTCAAGAATGTCCTTGTCAAAGATAAAAACAGGCAAGACTCGCTTTCCGGCCTTTAAGGCTTGGTATAAGCCAGCATTGTCGTCTAATCTCAGATCTCTTCTGAACCAAAAAAGAATAACTCTTTCCAAAAAATATTTCCGCTCGAAAAATAAGTTTATTGTTTTTCTAAATTTCACTTACAATATGCCTATAAGGAAATTTATGTCCAGCACCAAAAAAGAGCCTAAAAAAATAGATCGTATTAAGTCTTCTGTGTTATCCCGAGGTCTGTCTATTGCGAAACTGACTTTCAATGCGGGCGCTGGCCTCGCCTCGCATAATTTAAAAAAAGCCTTTTCAACTGACAAAGACTCATGGAATTCCTTCCTTACAAACCAGGCAGAGATGATAAGCTCAGAGCTCGGAGAACTCAAAGGAAGCCTCATGAAGGCCGGCCAAATACTCTCCATGTACGGCGAGCATTTTCTACCGCCGGAAGCCAACGACTTTTTAAAGAAGCTGCAGACCGATTCACCTTCTCTGTCTTGGAGTTCCATTGAACCTATCCTCACTGAAAATTTCAGTAAAACGCAATTGGATCAACTTGATATCCACAAGGACGCTCTTTGTTGTGCATCGTTAGGGCAAGTTCACCGCGCCCGAATTCGAGCGACTGGCGAAGAAATTGTACTGAAAATCCAATATCCTGATGTTGATAAAGCCATTGACAGTGACCTTAAGGCTCTTCGCAAACTTTTGAAGATTTTTAAATTAATCCCGAGAGATTTCAATTTGGACCCTCTCTTTAACGAGATTCACGACATGCTCGTGCAAGAGACCAACTATGATCTCGAAGCCAAAAGAACTGAAGAGTTTTATAACTATCTCAAAGAAGATACCCGCTTTATTGTTCCAAAAGTCTATCGACAATTCAGCAATAATAAAATTCTTGCCACCTCCTATGAGGAAGGACACCGAGTTGATTCTGAAGAAATTGCGACCTTATCGCAAGAGCGAAGAAACCAACTGGGTTTGTCCTATTTAGATTTATACTTCAAAGAGTTGTTTGAGTGGAATTCGGTACAAACAGATCCTCATATCGGAAACTATCGCATTCGATTAAACGCCAAGGGCCTAGATCAAATTATTCTTTTTGATTTTGGCGCCACACGAGAATACGACGAGGTTTTTTTGAAGCCCTATCGACAAATGATAAAGGCCGCCGTTCAAGGAAATGAAGACTTATTCCGAAAATCCTCTCTGGCACTAAAGTTCACCCGACCAGATGATGATCCAAATCTACGCGCCCTTTTCGAAGAATTTTGTTTTGAAACAGTTGAACCATTTTTAGAGGCTGACGATCCAAGGGTTTCACCGGGGACTTTCGATTCCAATGGAAATTACGATTGGAAAGGTTCAGACCTCCCCCAGCGCGCCACAAAAAAAATAATAACGGTCCTTCGTAACTATTCATGGAGATCCCCGCCAAGTGAAATTATTTTTTTAGACAGAAAAACCGGAGGGGTTTTTATTTTTATGGGTGTTCTTCGGACCCAGGTTCGGGGGCGCGAGGTTCTTTTAAAATACCTAGAGCGTATTGCTGACTAAGCTCTGATTGAATCATCATTAAAAGTTTCTGCACATCCACAGGTTTGCTCAAAACTTGTATGTTTAGATCTTGCAAATCTTCCTCAAAAATCTGTTGATACCCGGACCACAATAACAAAGAAATAGTTTTGCTAATTTCTCGCACTTTTCTTGCGAAGGCAAAACCCGACATTTCTGGCATTGAAAGATCAGAAATAATCAGAAAATACTCATCCTGTCTTTCTGAGAAAGCTTTAAGAGCCTTAATAGCATTCGAAAATGCTTCGACCTTCAACCCCTCTGCTTCCAGAAGATCCTTAATAAGAGATCCAATTTCCGGCTCATCATCAACGATGATCACCTTGGGGGCCAGCTTGAAATTATACACTTCAGGGATTTCCTTTTTTTCTTTAACACAAACAGCAGGCAGAAATATCTCAAAAGACGCTACTTGATCAAGTTCCTTTTTCGTTTCTATAAATCCGAGATGCCGCGTGACTATTCTTTGCACGGCCACAAGACCCAAGTCGTTCACGGAGAGTGGATCAAAGTCTTTCACTTCGTCACTATTATTTTGCACAGCCCCTATAAGAGTAAAATGCCATCGAATAAACAATTGCCCTTTAATTTTGGTTTTGCGCAAAGAAATTTTTACTTCGCCCCCCTCCGTCCCCAAAAAACGAGCTAGATACACGCAGAGATTTACCAAAACCTGCTGAATTTGATTAAGGTCAGCAAAAATTGTAAGCTCCGCACATTCCCCTAAATTTAAATTTAAGTGAACTTGTGCAGGCAATGTCGATCGCAAAAAATCCAACATGTCGTCAAAGATCTTCTTGACGACCAATTGCCTTGAATGATGTTCATTTTTATGACTAAACCCAGCGATCTGCGAAACCAAATGACGGGCACGATGACAGGCTCTTTTTATTGACTCTAAATAAGGGAAATCGACGGTTGAATCTTTATGCAAATTTAGCATTTTTTCTGTTGAGGCCAAGATAATCGCAATAATATTATTAAAATCATGAGCAATACCTTCAGCTAAGGCACCAATAGTCTCAAGGTTTTCGGATTGCCGCGCGCGTTGTTCAATCTGGCGTCTTAAATTCTCGATTTCTTTTCGAATTTCATCGGTTCTTATGCGATCAATTTCTGATCCAGCCCGGAGGGCAAAATCCGAAAGCACAAACTCAATCAAATCCATTTCGAAAATTTCGATCTCGCTAGTTATCATCAAGACTCCGCTCGCCCTCCCTCCATAGCCCTGAAAGACCATTCCAATACAAGCTTCAATCTTTTTACTTCCTAATAAGCTCGTTTCCGAAAACATTTGATACGCTCGTTTTTTGCATGAGAATCTGCCTCCGGGCTTTAAATGTTCAAAAGGTGTTCCTCGAATATCGCAATTCATTCCCTCCCACCACTCACTCTCCCCCACGTTAACCAAACACTTTAATGTGTTCAAATGCTCCGGCATCCAGACTCCAATAGACACCGATCTGACATTGAAAATATTTTTTATTTGTTGACACAATTCTTTTAAGAACAATAGTCCGGTCAGAGCTTCGACTGCATGATTGATTTTATTAATTATCTCAAATCTTTTATTACTCTCACGCTGATTTTCCTCGACGTCTTCTTGTCGTTTTTGTAAGAGTCTGATAAGCAAACCGAAGGCGAACATAAAGGCAAGAAACAAGCCGCAAGATATCCTCACCATTGAAATCCAATCAGTAAATAAGTCTTCTACCCGGTAGCCCACATAAATCATATCGTTAAATTCCGAATCAAATTTATAGTGCCCGACGTGATCCGCTCTCCCAAGGCCCATTAAAGGATTTAAATACCCCATTGAATTCAGTCTAGATTGATCTAAAAAGCCCAGATCCTTCTCTGCGAGCTCTCCAGATTTATTATGACTATATAGAACGTTTCCATCATCCCGGTACATAGTGTAGGCGATCTCCGGAGGGATCTGGAGGGACTGATATAACAATTCAAAATCCGACCAAGGTTTTGAGACTCCGATGAGACCGTCAAAACGTCCTCCCCTTCTTAAAATTTTAATTAAAACGATGACCTTTTGTTGATCTATTGGCGAAGTGTAAGTTGAAAGAATTGTATATTTTTTTTGACTGCGTATGTATTCAAACTCAGCATCCTCTTTAAACGAATGTGAAATCCCAGGTATAAAGGTATTACCAACAAGATCACCATATTTGTCGACAACAACAATATTCTTGATTGATGTCGAGGAAAGTTCTCTTTTCTCTCTGATCAAAAAGTCATCGAGTTCACTTTTGGTAACACTATCGATGCCACCATACTTGGTGACAAAGTCCGCAACGGCCTCCAGCGGAATAGACATCGTCTCTAGTTGGCGTCTATTTAACTCATTCAAAGCTGCAGCAATGGAATGAGTTTCTGAGAGGGCGGATTTTTCAATTTGCTGATAACTAAACGATAGTAAAACGACAAGAAGAAACAAGCCAAAAGCCAAAACCCCGGCGTAAAAACACCAAAGGCATTTTGAAAAACGAATCCGATACAGGAATAGGATATTTTTTAAGTTTTCCCTTAAGTTCAAATAATCTCCTAAAGCATCAACAAATCTGAGTTTTAACTGCAGAGGGTGAGTACTTCCAAATGAAGTTCTAATCGCATAAATTTCCAAAGGAATTCCAAAGGCTTCATAAGCGAGACTGATTGACCCCATTTCGAGAGAGTGATAACCAGGGCCTATGAATAATAAGGCTCTCTTTCATCGTTTTGCCCAGTTTTTACTTTTTTATACACTTTTGGTAATTTTGTGGGGAGCCTGGGTTCGAATTTCACACTCTGGCGATGGCTGCGGTGATACTTGGCCCCTTTGTAAGGGGCAACTCATACCTGACGCCCAACAAAAAAAGACATGGATCGAGTTTAGCCACAGGATAACTTCTGGTCTTTTCGGCATTCTTGTCATTTTTCTTACTTGGAAGGGCCGTCTCCTCTACAATAAAGCAGAAAGAATTCGTACAGCGCTCACCAGCACTCTTGTTTTTACTATCACTGAAGCTCTACTGGGCGCCAAGCTTGTTCTTTTTGGCTTAGTAGGAAATAATGACTCTGGATTTCGGCTTCTTGCCATGAGTCTACATCAAATCAACTCAATGCTTTTAAGTGGAAGCGTCGCCTTGGTTGTAATTTATAGCGGACCCCTATTAGAAAAAATCAATGCAGGAAAAGAGACTGCCCGCCGCTCATCTCCTTTAAACTGGCAACTCTCTTGGCCCATCTTAATGCTTGTTGTGGCCGTTACTGGTGGATTGGCTGCGTTGTCGACAACACTCTTCCCGTCAGTTTCCTTGGTCGATGGCTTTATGCAGGATCTGGCGTCTGATTCCCATTATCTTTTACGCCTTAGAATCTCACATCCTTTCTTAGCAAGTCTCGTTGGCGGCGGAGCAGCCTTGTTCTTTTGGCTAGAATCCCAGCGTGACTACAATGAAATCTTAAGAAAAACATGCTTTCAGCTGAGTTTGATTTATTTAGCTGCAGTGATTTTTGGTTACCTCACCCTGCTCAGCCTCACTCCGGCTTGGATGAAAATCGTTCATCTCCTCATTGCACATATTGTTTGGATTTCACTTGTCAGGTGGTATGTCGTTCGACGCCTAAGTCGTTAGCTCATTCGACTCGGTCAAACGATGTAAAAAATCGATTTTTTTATTTATGTCATCAAACTCAAGAGACATTTGCTGCAAATCATAATCTCTCACTAGATAAGAAGAAAAAGCTCCCACGACTTCCTCGGGTCCTACAAGCCCCTTCATGAAAACCTCTTGCTGGCTGGGATCCGGAATGTGAGTATAAATCCATCTGGTCAATATTTTTAATAAGTGATCAAGACCAGCTTTGCTTTCAGGCTTTACGAGAGTTTCTTCATTAATCTCCTGCGCCTCAACGACCATAAATGGAGTCCCTCGATCGACGACTTTTCCCAAATTTACTTTTCCTACTCCTTGCAAAAAAACCAGAAGAGTTCCGTTGAGACGCTCCTCTACGATCTGTACAAATCCATAACCCGCAACAGGCCGAACATACGGAACGGTTTCACCAATCATCACCGGCCCCACTTGCGAGGCATCCTCGATAAAACCAATAGCAATTGGAGACTTTTTTTCAGCCGCTATCTTGACCATCTCCAGATAGCGCGGTTCGAAAATATTCAAAGGTTTAGTCGTCTTAGGGAAAAGACTGACATTCACTAAGGGAAACAAGAAAACTTCCATGACAAATCAGCTCCAAAAATAGAGCCTTGATTATAGGAAGCGTAGATCTTAAAAGCTAGGTGAAAACATGAGGACACAAAAACCAATCGTCTTTTTTGACGGCATTTGTCATCTTTGCAATGGTTTTGTTGGTCTTCTCATAAAGAGAGAGCCATCTGATCACTTTCAATTTGCATCACTTCAAAGAGAAAAGGAGACACTGCCCAAAAACTACTCACACCGTCAATGGCCCTAGGCCCTAAACCGCGGGTCTTGTTCAATCTGCTCAATAATTGGACGGTCCGCTTCAGAAAGGATACTTTTGTCAATTAGTCTAGGTTGAAACCACTGAACGGCATCATGTTCACTTAATGCGAAAGAAAAAACTGGACTCTGCACCCAATAGAATTTGAGGTGAATTTTTTTGGTCGGATATTGATGATGAGTCTCCCCAACAAAACCACCAATCTTCACCTCTACACCCAACTCCTCTTTAATTTCACGCCAAAGGGCCTCAATCTCTGTTTCTCCAGACTCAACCTTTCCACCGGGAAACTCCCAAGAACCTTGTCCTGTTTGACCAGGGCCCCGACGAAACAAAGCCACTTCGTAGATATTTCCCCTTTGTCGAAAAATAACTGCAGCAACAACAAGAATACTTTCGTTTTGCATTTTACCCAGGCAAATCTCCTTAAAATCAAGACCTAAGTATATCTCGCAATTAAGAGTGAAATAAAGAATAATATAGGGATGATTGATTTAGGAAATTCTCATTTTATCATTCTTATTAGTGGTGTCGCTATTTTTTTGTATGGCATGAGCATGTCCAGCCAATCCCTCGAAAAACTGATGGCCAATAAAGTCACTGGCCTGATGCACAAGTTATCAGAAAGTCAGTTCTTGTCGATTGTTGTTGGCATCTCGCTGACCACGCTTTTACAAAGCTCAGGCGCAGTGACTTCAATGCTCGTTGGCCTAGGCTCAGCGGGAGTGATCACCCTACGCCAGGTTATGGGAGTGATCATCGGCACGGCGATTGGAGCAACCCTCAGTGTTCGATTGAGCTCGCGTGATCTTGGTCAGTATGCACTGCCTTTATTTTCAATTGCCTTCGCTTTTTACTTTCGAGCAAAAAAACCTCTCTTTAAAAACATCTCAATGGTATTCATGGGTTTTGGCATGCTCTTTTTGGGACTTAAATTTATTAATATTAGCGCCCATCACTTTGCAGAAATAGACCTACTAAAAGACTTTTTTCAAACGCTCCGAGACAATCCCGGGTACTCGCTTATAATCTCCATGGTCTTCTGTATGTTTGTTCAAAGCAGTGCCGTCACCATAGGGATTGCAATGAGTCTTGCAAGCGTCAACGCGATCTCTCTCTATGATGCTTTACTTTGGGTCTATGGCGCCAACATTGGAACGACATCAACCGCCCTTATTGCGGCTGCCGGAAGCAATCATATTGGAAAACAAGTCGCATGGGCTCATTTCTTTTATAAGGCTCTCAGTGTTTTGATTTTTTATCCTTTTACCAGCCTTTTCATTGAACTCTTGAGCTCCTTCGACATCACGGCTTCGCGAATTACGGCGAATGGACATCTTCTATTCAATCTTATTTCAGCCGTGTTATTCTTTCCTTTCATTAACAAGGCCGCCACGGTTATTGAAAGAATGTTTCCCCGAAACCCTGACGACACCTTCGGAACCGAGTTTGTCAATTTGAACAACTATCAAAGCTCAGCCTTAGCTATTTCGTACGCTCACCGTGAAATAATGCGCACAGCAGATATTGTTCGAGGTATGATCGAAGACTCGATTAAACTCTTTGAGTCCGCAGACCCTGGTCTTATTCAGTCCATCAAAGATCGCGATAACAAAGTTGATTTTCTATATCGCGAAACAAAAATGTTTTTACTCGATCATGCAAACAAAAGTAGCACCGTAGTTCATCAAAACATCATGAATATGATCATGTTCATAAGTGATCTTGAACGCGCGGCTGATGCAATAGACATCAACATCATCACACTTGCTATAAAGAAGAATGCTTTGCACCTTGAATTTTCAGATGAGGGCTTCGCAGAGATAAAAGCCCTTCATTCGCAAGTCTGTATGGTGTCTCAACTCGCTATCAACGCATATCAAACCAAAGAGCTATGCGTTGACGCCATTCAATTAAAGCGCGAAGTTGCAAAACTTGAAATCTCTCTAAGAGAAAATCACATAGGACGTCTTAATCGAGGCCTTCGAGACTCAATCAACACGAGTTCAATTCACTTGGACCTCTTAAGCGAGTACCGTCGTATTGCGAGTCTTTTGTGTAACCATACTTATTCAACGCAAAAAACGATACCTAAGGAAGTTTAGCCATGTATCAAAGCATTGGCCTCTTGTTGATATAAATTTAATTTTTTGCGGAGCCTAATGCTAGGAAACGGGCCTCACTTTATGGGTTGCCTTGAGCATTGACTCATATTCGCGCTGAAATTTAGCCATGACGTCCTTACTGACTTTCTCTGGTGACAATTTAAAGTCTTC
>JADJYV010000005.1 GCA_016719575.1 Pseudobdellovibrionaceae bacterium | reverse complement strand
CGCGGTGACTATGTCCGGTGATGCCACCATAGATAATGCGGGTGCCCTCGCAATCGGCGCAGGCAAAATCACAGCTCCGATGCTGAGCACTGGCGGCGTGAATGCTGCCACTTCGGGTGTCAACATCGCAGGCGCTACTGGTAATTTAGTCAACTTTGCCTGCTCAACATCAGGTCATGTGCTGAAGTGGTCAGTAACAGGATGGTCTTGTGCTTATCCAGATCCTTCTCTTCCAACACTTGCTAACGGAAAAATTTGGGTTGGTAACTCAGGCAATGCAGCGACTGAAGTGACGATGTCTGGTGATGTTGCTATCGATAATGCGGGGGTTTCAAGTCTTTCAACCACGGGAGTCACTGCCGGCACTTACTCTAAGGTCGTTGTTGATGCTAAAGGCCGTGTCACTGCAAGTGCTTCGTTAAGTGCCGCTGATATCAACACGGCTCTGACCTACACTCCAGTGAATAAAGCTGGCGACACCATGGTGGGCGCTCTGGCGATGGGTGGCAATGATCTTACCAATGCTGGCAACATCACTATGGCGGCTAACAAATATCTTGGTCTTTCTGCAAACTCTACTAACGGCACGGTTGCAGGACAGTTGTGGTACGATGCGGGTACGATCAAGTACTACGATGGTTCTACGACTAATATCTCTTGGTGTTGCGGGAGCCGGTATTACCAATATGAATGGTCTTACGGCGGGCACTCAGAGTTTTGCAATCGGAACTTCTGGCAATTCTCCGAGTTTTGTTTCTGCAACATCAACTCACACTCTCAATATCCCAATGGCTTCTGCAGCTGTCACTGCCGGTCTTATCAGTAAAACGGACTACGATTCTTTTAATGCCAAACAATCTTCAACCTTGGCGGATGCAAAGGTCTGGGGGTGTAACTCCGGCAACACTGCAACCGCTGTGTCTATATCTGGCGATGCGAGTATTGCTAACACCGGAGCACTAACCCTAGCGACTTCAGGAGTGACTGCGGGGACTTACTCGAAAGTCACTGTCGATGCTAAGGGCCGTGTCACTGTGGGAAGCTCGATTGCTTCTTCTGATATCACCGCAGCTCTTGGCTTTACTCCGGTGAACAAAGCTGGCGATGTGATGCTTTGGTAACTTGAGTCTTTCCTCTGTCACTTTGATCCAGCGGGTCTCGTTGCTGGCGACGAAGGTAAGATGTGGTATCGCTCAGATTTAAATACTATTCGGTATTGGGACGGCGCTGCTGCGGTCTCTCTCGGCGTTGCTGGTAGCGGGATTACGAATATGAACGGCCTCACTGCCAGCACTCAGAGCTTTGTACTTGGTACTGCAGGCACTGATATCGGCATCAGCTCTGCGGGTTCCGCGCATACTTTCGATATCCCCACCGCTTCTGCAACAAAGCGCGGAGCTCTTTCTTCTGCCGACTGGTCAACGTTTAATAGCAAAATGTCGAACTCGCTTGCGTCTACTCAGGTATGGGTTGGTAACGCTTCTGGCGTTGCTGGCGCAGTTGCGCTCTCTGGTGATATCTCTTCGATCACTAATGCCGGTGTGGTTACTGTTGATAAAACCACGACTGCTCAATCGAATAAATTGCTCTCTCTTGATGGTTCCGGTGTTGCTGCCACCATGGGCAACCAACTTAACGGCGCTACTTCTGGCTCTTTAACTCTGATACCTGCCGCAGTAACTACGAACTACTCCCTGACTTTCCCAGGTGCACAAGGGGCTTCGGGACAAGTTCTTTCGAACAATGGCTCTGGTGTGCTCTCTTGGGCAACGGCCATGACCAACTCACTCACCTCTGCAAACATTTGGGTTGGTAACTCGGGCAATGCCGCAACCGCCGTGTCGATGTCTGGCGATGCGACGATGTCAAATGCTGGTGTGGTCACTCTTGCTAACAGCGGAGTCACTGCGGGAACATACGCGAAGGTTTCTGTTGATGCTAAAGGCGCGTGATCGCAAGTGCTTCGTTAAGTGCCGCTGATATCAACACGGCTCTAACTTTCACTCCGGTGAACAAAGCTGGCGACACTATGGTGGGTGCGCTCGCGATGGGTGCTTTTGACATCACCAATACTGGTAACATCACTATGGCGGCCAACAAGTATCTTGGTCTTTCTGCAAATTCTACTAACGGCACAGTTGCAGGACAAATGTGGTACGATGCGGGTACGATCAAGTATTACGATGGTTCTACTACTAAATCTTTGGGCGTTGCAGGTGCAGGCATTACAAGCCTAAACGGTCTCTCTGCTGGAACTCAGAGCTTTGTACTTGGCACTGCTGGCACTGACATCGGTATCAGCTCTGCAGGTTCAGCGCATACTTTCGATATCCCCACCGCTTCTGCAACAAAGCGCGGAGCTTTGTCTTCTGCTGACTGGTCAACGTTTAATAGCAAAATGTCGAACTCTCTGACTTCTGCAAACATTTGGGTGGGTAACTCGGGCAACGCCGCAACCGCGGTGTCTATGTCTGGCGATGCGACGATATCAAATGCCGGTGTGGTCACTGTTGATAAAACCACAACTGCTCAAGCTAACAAAATTCTTGCACTCGATGGCTCTAGTGTAGCTGTCACTAAGGGCAACCAACTGAACGGCGCTACTTCTGGCTCTTTGACTCTGATGCCGGCCGCAGTGACCACGAACTACTCCCTGACTTTCCCTGGAGCACAAGGGGCTTCGGGACAAGTTCTTTCGAACAATGGCTCTGGTGTGCTCTCTTGGGCGACGGCCATGACCAACTCTCTGACTTCAGCCAATATCTGGGTTGGTAACTCTGGCAATGCTGCAACTGCGGTGTCTATGTCTGGTGATGCGACGATGTCAAATGCCGGCGTGGTCACTCTTGCTAACAGCGGAGTCACTGCGGGAACATACGCGAAGGTTTCTGTTGATGCTAAAGGCCGCGTGATCGCAAGTGCTTCGTTAAGTGCTGCTGATGTCAACACCGCTCTGACTTACACTCCAGTCAACAAAGCTGGCGACACTATGGTGGGTGCTCTTGCAATGGGTGGCAATGATCTTACAAACGCTGGTAACATCACTATGGCGGCCAACAAGTATCTTGGTCTTTCTGCAAACTCTACTAACGGCACAGTTGCAGGACAAATGTGGTATGACTCTGGAACGATCAAGTATTACGATGGTTCTACTACTAAATCTTTGGGCGTCGCAGGAGCTGGCATCACAAGCCTAAACGGTCTTTCTGCTGGAACTCAGAGTTTTGTGCTTGGCACTGCTGGAACTGATATCGGTATCAGCTCTGCAGGTTCAGCGCATACATTCGATATCCCCACCGCTTCTTCAACAAAGCGAGGAGCTCTGTCTTCTGCTGACTGGTCAACGTTCAATAGCAAAATGTCGAACTCGCTGACTTCAGCTAATATCTGGGTTGGTAACTCGGGCAACGCCGCAACTGCCGTGTCTATGTCTGGCGATGCGACGATATCCAATGCCGGTGTGGTTACTGTTGATAAAACCACAACTGCTCAAGCTAACAAAATTCTTGCACTCGATGGCTCTAGTGTGGCCGTCACTAAGGGCAACCAACTTAACGGCGCTACTTCTGGCTCTTTGACTCTGATGCCTGCCGCAGTGACCACGAACTACTCTCTGACTTTCCCTGGAGCACAAGGGGCTTCGGGACAAGTTCTTTCGAACAATGGCTCTGGTGTGCTCTCTTGGGCAACGGCCATGACCAATTCTCTGACTTCAGCCAACATTTGGGTTGGTAACTCGGGCAATGCTGCAACCGCCGTGTCTATGTCTGGTGATGCGACAATGTCAAATGCCGGAGTGGTCACTCTTGCTAACAGCGGAGTCACTGCGGGAACATACGCGAAAGTTTCTGTTGATGCTAAAGGCCGCGTGATTGCAAGTGCTTCGTTAAGTGCTGCCGATATAAATACCGCTCTGACTTACACTCCAGTGAACAAAGCTGGCGACACTATGGTGGGTGCGCTCGCGATGGGTGCTTTCGACATCACCAATACTGGTAATATCACTATGGCGGCCAACAAGTATCTTGGTCTTTCTGCAAATTCTACTAACGGCACAGTTGCAGGACAAATGTGGTACGATGCGGGTACGATCAAGTATTACGATGGTTCTACTACTAAATCTTTGGGCGTTGCAGGTGCAGGCATTACAAGCCTAAACGGTCTCTCTGCTGGAACTCAGAGCTTTGTACTTGGCACTGCTGGCACTGATATCGGTATCAGCTCTGCGGGTTCAGCGCATACATTCGATATCCCCACCGCTTCTGCAACAAAGCGCGGAGCTCTGTCTTCTGCCGACTGGTCAACGTTTAATAGCAAAATGTCGAACTCTCTGACTTCTGCAAACATTTGGGTTGGTAACTCGGGCAACGCCGCAACTGCCGTGTCTATGTCTGGCGATGCGACGATGTCAAATGCCGGTGTGGTCACTGTTGATAAAACCACAACGGCTCAGGCTAACAAAATTCTTGCACTCGATGGCTCAAGTGTTGCCGTTACTAAGGGCAACCAACTGAACGGCGCAACTTCTGGCTCTTTGACTCTGATGCCGGCCGCAGTAACTACGAACTACTCTCTGACTTTCCCAGGTGCACAAGGGGCTTCGGGACAAGTTCTTTCGAACAATGGCTCTGGTGTGCTCTCTTGGGCGACGGCCATGACCAACTCTCTGACTTCAGCCAATATCTGGGTTGGTAACTCTGGCAATGCTGCAACTGCGGTGTCTATGTCTGGTGATGCGACAATGTCAAATGCCGGAGTGGTCACTCTTGCTAACAGTGGAGTCACTGCGGGAACATACGCGAAGGTTTCTGTTGATGCTAAAGGCCGCGTGATCGCAAGTGCTTCGTTAAGTGCTGCTGATGTCAACACCGCTCTGACTTACACTCCAGTCAACAAAGCTGGCGACACTATGGCAGGTGCTCTGGCGATGGGTGCTTTCGACATCACCAATACTGGCAATATCACTATGGCTGCCAACAAGTATCTTGGTCTTTCTGCAAATTCTACCAACGGCACGGTTGCAGGACAGATGTGGTACGATTCTGGAACAATCAAGTACTACGATGGTTCTACTACTAAGTCTTTGGGCGTTGCAGGAGCTGGCATCACAAGCCTAAACGGTCTTTCTGCTGGAACTCAGAGTTTTGTGCTTGGCACAGCTGGCACTGATATCGGCATCAGCTCTGCGGGTTCAGCGCATACTTTCGATATCCCCACCGCTTCTGCAACAAAGCGCGGAGCTCTTTCTTCTGCCGACTGGTCAACGTTTAATAGCAAAATGTCGAACTCGCTTGCGTCTACTCAGGTATGGGTTGGTAACGCTTCTGGCGTTGCTGGCGCAGTTGCGCTCTCTGGTGATATCTCTTCGATCACTAATGCCGGTGTGGTTACTGCTAATAAAACAACAACTGCTCAATCGAATAAATTGCTCTCTCTTGATGGTTCCGGTGTTGCTGCCACCATGGGCAACCAACTGAATGGCGCTACTTCTGGCTCTTTGACTCTGATGCCTGCTGCTGTGACCACGAACTACTCTCTGACTTTCCCAGGAGCACAAGGGGCTTCGGGGCAAGTTCTCTCGAACAATGGCGCAGGAGTTCTCTCTTGGGCTAGTGCCATGACCAACTCACTCACCTCTGCAAACATTTGGGTTGGTAACTCCGGCAATGCTGCAACTGCAGTGTCGATGTCTGGTGATGCGACAATGTCAAATGCCGGCGTGGTCACTCTTGCTAACAGCGGAGTCACTGCGGGAACATACGCGAAAGTTTCTGTTGATGCTAAAGGCCGCGTGATCGCTAGTGCTTCGTTAAGTGCTGCTGATATCAACACCGCTCTGACTTACACTCCAGTAAACAAAGCTGGCGACACTATGGCAGGTGCTCTGGCGATGGGCACAAACAATATTACCAACACTGGTAACATCACCATGGCGGCCAACAAGTACTTTACTCTTTCAGCAAATACAACGAATGGCACAACAGCAGGACAAATGTGGTACGATACTGGCACGATCAAGTACTATGACGGCAGCGTCGTGAAATCTCTTGGCGTCGCAGGAGCTGGCATCACAAGTCTGAACGGTCTCTCTACTTCTACACAAAGCTTTGTGCTTGGCACTGCAGGCACTGATATCGGTATCAGCTCTGCGGGTTCAGCGCATACTTTCGATATCCCCACCGCTTCTGCAACGAAACGCGGAGCTCTTTCTTCTGCTGACTGGTCAACGTTTAATAGCAAAATGTCGAACGCTCTGACTTCTGCAAACATTTGGGTTGGTAACTCTGGCAACGCCGCAACTGCAGTGTCTATGTCTGGCGATGCGACAATGTCAAACGCCGGTGTTGTAACTGTTGATAAAACCACGACGGCGCAAGCTAACAAGATTCTTGCACTCGATGGCTCTAGTGTGGCCGTCACTAAAGGCAACCAACTAAACGGCGCAACTTCTGGCTCTTTGACTCTGATGCCGGCTGCTGTGACTACGAACTACTCTCTGACTTTCCCAGGAGCACAAGGGCTTCGGGACAAGTTCTCTCGAACAATGGCGCGGGAGTTCTTTCTTGGGCTAGTGCCATGACCAACTCGCTCACCTCTGCAAACATTTGGGTTGGCAACTCTGGTAACGCCGCAACCGCCGTGTCTATGTCTGGTGATGCGACAATGTCAAATGCCGGTGTGGTCACTCTTGCTAACAGCGGGGTCACTGCGGGAACTTACGCGAAGGTTTCTGTTGATGCTAAAGGCCGCGTGATCGCTAGTGCTTCGTTAAGTGCTGCTGATATCAACACCGCTCTGACTTACACTCCAGTAAACAAAGCTGGCGACACTATGGCAGGTGCTCTGGCGATGGGCACAAACAATATTACCAACACTGGTAACATCACCATGGCGGCCAACAAGTACTTTACTCTTTCAGCAAATACAACGAATGGCACAACAGCAGGACAAATGTGGTACGATACTGGCACGATCAAGTACTATGACGGCAGCGTCGTGAAGTCTTTGGGCGTTGCAGGAACCGGGATCACTACCTTGAACGGTCTATCGACTGCTACACAAAGCTTTGTGCTTGGCACTGCTGGTACTGATGTCGGCATCAGCTCTGCAGGTTCAGCGCATACTTTCGATATCCCCACCGCTTCTGCAACAAAGCGCGGAGCTTTGTCTTCTGCCGACTGGTCAACGTTTAATAGCAAGATGTCTAACTCTCTGACTTCTGCAAACATTTGGGTGGGTAACTCAGGCAACGCCGCAACCGCCGTGTCTATGTCTGGCGATGCGACGATGTCAAATGCCGGCGTTGTGACTCTTGCAACATCTGGTGTGACTGCAGGATCTTACGCGAAAGTCTCTGTTGATGCCAAAGGCCGCGTGATCGCAGGTCTTTCGATGACCTCTTCAGATATCACGACAGCTCTCGGATTTACACCTGCAGGTGCAGCGACTGCGTTTGTCCAAAATGGAAATAGCTTTGGAGCCACGGCGGTCCTTGGAACAAACGATGCCAATAGTGTAGAATTTGAAACAAACAACAGCACCAAAATGACAATTCTAAGCTCCGGAAACGTCGGCATAGGGACAACAACTCCTGGCTCTAAACTTGAAGTCGCTGGAAATATCACAGGATATAATAGCGGTGTCGCAGCAGATGCACTTGTCGAAGCTAAGCATTTTTCTGCTAATGCTGGCAACTCTGGAGCGATTCAATTTCTGAGAGCTCGCGGAACATCGGCCGCACCTACACAACCCCAGAGTGGAGATCAATTGGGTGCAATTCGAGCCCAAAATGCTGTTAATCCAAATTCTTGGCCTGGTATCTATTTCAATACGACAGAAAATCACTCAGCTTCTGCTCAAGGTTCAGCAATTTCATTTCACACCACAGCCAATGGAACTGTGGGCGGCACGGAAAGAATGAGAATTGACCATAACGGAAACGTCGGTATCGGTACTCCCACTCCTGGAGTCAATCTCGACGTTAACGGAGGACTCAGAGCTGGTTCATCGACAGGCGTCACTACATGCGGTGCCGGGCAAGCTAATGGTGAGGGCACACAACGTTACAACTACACATCCCACAGGATGGAGTATTGCGATGGCGCATCGTGGGTTCCTGTCGGCAGCAGTAAGCTGATGGGAAGTGCAAAAATGGTGGGAGCGGCAAATTGCCTTTGGCAGTCAAATTCCACGAGTTGGACGAATATGGCCACGGTCGACAATGACTGCAATGCTTGGACAGTCTCCGGTGATGCCACCTCACCAGGCAAGTATCCAGCAGTCACCTTTGCCAGCTTGCCTGCGGGTGATTACGAACTGATATTCAAAAACTCTGGACTGCATCCCGGAACTTACGATTGTCATGCACGGCTCTCCGATGGGACGAATAATTCTGGAACGATCTTCATATCTCTTGATTACGATGACCCGGGATTATTGATTGGTCACTTTAGTTACGCCACTGCGCAAACAAACATTACTTTTCAATTACAGGTCTATTCGTTTAATACAGCATCTAGTTGTTATCTTGACAACTCACTTGCGAATAGAGACTCAATAGAATTTGTTCTCAAAAAATTGTAGTTCGAGAACCGCTAAACCCAAGTTGTCCGGTGTTGGAGTTCTCGAACAAAGTTGAAAAAGGCGAAAATTCTTCACCTCGATCTCAATTTGCAGATAGAATTATCCCCCCAAATCTGTCAAAAGAGGCAACACTTCTCATTTCGAGGCAATGATGGAACTGGCACTTGCACCGAATCCAATGGATACCCTCTGGAGTAAATTTTCAGCAACCAAGGGCGCTTCACTTTTGCCCTAGGTCAATGCGTAGCGGGTACAACCTACCTTCCAAACCCGGCAGATGGTCGCCGCATTCAAGTTCGCTTTAACGATGGACTTTTGCCAATGGAACCTGCGAATCGACCCACCCGTATGTTTTTCACTCCGAAGCCTTCTTAAGCAGCGCCCCAGTTACCGTGTCCAAAATTACACCTTGAGGTGAACTCAGCTGAGCCGCACGAGACCACTCAGTCGGAAGAGTCGCAGCACCACCCACCCAGTCACTAATCTTTAGTGCCGCATCGAGCATGGATGAAGGACGAGATCCGTTTTTTGGAGTCCAAATAAAATCAGGATGAATTTGGCTATACCACTCTCCGCCAATCACCTGGCCTTGGGAATTTAACTCTAAGTCGTATCGATACTCAACCCATCGAATTGCATCGTACTTGGGAGAGTCATCAGGCTCCCCATCAGCACTCGTCTCTAAAACATATCCCACTCGCATGGTAATTCCGACAAAACTCTTTGCTTCTGGAGAACGGAATTTCTCGAAAAAATCTCCTTTAAAATCTTCCACGCTAACCAATGCTTTATCTAATGAATCTACGGGCTTTCTTGTCTTCGGATTAAAATAAGCATAACTATAACCAACGATCGGTTGATTCCATACTTCATAATCGTAAGTCGAATCGAGTACAAAAGACCTTTTTTGTTCGCCAACCATGTTTACAACCGCAAGATGCCAGGAAGCTGGATTCAAATCAAAGCAATCCGGGTTTAATACCCGTCCGTTGCTGGGGATGAAGGTAAAATGTGGTATCGTTCAGATCTCAATGTAGTAAGATACTGGGATGGATCTGCTGCAATATCTTTGGGTGTTGCGGGTGCTGGGATTACCAATATCAACGGTCTTACTGCGGGCACTCAGAGTTTTGTTACTGGTAGTGCCGGTACCGACTTTAATATTTCTTCTGCCGGTTCGGATCACACCTTTAATATCCCAACGGCTTCTGCAACGAATCGCGGAGCTTTGTCTTCTGCTGATTGGACCACGTTTAATGCCAAACAAACTTCAACCTTGGCTGATGCGAAGGTTTGGGTGGGTAATTCGGGCAATGCGGCAACAGCAGTCTCCATTTCTGGCGATGCGAGTGTTGCTAACACTGGCGTCTTAACTCTTGCCACTTCGGGGGTGACGGCCGGAACTTATCCGAAAGTCACTGTGGATGCTAAAGGCCGCGTTACTAGTGGAGCCAATTTAGCAAACTCTGATCTCCCTGCGTTGCCAGATGGCAGTATGTGGGTTGGTAACTCGGGCAACACGGCAGCAGCGGTGAGCATGTCTGGAGATGCCAGTATTACGAATGCTGGAGTTTTGAGTTTAGCTACAAGCGGAGTCACTGCAGGGACTTACTCTAAGGTCGTTGTTGATGCTAAAGGCCGTGTCACTGCAAGTGCTTCGTTAAGTGCCGCTGATATCAACACGGCTCTGACTTATACTCCGGTAAATAAAGCTGGCGACACCATGGTGGGCGCTCTTGCGATGGGTGCCTTCGACATCACCAATACTGGCAATATCACTATGGCGGCCAACAAGTATCTTGGTCTTTCTGCAAACTCTACCAACGGCACTGTTGCAGGGCAAATGTGGTACGATGCGGGTACGATCAAGTACTACGATGGTTCTACTACCAAGTCTCTTGGTGTTGCGGGAGCCGGTATTACCAATATGAATGGCCTTACGGCGGGCACTCAGAGTTTTGTTACTGGTAGTGCCGGTACCGACTTTAATATTTCTTCTGCGGGCTCTGATCACACCTTTAATATCCCTACCGCTTCTGGAACAAATCGCGGAGCTTTGTCTTCAGCTGATTGGACAACGTTTAATGCGAAACAATCTTCAACCTTGACTGATGCAAAGGTTTGGGTTGGTAACTCAGGCAACGCAGCAACCGAAGTTTCAATCTCTGGCGATGCAACGATGTCAAACGCCGGTGTTGTTACTCTCGCTACAAGCGGAGTGACGGCAGGAACTTACTCGAAAGTCACAGTTGATGCTAAGGGACGCGTAACGACTGGCAGTGCGATTGCGTCTTCAGATATCACCGCAGCTCTTGGCTTTACTCCGGTGAACAAAGCTGGTGATGTGATGCTTGGTAACTTGAGTCTTTCCTCTGTCACTTCTGATCCAGCGGGTCTTGTTGCTGGCGACGAAGGTAAGATGTGGTACCGCTCTGATTTAAATACTATTCGGTATTGGGACGGCGCTACAGCGGTCTCTCTCGGTGTTGCTGGTAGCGGGATTACCAACATCAATGGACTTACGACCGGCACTCAGAGCTTTGTGCTTGGCACTGCTGGCACTGATGTGGCGATTTCCTCTACGGGTTCTGCTCATACATTCGATATCCCCACCGCCTCTGCAACAAAGCGCGGAGCTTTGTCTTCTGCAGATTGGACCACGTTTAATGCAAAACAAGGATCTACTCTGAACTCAGCTCAGATCTGGGTTGGTAACTCTGGTAATGCGGCCACCGCGGTGACTATGTCCGGTGATGCCACCATAGATAATGCGGGTGCCCTCGCAATCGGCGCAGGCAAAATCACAGCTCCGATGCTGAGCACTGGCGGCGTGAATGCGGCCACTTCGGGTGTGATCATCGCAGGGGCTACTGGTAATTTAGTCAACTTTGCCTGCTCGACATCAGGTCATGTATTGAAGTGGTCAGTGACAGGATGGTCATGTGCCTTTGCAGATGCGGCCCTTCCAACACTTGCTAACGGAAAAATTTGGGTTGGTAACTCAGGCAATGCAGCGACTGAAGTCACGATGTCTGGTGATGTTGCTATCGATACTGCGGGGGTTTCAAGTCTTTCAACCACGGGAGTCACTGCCGGCACTTATTCTAAGGTCGTTGTTGATGCTAAGGGCCGTGTCACTGCAAGTGCTTCGTTAAGTGCCGCTGATATTAACACGGCTCTGACCTACACTCCAGTGAATAAAGCTGGCGACACCATGGTGGGCGCTCTGGCGATGGGCGCCTTCGACATCACCAATACTGGTAATATCAGCATGGCTGCCAACAAATATCTTGGTCTTTCTGCAAACTCTACCAACGGCACTGTTGCAGGGCAAATGTGGTACGATGCGGGTACGATCAAGTACTACGATGGTTCTACGACTAAGTCTCTTGGTGTTGCGGGAGCCGGTATTACCAATATGAATGGCCTTACGGCGGGCACTCAGAGTTTTGTTACTGGTAGTGCCGGTACCGACTTTAATATTTCTTCTGCGGGCTCTGATCACACCTTTAATATCCCTACCGCTTCTGGAACAAATCGCGGAGCTTTGTCTTCAGCTGATTGGACAACTTTTAACGCCAAACAATCTTCAACCTTGACTGATGCAAAGGTTTGGGTTGGTAACTCAGGCAACGCAGCAACCGAAGTTTCAATCTCTGGCGATGCAACGATGTCAAACGCCGGTGTTGTTACTCTCGCTACAAGCGGAGTCACTGCCGGCACTTACTCGAAAGTCACAGTTGATGCTAAAGGCCGTGTGACGACTGGCAGTGCGATTGCGTCTTCAGATATCACCGCAGCTCTTGGCTTTACTCCGGTCAACAAAGCTGGTGATGTGATGCTTGGTAACTTGAGTCTTTCCTCTGTCACTTCTGATCCAGCGGGTCTTGTTGCTGGCGACGAAGGTAAGATGTGGTACCGCTCTGATTTAAACACAATTAGATATTGGGACGGCGCTACAGCGGTCTCTCTCGGTGTTGCTGGTAGCGGGATTACCAACATCAATGGTCTTACGACCAGCACTCAGAGCTTTGTGCTTGGCACTGCTGGCACTGATGTGGCGATTTCCTCTACGGGTTCTGCTCATACATTCGATATCCCCACCGCTTCTGCAACGAAGCGCGGAGCTTTGTCTTCTGCAGATTGGACCACGTTTAATGCAAAACAAGGATCTACTCTGAACTCAGCTCAGATCTGGGTTGGTAACTCTGGTAATGCGGCCACCGCGGTGACCATGTCTGGTGATGCCACCATAGATAATGCGGGTGCCCTCGCAATCGGCGCAGGCAAAATCACAGCTCCGATGCTGAGCACTGGCGGCGTGAATGCTGCCACTTCGGGTGTGATCATCGCAGGGGCTACCGGAAACTTAGTCAACTTTGCCTGCTCGACATCAGGTCATGTGTTGAAGTGGTCAGTGACAGGATGGTCATGTGCCTTTGCAGATGCGGCCCTTCCAACACTTGCTAACGGAAAAATTTGGGTTGGTAACTCAGGCAATGCAGCGACTGAAGTGACGATGTCTGGTGATGTTGCTATCGATAATGCGGGGGTTTCAAGTCTTTCAACCACGGGAGTCACTGCAGGGACTTACGCAAAGGTCGTTGTTGATGCTAAGGGCCGTGTCACTGCAAGTGCTTCGTTAAGTGCCGCTGATATCAACACGGCTCTGACTTATACTCCGGTAAATAAAGCTGGCGACACTATGGCAGGTGGTCTGGCAATGGGTGCCTTCGACATCACCAATACTGGTAATATCAGCATGGCAGCCAACAAGTATCTTGGTCTTTCTGCAAACTCTACCAACGGCACTGTTGCAGGGCAAATGTGGTACGATGCGGGTACGATCAAGTACTACGATGGTTCTACTACTAAGTCTCTTGGTGTTGCGGGAGGAGGTATTACCAATATCAATGGTCTTACGGCGAGCACTCAGAGTTTTGCAATCGGAACCTCTGGCAATTCTCCGAGTTTTTCTTCTGCAACTTCAACTCACACCCTCAATATTCCAATGGCTTCTACTGCGGCCGTGACTGCCGGTCTTATCAGCAAAGCTGATTATGATGCCTTTAACGCCAAACAATCTTCAACCTTGACTGATGCAAAGGTTTGGGTTGGTAACTCAGGCAACGCAGCAACCGAAGTTTCAATCTCTGGCGATGCAACGATGTCAAACGCCGGTGTTGTTACTCTCGCTACAAGCGGAGTGACGGCGGGAACTTATTCGAAAGTCACAGTTGATGCTAAGGGACGCGTAACGACTGGCAGTGCGATTGCGTCTTCAGATATCACCGCAGCTCTTGGCTTTACTCCGGTGAACAAAGCTGGTGATGTGATGCTTGGTAACCGAGTCTTTCCTCTGTCACTTCTGATCCAGCGGGTCTTGTTGCTGGCGACGAAGGTAAGATGTGGTACCGCTCTGATTTAAATACTATTCGGTATTGGGACGGCGCTACAGCGGTCTCTCTCGGTGTTGCTGGTAGCGGGATTACCAACATCAATGGACTTACGACCGGCACTCAGAGCTTTGTGCTTGGCACTGCAGGCACTGATATCGGTATCAGCTCTACGGGTTCTGCTCATACATTCGATATCCCCACCGCCTCTGCAACAAAGCGCGGAGCTCTGTCTTCTGCTGATTGGACCACGTTTAATGCAAAACAAGGATCTACTCTGAACTCAGCTCAGATCTGGGTTGGTAACTCTGGCAATGCAGCCACCGCGGTGACTATGTCCGGTGATGCCACCATAGATAATGCGGGTGCCCTTGCTATCGGCGCAGGTAAAATCACAGCTCCGATGCTGAGCACTGGCGGCGTGAATGCTGCCACTTCGGGTGTCATCATCGCAGGGGCTACCGGCAACTTAGTCAACTTTGCCTGCTCGACATCAGGTCATGTATTGAAGTGGTCAGTGACAGGATGGTCTTGTGCCTATGCGGATGCGGCCCTTCCGACTTTGACTGATGCCAAGGTGTGGGTGGGTAATTCAGGCAATGTGGCAACTGAAGTTTCTATCTCTGGCGATGCGACCATGTCAAACACAGGGGTTGTCACTCTTGCAACATCGGGTGTGACTGCGGGGACTTATTCTAAGGTTGGTGTTGATGCTAAAGGGCGGGTGATTGCGAGCGCTTCACTTGCCTCGTCTGATATTACAACCGCCCTTGGTTTTACTCCCGTTGCTGCTACGAGTGTATTCGTAAACGGGGGTAACAACTTTGGCGGAGCCACTACACTCGGAACGAATGATGCGAATGATCTTGCTTTCGAAACAAACAACTCTACTAAAATGACTATTTTAAGTGGTGGAAATGTCGGTATCGGAGTGGCGAGTCCCGCAGCTAAACTCGAGGTACAGGGTCAACTTCTGTCAAAGGTATATAATGCTGGTGCTGCAACTTCGATTGATTGGAACAACGGCAATATG
The DNA here is from genome assembly GCA_016719575.1 of Pseudobdellovibrionaceae bacterium. Taxonomy (GTDB): domain Bacteria; phylum Bdellovibrionota; class Bdellovibrionia; order Bdellovibrionales; family Bdellovibrionaceae; genus JACMRP01. The sequence continues at coordinate 48,897 of JADJYV010000005.1, read as the reverse complement.
CAGTATACAACCGCAAGCTGCGGAGCCTTTACTTTCTCGAATATGCTTGAGGGTGGTTCTTACACACTCATTGTCAAGGGAGCCACTTCAGGAACATGTACGTTTTCACAAACTGTTCCCGACACAGTCGCAGCCGGAAGTTTTAAATATTATCCAACCAATGCAGCGACCACAGCGGCCACAACAGCAGTCTACTCTTTTGTTCGCGCCGGCGGTCTTGCCTACGTATCCTGGATTACAGGTTTTTAACCGACTAAAATTTAAGGTATAGAGACAAGCGCCTGAGCGAAGGTTTGGGTGATTCTTAGATCTGCCGTGAGAGGCCGAGCTCCAATCTGAGCAAAGATTTGGGTGATTCTTAGATCTGCCGTGAGAGGCTGAGCCGCAACCTGAGCGAAGGCTTGGGTGATTCTTAGATCTGCCGTGAGAGGCTGAGCTCCAATCTGAGCAAAGATTTGGGTGATTCTTAGCGCCGCGTCCGGTGGCCGAGCCACAATCTGAGCGAAGGCCTGAGTGGCCCTTAGATCTGCGGCGGGCGGCCGAGCCACAATCTGAGCGAAGGCCTGAGTGGCCCTTAGATCTGCGGCGGGTGGCCGAGCTACAATCTGAGCGAAAGATTGGGTGACACGCAAATATGTCGAATTGGCTCTCCAAAAAGCAAGATTGTAGGTAGGTTTTGCAAGAGTCCTCAGCGGGTGGATGAAGGTTTGCAGACCACTCGCTGCCGCGAGGCCGAGGCCAGTTTTAAGTACTTTTCGTCTTGATATTGGCTTGTTGTCATCCACTTTTACGACGCTAAAAGGGCCAGCCGGATCTGTCAATTCTGTCAATACCAAGGCCCAGCAAGTATTTATTTAAACATCGAGGCGATTGAGAGCCGGACTTTTTCTTGTTATCCTTTTTTGTGTGCTAACGATTAAGGGGGTAGAGAATGGCTTTGTTATTTGCCGAGGGATTTGAACAGTATACAAATATGGCAGAATTGACATACTCCAGGTATTACGGCACAAGTGCGATGCCAGGAAGGTGGGGGGTGGTTTCCGGTGGATCTTCCTTTGTTGACGGAACCGGCTATAGAACAGCTCAGCCAGGCGGGGTCACGGCGAAATCCATAAGATTTGCAGTAACGGGCGGAACGAGCACTTACAATAGCTTGTATTTACCTCAATGTTCCACAATGATCATAGGATTTGCATATACAACTAATGCCTTTTCGAATGGAGTGGTTCGAATTTCTAGTAGCAGTCATGTGAACTGGGTTTCCAGCAACGATTACCTGACTTTTAATTTTAATGGTTCGGGGCAAGTGACTTTGTTGAACAACCGCACCGGAATCTATCTCATTGCCACGCCAGTGACGACTGTTCTTCCTTCTGTATGGTACTATGTCGAAATCAAAGTAACGTATGGAATCAGCGGGAGCGCTGAGATTAGATTAGATAATCTGTCTGTAGGGACGGCAACTTCGGTTGATACTCGGACTCATACTTCCGATACTGCATTTAGCCAAGTTTGTTTCGGTTTTCCTAACCCCTCAACAGGTAATACTACTTTGTACTATGACGATCTTTATGTTTGTGATGACACCGGAGCTACCAACAATGACTTTTTAGGTCCTGTTTCAATTTTTACTTTATTTCCTGCTGCGAATGGATCAACAAATCAGTTTACTCCGACGGGCGTTGCAAGCAATTGGGATGCCGTGAACGAACAAGCTGTGGATACAGCGACCTATGTTTCTTCGTCGACGACAAATCACGTTGATAAATACAACGTGACAGATTTGCCATATTCACCTTCGGTGATTCATGCAGTGGGCGTCGGCAGTATGGCGACCAAAACAGAAAACAGTGCAAGACAGTATAGAAATATTGTGACTGTAGGGGGAACAACTTCGAATGGAGTAACCGCATCTCCTGCTTTGAATAGCTACTATATGAGTCAAGATGTGTTCCCCGTTGCTCCGGGGGGATCTGCTTGGACGGCGTCGGATGTGAATTCAATGGAAATCGGAGTCGAATGTCTCTAGCTCCCTACAAAAAGCGTGTAATACGCCACAGACAAAAGGCTTGGTTTTGTTTCGAAGAAATTCGAGAGATTGAGAGTAAGTTCTTCATTTGCTAGGCTTTGTGATAGATTAACCCACTAAGAGGGCTCATTATGGCATTGTTATTTATGGATGGTTTCGAACAATACGCTTCGTCGAGTGAACTGGCCTACTCAAGATACTACGCAACAAGTGCGATGCCAGCTAGGTGGGGTTACGTAACGGGGACTGGCCATTATGTCGATAATGCAGGCTATAAGACATCACAGCCTGGCGGCGTGACCTCAAAGTCCTATAATAATCGAATGTCTGCAGGGACAAGCTATGGCTTCGCAGCGCTTTACCTCCCCGCCACTACCACTTTAATAGTAGGATTTGCATATCAGATCAGTTTGCTTGGAAGTCCAACCTACCTTCGTTTTGGGGGTAACAACACATCGAATTGGACTACCTCCAATACTTTTCTTACGTTCCAGTTTGGCGCTTCAGGGCAAGTGACTTTATATAATAATCGGACAGGCATTTATCTTATTTCTATTGTGATGTTGACTGTGTTGCCAGGCGTATGGTATTACATAGAGCTGAAGATCGCCTTTGGTGCTTCTGGGTCAGCCGAGATGAGAATTGATGGCTTGTCTGTGGGCACCGCAACCTCGGTTGATACCCGTCACCATACATCTGATACGGCCTTCACCCAGTTGGGATTTGGCGCTCAACAATACCCACCTTCGAATTTGCAACAATATTTCGACGACCTCTATGTCTGTAGTGACACGGGCGCTACCCACAATGACTTTTTGGGTCCGGTTTCGGTTTATACATTATTTCCGGCTGCGAATGGAACGACAAATCAGTTTACACCCACAGGTGTTGCGAGCAACTGGGACGCAGTGAATGAACAAGCTGCGGATACAGTCACTTATGTTTCGTCTTCGACGGCAAATCATGTTGATAAGTACAATGTCACAGATCTACCTGTTTCTCCGACGACAATTCATGCGGTGGCAGTGGGCAGTATGGGGTCTAAATCAGAAACCAATGCGAGGCAATTTAGAAATACTGTAACGGTCGGAGGAACAACTTCGAATGGTGCGACAGCCACTCCCGCTTTTTCTACTTACAATATGAGTCAAGATCTTTTCCTCACCGCTCCCGGCGGATCTGCTTGGACAGCCTCAGATGTGAATTCTATGGAAATCGGAGTTGAGTGTCTCTAGGTTGAGATTTTAGCGTCTCATTTTGATTCGTTTAGTCGCCCGCTATTTCGCAGTTACAAATTCTGCGCATCTTAGCGCGCCCTCTAGGTTATACTTAGCTCAGAGGTCGTGTGATGAGGTTAGTCCTTTATATTGCAATTGCACTTATGATATCTCAGATCAGTCTTGCGCAAACGGAGATTAACTCCGAACTTCAACTCGAAGTCGAGAGTGTTATCGGTAATTCCGAAGCCGCCCGTGCCGATGCTGTCGAGGCCAAGCGCTTGGCCCAAGAAGAAAAAAAGCGCCAAGCCCAGCTCAAAGAAGAGGCTAAGCGTTCCTTAAAAGAAGCTAAAAAACAAGAGATAGCGGCGAGCCGTGAGGCCGAAGCGGCCCATCGGGAGGCTGCAAAGGCGAGTGCTGAGTCGCAAAAATATGAAAAGCAAATCAAAGAGGCCGAAGTGCGTCTGGTTGAGTCACAAAAGAAAATCGAGAAATCAAAACAGAAACTTGAGCTGGCAAAACAGCGCCGTGATCACCTGCGTGAACGCAAAGAAAACACTGAAAAAGAAGCTCGTCACTCAATGGACGAGGTTCTTGCGATTGAAGCGGATATGAGAGGAGCCAATGCAGACGCCAATCGGGCTGAAGCGGACGCTCGTCTTGCGAGCAACCGATTAAGGCAAGCCTATGTCTTGCTCGACGTGACCAGGAAAAATGCAAAAAAGAAGATCGCAACCGCGAAAGCCCGCATAGCCAAATCAGTCAATGAAATAAGAAAGTCCGAAAACGAAAGACGCAAAGTGAATAGGCAAATCGCCATGCTTAAGTCGAAAAAACGGAGATAACAAAATAAAAAACCGAGCAATAAGCTCGGTTTTTTATTTTGTTATAAAGAAGTCTAATTAAAGAGCGAAAGCAACGCCGACATAAACGTCAGTTTTAAAATCACCTTCCATGCCATTGCCATCAAGACCCGCTTGAATAGCAAGTCCTTTGTTTAAGTTGGCTTGGCCAATAAGACGTGCGCCCATGCCGTTTGTGTTGGTAGTGTCAATTGCGTCTTTTTCTGTTCCGAAGTAGAGATAGGGGTTTAGGATAATTGATTTTGTTTCGCGCTTAAATACAGCGATAGAGGCACCCATAGTGACAATACTGCGGTCTACAGTGGCCTTAGAATTATTGAGTTTTTTTCGCTTCTCTTGGTTGCTGTAACTTCTGAAGCTCAATGCGGGGGCCGCTTTTTCGCTCAAGCCACCAACATCTAAGTAAACATTGGTTTTTCCTTGAGACAAACCTACAAAGTTAAATGCCAATGTGGTCGGCATCATCATCTCAGTCGTGGTTGCAACGGGTGCTGCTACAGCCATGGTGTTGGCAGAAACGGGCTCTAGGGTTGCGGTTGTTCTTTTCGCTGGAGCCGCGAACGCTGCGCCAGAAATTAGAAGGATCGTTGATGCTAAAATAATAGACTTCATGGGTTCTCCCTTTAAATAGTTTTCGAGATCATATAGCCATAGATTTTTTAAATGCAACATTTTAAGAAAAGCGTTCCCGCCATTGTGTATTCATTGTGTTGCGCATTAAGGATGGGATTTTGTTTATTTTGACCATTATTTGAGCTGGAATGTTTTTTTGGCAAAAATTTTAAGGAGCGGCTTATGTCTGAGAATCTTGGCTATTATTCGCAACCGAGCATTTGTAGGTCTAATATCGTTTTTGTATCGGATGATGACCTGTGGAGTGTTTCTCGCGATGGCGGGATGGCAAGGCGCTTGACTGCCAATATTGGTATTGCCAAGCAACCTAAAATTTCGCCGGACGGGAAATATATCGCCTACCTTGGAACAGACCGAGGGCAGTTGGGGATTTATCTGATCGCGGCAGAGGGTGGGGCTTGTCAACAGTTGGTGTATTTTGGTGTTTCGAATCTGATTGGTTGGAAAAATGAGACGACGATCTTATTTTCGAGCACATTTCAAAGCTTTGGGGTCACTGAGGCTTTTGAGTACAATCTGACGGAACAAAGTTACCGAAAATTGGATTTGGGTGAGGTTCTTTATTGCAGTTATGGCAAAAACGGCGCGATGTTGATTGGTCGGAAGAATGGAGATCCTGCGCGTTGGAAGAGGTATCAAGGTGGCACGGCGGGAGTGATTTGGACCCGCAAGACAAGCAAAGAAAAATTTCAACGCATTCTTAAGAATATCAAGACCAATATTTCTTGCCCGCAGTTAATAGAGAATCAAATTTATTTTATTTCAGATCATGAGGGAGCGGCCAACGTTTACCGCTGTGAATTGGATGGCAAGGCCCTCAAGCGACTTACGAACCATGAAGATTATTATGTTCGCAATCTTGAGAACGATGGATCACAGCTCGTTTTTCAGAAGAATGCTGATATTTACTATTACGACTTGAAAACAAATCAAGAATCCAAGGTTCAGATCCAATGTCCGACTTCGGGGGTTCAGGCACTACCCCGTTTTGAGAATGCAAAAACATATTTAGAATCCTACGCAATTTCGCCAAATTTGCAGGAACTCTTTGTCAGCTCTCGCGGACATGGTTTTAGTATGCCCGTGTTTGATGGCCCTGTGACAGAGTGGGATCTCCTGCGCGATGTGCGCTATAGCCATCCGACCTACTCACATGATAGTAAATATTTATACATTGCCGGAAGTAACTCCCAATTGGCCGATCGTTTGATCCAATGTGATCTTGCAACACGCAAGATGAAAGTGATTGCAGAGAAACAAGATTGGGGAGTGATTCGTTCAATGCTCGCTAATCCCAAAAACGACAGGCTCGCTATTGCCAACAATCGCAACGAAATTTTCATCGTTGATTTAAAAACACAGAAAGTGACTTTAATTGAAAAAACAGAGATGTTTAGATGCTTTGATCTGACCTGGTCTCCCCAAGGGCGTTACTTAGTTTATTGCACATCGCAAGAAAATCGTTTTGCAGCCGAGATTCATATTTATGATTGCAAGACAAAAAAGAGAAGAGGGCTCCTTCGATCTCTGACTGAGGACAGGTCGCCAAGTTTTAGTGCGGACGGAAAATACCTGTACTTCGTGAGCGTTCGTGAGTTTTGCCCAACCTACAATGCGACCCATTTTGATTTGGGATTTCCCTTTGGCGCAAAACCTTATGTCGTTGCCTTGACAAAGACAGCCGCAAATCCTTTTAAGGCAGGTCTTGGCAATCTTCCGGCTCCTGAAAATGAGCAGAGCAAAGAGAGCAAAAAGAAAAAGCCAAATAAGCTCACCGAAGATATTGAGATCGATTTTGAGGGGCTTGACCATAGGATTATGGCTTTTCCTCTTGATCTAAAACACTATGATTCGATACGTGCAATTCCTGGAGGCGTTCTTTATCGGGCTGGCCACGTCAAACCAATCACTGATTTTTCAAGTTGGAATAATGACGCTGACTTCGGACTTTACGCTTTTAAATTCGAGGACAACAAAGAGGAGTGCTGGGCGGAGGCTGTTCGCAGTCTGGTTGTTTGTGCAGACGGCAAACAGGCTTTGTATTGCACCAATGACAATGCGATCCGCCTTGTCACGACGACTTCAAAGCCAAGTAAGGACAAGGCCATTGGCAAAAAGGATGGGTGGATTGATTTAAGTCGCATTCGTTTGCAAATCGAACCTCGAGAAGAATGGCGGCAGATGTACCGCGAAGCCTGGTACCTGCAAAAAGAACATTTTTGGCGTCCCGACATGTCCAAAGTCAATTGGGCAAAAGTTTACAACAATTATTTGCCACTTCTATCGCGTGTAAAAACGCGGGCAGAATTTTCGGACCTGATGTGGGAGATGCAAGGGGAGCTTGGCACGAGCCATGCCTATGAGTTTGGTGGTCAATATCATCGGCAACCCTATCAAAATATTTTGGGCTGCCTCGGGGCTGAGCTCGAGTATCAAGAAAAGTCAAAGTCCTACAAGATTATGAGGATCTACAAAGGAGATTCGTGGAGACCTGGACATGATTCCCCGTTGTTGGCTCCTGGCGTGCAGCTCAAGGAAGGCGATGAAATCCTAAAAATCCATGGCCATGGATTTAATAAGGCTCTGGATTTAGAAAATTGGCTGCAAAATTATAACAACATAGAGGTGCTTCTCTCGGTGAAACGAAAGGCGCATAAAGAAGCTGAGGATGTGGCGATCAAGACTCTCACTCAGCAACGTGACCTGATCTACCGTGATTGGGTCGAGAAAAATCGAGAGTTTGTCCATCAGCAGTCTAAAGGCAAAATTGGTTATGTTCATATTCCAGATATGGGATCTCGGGGGTACGCCGAGTTTTACCGCTATTTTTTAGAGGAGTATTGCCGCGATGGACTCATTGTTGATGTGCGTTTTAACGGCGGCGGTCATGTTTCACAGCATCTCTTGAAAATTCTTGCGCAAAAGCCGATCGGCCTTGTTGAGACTCGTTATTCAACTTGGGAGTCCTATCCTTCATATGCCGTTCGTGGCCCCATAGTTGCGGTGACTAATGAGTTTGCCGGGTCTGATGGAGATATTTTTTCTCACTGTTTTAAGCTTATGAAACTCGGAAAGTTGATAGGCAAAAGAACGTGGGGCGGTGTGATTGGGATTAATGCGCAGTACAGCCTGCGTGATAAAACAATAGTCACTCAGCCAGAATACAGCTTTTGGTTTCAGGATGTTGGTTGGGGAGTTGAGAATTACGGGACAGATCCAGATATCGAAGTGGAGTACACGCCCGAAGATTACAAAGCCAAGAAAGATCCCCAGCTTTTGCGTGCGATTGAGGAAGCGCTCAAGGACTTGCGAAAGAAAGCCGCCTTTAGTCCGCAAATAAAAGAGTATCCAAATTTGGCGGCTCCGAAACTTTCGAGGCCGCCGAAAAAGGCTTAACTTTTAGAGCAGAATCAGTTCAGTACCTGTTGAGCTCGAGCGGCTTTGATGTCTGACTTCATTTTTTGAATCATGGTGTGGGTGTCGCCGAGATTCATGCCGAGTCTTTCACTCATGGTTCTGAGAGTTTCGACAGAGGGGTTCTCGTTTTGATAGATGGCCTCGAAATTCTCGCGGTCAAAACCCAGTTCCCGCAAAGCTGAGAAGTCTTTTTCTTTTGCTTTTTCGAGAGCCGTTACGATCGTTTGCGCTGCCGCAGTCGAAATTTGATATCTTGAAGCGACTCGTTCTGCCGCCGTATCCACCACGAGCTGATTTTGCAAATCAATATCGAGACGAGCATTGTAGCAACCGTAGGCACCGCGGTAGCAACCGCCTCGATCGCCGCGTCGATAGTCGTCTCCCGGGCGACCACGGTAGTCTCCGTAGTCATCATGTCTTCCATGGCGGCCCTGGTGGTTTCCGTAGTCATCGTTTCTTCGATGATGACCATGATCGTTTGAAGAGTCATCATCGGCGAGAGCAACTCCGATAACCCCACCAATAATGGCGCCGACCGTCAGGCCAACTTCTTCATCAGTACAAGCGGGGAGTGAGAGGCTGCCTAGTGCGAGCAATACGGCAGTTAAAATATTTTTGATATTCATGGATAAGTCCTTTCGATAGTTGGTGGTGCCTAAAAGGCATTCGAAACCCAGCTCAGCAAAGGCCATGCCGAGACCAAGTGGTGTCAAAAGAGGCAAGTTGTTAAATGCCGTCGCAAACGCCCCTCTCGCACGCGTTTCAAATCGAGAATTTTAGGCTAGGTTTTGCGACTCCCCTGCCGTCCCAGTCTCGAGAATGGTAGAATGTCGGGGTGGGGGGAGCATGAAATCATTTACAAGTCGCTTGGCCATTTTTTCTGCTTTCTCTGCATTACTCTCTGCATCAGAGCTGGTGGCAAAAACGATACAATCAAAACCGACATCAATCACAATCAGCAGCGCCGCCGTTGGTGGTTCTGGAATCGCTGGCACTGTCGATTCAAGCCTACTCAATCGTCATAGAACTGGCGGCAATGCGATTTACGTTTACGCGGGGACTGTGACACCGAATGACCGCGGTTCTGCGACCTCTCCTCTTGCTGTGGTTCCGGTGACGCAAGATCTTTGTATATTTTCATACTCTGTGACGGGCCTGGCAGCTGGAACCTATACCTTAGCGTTAACTCAGCAGGCAGATCAAGACGCAGCAACAACGGATGATGCCATTTCGTTTATATCGCAGGCCACGGTGACATATTCTAATGCCGCCTCGCTCATGAGTTATAGTTTTCCGACGAAGGGCCGTGTCCTCAAGGTCGGAGCCGGGCAAACCTATGCCAAACTTTCGCAAGCCGTTCAAAACAGTTTGAACGGAGATGTGATAGAGATCAGCTCGGGGGACTATATTGATGACTTTGCAACGGTTTCAAACAGCGTCACTTTGCGAGGAGTCGGTGTGACTCGGCCCCACATCAAGAGAGTGGCTGGTAATATTTCGAATGGTAAAGGAATTCTCGTTACAACTGGAAAAGTCACCGTCGAAAATGTCGAAATTTCTGGAGCAAAGGTCGCTGATGAAAATGGTGCTGCCATTCGTATCGAAAACGACATAACCATTTGCAATGCCTACATCCATGACAGTGAAGATGGTGTGCTTGGTGGGGGCGTCAATACTCTGATAGAGTACTCTGAGTTTTCACAAAATGGCCTGACCGACTGCGGTTACAATCACAACATTTATATTAGTGATGGGGATGTTTTTGTTCTTAAGCACAGTTACATTCATGATGCAGTTTGCGGAACCGATACCGGGCATAACGTAAAAACGAGAGCGAAAAATAATTACATTTTGTACAATCGAATTGCCAATGAGGCAACGGGGACCGCTAGTGATCAGATCAATGTGCCACAAGGAGGTCTTACCTACATCGTCGGCAATGTGATTCGTGAAAGCTCGAAATCCCATAGTAATCGCATTATTTTGTACTATGATGGCGGGGATGGCGCAGCCCATGCGTCGCGAGATCTGTATTTGATAAACAATACAATCATTAGCGACAACGGTGAGGCTTATTTGACTCCTGGGGGCGGCACCACGGTTCGTGCTTACAACAATCTTCTCTGGGGATCGCCGAAAACGATTTCAGCGGCAAATCAAAGTAACAATATCTTTTCGACGGATACGACTGTTTTCGTCAACAAAGCCAATTACGACTATCACTTGTCGGCGACGGCAACCACGCCCATCAATGCCGGAATGAATATTTCGACAATAACCGGATTTACGCTTCCGGTTGATTTTGAGTATGTGCATCCGACGAATAAAAAAGCACGAATTCTCAATGGCATTATCGATGTCGGCGCTCACGAACGCTAATACAAGATTCTGGATCAACGTGAAGTCCCGTCAAATTAAATTATTCTAAGTACAATTTGGTGGGGCAGTTCTCAAGTGTCTCATTTTGAGAAGTTTTTTGTGACGGGTTAAGTTCCATGAAGAGAGTTTCGATAAAGAGGCATGAAGTTGTGGATCGTAATTGCAGTACTCTTGAGTGCTTCGGTGTCTAGGGCCGGAAAGGCCTTTCTAAACACTGAAGACGGCCGTATTATCTCGGTTTTTAACTCGCCTGGAATGAATTGGAAAAATTGCAAATTGAAGCGCGATTGTGAAGCTGTTGGTTGGCCTGATAATAGTGCGGAAATAGAAATATTATCTTCCTCCCCCAAAAAGGAGAAGGTAGAAGATCCGCGAACGGGCGAACTTAAAGATGAAGAATATGTACTCATAGAGTTTTCATATAAGCGAGTCGTCGATGGCGTTACCTATTCAAAAGAACGAGCGAAGGGCTGGATAGACGCAGCCTATTTGTCAGAAAAGAAACAAAAGGGCTTCTATACTCAATCTCAACCGGCTCCCCAAAAAGAGGTTTGTGATTCCAAAACAAAAAAAACTCCTCAATTCTTAAAAGACCTTGAAGTCGTGAGCACTGCTATCGGAAATAAAAATATTACGGAGATTGCTGAGGCACTTAAAGAGTTTACGGGTCAATGCGTGATCGATCCTAATAAATCATTATCAAAGTCTACGAACGGAAATTCCTACGATGCTTATGTGTTACCGAAGTTGTTAAAACAAAGGCTGCCTAGGAATATTAAGAATGAAAATGGTAAAACGATAACAACTCAGGATCTCATCAACATTGATGCTCTCGCAAGGACACTGTATGGCGAGATGGCTGGATGCTTTAAGCACGGTCTTCAATATCCTATGGCGGTTGCGCGAATTGCCCATAATCGGGCGCAGGCGAGGGGCAGAGACAAAGAGTTTATTCGGGCCCCCCATCGGGCAGAAAAAGGCTCTCTTGCAAAAGTCGTGACTTCAGATTCGCAGTTTAATGTTTGGATGACGAATCATGGATCAAAACCTAACAACAGTTTAAAACTCGCCCTCTGTCCACCATCGAACAAATCAAAACCTTCATGGCAGGGGCATTTGCCACGTCAAGAAGAACTTGATATTTGGGAAGATGCTCTTCGAATTGTAACAGAGGCGGTTTTGTTTCCAAAGCGCAATTTTGAGAAACGAACGGCTCAAATTCAACAACTGCACTACACATCGGGAATGGGGTCCTTTTATAATATGAAGCAAGTGAACCCCCTGATCGAAAATCGCAAAATATCTCGAAATTCTTGTGTTGAAATCTGGCAAGAAAACAATAAATCCTAAGTCTAGCGCCCAAGCAGCGCATGCGCCGCGTCATTTCTTATTGTTCGTGGAATAGGCATGTTCTTCATTTTGAATAATAGGTTCTATTAGTTTTATTTATTCTGTACATTGTAATGCCCTTATATTTAATTTGGGTGCCAATATGGAACTGCTCTAATCTGACAGAGTTTTTAAGAAAAAATGAGAGAAATTAATTAGTAAAATCAGCAAAGACTTTTCTTGCATCTGGTTCCAAAATGGCATCTTATCGTCCGAAGTTATTTCTTTGGGGGAAAAAATGAAAATAACAGCACGGAAGTATTCAGTACAGATAGTAATTGCGTTCTTGTCTTTCGTTTTCGCAAGTGGAGCCTTTGCGGGCCAGCGGTACTTGGTTGTTCTTAAGAATAATCAGGCTTTTAAAACCGCGCACAAAACTTTTGCGAGCCAAGGAAAATATAACTTTAGAACCTATGCTCTAAAGACCAACCTTGGGGATATCGGTCCAGCAACTGCCACAGTTGAAAATAGTCTCGAGAACATCAACTCATTGGTTGTAAAGGCCGACGACTCTGAGGCCGCTAGAATTGCAAACATGGACGAAGTGGCCTATATAGAAAAAGAAATTTTTCACCCAGCGCCTCGTCCAATGCGCGGTTATGTAAACACTAAAGTTCGCGGCGAAGTAGCGAGTGGAGTTGGTGCAGGGACTCCTTGGGGAATTAAGGCCGTAAAAGCTTCTGAGGCTTGGTCAGCTTCTAACAACAGAGGTCAAGGGGCCCGAGTACTCGTATTAGATACAGGTATTGATAAAGATCACCCCTCTCTTAAAGCTAACTACGAAAAAGGGCAGGATTTTACCGAGGCTAACGCTGGCAGCGATGTTAAAGATGAAATTGGCCACGGGACTCACTGTTCTGGCACAATTGCTGGTGCATTGGATGCCTCTGGATTTAGTGGAGTTGCTCCAGATGCAAAAATATTGATGGGCCGTGTTTGCTCTGGTGAAGGCTGTAGCAATATTGCAGTCGCTGAGGGGATCAACTGGGGAATCAAAGAAAAAGTAGATGTGATTTCAATGTCATTGGGTGGAAGTTGGAGTACTCCCGCAGAAAGAGCTGCCGTTGCAGCTGCTGAAAGGGCTGGCGTAACCGTTGTAGCTGCTTCTGGAAATGATGGATCGGGCCGGGTCAGTTACCCCGCAGCTCTTTCAACAGTCCTTGCTGTTGGTGCTGTGGATGAGAAATTAGAGAAAGCAAGCTTCTCTCAATATGGCCCAGAATTGGGGATTGTTGCTCCGGGTGTAGCGGTGGTTTCTACTGTACCGATGGGGTCTGGACTTGAATCTGAAGTTATTGTTTCAATGGATGGGCAGTCACAGAAGGTGAAAAGTACAACCTTCCAGGGCGCCAAGCAGATGGACAAGGCTGTGTCGGTTGAGTTGGTTTTAGCCGGACTTGGAAAGCCTGAAGATTTTGCGAAGATCAATGTGCAGGGCAAGTATGTCTTGGTTCAGCGTGGCGAGATCAGCTTTTTGGATAAGGCCAAAAACGCTATACTAGCAAAGGCAGCGGGGGTGATTGTATTCAACAACGCTCCAGGTTTAATCAATGGTGCCCTGACTCAAGATGGTTCGGTTCTTCCAGTCCCTGTTGCGATGGTTGAACAAACTGTTGGTCAGCAATTGAAGGCTTCTTTGGAAGGCGGCAAAGTGGCTCAAGCTTCAATTTCCACTGTGCGAACAGACTATTCAGCATTTGACGGGACTTCGATGGCAACTCCACACGTTGCTGGTGTTGTTGCTCTTGTAAAGGCAGCTAATAAAAACCTGAAGCCTTCAGAAGTTCGCGAAATCTTAAAAAGAACTGCAAACGTTTTGGGACCTAATGAGAATAATGAGTTTGGTTCAGGAATGGTGAATGCTGAGAATGCAGTGCGCGCGGCTATGAGTCACTAAGATCTAGCGACTGAGTTTTCTCTCGATTGAGATTTGATTAAAATTAGATTGAAAAACTAAAGAGGGAGTCTGGGTTACAGACTCCCTCTTTAATTTGAACTGTAATAGGTGGACTCAAGATTTGTTAAGGTTTTGCCGAAAAGTTGTTTGATGATAACGAAGCATTTTTTGAAGTGTCTCATTTTGAGTCTGTTGGGAGTTTCGGTGATCGGTTGTTCTAATTCGATTCCGAACGTGCAGAGCCTTATGTCTGGTCTAACTCCTTCGAGTCCGAAGGATGCGACCAATTTCGCTCAAATCAATGCGGGCTCTAAAAAAGGACCAACGGACAATACTCTATTTAAGGGCACACTTCGCATAGGTCAGCCTCTAGGACAGCTTAAGGCAACTTCTGCCGGCGGCTATAAGTTGACAGGCACAGTTTCTCTGCAAAAATAGCTCAATTTAAAATTGGTAATAGGGATTCGTAATGGCCACATTTTCGCATATTCTGGTGACACATGAATATGAAGCCCAGGATATTTTGCGGCTTCTAAATCAAGGAAAGGACTTTGCCGACTTAGCTCAACGTTTTTCAAAGTGTTCATCCGCTAAAGTTGGTGGACTCTTGGGAGATCTTAAAAAAGGCCGAGCAGACGAAGATTTCGAAGAGGCGGCTTTTGCTCTCGAGCCAGGTTATAAAACCGAAAAGCCAATAAAAACCCGCTTCGGTTATCACATCATACTGAGATTAAAATAAATTTGGTTCGGGCAAGCACTGCAGTTCGCAGGCCTCAGGGGCGACATCTGACGTAGACGCTCATAATTCTGTTTTTAACCCCCTTGTGACGAAAAAAAGAAATAGTAAATCCTTATTTTTGTACTTTAGCTTTGGCATACTCGGAGGGCTTTGGAGGCAATCCGTGTTTATAAAATACTGGCTAATCTTTTTTATTTGTTCTGCCTGCGGTTCGTCAAAGCGCTTTCATGATGAGGTCAGAGACGAGAGTTTTTTGGGAATCCCTCCGAAGGGCAATCAACAGCTAAGCAAAGAGACCCTTCGTTTAAAGACCGTAGAGCTAAAATTAACATCCGAGTTACAGGCCTTGCAAGAAAATCAGATACAACAAAATTCGGGAGCGCAAAAATATTCAGAGATTAAAAAAGTATTTCATTTTCCGATTCAATTCAGTGGTTGGGTCTCGTTGACGACGGTTCATGAGCGAACGCGAGAATGCTTGCGCGAGCAGAAAGGAAGCTGTCACTTTTTTTTGCTGGATGACCACAGCGGTGAAACACTCCTTCAAATCGGAGAACGGCACCAAGTTGTTCCAGAAAAATTCTATGCTATTCGGAGCGAGTTTAAAAATTTGGAGAAGTGTCAGGGCGTAGATATTGAGTTTTCCGTCTCGTTTGGTATCAACGAGTGAGGTTTATCAATGAAGGGCCTAAAGTGTTCTCGGCACCTGGCTTCGTAATTTTCGTGGGCGCCGACCTCCACTTGTCCGTTGCTACCGCCCGTTCGCTGCGTTCGACTAGCAGTATTGCCGCAAACGACACATACGGCATGTTGCTTGCTCACACTTTCTGCGATGGCCATTAATGTTGGGATAGGACCAAAAGGTTTTGCCTGCCAATCCGTGTCGAGTCCGGCGATGATAACGCGAAGACCACGGTCGGCGAGATCTTGGGCAACAGAGACAAGGCCTTCGTCAAAAAACTGCCCCTCATCAATACCTACGACTTTGGTCTCAGGCGATAGGTGAGCCCAGATTTCATCAGCCCTCTCGATGGGCAGAGATGAAATCGCCGATTTGTTGTGCGACATTACTTCAGTCTGGCTGTAGCGATCGTCGAGGATGGGTTTAAAAACTTGAATTGGCAAGCGGGCAAATTCAGCCCGGCGAAGGCGCCGAATGAGCTCCTCTGTTTTTCCGCTGAACATGGACCCGACGATAACTTCGATCCAACCACGTGCCTGAAAATATGAAAATTCTGACATTTAAGGACCCCTCCCGTACTTAAAAGCTATAGCCATGCTTCTTGCGCTTCGCAAGGCTTTCGCATAAAATAAAATCATCTGCTTAAATTTGATGCAAGAAGAGGATTTATGAACATCGATTCAAAAAAACACGAAGAAGATCAAAGAATTGCTAAAGAAATGCTTCCATTTTTTCTTTATGCGGTAATCCCAGTTTTGATAATTGTATTTATGGCTTTAAAGTGGGGACCTTCTTACTAAGACTGCATGCGCGGCTCGGTATTGTCTCCTTTTCGTTATTCTAGCTACACAATATTTTGGTCTTGCGCTTTTATTTCGAATCTTGGGACTTGGATTCGTGATGTCGCATCCAGTTGGGTGATGACTCATCTTTCAACTTCCCCCCTAACGATTGCCCTTCTTTCTTTTTCTAGCAGCCTGCCGATTGTTTTATTTTCTATCCCGGCTGGGTATTGGTCCGACCGAGGAGATCGCCGTAAAATATTGCTGCTAGCTCAGGGCTTGATGGTTTTTGCGGCTTTTGTTTTAGGCCTTTTGGCATCGCTCCAGGCGCTCGACGAGGTGGCATTACTACTTCTTTGTTTTTTGATGGGGGTTGGTGTTGCCTTAAATGGGCCGGCTTATCAAACAGTGCTTTCGGAGTTGGTGCCGCCTTTTGAACAACAAAAGGCCGTCCTCGTTTACTATATGGGTCTCAATATCACTCGGGTTGTAGGACCGGCGGTGGGGGGATTTATTTTGGGTTTGTCGGGTGCGGCCAATGCTTTTTATATCAATGCGGCTTGTTTCTTGGGGTTGATTTTTTATTACTGGCGTTGGCCTTTGCCCTCTCTCCCGCAGGCAGAGCAAAAATCTTTTACATCAAGAGATTTGAATTTTTTGTTTGCGAATCACACTTTGAAATTGTGGGGTGAAATTTTTTTGGTCAGCTTTTGCGCCTCTTGTCTTTGGGCCCTGTACCCGGTACGAGGCAGACTTGAACTGCATCTCGAGTCTTTGCAGTACGGTTCACTTCTTGGCTTTTTGGGCCTAGGCGCTTTTTTAAGCGTCCTCTTTGCGGGCAAGTTTATGCAGCCCCAGAGAACTAAAGAATCCCTAAGTTTTGCGTATGTCATTTTTGCGGCAGGACAACTCTTTCTAGCGATGGCCGAAACCTATGTCGTAGCCTGTATAGGGATGATCTTGGCGGGAACAGGATGGATTGTGCTTGCGACCTTGATGAACATGAGCTCTAGACAGTTGACGTCGTCCAATCACTTCAAGGCGACACAGTTGGGAGTCTTTTTATCCGTTTTTTATCTAGGAATGTCTTTGGGGAGCGTGAGTTGGGGCGCCATTGCAAAACTTCTCTCGACCTCTCAGGCTTTGATGATATCATCAGGACTATTGATCTTAGTGGGGATTTTTAAAAGAAAGTACAGAGACAAAGAGAGTCATATATGAAAAGCTATCGGGATTTGTACAGTCGCTTTTTGCAGGCTCACTCCGGCGTTCAGCATTTTGCAAGTCATAGTCATCACTATTGGCCCGACGTCACGTTTGAGGCGCATCAACAATACTGGCTCGATAGCTGTACCTATGTCGACGACAAGTGGGATTATTTTTTCTCAAAAAAGGTGCCCCAAGCGCAAAGGTTGATTGCCGATATTTTAAATCTTTCAAAGCCGGAACAAATTGTTTTTGCTCCGAACACCCACGAGTTGTGCTACCGGATTTTTTCGTGCTTTCCGGTGAATAAAAAAATTCGAATTTTAACAACGGACTCTGAGTTTTACAGCTTTGAGAGGCAGGTCGTTCGGTTCGAGGAGTCAGCGGGGCGGGTCGAGGTGGTGCGAGTTGCAACTCTGCCATTTCACAGTTTTGAAGAGAGATTTGCTGAAGAGATTCAAAAGCACTGTTTTGATTTGATTTTTGTTTCGCAAGTTTTTTTTAATTCGGGTGTTGCAATAAAGGGGTTGGCGACTCTCATCTCTCAAATACAAAATCCTGACACTTTGGTGGTGATTGATGGCTATCATGGATTCATGGCAGTGCCGACAGACCTTAGAGGCCTCGAAAATAGGATTTTTTATTTAGCGGGATCTTACAAGTACGCTCAAGGCGGCGAGGGGTGCTGTTTTATGGCAAGCCCTGCAGGGAATTCATTTCGTCCTGAATACACGGGCTGGTTTGCAGGATTTGATAGTTTGGCAAATTTTGACAAACAGGTTCAATATTCTGACGATGGATATCGCTTTGCCGGGTCCACGATGGATTTCTCTGCCCTCTACCGTTTGATTGCTGCGCTAGAAAAATTCAAGCAAGAGGGACTGACTGTGGATCTCATTCATTGCTATATTCAAGATCTCCAAAAGAAGTTCATTCAAGAAGTTGATGGGCAAGACCACATGACGGTTCATTCTAAGAATCTTTTAAAAAAGGACCTTAGCTATCATGGTCATTTTTTGACTTTTCAAACAAAATCACCAGAGGAGTGCTCAAGAATTTCTCTCGCGCTTAGAAAAAACATGATTTGGACGGATTATAGAGGGAGTCGCCTCCGCTTTGGTTTTGGTTTGTATCATGATAGCAATTACGATCTTTCGGTTCTTAAGAGAATCTAATTTCCGTTACCCTACAATAAACTAAAGATGGGACAAAACTGACGAATGACAAATATTCTAAAAGCATTAAAGCAAGCTCTCAAAAGTTGTTTGGATAAGCGTATTTTGTTTTTATTGTTTGTGCCATTTTTTATTGCAATGACGATTGCGACCCTATTGTTCTTTTCTTTTGGGACGATGTGGGTCCTAGCGCTTTCTAATTGGATCGAACAGCTGGCGGTTTTTAAGTATATTTCTGAGACCTGGCAAATGGCAGACGCTGTTCATACATTCTCTTATATCGTGACTATTATTCTGGTTTTTTTGATTCTGCTGCCGATTGGATATTTAGGAGCAGTCCTTTTGGTGTCCATTTTTTTAATGCCAGTTTTGTTAAAAATCCTCGAGCAAAAAGAGTTTTTTCTTCTTGAAAAAAAGCGTGGCGGCTCCTTGACCGAAAATATTTTGAACACATTCAAAACGAGCGGAATCTATTTTGCAGGAGTGCTTCTAACTTTGCCGTTGTGGTTGCTCCCGGGGCTTGCAATTATAATCCCTGTTATCCTTGGCTCGTATCTTAATAAAAAAATATTTTTTTATGATGTGCTCGAATCTTACGCGTCAAAGGAAGAAATGGCTATTCTCGAGCAAACACAGAGAAAGTCTTTGTATCTTTTGGGAATAATACTCGGTTTTTTGAATTATCTACCTATGACCTTTGTCGTGATGCCGGTTTTCGCTGGACTAGCCTATAGTTACTTTTGCTTGAATGCACTTAGGGAGCTACGAGAAAATAAAAATTTCTAGGGGGAAAATATGAAAACTCATCAAGGAGTTCTTAGTATTTTGTTTTTTAGTTTTGCAGTGGGTTGCGCGAGTGTTGCAACAAAAAATTTCGCGCCGGGCAAGGCTGAAGAGGTTTCGACCCCGACAACGTCGAAGTCTGAATCTGTCAGTAGCAAAAGGACTTTTTTATCGCCGCCAGCCTTGGCGGCGCCGGACCATGTTCTTATTTGTAAAGCGAAAAAAAATCGTTTCAATTTTGATTGGTCAGCGGCTTCAATCGGTAGTGAGCAAATTGATCAAAATTCAATTCGCTACCAGTTCAAACCGGCAAAAAAACCCGCCGGGGAGCGAGGCGAGAATCTTAAGATTGGAGAGTGTGGTTGGGCCGGGAGTCCTCTTGCTAAGAGCAAGCGGGCTCCCTCTGAGTTTGTTATGAAAAGTCTGTCTAATGAAAGCACAGAAGCCTTTTACCGAATGAAAACAGGAAGGGTCTTCAAGCTTCCTGTTCGGCAAAGTGCCAGTGGCATGGTGGTATTGCCAAAGGCGGAAGTGAGTGTTGTTCGTTAGTTGTCCTCAGGCGAAAAGATGAGTCCCTTAAAGTGGGGTTTGTTATTGTCCCACCGTACTTCGAAGACTCCGCAATTTGGGATAGGCAGTATATCGGTCATGTCTGGTCTTAGATGATGGCCGAGGCGGCGAATCAAAAGTCCATGGGTACAGGCGGCAGCGGCGCGAAAATTAAAATTAGTAAAAACAAACTCTAAAGCTTCCAAGGATCTTTTGAGGGATTCTTGGTGCGTTTCTCCACCTGGGTATGAAAAATTTGCCCCTGGATCAAGTGAAATCCACTGTTCCCAAGATTTGGCCCCGTACTTTTCTAAGATCTCTTCCATCGTGGTCCCCTCGACAGCGCCGAGGTTGACTTCACGAAAGGCGGAAAGTTTTTGAATTACGGGAGTTGGCTTCAAAATCGAAGTCGCAATTTCAATCGTTTGATAAGCTCGATCGAGGTCACTACTAAAGATATGTTCCACCGGATTGTTTATAAAAAAATCTTGCAAGGACTTTGCTTGCAATTTGCCAGTGTCGTTTAGGGGAATGTTTGAGTGCCCTTGCATTTTTTTTTGGACATTCCAGTCGGTGAGTCCGTGGCGGACGAGGTAGAGGACTTTATTCATTGCTCATGTTACCCTTGGCGTTTTGGAAAATGCAAAATAAACTTTGTATGAGGAGTGCTTCGATCTAAGCGAATATGACCATGGTGTCTTTCGATAATATCCGCGGCAATACTGAGCCCGAGTCCTATGCCATGCCCCATCTCTTTCGTAGTAAAAAAAGGATTCATAATATTTTGGGCCACTTCTTCAGGAATGCCTGAACCTGAATCAGTGATATGAATTTCAACGCTGGCGCCAAGGTCAAAGGCCTCAATGGACATCCATTTCTCAGCGAGGGAAAATACAGCATCATAAGCATTGTTAAAAATATTTAGCATGGCTTCTTCAATTTGCGTGAGGCGGCATTCAAACTCAAGATTCGCGGGGATGTTGCCTAAGCGAACGGCGATATTTTGGTGGTGAAAGCGGCTTTTACAAAAATCGAGAGTCTGTTGGATGAGATCACGAACATTGACAGAATCCACCGGAACACTTTCTGGATACTGAGCGAAACTTCTGAGAGACCGAACAAGCTTTGCAATTTTGTCGGCAGTCTGAGCGATGCTATCGATTGAAGATTTCGCTTTAGCGGGGTCAAAATCTCCTTGCTCTACCATTTGCATTAGCTGAAAGGACCGGGCATGGATGATGGTGAGCGGGTTGTTAATCTCATGGGCAATTCCAGCCGAAACTTCAGCAAGTATGGCCATTCGTGAAGCAGAGAGCAGTTGTTGCCTCTGCTCAATGGTCATTTTCGAACCTTTAATAGATACCCCTGCCTGTCTATGCAAAAACACATATGACATCTGAGGCTAGTGTAGTTTGCGGTAGCATTTCGAAGGCGGAACTCGAGCTTTTGCAAAGAAGGGATTTTGAGCGAATGAGTGCAGGCATGTTCCCAGATAACAAGATCAGCTGGGTGAATCAGATCTGCAAAGCGTGTTTTTTTAAGCGCATCCTGATCAAAGCCGAATTCAGAAGGGACATTTGAGCTGACTTCTACAATAGAGCTGTCCAATTTCAGGGCGAAAAAAAAATCACCGCTCAGAGTTGCGAATTTTTCGTAGGACTCAGCTAAAATTGGCATGTTTGAAGAAAATATATGCCAACTAAGAGGGCAAGGCTAGTGCGAAGCCCCTATCCTAACGCAGCCTGAGAAAATCCTAATAAAACCTTAACGAGACCTTCAGTTTTAGTAGTGGTATCTTCCTTTTCACCATTAGGGGAGGATTTATGAAGCTTTTTAGTTATTTCTTTGCAGGTTTGTTGTGTGCAGCGCCTTTATTTGCTGAAGCTCAGTCAGTTATTAAGGTCGATGGCTCGAGTACGGTCTTCCCAATTACTGAGGCCGTAGCAGAAGAATTTCAGGCGGCTAATAATGCCAAAGTCAGAGTGACTGTCGGAATTTCAGGTACAGGTGGCGGTTTCAAAAAATTCTGCCGCGGCGAGACGGACGTTCAAGATGCTTCGCGGCCAATTCAGAGCTCTGAAATGGAAGTCTGCAAAAAAGAGGGCATTCGCTTTATTGAGTTACCAATCGCCTATGATGCAACAGTCGTTGTCGTAAATCCAAAGAACACCTGGCTAAATGAGATCAAGGTCGAAGAGTTAAAGCAAATGTGGGCTCCTGAAGCTCAGGGTAAAATTACTAAATGGAAGCAAATCAACCCTGCATGGCCAGATGAGAACCTGAAGCTTTTTGGCGCCGGATCTGACTCGGGAACATTTGACTATTTTACAGAGGCTATTGTTGGCAAAGCCAAGTCAAGCCGTGGTGATTACACAGCCAGCGAAGACGACAATACTCTTGTGACAGGAGTTGCAAATGATAAATTTGCACTCGGTTATGTTCCACTTGCTTACTACTCCGAAAACAAAGCTAAACTAAAAGCAGTTGCAATGATCGGTGGCGAAAAGTCTCCGTTAAAAAACAAGGCGGTTTTGCCATCGAAAGAAACTGTTGAAAATGGAACTTATTACCCGCTTTCTCGTCCTGTCTTTATTTATGTAAATGAGGCCTCTTTGAAGCGTCCTGAAGTTGCTAACTTTGCAAAGTTTTATCTAGCAAATGCAGAACGCCTGGTGCCCCAAGTAAAATACATTGCCCTTCCCAAAAAAGCCTACACAATGGGCGAACAGCATTTAACTAAGAAAAAGCTCGGAACTGTTTTTGCTGGTCATTCAGATGTAGGCCTTAAGGTTGAAGATTTAATGAAAAAAGAAGCAAAGGAATAATGGCAAAAAGTTCGTCGAAAAGACTCAGTGAGTTTACCGCCGCCAACCATCCGGTTCGGCGGTTTCGTCGTTTAAAAGAGAAGGCGATTGAATTGCTTTTATTTTTGGCGGCGGCATCGAGTGTCCTTGTCACTCTCGCAATTGTTGGAATTCTAGTAACCGAATCTTTGCCATTTTTTGCTCATGTTTCTCTTTTTGAATTTTTGACGGAACGAGAGTGGACTCCACTTTTCGAAAATGCCAAATACGGCATTGCTCCTTTGATATGCGGCACTTTTTTGGCAACCTTAATTGCCTTGTTGGTCGCAATTCCTCTTGGCACGGTGACGGCTGCTTATTTGAGTGAGTATGTAAGCCCTGGTTTGCGCGAACTTTTGAAGCCGATATTAGAATTGCTAGCGGCAATCCCAACGGTCGTATACGGTTACTTTGCCCTGCTTTTTGTAACTCCGCTATTGCAGGTTATTTTTCCGGACATGGGTGGTTTTAATATATTAAGTGCAGGAATTGTGATCGGGATTATGATTGTTCCCTACGTGAGCTCCTTGAGTGAAGATGCCATGCGAAGTGTTGCGAGTCATTTGCGCGAGGCTTCGTTTGCGATGGGGGCTTCGAGATTTCAGACGGTGTTTCGGGTGGTTATTCCCTCGGCCTTTTCAGGAATGACGTCCGCTTATATTTTGGGGATTTCCCGCGCGCTTGGCGAAACCATGGTTGTGGCGATTGCGGCAGGAATGCAACCAAATCTAACTCTCAATCCGACTCAGCCAGCAGCTACGATCACGGCTTTTATTGTTCAGGTGAGTTTGGGGGATTTGCCCCACGGGTCAATTGGTTATCAATCGATTTATGTGGCGGGACTCACTTTGTTGATCATAACGCTTTCATTCAATGTGATCGGGATGTGGATTCGTAAAAAATTTCAGGAGCGAGAGTGAGTAATCAACGGGATCCTATTTTAAAAAACATTCGACGCCGGAAAGTGGTGGATTTTTTATTTTCTCTCGCAGGATTGTTATCCTTGTTATTTGCTTTGGTCACGTTGCTTGCCCTGGTTGTGGATCTTGCAGTGACAGGAGTGCCTCGAATCAGCGCCGAGTTTTTTATGAATTTCCCTTCGCGTTTTCCAGAAAAGGCGGGGATTCTTTCGGCCTGGGTGGGAAGTCTTTGTGTTATGCTAACCACAGCTTGTTGCGCAATTCCCCTCGGAGTGGCCGCGGGACTTTATCTTGAGGAATACGCACCAAAAAATTGGATCACGCAGTTGATCGAGCTCAATATTATCAATTTGGCCGGTATTCCTTCAATCACCTTTGGCCTGATGGCGCTTGGAATTTTTGTCTATAAACTAGAGCTAGGGCAAAGTATTTTGACGGCGGGTTTGACTCTGGGGTTGCTGGTCTTGCCAATTATTATCGTGACGACCCGGGAGTCTGTTCGAGCGATTCCCAACTTAATTCGCGAAGCGAGCTATGCTGTAGGCGCGAGCAAATGGCAAACGATTCGTTATCATATTTTGCCCTACTCTTCTGGGGGGATTTTGACCGGAGTGATTATTTCGCTTTCTCGCGCAATAGGGGAGACGGCTCCGCTCATCACGATCGGCGCCTTAACGTTTGTGGCCTTTTTGCCGACTTCGCCAGTACAGTCTGTTTTTCCGTTTGTGAGTCTTCAGTGGCTTAAAGATCCTTTTACTGTGCTTCCGATTCAGATGTTTAATTGGCTCTCGCGTCCCCAGGCGGAATTTCATGTAAACGCCGCAGCAACGGGGATTGTTTTATTGTTAATGACTCTGGTATTAAATGGCGTGGCGATTTACATTCGCTATCGTTTTAGAAAAAAGATGAAGTGGTAATTTATGGGTGCAGTGACAACACCGTCGATTCGGGCTGATGTTAAAAACTTGAATTTCTTTTACGGGCCGAAGCAGGTTCTCAAAAATATTTCTATGCCGATCTATGAAAATCGCATGACGGCCCTGATTGGCCCTTCGGGTTGTGGCAAGACGACCTTGCTCCGTTGTTTTAATCGCATGCATGATTTGTATGCGACGACGAATTATCAGGGACAAATTATTCTGCATCCCAATATGCAGAATATTCTAAGCTCCGAGATTGATCCGATGGAAGTCCGTATGCGCATTGGGATGGTTTTTCAAAAGCCGAATCCTTTTCCGAAAAGCATTTTCGAAAACGTTGCCTATGGCCTGCGCGTGCGCGGGGTTAAAAAGAAAAGTTTTATCGAAGAGCGGGTGGTGAAGTCCTTGCAACAGGCGGGGCTATGGAGCGAAGCCAAGGACCGTTTGCACTCCCATGCAACGGACATGTCAGGCGGGCAGCAGCAACGCTTGTGCATCGCTCGAGCGCTAGCTACCGAGCCGGAAATTTTACTTTTGGATGAGCCCACGAGTGCTCTCGATCCTATTTCAACAGCGCACATCGAAGAACTGATCACTGAGCTCAAAAAAGACATTACGATTTTGATGGTGACACACAACCTTCACCAGGCCGCCCGCACCGCTGATTACACGGCCTATATGTATTTAGGTGAGCTGATCGAGTTTGGTCTTACTGACAAGATTTTCACAACTCCTTCGGATACGCGGACCGAAAATTATATCACCGGGCGCTTTGGGTGATCGTGTGAAAGAAAATGAGCCAAGTCCTCCCATTGAAATTCCGCGCGAGGCTTTGAGCGAAGAAGCTTTCAGAGGCATTATTGAGAGTTTTATTTTGCGTGAGGGCACCGATTATGGCCGTGAAGAAGTCGGGTTTGCGACCAAGTTTCAGCAAATCGAAAGACAGCTGGGCCGCGGCGATATCAAAATCGTCTTTGATCCTGATACGGGGACTGTGGGGCTTGTTACGCTTGCTCAGTTTCAGGTTTTAAAATCGTAGGTGCCGATTTGAAAGAGGGCTTTTTTGGCTTCGCTCAGCGAGAACTCTTTTTCGAACTCAACAACAAGACTGCCATCAATCAAAATTCTTGGATCAATATTGAGCTTGAGAATCTCTTTGTAGGTCTCTTTAGCGAAGGGCTTTTTTCTGACATTGCGGCGGTACGTGAGTAAGGACGAAATCAAAATAAAGGGATAAAAAATCAAAAACAGAAAAAGATTCGAGACCTTTAGCTCTGAAAAGTGAATCTTGCGTATTTTGAAGCCCGCAATTTTAGCGAGGAGTCGCAATTTGGTGATGCCGATTAAAAACACATGGCCATAGTATTGGTTGTCGTTGTGATCGCGGTTAAACCACAGGCTGTCGTACTCGTTGACGGCCATAATTCTGTTGTAGCGTTCGCTCTCGGTTAGCAGATACGAAAGTTTGTGCTTGAGGCTTGAGTAGTTAGGAGTTGTTACGATCAGGGTGCTTTGGGCTTTGAGAACGCGGTTAAACTCTTTAAGGGCGGCGAGTTGGTCCGGAAAGTGCTCAAGGCCCTCTTGGCAAATTAAGAGGTCGCCGAAGTTATCTGCAAGTGGGAGTCCGGCAGAGGCATCACAGTACTGGCATTCAATGCGAGGCTCTTTAAAAAATTCCGGAAACAGATCAAAGGCTGCGACTTGAAAACCCTTATCTAGCAAAAATGTCGCAGTCTCGCCATTGCCGGCAGGGAGATCGATGGCCACCTTGGTTTCGCCGGAGCGAGGTCCGCGGCCCGCACCGATTGTGGTCACACTCTCAAGAACTCTAAAAAATATTTGCTTAAAAGTCATGGGCCTAGAGTATTTGCGCGACAGAAGAGGCGTCAATCAGGGATTGGTGCTCGCAGGTTCGATGACCGGATGCTTCAAAGGGTCTATTCAAAAATAGGGGCGATGATCTCGGCGCCAAAAATGCAAAAGCGACCGCTGCCTTCGCAAGATCGCTTTTGGATGGACCCATTCGGCCAAAACCGAAAGGAGTCCGAATATGAAAAGAAAGATACCTTCATATCGGCGCGTCTTGAGATTACTGAAGCAGGTCTTGGGATTAATTTTGTTGATTCTGAAAATCCTCAAAGAGCTGGGTTAGTTAAGCTTTTAGGATCCGTATAAAGCTCTGAACGTGTTCTATCGTCACGAATTGTGACCTAGGACCAGGGATGGGACTCAAAAACCCCGGGCCGGGTGGGTTCAAACGGGGTCTTGCGGGGGCGCATTTTACGGCAATTGCGCCAATGCTTTTAGAACGTCTGCGCCGAGGGCATCGGCCTGCGATTGCTCGAGGGCTTCGGTGTAGCAGCGGAACTCAGGGGCATTGCCAGAGGGGCGCAGGTGAATCACCATCCCGCCTTCGAATTCGCAGCGAAGACCATCAAGTGTTATAAGGTTTTTAATAGTTAGAGGCCACTCCGGAAGTAATTCTTTAAAAAACGCAGAGGGATTTTTAGAGGCTGATTCTAAAATCTGCAGACTTTTTTCGGCCTCAAAGTTTTTTAAGAGACCACTGGCGGTGGACCTTTTAGGGAGCTGCAAAGACAGCTCTGAAGTTTTTATTTTCAGTTTTTTTGCGAGCGCCAAAATACTAACAACGGGTAGGACGGCATCTCGGGTCGGTAGCCGCAAGAGTTCTCGTTGATTTACACGTAGATCTGTTTGCAGCAGATACCCTCCGTTGGCTTCAAAACCAGCGACCTTTTTGTAGGTTCGAGAAAGTTGATTCAAGGCCTCAACCACATAGGGGGAGCCAATTTGAGTGGCCACAATTTTTTTAAATTGCGGGACTTCGTGAATGCCAGAGTTGCAACTGATCGGCAGGGCGATGGCGTCGCAACCTAGGTAGAGGCTGGTGAGGGCGCCGATCTTATCCCCCGGGAGGACCACGCCGCTCTCGTCAACGAAAAGGGGACGGTCTGCATCTCCATCCGTGCTAATAAGGGCCGCGGCCTTGTGCGTGAGAATCCACTCTTTAAAGAGATCCACAGACTCGACGGCTTCGGTGTCGACAGGGATAAAGGTGTCTGATTTGCCAACACGAATCACTTCGGCGCCGAGCTTTTCTAAAATTTCTGGAAAATATCTCGAGCAACAGAGGAGTGTTGATAAAAAAAGCAGTTTAAGGCCCGAGAGCGAGCCTTCGGGAAAAAAGTCTAAGTAGCGCTTTAAGTAAAGTTCACGGGCGTCAGCGGCAGCGTCGGTCGTCGTGCTGGACTCTGTTGAGTGCGGAGGGAGAGCTTTTGTTTTGAGCTCTTCGTAAATTTTAAAAATCGCTTGTTCGTCTGGCTTCAGGGTCTCGCCAGTTTTGAGATAAAACTTGATTCCATTGCGATCTGCCGGGATGTGGCTGCCCGTGATCATGATGGCGAGAAGATCTTTTTTTTGTGCGTAGTAAGCAAGGGCCGGGGTGGGAATCTCGCCGCAGAGAAAGGCTTTTGTCCAAAATCTTGAATAGCTTTGATGGCGGCCATTTGAAGCCGGGGGCTGCTTTCGCGCAGATCGTGAGCAAGGGCCACATCAGCAATTTGATTTAAACTTTTGGCGTAGGTCAGAAAAGCCGTGGTAAAAAGCCAAACCTCGGAGTCTGTTAATTCTGTGACAAGTCCACGAACTCCGCTAGTGCCAAATTTAAGAGCCATTTTTAATCCTCGTTCGAAGCCGCTGACAAAGAATTTTGTCTAGATTGAGGGGCTAGCGAAAAGCCGTCAAGTGTTGGCGTTGTTTTTTATTGCTGACTCATTGTGAAATATTGACCCATCTGCGTGCTAAAGATAAATACCTATGTCGTTAGCAAAATAACCAGTGGGTAAGCATGAAAAAAGCATTGATTACGGGTGTGACGGGGCAAGATGGGGCCTATTTGGCAGAGCTCCTTTTGAGTAAGGGCTATGAGGTTCATGGGATAAAACGCCGCACCTCGTTATTTAATACGGATAGGATCGATCATCTCTTTAAAGACCCGCATATTCCAGGACAACATTTCAGCCTGCACCACGGCGACATGACGGACTCGTCGTCACTCCTGAGGATTATCCAACAAGTTCAACCTGACGAAATCTACAATTTGGCTGCACAAAGCCATGTGGCCGTTTCGTTCGAGGAGCCTGAATACACGGCAAACAGTGATGCCATGGGTGCCCTGCGTATTTTAGAGGCCATTCGTATTTTGGGACTGACCAAAAAAACAAGATACTACCAGGCCTCGACATCCGAGCTTTATGGGTTGGTCCAAGAGACTCCGCAGAAAGAAACAACGCCATTTTATCCGCGCAGTCCTTATGCGGTAGCAAAGCTTTATGCTTATTGGATCACGGTCAATTATCGCGAAGCCTATGGAATCTACGCCTGCAATGGGATCTTGTTCAATCACGAGAGCCCGCTCAGAGGTGAAACCTTTGTGACCAGAAAAATCACTCGAGCTTTGGCGCGAATCAAGCTCGGCACCCAGGATTGTTTATATCTTGGAAATATGGATTCGAAGCGAGATTGGGGTCATGCCAAGGACTACGTCGAAATGCAGTGGATGATGCTCCAGCAAGAAAAACCAGAAGACTTTGTGATTGCAACGGGGATTCAGTACAGTGTTCGTGAATTCGTCAATGTCGCGGCCAAAGAACTTGGCATCACAATAACCTGGAAGGGTCACGGCGTTGAAGAAAAAGGCTACGATCAAAATGGACGCTGCATTGTTGCGGTGGATCCTCGTTATTTCCGTCCGGCAGAGGTCGAAACTCTCTTGGGAGATGCGACAAAAGCTAAAACAAAACTAGGCTGGACACCGAAGATCACTTTTGCGGAGCTAGTCAGTGAGATGGTCAAAGCCGACTACACTCAAGCAGAGCAAGAAAAGAACCTTGGCGGCGCAAAAAAAGTCGTGAGGCTAGATCAGTGAAGCTGCTGATTACTGGCGCCCGGGGAATGGTCGGTAAAAACTTAATCGAGAACCCCGAACTTTCGCGCTACGAAATTTTGCAACCATCAAGGGTGGAGCTGGATCTTAGCTCACGCGAGCAGGTTGAGTCTTATCTTGAAAAACAAAGACCAGATTTTGTAGTTCATGCTGCTGGCCGAGTTGGCGGCATTCAGGCGAACATTAAAAACCCAGTTGCCTTTCTAGTTGAGAATGTTGATATCAACCGCAACCTGATTGGTTCATGTTATAAGCTCGGAATAAAAAAACTGATCAACCTTGGCACATCGTGCATGTATCCAAGAAATGCCGAGAATCCACTCAAAGAATCGATGATCTTGCAGGGCGAACTCGAACCGACGAACGAAGGCTACGCTATTGCCAAAGTGATGGCCCAGCGTCTTTGTCAGTACATCATGAAAGAGGACTCTACTTTTCAATTTAAGACTATGATTCCTTGCAATCTCTACGGACGTTTTGATCACTTTGATCCTCAGAATTCTCATTTGATTCCAGCGGTGGTGCGCAAGGTAGACGATGCCAAAAAAACTGGAGCGACTGAGGTAGAAATTTGGGGCGACGGCGAAGCGCGCAGAGAATTTATGTATGCCGGGGATCTTGCAGAATGCATAGCTATGGGAATTAAAAATTTTGATTCGCTTCCCGTCTTAATGAACGTTGGCCTAGGAATTGATTACAGCGTCAACGAGTATTACAAGGCCGTAGCAGAAGTGATTGGCTACAGGGGTGGTTTTACGCACGACCTAACTAAACCTGTCGGAATGAAGCGCAAATTAGTTTCTACAGAAGTTGCGCAGCAGTGGGGATGGAAAAGCAAAACCTCCTTGCATCAGGGGATCGAAAAGACCTACGCTTATTATTTGAGTTTACCGCAATAGAGGAAATTTATGGAAATGTTTTACCCCCTAGCGACATCAAGCTGGGACCAGCTCGAAGTAGAAGCCATCCACAAAGTCATTAAAACTGGCATGTACACAATGGGTGCCCACGTAGCCCAATACGAAAAAGAGTTCGCGAAGTTTTTGGGCTCTAAATATTGCGTGATGTGCAGTTCGGGTTCGACTGCCAATCTTTTGATGGTAGCGGCTCTTTTCTACCGCAAAGAAAACCCGTTAAAGCGAGGCGACGAGGTGATTGTGCCTGCGGTTTCGTGGAGCACGACTTATTTTCCGCTAGCTCAGTACGGTCTGAAACTCAAATTTGTCGACATTGATCTTGAGACACTCAATTTTGATTTGAAGGCTCTTGAATCGGCGATTACCGACAAAACCAAAGCAATAATGACAGTCAATCTTTTGGGTAATCCGAACGATTTTTCAAAAATAAAAAAAATAATTTCTGGCAAAAACATTGAGTTGATCGAAGACAATTGTGAGTCACTGGGTGCGACCTTTGAAGGGCGACAGACGGGGACTTTTGGTTCTATGGGCACATATAGCAGCTTTTTTAGTCACCATATTTCGACAATGGAAGGCGGAATTGTTTCGACGGATGATGAAGAGCTGTATCATATTTTATTATGTTTGAGGGCCCATGGCTGGACCAGAAACCTACCAAAAGAAAATAAAGTGACGGGAATCAAAAGTGACAATGCCTTTGAAGAGTCTTTCAAGTTTGTTTTGCCAGGGTACAATGTTCGTCCTCTAGAGATGAGCGGGGCCATTGGTTTAGAGCAAATTAAGAAGCTTCAGCATTTTGTGGATGTTCGCAGAGAAAATGCAGCGGTTTTTCAGGAGTTATTTGGCAGTCACAAAGATTTTTATATTCAAAAAGAAATTGGCAAGAGCAGTTGGTTTGGTTTTAGCTTCGTTTTGAAGGCAGAGTCTAAGGTCAATCGTTTAAAGCTTATTGATCATCTGACAAAGTCTGGGGTTGAGTGCCGGCCTATAGTTGCCGGTAACTTCGCAAAAAACGAAGCCCTTAAATGGTTCGAGCATGAAATTCACGCGAAGCTGCCAAATGCAGAAGCCATCGATCAGTATGGGTTTTTTGTGGGCAATCATCAGGTGCCAATGAAGAGCCAGATCCAACGTTTAAGAAGTGAATTTGATAAAGGGCTTGCGGTCGCAAAAACATAATGAAGATATTATTTGTTGATTTGCAATATGACTATGGGATGAAACACCGAGGGCCCAATGAAATCG
Source organism: Pseudobdellovibrionaceae bacterium (assembly GCA_016719575.1). Taxonomy (GTDB): domain Bacteria; phylum Bdellovibrionota; class Bdellovibrionia; order Bdellovibrionales; family Bdellovibrionaceae; genus JACMRP01. Next base: position 17,343 of record JADJYV010000005.1, on the reverse strand, counting down.
GCGAGAGGGGATTCCGCCGGGCATTTGAACGCCTAGGTCACGAAGTTGAATGTTTTTATTATGACGACTATTTGAAGAGACAGCCAGAGCTACAAACAGCGCTACTAGAAAAAGCAAAAAGTTATTCCCCGGATCTGATTTATTTCATTTTGTTTGGTGAGCAATTCGAAATTACGACTCTGCAGCAGCTCAAGAAAAGTTACAAGACCATGAACTGGTTCGGTGACGATCAGTGGCGATTTGATAATTTTACTAAAAAATATGCTCCGCATTTTACCTATTCTGTAACGACGGACCCCTTTGCCATTAGCAAGTATCATCAGATCGGGATTAAAGAGGTGTTTTTGAGCCAGTGGGCAGCCTTAGAGTATGAGGTGGCCCCCGAGGCGAGCACTCAATATGAATACGATGTTAGCTTTGTGGGTGGATCCCATTCAGTGCGCCGATGGTTTATTAAAGAGCTTGCGAAGCGCGGGATAAAAGTTGCGACCTTTGGTTATGGGTGGCCAGCGGGTCCAATTTCTTTGATGAAAATGGCTGATATTTTTAGAAGTAGCAAAGTTAACTTAAATCTTTCAAATAGTATTACCTATGATCTACGATATTTGATGAGTAATATCAAAAATCCTATTGTCGCTTTAAAGTCCGATAAGGCGGCAAGCCAAATGAAGGCGCGAAATTTTGAGATTCCTTACTTGGGGGGATTTCAAATGACGGACTATGTTCCATTTCTAGAGAAGTACTTAGATGTTGGTAATGAAATTGTTTGTTACAGAGATGTTGATGAGGCGGCGAAGCTTATTCGATTCTATTTAGAAAATGATCAAGAGCGGGAGCGCATTAAAGCTGCCGGCATCCAAAGAGCAAGAAGCGAACATGGCTACTTTCATCGTCATCAGAAAGTTTTTGAGCAACTGCCATGAGAAGAGCCTGTTTGGTGGTCTCTCCTCCATATACAAATGGAGAAATCTTCAATAGGGCCAACCAGCGACTGAATCGAGACAATTGTCTCGCATTTTTTCATTGTTTACAGGATAGTTTCAGGGAGCGGGGGGTAGATCTAAATACTCAAGACATTCATGACCCCGAGATCTGTGAGTTAGTTATCTACAATGAAATGCCTGCAGTGTTGCCAAAAGAAAAAGAGATAAAAAAGTCCATATTGTTGTTGTTTGAAAGCGAACTGATTCGCCCAGACAATTGGAACAGAGAATCGCACAGCGCATTTTCAAAGATTTTTACCTGGCACGATGAGTACGTGGACAATGAACATTATTTTAAAATGAATTTTACCTACTCCGGAAAGACGGCGTTTTTACCTTTTGAAAACAAGGAAAAATTTTGCACATTGATCGCCGGAGATAAAAAGGTCTCTCATCCACTGGAGCTTTACTCAAAAAGACGAGAGGCGATAAGATGGTTCGAAAAAAATCACCCAGAGCAGTTTGAGTTCTTTGGTGTTGGTTGGGATCTATTCACCTTTAGAGGTCCAAAAATTTTTAGAGCTTTGAACCGTCTTGCTTTTCTTCGGCGTTTTCTTGCGGAGAAGTGGCCCTCGTACAGGGGCAAGGTCGATGCGAAGTTGCCGACACTCAGTCGGTACAAGTTTTCGATTTGTTACGAGAATGCCCAGAATATTCCTGGATACATTACAGAAAAAATATTCGATTCTCTCGCGGCGGGGTGTATACCGGTTTATTGGGGAGCTCCAAATATTCTAGACTACGTGCCAGAGGTTTGTTTTGTTGATCGTAGAAAATATACGAGTCTCGAAGAGCTCTATGTATATTTGAATGCAATGACAGCTGCTGAGTATAACAAGAGACAGCAGGCGATCCAAAGTTATCTTGAGGGCACGGCTCACGAGCAGTTTATGCCAAAGAATCAAGCGAGCCACGTGGTAAAGACAATATTAGAGGGCACCTGTTGAAAATAGATAAAGATTTTTTAGTTTTGTTGGTGGGCCGGGTAGGGCAGGCCATTTTGGCCTTGGCAGCTATTCGTGTGCTGACCAGCCTTTTAGGCAAAGAAGATGTTGGTTTAACGTATTTGATTGCGAGTCTGACTTCTTATTTCAGCCTTATCTTCATCAATCCGATTGGGATGTATTTAAATCGGAAACTCCATCATTGGTTTCGAGATAATGAGTTATCTAAAGCTTTTCAGTTTTTAAATGGGTATTTTTTGGCGGTGGCTATTTTGTCAGTGCCGCTGGTTTGGTTAAGCTATTCAGTGCTTCATGTCGGGAGCGGTTTTCTGGCCTGGCAAATTTGTTTTCTGGTGTTTTTAAATATTTATATTGGCACTTGGTTTCAGACGCTTTGCCCGAGCCTGAATATGCTCGAGTACCGTAGGGCTTTTGTTGCGATTAATCTGACTTCTCAAGTGGTTGGTTTTTTAGCTTCGATCGCGGCCATTTTTATTTTTACCAAGAGCGCATTTTTTTGGCTGCTTGGTATTCTTGTAGGGCAGGCGCTTGGTGCGATAATGTCTTGGGTTTATTTCTTAAAGATAATCCAGAAATCAGAAGTAAAGGCTCCCGCGCCAGAGGCTCCCCAGTCAGAAAACCTATTTTTTAACAAGACGGCATTTTTGTTTTATTTGCCGATTGCGGTGACGACGGCTCTGATGTGGGGGCAAAGCCAGTCCTATCGATTGATTGTGAATCGAAGATGGGGGCAGAGAGTTTGGCCACTTTGGCCGTTGGGCTTGGCGTTGCGACCAGCATTGCGGGCTTGGTGGAGTCTTTGGTAAATCAATATTTCTATCCACGCTATTATGCGACGATTTCGCAAGAGGGGCCAGAGTCTAAGGGCTCGAGCTTGGCAAGTTCTAAGTTTGCATTCATTATCAGTTTACATTCCTACGATGATATTTGTGGCGGTGGGCGCGCAGTTTCTTTTGCGTATTTTGGTAAGCTCGCACTTTGAAGACAGCCTGACGGTTGTTGCTTGGGGGGCGGCTATTGAGTTTTTTAGAATGACGACAAACCTTATCTATGCGGTCTCTCAGTCTGAAATGAAGACCCGGGCAACGATATTTCCTTATGGTCTTGGTGCCGGGGTTGTGGTTTTAGGCTTGTGGTTGGTGTCACAAATAGAGCCAGTGACGGCAACCTATGTCCCAGGATTTTGGTCTTGGCGGGGTTTTTAGGCTGCGGTGCTATGTTCCTGCGTATGAAGCAGATCCCTGCCGATCTGCTTGGATATGCAGTTTATTGGAAGGGTTCTTTTTATATTCAATTCCGTTTGTCGCCATGCTTTTCTTGGACATTTCGCTAAGTCACTTTTTGATCAGTGGTATTTGCAGTGTTTTTGGCGGTTACTTACTTTGGGCGATTTGGCGGTTGCAGCTTCGCATTGAGGCGATCACGAAGACGCCTTAGAGCGGAAATTATGCTATTTCCGGTTTTAGTTATGGCTCTAAAGGTTGAGCAGACTGCTTCATGCCCTTATCAGATGAGTTTTGAGAAGCTTCACCATCGTTTGGCAACCGAGATAGCTCTTCAGGGGTGAAAGCCTCAAAAATAAAAACAAAAGGTGCTAATTCTTCAGCATTTTGAGCCTGAATCAAGTCACCCAATTGCCTAAAACGATCTGAGAATGTTATCCCTTGAAAAGCCTTTGAAACAACTCTGACACCCAAAAGGTCTTCTTCGGCTTTAAAATACACACATTCTCAGGTGTCAAAGTTTTAAACACCGTCTGAATTATTGTAGTAAGCTGGTTTTATCCATAGATAAAGCCTCTCGTAATCGTTTATAAAGGAGATCTTGTCCTTCATACTTTCCATGCTTTTGTATCTGCAATCCACAGACCAAGCAGATAGGCCGTTGGTCAAAACCCACCTCATAGTCTGCTTTATAGCCATGCTTCGTAGAGTCGTTTTGCTATCACCAAAAGGGGCCTTACTAAGTCGTTCTAAATTGTGACCTTCAGGCCCCATGCCTGATAGTACCACCATTTTTCTTATGGCAGCCTTCATAGAAATCTCGACAGCAAAATGCATATTTTCAAGAGCATTTGGTAGTAAATATTCATCACCTGAATCAAGTGCCATTTTCGCAAGCTTATGACTTGCGGAGGCTCTTTCTTTTAGTTCTTCCCACGAAGGCAACTCAGACATTGTAAACCCAATTCCTTAAATAAAACTAATAACACTTTTGATAACTAACATCCACTAAATAAGCCCAGCTTTGGGGGGAGAGAGTTTCAATTTTTAAAAATTCATATTTCTGATTTTCTTTAGTGCGGAGCTTACAAGAATTTTTGGGTGAGTTAGTAGATAAATGAGTGATGAGCGGACAAGAACACGGTTTCGCCAAGGAGTGAGTGATTTTGTGGTTTTACTTCTTCGTGCAGACGAAACTGTCTTAAGTTCTTTGGCTAAATCTTTCTAGTAAAAATATTAGCCAGCCTTGTTTCTTCTTATATGATTTTCCATCATAATTCGCATAAATTTTTGATAATCAAGACCGAGTTTTTTAGCTTCCGCCTTAATTCCTTTAAGAAGATCTTTGCTCATTCTCAGTGTCACAGTTTCAGTTTTTGGTTTGGTAAGTTCAAACCGTGCCATTTTCCAGTCAGCATCAATCATCATTTCGCTTAAATCCCCAGACAAAGGGTCGTCAAATAAATTTTCTTCTTTACTCTTCAAGGATTTTTTTCCTGATTTCTTCATAAACTCTTTCTTCCTTACTTCCTCTGTGAATATATCTTGCGCTGATTGGTCTAATTAGTCTATCTGTGCCTACAGTTCTTATCGTAAAAGCTACAAAAGCAAACCTGTTAGGTTCAATTTCGCCCACAGCGATCCATCTCTTCTCGCTGCCCGTGTTCTTCGTATCTAGAAAATAAAGCAGTTCTTGCTCGAAGACTTTCTCTATGGCTTCAAATGGGACGTCGTGGTGTTGAGCATGTAAAAAGTTTCCATAGTCCCAGTCGAATCCTTCATACTCTATTTTCTCTAATTTCACACATATAAGAATAGCAAAAACAATAACAAATGTAAATGCAAATGTTTTTATGTAAATACGCTAGAAAACCAACTATTTAACGTAATAAATGATCTCAGGTCTACGTGTTCGATGTTGCCATCTTACGAATTGCTGCGAGGACTTTTTTTTCGACAAAGATTTGATGATTAATTGAGGGTGCGAAATGGCATACACAAAAGCGGACCTTTTGATAATTGTTTCGCGCCAGCGGTTTTTTGCTGGGTGATTTCGCATAGTATGGGTTGACCAAAGTAAAAGATGTTTCATCTTGAAAGTGCGCAGTGTATCTTTTGATACTTGAGTATTTTTTTTAACATATCTGCAGAGGCTAAATATGTCCCTTATGTCGATACTAAGTGAGATATTGGCTGTGTGCTGTCTATACTCCATGAAAGGTTTACTTATCCAATAGATTGGCCCTCGTTGAATCAACTTTATTAAGAAGGAAACGTCCGCGTGTTTTCCACCCTCTTTGGAGGATAAAAAAATATCTTTTATCTTATTTTTTCTATAGAGGTACGACGGGAATGGGACGTGACTCTCTTCTGGGGTAAAATAGTACCGTACGAGATCATCGCATGAGAAGATCCTCTTGTCGACGTTCAAATGTGGATTGAAAATCTCATTTGTATGCACGCGGTTTTTTATTATGTATGCATTGCTACCAACAGCAGAAAGATCGACTTCTTTAAGGATAATCTGCATAAGATTAGTAATTGCATCCGGCATGAGAATGTCATCATCATGAAAAAGCATAAAATAGTCTGCGTGAACCTCTGAGAGTGCGACGTTAGTGTGGTCCATGAAAGTTAAATTATCTTGTCTCTTTATGTATTTTACTTTTATATTTTCGCCACGGTTTTGAATGAATTCCCAGACTGAGTTGTTGGTTGAATTGTCTGAAATAATAACTTCATAATTTTGATAGCTCTGGTTTAGAGCTGAAGCGAGAGCTTCCCGTAAATATTCAACTCTATTGCGGCTAAGTATATATATTTGAACTGCGGGATAACTTGAGATCATTTCTTAACTATCTTTCTTAGACAAGTTTTTGCTACGCATTTTTTTAAACCATCGCGAAGGGGAGTCTTAGCGTGCCATCCCGGCAATTTGGGGCCTAAGTGGGGCCGCATAATCTGAGTTTCTCGATACGGAATTTTCCCCAGTCGATAGAAATTTTTAAAGAGTTTTCTAGAACATATTCTTCCACAATAGATCGAAGTGTTAGTAATTCTCCGTAGACATAATAGTGCTGATGCTTTGGAGCTTGGTAAGTTTTTAATATTGCATGGGCATGTATTAAAGCATCTGTAACATCATCAATATAGACCATGCTTAATTGCTGCTCGCCCTTTGTCATCTCTAATTTGGTATTCTCTTTTGCAGATGTATCTATTAGGTTGAAAAGTTTTTGCGATTATCTTCGGGGCCATATGTGTCGTACAGTTTTAGGCTGATTGCAGAGATTTTTTTTGAGAAGACGTAGTAGTTAATAATGTCCTCAAATGCTTGCTTTGTAGCTGCGTACAGACAAATTGGTTCTTTTTCAATTGTCTCAAAATGCTGCCAATAACTTCCTGTGTTTATGATGTTTTTACAGCCACACTTTGCCATTGCTTCTAAAATGTAGATTCCGAATAGAATATTTGATTCAATTAATCTTGGGATCTCGTCGGGCTCGCATTGATAGCTCGAATGTGATGCCAAATGAAATACAGTTTCAAAAGTGTGATTGTTAAATAGATTTAAAATAGAATCGAAATCAATCTTTATTCTATGTACGGTGATTTCTTTTTCTAGGCTAGTCTCGTTGACGTTCGATTCTAATCTTTGGATGGTGTGAACATCGAAGCCCATCTTACTGAGTTTGTTTGCTAAGAATCGACCTGTGTATCCAGTGGCTCCAGTGATTAGAATTGAAGTCATGAGTTCCTACTTCGCAATGCTTTCAAGCTGCTCAAGCATATAATTCATCCGTGCTTTATCGAGTGCCGGATGCACTCCGATCCAGAACAGATGAGTCATAATATGATCGGTATTCTTTAGGCTACCGTGAATACGATAGTCGACGTTTTTATAGGCAGGCTGTTTGGTCAAGTTGCCCGCAAACAAGAGTCTTGTTCCAACCTTTTTTTCTTCGAGGCTCGAGACGATTTTTTCGCGATTGAGCCCCTCAGCGCAATAGAGTGGAAATCCAAACCAACTTGGATTTGTTTCGGGCGTAGCCTCGACGGGAGTGAAGGCTTTAGATAAGACAGGAGAGGATTTGATCCCTTGGTAGAGGTAGTTCCAGTTGTTGCGGCGAGCTTCAACGAAGGATTCGACTTTGTTAAGCTGAGAAACGCCGAGGGCGGCTTGCATATCGGTGACTTTTAAATTGTAACCGACATGAGAGTAAATATATTTGTGATCATAACCTTCGGGAAGATCGCCGAGCTTCCAGCAAAATCTTTTATTACAGGTATTGTCTTTGCCGGGCTCACACCAGCAGTCGCGACCCCAGTCACGGATACTTTCTGCAATTTTTTTGAAACGGCCGTCCTTAGACATCACGGCGCCGCCCTCACCCATGGTAATATGATGAGCGGGATAGAAGCTACTGGTGGCATATTCGCCAAAGCTGCCGACGGGTTTGTTTTGAATAGTGGCACCGAGGGCGTCGCAGCAGTCTTCGATTAAAAAGAGTCCTTCGGATTTACACCAGTCGGCCAAAATATCGGCACGATAGGGATTGCCCAAAGTGTGAGCCAGGACAACGGCTCTAGTTTTTTGTGTTTTTGCTTCCATGATGAGTTTTGGCAGGGCATTGATCGTGCTAGCATCCACATCGATAAAGACGGGTTTCCAGCCGTTTTGCACGATGGGGTTTACCGTTGTTGGAAATCCAGCAGCTACGGTGATAATTTCGTCGCCAGGTTTAAGAGGTTCAAAACCGAATTTTCGGAGTTCTGGAGAGCCCAAGGCTGAAATCGCCACAAGATTGGCGCTAGAGCCACTATTTACCAGCAGCGACTTTGTGGTGCGACCAAAATACTTACCAAAGACAGACTCAAACTCCCGCGCATACCTGCCAGCGGTGAGCCACATATCTAGCGATGCGTCAATGAGATGGCCGAGGTCGGCCTCATCAACAACTTTGGCTGTGACGGGGATATAGGTAGAGCCAGGGGTAAAGGTTTTTGGTTTGTTTTCTTGAAGAAAGAGGGCTTTGGCCGAATTTATAAGCGACGCACGCAGTTCTTCATTACCTGAGGGACTTACTGGCATTTGTGACTCCTGGCTAGAGTTCAATTTCTTACCAAGAGAGGGCCCCTTATTGCAATCAATTGAAAAGAAATAATTTGGTGCAGAATGGGGCAAATCCTTGTACCTACTGGCATTGATCTAATAAAGTCTCAGGGAGAGTAGCAAAGGGAGCGATATGAAGGTCGTGCTTTTAGCGGGCGGTTTCGGAACTCGCATCAGTGAAGAGAGTCATTTGAAGCCAAAGCCGATGATTGAAATTGGTGGCAAGCCCATTCTTTGGCATATCATGAAAATTTATTCTCACTATGGCCTCAATGATTTTGTGATTTGCTGTGGCTACAAGGGTTACGTCATAAAGGAATATTTTGCGAATTATTTTTGCACACTTCAGACGTTACTTTCGACATGAAGAGTAACAAAATGGAAATCCATCAGAACAGTTCTGAACCTTGGAAGGTCACACTTGTCGATACGGGCGAAGAGACGATGACGGGTGGTCGGATCCGCAGGGTCAAAGATTATATTGGCAAAGAAGATTTTTGTCTTACATACGGCGATGGCGTGGCCAACGTCGATATTCAGCAGGTCCTTGATTTTCACAAAAAACACGGGGGGCTTGCGACTTTGACGGCGACTCAGCCTCCGGGGCGATTTGGCGCTCTGAACTTGCAAGAAGACAAGGTCCGAAGTTTTCAAGAGAAACCCGAGGGCGATGGCAATTGGATCAATGGAGGCTTCTTTGTTCTTAACCACAAAGTAATAGATCTTATTCCTGACGACAAAACAGTGTGGGAAAAGGGGCCGATGGAGTCTTTGGCAAAGGACGGCGAATTGCACGCGTATTTTCACAAGGGTTTTTGGCAACCGATGGATACGCTTCGTGATAAAAATCATCTTGAAGAGCTTTGGCAGAGCGGGAAGGCACCATGGCGGGTGTGGTAGATTCTTTTTGGAATGGAAAAAAAGTTTTTTTAACTGGGCATACCGGATTTAAGGGCAGCTGGCTGAGTCTGTGGCTCCATAAGATGGGGGCAGAAGTTACCGGTTATGCTTTGAAGCCGCAGACGAAGCCATCGCTATTTGAAAAGGCTAACATTGCGAGCGCTGTTGATTCTCATATTGGCGATATTCGTGATTTTGAAAATTTAAAAAAGTCATGGAAAAACAAAACCAGATATTGTCATTCACATGGCGGCGCAGGCACTGGTTCGATACTCGTATAAAAATCCTATTGAAACATATATGACAAACGTGATGGGCACTGTGCATTTGCTAGAGGCGGTGCGCGTAGTTGATTCAGTTCGTGCGGTGGTGAACGTGACCACAGACAAGTGCTACGAGAATCGAGAGTGGCATTGGGGATACCGAGAAAATGAACCGATGGGGGGGCATGATCCTTATAGCAATAGTAAGGGGTGTTCAGAGCTGGTGACCTCTGCCTATCGCAAGTCGTTTTTTAATGAATCAGGTAACAAGTCAGTTTTTTCTGGCTTCAGCGAGGGCGGTAATGTCATTGGCGGCGGTGATTGGGCTGAGGATCGCTTGATCCCCGATATTTTTAGGGCGTTTGAGAAAAGGAAACGGTCCTAGTGCGAAATCCACAATCGATTCGTCCGTGGCAACATGTGCTTGAACCCTTGCGAGGTTATCTACTTCTTGCTCAGGGCCTTTACGAGCAGGGTGATAAATTTTCTGAGGCATTTAATTTTGGTCCGGAGGACTCTGACGCCAAGAAGGTCGATTGGATCGTACAAAAGTTAGCTAAAATGTGGGGTGATGGAGCCACCTATAAAGTTGCTAGTGATCCTGGCGCTGTTCACGAGGCCACATATTTGAAGCTGGATTGCTCAAAAGCAAAAGCTTGCTTGGGGTGGCATCCTAACTGGGGTCTTAACGAGGCTCTAGAGAAAATCGTTGAATGGAATAAAGCTTATGCCGCTGATCGCGATGCTCGGAAGATTACGCTTGAGCAGATTGGGGCGTATGAGCGTGGGTTGGGGTGTTAGTTTGCAGGCTTTTAAAAATTACAGAGTTCTTTTGTTTACGTGGATTTTTATTAGCTTATCGCTAGTTGCTCATGCAAACCCGTGTGACAAAGACTTTCGTAAATTTTGCCTTGGCGTTGAGCCTAGGGAGGCGGGGAAGTGTTTGAATAGGAATATAGACAAACTGTCCTCTGAGTGCGCAACATTTGCCATGGAGATGCGTGAGCGACGTAAACGCCTAAAAATTGTCTGCTATCCTGATATAAAAAACGTCTGTAAGGGCATTGTTCCTGGTGATAGTCGGATTTTTAATTGCCTTACTGAAAAGCGAAAAAATATTTCAGACCGATGTCAGGCTGAGATGAGAGAAATTCGTCTCTTTGGGGCGTATTAGGTGGTCGATGATAGTAAGTAACTTCACTAACACCAAGAAAATTGTCCTGGGATGCATATTGCTCCTCTGGTTGGTTGCGACAATTTCTGGAGCGATTTTATATTCGGGATCGAAAGCATTGTTCTTAGCGTTTTCGATGGTAAGCCTGTTTTTAACGTTGAGCATATTTATTTATCAAGTGAGCTATGGTTTTATATTTTTTACCTTTTTTTTGCTGATGGGATTTTGGGTAAAATTTAATGTTTTTTTAATCAAACAAGGTCCTTGGGTAGAGCCAATAGGAAACTTTAAGAACTCGCCATCAGCTTGGGACGAGGTTTTAATTGTAAGTTTTGTGGCATTTGCAGGGGTGGCACTTTGGGAGAGTTCTATGGGCCGCACTTGTCGGTCACAAGCCCACACTCACTTTTTCGATGCAGCCAAGAGCTCCAGATATTTTTGTCCAATACAGAAAATCTATTTGGATTTTTTATTTTTTTGCAATTTTGTTCGTTGCCTTTATTAATTCGTTTTTTGGAATTCAACAAGTTGGGCTAAGTCCCAAAGTGATATTTCCATGGCCTCTTAATGCAGTAATAGCATGGACTGTGAGCATAGGTGTCTCAATTCTTTTGGCGATAGTAACGCCTTGGGAGGTCGCCTTCAAAAGGAATATCAGAGTTCCGTTGAGCGCGATACTAACAGAGGGGGTTATTGCAAGCATTTCGGTTTTTAAGCCAGGGTATTTTGGTGCTGCACTGTTTGCCGCAGTTTTGGGCTTTGTTGAAAATAGACAATATTTTGCAATATTTCGCACAAGGTCGCTCCTTCGGTACATTCTACTTTGCGGCATTGTTATAGCTGTGACTGTTCTCGGCGCAAATGTTTTTCGGGGATTTTATATCCCGATAGTCAAAACCTGTTTCAAAAATCAGGTCCTTTTAACCAGGCTAGAGGTTTTGAGAGGAGGAATTGAGCATGTCAAACTGCTTATCGCAAAGGGCGAGCCACAAGGCGACCATCTCAAAAGCCTCGAAAAGGAAGAAGCTGAAATTGTTTCTTCGCTTCAGGCGCGCACGGGACTGAATGCAAATGCGGAGCCTCTATCTCGGCAAGTGAAAATAAACTTTTCTGGCCTTACAGAGCGTATAAACCTGGACCTACTCAAAGGTATTGGTGGTCTTTTCTTGGGCCGTTTTGTCGGTATAGAGTCAGTGATGGCGGTGAGTGCCTTTCAGAGCAAGAGCATTGGTCTCTTTACGAGGGCGCTAGTGGAAAAGAGAACAAATGAGTCCCCCACGCTATTTCAGGAGATTTCAAAGTCGCCTTATCGTTACGTGGATAGCCAAATTTGGCAATTTGCGAGTCTTCCTGGGCCCGTCGCATTTCTATTTTTAAGTGGATTGCTGTCGGTGGTATTTTTGGAATGGTTGCGCTTACTATCCTTGTCTTGGCGATTGAACTTTTCATTTTTAAGTTGTTTGAGAATCCCTTCTTGTGTTCTCTTTTGGGGGTCTACTTTGCAAATTTCTTTGCTCAAATTGGCCTAACTCCTCGGCAGGATTTGCCATTTGTATTTATGATTGCAGTTTTATTAGCACTGCATGGCTTGTAGTAAGAAAAACTGCATAGAATTTGAGTAATATATTTTTATTTTGTATAAAACCTCTATTGTTAACTCAGTGTTTATAGTTTAGCCTTGGGTTCGATGTTAAAACTAAGTAAAATCGAAATCACTCTTCTAGCTTTTCACCTACTTTTTGGTGGCGTTGCCCTTGCCAGGTTTGAGGGAGGGGCGGTCAGTTATGCTGTTTTTACTGCGATTTATTATTTTCTTTTGGTCGCAGCTATTAGATCTCGAACGTCCCTAGGATATATGTTTTTTGGCGTTATTCTGTGGTTGGGATTTTGGTTGAAGATTACGACTCATATTATTCTGAGCTACCCATTTGTTGAGCCAATTGGTTTTTTAATGGACAGGCGGCGCAGTGGGATGAATCTTTAATGGTAGCCGCAGTGGGTGCTATAGGCTTTTTGTTTAGCAAAGCTGTGACGAAGTATTTTGAAACAAAAATGATATCACTGTTTTGGGCACAGCTTCTGTGCCGCAGTTTTATTTAAAACATCGACTGTTTATTGTCTTGTTTGTAATTGTGGCAATAGCTTTTGTGTCTATTGGAAATATTGCCTTAGGTATTACAATGAGTGGTCTGCACGCTGTGACTGTGCTTCCGTTTAAGCTGAATGCAATCAGTGGTTGGCTTCTTTATATTGGATTTGCAATTGGGATCTCATTTCTTGCATATTGGGAGTTTAGTTCTAATAAAGCTAAAAAATCTTGGTTTTTTCTAGCATGCTTTGAGGGGCTTTTACGTCAGTTTCTATCATTAGTCGGGGGTTGTTTTTATTTCACAACCTGCCAATTCTGTTTATAAATTATTTGAATCGAAAGCGTTTGAATTTAGATTTTAAAAAATTAGCTCTGCAAGTTTTTATTTTTTCGTTGTGTTTTGTTGCGAGCTCTTCGTCCGTCACCTTATTAAGATCGTCTCTATACGGGGATTTATATCTGAACACTCAAAGATACTCTGTTAAAAATATTTTCCAGCGAATGTCTTTACTCGAGGGTAAGTTTGGAATTATTACTCGCAAGTTTCTGGCCTTACAATTGATCGATGGATTGGGGCTGAAGGGGTTTTTCAGTAGTCGCCTATCCAAATAAAAGTTTTGATCTTATGGCGAAATCAATATTACGGGTACCCAGGGTTGGTGAAGTCGATGTTTATGAGGAGATTTCTCAGTCGCTCTATCCAGCAAGAGAGAAGTACTCCTTTGCAAGTATTCCGGGAGTTGTCGCCTTTTTATATTACCCCGGGAAATTGTGGTTTGTTTTTGTTGGGATGTTATTGGTTGGATTAATTATAGTTGCTTCTGATACAGTCGTGTACAAAGTTTTCGGAAATGCATTTTTGTCTGCTCAGGTATCCTTCTACTTGGCGAATAGTTTTTCTCAATTTGGCCCTGAGTCCTAGGCCGTTGCTAATTTCATTTTAATGACAATTTGTGGCTTAGTTTGTTGCTACTTGTTCTTATCTTACTTTGGTTCGAATATCCGCCCGTTTGGCGCAAAACAGAATAAAAATCTTTAAGACCACAAGACCACAGGTGGTCATTAAAAATGAAATTAGCAACGGTCGTGGGCTAAGACCAGACTGTGCAAGGGAATTCGCTAGGTAGAAGCCTAGCTGTACAGATAGAAAGCAGTTTTTGAAATTTCTAAAAACTACAAAATCTACAATTTTCATCAGTACGGTAAACAGAGCCATCCCGACGAAAACAATAGCAAGGCTGTTTGTGTAATATAAAAAGGCTATGGGGCCAGGGATGCTGGCAAAGCTAAATTTCATACTAGGTTGATATACTGACTTTGAAATGCTCTCGTAGACGTCTAGCTCGCCAACCGTGGGTCTTCTGAATAGACTATTGACGAATAGGCTGATCTCTTTTTTGGGGTATGCTTCGACCGCCATTACGCCCTCTATGCCCACCCACCTATCTATCGTTAGTGAAAGTATTTTATTTAAAACGATTGGGATTTTATTTTCTTCGTTTTGAGCATGATTTATGGCAGTCGCGATGCTGTTTGTTGTTGTGTTTGTGGTTGGCGCTGGCAGAGAGGTTCGCTATCAACGGTGTGAGCTTTAGTTTTAGTTTGTTTTTGCATTGGTAGAGACTGGGATAAATCTGAAAGTTCAAACAGAAGGATATCTTTGTCTTCAAATTGGTAGAAGTCAAAAATCGACGAGCCATCGTCAAATAAATAATTGCGAATGAGGGTGACTCCCGCAGATCCTACGAGAAATGCGACGATGAATTGGGCGATGAACCAAGATGTCATTCGCCAAGACATAAGTAGTTTGTCTCGATTGACTAAATTAACAATTACGACGGGTATGACATGGAATAAAAATAAACCTCTGCTAATTATTGAAACTGAAGAAACTAAGCCTTCATATACTGAGAGAGAAAAGGACCTAGCTGTTGTCTTAAAAAAAGCGAATTCCAGATATGAAATATGAGATATAAGTATAGCGAATCCAATGTACAGGAGCCACCCTGTAAAAGCATTGAGAGGCCAAGGAAGAATTGTTGCAGCAACGACGCCACTAACCGTAATTCCATATTTTAGATTAAAAACCCCTAAGGCGCTAACGAGCAGGGTGCTGAGTATTAGCGTGGCGTTTCTATATTTGAGGTACCAGGTTGAATACTCCAAGGTGGCAGCGGGGGCTAAAAGTAAGTTTTCAGGCGCATTATGCTTGTATGCTTTGTTGAGGAAAAATTTTGTTAAGGAGCAGCCCATCGAGCCAATCGACGAGACGAGTAGGACGGAGTCCCATTCGTCGGCAGTTCCTAAGAACTCTCCTATGGGTTCAACAAATGGGTTTCCTAGTGCCAAATGAACCGATGTTTTACAAAAAAATCCTAACCATAGCATGATACCAAAAAAAATATAACTTGGAGAGTCTTTGCTTTTTAAAGAAGTAAGCCCAAGGCCGAAAAAGCTTGCTGAGAAAAAGAAGATAGTAGGCAATTGATCCGGGGTATTTAAACGCGCCAAATGTTGTTATCAGAATATGAACTGTAGTAAAAAGTATTACTGTATTTTCTGAGCACATGTGATTTCATATTTAGACAAGCCCTGCAAAATTTAGAAACTAAGTCGGCTATACTTTCATAGACGAGAATACACATCAAACGTATATTTTACTAAATGATAGTCATTTACGCTTCAAACATTCATCAAGGTGGGGGCAAGGTCCTCTTGGAGGAGATCCTCAAGAGCCTACAGTCACCCAGTACGTGCTTTTTTGACTCAAGATTCGCGCCAAGCGTTAATCTCGGTGAAAATATCATGCGCGTAAATGTTAAGCCTACTGTTTTTGGCCGACTTGTTGCCGAGTATTTACTTTGGAAGCAAGTGAAAATGGGCCGAACGGTTCTCTTTGAAATCTCCCCTTTTCGGTCAAAAGGGCGAGTTAGTTTGTATTTTCAGAACACCGTGTTGTTAAAAAAATACTCTAAAATTCCTTTTTCGCTAAGACCAAAATTAAGCATAAGATTGAACGTTTTTGGTTGCGCTGGGGGATGGGTGAGGTTCAGACAGTCTATGTACAGTCTGAATTAGTTCGAGATCTTTTTTTGACTGATTTTCCAAATGCGAATGTGGTGGTTGCCCCATTTAAATTATTAGAGCGTCGAGAAGAAGACGTTAAGCTGAAGCATGATTTCGTTTATCCAGGCTCGGGAGACCCACATAAGAATCATCGAAATCTGTTCGAGGCCCGGAAAAGCTTGGTGACGAGGGCGTTTATCCGAGCTTGGCGGGTCACGCTGCATTCCAGTAACACTGAGCTTCTTTCGTATATTTCCAGCTTGCAAGACTCTGGGGTTAAGATTTTCAATTTGGGGAGTCTTTCTCATGAAGAAGTGTTAGGTTTATATCAACAATGTGGAGCGCTTATTTTCCCATCGCAGACAGAGTCATTCGGGCTGCCTCTTTTAGAGGCCAGGAGTCTTGGCTTACCAATATTAGCATCCGAGTTGGACTACGTGCGAGAATTTGTTGCCCCTGCTCAAACCTTTGATCCTTACTCTTCGAAGTCAATAGCTCGTGCGGTTAGGCGTTTTTTAAGTCTGGAGCTGCCAGAGAAAAAAATCTACTCGGCGAGAGAGTTTCTTGGGATGCTCGAGTAGGTCGTGTGGAGCATGTACTTAAAAGGACCTGCTGCTCGTGGTTATTCTTATATAATTTGAAAATCCATAAGACTTCTGGGTAAGCAACTAACTCCGCAGACTACTTAGAAGTAAAATCTGTTGTATAAATCATCTTTTCATCTAAAACTTTTGAAATGGCCAGTTAAGACCATTTGTCCATTCCATGGAGAATTGCAAATAATAGCCACAGCTTCTGTTATTGTTGGGAATACTTAGTATGACATTTCAAAACGTCAAAAAAAAAATCATGATTACGGGCGCCACGGGCTTCGTTGGTTCCAACTTCATAAAAAGCTATGAAACACAATATGAAATTGTGCCTGTTTCGCTCAGAGAAACTGCCGTAGAGGACATAGACTTTTCAGGTGTCAATGTTGTCTTGCATCTGGCGGCCCTTGCTCATCAATCTTCCATTGTTCCTTTCCAGAGATATTACGAGGTAAATACGACGCTAACGGAAAAATTAGCGTGTAGATCAAAAGCCGCTGGAGTGAAGCAGTTTGTTTTTTATAGTACGGTAAAAGTGTACGGAGTTGATGGGATTTTGGATGACAAGAACTTCGTTTTAAATGAAAAAACACCCATTAAGCCTACAGACTCGTACGGAAAAAGTAAGGCCATGGCCGAGGAAATTCTGCAAAAATTAGAAGACGAAAAATTCAAAGTTGCGATTATTCGTCCGCCGATGATTTACGGAGAGGGGGTGAAGGGCAATATGGCTTCCCTGATTAGATTAGTGGATAAAATCCCTATACTGCCTTTCGCCTATGAGGCAAATGAGAACTGTAGTCAGTATTAAAAATTTACTTTACATGACAGATTTAATAATTAAAAAGAGGCCAGGGGTATTTACTTGGGGCAGGATGAGAGAAATGTCTCAATTAAAGAAATTGTCGATTTTATAATTGAGGGCTTGGGGAAAAAAAGGAAAAATATTCCACTCCCGAAGATTATCTTTAAAATTT
>JADJYV010000004.1 GCA_016719575.1 Pseudobdellovibrionaceae bacterium | reverse complement strand
AATCATTTTGCCCATCTCGCGGTGTTCTTTAACCATCTCTTGAATAATCTCTTTGAGTTTTAGCGGCGTCGGTGCGCGGCTTTTCTTCAACTAGCCTTTAATATTTTCTTCTTTAGGTTTTACCTTTTAGCGAAGCGAACATGTGTCTTTACCAACTCGGCCGCCTCATTGAGCTCTTTTTTGAGACTCTGTCACGCCCGACCTCGCGGCCCGAATCTGCAGCTCCTGCTTCTTCTTTCTTTTCTTCTCTTGCGGCGGCTTTGCTAGCAAAAGCTTCGTTGGTGCAATTATGCCTAGTAAAATAGCAACCACGATCGGGCTTAGGTTGACTTGAAAGAACATCCTGACTCAAACAGACTTTGACAGGAAGATATTTGACCCTTTATGCAAGTATACTGGCTTTTGCGGCATTCAATGAGGTTAATGTCAAAACCCCGCCTTTGATCTGGGTCATCACCTGTATTACATTCCAACCAAACTTGGAATCTGTTACAGCCTCTTTGACTTGCTCATAAATCGCCGCTGTATCTATACCCATATCACAACTGTAGTTAAATGCCGCTTGTGTAACATCCGCATTTCAAAATCCGTAATCTCCAAAAAGAATCTTTGCGGGAGGCCGACGCTTCGCCTAGTGCTTGGAAAATCGTAATCTGCTGGCGAATCGGAACTTGAGGATGGAGCATCCACCTCTCGCCGTCAAGGTCGAGTGGCTCCAACGGAACCTCGTCCTCCCGTTGGGGCATTGATTTTCAGGCTCTCCTGCCCAATCGACAAAAAAACTCCGTTACAACTGGGACGTATAAAGCGTACCATGGTGCTGCGAAGTGATCTCAATTTCAGATTGGCAAACTGGGCACAAAGCCATTGCTTACCTTTTCTTTTGTTTGCGTCTTTCGGCAAGATTGAGCTTACTATCATCTACAGGTTGACGGCTAAATGACATCTTTTGCCTTTGCGGGGAGGTCCCGCTCTCATTCGTTTTGAGATCAATATCCATAGATCCAATGTCAGAATCGCTTGGCGCTTGGTAATCGAGCTCACTCAAATCAGTACTTTCTTGCCTCAAACCTTCAAGCACATCTTCAGGATTCTGATCCTGACTCACCAATTGAACCTTCATGATCTTTTCAACAACATCTGCCTTGATAATATTATTTAGATTTTCAAAAGCATTAAATGCCTCTTTTATATTCGATCAAGGGGTCCTTGGATGCATAACCACGTAGGTTAATTCCCTCTTTGAGTTTGTCGACCACCTGCAGATGTTCTTTCCAATGATGATCAATCGACTGCAAAAAGAACCATTTTTGTACTTGGGTAAAAAACTGGCCCAGGCTTTCTTTTGTCGCTCGTAAGCATCTTTGCGGTCTTACTAAACTTCATTAGTTATTACTTCCGAATTGCTACCGTCTTTAAAGTCGAGACGAATGCCAAACTGCTGAGACAAGGCGGTGTTAAGGCCCTCAAGATTCCATTGTTCTTTTTTGCCCAACTCTGGAACATGCGTATCTAATAAGGATGAGGTCACATCCCCAAAAAGTCTAAGATAGTTCGTTCAACGTCATTTCATCGAGAACTTCACGCCTCATTCGATAGATAGCAGTACGCTGTTTGTTCATGACGTCATCATAGTCAACAAGTGCTTACGCACATCGAAGTGATGACCTTCAACTTTCCTTTGCGCGCCTTCAATAGCATTTGGTAACCATTTTTGCAGTAATGGGCTCATCCTCAGGAATATTCAACATGCTCATGATCTTTGAATACGCTCACCGTTGAAAATCCTCATCAAACCATCTTCGAGAGACAAATAAAATCGAGATTCACCTGGGTCTCCTTGTCGTCCAGATCGACCGCGAGTTGATTGTCAATTCGGCGGACTCGTGGCGCTCGGTGCCCGATAATATAGAGGCCACCTGCTGCCACCATCCTTACGCTCTCCGTCGCATTGGGATTTCAACTTAGCAAGCACCTCGGCATACTCTGGAGCATTTTCGTCATCAACGACTTTTTGGCCATTACTTCTGAATTACCTCCAAGAACAATGTCCGTTCCACGGCCTGCCATATTCGTCGCAATTGTAACGGCACCTTTTCCGACCTGCTTGAGCCACAATTTCAGCCTCGCGTTCATGGGCTTTGGCATTCAAGACATCGTGCCGAATAACTTCCTTTGAGTGCTGTCCCAAAGCTTCAGACTTTTTCGATACTGACCGTTCCCACAAGAATTGGCTGACCTTTTGCCGAACGTTCTCTTGACGTCAGCGGCAATCGCTTTAAACTTAGCTTTCTCCGTCTTGTAAACGACATCTTCTTGGTCTTTACGTTGGATAGGCTTGTTCGTTGGAATCACTGAGACTTCAAGGTTATAAATCTTTTAAACTCAACAGCTTCGGTGTCCGCAGTTCCGGTCATTCCAGCAACCTTTGTCGTACATACGGAAGTAGTTCTGAAAGGTGATGGTCGCCAAGGTTTGATTTTCATTTTTAACTTCAACGCCTTCTTTAGCCTCTATGACGGATGTAGGCCATCACTCCAGCGACGACCCGGCATCAAACGCCCAGTAAATTCGTCAACAATCACGACCTCACCGTCTTTGATCATATACTCTACATCGAGACGATAAAGAATGGTGCGCCTTTAATGCCTGATACACATGATGAAGAAGATCGATGTTGCGAGGATCGTAAAGATTTTCAAGACCTAACAACTCCTCAACTTTGGCATTCCCTTCTTCAGTGAGAGAAGCGGTTTTGATTTTTCTTCCATCGAAAAGTGAACATCACGCTTTAAGTGAGGGAACGATCTTATTAACGGCAACGTGTTTGTCTGTCTAAGCCTCTGCGAGTATCCAGCCAATGATAAGCGGTGTTCTCGCTTCGTCAATCAGGATTGAGTCCACTCATCCACAATAGCATAGTGAAGTTCACGCTGAACGTAGTCCTCAAGATCAAACTTCATGTTATCGCGAAGATAATCGAAGCCCAGTTCATTGTTCGTGCAATAAGTAATATCACAGCGGTACATCTCTTTGCGCTGCGGATCGTTGAGCCCATGAACAATAATTCCGGTTGTCAGCCCCAAATCCACCCCATACAAGCGCCCCATCCACTCGGCATCACGGCGAGCCAAGTAGTCGTTTACCGTCATCGACAACTGAACACCTTTACCTGTGAGCGCGTTTAAATAAACCGAAGTGTGGCAACTAAAGTCTTACCTTCACCCGTTCTCATCTCTGGAGATGGCTCCACGATTTAGAACGATTCCACCGATCAACTGCACATCGTAATGCCGCATCCCTAAACACGCTCGAAGCTTCACGCATACCGCAAAGGCCTCCGGCAGAATGTCGGCGACTGTTTCACCATTTTTTAAACGATTTTGAAATTCAGGAGTCTTTGCCTTAAGCTGCTCATCACTTAGACCCTGCATCTGAGGTTCGAGAGAATTGATCTTGTCCACGACAGGTCGGATTCTCTTCATTTCACGATCGTGCTTCGTACCAAATATTTTGCGTAATACTTCATTTACCATAGTTTACGAAGGATAGACTTAAAGTCGATTAACTGCAAGAAACCAGGGCGTTTTGGCTATTGGCGTCCAGTGTTGGGCCCTCCTCTGGTTAATATTGATGCTATCTATCGAGTGCTCACTTGCCGAACCCCCTCGTAGGGCAATCGCAACGGTCGTGGCAAGATTCAAACTGCGAGCGCCCCTCTCCAAGCATCGGAATTGTCACAAGCTGAGCTGGAAAACGGCTTAAAGATCTGGAGGCAGGCCCTTGGTTTCTTTACCGAAGACAAACCAATCCCTAACTGGTACTGAGTTTCAAAATAGACTCGTTTGGTTTTGTAGTAAACAACCAGATGCGAGAAGGGTCCTCGACGAGCTTCCACCAGTCCTCGAAGCTTTCGTGGTAGAACCAAGTAAGGTGCGGCCAGTAATCCAAACCTGCCCGTTTTAGATTTTTATCGTTAATTTCAAAACCCATCTTGCCAACCAAATGCAGCTCGCAATTTGTGGCAACACAAATGCGCCTTAATATTTCCCGTGTTTTGAGGAATCTCTGGTTCAATCAGAACAATCTTAAATATTGATTTAGGCAAGGTGTCTATAGACTTCATGACCGAACTTAGATAGCGCGAGCCTACGGCCTTTGTCTACGATGAGTTCTAATTTCATGAGCTCTCTGAAAGTTGTAAATCAATGGGCACGATCTCGCTCCGATGTCGCCCCCAACTTAGAAATGTGCTGCTTTTGACGGTCGCTTAGCTTTTCTGTGATGGCTGGCTCTTCAGCTAAAGATTTTATCCAATCGCCCCCACTATCATAGTGGCATCCGAAGAGTTTTGTGGGTTCAAAAAATAAGCCCAGGCAGTTGAAGACTCCCCTCCGCAGTTGAAGCTGAAACTTCTTTACGATGGTACAGTCCCCCTGAGGGTCTATAGCATTCACCCCAAAAAACTCATCTAAAAGACTCATTAAGAGATCTGTAGATCTTATGTCAACGAGCCGCCTTGGCACTAAGTCCAATTCAGAATCTATTAGCACAGGAAAACCTACTTTTAATCTGTAGGCAGTGGCTCGAATTTGAGCAGGAGTCGAAGATTCGATCAGGTTCTTAATCTTAGAGAAATGAACCATTCCTCGGATAATGAACCGTAAACGAAAAAACGCGTTGTAGTCATAAATCCCCGAAATTGCGACAACAATAAGCTTTTCTTAGTAAGATGGCCTGTGTACTACAAACCACTGTTGGCAGCAAGCTTGCGAAAGGATTTCTAGAAGATTATTTAATACTCACGCAATTAATTTTGTTTTGCGTTATTCATCCCTTTCTTTGACTAAAGTGCCAAAATAGCTATCTTTTTTAGCCACTTGGAAATCATATAAAAGAGGGACTCATGAATCTTGAAAAAGAGGGTGCGTTCTTAAAAAGATGATGTTTTAAGTGACGATTTGCTAGAAACATGGATCAATTATAGAATAAACTGCGAAGTTCGACCGGTTCAACTAAGGCCGGCGCCATATGAGTTTCATTTGTATTACGATATCTAGGATAACCTAGAATGCAGAGGAGAGGGCTATGTCTGCCAACGATGTAAGAAATTTTATGGGCTATCTTTGGGTACAAAACGAAGACGGCGTAATTACCATAGGAATCAATGAAGACGGTTTGGCAGACTTTGACGAAATCACTTCGGTAGATCTCCTGCAGAACAAGATAAGGTAGAAGCAGAAGAGGTCTGTGGAACCGTCGAAACTGATGATGGTCCTTTAGATATTTACTCTCCTGTTTCAGGAACAGTGATTGAGATCAACTCAGCAGTTATTGATGATCCAAGTCTCATCCAAGAAGATCCTTACGAGGAAGGGTGGCTAATTCGCATAGAAGCCTCGGATGACCTCGATGACGAGGACGAGGAAGATGATGATGATGACGACGAGGATGACGAGGAAGAACAAGAGGATGAGGACTGAAAACCTCTTCCTCTATTTAACTTGTGTTACGATCTGGGGCTCTACATGGCTTGTAATTACCTTTCAGCTTAATGGCACATCACCTATTGTCTCTGTTTTTTATCGGTTCTTAATTTCATCTTTAATTTTACTCGCCGCCTGCCTGGCCCTTAAAGTTCCCCTTAAATTTTCCAGAAATGAGCACAAGTGGTTTTTTGGTCCAGGGAATTTTTATGTTCTCAACCAATTATATGCTCACCTATTTCGCCGAAAAAATGATCAGCTCTGGACTCGTTGCCGTCACTTTCACGTTGCTCCTCTATTTTAACATTTTGGGAGCTCGTTTCTTATACAAGATACCCATTACCAAAAACAGTGTCATTGGGGCTCTTGTTGGTGGCTTTGGAGTTGTCTTAATCTTTGCACCAGAAATTATGAACTTTGTACCAGGCTCTCGTTCTATTTGGGGCCTGACTCTTGGTGCGCTTGGAACTCTCTTCGCATCTGCTGGAAACCTCGTTTCTTATAAGCATCGAGAAACCGGAGTTCCTATCATGGCCTCAAATGCCTTTGGTATGTTTTACGGAAGTCTCTTCACTCTTATCATCGCCCTCATTCTCCAAGAATCTCTTGAAACACAGTGGACGGCGAAATACGTCACCAGTCTCCTTTATCTATCAGTTTTGGATCCGTGATTGCATTTGGTGCCTATTTAACTTTGATAGCTCGTATCGGAGCGGAAAAGGCCGCATACACGAGTATCATCAACCCCATTATTGCCCTGGTTCTTTCATCCCTATTCGAAGATTTTCGCTGGTCGACTGCCGTTTTCTTTGGCATTGCACTGTGCCTCCTTGGCAATATCTTAACTTTGCATAAAAAAGGACTGCGGTTCGCAGCTCTTTTTAGCGAAAGCATGCGCCCGCGCAATCTAAATGTCCTTTGATTTATCATTGGATTCAGCTTGGTACCGATTATAGAACTTATTGTGCAGATCCATGCGCACCTGATCTAAAGCAGACTCCAATATCACATCGAACATCTCATCGACATTTACTTCGTACAACTCAGCAAGCTTCCGAAGGGTGTGAATCGGCGGACTCGAATGACCTCTCTCCCAATTCGAAATAAACTGTGCCGAACTATACCCCAGCTTTTCGGCAACATCCTTCTGCGAAAGTCCAGAGAGAGTTCTTTTTTCTTTTAAAAACTCAGATAAGGCTTTAGCTTGATTCATACATCACCTTCCTTGTTTATTCAGAGTCGTTATGATCAACAACCACTCGCTAGTTTACACCTTGTGCCGCCGCTAAAGAATAAATTCGGTATGATTTTTAACTGATAAAATTGCCAGCAATGTGCCAACCAACATATGCAACCTAATAGCCGTAAAACCTCGATTGCTCAGCCTCAACTTTAGCAACCTCTTCTTCAGTGATACACTGTTTGAAGTTCTTAGCAAGATCGGAAATTGCTTCTTGAAGTTCTGCGCGTCTTCTGTCTGATAAAAATCAGTTATCACATAGCCAACTGTTTCTGCACAGGATTCGCAATCTCTCCAACGGGCACCGTAAACAATCCGCCCATCCTTCGTCATTCCTGGAAACGAATCTGCCGCAACACGCTTTGAGCGATCGCCAACAAAAATGTGCGCTTAAGATCCCGGTCGTAGAGGTGAATACCGTACGCCGGTCTATTGGCAACCGTCGAACCGGATAAAAATACGACAGGAGCCTTTTTTCCACTTTGAGCGATTCCAAATATTGCCTTAGAGGTGGCCACACTCAAGTCATCCGATTTTTCACAGGATCTATTGTCAGCTCCAAACTTATAAACTCGCATCGAAACTTTTCTGTCCTCTGGACTTTGCGGCAAAGCTGAAAACTCGGTTCCATCGGTAGAAATCATCGGAAGAGAATAGAGTCTTCCCTCCGTTTTTTGAATATTGCTGCACATATAGTAAGGGCCGAAGGAATCAAATTTGCTGTAACTTTTGTCGGGATTTTTCTTAACATAAATTGTTTCGTTACTAAGTTGGCCAATGCCTTGGTCAAGTTGATCGCCACTTCGTTCGCTGGGCCAGGAGAGTGACCGTATTTGTATTTCCTGTTCGACGGCTCCAGGCTTCTCTGCCGCTGCTGTATAGAACCCAGTTATACCCCGCGGAATTGTTTTTTAGCATCTTTCTGATGGGTCATGATGTCTTTCAATAAATAATGAGAGCCGTCGATGTCCACTAAAAATCTCCAACTTCCTTGGACAGGAAAAGCTTCATTATCAAGATCGGTCTCGTAGGCTCGAGCTCCCTTTAGCCCGTTGGGTTGCTTAAAAATTTCCATCAACGTCACTGCACTCAGGTGATCACCAGAAAACGAGCGCAAAACAAACCGGCCATCCGGACTGATTCGCGAGTACATGCCGAGCGCCACCCTTCCATCGCTGTTGGGCTTGGTCGCCTTACCAACAAATGGAATATATTCATTTGCGGGAATACACCTGCAAAGGAGACGTTGGCGCAAAATTGAATGGTTAAAAGCAAAGAACGTTTTTCATTTAAGCTCCCCTAGCCATTCAGACATTGCTAAGTCTAAACCACTATCCGTTAACACTCCGATAATTCGCCTTGGGTGAAGTTGTCCCTTTGAGTATATATAAATGGTCGGAAAGTGGAGACTCGAGTTTCTCATGTAGAGCTCTACCGAATTTAATTTTTTGTAGGAATCCACAGATGTCGGCCGTCGTTGAAGACCTGCAAGGTTTATTTTTATCTCTTTTTCAAGAGTCTTCATTGCCTCTTTTGCCTCTTGAACATCTGCCGAGTGATCAAGAACTGGTATGAACTCATACCCCCTTTTTTAAAACCAGGGCACGGACTCTAGAAAATTCTGTAACAGAGTAAACCATGCGCGGAGACCAGACATAAATGACACCGGTTTTATTTGTTTTCAGAGCCTGTTCTAAGTCTTCATCCGAAAAACTGTCGATAGGTTTTTTTTGTTTTGTTTGAAAAATTCAAATCCAGAAATTGCTTTTGTTGACAGTTCGCAGGCATTATTCCAAGAATATTCGATACCCCTCTTCGTGGAAACCAGGTTGATTTTTGGAGTTTTCCCCTCGGCGGCATAAAGCTCATACCACTCTCCCAATTTTTCCGAGGCACGGAAAGCTTGCGTATCAAAACTAATATCAACAGTCCGATCCCACTTGGGTTCCTTCGAAAATAGACCGCGTAAGTGGTTTTGTAGTTCATTTTGGCATTTGAGATTTTTATAAATATCTTGTGGAAGGTAGCCTGCAGATGCTACGTGAGTAGTAAAGGCCATGCATAAGTATGTAATTACTAATTTCATTCTATCTCATCCTCTTTAGCTTTGAGCGCCTTATGCTTTTCTAACAAACGCAGATTTCAAATTAATTGCACCAATACCTTCAATTTTGCAGGATATGTCATGACCGTCGTGCCCATCTACAAGTCGAATATTCTTAACTTTTGTCCCAACCTTCACCACAGATGTCGATCCCTTAATTTTCAGTTCTTTAATCACCGTCACCGAGTCCCCGTCGGTAAGGACGTTACCATTAGAATCACGAATTTGCGTGTCTACAACCTCAATCTTAGAATTCGTATCTGCTTCAAAGCTTGTCCACTCGTGGGAGCACTCGGGGCAAATCCACAGGTTTCCATCAAAATAAATATTTTCAGACTTACAACGAGGACACTGTGTTTGCTCAATCATTTTACGCTTCCCTTTTTACTTATTTTGCAGTTTTTTGCGAATAGGGACAATGCGCTCTGCGCGAGACCAAAAATTCTCGCCCAAAGGCCTTTCTAAACGATAATCTTTTGATAAATTCATTTGAATCATTGGAAAATTCATGAGGAAATCACTTAAAGTAACTGATTGAAGATAGAATAAAACGCCATGGCCGCTTGAAAATTGGTAGGGAGTGCGGAGCTTGATATTGTTTAATGATTTCAATATCCATTTTCCCCACCGACTACAGATCGCTACATTAGGCTACTTTTTTGAAAGAAGTCATTATTTTACAAAGAGTATCTAGCGAAGGATTGCCATTTTCACTGATAGCCTCATAAACCACCGTGCGGCTAAGTCCCGTGCGTCGACACACTTCTAAAATATTATGAGCCCTTACATAGCCTGAAAGAATATCCACAAAAGCTTCTTTGTCTCCCTCAATCAAAGCTTCGGAAAGAGCCTGTTTGATCTCTTTGTGATTCTTGAAGATCGCAGATGGATCATGACTGACAAGCTCAATACCGTTAATCATTATGGATTTTTTCGGCTGTCTTTTGGGCTTTTTTAATGTCTTTTTCTTGTCCATTTTTGTTTCCTCCGAGAATTAAAATCACAACTTTGCCATCAACTATTTTTTCGGTGCAGTAAATTCGATTGCCACTGTTGAATTTGATCTCAAAAAGCACGGAGCTTAATTTTCTGACGTGCCCGTAGTGACCAAAATCACGAATCTTCTGTAGCCGACTGTCGATCTGCGCTCTTACCTTGGCCGTCTGACTGTCATACCATGCTGCATATTCAAGAAGCTTTAGAAAAGAGATCATATCCATTTGTACGCTATTCCGAACAAAATGTCAACATTCATTTCCACTCCTGATTTCATAGACTTCAGCCTCCCGCACCCCATGAGTTTGCATATCATCCAGCACGCTTGTAGACCCTTTAATATCAATACCTGCCTTGCGCATGTATATCATCATGGTCTTCATATCTGACCAGCCGCCCATAGACATAACTTTACTTGGAGCCACCCCTCGACTTAATAGTAAAGTTGCCCAAGACGCTCTCAGATCATGGAATCGGATTTCTGGCAGTCCAACGGACTTTAGAAAAAGCCTAAGCACGCGTGCCTGCTCTCCCTGGTCCCATCTGTAAATCCTCGGGAGAACAAAGCCCATTGAATATGTTTTAAGTTTCAATTCGGAAAGAACTGGCAGTATGTGAACCCTGCATCTCGTTCTCTTTTAAAATATAAATCTTCGAACTTTTTTTATGACGCTGGTTCGAACAGCTTGAAAATTGGTAGGGGGCGAGGGACTCGAACCCCCGATCCGCCGGTTATGAGCCGGCTGCTTTAACCAACTAAGCTAGCCCCCCGAAGTGGTGATCTGATTGCAACTGAACCTACCAAAAAACATATCTTTATCAAGCACATTCATCTCTGGGGCCGATGAATCAATGTCATTTGACACCGAAATCATTTGCACAAAAAATGGATTATTGCACCGTTGCCAATCAAATTGGTGACTTTATACCACTCGCTTGAAGGAGCTTTCTAGATGAAAAAGCCAGCAATAATTGCAACTCTCGTCGCAGCTACCGTGCTGCAAGCTAGCGCGCCCGCCTATGCCGACCGGTCCGCTGCAGGAAACATTATCGGCGGGATTATTGGAGGTGTCATTGGCAGCCAAATCGGTGGCGGAAATGGCAGAACCGCAGCAACGATTATTGGTGCAATTGCAGGTACAATGATCGGTGGCGAAGTGGGACAAAATCTGGAAGAGGGAGATCGCCGCGCCCTCGGCGAAGCGCAATATGACTGCCTTCGGCGCCCCCCTGGTGCAAGCCTTGACTGGGATGGCAGAAGATATGGCTCTCGAACCGGGGCGCGCGGGCGCTTCACCTCTGTCCGCGAAGGCTCTAATCAACGAACTGGAGAAACCTGCCGTGAATACCGTAATGTCATATACGTCGGCAATTGGAACGAAGAAACTAGCGGTATTGCCTGCTCCCGCAGCGACGGCACTTGGTATGAAGCACATCAGGAAGAGGTCTCCTATGGAGGTCACCATCATCCTGGTAGACCCCGGTCACCCCGGAAGGCCCGGATACCTAACGATCCCTATCGTCCAATTCCTGCTCCACCAGCACCATACCCTGGCCTAAATCAAGCCTCAGTTCAAATTAATGGAATCTCCCGTCGACCTCACGGCACCTGGTACCGACTCTCCTTGCAGCGACCGCTCGCACTTTCGAATACTGAAATCCGCGTCCTACGAGCAAATTTGAAAGTTCATGAAGGCACTCTGCATACAGAAAATGGCTTTCGTATTCCTCTCTCTGAGTTCACAAATTCGCCCATCCTAGGTCAAGGGCAATTTATCGGCGCCCACATCAATCGCTACGACCGAATCGTTGCTATCGATATAAGAACCGAATCCTTCGGAAAATTTTGCTGATATCTTAGTAACCGTGACTTCACCACAAGGTTATCCTTACCTTAACGTCACACAGTTCTAAAGATTGGATAGGATAAAAAAAGGGAAGGATTTAACCTTCCCCCTTTTTAAATTCAAAACCAAATTTTCTACCCGTCAATGAACGCCTTCAACTTATTACTTCGACTTGGATGACGAGCTTTCTAAGGGCCTTTGCCTCAATCTGACGAATACGCTCACGAGTCACGTTAAAGTCTTGTCCTACCTCTTCCAAGGTATGATCAGACTCTTCCCCAATACCAAAACGCATACGAAGAACTTTCTCTTCTCGCGGAGTCAAAGTTGAAAGTACCCGGCGCGTTTGCTCTGCCAAGTTAAGATTCACAATTGCCTCAGCAGGATTGATAACCTTTTTTATGGATTTTTCGGCTGTCTTTTGGGCTTTTTTAATGTCTTTTTCTTGTCCATTTTTGTTTCCTCCGAGAATTAAAATCACAACTTTGCCATCAACTATTTTTGGCTCTACATCAATAAC
Organism: Pseudobdellovibrionaceae bacterium; assembly: GCA_016719575.1. Classification (GTDB taxonomy): domain Bacteria; phylum Bdellovibrionota; class Bdellovibrionia; order Bdellovibrionales; family Bdellovibrionaceae; genus JACMRP01. The sequence continues at coordinate 105,221 of JADJYV010000004.1, read as the reverse complement.
GGGGGCAGTAAATTCGATTGCCATTGTTGAATTAGATCTCAGAAAGCACGGAGCTTAATTTTCTGACGTGCCCGTAGTGACCAAAATCACGAATCTTCTGTAGCCGACTGTCGATCTGCGCTCTTACCTTGGCCGTCTGACTGTCGTACCATGCTGCATATTCAAGAAGCGTTAGAAAAGAGATCATATCCATTTGTACGCTATTCCGAACAAAATGTCAACATTCATTTCCACTCCTGATTTCATAGACTTCAGCCTCCCGCACCCCGTGAGTTTGCATATCATCCAGCACGCTTGTAGACCCTTTAATATCAATACCTGCCTTGCGCATGTATATCATCATCATGGTCTTCATATCTGACCAGCCGCCCATAGACATAACTTTCTTGGAGCCACCCCCTCGACTTAATAGTAAAGTTGCCCAAGACGCTCTCAGATCATGGAATCGGATTTCTGGCAGTCCAACGGACTTTAGAAAAAGCCTAAGCACGCGTGCCTGCTCTCCCTGGTCCCATCTGTAAATCCTCGGGAGAACAAAGCCCATTGAATATGTTTTAAGTTTCAATTCGGAAAGAACTGGCAGTATGTGAACCCTGCATCTCGTTCTCTTTTAAAATATAAATCTTCGAACTTTTTTTATGACGCTGGTTCGAACAGCTTGAAAATTGTAGGGGGCGAGGGACTCCGAACCCCGATCCGCCGGTTATGAGCCGGCTGCTTTAACCAACTAAGCTAGCCCCCCGAAGTGGTGATCTGATTGCAACTGAACCTACCAAAAAACATATCTTTATCAAGCACATTCATCTCTGGGGCCGATGAATCAATGTCATTTTGACACCGAAATCATTGGCACAAAAAATGGATTATTGCACCGTTACCAATCAAATTGGTGACTTTATACCACTCGCTTGAAGGAGCTTTCTAGATGAAAAAGCCAGCAATAATTGCAACTCTCGTCGCAGCTACCGTGCTGCAAGCTAGCGCGCCCGCTTATGCCGACCGGTCCGCTGCAGGAAACATTATCGGCGGGATTATTGGAGGTGTCATTGGCAGCCAAATCGGTGGCGGAAATGGCAGAACCGCAGCAACGATTATTGGTGCAATTGCAGGTACAATGATCGGTGGCGAAGTGGGACAAAATCTGGAAGAGGGAGATCGCCGCGCCCTCGGCGAAGCGCAATATGACTGCCTTCGGCGCCCCCCTGGTGCAAGCCTTGACTGGGATGGCAGAAGATATGGCTCTCGAACCGGGGCGCGCGGGCGCTTCACCTCTGTCCGCGAAGGCTCTAATCAACGAACTGGAGAAACCTGCCGTGAATACCGTAATGTCATATACGTCGGCAATTGGAACGAAGAAACTAGCGGTATTGCCTGCTCCCGCAGCGACGGCACTTGGTATGAAGCACATCAGGAAGAGGTCTCCTATGGAGGTCACCATCATCCTGGTAGACCCGGTCACCCCGGAAGGCCCGGATACCCTAACGATCCCTATCGTCCAATTCCTGCTCCACCAGCACCATACCCTGGCCTAAATCAAGCCTCAGTTCAAATTAATGGAATTTCCCGTCGACCTCACGGCACCTGGTACCGACTCTCCTTGCAGCGACCGCTCGCACTTTCGAATATTGAAATCCGCGTCCTACGAGCAAATTTGAAAGTTCATGAAGGCACTCTGCATACAGAAAATGGCTTTCGTATTCCTCTCTATGAGTTCACAAATTCGCCCATCCTAGGTCAAGGGCAATTTACCGGCGCCTACATCAATCGCTACGACCGAATCGTTGCTATCGATATAAGAACCGAATCCTTCGGAAATTTTGCTGATATCTTAGTAACCGTGACTTCACCACAAGGTTATCCTTACCTTAACGTCACACAGTTCTAAAGATTGGATAGGATAAAAAAAGGGGAAGGATTTAACCTTCCCCTTTTTTAAATTCAAAACCAAATTTTCTACCCGTCAATGAACGCCTTCAACTTATTACTTCGACTTGGATGACGAAGCTTTCTAAGGGCCTTTGCCTCAATCTGACGAATACGCTCACGAGTCACGTTAAAGTCTTGTCCTACCTCTTCCAAGGTATGATCAGACTCTTCCCCAATACCAAAACGCATACGAAGAACTTTCTCTTCTCGCGGAGTCAAAGTTGAAAGTACCCGGCGCGTTTGCTCTGCCAAGTTAAGATTCACAATTGCCTCAGCAGGATTGATAACCTTTTTGTCTTCAATAAAGTCGCCTAGGTGAGAATCTTCTTCTTCCCCCACCGGAGTTTCTAAAGAAATCGGCTCCTTCGCAATTTTTAAAACCTTGCGAACTTTATCAACTGGCATGTCCATCTTTTCAGCGATTTCCTCAGGGATCGGTTCACGCCCTAGCTCCTGAACTAAATATCGAGATGTTCTAACCAACTTATTAATGGTTTCAATCATGTGAACTGGAATACGAATTGTTCGAGCCTGATCTGCAATTGCTCGTGTGATTGCCTGACGAATCCACCACGTTGCATAGGTCGAAAATTTGTAACCGCGACGATATTCAAACTTATCGACCGCCTTCATCAAACCGATATTTCCCTCTTGGATCAAATCCAAGAACTGAAGGCCACGGTTGGTGTATTTTTTTGCAATAGAGACCACAAGACGCAAATTGGCTTCTACCAACTCAGATTTTGCAAGATCTGCCTCTCTCTCGCCCTTCCAAATCGCAGTGTATGTATCTTGAATCCAGCGAAAATTCATTTCTGTTTCGCTATCCAATCGCTGCAATCGACGCTGAGCCTCTTGAGCCTGAATCGCGTACGAACGGAACTTGTTGTAGTTCAATCCTGTTTCACGACTCATTTTGGTGAGCTCTTTTTCGTTGCCATCAATTAGTTTCAAGCGCTCAACAATTGCATTGACGTCTTTGGAGAAAGTTCTCTCAGTACCATCTTTGATACGACGGCGCAGAACCGACATGCGGCCCACTAAGTTTTTGAACTTGATCACAATACGATTGATCGTTTTACGGTTGAAGTTAATGGACTCAAAGCTCGCCATCAATTTGTCATTTACCTTCAATAGCTCTTCCATCGCAGACTTACGAGCCGGCGTGTTTGTCTCTTCTTTTCTAAGAACATCGAAATATTTTTTTACTGACTCGTGATACGCAGTCACCGTACCAATCAACTGATGAATTTTATCGATGTACTCTTTTTCGTCATACTGTGTTTCTTCGTCTTCCAAACCACGAAAAATAGACTTGACCTTGATACGCCCCTCGTCAAGACGTTTACCAAGTTGAATAATTTCATAGGTTCCCAATGGTGATAATAAGATTGCTTTTACAATCTCACGCTCCCCTTTTTCTATCCGACGGGCGATTTCAACTTCGCCCTCACGGGTCAGCAAAGAAACGCTGCCCATTTTTCTTAGGTAAAGACGTACAGGATCGTTCCCTTTGACGTCTTCACTTTCGGCAATCTCATCCTCATCGGCTTCTTCGTCTTCTTTGTCTGGATCTGCCAGAAACGCAGAATCTCCTTCTTCTTTCGAACTTTCAGCCAAATCTGAAATTACTACACCGTTTGCCTCCAGGCCCTGCATGAAGGCATCTAGTACAGAAGGCGCAAGTATTTCTGGCGGAAGAAGTTCGTTGATCTCTTCAATCGACAGAACGCCCTTCTCTTTAGCTATCTTGATAAACCGCTGAATTTCTTCTTTAATTACGGTTTCTTGCTCTTCAAGAGAAAGAACTTTCACGGGCTCTTTTGAGCTAGCATTCGGCACGTTTGGTTTCATTTATACCCCGTTTTTTTTCACTAACGACTCGGTTAGCTTTTATTCAAAGAATGTCTATTTCTTTGAATATTCATAATCTGTTCCATCTTTTCTGAACTCGGCTCGGCTTTGAGATCGTGAGCCAACTTCTTTGCCTGCTCCCGCAGACAATTGTCACGGACTTTCTTGAAGCAGTCCTTGAGAAGTTTTTTCTCACTCTCCTCATCAAACAAATTTCCAGCCCCTTCTGTAACAAACAATAGTTCGGGCTGGTCCACAAATGATACGAGCAGACTGGTCAACTTATCAAACTTATTTAGGTCTTGTCTATAAACATCCGTCGCCTTTAAAAGAACATTTGCAACGCCTCGATGTACCACACTACCTATGATATTTTCATTTAAAAATGCATCGAAATTGGCACGACTTTTGAGGGCAAGACTCAGAAGTAAAATTTCAGCCTTCGAAGCTCCCTTAAGAATGAATCTTGGCTCACTTGGCACAGTTTTTGGCGGCACATCTGCAGGCAATTTTGTCGACGATGGGTTGTTTTGAATCTTCGCAGAGACTTCTCGTCGTGACTTTTCGACATCAGCAAGTTTTCCTGCTTGTTTTGCGATGGCTTCCTTCAGCCAATTCGCAGGAACCCCCATTCGACGAGCCGCCTCTTGAACGTAGAGATCCCTTAATCGCGAATCCGGAATAATATCCAAAACTGGCTTTAGCTGATCACACAGCTTAACTTTTTGAGAGGCCTCACCACGATAGTCTTCCATCCATTTTTGCAATATCAATATAAGCAAATCAGGCGCCTTCGCCATCAATTCTCTAAGGGCCACTGCTCCGTTGGTTTTTACAAAATCATCAGGGTCCATTCCATTCGGGAGCGTGATTCCTTTGGGGTGGACATCTGCCGCCAGTAAGATCGGCAGGCTTCTCTCAGCAGCTTCTTGCCCAGCAGAGTCGCCATCGAATAGTACGACCACATTTTTTGTCAGCCGCTTTAGCAACCTTCCATGGTCGGGAGTCATCGCCGTACCCATCGTCGCTGCGACATTGCGTATTCCTGCCTGGTAGAGAGAAATCAGGTCCATATATCCTTCGACAACAATTGCCTGATCTTCGGTTCGTATATAACGAGCTGTTTGTGCAAGACCGTATAAAATTTTGCCCTTCACAAAAACAGGAGTCTCTGGACTATTTAAATACTTGGGCTCTCCCTGCTCTATAATGCGACCGCCAAACGCAACAGGCTCCCCCATTGGATTTAAAATCGGGAACATAAGTCTATCTCGAAAAAGGTCAAAATAGCCTGTTTTCCCCGTTGCCCGGGCCTTTGCAAGCCTGGCTTCTTCAATGAGATCTATCGGAACTCTTTTTGAATCTAGAAATTTAACTAAACCGTCCCAATCTGGTGTCGTATAACCTACCTGGAAAGCCTCAATGACTTCTTGAGAAAGCCCTCGCTTAGAAATGTATTTTTTAGCGGGATGCTCGGCCGGAAGACGCTTGAGTTGTTCAATAAAGTACTGATTCGCCAGCTTATTCACTTTTGCCAGTAACTTTTTTCGTTCTTGCTGGCGATCGTTATATTCATTCGCGTCTGAATTTTTCTCAGGCATCGCAATACTTGCTCGATTAGCAAGATACTCAATGGCCTCAGGAAAACTCATGCCCTGATAATTTTGCAGAAACGTAAAAATGTTTCCCTTTTTATGACATCCGAAACAATGATAAACCTGTTTCGTTTCAGAAACCGAAAAGCTCGGAGTCTTTTCCTGGTGATCTGGAAAAGGACAGCGACCCATAAGGCCGCTGCCCGTAGGCTTTAATTGTGTGTACTGAGATATAATGTCGACGAGATTGTTCGCGTCTCGAACCTTCTCAATAAACTCTGGAGAAAATTTCATGCAACTCCAAATTACAACAACTAACTAAGTTTAGACTTGATAACTTCACTCACCGTTTTGTTGTCGGCTGCCCCAGCTGTGCGAGCTATGACTTCCTTCATTACAGGACCCATGTCTTTCACAGTCTTCGCGCTTAAAGATGCAATCACTTCCGTGACAACTTTCTCAATCTGCTCTCGGCCCATTTGTGCCGGCAGATACCCCTCAAGCACTTTCAGTTCTGCCGCTTCTTGGTCGGCTAAATCTTGACGACCGCCGTTTTGGTACTGCTCGATAGACTCTTTACGCTGCTTTACCAATTTTTTGATCACACCCATAACCTCATCAGAAGTTATGGCATTGGGTCGGAGCTCAATCTCTCGATTCTTCACCGCAGACTGCAAGAATCTCAAAGTGTTAAGTTTTAATTGATCTTTACTTCGCATGGCGTCCTTTACGTCCGCCATGATTTGTTCTCTGATTTCCATCGAGAAACCTCCTAAGGATTAGTCGTTGCTCCAGCCCTTTTTAGATTTCTTCACCGCGCGCTTACGAGCCGCCATTGATTTCTTTTTCAAGCGAACGCTTGGTTTTTCGAAATGCTCGCGCTTTTTTACCTCTGAAAGGATTCCTGCCTTTTCGCAAGATTTTTTGAATCTTCTGAATGCAGATTCAAAACTTTCTCCGTCTTTGATTTTAGTCATTGACACTGAAAATCACCTTCCTCTCAATGTGTCGGAATATCCCCGTGGGGATTCTGTGAAAGGGTCTATCTATAGCAAATTCAATTATTTATTACAAATGCTAAACCTAGCGATCGCTTAGTTTTTAAGCACGCGACCTGGCGCGGCATTGCCTTCGCTGTAATTCAGGCGCATGGCAGCTTAATGGCAATTGACACACACTCCTTCGCCAAACTATAGGTACTTGAAATTACTTAATTTTTATTATTACAAGGAGCCTATGGATTTACTGTTGAATCCCGCAATCTGGATATCGTTTGCAACTCTTTTCGCACTAGAGTTGGTTTTGGGCATAGACAACATCATCTTCATCTCAATTCTTGCGGGTAAACTGCCCAAGCACCAGCAAGACAAAGCTCGCATAACTGGCTTAGCTTTGGCCGTGCTGACTCGCGTTGCGCTTCTGTTGTCCCTCTCCTGGATCATCTCTCTGACTGAGCCCCTGTTCACCCTTTTCAACCAAGAAGTTTCTGGGCGAGATTTGATTCTCTTATTGGGCGGCCTCTTCTTGATCGCAAAGAGCACGATGGAGATCCACCACAAACTTGAAGGAGAAGAGGGAAGCCAATCGAAAAAAGCCGGCTCAACATTTGCGAGTGTCATCGTTCAAATTTTGCTCCTTGATGTCGTATTTTCACTCGACTCTGTGATTACGGCCGTCGGCATGGTCAATGAGATTTCTGTGATGGTCGCGGCCGTCCTTGCCTCGACAGCGGTTATGCTGTTTTCAGCGAAAGCCATTAGCGATTTTGTCGAGAGCCATCCTTCTCTCAAGATTTTAGCTCTCAGTTTTCTATTAATGATTGGCATGACCTTGCTAGTAGAAGGCTTGGACCAACATGTACCCAAAGGATATATTTACTTTGCGATGGCCTTCTCGGTTGGTGTTGAAATTCTTAATATTCGCATGAGAAAGAAAACCGTAAAGCCCGTTAAGCTGCATGAGAGAATTGCTGAAGAATTATGAATTCTCCCTCTGAAGATGTAAAATGGATGCTCCTTGCTTTAAAGCTCTCCCGAAGGGCCGCAGCCCTTGGGGAAGTTCCTGTGGGCTCCGTATTAGTCGGCCCCCAGGGGTTAATTGCACAAGGATTCAACCAGCGCGAAACTTTAAACTCCCCACTAGCGCACGCCGAAGCCATCACCCTGCATCGAGCCGCAAAAAAACTACAGAGCTGGCGCCTAACGAACACCACTCTCTATGTGACCCTCGAGCCTTGTTTAATGTGTGCGGGGGCGCTTCTTCAAGCCCGAGTTGGCCGCGTTGTCTACGGAGCATCGGACCACAAAGGCGGCGCCGTTGAGTCCCTTTACCACACCTTTGAAGACAAGCGCCTTAACCATCAAATTTCTGTGACTTCGGGAGTTCTTTCCGAAGAGTGCAGCAAAGTTTTACAGGGTTTCTTTCAAGACCAAAGAAGATTGAATAGACAGCTCGAGCAACAAAAGAACTACCGACGCCGTACGAGTGTCGTCGTTGTTTTTAAAAATAAAATTCTTGGCTTTCACGCCAGCGACCCCCTCAGCAAAAAGAAATATTTCTTTATTCCCGGTGGGAAAATCGAGCCTGGAGAAACTCCGGAACAAGCAGTGATTAGAGAAACTTTTGAAGAAACTGGTTATAAAATTAACTTAATTCCAAATCAAAGCCTTCAAAGAAAGTATAGTTTTGAATGGAACGGACATGTTAATCACTGTGATACTACATTTTTCGTTGGACACCTTGATGAAGATTGGCGAAAGCCATCCCTAGTTAATGATGCGGCCTACCACCAAGGCGTAGATTGGATCCCGCTTAATAAAATTGACTCAACCTTCGATTACCATCCAGATATCCTGTGGGGAGTTCGCTGGGGAGTAAAGCGTTCTGCAAAGCGAAAATAACGCGATGCCTTGCCAAAAGGAAGGCCGTACCTAATCGACTTCGAGGCGGTAGCCGAGGCTGGGGACTGCTAGAATTTTGCCGTTGAACTTGTTTATTTTGCGCTTTAGGTAGTTGATCTGTGAATCGACATTTCTTGATGTCACTTCGGTGTCGCCCCAGATTTCATCTAAGCACTTTTCGCGGGTAACGAGATTGTTCTTATTGAAAACGAGCATTTTGAGAATATCAAACTGCTTTGGAGTTAGTTGCACCTCTTCGCCGTCGACAAAAACTTGTCTTGATAATAAATTCATTCTTAGATTTGCGGCTCGCAGCTCTGCTCCTAAATCTGGGTCTTTTTCTGACAAATGGACTTTTATTCGAAGAAGCAGCTCTTTAACGTGGAAAGGTTTAGATATAAAATCATCCGCCCCCTGCTCGAAGGCCTTGATCTTTTCGTCTATACTTGCAGCCCCCGACACAAATATGATCGGCGTATTTTTTGTTGCCTCGTTTTCTCGAATCATTTTGCATAGGTCAATGCCCATAAGACCGGGCATCTTGTAGTCTAGCAAAATAAGGTCAGGCTTTTTTTCCACGATTAAGCCAAAAGCCTTGGTGCTATCCGCAGTATAATCGCACTCAAAAGTTGTACTTAATATTTCCGAAAGTAACTTACAACTCTCTTCGTAGTCATCGACTATCAATATTCTTCGTTTACCAGCTGACACTTCAAAGCCTCCGCGCGGTCTTTACAGCAAAACTACATCCCCTTATACTTTATACCTTTTTGTTCGAAAATCTTTTTTATTTGATCCCTTTTGTCGCCCTGTATTTCAACAATTCCCTCTTTTCCAGACATCAAATAAGTACCACCTACACCACACTTAGTCTTTAACTCCTTAGACAGCTCTTTGAGATAAAGCTCTATCTTGGGAAGACCGTCTATAATTGTCACCGTTTTGCCGCCTCGCGCATTCTTCTCTAGGCGGAAGATGGCAACAAAGTTTTTCGACTGAACGGAGCCCTGCTTAACGCATATGCATTCCGAGATGTACTCCTTACATTTGGCACACACTTGGTCCTTGGGGTCTGTTGAGTATACGAGCTTAGTATTTTTAGGATTCAACTGCCACTCTCAGCTTTGGACGATGCTCCTTTTTCTCCTGCATTGAGCTTATAATGTCTAAACTCTTTCCCATCAAATCTAAAAAGCTGAGGTTCGCCCTCCATTGCCGTCGCAAGATTGACCGGGCGGGTCCATAATTTGTAAATATTCTTTAGCGTTGCATTCATATAGTCTGGTTGCATATCAATACCCTCATGCAAGTGACTTAAAAGCAGCTCGCCACGATTTTCAAAGTTTGCATCCTCAATTTTAATAATGGGTTGACCAAAGTTTGTCATATGAAAGAGCAATTGCGCCTTAATTGCTTTAAAGTCTCGAGTGTCTACTTCAAATTTATTTGTTTTCTTGTTAAATTTGTAAACGAATAATTTATTTCGAATACAAAAGTCTTGAGTCAAAAACTCATCAATGAATGTGACATCATTATAAACCTTGCGGACTTCAAATATTTTCTCACGACCAAGATTTAATTTCTTATTCCAGTTTTTGCGTTCACGAACGTCATCGCACTGTTCCCAGTCTCGTCCGAACTGACCTTTGTTCCACCGATCCTCAATATCACGCATAAGTTCAATGCCAACTTTGTAAGGATTGTATCCATTCGGTGCCATTGCCATTGTTCCGCTGTGGTGATCCGCAAAATCAATAATCTCAGCGTCGTTCAGAATTTTCTCTGTCATCAGTTTTGAATGCCAATACGAAGCCCATCCTTCGTTCATAGTTTTTGTCATTCCCTGAGGAGAAAAATAATAGGCCTCATCGCGAATAATTGAGAGAATATCCTGCTGCCAGTCTGCAAGAGGGGCATGGTGTATCAAAAATCGCAGGATGTCCTTCTCTGGTTCGTTAGGAAACTTTTGCAACTTTTGAGTCTGCTCAACGGCCTTGCGCTTCTGCTCTGCCACAAACTCAGGTGGATTGATATAGTCGCGCATATAAGGTCGATTGACCTTGAGCAAAAAATCGGATTCATCACGTGTCTCAGACCGCTCCTTAGGAACAATCGACTTTTCAACGTATGGGCTATAACGATCAATCAGGTTTTCTAAACTCAGGCAGGTATCAATAAAGCTTTCGACAACTTCGATACCATATCTATCAACATACCGGCGTATCCGAGTCGCATGATTGGCCATTTGATCCATCATTTTTCGATTCGTCTTTGAAAACCAAATATTATTTTTAAAAAAATCACAGTGGCCATAGACATGCGCCATAACCAACTTCTGATCCATCATTGTATTGCCTTCCATCAAGTAGGCATAGCAAGGATCTGTATTAATGACCATTTCGTAAATCTTCGAAAGACCGTACTCATACGATTTCGAAAGATGCTCATACTCCATGCCGAATTTCCAATGTGGATATCTCACGGGAAAACCCCCGTAAGCTGCAAATTGGTTGATTTGGTCATAGGTGATCAGCTCGAAAATGGTTTCAAAGCAATCAAGTCCGGCGTCTTTGGCAATTTTGCAGATTTTTTTTCTCTCTGCCTCTAGTTCCGGCGTCAAATTTGCCATATCTATTTCCCTTTCCCTAAGAAATCCTTAATGGAATCGAGAATTTTGTCGCGATTTTCAATTTGGCTCAAAATAATACGCCCATCTTCACCAAAGTCTTTTTGTAGATCTTTTAAAAACTGACCACTGCCATATTTACTTTCGACCTGTCCATAACAAAAAACATTAGCCTTCGGCAGAAAAAACTCGGTGAGAATTTTTACGCATAGACGCGTATCTTCACCACTCCAATTATCGCCGTCACTAAAGTGAAAGGGATATATATTCCATTCATTGACTGGATAATCAGTTTCGATAATTTGCTGGCACAATTTGTAGGCCGAACTGATCAAAGTACCACCGGACTCGCTGGTTCTAAAAAAAGTGTTTTCATCGACCTCTTTCGCTGCCGCATCATGGATGATAAACCTCGTTTCAAGGCCTTTATAATGCTTCTTAAGCCACGTATTTATCCAGAAACTTTCAAGTCGGACTATCTCCTTTTGTTCGTCGCCCATCGATCCGGAAACATCCATCATATAAATAACCACGGCCTTTGCCTGCGGCTGAGTGATTTTTTTTGAAGTGCGATATTGAAAATCCCGTCTAATAGGCACGATAACCGGGTCCTCAGGATTGTAGGTCCCCGAACTCAAATATCGCTTCAATGCTTTTTTGTAAGACGATCGAAAGTGACGTAGCCCCTCTGGCCCCACTGGCGCAAGACCTGAATACCGACTCTTCTCCATGTCGATATTTTTATTTCCCTTAGGTACAATATTGGGAAGCTCGAGTTTTTCGCCCAATATATCGGCGAGCTCATCCATTGAAAGATCAACTTCTAAAAGATGCTCGCCTGGATTCTCCCCGGCTTGCCCCTGACCACCTTCTCCGGGCTCCCCAACTCCGTCGCCAGGCTGTCCTTGGCCTTGACCAACTCCCCCTTGTTGTTTGGAGCCATATCGAAATGTTGGAATTTCGATATGGGGAAGTGGAATTTTGACAAAATCATTTTCTCTTTTGCCAATCATCTCCCCTTGGGTGACGTACTTCTTAAAGTCCTCTTTCACCTTGCCTTTTACGATGTCTTTAAACCGGTTGTGGTCTTCTTTTATCGACATTCATCACACTATTTGTTTTTTACATCACCACGAGCAAATATACTTGCCACATAGTGAAGGACATCTGTTGCAGAGATATCGTCATAACCAAAATCTTTGATTAGACGACTCTTCACAATATCAATTTTTTCTTGAGTATCTTTATCTGTAACTGATGAAACCAATGACGTCAGTTTGATGCTATCCTTTTGATCTTCAAAAAGTTTTAGCTCCAAGGCCTTGTGGAGACGCTCATTCATCTTATAGTTGAATTTCTTGCCTTCGAGTGCCAGCGCACCAATATAGTTCATTACCTCACGGCGGAAATCATCCTTACGCGACTCCGGTATTTCAATTTTCTCCTCAATCGATCGCATCAGCCTCTCGTCTGGCTCCTCATCCTGACCCGTGAACTGGTTGCGTACCTTTTCTTTTTGCGTATAAGCCTTTACATTGTCTATGTAATTTGCACAGAGACGTTGTAATGCGCTTTCGTCAGCACTAATTGCTCTTTGTACTTCGGCTTTTATAATCTCTTCGTACTCTTGCTTCACGACACCCAATAGCTCACGATAATCCACTTTGACATCTTCGTTCGAAATGAGTGAGTGGTTCTTAAGCCCGGATTCAAGCTCGTTCAAAACCATAAACGGATTTACCGAACCCTTATTATTTTGCTGAGCCGCTACCAACGCATTTGAAAGTTTATCCTGGATATAACGAGGTGAAATTCCCTCAAGACCCTCATGCTGCGTCTCTTTACGAAGTTCTTTCACGTTATCTTCGGTATAATTTGGCAACGTCTTGCCATTATATAGCTTTAGCTTCTGCAAGCGGGTCAGGTTTGCCTTTTTGGGCTTTTCTAATCGCGTAAGAATTGCCCACATTGCTGCCATCTCTATCGTATGTGGTGCAATACTAATCCCTCTCAATTTTTGCGAATTGAAATCCTTTTTGTAGATATTCACTTCGTCTTTCCAGCGAGTGATATATGGAATGTCAATTTTCACCGTACGGTCGCGCAGGGCTTCCATGAATTCGTTGTCTTGAAGTCGACGATACTCAGGCTCATTTGTATGCCCGATGATAACCTCATCAATGTGAGTTTGAGCAAACTTCTTAGGCTTAACCCTATGCTCTTGAGAGGCACCAAGCAGGTCGTATAAAAATGCCACATCTAGCTTTAAAACTTCGACAAACTCTATCATACCTCGATTTGCTACATTAAATTCGCCGTCAAAATTAAAAGCTCTTGGGTCTGAATCAGAGCCATACTCCGCAATTTTGCGATAATTAATGTCGCCTGTAAGTTCTGTCGAATCCTGATTCTTTTCGTCTTTTGGCTGAAAAGTTCCGATCCCAATCCGATCGGCCTCTGACAAAAACAATCTTTTGACCCGAACGTGCGAAAGAACTTTCATCAAGTCGCCCTGATATCGGTCCATCAAACTTCTGAAAATGAAGCGGCTTGGCGGGCTCAGCTCTCCGTCTATGTGAATTCGATAGGTGCCATCTTGCCCACGGTTAATTTCTTCGCAAATTTTTGGACGTAATTCTTCGGGGATTAATAAGAGTGGCTCTTCGTGCATCGGACTTGTAAATGTCTTTACTCCTTTACCAAGAAGTCCATCCAGCTTTCCGTCCTCGTCCACCCACTCAAAAGTGTAGACTGCGCCATTTTCACTTTTTGAATAAGCCTCTAGTCCCTTTTTTAACATTCGACAAATCGTCGACTTCGCGCTTCCAACCGGACCATGAAGTAGGATCACGCGTTTTTCGGTTCCATATCCAAGTGAGGCCGCTCTTAAAACATTCACTAGCTTCATCAGCGCAATGTCTAAGCCAAAAACAGCATCCTTGCCATTGTTTGAAGCATCATCAAAAAACTTATAGCGAACAACTTGTTTTTTAAAATCAACGTAGTCCTCAGTGCCTGCTTCCATAATCATGTCATACATACGTTGATAAGCATTGCGAGTAATCTTTGGATTTTGCTTTATCAGCTGCAAATATTCATCAAAAGAGCCAGACCAATGAGCGTTCACACGATCGCTGGAATTTTGCCAATTCGATATGATATTTTTTAGATCTAATGATGAGGCCATAGTTCACTCCTTGTGGAAGAGTTGCTCCACGGTCTAGTGGCTTTAATTAGAGGATATCTCATTCTAAGATGGTTAGAAACTGATTAATAATTTTTCAGATGTCTAAGGTCTATTATTTATCTGAGCTGTATTGTTTTGAACTCCTCAGGAGCCTCTAAACGAAACGTATCATCTTTAAACTGGACCTCGGTCTGGGGAGGTCTAAACAACCACCGCATTTCAAATGTTGGGCCCGAAATTAAAACTTTCTTTTGGCCCTCTGGCGTGCGGCCAACCCAAGAAACTTTAATGCCGCGACTTTCTTGGCTGCACTCGGAAACTTTTCCATCCGAGCTATTTTTACAAATCCAGCCAGCCCCCTGTAAGGGGCGATCGTAGGCCACATTCATAAAGTTAATTGGATGCAATGGAATATTCATTATCGGCAAAAAACTAGCGTCGCTAGCCTTACCTTGAAAAAACTTCTTTTGAGGAATTAACGTATATTTTATCTCTTGGCCATTTAAGACAAAGCTTGCAACATGAGCTCCCAGCAGCGCCGAGACTTCCATGCGAAAATTTTGTGGATACTGCGCAAGGATATCAATGTCTAAACTATGGGACTTGTTCGCCTTAAGGTCATTTACGACCGCCTTCGTCTCCCATTGAGATTTTGCCCAGCTAGCACCTCTTGGAGATTCTTTTGCGGGCTGAGTTGCACACGACGCTATAAAAATACTTATAATTAGAAATAAAATAGGCTTCATTACTCTGAGGATAATGAAGCCTCTTTATGTTTTGCAAGATTTAATAACTATTGTTGCTGAGCAGACGCCGGCATGCGCATATCAATTGGTATCTGCTGCCTTTCGATTGCTGTAATTTTTTCCTTGATTGTTTCTGCCTTTTTCGCGTCAGTCTCAAGAGTGGCTGCCTTCTGATACATCTTTTTAGCTTTTTCGACCATTTGATGTTTGTAATAGGCATCGCCCAGATGTTCGGCGATCACACTCACCGTCGATTGTTGCTTAAAGGCAGCTTCCAAAACTTGGACAGACTCATTAAAGCGACCCTGCTTGTAAAGAATCCAGCCGAGAGTATCCAGGATGTAACCGTCTTTGGGATCAAGTTCGAGAGCCTTTCGCGCCATCATTTCGGCTTCTTTTAGGTTGGAATTGCTTTCTGCCCAGGTAAATGCCAAGTAATTCATAGCTTGAACATGTTTTGGATCAAGCTCTAAAACCTTTTTCATCTCAGAGATGACGTTATCTTTATTTCCCAGACGATCCGACAAAGTTCCATAGTAAAAGCGAAGCTGTGTGTTTTCTGGAAACTTCTCTATTGCATCAGTCAACATTAAATGAGCTTTCTTGTATTCTCCTCTTTCGTCCATTAATGAGGCATACATTGCATAAAGCTGTGCCTGATCTTTTCGCTCTTTTAATGCCGTTTCAATCATTTCGATCGCCTCATTTAAACGACCCTTGCTTTTCATCATATAGGCCGAGTGTACAACGGCTTCACCATAAAACTGACTGCTCGCTGGTATCTTTTTAAACTGAGAGATCGACTTGTCATAATCTTTGGTTTCTTCGTAGACTGCCGCCAGATAGAAACGAATCTTGTCCGATTCGGGAGCGTCTCGAAGTATATCTTCGAGTTTTACAGCTGCTGTTTTAAAATCTTTTCTTTCAATTAGTATCAATGCCATCTTTAATTTAATGTTTAAGACATCTTCTGATGATCCCTCTAAAAGCTGGTATTGCTCATAGGCAAGATCGTACTGCTCGCGCTCGATATACATCTGCGCGAGTATTTCGGCCACCTTCATATTCGGCCCGTGATCTTTTTGAAATTTTTTGTAAACGGCAAGTGCTTTTTCTTCTTGTTTCTTTTGGAGATACATTGATGAAATTGCTACAACAGCGTCCAAAAAATCTGGTTTTAAATCCAATGATTTCTGATAGGCCTTCATTGCGGCCTTGTAGTTCAATTCGCCTTTTTGTTCTGAACGGACTCGACCAATGTAATAATATGCCAAGTATGGGGTTGAATACTCATCATTTTTCACTAGAGATTCAAAAAACCTAACTGCTTTTTCGTAAGCCTTTATTTCGGTATAAGCAGCTCCTAAATAAACTGGGGCTTCTATGTTGTTCGGCTGAATTTTTAAAATATATTCGTACTGTGCGATTGCCTTTGGAAAAAGCTTCAAAGATAAATACAGGCCTCCAAGAAGTAGGCGCCCTTCGATATTTTTGGGGTCTTTACGAATGGCCTCTTCGGCATGTGACAAAGCCTCTGTAAACTGTGCTGTTTTAAAGTACTCTGTTGCCAAGCGAATATTTACAGTAGGGGATTCTTGATCATACAAAAGAGTCATTTTAAAGGCTTCGACAGCTTTACTGTGATTCCCATCGAGGCTATAGGCCTCTCCCATCGAAAAATGGTAATCAGCTTGAGTCCGCATATAAAATGGATCTAAAACTGTCGTTGTTCCGTCGCCCGCAGATACAAGCTGCGGTGCAAATGCCGCCGGAGCTCTATTTCTATCGTTGAAAGCCGCATCATAGTAGACAGCTTTTTCAGAGTCCTGAAGGGTCGCACAGCCAGCAAGAATTGAAAGAGCCATTAGAACTGGAGCGAACCTCATTATTCGATGAAACATGAAAACTCCTTATTCATAGAGCTTTTCGGAGTCTTCGCGAGGTCCCTTGAATGAAATTGCCATCATTTTGAACATGGCCAACTAATTAAGACTTAGGGCTAGAATGAGCCCTACTCTACGGGCTTTTGGTTTAAGGAGAGAACAAGTCCAACATCGTCACCATCATAGCTATCGGCTGGAATTCCTGGCCGATCAGATGTTTCAAATGTTTTGTTTGGGCCGGCAGACCAAATTTGAACCCTTAATTGGTCTAACGCTGCACTCAATATTTTATAGCGATATGGTTGCCCCCAGGGGTCGCTTCCGATGCTGCCGCTCTCCCTTAAATTCGAAATGTCGCCATCAATTGCTTTTAAAGATGCCGGCGAACGAGAGCCCACCAGGTCTAAAACGCTAGCATTTCGCGCTGCATCCGAATAAATTTCAAACACCTGATAACCTAGAACTTCTGCCTGGCGTTTTGCGCTTACTTCCATCTCTTCTTTCCGTTGACGTGTCCAAGTCGGAATCGAAAAAAATCCTAAAATTGCGAATATACCTAAACCCATTGCGAAGTATCGCTTACTAAGTGTTTGATTTTCATCGTTTTTCATTAATCTCTTGTCTTCCTGAGGGTTTGTCTTAGCTAGCTATTCGGCTAGTCTATGGCAAAACTTTAGATCAAAAATAAATTTCGATTTGGAGACCTCGCACTCACCAAAAATGCCATATTTAGCGTCAAACAACGTGGCGCATGGCGTTTTTTTATTTGAAATTGCGACCACTTGACAAGGGGTGGCGGCAGGGTTAGGTTGCCGCCAAAAGCAGCTCTTGAATGGTAGGTTTTAAATAACAAGAACCTGTCAAATTCATAGGCGACTTTTTAAGGGGTTAAAAACTGTTGCTTGTGTAAGCAACGACTTATAAAAACCGAGCAGATTTCCGCTGGGAGGCAATTTGATCAACCAAAACGAAACAATGACTTCTAAACAGAACTCTAAAGTCAAAATCATCAAACGTTATCAGAACAGAAAGCTTTATGATACACAGCAGAGTTGCTACGTAACTTTGGATGATATCGCAAAAATGATTCGCACTAATGAAGAAGTGATGGTCATTGATAACAAATCTAAAAATGACATTACTGCTGCAACACTGACTCAAATTATTTTTGAAGCAGAAAAGAAGGCTTCTCAGTACGCTCCTCTTTTCACCCTTCGCGAAATTATTCAAAATGGCAACGGTAGCATCTCTAACTACCTTGCTAAGTTGGGTGCTTTCCCTCAAGACTACATGACTAAGCAAGCTGCGAATATCGCAAATATTGAGCGCGCTTCTGCTGACGATGTAAAACAAAATCTTGAAAACCGTGTGGCTAATGCAGCAACTCGATACAACCCAGATACAACTGCGAAAGCCGCTGCTGAAAAAGCAACTGTTCTTCCTGGTGCTCAAAGTGAAGAGGAAACTCCAAATCTTCCTTCTAGCAATCCAAGCTTGAACAACTAGAATCCAATCTTTTAAAAAGTGTTTTGTAGTTCAAAAAGGCTCTGATAACTCAGAGCCTTTTTTATTTTAAAGTTCTCCACCGCAGAAATGTGATCTTTTCGGATTTGATCTGAATTTTTTGGAATTCTTTAAGCTCACCTGTTACGCTCGCACTGCCATTAAGGCCCTCAAGTTTCACATCGTACAATCCCACCTTCAAAGGAACTCGCACGATTTGAATCGTCTGCGGAAGAGTTGACCACTGACGCAAATCCGCTCGCTCTGAGGCGTGCATCGCCACCCAGGCAATGGCACCCAACAACTCGTCTTTTTGGCGAACTTGATCGGCAAGAATCTCTTTTGTAGCGTAGGCGCCAATTCGCTTTGCTGACAGCCAATTATAATCATGTTTTAGAGTTTCAATGGCAGCTGTACTCACATCATATATTGGCACACTTTGAAAGGTGCCTTCTCCAGAAACGGTCGCTCGAAGAAGTTGAGTTTGGCTAAACACGGGTTGGAGTTGAGCCAAATTATAACTGCCTCCCGAAGGCTGGTATTTTCTTGGCCCCCAGCCTTGCTCATAAAGAATAACTAAAAATCCAAATTCTTTATCGTACCAATTTTTGCTTTCTTTAACTTGAGGGAATTCCTTCTTCCACTTCCGATAGGAATCTTCCCTACGAGCACGGCGTGCAGACCTCACAAGATCCGCTGGAAGCGTAGAAATTGTGGGATCTAATTTGTAGGCCTCTTCGTAAGCAATATAGGCATCATCCCAGTTTTTAGTGCCTTCCCAAATTAAGGCCGAAAGATACTTTCCGAAAACATTTTTTTCGAAATCCTTTCGTTCTTCACTATTCAATTTATTGTATTTATCGTTCATTCTTCGAGTTTCTACTAGGGCTTCATCCGGCTGACCTAGCTCGAGATAGTTCAATGCTCCATAGGCATTGATAAAAAACTTTTCAAATGAGTCGCCTTTGTATTGAACCATTTCTTGATTAAGAACCAAAGATCCGGCCTCTCGTGAAATCGAATGGTATTCTTGTCGTTCAACGAGCCGGTCTGCCTCTTGTAGCATCTTATTACTTTCATTGATTTTGCCTGAAAGTTGCAATGCCACTGCGTAATCTAACAGATAAACAACCTGGTCACCGTTTTTTTCATTAGCAAGTGGCTCAAGAAGATTTGCAGCTTCATGAAATTGACCCATTGCCATCAAATTTCGCGACTGCCCAACCTTGCCCTGATAAGTCGCGCAAGATATCTCTATTGAACTAAATAACAAAAGACCCGCAACGACTACGGACCTTTTCAAAAAGTCGCTCATGTTTATAGGCCGATAGTTTTCTTCTTATATGCCTTACGCATTTGTTTGTTATCCGACCATACAATCACGCCCGTCTTTAAATTTGTCATATTTAAAGTCACTTTGTAGTAGACTGTCTTTTCTTTTCCGACCTCTTGTACAATCGAGTCTAAACGACCATTAACAATATAATCCGCCCCCGCTTGGCCCCCAGGGCCTTTCTTCGATTCTTTAGAAACCATTCCGGAGTTCTGGTAATTGTATTCATCGGCGATATCGCCACGAGCCTCTTTATCAATGAAACTCACCTTTCCGGCTTTCATTAAATCAACTCGAACCATATCCATAATACTTTGCGTGTCGATATGCTCACTGGTTTTATTCTGAAGTTGTGTGACCATGACTAATGGTGGGGTTTTTGCGTCTTTGATTGCCGGATGACTCGTGAGACTAGCGACAAGGTCCTTGACCGTGCTTTGCATATCCGTTTCCGACCATTGATCGTTCAATAAATTTGTTTTCTCTGGATCCTGATAGTCACCTTTAATAAAGGCTTTCTCCCCACACCCAAGCACACCAAGTGTTGATACCAAAGCGACAGTGCCAAAAACTCTTTTCATCGAAATTCTCATGGAACCTCCAGTTCACTTTTGACAGTGTAGGAAATTTCGTGGGTATTTCAAGAGATTGGACTCTGCTTCATTGTGCGGCGCCACCCTCGGACTGGAATAAATTGAAATTTTGTGCAGGTTTACGGATTGGGGCCACTGAAATTATCTTGTACTCAGCATTCAGCTTGACGTTGTATCCGGCTTTACGAGCATTTTCGACAAACTGCCGTGCATACTCCTTTTTATACTCCTCTGAGTAGTGCTCTAGCTGTTCCAGCTCAAAAAGCTCTGCTTGTATTAAATCATCCGAATTTTCCGGCCCTGAAGGACTCGAAGTGTCTCGTCGCAAATTTTTCAAGAGCGCTATGGCCCGTGGATCAGGAGTAAAATCTATATCTGACGGCGGTTCCTCTGTCCCTTTGCTGGGCGATACCTTCTTGTCTGCGAGATCCGACACCGCGACTTCCATCTTCTTACGTTGTAACTCAATCTGTTGGGAAGTGCTAAAAAGGTGTCGGTTCACTTTGGTTTCAAGCTCTCTTTGTTGATCCGCAGAATCTTTCGCCTTTGGCTTTTCTTCAGGAGCAAAATAAAGCAGGACAAAAAATCCAGACAACAAGAGCAAAATAAGCCCCAGGAAATATGATTTATCTTTTTTTTCTTTTCTACTCTTCATGGAGCCCCTATATGGCTCTTTATCGGCTTTAAAAATCGCCAGCTTGAGCTAGATGATTGGCTGGTGGATAAACCGGAATGACAACAATAAACTCTGTCCCGACTCCCACCTCAGAACGCACAGAGATTTCGCCACCATGACTTTGAATAATGCCGTAAGAAATACTTAAACCTAGTCCAGTCCCCTGACCTACGCCTTTTGTAGTAAAAAAAGGATCAAAAATCTTTTCGAGGGTCTCGGGGGTCATCCCTTTACCACTATCCTGGATAGATACCTGGACCTTGCCAATTTTATCCGAAGGGTTTCTCAGGACCTGAGTTGAGATCCAAATGTGACCCATGCCATCTATTGCATGAAGCGCATTTGAAAGGATGTTCATAAAAACCTGATTCACCTGACTTGCATAACAGGCCACTTTTGGAATTGGTTCATAGAGCTTATGAAGCTCGATCCGATTCTTAATTTCCCCGGCAAGTAGGTTTAATGTCGTATCCAAAGATTCATGGATATCAATTTCTTTAAGCTTTGCCTCTTCAAGACGCGAGAAATTTCGAAGACCAAGGACAATGTCTTTTGTTCGTCGGGCCCCATCTTCACAAGATGAAATTAACTTCGGCAGATCTTTAATAATATAATCATATTCGAACTCTTTTTTTGCCAAAGACAACTTATCCGGTTCATTTTCTGCCTTTTCTATCAGTTTAATTAGCTTTTCAGAATAATCTCTAAGGTGACTCATGTTGCTATAGATAAATCCTATCGGGTTGTTCAATTCATGTGCGACCCCGGCAACGAGCTGACCAAGACTAATCATCTTTGCCGAGTGAACCAGTTTTGTCTGGGTATCTTTAAGCTCTTGGTTGGCGGCCTCTAGCTCAAAAATTTTTTTCTTTAATTCACTTCTAGCTTGAAAAATCCGCCGACTCATTTCGTTAAAACTTGCTGTCAAAAGTCCAATTTCCGTTTCATTTTTAACCGGAATTTCAACAGCGGCCTCTGAGGTTTCAAATCTTTGCAAGGCCTCTACCAAATCGTACAGCGGCTTTAAAACCCAACTACTTGTCACCAGAATTGTAACTATCAAAATCAAAATGATTCCACCGACAACTGAAATGAATGCGATATTTACTTTTCGAAGCACTTCTTTTGCTTCGATTTTTGACGCTCCTAAGGCGACATATACTTTTGTGGGCGGCCATTCCAAGGGATAAATTAAAAATCCATAGGGCATAGACCTGATATTTAAATCAAAAAATGAGTCTTTTTCGTTCCGAAAGTAGGGGGTAAAAAAATTGTCTTTGTAGAGGTAAAAATCAGGATGACTTGCCATCATCAACTGGCCCGAGCCTTTAAAAAAAATGATTTCTAATTTCAATCGTGTTTTTAAACGAGTTAGAAATCCCTTATCTAAATTAATCATTTGCTCCAGGTAACCAACAACTTTTCCAGAAGAATTAGTAACCCGAGAGGTCAGCACTAGGGACGTTTTTTGTTTTTCTGTGAACTCAACACTTCCAACCTCTTTGTTTTCGTTAAATGAAGCCAAGGAATTGGCGTTTAAAAAAACAGCCTGCGCTGTTGGAGTAAAACTGCGAACCTCGCCCTTGTCGTCTTTAAAAACACTGACAAGCATTCTGCCATCACGCCTAAAAAATGTAAGGCTTGAAGTAAAATCCTGCCTTAACCATTGAGTCGCCAGACTTCGTATCGTTGCGCCATCGCCAATTGATAAATGGTACAATAAGTTCGGGTCGCGAACATACTTATCCCGTTTTTGCTGTAAGCCAGAACGATATTCACTAAAAATGACACTGATTTCTCTCGCGTTTCCAGCAAGTCTTTGGGACAGCTCTCGATCAAGAGCGCTCTCGTATTTTATCATCGAGTACACTGTTACAAAAGCCAGTGGTATAACTGAAAACAGCAGTAGCCAAATGATAAGAATGGTTCTTAAAGATCGCTTGGGTTGTTTCTTTAATGACTTCACTTTTTCGCTTCGTCGACGGTAATAATTAATCGAATGATCCCATCTGGCATCACCCGAGAATGCTTTTCCTTGCCTATACTAGCATGTCCATATTCTGAAAGAAAACTCTGTAATTCTGAGTATTTTTCTTCGGGGACTGTAAAATGAAAATACGCCGATCCGGCTGTCTTTTGCCAGCCCAAATCAACCTCTCCGGCTTTTCTCCCGCCCAACTCAACAATTTTGTCTTTAATTTTCGGCCCTACAGCATCAAGATTAACTACGCTAATTTTTCCTCTATACAAAAATCCACTGTCTTTTGTTGCTTCCTTTTTAGTCTCTTCTTTCGGAGCTTCTTTAAGCGCTGCTTTAGCCACCACAGCTTTTTCTGGGCTTGAGTTCTTGAGGGGTGGTGACGTTACTGGCGCCGGCAAAACAGAATCTTCTTTGGTCTTAAGACCCTCGTCGACAAATTCTGGCACCTCTTGTAAAGGAGCAGAAATCTCTGCAGATTTGCCAACTGAATTTTTTTTGTTAATCTCTGCCAAAATAACTTCATTCGATGGCGAACTGAAGCGAATATTCAGAACCTTTTCCCATGGTGCCAAGGTAAGAAAGGTGACAATGACAAATACAACAATGAGAGATTCAAGCCCCCACCTAATTCCAACGGGCCATTCGTGTATACGTGCCTTCTGAAAAAGAACGGACAAATAAGATGATGGTGTCGTTATTTTTTCTCGCAAAAGTGGCGAAACTTGGATCTCACGCATTTTTTTAGTATACTCTAAGCCGCTTTTGATTTTGTCGAGCTGCGCTTGTGACTCTTTTGACGTTTGCAACAGAGCTTCAACGACACGCACTCGCTCTTCATCAAGAACTCCGCAAACATAATCGTATAAAAGCTCGTTCCCCAAAAATGTGCTTACTTGTCTTTTGTTTTTTTTTGAGAGTGGGTATCGACCTAATGAGTTTGACATGCTTATTGCACCATACTTAATCTCTTGGTCGGAGTGCCTTGGACCATATTCCCCAATTTTCGAAGAGCCCTTGCCAGTCGATAGCGAACTGTTCCCTCGGAAATGCCGATCCCCTTAGCAATGTGCTTGTCTTGCAGGCCAAGAATTTTTGACCAAATAACTACAAGTAGCTCTTCTTGCGTCGCTAATTTTTGAAATTCTCGCCAAGGCCCCAAATCTATCCCTGTTGGAATAATCCAACCGCCGTCGTTAGAGAAATTTATATTTCCCTCATTACTCTTAAGGCAGTTCTTACTCCAAACGACAAAAGTGGACATAACAATCAGAACTTCATCACTTAACTTTAGACTTTCTTTTTTCTTTTTATCAAAAACAGAACAAGCTAAGATTGAAGCTTCTGTAATCTTACGATCATCCATAAAGGCGAAGAAAAAGAAGAGCGCTATGGGTTCAAACTTAACCTCACGCATGTGGGTCCTTTAGTCTATTGTCAACTGCCTCAACAAATCCAACTGATCAAGAACTTTGCCAGATCCCATAACAACACAGCTTAATGGGTCCTCTGCGATTGATACTGGCAACCCCGTTCTTTCTCTCAATAGAACATCAAGATTTGCTAACATAGCTCCGCCGCCAGTTAAAACGATTCCATTATCGACAATATCTGAAGCAAGCTCAGGAGGTGTTTTTTCAAGTGCAGTTCGAACCGCATCAACGACTTCTGATAAGGGATCCATCAATGCATCATTGACCTGAGAGCTTGTTATCTCAATCGTCTTAGGAGCTCCCGCAACCAAGTCTCGACCTTTAATTTCCATTGTCTTTTCTTCTTCAAATGGATACGCATTGCCAATCTGCATTTTAATTGTCTCTGCCGTTCTCTCTCCAATTAAAAGATTAAACTGGCGACGAACGTAGTTGATGATCGCCTCATCAAATTTATCACCTGCTACTTTAATAGATTTACAGTAAACAATGCCGCCTAAAGAAATAACCGCGACGCCTGTTGTGCCGCCTCCCATATCGACAACCATGTTGCCAGAGGGTTCTGTGATCGGGAGGCCTGCGCCAATCGCCGCCGCCATGGGCTCTTCAATGAGATAGACTTCTCGGGCGCCGGCAGATTGTGCGGCCTCTTTTACCGCCCGCTTTTCGACTTGAGTGATTCCGTATGGAACACAAATAATTATTCTTGGACGAATAAATGACTTTTTCTCACCCATCGATTTTGCAATAAAATATTTCAGCATAGATTGCGTGACTTCGAAGTCCGCGATGACCCCATCTTTTATTGGACGAATGGCAACGATACTACCGGGGGTTCTTCCGAGCATATCTTTGGCTTCTTTGCCAACTGCCAAAACTCTATTTTGCATTCCTCGATAATTTTTTTGAACAGCCACGACAGAGGGCTCGTCCAAGATGATTCCCCGACCCTTTACATAAACCAGGGTATTTGCGGTTCCCAAATCAATCGCAATATCGTTCGAAAAGTAGTCCGTGAATTTATCAATAATCGACATTATTCTCTCTCAAAGAAATTAGGTTTCATTAAAGTCTAGTTTCCACAAAAATGAGAGTCAATGCAGATATTTAGGCTTTATCCATGGTTGTCGTTGCGGAGCGTCTAAATCAATCCCGGCGTAAAGGCTTTTCTCCAGGCAAGTTCTTTTTCAATGTACTCAAGCAAATCTGATTTTTGCCTTTGTATCTCAGCTTCGCTCCAAGAAAATCTTGAGGCAAAAACAGTGCAAATGCTCTCTAGATATGGCAACCCATGCTTTGGATCTGCAAGAAAGAGAGGCACTCTGCGAGCATAAAAGTCTTTCAGGTTTAAACACAAAGTACGATCAATCGCCTGAACCGCCTCGATCTGCCAATAGCTATAGCCTTCTGGCGCATTCTGTAAAATTGCAGCCCCTTCCATTCCATAGCGTTGAGCGAGCCTCAAAGTTTCTTCATGGGTTAGCCCCGAGTGCCGTGCCCAAACTTTGGATTCGACAAGTGCCCGCCTAAAAAATTCTTGATCAGTAAAGGGATTAAGAGGACGTGCGGTATCAGACCTAGAAAAATGACTTTTTTCTTCGAGAGTGAAAAATCTAAGACAGTGAGCAACAACTTGCTCGGCAATAAGTCGGTAGGTCGTATATTTTCCACCAGCGACCAGCGTGACCCCACAATCATCATCAATAATTGTGTGTTCCCGACTTGTTTTTCCTTCGTTTGAAGACGCATCCTTAACCAAGGGTCTTACCCCTGCATAGCTTGCAACAATATCCTCTTGCGTGATTTTTGCGCCAGGAAAATAAGTTCTAACAACATCAAGGAGGTATTTTACATCCTCTTCAGTTGCCACGACACTGTCTGGTGATTGACGAAAATCCGTATCTGTTGTGCCGATAACAACCATTTCATGTCGAGGAATTCCAAAAACTATCCGATCGCTCTTTTCTGCTGCCATAACCACTGCGCTCTCAAGAGGGAGTCGAGACTTTTGGAATGTTAAATGAATGCCTTTTGTCGGACGCAGAATAGAGGTCCACTCCTTTAAAAGCTTTGGCCCCAATTCATCAGTCCAAGGACCGACACAACTCACAACGTGTTTGGCGCGAATTTGAAATTTTTGATAACTCAACTGATCTTGACATTCCACCGCTTCTACTTTTCCATTTCGATCGAAAGTGGCGCCAGTTGCTTTAACATAGTTTGTACAAACCGCTCCCAACTCGTGGGCTGATCGCAATGTTTCAATAACAAGCCGATCATCGTCCATATAGGCGTCAGAATAGACATAAGACCCTTTTAAGTGAGTCGCGTCTAACATCGGCATTCTTGCAATCGACTCCTCCGAGTTCAAACGTTCATGCATCTCTGGCGCTTGAAATAATGCCAACAGATCATAAAGCCACATACCCAAACCCATTTTAAACATGCCGACCCGGCTATTCTCATAGAGAGGGATCATAAAGCGAAGCGGATGAACTAAATGTGGTACCATTTCAAACAAGCGTGTTCTTTCGCTGAGAGCCTCAAATACTAAATGAAACTCCAAATTTTCAAGATATCTGATTCCGCCATGAATCAACTTGCTAGACTTTGAAGAAGTCCCCGAAGCAAAATCGCGAGCTTCAATAAGAGCGACTTTCATTCCCCGGCTTGCGGCATCCCTCGCTACGCCCGCACCATTTATCCCGCCGCCAATAATGCATAAATCAAAAGCCTCGTTTTGCATTCTCTTTATATTTTGAATTCGCTCGGCAGCTGAAAACCTTTTCATAAAGTTAGGCCTTTGTTGTCTTTACTTGCATAATGGCTGGACTCCAGGGTTCAGCCTTAAGCCCAGAAATTGAATTAGAAACTCCGGACACATTAGGAAAAAACACTTTTTGAAAATGTTTTTCTCGAGATAATTTATAAGCAAGATCGCACAATTCATCGCGTGCTTGCAACGATGCATACTGGATATGCTCCACCCATAAACTCTGGGTCTGACCATCAAGAAAAAGTAGCGGCTGTGCCAAAAAATAGCCGACTAAGACACCTTGGTCAGTATAGGCACCAGAAGCGTCTTGGTCTCTCACTAAAAAAGACCACCCAAGAGGCAGGTAGTGTTCTAGAGACTCCCTGCGCCATCGCGCATTCCAACTCAATAAAGTCCTCTCCATTTCGTCTGGAACTGACTCTTGAAGTTTTTTAGTCTCAAAGTCGATAATTTCAGGCATGTCTTCAACCTGAATGATTCGACAAAAAAGGCCCATTTCTCTAGCTCTCCTCTTGTCTAATTGAGGTCCTTATTTGATACTAATAAATTATGAAATACAAAGAATATTCATCAGAAATTTGGGAACGAATCAGCACTGCGGTGGACTATGCATTAGCAAAAGACTCAGAGCCTGTCGCTGCCTTCGATGCAGACGGAACGCTTTGGGATGTTGATCTTGGAGAAATTTTTTTTCACTATCAAATTGATCATCGCTTAGTTGAACTTCCTGCTAATCCTTGGGACCACTATATTAACCTCAAAAAAAAGAACAATGATCCTTGCGAGGCTTATTTGTGGCTTGCGCAAATCAATGTGGGGAAAAAAATAGAGCAGGTGCGCGACTGGGCAGAACAAGCCGTAAAGCAACAGCAACCGCTTCCGATCTTTAGCGAACAGAAAAAACTCATTGATCTCCTTAAAAGCAAAGGGATCAAAATCTATATCGTAACGGCCTCAGTAAAGTGGGCTGTCGAGCCAGGAGCAAAGCTTCTGGGGCTTAATGCCGATTCCGTCATCGGAGTTGAAACCGAGCAAGACCAGGGTCTTGTTACCGACAGGCAAAAAGGGATCATTACTTATCAGATGGGAAAAGTCGAAGCTCTATTAGATCGCACTGGAGGAAAGAGGCCTTTTTTAACATCAGGAAATACAATGGGAGATTTTCATCTGTTGAATACAGCTACAGAACTTGCCCTTGCCGTAAGCGCAGCAAATCAAGATGATCATCTTTTTAAAATGGAAAACGACTTACAGAAAATCGCTG
This sequence comes from Pseudobdellovibrionaceae bacterium, assembly GCA_016719575.1. Classification (GTDB taxonomy): domain Bacteria; phylum Bdellovibrionota; class Bdellovibrionia; order Bdellovibrionales; family Bdellovibrionaceae; genus JACMRP01. The sequence continues at coordinate 76,948 of JADJYV010000004.1, read as the reverse complement.
CCCAGAAGTCGTGGCTAAGCCACCGATTCATCTGATTTTCTGCTACGTGCCGACAACTTTCTCTATATCCGCAATTTCTTTCGGCGCAGAAGTTGTCATGTTTTCGCTTCCCTGGGATGTGACGCGAATATTATCCTCAATTCGAATACCAATACCGCGATATTTTTGAGGCGCACTTGTGTCGTCAGCAGGAATATACAAGCCGGGCTCAACCGTAAAACACATGTTTACCTCTATAGCTCGGGGATTGCCTTTTTTAAAATACAGTCCGGCGTCGTGGACATCCATTCCTAACCAATGTCCGATTCCATGTGGATAGTATTTTTTATGTTGGAGCGCGGATATGATGTCATCCTTGCGACCCGATAAAAGACCCAACTCCAACATCAAATCAGTCAGTAGAGATGTTCCCATCTCATGTAATTCCTTAAAAACAATACCTGGCTTAACATAGGCTATGATTTGTTTTTGTACATCTAAAACACCTTGATAGACCCGTGCCTGCTCCTCTGTAAACTTTCCGTTAACAGGGAATGTCCGAGTGATGTCACCAGTGAAATAATTGTATTCAGCACCTGCATCGATCAACAACAAGTCGCCGTCCTTACACTTCTGGTCATTAAAATTGTAATGCAATGTCGTCGCAGCATTCCCGCTAGCAACGATGTGATTATATCCCTCTCGCGAAGCTCCCTTCATATAGAAATGATGGGACAAGACGCCCTGCACTTGTCTTTCAGTAACGCCAGGTCTTGTGAAGCGCATCGCGGCCAAGTGCGCTTGCGCTGAGATTTCACAAGCCTCGCGCAAATTGTTTAACTCTATCTCACTTTTAACTAGTCGATATTCACCCAATAGAGTGTCAGCATCGTGAATCGACAACAGGCCGTAGCCCGTGCGTCCCTGCATTAGCCGAACTTTTTCAAGGCATTGCTTCATTAATTCATCAGCATGCTCATTTTTAAACATACGATAATAGACCTGGTCGACTTCCTTCAACAACTTTGGCGCATGGACCAAAAACTCGTCGATTGGATATGCTTTGTCCACCTTGAAGTGTTGTTCAACTCCTTCGGGACCATAGCGAAATCCATCCCAGGTTTCGCGTTCTTTATCCCTTTGGCGAACAAACATGACCGTCTCTGGTGTCATTCCAGGCCGAATGACTAAAATACTTTCGGGCTCTTCAAAGCCGGTTAAGTAATAAAAATTAGAATCCTGTCTATATGGAAAGCCAACATCATGATTGCGAATGTGCTCAGGGTGCGCGGCGACAACAAGGGCCGACCCTTGAAGGTCACTAGCGACCCGCTTCCTTCGGTCCGCAAAAATTTTAACGTCTTCGGTGGGTTTTCTCATAGCACTTGTCCTTTACGAAAATTAAAATCCTAATTTTTTTGCCCATTGCTCGATTGGTCGCTGTGAAACCTCAAAGCTCTTCTGCATTATTTCTCTTCGCTTATCAAAATCGGTCACCACAAATTCGTCCAAATCAATCTGAATCACGGCATCGACTCCTGGGCGGGGCTTTACATAGTCACTCGCCACCTCTCCCCAAATCACGGCCTCAGCACTATCGACATCATTAACAAGAGGCTTGCGGCCAACCTCTCGGCCTAGAACATTTACTAAAACGATGTAGTTAGCCCCCTGTGAGCGAAGATAGTCTGCGGCCATCTTTACTTCTCGAATAGCGCTGACGTTGCGATTGAATGGTTTAAAAATTGGTGGGTAAGGAATGCAGTAGGGCAGTAGGTTTTCCAATGATCCACGGCTCATCATGTAAACTTGATTTTTCGCTAAATTATAAGCAGGACAGGCAAACGGGTATTTGAATTTCTCTACTTTTTGTCCGGCAAACGCTGTCTTAAAAAAATCACTTAGCACTCCAATTTCATTGTTTCGGTCTCGCGCTCCGATCAGAGATTTTTTAGTTAGAACATCGTCTTTTAGTTTAAACATCTGCCATTCGACATCGTAAACTTGTCCTTTAGAAGACAATAATGCGGCGATCGGCGCTCCCCACTCTATCCCCACTGCTCCGTAAATCGGAATTTTCATCTTAGATAAATTTTGCAGAAATCCGATATGCCCATAGGATCTGGCTCCCCCTGGGCCTAAAATCAAACCGATTTTTGGAATCGCCGGTATTGGCGAAGTCGTTACTTGAGGTGTCGGCGCGCCCTGCGGCATCTCATACTTGGGCAGAACAACTGGCCCTGTTGAAGAATCAACTTTCTTATCATCCGCACCAGCTTCATTTTCTGAGCGAGTTCGAAAATGACTACAGCCCGAAATAAACCCAACAGCAAGTACTGCAAAAAGCGGCAACTTACTTTTGTGCCAAAATAAAAAATTCTTTATTTCCATCTTTTCCCTCAATTGGAGACGCAAAATAATTTCGAACACGAAATCCAGAGACCTGACAGACCCCCTTCACTTTATCCTCAACATCTAGAAAGAGTCCAGAATCTTTCACTATTCCGCCTTTACCGAGCCCTTCCGGTCCCACCTCAAATTGTGGCTTTACAAGACTCAGCAGAAATCCGCCTTGCTTGAGCAGGGGCATTAACCGCGGAACTATCAAAGTGATAGAAATAAATGAAACATCCATAACGACAAGATCAAAGCCACCCGGGGGTCTAAGGGCAAGAACTCTTGGATCTGAGTCAATTTCTCTGGCGTTCATGCCCTCAATCAACTTTAAATTTGCGTTATTAAACAATGAGCGGTGAAGCTGACCGTGCCCTACGTCCACTCCCAGCACAAAGCTTGCGCCATTTTGTAACAAGCAGTCACTAAAACCACCCGTAGAAATCCCGACGTCTAAAACCCTCTGCCCTTGGGGGACAATCCCGGTCGTGAGCAATGCGCCTTCGAGTTTAAGCCCGCCGCGAGAAACATATCGATTTGCAGGCCCGCGTTCGACATAAATATCCTGTTGGTTTTCTTCGACCAAATGATTCGCTTTTTTAAGGATAGTTTTTATGCCAAGCTTTTCTTCATAAACTTGCCCAGATTTTATGAGTTCTTGGGCGTGAGCACGAGAGTGTGCTAGTTTAAATTTAACTAAAAACAAGTCGAGTCTCATATTTTTCTGTTTTTGTTATATTCAATCATTTGCTTAAGAAGATCTGAGGAGCCTTCGGTCCTTTCGAGGGCAGCAAATGCTTTTGCGCTCACTTCGTCAAGATACCGTTTTGTCCCTTCTATCCCGATCAAAGACACAAAACTCTTAGACTCTTGGTTCTTTTCCGCGTGATCCAAAATATCATCGGCCACCTGAAAGGCAAGGCCTAGGTTTGTACCAAACTCAACCATGTCATTAACGTTGTCCCTGCTGGCACCAGCAACAACGGCCGCACCTTCAATAGCGACCTGAATTAATCTGCCCGTTTTTAAATTGTGAAGTTGAATGAGGTCTTCAAAAGAAAGATTTTTTGCTTTTAGATCGATCGCTTGCCCGCCAACCATTCCGCGCAGACCTGCCGCTCGCGAGAGCATTCCACACAAAGTTGCCGCCAGAGTAGAGTTTTCTTTATATCCTTCGGCAATTAATAAGAAAGCTTCCGTCAACAACGCATCGCCTGCCAATAGGGCCGTTGTCTCGCTATACATCACATGATTTGCCGGCTTGCCTCGCCGAATATCGTCATTGTCCATACAAGGCAAATCGTCGTGAACAAGAGAGTAAGTATGAACAAGTTCTACCGCTGTAGCAAACGGTAATATTTTCTTTGCTTCGCAATGAAAAAGATCCCCAACCAACAAACATAAGACTGGCCGAAATCGTTTACCCCCAGCGCTAGCAGAATAGTACATAGATGAACTCAGCTCTGCAATTGCCGATGACGCCGGAATTTCTAGCGACGAGAAGTAAGTCCTAATATAGTCATTGACTACAGAGACTCTCTTTTTAATTTCTACGTCAAAACAGTCAATAACTTCCAAAAGAATCCTTACGCCTGATCTGCTGCAAAGTTGACAGTTGTTGCTTTTCCATTTTCATCCATGCTGACCAACAACTTTACCTTTGCCTCGGCCTCATTGAGCTGCGAATGACACTCGCGGGAAATTTTGACTCCTTCTTCAAAAAGTTTCAAAGAATCCTCAAGAGCCAAATCGCCTCTTTCCATTTTCCCAACAATCTCTTCTAAACGACTAAGTTTTTTTTCAAAGTCCACTAGCTCCTCCAATTGATTCATTTATTTTTTCAACACGAGCGTCAATACTTCCCTGTGCCAAGGTGATATTTAGAAGATCTCCGGAACGAATCTGGCTTGTGCTTTTAATAATATCTTTATCCTTTTTAACGATCGAATAGCCTCTGTCGACAACTTTTAGTGGGCTTAATGTATCTAGTACAGAAAACCAGCGCTGCAATTGAGACTGTCTAATTTCCACATGACGAACAGCTGATCTATCGAGTCGTTGCCTCAGAAACTCTAACTTTCTTTTTCTCTCTAGAACAATTGTTAGTGGTGTGCCCAACCTTTTTTCTAAAATTTGCAATTCGTAAAGACGGTCCGAAAAAAGCCTTTCCATCGCCATTTGCAATCGATTAACCAGATCATCATTGCGCAGATTCAAATCCTGAAGTTTCTTTTGCGGATCGACAAGTCCCTTCGTTAGTATTTGAAGCTTCTGCTCCCACGCTTTAAAGTGCTTCTGTAGGCCCAAGTCCAATAGTTTTCTCAGTTGCTGGAGGCGATTTGTTAGCTCCTGCGAGCTTTTCGCAACCAATTCCGCTGCTGCGGACGGAGTTGGTGCCCGAAGGTCAGCTACGAAATCTGAGATAGTAAAATCAATTTCGTGCCCAACTGCAGATATCACCGGAATTTGAGACGCGGCGATTTGCCTAGCAAGTTTTTCATCGTTGAAACACCACATGTCTTCAACCGAACCACCGCCACGGCCCAAAATTATAACATCTATGTCTGGAATTTTTTGAGCATTAGCCAAAGCCTCACAAATTTTTTCTGCGGCACTTTCTCCCTGAACAACTGTGGGAACCACCGTGACCTCAAGCCAAGGGGCCCTGCGCGATAGGATATTTAAAATATCTCTAATGGCTGCCCCTGTCGGAGAAGTGACAACCGCCAAGTGCTTTGGAAGAGTCGGAAGAGGTTTTTTTCTCGCAGCTTCGAACAAACCCTCGCTCTTTAACTTTTCTTTGAGTTGCTCAAATGCCTTTTGCAAAGCCCCCGCACCAACTGGCTCCATCATTTCGCAAAGGACCTGGTAATTGCCTCGCGGCTCATACACAGAAATTCGACCTCGCACTATAACTTCCATTCCATCGACGGGTTTAAATTTTAAACGAGATCCAAATCCACGAAACATGACGGCACTTATTTGCGATTTTTGGTCTTTTAATGAAAAGTAGTAATGACCAGAAGTATGTGCCTTAAAATTTGAGACTTCGCCGCGCACCCAAACCAAGTTGAACTGCCCCTCAAGAAGTTGTTTGATGGAAAGATTCAACTCTTCAATCGACAAAACATGTGGTTCGTTCATATCTAGAGAGCCAGACAGCTTGGCGCTGACTTCAGTTTTAAGTAACGATTTTGTTTCTGCTTTTAAATCTTCTTGGTCTGACATCTCTCGGGAGAACTTAATGATGGCCTCTTACAGAGTCAAATAAACATTTTGAAATGACCAAAGGCCCCCAATAAAAAAACAAGCCCAGGCAAGACCCCTGTGGCGACTCATTTGTTGGAAAACAGCGCCCAGTCTTTCTTCTCCAATTTTGACCAGCGCCGGAGTCTCCAGCACAACCAATAAGATCAGTCCATAGAAAAACACGATGAATGGAAAGAAAAAGTCCAATTTTTCAGGCGTCATATCCATCCTATCGGAAAAAATCGTATTGGCACGAGTCTGGCCCAATTGCTTTTTTCAAAAATGGGTTTAGAATAAAGAAAGGGTTCGACAGGCATAAAGCTCTATCGAAAATAAACCTTATGAGCAATGAATTGGGGGCTGTCCCTGACAATGGTGTGCAAGCTCAGCATGTACTGAGAAGCCTAAAGTTGTTATCATGGCCACCCACCTTAGCGAAAACAGGTTTATGTTCCAGAGTAGCCGTCGGGCCTTTTTTTTGCCTTTTTTGTCGTTTTTCCCATTTTTCCATTTCGGCAATACAACATTGAGACAGCCGCCTAAAAACTAGAAATTTTTGTTTGTTTGGGCTGGTCTATTATGAGACCAGGCGTTTAGCTAGCTATTCAAAAGTCCGATAATACTAACATGGATTTAAGACGTAGCCTCATTCAGCGCTTGCTGTATTGTATCGCACTTTTGTTGAGCCTTTCGGCTTGCAGCAATACTTTGCAAGCGCCAGATCAGTCAGATCCGTCTCAACACCCCGAGGCCGCTTATTGCGGTTCCGCCCAAAAAATAACCTATGCTGCGCCCGTCACAACAGTTTCTGGTAATGCTAAGTTTTATTACCGCAACCTCGACTGGACAAGTTCGATGTGCCAGGGACTCTGCAATAATCCAGTTTCTACAAACATCCCTTTAGCTGAAGTTCACATTTTAGATGCGGCCAATAATATTATTCAATGCGGAGAAACCGACGCCAACGGAAACTTTACCAATATGCAAATCCCAAGATCCGATGGCTCATACAAAGTTCGGGTTCTATCTCGCTCGAACACGAGCTCCGTCAGAGCGAGTGTCTTAGAAGATATCTACTCTGCAACTCCCTACTCGATCGAAGCCGCTTTTGCAATTTCTGGAGGACAATCCACCGTGACCGGAGTTAACCTGGCCGCCTCGGCAAGAGCGAGCGACAGCAATTCTAAAATTCCTGGTGGTGCATTTAATATTTTGGCTAACATTTACTGGGCAAATCAATTCTTGCGTGCCCAATCCGGAAATCCGACCTTTGTTGCCGATAAGGTTACAATTTTTTGGAAGGCAGGCTTTAATCCTTACTCGTACTATGGCTCTCCCAATGCCCTCGCTTCGTTTTACGTTAGCAACGAGGACCGTCTATATATTTTGGGAGGAAAAAACGGCGACGTCAAAAACTCAGATACCGATCACTTTGACGACTCGGTTATTCTGCATGAATACGGTCATTTTCTTGAATCTCACTACGGGCACTCGGACTCCCAGGGTGGATCGCATAACGGAAATTTCATAATTGATCCTCGCCTTGCCTGGAGTGAGGGCTGGGCAAACTACTTTCAAGCAGCCGTTTTGGACACGATCGTCTATTCCTCATCCTCCGGAATTAAGGGCAGTGGTGGTTACACAAATTACATCGACACCGTTGGCTTTAAAAGTGACTCGGTTGAGGGCACTGGATCCAGCGCGGGTATCTCGATCCGTGTGAGCATGACAGAAGCAGCAGCCACTGCTGTCTATGACAAACCCGCAGCCAACGAAGGGGTTTTTAGAGAGTTTTCCATTTCTCGAACTCTCTTTAAAACTCTCAAAGCAGCGATCCCCTTTTCGGCCGTCTGGCAGGCTTTTACAAGCCTGAACGATGTGGTTGGGACCTATACTCCCCCTCATAAATTTATCAATTTTGGTCTCTTTAATTACAAACTAAATACGAGGATTACAGACTCCACCCAAAATACAAATTGGCGCGCCATCCTCACCGAAGAAAATCAAAAGAGAGACACAACATTGTATGGCAATACCCTCAATGCCCAAGCGCCGAGCCCCTCGTGCCCAACAGTTAATATGAACCCTGTTGTTGACGCTGTTTATGGATATGATCGCTCAAACCAATTAATGTCAAACGACTTCTATACCTACTATCATGATGGCCAAAGTAAAACACTAAGCTTGATCTATAGCACCGGCTCTGGTGGAGCCGATATTGTTGATCTCAATTTGTATTTGTATGCAAACGGCTATTACTACTCTGAAGAAGTGCAAGAGGCTCAAGCTGGGTTTTCGAATTCCACTCTCTTAAAAAAGAGCAAGACCATCAACGTAAGCAGCAATGCCCAATCAGAATCGGTTGATCTCACCGGCCTTCCTGCAGGTTACTATATGATCAACGTCAAATCTTCTACCTATGGCAAAACGGCCTCAAGCTTTGATACAGCCACCGCAACTTACTATCTTTATTCGGGGAGCTTATGTCTCGTTCCAAACTAATAACGACCTTGAAACTGCTCGCCCTTACAATTTGCGGAGTTGCCATTGGGGTGGGTGCGATGATTATCGCACAAAATAGGCCGCAGACTGTTCGCCGTTCTGTCGCAAGCATAGAGTCTGGCTTTAAACCCAATCGTTTGGTTCTCGGAAAACACGCCGCCGCCATGAGTGTAGAAATCGTTGGACCAGAGACCTTCCCAAATGATAGTGAAAGCCTCGTCGAACTGGTCGGCTTTATCACTCAAAATATCGAAGGAGACTCTTGGCTCGACTATAAATGGTCTTTGCCTGCGGGAGTGAGTCTTGTTCAGGGGCAGATTTCTGGAAGCTTTGAAGGACTCGCCCTGGGCCAACCGCATAGAATCAGCCTCTTGGTCAGCGGCTTTACAAGCGACACTCAAAAGCTTATTTCTTTGAGCTCTCATCTTGAAAAGGCAAATGCTCCGCTAACAGCCTCAGCCGTCATTGTCAGCCGCCCTGAAGACACCGCCGAAACTCGCGTTATGAATTTACAAGCCCTTGCCGCCGAAAAAGCTGCGGAAGAAAAATCTAAAGAGGAGTAACTTCAATTTGCGGATTGAACTGATCCCGCAAGATCCCTTCGATGGCCATTAATGTCCCCGTCGTAGCACTAGGGCAGGTACCACAGGCACCTTGGTAAAACACCGTCAGTTTATTATTCTCGTAACTCACAACTTCGATGTCGCCCCCATCGCCTTGAAGCCCAGGGCGAACCGTACGATCTAAAATTTCTTCGATCTGTTGAATTTCTGGCGACTGATTTTGTCTTTTGATTTTTTTCTCGTCAACCGGGGTTTGGTTCGGATTGTGGAGAGCCATTCGGCTCTGAATCACCGCACAAACCCCCTGCTGTATCTCTTCAGGCTCAGCATCAAAAGCATGCGTAACAGTGATCACGTTTTGAAAAAAATGAACCTGCTTAACAGCAGAAACTTGAAAAAGCCCCTCCGCCAAATGATTTGCCGACGCTTCTTCTGTATTAGAATAAGTCGCCTTGCCTTCTGTTAAAACAGGGCGATCTAAAACAAATTTCCACGCTGCAGGATTTGGTGTGGCCTGAATTCTAATTAGTACATCTTGGGCACTCATTGAAACAACTCCTGGGCTTTTTTAACGCCCTTTAAAAACAAATCGACATCTTTTATGTTGTTATAAATTGAAAATGAAGCGCGAACAGTTCCGGAAATCCCAAGGCGCTTCATCAGCGGCTGTGTACAGTGATGACCTGCGCGGACTGCAATCCCCTGCTGATCTAACACCTGTCCGACATCTGAGTGATGAGTTTTTAGTAAATTAAAACTCAGAATAGGACCCTTGCGGGGGGCCGTTCCAACAATTTGAACTTGGGGAATTTTCAACAGCCCTTCGGTGGCTGCCTCTAGAAGATCCTTTTTATGCTCAGAGATCTTGGTAAAGCCAATGCTCTTTAAAAACTCTATAGCACAGCCAAGGGCAATCGCCCCCTCAACATTAGGGGTGCCAGCCTCAAATCTGTAGGGGACATCATTGTAGGTAGAACTTTCGATGCAAACATCAGAAATCATACTGCCGCCCCCTTGATAAGGCGGCATTGTTTCTAATATTTCTTTTTTAGCATAAAGGACGCCGATTCCGAATGGTGCGAACAACTTATGACCGGAAAAGGCAAAGAAATCGCAATTGATATCTTGAACATCCACCACTTCCTGCGAAACAATCTGTGCGCCATCCACAAGGACCTTCGCGCCAACTTTATGCGCCAACTCAGTTATCAATTTCACATTGTTCACGGTACCTAGAATATTGGAACAAGCCGTCACCGCGACAATTTTTGTTTTGCTGCTTAGCTTTGACTTTAAATCTTCGAGGTCGAGCTCTCCATTTTCTTTTACGAGAACGGCACGAACCTTTGCTCGCTTTTCTGAAGCCACTATCTGCCAAGGCACTATGTTGGCATGATGCTCCATCTCGGTAATAAGAATTTCATCATTTTCTTTTAAAAGAGGGCGAGCAAAGCTATAAGCGATCAGATTAATGGCTTCGGTTGTGCCCCGGACAAAAATGACCTCTGTTGTTGTTTTTGCATTTAAAAAGGCCGCTGTCGTTTTTCGGGCCTCTTCATATTTTTGCGTGGCCTGATCTGCAAAATAATGAGCCCCACGATGTACATTTGAAATTTCGTATTGATTAAAATGATAGACCCTCTTGGCTACAACCTCTGGCTTCAAAGTTGTGGCGGCACTATCAAGATAAACAAACTCTCGCCCGTTCACTTTTTGCGTTAGTGCCGGAAATTGCCTGCGAATATTCTCAAATAAAGTTTCGTTCTCAATCACGCCAGATCCACCTTGATGCCGATAAAGGCGTCGTGAAGCTTTTTACTTAACCACTTTTGAAGTTGTTCATTCTCGATTTTATAAATTAGCTCTGATAAGTACCCAAGGCTCATCATTGGGACAGCTAACGCCGGCGAAATCGCACGGCTCTCTAAATAGAAGAGCTCTTCGCGATTCAATTGACCAATTGTGGATCCATGAGAGGCCTTGACATCATCTGCATAAATTTCTAACTGGGGACGACTGTTGGCCTCAGCCTCACGGCTCAATAATAAATTATTGTTGAGCTGTTGCGAGTTTGCTTTTTGGGCCTGTTTTTGAATAATGACCTTGCCATTAAAAATGGTGCGCGCGCGATCTGCCACAACGCCTTTATAGTGCTGACTCGTGCTGCAACCACCAATGGCGTGATCAATAACCGTCACATTATCAAGATGTTGCTCGCCGCGCACAAGGCAGGCGCCATCAACAATCGCAGACGCGCCCACGGACTTCAATGTAAGTCTCAAATTGTAATGGGCTAAAAGAGAGCCCGTTGCGTATGCCAAGGTATGCAGACTCGAGTTAGATCCTAAAAACACATTTGTACGCCCGATGTTGATAGCTCTTTTGCTTTCGGTCTGAACGCGTACATGACTAACCTTTGCAGACTCTGCTATGTTTAAATCAAACTGTGAATTGACGAAATAACGGGCATCTTCTTGCCCCTCATAGCTCTCGATAAGGCTCAAAGAAGCTCGGTCGCCGATATTCACAGTTACATTGGGACTTGCGATAATAGCAGGTCCCTGTTCCAGCGAAGAAAAAAATAAAAATTGAAGGGGTCTACTTATCGCAGTATCTGGCGCGACTTCTAAGGTATAATATTTTTCCGAGTAAACAGCGTTAAGAGCCTCGAATGAGTCTGCGAATTCTCTTTCGCTTAACGACTTGCAGGTTCGTTCATCGAGCCTTACCCCTGATGGCAATTCATCTAAAGCAGAAAGTGTCTTGTTTAAAACTCCGTTGTGGAAAACGATGTTGATAAACTCAGAGCTTAACTGATTTTGAATTTTTTGAATTGTATCGTGCGAAGGCTGCGGAGTCTCTAATTGTGCCGGCAAAAAAGACTCATCGTTCAATATTTTTAAACTTGTATATTTCCATTCGTCATCTTTGCGAGTCGGCAAGCCTCGGGTCTTTAGAAAGTTTGCCGCTTTCGCGCGAACCCCAAGCACCTCAGGACTCTGATCCGAATGTTTTAAAAAATTATCGAATTGCTTTAGTAGATTCATTATCAATTTACCAACCAATCGTAACCGCGTTGCTCAAGGGTTTCGGCTAGCTTGTAATCACCCGTCTCGATAATTTTTCCATTCGCCAAAACATGAACAAAGTCGGGCTTAATATACTGCAAAAGCCTCTGGTAATGCGTCACAAGAACAATGGCATTGTCTTTGCGACGAAGTTTGTTGACTCCCTCAGAAACGATGCGAAGCGCATCAATGTCTAAGCCCGAATCGGTTTCATCAAGCAATGCAAGGCGAGGAGCCAAAACTGCCATTTGTAGAATCTCGTTGCGTTTTTTCTCGCCACCGGAAAAGCCGACGTTCACAGGCCTCTCTAAAAAGTCTTTCTTCATCGATACAATCTTTAACTTTTCTTCGACAAAAATGCGAAACTCTTCGTCAGACAAAGGCTCCGAGCCCTGGTGCTCCAGAATTGAATTGAATGCCGTCTGTAAAAAACTAATATTAGTTATTCCGGGAACTTCGATAGGATATTGGAATGCCAAAAAGATTCCCTCTTTGGCCCTTTCATCGGGAGCTAGGTCTAAGAGGTTTTTCATTTGAAAATTAATTTCAAAAAGAACCTCGCCCGCCGTGACCTCATAGGCCGGATGCCCGGCAAGCACTTTCGAAAGGGTCGACTTGCCCGAGCCATTAGGTCCCATGATAGCATGAACCTCCCCGGCTTTTATCGACAAGTTCAATCCCTTTAGAATTTCTTTGTCATCAACTTTGGCGTGTAAATTTTTAATTTCTAACATTTTAACCTACCGAGTTCTCAAGTTTCATTTCAATTAATTTGACGGCTTCGACAGAAAATTCTAACGGCAATTCTTTAAAGACCTGTTTGCAAAACCCATTCACCAACATCGAAATCGACTTTTCCATATTAAGACCGCGGGATTGCAAATAGAAAATCTGATCTTCACTTATTCTCGAGGTGGTTGCTTCGTGCTCAAGGGTGGCCGACTTATTTTTTACTTCTATATAAGGATACGTATGAGCACTGCACTGATCACCGACCAGCATGGAGTCACACTGTGAATAATTTCTGGCATTTTCTGCTTGAGGCATAATTTTAACTAGGCCGCGGTAAGCATTTGACGAGTGCCCCGTGGAAATGCCTTTTGAAATAATTGTACTCTTCGTATTTTTACCTATATGGATCATCTTCGTGCCCGTATCAGCCTGCATATAGTCGTGAGTGAGTGCCACCGAATAGAAGGCTCCCTCTGAATAATCTCCTTGCAGAATGACAGAGGGGTATTTCCAAGTAATTGCCGAACCGGACTCCACTTGAGTCCACGAAATTTTTGCGTGCTTTCCGGCGGCCTTTCCTCTTTTCGTTACGAAGTTATAGATTCCGCCAACACCATTTTTGTCTCCTGTATACCAGTTTTGTACCGTCGAATATTTAATCTCGGCCTTCTCAAGGGCTACCAACTCAACGACAGCCGCGTGCAGTTGATTTTCATCACGCTGAGGGGCCGTGCAGCCCTCTAAATAGTTCACGAAGGAGCCCTCATCGGCCACAAGTAGGGTTCTTTCAAACTGTCCTGTATCTTTGGCATTGATGCGAAAATAAGTCGAAAGATCCATCGGACAGCGAACTCCCTTCGGAATATAACAAAAGGAACCATCAGTAAAAACCGCTGCATTTAAAGCAGCATAAAAATTATCCGAATACGGAACTACTGAGCCGAAATACTTCTTTACTAAGTCGGGATGTTTTTGAACTGCTTCAGAAATGGAACAAAATATAACGCCCGCCTCTTCTAGGGCTTCGTTATGTGTTGTCCCAATTGAAACAGAATCAAAAACCACGTCAACAGCAATTCCAGATATCCGCTTTTGTTCTGTGAGCGGAATACCCAGCTTTTCAAAAGTTTTTACCAATTCTGGATCTAAATCATCCATCGATTTAGGGCCTTCGACGTTTTTTTTAGGCGCTGAATAATAGCAAATATCTTGAAAATCAATTTTTGGATAGTGGACGTGGCCCCAAGTTGGTTCTGTAAGACTTTGCCAATACTTAAATGCCTTTAACCGGTACTCAAGCAGCCACTCTGGTTCACTCTTCTTTTTCGAAATAAGTCGAATCACGTCTTCGTTTAAGCCTTTGCCAACAGTGTCGGTCTCAATATCGGTGGTAAAGCCCCACTTGTATTCAGTATCGGGAAGGCCTTCGCCCGCAGCCTTTGTTGAATTATCCATTGAGAGCCTCCACACTTGACGCTTTCCACTTGTTCTCTTTTGAGGAGTGCCCAGGAGGATCCAGCAATAAATCTTTTAACGTGATGTTGTTATAAAATTCGTTAAGACGATGTTGTAAAACTTGAACTGGCGAAAGAATGTTACAAGTGCCGTGCATTTCGCAGGGGCTTTCTTTTTCTAAACACTTTACCATCGCCGTGCGACCTTCGATAATTTCTAGTAAATTTCGCATCGACACTTTACTAAGATCCTTAGTGATCTGATAGCCACCAAAAGCCCCATGCTCAACACGTAAAAGACCTTTTTGTGCCATGACCTGCATAACCCTGGCAGTGGCATCGAATGGAGTGTTAAAACTGTCAGAAACCTCTTTGGCAGATGTCAGCTCGCCCGGAATTTTCTGGCCCATATACTTAAGAGCCATCAAAGCATATTCGAGTTTTCTATTAAACTTGTTCATCGAACCTTCCCCACACCACAAGGTGAAATCGATTTGCAAACTAATTGAAAGCCAATTAAAATACAAGAACTATATACGTCATTTTTTGACGTATATTGAATATTTGTATATTTGTGCGTAATTACATGGACTTGTACTAATACGTAGGCCAAGTGTATGTTTGTTTTTTTGTATAATTTGAGCTGAATATTGGCCTATTTTAAGCAAGTGCCTATTCAGCGGCGTTGTGATAGAAATTAGGCCTATGAAGGTCATTTTTATCAGTGCCGGCGCTGTTCTTTTATTATTTATCCTTTTAACCATCACTCGGCTTTGGGGACTTGGCCAACACTACCCAGAGTTTCAGCATCCCTTCTTTTCAGTAACAGAAAAGCCTCTCGTCATTTTAAAAGCAAAAAACTTGAATGATATTGAAGCGGCTCTCAAAGCAGAACCAAGTCTTGCGCTCTGGCTGGATATCGAAACCACTATCGACGCAAAACTTCTATTCGCGAATACGGAACTAAAAGACGTCATTGCAAAGTATCCAAAGCAGCGATTTGTTTTAAATATTTTAGGTAATGTCGAAAATGTTCATAATTCGCTTGTCAAATCACTAAAAGATTTCTCAAAAGAAAAACTTTTTCTAATTCAATCTAATTACAATGTGGTCATGTCGAGCGTTAAAAATCTTGAGCCCTTTTGGCTTTATGGTTGCAGTCAAGCGGACCTGATGCGCTTTTTAACCTATGATTCGATGTGGATTTTGCCAGCCGCTCCGTTTAAAGGAGATGTTTTTATTGCCCCACTTAAAATTTTGGGACGATCCGCCTTCAATGAGGAGATTCTTAAAGAAGTTCACCGGCGCAATAAAAAAGTAATTCTGGGACCAATCAGCAATAAATCCGAATATGATGATGCTTCACGTCTGAAGGCGGATGGTCAGTTGATCGAAAATCTTAGCGATTTTTTAGCTTGGACTAGACCATAGTCTTGCTCTAGAGGTTGCGGTGAGCTCATTTTGGTTTTAGCCTAGATGGGCTATGAATTTATTTATAAATGTGGCTAATGCCGCGCCAAACACACAAGTCTCAATAAATACCAACGCAATCGATGCGCTCACACAGGCAAGCCCTGTCGTCCAATTGACTTTGCTCATATTGGTAGGACTCTCGATTTTTTGCTGGGGAATTGCCTATACAAAATTTCGCCAACTAAAAGTGATTGGCTCTGCGAACGAACAATTCGTAAATAAATTTTGGAAAGTTGGCTCTCTGGATACGTTGTACAACGACATCGACGACTATCCAGATAGCAGCATGGCGCGAATTTTTAAAACGGCCTATCTCGAAATGAAAAAGATGGCTGACTCTCCCCTGATGAGCAAAGGAGATGCCGACAACAAGCCTCAGCTGTCTGGTTTAGATAACCTAGAGCGGGCTCTACGAAAAGCAACCGAAAATGAAATTGCTAAGCTAGAGTCACGATTGACAGTTCTTGCAACCACGGGAAGCACTGGCCCCTTTATTGGTCTGTTTGGAACCGTTTGGGGTATTATGGGATCCTTTCATAAAATTGGCGCTACCGGAAATGCCAGCCTAGCAGTCGTTGCTCCAGGTATTTCTGAAGCTCTCATTGCGACAGCCATTGGACTTGCTGCCGCGATACCGGCCGTCGTGCTGTACAATAACTTTGTCGCTCGTGTCCGCCGCGAAGAAATTGAAATGAACAATTTTAGCGCTGACTTCCTTAATATTGTAAAAAGAAACTTCTTTAAGGGAAATTAATATGGGAATGAGTGGCGCTTCCGGTGGCTCTAAAAGTCGAGTCGCCCTCAGCGAAATCAATGTAACTCCGCTAGTAGACGTGATGCTAGTTCTTCTCATTATGTTCATGGTAACCACTCCCCTCATGCAGCAAGGAATTGAAGTTGATCTACCCAAAACTTCCTCTTCCGGGGTTGAATTAAACGATGAACCCTTCGTGTTAATAATAGACTCAAATCAAAAGATGTCCGCAGGTAAGCAAAATATTTCAATGGAAGATCTAAGATCAAAATTGAAAGCAATTTTTCAAAATCGAAAAAACAAACAGGTGTATATTCAGGCCGACAAAAAAGTCGACTATGGTTTTGTGGCCGAAGCCATGGGCGAAATTCGCGCGGCAGGGGTATTCAATATTGGTTTGATCACCATACCGAAAGACAAGTGAGCACTCCGAAAACGCCCTATAATCCAGATGCAGATCTCTCCACCGGCCTGAAGGTTTCTGTTGGTCTTCACCTTGCCATATTTTTGGCGTTTACAGTTCGCGCTCTCTTTTTTGCTTCATCGGACGTCTTGATTTACCAATCTGCTGTCCGCGTAGATATTGTAGGGCTTCCAGATAAAATTGACCCTGCGCAGCCACTGCCTCCTAAACAAGAAGAGGCACCCGCAAATCCCAGACCCGCAGAGCCTGTAAAAACAGAAGCAAAAGCAAAAACACCGCAAAAAGAGCCCGAGACAATGAGCCTAAATCGAGAAAAAAATAAACAAAAAGAGGCTCTCGAAAAACTCAAAGCTATGTCAGCTGTTGAAAAGATAAAAGAAGAGCTTGAAAAAGATAAAAAAAATGTCGCCGGACAGGGGGCATCAAAGGCCACGGGAATAAAAATCAAAGGCAACGTCTTATCGCCTGGCGCAGAGCTTACGGGATTAAATAGACTTCAGCATGACAATTATTTGGCAAGTCTGGACCAGCAAATTAAGCAGCACTGGTTTTTACCCCAATGGCTAGCCAAAAAATCGCTTCGAACGCAGGTTCGTTTAAAAATTGACGAAAAAGGTCAGGTCCTCGCTCGTGAAATAGTTTTATCTAGTGGAAATAGCAGTTATGATGAATTGGCTCTGGAGACAATTGATAAGGCCGCACCCTATGCGCCGCCACCGGAAAAGTTTGTTTCTATCGTGGCGACAAGCGGTCTGTTGATAGGATTTCCTGAGTAAAAGGAGATTTTCATGCTTAAGATCTTAGTGTTGCTTTCAGCTTTTTCTTTTGCCAGCACCCTTTTCGCCCAAGAAGATCTTCGCAGACCTAGCTCGGCGTCTACGCAGACTTCAGATATCAAGCTAGGGGAAGCAAGGACAAAGAAAAGTTTGCTCGCGCTACCGCCTCTAACCTACCAAGGAAGTCCGTCCAGCTCGGCGCAAAATATTGGCATAGAAATTTTTAACACAATCAACAATGACTTAAATGTTTCGGCCTACTTTGAAATCATTCCGCAAAAAGCCTACCTTGAGGACACCTCTAAAACCAGCCTTAAACCCGCGCCCGGGGACCCCGGTGGATTTAAATTTCAGAGCTGGAGCACGATTGGGGCTGAATTTCTTATCCGCATTGGGTACTTCGTTGCCGGGTCAGAGTTACAAATGGAGGCCTACCTCTATCACGTAGGAAAATCACAACTTGTCATGGGCAAAAAGTATAAGGGGACCGCATCGAATGCACGCAAAATTGCCCACACCTTTTCTAATGACGTTCTCGAGGCACTTACAGGAAAAGCCGGAATGTTTCTTTCTAAAATCGTCGTCGCCACAGATCGCGCCGGAGGAAAATCTCGAGAAATATTCTTGATGGACTGGGATGGAGCCTCGCCACAAAAGTTAAGCAATCATCGCTCGATTGCTCTCTCTCCGGCCTGGTCACCCGATGGACAACGAATTGCTTACACTGCCTATGTTATACGATCAAAAACAAAAATGCGCAATGCCGACATGTTTCTCTACGATCTTAAAACAGGCAAGAGAGAACTCGTCTCCTATCGAATGGGTATAAACTCTGGTGCTTGCTTTGGACCAGACAATAAATCCATTTTTTTAACAATCTCTCAACAAGGGAATCCAGATCTTTACAAAATGTCCTTTGATGGGACTATTCAGGCAAAAATCACCAACGGACCAAACGGGGCGATGAATGTTGAGCCAGCTGTAAGCCCTGATGGCACCAAAGTTGCTTTTTCTTCGGATCGCAGCGGTAGACCGATGATTTATGTTATGGATGTCGACGGTTCAAATGTAAAACGCCTCACCTTTGCTGGAGTTTACAACTCTACTCCAGCGTGGTCACCAGACGGGAAAAAAATTGCCTTTGCTGGACAAAGCGAAGATCACTTTGATATTTTTGTCATGAACGCCGATGGAACTGGAATGATTCGTTTAACCTCTGCTAAAAAGGCATCTGGTCGCTGGGCTACAAATTCTGATCCGAGTTTCTCACCTGATGGACGCTTCGTTATGTATAGCAGTGATAGAACCGGGAAAAGCCAAATATTTATTTCAACTGTAGACGGCTCTGAAGAACGACGGGTCACCCTTGATAATTTTGATTACTTCAAACCCAAGTGGTCCACGAACATTGACTAAACTATTATCTCAAACCAGTAACACAGCCTCTGGCGTTGCTTAGGCTGTTCCTCTCTAAAGCTGAGTCCCTACCGCGGCTTCGCAATATCTACACACAGCTGCGTCAATTGAAACAAGGCTTCAACTCTTCTCGACTTGCGGCGACACAAAGGTGCGAAAAAATCACGAATCATTTCAACATCTTGCCATGTCATTTCACATCTCTAAAACCAAGCTTGGAAAAAATCATTTTGATTAATCTCTGAGAATTAACAACTACTTAAACGACTTGACCCTCGTCACAACTCAAAGATACTAGTGCCATAAGTTTAGGGAGGTATCGTGACTTATAGTGTTCATCTTAAAAAGATTTTGTGGATTTATGTCCTCGCGTTTATCCTAACAACTTTTAGTTTTAACTCAAAGGCCAGTGAGAAACAGGCCAAAGATACCAAAAAAGGAAAAGACATGATTGCAGTATTTGAAACAAGCAAAGGCACCTTTAAAATTAAACTCTTTCCAGAATTCGCGCCGAAAACCGTCGACAATTTTGTTGGCCTTGCGGAGGGAACAAAAGAGTGGACAGACCCTAAAACGGGAAACAAGGTGAAAAAGCCTTTTTATGATGGGCTGAAGTTTCACCGCGTGATTCCGAATTTTATGCTACAAGGCGGAGATCCTCTCGGCACCGGCACTGGTGGCCCTGGCTTTCGCTTCGAAGATGAGTTCCCAAAGGGAGCCCCAACCCACAGCAAACCCGGCATCTTATCCATGGCAAATGCCGGCCCTGGCACAAATGGTTCTCAGTTTTTCGTGACTGTTGCTGCGACACCTTGGCTTGACGGCAAACACACTGTCTTTGGCGAAGTCGTCGAAGGCTTAGACGTCGTCTATGACATCTCTAAAGTCAAAACCGGTCCGATGGACCGACCCGTCGAAGATGTTATTGTAAAAACTCTTAAGATCGAAAAAAAATAACTCTTCCTGAAAAGGGGAAATTGAGCTCTCTTATGGAAAGTCTTTCCCGCGAACTTGGCCATAATTGAAAATTCCTTTAAATATAGAACAACGATGAGTGTTCGCGCCGGATGCAGAATTACACAATGCAGACTCTGTTTTCATCGCATCCAAAGAAACTCTCGTAAAGGAACTCGGACGAATGATCTCTGAAACAAAAGAATTTGGCGAAGGTCCGGGTCTCTCGTTGGCGTGGCAAAAAACACAGCCTGTTCCGCCATTTGATCTAATTTCATCAAAAGGCGCCGTGATCGAAAGTTCATTTTGAATCGGAAACTTGAGCTCTCCTTTCTGAGATACATTTCCTGGCAACATAAGCCCAAACTCCATAAATTCCTGCGCGGCTCCATTTGTCACAACTGATATTGCTAAAGTATTTTTAAATATAAATATCCGTGGATCGCTCGGGCCATCAGAGGGCTGAGCGCTAGAAGATGAAAATGTTCCATAAATATCCAGAGGTCGATCTAAGCTTTCTAGAAAACATCCAATCGAAACTGGCTTTGGCAATGAGTTAATCAAAACAACCACGTCTTCGATTGTCCTTGGAGAGCCCGATGCCCCGGGCCCGGGGTTGCAAATTTTGCTTAAACTAGATTGTTGTGAGGATTTTGATGGAGCTCCACCAGAACAGTTCGAAAACAGAACGCTGAGAAAAGCTCCCATAAATCCGAACAAAATATAAATAGTTGCTTTCTTTGTCATTGTGTACAGTGTACTGAGGTTTCCTGCGATCCTCTAACGCCGAGTGCACAAATCTCAAATTGAGATCATAATTATTTTTCAAGCCCTTCATGTTCGACTTAAAGCTTAAAGTTAGCATTAAATTTGGCCGAAGAGCGTGGTATCAACGGGAGAGACTCATTCATGAAAACGATATTCAAGCTTTTGACAACATGGCTCATAATTTTGACATTTGTTTTTATTGGCGATGCCGCCGAAGCAAGGTCTAAAAAGAAATCTCACCATAAAAAAGCTTCTGTTTCTAAGGCTTATTCGAAGTCTAAAAAGAAAAAGTCACCAGGATATGCAAAAGCTTCCCGCTATATGAAGAACAGCAGGAAGCCTTCGAGTGTTTCAAAAAAGCACAAATCTAAAAAGCACAAATCTAAAAAATCAAAAAAGCACAAAATGCGGTATTAGTCGGGGCGTCTATACACATTTTATCAAATCCTCAAGGGTGCCTTTTATCCCTTTGGTAGCTTCCTTGGTTGCTTCAACCAAGTCTTTTCCTTGGCGAATATTCTCATTAACAGCTTTTACAACCTCAGTTGCCTTTGCTGGCAATGTCGTCAGGTCCAGTTGCAACAATTTCACCGCTGCCTGAACCTCAACAGACCGATAGTTAGATGCGTCCAATTTAGTACCTATGTTTTCGATGAGGTCAAGTTGAGCCTTCGCTGCCTCTTTTTGTTCAGCCGTTCCAGTTCTTAAAGTGTCCTCCAAACGAATAACATCTGCTAAAATGTCTGACTTTATTAAAAATATTCGCTGTAAAGCAGTTGATTTAACTCCGACTTTTGAAGCTATAGCCGAAATTGCAGTACTGAATGCCTTCTTTTGTTCAAGAGTCAGTTTTTTCATATCGCCTTTCGCTTCTTCGAAAGCCTTTTTGAAACTTTCTGCTACAGTCACCTCAGACTTATTCTGCTCACTCAGTCTCTTGGCGGCTTCTGCTTTATTCATAGCAGCAAAACAGTTCATTGAAAAAAGGACTGTTACTAATGTTGCTAAAATTTTTCTTGTTGTCATAATTTACTCCCTTTCAAAGGTTAAATTTGTTTAAGTTGTTTAAATTATTGCCCCAAGGCTTGACCAAAAGCCCTCGGAGCATTTGTTCTTTTTTCCTTTTTATCTTTATTAGCAATCGGTAAAAGATCTTCATATGAGTCTTCTAAACGGTACTTCGTCGTATAAAATGCCATGTTGAGACTGCTGACTTCAGATATAACACTTTCAATACCTGCCACCGCGCTCCCAACTACAGGTTTTCGGGACGCCGGCAGATGATTAATAAGTTCGCTCAACGATTTTAATGACTCAGAAAGCTCATCTAATGCCTCTTTGGTGGATTCTTTTGTCGGAAAGTTATAAACAACACCATTCTTTACAGACATTTGACTGAGGGTAGTAAGTCGATTCCGAACTGCGGCCTTCAACCTTGAAATCTCTGATAATTCAGCAACTCTTTTTCCAGCAATAATACTAAAGTCACCACCCTTTATGCGTCGAAGAAGGCCTCCGTGATCTTTCGCAATTGCTTGGGTCAGTTTTTGATTTGTTGAATTATCGCTTAAAACCTCATTTAAGACGGTTGTGTAGATATTCATTTCAAACTCGAGATTTTTTAAAACGTTTTTATCAAGATAGTCGCTGGCATTAAGGTGATCGAGAGCCGAGTTTACCGCTCCTCCCAGGCACTTTCCGATGCTCAAAGTTTTGCAATGAGTACCGACATTTAGCCCTTGCCAATTTTGGGTCAGTTTTTCCAAAACATTTATATACTCACCATCAAAAATTTTATACAAATTTAGCAGCTGTGCGTTGACATTGGTACTCCACCACCCGTCAAATGCGTGTGACTGCGTTTTATCTCGAACATCGCCGAGAATCTCTGGCTTAATATTTTTAGAAATAACCTCTGTGATACCCGCATACCGACGGCCGTCAGCTGAAGTGAGATTCATGTCATAGATATTGCTTAAAAATTGTGACCTGCAGAGTGCCGCAATATCAATTCTACTAGCTACTATTTTAGGTGGATTAAAGCTTGGTGAAAAACCCCAAGGATTCTCGTAGACTGTATCTTCAGCCCCGCAAACCATTTGCAGTGTTAAATAGTCGGATGATCTTGAAAGGCTTTGCCCTGGTCCTGAAGTTTTCTTTAACGTCTTCATCGCCAATTGATTAAAACTATTCATTTCGAAAGCATAAGAAAAGCCCATTCCGGAAACAGAGATCGGGCGTGGGTCTCCCAAAAACTTTCTTATCTTAATCAAACTGTTTCTCAATGAATAGTCACCAACGACCCCTCGATTATAAAGAACAGTGTCGTTTATTTTCTCGATTGCGCGACCGATTGCTCTTAAATCCTGAGATTCAAATGCCTGAATAATTTCATTCACCAACTCAGTATCTGTCTTTATCAGTTTCTTTTGTGAAAATTCATTCTTTAAAATCTGCGCGGCCTCACGCAAAGTCGAACGTTGATACTTTTCTAGCTCAGAAAGGTTGGTTAAATAGAGATCTTCAGCTGACTCATAATCATCTGGCAGATCCTTCAGCAAACGAATTCCATAAAGTGGCAATGCCCTGAACGGATAGTAAGAGATTTCTCGAAGTGCAGTTTCAGGCAATTTTCCAGTTTGGATTTGAAACTGCGTATTTAAGGATTCGTATAGATTCTCAATATATTTTTTATAGAAACTGAAAGTCGTTTGCGTTTGATCTATGATTTTCGCTAAATTTTCACCCCAGATAGAGTGTGATGTATAAAATTGTGTTAGTTGGGTTTGACGCCAATTTGTCATTGCTTTTTTAATATCAAGCAAATTTTTTGAAAGATCCAAATTAGCTTGCTCGTTTTCCCAACCTGATTTTTTTGCTTCTACCACCGAACTGTTAAAACTGGAGGCGTCGAAGTCAAAACTCGCTGGCTGCCAAACGTTCGCAAAACCTTTAAATATGAACGGGGAAATTTGATGATCAATATATGTAAAGCCAGCAAACTGAACTGCCTTTCCTGCAAAACGCAATCCCTTAACAGTAAGCCCCGCCGGGCTTGCCAAAGCTAAAACATCCACGCCGATAACTCGCAACGCGTTTCCGGATTTAGTTGCAAATCGTTTTGCAAGCTCCTTTTTAGTGAACCAAGAAACTACCTTTTTTCCACGCATCTCAGCAACTTGCGCGACCTCAGTCGATACTAAAAGGGAAATTATTTGAGGGATATACTGTTGAGCTTTTGCATTTAGAGTCCATTGCTCGAGTGCAACATCGCATACGGAAAGCCGTTCTTCTTTTTGTTTTTTGCCCGTCGCAAATACTACCTTTGCACACTCTTTCATTGTAGTTAAAATGTCCGCTGACAAGCTTGATGCAATTGATCCGGCAGACATTCCTAAATAGCTAATTCTTCGAAAAGCTTGGGCCTTAGCTAAAGGATCGACTGTAGTAACACCCTTTCTCAGAAAATCGGTGGTGTATCCATTGGCTACCATAAACAAATAAAATGACAAATGACCAATAGGATCCTTTAGTGACTCTAAATGTGCTTGAAGAGCGCTTGGATTATTAGAGTAATCGACGATTAATGCTTCTATTTGGACAGCTGCAATAGCCAAAAAGAATGCGACAGATTCATTTGTAAAGCGACGAAGCGTCACATGTTTTGAGTGACCCTGCGCCTCTTCTGCTTCTGCCATCTCTAGACTTCGGCGCATTTCCTTGAATTGATGATTCAGATTCGGTTGCTGCTCCTCCAAAGTTGCCGGACTTGGATCGAGTGGAATAAGAAATGGAGTGAGAGATTGGGTCCAACCCAAAGAACTCCAAAATATGGATAAAGTTAAGCACATTAAGATGTGTCTCATTTTCATACTCTCACTCCTCAATGTGATATAAAAGCAAGGAGCATGCGCGCGAAAACAAATATGTAAGATCTGAGAGCGGCTATAGCCGAGGCGCAAAATGTGTATTGACAGCTGTATAGAATTTTAACAGCATCAAAGGCATGAAGCTAAGCATCTCAAATTTGATGGCTATTTTGTTTTTTCCGGTTTTTGGCTTTAGTCAGCAACAGAAATCAACTTGCCTGCAAATATCAGCAAACTATGCGTGTGAATCCAATTCGATTCCAGAAATCAACTTCAGAGCGAATGGTGAAATTTATAAAATTCGAGGAATTCCCTTTGCAGAGGGTTCCTTTCGAGCAAATGGGCGTGAACAGCTTGTTTCTTATTTCCCAGGGGGCCTCGATCGCGACGCCCCTTACGAAGCTTATATAAAAGCTGTCTGTACAAGTTTTGGCTTTGAAATTCAAACTCGCAACACCGAATTCTCTGATCTAGATCCCGCCACTGGAAAATACAAATTGCTTGGACACTTAACGATTCTATACCGTATTGCCGTCGCCTCAGGAGCATCACGATTGTCTTTCCAGGTCACAGAGCGATATGCTGAAATTTCTACGGGCATTGAAACCGAGTCGAAGCGAAACTTCGAGTGTAAGAAGGTCTCGAGCCAATAGCGAAAGCCAAAGCTATTTTTCGTCTTGAGTGACTATCAGAATTTCTATCCTTCGATTTTTTCTTCGATTCTCTTCGTTGTCATTTATAGCAATTGGCTTTTGATCGGCGTAAGAAATCGCTGCAAGTCGATTTGGGACTATATTTTGATATTTAACAAAATATTGTACAACACTGGATGCTCTAAGGCCACCCAGATCCCAATTGCTCCGAATCTGTTCTGACCCAATCGGAAGATCATCCGTATGCCCTTCAACAATCACCTTCTTGTCGGTCATCCGCAACAAAGACGCCAAATGATCGAGAGTGGCTAAGGCAGATTTTTTTAATTTATAATCTCCAACGTTAAAAAATTCCGAGGCTGCGAGTGAAACTCGAACCCCGACTGCATCATGACGAATTTCGAGGCTAAGGTTTTTTGCTTCTGATTTTTCAACTTTTTTTGACAGATATCTTGTCGCGAAATCCGCAGCCTCTCCAGGACTCCCTTTTTGTGGGAAATTTTCTGGCTCCTGACTTCCTTGTAAATATTCCGCAATAACCGCTCCCGCATCCGGAAGAGCTCCCTGAGCCTTCTCGTGCGAAGAGAGCTTTAGGTTAACACGGACCGAGTTCTCAAACTCCTTTTGTTTTTCAATATTATTTGTCGAAGTTGCGTACATAACCACAAAAAAAGCAAAAAGGAGAGTGATAAAGTCAGCATAAGAAACCAGCCATCTTTCATGATTTTCATTCTCTTCATGACGCTTCCTCATTGAACCTCTTCTACTAAGGCCTTCAATTTTTGATCAATTAGTAAAGGATTTAAGCTCGAATTGATTAAAGCCCCTCCCTCAAGAAGAACTCTCTTTTCTCGCATTCTCTGTGAAATGTTCTTTTTTATCTTGTTGTTAAGGGGAATAAAGAGCAAGTTGGCAAAACCGACTCCATAAATAGTTGCAACAAATGCCACAGCAATGCCCGCACCTAATTTGCTTGTATCAGACAGATTTCCCATAACATGAATTAGACCGAGAACAGCTCCGAGAATTCCAACGGTTGGCGCGAAACCTCCTGCATCGGACCAAATTTTTGCTGCCGACAGCAGTTCATGCTCTTCAGAGTCAATTTTTGCCTCAAAAATTTCTTTGATCAGGGTCGCGTCAGTCCCATCGACAACGTTTTTTAAAATCTCTTTAATGAATAGATCAGAAGCCTTTGGGATCTTTGGCTCAAGCGCAACTAAGCTTTCTTTTCTGGCGGTCCGCGCATAATCAACCATTTCTGTAATTTTATACCTGATGTCACTGTCTTTATGCTCAAAGGCTTCGCTGGCGAGACGAAACCCTCGCTTAATGTCTTTAGAAGAATTCGAAACCAGCACCGCTCCGAATGTTCCGCTCAAAACAATTAATGCTGCTGTCCCTTGTACTAAAGAACTAAGCTCGCCACCATCAATAGTATTCGCAAGCAAAATGCCGCCAAAACCGATAAGTAAACCCGTCCAAGTCGCTTTATCCATATGTTCTTAAATAGTGCCACAGACCCCTGACAATGGCACGGCTCTGCTGAATGTTCCTAGACTTTCTACGAACGAAATTCTATTTTTAACTGGATGGACTTTATTCAAAGCCTAGACAAAGGCCTTCTCAATTTAATCAATACCGTCTGGACACACCCCTGGCTGGACGCGTTCTTCCCTGCAATCACTGACTTACATAAAGTTCTTTGGTTTCAAATTCTCGCAATTATCTTGATAGCCGGATTCTATATTAAAAAGTATAAAAGACAGGCATTTTTTGTGTTTATGTCTTTGATATTGGCACTTAGTGTTTCTGACCTCATCGGAAACCATCTCTTTAAGAAAGTTTTTGAACGCAAAAGGCCCGGAGATGTTTCAAACAACTCTGTCATTGTTCGTTCGCCTTACGGTGGTTATAGCTTTGTTTCAAATCACGCGACAAATATGTTTTGCATAGCCAAATTCAGTGGAGATTTAGTTCCCCAATTACGGCTACCCTTGTATGCTGCTGCTTTTGTTGCTGGCTATAGCCGTATCTATAATGGAGTACATTATCCAACAGATGTCTTCGCTGGTGCATTGCTAGGTTATGTCATTGGACTTATTTTCAATCGCCTTTGTAAACTTATTCTTCTTCGATTTAGTAGGAAACCAAAACTATGAAAGTTCTTGTAACCGGAGCAAACGGATTTTTAGGAAGCTGGCTCACGCAGTCGCTAGTGGAAAATGGGCATGAAGTCTTCGCGCTCGTTAGAGATGGAAGCAATCTTTCAGAACTTCAAGGAGTTTCTTGTAACTACCTTTACGGAGATATCACTGATCTAGAAAGCCTCAATAAATCTTTCGGAGGTATCGACACAGTTTTTCATCTTGCTGGACTTATTGCTTATAAAAAATCAGATAGAAAAAAAATGGAAGCCATCAATGTTGGAGGCACTGCCAACGTCATTGCGGCTTGCCTTTCAAATAAGGTAAGACGGCTTGTCTATTTGTCATCAGTCACTGCAATAGGCGCTTCTGTCGGCCCAGACTCGATTCTTAATGAAGACTCTCCCTATACAATTCAAAATCTCGATCTAGGATACTTCGAGACAAAGCGGAAGGCTGAAGCGCTCGTAAAAAATGCCTGTATTAGGAATGGCCTCGACTGTGTCATTTTGAATCCGAGTACAATCTACGGCCCCGGTGATGCGAAAAAAGGAAGCCGCAAAACACAGGTAAAGGTAGCGCAAGGAAAATTTAAATTTTTTACGTCCGGCGGGGTGAGTGTCGTCGCAGTTGAGGATGTTGTCGAGGCAATATTAAGCGCATGGAAAAATGGCCGCAGCGGTGAGCGCTATATTTTGTCTGGCGAAAATATCACTATTCAAAAGCTTTTTGAATTGATTGCGGCGGCGGCTGGCGCACCACCGCCAAAAATTAAAATTCCAAACTTTGTTATCTTCCTACTTGGCTGGATTGGTGATGCGCTCGAGCGACTCGGTCTCAAGGGTTCCTTGAGCACTGAAAATGCGTGGACTGCAACTATGTATCATTGGTTTGACAACTCAAAAGCGAGAAAGGAACTAGGCTTTTCCCCTCGTCCAGCTCACGATGCAATTCAAGGAAGTGTAAACTGGATGAAAAAAAATGGGCTTTTAAACTCTTTATGAAGCTTCTGAAAATATTTGGCATCATTACTATTTCGGTTCTAACTGCGACAGCAATCGCGGCCGGCCTCATCTTTTTAAAACTGCCCACTGAAAATGAAATACGAGGCTGCGTAACGACCACCATGTATCAAGTACATCTCTGCCCCGGATCAAGCGACTATGTCCTGCTCAAATCTATTTCGCCTTACTTGCAAAAAGCGATTGTATTGACAGAGGACTCCGGATTTTGGGATCACGATGGATTCGACTGGAAGTCCATCGAGGAAAATGCCAAAAAAAACTTAGAATCAAAAACCTACTCCAAAGGGGGATCAACGATTTCGCAGCAGCTTGCAAAAAACATGTTTCTGTATAAAGACAAAACGTTAATTCGCAAAGGCCTTGAGGCCTTAATTACACAAAAAATAGAAAAAACATTAACAAAGAAAGAGATTCTCGAGCGCTATCTAAATGTTGTTGAGTTCGGAAAAAATATCTACGGAGTCAAGCAAGCCTCTTCGTTTTACTTTAGAAAATCCCCCGCGCAACTCGATCTTGTCGAATCTGCTTTTTTGGCAATGGTTCTTCCTAATCCACAAAAGTATTCTCAGTCATATTTCAGAAAAGAATTAACTCCCTTTGCCCATAAAAGATTAAAAAAAATTGTTGGCGATTTGTTTAAATACAGTCGAATCAATGAAGATGAGTACAACGTGGCAATCAATAGAGTCGATGCCTTTTTCTCGCCCTCTCCGGATTCCGACCCGGCGATGGATGGGGTGATTGAAGACATCGAAAGTTCATTATCAAAAGGCGCGCCTGCCACTCTCGATGAATTGGAAGACTTGGACTCTGAAGAAAGCACTGACTTCTAAATCTATTTTAAAAGTTTGCTACGAACTCTATAGATGGCAATATTTGTTGTTACTAGACTCGCTAAAATCAATATACTTAAGTGAGCTGTAACCTCTGCACTCCAACCATCCTGCAACACTCCACGCACTGCCTTTACAGCATGGGTCAAGGGTAGCAAATAGGCTGCATATTTAAGCTCATCGGGAAGTTGCTCAAGTGGAAAATACGTTCCGCTAAGTAGCGACATTGGAACAATAAATCCGGACGTTGAATAGATAAAGGAATCGTAATTTTTTGCAAAAGAAGTCATAATCATTGCAAGTGCTGCAAACAACCAGCAAACAACAAATAAAATTCCGAGGGCTAAAACAATATTCCAAGAGCCAGTGAGACCCAAGATTGTAGCAATAAGGGCCACACCACCAACGCTGAAATAACCTTTTGTTGCCGACCATAGAATCTCTCCGAAGGCAATTTCCTCTGGTCCGACTCTAGTGAGCATGATCGTGGCATAGGTTCTTTGATGAGTCAGCTTTGTAAAGCCGCCATAAGTTCCCTCAAAAAATGCTACCATCATTCCAGTTGAACACAATAATGCTGGATAGAAGAAATCAATGTACGTTTGGCCATTAATATTGCTCACAAACGCACCAAGCCCGAATCCAATTGCTCCAAGATATATCAAAGGCTCTAGCAGGACCCAAAAAAGAGAGACCTTCCAAGTTTTGCGAAAGTATAGAAAGTTTCGGGACCAGACACTAATAAAACCGCGATTGACTATAGGAGGAAAGAGAAAATCTCGTAAATTCATTACTCATCCCTCAGCTGGTGCCCGGCGAGCTTTAAAAACACATCGTTTAAAGTTGGTTTTCGAATGAATATTTTGTCACTGGAAATCAACTCGATCACTTTTCGACCGTCTTGAGATGGTTTTATGAGAACGATGACCGTATCTTGGATGACTTGATAGGCGTAGTTGCTGTCTCGAAGTCGCCCTAAATAATAATTTAAATCTACAGCGTTCGTTTCAAACTCAACCACTTCAATACCAATGTGTTCTAAGATCAAGTCTGCAGGTTTACCAATTGATAGAATTTTTCCCTGATCAATAATGGCGACACGATCACAAAGGCGCTCCGCTTCTTCCATATAGTGTGTCGTAAGGATGACGGTCGAATTCTCAGTCTTCATGTGTTTAATAAAATCCCAAATCCACAGGCGGGCCTGTGGATCTAGACCTGTTGTGGGCTCATCTAAAAACAAAAGCTCTGGGTTGTTTATTAAGCCTCGCGCTATTGCCAGACGACGCCTCATCCCGCCACTTAAGGTATCAACAGAGC
Source organism: Pseudobdellovibrionaceae bacterium (assembly GCA_016719575.1). Classification (GTDB taxonomy): domain Bacteria; phylum Bdellovibrionota; class Bdellovibrionia; order Bdellovibrionales; family Bdellovibrionaceae; genus JACMRP01. The sequence continues at coordinate 46,595 of JADJYV010000004.1, read as the reverse complement.
GTTCTTTATATTCTTCTAGTTTCATTAACCGCAATAAAGATTGGGATTTTTCTAGGGCAACTTTGTGTGGAATTTCATGATAACTGGCGTAAACAAGAAGATTTTCGATCACGCTAAAGTCAGTATCAAGCCCATCCTCCTGAGGTATCACGCCAATACGAGACTTTATTTCACGGTAATTGTTTTTTACATTAAGGCCAAGGACATACAACTCTCCACTGGTCACCAAGACGCTACAATACATCATCTTCATGGCTGTGGACTTGCCCGCTCCGTTAGGACCGAGCAGACCGAAGCACTCGCCTTTAGAAATTTCTAGATTGATACCGTTGACGACGTAGGTCTCATCATATTTTTTCTTGAGATCTTTTAATTCAACGGCAATCTTTTGACTCATTACTCTCGTTATTCTTTCGCAGCTCTTGCCCGAGCATTTGGACTGAGCTCACGGCAGCGCAGCCGAATATTCTTCGGTGTCACTTCGATCAACTCAGAATCTTTAATCCACTCCATTGCCATTTCTAATGTCATTGGACGAACTGGCACCAAGCGGATCGCTTCATCTGAACCCGAAGCGCGGACGTTGGTCAACTTTTTCTCACGAGTGATGTTAACCTCTAAATCATTTTCTTTTGCATGCTCGCCGACGATCATACCTTCGTAAACGTCTTGACCATGGTTAACATACATTATTCCGCGCTCTTGAAGATTCCAAATCGCGTACGCCGTCGCCTGACCCTTTCGGTCAGAAATCATCGCTCCGTTCATGCGATGTTCAATTTCGCCTTTAAATCCGTCCCAGCCATCAAATTGAGTATTCAAAAGACCGGTCCCACGGGTATCCGTCAAAAAGGTCGAGCGATAACCGATAAGACCACGAGAAGGAATACGGAACTCTAGGCGCGTTCTGCCCGAACCCTTTTGTACCATATTGGTCATCACACCTTTGCGCTTACCGAGCTTCTCAGTCACTGCCCCAACAAACTGATCTTCAATGTCTATAACCGCAATTTCCATCGGTTCTAATCTCTGACCGTTTTCAGTTTTCATTACGACGGTAGGCTTTGAAACTAGCAATTCGAAATTTTCGCGACGCATTTGCTCGATCAAAACACCGAGTTGCAATTCTCCTCGACCAACAACCTTAAAGGCGTCTGTGTTATCTGTTTTTTCAACCCGTATCGCCACATTATAAAGGAGCTCGCGCTCTAAACGCTCCAAAATTTTGCGAGAAGTGACGTTTTTCCCTTCCATGCCAGCGAACGGACCGTTATTTACGGAGAAGACCATGCCCACTGTTGGCTCTTCAACACTGATTCGCTTCAAAGGCCGTGGATCCAAAACTGAAGTGATGGTGTCACCAATCGTGAAATCCTCCATGCCGGCAATAATAGCAATGTCTCCCGCTCCGATCTCTTGTGCCGGAACTTGGGAGTTTACCTTGTATTGAAAGAGTGCCGAAACTTTTACTTTCTTTTGAGCATTTGCCTGAACACAAAGAACTTCATCTCCTACCTTGATAGTTCCCGCTCTCATACGACCGATAGCTAAACGTCCTACATAATCATTGTAGGAAATATTGGAAACCATTACTTGCAACGGGTGATTTTCTTCAATTTGTGGTGGTGGAACCAAGTTTACAATTGCATCATAAAGAACCTCGAGAGATCCGGTATTTACTTTTGGATCAAGTGTTGCCATGCCTTCACGGGCTATCGCATAAACTGTATGAAAGTCACACTGTTCTTCTGTCGCATCAAGGTCGATAAACAAGTCAAATAGTTCGTTGTGAACTTCTTGAATCCGAGCATCCGAACGATCAATTTTATTAATACAAACGATGACTTTGAGATTCTGCTCAAGAGCTTTTTTTAACACAAAGCGAGTTTGCGGAAGCGGTCCTTCTGAAGCATCACACAGCAAGATACAGCCATCAACCATGTTGAGAATTCGCTCAACTTCACCACCAAAATCACTATGCCCAGGCGTATCAACGATATTAACTTTGATGTCTTTGTACGTGAATGAGGCATTTTTGGCTGCAATGGTAATCCCTCGTTCTTTTTCGAGATCCATCGAGTCCATCAAACGCTCTTCAACATGCTCATTGTCACGGAAAGTTCCCGCCTGCCTAATCAAATGATCCACCAAGGTCGTTTTACCGTGGTCGACATGGGCAATAATCGCGATATTTCTAATTTTTTTTGGATCCTGAATCATCTGTCTTCCTTTTTATCCGTGTCCACCCATGAGAAACGCCTCATGACTGGTGTCTTCTTGTTCAATTGCTTCGATATTTTTAAAAAAATCTAGGGCGAGCCCCATCACTTCTTCATTTGACTTACTCTGGAATAAATTTTTACGAAATTGCGAAGCGCCAGGATACCCTGTCGAGAACCAAGCTGCAAACTTTCGCAGCTGAATTCCTGTAATATGCTCATCACAATGCGCCACAACGTCCTTTGCCAGGTCCAGAAAGAGTGTCGCATAGTCGCGCGAAAGATTTTGAGCCAAAGGTTCGCCTCTCCATAAAGCTAATGCATCCAAAAAGATATGGTGGTTTTTAAGACATCCTCGGCCAATCAAAACCCCGTCGCACTCTGATTCAGCCAATTTTTGAACAGCCTGGCTGGGCGTCAGGATGTCGCCATTACCTAGAATTGGAATTTGAGTCTTTGCTTTAATTTCTGCAATAAAATCCCAATCCGCAGAGCCTGAATATCCTTGGGCCCGAGTTCGACCATGAATTGCAACCCAGGTGATACCCTCATTATAAGCAATATTACAAACCTCTAAGGCATTTCGTGAGTTTGCATCCCACCCAGTACGAATTTTTATCGTAACTGGGATTTTAACCGCGTTTTTAACCGAAAATAAAACACGGCGGAGTAAATCCAAATCACGAAGCATCCCTGATCCTGCGCCCTTTTTCACTACTTTTGGAACTGGGCAACCAAAATTTAAGTCTATAAAGTCGCACCCCGTCTGCTCTGCTACCTGAGCCGCGCGAGCAAGTATCTCGGGATCCTCTCCAAACAACTGAATACCTACTGGTTTTTGAGTTTCATCAAAACTCATTAACTTCATGGTGCGCTCACTCTTATACTCAATACCATTTGCACTCACAAGCTCAGACACCACAACACTAGAACCTCGCTTTTTCATAAAACTGCGAAAGGCATGGTCAGTAATACCTGCCATCGGAGCAAGGACAAATGGATTTTGTTTTAAGGCTTCTAGTGGATGCATACGAAGGGTCAGGGTATAACAAAAAGCCCGCTCACTTGGAAGAGGAATCAAGTTAAGTTATTATTTTATTTGAAGTTTTTACTGCGGGAAGGGTTTATTTATGAAGCCCAAACGTGTTCAAGTCGGATATATTCGAGAAGGCTGAATTACTCAAGCCAGGTCACTCTATTTTCTATCTGCCGAGGGGCCCTGGGAGGCTGGTGGGCCGGGTATCCAATCACAATTCCACAAAGGAGCTCCAACTCACCTCGCTGGTATTCCAGAAGTTTATCCACACCCAAAAACTTATCTACTTCTTGTCTTATCTCGAGCGGTGCGCCCATTGTGCAACTGCCGAGTCCCTCAGTAACGCACGCCAGATTAATATTTTCGACGGCCATATAAACACTACCAATGCTAGTATGATAGCGCTCTTCGGAGTCATTGTGTGAGTAAACAAAAACCACCACGGGTGCTTCTCCCAAAGTAAAAAAGAAACGCTCAGTAAAATCATATAACGATGGTTTGAGCCTCTGCTTTAAAATAGTCTTGATGCCGAGCCAAGATTTTTGCGAATAAAGAAGATATTCATTTCTCTTCTCTCCTTGAACAACGAAGAAGCGCCAATTTTGGCGGTTCTTCCCAGAAGGGGCTTCCATACCAGCGGCCAAAACTCGCTCCAGGATTTCTCTTGAAACAAGATCTTTTTTGTATTGCCTTATGGACCGACGAGTCTTCAATAAATTGTAAAATTCTTCTTTATTCATCATATTCATCCTACCAAAGTTATGGCAGACTTCACCTATGGAATCAAAAAAATCTGCGTTCAATATTGATAGTCTGCTGCTAGGAGTTCTTATTCTTCTGGCTCTTGCTGTTACAACAGTCGCAGTCATCCCAAGTCTGCGTCAAGAATTCAAAGGCTATTTTTTCCCGAACGAAAGGAAGATTTTAGCTAAAATTCGCGGTGATCTTACGGGACAAGGAGCCCTCTTTACGATATTAAAAATACAGTCAGGCGAAGATTTATTTCTCGAAGTCTATATTGAGGAAGGTCCGGACGACAGTGCCCTTTTAGCCAAAATAAACTTGACCGAGAAAAGAGATGGGTATTTTTCGCTCAAGGGCAATGCCACAAATTTGGGACTCACAGATGTTGATGGCGATGGCACCCTAGAAATTATTGCTCCGACCTTCGACGATCAGATGGTTGCGCGACTCAATATTTACAAATTTAATATCCAGACTCGCAACTTTGACAGAGTAAATGCTCCGGCGAGTTCTTTTTAGTCTTCATTACTTCGAAACCGATTTTTTATTTTTATCTCTCCACGATTTTCCCTCGCGTTCCGAAACAGTTAATTGATATTTTTGCACAGCGCGGTTGTGATTTCCTAAGCTTTCTGAAAAAGTTGTTGTCCCATCGTTTCTACTGACAAAATAAAGATAGTTAGACGGTGCCGGCTTAAATGTTGCTTTTAAGGCGTCTTTGCCTGGGTTTGAAATCGGACCTGGCGGCAATCCATCTATAACGTAGGTGTTGTATTTTGTGGGTTTCAAAATATCATCTTTGCGGATATTATTCGGAACGACACCTGTCACGTCTGCAATTCCGTATATTATTGTTGGATCTGTTTGCAGTTTCATTTTCTTGCGAAGTCGATTGTGGAAGACGGATGAAACCAGCGGGCGATCTTCAGGCGCGCCCGTTTCTTTTTCAATAATACTGGCAAGAGTTACAATTTGACTTCTCTTCCAATCCGGAAGTGCCGCCTCAACGCCAAGTTCATTATAAACCACAAAAAATCTCCGAACCATTGAGCTTATTAAGTCCTTTGTATCTTCGAATTTGGTAATCATATAAGTTTCTGGAAATAGATAGCCCTCTAAGCTGGGAGCTTCCTCTCCTAAAAGCTGCTTTATGAGCTGCTTATTTTTGACTAGCTCTAAAAAGTCTTCTTTTTTACCAAATCCCTGGCGCTCATACAGATCAGAAATTTCATAAATATTAAGGCCTTCGGCGACAGTGAACGGTTTTGAAATGCTCTTACCAGATGTAATAACGCTCAAAACCTCTTTTGGTAACATATTCATCCGTAATAGATATTCACCTCTCTTGAGGAGGGATCTTTGATTTGTCGCCCTCGCATAAAGAGAAAATACGACGGCATTTCTAATCAAGCCAAGATCTTGTAGCTTTTTTGCGATTACATTGAAGCTCTGTGCCGGCAGCACTTCGAAAATAACTTCTGCATCACTCGAGCTCGACGGCTTGCTCGTAAAATCATAGGCAATGTAGGCAACTGAGCCCACACAGGCAATAACAAAACTAAGCAGTGCAACGACTGTGATTCGCGTGACCTTTCTCATAAACTCACACCCGGCAAGACTTTAGCCTTATCAAAAGGCGTTGGATCTTCTAGGCTCGCAACAGGTACCGTACAATATTGAATAGCAAAATCCGCTGAAGGTCGGTCATTTCCAGATTTTCCCATCCCGCCAAAAGGGAGCTTCGAGCTTGCGCCATTTGTTGTTCGGTTCCAATTTAGCAGGCCAACGCGAGCTTTTAACAGCGCTTCTTCATATAATTCGCGGTTTTTTGAAAATAACGCCATGACGAGACCATAACCAGTTGAGTTTACGATATTCAGTGTTTCGTCAAAATTTGCGCTCTTATAAATGGCGACATTGGGTCCAAATATCTCGCTCTTCTGATAAACTGATTTCGGATCAAACCTCGGGACCAGATGAATACTTGGGGTAACATAGTAACCCTTGTGTTTTAGATCCAGAGCCTTTCCGCGCATCATCGACTCGCAACCTTCACGATTTGCAATCTCTTGAAATCGAATGTATTTTTCGACCGCGGCTCCGTTGATCAACGGTCCCATAAACGGATTTTCGCTCCAATGCCCAATGGTTAATTTTTTCGCCGCCTGGTAAAAACGTTCGGTAAACTGATCGGCAATTTTATCATGAACAATAATTCGACTTGTACAGGAACATCTTTGACCAGTGCTTAAAAAAGAACCAATTAGGGTCTCATAGATCGCTTTATCAATATCAGAGTCATCCCAGACAACCGTGGCATTTTTGCCGCCCATTTCAAGCGCTAATATTTTCCAATAGTGGCTCATCGTTTCTTGCTTTATTTTAAGACCGACTTCATATGATCCAGTAAAAAGAACGCCATCAACATTTTCGTTAGCCGACAGACGACGTCCAGTTTCTCCGTCTCCTTGAACCAAATTAAAAACGCCTGGAGGGAACCCTACTTTTTCAATGAGTTCAGCCATAAACTGCCCTACTGCCGGAGTTTGTTCTGAGGGCTTAAATACAACTGTATTTCCAGCGATTAACGCGGGGACCAAATGACCATTTGGTAAATGAGCCGGAAAATTAAAAGGACCCAAAATTGCCATCACCCCACGCGCTTTATAACGAATAACCCCCTCAACACCTGGCAGTACATTTTCGAGGTGGTTCTCTTTAATTAGCTGCAGCGAATGGTTTAGCGTAATATCAATTTTATTTCCTAGATTTTTAGCTTCGGTCAGCGAATCCCAAAGAGCTTTTCCTGTATCGCGTGCAATGAGTTGAGCCATTTGCTCTGCATGAGTATCAAAAACCTCCTTTAAGCGCAGAAGATATTTTTTTCTCTCATCGATGCTCAGTTTCGCCCACGGTAAAAAAGCTTTTTTTGCTGCCTGGCAGGCCTCATCGACATGATCATATTTAAATTTAACCGTCATTATATGATCCGTCAGATCTGCCGGACTGATATCTTTGAACTCGCCATCTCCCTTTTCTACAGGAACAAAGCGCCCGGAAATAAAATCTCCTTTAGCCTGAAACGAAATAACCTGTGTCATGTTTGTTCCTTTCTCTTTGCATAATTAAATGGCGCAATAAAGACTTCGTCGCCGACTTCGGCACCGATAGCTTCTCGAATTTTCTTTGGAATCGCAACCTGATCGCCACGCATTTCGTAAGAAACCAACGCCGCTTTAAAGACTTCCCCACCTGTTCCAATCATTCCCTGATCTTTATATACAGGATCTTTAAATTCTTGGATCTTTAATTTTTTACCAAGACTGATTGGTAAAATCTCCTGCGTTATCGCTCCATAGTGTGGGCCGCCGTCAAAGGGGTCAACCTCTTCTAAATACTCAAAGCCAATACTTTCCAAGAGGTGTTGCGCCGGTTTCGTTGCCTCACCGACTCGCCCAAGAACTAATCGCGCTTTGGCATCTAGCAACGCTAAATAAATATCGTCCTTTGGAAAAAGGCTTTCGATAAACTCTTTGTGGCTTTGGCTCAACATATCCGCCTCTTGATAAGGCAGGCCCGTAAACCTTCTACCGAGAGCTTCCCAAAATTCACTCCGCCCCTCTTCTGTCAATGGGGGAGTTAGCTCGCATAAAATCCGACTTTCAAATCGCTCTGGATGTAACGCCATATATACAAACCGAGAAAGACTTATTTGTTTGCCAAGCCTCTCTGGGCGACGGCGATAAGCGCGATCCACCAATAGACCGCCAATTTCAGTCGGCCCGTCAAAATCGAGTTGAAAACGAAGGACTTGATGTATAAAGCCGACACCCAAGTCCTGACTAAACATATCCCTTTTAAGAATTTTAAAAAAGCAATGCGGGACTTCATCGCTTCCGTGCTTTGCAATAACAAGCGAACTACCAACAATCATTTTTTCTTCAACGTCCTCAATCACAAATAAATACTCAGCATGATCTTTGGACAACTTCCCAGCAAATGACTGCTCGCTTCGATCGATTTTTTGGCTGAGCACCTTTCGATCCCCAGGCAAATTTAGCAGTGAAAACTGCTTTGCCAAGTCTACCAGCTGTGTCAAGTCGTCATGCTGAACGGCTCTTATAATGAAGCTCATAAACAAAACCTTTCTATTGCACGCTTATAAAATTCAACAGCCTTATGAAGGTCTTCGATCACCACATGTTCCGTTGGCGTGTGCACGTTTCCTTCGCGTTTCCCTGGCCCAAAACATAAGCACTCAATCCCTGTTCTAGAAAAAATACTGGCTTCGTTTGTAGAGGGCTGGGTCTGTGGTTTGTCATCGAGACCCAAAGCCCTCAGTTCAGCCTGGCATGCAACTACGAAATCTGACGTTTCCTTCGTGCGAAATGGCTTTTTGTAGTCGGTCACTCGGAAATGAGAACCGTTTTCGTTGCAAACAGAGTGAAGGTGAGACATCCATGCCTCGTAGGTTTCGTTTGAAATCATCGGGGGAATGCGACAGGTGCCTGCTATCAAAATATGGTCTTGATATGTTCGAACAAGCCCAATGTTCAATGTCGGGTGCGGCGGAAAAAAGTCACTATCCAAAAATTTTTTGAATTCTTTTTCGAGAGTCTTAATCTGTCTACTTATTGTCATGATTTTTTTTATAATTGGCTTTGAGGTGCTCGACACCACATCTATCTCAAGAAGAGCATGTCCAGGAACCGAGTTATAGTTCACACCACCGTCAATTTCCATCAAGGTAACAGAGTCTGGCATTTGCTCTAGATACTCCAACATTTTAAGGACAGCGCTCTCACCTAAATGAGGCATAGAGGAATGCGCCGCCTTGCCTGTAAATAGTTTACTCTGGGTGGATGTGCTCTCTTTTAAATTATGCTCTTGGCGATATCGGACTTCTTCTTCAGTAAATGGAATTCGAATTTCGACAGAGGCGAAGCCCTTCGCCGCGCTAATTAACTTTAAATCACTGGGCTCGCCGATCAAACCCAGTTTTGCATTAACCTTGTTTTTACGGATGAGGCGAAGCGCGCCTTGCATTCCGATCTCTTCTCCGTAAGTCGCAACAAGGACCGGAGGAAGGCGCCAATTTTTGATATTGGCATAGGCTGAAATTGCTTCAAGCTTGCATAAAAAGTCGAGCTTTACGTCGGCACTACCCAGACCATAAATCTTGCCATCTATAATCGTGGCATCAAAGGGATTGCAACCGGTTTCGGTCCAAAGAGCAAATGGACCTGGATCGACTGTGTCCAAATGAGTTTGCATTAAAAATTCTTGTGGCGGACGATCCCCTTGAGGTCGGGCAATGACATTGAGACTTTCAATATCGCCAATAAAATCTTCTTGGAGATCAAGGTACAAACCTGATTTGCGGCAAAGCTCTGCCGCAAATAGTGCAAGTTCTTTGTTGCCATGAGCAGGGGTGCTGTCTATTGAAATGAATTTGCGACAAGCCTCAATAAAATCCAACTAAACTCCTTCAAGAATTGTTTTTTCAACAATCTCGATCGCCAAGTCGATTTCTTGATCTTGAATCGTGGCCGGAACAAGAAAGCGAATTCGAACAGGGTCTTTTCCGCAGGTAAAACAAATAAGCCCATTGCTAAAAAGTTTTTTTGACAACGCATCGACTTGCTCTTTTTTACCGTCAAAGGGCGTAAAAGCAATCATCAACCCCATTCCGCCTGCATCTTGAACTTTGCCCTTACAACTTCCCAAGTTAAGAGCGTTCAACATTGAAATAAATTTTTTGTGGATTTGCATAATTCGGCCCTTAGGCCCCAAATATCCCTCTTGCAGCATATCTAGAATTTCAGAGCCTGCACGTAGGGAAACGGAAGACCCAGAAAAGGTTCCAGCGATGAGTCCAGGTTTCGGATTATACTCTTCTGTGTAAAGAGTGACACCCACTTGAGCTGTCTTCGCAATTGTACATATGTCGATATATTGACCAATTCCTAAGGTTTCAAATGCGAAAAGCTCCCCGGTTCGGGTAAAGGTTTGCACTTCATCTGCCCATACTGCAATCCCCTTTTCTTTACAAAACTCAAGCATGGGAATAAAAAAATCACGAGGTGCTGCCTGATAGCCCCCTTCTCCGAGCATCGGCTCAAAACCAAACGCACAAATATTGTTTTCGTGTTTGGCATAGATTTCCTTCATTGCGGCGAGTGCCTTTTCAGTGGAACCAGGATCGTTTTTGTCAAAGAAGGGCACTCGTAAAACCTCGTGATACTCAGGCAATCCAACCTTATATGCTGGATTATCCGTCACTTCTGCCATCATTGTTGATCGTCCCGCAAATGCATTTTTAAAGCTAATAACCATTCGCGCAGGACTATTTTTTTGCCGAGAAATTTTTAGAGCATTTTCATTCGCCATTGTGCCGCACGTGGATAGCCATGCATATTTCAATCGACTATTTTTGCCAGCCAGCTTGGCAATTTTTTCGGAGAAAATAGTATACTCCTTATTGGGCTGCAAATTTCCTTGCGTGACTATGTCGGATAATGCGCCTCGAAGCGCCGCCTGCATCACGCGTGGATTGCCATGCCCCATCAAGTGAATACCTATCCCATTTATCAAATCTAATTTAATGCTTCCGTCTTGCAACTCTACGAACGGGCCACGACCAGAGCCGGTTCCAACGTAGGGGTAGTGTAGGGGACGACCACGGAACTGTCCTGTTTTATCAATCCAATTTTTTCCAGCTTCCAAAAATTCTGGCCTAGCACCTTGTACGGTTTTAATTTGCGCATTGATTTGTTCTACTTCAGTAACCAGGTTTTTGATTAGAGTTTCTATTTTAGTGGAGTTATCAATTTGTTGGCCGAAGAGTGAGCTCATTTTTACCTTCCATTGGTGTAATTGAATTTGACTGATTCGGGTAGTTTAGTACAATTTTACGATCATGTCTGTAGCAGTAAAACTCTTATTTTCGTTCTTAATATTACTACCATTTGTTTGGGCTGAATCGCCAGCCCCGACACAAGTCGCGACGACCGTCGTCGAACACCCCGCCGAAATGCCCAAAATAACAGAAAATATGACTTTCGAAGAGTCCTTCCGCCTTGGCACAAAGAGCTACCAAGGAAAGCAGTTCGAAGATGCGATTGCCTACTTTAATAAGGCTCTCGGCTTACATCCCGATAACCCTGAAGTCTTAACAAACCTCGGCCTAAGTTACTTTCAATCTGGGAAAAGCGGCCTTTCAATTGCCATGCTACGTCGAGCTCTGTCTGCGGACCCAGCACAAGAAACCGCTCGGGCGGCGCTAAAGTTTGTTCTCTCAAAGTTAGAAGTAAAAGAAATCCCTCATCAAATCGAGACCTATGAGCGATTACGCTCCAGTGTTCTGAATTCTGCCTCCCTCGCAAGCTTTCATTTTCTTTTAGCGCTCTTCTTGTTTTGTTGCGGAGCCATTTGGCTTCGTTTTTTGGGACGCCGTCGCAAAGCTCTTGCTCTTGAAGAAGCCCCGCCCGGTCCCCCGGTTGTTGGGATTATATTTTTGATCGGATTTTTCGTGATTTTTTCCCTGACCGTGCTCAAGTCTTATGACCTCAAAGTCCCACGAGCGACAATTATTGCCGACAAAGTCGGGGCTCAAATTGCCCCTGGAGAGGGTCAGACGGCCCTTTTTGATTTGTATACGGGATTTGAAGTTATTATCAGAAATAGTGCCAACGATTGGATACAAATTAGCTACCCAGGCGGCCTTACCGGTTGGGTCAAAAAAGAGAGCCTAATGGCAACTTCTAGTAAAAATGCCTTTTGACTTAGACTAAGGGCCTTTATTAGACTCAAGTCCTATGCTGAAAATGCTCAAGTTTCTCCCATTAATGTTGGTTTTCCCTGGTCTTTTGGCTTGTTCAACAACGGATAGAAAAAGCGATACCCCTGAAGGCGCCTTTTCTATAGCCGAAGAGTTCGACAAAGATGAACGCTATGAAGAAGCCCTTAGGCGCTATACCGAAGTTAAAAATAAATTCCCTTACAGCAACTTTGCCACAAGAGCGGAGTTAGCAATTGCCGATGTATATTTCAAACAAGAGTCTTATCCAGACGCGCAAATAAGCTGCCAGGCGTTTTGAGGGCTACACCCAAAACACCCACAGATTGACTACGTTGTTTTCCGAATCGGTCTAAGTTATTTTAATCAGTTACCAAGCTCAATCGATCGAGATCTAACAACTGCTCATGAAGTGATTGCGAGCTTTACCGAGCTGGCAAAACAATATCCCAACTCTCAATACGCCAAAGAAGCTGCAGATAAAAAGCTTGAGACCCTTAAGATGCTCGCTGGTAAAGAGGACTATATCGCCTTTTTTTATTTTAAACGCGGTATGTACGACAGTTCCTTGCCTCGCTATGAAGGCTTAATAAGCAAATACCCTAGCCTTGGCTTTGACGAAAAGGCTCTTTTTGGCGCGGCCTATTCAGCAAATAAACTTGGCGAATCTGCCAAGTCAAAAAAATATCGAGATGAGCTATTGAAGCGCTTTCCAAATTCAGAAGAAGCCCGGCGCGCTGAAAAGGAGATTTAGATTTGAAGCCTTTTAACGAAGACATGCTTTCTGAAGCTCGGGAGTATTTTATCGATGGCAACTACCGAATGGTCGAACCCATCTTGCAGCAAATGCTATTGCAGAGCACGCGCAACCCTGAAGTTTATCAAATGCTCGCAACAATTTATTATGACAAAGGCCAGTTCAGTAAAGCGATCAAAACCTTTAAGCGGGCTCTTGAGATCGATCCCACCTATACCGATGCCAGTGTTGGCCTCTCTATTATTTTGAACGATCTTGGCAAATATGATGAGGGCAAGCAGGTTTTTGTCGATGCGCAAAATTTGCTTGAAAAGCGAACTGGTAAAAATGACCCCTTCATCGATGAAAAACTATCTTCGAAGCACGAAGAATTAGCCGACCTCTATTTTCAGTACAAAAGATTCAACGAGGCGCTTGAACAGCTCCTAAAGGCACAGAAGCTTTCATCTCGCAAAGCAGAAATCACCATGCGAATCGCTGAGGTTCACGTTCAACTGGGGCAATCGGACCGCGCGATCAAAGATCTTCGCTCATTGATACGCGACTATCCACACTTTGTTCCAGCTCGCCTAAAGCTCGGGGTTATATACTACAATTCAAACAATATTGCAGAAGCAACAGAGCAATGGGAGAATGTGCTGATGCGAGACCCTCAGCACCCAGAAGCTTTGCGCTATTTAAAGATGGCACAGGCGGCTGGCATCACTTCTATCGAACTGTAAAGGTAAAATATGGGACAAATTAAAGACGAAATGACTCCTTTCCTAAATCGCGAAGAGATCGCGGAGCTCGTCCAACAGATTGCAAAGCACATTGAATACGACTATGAAGGAAAAGAAATCGTTTTTATCTGCCCCCTGCGTGGATCTGTCCATTTCACCGCAGACCTGATGAGACAGATTGATCTTCCACAGCAAGTAGACTTTGTCTACGTCACTGCAGTTGAGCGGGGTGGCGCAATTAAAATTGTTAAGGATATTTCCGTCAATATCGCCGGCAAGCACGTAATCATCGTCGAGGAAATAATCGACACCGGTAGAACTCTAAGTTTTTTGCGCAATCGCCTCTTCGCTTCTGCGCCGGCCTCTCTAAAAATTGTCACCTTACTTGACAAGCCTGCTCGCAGAGAGCTTCCAATAAGAGCCGACTATATTGGCAAGACCATCGACGACAGATACGTCGTCGGGTATGGCATGGACTCAGAAGAAAAAGGCCGCAATTATCCAAGCATTTATCACTTGCGGAATTAAAGAGCTCCCATGGAGTTGTTCCTTTTTCGCAACTGAATTTGTTAAGCTACTCAACCTATCGCCCTAGGGCTAAGACAATCCCGACCTAAGGTCTAGCTCACAGCAACGTTTACTAAGAAAAGCGCCACCACACAGACAACGTATAGAACTACGAGTGACTTAGACATTACTTTGGTCTCCTTGTTAAAATCCCAGTATGAGACACTTATCTGAATTTGTCAAAAAATCAACACTCTCTTAAGCGTTTCCCAAAATTAGCCGATACACTTTTTAAGGGGGGAATACATCTTATGAAGTCTCTTAAATCATTCTCAAAAAAACTATTTAAAAATCAAGCTGGTCAAGGGGCAACTGAATACATCCTTTTGTTAGTTGTTGTTGTCGCTCTTGTCATGATGTTCAAGAGCCAAATTAAAACGGCCCTTGATGGTAAGCTCGGCGACTTAAAATCAAGCATTGAAGGCTTTAGCGGAGACTGATTACTCAACATTATGACGGTAGAGTACATTCTTTTACTTATTGCGGTTTTTTTTATTGGGCTAAAATTCTTTATCGAGGCTCCAAAGGATGCCTTTAAGGGATCGGGCCCAAGACTCGCTATGCGCGTAGAAAAACAACTTCTAACGGGCCAGGGGTTTCAAAGCCCAGATTCGACACAAGACTGGAAACCCGAACCCTAGAGGAGACAGACATGACAAAATTTTCGTCTAAGTCCCTCCTCAAAAATCAACATGGGCAATTTTTGATCGAAGCCGTCTTGTTGATGGTTCTTTCTGTTGGGTTACTCACATTAGGGCTAAAATTTTTAAAAGATGGCAATTTCTTATCAAACCTAATCTCTGGCCCTTGGCAAAGAGTTGCCGGAATGATCGAAAGTGGTGTTTGGGATACTGCTGATAAAGCTGCCGCTAAACATCCAAATCAAAGCGGCAGGCTGTTGAGCGTGGATCCAAAATGAAAAATTATTCTCTTTCTCCAAAAAAACTTATTCGAAACGAAAGGGGCTTCCTTTCTGCTGATTTTCTTTTTGCAATCATCATTGCCTCTGGCCTCTGCATTGTGTTCTTTTCTTTAACCTTTACTCTCTCTATGGTCGAAGTTGGCCAATACATTGCCTATTCTGTTTCAAGGGCGCACTCTGCCTCTCATAAAACCCAAGATGATCAAGTCGCGATGGCTAAGGCAAAATTTGCCTCCTTCCAAAAAAATAAAGTATTGCGTCCTCTGTTTTCAAACGGCTGGTTTGAAATCACCAAACTAGATATACGCGGTGCTGGCGAAACTGGAAAAGATTTTAATGATCGATATCCAAAAGGCAAGAGTGACCTATCTATGCCCCAAGTAGGAATTCGTTTAAATTTTGAAGCAAACATATTAGATCGCAAGATCACTCTACTAGGATCAACAAACTCGGGCGAGGGGTTTAAAGCTTTTTTAACGGGGCTCATGATACGAGAACCTTCTGCCAAGGAATGTTTCGATCAAATCCGAAAGGCCCGCTATAACGCCATTTTAAAGCTTGATCCTTCTGGGCGATTTGAAAAAGTCGCAGGCACAGCCTCAGAAAAAGACTATGTGCCGATGGAGGATAACGGATGTTAATAAAACCTTCTCGCTTAAAAGACGAGCACGGTATGGCCATCATGGAGCTTATCCCCATTATGGTGATACTCGTTATTTTGATCAATTACTCATTAGGATTTTTCGGTGCAATTCATACCGGAATCCTCAACTCTATGGCGGCAAGAAATTATGCCTTTGATACTTTCAAACATCGAAGCAATCTCGTTTATCTTCGTGATACGGTCGGTGGCGCTTTGGTCAGCTACGATAAATATGGCATGCGTTGGCACGCCTCTGTCAGTGATCGCTCCCAAGGCAAAGAAGAGTTCATTGCGACCGAAAGAAGAATTGACTTTCTACTAAAAGATCAAGAGACCGGATCGAGTGATATACATATAAAACAAATTAACAGCGTTATAGATGGCAAGCGTTTTACCGCCAATGAAGGCGTCAATCCGATTTGGGTTCGACCCAAATATGGAATTTGCTTAAGTACGAAGTGCGGTAAAAACTAAGGAGAGCGTGTGGGTTCAAACGAGACAAGAAATCTATGGTTATCAATCGTCGCCGGTGCCTTTGCTGCAATTTTGCTCTACAGCTGGTCTCAAGAAAAGCGCGCTGAGTATAATAAAAAATATGGATCAATGAAAACTGTCGTGGTTGCGAAAGAAGACATCGCTGAAATGCGTACTATCTACGACACAATGCTAACTACGATCGAACGTCCTAGTGAGTTTGTCGATCCAGATGTTGTCTCAAATCCAGACGAAATCGTCGGAAACGTAGCCGGGGTTCCAATTAAAAAAGGCCAAACTCTTGTTAAGTCGAGCCTTTTAACCCCCGGTCCCGACACTGGAATTTCATTGCAAATTGCCCCCAGTAAGAGAGCCATTCCCATTCCCGTCGATGAGGTTCGCGGTGTTGCCAAATTGATTCGCCCCGGAGATCGTGTCGATATTTTGGCCGCAGTTGATATCGGCAAGGGTGTAAATCAGAGAAGAGAAGTTCAGACGCTCATGCAAGATGTCGTTGTTTTAGCCACTGGTGTAAATATCATGAACAATATTCCTCGAGTTTTCGAATTGGACGCCAATGGAAAATCTTTAAGTCAAATTGCCCTTACAGGAGACACAAAATATAGTACAATTACTATAGAGGCGACTCAAAAAGAAGCTCAAGACTTGGTATATATCCTCTCGACGGCTCCGGGAAATTTGTATTTCACTTTGCGAAATCCAAATGACCGAACCATTCCTCCACGTCTTCCGTCTTCGAATGCAGAAAGCATTACAGGAAAACCTGTCGTTTCTCTGGATGCCGCACCTGCAATTGTGCCTCAAGCGATCGTGCCGCAGATACCGCCGCCAAGAATGGCGCCTGCGCCACAAAAGAAAAGCGGATTTAGACCGCTTTAACTGTCAGGTTAGACTGAAAAATGGGGGATGTTATGAAATTAAAATACTTGATGAGTTTAATCCTCGTGATTTCGTTCCAAGATGCATTTGCCGAAGACGAAGACCAAGCCGAAGAGGCAAAATTTCGCTCACGCAAGTTTATCAGCCTTACCTTAGGTGTTGAGCAGGATGAGAAACTGCCGCCATTGCCTGAGGATATTGAGTTTAAAGGAGACTTCCGCAAGCTCACGACTGCAGAGTTTTCTAAAGAAGCAAATATTCTTCGCTTCACTCCACGAGCTGAAGGATTTGCAACCATGACGATCCGTGAAAAAAAATCAGGAAAAATTGTTGCTGAATACAAAATTGATGTCAAAAAAAGCAAACTTGATAAAGTCGTTAAAGAGATCCGAGCTCTCCTTGGTGATATAGAAGGGATTTCTATTAAGGTTGTAAACAACCGAGTCGTTGTCGATGGACAAATTCTTTTGCCCCGGGATTTGAGTCGAATTTACAATGTTGTTCAGCAATTCGGAGAGCAAGCTTCTTCGTTGGTAACGCTTAGTCCCCTGGCACAAAAGAAAATTGCCGAATTTATTTCTAGGGATATCAACAACCCAGAAATTGAGGTCCGAGCCGTTAATGACAAGTTCATATTACAGGGTGTCGCTAACACTGATGATGAAAGAGCCCGCGCTGAAATTATCGCCAAGACATATGTTCCAGATGTCGTTGTCGACGCGGCTGAAGAAAAGGGCGTCATCAAGAAAAGACGCGCGGCTAATGATGGAGTCATTAATTTAATCACGGTCAAAGAACAAGCTCCGGCTCCTCCTTCAAAGATGATACAAATGGTTGTTCATTACGTCGAAATGAATAAGGACTACTCAAAGTCATTTAAATTCCAGTTTACACCTGGGCTCGAAGACGGTTCGAATTTGCAATTTCAGACCGGATCTGGCGGCCCTGGCGGCGTTGTAACAACTCTGACTGGCGTTATTAACAATCTACTTCCGAAACTTAATTGGGCCAAAGAACACGGTCATGCGAGAATTCTAGAGAGCACTAGCCTCATTGTTCAAGACGGTAAAAAGGGAGAAATTAAGCAACTTACCAACATGCCATACTCCGTGATAGGTAAGGACAATACTCCTGGCACTGCTTTCGCTGAAGTCGGGATTAAATCTGCAATCACTCCCGTCATTCTGGGTGAAAAATCTGGCAGCGTTCATATGGATATGGAGTTTGGACTTAGCAATCTACTTGGTTCAGGTCAGAACGGAGCCCCCATTACGAGCTCTAATACAATTCAATCGACGATTATCGTTCGCGACCGCCAAAGTGCCGCCGTCGGCGGCTTAATTAGAAATGCTTCTTCAACGGGATATAACCGAATGCCCAGTGATGTGAAAAATCCGATTATTTCGCTTTATGCCTCTAAAAGTTTTCAACGAAATCAAAGTCAATTTGTCGTTTTTGTCACGCCGGTGATAAAAACTTCCTCCAGTTCTGGAGCAGAACAAATTAAGAAAAAATTCCGCTTGCGTGATTGATAAACTGGGCTAACCAAACGTCTAGCTGGCCTCTAAAAAAGTTCAAATTTGTCCGATAGGGACATAGGAGGTCCTCTTTGGCATTAAATCCAAACTGTAATCTTATCGCAGTCGTCGGCGGCAAAGGTGGAGTCGGAAAAAGCGTCTTCGCGGCGAACTTTTCGATTGCTGTGATGTCTGAGTTAAGAACACAAGTCTTGCTTGTCGATGCTGATAGTCGCAGCGTAGGAGATCAAAACGTAATCCTTGGTATCAAACCAAATAAGACACTCAAAGAACTGGCTTCGATGACCTCATCAATAAATGCTCAGAATATAAATACACTGCTAACAATGCATTCAAGCGGTCTCGCTTACTTGGGCGCTGTACGTGGACCCGAAGAAACTCTGACAATTTCTCCGGACTTAGCCTTAAAACAATTCGAATTTTTTAGTCGCCAGTTTAAGTTTATCGTAGTCGATGTAGGCACTGAGCTAGGACCTCTACAAATTTCTATTCTTCAAGAAGCGACGGCAATAATGATTGTCACGACGCCAGAGGTTCTAGTCGTGACTCAAACACAACGTCTGATTAACGAGCTTCTTTCAAACACCTTTCCGAAGGATATGTTTCAACTGATTATTAATAAGGCGTCTTCTAATGGATTATCGCCACAAGCGATCTCGAGCCAGTTGCAACTCTCACCGTTATCGGTGATTCCACATGATGAAATCACCGCAATGGCCTCATTGCAAAAGTATCAGCCTTTCGTCATAGGACAGCCGAAGACGCCAATCACGGCCGCCTATTACGAAACGGTTCGAAAACTCAGCGGAGGCGTAATACAGCGCCTTAAGTCACTCAGTCGACCGAAACCGGTTGTTGCAGCATCCTCGACAGAACCTAATTCTTTAGCCCGGTCGTCGAGCAGCAGTGGTTTTGACGCCCGAACGCAAATGAAAATGCGAATTCACTCTGAGCTCATCCGTACAGTCGATCTAAAAAAACTTCTTTTAGACACACGTGGAGATGAAGGAAAAGAAAAAGAAGTCCGCGAAAAGACACGAAGAGAAATAACCCTCATTGCGGATAAAGAAGCTCCTGATCTTGCCCGTGAAGAGCGATCCAAAATTATCAAAGAGGTCTTAGAAGAGGCACTTGGACTGGGGCCGTTGGAGGACCTTTTGGCAGACCCCAACGTTACAGAGATCATGGTGAATGGTCACAAAAAAATCTTTGTTGAAAAAGCCGGCAAAGTGCAGCTCAGCCCTGTAACATTTACGACGAATGACCACCTTCGACGAATAATTGAACGCATCGTATCCCCCCTGGGAAGACAAATTAACGAGTCTTCTCCCTACGTCGATGCTCGTCTAAAAGATGGAAGCCGTGTTAACGCAGTTATTGAGCCCCTGGCAATTGATGGGCCAGCCTTAACAATTCGAAAATTTAAAAAAGGCGGAATCTCTGCTGAAAAATATGTGGAGTATGGAAGTATTACCAAACCAATGATAGATTTTTTGCGAATTTGTGTAGA
The DNA here is from genome assembly GCA_016719575.1 of Pseudobdellovibrionaceae bacterium. Classification (GTDB taxonomy): domain Bacteria; phylum Bdellovibrionota; class Bdellovibrionia; order Bdellovibrionales; family Bdellovibrionaceae; genus JACMRP01. The sequence goes on along the minus strand of JADJYV010000004.1, from coordinate 26,765 downwards.
AAACGGTCTCAACGTTGTTATCAGTGGTGGAACCGGTTCCGGTAAAACTTCACTTTTAAATATGCTGTCTCTTTTTATCCCATCTAATGAGCGCATTATTACAGTCGAGGATGCGGCAGAACTCCAGCTTCAACAAGAGCACGTTGTTCGCTTAGAAACTCGGCCTCCTTCGATGGAAGGAACTAATGCCGTAAGCATTCGTGACCTGATTAAAAATGCTCTCCGTATGCGCCCAAATCGTATTATCGTTGGGGAGTGTCGAGATGGTGCGGCTCTTGATATGTTGCAAGCTATGAATACAGGTCACGATGGTTCAATGACAACAACACACGCAAACAGCCCTAGAGAGTGTCTAGCTCGCCTTGAAACACTCTGTTTGATGGCGGGCATGGATTTGCCGATTCGAGCAATTCGCGAGCAAATTGCCGGCGCAGTAAACTTAATCGTACAAATTTCACGGATGTCTGATGGTAGTCGTAAAATACTGAGCATCACTGAAGTCTCGGGGCTACAAGGTGATGTTGTGACTCTTGGGGAAATCTTTCGTTTTAAAGAAACTGGTTACGATAAAAATCGCCGCATCCAGGGCACCTTTCAAGCGACGGGAACTATTCCTGGTTTTATTCAAAAACTCAGTGACCGGGGAATCGTCATTCCAAGGGAAATTTTCTCAAATGAAACTCGCCAAGCTCCCGCAACAGAACAAAAACCAATTCAAGGACCAAAACCCCTGGGCCCTTTGAATCCAATCAAGAAAACGAGCTAAAGTGAGGGATTTCTTATGCCAACCTTTTTAATGAATGAGTGGTTTTTGATTCCAATCATTTCAATTTGTGTCTTTCTTATTGCCTATAGTCTTTCGGAAAGAACAATGAATTTTCTATACAAACGAAGCTTAGGACAAAGAGAACAGGTTCTGAAACTTTTAAAATTAATGTCCGTCGAAATCGATCAAAAGCAAGTGACAATAGCAATTTTACTTTTGAGTTTTGGTCTTGGGGGTCTTTTCTTTTTGTTGTTTTGGCCAAATATTATAGCGGGACTCATTTTTGGCATCTCAATCACTATTGCTGGGTGGTCTCTTCCTCTCTTGATTGTTAGAATGCTCTACGAAAAACGCTGCAATCAATTCGTCGATCAAATGGTCGATGGACTCACAATCATGGCAAACGGGATTAAAAGTGGTTCGAATGCCATGCAATCAATGGCCCGTGTCGTAGAAATTATGGGGAACCCAATAAGCCAGGAGTTTAATCAAGTCATAATGCAAAATCAGGTCGGTCAAAGTTTCGAAGAGGCCCTTTCGGATTTGGGCGAAAGAATTCCCAGACCGGACGTGCAAATGTTTGTGACTGCAATCAACATTCTCAAAGAAACAGGCGGAAACTTAGCAGAGACATTTGAGACAATTGTTACAACTATTCGCGAGCGGCAAAAAGTTGAAAAAAAAATCCAGGCACTCACCGCCCAAGGTCTAATGCAAGGACTCATCGTGACTATGATCCCTTTTATCCTGGCCATTGTATTATTTCTGATAGATCCCGGATTTATCAAACCTATGTTCACTACGACCCTTGGTCTAGTCCTACTGGTCGCTATGTTAGGACTGCAAATTATCGGTGGCATCCTTATCAAAAAAATTGTTACAATTAAAGTGTAATTCTATTGTTCTTCAAGGATGAGGTCCAAATGAAAAGAGCACTTTTTGTGTTTCTGCTTTTTGCAGCAATTCGTAGCCATGCGCTCGTAGATATGAAAAACGCAAACTATTCTAATACCTGGATCGACATGGAAGTTCCGGGAAGCGGATTTGACCTGAGAGTTGTACGCACTTACAACAGTCGATCTCTTTTTAATGGAATTTTCGGATTCGGTTGGTGCTCAGACTTTGAAACAAGTCTCGAAATTACCGGCGATAGCAATATCAAAATCAAAGAGTGTGGCGGCGGCCAAGAAATCGTATTCTCACCTCGCGAGATGACAAAAAAGGACGTTGATACCACCATAAACACAATTCTTAGTAAAATGAAGGCAGACAAAAAAGTTGGGCAAACCGAGACCTTCTATAAAGATATGTCTACAAAACTCTACGAAGATGACGATTTAAGGTCAGAATACGCTCGTCAATACGGCATTCCTGTCTCGGTAAAAGAAGGCACCAAGTACTCCGCCAAGGGACGTGAGATTGAAAACGTTATCTTTAATAAAAGCTATTACACACGAAACATGATTGATGGGAGTGCTCAAAGATTTGATCTTCAGGGAAAACTAACACACCTCTACGATAAGAACGGAAACTTCCTAAAGTTCGATTATGAAAAGGATCAAATCAAAGAGGTCAGCGACAACAATAGTCGCCGTTTGGTTTTTAAGTTTTACCCAAACAAAAAGGTAAAAACTATCACAGGCCCGAATGGTCTTCTATCTGAATATAGATTTTCTAACCTCGATGATCTTTCATCAGTGAGAAATGCTTGGGCAAAAGTTTACAATTTTGAATATGATGACCTTCATAATTTGACAAAAGCTACTTGGCCCGACAAAACCTCTATCGCTATAAAGTACGACAAAAAAAATGACTGGGTCATGAGCTTTACTGACCGAGAAAAATGTACTGAGAGTTACAAATACGAATTTGCAGATAATGATCCCAGAAGCCACTACTGGTCGACGGTTAAGAAGGTTTGTGGCAAAGAATCAATTGCCGACAACAAGTACGAGTTTTGGCATAAACTACGTCCCGATGGTCAGTATTTTCTACAACGAGTTCAGAGCAACGTAGGTGGTAACGTAACGGATATTAGTTACCACGAAGTCTTTGGCAAGCCTGTCTCTATTCGCCGTAATGCCGAAAAAATCTCTTATGAATATTACCCAGACGGACAAGTTAAGATCAAAGCGAGCAGCTCCGTTCGAATGACTTTTGAATACGACCCACAAAGCAAAAAAGTAAGCCAAGTTTCGAGTGCTTTCTATAATGAAAAAGGTCAAAAAGTTAATACGAAATCCTCTCAGTTTAAATACGATACAAAAGGAAATCTCGTATACGCACAAAATAGCGACGGGCAAAAGATTAACATGACCTATGATAGTAAGGGCCGTATCGCTACCATTACAGATCATGCCAAAAAAGTTGTAAAAATCGAGTATGAAGAGCGCTACGGAAAGCCCGCCGTTGTTACCCGCCCGGGGCTAGGTACAATCCGAGTTACCTATAAAAACAATGGTGAAATAAACAAAGTTGATAGCAAAGAGGGGCCTAGCGTCGCAATGCAAGTTGCCAGCACCTTTAATAATCTCTTAGATGTCGTTGCTCCAGCAACTTCTGAAATTTTTTAGGAAAGGGAATTTTACAATGAAAAATATCCTTCTTACCCTCGCTACCGCCTTAACTCTTCTCACCTTGTTATTCCAAACGGCCTATGCAGAAGATGACGGCTGGCCCCCTCGCGATATGGGAAAGAATCCCGCGGCAACAACTCCAGAAGATGGGGAAGAGATGTCTAGTAGGGGAATGGGGACCGAAGGTGGCACACCTCAAATAGGATTCGAAGGAGAATGTCCGGCTTGCGCAAAGAACCTGACCGAAGTATCTATAACTGGTAAATCAAATCCTGCTCCTCTTAAGAATCCTAAAAACGATGAAAACTTGGATGGAACCCGTTAATAGCGATCCTTTACTTAAGCGACCGGATTTCACCCTCCCGTCTCCGTCACTATAAGTGTCTCATTATAGTACGAGGGGCTTATTTTCGCTTCGCGCCTGTCTACAATTGCGACACGTCGATTTTTTTAAGCAATCTAAACTCCTGATATCACATCGTAATTTCTGACCCTGCAGGGCCTTTCTCTGGCACAGGCTTCGCATAGTAGTACATTGAACCATTGCTTCTATAAGGAGGTACTTATGCATTTATTGAAATTGGCATCGAAGCTGGCTGCAGTGGCAACCGTTGCTTTCGTGGCTTTATTCGCTAACGTCGCCAGCGCGAAAACCCACCCAGGGGGTACTGCCTGTAATAGTATGGCCAATGTCCCTATGTTACCACCAAAGGGCGCAGCAATGTCGTCCCCCCTAAGGCAGTCAAAAGATGAAAAGCCGAAACCTAAAAAAGTCGTGGGTGAAAAGGGAATAAGCTAAAACTCTAAAAAGATCGCAGCGCTGGGGACCCCCAGCGTTCGCTGTTGTGCTTATTTCCCAGCCTGAGTGCTAGTGCTGACGATGCTGCTTTTGACTGAATAATAGAGCTTCTTTAGCGCGAGCGCTCCGCCTGCGGCTACGCTTTGAACATAGACTGCGGTCGACGATTTTTGTAGAAACGCCTGGGCTTGCTGCTCAAGAGACGACGGGCCAACTTTTACTTGCATTAAAATAGTAAGTAGCGCGGTAATTATTAAACTTTTTATTACAAAAAAGAACTCACTCATGACTTTTCTCCGAAGTTATTGAAAAAAACCTGCTCACAGCTCTTAAAACGCTTTCTTTCGAAAATGGCTTTAAAAGGTATTCATCACAGCCAGCAGTCAAAGCCTTCTCCATAATATTTTTCTCGTCGAGAGTCGAACAGGCTATAATTTTGACGTCGCCAGACAATGCTCGAATCTCAGCGGCAACTTCAATTCCATTTTTTTTAGGCATGACCAGGTCTAAAATAACCAAATCGGGAAGTGTTTTTTCAAAAAGGTGAAGTCCCTCTTCTCCGTTTGTGGCATCGCCCACGCAAAGACCACCCGCACCCTTAAGAATATTCTTAATCAGCTCAACCACAAAAGGCGCATCATCAATGACAATATAACGATAACTCATTCTCTCATTATCAAAATATCAGATGTCGATGTCTAAGTGCTTTTTTTTCTCTGGACCTTGGTGGGTTTAGTTGCCCCAGCGATAGCCCAGTGAAAACATGTAAAGGGTGTTAGTCACGCTAACATTTTTAGGGGTAGCGCCTGTAGCAGGATCAACAATACCTGCGGAACCATCGAATAAGTTTTTCTCTGAAGAGACGGAGGCTTCATAAAAGATTTGAGCTTGTCGAGACAGGCTGACCTCGTTACCAACTTGAACTCCGATTCGGGTATTTTCTACGTTGTTTCCGGACTTAATATCAAGGCCTGTTTTTTCTTCTGTATGTTGTAGCCTTGGAAAAAACGACCCCCCTATGACCCATGCGACATCATGACTGTACGGCACTCTCAATGCCATTTTTACCCCTAAGCCGGATGTCTTGAGTCTAGCTCGGTAGATGTCGTCTGCAGGAACGGTTATTTTATAGTCTGTGTATAACACATCAAACTCAACCGACTTTGAAAGACGAGAAAATCCAAAAAAGTTTCTAAATTTAACAGCAACATCAAAAATCTCAAAACGAGCTGGGGTTCGAGTGCCAGTGACAGCATCCCCACTTGTATCCGCACCTAACGAAAATAAAAACGTGCCGCCAATTCCGATGGCGGGAGTTAGCCAAACGTTCGCTCCAAGGTTCATTGCCGAAAACACACTTCGATAGTTTCGATAAGAGAAATTAGAGGCTGCTTCTGAAGTTAAAAATCCAGGAGCAAAACTCACCTCAACCTTGTTATTTCTCGAGTCGTTCTCGTCAAATTGAGAAACATAGAAGTCCAGAACTCTTTCTGTGTCTGATTCGATTAAGCTCTTTGCTTGCTGTGAAAAGGAGGGCTCATTCAGCCCCTGATTCTCAGGCCCAGGAGGAGTCTGAATCCCAGGTGGGGGCGGGAGGACAACTGGAGTTGTGGTCTGGACGTTCGTCTCAGCTGCTTTGTTTGCAGGCTTTCGTTTCTTTAGGGATTCATTGGTGCCTAATTTGGCTTTTTCTTGTGGACCTGAGTTTCTGCCTGGAGATCCCAAAAGGAGTTCATACGAAGAATCTAGTTGCGCATAGGTTGGCGCAAAAACAAATAAAGAAAAGGCCAGAAGTAAACTTCGCAATACGAACTTCATACCAGATTTTCGGTTTCTGTTCTCAAATACTTGATGTAAAATTGACGGCTTTTTTTTCGAAGTGCACAATAGTTATATGCAAATACTTACGCGCTGCCTTCTTCTTGTTATTACTTTTCTTTCATCACAGACGTGGGCCCAGTCAAGCTCGTCCTTTGTCAGCTCTGTTGACCAAGATCTCACCATCAAGAAAGTCACCGTTGTCCCATTTACCGATAACCTTCAGGGTATCTACTCAAAACCACTTTACAAAAAATTTAAGGGACTTGTTGATGCTGATCCCCTATGGAGCTATCAAGATTTTCCAGAAGAGCCGACAACCACTTTAATCGATTTCGAAGAGGACACGAATTCCGCAAAAGCTGTTTTAGCGAAGACAAGTGCGGATGGCTTCTTTTCATTCCGCATTACCAAAGGCCCGCGTGGGTTAAATGGAAAATTAACTTTCTTTGCTGGAAAATCAGGACTGCCCCTCATTCAAGAAGACCTAAGAGATTATCCAAAGTTCGAAATTTCAGAAGTTGAGAGACAACTCGAAGATATGTATACAAAAATTAAATCTCAACTGCCTTATCGGGGCTTGATTTTGAGCCGCAGAGGTCAAGAAGTCACCATTAACATCGGGCACAAAAATGGATTAAAAAAAGGAGATGAGCTGACCATAATTCAGCTTTTACAGGTCAATCGCCATCCCAAACTTAAAATTCTTGTTAGCTCAGAAAAAGAAATTATGGGTAGAGTTAAAGTCTTTAAAATAGACAACAACCTCAGCTTTGCCCACATTATCTTTGAGCGTGAGCCGGGGGTTATCAAGGTTTCATCGAAGGTTCTTCCTATCGAATTTGTCCAATACAATGAACCCATCATAAATGCAGACGGTAAACTCATCCCCGGCTTAGAAAACAGAAAAGATCGCGATCTCAGTTATGGGGATAGTCCCAGAGAATGGTTGCCGCAAGAGCCACCTCAGTATGGGCGAATTGCACTTTTGGCAGGGCTTGGAGCCTACAGCCTTTCTTCAAACTTGTCGGCATCTGGCTCCATCGAGGGCTCGACGCCGCTTGCTCCCCAAATTGCTGCAAAAGGGGAGGTCTGGATTAGTAGCGAATGGGCTATTCTATTTGGGCTTCGTCAATCAATCTTTAGTGTGGCAAACCCGTTAGCTGGTTCGAATCCCAAGACTCTAAATATCTCGCTTGCCTCTTATCAAGTACTCGGAGGCTATAATTTTTTGATGAGCGATGATTTTTTTGGGCCCAAAATTCAGTTGAGCGCGGGCTATTCCACCTATAATTCTCACACCGATCTAAGTACGCCCTCTACTTTTACAAATATGGACTATGGCGGTCTGCTGGTTGGGCTTGCTGGTCAGTTTCCTTTGTCTGTTGAAATCCCTATGGATTTAGGAGCGCAGTTCACTATGTTTTTGAGTCCTGGCATGAGCGAATCGCCAAATACGAGCTCCTCTGCAAAAAGCACCATAAATCAATTTGGATTTTTCGGCGTTTATAACCTTCGAAGCCGGTTCAAAATACGCGGCGAAATTAATTTCGAATATTATTCGACTGACTTTTCTGGTAGCGGCGCGCATGCCACAAATACTACTCAAAAAATGACGAGCCTGATGGGCGGGATAGAATACCTATTCTAATAAAAAACCCGAGGCGTTTGCCTCGGGTTTCTACTTCGCTTCGATGGGACGAAACTTAGAGCGCTCTACATCATGTCGCCCATTCCACCCATACCGCCCATGCCGCCCATGCCTGGTGCGCCAGCGGAAGATCCAGAATCCTTCTTAGGGGCTTCTGCAATCATTGTTTCAGTAGTTAGCATCAAGGATGCAACTGAAGCAGCATTTACAAGTGCCGAGCGAACTACTTTCACAGGATCGATAACACCGTCTTTGATCAAATCTGTATACTCATCGGTATAAGCATTAAATCCATAAGAATTGGATTTATTTTGAAGGATACGATCCAAAACGATAGCGCCATCAAGTCCTGCATTCGCCGCAATTTGACGAATTGGCTCTTCGCACGCACGTTTGATAATCATCACGCCAAACTGCTCTTCCTCTGTAAACTTAGATTTTTCAATTTTAGCAGCCGCTCTCAATAGAGCTGTTCCGCCACCAGCAACGATACCTTCTTCAACAGCCGCGCGAGTTGCATTAAGCGCATCCTCTACACGGTGCTTTTTCTCTTTCATTTCTACTTCAGAAGGGGCGCCAACATGAATAACTGCAACACCGCCAGCCAATTTAGCTAAACGCTCCTTAAGTTTTTCTTTGTCGTAATCAGAAGTTGTTTCTTCGACTTGAGCCTTGATCTGATTTACACGAGCTGTGATTTCAGATTTTTTGCCATTACCATCGATGATTGTTGTATTGTCCTTATCAACCACGATGCGTTTCGCCATACCAAGATCTGCCGAAGTTGCTTGCTCAAGCTTCATTCCAAGATCTTCAGAAATCATTTTTGCGCCAGTAAGAGTCGCAATATCCTCAAGCATTGCTTTACGGCGATCACCAAAGCCTGGAGCCTTAACTGCAACAGCGTGCAAGGTTCCGCGGAGCTTATTAACAACCAAAGTTGCTAAAGCTTCACCTTCTACGTCCTCAGCGATAATCAACAATTGACGTCCTTGTTTTGCAACGCCTTCAAGAATGCCGATCATATCTTTCATTGACGCAATTTTCTTGTCGTAAACAAGAATCAAAGCGTTCTCAAGAACTGCTTCCATTCTCTCTGAGTTCGTTACGAAATAAGGAGAGAGATAACCACGGTCGAATTGCATACCTTCAACAACAGTCACTTCTGTTTTTGCAGTCTTTGATTCCTCAATTGTGATAACGCCTTCTTTGCCAACTTTATCCATAGCGTCTGCAAGCATTTGACCGATTTCTTTGTCATTGTTTGCAGAGATTGCTCCAACTTGAGCAATTTCGTTTGAACCTTTTACGGCTTTAGACATCGTTTTTAAGTCCTCAACGATAGATGCGACCGCTTTGTCAATTCCGCGCTTCACAGCCATTGGGTTGTGGCCTGCAGATACAATTTTAGCTCCTTCGCGATAAATCGCTTGAGCCAAAACAGTTGCAGTTGTAGTTCCATCTCCAGCTTCCTCATTGGTCTTAGAAGCAACTTCTTTAACCATCTGAGCGCCCATGTTTTCAAACTTGTTTTCTAGTTCGATTTCCTTTGCAACAGTTACACCGTCTTTAGTGATCAAAGGGGCACCAAAAGACTTCTCAATTACAACGTTGCGACCTTTTGGTCCAAGAGTCACTCTCACTGCGTTTGCCAGCGTATTCACGCCTTTTAAGATGAGGGCGCGAGCGTCTTCAGAAAAACGTAATTCTTTACTCATTTCAAATTCTCCTTAAAATATGTTCTTTGAAAAAAACTTAGTGAAAAATACCGAGGATATCGTCCTCTTTCATCATCAAATACTCTTGTCCTTCCAGCTTCAACTCTGTACCTGCATATTTGCTGAAAAGAACTTTATCGCCAGCTTTAACTTCTAAAGGAAGTATCTTTCCCTCTTCAGTTACGCGACCTTTACCTGTAGCTACGATTTCGCCCTTTTGAGGCTTTTCTTTTGCCGTGTCTGGAATGAAAAGACCGCCAGCGGTTTTTTCTTCCTCCGCCATACGACGAACCAAAATACGATCATGAAGAGGGCGAACGCCTATCTCTTTTGCCATGTAAATTACCTCCGAAAATAGATTGTCTACTCAATCTCGGCTAATATGAATCGCCCACAAGAGATGTCAAGGCTTATGCTTAAATTTTGCCTTGGCGCCGTGCAATATTTCGGTGTTTTTAATTATTTATCGCGCGCTTTCAATTGAAAGATTTGTCGCGCTTGGTGGGATCTCGGATGAATGGGTGCCGAAAACATTTGTGGCATAGGCTGCCATGAGTTCAGCAACCTCTGACGATGTTAGTTTACCCGCAACTTCATTAAATGCCGCTTTGGTGTCTTGGAGCTTCGTGAGGTAGCCGACCAAATAGTCCGTAACGGAGAGCTCTTTAGCCATATCCAAGCCGCTCTGATCTTGTTGCAATTGACTCTCTAACTTTTCGAAATCTGATCCCGATTTTGCTTCAACAGAGCCTTTTGAAATGGCCAGATTTGGATCCTTACTTTTTGCTACTTGAATTTGAGTTTTTGTGACGACAATGCGACCAATGGCCTCTTGAACCTTTTGGCTCTTCCATTCGCGGTAACTTTTAACTTTTTGGCTCTCTAAACCATGGCTGATCCCCGAGATCGCCATGACCATCCAAAATGCCAATGCGGGCAAGCATTTTCCAAGCTGCATGAGATTGCCTCCAAAAATACGTACAAGTTCTGTGGGGGATTCTTTCAAACAGCATGCCTCAAACTGAGACTCTCTGTTCTAATACATTCGACTTAAGGCAAAACCTTGGTCAATTATGGGCTTTTTAGAGACCAAATTTGTTATCGCAAAGTGGCACCCAAAAGGAACCTTGAACATCAGTTTTGCCAACCTTGGGGTTCTCAAATGAGCTTCGAAATCTCCCCGCGACTGAAGTCTTTGTGATCTCGTCGAGAATGAGCTCGCCCTGATCTGACTTCAAGTTGTCGAGAGGCCCAAACTTAAAATCACGATCGCTAAAAAAAATTGCATGCGAAGAGTTAAAAGGATCTTGGGGGGTTATAACCCAGCGGTCTATTCGATTTGGCGAGCTGATACGAACTTGCCGTGCCGATCCTAACCATTCGTTGCAGGGATCCGCAGGTCTCTCGTTCCATAGCCGAATTATTAAATAGTGCTGCGTACCTCTCCTGACTACGTAGCCTCTGCCACCGACAAACTCCCACGGTTGTCCATTTATTCGACCAGCTGCAGACTCGAGGCCCCAAGCGGCTTGCCCAGAGTCTTCTGGGTTTGCGCCGTTCGTATACCAATCATTAGAGCAGCCCGCTAACAAAATACTGAACGCAGTCGCGATGGAGGTGAGTCTTGTTGCAATTGACATTCCTCTTAAGGCTATTCGAGTAAATGCTCAGGATCAACTCAGGAGCCACAGACACGCTTTGTATTCGGACTTCAGTCGAGGGGTGGTTTTACTGGCAAAGAAGAGTTTTTATGTCTGGATCACCGCTTTGACCGGCAATGCCACAGATCTTCTGGTCCAAAATGCCAAATACGTCCCAGTTTGAAAACCAAGTTTCGGCCCTTCCCTTAGTAACGCCGACCTGCTGCCACTGTGTTCCGATTTTAACAAACAGCGGAGCACCACTGTCGCCAGCTTGGACACGCGAGTTCGATTTTGATTCAAAAGAACCCCCGCTCGATTTGATGTTATTAAGTTGAGCCATTCTTTTCATATCTGTCGTTGCTATTTCTTCAAATGGATTAATGGTCACGACCGTTGGCAAATAAGACAAAATTTGTGGCAATACCGACTTTAAATGTTTTTGCGACACAAGAGGTGTAAATTGAAACTCCTCTTTTAAAGCAAGCGGCCTCTCAAAAATAACAACAGCGATATCCTCTGTCGGCCCCACCTTGAGGTCAACGCCTTGAGAATCCAAACGGCGCTTCAGCCCCTCCAAAAAAAGAATTTGGGTATTGACTAGCTCTTTACTCACAGTCACGTATCCCACACGATGTCTTTCGCCATTTGGGGAGTTTACGTATCGATATTCCCCGATCTGGATTTCCATTTGCCAAGACTTCATGGCTTCGGCCATAAAAACGCAATGGGCTGCCGTTATCATCACGCGACTTGATATTAGGTTTCCGTTACAATAGCCAGGAACCTGATCCTTAATCTCATGATCATATTGATTTACCTTATAAAAAACGACAGACTCAAGGTCCTTTGTTTCTGCTGGGACCGCATTTGTTAACGCAAAGGACTGTGAACAAAAAAATAAAGTGGCAAGAAATAATCTCATAGAACACCCCCTCGAAGCGATTAACGCTATTTCTAGGGGGATAGGTGGTCATCAAAAAATCGTCTTTTAACGCAAGAATTAAAATGACGAGGGTGCCCCCTTATTTTCTAGCTGTGACAGCGGCAGCTTCCTCTGGACGACTCTGTCCTTTTCAGGTTCTGCCAACACAGGAACTTTGCACTGGGTATTTTTTACTATCCTGTTCCACCAAATGCCCCTGGCGTGGTAAATAGCCACCTTCGTGCAACAACTTTACATCGAGGTTTTCCTTGAAATTCGATAAGTTTCACCTTTCAGATGATCTTTTGAGAAACCTCAACAATAACGGCTTCTTTCGCACGACCGATATTCAGTACAAAGCCATCCCCTCCATCATGAAGGGCGAAGATGTTTTAGCTATCGCTCAAACTGGTACTGGCAAAACTGCAGCTTTTGCTATTCCGATTATTAACGGCATACATAGCAACAAAAGCAGTAAGCGCGTCCTTGGCATCAAGTGCTTGATTATGGTTCCCACCCGAGAACTCGCACAACAAATCGGCGAAGTTTTTAATGCCCTTGCAAAGCACACAAAAGTAAAATCTTTTGCCGTCTTCGGCGGCGTAGAGCAGGATTTCCAAATAAAAAAACTCCAGGATGGAATTGACATTCTTATTGCAACCCCAGGACGTATGTTTGATTTAATTCGACAGGGTTTTGTCAACCTCCAGAGTGTTGAAACGCTCGTTCTCGATGAGGCCGATCGCATGCTTGATCTGGGATTTATTGGCGATGTACAAGGCGTCAAACGCGAACTCACCCGCCGACATCAGACTCTGTTTTTTTCGGCAACCATAAATCCCGAAATTAAAAAGCTCGCCTATTCTCAGGTCCATCGCAATGCTATTCGCATCCAAATTTCTCCTGAAGATCCCGTTTCAAAAAATATTTCTCACTTTGTGATGTTTGTTGAAATGGACGACAAGCGCTTCTTCTTGGCCGAATACATTCAGCAAAATCCCGAAGGCAAATTCATTATCTTTGTTCGAACCCGCGTCCGAGCTGAGCGCGTCGCTAAGGCCATGGCGCGGGTCGAAATCCCAACGATGACCATACACGGAGAAAAAGACCAAACGGACCGTGAAGACGTTATGAGGGCCTTCCGCCGTGGAGAATGCAAAATTCTAATTGCAACCGACGTCAGCGCCCGCGGTATTGATATTCCGGACGTAACTCATGTGATCAATTATGATCTGCCAGAAAAAAGCGAAAACTACGTCCACCGCATCGGTCGCACTGGCCGGGGGTTCAATAAAGGCGTCGCGGTCTCTTTCTGTAGCCAAGAAGAAAAGCCACAGCTCCAAGAAATCGAAAAGCTTCTTACAAAAAAGATTGATGTCATTAAAGTCAGTAAAAGCGACTATAAGATGATCGCCGAGCCTCGAGATCTCGACAAGAGCCTAAAGGAGCTGATCGAGAGCGAAGAAAGCCGCATGCGTAAGGCCAAGCGGCGCAAAAAGAAGTAATCCCGAGGACACATATTCCTTAATTACTTCAAATCAACTGAAGTTTTAATTTCGCAAGCGTTATCATCTTCACATTTTATATTTTTAATGTCAGAAACTGCTTTACGAGCATCGATAGTGAGTACTTGAGTACTCATACCTTTGTTTGCATCGATGAAAGTCACTTGATATAGACCAGGCCCGATGCGCTTTGCAGAATCTAGACCGATTGAACCACCAAGATCAAAGCTGGCTTCAACCTGGAACATTTCGCCGAGTTGCGAAATTGCCAAAACAACTTTGCTAGTATTCGAGAAGTCTGTTGCACCTTGCTCAAATATTGAGAGCGCCTGAACGCGCAAGTTACTTTCCTGGTTATCAACCAAAACAACCCGTTTTGTAATGCGACTTGGTTTAATTAAAATTTTTGAACTCTCTACAGTTTCAGCCATCGCCGATGAACCGAGTGCAAATGTTGCTACCAACAAACTGCCAAAAAGTGATACCGGTAAGCGCATAAAGTCGCCTTTTGTCATTTCGTAGAACTTTTGACATCGAATTTGCTCCGAATTTGAACTCGAGGAGTATTGCATTCCACAGATGGCGTTTCTGCGGGGTGATTTGAAAGTTAACTCAAAAACATCATATCAAAGTCGGACCGAACTCGTACGACACCCATTCCAGCTGCTTTTGCTCCCTTAATCCCGGATTCACCATCTTCAAAAACCAGGCATGTTGTTGGGCTAACCTTTAAAACCTTTGCGGCAAATAAAAATGGGTCAGGATGGGGTTTTCCGAGAGGAACATCTTCAGCACAAACTTTTACTGAAAAAAGGCTCGCGATTTTGAGTACATTTAAGATTTGATCAACTAGATTTTTTGTTCCGCCAGACACAATCGCCATTTTTTTTATTTGGTAGTAAGTTTGTGCGATTTTTAAAACGCTTTCAATTGGACGAACAAAGTCAATGTTTTGTAAAAAGCGCTGCTCCTTGTCTCTCGCCACAGATTGAGGGTCGAGATGCCATCCAAAGCGCTGATTGAAAATCTCGACCGTCCTCTGATTGGGTATGCCCGCGTATTGAGTTAAAAGCTCCGGCGTTACTGAAAATCCTAAGTCCTTAAACGTAGCAATCCAAGCCTCATTATGTATCGCCATTGAATCGGCAAGCGTGCCGTCAAGATCAAACAAGAGTGCATCATAATTTTCTAAAGGTAATGTTTTCATAAGATGAGTTCTTTTGTGTTAAAATCCAATACGATAACTCCAGCCGAACCGCCATCCAACAGCGGGCCGACCTGTGTTTTAAATATAGCATGCACAGGATTATTATAGACATAGTCATCGCGCTCTTCAGTTGTTTGAAATGTGACAATAAAAACGTGAGTAAACCCCTTATCAAGTTCTTCTGGGCTATTGTTCAATCCTGATTCGATGGACACAATGCTAGGAATTTGACGTTTCATCGCAAGAAACTCAGCTACGACATGCTGCTTTTGTTCTGCTGTGACCTTTGCAGCAAATTTAAATGCGACTATATGGCGCACCAGTGAGCCCCCGTTAAGCGCCTGGCCCGTGGCTGAGGGCCGTGCTGCACTTGCAAAGAGAGGTAAGGTTAACAATCCCCCTAACATGAGGGCTAATGCTTTAAATATTGTTTGATTAGGTTTCATAAGGTCTCCTTTCAAAAGACTGGCCTAGGTCTATCAAAAGATAATATTAATTAAAATTTAATAGTAATTAATATATTATGAAGTAAAATTTAATTATGTGGAATCTCTATCATCTTAAATACTTTTCAGACGCCGCAACAAAACTAAGTATTACCGATTCGGCTAAGATCAACAACGTGAGTGTGTCGGCTGTAAGCCAAGCCATCCGTTCATTAGAATCCCAATTAGGCGCTGTCTTACTTGAGCATCGAAAGAAGGATTTTTATCTCACTTCTGCCGGTAGAGTTTTATTGGCAGAGGCTACGGATCTATTAGAACGAATGGATCATCTAAGAAAAAAAGTGGTTCATTCAAAAGGCTTGATTGATGGAACGATTCGAATTGCATGTTCCAACGCTGTCGCTCAATCCTTGTTGCCAGGGGTTTTAGTAGAGCTGCAAAAAAGTTCACTAGGGATTCGACCTATCATATCAATTGCAAATGCCAGAAGAACAAGAGAGCTCGTTGCCAATAGGGAAGTCGATTTAGCTTTGGCTGTTCATGAGTCGCCGTTATCTGTTTTTGAAAGCACGCCGATTTTAAAGGGGCAATTTGTATTTGCGCAATCCAAGATCAAGGCGCGACAAGTTCCATTCGAAAAGCAGCACTTTATCACCGGAGATATGGGGGAAGAGATAGATCACTTTAAGGTTGAATTTAAAAAGAAATGGGGCCGCGAGCCGGAGATAGTAAGCGTGGTTCAGAGTTGGACGGCAAGTCTCTCCCTAACCTGTGCTGGGATGGGGGCCTCTCTCGTGCCGGACTTTCTAGTGCCATATAGTCCAGGGCTGATTTGCTTAAAATCACCACTTCCTTTATTAAAATACAAATTGAATCTTTATTTCCGCAAAAAAGAGGGGCTCTCAGAAATTGCGGAACTCTTTGTAAGAGTTTGCACTCAGGAGTCTGTCAAAAATAAATTAAAGTGATACCGTAAAACCAGCTAGAAAAGGTGAGCCTTTGCTTAGTATCTAGAGAAGACATGCGGGGACATTTCGCAATCAAATCAGTGCGACAAATAATTAGTGGCTAGTATTGAAATAAATTCTACCTGCTTTGTCTTTGCTCCCGGCCAAGGGATGCGACATGATAGAAAAATGCTATATAAGGATTGACTGCTGCGGGTTGAGTAAGTATCTAAACGCCTGTGAAATACTTAATTTTAGTAATTTCGTTTTTATTCATTTCAAGCTCATACGCGCAGGTTCCTACCAAGCAACTATCTGCACCCGAGTTATTCTTTGAATATAGCTGGCTATACGACTCTAATTGCTCGAATACCCCTGATCGTAAAATTGACCCACTGTGGGCGAATGAAGCTAAAACAAGAACTTCGGATTTTATTCATATTTGGAATCAATCAGGGCCCATTCTATTTGGAAAGGTATTTGAAATTTTTGAAATGGGATTTCGAAGAAAAGAGCTGACTGCAACTCTGTCTGTTTGTCCTAAAACTCCATCTTACAGTAATCCGCTCGTTTTGAATGTCACTAGGTATTTAAAGTCTTATATGGGCGAAGAGCCCGTTCGTTCGGATGATTCTTTTGCAGATCTCGTTTTTCATGAATTGTTACACACTTGGATAGTTGAAAATGTAGATTGGCCAACACCATTACTACAAAAGTATATAGGTGAAGAACCAGTTACACGAAATCATTTACACTTAATGGCTATGCAAAAATTCATATATACGAAACTCAATAGAGAAGATCTTTTGAAAATGATTGATATTCAATATTCTCATTCCTTTTCTCAAGCGTATGTTCGTGCTTGGGAAATAGTATCTAAAGTTGAAGGCCACGAAGCGTTTATTTCTGAGATAAAGAAGAACCATTATTTTCCGTGATATTCAAAAAATGACCCGAAAGTCTTTTGCTCTGTTATTTGTTTGATATCTCTTTGGTATTTTAACTTTTCGGTTACTTGGTGAAATCAGCCGTTGCAGTGGACTTGAAATTGGCGGAGAGGATTTTAATAAATTATTAAAGGCAAATTCACAAAACATATCAACACCTTATAGCAATATTAAAAGTCATGGGTGACAGGTGGGTGTAATATTAAAATCAAAAATAGAGCTTTGGATAAATTTTTATTTATCCAAAGCTAGTAAAGTTATTGGCAAGATTGATCCAAGTTCGCAACACCAAGGCCTGGCATACAGGCCCTCGGACCACATCGTCCAGGCATATGACAGCTATCAAAATACGGCACTGTAACCTTTACGGCAAAACCTTGCAGGTTCGTTCCAAAATCTTGAACAAGCTTATTGCAAGAGAAACTACTGCCTTTTAAATCTTTGCAGTGATACTTCCCTGAACTATCTTGATGAACACTTTTTATCACACTACACGAATTTTTTGAAAGACATGCATATGGTCGAGGATTAGGAGTATTATCCATTCCTTCCCAGCAACGAGGGTCTTTACTCATATGAGAACAATATCCTGGTCTTAAGTCTTCATTAATAAAACTTTGAGCAAAAGCATTCGACACACCAACAGTCAAGCACACGAACATTAAGCATTTTAAAATTTTTGTTTTCATGACATCTCCTTTTTTAGTTCATGGAAAGCATTTATCCTTGAAGGAATAAGTTCACAACATCATGTACCGAGGTATAATTTAGTGATACCATATAGCTCATTATGATAAACCTAAACAAACAAGCCATGATAATTGTTAAAAATAAGGCTAAGTCCCTTGGCCTTACTCAAAGTGATTTAGCAAAAAAATTAGGGGTTAGCCTTCCAACAATTAAGAGGTGGTACGGAGGCGGTACAGTCACTCTTGAATCTTTTAAATTGCTGGTTAATGAAGTTGGATTAAGTCTAACGGAAATATTCTCTTCGATTGAAGAATCTACATCACAAACTTTTCAATACACAGATGAGCAAGAACATTTCTTCTCTGCAAATCCAGACTACTTGGCATACTTCGACAATCTTTTAAGAGGCCTGACTCCCTACCAAATACAAAAAAAATTTCATTTGCCAGAGAAGAAAACCGTTCAGTACTTGAGCAAGATAGATAAACTAAAATTAATTGTGTGGCTGCCCAATAATAAAGTTCGCTTATTGGTCAATGGTGAACCAGTATGGAAAACTGGAGGGCCTCTAGGGACAAAATTACGGAATGATATATTCAAGAGCTTTATTGAAAATGAAAATAGAAATAGCACACATTTCTTTCTACATGATTATCTACCAGAAGACCGAGAAGAGATTACTAGGAAAATGCAAGAACTTACTGAACTTGCCAAGAGGGCGAATAGCCGAGCAAAATTCAAAATTGATAATTCCAAGCCAATGGGCCTATATTTGTCTCTTCAAAATTTCAGATGGGAAATGGATAAATATCTTAGTGAATAAAATAAAAGGGACCACTTTAAAGCTTGAAGGTATAATATTTGTTCGATTTTCAAATTATTTGGGCATGGGCACAGCCCAAGGCTACAGCCCATATCTAGTCGACGGTAAAACAGACTTTCTACCAGGCCTTACAACGGATGTACGTGCGCGTTTCGGATTTTTTTCGTCATCACTGTACGGCGATGCACGGGTTCAAGTTTTCTTTGGAAAGATCGGCTCTGATGACAAGCACAGCACAAGTATTGGCCGCTCAATTAGTGATGGTTTCGCGACCCGTTGTGTTGCCGATCATTAGACGCGACAAATAAGTGTCGCTACTTTTGACCTGCCCGGGCTAACCCGGTCCAGAATCTGTGATAAAATCTGGGCCAAGAAAGGACCCGAAGGTCATGGCAAGAAAGAAATTTACCCCATCCCAGCGTTGGATCATGGAATTAAAATGATGATGGCAGTCCCTATAAAATTCTTAAGAACCGCCCATAAATCTGTGCCTTTCTAGGCTCCCAGGAAGTTGCCCTCAAAAACAAAAAATCCGCTGTCCAGTAAGGTTCGGCGGATCGTGATTTTTGAAATCCAGAATCAATGGTTAAATAAGCGTTTGAACGATTCTACCTCGTCCGTTTGATGATTCAAGCTGTGCCATCGATCCGTTGATTATCGTCAATTGCGGCGGGCGATGTCCGATATCAGCGTCGAGGATTATGGGTAACCCCGTGCTTGCCAGCGCATCTTCAATGGCGTCTTCGTAAGAAAACTCTTCTGGGTTAGAAACGTCAGACGCCCTAGATCGTCCGAAAACGACGCCGCTCGCGACTTCAAACCAACCTGCATATCGCATATTCCAAAGCGCGCGGCAGAGTTCCGCCGGTTTAGACTCTGCATTTTCCAAATAAAGAATCACTTTGGAATCAGGGAATCTAGATGCGAATCGAGGAAGATCTCCATAAGGAGTTCCCACAAGGTTTCGCAGAGTTTCCAGGCATCCGCCGATCATTCTACCTTGAAGCTTAATTTCATCTCCGCCCTTAAAGTTTTTCCAGATTGTCTTATGCTCCAACTTGTATTTGACGTTCACATTCTTCGAAAAGTCCCCAAATTCAGTTTGAAATTGGGGCGAAGAGGTTTGTTCAAATCGTGCACCAGCAGAAAGCGTGAGCCAGTCAAAGGCTCTACTCGTGAGGGAATCATCGTTAGCAAGAATCGAGTCCATGAGGTTCACTCCATGGATCGTCGAAATACCGGTGATGGTAGTGAGTGCAAACAGGAGGGCTGAAGTATCGGAGTAACCTTGAACCCACTTCGCTCTACTTTTCATGAGCTCTTCGAAATCAAGCAGGCTCAAAATATTAATTAAAAATTCGCCGCCCCAAGGAGGAAAAATCATGTCGACCGAAGGATCTTGCCAAAGTGACGTGAAATCCTGCGCGCGCTGTTGAGCGCTGGCACTGACAGCTTTTCTGTCCTCTCGAAGACACTTGCCTTCGAGATAATTAAAACCACGCATCTCCAGATGTTTGAGCGCGAGATTCAAACGGGCTTCATGCTTTGGTCTAACACCACTCGATGGCGCAGTGACACCGATTTTCGAGCCTTTTTGGATTGGGTTGGGATAAGTGATTTGATTCCAAGTCATGATTTGAGGATGCCTTAGGTCGAATCACGTGTCCATTATCAAAATCCTTTTGCTGGTTAGGCGTTAATTTGGACACTGGCTTTATGAAGCCTTTTTGAGAAGTGAATTGGCTCGAAGCCCGAGTGCTGCACCAAAGCCAATTGCCCCGGTAAGTAGAACCACTTCGATCAGCCCAAGGGCAGCATCTATAATTTTCTCCACAAAAGAACCTCCGTAAAAAGTTAGTTCAAGAGATGACCAGAGAGGTTCACATGGTGGCGCCTTTGTTCAGAGCCGCAACGGTCTTTTATTTCTCCAAACTTGCAGGGAGCAAATCAGGTAGCGAAAGTAGCAACTCAAAGAAATAGTGCGACTTTTACTGAAACAATCGCAGTCAAAGTGTCTGGCGCTTTTATGTTTTTTCAATTACTTAGAACTGCTTGTGTTTTTCGCTCGACTGAGCTTTTTGGTCTTTTTGTTTTACTAAAATTGGCGGAGACGAGTCGATGAGTTTCTCACTGAGTGCCGAAGGTTTGCGGCGCAAGGATGGGGTGGTTGCTTTGAATCTATATGTATAGAAAAGTATAGTAATTATGTTTGCAGTGCTTCTTAATATACTTGGCTGAGTGACCTGAGTTAGTAAAATTGATATCAATTTATAATGGAAATTCGCAGTGCTCGCCAGGGAGAATCCACATTTTTATCTGAACTAGCTTTTCGATCAAAGGGGTACTGGCCCTATGAAAGTGAATTGCTCAATAGATATCGCTCTGAACTTGAAGTTTTCGAAGAAGACATCGTCTCTGGTTCTGTATATGTTGCAGAATCTGATAAAGAGATTATCGGATTTTATGGACTGTCATCCGTCCCAACCGAGCATCGACTTTATTTCATGTTTGTTGAGCCTAAATATATTGGTAAGGGAATCGGAAAAGCACTTTGGGGTCATGCAATTGCCTCATCAAAACTAAGAGGATGGAGTTCTCTTACATTTTTTGCTGATCCCTTTGCATGGAAGAATTTTTATAAACACCTGGGATGCAAAGTTAAAGGTTCAAGGGAGTCAATCCTTGGTCCGCTGATTGAAATAACTTTTGATATAAAGTAGGTTCAAGCCTCCCCCCTCAGAGGGCTGTTCGGCAAAAATTAACTAAACCTAAAATGAAAACCAAGTATAATCATATGGTTACGAGTTTAAACTTAAAAAAATGACGATTTTTTTGATAATATGTGGATTTTTTCAAAAACAAGACTATAATAAAATCAACATGTTACGGGTTTAAACTTAAAAAAATGGTGTTTTTATGAAGTCTGCAGAGATGAAATATAGCAAAAGCAAAATTGATCAAGCTGGCGAAATTTTAAAAAATAAAGCCAGCGCCGCTGAAGATATTGCTAAAGCTTTAGATGTTCTTTCGAGTTGGAGAACATATCATGCACAACCGCTTGATTCTTTTGCGACCGTACTAAGACAAAGAGTTCAAAAAATGAGTGCTCAGGCTTTTGTTGCCCAAAGACTAAAACGGACATCATCAATACTTTTAAAACTTTCTAATCACAAAACAATGAGACTGTCAGCTATGCAAGATATTGGAGGTTTAAGAGCCATCTTCGATACAACTGAAGATGTTTATAAATTGTTGAACATGTACAAAAAATCAAAATCTAAACACTCACTTTTTTCGCAAGATGACTATATTCAAGAGCCTAAAAATGACGGATATAGAAGCATTCACCTTGTCTACAAATTAGCAAAAACGCCTAATTTATTTTTAGAAATTCAATTGCGGTCGCAGCTTCAACACATTTGGGCTACCGGAGTTGAGGTGTTTGGAACCTTACAAAACAGTTCATTTAAATCAGGCCATGGGAGTAAAAAATGGTTAGAGTTTTTTTCGTTATTAAGTTCGGTATTTGCAATAAAAGAAAATAGACCAGCGTTGAAAATACACAGTGCTTTTTCGAAAGCAGATCTTATTGCTCGAGTGCAAAAGGAGATTCAAGAACTACAAGTCATCGAAAATTTGAGCGTCTACACATCTGTGTATAAAACAATATCAAAAAATGCGTCTAAGGGAAGAAATGGCCACTACAGTCTCATTGTTCTAAACTCTCGGGATAATACTATTTCATTGGAAACATATGGGGCAAGTCAGTTTGACGTTGCCGCTCAAGCGTACTTGAATTTAGAACGGAAACATTTTGAAGATAAGCAAGTAAATGTTGTTTTAGTAAATACTGGAGATATTAAAAAACTCGAATTGAGCTATCCAAATTATTTCATGGATACAAAAAACTTGGTTCAAAAACTCTCTTTAATTGTGATGGACAAATTTTTTGATGATTAGGACTAGAAAAATGGCGGAAAGGGCGGGATTTGAACCCGCGGTAGACCTTTTGAGTCTACGAGCGTTTAGCAAACGCTTGGTTTCAGCCACTCACCCACCTTTCCGCATGAAATCTGGGTCAGCTTTTTAGGCAGACCTCGTCAAACTGCCATATACCCCCCCTATAATCAAGCTCAGACCAGAGATCTTTTTGCAAATGTGCGTAAGAAACCTTGATTTTTGGTCGGGCCAGCAATAAAACATGCCTCTCTTTCTGAAGTATATCCTACGTGCAGTCGTAGCTCAGCTGGATAGAGTACCTGACTACGAATCAGGTGGTCGCAGGTTCGAATCCTGCCGTCTGCACCAATTTTTCCTTTGAATTCTGTGCATTTTGATTAAAAATGGCCCTATGCAAACAACCTCTCCAACCGCACTCGGAATGAAGATTGTCATGATGGCGATAGCCCTTTGCGGTGTTTTTTACGTGATGTCTCAGCTCCGTTTAGAGAGCCGTACTGAGCCTGGGGTGGACAGTAAAAACCCACTTGCACTTCTCTTTGGGGCGGATATTAGGCCACTGAATTGGTGTCCAGAGACGGTTCAACGCCTCGTAATAGATGGCCCGACTCAAGAGAACATCACAGACCCTGTGCAGATTCAGTCTTACTGTCAAATTCTGATGAACAGCTTTGACAACACGACGCTAGAAAAAGGCTCTTTTAAGCCTGTGCTCCGCGCTATCGGAGCTGATAATAAGTCCATTTTTATCGAAGCCGATTCTACCGGAAAAATCTTTCGATTTCAGGGTTTACCCTTTGGTTCCAAGCAGTTGTCACGGCAGCTTGATAAGAAATTTCAACGTTAAAATCACCTAGGATGTTGACAAGAACCAGCCTTCCCCTTAATTTGAGCCTTCCGATATGTTCAGAAGTAGCTCAGTCGGTAGAGCAAGCGGCTGTTAACCGCTGGGTCGGGGGTTCGAGTCCCTCCTTCTGAGCCAATTTTAATTTTACAAATACCGGGAACTACCCGGTTTTTTTGTTTTTGGATTAAAATTTGGTGCAGAATGTTCGTGAGTAATTCCCGATATCTACAACGAGGGGTAGCGGGTGGGGTTTTTGGTGGGGAGGAGAGGGGTTTTTTTGCGGAGATCCCTAAAAGGAATTTTCTGTCAATAAGGGAGAGCTCTAATGACATTAAAAGAAAGGGCTGCAAGCGCAATCGAAAAAATCAATGAGCAACTACAGGATCTACACAATGTTTGGCAGAAGGGTTCAGGCAGTGAGGTCTCGGATAAAATCGATCGCTGGTACTTGAGAGCAAAAAAGCAAATTGATGATCTTATTGGTAACGAAGAAGCCAATAATTTCAAAAAATACAAATTCATGGCTGTTGTCGGTGGGATTGATGAAGTTGTCGAGCAAAAAATCAACTACTACCAGAATAAGCTCAAAGTAATTATTGAAGAATTAAATACTCATCCTGACAGCATCTTGGCGCCAGAAAAATATGAAGTTGAAACAAGAGAATCCAACGAAGTAATTCTGGTTCTTCTCCAAAGGTAGGGGCAGCAGGTTCTCTGCTAGCCGCAATATGCTTTTACTCTGATTTTAAAATTTCCAAAGTTATGCATTCCGTAAGCTCTATTCTGTATCTCATCCATCCGTCGATGTAAACCCTCGGTTATCGAGTTCGTTTTACTAAATCGCCACATCCTGACGATCTCCTCACTCCAATTTTCCAAAGTATTTCCAAGCGTTTCTAAATTCCTGAACTTCGACATTTTTAAGTCCCGTATTGCGTCCAAAAATTTGGGAATCTGTTGTCTTGCCTGAGATTTGCCAGACACCCTGGTTAATATCAATTTCATCAACTCTTGCTTAAAATCATACACCGCTTTTAACGCCGGATTTTCCGCTAAATATCGATTCAAATTTCTACGTGATTTCTCCTTCATCTCGCTCCACTCATGCATCCGCATTAAGTACATCAACCCTCTGTTTTTTCTTCCGACTTCATCCAACTGCGACCACGTTTTTAAAAATGTTGATTCACCAATCTAACCACATGGAATCGGTCAGCAACTACCATTGCTTTTGGAAAATAATCTCGCGCAATTTTACGATACGTCTCACTTAAATCCATCACAATCACTTTACAATTTCCCCGATCAGGTAACCGCCGCAAATACTTGCCCAGATTGGATTCTGTGCGACCCAAGGTAATATCAAACACCGTGTGCTTTTGCAGATTCACAAGCGTGGTTTGATAACCTAATTTTTACTGAACTTCTTTTCGTCGATGCCCAAAATCTTCGGGCAGCTTGCGTTCTTATGCTCATTAAATTCACGCCCTAAATATCGTTTGTAGTACCGACCCACTGTCGCCTGCCCCAAAGCCAATCGTTGGCTCACTTTTAGTATTGAGCTGCCATCATGGTGCTTCGTCGCGACTTCGTCTTTAAATGGCTCCGTGGACCTTTGGTATGGTAATACGCCGGGTAACCGTTGGTTAAAATACTTACCGCAATCACGGCAATAAAACTTGTGGGTTTGTACCAATAAAACACTGTGAGCAAGGCCGATGCTATGATGCTTGAGCATTCGCTGAAAACGTTCCTTTTTGCGCAAATTTACGGAGCCACAATGGATGCATCCAATGGTTCCAGTATACTCAGCCAAGATTTCTATAAGCTTGGTTCCCTGATAGGAAATGATTTTAAAATTCGGCAGTCCAATGATAGGTTCGTGGATATTCGGGGGCATTCGGGGTTCCTTTTGTTAAAACGTTTCGTAGTAAAAACATTCTAACAGATTCCCTGACTGCCCCTGTCATTGAGGGAGAACCATAATTAACAACTTACTCAAGAGGAGCTTCTTAAGCTCTAACTTCGAATATCATTCAGTAACATCGAAAATAACGCAATTTGAAGACTTTTGTAATACTCAGGCATTACAGAGCAAAGTGAGTATTACAAATTGCACCCTGGACTACTTCTGTAACTTCTGAAGACTTTGTTCACACCAAGATTTATCTTCAGCACTCAGTTTTTCGAAGTGCGATTTTGCTTGGTCTACGGCTTTAGAAAAGCCAATCGAATTGCCGCGTGCCCTTTCCACCATCGCCAGTGCTTCATAGCCAAAAAACATCTCCAATGAAGGTGACGCGTTCTCTAGAGCAAGCTCAAGGCATGTTTGTGAGTGTTCTAGTGCCTGAACGAGGTCAGTTGCTTTTAGATAGGTCATTGCCAAACGATACTCAGCCCAAGTCACCTGATTCCAAGTACCTGCGATTTCCAATATTTGCGGCCTGTCTTTGCAGCAAGGATCATCAACTCAGTATCTATCGAAGTCCTATCAACTTTTCTTCCAAGCTACAAGCAAGATTGTTTCCAGCAACAGCCAAAGCCCGATTAGCTGGATCTTCTTTTGAATTCCAACCTGAGCTTTTTCCAGCGCTTCTTGAAAAACTTGTGGGCCTTTTCGGGACTCTTTTGCTCACCAATGCTGATGCGGCAACGGCAAGAACTCTTATTTGATCAGATGCCGAAAGATCCTCAATCGATTGTTTTTTCGGAAGCCAATTCCAGGCTTGCAACCGAACGTATAATTGCCTTCTCGCTCTCACTGCTTTTCTCGAAACTAGGAATGAGTTTTAGCTTATTGAGGACGTGGACTCCATCTTCCCACCGTCCTAAATGCTCGCCGAAAAACGTGAGTTATCAATTGGGCCAGTTGAGGAATCTGCTCACTATTCTCAATGAGATTTATTCCATTTGAAAGTTTGTCGGCCACTTGGTTAGCCTGAGTTGCGTGATCATTCCAAGCTTGATTCAAGAAATCGTCGAATTTCATTTTTATCTCCTGTAAGTGAGACTGTTTTACAGCAGCTGATTTTTAGAAGCTTAGGGACATGGAGTGGCATCAGCCTAAGCTATTGAATTCAAAAATTATTGGCCATCTCAACACGGATTGAGCTTCACATTGGCGATAAAGATCTGCTGCTCTTTTTGCAAAATCTTTTGCCTCTGTCGTTTTGAGATTATTGGTCGCTAGGGTTTTTGACAGCTCTAGGAAAAGAGCGGCCTGGTATATGGGAAATTCATTTGAAAGAGCTACACCTTTGCGGAGGTATTCTTCGGAGGCAGAGAGGTCTCCCACCAGCCTCGAAATACGCCCAGCAAATTCATAATTCAAACCTTCCTCCACGCCTATCTTTAAAAATCCATTCAGTCCTGCAGACAACTTCTTCTTGCTTCATCAGGATTTCCGCTTCTTGAGGCAAGTTCTCCATGGATCAGATTTCCAATATGAAGGCCTCGTCGATAGTCATCTTGGGTTGCAAAATAATGGATTTTTCATTGGC
>JADJYV010000003.1 GCA_016719575.1 Pseudobdellovibrionaceae bacterium | reverse complement strand
TTATAATCAGCTATCCTGCTGCTGTTAGCTGCCGCTTTCTGAATTCTTGAAACTCGTCGGTCATCATAAAATCTGTAAATTCGAGTTTCGAAATTGGGCCACATTCCGCGATATACTTTTGGCGCAAAAGTTCTTTTCTATGGCTCTACATCAATAACGGGGGCAGTCAGGACTTTTGTTATACTTGGTTTACCACAACTAAGTTTAACGAAAGGAACCCCAAATGCCCCCATCAATTCACGAACCTATCATCGGTCTGCCAGACTTCAAAATCATTTCCTATAAAGGCAGTAAAACCATTGAGATTGAGGTTGAATACGTTGGCAAACGCGAGTGCCCCCATTGCCAAGGTCAAAGACTTCCGCAAGAAAGAGCAGCTTTTACGGGTTTTAAAGATCACTCCATTGGAATCAACAAGTCCATTCTGTTAATGCGAACTTACAAATTCCAATGCTACGGCTGTAAACGATATTTCAACCAACGGTTCCAGGGCATTAACCTGTACCAACGAGTGACGGAACCTTTCAAAGAACAAGTGGGCCTTCGCCACCATCAGGGCACCAACAAAAGAGTCACCGCTATCAATCTGGGTGTTGGTGAGGCCACCGTCGAGAGATATTACCATCGGCATCTGACATTACAATCCAATGAATCCAAGAATGCATCTTGCCCGAAAATCCTAGGAATAGACGAAAACATTTTACCAAAAAACAGGGTTATATGACGACCTTTGCGAACGAAAACTCACAAAGTTTATGACGTCACACTTGGCCGCTCAGAGGCTTCCCTCAAGGATTTTGTGCTCAAGATACCCGACAGAAGTAACTGCAGAGTCATCTTGATGGACTTATGTGGAGCCGTTCGAAATTTAGCCCATAAATATTTTAAAAATGCCCTTGTGGTCGCGGATCGGTTCCATGTTGTAAAGCTCATCAATCACCATTTTTTAAAAACCTGGTCGATGCTGGATGCTGAAGGGCGAAAAAGTAAGGGGTTAATCTCAATGATGAGACGCCATGAGTGGAGCAAGTTTAGGCTCTACATCAATAACGGGGGCAGTCAGGACTTTTGTTATACTTGGTTTACCACAACTAAGTTTAACGAAAGGAACCCCAAATGCCCCCATCAATTCTGAACCTATCATCGGTCTGCCTGACTTCAAAATCATTTCCTATAAAGGCAGTAAAACCATTGAGATTGAGGTTGAATACGTTGGCAAACGCGAGTGCCCCCATTGCCAAGGTCAAGACTTCGCAAGAAAGACAGCTTTTACGGGTTTTTAAACATCACTCCATTGGAATCAACAAGTCCATTCTGTTAATGCGAACTTACAAATTCCAATGCTACGGCTGTAAACGATATTTCAACCAACGGTTCCAGGGCGTTAACCTGTACCAACGAGTGACGGAACCTTTCAAAGAACAAGTGGGCCTTCGCCACCATCAGGGCACCAGCAAAAGAGTCACCGCTATCAATCTGGGTGTTGGTGAGGCCACCGTCGAGAGATATTACCATCGGCATCTGACATTACAATCCAATGAATCCAAGAATGCATCTTGCCCGAAAATCCTAGGAATAGACGAAAAACATTTTACCAAAAAACAGGGTTATATGACGACCTTTGCGAACTTGAAAACTCACAAAGTTTATGACGTCACACTTGGCCGCTCAGAGGCTTCCCTCAAGGATTTTGTGCTCAAGATACCCGACAGAAGTAACTGCAGAGTCATCTTGATGGACTTATGTGAGCCGTTTCGAAATTTAGCCCATAAATATTTTAAAAATGCCCTTGTGGTCGCGGATCGGTTCCATGTTGTAAAGCTCATCAATCACCATTTTTTAAAAACCTGGTCGATGCTGGATGCTGAAGGGCGAAAAAGTAAGGGGTTAATCTCAATGATGAGACGCCATGAGTGGAGCAAGTTTAATCCGAAATCCAAAGAGCGATTGATGCAGTACTTGGAATCTAATCCGGCGCTAAAGGTGATTTACGAATTTAAGCAAGAATTGAGGAAATTGATTTGATCAAGGGTCAGCAACAGAAAGCAGGCGGAGCCATTGGTGGCGAAATATTTGGCGATGGTGATACAGTTGCAGGAATCAAAATTTGCGCCATTAGTGACGCTGGGAAATACATTGGAAAGTTGGCAAAAGGAAATAGTAAGAATGTGGAGGTTTTCAAAACAAATTCGATTACGGAGGGTTTACACCGACGAATAGATGAGATATTGAATCGAGCTTACGGAATGAGAAATTTTAATAATTTTAGAATCCGAGTAAAGGCCTACGCAGGCTAACAAAAGTTCGACTGCCCCAGTCTTTGGCGTAGAACCCAAGTTTAATCCGAAATCCAAAGAGCGATTGATGCAGTACTTGGAATCTAATCCGGCGCTAAAGGTGATTTACGAATTTAAGCAAGAATTGATGAAATTGATTTTATCAAGGGTCAGCAACAGAAAGCAGGCGGAGCCATTGGTGGCGAAATATTTGGCGATGGTGATACAGTTGCAGGAATCAAAATTTGCGCCATTAGTGACGCTGGGAAATACATTGGAAAGTTGGCAAAAGGAAATAGTAAGAATGTGGAGGTTTTCAAAAACAAATTCGATTACGGAGGGTTTACACCGACGAATAGATGAGATATTGAATCGAGCTTACGGAATGAGAAATTTTAATAATTTTAGAATCCGAGTAAAGGCCTACGCAGGCTAACAAAAGTTCGACTGCCCCAGTCTTTGGCGTAGAACCAAGAACCTGCTGCCCCTACCTTTGGAGAAGAACCGAAATTGGCGGGGTGAACGGGACTCGAACCCGCGGCCTTCCGCGTGACAGGCGGACGTTATAACCAACTTAACTATCACCCCGCATAGTGTGATAAGGCACTACTTATACTGAGCCAAATGAAGGTGTTCAACAAAATTTTACCGTAAGATCCGAAAAATATGGGCAGAATGGATCGCTTTGCCCCCTAATAACCACAATCTGCCCAACCAATAAGCATCCCATCCATGCTCTCGATAAGATGTTAGGGTTTATCTTTTCCGGCGTCCATAATGGCAATGCGATCGCCAAGGCACCTTGGGTTGGAATATTTGCTTTTGTCGACAAAACATGGGATGAAAAAGCTCACTCAAACCGTCTGTGATGCAATAGAGACCGGACTAACAAAGAAGACCAAATGGATAAATTATTTTGGATTGATATGGAAATGACGGGCCTCGACGTCAAAAAAGAGGTCATCATTGAGGTGGCGGCTATAATTACAGACTTCGATTTTCAAGAGTTAGACCAACTCGAAACCGTCGTTAGACAACCCCAAGTTTATCTCGACAATATGGACAGCTGGAATACCGAGCACCATCGAAAATCCGGCCTCACTGCCAAAGTCCCCTACGGAATGGCCCCAGATCTTGTTGAAGCCAAATTGGTCGACCTTGTAAAAAAACACTTTCCTGATCAAAAAAACAAACCCATCCTCGCCGGAAACTCCATCGCTCAGGATCGTATGTTTATTGACAAATATTTCCCAGATTTTGGCGAACGTCTCCACTATCGCGTCGTCGACGTCAGCTCATGGAAGGTTATCATTAACAAGAAATTCAAATACACCTACAGCAAGTCTAATAACCACCGAGCTCTTGACGATATCCGCGAGAGCATCCAGGAGCTCAAGGCCTACTGTCAGTTTATTCAAATACCGAAAAAGTAGGCCTCGCTAAAAAACTAGTATCGATAGTGCTCAGGCTTAAACGGTCCGTTTGCATCCATGTGCAAATACTTGGCTTGCTTGCCGGATAACTTCGTCAATTTCACGCCCAACTTTTCCAAGTGAAGCGCCGCCACCTTTTCGTCCAAGTGCTTAGGCAATCTATAGACCGCAACTTCTTGATATTTGTCACGGTTCAAGAAAAGCTCCATTTGCGCCAAAACTTGATTGGTAAAGCTATTCGACATTACAAAACTTGGATGCCCAGTGCCGCAACCGAGATTCACCAAACGACCTTTTGCCAGTACAATGACTTGCTTGCCACTCTTCATAGTGTGGATATCAACCTGTGGCTTGATCTCACGCATTTTTGAATTTTTATTGAGCCAAGCCATATCAATTTCGATATCAAAATGACCAATGTTGCAAACAATTGCGTTGTTCTTCATTTTTGAAAAATGCTTTTCTGTGATGATATCGCAACAGCCGGTGGCCGTTACAAAAATATCCGCCAGAGGAGCCGCCTCTTCCATTGTCGTCACTTCAAACCCCTCCATCGCGGCCTGAAGAGCACAAATAGGATCGATCTCAGTGATCAAGACGCGAGCGCCGAGGCCACGCATAGAATATGCGGATCCCTTACCCACATCGCCGTAACCAGCCACAACAACAATCTTGCCCGCAACCATCGTGTCCGTAGCACGCTTGATTCCGTCCGCTAGAGACTCTCGACAACCGTACAAATTATCAAATTTAGATTTCGTTACTGAATCATTGATATTGATTGCTGGAACCTTGAGTTTGCCTTGCTTTAATAATTGCTCAAGATTATGAACACCCGTCGTGGTCTCTTCAGAAATGCCAATGATCTTTTTCATTTCTTTAGCAAATCGAGGCTCGTGCATCATATTCGTCAAGTCGCCACCGTCATCCAAAATCATATTGAAGCCTTCTTTGCCCCAACCTGTGATGGTTTGCTCAATACACCAATTAAACTCTTCTTCCGTCTCACCCTTCCAGGCAAAAACTGGAATTCCCGCCGCAGCAATCGCGACCGCAGCGTGATCTTGAGTTGAAAAGATATTGCAAGAAGACCAGCGAATTTCAGCCCCTAACTCGACAAGGGTTTCAATCAAAACTGCGGTCTGAATAGTCATATGCAGGCAACCAGAAATTCGAGCCCCTTTGAACGGTTGCTGCTTCTTGTACTCTTTACGAAGAGCCATCAAGCCAGGCATTTCCGTTTCTGCAATCGAAATCTCTTCGCGTCCCCAGCGCGCCAGCTCTGCAAAAACTTTTGGATTTTCCATTGCCTCTTTGCAAACTTTAAAATCCCGCGATGGACTTTTTATTGTGGTTGGATATTTCGCTGATACTTTTGCATTCTTTTTCATAGCAGATTTCCCGTTAGCTGTTGTAGTTTGTGACATTTTACTTTCCTTCTAGTTAGGGGACTGTCAAAATCTCGTAACCTGTGTCAGTTACAAGAACAGTGTGTTCAAATTGCGCCGACAGCAAGCCATCGGCCGTTTCATAAAATTTAATTGAAGAGCCCGGAATAGCAATCTCTTTGAACTTATCCGTTCCCTCGTTCACCATTGGTTCTACTGTGATACAGTGCCAAGGGATCAACTGGTCACCCTTTCCTTTTTTGCCTGCGGCTGGAACAAAAGGCTCTTCGTGAAAATTTCTTCCGATGCCATGACCACCAATTTCTTTGATCGTGCTATAACCTCGGCGAGTGACAAATTTGTTAGTTTCAAAACCGATGTCTCCAGTATAACAATAAGGCTTAATCATTTCAATTCCAAGGTCTCGCGCCTCTCTTGCAACTTCGATGAGGTCAAGGGCGCGGGCGTTCACTTTGCCAACGGTGAAAGTCGCTGAAGTGTCACCAAAAAAACCGTCTAGCTTCGAGGTGACGTCAATATTAATAATGTCACCCTCCTTCAGCTTGGTGCTATCAGGAAGACCATGACAAACAACCTGATTTACAGAGGTGCAAATAGTTTTGGGGTAACCATGATACCCCAGGCAGGCCGGAATTGCCCCCGTCGAAAGAGTGTAATCATGGACAATTTTATCCAGCTCGTCCGTCGTGATGTCAACTTTAACGAATTTAGCAACGTACTCCAATGTTCGAGCTGCATTCTTGCACGCTGCTTCCATCTTTTTTATTTCTTCTTTATTAAGAGGTACAATTGCCACAAAACGACTCCTAAAGGCCTTAAATACTAAAAACCCAGCCTTCTAAGGGGCTGGGTTTAACTTATACTCTAAAATCCTTAGATACTACTTAAGGTGCTTAGAAACAAGCTTTGTCATTTCAAACATAGAAACAGTGTTTTTGCCGAAAATTGGCTTCAACTTGTCATCAGCATTGATGTTTCTTCTGTTTTTAGAGTCCTGAAGGCCGTTCTTTTTAATGTATGCCCAAAGTTTTTTAACAACTTCAGTACGTGGAAGTGGTGTCGCCCCAACAACAGCAGCCAAAGTAGTGCTTGGTGTAAGAGGTTTCATGAAAGCTGGGTTTGGCTTTCTTTTAGTAGCTGCCTTTTTTGCCTTAGGTGCAGCGGCTTTTTTAGGAGCGGCTTTTTTAGTCGCTTTCTTAGGTGCTGCCTTCTTTGTAGCGACTTTTTTAGTCGCTTTCTTAGCTTTTGCCATTGTGTGTTCCTCCATTAATGGTTTGCTATATTAATTACTCGAATGATCACAGTGTAACGAACTCTGTTGGTTTGTCCAAAAAAAAATGCAGCAAAATTTCATTTTTTTCATTTTTACCTCTAGAAAGTGGCTTTTTCAGAGGAGAAATACTCTTTTCACGAGGGAAACTGACTCATTTTTCCTGAAATCATCCATTTTTCCCTCTGAAAACGCCGCTTCTCAAAACAAGACTTCAGTGTTTTCTCATTTTTACCGACGAGAAAGCTATGGGAACAACGGTGAGTTTTAAGCAAATCCTCGAGGAGAAAATCAAATCTCCCAATAGAAAAAGTGAGGGCGAAGGCCAAGCGACTTCAGACCTAGATCCCGCTCACTTAGCCTATTTACTCGGAAACCTAGAGACATTTCACTTTCGCCCTCGGCCTGCAAAGATTTACCCAGCCCCACCAAAAGCAGCTATTCCCCCTCATAAGCTGACTCAAAGCCAACTAGAGTCCTGTGCCTTTTTTGAAAGCCACGGCTTTAAACTGAGTCCTGCATTTAGTAGAAAAGAGCTCAAAAAGGGATTTCGCGCACTCGCCTTGCGCCTGCATCCAGATATGAATAAAGGGGCTCCTGGCCCCTTTATTCAACTTAAAACACACTATTTAGCTCTCGTTACGCTCTTTAGTTAATGGCACGAAAGCGAACACGTTTCGGGCCAGCCTCAGCGCCCAACCGACGTTTACGATCTTCTTCGTATTCACTAAAGTTTCCGTTAAAGAACTCCACCTTGGAATCGCCCTCAAAGGCCATAATATGCGTACAAACTCGATCTAAAAACCACCGGTCATGAGAAATCACCACAACCGAACCACCAAATTCAAGCAAAGCTTCTTCGAGGGCTCGCATTGTATTGACGTCCAAATCGTTGGTCGGCTCGTCGAGCAAGAGTAAATTTGCCCCTTGCTTCATTATTTTTGCCATATTCACGCGGTTTCTCTCTCCGCCAGAAAGCACTCCCACCTTTTTTTGCTGATCCGTCCCTGAAAAGTTGAACCACGAAACATAAGCCCGAGATGGAACCTCTTTCTGACCGAGTTGAATCACCTCATTGCCACCCGAAAGCTCTTCCCAAACCGTTTTCTCGGGGTTCAAGGTCTCTCGACTTTGATCAACATAGGCCATCTTGACCGTCTCACCGACCTTAAAGGATCCGCTATCCGGCTTTTCTTGCCCTGTGATCATCCGGAACAAAGTCGTTTTACCCACCCCATTGGGGCCAATCACCCCAACAATAGCCCCACGCGGGATAGTAAAGCTCACATCGTCAAAAAGCAGTTTGTTGCCATAAGCTTTGGTAATGTTTTTCGCTTCAACCACGATGTCACCAAGACGAGGTCCTGGCGGGATATAAATCGACATCTCTTGCAGTTTTTCTGGAGTTGGCTCTTTTAAAAGATTCTCGTAGGCCGAAATGCGCGATTTGGCCTTGGCATGCCGAGCTTTCGCACCTGCACGAATCCACTCGAGTTCTTTTTCTAGAGTCTTATTTCTACGCACCTGATCTTTTTGTTCCTGAGCTGTTCGTTTGTCCTTCTGCTCAAGCCAAGAAGAATAGTTTCCCTTCCAAGGAATTCCTTCACCCCGATCAAGTTCCAAAATCCAACCAGCAACATTATCCAAGAAGTAGCGATCGTGGGTCACAGCTATCACCGTCCCAGGAAACTTGGCGAGGTACTGCTCGAGCCAGGCTACCGACTCTGCATCCAAGTGATTCGTTGGCTCATCGAGCAACAAAATATCAGGCTCGCTCATCAGAAGGCGGCAAAGAGCAACGCGGCGTTTTTCTCCCCCCGAAAGTGGCCCCACAAGAAGATCCCCATCTGGACAACGAAGAGCATCCATCGCAATCTCGATCTTCTGATCAACTTCCCAACCGCCAAGGGCCTCAAGTTTCTCTTGAATCGCTCCCTGTTTTTCTATGAGCTTATTCATCTCATCAGGATCAAGATCTGGATCATTAAACTTTTCGCTGATCTCGTTAAAGTCTTTCATTAACTTTGGCAACTCACCCATTCCCGAAAAAATATTCTCTTTTACGGTGAGCTTTCCATCCAGCTGTGGCTCTTGTTCAAGATATCCAACCTTCATTTGCCGTGCCGGAAAAGCTTCGCCCAAAAAATCACTATCGACTCCTGCCATAATTTTTAGCAGAGACGACTTGCCGGATCCGTTCAGACCGAGCACGCCGATTTTGGCGCCATAAAAATACGAGAGATAAATATTTTTAAGTACATAGCGATTGGGAGGATAAACTTTGGAAACACCCTTCATCGTATAGATGATATCTTGAGACATCGATTGCTCCTTTAAGTATTACTTTAAGAATGGCGAAGGATCTAATTTATCAGTCTGAATTTTCTTGTCAAATGAACTTCTTTTCTCTTAACTGAATTAATAACCCCAGGTGAAAGAATAAATGACTGACAAAGTAGACACAAAAGACCCCAGATGGAGTCGTATTAATTCGGATCTCAAAAACGCCCTTGATACCTGGACAAGCCTGACTGAACAAACGTCTCAAAAAATGTCCCCCGAAGAAGAGCAGCTCCGAGAAATTAAAAGCATTCTCGGCGCCCTCAAGGACAAGTTACAAGAGTTTAGTGACAAACCCACCAAATGAGCCCATCCGCTCCAGTCGCTGTTCGTTTTACTTCTTAAACTTCGATTTTGCGTACTCAAGACCCATTTTTGCCATCGCAAAAACACCCTTTTCCTCGAGTTTCTTCTCAACTTGTTTGGCTTTTCGGAGCCCTGCCGCAACAGCTACCTGAGCCACCGGGTGCCCCACCGGTATGTTTTCAAAACTGCCGTCATTCACCCACTCGGTCGCCACTGTCTCGGCCACTTCAAAAGCCTTCGGCACTTTGGCTCGCGCGACCTCACTGTAAGGAAACTCGATTTGAACTTTCTTTTTTTCTGATTCGTCACCAGACTCCATAGGCTCCTCCAATTAATTCTCTTTTACGTTGCTTGGGCTTTTCTTTTCTAAACTTTTTAAGAAACTCGAAACGAGGTCTTCACGCTCTTGACCCGAAACCGGGCGCGCGCCTGAGGGGTATTCTTTGTAGAGCTTTTTAGTGATCTCTAACAAAAACCTGGACGGTGAAACGGGGCGAACGACCCCGTGTCGCTTTCGCTGCTGACAACGAGACATCACCAAACGTTGCTTGGCACGAGTTAACCCCACATAAAAGAGCCTTCGTTCTTCGTCAATATCACCTCCCAGTGTCTTATGCGGAAGGAGGTCTTCTTCTAATCCCGCTAAAATGACCACTGGAAATTCAAGACCTTTGCTCGCATGCAAAGTCATGAGTTGGATCTTGTTTTGCGCAGCATCCTCGTCATTCACATCATCCCGTAGCATCATAGCATCAATAAAGGACTTGATGCTGGCAATTTCGTAGCTCCGCTTTCCCAAATAGGAGTCCAAAACTCTCCCGACGATATCGACAACCGTCCATTTTTTTTCGGCGACTGAGGGATCGGCCGTGTTGTTGTAAATATACTGACGATAGCCAAGGTCCTGTAAAATCTCGACAAAATGAGCACCAGGGCTCGAGCCAACTTTAAAATCTAAAATTCTGGACGGCAACGTGTGACAAAAGGAAATTAAGTGCTCAATGGCTTCGCCCGTTTTCTCCGGCAAACCAGCCTCTCGCCACCTGTGACAGGAATCAACAAACGAAATGCGGTGTTCTTTAGAAAACTCACTGAGTTTTTCAATGGAAGTATCGCCAATCCCCCTTGCCGGAACATTAATAATTCTTCGCAATGAGACATCGTTCGGTGAAACGGCTTGCTTTAAATAAGCCATAACATCTTTGACTTCTTTGCGGTCAAAAATAGAGGTCCCGCCGGTAATTGTGTAGGGAATATTCGCTCGGCGCAAAGAACTCTCGATCAAGGCCCCTTGTGTGTTAGATCGGTAGAGAACTGCAAAATCCTTGTACGAATAGCCCTGTCGTAAAAAGTACTGAGCCTCACTCACGACGAAGTCGCACTCATCTTCTTCTCGTTCCAAGACAAAAAGCTCAGGCAAGACTCCGGTCTCCGCCGCAACTTCAGTTCTAAGTATTTTGCCATGACGATTCTTGTTTTGCGCAATCGCGGCATTAGCTACTGCCAAAATTTCTGTGCTTGAACGATAGTTTCTCTCGAGTTTAATAACTTCGCAATTTTTAAACTCCTTTGGAAAATTCAAAATATTCTTAACTTCGGCGCCACGCCAGCCATAAATAGACTGATCGTCATCCCCCACCACTGTAATATTGTTGTGAGTCTTAACCAATTGATGAATCAGTTCCATCTGGAGACGATTGGTGTCCTGAAACTCATCCACCATCACTTGCGAAAAAGCCGATTGGACTTTTTCAAGAGACTCCGGGTGCTCGCGAAACAACTCAAGGGGCTTAATAAGCAAGCCCTCAAAATCGACGACCCCCAAAATCTCAAGCCGCTTGTTGAACTTGGGAGTGAGCACCTCAGCCATTTCGTGGTACTCATCAAAAGCGACCGTCTTCATCGCCATCCCAGTTCTTCTGTCATTGATCATATTGAGAAGTTTATCGGTATCAAAGTTTTCTTTGCTAGAATTTTTGATGTCTTTAAGAAGCTCTTTTAAGATGGAACTACAATCACTTTGATCAACAATGCCAAAATGAGAACTAAGCCCCGCCTGTCGATGAAAGCGCCGAAGTATTTGTAGACCAAAGGAATGAAAGGTTCCGGCCCAAAGACCTTTTTTCACCTGAGCTCCCACCTTGGCAGAAACTCGGTGCTTCAGCTCTTTCGCCGCTTTATTTGTAAACGTGAGAACGCAGATTTCGTCTGCCTTGGCGATTTTTTCAGAAATCATCCGCCCCGTTCTTGACACAAGAACAGTCGTCTTGCCGGAGCCCGCTCCGGCAAGAATAAGCAACGGGCCAAAGTTATGTTCAACAGCTTTGACTTGCTCTGGATTAAGACCTTGGGTCCAGAAGTTACTCATTACTCTCGGTTATGAACAAGATTACGAACTTCATCAGAAAAAACAACCTCGACTTTATCCATGTGCACACCACGAACA
The DNA here is from genome assembly GCA_016719575.1 of Pseudobdellovibrionaceae bacterium. GTDB lineage: Bacteria > Bdellovibrionota > Bdellovibrionia > Bdellovibrionales > Bdellovibrionaceae > JACMRP01. Next base: position 130,456 of record JADJYV010000003.1, on the reverse strand, counting down.
ATACCTAAGCCAAACTTGGGATGATTGATTTTCTGATTCAATTGAAAGTGTCCCTTAACGCTGTAAGAAATTTCTTTGCTGCTCTCTTGTGCCAGCATCATTGCTTCATATTCAGCATTATGACTAGACTTGCGTGCACTCTCCGTGCTCGCTCTCGTCCGAGTGACCTTTGCTGCCCCCTTAGTGGCTCCGTTCGCTTTCGGTAGGGAGTACGACTTTTGACTTCCGCAGACTTCGCACTTTATCTTTGCCGACTTAGCGCTCGTGTGTGCCACAACCACATGATAGCGATCAGCATCACACTTTTTACAGAACGCGAAAAATGACTTGGCAACGGGAGGAAGTTGATTCACTGGCATTTAATATCCTTTTGGTTTGTAGATAGTTAAAGATTCATCTAAATTTTTTGCAGCAATTTCCATAGCATTCAAATAAAAAGGGCCTTCACCGAGTTCGAGTTTTTTTTGAATGTCGATCATACTCTGTTCGTTTTTAGGATCAATTTGTAATTCGCTTGGACCATAGTTCTCTAAAAAAGCCAAATCATCCTCACGAGTAAAAAACTGTTCCCAGCAACGAGTGTTGACCTGGGCTCGGTAGGTAATTGTTTTTGAGTGTGAATGTACGGGAGCATAGGAGCCAATCACTTCCAAATGACCAAAGTGCGTGTGCAACTTTAGCGCAGGGCTCCCCCATTGAGTCATACCTGAGCATTGCTCAACATTTGCATACCAAAGTCCGAAGGCCTTCGATAGAAATCCAAGTCCATAAAACTGATGTTCTTTCGCGAGAAGAGAGTTAACCGAACAAAGGTTGTGGGCGACCCACTCGCCCTTGTGCATTGTGGGGATAATAATAAATAACGACAAAGGAACCCAATCCATCTCATCTAAAGATTTCGCAAGAAGACTTTTGGCTCTTGGCTCGGTGCTTTTAAATACAGGCGAATCAGATGCGGGAAATTTTTTTAGATCAAGAACGTCTCGGACTTCCTTTTTTAAAGCCGAAGGTCTCGCTGCAAAACCGGCAACAAATCCAGGCATCACTGCACAATCATAAAAAACCCAACGAGGCATAGCCATATTCGAAGGGCCAAACGCCCGCTCTTCAATCGAATAAATACGATCCGCGAAATTTAATTCAGAAATATCAAGTGGGTCCTTATAAATCGGGGTATGAGAAAACCAATCCAACTTGTGCCGAGTTCCTGGATGCGCAATCTGATTCTCTGGACGCACAAACACATAAGGTCGTATGTCCCCAGACTCAATCCAATTGACTTTACTTAAAAGCGGATTTGGCGTTGGCATCAATCTCCTATTTTCCTAAGGGGCGAACCATCTCATCAGGTCTCACCATCTTATCAAATTGTTCAGGAGTTAGGAGTCCTAACTTGACTGCTTCCTCTTTTAAGGTCGTGCCATTCTTGTGAGCCGTCTTCGCGATCTTAGCTGCGTTGTCATATCCTATATGTGGGTTTAAAGCTGTTACCAACATGAGAGAATTGTCCAGGTGCCTCTTTATCTGTTGTTTATTAGCTTCAATTCCAACTACACAATGGTCTGTAAAGGACTCGCAGGCATCGGCAATCAGACGAATCGAATTTAACACATTGAAAACTATGACTGGCTTAAAAACATTGAGTTCAAAATGACCGTTCGACCCACCTACGCTCACGGCCACATGGTTTCCCATCACTTGGGCGCAGACCATGGTCATCGCCTCAGACTGAGTGGGGTTGACCTTGCCTGGCATAATCGAAGATCCGGGTTCGTTTTCTGGAAGGTTTAACTCGCCAATTCCGCAGCGGGGGCCCGAGCCCAAAAGCCGGATGTCATTCGCAATTTTCATTAGCGTCACTGCCACTGAGTTTAGAGCGCCACTCACTTCAACCAGGGCATCATGACTTGCGAGGGCCTCAAATTTATTTTCGGCGCTAACAAAGGGAATCTTTGCTTCGTCGGCAATAGTTTTTGCGGCATCCTCTGGAAACTTGATATGAGTATTAAGTCCTGTACCAACGGCCGTTCCGCCCAAGGCCAATTGGTGCAAGTGAGGAAGCGTATTTTTAACCCGCTGAGATGAATACTTCACTTGCGTTGCATAGCCCGAAAACTCTTGCCCTAGAGTCAAAGGGGTCGCATCCATCAAATGAGTTCGGCCAATTTTAACGATATCTTTAAACTCGTCCTGCTTTTTCGCGAGGGCGCTGTGCAACTTATCTAGCATTGGTAACAAACGATGGTGGACTTGGTCCGCAACGGCAATGTGCATGGCTGTTGGAAAGGTGTCGTTTGAAGATTGGCCTTTATTAACATCATCATTGGGATGAATTTCTTTGTTTGGTAACTTGATCCCTTGCATATCCATCGCCCGGTTTGCAATGACTTCGTTTGCGTTCATGTTGGTCTGAGTTCCAGAGCCGGTCTGCCATACAACAAGTGGGAAGTGCTCGTCTAACTTACCAGAGATAACCTCATCAGCGGCTTTCACAATAAATTCAGATTTTTTTGGGTCTAACAAGCCAAGCTTGGTGTTCGTGAGTGCTGCACACTTTTTCAAAATGCCCAGGGCTTTGATCATCTCTCGAGGAAAACGATCTCCACCAATTTTAAAATTTCCAAGCGACCGCTGAGTCTGCGCTCCCCAAAATTTATCGGCAGGAACCTTCACTTCTCCCATCGTATCCTTTTCGATTCTATACTCCATTAGGGTCTCCTTACGACCTGACCGATCGCTGCTTGGTCGGTCGGATAAATAACTAGTTCTTGAATGTTTACGTGTTGCGGCCTTTGCAAACACCAAAGAATGGTCTCTGCAATATCCTTCGCTCCGAGTGGGGTCATGCCGCTATAAACTTGACTTGCCTTCTCAGAGTCACCGAAGCGAACTAAAGAAAATTCCGTGTTTACCATTCCGGGCTCTATGTTTGTCACCCGAATACCGGTCCCGGCGAGGTCCATTCGCATGCCCTCAGAGAGGGCCCGCACTGCAAACTTACTAGCACAATAAACAGCGCCGCCGGGATAAACCCAACGACCTGCAACGGAGCCTATGTTTACGATATGCCCTGCTTTTCTTTTTATCATGTATGGCAAAACTCCACGAGTCAGAAAGATCAGACCTTTGACATTCGTATCTAACATCTGATCCCAATCAGAAACCTTTGCATCCTGAAATTTATCAGTGCCCTTTGCTAAACCGGCATTGTTGACCAACACAGAGACCTTATTGATCGTTGGCCCTTCCGACTGAATAAAATCATCTAATTCAGACTTTTTTGTGATGTCGATGGCTATCGATTTAAACTCTTGTTCTCGAGTCTGGTGCGCCACTTTTCTTATCAAAGTATCTCGCAGCTCTTTCAGACGATCGGCCCTTCGGCCAATCAGTATCAAAGAGTATCCTGCGTGCGCCAGCTCTTCAGCTGTTGCCCAGCCAATTCCAGCGGTCGCCCCTGTAATGATTGCCCATTTAGCTTGCATTTAGACTCTTTCTCTAGAGAGAAGAACTTACAATTTTTTCTTGTTGAAATCACCTTCCCGAATCAATATAACGCGTTATATCGAGAGGAAGTTATGAAATATTGGCTAATGAAATCAGAGCCCGATGTCTACTCCATCACCGATCTTAAGAAAAACTCGACGACTTGGTGGGAGGGAGTCCGCAACTACCAGGCTCGTAACTTCATGACTAAGGACATGTCGCCTGGCGATCTTGTCCTTTTTTACCACTCCAATGCGGAACCGTCTGGAGTCGCTGGAATAGCCAAGGTCTCAAAATCCGCAGAGCCAGATCAGACTCAATTCGATAAAAAGTCAGAGTATTTTGAGGCAAAGGCCTCCGTCGATAAGCCTCGATGGTACTGTGTTCAAATTGAATATGTCGGAACCTTCAAAAAAACTGTCTCTCTAGCCGATTTAAAGCAACAAAAGGACCTGAAGGACCTGCCAGTCCTTCAAAAGGGTTCGCGACTTTCTGTACAGCCTGTCACTAAAACGCATTTCGAAATCATAAAAACGCTTGGAGGCCTCTAGGTGACTAGCGAAGTTCGTCTCCTCTTAGCCCCAATGGAAGGCGTTGTCGATTGGGTGATGCGTGACACTCTATCGCAGATTGGCGGGGTCGACCAATTCGTGACTGAATTCTTACGCGTCACCGATAAACTTCACCCCGAAGCTGTTATCTATCGCAATTGTCCAGAACTTAAAACCCAGTCCCGAACTCGCCATGGCGTTCCCGTTTTTGTTCAACTCCTGGGAGGACAAGCCGAACCCCTCGCTGCGAATGCCGAACGAGCAGTTAAACTCGGGGCCCTCGGAATCGACCTCAACTTCGGTTGCCCCGCAAAAAGCGTCAACAGACACGACGGCGGCGCCACTCTGTTAAAATCATCAGAGCGGCTTTACTCCATCGTAAAAACTGTGCGCACTGCAATTTCTCCAGAAATTCCAGTCACGGCGAAAATTCGCCTGGGATTTGATGACCCAGGCGTTTGCATTGAAAACGCCCAAGCCATCACAGAAGGAGGCGCCTCTTGCCTCACTGTCCATTGCCGCACCAAATCCGATGGATACCGGCCACCAGCCTATTGGGATTGGATCCCAAGAATCCGCGAGAGCACTGCCATTCCAATCGTTGCCAATGGAGAAATCTGGAATCCTTCGGATTTTGATCGTTGCCGCGAAGTTTCTGGCTGCCATCAATTTATGATTGGCAGAGGGGCCATGAGCAATCCCTATATTTTTAAGCAAATTCGTGAGCATCTTGCTCTGGGCCTTGACCAAGGCCCTTCTCAGAACTCATCTGTTTACAAATCGTGGCAGCAGACAAAAACCCTTCTGCCAGGTTTTTTTGAGGCCAGCTCTCTGCATATCAACGAGTACTTTGCAGTGAGTCGTACTAAACAGTGGCTGAGAGCTCTGTCGCTTAAAAACTCCGAAGCCAAAGAGATCTTTGACCGACTTAAAATTCTACGAAAGCCCCTCGAGTTTCGCGCCGAACTAGAAACTTTTTGCGCAAACCAAAAAACTATCGCATAACAAAACTATGGAAAATCAAAAAGCAAAAGTCGTGATTTACACTAAGGATCCCTGCCCCTACTGCGTTCGTGCTATTCATTTTTTTAACGAGTATGGAATTAAGTACGAAGAAGTCGACCTCACGGATCGACCTGAGGAAATTGACCGCATCAAAAATGAAACTGGCTGGAGAACCGTTCCCATCATCATGATCAACAATGATTTGATTGGAGGATACATGGATCTCAAGGCGCTGCACGACGAAGGCAAACTAGAAGGTCTACTTGTCAGCTAATCACTGTCGAAGTTCTGTATAAGAGCACATTTCGATAGGAGCTTCGAACAGAGCCCTCACTCCAGACTCCATTTCGCGAAGATTTTTTGCTTTGGCACAAACACCGACCAAGCTCTGCCCGAAGTCAAGCCACACACTCGTCGTGCGTACATAAAAACGAATCTTTCGCATTGCTAATTCTTCTGAAAAGTATTGATCGGAATAATCTATCAACTGCAAAAGAGCCCTTCCATATTCAGCCCCTTCTTCGATTGGACCTCGCGGTGCACATCGCCCCTCTTTGCCTCGGGGAGCTGCAAATCCCAACCTTTCACCAAACTGCCAGAGCATCCAAGGCCTCGCGGCTAAGGCTCTCCCCGCCATGGCCATATCACACCCCGTTTGCACGAGCATATTCTGCGCATCTTCATCAGTTTGAATATCTCCATTGCCAATCAAGGGAAGGTCCGTTGTTTCACGCAAACCCTTAATCTGAGACCAATCAGCAGTTCCACGTCGTTTTTGAACTGCTGTTCTCGGATGCAAACAAACCCAGCTTGCGCCGGCCTCTTTGAGCTTCATTACAAACCGATACAAATAGGCATTACTGTCTTCGTCGCCCCCTGCGCCCTGTAAGTTTCTAACTCCTGCTGGTTGCGGCGCTGCTCGTAGTTTTACCGATACCGGCACTGTAGAATTTTTGACAGTCATTTCAACCACTCGAGCCGCGTAATCAGCATCACCCATCAAAGCAACACCATAATTGTGCTTCAATGCTTTTTGAACAGGACAGCCCATGTTAATATCAATCCCAGAGGCGCCCCACTCATAAATCAATCGCTTAACACTTTCGCCAACAGCTTTTTCTTCGTTTCCTAAAATCTGAGGTACCAGATTTTCTTCTTGTGGAGCTCTCATTGTCTCGGGAGTCCTAGCAAAATCTTCATTTGGAAGACGCCGAGAGTTTAGCATCTCCGTCGGCCAAATTGTTTTCGCATCGATTGGTAAATATTCCCGCACCATAAGCCTCAACGCAACATGCGTCAACCCCACCATGGGAGCCAAACACAAAGGAAAATTCACCTGCTCGTTTAGAATGGTCCGCCGAAGCCCCATCCTTTCAAAACCACCTCTTGACTGCATAGAGCTATCTCTACCGCCAGTTTCCAATCGAGACAAGTAGATCCGAAGTCCGCCCTCTCGGGCTGACTGTTTCTAATGTCTCTACTTTAGAAGCAGTTATTTTGAATTACCGATTCAGGCGGTTTTTGAGTAATTCTTCGACCACGCTTGGATCTGCAAGTGTCGTTGTGTCTCCTAAATGCTCTGGTTGGTTTTCGGCGATTTTGCGCAAAATTCTTCTCATGATTTTTCCGGATCGAGTTTTCGGTAGCCCCGGAGACCACTGTATAAGGTCCGGAGTCGCTATCGCGCCTATTTCTTTGCGCACCCACCGCATCAATTCTTTTTTGGCTTCTTCTGTTCCCTGAAGACCGGACCTTAGAGTCACAAAACAGTAAATTCCCGTCCCTTTGATCTCATGCGGATAACCAACGACCGCAGCTTCAGAAACTCCAGAGTGTCCCACTAAGGCACTTTCGATTTCAGCGGTACCAATACGATGACCGGAGACGTTTAAGACATCATCCACTCGTCCGGTGATCCAATAATAACCATCTTTGTCTCGGCGGCAGCCGTCACCAGTAAAATAGTAGCCCTTGTAGCTCGAAAAATAGGTCTCTTCGAAACGAGCGTGATCTTTGTACACCGTTCGCATTTGACCGGGCCAAGAATCTTCGAGAGCAAGAACTCCTTCAGCAGAGATTTCGTCAAGACGGTGGCCTTCAGGAGTAAGCACAATTGGCTTGATACCAAAAAATGGCAGGGTTGCAGATCCCGGTTTTAACTCAAATGCACCCGCTAGAGGCGAAATCATAATCCCGCCCGTCTCCGTTTGCCACCAGGTATCGACCACGGGGCAGCGCCCATCGCCTACAACTTTTTGATACCACAACCAGGCTTCGGGATTGATGGGTTCTCCGACGGATCCAAGAATTCGCAAAGATTTCCGTGAGCATTTCTTAACTGGTTCATCTCCCTCTCGCATTAAAGCACGGATGGCTGTTGGCGCAGTATAAAAAATCGAGACCTTGTGTTTATCGACAACTTCCCAAAAGCGCGAATAGCTTGGATAATGAGGAACCCCTTCAAACATCAATGATGTTGCCCCATTCGCAAGTGGCCCATAGATCAAATAACTATGCCCAGTCACCCACCCAATATCAGCTGTGCACCAGTAAATATCCTCTTCGAGCAAATCAAAGACGTGCTGATGAGTGAGACTTGCATAAACAAGGTAACCACCTGTCGAATGCAGAACTCCTTTGGGCTTTCCGGTGGAACCTGAAGTGTAAAGCAAAAACAAAGGATCTTCGGCGTTCATTCTTTCTGGCTCGCAAGTCGCGTCCACCTTAGTCATTTCATCGTGGTACCAAAGATCACGATCTTCGTTAAAATCAACTTCATGGCCTGTGTGTTTTACGACAAGAACTTTTCGCACATTAGGCGTTCTCGCCATTGCTTGGTCCACATTTTTTTTAAGTGGGATCACCTTGCCACCGCGAACCCCCTCGTCTGCTGTAATAACAAAGTCCGAGTCACAGTCTAGAATTCGATCGGCAATAGAATCCGGAGAAAAACCACCAAAAATGACGGAATGGATAGCGCCAATCCGCGTACACGCAAGCATCGCAAAGGCCGATTCTAAAATCATCGGCATATAAATAGTAACCCGGTCTCCGCGGCGGACTCCATTTCGCTTTAAAATATTGGCGAAGCGACAAACGTTTTCGTGAAGCTGCTTGTACGTGACCGACTTCGAAGGCACTTTGGGATCATCCGACTCCCAAATCAAAGCCGTTTTATTAGCTCGAGTGGTGAGATGTCGATCCAGACAGTTGTAAGAAACATTGATCTCGCCACCTTCATACCACCTGATATGAACCGGAGCTCTAAAGGAGGTGTCTTTTACTTTGTTCCACTTTTTAAACCAGTGAAGCCGCTCGGCCTGCTTGGCCCAAAAAACTTCAGGATCGCGAATCGATTCGTTGTATAGCTTTTGATACTCTTCTAATTTCATGCCTTACCTCAAAACATAAAGGCCGGGGATTCCTAAGAATCTTCCCAGCCTTTATGAAGAGAAATCAAGCGATATTAGAGTGTGAATTCTAGCAGTCGACTAGTTCACATCTTTATAGTCTGCGTCGATCACATCATCTCCGTTTTTGCCTGCCCCATGACTCTCAGTTTGGCCAGTTGCGCCAGCACCGCTACTTGCACCTGCACCCGCATCTCCGCCTTGTTTTTTGTACAAGTCAGAAGATAACTTATGAGTTAGAGCCTGCAGTTTATCAAACGCCGCCTTCAGCTCCGAAGAAGATGCCGATTTGTTATCAAGAATTGCCTTGGCTTCAGCAACAGCTTCATTTGCTGCCTTCACTTCAGCTTCCGGAACTTGAGCTCCTGAATCTTTCACTAGCTTTTCAGTCTGATAAATGAGGTTGTCTAGATTGTTATGAGCCTGAACTGCCTCAGCTTTTGCTTTATCTGAATCTGCTTGAGCTTCAGCCTCACGAATCGCCTTCTTAACTTCTTCTTCACTCAAACCAGACTGCGCCGTAATCTTGATTTGCTGTTGTTTTCCTGAAGACAAGTCTTTCGCAGACACATTTAAAATTCCGTTCGCATCGATATCAAAAACAACCTCAACCTGAGGAACTCCCCGCGGCGCTGGAGGAAGACCCGTCAACTCAAACCGACCCAACGTTTTGTTATCTGCTGCCATCTTACGTTCACCCTGCAACACATGAATATCAACGGCCGGCTGATTATCCGCAGCTGTCGAAAAGACCTGGGTTTTCTTTGAAGGTATTGCGGTATTTCTCTCAATCAAAGTCGTCATCACTCCGCCCAAAGTTTCGATTCCAAGGCTGAGAGGATTTACATCAAGAAGCAAAACGTCTTTTACGTCACCGGCAAGAACTCCACCCGGTACAGCCGCGCCGATCGCGACAACTTCGTCAGGATTCACCGTGCGATTTGGCTCCTTGCCAAAAAAATCTTTGACAGCTTTTTGAATGGCAGGGATACGAGTCGAACCACCGACAAGAACCACTTCATCAATCTCTGACGGTTTCAATCCTGCGTCTTCGAGAGCTTTGCGGCAAGGCTCAATAGAGCGCTTCACCAATGACTCTGTCATCTGATCAAATTTTGCTCGAGACAAGCGAGTTTGCAAATGCTTAGGACCCGTTTGATCGGCTGTGATAAATGGCAAATTGATTTCAGTGTCCTGAGCAGATGAAAGTTCGATTTTTGCCTTCTCCGCTGCCTCTTTAAGACGCTGAAGAGCCATTTTGTCGTTTTTCAAATCAATGCCTTGATCTTTTTTGAACTCAGCAATGAGCCACTCTAAAATCAAAGTATCAAAATTGTCTCCACCAAGGTGAGTATCTCCATTGGTTGAACGAACCTCTACAACTCCATCACCAACTTCAAGGACAGAAACGTCGAAGGTTCCTCCACCAAAATCGTAAATAATAATTTTTTCGTCTTTTTTCTTATCGAGCCCATAGGCAAGAGCTGCCGCTGTAGGTTCATTGATAATACGTTTTACCTCGAGACCGGCAATTCGGCCCGCATCCTTTGTTGCTTGCCTTTGAGAGTCGTTGAAATAGGCAGGAACCGTGACCACCGCTTCGGTCACTGGCTCTCCTAAGTAATCCTCGGCGACTTTCTTGAGCTTAGCTAAAACAGCCGCGCCAATTTCTTCGGGAGATGCATTCTTGCCGTTATTCAGTTTGAAAGCACAGTCGTTGCCTTTCGCGACCACAGTGTACGGCACAAGCTTGATCTCTTCCTGAACTTCTTCGAAGCGGCGACCAATAAATCGTTTCGCTGAATAAATTGTATTCTCAGGATTTGTCACAGCCTGACGCTTCGCGATCTGGCCAACTAGGCGATCGCCGTCTTTAGTGAAAGCCACAACCGAAGGGGTTGTGCGTGCGCCCTCTTCATTCACAAGGACCTTTGGCTCGCCGCCCTCCATGATGGACACACACGAATTTGTTGTACCCAAGTCAATACCGATAATTTTTCCCATTACGTACTCCTTTAACTAACTAATTTTACTAACAATTCAAACATGATGCCCAATTTGATTCCGTCAAGGTAACGAGGTCATTTTTTTCTATTAAAAAGGCCGCCGCCGTCCCCTTTTACTTCAACACCCTTTAATCTTGCCAATTCACGTAGGATTTTTTCCTCTTCTTTTGAGATTTTTTCTGGAAATTCTACCTCCAGGAGACAGAAGAGGTCACCACGACGTTGACCTCGCAAAGAAGGCAAGCCCCGTCCTGACATTTTAAGAGTTTTTCCGTTCATCGTTCCTTTGGGGATTTCTAAAACTTCTTCGCCACTCAAGGTTTCTATTGGAACCTCGGCCCCAAGAAGAAGCTGCAGATAAGGGACTTTTACACGCATATGAAGGTCTGCTTCGTCTCGCTCAAAACGTGGATGCTCTTTGACGCGAATTTCGACATAAAGGTCACCGGCTGGACCGCCGTTAAATCCGCCTTCGCCTTCATTGCCAACTCGCAATCTGGTTCCCGTGTCGACTCCGGGGGGAATATTAATACGAATTTTTCGGTGCTCTGAAACGCGCCCTTTTCCTTTGCATGGCTTGCATGGGTTCTTGATCATCACGCCCTCTCCTCGGCAGGTAGGACAGGTCGAAGCCACACTAAAGAAACCTTGAGAGCGCACAACTTGCCCAGAACCACCACAAGTGGGACAACTCACGGGGCTAGCGCCTTTTTCGGCCCCACTGCCTTTGCATTCTTCGCAGGCCTTGTCAGTGTCAAACTCAATATCCTTTTCGAGGCCCGTAAGGACTTCCTTCAATGATATTTCAGTCACGTAGCGAAGGTCAGCACCTCGGCGAGCCTCATTGCGGGAGCGGCGCCGTTGTCCTTGACCGCCGCCGCCAAAAAAATCTCCAAAAATATCACCAAAGTTTGCAAAAATGTCTTCAACATCCTGATAGCCAGCACCACCGCGGCCACCCATGCCGCCAGCAAAGGCGGCATGGCCAAAGCGATCATACTGCGCTCGTTTTTGTGAATCGCTCAATACTTCGTAAGCTGCTGCGGCCTCTTTGAATTTCTCTTCTGCCGCAGGGTTTCCCGGATTTTTATCAGGGTGAAACTGCATCGCCAACTTGCGATAGGCTTTTTTGATTGTATCGGCGTCGGCCTCTTTGGCAACGCCCAAAATCTCGTAGTAATCCCTCTGACTCGACATAAAAATCCCCAGCAAAAATTTTGTATCAAGCGAATATGAAGCTTTTTCCCAAAGAGTCAAGCCGAGGACCGGGGGTACGGCCTTCCTTTTGGGAATGCGATGCGTCGATAGCTTGTGTCGAATCCAATCGGATGCGGCTCCGGCCGCGGAGGCAAGACGAAACAACAACAATATCAGCGAGTTGTTATTTGTGCGAATCGACCGAAACTATTTTCTATTTTGTTGACTTCGTTTTTGCTCTGGAGGTATCGAGTAGTTCTCTCGAAGATTACTGAGTTTTTCTTCAAGACGTTTAATAATCGTCGGATCAACTTCGGTATTGATCATCTCCTGCAAAATGGCTTCGGCTGTGGCCCTCTCATCAATTTCATTGTACAAACCGCCGGCTAAAGAAAAGACCCACGGAGGAGCTCCATTTCGGCCTGCGCGAATAAAAAGTTCTGCCGCTCTCTTTTTATCTTTTACTTCATAAAGATTATGGTAAGCAGCTCGGTACAAAATAGGCCAGTCATTTGGAAAATTCTCAATCCCCTTATCAAAAATCTGCGCAGCACCCTCAATATCAGAAACCATCACGCTCAGCGCCACAGCACCCGTTGCGTAGGGCATGCGAAACTTAGGCGAGAGTTCAGTAATGGAATTGAGCATGCGATACAGCCACCCCTTACCTACGCACAGATTTTTAGCGATTTGTTGGTCACAATAATCAAAGTCCTGAATTGCGCGAACCCAGAAGAAATCTGCAATGACGTCACGGTGACCAAAAGTAAATCTCTCGATTCCAGGTGGCGGAGAAATAAGATCCCGTGGACGATCAAGAAGCCCCTTCAATGCATAAATTTGCGAATATAAGATCAGGAAAAAAGAGAAAAACCCAAGCAATAGGAAGCTTGGGTTTCGAGCTTGACTGAACATCTTAAACCTAAGGAATTCCGTTCACTGTGTTTTGCAAATCTTTTTGCTGATTGACTGTCCAAGAATCAGCAACAGCTGATGCTTGATGAATGAAAGCCACTGCATTTGCTGTGAAGGTGCTCGAAGTAAACACGTCACTCGCATTCAGTGCTGGAGGAGCCGCACCCGTTGCTCCGTTAAGCATTGAGCAACCATTTGCATATACTCCAAGGGCGCCACAATATCCAACCGCAGCTCTATTGGCTGCCGGTACAAGGTTGTAACCATTTGCTGCACCAGCTGTAAACGTGGCATTCAAAAAGCCGACATTATAACGAAGCTTGCCTTCTGGAGAATATCCAACCGCCAAAAAGCGCGGGTCATAGGCCGTGTACTCTGCAAAGAATGCTTTCTCTGCGGTGTACAAAGATGACAACTGAGTCTTTGCCTCAGATTGACGGGCTTTTGCCATGTATTTTCCCACAGATGGAATTGCTAATGATGCCAAAATACCAATGATCGCCACAACGACCATCAACTCAACAAGCGAGAAACCCGCCTGAGACTTCAAACGACTCACGTTCTTCATTATAAACCCCCAAGAATTTGTTTTACGTTCCTATTTTATACACACCTTAAAATGGTGCCAAAAGGTCCCTAACAACGCAAGAACGCTTCTCAAAATAAGACAATCATTTTATAATACTCTACAGTGGTCAAGGTCTAGGTAGGGTCTTGAAGGAAGTCGGAGATGAGTAAAATAAACGAAAAGAGTCAGAACGGATCAAAATCAGTTCCATCGGTTTCCCCCGAAGGAGAGGGCTCGGTACAGACCGTACCCCGCATCGAAACCCCTAAGATGTACAAAGTCATTCTTCTTAACGACGACTACACTCCGATGGACTTTGTCGTTCTCGTTTTGAAACGCTTCTTCGGTAAGACCGAAGAGGAAGCCAGCAAGATAATGCTCGACGTCCACAAAAAAGGTTCAGGCCTCGCTGGTGTCTACACGCTCGAAGTGGCCGAAATGAAAGTCATGCAAGCAAATCAATTCTCGCAAATGAATGAGCACCCGTTAAAGAGCACCCTCGAAGAAGAGTAACTGAAGAAGAACAAGGAGGACTTATGATGACCCGTGAACTCGAACGTCGCCTCGCTGTTGCAACAGAAATTGCTAAAAAAGCCCACCAGGAGTTTGTCACCCTGGAGCACGTCCTTTTGGCTCTGACAGAATCCCCCACCATGGTTGAAATACTTCAGGCTTGCGGCGTGAATGTGCAAAAACTTAAAGTGGACTTAAAGGACTATCTCAAAAAAAATGCCCCGACGATCACCGATGAGCAGCTAAAATCCTACGGCGGCTTCGAAAGTTGGAACCCCGAATTCACCCTTGCCTGCCACCGTCTTATTCAGCGAGCTGCGATTCAAGTTAAAAGTTCTGGCCGAAACCAAATCAACGAGGGCAGCCTGCTGGTTGCCCTATTTTACGAACAAGACTCCCATGCTGTCTATGCGCTCTCACAGCAGGGGTTAAGCCAATTCGATGTCGTCAATTATCTCTCACATGGAATCGCCAAGGATCAAGATGGAGTTCAGCAAGAAAGCACGGCAATTCAACGGACCGATGTTGATGGCGGGCCCATTGACGACAGTAAAAAATCCCCTCTTGAAAGTTTTTGCACGAATCTCAATGAGAAGGCCAAGGCCGGACGGGTTGATCCTTTGATCGGCCGAGAAGACATCCTCGACCGCACGATTCAAATTCTTTCACGCCGTTCAAAAAATAATCCTCTGCTCATTGGTGAACCGGGGGTTGGTAAAACGGCGATCGCCGAAGGCCTTGCCGCAAAAATAGTGAGCGGCCTCGTCCCCGAAAAACTCAAAAGTGCGGTGATCTACTCCCTAGACATTGGTACCCTCCTTGCTGGGACAAAATTTCGTGGTGACTTCGAAGGACGCCTGAAGGCCATCATTAAGGAAATCGAAAAACGTCCGAATGCAATTTTGTTTATCGATGAAATCCACAATATTGTTGGAGCAGGCTCGACCTCCGGAGGATCCCTCGACGCATCGAATTTGCTCAAACCCGCACTCGCAAGTGGCGAGATCAGCTGCATCGGTTCGACCACGCATTCTGAGTACCGACAATACTTCGAAAAAGACCGTGCCCTCAATCGCCGCTTTCAGCGTATCGACGTAAGTGAACCGACTGCCACAGATTGTGTTGCTATCCTAAAGGGTCTGCGCAAATCTTATGAGGACTTCCATAATGTCAAGTTTACCGATGAGGCTCTGAAAGCTGCTGTTGAGTTGTCGATCAAGCATATTCACGGCAAGTTGTTGCCGGACAAAGCTATTGATGTTCTTGATGAAGCTGGCGCCTATTTTCGCCTCAAAGACTTAACGACTGAAAAAACCATTGTCGATGTTTCTGGAATTGAAGAGGTCATCGCTAAAATGACCGGGCTTCCTATTGCCAGTATCTCTTCCAATGAAAAAATGCAGCTACGAGATCTCGATAAAAAACTAAAGGCCCTCATCTACGGACAAGAAGAGGCGATTGATCGCCTTGTAACCAGTATAAAACTTGCTCGCAGCGGCCTTGCTCGTCCAGACAAACCCATCGGGAGTTACCTCTTCACTGGCCCCACCGGCGTAGGCAAGACCGAAGTGTGTAAACAGCTTGCGCACATTCTCGGCGTTCACTTTCATCGTTTTGACATGAGCGAGTACATGGAAAAACACGCCGTCGCCCGTCTCGTCGGAGCCCCTCCGGGATACGTAGGTTTTGAGGGGGGCGGTCTCCTTACAGAGGCTGTCAATAAACACCCCTACTCTGTGCTTCTTCTCGATGAGATCGAAAAAGCCCATCCCGATATTACCAATGCTCTCTTGCAAGTGATGGATGCCGGGCGCATGACAGACTCCCATGGCCGCGTGGCTGATTTTAAAAATGTTATCTTTGTAATGACGAGCAATGCCGGTGCCCTTGAAGTGGCCCGGGGTTCTATTGGAATTATAGAGGAGAATCGCAGCCTACAAAGTATGGAGGCCATCAAAAAGGCATTCTCGCCCGAATTTATAAATCGACTTGACGCTGTCGTTAGCTTCAAGGACTTACCCGAAGAGATTATCCTGAAAGTCGTAGCTAAATTCGTAGATGAACTCAAGATGACCCTGGCTGAGAAAAAAATCGATATGCAGGTTTCGCAAGAAGTTCTGAAATGGCTGATGAAAAAGGGCTATGAC
Organism: Pseudobdellovibrionaceae bacterium; assembly: GCA_016719575.1. Taxonomy (GTDB): domain Bacteria; phylum Bdellovibrionota; class Bdellovibrionia; order Bdellovibrionales; family Bdellovibrionaceae; genus JACMRP01. The sequence continues at coordinate 114,658 of JADJYV010000003.1, read as the reverse complement.
AAAGTCTACGGAGCCCGCCCGCTTGCTCGAACTGTGGATGAGCATCTCAAGAAACACTTGGTCGACGAAATCTTATTTGGCCGATTGGTCGACGGCGGACGAGTGCAAGTAGAGTTAGAAAGCAATGCCCTCAAGTTCCAATTTAGCACCACTCCTTCTGGGCAGAGCGGCAATAGCTCAAAAAGGCCGAAAGAGACGGTCACAACTTGACATAGCCGCAGAAATTGCCAAATTGGTCATTAGAACTTTTCAACAGAATAAGTTTTTAGAGGAGTTTGCTAATGAAATTTTTTAAGCGCTTCGGTTATTTCATCCTTACGAATATCTTGGTCATGGTGACAATTGGCATTGTCTGGTCTCTTGTTAGTCATTTTCTTGGTGTTGCCGGGGTCAATCAATACCTTCCATTGCTCATGGCTTTTTGTTTGGTCTGGGGTATGGGGGGAGCCTTTATTTCTCTGATGATGTCGAAATTCGCGGCGAAACACTTTTATGGTGTCACCATCATCGAGCCCAACACTTCGCAACCTGACCTGCGGAACCTTGTTGAAAGAGTTCACTCGCTTTCTCGCCGGGCAAAGTTAACGAAAATGCCGGAGGTTGGAATTTACGAGTCTCCTGATGTCAATGCGTTTGCAACGGGCCCGAGCAAAAACAATTCACTTGTTGCGGTTTCAACAGGGCTTTTGCAAAAAATGAATGACAGTGAAATCGAAGGCGTTCTTGGTCATGAAGTGGCGCATATTGCCAATGGCGACATGGTAACAATGACCTTAATTCAAGGCGTAGTGAATGCTTTTGCCATGTTCTTCTCCCGCATTCTCGCAAATGTTATAGCCTCTAACGTTGAGGACAAATACCGCAGTGTCGTCCATTTCTTATGTGTTATCGTCGGCGACATCGCCTTTACATTGCTTGGCTCCATTGTCGTTAATTTCTACTCACGAAAACGAGAGTTCAGGGCAGATGCTGGAAGCGCGCAGGTCTCCTCTTCTGGGAATATGATTGCCGCTCTCAAACGTTTGCAAGCTTTGCATGAGGCGCCCCCTTCACGAGAGGATGCCATGGCTACTTTGAAAATTTCTGGACGAGAAAAACACGGCACTCTTGCAGACCTTTTCATGACCCATCCTGCTCTGAGTGACCGGATCAAAGCCCTTGAGCGCGGACGTTCTTACTAATGCCCGTCCCTTTTCGCCGCGGGGTGGGTGCTATCATCTTTTTTGCCGTCCTCATTGGCTGTGCCACGACGTCAAGAAAAGACAGCTTGCTCACCCCCGCTTCATTTCCGCCCGGGTATGACTTTTCTCTCAAGAATCAAGAGTTGAGTCTCAAGGAAATCGACAAGATCGAGACGACTGCCGAAAACCAATCCTGGTGGAAAAATTATCGCCAAGGTCTTTTGAACCTCGAAACAAATTCTGATGTTTCTTGCTACAAATTCTCAGAACTGAGTAAAGAAATTCACTTTCCTCTGCGAGAAATTGCTTTGTTGCGAGCTCATCAGGCTTGTACCGACAACAAGAAACTAGAGCCATTAAATGCCGAATCTTATCGTAATAATTTTAAATTTAGCCGTGATGTCCTCGCACGAGTTCTCTTGAAAGAAGCGCGCCTAACATCAGAAAAAACCGATGACATTGCTGCTCTCCTTGAAAGTGCTCAGCAAGAATCTATTCAAAAAAACAAAGAGCAACTTCTACTTGAGGCCCTTGGGAACGCACAGGAAAGCAAGGACTCGGAAAAAGTAAAAACAATTCAAAGCCAACTCTACAAAGTGGCACCGCGACTCAAGCCTGACCCTACAGACAAAGAACTCCCCGTTGTTGCTTTAGATTTTCGCCAACGCCGTGAATTCAAAAAAGCGCTAGAAATCTACCTGCGAATTTTTAATAACGAAAAATCCTCCCGCGAAGAAAAGTTCCAGGCCCTCAAAAATATTCGCATGACCCACAAGGTCGCACAAAATAAAAATGACTATATTGATTCGACCAGCCAGATGGTCAACTCCGCCAAAGCTTCCTTTAAAAAATACAAGAAAGACATGCTCTCCATTCGACATTTGCACGAAAGCTATGTTCTGCTAGCTCGCACTCTTTGGACTGAAGACCGTCTACAACTTGCAAAGAACACTTTGAAAGAGGCACAGCGCCAACTCAAGGGACTGCATCCGCTGGATGAAATCTATTTTGTGTTGGGCCGAATGGAAGAGGAAAAGGGACAGCTCGAAAAAGCCAGTCAGTACTACGAAGCCAGCCTCGCCGAACCCCTCTCGGCAGCACCGATTCGAGAAAGAGTTTTTTGGCTGCACCCCTGGGTTCTTTACAAAATGAAAAAGTACGAGCAGGCAGCGCAAGTTCTTGAGGATTTCGCGCAAAAAGCCAAAGACCCTTCGGACAAAAATCGAAGTCTTTTTTGGCAGGCTCGGGCCTACAAGAATATTGGCAAAAGCGAAGAGGCCCTGCAGTTATTCCGCCAGCTCGTCAAAGAGGACCCGATTGGGTATTACGGAGTCCTCGCCATCAGAGAAATGAATCAGGCCTTCACACCGCTTAAAAGCAATGAGAAGGATTTTTCATACTCTCTATCAAACCTCAAAGAGCTCTCCCCCCAATCAGCACTGCAAGCCGAATGGCTGATGGCCGTCGGCGAGAAAAGTTTTGCTGAAAGAATCATTGACCAGCTTGCGGAAGGTCTAAAAAGAAAAACTCAGGTTGATGAAAACGCATGGTTGATAGTTTTAACAAGCTACGCTCGAGCAAATCTATACCTCCCTCTGTTTGCGGCTTTTAGCAGTCTTCCGCAAGAGGTTAAAGACACTCTCGTCAACAAACATCCTGAATTGCTTTTTCCGAGAAACTATCAAGTTCTTATCCAGCAGGCGGCAGCAGCCGAGCAAATTCCACCAGAAATTGCCTTTTCGATCATCAGACAGGAATCCGCCTTCAACCCTCTCGCTCGCAGTCCGGTCGACGCCTTCGGCCTCATGCAACTTCTTCCGACCATTGCAAAAAATCTTAGCCATAAAACAAATATTCCTTACAACGAGCCCGATGACCTTTTTAATCCCGAAGTAAACATACCTCTTGGTGCTAAAGAGATAAAGGGGCTCCTAACAAAGTACGATCAGCAATACATACTCGCGGTTTCTGCCTACAATGCCAGTGGAACGGCGATTCGGGGGTGGCTCAAGACCCGCTATCGACCTGATGCCATCGAGTTCATCGAAGAGGTTCCCTACGACGAAACCAGATCCTACATCAAGCTCGTGCTAAGGAACTTTGTGTTCTACAAACGCCTGAACCAAAGCGAAACGTCTGTTCCTTTTCCGGAAGAATGGCTTCGTCTTGTTTCGAAATGAGACACGCGTCGCGTAGAGGAACTGAGCCTTGGCAGGACTAAGTCCAGAATCGTTAAGAACTCTCTCGCTTTCACCGATAACAGACCGTAGGAGAAAACTTCATGCGGTCACACAAACAGAGCTTGATTGTCGGTGGATTATTTGTTGTATTTATTGGGGGGCTCGGATTCTTTCAACACTTTCAATCCTTCAGCCCCAACCGCAGTAGCAACTCTGTTAAATTAAAAAAACCAAGTCGCTTTGAAGAGTCTCGAATCGAAAAAACAGAGCTGGTCGAAAATGAACCGAGTGCTCTCTTCAACGACCCCGCAATCAGTCAAGCCTGGGGGCTCAAAAAAGCAGACGCTGGCCGTGCCTGGTCCGTATCTAAAGGCAGCAAGAATATCCTTGTCGCCGTCATCGACACGGGAGCCGACATTCACCATGAGGATTTAGACTCCAATATTTGGACAAACCCAGGAGAGTCTGGTCTCGATTCAAGTGGCCGCGACAAAGCCACAAATGCAATTGACGATGATCGCAACGGATTCGTCGACGACGTCCACGGCTGGAATTTTGTTTCAAATAATGGTCTCCTCACTGACAATCACGGACACGGCACCCATATTGCTTGTATCGTAGGAGCGAAAGCCGGAAACAACAAGGGTATCAGTGGAATTTCTCCTGAAGTGAGTCTCATGATTCTAAAATACTTCGACCCCAAAGTGGCAGGTACTGACAATCTAAAAAATACCGTCGCCTCTATTAAATACGCCGTTAAAATGGGTGCGAATATTATCAATTACTCTGGTGGTGGAACCGAGTTCTCACAAGAAGAACATGATGCCATCGTTGAAGCAGAAAAAAAGGGGGTTCTCTTTGTTGCTGCCGCTGGAAACGAACGCTCCAATTCTGACGTCAGTCGTTATTATCCCGCAGACTACGGCCTCTCGAATATTATCTCCGTCACTGCTATCGACAAACAAACAGAAGTTCTTTCGTCTAGCAATTACGGGATTGAGACTGTCGACATTGCTGCCCCCGGAAATAACATCATTTCTTGTCTACCAAACAGCACCTATGGAACAATGACGGGCACCTCCCAGGCAACCGCTTTTGTCACAGGGGCCGCAGTGCTAGCCATGGCCAAACGTGAGGCCTATAAGGCCGTGGAAGTTAAGAAGTATATTTTATCGACAGGAGATGCCGAATCTAGTCTGATCTCAAAAACTCGAAACTACCGTCAACTCAATCTATATAAGGCGCTGACAATGCTGGATCAAGGGACCAACCTTGCAGGCGTTAAAAGCAATGACAGCTTTAACAATGAGTTCACTTCAGATCCAAATTTAAAAAGAACCAAAAGCGTGGATGAGGTCTCTGCCTTTGGCAAATCCCTCATCAAAAATCTCGACAAAGCAAATCGCTTAGGAACCAAGCAACCAGCTTCGGGCGGGGTCAACAGCAACTAGAAGTTTTCCACTTTATCCACTAGGTCTGGATAATCAATAAAAGGATTTCGCACATTTTGCAGTTCAAAAATCCTTTGGTTGCGAATCTGCTCCGTCTCATCGACTGGATCCTCTTTGTGCCATTTTTTTAGAAACACTTCTTGCTGAGAATCAATCTGCATATCATAGCGGGTTGCAAAATAAAATAGAGCTCGTGCGACATTTCCCTTATGCTCCTGGGGAGGCTCGAAAATCTCTTCACGGCCACCTGAAGCATACCCTGTGCGAACATTTTTGCAATCTAGGTCTTGAAGATCTCTCTCGACTTCGCCAAAGGGATTGTTGCCACGAATAGAGTTTGTTTTTGAGTTTGTCGGGAAAAGATGATGGAGGTCGGATTTTTGAGTGTCAATAGGATGTCTCCCGGTAAACTTACTCTGCGGCCAAGTGTGTTCAACATTCACAACCGTGTCGTCCGGAAGTCGATTTGGGCCCGCGCCATTACCGCGTTTAAAATCCTCGGGGGTCACATCTCGATGACAATAAACATCGTGAACACCATATCCATTTGGCATTTTAATAAGATAAAAATCGCTCAATAAGAAATACCGCGCACCTCTATAACCAATTGATGTATGGATATAGCAGTTGCCAGTACAGCTGGCGCCAATCTCATCCAACTGGCCCTTGCGAGTCATGTGATATCCCTTCAGAACAGCTTTGAGACGTATAAGAAGACCGTTGTCTTGTGCGCCACCATGAAGCTCTTCATAAAACTTTTCGCCGTAATAGGGTATCTTCTCGCTAAGCATTGCTCCTTGAGCAACACAGAAAAAAGACAAAACGATAGGTAAAAGGATCACTGTCTTAATGAAGTTTTTCTTCATTCGGGTCCGCCATTTCTGTTTGGGGGTGATGTTACAGCCTCTGAGGCGCATATTGTTTATTCAGGAATATCAAGTCAACTAAGAAAAATAAAAAATAAATGTCAGAGTTTTGTTAAGACGATAAAAATCACTTTAGGTATTAAACAAAATCTGAAAGGGAAATTCTCCCCTTCCAAAAAAGAATAAGACCGAAGGTCAAAAGCATCATCGCAACTCCCGCTCCGACTAAATTTCTGAGACTGAGACTCAAAAATCCCATCAGAATCATCAAAATTGAAATTGATATCGGAATTAAAAAAACATATTTATGCCAAGAAACTACGGGAGAAGCCATCCCCCCTCTCGCTCGAAGTTCAGGCTTTGGCTTGCTGGATAGCGTCACGCTGAGCATTCCGTGAATTCTTGCGATCATACTCGCGCAAACGTCATCACTCCCACCCTGAGCTTTTCGCAACTCTTCGTACTTTAAGATAGCAAAAGGCAAAGCTTCAATCTCTCTGCAACATTTAATAAAGTCCTCGTGTAGGGCTTTGTTGTCGAAATCTAAAATCAAGTCTTTCCACTTTCGAACCAGGCTTGGTTGGGCCTTAAGAGTTGGCTTTAAAGGAAGATCCTCAAGGCGGGCAAAAATCACATGACAGGAAAAACACTCGAGGGCTGATCTTTCGCGGATCGCCCCACATTTAGGACAAGAGAGTGAGCTCTTTTCTTTTGCTCCTCCCTCGATATCGCGTCGCAACGCATCAAGAGACTGGCTCTCGAGTGCTTTTTGGAACAGAAGTCCCCGCTCTAAATTTAAATTTTTAAACACAACCTGCGCTTGCATTTCGCCAGTAGCAGTGAATTCATGATTAATGGTAAATCTCGTCGCACAGGAAATACAATCAAAGTGTGGGTTGTGGCTGATGATATCAGCTTCATTAACCTCATATAATTTTGCACATGTTGGACATCGCAGTCTTCGCTTTTCCATTCCCATCCTTAGTGTTACAAATCTATGATGTTAAAAATTTTCGAAATTTTCAAGAAGTATCGCTGGCCGCTTTTTTCGGGTCTCCTTATTGGAACCAGCTACATACCATTTCCTCCTTGGGCACTGCTCTTTTGTTTTATTCCACTTTGGCTCTTTCTCATTAAGGACGCAAAAACTTGGAGAGAAGGCTTCATTGCTGGTTGGTGGACCCAGTTTACGCTCACGCTCATTGGCTTTCACTGGGTCGCCTATACGGCAGCAAAGTTTGGTGGATTTCCCTGGCCTGTTGCAATTTTAACTCTGCTTCTTTTTGCCTCTGGAGTGCACCTTTACATTCCACTGACATCAGCTCTCGTTGTCTTTCTCAAAAAACGCTTTCACTGGCAACCTTCAATCGCTCTTTTTGCCTTGGCGACAATCACAAGTCTTGCTGAACGCCTCTGGCCTAGTATTTTTCCTTGGAATTTAGGTTACACTCTTTTGTGGGCCAAAATTCCGGCCTATAACTGGGCCGATGTAATTGGCTTTGAAGGGCTTGCAAGCCTTGTTTTACTTTTAAATGCGTGGCTTGCTTGGATTTGGGAACAAAGACACCGCCGTCGTGTCATCGAACGTCACATTTTTATCTTTTTAGTTTTCATCGTCTCGGTCAATCTCACTGGTTTTTTTCATGCTCAAAGATGGTCCGAGTTTGACCGTACACTCCGAGTTTCTATCGTGCAGGCCAACATTGGTGATTTAGAAAAAGTCTTTGCCGAAAAGGGACAAAATCATTTTCAAAACTCTATAATAGAAAGTTACTTGCGCCTAACAGAGCAAGCTGTTCAAGCAACTCCCAACACCGAACTTCTCGTGTGGCCAGAAACCGCTTTTCCTGACTTTCTAAATACCTACAATCGCACTTCTCGTTATCCAGAACTCTTAGCGAAAGGCTTGGAAAGATTTGGCAAGCCCCTTCTAACCGGCGCCTATTCTAAAGATGCTCCCGGCACGACCGCGCAAAGAAAAACCTATAATGGGCTTTTTCTTGTAGATGCAAGTGCTCATCTACTCGATCAACCCTATCATAAAACAAATCTTCTCGCCTTTGGTGAATACTTTCCGTTCAGTGAATACGTTCCGTTCCTTGTAAAACTCCTTCCCTTTATTGCCAACTTTGGCAGAGGCGAAGGCCCCAAGGTTTTAAATTATTCACATATCGAAGGGCCACTCAAAATCGGCGGACAAATATGCTATGAGGGACTCTATCCTGATTTCTCGAGGGGCTTGGCAGAGCAAAAGGCAGATATCCTTGCAAACGTCACAAATGACTCTTGGTTTGGCAAAAATTTCGAACCCCACCAGCACCTCTACATGACTCTCGCTCGAGGCATTGAGACGCGACGCCCGCTAATACGCTCGACCAATACTGGGATCAGCACGGTGATGTTGGCCGATGGAACTCTGCTCCAGCAGTCCCCCCAACACACAGAATGGCATGGAACTTTTGATTTGAGATTAAAAAAATCAGCGCCAACCACCGACTTTGTTTTGTGGGGACACTACGACTGGATTTTACTTTTCGCTGCCCTCTTGGTAGTGCTTTTTAAAGGTGTAAGAAATGCAAGAACTCATCGCTCTTGATTGGATCGAAATTTTAGAAAAAATCAAGAACTTCGCAACAAGCGAGTCTGGAAAAAATAGAATCGAAGATTTGCAACCTCTCAGCACTCCAAAAGCGGCCCTTCTTAGCATCGAAGAAATAAGCAGCGCAGCGGAACTCCTGAGTCAAGGCATTCGCCCCTACATGCAAAGCTTAGATTTATTCATGACTTGGTTTCCTCGACTCAAAAAAAATGCAGTTCTAAAAGCTCTCGAGATTAAGGACGTCCGTGGTTTTTGTCTCGAAACTCTCGCCCTCAATGAAGCCCTTGTGGCTACAAAGAATCCCTGGTCAGAAAAAGTCAGCGCACAACTCATGGATGCCTCGGAGCCCCTGTCTGCGGTTGACCTCATTCTCACCCCAAATGGGGATATCCGCTCAGATGCTAGCGAAAAATTGTACAGCCTCTTTCACGAAAAAGAAAAGCTTTCCCGTGACGTTCAAACCCATCTTGATCGACTCGTCAAAGATCATCAAATGGAAAATAATCTCCAAGATAAATATGTCACCACACGAGATGGTCGATGGGTTTTGCCAGTCAAAAGCGGAATGCAGCACTATGTCCCAGGCGTCATTCATGGGTCCTCTCACACCAAAGCGACCGTCTTTATAGAGCCCGAAAAAGTTATTCCCGTTAACAATCGTTTACGTCAAATTGAAGTTGAAATTGAGGATGAAATCGAAAGACTCCTCGTTGACCTTTCAAAATATCTTCACTCAAAGGTCGAAGAATTTCAAACGACTTCGCTTTTGCTCGAAGAAGCCGACACACGCCTGGCCCAAGCGCAGTTTTGTACCATGATTAAGGCCGCCACTATTGAGTTTTCAAACGATGAATTCGAACTAACAGAAGTTCGCCACCCCCTTCTTCAGCTGATGGGAAGAAATGTCGTCGCGAACACCGTTGTCCTAAATCAGCAAAAAGCAATTCTTTTACTGTCGGGCCCTAACGCCGGCGGAAAAACAATCCTCCTTAAAGCCATTGGCCTTGCTGCCCAAATGGCACGCTGTGGACTTCCCGTCTGTGCGAGTGACAGTTCAAAGATCCCATTTTTTAAAAATATTCTTATCGGTATCGGCGACGCACAGAGCGTCGATGAAGAGCTCAGCACTTTTGCCGCTCACTTAAAAATCCTGACCAAAGCCGCAATGGCACAAGGACGAGACAACTTAATTTTAATTGACGAGATCTGTGGCTCTACTGATCCCGAAGAAGGCAGCGCACTTGCCCGCAGTTTCATCGAGAAATTTTCAACCCAAAATGTTTTTGCAGTCATCACTTCCCACCTTGGCCCACTCAAAACAGGTTGGTCTGAAAAGGATCACGTTTTAAACGGCAGCCTTGAATATGATTCAAAAACTGGTCGCCCCACTTATCAGTTTTTATCCGGAATCCCGGGCGACTCTTTGGCGATCCAAACGGCAAAGAGAGTCGGAGTTTCTAAAGAAATTGTCGAGCGTGCAGTGGAGCTTTTATCCCCTGCAACTCAGGCAAGACTGCAAGGACTTGAGCAAATCGAGCAATTAAAAAGCGATATTTCCCTGCTTCAAGACCATCTTCGCAAAGAAACCGCCAAAGCAACGGCAACTAAGAAAAAATACGAAATTCTTTTAGAACAGTTTAATAAAGAAAAAGAAGACACCCTCGCAAAGACTCTCAAAAGAGCCGAACGCAAAGTCGAAGAAGCCATCAGCCAAGCAAAGGTCGATGATGTCTTCAAACGCCACCGCACCTTACAGGAAATCAAGCACCAACTCCCAGAAATCGTGAAGGCCAAGCCTATCGACAGCGGTAGCGTCTCCTCAGCTGAAGACTTCGCCAAAAAGTTTTCACCTGGTTCGAAGGTGTTTGTTCCCTCCCTCAATCAAGATGCCATTGTTCAAAGCTCTCCGAATGCTAAAGGAGAGGTCCTGGTCTTATCAAATTCGATTCGTCTTCAACTTCACTGGCAAGAACTCCGCGCCCCCGGAAAACCGCAAAATCCGACAGCCCAACTCGTCAGAAAAAGCTCGAGTTTTACAGTTGCTCTGCATGATGAAGAACGCGTCTTGGACCTCCGCGGAAAAACTGTCGAAGAGGCCCTCGAAGATCTCGAGATTGCTCTCGACAAGGCCGCCCAAGTTCATGAAGATCGCCTCAAGGTCATTCACGGTCATGGCACCGAAGCCCTCAAGAAAGCTGTGCGCACTCATCTTTCTCGCAGTGTCTATGTCAAAATGTGGAAGGCCGGCGCTCCAGAATCCGGTGGCGATGGCATCACCTGGGTGGAACTCAATTTGGATTAGAGGCTTTGGGTGGGTTCTCCGGATTGATCCGGGGCGAATAAGAAGGCTCACAGCAATTTTAGGGCGAAGTTTGAGCTTCCCAGTGAATAAACATCGCGGCATTTTTGAGTTATTTACTTTGAAGCGAATTTTCTCTTGCGCGTGTTTTTACGACTCACAGGATCCTCCTTGGGGCTATTTCTCGTTGAGATTGAGGTCGGAGTCGCGCAGCTAACGCCCGCGTTACCGTGAACGAGTCGAGCTCTTTACAACTTGAATTAGCAGTGACTCAAGAGCCCTTTTCTCCTCTGAAAAAGTGCGAAAATCACCGTCAAAAATCCGTGCTATATTTCTCTGGAATTTAAGCAGGAGAGTTGTCATGGATTTCAAAAAGATTTCAAACGAAGAACTCAATCTTAGGCTAGAAAAGCTTGCACGCAGCGAACGCAAACTGACCCATGTTATTTTACTTCACATCAACGAAGTGGATTCTCGAGATTTGCATCTGGGTCATCCTCACTGACGAATTCTTTTTCAAATGGCCCAACCCCGCTTAAAACCGGAAAGGGCTTTGGGTGAGGCTGAAAAACGGCCGCCTAAGCAAAGTTAAAGCCCCAGAATAAGACGTCTCAACTTGAAGCAAGTGGTTACGAAACTAATTGTTTGAAATATCAAAGAAATTCTCTGTGTCTCACTCTTAGACCTTGGTCTTGCCATTGCATGATCTCTGAGTAAGAAGACGAACTAAAATCCTAAGGAGAATTTATGAAAACTGAAAAGACTCTCAACGCGGCCTTACTCCTTACACTCCTTTCCCTGCTAACGGCATGCGCAGCCCAAACGAACTCGAGTGATAGCTTTGCAAGTCGCGCTGCTCCGACAACAACGACATCAGCCTCAACCCAACCACTTGCTTATTGTAACCAAAAATCTCATGAGGGGCTTTCGGTGAACCTCATGGTCTACGTTGATAGCGCTAACAATATTCGCAATGATTATATGAAAGTTAAAATCACTCAGATCCCCTCTGATTTCGCAACCGGAAGCTATCTAGAGTTTTTCCGTTGGCAAGCCAACTCGAATGGTCAAACATACTTAGATCCGACTCCGACCCAGGCACGCTTTGAAACCCTGAGTGGTCAGATCTTAACAAATTTTTCCCCCGTGATTTACTGGGGACAAATCTCACAAATTGCCAAAAACTCGGGGTACTCAGATCCCAATCAGTTTCTACAATATGTTCGCTTGGTCGTTGATATTCGAGATCCTCAAGCCCAGTATGACGTCTTAAAAGTTGCCTTCTATAACTCGAGCAATGTGGCTACCATCGACATGGATCTGCTCTTACCAGCGTTTGCCGCAAGTCCATCGGATTACCAAAACGACCGTGGCACCGTTCGTCCCGCCGCTCTTCAGAATCTGCATCCTTTTGCTGCAAAAACCAGCGAGGGCTGGACAGGTGCTCAATTTCAATCGATGGCAAATGGTTACTGTTTTTAGTGCGAATTTTCTTGAACCACTTCTTCAGCCTGAAGATTCTCGCCCTGTCGATAGCGATCCACCAGCGACTCATCATTCGTTGGAAATGAAAACAAGAGAGAATGCACATTGCTCGTCGAATCCTCTTGCGTGATTACAATGTAGTATAAATCTTTGGTTTCATGATCCGGATATTCTTTAATAAAAGTTACTAAAACATTGCCGTCGAGGTCATTTTTACGCCAAATCTCATCGGCGCTTTCAATTGTATCCTCGCGCAAATCCGCGAAGTCCTGAAATTTAGACTGTCCAATGTCTTTTTCTCCGCGAACTTTCATCATCGCAATGTAGAGCCCAACCGAAAGAGGATCCCCTTCGCCCAAGGCGTCACCATCAACGGCCCCGTCTTTAACGTACTCAAATTTTTTGTCGAAAATCAGCTCGCCGCGCTGATAGTTTTGCAAGACTCGAGTGTCTTTCGTTGGAAAATGAATAAAAACGAAGCTCGGATAAGAATCCTCAGGAGTCACATAGGTCACCGCAATATAGTGAAAGACCTGTCCTCCCACTTCAAAGGATCGGATAAAATGATGAACAACCATATCCTCGAATGTCTGTGAATCCTGCCAAATCTCATCAGGTTCATCCAACAGGCTTTCAAGATAAGTCTCTAGATCAAGTTGTTCTTGATCTGTGAAGTCTTCATTCGATCGAACCGATTGGTACTCATCCTCAAGGGTCTGAATGCTTTGAGAGAAATAACCAAACAAATCTTCTTCAGTTTCAAAGATCAGGCCTGCCGCCTCATCGATGACAATGTACTCTTTTTCAGGAGTTGCTTTTTTTTTCTGGCGCGGGATTTAGATTTGGAACGGGTTTTTAACTTCGACATAGCCCCTCACTGGTAAAACATATTATCGAGATTCTCCGTCGGACCAACAAGGTTAAAACCTCAAGCTTGACAAAGGCCGTCATACTTCTTGCTTTTTGTCTTGCAAGGTAAAAATTTTTTCTTCACCATTTGAATTAGCAACATCGCAAGGAGGCGGGTTTGTCAATCATCGAAGAAAAAAGCCTGGAGCGCATGGAAGCCCTTCTTTCTCATTCGGCAATGGGAGTTCACGTTCTCTTCGACAACAGGTCTATCGCCGACGTTTTAAGACAAGTGAAGGACGATAAAGACTTTTACGACTTCAATAAGATGAAAAAGGTCCAGGATGTCATGACCGCGCTGATCAGCAAACGTACATACATCGAAAAAATGGCTTACCTTAAATCTCTAGACCAAGAGTCTTTTGAAATGCTGGTAAGAGCCTACTTTCATATCGTAGAGAACACAGTCAGAGCCAATCACGATTTGTCCCATTAAACTAAGATCCTCGGGATCTGCCCAGCTCACCTTTGAAGGGCCGAGCCTTTGTTTGTAAAAGGCTTCAACATTTTTTAGAACATTTCTCATGGCCACTCCTAACGGCAAGAATTTCAAAAATTTCGTCAAACATTTAGAGACCTATTTTGGAATCATTTTAGCTATTTAGTGAAAATACCTCGATTGTTTTCTAGACTGAGATCGAGGAGATCCAAATGCAAAAACTCGCGGCCTTATTGACAGCTTCATTACTGCTTGGGTGTACAGCAGAGTTTGATACTTCAGAGCGCATTCAATCCAATGTCACATCTGGAAGCGTGATGGCATCGAAGGTCGACCTTAACCTTCACCCTATGAACAAAATCGTCTGCGACCCCTTTGAAGGCGGAAACAATACCCAGGTCATGACTCAAGGTGTTCTTGGCCGTCTTTTTTATAAGACAGCCAGCATGCCGATTTTCCATATCGTCGATGACTATATCAATTTTGCAAAACAATCTGATAAAACCCTGTTTTTCTCAGATATCAATGTTCCAACTCGAATGTTTAGCGAGGGCTTTTCAACCCAAACCACGGGACTTCTCAAAGATGACAGCGGCAACAAGCTCATTGAGTATTTTGGTATCAAATTCGAATCCAGTCTTCAACTTTCAGAGGACGACGAAGAGGGAGTCTATGAATTGGCACTTCTATCAGATGACGGCACCCGCCTCAAAATTAAAGATCCCATCGATGATACCTGGAAAGAGATCATCAACAATGATGGTGACCATCCCACCAAAATGGGCTGCGCCAGTCGCACAATACAAATGACAAAACGAACCAGCCTGCCGATGGAGCTCGTTTATTACCAAGGCCCTCGCTTTCATATCTCTAATGTCCTAATTTGGAGAAAAACCACAGAAGCAGGTAAGGACTCCCTCTGTGGTCATTCCGGCAATGAGTACTTTTTCGATCCCAACAATCAATCCATCCCGTTACAACCCTACAAAGACCTCCTTGCTCGTGGCTGGAAGCCCCTTTCTACCGGAAACTTTTGGATAAACAACACGACAAGTTACAATCCTTGTGTCGAAGGAACGGCTCCAGTCATTAATAACTTTCGCATAGCTGAAGTGGCTCTCACAGATGTGTTTCTGGCATGGGAGACCGACATCGCCGCCTCCACACAAATTCGACTTGTTAATAAAACCACCCATGAAGAAACCCTCACCTCGGCAGACAATTTGCTAAGAACAAATCATGAAATTCACCTGAGAGGACTTCAGCCCAAAACAACCTACAGCGCGCAAGCTGTGAGCATATCCCAAGACTTAGGTAAAGCCATGAGCAATGAAGTCACCTTCACAACCCCCTAAACTATGAAAACTGTGAGACTTTGGACCCTTCTTGTTGTGTTCCTCCATTGCGCTCAAGGCGCCGCTGAGTATCGCGTTTTTCTTTTAGAAATTAAAAACAACAAGACCCAAGACGTTCGATTGGTTGAAAGCACCCTCGATCCCCATCAATACCCTCGGTATTACCCCCTTCAAGCAAACGAGAACATCACCTATCAACAAACTTGGCGCTGCTTCGGACGAACAGGAGGCCTGCAGCCCCACTGTCCGAACCCTAAAGCCCAAAGCCCAGCTCCGAGTGCAAATCCCTAAGACAGATCTCACTGTCTTTGTTATAATTTGAGAAACAGCAGTTTACGTCTTTTCCACGGAGGGAGATGCGTTTATGTCAGTTGAGTCTTCACGCGCACGACGCGAACAGCAAAATGATTTGAGCGACCTTCAGGCGGAGTACGGAAAAAAACGAAAAAAGTATGCCAGCGAGCAAGAACGACAGCTTGCCGAATTAAAAGAATATTACGCCGGCCGAAAAGAAGAAACCCAGGGCCAAGGCGAAGCAGCAATCAACCACATTCGAAAAAAACAAGATGAGACCCTTGCCCAAGTCAACGAAAGCCGAAAAAAAATTAGCGGGCAAAGTGAAGCGCAAATAAATAACATAGAAATGGACTATCGACGTAAAATTGCTGAAACGCAGAGGCAACGCCAAGAGCAGATTGATTTAAGCCGTGCCCACACCCAACAAAAACTAGAAGAAATTGAAGCCTTCCAAAAACGAAAGGTTGAACAGGTTCGATCGGAATCAGGCCAAGAAATTCAACATATTAAAAGCAAATTCAAACAAGATTTGGAACGACAGCAAGGGTTCTCGCAAAATCGGATTGAGACGATTCGAGCAGGCAACGAACAAATGATAAGAAACGAATCCGAAAAGGGCCAAAAAGCGCAAGCGAAGCTGCAAGAAAACATTAAGAAAGACTATGACACAACCGCTGTCCAGGGACAGCAACAAATAAAGGGCCGTCAGGAAATTCAAGAAAAACAACTCAAACGGCAAGAGGGTGAATACGAAAAACGTTTTGATAATCAAGAAAAGCAATGGACCTCAAAAGAACAAGGGCTTAACGAGCAATACCAAAAGCGCCTCGCCCGTAACAAAAACGCCTACGGACAGCAGCTCAAAGAACAGAACAAGCGCTTTGATTCTACCTACACCAAAAATGAAGCTGCCAACCGCGAGTCCTTAAAGATTCAGAATATCAATCTTCTAAAGGAACAAGTCGAAATGAAGAAAAAGTTCTTCAAAGAGAGTGAAAGCTACAGAAATAAAGAAGACGACCCCTTTTACAAACTACAAGAACGCGGAAACCGCCTTCGTGAAAATCCTGATTTCTACATTATTGAGGCCTATGTTCCAGAACATGAAAAAGACAGCGTCAAAATCACCATTAAAGATGATCGCGCTTCGATCTCAGGCAAACGGGCCTTTAGAGATCAGATTGAAGAAGAAGGTCGAAAGCTTTCAACGAACAATTTCCAAAGCTTCCGCGAAGATTTTGATTTTGGCAAACCCGTTATCACTGAGGGCATGACCAGGGAACGTAGCGGCGACTTTGTCTCTATTTGGATCCCAAAACTTAACAGTTTTGATGGCCTTCGTAAACTCAGTAGGAAAGCGTGAAAAACTCACTCCGCTTTCATAACGTAACGAATTTCACGATTTAAAAAAGAAAGACGCGAGGTCAAATCTGCAAGGACCTGCAAGTTGGTTTTAAACTGAGTGAGGGTATCAACCTCTAAAATAGGAGAGTCTTCGAGCTCATGGTAGGAGCGATGTTCAACGAGAGTCGCCGCTGCCAAATCCGCTTCTAAAGCCTCATCGGTGGTCGCCAGACTTTCCACTTTTTTCTGATTAAGTCTCATGTTGACTCCCTTTCATTTCTTCCAACGATCAAGTCTAAAGGCAAGTTCGCAGGCTTCACAACTTAAAAAACCTTACATAAATAATTTACAACCAGCTCTAATACTCACATCGCAACGCGCTTCTATCCGCTTCTGCAATATTCACCCGATCCGAATTATTCGCCAGATAAGTCGCCATCACGCTATTGCTTCCATCATTGTGTTTGAGCCCCAAAACATGCCCAAGTTCATGGATAAACAGCGCCTCAATATTAACGGAACTTGCTTGCGTAAAACTCGCCATTCCCGGTGAATTCCAATAATAAGTAAACTTTCCATTAATACGCATGTCGGCTTCCCTTATTTGATCTCCAATCCAATAAATTGACGTCCGTGCCTGCTCTGCGGCCTTGTCCTCCTCCCACGTGTTGAGGAAGTATATGACGTTTCTTGAATCTTTTTGAGCTGTGATGGGTCCCGTCACACGCTGATTTGTGACAATATTAAACAAAGGAGTTCCGGCCGCATCCTGCCAAGTCTTTGCAGCGGCGACAATCGCGCCAACATATTCTTGTGGAACAGATTCATGAATATACATCGCCACAGGATACTGCCCCTTCCATGAAATACGCTCGCCATAAACGTTTTGCACAAAGCCACAATCATCTTGTGATTTGGGTGCGCACGCCTGAATGCCAAAGGCAATAATGGGGGCTGCTACGAAGGCCAAATACTTCCACATGAATACACATCTCCTACTTCACATCTCACCAAATGCTAATACAAAGGAGAGGCCAAGAAATCAGCCCGTGAGATTGAATGTATCTATTTGTTTTTACGTAGTTTTTTAAAAATAATCTTTCGATGGAGTTTTGAACTCGCCACAGATTGCGCCCTTCTCAACTTGAGACTTTTTCCTAACATCTTGATTTTATTTAGAAAAAATGCTGTCGACTTTCTAACACCCGTTTGCCGCGATTTGTTCGTAAAATGCAAGCAGCTATAACAATAAGTTTGGGAGAGTATAATCAGGCCTCGAGAGACAAAAGCGCACTCTTTTTAGTAGGTTAAGACCATCCGACCTTTGGCCAGAATGGCACCAAGAGGTTAACTACTTGAAATCATTTAGAGTCTCATTTTGGTACAGGACTTGCTTTAGAAGAGACTATCACTCACCCAGCTCCGCCGCAGTCGCGGTCTCTATGGAGCTGAGCAGCCCACCAACAAATCCCGCCATCAAGCCGGAGGAAGCAAAGCTCCCCACCCCGGCTCTCGCGCGTTCGTTGGATTTATATGAGTTTAGTGCAGACTATCTTTGTGTAGCTTTTCTTTGAGCTCGAGCAACTCAGAAACAGGAACCTCGTAAGGCCGCCCACACATCTGACAAACAACTTCGGCAGCCTCATTCTTAGAAATCATATCCTCGATCTCCGATAGCCCTAGAGTTTCGAGTGCACGAACCACTCTGTCTTTTGTGCAAGGGCAATAATAAGTCACCGGGTGGTTGTGCTCAAGTTGTGAAAAAGAAATGCCCCGGAGATAAGGCTTCACTAAATCAATTGGTTGGGCCCCATCCAAAAGCATCTTCGAAATATTTTCTTTAAAATCTTCCGCATTTTTTTGAATTTGATCCACCAAAGACTCTTCAACCCCTGGCATGACTTCCACAATCACCCCTCCTGAGGCCTTCACCTGCCCGTAAGTGTCCAAATAGACACCTAAAGAGACGAGGCTGCGAATTTGATGGGACTGAATTAAATAATGAGCGATATCGTCGCCGATTTCGCCGCTAACCATCTCCACCGTACCGTTGTGAGGTTGTTTTTGAAATGGAAGGTGCCGTGTGACCGTCAAGAGCCCCTCCCCCATATAATCTTTTAGGCTGAGCCCCTTGTCGTAATTAGGTGGCTCATACAAAGGGACCGGAGAGTAACCCCGGACTTGGCCTTCAAAATTAGCTTCGGCATAGACAGCAGCGAGAGGACCACTTCCTTTAAAATACAATCCGACCTGCTGTCCTTCTTTCAGATGGCTTGCCATCAACAAAGCCCCTGTCATTGCTCGCCCGACCGCCACTGTTGGCAAAGGATAAGTCTTTTGTAGGCGCTGCATTTCAGCAACAACAGCCGTGGAGTCAACAGCCGCAATCCGAAGAGTGAAGTCGTCAGATACAAAGCGATGAACAGTTTTTTTCATGAACTCTCCAGACAGTGAGTGTCAAAGGTATCAAAAGGCCATTTTAAAAGCAATCATAGGAGACATGAAGGTCTACCTTTTTCGGCATGGACAAAAAGATTCCGTCCCCCTTAAAGACCCCGATTTAACCAGAGGCGGTCACGAGCAGGCGAACAGGATCGCAGCATTAATAACCAGCGGCGATTTTTTTCGCGGCACTCAGTTTTTAACATCTCCGCGCCTTCGCGCCCAAAGAACTTTAATGCCAGCAGCGCAACTCTGCCAATCACAGGTTCAGATCGTTACCGATCTCGATCAACGCGAGCCCTTTGAAACCTCAGAGTTTTTTAGGGCCCGTATTCAAAAATTTGTTTTGTCTTTAGAAAAAAAGTTTTCAGAGAAAGATATTATCTATCTCTGCACCCACCATGACTGGATCGAAGAATCCTTGTCGCTCATTGCTGCAGATACGGACCTGCTCGAAACTCGCTATTGGCATTGGAATCCTGCACAGTTTATGGAATTTGATATTCTCGAAGGACTCTGGATTCTACGCCGCTTTGAGAGGATCCAAACATGATCATCAGAAATATTTGGGCCATCGGTCGTAATTATGCAGATCATGCGAAAGAGCTCGGCAATGAAATCCCCTCAGAACCTCTGATTTTTTTGAAGGCCGGTAGCTGCGTAGTTCAGACAACCGAGGTCGTCCTCCCTGCTTGGACTGTTGAAGTGCATCACGAAGTGGAGCTCGCCCTACAGTTCGACGAGCGCCTTGAGGTGCATAAAGCGGCCGTCGCCTTGGATCTAACCGAGCGCCATTTTCAGAATCAACTCAAGGCCAAGGGCTCGCCGTGGACGTTGGCAAAATCTTTTACCGGAGCCTGCCCTCTTTCTTCTTTCTTTGCTGTCGACACAATCAGCGAACTTAAAAACTTAGACATCTTATTAAGCGTGAATGGACAACTCCGTCAAAAGGGCAATACCTCGCAAATGATTTTTTCGATTGATCAGCAGTTGGAGTACATCAAAGAACACTTTCCAGTTTGCCCCGGGGATCTTCTGCTGACAGGCACTCCGGCGGGTGTTGGCCCGCTTCAACGCGGCGACCTGGCCCTCGCAGAAATTCCCGGAAAGGTCCGACACGAGTGGACCCTGCGATAAAACCTCACCCTTGCCTCGGCTGCGGCGCCTGTTGCGCTCACTTTCGAGTGGCCTTTTACTGGCGCGAGTCCGAGCCTGATGGGGTTTGGAAAGTCCCCCCAGAACATGTTACTGAGCTTGACTCTGTCCACCGCTGCATGAAAGGCACTGAGGTCAAGCACAACCCCAAATGCGTAGGTCTTACAGGCAGAATCGGAAAAAACGCCCACTGTACAATTTACGAAAATCGTCCCACACCTTGTCGCACCTTTATAGCCTCTTACGAAGACGGCAAACACAACCCCCGCTGCGACGAAGCCCGCAGGTCCCACGGACTTCTGCCTTTGAGCCGCAAAGATTACGAAAATCCTGCGACGCGTTGAGGCGAGGCCCTTGAGTTTTTGCTCACTGAGAGCCAATATGCGGACCTTCAATTTGAGGTGAAAAATGTCCGATATCCAAGCGCAAATTCGATCCAAGGGTGAAGAAATTCTTAAGAACATGGAGGGGCAATCCAAGTCCTCTATTTTCTCCAAAGACTTTTGGTATGGCTCCATCATGGAATGGAGTATGAAAAACGAAAAATTTAAAACCAATATGTTTCGCTTTGTGGATGTTCTGCCGGCCCTCACTTCGGGAACCGAAGTGGCCCGTCACCTTAAGGAATACTTTTCTGAAAATGGCGAAGAACTTCCTTCCGTTTTTAATGTGGGCCTTGGACTGGGCTCGCTCGCACCAGGACTCATGGCAGGAGCCATTCGCAAAAATGTCACGGCGATGGCTAAGATGTTTATCACTGGCGAAACTCCAGACGAAGCTCTTCCGGTCTTAAAAAAAGCGCGCAAAAATAAAATCACCTTCACCGTCGATATTCTTGGCGAGGCCACTCTTTCAGAAAAAGAAGCCCAAGACTATCAAGGCAAGTACATGGAGTTGATCGACTGGCTAGAGAAGGACTCGCAGAAGTGGGAAGAAATTCCCCAGATCGACCGCGATCACGAAGGCGCTATGCCCAAGGTCAATGTGTCCGTCAAAATGACGGCGCTCTATTCTCAAATCAATGATAAATCCTGGGATGACTCAAAAAATATTCTTAAAGAGCGACTGCGCAATGTGTTCCGTACCGGTATGCAAAAAAATATTTTTATCAACCTCGACATGGAACAATACTCTGTCAAGCATCTGACTCTCGAAGTGTTTACCGAGCTCATCAGCGAAGCTGAATTTAAAAACTATAAGTTTTTCGGAATCGTCATCCAAGCCTATCTTCGAGACAGCTTCGAAGACGTTAAAATGCTCTCCGAGGTTGCGCAAAAAAGAGGAACTCCTTTTTGGGTTCGCCTCGTTAAGGGAGCTTACTGGGATTACGAAACGATCGAAGCCGAGCAGCGAGGCTGGCCGGTTCCGGTTTATACAAGCAAGGCCGAAAGCGATGCCAACTACGAAGTCTGCGCCAAGTACTTACTAGAAAATATTAAACACATTCGTCCAGCTTTTGCCTCTCACAATGTGCGAACGCTTGCCGCTTGCATGGTGTATGCTGAAAAACTCAATATCCCCAAAGAAGCCCTCGAGTTTCAAATGCTGTACGGAATGGCAGAACCCATTAAAAAATCTCTCGTCGATATGGGTTATCGTCTGCGGGAATACTCTCCCGTAGGCGAACTCATCCCTGGGATGGCCTACTTGGTTCGCCGTCTTCTTGAGAACACCTCTAACGAGTCTTGGCTCCGCGGCAAATTTGCAGAAGGAAAAACCACCGCCGAGCTCTTGAAGGACCCAGCACAGGGACTCACCCCGACCTCTTCGCAGATCGCAAAAAAATCCGGGGCATTTTACAACGAGCCTCTGGTTGACTTTGCAATGCCCGAAGCACGTAAAAACATCGAAGCCGCCCTTGCTGAAATTAAAAAGTCTCTTCCCGTAACTGTGCCGATGATTATCAACAACACGTCTGTCAGCTCACAAAAAATCTTAGACCGCGAAAATCCCTCTGTCTCCAATCAGACTGTTGGAAAAATTCATTTAGCGACGACTCAGGACGCAGAAAATGCCATCGCTGCGGCGCTGACAGCTTTTAAATCTTGGAAAAACACCTCAGCAGACGAACGTGCCGACTTCGTTGATAAACTCGCTGACATTATGACCCGGGATAAATTCAAACTAATGGCCACTCAAGTTTACGAAGTCGGCAAACCCTGGGCTGAGGCTGATGGCGACATTGGCGAGGCCATTGACTTCTGCCGCTATTACGCTCGGCATATGCGAGAACTCGAAAAACCCCTTCGTGTTGGCAATGTTCCAGGAGAAAATTCCCAATACAGTTATCGTCCAAGAGGCGTCACGGTTGTCATTGCTCCATGGAATTTTCCGCTGGCGATTCTTTGCGGAATGGTCGCTGCCGCCACTGTGACCGGCAACACTGTTGTTATGAAGCCGGCGGAACAATCTTCTGTCGTCGCTCTCGGCTTGATGCGCATGATTCAAGAGGCGGGATTTCCGCCTGGAGTTGTTAACTTCTTACCTGGTCTCGGCGAAGAGGTTGGCGAATATCTCGTGAATCATCCTCTCACTGCCACCATTGCCTTTACCGGTTCCAAAGCCGTGGGTTTGCATATCTTAAAACAAGCGGCCATTGTTCATCCGGGACAAAATCACGTCAAACGCTGCATCATCGAGATGGGCGGTAAAAACGCTGTCATCATTGACACAGATTCTGATCTCGATGAAGCCGTCGGCGGAGTGCTCTACTCTGCCTTCGGATTTAGTGGACAAAAGTGCTCTGCCGCCAGCCGAGTTATTGTCCTTGAGGACGTTTACGATCGCTTTGTTGATCGTCTCGTCGCCGCGGCGAAAAGCATAGACATCTTGCCAGCTGAAAACCCTAAAGCCTATATGGGCCCGGTCGTCGACAAAGAAGCCTATGAACGGATTATCAACACAATCGCAGACGCCGAAAAAAATCATACGTTGCTTTTCAAGGCCTCTGTTCCGAATCAAGGATACTTTGTACCGGCGACTATTTTTGGCGAAGTGCCGGGGGACTCTCGTCTTGCACAGCAAGAAATTTTTGGTCCGGTCGTCGCAGTGATTCGCGCCAAAGACTTGGATCAAGCATTAGAAATTGCAAATAGCACCGAATACGCCCTGACCGGAGGTCTGTTCTCGCGCAGCCCGGCGAACATTGCCCGTGTGCGCGCTGAGTTCGAGGTCGGCAATTTGTACATCAACCGGGGAATTACAGGTGCCATGGTGGACCGGCATCCTTTTGGTGGCTTTAAAATGTCAGGAGTTGGGTCTAAAACAGGAGGACCGGATTATCTAAAACAATATATGGAGCCAATCTGTATTACAGAAAATACTCTTCGTCGTGGTTTTGCTCCGGCGGAGGAGTAGGATCGTCATAGGTAAGGGGCCTTTCAACATGAAGGACCCAACGAGCGACCGCCCCCGCAAGAAAACCAAAGAGGGTCCCGCCAATATGGGCCGAATAGGCCACGCCTCCGCCAAGACCCTCGGGGTTAGCCATCAGGCTGGTAAAATCCACCAGTATAAAAAGGGGAAAGATCAGGAGAGTTGGTAAATATATAAATCCATTATGCCCGGGGAATGGCGAGATAAAGTAAAAAAACCGAATCCGCCGGCGGGTCTCAACCACAAAATAAAACGCCAGCAAAGCGCTGATCGAAGCGCTCGCTCCGACCATCGGGATGACGCCATGGCCATTATAAAATAAAAAAGCGATGCCGCCCGAAATCCCACCCAGCAGATATAAAAATAACAAACCAAAACCACCAACAAGGGTTTCTACGACACTGCCAATAACCACCAAAAAAAGCATGTTGCTAAAAAGATGTGTCACGCTCGCATGTGAAAATTGATACGTGATCCAAGTCGAAGACCTTAATTCCATCTTGGCAAGGCCAAAACTAAAAATCGAGTCCTTTTCATACGACTTGCTGAAATTGAAAATGTCTTTCCGCCACCTCTCGATCGCGACCTCATCACCTTGAAATTTTGCTGACTGCGAGGCTGTTAAAAACTCTTTGTCGCGTAGGGCATAGGAACCCAAAATTTCCATTTGCTCGGCGTTCTCGGGATTCATTTTTGCCGTCCAAAAAGCCCGGCTCTCTTGCTCGCGATTGGTCAAAGACTGGAGGTACTGAAAATACAACTTGCCCGTCACAACCGCCGAAGTCGACGACAGAATTCGCTGCTGATAAAAATCATCCGAGCGTCCAGAGAAGAAAACAAAATAAATCAGCGTATTCAATAGCAACAAAGTCCAGGTCAATGGATAACGATGGTACTTCGAAAGGGGGGCCGGCTGCGGAAGGATCACTTAATTTGATACCTTTCTTTAAACTCTTTCAAAATTTCTTTTTCTTCAGCGCTCGCTGGGGATCTGGCCTTTTTATCCTGTAGCTGCGCATTTAAAATCCAAGCAACTTTCACTCGGTTCTTCTCAACGGCAGCGCTTAACAAAGTCTCTCTTTCTAAAGAATGAATCCATTGTTTGGCAGCTTTAAAGTCATGAATCGCGACGGAATGATTTAGTAGCAAAAAACGAGAGCTGACAAGGCTCAGCTCAGAACGGTCAACAAACAGCGCTCTCTCTGGATTTTTTTCGTCACGCAAATATTTTGAAATTTCGCACGCTTCAGAACTCGCACTCGTGATACAGGTCTTTTCGTGATACTGAGTGATATCCTCTTCGTCCTCGCTGACCATGGCCATTGCCAATTCGGCCAGGGCCTTTTCGTCGCCATCAGAGCTCCACAAGGCTCTTTGGGCCTCCGTATAGATGCAGGCGTTGTCTGCCTCTTCTGCCAAATACAGCGCAATCGCCAAGTCCAAACGCTTTTGCTGATCCTTGTACTTATCGTGAGAAATTTGCGGACAAAAGGCCTGCGAGGTTACGCCGTCGCCACTGAGTCCTTCCAAAAGTGCGGCCTTGTAGGTTTTCGCCATAAAGGTCATGCCGACAACAAATAGAAATCCATAAAAAACCCAAAGAGCAGAGCTTATGTACCGAGTTTCGATTGCCAGGGGGGCATCAATGAGACCTCGTTTTTTTGTAATAACGATAGTGTCAGACATCCGCTCGTGAATTGCTCTTCTCAGGGGATGTCCAGCTATATCCAAAAAAGGAATCGCACCCAAAAAAACCGAACCCCACCAACCGATGGAACGCACGAGACATTGGGCATAAGTCAGGCGCTCAGTTTCGTTCATCCATTGCGGATAAGAAACCACCGCTAGGTGCATAAACTTTTGCCCGGGAGTGGCTTGCCAGAAGTAAAGAAAGAGTGACTGCAAAAAACTTGAAAGCGCGACAATTGACAAAACAAAAAAGACCCAAATAATCATCGCACTGTCAGACTCAGAGCTAACAATCAGCACTGTCTTGAGGTCTCGCAAAAAAGTGGCAACGAAAAAGCTAACAACTGGAGAAAGAATTAAAAAATCAAGAATGAGGGCGATAAACCGATCCGCAACTGGGGCCAGCGGGACTGCTGTCGCCGCTCGATTTTTGAAATAATCTACGAATTTATAATCTTCTTTTGGAGATACCAAGTCTCTTATAACCATAAGAAACTTGTCGGCCATCCCCGATTAAAACTCGGGTCTAGTTATTGAATTTTCAAGGACAAGACGCGCCCCTGCTCATCAAGGACAAAATGCGCTTGCCCTATAGCCTGACTGGAGGGCCCTATGAGTTTATAAACTTCGAGGGTTGCCTCTTTTTTGTCGAGCTCGACTTTGGCATAAGAAACTGAAAAGACCGACTTAAAGATTTTCAGAAACTCTTCTTTTTGTTTGATAACCAATGGCTGGTCGCTGTTTCTCTGATCGAGAAACTCAAAGCTCTGAATTTTATTGCCGCTCAAATGAGTGCGATATTTGCCTTCTAGAAAGCCAAAGACAAGCTCATCCTTCAAAGTCGGCTTCGCCGCCAATAAACTCTTTGCTGTGCTTTTTTCTTGAGATAATTTTTGCGCCAGCTCATGCTCCCATTGAATGCTCTCGACAGAGCCCATCTCCTCAAAGCTTGCAATGCCACGGTTCGCGCCTACAATTGCATCCACTCCAGCTTGTGATTTTACAAGCCACTCATTCAAAAAAACACTCACGACCAAAACCGAAACAATAGACAAACCCAAAACTGCTTTTTGATCTTGATTTCGATCCATTAGTCTCTTTCTTACTGATTTAGACTCAGGGAATTCTAAAACTTTATTTTCAACAGTTTGATTCGACATTTTTGAACCCCTTTTTTTTCGACACATTCAATGTCAATAACGGTTAGCCTTAACTATTTATAAAGCGAAATACGTGCCGAACCCTCTGTTCATCCAACTCTAATAAAGTACATGCTATCGTAGAATCTCTCAACAATGGACTGTAAGTTGTTAGACGTTTCATTTTGAAACGACCCTAAAATAGCTGCACCGCGCTCTTAACCCAGCTGTCTTCGCCGTTTTGGACTTCGCTTAGGTGATAATACAAGACCTTGTCGACCTGCACTCCTGGACCTTCGATTTTATGTCCGCGACGAGTCTGATAGACTGCCTCCGGGATCGAAATTTTCGCGCCCTTCCCCAGCTCAGGCAAAGGGTACCAAACGCCGACCAAAAGCTGGCCCGCACTTGAGGAGCCAAATATCTTTGCTCCAACATAGTCCTTGAGCGCCTGAGCAACCATCTCTGCAGTAGAGGCCGTGCCATGATCGACCAAAACAGCGACTGAAGACGCAATACAGCCGTAACCATCAAACGTCCACAAATTAACTAAAAAACTTTTATCCAACATTTCAATTTGAATTTCATCCTCCAAGTCATCAGCCATGGTCGCTTCTTGCTTGAGCTTTGACTTCGGTTTCCATAAATATCCTATGTCTTGCGGTGAACACATAAACGAGGACAAAAATCTCAAGCCAGCAACAAAGTTACCACCCTGGTTTCCCCTCAAGTCGACGATTATTTTTTGATACTTTTTAAGCTCATTTATTTTTTTGAGCCAATTCTCTTTTGCAAAAAATTCGGCACGAAACGAGGGGACTTTAAAAATGACCGTCTTTTCGGTCACCGGAATAATTTCGACATCTTCATCACGTTTAATTTCTCTTGCTTGAATTTTGTATTCTTTTATCACCTTGTCCCGCAGAATATAATAGGATCCCGACAGGACTTCTGCCTCTTTGGGCGTCCCAAGTGTTTCATTGATGCGATAGATGGTGTCGCCAAAACGAAGGCCCGCATACTCTGCCGGGGAATTTTTGTGCACTCGGAGTATCACCAAATCGCCCTCGACATACTGAGCTTCGATGCCAGTTTCAGCACTTTCACCACTCCAAACTTTTTTACTTTCTTTCTCATCATAGACTACCAGGTGGGAGGTACTTAATTTTGAAAACTGATCATTAATATCTTGAATTAGAAAATTGCGCGGAGTCCCTCGTTGAATCTGCCGAGAACGAAGAAAACAGTCGTGAAGCCAAGGAGTGACGACGACCTCTGGCAAATAGATTTGCCCCGCTACAAATTGACAAATTTGTGCGTAGACATTGGCTTCTGAACTTCGTTTTTTCAAGCTCAGTCCAACGCCAAAACATATTAAAAAAAATAAAAAGCCAAGGAGTGCCCCTGGCTTTCTTAGAAACATTAACTTCATCAGAATGAAATTAAGCTGCTCTTTTCTTTCGCGCCTGAGACGGGTCTATATGATATTGCTTTACCTTTCGATAAAGGGTCGCACGACCGATGCCGAGTGCCTTAGCGGCCTCTGTCAAGTTTCCTTTGTATTGCAAAATCGCATTTTCGATAGCATGAGCTTCGAGCTCATCCATTTTTTGAATTTTGCTAGAGTCGCCACCACTAGCGGGACCCGGGAACGGCAGGACATTGCCACCGGCAGGCGAAGCGCTCTCTCCACTCAACGGGCTTGAGCCAAATGCCAAAGACGGTACTCCCGCCATCAGTTGCTGACGGAAGAATGGAGATTCCATCCCCTCACGCCATTGAGTGGGTGAATAAACCTGCAAAGTCACCTCTTGTTGCTCAGAGTGCTTTTTGGCGTTTTCAACTGCCACAGGATTATCACTCACCAAAATCATAATTGTACGAGACATTGTCGTCCTCCCTATTGATACGTTAAACGTTCACGTTTGATTCACTTTTATCGTATCGGCGTTTCATCGTGAGAATTGAGGGGGGTAAAGAAAAATATTTTGAGACACTTTAAGCCCTCAATAGGACTTTTGTTTTACCTAGTCTCATTTTGATACTTGCGCGGACGACCTGTCTGTGAAACAGACTAGACAACCCGCCAGACAGACCTGGCACTAAGTGCTGCAGTTGGTGACGTTTGGCGGAGCGACCATCTGAAAGCAACGCGCTTCTTTTGGTGGACAGTCCTGGCGAACACGCACATGAAAATGATTAGCGTGCGCCGGTTCTGGGCTCAAACGTCTTAGCGTCTGAAAAGCATCACTTTCGGTTTTAGAGTTATCAAGCTCGCCGCTTTTTCTAGCGTGCTCACAAAGAGACTTCTTTAAAGAATTTGCAATAAAAATACGGTCGACTCCTGCAAACTTAACTGCATACTTGAAAAGTCCCCACTGCTCTTCAACCATCCACTCCTTGCGAGGCTTGCCCGCGACCACCGCCGGTGTAAATCTTGATTGCAATTCCTGGTTGTCGAAGTAGTAGGCGATGTCGACATCAAGGCCTGTCTGATGCGACGAATGCCCTTTTAAAAATCCACCACTTTTCGCAGATATTGCATTTACACTAAGAACATAGCCATCCACGAACTTAAGACTGAAGTAACCCATGTAGGCAAGCAGTCCCAACATACTATTGGTACCATAATAAGTTCCTCGAGCCGGGTACAATATTTTAAATCCAGGACTCGCATGTTGCTTGGTATAGGTAAGTAAATCAACAGGATTTTCCAAGCGACCACGAAAGGGTTTGCCAATAGCTTGTCTTGTATAACCACCGCCAGACGCAACACCAGAAGATTCAGGAAGGGGATCTATGCGAGCGGGTTCTTCTTTTTTATCTTCTTTTTTATCTTCCTTCTTGTCTTCCTTCTTATCTTCTTTCTTATCTTCTTTCTTATCTTCTTTCTTATCTTCTTTCTTATCTTCTTTCTTATCTTCTTTCTTATCTTCTTTTTTATCTTCTTTTTTATCTTCTTTTTTAGAATCCGGGGTTTCGACAGGCTTTATATCTGGGAAAAGAGTCTTTAGATCTTCTTCTTTGGTGCCAATATAGTAACCATCCGAAGTATCTTCGTGGGAGTGCGTTTCTTCTGCTTCGGTCTCTCCGCTTTCAACTTCAGCATCAGAGGCTGATTCGTCGCCTTTTGATGGCTCTGGAGTCTTAAAACTGCTATTTTTATTTCCTTCGGCTTCGACTTGATGATGATAAATGACACCTTTGTGTTTTACATAGATATCAACAAACGATTCCGAGCAGTCATTATAAAGACAAGTGAGTTTTGCCCCCAATTCAACTTGTTGTTGGGCCAAAGACTCTTTGTCTTTAGCGCGCAATATTCCTGAGTAGCCTTCATCAATTTCACCTTGCAAATCAAATTGAATATTCAACTTTGCCGATCCATCGTTTGGCTGAAGAACCAAATTCCCTTGCAAACGACTTTTGCGAGTTGCAGCCTCAATAGACAAACTTAAATTCGATACTTGTGAAGATCCTTGATAGAATTCATATTCGCTGGCCCGATTCTTTTGCGGAGTCGGCGGAACATAAGTAGATTGCGGGATTGCTCTCACATTGGAGATTGTCTCTGGGAATCCACTTGGCCCACAGGAGACTAGAAAGAAAGCGCTTAAAATAAGGTTTAAATATACTTTACGTTCCACGCAAGCGGTACAAGCACAGTCCATGCCACCATCAAAAGTGAATATAAAACAAATAGAAGCCTTTTAACTATCTAAGACGAAGGCACTTGCCGAAAAAGGGCATAAAAAAAGCTGACAATTGTCAGCTTTTTTTATTTTTCATTGATTTTGATCGCGCAACTAGCGGCGACCAGACTTAATTTTTACTTGAAGTTTTGAGATCAAATGAACAGCCATTTTCTCTTGAACTCGGCACATCTTCAGTTCATCACGACGATAAGAGCGCTGAGAAGGAGTCAAGGTCCCTGTCTCGAGCTCCATTTCATAATCAAGCTTCGAAGAACGAATCCCTTCGAGTTCTTTTGTTTGTTGCTTGAAAAGCTTTGTAACACCACTCAATGGAGCCACTTCAATCCACTCTTCTTTGCCTCTATACCAGCTCACCATTCTCAAAAAACGGGCCTTGTTTTTGGCAAGAGTAAATCGTGGGTACTTTTCTTCAGCAAGAACAAGAATATTTTCGATTTCATCTAAGTTGAGATCATCTTCTTCATCGCTTAAAGGATTCAGAGCATTTAGTCCCAACTGTCCCTCGAGGGCTTCTGCTGCTAATGCTTCGTCGGAAAATTCGTCCTCGGCCTCTTCTCCATCAAGATCCTCGTCGAGGTCCTCGTCAAGTTCGTCCATCAATTCTTCTTCAATTACATTCGGATTTGTCCCGCTTGAGTCAATCACAGTTGGAAGCCTCCCCAATTTGAATTATCGTTAATTACCGAGAAGAGGTTATACCCCAAAAGATCGAACGACACAATATGTCAAATCACTGTAAAATTAACAAAATCAAAAACCTACAGGTGTTTGTCGATACTTGCGAAGTCTTATTGCAAAATACCTCTGCTACTTAGTTAAGCAAAGCAGTTATTTCTTACAATCGTAAGCCTCGATCAAGGTTCTCCGGATTGATCCGGGGTGAATAAGAAGGCTCACAGCAATTTTAGGGCGAAGTTTGAGCTTCCCAGTGAATAAACATCGCGGCATTTTTGAGTTATTTACTTTGAAGCGAATTTTTCTCTTGCGCGTGTTTTTACGACTCACAGGATCCTCCTTGGGGCGATTTCTCGTTGAGCTTGAGGTCGGAGTCGCGCAGCTAAGGCCCGCGTTACCGAGAGCGAGTCGAGCTCTTTACGGCTTGAATTAGCAGTGACTCAAGAGCCCTTTTCTCCTCTGAAAAAGTGCGAAAATCACCGTCAAAAATCCGTGCTATATTTCTCTGGAATTTAAGCAGGAGAGTTGTCATGGATTTCAAAAAGATTTCAAACGAAGAACTCAATCTTAGGCTAGAAAAGCTTGCACGCAGCGAACGCAAACTAACACATGTTATTTTACTTCACATCAACGAAGTGGATTCTCGAGATTTGCATCTGAAAATGGGCTACGAAAGTCTTTTCTCTTATTTAGTCAAAGCCCTGCACTACAGCGAGTCGGCTGCCTACCGGCGCCTTCAAGCGGCTCGTTTGTTAAAGACCAATCCGGAGGTGGCAGCTAAGATAGAATCCGGAGCCCTCAATCTTTCGCAACTCACGCAGATGCAGAGGTGCCTTCAGGCAGAAAACAAAAAGGGCACGGCGGTGACTTCGCAGAAAGTCACCGAAGTCCTTGTCAGCATGGAGAGCAAAAGCATCTTCGAGAGCGAAAAGATCTTAGCCACTGAATTTGCTCTGCCAGCGAAGGCAAAAGAGATTACAAAACCCCAAAAAGACGAAACCATCCGAATAGAATTTACTTTAACCCGGGAGCAGTTTGAGGCCTTGAAACAAGCTCAGTCTCTGCTCTCGCACCAATGTCCTGATGGAAGCTGGTCAGAAGTCATCACCCAGTTGGCAAAGAAGTTCAACCAATCCAAAATGGGCAAGGGCAATAACAACCCCACAACAGAATGTTCAGAAACGGCGCAAAGCAACACCGCTACGAAAAAACCATCAATGGCGCCAAGGACTCGCTATCGGTCTGCGATCACTGCAAAAACAAAACGCTATCTGCTAGCGAAGGCTCTCTATACTTGCGAATACAAAGACCCTCGCACTGGACGGAGATGCCAAGCCAATTTCCAACTTGAGGTGGACCACATAAAACCTCTGGCATTAGGGGGAGAACACCGAGCAGAAAACCTGCGAATCCTCTGCAGAGCCCACAATCAACTGGCGGCAAAAAAGTCAGGTCTGCGGCGCTTTCGTCTGGGTCATCCTCACTGACGAATTCTTTTTCAAATGGCCCAACCCCGCTTAAAACCGGAAAGGGGCCTCGATCAAGCTCAAAAAAGGTCCCTGTCCAAAATTTAATCGCGCCAAATCGGCCCTCAAGCCCCGAGAGCCTGGCCCCAAACTTGAAAGCTAAATAACGTTGCTATCGATTAGGAGAAAACAAATGAAAAAGATCCTTTTAACATCTTTTAGCGCCGTTCTACTTTTTTCAGCCTGCGGGGAAAAGTCGAATGTGTCCGTCAAGGGACGTCTCGCAGCCCCGGGCAATGGTCCGCAACCGAGCGATAAAAAGACAGTGACAACGGACTCCCAGAATCCCAATTTTCAACAAAAAACCATCGATCAAATAAAAATCACTGCCGTTCAACAGCAAGTAAAAACTGTCGTGGTGGAAAAAAAGGGAATCCAAGCAAATATCATTTGTGCCAATCAATTGAGTACTCCGCCCGCTGAAGCAAATCGACTCAACCTCAGACTTCTTGGCGGTTCACAAATCGTAATTGGCCAGGATAATAGACTCGAAAAGCCCAAAATTAGAAACCAAGACCGCCGTGTCCCGCTGCTAATTCCTAACGAGATCTTACACATTCTCTGTACCAATAATGAAAAATTCTCAAGAAAGAGGGAGCTCTCTGACATTTCCCTTCTTACCGGCGGCGATCCTCAAGGGTATCCAATAAAACTCAAAGCTGGAGAAGTCAATGCATTTCAAGAAATTCAGACAATTCGTATCGGCTGTGTCACCGAGCTTGAAATCGCCGGCGCCGGAAGTGATTTGTTTCAGTATCAGGAGCGCGGCGCTGATCTTATTCTGAGTGCAGGTTCAATTGTTTCTTTAGAAACTTCCCAAGCAAGTTCGATAGTTACTTGTGAACACGGGCCAGATCCTAAAGTTCCAGAAGAGCTTGACACACCTATTTCCAAATAAAAAGTCAGGGAGGACCCTCCCTGACTGCAAAAGTCTATCTATATATAAAATTAGTAGTAACGAGTGACTCTAAAGTGGGCTCTGCAACCATCCTGAACCCAAACGAAACCACGTTCAATCCCGAAATTTCGTCGGTATTCGCAGCGAGTACGAGAAACCTGACCCGCAAACTCAACATTAACTACGTATCTTTGATCAAAATTACATTGAGTGTAGGGACCTCCAAGAGGTGCACAATAGATAGTTTCATACGAATACTGGCCTCTGGGAGGAGGTGGTGGGTATGGTCCATGCCCTGGGCCTGGTCCATATCCTGGTCCAGGTCTTGGTCCATGCCCTGGGCCCGGTCCGGGTCCATATCCTGGGCCAGGTCCGGGTCCATGCCCTGGGCCCGGTCCGGGTCCATATCCTGGTCCAGGTCTTGGTCCACGCCCTGGTCCAAATCCTGGGCCAAATCCTGGGCCATGTCGGGGTCCAAACCACCCTTCGCGGCCTATTAGTCCCAGAGCTGCCTCTGCATTTTCCAAACTAGCACTATCCCCAGCAGCTGCATTCGGATCTCCTTGTTCGTTCCAAGTTTCTTGAGCATTTGACTGTAAAGACAATGACAAAAACAATCCTAAGATTATTACAGAAGCCTTCATAATTATTTTCTCCCCTATTGGTGGTTACATTTAGCACTTGTTAGACCCCCACTGCATTCGTCGTACCAAGATTAATGGGGCCAAAGTGCACACCAAAGCGCGCCATGAATTATGAAGCTCTCACTCCTCCTTGAGTCGAAGGAACTCATTGCCGATGTTTGATTTTACTTTTTTACATGCAGAAAAATTCCAGATGAAATTATTTAAACACCCAGCTATTATGCGCCGCACAACTGAAATCAGTTCCAGTTTTTAAATTTGGGAAAATAGTCCCATTGATCAAATCAATAGACCTTTGGAGGTCCCATGAATTACCTGTTTAATAGTATCCTAGTTTTTTCGGTGTTTTCATTTTCTGGAAATGCCTTTGGCTCTACGGTTTTACAAAACTGCTACAAAAATAGCGAATCTGGACAGTTCTTTGCTAGTAAATTGGAAGAGATCTCAAAAAATGCGGGACAAGCACCCGTTTTACTTTTGAACTCAAATTACCAGGTTGTTGGGGTCATTGCAGTTACTCCCCAGCGTGCGGAAAATGACAAGGTCAAATCGGTTAGCGTCAATGAAGTTGAGCTGTGTAGTTCAGCCCTAGAGACGTCGAGTTTCTACTATGTAGAAGATGTTTCAGAAAATCTGTTAAAATGGGTGGGCGCAAAACAAAATGAAGTCCAAATTACTCAGGATGAGGGCTTACTTGTTGTAAACGCAAAAGTAGAAAAAAAAGAAGCCTACGCAACACTGATACGCGCCGAATTCAAGGCCTATGACGTTTTTTCCGAGGAAGAAGTGAATACACCCGAAAATCGCAAGCAACTCGACTTTATTGAAGACTGGGGTTTGCCTAGAGGGAAGGGTGAATTTTTCTTTTATATTCCAGCCGAATGGTTAAAAAAGTAAAAGAGACGCCTGTTGATTGGCAGTTTGGGCTGAGGCTCAACCTGCTATCCGAACTATTATTGCGATTGTCACACATCGCGAAAAATTGATCGTCTGGCACTACAAAACTCAAATGACCTGGACGAAAAATATTTGGGCTTCTTTTGACCTTTACTTCTTTACCATCAAAGTTTTCGAAGTAGAAAATTCTATCAGCATTTAGATCGTCACTACCTACATCACAGCGAGCGGCCACTGACCAGATCGGTCTGCTCCCGGACCCAGCGAAAATATTTCGTCTTTTCTGCGCTATCCACCCCTGACAAACAAATAAAATGAACGACTTTATTTTCTTCAAAAATAACTTTATCGGGACATAGAGGGTCCACAATCGACGTTTGCTTAAGAGTCAAATTCTTACGCCACCTTTTTAATGCCTTCACGCTAGAAAAATATTCTTCTCGTGGCAACACCCGATCAACCGACGGACCCGATGGAGATTTATAACTTATGAGATAAGACTTGAAATTTTTATTCTTTATCGATTTTTCCTGCCAAACAAGAATCTCGCCGGAATGAGCGCTCAACGAAAGAGAGTAGTTCGAGTTCGCCAGAGCGTAGGGATTAACCACGAGAACAATATAAATACAGATAATCCACTTCATTACTGCACTCCCTTTTCCCACAACCCTTTAATCTCCGATTTTTTTGACTTTGATGTGCGATTGTAAAAACTCAAGTGATCAAAACAGGGTACCGCAGTGCGCTTGCAATTAAAAAGCTCTGCCATCCCTGGCAGGTTTAAAAATATTTTTCTGAGCCGTTCTTCTCGGCGAGGATGAGAATCGCGAAACAGAGAACTCATTAGATCTTTAGATATTGTGGTTGGAGTTATTGCATCCGATGGTATCCCTTTCTGCGCGCCACCAGGAACATCACCATTGCATGACAAGTTGATCCAACTATAGACCGACAACACTTTCTCCGCCTCATTTTTCGGTGGATGGTCGATAAGATATTTTTCGAGGACCAAGCTCGCGACAGAATCAGAAAAAACCTCACCCGCCTGGGACTCCCCCCGCATCGTCGCCAAACATTGAGGGTGTTTCTTCAATGCTTCAATATACCTATTGGCAATCTTCTTTTGCAACCGCCTTTCCTCTGCTGAATCCGCATGCTTAATAGAAAAATTAAAAACATTTTGTAAATACAAAATGTCCTCAGACTCATTTTGCCGAAATCCATTTGCGTCCATTAAGCATTTGTTTTCATTTTTAAAAATATGATCTGAAGAAGGAACTCCCCTGATCTCTTCCTTTAAAATCCCTAATTTTTTTAGTTTGTCATCAAACTTTTGGTCCGAAATGAACAGCATAGAGTCGTAATTAACCAGCTTCACTCCTGGCTCAAAGTAATTACGAAATAACCTAACTTCTGCCTCACTGATTTTTTTCTGACTAATGGCTTTTTCAAGACTAGCTTCGTCAATCGCGAGCAAAGAAAATTGAGAAAGACACGGATCTATCGAATGTGCTAATTCATGGGCAACTATTGCTAAAATGTCGGGATATGACAAAGTATTTATGCCTAAACAAAGTGAGATCGAGTGTCCTGCTGGTTTATAAAAGGCATTACCCTGAAAAGAAGTTGCGCAAGTGGGTTCTGTTGCCAGCTTCGGATCATTCAAATCACGCAGCTTAATAGTCTCGATTTTTCGAATAGCCGCCTTTTGTTCTTTAGAAAGCTGATCATCGCGGAGACCTTTCTTCAGCACAGATATTAAATTTTCTTTTGCGTAGGCAAAAATCTCGCGAATACGATCTTGTCTTTTAGACAGGCGCTGACTTTCTAATTGCGCTTCTGCATGTGCCTGCTGGATAGCTTGAAGATTTCTCTGTTCCCTCGCTTGCATAGCTAGCATATATTTTTCGACAGGTTCTTTCTGGACTTCTACTTCTTTCATAAATGATTCAAATTGGCTGGGTGACATTTCATCTTTAAAATATTTAAGAATCTGCGTCCCCGAAACCTTCTGGAGCTTTGCATTCTTGTCATTTGCTGGCCAAGGAACAGAAATCATCTGCTCCGGATTTAACACAAGCCCTACAATGTTAGGAACTATCGTCATTTTAAATCGATTTGAAAAACGCCCCTTGTCCAGCAGATCCATCAGCACGGCTTGATTCTCAATGGCCTTCTCGTAATCTGCAGCACTGAACGTCGTACCGTAGGCATTTCCTCCTTCACCGCCACTTTCATTGAAGTTCCCATAAGGATTTTCTGAACCTGAGCGGGGGACGTACATGGGGTTCCTTATTCTCGCCCCATCAGAAAGTTGGATCATTGGTTGGTCTTTTCGTTCTTCAAAAAACTTACAATTCCGCGTAACAGCCCGCTCATCACAGACCGGCTTTTCTGCAGCGGAAACACTTGCAATACTGAAAAACAACCAAGAAAGAACCATGTTCATCAACACCTCGATCAAATCAAAAGCACCACCATCTAATTCTAAATTTGAAGAATAAGGAGTGACAGAAGAAAGGTGGACGAGGGTACTTCTTTAGCCCAACGTCTAGACCGCGAGTATGAGGTTTCTTGATTGAATTTAATCGGAGATCTTTGCCCCCGAGGCGGCTCAGCCAGCAGCAACTAAGGGCTTCAATTTCTAGGCCTTACAGAAGGACCATATAGGCCGGCAGATTTATTCACAAACCACTTTTGCGTAATCAAAGTGCTGGGACTGAGGGCCGTCGCTCCATCCGGTGTATACATACTCCCTCATGGTGAGGATATGTTTTTCTTCATCGAGCTCAAACTTAATGGAATCTATGAGTGGAAAATCCAACCCCTCCCTAATCGAACTGAGAAAGCTGCCCACATTAAAGCGTCTGACTGTTTTTGGGTGTTGAGGAGACTGGCGGTTCTGGTAGAAAGTTGAATTTGAAAATATCGACGGTGTTGCCGCATCAATGTTAACATAAATCATTTCATAGTCATCGGCAGCACATCTCGTAAAATTGACTGTTGTTTTGTTGGAATTTGTCACAGTTATCAGCTTATTCAACTCAGAATTAATAAAATCAATATTCCCACCACTCCCGATGCCACCATTTTTTTCGATTACAGATGTGATCGTACATTTGAAAAGCAGCTCCCGCATCTCTCGTGCACATTCCTTAGACGGGCCGCCGCCACCACCACCCGCAAAACATAAAGCCGGAAAAATTACTAATAGAGACAGGGTCATTAATTTCTTCATTTTAACCTCAGATTATTAAAAAAACAGAAGTCGGTGTTTTGCTCCGTTTTAGCATCCATTTTGGCAAAAGTCCAAAAGGCCTCGTCATAAAGGTCACCCTCTAAAATTTATACAAAGGTGAGCCGTTTTTGGGCAGGGGCTCACCCCTTTCCGGTTTTATGCGGGGTTGGGCCATTTGAAAAAGAATTCGTCAGGGATGATGCCCCAGACGCAAGCGCCGCAGTCCTGACTTTTTTGCCGCCAGTTGATTGTGGGCTCGACAGAGTATCCGGAGATTTTCAGTACCCTGAACTCCCCCTAATGCCAGAGGTTTTATGTGGTCCACCTCATGCTGGAAATTGGCTTGGCATATCCGTCCAGTGCGTGTGTCTTTGTATTCGCAAGCATTGCGTGCCTTCGCTAGCAGATGGCGTTTTGTTTTTAAAGAGATCGCAGATTCAGGATTTGGCGAAGCTGAAACCCGAAGAAATATTGTAGTTTCAACTGATGTAGGCCTTCTATCTTTAGTTGGTAAATCATTTTTAATTGGAAACGTGATTTTTGAAGGACACGAAGAATGCACTCCATGCAAAAGACCCTCTGATCTGTCTGAAAAATAAAATTTCGCCAAAGTATTCAAATGATTTTAAAGTTGGTGCGCCCAACTTGAGGAGTTTCGAACTGCGTGCATTGAATATATTAAGGTGGCCTGATTTTGTTAAATAAGTCGATAGCCAACACCTGGCTCAGTCAAAAGATGCTTTGGCTCGGATGGATTTTTCTCTATTTTTTTTCTTAATTGATTAACATAAATTCGAAGATAATGACTCTGATCTTCAGCATTACTTCCCCAAATTTGTTTTAATAGCTGCATCTGCGAAATAACCTTTCCATGATCTCTGACCAATCTCGAAAGTACTTCATATTCCGTTGCCGTTAATTTGACTTCTTTACCTGCGACAATTACTTTTTTCTGCGACAAATCAACTTCCAACTCATCTGATTTAAAGACAGGAGTGGCCTCGATCAAACCAATATTTCTCAATGCCACCCGCACACGAGCCAGTAGTTCACTAGCGCCGAATGGCTTGGTCAAATAGTCATCAGCTCCAGCATCCAATAGCTGAACTTTCACCTGCTCCTCATCAGTCACGGTCAAAATAATAATAGGAACTCTAGTCCATTTTCTCAGCATCTTCAAAACTTCTAATCCATTAATATCAGGCAAGCCCAAATCAAGAAGTACAAGATGCGGATGAAACTCAGATACTTTTTCAATACCTGACTTTCCATCAATAGCTTCACAAATTTTATAACCG
Source organism: Pseudobdellovibrionaceae bacterium (assembly GCA_016719575.1). Classification (GTDB taxonomy): domain Bacteria; phylum Bdellovibrionota; class Bdellovibrionia; order Bdellovibrionales; family Bdellovibrionaceae; genus JACMRP01. The sequence goes on along the minus strand of JADJYV010000003.1, from coordinate 75,561 downwards.
TTTGCTTCAAGGCTCATCCTAACAATATTTCGAATCGCCTGCTCATCATCAATCAAAAGAATTCGAATATCATTGCTCACGTCTCAACCTCCCCTGGCACTCTAGGCTGAGTCTCAAGAGGCAGTGCGATAACAAAACAAGCGCCGTGCGGTTTAATGTTATGAACACTAACTGTCCCTTTATGTAACTCAACGATACTTTTGACAATTGAAAGCCCCAAGCCTGTCCCCCCGGTAGGGCTTCCTGGCACACGATAAAACTTGTCGAAGATTTTATCTTTTGACTCCTCTGGTATGCCAGACCCTTGGTCTTCAATTTCTACAACAAAATGAGAGTCTGTTTTCTTCTGTGTAATTCTAATTTCGGTCCCAACAGGAGAATATATCGCGGCGTTTAAAATAAGGTTGGATAGGGCGTGTTCCATAAGTCTGTAATCCATTTTTACTAAATAAACTTCGTCTAAAAAATTAATTAGAACTTTATGTTGAGCTAGTAGTTTTTGAAGCTTTTTTACAACTACACTAAATAGGTCGTTGAAGTCGTGCCATTCTAATTTCAATGACAATACACCAGAATTAAGTCGACTCATATCCAACAGATTTTCAATAACACGATTCAATCGGTCGCCGGCATCATGCAATCCAGAGGCAACTTCTTTTACGTATCTATTTCCGCCAGTAAGCTCATCACTTTCTAATGCCGACGCTGCGCCAAGAATAGCGGTAAGTGGCGTTCTCATTTCATGAGAAATTGAATTTAATAAAGTCTGATGAAGCTCCTCAGAATCCTTCAATCGTTGAGTTTCAGCAAAACGCTTAGTTAGAAAATGCTTTTCTATTGAAACACTGAGCTGTCGAACAATAGAAAAAAGAAGACTTTCTTTCTCAAGATCAAGTTTTCGAGATTTCTTTGTTGGCTGAAAAACAAATACTCCGACAGTTTCCGAAGTACCCTTGAGAGGTAAGAACAGCGCACGGGATTGCGCAAGAGTATCTGTAGACCAGCCAGCCGATTTCTTATTTTCAAAGCACCATTGAGCAACTGCCTGATCTTTCTCGTTGAGGCGAACAGAATAAGATTTAGCATCTTCAAACTCAAGCTTACCCTGATTCGACTTCAAGACGACTCCGCAAGAAGCTTCCAACAATGCGCCAACTCTTTCTGTAACCTTAGTTAAAAAATCCGATTTCTCGGTCGCATTTGCTATGTCTTTAAGAACCTCGTAAAGGACATTTGTTCGTTCTTCACGCTCACGCATCACTTTTTCGTGAAAACGAATCCGATTGGTTAAAAATCCCGTGATCAAAGCAACGCCAAAGAACGCAATGCACATCAAGAAATCTTCAGTGTTGTTGATGGCAAACGTGAATCTTGGAGGAATAAAAAAATAGTTCCATATTAGAGCACTCATGCTTGCTGCAAAAATAACAGCTCCGATGGAGCCAAACATTCCAACAACAATTGCCGCTAAAAGAAAAATAAACCCAACAGCTCGATAGCCTATGAAGCCGTCAAGAATTGCACTAACAATACCTACTCCAACAATTGCACAGAAAGTGTACCAATATTTAACTAGACCCGTTTTTGAACGATAGTAGGATAGTTCATCTATGAGGCTTGGTCGAATTAGCGAGATTCCCTCTTGTCGAATGATGTGCACATCAACCTCTAGACTTTCACGAACAAGCCGCTCCAAGAGATTTCCTCTTTCAATGACATCCCGAAACCATCTTCGAGTTGGCCGACCGACAACAACCTGAGTAACATTCTTTACTCTACAAATTCTTCGCACAGCAGAAGGCACATCAACTTCAGTGGTGGTTATCACTTCTGCCTTAAGTTCGCGGGCAAGATTAAGGTTTTTTACCAATTGAGCTTGGTCTGTGTCATTTAATGAAATTCCAGTATCAACATGCAATGCGATCCACGGAGCCTCAAGGTTGTAGGCGAGCCGCCTTGTAGCTCGGATCAATTTTTCTGAATAGGGGCTATGGCTGACTGCAACTAACAGCCTTTCATTAGTCTGCCAGGGGTTACCCTCAGCTCTAATGCTGACAAATTTTTGTAAATCCTGATCAACACGCTCTGCCGTCATTCTCAGCGCAATTTCACGAAGTGCGGTGAGCTTGTCTTCTTTGAAGAAGTTCTGCGCCGCTCGATCCGCCTTATCACCAAGATAAACTTTTCCTTCTTTTAATCTCTTTAGAAGCTCAGAAGGTGCAATGTCCACCAGTTCAACTTGGCTCGCTCGCTCCAACATGCTGTCAGGCACGGTCTCACGAATCGGAATCCCTGTAATTGCTTCGACCGAGTCTTTACGACTTTCAAGATGCTGAACATTAAATGCTGTGTAAACATCAATATTAGCATCAAGGATTTCCAATACATCCTGATATCGCTTTTCATGTCTTGATCCGGGGACGTTGGTGTGGGCCAATTCATCAACAACTACGAGTTCTGGTCGCCTTCGAAGAATCTCTTCTAGATCCATCTCCTCAAGTGCTGTGCCTCGATACTCAACTCTCTTTTTCTGAATAACCGGCAGACCCTCTGTCAGTGCAACTGTCTCAGCTCTGCCGTGAGTCTCAACAACCCCTACAACAACATCGGCCCCTTCGTTTAACTTTTGATGAGCTGCACGAAGCATTGCATAAGTTTTGCCAACACCAGCCGACATTCCCAAAAAAATTCGGAGCTGTCCTTGTTTTTGATTTTTTTCTTCCTCATCCAGAGCACTTAAAAGTGCATCTGGATCGGGTCTGTTATCAGAATTCAAATGAATCTCCTAGTACATACTATTTTGTCTCAACTGGTGCCGAAGGCGTAGCATTTTCAGGAGCTGCAGGCTGGGCCGGAGTTGGCGCAAGCACAGGAGCTGTCTCAATTCCTTGAGCCTTATCAAGCGAAAGGTTGAGGGCTAGTACGTTCACTGTCGGCTCGCCAAGAATGCCCAATTGTCGTCCTTCGCTAGCTTGGTCTATGAGCTTTTGTACTTGCTCAATAGTAATATTCCTTGCTTTTGCCACACGTTGCAGTTGGTACTGAGCAGCGCCTGGACTAATGTGTGGGTCTATTCCACTACCTGAAGCAAAAAGTAGGTCTTGTGGAGGCTCTCCCGTTTGGTCGGGATGAGCTGCCTTAAGTTTAACTTTCCGCTCATCAACAACTTTCTTAAGATCAGCACTTGCTTGCCCTTGATTGGAGCCGCCAGATGGCAACGGATTGTAGTCGACACCTGAGGGCCTAGACCAAAAATATTCAGGTTTCTCAAACTTCTGAGCAATCAGTCGAGAGCCAACGACTTGACCGCCACGATTTAAAAAATCTCCGCTTGCCTGACGTGGGAATATAACTTGAGAAATTCCCGTCATTGCAAAGGGGTAAATCAAACCAAGTAAGACTATCATAAAAAGTTTGAATCGAATTGCAGGCATTATATATTTCATAAAAAACTCCCTTTGGCTTAAACCAAACCAATAGACGTAATAACGATATCAATCAGTTTTATTCCAACAAATGGAATGATAATACCGCCAACACCATATATTAATAAATTTCTTTTAAGAACTGCCGATGACCCTTCAGCACGATAAGGCACACCTTTAAGTGCTAGCGGGATCAATGCGACAATGACGAGTGCATTGAAAATCACAGCACTCAAAATTGCGCTCTGCGGAGACACTAGCTTCATCACGTTTAACACTGCCAATGGTCCTTCCTTTGTACCCTGAATAATATAAAGGGTGCTGAATAGTGCAGGAAGAATCGCAAAATATTTTGCCACATCATTGGCAATACTAAATGTCGTCAACGATCCTCTTGTCATTAAGAGCTGTTTTCCAATTTCAACAATTTCAATCAGCTTCGTAGGGTTGCTGTCCAGATCTACCATGTTTCCAGCTTCACGAGCTGCCTGCGTTCCAGTGTTCATTGCCACACCGACATCGGCTTGAGCTAAAGCAGGGGCATCATTGGTACCATCTCCTGTCATTGCCACGAGGTGCCCCATTGCCTGCTCATCGCGTATGCGCTTCAACTTAGTTTCGGGAGTTGCTTGAGCCATGAAATCATCGACACCAGCCTCGGCAGCAATCGCAGCTGCGGTCAGGGAATTGTCGCCTGTAATCATAACGGTTCGAATTCCCATTTTTCTGAGTTCGGAAAAGCGTTCCTTAATTCCGCCTTTAACGATGTCCTTAAGTTGGACAACACCTAAAATTTCCTTTCCATCAGCTACTACTAAAGGTGTTCCTCCTTTTTTAGCGACACCATCCACTAAGCCATCCAAATCTTGAGGAATTCTTCCGCCTAGATTTTTCACATATTCTTTGACTGAGTCACCTGCACCTTTACGAATGCTTCTTGCACCCGTTGTGTTTTTAAAATCAATTCCGCTCATCCTAGTATTTGCAGAAAAAGGAATGAACTGAGCCTGAGCGGGCTGAACACTTTCTGCCCGCATAGAAAATTTTTCTTTTGCTAAGACCACAATAGATCGCCCTTCTGCAGTTTCATCCGCAAGCGACGCCAGCTGAGAGGATTCTGCAAGTCTTTCAGCTGTAATTCCTTTTACTGGAAGAAAGGCTGTCGCCATTCGATTACCCAAAGTAATCGTTCCGGTTTTATCTAGTAAAAGGACATCAATATCTCCGGCAGCTTCAACCGCGCGACCGCTTGTTGCTATGACATTTCGTCTAATCAGTCGGTCCATTCCACTGATGCCGATCGCACTCAGCAGACCACCAATTGTTGTTGGAATAAGACAAACTAAAAGAGCAATCAGTACAGGCACAGTAACAATCGCCCCTAAATCTTGCCCTGCCGCCGCAGCACTATAGTCCGCAAACGGCTTCAATGTCATAACCGCCAGCACAAATATGATTGTAAGACCCGCCAATACAATACTCAGAGCGATTTCATTCGGAGTTTTTTGTCTTTTTGCTCCCTCGACCAATGCGATCATTCGATCTAAAAAACTGTTCCCCGCCTCCGCTGTTATGCGAATGAGGATGCGATCACTGATAACTCGGGTACCACCAGTGACCGCGCTACGATCCCCACCGGATTCACGAATAACAGGGGCAGATTCACCAGTAATGGCCGACTCATCAACACTGGCGATACCTTCAATGACCTCGCCATCTCCAGGAACTATATCCCCGGCTTCACAGACAACGACATTTCCCTTCTTAAGATCTGCGGCACTAATTTTTGACTCACTTTTGCCACTCATAAGTCGTGCAATAGTTTGAGTCCGGGTTTTTTTCAAACTTTCTGCCTGAGCTTTTCCCCGCCCTTCAGCAATAGCCTCAGCAAAATTGGCAAAAAGGACCGTAAACCATAGCCAGAGTGAAATTTGAAATTCAAAAAACTTCGAGCCATGACCAATGTTAAAAATCACGTACACGGTCGTCATGAATGCACCGATGAGGGTGACAAACATGACAGGATTTTTCATTTGTACTCGTGGGTCCAACTTTAGAAATGATTCTTTCAGGGCTGGCACTACAAGTTTTGTATCGAACAATGGGTTTTGATTAACTTCAGACATATATTACCTCTTAAAATGTTTGACCTTTGATCATCATAAGATGCTCAACGATTGGCCCTAATGACAGACCAGGAAGGAAAGTTAATGCTCCTACTATCAGAATAACTCCAACCAATAGGACCGCGAAGAGTCCTGTATCTGTTTCGAATGTGCCTGCCGATGGCGGCGAATATTTTTTCTGAGCCAGACTGCCAGCGACCGCAAGTATTGGAATGATGATAGCAAATCGACCTATAAACATCGCAATTGCCAACATCAAATTGTAATACAATGTATTTGCACTTAAACCAGCAAAGGCACTGCCATTGTTCGCTGCGGCTGAAGTAAAGGCATAGAGCATTTCAGAAAAACCATGAGGCCCTTTATTCGCCAAGCTTGAAAGAGCTGCTGGAGAAACGGCTGAAATTGCAGTTCCAATCAGAATTGAAGCGCATGGAGCTAAGATTGCTAGAATGACCATCGTCATCTCACGTGCTTCAATCTTTTTACCCATGTATTCCGGAGTTCTTCCAACCATCAAACCGGCAATGAATACTGTCAGCAAGACAAAAAGAAGCATTCCATAAAGACCCGCTCCAACGCCACCGAAAATGATCTCACCAAGCATCATGTTGACCATCGCAATACCACCTGACAATGGTGACAGTGATGAGTGCATCGCATTCACAGCTCCGCATGATGCAGATGTCGTGATGGTCGAGAAAAAGACACTGTTGAAAACTCCAAATCGAGTCTCTTTTCCTTCCATGATACCAGCTTGGTTGAAAACTGGATTCGTCGTGTATTCGGACATTAAAGAAAATGTTGTAAATGCGATAAACATTGCCAGCATCGTTCCGAAAATGACCCAGCCATGCTTTCGAGACTTAGTCATAATCCCATAGGTATAAGTCAATGCTCCACCGATAGAAAAAATTGACAACATCTGAAGAAAATTAGAGAGGGCAGTTGTGTTTTCAAATGGATGAGCCGCATTGGCGTTAAAAAAACCACCGCCGTTAGTTCCAAGCATTTTTATCGCCACTTGAGAAGCGGCTGGTCCCAAACCGATTGTCTGCTTCAAACCTTCAAGGGTAATGACATCTATATATGCAGCAAAAGTTTGAACTACGCCTTGGCCGACCAAAATAAGCGTAAAGATCACACAAATTGGCAAAAGAATGTAAATTGTAGCTCGAGTTGTATCAACCCAAAAGTTTCCAATAGTAGATGACGACCTTCGAGCTATCCCACGAGTGAGTGCAATGGCGATGGCGATACCACAAGCTGCACTTAAAAAGTTCTGCACAGTGAGGGCGGCCATTTGAGTCAAATAACTCATTGTCACTTCGCCTGAGTACCCTTGCCAGTTTGTGTTGGTAATAAAACTAACCGAAGTATTCAATGCCGAATGCCACGAAACATTTGGAAGAGCTTGTGGATTTAGTGGTAACCAAGCTTGGGTCATCTGGAAAACCATAAGAACTATGATTCCAATAACATGGAACACCATAAAAGCTGCGGCATAACCCTTCCAGCCCATCTCTTCTTTCGAGTTAATACCAGAAATCTTATAAGTCAGATTTTCCAACCAACCCAAAGGTTTGTGAAGCCAAGTTTTCTCACCTTGAAAAACCTTAGCCATAAAACGACCAAGCGGCGGAGTGATTGCTATGAGTAATGCAACATAGGCAATAAACTGTATGTAATCGTTGATTCTCATATGAACCTCAAAACTTTTCTGGGTTAAACAGGGCGTAAGTTAAATAAACAAGAACTGCGCATCCGATCAGTCCTGCAACAATAAAATCCATAAATTCCTCCAAATTATCTTTTCAACCCAATCAAACTAACTCGGACCAGCGTAAAAAAGATGTAAAAATCGCAAATTGATTCAAGGCCCCGACGCGGGAAAGAATAAGGTCGAGGCCTATTTTGGCAAAGCTGATAAATTCCCCTCAACTTTCAGATTTACCAAAATTGATTCGATTAAAATGAGTACAAAAATGCCGCCGTATAAGATTCTTGATGGTCACTATTGGCGCCATCTTTGTCCTTAAAAAATAGATTCGAATCGGACTTATCCGAACGAAGCTCTAATCTTGCTTCCAAACCATCGCCAAGATTGAAATTATTTGCCAACGTCCATGAAGTAATTTTTTGTTTTGTACCTGAAGCTGAAAATCCTCCCGCAATCGCAAAACCTTTGTCTGAATCATCAAAAACTTCATAGCGTGGACTGATTGAATAGAAACTACTAAGCGCAGCCTTTAGATAGACAGCCAGGCCACTCCATTTTGCATCACCAGTTGTTGGAATATTTTTTTGCGTACCGAGCACATAGTCTGTTGCCAAAATAATTGTTGGATTTACTGTGTACGTCAGATTAATTTCATGAGCCTCACGACGACTTTGATCCGTTGCTTCTGCGCCACCTATATAATTATAGTTAGCTACAAGCCCCTCGACACCAGTGAAGTTCAGATTAGCGCCCACAGTTGTCGACTTATTTTGCTCTTGCGAGAGTCTGCCATCCCAAGCATTCAACAGGTAAATGGTGCCCGCGAACTTGTCAGGTATGACAGTATATGTTCCACTAATACCCTCATGCCAAAAAGGAATTCCATAGTTGAAAGTATAACTTCTAGAGTATTGCCAGTTATCCTTTGCTTTTGTGACTTCCAGACCCATGTGGGTATAGAACTTACCCGCTGTTACAGACAATTTTTCGGTAGCAGCATAGGTTATTGTTGCCTGAGTTAAGTTTCGAGTCGACTCATTTGCCGCAGTATTAGTAGGATTTTGACCAGCGCCTGTTCCGGTCACGGATTGGGAGCCACCACCACTCAATTGGTCAACCATCTCGCCCAAGGCAAGATCAGCTCGAAAAGAAACTTTACCTGTTTTCTTTTTAAGAGAGAGTTCGGCCATGTTCAGAGTCATTTGATTCGAATGTCTGTCAAAATATCTTCCTTCTACTACTGCCGGACCAGCTGAGGTTGCAGGTATCGCTGCATGACCTTGCGGACTCGACTGATAGTAAAAGTCAAAATATCCATTCCACTCTATCCCAAGAGCTGAATTCGTAGCTTGTTCTTTAGATTCTTCAGCTGAAGCGCTGTTCACAGCCCCAATTGCAAGTAGGCCAACCAATGCCTTTTTCAAATGTTTTCCATGTTTCTTCATATGCATCCTTTCGACGTTTCTCGTTTTGACATACTTAACTTGCACCGCGAACGCGTAAAAAAGATGTAAAGAATCTGATTTTTACATCTTTTTTACGCGCACCGAGCCTAACCTGATCACCCCGTCTGGAGTTCGTACCGTATCTAAATTGGTGCGCCCAGCTTGAGGAGTTTCGAACTGCGTGTTTAAGCTGGATTGCTTAAAAGAGCTAGACCAGAAAAAAATATTTTACACCCTATAAGGTGTATGATCTAATACGCCTTATAGGGTGTAAAGATGGAATTAAGAATTGCTCAACTAAGAAAAAAGAAAGATATCACACAAAAGCAGTTGGCTGAGCTTTGCTCGACGACTCAACAGCAAATTGCTAAGATTGAAAATGGAAATGTAGACCCCCAGCTTTCAACCCTGAGACGACTTGCAGATTCTTTAAATTGTGAAGTTAAAGATCTGTTTTATTCAAAAATCGAATTTTTAGAAGAAATTCAGCTCATAGCTAAAAAATCCAAATTAAACCTCATGCAAACATCCATCATTGAGCTGAACTCCGTCTGCTCTAAAGAGATGGGAGTTCCATCGTTGCACCCATACTGGTCTTCAATTCAAATCAAAAATAACAAAGTATTTTTCAAGGAGGATAAATGAAAAAAGCTATCGAATTACCATTTATAAACATAAGGGATTTAGTGATATTCCCAGGAATGAGGCAAGGTCTTTATATAGGGAGAACACAAACTATAAACGCTATTCAGGCATGCCTGTAAGGCTTTAAGCCGTCCACTTCATCGAAAGCTTCTTTTTGCTCTTCACACAATCCAGAAGATAGAGGTCTATAAGCTTTTGATAGGAAACTCCTGACTCATCAGAGAGCTTTTTGAAGTAATCGATGACGGCAGGACTCAAATTAATACCGACAGCTTTCTTCTTTTTGGCAGGATACGGATTTTTAACTTCCTTCATTTTATCGAAATCATATTCCTTTTTCATAGTACGTCCTCTCTGTTTTAGTAGCTTTACGAGCTGAGATAATTCGAATGACTGAGTCTAGTTCCCTGTGACAATGGACAACGACCAAAAGCTTACTGGAGCTATTGTAGCCAATCAAAATGAATCGATCTTCGTGGTCCGAATTTTCAGAGTCTAAAAATAATCGACCGTGAACATCATCAAAAACCGATCCGGCTTCCTCGAACCAAATACCGTGTTTTTTACGGTTTGCTTTATTTTTATCTTCATCCCAATCAAACGTGATCATCGTCTATATTTTATCTAGATTTATACTATATGTCAATAGGGCTTAGCATTTGATACAGACATGCCTGGATGCCTCTGTTCGGGACATCTGGTTGGGGGCTATTGGCAAGGCATTGGAATTATGGAGTTTCAAAGTGGTGCACCAACCCGAATGCGGTAAGAACACCCCGTATGTTATTGATTTTATTAAAATCACGCTCTCCGCGAAACTCCTCAACCCTGAAGAAATTCGCGTACAATATGTTGAAAAAGGACTTTCGATCCCTCAAATTGCAAAATTATTTCATGTGTCCAAATCAATGATTCGAGTTCGACTTCATGCCATGGGAATCAGAGATGGCATGACTTCTGGAAGAAATCTCAACCCTGAAAACTATCGCTGTCCCGTAGCACCTTATGGTTATCAAGTTCAAGCTGGAAAACTAATTCCCAATAAAAGAGAACTGCAAATTTGTCGGAATGTGGTGAATTTAATCAATCGAGATGGATTCACTCAAAGCAAAACAGCGAGAGAACTCGCTCGTCGTGGATATAAGACTAGAGCAGGAAAATCAAAATGGGATAGCAAAACCATTTTTAATATGTACAAAAGATGGAATGGTAAAATCTAACCAGAGGGACAAATTATGAATGACCTAGTAACTATAGCTGTAGTTGTTATGCTCTTATGTGGAGGAACAATGACTGCTGAAAAAATATTTACTTCAACACGGAAAGCTGCATTAGCAAAAGCTTCCCATGGACTTCCTAAAATGACTCCTTTTGCAAATGCTTTAACAAAAAAGAAAAATCGAACCAATTATTAAATATCGAGATCTCATCAAAGAAACGGAAAAGTGAAGTGATGTAGGCGTATCTACATTGCTACTTCTTAATTTGCATCAAAAAAGTAGCTGGATCGACTATCTTTACATGCTTGAATATTTTCAGAGGTAAAAGATGTTCTTTGTCTCCAGTAACCAAATATTTGGCATTTCCAAGAAAGGCGGTTTCTAAAACCAAGTTATCTGCATGTTGATTGCCAATAATTCTAATTTTCCCTGAAGGCTCATAAAGATCTGCGACTTGAAGAATTCTATTAATTAGCTTATGGGTGTTGGCTCGGCTGAACTTGAATTTTGCAATCAGGTTTTTTTCAATCTCATCGACTATTACTTTTGATAAAACCAATTCAAATTTTCTATTTAGTGCCGCAGTAACAACCTCTGCTGGTTTTCCAAAAAAAATAATTCCGCTGATCCAGACATTTGTGTCTATACAAACTTTTAACATGATCCAATTATTTCCGGCCAGCTCTGACAACTTTGGCAATATCTTCAGGATTCAATTTCATTTTTTTGGCAATTTTACGACCCTCTTTTCGGATAGTGCTCAAATCCCTATTGGTTAAATACTGCCGAAAAGCTTCTCGCAAAAGCTCTGAAATCGTCCTGTGTTCTTCTTTGGCAATCTTTTGAACTTCTGCTTCCATTTCTGGGGGCAAAGACAAGCTAATTACTTTTGCTGTTCTCATACAGAAAACCTCCGTTATTAACAATTCATAACATGAATTGACATCAGACGCAAGAAAATATTCACATATAAGCTGGCTTATGAAAATCATATTCACACCTATTTCTGATGGGTCGCGAGACAACATAGATCATGGTGGATTCAATAAATCGGTGACGAAGTTACTGCTAGATCATCATTAGACGTGCTCCTCTGTTTAATAGATTAGTGGCCAGTGCGTGACGTAGCAAGTGGGGGAAACTTCTTCTACCAGTTTTTGTCCTTGATGTCGTTATCTGCAGAGTCTTTCTAACATCGCCTGGATTATGGAGCGCTAAAAAAGCTTTCAACTCCATGTCGAAGCAATTCCATGTCGCCAGGAACCGTTAAAAAGCGATATCCTTTTTTCTTAAGGGTATTAAGCTGGGTGTATTTTGCGTTTGCGCCGCCCAAAGGAATTCCTTTATTTTTTGCTGCGATTTCTACTTTTTCTATTGCTTGCTTCACCTCTTTGGCATCGATACTAAGACCCATACTTGAAGATAAATGAAGAGGTCCCACATGAATGACATCGATTCCCTGAACGGAAAGAATACTCTCTAAGTTTCGGACGAAGTCCTCATTATCTACCGTTAATATTACCAACATGTTCTGATTTGCGTTGGCCATGTATTCCTTGATTCGCCCCATATACCGAGTCGCGCGATCGACGCCTGGTGGACGATTTCCTTCAGGAGCATACTTGAGTGCGGCTACAGCATTCAGAGCATCTTCTCTATTTTTCACACCCGGTATAACCACTCCCATAACCCCAGTTCCTAAATATTTTTTAATTTCATCACGATCATTTTTAGGAACCCGAACAATAGGCACTAAGTTTTCGTTCTCAGCAGCAATTACAAGCGACTGTACCTCCCTGGGACCGATGTCATTTTGAAGAGCCTCAATCCAAATGAAATCTAATTTCTTGGGTAGAGCCACATTCTCTACGACCTTAGAATCTGCAATTGAAATGTAACCACCCATCGCTGTTTCTCCGGATTTGAGACGAGATTTTACTGGATTTGTAGAGGCAGATCCCCAAGCACTTAAAAAATTGAAAAGAACCAATAACAGTGTTAACATTTTCATAAGTAAAATCCTTTCTATGTTTCTCATCGAAATAATCTATTTACCGGGTCTCTACTATTTATAACTACCGCGTGATAAGTCGAATGAAAAGTTATTGCCTGAGTTCGGATCTTTGTAGATTGCACCGTTTATCCAAATGACCAGTTCTTGGCGATAATACTTTGTTGTAAGCGCATAGCCATCATTAAATTGAGCTGACGTAATATGAGGTTTGATTGTCGTAGTAAAACGACCCGGTTCTGCATAATTCAAGTTCACCTCTAATATTTGATCCACTCCTGTGTATGGTCTTTGCCCTCGATAAACTGTAGTAACATACGAAATGACCATTGCTTTAACTCGATCGTTCGGGTTTAAGCCACCGCGAAGTACATTGATCCATATTGGGCTGGCTGTTGAGGTAAAGGTCATGGGCCCTTGCGGTGAATTCGGATACCAAGGGTCTTTTCCTCGAACTGTTTGGATCTGATAATCTAAAAGAATGGTTAGATTTGAAGATTTCAAAGGACCTATGTGCGCCCATCTGTTATCAGCGGCATAGGAGTGAATTCCTGGAAATAGTCCTAACAAAATTATTATCGTTTTAAATATCTTCTTCATACATGGCCTCCTGGGGTCGGTTTATTATTAGCAAAGCGTTCTTTTTCTTCTTTTTATGAATCTTTTAATACAATCTTTAAATGTATCTGTTAACGTTACCTCAGATCCAAGACACTCCCCACTTCAAGAAGTTGGGAATGCGCAAGTGAAGCTGTTTTTAAAAACGTATTTAAATTTAATTCCAAATTATCAATTTTGATGTGAATAGAAAATTCTGAAACTTTGACCAGCAATAAACCTGTTAGAAAAACTTTTTTTGGATCGTGAGGCATCGGCAAAGTTTTATAATTATCAAAAACCAGCGGCGCTTTTGCTACTTCGATGAGCTTGACTGCGCAAATTTCATCAAATGATGTTGGGCAAACTTGAGCTTCTAGAAATCTAAAGTTTTTCTCATTGGGTTCAATTTCAACCAATAATTTTCGATAGGCTTCCAAAATTTCTTGATGGAATGAAATAACTCCGTCCGCACTATATTTTGCCAGCTCTCTCTCTGAAAGGCCTCGCTTTGATTTTTCTGGTTTAACATAAATTGTAGTATAGGGAATAGAACCATCAAAATAGTTTTGTTTATCCTGATTTGAACCTTTTATTAGGGAAAACTCAGGCAACGGAGATTTGCTTGTATATTCAGAATGAGTCACCTCATCAATCACAGAATGTTTGACAACCAAATTTTTTGAATCAGATCCATATTTTAAAATGGATTTTCCATTAGGCAGCAGAGCAATATAAAAGGGGTTTAACGCTCGATGAGTTGATAATTCCCCTTTCAGCTCAATTGGGTAACTATAAAGTTTAATTAAGAACCGATGATTCTCTGGAGCTTCAATCGGTGGTATTGGAAATCCAAGATCTAATAAGCTTTTATATACGATATTGGTTATGTCGGGAGCATAGCTAGGAATATTCATTAAAATTGTCTTTGCCGATGCCTTCTCTGTTTTAGCTATTTTTGAGGGCAAAAAGGCAAAATTGAATTTCATCTTTTCGTCAATTTTCCAAACTGATGCAAAGGCCGCGTTCGTAATTAACGATAACAGTGTCATTAAATATAGAAATAGTTTTCCCATTATGATTCCTTTTCTGCGTTTTAAAGTTAATACCTTCTATTCATTCATTCTGATTTTGTAAATGCGTAAATATGCATTTACAAAATGCATATTTACAGACATGTATAATATATTCATTAACTCAAATGGTGGAATAGTATGAATCAATGGGATGACTTTAGGTACTTTTTAGCACTTCAACGAAATATGACTCTGAAAGCTTCGGCTCGAGAGCTCAAAGTTGATCAAGCGACCGTCGGGCGACGAATTCAAACCTTGGAGGATTCATTGGGAACACAGTTGTTTGAAAAACGTTCTGATGGATATTTTCTGACTCTCGCTGGTGAAAGAGTTTTGCCAACGCTTAAAGCCTTAGAAGAGGGAATTCATTCAGTTGAAAGACTCATTGCAGGTCAGGAGGAGCGTATTGAGGGTATTGTTAAAATTGCCATGCCCGGCGCCTTAGCTAATCATTGGCTCATTCCAAAGCTTCAGCCTTTTATACAGAAACATTCACAAATCAAATTTGAATTTTTGACGGGCCCTGAGGCTGTTAACCTTTCAAGGCGAGAAGCTGATCTTGCCATTAGACTTGTACGGCCTACGCAGCGTGATTTGGTGGTAAAAAAAATTGGTGAAATTCAACTATCGCTTTACGGTCATCCATCGTTATTTACTTCAACTCGAAGACCAGCAACAAAAGAAGATCTTAAGAAGTTTCCCTTCATAGGGCTTTTTCCAAACTCCATGAGTGAACTAGAAAAACAACTCTTAAAAAAAATTGAACCCCACCTTCACTGCACAATTCGATCAGGAGCTTGGAGTTCAGTTTTCTATTCAATTCAGTCTGGATTGGGGATCGGAATTTTACCCAGCTTTTTAGCAGAACGAGATTCAAAGCTTGTACAGTTACAAGTCATTGAATCAGGCCGAACTCCGTTATGGTTAGTTGCTCATCCAGATATCGTACATAGCGCAAGAGTCAGAGCCGTAATTGACTATGTTATAACTGCACTGAAATGACAATCTTTGGAGGTTCTTCGGTCGAACCGGGTGTTCGTACCGAGAATAAATTGGTGCGGCCGGAGAGATTCGAACTCCCGACACCTTGGTTCGAAGCCAAGTACTCTATCCAGCTGAGCTACGGCCGCACTATGAGATATCGAAACTTAACGCATGTTTTCTTCAGAGGGAAGAAACTATGCGGCGTGAGATTCAATCTTTAATTATCAATTGATTGCTGATTTCGCCAGCAGATAATCCATTTTCTGCCGGAAAATGGGCCTTTAAAAGGTCCCCGCTTCGACGAATTGCGTCCTGAAAGCCCTGACTCCAACTTCCCTCGCGCAAAGCTTGAGACAGGGGTCTTAGAATCTCGTCCCAAACTTTGGGGTCAAATTTCTTGGCAATCCCCTCATCCGCTAAAACAACGGCCCGCCTCTCCATCACTGATACGAAAATCAGAACTGCACTTTTCCGACTTGTGCGGTTGATCCTTTGTTGGAAAAATTCAAGTTGGGCTCTTTTTTCTACCTGGTCGATTTCGTCGCTATTTGAGGTCAATAATCTCTGCACCGGATGCAAATGCGAAAGCCCCCAGGCTAATGCACACAAGGCCAGTAAAAAAGCCACCTGAACTCCCCAATGCAGAGTCATAATTGGTAACAAATCACTTAAATACCAACCACTCACCCCAAGAAGCTCAAGGCCTAAAAATAAAATAAAAAAACACAAAGATAAAACCACAGGAACATGACGCACAGCCGAGCTCCGACGCACAATCATCGGCACGATATCCCCAAGCGTTCCAGCCTCAGCCTGTACCACAGCTTTTGAAATTTCAGAGGCATCACTTTCACTGATATACTTTTTGATCCATCGTTTTGACATAAATCACCAAGAGCCCGAAGACCCACCCCCACTAAACCCGCCGCCGCCACCAGACCAACCGCTTCCGCCGCCGCCCCAGCCACCGCCGCCGCCGTAGTAACCACCACCACGGCCATGGCGACCAGCAAAAGAAGACCTGGGCATAAACCGTCCAATAAAAAGCAAAAATAACAACACCGAAATAACAGCCCATCCGGGAATCGATTTTCGCGTTCTCTCGGTGGGCTGCAAGTTCTGATCGGCATACTCCTGATCAATCGCTTTGATAATCTGGACAACTCCAACAACAACACCCGTCGACATATCGCGGGCCTTGAAAAGCGGAACGACTGAATCATCTACAATGCGTTTTGCAATGACGTCAGGCAAAGCCCCTTCGAGACCCTGCCCCACCTCGATGCGCACCTTGCGTTCTTTCGGTGCTATTAAAAACAAAATGCCATCGTCTTTTTTTTCTGTTCCTAATTTCCAAGCCTCGGCAATCTTGATCGAGGCCTCTTCGATCGAAAGCCCCCCTAAAGATTCTATCACCAACACTTGTAACTGGGCCTTACCTTGGGAGTTATAATCTCGAATAACAGACTCTAACTCGCGACGATGTTGAGGTGCTAAAATCCCCACTTCGTCTATCACGGGCCCAGACAACCGCGGAATCTTAAACTCGGCAGCCCCTACAAATTGGGCATACAAAAAAAATAAACTGAAAAAAAACTTAAACATTACTAAAAGTTAACCTGCGGAGGTTTTTCAATAGTCCCTTTTTCATCCGCAGCAACATCCCACTGTAGCATTTTTTCGTTCTTGTAGAAGAGCGAATTGGTCCAACTTGTTGGCGGGACTGTTACCAAATTATTAAACTCTTTGACCGATTCGATATACCGTTGACGAGCAATTGTGACACGATTTTCAGTCCCCTCAAGCTGAGCTTGCAAATCTCTGAACTGAGTATCCGCCTTGAGATTTGGATATTGTTCTGATACCACCATCAACCGACCTAGCGCCTGAGACAAACCAGACTGAGCTGCTTGGTACTCTTTAAGCTTTTCTGGAGTCATCTTAGTGGGATCGAGAACAACTTGAGTCGCCTTCGCGCGAGCCTCGATAACAGAGTTCAGAGTTTGCTCTTCGTGTTTGGCATAACCCTTCACGACATTTACCAAATTGGGAATCAAATCTGCACGACGTTTGTATTGATTGGTGATCTCTGCAAGCGCAGCCTCGACGTTGTTCTTGCTCTGGGGAATTGATTGAATTCCGCAACCAGATAGAATGGAGAGGGTTAGAATTAACAGAGAAATTTTTGCGAATACCTTCATCTTGTGAAACCTCCACGATTATTAAGCGAATGCTTAAAATGTGGAGCTAATCTACAGAAAGTTCCCGTGACCTACAATAAAATCCATGTAACGCTCAAAGACATGAAGCCTTCTTCTAATTCTTTTCTCTTTGCGCAAAAACCGAGTGGTTTCAACACCCACTCCCCAGATATTGGCAAAAAAGGCTTTGTCGAGGTCCTTTCAGAAAAACTTAAAGAAGACTTGTTCGTCGTTCACCGCTTAGACAAAGAAACCTCTGGGGCCATCCTTTTTGCTAAAAGCAAAGTCGCCGCCGCCGAGCTCGCCTCGCTTTTTGAAAAGCATTTGATCCATAAAAAATATTTATTTTTAACCGATCGTCGTATTCAAATTGAATCTTTTGAATATGAGTCAACGATTGAAAAAGACAAGGGCACCTTTGTAAGTCTCGCCACCCAGCCCTTCAACTCAAAAACAAAATTTAAAAAAATAAAAACCTATTCGCAATGGGATCTTTGGCTTGCCGAGCCAGTCACTGGAAAACCGCACCAAATTCGTTTGCATGCAGAGGCCAATGGCATTCCAGTTCTCGGCGACAAACATCATAATGGCTCTTCTTTTTATCGTCTCTGTTTGCACGCCTCAAGTTTATCTTTTGACTATAAAAATAAAAAATATCAATTCGAATCTGATCACCCTGTTTGGATCTCCGAACTTGAACTTAATCCGCAGGTTGAACAAGAAGATCTGATGATTCTCGAGGCTTTTCAAAAGCGCCAGTGGCTTTTGGATTTTGCGAATCACCCCAGCGAGTGTTTCCGCCTTAGCCACCAGGATATTGACTCTTACCGTATTGACATGTTTGGCGATCATCTATGGATCTACTGGTATAAAGACAGTGATCCGAATGACAAAGACTTAATCAGATTTCAACGTGTGGCGGACAAATTTAAAAAGAAATTCTTTGTACGCAAAATGCTCAATCGCGGCGAAGATCCTAACGCCCAGTTGCTATGGCCAGCCGCCCCCGAATCCCCCCGCTGGATCGCCACCGAAAATGGCGTCAAATACGAATGTCGTTCAGACACCGGCCTCTCGCCGGGTTTATTTCTTGACCAAAGAGAAAACCGCAAATGGGTGCGTGAGAATTCCAAGGACAAAAGTGTTCTTAATTTATTTTCTTACACCGGCGGCTTTAGCGTCAATGCCGCCCTTGGCGGCGCCAAAGAGGTGGTGACCGTCGATGTGAGTGCAAACTTTTTAGACTGGTGCAAAATAAACTTTGCCATCAACACTCTTGAACTTCCTAAAGAGGGTGAAGACCCCGAAGAAAGACCTAGGCTCGATTACAAATCCCTGATGTCAAACGAACCCGCAAAAGGCCGTTATGAATTTTGGTTGCAAGACAGCCTTTTGTTTTTAAAAGGTGCGGCCAAGCGCAAAAGAAAGTTTGATTTAATAATTTGTGACCCGCCTTCTTTTGGCAGATCCAAGGGAGGAACCTTTAGTATAAGTAAGAATTACGAAGAGCTGCTCATCCACTGCCTCTATTGCCTTGGTAAAGGCGGATTTCTTATGTTCTGCACCAATTACGAAAAATGGACTCGCGCTGACCTTAGCAAAAATGTTCAACGCCTTAAGCATCAATTTAATTTTACGGTCTTGTCATCCCCAAGCTCTTGTCTCGATTTCGAGCTTCCTGATGAGGAACCTCTGATGAAGTCAATTGTCATTCGAAAAAACTGACTCCCTAAGCTTGATGGTCTAAAAGCTGCATTCTAAATCAAATGATATGGTTAATGATTTTAAATTATTTGAGGTCGATTTATGCCATTTAAAGTGTCTAAGATTTTGACAGTCCGAAAACGATTTTGGGCATACTCCATTTTGTTGTCGCTGTTGGCCATGGGTCCTAATATCACTTATGCACAACAAAAATGTACGGCCATTTTCAGCGCAAAAGAAAGTCCAAATCGACCGGACAAGGCCTCTACAAGCCCTAGAAATTTAAATCCCACCTTATCTACGTTAACAAATTACCAATCCAATTTAAGAAAATTAAGCCTAAGAAAAATTGATCCGGACGTTGAATGGCATTTAAACCACCTCATCCAAGTTTCCGAATTTTTTGATTACCAAGATCACAATTTGTATTATCTGGATTATTTCTTTAAAAAGAAATCACCCTATTATGATTTAAGTACAATCTACGACACGAGTACATCTCAAAATGGAATACCTTTCAAAAATTTTGTATTCGCAAAAGATTGGTTGCAAATTACAAAACCCCAAATAACTCCGGATTTGCTTTTAGAAATCCATCATAAAATGATGGCTGGTGGTGTGGAAGATGTCCCTGAAAGTGAATCTGGGAAATGGAGGAGTGTAGAACTCAACGGATTGGTTGAGGGAAGTGCTAGGATCACTCCCGAGGAAAGACTCAACGTCATTAATAATCCTTATCTTAAGTTTTTTGAGAGTAGAGATCCAGTTAAAATAAAAGACAACTCCCTTTGGGACAAATTCAGGATTTCTATTTTTGGTGTCAAAAAACCTGTTTCAGTCAAAAATGAGGAACTTCTCTCGGGAAGAATCATATATCCCACTATAGCTAGAGCCTCTCCAGAAATTATTAATCGCGTACACAAAGTGGACCCCTCCTTTGCAGCTGAGATCGAAAAAATCCAAAAACAAGGAGCGCCGCCTACTAAAAAAGAGGAGTCCGAATTTGTTCGTCTCTTGGTCTTGGAGCGCCTCCAGGAATTTGTTAAGGCTCGTAATTTATTGGGCAAAATTCAGATAGGAACCAACGAACAAGCCTTTATTAAGCTTGTTGCTGAACTTCAACGGGATTTAGTCTCTATTCACCCTTTGTATAACGGCAATGGACGATCAACCCGTCTGTTTGCAAATTTTCTTTTAAACTTAGAGGGCCTTCCACCCGCTCGATTAGTCGATCCAAATAGAGACATCCAAGAGAGCCCAGAACAATGGGTTAAGGCCTTTAATCAAGGAATAGAATCCTCAGCCTTATTAATAGCAGACCTAAATGAAAGAATCGAACTTGGACTTCCATTTCAGAACGCGCCTGAAATGATTTTTCCAGGTGTTGTTACAAAATTGGACATAGGAAATAAAAAGCAGGGGTCTGACAAGTTGTCTTCAGACGGCGAGAACACCGTCGTTGATCACAATCAATTTACCGCCTTTGTTCGGGCCCTCTTTGAGATTCACCCCGAATTAAATGCCGAGATTAAAGTCAATAGAGTCTTCACAATGTCCAAACTTGCTGAGCTGTTTCAAGAGTTCTTTCAGAGCAAAACCATCCGCTATCAGCATAAAAAAGATGGGGATTCCAAACTTAGCTTACCCCTGATTGACGAAGATTTTATCGACACTTTCGGTATTAGCTTTCGTTCAAATGTCAGAAAATGGTCTCAAAAAATAGGTAAATGGTACGATTCGAAAATGCTGACTTGGAGAGGCATTTCCTACCGGTGGGAAGAAATCACAAACGAGAATATACTGTCTTTTTTTACTCACCAAAACTACCACTTAATTTCTAATAATGTAGGTAGAACATACCACGAAGGTCAAAATATTTTAACTGAAATTAAGAAGGATTTCAGACAATTCAATCGCGATCTAATTACTGGCGATATCGCTGCTATGGCGATGGATCACCACCGCACAGGTCCCCTCTATTACAAAAGTTATGGTTTTTCGACTTCAAAATTTGAACGCGTCGGAAAGGCGTTTGCGATGGGGGCAATGGTTGTTGCAGAATATGGCGAACAAAAGAATCCGCAAGTGCAATCACGACTAAAATCTCGAATTAATATAGCTATGTACAGAGCAAAAAAAGATGTCGACCTCGGCCGTTTAAAAGCCTTTTTTCCTAACTTCAGCTACAAGTATGGTCGGCAAGCCGAGGTCATGGGAATTGGTGCAGTCGATCCTGATTCGGTCATGCTCGTTCAAAATATTGATGACAAAGGGAATGTCATTTCAACTTTCTATCGCAATCCCAAAAAGCCAAATGAAGTACTAGAAATTACCGGGCGTTACGTTCCTACTGAAGGTGATATTCCATGGAACCTTGTTACTAAAAAACATTCTATCTAAATGACACGAGAGGAATTTTAATTATGATTTCAATTAAAACAAAAGCAGTTTTAAAATTATACTTAGCACTTGCACTCCCTCTGCTTATTTTTGAAGGGACCTTTGCTGCTCCCCTTTGTGCGACTGTACTCTTGGACTCCGCCTCGCCAGAAGGACTGGAAAGCCAATTTCAAAAATTAAATCGCAATGCTCAAGCCCCGTTTGCCGAATATAAAAACCCGAATAGCCGAAGCCTCCAAGATTATGACGACATTACCGGAGTTTCTTCAAAAAAAAATATTAATTCACTTGTAGCACTCGTTCCAAAGAAAGGCGTCGTCATCGACCTGGGAGGTGGCATTGGCGCCGCTCTTCACGAAATGGCGAAGATTAAAGATATCAATGCCATAGTGATAAATGCCCAGAAACCTGAAAACTTTATTCCTACTGGAAAAACGAAGGGCCAATTCGAATACGTCTCCGGTTGGGCAGAAATTGAAATCAAAAAGTATAAAGGAAAGGCCGATCTTGTCCTAGATATTTGGGGAGCCTTTTCCTATTCAATTATGAAAGCTGAACTGATAGAGCAGGCCTACGCGGCCCTGAAACCCGGAGGAAGAGCATTTATTTTGTTTCATCCTCGAAAAACCCGTGCCCTTGTAAAATGGCAGGCACAAACACAGACTGGATTTGAGAGTCGCGAAGCCCGATTGGATCTTTTTTTAGAAGCCGTTTATCCAAAAATATTTAAGACTTCTTGGTCTAAGGCCCAAGAAACTTCTCAAGCTCGAATTATTGAAATCAGAAAGCCCTCTTCTGGTGGCCCCGAGAGTTTGAACCTAGGCTTAACCCTCAAATCGGTGCAAGAGGAAGTTTTGCCAATGAATACCTTTAATCACATTGAACTTGAATGGAACCACATTGCGGACGAACGTAATGGAGAGTACTATGCACTTTGAATCTTGGTTTTTAAACTAAAGTCCCACGCGAAAACATCTCGCGTAAATAGTCCGTCGCTGAATCTTGAGTGCGCAAGTAATACAATGCCTTCAATATTTCTTGCTCCGTGGGCGATAGATCCGCATTGCTGCCCCTGCGACGATTTCGATCTTGCATAATGTGATACAAACACAAAGCCCCGGCCACCGAGATATTAAAACTTTGCACAAAGCCCGGCATCGGAATGATCATGCGTTCATCGGCGGCCTCGATCATTTCGCGGGTGACGCCGTCTCTTTCATTGCCTAAAACGAGTGCCGTTTTGCCTGAAAAATCTATTTGCTCTATGGGTTTTGCCGCCTCAAGCGTTGTTACACAAATACGGTAGCCTTCAGCCTTTAGAGCCTTAATACACTCTTGAGTTTTTTTCCACTTTTGAACCTCAACCCACTTGTCGGCACCTTGAGTGACCCGATTGGCTTCCTTGAATTTTTCTTGAGTTTCAATCACATGAAAATTCGCAAAACCGAGCCCCTCTGCCGTTCGCATCACCGCACTGATATTGCCGCGGTCGTAGATTCCCTCAAGAACCACGGCGGTCTCAAAATTTCTGCCTGCCACAACCCTGTCAATTTTCTGACGGCGCTCTGTTGTCAATAGAGGTCCAATATGGTCCAAAACCAGTTGGTAGTGCACAGACAAGTTCGCATCAATAGAAAGAGACTCAGCATGAGAAAATTTCATTTATTTAAACAAAAACTCGGGGTTTTTTGCCAAGTCACGCGTGATGTTTTTTTGGTGAGCTTCAATAGTTCCTCCGCCGATCTCGAGTAGCTTCGCATCACGCCACAATCTCTCAACCACATACTCGCCGACGTAGCCATAACCACCCAAAACTTGGATTGCCCGATCAGCAACATTTTTACCCATGGTCGTCGCAATCAGCTTGACGCCATCAGAATCCAAACGATTGCCTTCTTTTGTCAGATCCATTCGGCGTGCCGTCTCGTAAACATAGGCCTTAGCCGCCTTGTACTCCGCATAGCTGTCTGCAATATAACGCTGCATTTGACCAAAAAAGTTCAGAGACTTACCAAAAGCTTCGCGCTCGGTTGCATAACGATTCATGATCTCAACAGATCTTCGAGCAATTCCCAAGCTCATCGCCGCCAAAGTCAAACGTTCTAGTTCTAAGTTTTTCATCATGTGCAACATTGAATCGCCCTCGTGGCCGATTAAGTTTTCAACCGGAACTTCGCAATCCTGAAACACCAGCTCTGCAGTATTCGATCCGCGCATTCCGAGTTTGTCTTGAATTTTTTGACCTACCGAGAAACCTTTAAAAGTTTTTTCAACCAAAAATGTTGAAATCAAAGAACGTCCGTTTTTCTCCCCGGTCTTGGCATAAACTAAAATCAAATCACAAGGGGTTTTGTTTTCGTCGATGGTTCCATTGGTGATCCACATTTTACGCCCGTTCAGAATATACTTGCTACCACTCTTTGTCGCCGTGGTTTGCATTGCCATAACATCCGTGCCAACTGCGGGCTCTGACATCGCCATGGCTCCAACCCATTCGCCAGAACATAATTTTGGCAGATATTTGGCCCGCTGAGCATCACTGCCATTCATCGCTAAGTTGTTAACACACAACATGGAGTGAGCAAGATAAGCCAAACAAAATCCGGGATCAGAGGCCGACATCTCCTCATGCACAATTGTCGCTGCCGTCGCATCCATTCCAGCGCCTCCGAATTGCTCTGGAACTGTAATGC
Organism: Pseudobdellovibrionaceae bacterium; assembly: GCA_016719575.1. GTDB lineage: Bacteria > Bdellovibrionota > Bdellovibrionia > Bdellovibrionales > Bdellovibrionaceae > JACMRP01. The sequence continues at coordinate 51,314 of JADJYV010000003.1, read as the reverse complement.
CAAGCAGACCCAGTTCTCCAACTTTGCGAAATAGATCCAAATTGAATTTCTCTTTGCGATCGTACTCATGGGCCTGAGGCTCAATTTCTTCTTTGGTAAATGCCGCAACGGACTCTCTCAACATGGCATGTTCTGGAGTTGGATTAAAAAGATCAAATTGCTTCCAATTAAATTCAGACATAAACACCTTCCGCAAATTAAACTGATGCTCTTTTTTCCGAGGAATTCCACTATAACGCAAGGTTAAAGGCATTTCGCTGCGATAAGTTATAGAGTATATTGCCCTGATGAGAGCTGCCATTCTTTGCGTTGGTACAGAACTGACCTCAGGACAAATTTTAAATAAAAATGCCGCTTGGTTATCTACAAAACTCCGTCATCTCGGAGTACGGACAAGCAGCCACTTGGTCGTCCCAGACGATAGGGACTTGATTCTAAGCGCCCTTCATTACTGCAGTAAAAATTGTGACACCTTGTTTGTAACTGGTGGTCTCGGCCCCACAACGGATGATTTTACTCGGGAGCTGGTAGCTGAATGGTCAATGCAACCCCTTGTTTTTGACGAGACTTCTTGGCACCAAATCACAGAACGCCTCACTTCAAGAGGTATTCAGGTTCGAGAGGCTCAGCGACAGCAATGTCTGTTTCCGCAGGGGGCGCGAATTCTCGTAAATCCGGATGGCACAGCGAATGCCTTTTACCTAAGAGTCGCGGACAAGGATGTCTTCGTATTGCCGGGCCCCCCTAAAGAAATTGCCGCTGTCTGGGCAAATGAACTTGGCCAACTCCTGCAGAGTCAGACCGCCGGGATTGACAAAATGATCACTTATTCATGGGACACCCTCGGACTTGGCGAATCTGACATCGCTCATCTGACTGAAACCTGTTTGCAAAATATTTCTATCGAAAAAGGCTATCGTGTTCATTTGCCCTACGTCGAAGTAAAGGCCTCTTTTTTAGAATCAGAAAAATCGGCTCTCCTGCCACATATCCAAAGACTTGAGAAGACGCTATCCGCCTACACCGTCACGCGCAATGGCGACACAATCCCGGATTTGCTTGCCCAACAACTTACTCAAGTGAAAAAAATCGAAGTTGTCGATTCTTTTCCCGGCGCCATTTTGTTTGACCGCCTATCGCCAGCAATCCGTGCTCAACTCAACAATAAAATTTGGAATTTTTCTTCCGTGGCAAACTCCGAGCCCGCTGAAAGCCAAACCCTGCGAATGACTCTAGAGCCTCTCGACGCCACCAGAGCTCTATGTAAACTTCAATACAAGGACGCCCACTTTAAAGATATTTTTGAGGCGCCTCTTTTTATTTCTAAAGTCAGTGAGCGCAAAGCCCTTTACTTTGCAGAACGAGCGATGATCTTCTGGCACAAGACGCTCAAAAACCTGATTTAAGCACAACCCACGGTGCTGCCACAATTTGAGCAACGATAGCAGCCACTCGTAAGAACGGTATCGGCCCCGCATTCTGGACACTTCATCGCCCGTATTGCGTTTTCTTTTTTTCCAGCATTCAGAGGCTGACTGAGTTTGCTTCCATCACGGTAAATCGAAACGGCCTTAATGCCTAGCTTCCATGCGCTAAAATAGATCTGACTAATATCTTCTTCTGTCGCTGAGGCCGGAACATTAACCGTTTTCGAAATGGCTCCACTGATAAACGGCTGAACCGCCGCCACCATTTGAATATGACTGGCCGCTGAGAGAACTCGGCGACCGACTTCGGCCGTCGCGCAATCAAAAACAGAAAGATGCTCAGGCTTTAGCTGAGTGCAGCCCTCGAGACCATGATTCTTTTTGATGTGTTCAACGATTTCTTCGATTTGTTTTTCAGAGTATTGCAGAGATTTAAGAGCTCTAGGAATCGACTGATTGACGATTTCGAGCTCTCCTCCACCCACCAGTTTTTTGTATTTAATCAATGCATAATCAGGCTCAATCCCTGTAGTGTCACAATCCATCAATAAGCCAATAGTTCCCGTAGGGGCAATCACCGTGGCTTGAGCATTACGAAAACCAAAGGCCATTCCTTTCTTGAGAACCTCACCCCACAGCTCATCGCAAGTAATTTTAAAATTCGAGGGCAACAAGGGCCAGTCGATTTTTTGCAAAGCACTTCGATGCTTTTTTAAGACCCGCAACATCGGGTTTTTGTTTTTTGCAAAAGCCTTAAAAGCCCCGCGTGTCTCTGCCATTTGACCGCTGGTCCAATAAGCTGTGCCCAGCATCAGGCTTGAAATTGTGGAAGCCCATGTTCTTGCTTGATCGCTATCATAGGAAAGGCCCTGTCTCATTAAAAAACTGCCGAGATTTGCAAAACCCAGTCCCAGGGGACGATACAAATGACTGTTGCTTGCGATTTTTTCTGTGGGGTAGCTCGAGTAATCGACCAAAATTTCTTGCGCGACAAACATAATCCGGGCGACGTGCATAAAGGCGACAAGATCAAACTCGCCGTCTGCGGTAAGGAACTTTGTCAAATTGAGCGAAGCTAAATTGCATGCACTGTCATCCAAAAACATAAACTCAGAACAGGGATTGCTCGCGCGGATCTCTCCGCCCGCCGGGCAGGTGTGCCACGCCTTGATGGTATCATGAAACTGAAGCCCCGGATCGGCACACTTCCAAGCAGAGTGAACAATTCGATCCCAAACCTCTTGGGCTGGCAAAGTTTTTATCGCCCCTTTCCCAAGGCGAGATCTTAATTTCCAAATCTTGTGTTTCTGCACTGCCGCCATAAAGGCATTAGGGACCCGCACGGAGTTGTTGGCATTTTGCCCGCTGACAGTGCGATAAGCCTCCCCCTCAAAGTCAGACTCATAACCGGCTTGAATCAAAGCCTGGGCCTTGAGCTCTTCTTTCATTTTCCAATCTATAAAATCCAAAACTTCGGGATGATCAATATCGACACAAACCATTTTTGCAGCCCGCCGAGTGGTGCCTCCAGACTTAATCGCCCCGGCGCCTCGGTCTAAGACCTCTAAAAACGAAATAAGTCCAGAGCTTGTGCCCCCACCGCTCTGAATAGGTTCATACTTACTGCGAAGTTTTGAAAAATTGGTGCCCGAGCCTGAGCCATATTTAAAAAGCTTGGCTTCTGTTTTGGCGAGATTAAAAATACTCTCGATGGAATCTTCTACGCTTTGAATAAAACAAGCAGAGCACTGCGGACGGGAGTAGGCGTCCGTGATTTTTTTGACTTTGCCGGCTTTCTCATCCCAAGCCCAGTGTTCGCTTTTTGAAGCAATACCATAACTGTCTAGACCTACATTAAACCAAACGGGGCTGTTGAAGGCCGCAGTCTGGGAGTACAAAATAAATTTTAATTCGTTTTTAAAAATGTCGGCCTGGGTTTTACTCGCAAAAATTCCGCCTTGACGAAGACCGGCGGCGACGATGGCATCAACGACCCGGTTTACCATCTGCCGAACAGAATGCTCCCCCTTAAAAACACCCGTCACTTTCTTGCGAAAATATTTACTCGCCGCGATGTCGACAGCCAACTGCGACCAGGACTCAGGCGCTTCGATTTTCTTCATTTCGAAAAAAATTCCGCCTTTGCGATTTTTGATCAAACAGTCACGGTATCCCCAAGAAAACATTTTTTCGACATCTTTCTTAGTCTGTGTAAAATGGGGGGTGAATAGGAGATGCTGGTTTTTATTTTTTGCCATGGTTCATTCTAGTTAGAGCTTCCCTCAGGGGCAAGCAGGCATTAGGATACAAGGCCATGAATGAACAACAAAAACCCATCTATTTGGACTACAACGCCACAACTCCTTTAGACCCCGAAGTCTTTGCCGCGATGGAGCCTTACTTTAAAATTCACTTTGGCAATCCCGCAAGCGCGAACCACCCCTGGGGGTGGGCTGCACAAAAGGGGGTTGAAAAAGCTCGAACCCAAATCTCGACACTGATCGCTGCGAACCCCTTAGAAATCACTTTCACTTCTGGCGCTACTGAAAGCAATAACTGGGTGATTTTTAGTTTGATCGAAAAGATTCGCAGAGAAGAGGGGCCGAACGCTCCCCTTCATTTTGTCACTAGCGCAATCGAGCATAGTTCGGTCATGAAGGCGATGAAAGAAGCTGAGCGCCGAGGAGTTGAGGTTGATTTTATAAAAACCAATAAACATGGCCAGGTTGAAGTTGAATCGGTGCAGCGCTGCCTGAAGCCTCACACGCGGCTCCTCAGTTTTATTTGGGTGCAAAACGAAGTCGGCTCAATCAATCCTATTCAAGAACTCACGGCACTGGCGAAGGAACGGCAAATCTACCTTCACACCGACGCAACCCAGGCCGTCGGCAAAATCCCAGTGAATCTTGAAACGACTCCCGTGGACTTTTTATCTGCCTCCGCACATAAGTTTTATGGCCCAAAGGGCGCTGGGATTTTGTATATACGAAGCAAAAATCCAAAAATCTCTCTGCCGCCTTATTTTTTTGGTGGCGGTCAAGAATACGGAAAACGTTCGGGTACTTTGAACGTCCCCGCCATTGTCGGCCTAGGGGCTGCGGCGGAACTCTGTAAAAATAAATTACCTGAAGAAAGAGTTCGAACTGCATTTTTGCGGGACTACCTCTGGGCCGAAATTAAAAAGGCACTCCCCAACGCTCGCCTCAATGGCCATCCAACTGAACGATCCCCGATCAACTTGAGCATCACCCTCCCGGGGACAAACATTGATCTGTTTTTGCCAAAACTTGGAGAGCTGGCATTCAGCCAAGGCTCGGCTTGCCACACAGGTTCGATGGACGCGAGTCCCGTTTTGCAAAGCTTGGGACTGACGGACTCGGAAGCTCAGGGCACCCTGCGCTTAAGCCTGGGGCGGTGGACCACCCAAGAAGACCTCAACAGAGCAACGGCGATTCTTGCCAAGGCTTTTAATTAGTTGTTTATTTTCAACACGTTATCCCCGAAACTGAAAATAGCTTCGGGGGCTTTTTTCAAAACCAAGAGTGTGATAGGCTGGGGTCGTTTTAAATTATATTCACCCATCAAGTACCGAGGTTTAGAGTGATTACGATTTCAGAAAATGCTGCGAGTAGATTGGCCGCCCTCAAAAAAGAAGAAGGACAAATGGACTCAGCCTGCTTACGAGTCGAAGTTAAAAAGGGCGGATGTTCGGGCCTCTCCTATAAAATGAATTTTGATAATCAATCTCGCGAAGGCGACAAAACTTTTGAAACCAACGGTCAAAAAGTCGTCGTTGATCCACAAAGTTTGTTGTACGTCCTTGGCCTAACCCTCGAGTATTCTGGCGGTCTTAATGGCAAGGGCTTTGTTTTCAACAATCCAAACGCCGTAAAAAAGTGCGGTTGCGGTACGTCCTTTAATATTTAAAATTGGTTGTTTAAAATTTTTTGAGACTTCAAGTTTTGGTTTCACTTCGAGCTGATCCAAAACCAATCAATATTGAAACAACCGACATCTTCGCTCTTTGAATCTTTTAGCATCAGGGAAAACTTCTGAATCAGATCAGTGAGTTCGCTCTTAAAATCGGCAAAGTCTTTTTTCGACAAAGACATCGGACAAGTGAACATCAACTCATCCTCATTTAAGGTTTCAGCCTTAAGCATCGCTTGTAGCCGCCAATTTTGATGATGTTTTATGACATGTTTCGAATCCCTTGAAACAAGCGTCCTTGCCGGGCCCAGTGTGTAACGTCCCTTTGTTTGCTTTACCAAAGACGTTTGCTCAAGGAACTCTAACTTCGGCAGCAACTCCGTCCGGCTCAAATTGAATTTCTCCATCAGCTCATCAAGCGTTAGTCCTTCCTTTTTTGTGTCACAAGAAAGTCGGATGGCCGAGTACAAATAACTAGAATAAAAAACAAACTTTGCTTCATCGCTAAGCTCAGACTCATGGCTAAATCTTTTTTTAACTTGAGTCGCTTCTTGCTTAAGAAGATTTACTTTCTTTTGAAGGTGTTCCTTAAAACCAGGAGTCCCTGATCTTGCGTACTGAACGAGTAAAATAAAAAATTCCAACTCAAGGGGCGTTAGATTGAGATACCCTCCAAGGGAATAGGCTTGATCAGCCGATAAATCACGTTCACCCTTAAGAATCAGACTCATCAAGGTCGGATGCACACCGCAACTATTTGCCCATTTTGAAAGCTCCCCGTATCCCTGCTTGGGCTTTCCAGACAGAGTGTCTTTAAGGTACTTTCTGTAATCTAGGTAGTTAAAAAGACTCATGTTTCTCAATCGGCTTCTTAGTTCAAGGACTTTACAAAAAGTCTATACTATCATTTCGAATTTACTAAATTGATATTGAGAAATCAGCTGACACGCCGCATAATCGTCTCAACTTAAACCCTAACAAGGAGAAAACAATGAAGAACCTGTCAAACGCCATAATCACAACTTTGAACCACACTCACGCAAATGCAAACAGCCGTAATTATTTGCACCCCAAGTTCGAAAGCCCATTGAAGATTTTAAAAAAACTGGCACTGAACGTGCACGACCTAACATCGGGAGTATCTATGAGAAATCTGATTTCGCCTTTGTTTCTGTGCCTATTGAGTTTAAATGGAAATGCTCAAGTAAAAGTGTCTCAAAATGGGACAACGAACTTGGCTAAAGCTAATACAATGCAGGTACAAATTTCGCCCGCACAGGGAACAAAGATTTCGGGTCCTAATTTGGAGAACGCTCCCGCCATTAAGTTAAATGAAAACATCAAACAAGATTTCTTAATCCGAAATAGTCTTGGGCGTGGAAAACTGCGCGGCGGTGGCGATGCTGGGGGAGGAAACCTTCTTAATGGCCGACCGCTCGAAAGCTACGCTCTGGATGTTAATAAGTCCCCTGAAATGCAAATGGCTTTGAGGCTTCTAAGACCCATCGGAAGATTTGGTTTTGATCACCTGGGCCCTGAAATCGAGTATGTCGTCAATAAAAAATCCTGGTATATCGTTCCCATCGATCTGCCAGCTTTAACAAGTCACTCTATCGGCGTCCATTTTTCTGCAGAACAAGGTGCACTTCAAGATTTTGAAGAAATTTGGATCGATCAAAAGTACTTTGATAAAATGACGTTTGAGGGGCGAGTTCAACTTCTTGTGCATGAAATTTTCATGGGTCTCAAAGTGTTTTCCTTTGAAAGTTATTATCGTCAATGTGAAATCAATAAGCCACTGACGGTGGATTGCCTGTCTCTTCGCAACCACCAAGATCGCAAAATTTTGAATATCCAATCGGACGACTATAAAACTGTTAGAAAAGCTGGAAATATTATTTTTAAAAACTACACCTATTTGTCTACCGCGAATTCCATTGATCCTCGGTCAATAGAAATTGCCACAGAGATATTTAGCGGTGGTGGATTTGATTCTTACTTTGCGATGGCTTCAACACAATCCATTGCCACAAAAGAATTTGATGATCGAGACGTCGTAAACGCACTCAGAAATCAAATTACTATGGGCAGCCTGCCAGGATATTGCAAGCATACAATCGTAGAAGATTTAGGGAATCACAAATATCGAATGAGAGCTCAGCTCCAAAGCAGTATTTCTTTCGAGGTAAAGAATGGCACTCTCCAATTTATGGTTCATGCCAGAGAAATGAGTTCTGGAAAGACCCTTGTACGCAATTCTTATCTTATGGACCCGAAAGACAAACTAATGAATGTTAGCTATGGAAACGGAAAGAGCTCTCTCACTTTGAGTTTCACCATGGGCGTGCCTGCCTACACTATGCAGTACCTTGGCAGCGTTCAATCTCAGTCTAGCAAACATGCAAACTTGGGTGCAATAGCCGTCGGAGTCGCCGGTGAACGCGTCACCACATTAGCCTTTGCCACTTTGAATGTCAGAAATAAAAATATCAGTTTTTATGACGGCAAAGATATCTTCAGGTGTCTTGAAAAAATCGAGTACATTTGCGAAGGGCCTGAATGCTTAAGATAACAGTTCCTGATTTTTCCGTACAAACCACTCTAAGCGAGCGTGACTTGAAGCCGTGGGCATTAGAACTCACGGCTTTTATCATTTATGGTTGCTTCTATTCTGCCGCAGTTAATGGCGGAATAGAAGCAAAAATGCCAGTGTATAGTTAATTTTTGCCTAAAATGGAGTTTAAATCTATTTAAATATGGCTGATGGCAGCAGTGTGGTTTTTTTAAGCGGCAGCAGAAGTTGCAGCGGCAAGATATTCGTGAATGTCTTTTGCGATAGTCTCTGGGCGACTTTTGATGGCCAAGTGACCGGCGCCTGTCAATTCGATTACTTTTTCACACTTAATTTCTTCGGAAAATTTCAAATACACTTCTTTGCTAAAAAGCAAATCCTCACGGTCAAAAATAAATAAACTACGAAGCGGTGTTTTTTCTATTTTTTGCTTCCACCAGCTCCAATCTTCGCGGCGTAAAACCCATGCGAAGTTGTAAATAAGGTGAGAAACAAACAGAAGCCTTCGCCCCTTCAAAGAATCCAATCGCCCCGCCCCTTCGCTGCGTTCATCGCGAAAAATCGCTGCGGCTCGCTTAAGAAAAGACTTCCCAATAGGAGTAGATAGCAAAACGAAGATCGATCGCGAAGCGAGCGGCATCACAAAGAAATAACGTAACTCGGGCAATCTAAATACCGGAATGGGGTCAGGTACCACAGGATTAATCAACACTGTTTTTTCTATCAAGTTGGGGTGCTGAAGATTTAGGGCCCAGGTGAGAGCTCCGCCAAAGCTGAGACCGGCGATATTTACTTTCTGGCCAGGAAAATGAGTTCTAATAAACTCCGCCAGGGCCTCGACTTGAACTGAAAAAAAGATGCGATCGGTGCTCAAAAAGAGATGCGATAAATTAGGGATCACCACGCGATAATTTTTTGCTAGCTCTTGGGCGCAGGCTTCCCAATGGTGAACACTTCCTCCATAACCATGAAGAAGAATGAGCACTGGTCCCTGACCTCTTTCTCGAAAGGTGATCTTATGAGCCATGCTTTCTTATCGGCAGAACACCCTAAGAGTTAACTGGACGAAGGGCACGGGAACCGATTCCACCTAATTTATTTATCCTGTTTTGATCCAATCATTTTTTCTAGACGATCCAAACGGGCCTTCTGCTCCTGAAGTTCTCGGTCCTTAGTGGCGAGTTTGGATTCCAGCTCCGCGACTCGCTCATCTTGGCTAAGGTACATGGCATAGAGTTCCTTAATCGCTTTAACAAGGACTGATGTTAAATTGCCGTATTCAAGACCGAGGTTTTCGCCCTTTTTCAGGTCCCCCTCTTTTCCAGAAACAGCTTCAGGAATCACCTCGCGAACCTCTTGCGCTATAAAGCCGACATGGCGAGACTCATCACGAATTGAAGTGTAATAGACGGGTCGCAAGCGCAGAACCTCGCTCAAGCCATATTCGAGATCAACAATCTCTTTCTTGAGACGACGATCCGAAGCATCGGTCCAAACTCCGGCTGCCGAAAGATAGGCGCCGCTAGAGCCGATGCGGGCTTCGTTGCTATTGGTCACTGACACACTATCTCCAATTGCAATCGAATTGGTTCCAGTGGCGCTAGCTCCGTTACCTATTGCAATCGAATTGGTCCCACTGACACCAGCTCCGTTACCTATCGCAACCGCATTGGTCCCACTGACGCTAGCACTGGTTCCGACAGCGGTACCATTTGTACCCGTTGCTGATGCTCCATCTCCAAATTCTGTTTTTGTTGCAGAGGTAGCCCCTGTCATTGAACCGCTACCAACCAGGTCCACATAGGCTCCGTTGTCTTGCGAAACCTTGTATTTGTTTGCAGTCGAGTCGAAGTAAATGCGGCCTTGACCAGCCGGCGCGACTGCCGGTGCCGCCATTCCACGATGAGAGAGAGCGCCGTTAATGTCTAGAGCCGAGTTTGGCGATGTGGTCCCAATGCCGACGTTGCCAGTCGTGTTTTTAATAGTAAAGGCGCCATAGTTGGCTGCAACGCCTAATTGAAGGTCAGTGCTGGCACCGCCTGTGGCGATCCAACCCGAGGCGACATCATTGCCTCCAGCATTGACAGAATAACCTGCATAAAGTCCATTTCCCGAATTATGTTCGGAAAGTCGTGAGAGCGTATAATAACTATTCGCGGTGAGTCCCTGACCCATGACATCAAGTATGTAAGCAGGAGCAGCAATCCCGATACCGACATTGCCATTACCTAAGATGGTCATTCCAGAACCAAAGGTTGAATTGGCTTGAAAGCGAGCCAATGTTCCAGTGGTGGTGGCACTTGTGTTTGCAACGTTTAGTAATCCATTGGTCGAATTCACTGAAGCGTTTGAAGTTGTTAAGTTCAAAAGACTGCCGGTTGTTAGGGCGTTAGCAGAAATACTGAGTGGTGACTGCGTTGTGGCAGTTGACCAATTCCAAGTTTGAGCGTTGAGCAGGTTGTCGATAGTATTAGTGCCAGAGGCTGCAGTGAGGGACGAAAGGGCAGAGGACCCACTACCAACGAGGTCCACATAAGCTCCGTTGTTTTGCGAAACCTTGTACTTGTTTGCAGTCGAGTCGAAGTAAATGCGACCTTGCCCAGCATTTGAAACGGCAGGAGCCGCCATCCCACGATGAGAGAGAGCGCCGTTAATGTCTAGAGCCGAGTTTGGCGATGTAGTCCCAATTCCGACATTCCCGCCGCTATCAATCGTCATTCTTGTCGCATTGTTCGTTTCAAATGCTAAATTCTGAGCATCATTCGTGCCCAAAGTCGCAGTCGCACCAAAACTATTTCCGTCTTGTAAGAAAGCTGTAGCAGCACTTGAGGGAGTATACCCAAGAGCCGTCGTTATATCAGAAGAAGCTAAGTTAGCTCCAACAGTGACTCGCCCTTTGGCATCGACAGTTACTTTAGAATATGTTCCAGAAGTCACTCCGCTCGTTGCAAGAGTCACCGCACCCGCATTATCTATGCTCGCATCTCCAGACAGAGTGACTTCAGTTGCTGCATTGCCAGAGTTACCAACCCAGATTTTTCCGTTAGCCAGTGTCGAAAGAGAAGGATCTGGATAAGCACAAGACCACCCTATCACTGACCACTTCAGTACATGACCTGATGTTGAGCAGGCAAAGTTGACCAAATTGCCAGTAGCCCCTGCGATGATGACACCCGATGTGGCACCGTTAATGCCACCAGTGCTCAGCATGGGAGCAGTGATTTTGCCTGCGCCGATAGCAAGGGCGCCAGCATTATCAAGAGTGGCATCACCGGACATAGTCACCGCGGTGGCTGCATTGCCAGAGTTACCCACCCAGATTTGGGCTGAGTTCAGAGTAGATCCTTGTTTTGCATTAAACGTGGTCCAATCAGCAGAAGACAAAGCTCCGCGCTTTGTTGCAGAAGCTGTCGGGATATCGAAAGTATGAGCTGAACCCGCAGAGCTGATACCGATATCAGTTCCTGCTGTGCCAAGCACAAAGCTCTGAGTGCTGGCAGTAAGACCATTCATATTGGTAATCCCAGCACCCGCAACACCAAGAGATTTGGTAGTAGAACCATCGTAGTACTTGATCGTCCCCGCATCGTACCACATCTGTCCTGCAACCGTGCCGTTGGTAGAGTTCGCAGAAAGACCAAAATATTTGCTCGCCGCCATAGTGATATTGCCAGCGTTGGTAAGATCATTGCCACCCATCGCAAGAGCGCCCGCCATGGTGTCGCCTGCTTGGTTCACGGGAGTGTAGGTCAGAGCCGTGTTGATATCAGCAGCACTTAACGAAGCACTTGCAGTTACTCTTCCTTTAGCATCGACAGTGACTTTCGAATAAGTCCCCGCAGCCACTCCCGTGGTAGAGAGACTTGCGACTCCCGCAGTGTCGATTGACACATCACCAGACATCGTGACTTCAGTCGCTGCATTGCCAGAGTTACCAACCCAAATTTTTCCGTTAGCCAGCGTTGGAAGAGAAGGATCTGGATAAGCACAAGACCACCCTATCACTGACCACTTCAGTACATGACCTGATGTAGAGCAGGCAAAGTTGATAAGGCTACCAGTAGCATTAGCAAGCACAAGCCCAGTGGTTGCAGACACAACCCCGCCAGTGCTCAGCATGGGAGCAGTGATTTTGCCTGCGCCAATAGCAAGGGCGCCAGCATTATCAAGGGTGGCATCACCAGACATAGTCACCGCGGTGGCTGCATTGCCAGAGTTACCCACCCAGATTTGGGCTGAGTTCAGAGTAGATCCTTGTTTTGCATTAAACGTGGTCCAATCAGCAGAAGACAAAGCTCCGCGATTCGTTGCAGAAGCTGTCGGGATATCGAAAGTATGAGCGGAACCCGCAGAGCTGATACCGATATCAGTTCCTGCGGTGCCAAGCACAAAGCTCTGAGTGCTGGCAGTAAGGCCATTGATGTTGGTAATCCCGCTACCAGCAACACCGAGAGAGACCGCTGTAGCGCCATCCCAATACCGAATAGTATTTAAATCTGAACGATACCACATCTTACCCTCGTCGCCAGCAAGCAATCCTGCAGGATCCGAGGTCACAGACACAAGACTCAAGTTACCTAGCATCACATCGCCAGCTTTGTTCACCGGAGTAAAACCAAGAGCGGCGGTGATATCTGAAGAAGCAATCGAGCTGCCAGTAGTTACGCGGCCCTTCGCATCGACAGTGACTTTCGAGTAAGTTCCGGCAGTGACTCCGCTTGTAGCTAAACTTAAAACTCCAGCATTCGTAATACTCGCATCGCCAGAAATTGAAACTTCGGTTGCTGCGTTGCCTGAGTTACCGACCCAAACCTTTGCATCCGCCAAGGTTGAAGATTGTTTGGCATTAAACGTTGACCAGTCAGCTGAAGACAAAGCTCCGCGATTTGTTGCAGAAGCCGTTGGGATATTAAAGGTGTGATCAGAGCCCGCAGAAGAAATATTAAAGTCGGTACCGGCACTACCAGCGACAAAACTCTGAGTGCTGGCAGTAAGACCATTCATATTGGTAATCCCAGCACCCGCAACACCAAGAGATTTGGTAGTGGAACCATCGTAGTACTTGATCGTGCCCGCATCGTACCACATTTGTCCTGCAACCGTGCCGTTGGTAGAGTTCGCAGAAAGACCAAAATATTTGCTCGCCGCCATAGAGATATTACCAGCGTTGGTAAGATCATTGCCACCCATCGCAAGAGCGCCCGCCATGGTGTCGCCTGCTTGGTTCACGGGAGTATAGGTCAGAGCAGAAGTGACATCCGAAGCCGCAATCGCAGCCCCAGCACTCACGCGGCCCTTAGCATCGACAGTGACTTTAGAATAAGTCCCCGCAGTCACTCCAGTAGTTGAGAGACTTGCGACTCCCGCAGTGTCGATAGAGACATCACCAGACATCGTCACTTCAGTCGCCGCATTGCCAGAGTTACCAACCCAGATTTTTCCGTTAGCAAGTGTTGGAAGAGAAGGATCCGGATAAGCACAAGACCACCCTATCACTGACCACTTCAGTACATGACCTGATGTTGAGCAGGCAAAGTTGACTAAGTTGCCAGCTGGACCGGCAATAATCACACCCGAGGTGGCCGCATTGATACCGCCAGTGCTCAGCATGGGAGCTGTGATTTTGCCTGCACCGATAGCGAGCGCACCCGTATTATCAAGAGTGGCATCACCGGACATAGTCACTGCGGTGGCTGCATTGCCTGAGTTACCCACCCAGATTTGGGCTGAGTTCAAAGAGGTTCCTTTTTTGTTATTAAACAATGACCAGTCAGCAGCAAGAGAAAGCTCCGCGATTGGCCGCAGAAGCTGTTGGGATATCCAAAGTATGGGTAGAACCAACAGAAGAAATGGCGATATTCGTTCCGGCGGTGCCAACAACAAAGCTCTGTGCTGTCGCAACAAGTCCGTTCATGCTCTGCATGCCAGCGCCAGCCGCGCCCAGAGGAATGGCCGCAGCACCATCCCAGTACATAATAGTGTTAAGATCGGAGCGATACCACATCTTACCCTCGTCGCCAGCAAGCAATCCTGCAGGATCCGAGGTCACAGACACAAGACTCAAGTTACCTAGCATCACATCGCCAGCTTTGTTCACCGGAGTAAAGCCAAGAGCGGCGGTGATATCTGAAGAAGCAATCGAGCTGCCAGTAGTTACGCGGCCCTTCGCATCGACAGTGACTTTCGAGTAAGTTCCCGCCGTCACACCCGATGTCGCAAGACTCAGAGCTCCGGCAGTGTCGATCGTTGCGTCTCCGCTCATCGTCACGGCCTCAGCTTGCCCCGAAGCATTACCAACTAAGATTTTGCCGTTCGCAAGAGCTGAAGTCTGTTTGTTATTAAAGGTGTTCCAGTCCGTACTTGATAAGTAACCATCTGCGGCGGCACCGGCTTGAGAGATCGAGATCGTCGAAGTCGCAGTGCCCGAGACACTGAGTGGTAAATTTGCAACCACGCTGGCCACGCCTGAAGCCGCGGGCGTTGCAGGAGTCCACGCTGTGCCATTAAAAACCAAGATTTGTCCATTTGTGGGAGCTGTTGCAGACACCGATTGTCCTTGAATCTTGACAACAGTGTTTGTTGCAAAAGGACCCGTGACGTCGCCGCCCAAGGCTGTCGAACTAGAAAGATAAGCGGATCCAGGATTCTTAACCAATCGCCAAAACTCATCGTACTGAGTTTGCGACAAGTCACTGTTAGCGTTCAGAGTTTTATCTACAGCCGAGTCAATGCGAAGAAGCTCGCCAGTGCCATAACCATTCACTTTGTAGGCCTGCAAAGCCGACGGCACCGGGTTGATTTTTAGCGCTGGAAGATTCTGCACGCCGCTGCCATCTCCGGCATCAAAGGACACCATCAAAATGCGAGGTTCACTGGCACTTGCGGGAGTAAATCCCGTGTGCGGAGCCGAACAGGTTAATCCCGTAAAAGCTTTGCTGTTATTGAACAAGTCGTAAAGATCCGCCACATTGCCATTGAAGCTACTAACCGATCCCGCAGCGCCATCACCAATATCAAAAGAGAAAGTACCTGCCGTGGTCGATAAATCCAACGATCGAGACTCGGTAAAAAGAAGGCAGCTTCGATTCACATCATAGATCGCCACTGAAAAGGCAACGCTTGCTGAAGTGACAGGCGTAATGCCATCAGCTTTCATAATACGACCCGTGTAGTTGATGCCAGGATTGGCATTCAGGGCGGCATCAGAAATGTGAGTAAACAAAAGAGTGAGGACTGCAAAAATAAAACGAAGAGCAATAAGCTTGCGGAACGCAGTACTGCGAAATTTTATACGAATAAATGAGCTGGAAAACAAACGTCCCATGCATTGCTTATCGTCAGAAAACGGGAAATTCTAAAGTCTCGTTATGAAACACTTCAATACGTTCGTACTGTTCTTCAGCGGCGCATCTCTAACTGTTGAACTATTTGACAGGAACACCGTACGGCACTTGTTGAATAACTTAGACGCGCTTTTTTCTCTATCTTGCATTTGATAACAACTGAATTGGAACAAATCCTGCAGCATTCGTAAATTTAATAACGATTTTTTAAAAATGTAGAAACTCTATTTCTCAAACTACATTTGGAACGATATCACTTAAGGGAGATTTTTATGAATAAATTTGTTTTTATGTGTTTAGTTACTTTTGCGTCACTATCCTTTGCCGCGCAAACGCAAGCATCGGAAACAAAGGTACTTAATATCTCAATTCCTGCCCATTGTCTTAGCAAAACACGCGTAGAGAACACTACCTTAGCCGGTGATTCGTGCTTCAAAGCCGCTAACCAACTTCATGAAGACCTTATGAAGAAAATCAAACAGCGCGAACTCGATCACCAAGGAGCACAAGACATTTTCCAGACTGAGCAAATGATTCGTATGCTTACGGACTACTATTGGTTAGGCGCCAAGGAGTAGCTCAGAATTGAATTTTTAAATTTATTGATTTCAATTCGAAATAGATAAGTCAGCCATACCTGCCATGACCGCCTTGGTCATGGCATAAGCTATGACCACTTAACTATATCATCAAGCTCTCCAAAATCGCTTTAGGCAGGATCTACTCCATAACCAATCCAGGAGTTCTTCATTACGTGAATTTGATTTTCAGTGCCCGTTACTCCCTCTAAGTTTAAATTCCAAGTGCCCATTCCGGAATGCAGATTCTCTCGAGTTTCACCCTTTTGGCCTCTAATGCCTACCAACCTCGCGCACTTTGTCTGTCCAGATGGCTCAATAATTTCAAGTGTCTGACCAAGTTCTAATTTATTCTTCACCTCAACCTCGACCCAGCCGCTGGACAGGGGTTGATTAACTAAAGCTGCAAACTTGTAATCAGGATTATGGCTAAAACTTGACTTATAATTTTGCCCCTGATCCGCAGGGTCTTGAATCATAAATCCAGTATGAAATCCACGGTGCCCTAACTTTTCGATCTCCTTTAGCCACGATGGATTAAAATCTTTTCCCGCAAAAAGATCGTCTATGGCTCCACGATAAGCTCGGGCAACAATGCTGGCATAACTTTCGGATTTGGTGCGGCCTTCGACTTTTAAGGAACACACTCCTGCTTTTCTTAGTTTATCGAGGTGCTCAATCATACAAAGATCTTTTGCATTCATGATGTAAGTCCCGTGCTCATCCTCTTCCATTGAGTATATTGAACCTTCATCGCGCAAATCCTCAATATAAAGAGAGTGATCGTGTACCTTAAATTTTTCGCGGCAAGAATTATCGCAGACACCTTGATTGGCATCGCGATGGCTCATATATGACGACATCAAACAGCGCCCAGAATAGGCAATGCAAATCGAACCATGCACAAACGCCTCGAGTTCCATTTCTGGCACGCGTTGCTTTGTTTCAGTGATTTCTTCTATCGACAATTCCCGAGAAAGAATGACACGACTGACTCCAAGACTTTTATGCCAAAACTTAACCGCTTCATAATTCATACAATTGGCTTGAACCGACAAATGAATTTCTGCTTCAGGCCAAATTTCTCGAATGACCATAGCGAGACCAGGATCAGCTACAATTAAAGCATCGACTCCCAAATCGCGATACATTGGAATTGCTTCGCGGAAACTTTTTAACTTTCGATTTCGAGCAAAAATATTTAGGGTCATATACCCCTTTGCACCTCGGTCCTTAATAAAGGCGATCGACTTTTGCATTTCTTCTAAAGTAAAATCATTCTGACGAGCTCTTAGACTGAAAAGCGGAGGTCCAAAATAAACTGCATCTGCACCATAGGAAAGTGCCAGCTCCAGCTTACGTGGTGAACCCGCAGGCATAAGGAGTTCCATTTTTTGCATATGACCTCTCTCGCTAATTTAAGCCGAAAAGAATTCTTATGGTCGAACAAATCAAAATTTTCAAGCTTTAAGATAGACAAGACCGTTCTGAAAAAACCAGGAGTGAAAAAGATTCTCCCCCCATTCGACGAAACCTAATAGGATAGTGGAATCATCGATGCCAAGCTTAAGACTTCTCTGGGGGCCTCAAGCTCTTGCTCGGTCCAATCAACACGATCACCATGGGATATGCGTAAATTTCGATGATTGGCAAGGCACAAACCGCGCACCTGCACGGGAATATCTTTACGATGAAAACAATTTTTATAGAAAGCTGCCGCCTCCGAAGCCAATTGAGGATTGTCATGCAATGCTTGTGCAATCACTCCCAATTTATGGCCTGCCTGCTGAATAATCTCAGGCACTCCATGGACTTCGGAAGCACTCAAACCACGCAAATTTTTGAGTGTCGGTAGTTGCGATTGAGTTTTTTGTGTCAACTCAGTGAAATCCGCCAAGGACACCATCACCACTGGTGATTCTTTTGCTCCCCTGTGCTCCGCCGTCATCACTTTGCTTCTATCCTTCTTGGCTACAGGGACTTCGCCCTTAAGAACCTCAGTTTGATCAACTTTCTCTAGCCGCTCAATCCCCACTCGTTCGACCCTCTCGTTTTCGGGTGCAGCTTTGCGCTGGGCCCGAAAAATAACAGCCACCACCATCACTAATGAGAAGATGACGATATAACTAAAAACTGAAGGCTTAGCGGCGTTTTTCAACGAAGCCCTCCGGTTTGCTATCCAAGTATTGAGCTTTGATAGTTTGATGTTTTGCCCCTGCAATCTGCGCATCGATTTTTTTACAGTCAATTTCTTTTGGAATCTCTACTTTGTTTCGTCTAAATATCTCACAAGAATCAGCCATTACTTTCAGGTACTTTTCTTGGGAACTCGCATTCTTGTCTGGAATCTCAGAAATCACACGACTAAAAGAATCCAAATACCTCAAACGCAAAGCTTCCTTCTGAGAAACTGTACAGGAGGTACAACTTTCGCCGAGAACCTTAATAGCGTGCCCCCCCACAGAATAGGAGCCATTCAAACTAAAGTCACAGGCTGCATAACCTGCATAGGCATGTCCAGCGGGACAGGCTATGTGAAGCATTCCAACATTAGCGCCATTGCCGTCACTGTGACGAGCTTCGTGGAACAAGGTTCCTAAGCGATTCAGACTAGCATCAATACTTTGCGGATCCCCCACCTTATCTCCTCGACGAGCGGCGAAAAGTCCTGGCCCTATTTGCAGGATGCCTACGCGTGGCGACGTCGACGGAACTTTGCCTATACCAGGAATATTCAAGCCAAGTAGACTCCCCATTTGTTTGCCGGCAATATAAAGAACTCCTCCAATATTGGTCATTACTGTCATAACTTTCTTATCATCAGCTACAGAAGCTTCGTCGACAGGCTTTACATTGTCCGGAAGGGTCGGCAAAATTCGAGGGTTTTGATATTCATATCTTTCATTTTCAATATAGGCCGCTTTCGCCACTGCAAAATCACTTCTCACCACATATTTAATTCGCTCTGATAACCAACCAAGCATGGTGTCGCTTCTCACTGGACCATTAAAATCTAAAACTTTGCTAAATTTTTCATCGCTAACCACGAAAGACATGCCTGCGAGTCGATTTAAATCAGACTGAATCAAAGTCTGTTGATCCTTTGGGATATCATCTGCCATTTTAAGTATCGAAGCACTGCCGGCAAAGCTTACAGACGAAATCAGCAATAGAGGCAAAAGCTTTAGCATTGGAAACCCTCAGACCAGTCCATTTCTACTGGAGCTTGATTGCCCGCTTTACGATGGAACTCGCCAATCAGGCGTAGGATAAAGGCTCTCAAAGGAATATTAAATAGCCTCTGTAAACAAGACAGGGTTGTCAAAAGTTTGGTCGCTTGAAAGCCTCAGCCCCCCGATTTTCTGATGCTTCCAATATCAGAAAAAATTTATCGGGCGCGCTGCAGCGAGGTCTCGATTTTGACTGGCCACGAGACCGGGCTCACCTATCTTTTCGAATCGATGGGCTCCACTCTTCGACCTCCAAGGTCTTCACCTCAAAAAAATCGAAAAACAGCTTGAACTCGAAGGCCTCTTTCACTAGAAATAGTAACTTCATTACCAAATACGGCCCTGTGGTGGAATTGGTAGACGCGCTGGACTCAGACCGCTGACCTCATAAAAAAGTCAGCATAACTTGAGTGCCCTTGGGGAAACCCTCGGAGCAGAACCGCCCAAATTCGGTGAAGGCTTCCCTGATTTAATCAGGTTGCTAATGCCGAGCCAAGCCTTAGAGAGAAATCTCTTCGGAAGGTGTAGAGACTAGACGAGCGGGACCTAAAAATCGAAAGATTCACGGTTAAGGCATAGTCCAGACCACAAACCCTTGATTTCAAGGGCTGGTGAAAACCAGAGTGGTAAGAAAATCCAGCCTGCAAGGGCGTGGGAGTTCGATTCTCCCGGGGCCACCATTACGAATTAAAATGCCAACACTAGAGCCCGTATTGGGATGACTCCCAAGGATCCGCATTTCATTCCTTTTATTGACATCATCAAAATTATCTTGGCATCTCTAAAACGAAAGGTTACCAAGTGCGAATCAAATTGAGAGGTAACAATGTTTAATTATGCTGTATTGTTTTTTGCGATATTTCTTTCTTTTCAAAGTTTTGCAAACCCCGCCCCAAAGAACTTTGATGAAGTTAATCTGTCTTATCAAGCCGCATACAATACCAGTGTTGACCAAATCGCAGATAGAGCATTCAAAGGGGTTTGTTACACAACAACAACAAAAGTAAATCCCCACGAAGGGTATATCGCCGGAATTATTTTGGGTACAGGCAAGGGAGTCTTCGAGAAAAGAATTGGCACTGTTTATAGACTTAGTGGGAATGATCCGTATACAAAAGGGACGATATTTAGCACATTGTTTGGGTGGTGGTGGAGCCTTTCCCCGATCGCTCCTGGTTATCCCCTTGCGATCGATAATCAGAACTCGCCTGATTTAGATACATTAAAACAAAGTGGCAACATGTTCATTTTACAATCAAAACTTAAGGTTGATTTTGATTGTACTTATGCTCACCCAGATTTGCTCCCTCTATGTGTGAATGGTTTTATACCAAAAGGCACGCATACTAAATCTTGTTTCTTTTCTGAAGAGCTCCGTTAGTATTAACCCGCCGCACTCTTGCCAGTTCCGCTAAATCGAGGCATTCTTTCTGCTTGGCCTACTGGACGGCAAAGGGGTGGGAAAACAATGAAGGCAATTTTTCAGGTGTTTTTTAAATTTATAGCGACTACTTTTTTCTCGATTTCAGCGATCGCTTCACATGTAGAATTAGAAAAATCGGCGTACAATGGATTTCCCAACTCCCTGAGTGGACGTGATTTTTTTGAAAAGCGATCGCCGCCAGTATCCAATGAAACGCTAAAACAACCGCACTTCAAAGCTCACGCCCAATCTGAGGTTATTCTTCTTGTCGTGACAATATCGCCAAAGTCGTTTGTTTAGTTAATCCCACCACAAAGGAGCAAGACCCCCAGTTGCGCGAGTGTTTACCTGGCAGCCAATCGTACGCGATTTACTTTGAAAGACTCTACGACAATTACCCGCCTGCGCTTCAAAAAAATGTTTTGCTCTCTCAAACATATTTTTGTTGAAAAACATTTTTTTGGAACCGCTTATGCTGGCACACTCAAAGATCAAAATGGGGCAATGAATGGGGCTATGATGGGCATCCGCCAATCCGTTCTCGATCAAAATCTCAATTTAACAACCTGGGCATCCTGGAAAGAACAGCTTTCTTTTGGTGGAGTTGCTGATTCATATACCTCCTCTCCCGATTTACCGCACATTGAAACATCGTCAAAACAAGCACGAATGACTTTCTTTACTTTGTCGTTGCCTACGAGTTTGGACACATTTTTGATTTCGCCAATGAAATAAATAAGAAAGCAGATTGCACAGAACCAATTAACGAAGAGGACGGCCTTCCAGAATGTGACATGGCTGAGAGTAGCTGGGGTTCAATCAGTTGGGTGACAGATAGAAAAACGAAACCATCTAACGATTTTCCCAATAGATCATCACTTTGCTTTTACTGGTGCAACGGGAAGCCACTCCACAGGACGGATGTTCCACAAATTTACAGCGATCTAGCAAAAACTGAGTTTATCAGCATATATTCCACAACCCAACCTTGGGATGACTTTGCTGATAGTCTCGCGTACTTCTTGATGAATCAGAAGCTCGGTACAACTTATTCTCTCGACACTCAGCAGGGGGGCTCGTACGACATCATGTCCAAATTGATGTCCCCACTCTTTGCAAAAAAATATAAATACCTCGAGAACTTTTTGAAGAAATCTGACATCGTATACCCTTGATTTTATTTGCTCAAAAAGGGCGGTTTATTGCGGTTTTTGTGAGCGCCCAATCCAACCTGTGGAAGCGATGGGCCTCCATTTGTCGAACCTAAGGTTCCCAACATTTAAAAACTTCAAATCTTGTCAAATTTTCTTGATTGTCTCGTTTTAAATCTAATACTGAGATCAGCAGTAAAAATATAGACCTTTCAAGAATACAGGGTCGCACTTCTGCCAAACTTAACGCCAATCTTAGGCTGAGGCATAATCTTAATCCTCAATAATACCGATAAATACAAGGTGTTAAGAGCTTCGTCTATTTGCACATTTTTTATCATCAAGCTGCTATCCACGTTTGGATTTGCCTATTCTTTTTTACCAACTCCGACACAACTGCAAATTGACTATCAGTGCGCAAAAATGAAGCTCACTCACTGCAGTCAACCTAGCAACTCCACAACTTTCAATGCTGCGCTGGATAACTGCAAAATGGTATTGCACACACAACAGTGCGAACTCTTAGAAAAAGCAGATAAAGAAAATGCAAACAAACTAAAGCACTGCGAACCGGAACAATTTTGTCGTGATTCGCTTGCAAGAAGTTATTTTTCACTCAAAGGCTGCGCTAACGGCTACTGGTCCGGAACGAAAGAGTTGGTCATGGATCTGGTGAATGCCATCAACAACCGTGTAGAATTCCTTAAGGCCTGCGATAAAAGCATCTCTTGTAAAAGAGAGTTGATTAAGGACCACCCCAGCTATGCCAGTCTTTCAGATGAGAA
Organism: Pseudobdellovibrionaceae bacterium; assembly: GCA_016719575.1. GTDB lineage: Bacteria > Bdellovibrionota > Bdellovibrionia > Bdellovibrionales > Bdellovibrionaceae > JACMRP01. The sequence continues at coordinate 28,875 of JADJYV010000003.1, read as the reverse complement.
ACTCAATGAGTTTAATGCAACCTATCTCGAGTCTGCCGCAGAGCGGGTCCGTTCCATTAAGGCGACAAACGAAAGACTCAATCAACCTTCCTTGAGTCTTAGAGAACGTGCCGAAAAGGCAGAACAAATGGAACGACAGAGAGAGGTCCAACTTAAAGACCCTCCCATCAATCCAATGCATGAATCTGCACTTATAAAAGCAGCCGAAGATTGGATCCGCGCTCAGGGTGTAAAATTTGAGTGTTACAATGTAGAAATGCAAGCAGAGATGATCTGCTATGGAGTATCACAGATTCTTGATCCAACAGCTGCCGTTGGAGCCGTAGCTAAGTCACCAAAAATAGCCAAGCTTTTTAAGTCCTACCGAGAGGCAAAGAAGTCCTCGGCGAATGTTCTTTCGCCGGAGGCCCTCCCTATCGCCGAAACTGCGAGAAGGGCGGAGAGTTCCGCTGTCTCTCAACAAAGAGTCATTGGCTCTGCCGTTGCCCACAACAGCACCTTAGACAAAGACGCCATCAAAAAACAGCTATTACATGCTGAATACTCCACAGAGGAACAGAACCAGCTCTGGATAAAATCTGCGGCGGCTCCCAGATCTCCCAAGGTCAAATTTGTCGAAGTTGAAAACTCAAAACTCAAAACTCTTAACGACAGTTTAAAAGACAAGGACTTAGTTACTTCTATTACCAATATGCACAAGCAATTGACGACCGATGAGTTCGAAAAGTTGGCTACAAAATATCCAAACTTGAAGTTTTCTCCTTATTCAGACTACAAATCAATTCGTTATGCAATCGAAGGTGACTTCCCCGCAGGCTTTGAAAAGGATTTAAACCAGGCCTTCGCTGCCGCACAAAACAAATTCGAAAACTGGGTAAGTAAAAATAAATTGGTTATGGACGGTGAGCGGCCAGAGACTTGGTTTAAGATGGGAATCGGAGAGGTTGCGGATGAGGCCAGCATGGCATCAAGATTTTCACGTGAAAAACCTCTTCAAATAAAGGATTTAATTATAATTCACCAGCGGTGAAGGCGGAGCTGACTCGAAAACTCAATGACACTGAAAGCTTAAGAAAGTCCGTGCTCGCGGATTTAGGAAATTCAAAGTTAGTTGAAGAAACTCCCCTAGGAAACGCCACTCTTACAACAGAGGCATTTGAAATTCTAAGAAAATCTGAAAGTGCTTCGGAGGTTTCAGCAAAAATGAAAGCTCGTTTTGGTCTTGAAGAGTTTTCCGAAATCACCGCACAAAAGATGCTCAACTACTCAAAGTCTGTTGATCAGTTCACGCCGAGTCTTCGCATCGCCAAACGAGAAGTCGCCAGCTTAGAGACCGCGGTTCATGGCGGCTTCAGTGTCGATTTCGTTGGAATGGGCGCGCACAATCTCTATGGCACGGCGGCCGCACTAGCCGGAAAAAGTAATTTGGCCGGGGGCCTGGTGGATGCACGCAAGGCCGAAAAAGAAGTCACCTCTCTTTTTAGTGAGCGCCGACAAACCGTGAGAGAAATCAGTGAGGGCACTGTACGAAACAAGCTCAACACAGTTTGTAGTGGCGATGATTGCGTAGGAATAGCAAAAGCACCCATGACCCAAACTGAAAAGCAAAAGATGATTGATAACTTTGCAAATCTTGGCGATGGCTCCAATGTCAGAGTTGCCTTCATACCACCAAAAATTGCGAATCCAGAGGCCAGAAGTCAGTTAGCTTCCCATGGCGAGGAGTCGAAAAGTTTCTTCGCAACCGTCTTGAGGGCAAAATTGACCAAAGAAAATTGAAAGGAATACTCTTCGCCGTAGACATGAAAACAACCGATGTCGGCCAAGGCCCTGTTTCTTTAATGACCGGAACCCCTTCAGCTACGAAACTTTCAGCTAAGGAAAACAAGTCATTGACCAAGCTTTTAGAGCAGCAGTTTCCGACCTTACTAAAAGTCTTGAATACAAAAGTGGCTATGAGCCTAAATAAATAGGCTCCACTGGCTTGATGAGTTCCCAAAATGAGACGGAGTTTCGATCATACAATCAACAGCTGAACACCCAATTTTGTCACACCCTCCTCATAACCAAGACATAAGCAATGAAGCCTAGTTACGTGGTACAACAATTGAACATCACTAAAACTATGAAAACGTCGATCACCATCATTATTGTTCTTCTCATTTCAATCGCTCATTCGTCACCCGCTACCGCCGGTTATTATTCTAATGAGTTCAACAGTTTTTTGCTTGCCCTTCAGCAATCAAATTTTAGTACAGACAAACTTTGGGATTTTGAAAATCCTCTTGTTGGAAAAACACAATTTGTGTTGCCAGCGAAACAGGCTCCCTGGGCCGGAAACTACTTCGCCATGCAAGGCGGCGGCATCGCCAGTCGCTGGCAAACAAATTCACATCCTTCTATCAACGAAAGATTTCCGAACAGACAACAGGCAATGGCCCTGACCGCTGCACAAATCGACAAACTTTCACCAATCGAAAAGTACGACCTCTACGTGGGTGATTACAGCTTTCAAGCAACAAAACACGAATTAACTCATCGTGGTCTTTATCGACCGCAGCGCCCAGAGCCGTGGGAAGGCTTTTGCAATGGCGTTCGTTGTGCCGGCTTTTCGCTTCAAGAGCCTAAAGGTCCGATTGACGTGACTAACAATGATGGGATCCCGATTCGCTTTCATCCTACAGATCTTAAAGCCCTTGCCGGAGCAAGTTATTTTTACGTCGAAAAATATACTGATATTGGGCGCCCCTCGAACGGAAATGAAATCGCAGCAGCACAACCAAATCCAGCGATTTTTGATCTTGCTCTTCGCTTTTATATTGGAGTTAAGAAGAAATCCTTCGTTATCGATAGCCATTTGGGCTCAGAAATATGGAACGAAAGTGTCGTCGGGTTTAATCGTAAAATTCACGATCCTGCTCCGTTAACAAAGACCGAAAAGGTTAAGTTTCCAGGTGCTGTTCACAAGCTTTTAATAGAAACCGAACTTTACACCTTAGGTGAAGTTGATATTAACGAAACCAATGGTCCAACCAAAAAGCAAGTCTCTAATGGCGAACATCTAACAGCAACTCCTGTTTCCTACACTCTCTATATTAATGAAGATGGCAAAGCCTTCGAAGGCAAGTGGCATAAAAGCAAGGACGAATATGGGGTCGATTTTGCTTGGTTCGGAAGTGGAGGAGGCGCGGACGCTAAATACGCCCCAGACAGCCCTCAAGAGTCACAACGCGCCAACGGCAACAAAGATCTTGATTTTTCAGTTATCCGGCGCCTTTTCAAAATAGCCCAAAAACAAGCGCCGCTGTGTAATATGATTTTTTAAATGTCACGGTTTAAGTCAATCTTTGCGCAAAGGCGCTTATTGCCAACCAACAATCTCACGCGCTTTCTGTCGCTCAGTCGACTTAAACTCCCGGTCAATCATGTCGCTCAAATTATGCCTGTCCGTAACAGCTCTGTGCAATGCTTTGAGAACATTAAACTTGTGTTCGGTTCGGTCGAACTCCCCAAGGACAACTCCTAATTGATTGGTACTCAGCTGAGGACGTTTTGTCGTTCCGGCATAGGATTGAAGATATTCTTGTATAAGAATAAATTTTTTCGAAACAAAGGGCTCTCCGACAATCTTTTCAAGAAACTCTTCAGTCGTTAATACGATGAATCGCTTCGAGAGAAGTTTGCCAACATTATAGACTTCAATTTCAGACCCCTTTGGCAAGACAATTCGTATTTTTACGTAGCAACCACCCGTTAACTCTTCAATTTTCTTATCCTTAATTTTAATCGCACAGTGATAGTCCCCGAGGCTCTTTATCTCAAGATTTTTACCCTCTGATTTAATACTTACAGTCCCCCACGATGCTGAACCCTTCCAAACTTTATAAAGAATCAACGAACCCGCATTCGTCGTCATATTCTCATCATAAATAATCTCGATATCTTTTTTAAACGAGAATATATCGACATTCAATTTTTCAATTCCCGTCGTTCTAAAATCGACGGATGCAATCGTTGGATTAAATTCTTGCGGCACCTCCCCCCACTCAACAACCTTCTCTTCGCTAGGGGCTTTATCAGGAATTTCACCGCAGGCTGAAAGAACAAGCGCCGCGCCAAGAAAAAATCGAAGAATTGTAGGCCGAATTCTCATTGGGTCTCCCTTGCTAATGATCGAAGGCACGGTCCCTTTTTACCATAAAGTTCTATCCTCCACAATTGGCCAGACAAGGCCTGGCCCTTAGTTGGCTTCCTATTGACTTAGAAAAGCTCCAAAGGTCTCGCGATATTTCAGACGAGCGCTCCCTCACTAATTTTTTCAGGGTGCGACAACTTTCTAGACAGCAAGAATCTCTTGGTGTTGAGTAACGAAATATTCATTGAATAAAGGGATTCAAAATGAAAATAGCACCAAGAATAATTATTTGTTTTTGTCTTCTTCTCCCACTAGGAGAGGCTTTCGCGTACCCATTTTTACTTAGCGAGGTTGTAGTTGCCGAAGATCGCTACGATGGCAATATTTCCCGGTCTTTTCCCTGCATTGCAAGTATGGGCGTCATCTTTTGTGACCCGACGCTGGTCGCTCTCGAGAAAACCTGCCGCGAGACTCTGGTTATTAAAGAGACTACTTTGAGTTGCAAGTCTCTCAGTGGTGACTTCGTTGAGTTTGGCCAAATCATTCCCGAGACTGAATTTTCTGATTACACCCAAGAAGCTCTCTTTGGTCATTCGGTAAAATATTCGTCCCGCGTATCGGTGGTTAATATAACCACTCCAAACGGCAACAAAGAACTTCAAATAATAGTAAAATAATTGAGCTCTCGAGTAACCCCAAACGAGGTTACTCGGTTTTTCCTTCATTTCTTTGAGATTGCGACTCTTCAGTCACAATTTTAACAAGAGCGCCATCCACAGCCTTGGCAATTTCGAGCTTCTTTTGAGTGGCCATCCAACCTGAGTTTTCAGCACGGACGCGAAAAAGCTCGATTTTGGCTTTTGGATCATTAAAATAATTTAAAGCATTTTGTCCAGCGTCCTTAAGTTCACTTTTGTTGGACTTTAACAGATCCAATATCTGCGGCAAGGCTGCCGAGCCAATCTCTCCAAGGGCCTGACTACACCACTTTCGAACGGTGTCGTCAGCGTCCTTGGCACAGTCTTTGGCAATTTCGAGGGCTCCCTCTGTATTGTCTTTGATATCAATCTCTGCAAGCGCTCTCGCCGCAACTGGGCGCCCCAGTTTCTTCGGAGAAGTCACCTCACGGCGTATCGCCTCAAAGCCTGCCTGCCCCATACACCCCAAAGCAACGATCGCTGGATCGTCCTCTGCGCCTGTCTGAATCGACGCGACAATCGACTCAATGTAAGGCTCTGCCACCTGACGCTGAGACGGCGGAAGAGCGCACACCATTTTTACAGCCCGGGCTCTCGCCGGCCCCTGCCCTGGCAAATTGGTCGATATATATTCTATCACCAGCTCATCACTTTTTAAATTTTCAACTAGCACTTTGGCGACTGTCCCACTTGCCTTTGAACTATCAAGTAAACTCTTAAGGCGGTTGTGCGCCCACTTTTTCTCGTCCTCTCCGAGACGAATCAGTACTTGAGCTGCTGCCTCAATAACCTCCACGGGCTCCTTTTCGGAAATGCGTTTTACTAGCAAATATCCAATTCGGCGAACATTTTCTGTTCCAAATTTTGGCATTGCCAAAATTGCGGCCGCTCTTACTTTCGAGCTTGAATGTTCGACCATAATTTTTGCTAGTTTTGGCAAAGCCACAACCGACTTCATCTCTGTGCACTTTATGGCTTTAATCGCCCAAAAAGCGACATCTTCACTCTCATAAGGAGTCAGTGCTTTTTGAATCTCTTTGCTATTTTCCGCGCAAGACTTTCCCGCTGTGGCTAAGCTATAAAATAATTTAGCTTCATCACTAAGTGGCGTAACCGTTGGCTTCGTGTCTGTTGGCGTTGTCGTAGTATTTGCTGCTTGTGCCATTTCTTTTTTCTGATCTTTTTGAGCGGCAGCTTGCATCAATGAAGGGGAGGTTTCAGGACGACTCGCGACGTAGGCCGTGGTAATCGTTTTACCTAAAAAAATCGCTGTAAGTGGGACCAATGCAAACACCGGCAGGCCCAATGCAAAAGCCGAAAAGCGGCTAAAGGCAATCTGCGATGACCAGGTCAAAACAAGTCCCATCAGACTCCAAACGATAACAAACAGCGAAGCCGCAAAGGCCACCGGGATCACCATAGCTTGCCATAAGAGAGGAATCCAAGGTAACTGCCCAACCAAATAAAATCCCAAAGCAATAGCAGCAGCCAGAACGGCTCGAAAGAACCAACCCCATGGCGATCGTCGCAATGAACTTGGCAGCGAGTGGGCTAGCCAAATGCCGGCGCGAGTGAGGGTGGAAAAATTAGAATAAAGGCAAAATACAATTCCAACGAATAAAAGATATAAACCATACTTTGAAGCGAGCTCGGGTAATTTAGTGGTTGCCGCGCCAGCAAAAACCATCACCGAAACAATCGCAATAAAAAACAAAACCCATGGAAGAACTAAAAATCGAAGAACCTTCATTTTCATAGCGCCTAAGCCCCCAACTATTTAGAATCAGAGAAAATACTGCCCAAGTTTTTACCATAATTGTCCGTAAACTTCTGGTCTAGCTCTGTTTACCTAAAAGCCCCTTAGAAGTAATTTTTTCTTCCAAATGTACTTGGTTCGATCTCAAGTTGAATGAATTTGCATTCGCGTCAGTGTAAACTTTACTGTTAAAAATAATAACATCTATTCGTAAGAGGAAGCACCGCTTAATATAGGCCCTTCGGAGGCCGCCATGATTAAGAGTAAATATTCAGTTTTTCTACTTCTCGGGTTTATTTTCTTGACCTCAGGCTGCCATAAAACTTTCTTTAATGATGAGCCCACAGCTAAAGTGAAGTCTTCAAAACCTGAGGCTCCCAAGGAGAAGGTTTTGACCGGGGACAAGGTTCTTACCGGCGAGGCCTCCGCCTCCCTTGTCGTGGAATGTGTCTATGAAACGAGTTCAAATCTCAAATTGCAGTTGGCCCTTGATAGAAAAATGAAAAAGATCAAGAGCGCCTCCTTGTACGATGTCAATAAGACACAAACGGCAGAGAGCCGCTCAAAGAAAGTCGAAAAACAGTCGAAAAAAGAAGGCATGCAGATCCTAGAGCTCGAAGATGGGACGACTCTTTTAGTTCCCCTTCTCATTTATACAGACTCCGAAGGAGTCGAAGTCCGCGTCAATGAGGACGATATCTATCTGTGCTTGTGATTTCAGAATCTTTCGATGATCAGTTCTCGCAGACAGACGATTCTGAAGAAATCTTTAAAAAAACACCGGCCTATTTTTTTGGCCGGCGTCTTGTCCGATGAAATCGTCAGTCTTTAAAAAACAATTTAAATGCGTTTTACATGACTGGATATCTTGCTGACACGCTTGGATTTACTGGCAACTTTTCTCTTTTCGGATTTGCACATAGCAATTTCTTTTTTAGAAGCTTTTTTAGAGTGTTTAGCTATTTTTTTGCAATCCATCTTTTTTGAGGACTTCTTAGCCATTGCCTTGTGCTTTTTTGAGCTTTGTTTTTTAGCAATATGGTGACTTTTCTTTGAGTTTTTCTTTGCAATACTTTTTTTGGAATGTTTTTTTGCCAAATGCTTAGATGACTTTTGCTTAGATGATTTTTGAGAAACAGCTTTTTCTTCCGTCGTTCCAGCTGAAGAGCGAGAGTACTCTTCGTGGTTTGAAGTCACCGGCTGCTTTTCAGGCAATGTTGCAGGAAATAATTCTGGTGTTGGCGTTTCAGTCTTAGCTTGGGTTCCGGCATAAAAAGTATCAGTTGCGGGGACTTCGGGTGCGGCACTATCGAGCTCTGAATTTGAGCGTTGTTCGTTCGCAACATGAGTTTGTTCCTGTTGTTGTTCTGCCGCTTTCGTTTCGGACTGAACTTGAGAGCCATCCCCCATATCTGATTCGGTTCCATTAGTTAAAGAGGCCGACGCCGTTGGCTCTGGCGAAATCACCGGTTGTTCGGGATTGGCAGCGGTTTCTTGCTTTGGGCTCAGCAACTCCAAAGTTGAACAAGAAATTAAAAAGCTACAAGCGGCAGCAAGCATTATTGTCATTCTCATGGAACCCCTCTTTTCCCTAAAATGTAAAAACAGTATAACAACGACTCTTGGGGTATCACTTCTTAATATTTTAATATTCTCACATTAAATCAATGGGTTATAATGCAAAAGTTTGACAGTTGACTGAACTGTTGACGTCTCTTAACCAAAATAAACACCCTGGCTCTCATTTGACAATTCAAAGTGAGACAGGATACCAGTAAGAAATGAAATACATTCTATGGATTCTCCTCGCGACCTCTGCAGCTCAAGCCCATGTTCATCAAATCTTTGATATTCAGATTACGCCGGCCCTCAAAAGCCTCGTTGCCAGGGACCTCATTCAAGCGACAAGCCCAGCGCAACACCGCTATCGCTTTCAATTGCATAAAAATCTTTCGGTAAAATGCCTCTCTCCAGATGACACCATCGCCGATCTTTACGAATCTCCCTCCGAACGATTTCGCGAATATGAATTAGTCCTTGGACCCGACCACGAAGCTCTCATCGAATACGCCGGGGTTATTTATGATCCCGTCGTCGACAACGAAAGCTCTGGCTTAATTTCGCCAGAGGGAGCTGTTCTTTTTGGCTCTTCTTATTGGGCTCCCGTATTTTCAGAGTTTACGACCTATTCTATTCACACCGCCTCGCTCCCAGCTGACTGGGTCTTAGCTTCACCGGCCGAGTTAAATCTACCTCAACCCGAAATCTATCTCATTGCTGGGCCTTTTAAAAAATACGCTCTCGAAACAAGTCCCACCCCATTTTACGTCTACCTTCGGGGCGAGGACCCGGCATTAGCGCAAAGTTTGTTAAGCCCCCTCCCCGCCTTTTTAGACCGCTACAACAAGCTGATTGGCCCCTTTCCTTATAGCTCTTTTTCAGTCATAGAAAATTTTTGGGAAACCGGCTACGGAATGCCGGCCTTTACCCTGCTCGGTCCAGGAGTGGTGCGACTGCCCTATATTTTGAACACGTCATTGCCCCATGAGCTACTTCACAACTGGTGGGGCAATAGCGTCCACGTGGACTATGCGCGGGGAAATTGGTCTGAGGGCTTGACCACCTATATGTCCGACTATGGACTCTTGGCGAATGCCTCTTTAAAAAAAGATTATCGTTTGCATGTCTTAATGAATTACCAAGATTACACACGCTCTGCTGGAGACTTTCCTTTGAGAAAATTTACGGGCAGGCACAACGCCAGCACCCAGGCAATCGGCTACGGCAAGGGACTGATGTTATATCATATGCTCGAGCAGTATCTCTCAGAGGAAACCTTCAATCAGGGACTTCAGATGTTCTACCAAAACTATCGCAGCCAGGCAGTCAGCTTTGAAGAGCTCCAGGGAACTTTTGAAAATATCACACGAGCGCCCCTTAAGACTTTTTTTTCGCAGTGGCTAGATCGCGCGGGTGCCCCCTATCTCAAAATCAAAGATTTTAAAATTACAAAAGACGGAAGCAAAGGAACTCTGACCCTAGAACAACTGGATCCTGTCACCCAAAATTCCTTGTGGGATCCTTATCAACTGAGACTGCCTGTCCAATGGACTTTCAATAATGGAACCGTCGAAAAATTGGTTTTGAATATGACACAATCAATCCAGTCTTTCTCGCTGACCTTCTCATCACCGATAAAAAAGTTCGAAGTCGATCCTGATTTTGATGTCTTCCGCTGGCTCGATCGCGAAGAGCGTCCGGTCTCACTTTCAACCGTCTTTGGTGCTGCCCAAATCTGGGTCACGAGTTCGGACATAGCGATCAAAGACGCCTATGTCAAAATATGGAAAGGTTCCACAGAAGGCGATGTTATTGCTACATCCGATGACATTCTAAAAAACCTTCCAGCAACGGGCGCGATCGTTATGATTGGCGACTCACCTGCCTACGAAGCTTTTATGAAAACCGTTTTGAAAGGTCAGGATTTTTCGCTCACGACGGATGAAATCACAATTCTTGGGAAGAGCTATCCGAGAGCGCGAATGTCAACAATGCTCGCTGGAACAGTCCACCAAGGTGATTTGAGTGTTTTGTGGATTCGGAGTCCGAAAAATATTGAAAGTTTTGCTCCCCGCTTACTTCACTACGGAAAATTTGGGGTTTTGGTGTTTGAAGAGAAAACGAATCTCCTAAAGGCCTCTTGGCCAGTGATTAGTTCTCCACTCATAGTTAATATTCCTTAGTCTTTTTCAGAGATGAAGTGAAAGGTATAGGTCATGCGATCCTTATTGCTTTTGAGCCTTGCATCCTGAGGAAAGCGCCACGCTGTTAGGCGCTCAGTCATGCAGTTTTCAACTTCTTTAGTGTTAATTTCAGAGCTTTGAATTTCTACGGCAGAAACCTTTCCATCGTCTTCAATACCCCACGTAAATACGATTTTGCCCTGTAGATTGCTATTCTTCTTAAGTCCCTGCTCGTAACATTGTTTGAGTTGGGGATAATGTTGAGAAATCGTCCTCATCACGGCCTCTTTGCGATCTTTCGCTGACACCGAAAATCTACTGCTTGATGAGGATCCCTTTACCGAAGGCTCCTGGAGTTTTGCCGGCGCGGCCAGCTCTGTTAGTTCCGTATTCAGCTCAACGCCAGAACTGGTTTCCGGCAGGGGCATGTCCACCACATCAGCCGCAAAGGCAGACACGCCAACAAACGATAATAAAAGTAAAAGAAGATATGCCATTCGAGCCCCCCAAATTCCATAAACTGAACCCACCAACGTGCTCAACAGCGTAGAACCTCTCATGGTAGCAAAATACCCACAATTCGAGTACAGAGAACGGGACAGTGTTTCAAAAAGAGACGCGGGGCCAACGAGGGACCATACCTTGACATGTCGGAAGCAAAACTTTAAAACTTTGGGAAATGACCTCATAGCTCAAGTGGATAGAGCTACCGTTTCCTAAACGGTAGATCCAGGTTCAACTCCTGGTGAGGTCACCAATTGTCAAAGAGTTCGAACTCAACTCTTTTAAAAAAAGCGCGAAGCTCCAAAACCCCAGCCCTTTCACAAAATACCAAGCAGGATTCCAATTACGAGCAGAGCCGTATTTGAGCAAAGTAAAAATGTAAAACGATAAATGGCGGCGTAAACGAAACGAGATTAGAGCTTATTGCTTCGAGTTATGCATTGGGATACGGCTATAACTCTGACACTCTAGTTGCATGATTCGTATTTACATCGATGCCGATGCATGCCCAGTAAAAGATGAAACTTATAAAGTCGCTGCACGCTATCAAATCAAAACTTATGTCGTAGCTAATCAGTTTCAAAACATACCAATCGATACCTTAATCGAAATGAAAGTGGTTTCTGGAAACTTCGATGCTGCAGACGACTGGATTGAAGCACAAGTTACTAGCCGAGACATTGTGATTACCACTGATGTGCTTTTAGCCAATCGGTGCATAAAAAAATTAGGCCGAGTCCTAAACCCTAAAGGCTTTGAGTTTACTGAAGATAATATCGGATCTGCCGTTTCAAATCGTGAACTGATGCAAAACTTACGACACATGGGAGAAATGCGCGGAGGCCCAGCCCCCATGGACAAAAAAAGTCGTTCAAACTTTTTAGCCAAATTAGATCAGATCATTCAGTCTTTGAAGAGGAAGTGAAACGAAAGGCATTAGGTATGGCGTTAATTCTAGCCAAAGTGCAAAGTTCATCGCAACGCTCATTCATCTTATTACCATTGTGCGCTTTTACCCATTGCCACTTAATTGTATGTTTGTCGTTAAAGCGCCTAAGAGCCTCAATTTGAGCTTGATGCGCACGCAGAGGATCACCCTTTTTCATGGCGTCAACCAGTATTCTAGAATCCGAGAACAGAGTAACGTTTGAATTCTCAGGAACAAAACTCAGGGCTTCGATAGCGGCCTGAAATTCCATGCTATTGCTATTATTATTCGCATTGTACTTGGCTAAAATGCTGTCTCCATCACCTTGCTGAAATTATTTTTTGAACTGAAAGATCGCTAGCACGGCAAAGTGATCGCTCAGGTACTGACCGTTAACTTTTTCTTTAAGTAAAATCTCTCCACCTAAAAAGTTAATGTCAGGCAGGAGTAATTTTGAAAACCAATAACCGTCAATTCGAGCACTCTCATTACCATCTTCAGCACCGGTGTGAGTATTCCCAGGGAAATAGTTTTTATAACCATTTTGAATTAATTGGTTTTGCTCTGCACTTTTTGGCGAAGAGTTAAAGTCTCCCATAATCACATGTGGAAACTGCTGAAATCGATTCATTAAAAAATAAATCTGTTCTTGGCGGAATTTCGCGTTTTCGCTTTTGTACTCTAAGTGGGTATTAATATACCAAACATCATTGATCAAAAAAGCCACATAACCTCGCTGCAAAGGAGACGCAGGCAAATAGTCCTTTTCAATACTCTCAACCTTATGTTTTGAAATTAGTAGAACATATTCTTTGAACTTATTAGCCCAGGCAAAGTGAGTGAACTGCTCTGACATGGCTTTAAAGGGATAACCTTTTTTAACTAGATAGGATTGAATAAATAAAGCCTGGGTCTCGCGTTTGGAATCTTCTTCACAAACCTCTTGAAAAGCAATCACATCAGGTGATATCCGCACAACCTCATCTAAAATGTGCGTTAGCCGAAACTTCCAATTGTTTTGCGCACAGTGAATGTTCAAGGTTAAGGTTTTAAAGGTACTAGAGTTCTGCTTTACACCTGCGAAAGCCAGGCCCGGCTGAACGATTAAAATAAGTAGGATGAATAGGGTTTGTTTAACTTCAATCATTGCGGGAACTATTGATTAATGATGACTGCAAGTCAATAAAATAGAGCCTCTTATTAATGAAAAACCAGGCTCGTCCTTTAATGGACTCATGGTTTATAAAGGTCATTTTTCTGAATATATTCTAAGACTTCTGGAGCCACGAGGTCATCACCTATACCCTCACTGTTTTGAATTTTTTTACGCACCAATGTCGAACTTAAGCCATTTACAACATCGTTTTGCACTTCAATAATCTGTTGCTTTAAATAGGGCGGAATATTTACTTTACGCCCCGATTCGCGACTCATGACAACGTACCTGCGATTATCAGTTGGCTTGATTTGCCCGTATCCCATCAACGTCTCGTAAGAATCATCTCCTAAAACTTCGTAAATCTCGCTTGTGGCGTATTTTTGTTTAATTTGCTCAATCAAAAGGTCTTTGCCAAACTCCTTAATTATGAAACCAGAGTCGTCTTGAAACGCATTGAGTTTATCTTCGTTTTGAATTCGCAAATTTAACATTTGCAGCCGATCATAGGAAGAGGTTGAATTCGGTTTGTGCAGGGGATTCATATTGTGAAACAAAATTGCCTCATCAATATTAAGTTGTTTCACGATACTTTTGATTGTTGCAATATGCCCTTCGTGAACTGGATCAAAAGTTCCAAAATAGACGGCAATTCGTTTTTGTTGAGTTTTAGCGCCTAAGTCCTTAAGTGTCGTTTCTGATGACAATGAAAAGTTAGAAATGTCCCCAGGAATTTTAATAGTATTTGGTTGAACATCACTAACTTCACTCACTCTTGGATACTTTTTAAGATTTTCAGCTGATAATCCAGCGGCTGGAACATAATGACTCCACTTTTCACCTTTCGAAGTCACACCATTAACTAAAATTTCCATGTTGCTTTTACTGATATCTGAAATCGTTTGGTAATTTAGCTCTTGATACGCCACCAATCGATGATGCGCATTCCATATATCAACGCTGTCGATTTTGCCTGACTGATTCGTTATTATATTTAATAGAATTGGGTCTTTTGAAAAATCACCTTGATTGTTATTTTTAATGTATTCTTTTAGGTCCTCTATTTGTTTTTTGTTTCTTAAAACATTGTGCCCTGGTGCTGCGATCAAAAAGCCCATCGGAAGAGATTTAATACTTTCATATCTTTGGCTAAATGAACTTTCTTCAGACACTTGCATCTTTAAATGATTCCTAATCCACGTTCTTGCTTTGGCAGCAGTTTGAGTTATTGAAATAACATGGGGCTTTAATAGACGACGATCCCGCGTAAAGTCATTTGAGTCATAACTAAATAGTGAACGACATTGGAAAGCCTCAGCCGACACCGAAATAAAACAAAGATTTATTAAGAAAAAGAGTGTAGCCTTCTGCATGTCTAAAAACAGATTCCGCCCTTATGTTTGTGGGATTAATTTCCCAATTTTCAAACGAAGTGATACTTTCATATGTTCTTTGCGAGAAATATTCCATTCTTGAAATGAGTTTTATTTGATTAGGACTCAAAAGGGTGGCTAAACGATTTATAACAAGCCACTGAAGGTCACTGTCAAAAAGTTTGTCACATCTTTCCCCCGTTTTTTCTTGCTATAAACTGTTTTGCAACTGTTGGGCAGCCACCCAAAGAGAAGAAACCGACTCTAACATGTCAAAGTGTCTCCGTGCCTGGCCTTATTTTGCTAGTCTGGGGAAACACTTTGAGTGGCTTCCAAGTTCAACTACTTAAAAGTGGAAAAACCTCACAGGAGTTTATTGGCAATGGAGACATTGTCCCTCAATCCTTAAAATTTGATTTATATTCTAAAGGCCCCGGAGACGATGCTGACTTGTATGAGATCGGATCTCTTTCTGGTCGATACGACCAGATGACTGGGATTTTTGAGTCCACTCTCACGCTTGAGGGCAAGAAGTCTGAATTCCAATGTATGTTGCCGTTGTAACCTTGTTCTCGACGAATAGAATCATGGAGTGTAGGTGATAACGATCACTCCATTTGCTCCAGCGCCACCAAGACCACAATCTCCTGCTCCGCCGCCGCCAGCGCCATAATTCCCGCCGCTTCCACCCGTGCCCTGGTCACCACCAGCTCCGCCACCACCACCGCCACCCACAGCGCCGGTAAGGTCAATGCCAGAACCGCCAGCCCCGCCGCTAAATTGATCATATCCCCCGGCACCACCGCCGCCGTTAGTTCCAGGATTGCCGGCGTTTGCATCGCCGACGCCACCGCCAGAGCCAAGCGAGCTGTTTCCACCATTGCCTCCGACCGATGCCGTTGGAGCACCACCTGCAGTTCCACCACCATTCCCGCCGCCGCCAGAACCACTATCCTGATCACCGCTGAGACCATTGGCGCCAACTCCATTTGGACCACCAGCTCCACCTCCACTGGCTCCACCCCATTGCCCAATGCCAGCAGTTCCTCCAGAGCCACCAGCATATACCAGGTCACCAATACTTGTGGGCGACCCGGCTCCGCCAGTTCCCCCTGTGGCTCCGACCGGCGCACCGCCACCTTTTGCAAGAACCGTCGTGTTATTAACGAACCACGTGTCGGTGCCCGCAGCCCCGGCAGCGCCACCTGTTCCAATTTGTATATTCACAACACTGCTTGGCGTGAGAGTAATATTATTTTTTCTGGAGTAAGCTCCCCCAGCGCCACCGCCCCGGCCATTGTTACAACCGCCACTTGATTTCCCGCCAGATCCACCGCCGATCAATTCAATTTTGTTATTACCGCTATTCCAATTTGCGGGCACGGTCCACGTCGTTCCGCTGGTTAAGACGATCACCACAGGTGTGCCGCCACTTGGCAATGGGAAGAACATGATCTGCGCTCGGCCGCCGGCAAAAATGCCCTCGGGGGCTATCAGACCTGCTAGAACAAAAAAATATAAGAACCAAAAAATTCTTCGCATTTTCCCTTTCGCATTTAAGCTAAGGAGTGTATTTTATCACGCAGATTCCGGCTGCGCCATTGCCACCATTTGCATTTCCTCCCGCGCCACCGCCGCCTGCTCCATATAAACCACCAGCCCGCCCATTTGCATTACCTCCACCGCCACCACCACCGCCACCGGCACCTGCGGTTCCAGTAAGGTCGGTACCGGCTCCCCCAATACCGCCAGCACCCATGCCGCCACCGCCACCACCACCACCTCCAGCTGCACCAGTAGCTCCTGGTAACATTGAAGCGCCACCGGCTCCTCCGCCGGAGCCACTAAAATTATTCCCTCCGTTACCGCCAGTAGCGCCAGTGCTCGCTAGGCCATTCGCTCCGCCGCTACTGCCACCACCGCCCGAACCACCAGCATTCAAATTCGGGTTCGCACTCGATGCGCCGTTTCCATTCGGGCCGGCGGCGCCGCCGCCACCAGAACCGGCTGTGCCACTAACCGGTGTTGCCGAGCCACCGGTGCCGCCAGAATACTTCGTAGTACCTATGCCGCTGGAGGCCAATCCTCCAGCCCCGCCATTTGCGCTATTTGTACCAGCACCACCTTTTGCAACTAGGGTCGAGGTATCTTTAAACCATGAGTCGGATCCGCTCCCGCCTGCCCCAGTTCCCCCCGCACCAATTTGATAGGATATGTTCGCGCCGCCGGTAAGCGCTAAGTTCGTAATTTTTGAATAACCACCACCACCACCACCACCTCCAGCTATGTCACTACCGCCATTCGGAAGGCTGTTGCCGCCTTTGCCGCCACCACCTATGCATTCGATTGAGTTATCACCGCTATTCCAATTTGCGGGCACGGTCCACGTCGTTCCGCTGGTTAAGACGATCACCACAGGTGTGCCGCCACTTGGCAATGGGAAGAACATGATCTGCGCTCGGCCGCCGGCAAAAATGCCCTCGGGGGCTATCAGACCTGCTAGAACAAAAAAATATAAGAACCAAAAAATTCTTCGCATTTTCCTTTTCACATGCAAGTTAGGGAGTATATTTGATTACGCAAATTCCAGAAGCGCCATTGCCGCCATAGGTTCCCCAGCCACCGCCACCACCGCCTGCTCCATACAGACCACCTCCGCCTCCTCCGACTGAGGCCGAACTGCCGCCACCGCCACCGCCACCACCGCTACCTTGGGTTGCCGTAAGATCGATGCCGCTTCCGCCATTCGCGCCATTGGCACTATTTCCACCGCCGCCACCGCCGCCGCCATTTGTGCCGGCAGTTCCATTGGAAGTATTGGCGCCACCCGCACCGCCGCCAGAGCCAGAAGAATTATTTCCGCCATTGCTACCGGCATTGCCGGAACCTAGGCTCGTACCTGCAGTGCCGCCACCGCTGCCGCCACCACCTGTACCGGAAAGCGCTCCATTATTTCCTCCAGCGGCACCGTTTCCGTTAGGCCCTGCGGCCCCGCCGCCCCCTGATGCACCATTAATTCCAGTGTTGGAGTTGCTGCCACCATTGCCGCCTGAATATTTGGTAGTGCCAACCCCACTAGAGGCCAGACCTCCAGCTCCGCCATCTTTACTATTCGTTCCAGCACCCGCCTTAGCCACAACAGTTGATCCGTCTTTGAACCAAGAGTCAGTACCGCTGCAGCCAGCACAAGTTCCTCCCGTACCAATTTGATAGGATATGTTCGCGCCACCGGTAAGCGTTAAGTTTGTAATTTTCGAATATGCTCCGCCGCCACCACCACCACCGCCATTGTTGGTGCCACCAACTTGAGACGAGTCGCCGCCTTTACCGCCGCCGCCGATGCATTCAATTGAGTTGTTCGCGCTGTTCCAATTTGCGGGTACGGTCCACGATGTGCCAGAAGTAAGCGCGACGACAACAGGCCCACCCCCATACGATGTATATTTGATTACAATAACGCCTTGTGCACCAACTGTCCCTGGGGAGGCACAATCGCCAGTGCCTCCTGCTCCACCGCCATAACCGCCGCCGACCCCGCCGCCGTGGCTATCGCCACCACCGCCACCACCGCCACCAGCGCCTACGCTACCAGTGAGATCGATACCTGCGCCGCCGGCGCCTCCGAGAAAGCCATCAGTTCCACCGGCTCCGCCTCCGCCGTTAGTACCGGGATTGCCATTGCCGACTGGAGCAATACCACCACCGCTGCCAGCAAAATTATTACCGCCATTACCACCTTTAGTAGCGGTTCCATTGCTACCATTTGAGCCACCACCACTGCCACCACCACCACCACCACCATTGCTTCCCGCTTGACCTCCGTCTTTACCAGCGCCATTGGGGCCACCGGCACCACCACCGCCACCGCCTTCGGATACGTTAGCGAGCCCGCCACTGCCTCCAGCATAGACCGTGTCCCCGATACTCGTCGGGGAACCGGCTCCTCCTGCTGCACCCGTACCCGTCGTCGCTCCCCCGCCACCTTTCGCTAAGACAGTTGCACTATCGACAAACCAAGTGTCCCCACCTGCCGTACCAGTGGCTGCACCCGCGGCGCCGATTTGAATATTGACGCTACTGTTCGGAGTGAGACTTAGATTGTTCTTCAGCGAATAAGCCCCGCCGCCACCGCCACCACGCCCGTTATTGCAACTGCCACTGGCCTTTGAACCGCCGCCGCCTCCAATAAGGTGAATAGAGTTATCACTGCTGTTCCAATCCGCCGGCACAGTCCACGTGGTTCCGCTGGTCAACACGATCACCACTGGCGTGCCGGTGGTTGGCAATGGGAAGAACATAATCTGAGCTCTGCCACTGGCAAAGGTTCTTTCAGAAACCAGAACCAAGCAGCAAAGGAAACAAACAAATTTTTTCATAGTTTAGAATCCGCTAGTCCAAGATACATAGACGACCGTTCCAACACGCATTAGTGTGTAGATCGTGTGCGAAGAAGCAGTTTGAGCGGCATTGGCTGGTTTAAATCGATAAGTAACGGTCGCAGCGTCCGTACCTGTCGTACTCGTTGAAAATGAACACTGAGTTGTACCAGTATCGGTGATGGCCAAAGTATAGGTTCCACCATCTTGCAAGCTATCCATTGTTAACGACGAAGCGCAGTTATAATTGGTTGAGATGGCATTTCCGTTATCCCAATCGATGGTTGAAGTCGCGCCCGACGTTATAGTTTGAGAACCAGTCGCCATCTGTCCAGAAGCCTTAATATTACCAACAACGTGAAGATTATGCGATGGCGACGTCGTACCTATACCGACGTTTCCGCCACTTAGAATTGTCATTTTGGTGCTGTTGTTTGTTTCAAATTCTACACTATTGGCATCGTTTGTTCCAAGGACCGCCGTGGCTCCAAAGCTATTTCCATTTTGGACAAACGCAGTCGCTGCACCTGCAGGTGTAAATCCGAGAGCTGTCGTGATATCTGAAGAGGTCATCGAAAGACCTGCGATCACGCGGCCTTTGGCATCAACAGAGACTTTCGCGTAAGACCCTGCAGTCACACCAGATGTTGCAAGAGTCACAACGCCGGCATTTGACATCGTCGCATCGCCAGACATAGACACGGCAGTTGCGGCGTTACCCGAGTTACCAACCCAGATATTAGCTGAAGTCAGAGAGTTCGACATTTTGCTATTAAACGTTGACCAGTCGGCAGAAGACAAAGCTCCGCGCTTTGTTGCAGAAGCGGTGGGGATATCGAAAGTATGCGCTGAACCTGCAGAGCTGATGCCGATATCAGTACCAGCAGTGCCAAGCACAAAGCTTTGTGTAGCAGTAGATAGACCGTTTAGGCTTGTGATACCAGCTCCTGCGATGCCCAGAGATTTCACGACGCTGCCGTCATAATACTTGATCGTGCCAGTATCGTACCACATTTGTCCTGCTGTTGTGCCATTCGTTGTATTTGCTGAAAGAGTAAAGTACTTGTTGGCCGCCATGGTGATGTTACCAGTGTTGGTAATATTGTTTGTGCCCATCGCCAGAGCACCTGCCATAGTGTCGCCAGCTTTGTTTACTGGAGTGTAAGTTAGAGCCGTGTTGATGTCAGCAGCACTTAACGAAGCACTTGCGATCACGCGGCCTTTAGCATCAACAGAAACCTTCGCGTATGTTCCCGCAGTGACTCCGCTGTTAGCAAGAGTGACCACACCGGCATTTGACATTGTCGCATCACCAGACATAGACACCGCAGTTGCAGCATTGCCGGAGTTACCAACCCAAATGTTTGCAGAGGTGAGCGAGTTGGTCATGGCACTAGCCCAAGAGAGAACTCCTGCGCCATTGTTCGAGAGAACTTGCCCCGAAGCCCCTTGCGCTCCAGGGAAAGTCAAAGAGTAGTTCGTAGTTACAGCAGCAGGCATCAGAGTCAAAGAGCCAGAAGTAGCGCCGTTCAGTTGGTTCCCCATGGTGGCGGCAACACCGGAACCATCAAGAGAGAGCAATTTATTCGATTGAGCAGTTGTTGTTTTATTAGCAGTAACCACACCGGCATTAGTGATCGAAGAGATATCACCAGAGAGCGCAACTGCGCCAGCAACGCCAGAAGCGTTACCGACCCAGACCTGAGTAGACGCAAGAGAGTTCGACATTTTGCTATTAAACGTTGACCAGTCGGCAGAAGAAAGAGCTCCGCGCTTTGTTGCAGAAGCGGTGGGGATATCAAATGTATGCGCTGAACCTGCAGAGCTGATACCGATATCAGTTCCAGCAGTGCCAAGCACAAAGCTCTGAGTTCCAGCAGAGAGACCGTTTAGGCTTGTGATGCCAGCTCCTGCGACGCCCAAAGATTTAGTAGTCGAACCATCGTAGTATTTGATTGTTCCAGAGTCATACCACATCTGTCCTGCAACCGTGCCGTTAGTAGAATTTGCAGAAAGACCAAGATACTTGTTGGCCGCCATGGTGATGTTGCCAGAGTTCGTAAGATCATTGCCACCCATTGCAAGGGCGCCAGCCATAGTGTCGCCAGCTTTGTTTACTGGAGTGTAAGTCAGAGCTGTTGTGATATCTGAAGAGGTCATTGATAGACCTGCGATCACTCGGCCTTTAGCATCAACAGAAACTTTCGCGTAGGACCCTGCAGTCACACCAGATGTTGCAAGAGTGACCACGCCGGCATTTGACATCGTCGCATCACCAGACATAGACACCGCAGTTGCGGCATTGCCCGAGTTACCAACCCAGATGTTGGCTGAAGTCAGAGAATTGGTCATGGCACTAGCCCAAGAGAGAACTCCTGCGCCATTGTTCGAAAGAACTTGTCCGGAAGCCCCTTGTGCTCCAGGGAAAGTCAGGGAGTAGTTCGTGGTCACTGCGGCCGGCATCAGAGTCAAAGAGCCAGAAGTAGCGCCATTCAGTTGGTTGCCCTTAGTGACAGCTACACTAGAGCCATCGAGTGCAAGAATTTTGTTAGCTTGAGCCGTCGTTGTTTTATCAACAGTGACCACACCGGCATTTGACATCGTCGCATCGCCAGACATAGACACGGCAGTTGCGGCGTTGCCTGAGTTACCCACCCAGATATTGGCTGAAGTCAGTGAGTTCGACATTTTGCTATTAAACGTTGACCAGTCGGCAGAAGAAAGAGCTCCGCGCTTTGTTGCAGAAGCGGTGGGGATATCGAAAGTATGCGCTGAACCTGCAGAGCTGATACCGATATCAGTGCCAGCAGTACCAAGCACAAAGCTTTGAGTCCCAGCAGAGAGACCGTTTAGGCTTGTGATACCAGCTCCTGCAACGCCCAAAGATTTAGTAGTAGAACCATCGTAGTACTTGATCGTTCCAGAGTCATACCACATCTGTCCTGCAACCGTGCCGTTAGTAGAATTTGCAGAAAGACCAAGATACTTGTTGGCCGCCATGGTGATGTTGCCAGTATTGGTGATATCGAAAGCACCCATTGCGAGCGCACCCACCATAGTGTCGCCAGCCTTATTCACTGGAGTGTAAGTCAGAGCGGTATTGATATCAGCAGCACTTAACGAAGCACTTGCGATCACTCGGCCTTTAGCATCAACAGAAACTTTCGCGTATGTTCCCGCAGTGACCCCGCTGTTAGCAAGAGTGACCACACCGGCATTTGACATTGTCGCATCACCAGACATAGACACTGCAGTTGCGGCGTTACCAGAGTTACCAACCCAAATGTTTGCAGAGGTCAGAGAATTGGTCATGGCCGTCGCCCAAGAGAGAACTCCCGCGCCATTGTTCGAGAGAACCTGTCCCGAAGCCCCTTGTGCACCTGGGAAAGTCAAAGAGTAGTTCGTAGTCACTGCGGCCGGCATCAGAGTCAAAGAGCCGGAAGTCGCGCCATTCAGTTGGTTGCCTTTAGTGACAGCCACACTAGAGCCATCGAGTGCAAGAATTTTGTTAGCTTGAGCAGTTGTGGTTTTATCAACAGTAACCACGCCGGCATTTGATATCGTCGCATCGCCAGACATAGACACCGCGGTTGCGGCGTTGCCCGAGTTACCAACCCAGATATTGGCTGAAGTCAGTGAGTTCGACATTTTGCTATTAAACGTTGACCAGTCAGCAGAAGAAAGAGCTCCTCGCTTTGTTGCAGAAGCGGTGGGGATATCGAAAGTATGCGCTGAACCTGCAGAGCTGATACCGATATCAGTGCCAGCAGTGCCAAGTACAAAGCTCTGAGTTCCAGCAGAGAGACCGTTTAGGCTTGTAATGCCTGCACCTGCAACGCCCAAAGATTTAGTAGTAGAACCATCGTAGTACTTGATTGTTCCAGCATCGTACCACATTTGTCCTGCAACCGTGCCGTTAGTAGAGTTTGCAGAAAGACCAAGATACTTGTTGGCCGCCATGGTGATGTTGCCAGAGTTCGTAAGATCATTCCCACCCATCGCGAGCGCACCCACCATAGTGTCGCCAGCTTTGTTCACCGGAGTGAAAGTTAGAGCCGTGTTGATATCAGCAGCACTTAACGAAGCATTTGCGATCACGCGGCCTTTAGCATCAACAGAGACTTTCGCGTATGTTCCCGCAGTGACTCCGCTGTTAGCAAGAGTGACCACGCCGGCATTTGACATTGTCGCATCGCCAGACATAGACACGGCGGTTGCAGCATTGCCCGAGTTACCCACCCAAATGTTTGCTGAAGTCAGAGAGTTGGTCATGGCCGTCGCCCAAGAGAGCACACCAGAGCCATTGTTCGAAAGAACTTGTCCCGAAGCCCCTTGTGCTCCAGGGAAAGTCAGAGAGTAGTTCGTAGTCACAGCAGCAGGCATCAGAGTCAAAGAGCCAGAAGTAGCGCCATTCAGTTGGTTGCCCTTAGTGACAGCCACACTAGAGCCATCGAGTGCAAGAATTTTGTTAGCTTGAGCAGTTGTGGTTTTATCAACAGTAACCACACCGGCATTTGATATCGTCGCATCGCCAGACATAGACACGGCAGTTGCGGCGTTGCCCGAGTTACCAACCCAGATATTAGCTGAAGTCAGTGAGTTCGACATTTTGCTATTAAACGTTGACCAGTCGGCAGAAGAAAGAGCTCCGCGCTTTGTTGCAGAAGCGGTGGGGATATCGAATGTATGCGCTGAACCTGCAGAGCTGATACCGATATCAGTGCCTGCAGTGCCAAGCACAAAGCTCTGAGTGCTGGCAGTAAGGCCGTTCATATTCGTAATCCCGCTACCAGCAACTCCGAGAGAGACCGCAGCAGCGCCGTCCCAATACCGAATAGTATTTAAATCTGAGCGATACCACATTTTACCTTCGTCGCCAGCAACGAGACCCGCTGGATCAGAAGTGACAGAGGAAAGACTCAAGTTACCAAGCATCACATCGCCAGCTTTGTTCACCGGAGTAAAGCCAAGAGCTGCGGTGATATCAGAAGAAGCAATCGAGCTTCCCACAATGACACGGCCCTTAGCATCGACAGTGACTTTCGAGTAAGTCCCCGCAGTCACTCCTGAAGTCGCTAGGGTTAGTGCTCCGGTGTTAGCAATACTAGCATCGCCAGATATAGACACAGCGGTTGCGGTGTTGCCGGAGTTACCCACCCAGACCTTTGCATCAGCCAAGGTTGAAGATTGTTTGGCATTAAAAGAATCGTAGTCCGTTTTACTGATAAGACCGGCAGTGACAGCTGCAGTAGAAGCCATTGGGATATTGAGAGTGTGAGTTGATGTTGCAGAAACAAAACTCGGAGAATTGCCAGAAGTTCCGATTGCAAAACTCTGAGTGCCCGCCGTAAGACCATTCATATTGGTAATACCGGCTCCCGCAACACCAAGAGATTTAGTCGTAGAACCATCGTAGTACTTGATCGTGCCCGCATCGTACCACAACTGTCCTGCAACCGTGCCGTTAGTAGAGTTTGCAGAAAGACCAAGATATTTGTTAGCCGCCATAGTGATGTTGCCAGCATTGGTAAGATCATTGCCACCCATCGCCAGAGCGCCCACCATGGTGTCGCCAGCTTTATTCACCGGAGTATAAGTCAGAGCAGAAGTGACATCCGAAGCGGCAATCGCAGTTCCAGCACTCACGCGGCCCTTAGCATCAACAACGACCTTAGAATAAGTCCCCGCAGTCACTCCAGTAGTTGAAAGACTTGAAACTCCCGCAGTGTCGATAGAGACATCACCAGACATCGTCACTTCAGTCGCCGCATTGCCAGAGTTACCAACCCAGATTTTTCCGTTAGCAAGTGTTGGAAGAGATGGATCTGGATAAGCACAAGACCAACCCGTCACAGACCACTTCAGCACATGACCTGATGTTGAGCAGGCAAAGTTGACTAAGTTGCCGGTAGCCCCTGCGATGATGACACCCGAAGTGGCAGCATTCACGCCGCCAGTGCTCAGCATTGGAGCTGTGATTTTGCCTGCGCCGATTGCGAGGGCACCCGCATTATCTATGGTGGCATCACCCGACATGGTCACCGCTGTTGCCGCATTACCAGAGTTACCAACCCAGATCTGAGCTGAGTTCAGAGTAGATCCTTGTTTCGCATTAAACGTGGTCCAATCAGCAGAAGACAAAGCTCCGCGCTTCGTTGCAGAAGCGGTGGGGATATCGAAAGTATGAGCGGAACCCGCAGAGCTGATACCGATATCAGTTCCTGCAGTGCCAAGCACAAAGCTCTGAGTGCTGGTCGTAAGTCCATTGATATTCGTAATCCTTGCACCCGCAACACCGAGAGAGACCGCTGTAGCGCCATCCCAATACCGAATAGTATTTAAATCAGAGCGATACCACATCTTACCTTCGTCGCCAGCAACGAGACCCGCTGGATCAGAAGTGACAGAAGCAAGGCTCAAATTACCTAGCATCACATCGCCAGCTTTGTTGACTGGAGTAAAGCCAAGAGCTGCGGTGATATCAGAAGAAGCAATCGAGCTTCCAGTCGTTACGCGACCTTTTGCATCGACAGTGACTTTCGAGTAAGTGCCGGCAGTCACTCCGCTTGTAGCTAAACTCAAAACTCCAGCATTCGTAATACTGGCATCCCCAGTCATGCTAACCGCTGCTGCCGTGTTGCCCGAGTTACCAACCCACATACTGCCATCTGGCAACGCAGGGAGATCAGAGTTTGCTAAATTGGCTCCACTAGTAACACGGCCTTTAGCATCGACTGTGACTTTCGGATAAGTTCCGGCCGTCACCCCCGAAGTGGCAAGAGTTAAGACGCCAGTGTTAGCAACACTCGCATCGCCAGAAATGGAGACTGCCGTTGCCGCATTGCCTGAGTTACCCACCCAAACCTTCGCATCCGCCAAGGTTGAAGTTTGTTTGGCATTAAACGTGGTCCAATCAGCTGAAGACAAAGCTCCGCGATTTGTTGCAGAAGCCGTTGGGATATTAAAGGTGTGATCAGAGCCCGCAGAAGAAATATTAAAGTCGGTACCGGCACTACCAGTAACAAAACTCTGAGTGCCCGCAGTAAGACCGTTGATATTGGTAATGCCAGCACCCGCAACACCCAAAGATATTGCAGCAGATCCATCCCAGTATTTTACAACATTGAGATCTGAGCGATACCACATTTTACCTTCGTCCCCAGCAACCAAGCCCGCAGGGTCCGAAGTCACAGAAGAAAGACTAAGGTTGCCGGCCATTACATCGCCAGCCTTATTCACCGGAGTGTAACCAAGCATAGAAATAATATCAGAAGAAATTAAATTGGCCCTAGCACTCACGCGGCCCTTAGCATCGACAGTAACTTTGGAATAAGTCCCCGCAGTCACACCCGTGGTAGAGAGACTGGTGACTCCGCAGTGTCAATAGACACATCACCAGACATCGTGACTTCAGTCGCCGCATTGCCAGAGTTACCAACCCAGATTTTCCGTTAGCAAGTGTTGGAAGAGAAGGATCTGGATAAGCACAAGACCACCCTATCACTGACCACTTCAGTACATGACCTGATGTTGAGCAGGCAAAGTTGACTAAGTTGCCGGCTGGACCCGCAATGATGACACCCGAAGTGGCCGCATTGATACCGCCAGTGCTCAGCATGGGAGCTGTGATTTTGCCTGCGCCAATAGCAAGAGCACCCGTATTATCAAGAGTGGCATCACCAGACATAGTCACTGCGGTGGCTGCATTGCCAGAGTTACCCACCCAGATTTGGGCTGAGTTCAAAGAGGTTCCCATTTTGTTATTAAACAATGACCAGTCCGCAGCAGAGAGAGCTCCGCGATTTGTGGCAGAAGCTGTTGGGATATCCAAAGTATGGGTAGAACCAACAGAAGAAATGGTGATATTCGTTCCGGCGGTGCCAACAACAAAGCTCTGTGCTGTCGCAACAAGTCCGTTCATGCTCTGCATGCCAGCGCCAGCCACGCCCAAAAGAAATTGCCCGCAGCACCATCCCAGTACATAACAGGTGTTAAGATCGAGACGATACCACATCTTGCCTTCGTCACCAGCAAGCAATCCTGCAGGGTCCGAGGTCTAAGACACAAGACTAAGATTGCCACCCATCACATCGCCAGCTTTGTTCACCGGAGTAAAACCAAGAGCGGCGGTGATATCGGAAAGAGGCTAAATTGGACGCTTAAAACTCTTCCCTTCGCATCAACGCCGACTTTCGAGTAAGTCCCCGCCGTCCACACCGGAAGTCGCAAGAGTTAGAGCGCCGGCAGTGTCGAAATCGTTGCGTCTCCGCTCATCGTCACGGCCTCAGCTTGCCCCGGAAGCATTACCAACTAAGATTTTGCCGTTCGCAAGAGCTGGAAGTTTGTTTGTTATTAAAGATGTTCCAATCCGTACTTGATAAATAGCCATCTGCGGCCGCACCGGCTTGGAAAATTGAATCGTCGAAGTTGAACTGCCAGAGACACTGAGTGGCAAATTTGCAACCACGCTGGCAACACCTGAAGCCGCAGGCGTTACAGGCGTCCACGCTGTGCCATTAAAAACCAAGATTTGTCCATTCGGTAGGAGTTGTTGCAGACACCGATTGTCCCTGAATCTTGACCACAGTGTTTGTGGCAAAGGCTCGGTGACATCGCCAGCTAAAGACGTCGAACTCGAAAGATAAGCGGCGTTTGATTCTTAACCAATCGCCAAAACTCATCGTACTGAGTTTGCGATAAGTCGGTATTAGAATTCGCAGTCTTATCAACAACCGAATCAATCCTAACAAATCCGTGCCACAAACCATTCACTTTGTAGGCCTGCAAAGCTGACGGCGGCCAGGGGTTGATTTTAGCGCCGGAAGATTCTGCAGCCGCTGCCATCTCCGGCATCAAAGGACCATCAAATGCGAGGTTCACTGGCACTTGCGGATAAATCCCATGAGGACCCGAACAGGTTAAGCCCGTAAAGGGTTTTGCTGGTATTGAACAAGTCTAAAGATCAGTCACACTAGGCCATTAGCTACTAGATCCGGCAGCTCCATCACCAATATCAAAGAGAATGTACCTGCGTTGTTGCCGACAAGTCCAACGAACGAGACTCTCGGTATACAAAGACAACTTCTATTGACATCGTAGATCGCCACTGAAAGGCAACGTGGCTGAGGTCACCGGCGTAAGCCATCAGCACTCATAATAGACCGGTATAGTTAATGCCAGGATTGGCATTCGGGCGGCATCAGAGATGAGTAAACAAGTGAGGAGACAACAAAAAAATAAACGATAGCAATAAGCTTGCGAACGCAGAACTGCGAAATTTTATATGAATAAATGAGCTGGAAAAAAAACGTCCCATGCACGACTTATCGTCAGAAAATGGAAAATTCTTGAATCTCGCATGATTTAATGAAGAACAAAAGTTACCAAAAGTGACTCAAAACGAGACGCTGACTTTTGGCCTTAGGCCCAGTCCCCCTAAAGAACCACAACGAGCAACTAAAAGCTGCCACCACCGGCAAGGACGTAAAGTGGGGTGGGGTCTCATTTTAGGCAGGACTGTCTCGGCAACGTCTTCACGAGAAACAAAGTAAGACAAATATCGAGCGCCACCGCCGATTTGAATTTCCAGTAACTTAAAAATCACTCCGGCCTCAGCTGTCGCAGCGCTGTTATTTGCAGTCGCAAAGCGAACGCCGGGACCAAGCAAAGCCCCTCACGCCAAAACTCTTATCGTCAGTAGAAGATTCATAGGTCGCCAAAAAAGTAAATTCGAGACCGCTTACGGATGTGATATTCGAATAGAAACGAGTAAAGACGGCATTTCGCCAATTGAGCCAATCGGTTAAAATACCAATTCAGTGCAATACTGATTTCTGAATACGGGTACGCATTATCTGAACCCTTGGGGTGCCGGAATCATAGGTGAAAGTTGAATGCCTTGAGGGATGGGTCTTTAATACTGGGCATAGGGCGAACCGCCAATGCCGAGAGTTCTCTAATGCTAATAACAAGACTCCAATAATTACAAGTAAAAGCTTCATAAATTTAATTTCTTTTCGGTTTCTCTTCGGACTTTTCTCCAAGCAACATTGTGTCCTGAACCGCGTGCGACTCTGTTTGTTGTTTTGACTTCTAAAGCCTCACAACTTTTTCGTCTGATTCTCCTGACGCTCAATTTGCTCAGATTAAATCCACAGTGACATCATAAAGCAATGAACCTGGCAAGCCAAACGACGACCATCGATA
>JADJYV010000002.1 GCA_016719575.1 Pseudobdellovibrionaceae bacterium | reverse complement strand
GAATGACATAACCGCTATCGAGGGGTAGGCGAAGAGCGTCGGTAACCCAGCCTAAGTGATTATTGGCGGCATCATTATTAGAACTACCGTCTGTATTAAGAGGAGTCTGACGTTCCATCGGGGCGAGCCGTATACAAACGGCAGAACCCCGTTTGCATCGTACAGACCCACGTACCGCTGGGGCACGCGGCTTGAGCACCGCTCCAGTCGACCACATTACAGAACTCAGACCAAAGGAAATGCCGCTGTTTGTGCACAAGTCCGTCCCGATACCTGTTGTACTGTACCTTATCGTTCCAGGTCTACCTTGTCCCCACAGTCTATTGTTTCCAGCTGAGTCCGGATTTGATTTCCTCACCCTCTAAGGAGTGGGAGTTGTAGTTCCTATTCCGACGTTTCCGGTTGGTCAATTTCATTCTTTCCTGTGCCGCCCACAGTTCCATTGGCTGTGTAGTGAAAATGAATTGACTGAACCTGAGCAGAAGCTGAGTGATTTTCTGTCGTATTGAAATAGATACCAGGCCAAGAATTTGATTAACAGCATTTGGGCTGAATTGCACCCAATTGATCTCCACTCTGGGGTTGTGTAGGTGCGGCCGATGTTCCGCGAGCTCTAGAAATTGAAATCGCTCCAGAGTTGCCAGCATTAGCAGAAAATGCTTAGCTTCGATAAGTGCATCTGATGCGACACCGCTATTATATCCCGGGGATATTTCCAGCGACTTCAAGTTTAGAGCCAGGAGTTATTGTCCCTATGCCGACGTTTCCGGAGCTTAGAATTGTCATTTTGGTGCTGTTGTTTGTTTCAAATTCTACACTATTGGCATCGTTTGTTCCAAGGACCGCCGTGGTCCAAGATATTTCCATTTTGGACAAACGTAGTCGCTGCACCTGCAGGTGTAAATCCGAGAGCTGTCGAGATCCGGGAAGAGGTCATCGAAAGACTTGCGATCACGCGGCCTTTGGCATCAACAGAGACTTTCGCGTAAGATCCCGCAGTCACACCAGATGTTGCAAGAGTCACAACGCCGGCATTGACATCGTCGCATCGCCAGACATAGACACGGCGGTTGCGGCGTTGCCTGAGTTACTGACTCCAAATGTTTGCAGAAGTCAGAGAGTTCGACATTTTGCTATTAAACGTTGACCAGTCGGCAGAAGACAAAGCTCCGCGCTTTGTTGCAGAAGCGGTGGGATATCAAATGTATGCGCTAAACCTGCAGAGCTGATACCGATATCAGTGCCTGCAGTGCCAAGCACAAAGCTCTGGTACCAGCCGAGAGACCGTTTAAGGTAGTGATCCCGGCTCCTGCAACGCCCAAAGACTTCACGTCGTAGAACCGTCATAGTACTTGATCGTGCCAGTATCGTACCACATTTGTCCTGCTGCTGTGCCATTAGTTGTATTTGCTGAAAGACAAGGTACTTGTTGGCCGCCATGGTGATGTTACCAGCGTTTGTAAGATTGTTTCCGCCCATCGCCAGAGCACCCGCCATAGTGTCGCCAGCTTTGTTTACTGGAGTGTAAGTCAGAGCGGTATTTATATCAGCAGCACTTAACGAAGCACTTGCGATCACGCGGCCTTTAGCATCAACAGAAACCTTCGCGTATGTTCCAGCAGTGACTCCGCTGTTAGCAAGAGTGACCACACCGGCATTTGACATCGTCGCATCACCAGACATAGACACCGCAGTTGCAGCATTGCCGGAGTTACCAACCCAAATGTTGGCAGAGGTGAGCGAGTTGGTCATGGCACTTGCCCAAGAAAGCACCCGAGCCATTGTTCGAGAGAACTTGTCCCGAAGCCCCTTGTGCCCGGGAAAGTCAGAGAGTAGTTCGTAGTCACAGCAGCCGGCATCAGAGTCAAAGAGCCAGAAGTAGCGCCGTTTAGTTGGTTGCCTTTAGTGACGGCAACACTAGAGCCATCGAGTGCAAGAATTTTGTTAGCTTGGGCCGTCGTGGTTTTATCAACAGTTACCACACCGGCATTTGACATCGTCGCATCACCAGACATAGACACTGCGGGTTGCGGCGTTGCCAGAGTTACCAACCCAAATGTTTGCTGAAGTCAGAGAGCTCGACATTTTGCTATTAAACGTTGACCAGTCAGCAGAAGAAAGAGCTCCTCGCTTGTTGCAGAAGCGGTGGGGATATCGAAAGTATGCGCTGAACCTGCAGAGCTGATACCGATGTCAGTGCCGGCAGTGCCAAAGTAAAAGCTCTGTTCAGCAGAGAGACCGTTTAGGCTTGTAATGCCTGCCCCTGCAACGCCCAAAGATTTAGTAGTAGACCGTCATAGTACTTGATCGTGCCAGCATCGTACCACATTTGTCCTGCAGCTGTGCCATTAGTAGATTTGCGAAAGAGCAAGATACTTGTTGGCCGCCATGGTGATGTTACCAGTGTTGGTAATGTCAAAGCGCCCATCGCCAGAGCGCCCCCACCATAGTGTCGCCAGCTTTGTTCACCGGAGTGAAAGTTAGAGCCGTGTTGATATCAGCGGCATCTTAACGAAAGCACTTGCGATCACGCGGCCTTTAGCATCAACAGAAACCTTCGCGTAAGTTCCCGCGTGACTCCGCTGTTAGCAAGAGTGACCACACCGGCATTTGACATCGTCGCATCACCAGACATCGACACGGCAGTTGCGGCGTTGCCAGAGTTACCAACCCAAATGTTTGCAGAGGTCAGTGAGTTGGTCATGGCCGTTGCCCAAGAGAGAACTCCAGCACCATTGTTCGAGAGAACTTGTCCGGAAGCCCCTTGTGCACCTGGGAAAGTCAAAGAGTAGTTCGTAGTTACTGCGGCAGGCATCAGAGTCAAAGAGCCGGAAGTCGCGCCATTCAGTTGGTTGCCCATGGTGGCAGCAACACCGGAGCCATCGAGAGAGCAATTTTGTTAGATTGAGCAGTTGTGGTTTTATCAGCAGTAACCACACCGGCATTTGTGATCGAAGAATCGCCAGAGAGACACCGCGGTGCGCCAGCAAGCCCGCGTTACCAACCCAGACATGGGTGGACGCCAGGAGTTCGACATTTTGCTATTAAACGTTGACCAGTCAGCAGAAGAAAGAGCTCCGCGCTTTGTTGAAGAAGCGGTGGGGATATCGAAAGTATGCGCTGAACCCGCAGAGCTGATGCCGATATCAGTTCCAGCAGTGCCAAGTACAAAGCTCTGAGTGCCAGCAGAGAGGCCGTTCATGTTCGTAATCCCGCACCGCAACGCCCAAAGATTTAGCAGAACCAACCTGGTCCAGCACCGTAATACATTTGTCTTGAAATCTGAGCCGATACTACATTTTGCAGAACGCCAGCAAGAGACGGCCGCTGGTGATGAAGAGACCAGAAGACTCCAGTTATCGCGAGCCATCACATCGCCAGCTTTGTTGACCGGAGTAAAGCCAAGAGCTGCGGTGATATCAGAACTTAAAAGCACATCACGGGCTTCCCACAGTGACCCGGCCCTTAGCATCGACTGTGACTTTCGGATTGACATTGTCGCACCAGCAAGTCACGCCGTGCAGTTGCCCGAGTTAGAACCCAATGTTGGCAATACTCGCATCGCCAAGATAGCACACCGAGCCGTTGCGAAAGAACTTGCCCGAGGTCCCTGCCCAGGTACTGCCATCGTGGCAATGCGGCCGGCCAGGCAAAGAGGAGAAGTAGAGTTTGCTAAGTTGGCTCCACTGGTGACGCGGCCTTTTGCATCGAGTGTGACTTTCGGATAAGTTCCTGCCGTCACTCCTGGTCGCTAGAGTTACAACTCCGGTGTTAGCAAATCTCGCATCGCCAGAAATGGACACGGCCGTTGCGCGCGTTGCCTGAGTTACCACCCAAACCTTTGCATCCGCCAAGGTTGAAGATTGTTTGGCATTAAACGTGGTCCAATCAGCTGAGGACAAAGCTCCGCGATTTGTTCCAGAAGCGGTAGGGATATTAAAGGTGTGATTAGAGCCGGCAGAAGAAATATTAAAGTCGGCACCGGCACTACCAGTAACAAAACTCTGGGTGCCCGCCGTAAGACCATTCAAATTGGTAATGCCGGCTCCCGCAACACCAAGAGATTTGGTCGTAGAACCGTCGTAGTACTTGATCGTACCCGCATCGTACCACATTTGTCCTGCAACCGTGCCGTTGGTAGAGTTTGCAGAAAGACCAAGATACTTGTTGGCCGCCATAGTGATATTACCAGCGTTGGTAAGATCATTGCCACCCATCGCCAGAGCGCCCACCATAGTGTCGCCAGCTTTATTCACTGGAGTGTAGGTCAGAGCCGTGTTGATATCAGCGGCACTTAACGAAGCACTTGCAGTGACGCGGCCTTTAGCATCAACAACGACCTTAGAATAAGTCCCCGCAGTCACTCCAGTAGTTGAAAGACTTGAAACTCCCGCATTATCGATAGCAACATCACCAGACATCGTGACTTCAGTCGCTGCATTGCCTGAGTTACCAACCCAGATTTTTCCGTTAGCAAGTGTTGGAAGAGAAGGATCTGGATAAGCACAAGACCATCCTGTTACTGACCACTTCAGCACATGACCTGATGTTGAGCAGGCAAAGTTGACTAAATTACCAGTAGCCCCTGCGATGATGACACCCAAGTGGCCGCATTCACGCCGCCAGTGCTCAGCATCGGAGCTGTGATTTTGCCTGCGCCGATTGCGAGGGCACCCGCATTATCTATGGTGGCATCACCGGACATAGTCACCGCGGTGGCTGCATTGCCAGAGTTACCAACCCAGATCTGAGCTGAATTCAGAGTAGATCCTTGTTTCGCATTAAACGTAGTCCAATCGGCAGAAGACAAAGCTCCGCGCTTCGTTGCAGAGGCGGTGGGGATATCGAAAGTATGAGCGGAACCCGTAGAGCTGATACCGATATCAGTTCCTGCAGTGCCAAGCACAAAGCTCTGAGTGCTGGTCGTAAGTCCATTGATATTCGTAATCCCGCTACCTGCAACACCGAGAGAGACCGCTGTAGCGCCATCCCAATATCTAATTGTGTTTAAATCAGAGCGGTACCACATCTTACCTTCGTCGCCAGCAACGAGGCCCGCTGGATCAGAAGTGACAGAGGAAAGACTCAAGTTACCTAACATCACATCGCCAGCTTTGTTGACCGGAGTAAAGCCAAGAGCTGCGGTGATATCAGAAGAAGCAATCGAGCTTCCCATAGTTACGCGCCCTTAGCATCGACAGTGACTTTCGAGTAAGTGCCGGCAGAGACTCCGCTTGTAGCTAAACTCAAAACTCCAGCATTGGTAATACTGGCATCCCCAGTCATGCTCACCGCCGCTGCCGTATTGCCCGAGTTACCAACCCACATACTGCCATCTGGCAACGCAGGGAGATCAGAGTTTGCTAAATTGGCTCCACTAGTAACACGGCCTTTGGCATCCACTGTGACTTTCGGATAAGTTCCGGCCGTCACCCCCGAAGTCGCAAGAGTTAAGACGCCAGTGTTAGCAACACTCGCATCGCCAGAAATGGAGACTGCCGTTGCCGCATTGCCTGAGTTACCCACCCAAACCTTCGCATCCGCCAAGGTTGAAGATTGTTTGGCATTAAACGTAGTCCAGTCAGCAGAAGACAAAGCTCCGCGATTTGTTGCAGAAGCGGTAGGGATATTAAAGGTGTGATCCGAACCGGCAGAAGAAATATTAAAGTCGGTACCGGCACTACCAGTAACAAAACTTTGAGTGCCCGCAGTAAGACCGTTGATATTGGTAATCCCAGCACCCGCAACACCCAAAGATATTGCAGCAGATCCATCCCAGTATTTTACAACATTGAGATCTGAACGATACCACATTTTACCTTCGTCCCCAGCAACCAAGCCCGCAGGGTCCGAAGTCACAGAAGAAAGACTAAGGTTGCCGGCCATTACATCGCCAGCCTTATTCACCGGAGTGTAACCAAGCATAGAAATAATATCAGAAGAAATTAAATTGGCCCCAGCACTCACGCGGCCCTTAGCATCGACAGTGACTTTAGAATAAGTCCCCGCAGTCACACCCGTGGTAGAGAGACTTGCGACTCCCGCAGTGTCAATAGACACATCACCAGACATCGTGACTTCAGTCGCCGCATTGCCAGAGTTACCAACCCAGATTTTTCCGTTAGCAAGTGTTGGAAGAGAAGGATCTGGATAAGCACAAGACCATCCTGTTACTGACCACTTCAGTACATGACCTGATGTAGAGCAGGCAAAGTTGACTAAGTTGCCAGCTGGACCCGCAATAATCACACCCGAAGTCGCTGCGTTGATACCGCCAGTGCTCAGCATGGGAGCAGTGATTTTGCCTGCACCGATAGCGAGGGCACCCGTATTATCAAGAGTGGCATCACCAGACATGGTCACCGCGGTGGCTGCATTGCCAGAGTTACCCACCCAGATTTGGGCTGAGTTCAAAGACGTTCCCATTTTGTTATTAAACAATGACCAGTCCGCAGCAGAGAGAGCTCCGCGATTGGCCGCAGAAGCTGTTGGGATATCCAAAGTATGGGTAGAACCAACAGAAGAAATGGCGATATTCGTTCCGGCGGTGCCAACAACAAAGCTCTGTGCTGTCGCAACAAGTCCGTTCATGCTCTGCATGCCAGCGCCAGCCACGCCCAAAGGAATTGCCGCAGCACCATCCCAGTACATAATAGTGTTAAGATCGGAGCGATACCACATCTTGCCTTCGTCACCAGCGACCAATCCCGCAGGATCCGAGGTCACAGACACAAGACTCAAGATTGCCAGCCATGACATCGCCAGCTTTGTTCACCGGAGTAAAACCCAGAGCGGCGGTGATATCTGAAGACGCTAAGCTAGAACCGCTTAAAACTCTTCCCTTCGCATCAACGCCGACTTTCGAGTAAGTCCCCGCCGTCACACCGGAAGTCGCAAGAGTCAGAGCACCGGCAGTGTCAATCGTTGCGTCTCCACTCATCGTCACGGCCTCAGCTTGCCCCGAAGCATTACCAATTAAGATTTTGCCGTTCGCAAGAGCCGAGGTTTGTTTGTTATTAAAGATGTTCCAATCCGTACTTGATAAGTAACCATCTGTGGCCGTGCCAGCTTGAGAGATCGAGATCGTCGAAGTTGCACTGCCAGAGACACTGAGTGGCAAATTTGCAACCACGCTGGCAACACCTGAAGCCGCGGGCGTCACAGGAGTCCACGCTGTGCCATTAAAAACCAAGATTTGTCCATTCGTAGGAGCTGTTGCAGACACCGATTGTCCCTGAATCTTGACCACTGTGTTTGTGGCAAAGGCTCCGGTGACATCGCCAGCTAAAGACGTCGAGCTCGAAAGATAAGCGGATCCAGGATTTTTAACCAGACGCCAGAACTCATCGTACTGAGTTTGCGACAGGTCACTGTTAGCGTTCAGAGTTTTATCGACAGCTGAGTCAATGCGAAGAAGCTCGCCAGTGCCATAACCATTCACTTTGTAAGCTTGCAAAGCCGACGGCACAGGGTTGATTTTTAGCGCCGGAAGATTCTGCACGCCGCTGCCATCTCCGGCATCAAAGGAGACCATCAAAATGCGAGGTTCACTCGCACTTGCGGGAGTAAATCCCGTGTGCGGAGCCGAACAGGTTAAGCCCGTAAAAGCTTTGCTGTTATTGAACAAGTCGTAAAGATCCGCCACATTGCCATTGTAGCTACTAACCGATCCGGCAGCTCCATCACCAATATCAAAAGAGAAAGTTCCTGCCGTTGTCGACAAGTCCAACGAACGAGACTCAGTAAAAAGAAGGCAGTTTCGATTCACATCATAAATTGAGACTGAGAAAGAAACACTCGTTGAAGTGACAGGCGTAATGCCGTCGGCCTTCATAATACGACCGGTATAGTTGATGCCAGGATTGGCATTCAGAGCGGCAAGGGCATGATTAGTGAATGATAAAAGCTGGAAGCCAATCAGAATTCCCACTGCTTTACGCTTCACATGCAAGAAGCAGTATGACCTAATACATTGTATAAACGTACTGATTGAATCTGTCATGTGTTAAAGATCGGTAAAAATCGGCAAATTCATTAGCAAGTTATGAACGAATCTCGAAATAATACAAGTCGATGGTCCAACGATGGAGGAGCCGACTCATAAGTGGACGATTATAAAAAAAGGTGCCTCATTGAGACGTATCTCTCAAGTTTAGGTTTGATAAATGCGTAAACGGCCTTAAAGACGACAGGGCTCTATAATTGCTCTGAGGTGGGTGATTTTAGATTATTTGCGATTTAAAATGTTTCCCAGATAAGTACTACACTCGCGATCTGATTTAAATCTTCTCTCAAAGTTGGTTCCGCACCAAAGAGATGAATTAGCGCAATAGCAATTTTTATGATCGAAATCTGTTCGAGTAAGTTTTTCAACAAAATCTTCACAGTCAGAGCTTGTGTTAAAATACTCTCGCTGAGAGGTGTGACTACAGTCAGAAAAATAATCTCCACGGCCAGTACTGACACAGACGCAGTTGTATTCCGCACTAGCTCCAAAACTAAAAATCTGTAAAAGCAAAACAAAGACAATTTTGAATTTGTTAGAAAATATTAAATTTGTCATAAAAGTCCTCTCTTAAAATTTACTACAATCAATAACGTTTCTTAAAATGGAGTAGCTCCCATCAGAATTTTGCACGGTGACATCCGCTTGACCAGCTTGATTTACAACGATACGGGCTTTGGCTTCTCCATTGTTCGCCAAAATTACACGGTGATAGCGTGTCTTTGTTTCATCCACCTGTGCGCCACTAAAATTTACAGACAAACCTTTACGATTTGTTATAAGCAGGTAGGCTTGTGAGGTTTTTTCAGATGATTCTGTCAAAGATCCCATTTCGATAAGGAGGGAGTTTTTTGCTTTTTTAGTTTTGTCTGAGCTCTTAGCTTGATCTGAAAAACACGTGAGGTTCGATTCATAGGCATTGGCTGAAAATGCGAACAACAAACTAGCAGCAATAATTGTTTTAACCATAACAACTCCCTTGTTCCACTCCGATTGTTTCAAGAAGCGTACTTGCGCAGGAGAGGTTTTATTTTGAATAGGAGTTTTTCACCTGCCTAAAATTCGAACAGACGGTGCCAAAAATTGTCAAACCCCCTTCCCTTTCCGGTTTTAAGCGGGGTTGGGCCATTTGAAGAAGAATTTGTTAGTGAGGATGAGCATTAATCCGGAGAGCCTTCCAACAAACGCGGGGACGAGTAGAAAACAAGAGAACTTAGGGACTGTGCCTAATTTAGAGAAAGCATGCGTGATATTAAATAGTGATTTGTTCTATTTTGATCTGGGTTTTATCTTGGGCTTTGCACTCATTTTTTTAAAACGGCTTTGCGAAGGGACTTTTGGCTTTTGTACTTGTCCCGAAGAAATTTTCTTTGGAGGAGAGGGAGGTTTATTGCCTTCAAGTTTAGAAATAAGACGCTGGTCTCTCTCGGTAACCAAATTGATAACAAGACCTTTGCGCCCGGCTCGTGCTGTTCGACCTGCACGGTGAAGGTAGTTTTCCATTTCTTTTGGCAGGTGATAGTTGATGACCCGGCCCACATTATCCAAATCAAGGCCCCTGCCGGCCAAGTCGGTAGATACGAGCAGATCGACTTTTCCTTCGCGGAATTTTTTTAAATTCATGCGGCGTTCGTTTTTGTCCATTTCTCCGCGGTAAATGACACAAGGATGGCCTTTGTCGGTAAGTTCTTTAGCAACTTTATCGCACTGTTCTCGGGTGTTGGTAAAAACCATAGTGCCCCCTTCAACTTTTTGGCTCAGAATTTTTTCAAAGAGTGGCCAGCGTTTGCCGTCTTCGACAATCATATTTTTAGTGACAAGGCTAGAAACCACTTTGCCGCTGCCCTTGCTACGAATGACTTCTGCATTGGCAAAGATATTATTCATAAGCTCCTGAACAGCGGTAGAAACCGTCGCTGAAAACAAAGCCATCTGCAGATCCTTTGGGCAGGCATCAACAACAAAATTCGAATCTGGAAGAAACCCTTGATCCATCATTTGATCGGCCTCATCAAAAATCAGCATACGAACATCGGCAAGTGAAATGTGTTCTTGCTCAAGCATTTGAACAAGGCGTCCTGGCGTTGCGAGCAGAACCTCAAAGGCGGCAGACGTATTTCTTCGAGCTTGCTCTAGCGTCATTCCTCCGAGGGCAGGGCGCACTCGCAACCGGGTGTCGTGGGTGAGGGTTTTGAAAACCTTCGAGACCTGTTCCCCCAGCTCCCGCGTCGGAACCATGACCACGGCTCTAGGAGCTCCGGCCTGAGTAACCGAATCACCTTCGGCCTCGAGGGACTTCAGCAGATGCAGTAATGGCAAAGCGTACGCAAGGGTTTTACCGCTGCCAGTCTCTGAAACACCAACGACAGATTGTCCTCCCATGAGCATCGGGATGGTATTGGCCTGAATTTCAGTGGGTTTGGATATGCGCTTTTCTTTGAGGGTTTTTAATAACGAGGGTAAAAGGCCGAAATCAGAAAATGAGTTCATTTGAGGGGTCCTTAGTTACGAAGTCGGTGAGGTCTCGAATTTAGCTGCAATTGGTTGATCTCTCTAGGAAAATCGTTTGAAAGTCTTCCGAGAGTGGAGTTTATAAAAATTTTACTTGGCGCCTAAGGGGAAATGATCTTGTTTTGTAACGACATGCCACGCGGAATTTTATGGTTGCCCAGGTATTTTGGGAAGTAATAAACTTCAACGCTCGGAGGAGAATATGAAAATACTCACTTTTTGTCTGCTAGTGTTGGTTCTAGTTTCTTGTGCTCATCATCGAGATGTACGCCCTAGCTCTACCGGCGAACATGTTGTTAAGTTTAACACGGAATCTAAAGAAGAAGGCTACCGAAACGCGATGTCGCAGGCTGAGGACTATTGCAAAGAACTTCAAAAGCGTCCGGTCATTGTAAATGAAAAATCAGATTATACCGGCACTATGAAAGAAGAAACATACAACAACTCGAAAAAAGCGGCTAAGGTCGCCGAAGCCATTGGCAGTGCAGGAATGGTCTTTGGTGGTAAAAATGAGCGAAATGCCGGCGGAGTCGTTGGACTCGGCGGCGCTATTGCCGATGGGGCCATTGGGAGCGGGTATACTTATACGCTGGTGTTTAGGTGTCAGTAAGGGGATTCGCGGCGCTAACTTTTTGCTGCGCCGCGAGCCACGCGTTCTTTATCAGATCGATTCGCAAGTAGGCGTCGTCTGTTAGGGTTTTGACCATAAGGTCACTACTTTTTGCCCGTGTCCAAGGAAGTGGAACTATGTAGTTCTTGCTCGGCCCAGCTGTTCTGATCTGCTATCCAAAGCCAACGGACATGATGTAGGTCCAAAGATTTCATTCGCATTTCGCGGACGGCAGTATTGATAATTTTCTTTTCGAGGTTTTCAAGGTCGAGGACAAGCTCTTTCCAGGTGTTCGCACTCATTTTTAAGTAGCGAATCGAAAAATACTTATTATCGGATTCGGACGTCATATTTTGCAAATTGCTTGTCAATAGATCTTGCCCCCACTTTTTGTAGAGATCGAAGACGAACTGACTTTGGCTAGTCCATTTAATGCCCTGGGGTTGAGGCAGCCTGAGTTTATCGCCAGCCAAGACTTTTAACAAATTTAAGGAGTCCATTTTTCGTAGGAGCGAATTGCACTTTTTCGTATCTAACTGCAAAAGATCCTGTGCCTCTAGCAACTCACGGCGCTCGTAGACCAAAAGCCAATAAAGCAAAAATGCTTCGCGTTTACTGGTAAAGAATTCTTCTTGTTGTGGCGTAAACTTTTTTTCTTTAAGGTGTTGTTCTTCGATTGCAGAAAATAGGTCCATCAGCCGAATGCCAATAATGTTGGTTATTTTTTCAATCTTCTGCAAACTGCAATCATCGGAGTTGATTAGTTTTTTAAATCCGGACTCCGACATGCCTAGTTCTTTAGAGAGATTCTTGTAATTATAGCCTTGCTGTTTGATGAGGTCCTTAAGCTCTCTCATCAAGAGAGGACTCCATTTGTATTCCATAAAAGTATCCTTTATTTATAAAAAGTACCAAAAATTGGTTCTTTTGCAATGAGGATGGTGAAAAGTCTAGTTTTAAACTATAACGTGCAGCAGTCGATTTAACTGGAAAGAGGACGTTATGATTAAAAAGTATTCGCGGATTGTTCTTTTCGGAGCCCTGGCATTCAACGGTGGCAACGCTGCTCATGCTTCATCGAATGAATATATGGGTTCGAGCTTTCAACAAGTTTGGGATGTAGTGCAGGACCGATCTTTTAGTCCTCAAACGGAAAAAGAAGCCAATGAGTTTAAAATCTATGAAGACGGATTTTTGCCTCTGTACCCAGTGAATGCATTGAGTGTCTTTCAAAGTGGAGATGTTGATCTTAAGCACGACGCTTTGCGAACAACAAGTCAGCGCTTTGACTATTATGATCGCTTGCCAAAAAAGCTTCATCCAAATGGAGTGTGCGTGGCAGGCGAGTGGACTATCCAGGCAAAGACTCCATTCACGGGAATGTTAGCGACCGGCGCTAAGGGATTGTTCATCGGGCGTATTTCAGTTGCGATGGGCGAGACTGTGGTTGATGAATATCGTGGATTCGGTGTTGCTGGAAAGGTCTTCCCAACGATCAACCCAAATGAGGTTGTAAAGACTGGAAACTTTTTTACTATCGATGTTTTGTCTGGAACAAAGCTCGAACACGTGCTTGACGCAAAAACCACAAATCAACCGGAGCTTGGACACAACTTTTCCGTGATCGGCCTGGGATTACGAATTGCTGCCGCTTTAACTTCGGCAGATCAAAATCCCGCATTTCGGCCTTTGACTCAGGTTGCAGCAGCGGGAATGCGATCTGAGCAAACAGTTGCTCAGCCTCGGTGGATACGTCTCAGTGTCGCACAAAAATTAAAACGAAATAACCAGTTGGACTTTAGAAATGAAGTAATTATCGCGATGGATGAAAATCGCGAACTTATTTACAATATTGAAGTGTCCAATACAACCGCAAATCGAAATGCTGAGCACGGTTGGACAAAAGTTGGACAAATCAATTTAAATCAAGCCATCATAAGTTATGGT
Organism: Pseudobdellovibrionaceae bacterium; assembly: GCA_016719575.1. Taxonomy (GTDB): domain Bacteria; phylum Bdellovibrionota; class Bdellovibrionia; order Bdellovibrionales; family Bdellovibrionaceae; genus JACMRP01. The sequence continues at coordinate 602,805 of JADJYV010000002.1, read as the reverse complement.
TGTGACCGAAGACTGCATTTTTCTCATCCAAAACTTAAGTAGAATAGAGTATGGCTCAAAAGATTTTTGAAAAGATAAAATCTTATCCAAGCTTTGAGCCGCCATATTGGTGCAAGGGCGGTCATCTTCAGACATTAGTAGGTCATTTTCTACCCCGGCAGGAACTTTCCGAAAATTTTGAACTCATAAAGATTCCGACTCAGGATCAAGATCAGCTCATCGCATATTTTCAGCGTGGCACTACTAACAAATTGATAATTCTTTTTCATGGGCTGGCGGGCAGTACAAATTCTGGTTATATGACTCGACTGGGGAATTGTTTTTTTGAGCAAGGGCACAGTGTTCTGTTAGTAAATCATCGGGGGGCTCATCCCGAGTTTCCTTACTCAAGTGGAATTTATCACTCAGGTAGAAGCGAAGATATGTCGTCTGTGTTTGGCTGGGCAAAAGAGAAATTTCCTGATTTGATTTCAATCGCTATGGGCTTTTCGATGAGTGCCAATATCTTGCTATTGAATTTGGCGGGTGTCCGTTCTGAACATCAGCCAGATTTTGCAGTGGTCGTAAATGCCCCACTTAATCTTGGAGATGCCGCATATCACTTAGATCGGGGATTGAGTCGACTGTATGGATTGCATTTTACAAAAGAGCTTTCGGCGCAGCATGGGTTAAAACAGTGGCCAAAATCGATCCGTAAGTTCGATGAGATCTTTACAGCACCCCGCGCTGGTTACAACTCTGCACAAGAGTATTATGAAAGTTGTTCCGCCGCTGGATATGTGGACAGGATTAAAACACCAACTGTTGTTTTGACAGCCAAAGATGACCCCTTTATCTCTAGTCATCTATTTGAAAATTTGAAGTGGCCAGAGTCCGTCCACTTACGTATCGAAGATGCAGGGGGGCACTTGGGATATATTCAAAAGAGACAAACCGGGAACGGTCGCTGGCTTGATGAGTATCTAAAATTTATTGTTGATAATTTATAGGATATCTCCCCGTAGAGATCCGTCTCTGCGAACCGAAAATAGGCAGCCCTGTGCTATGATTAGCCAAGTGTACTAAGTTCATCATTGAGAAAGGTTCAGTTCAAAAAGAGGGGTCCATTTTTCGGTACATACTTTGCTCCTATATTAGAAGGATGTAATTGGGGGACTGTATGAAAATGAGACATATGTTGTTTGCAATTTTTCTTCTTTCTGGCTGCGCACTCTTTCAGAGCAGTCCTGATCTTGGTTCGCAGTCGGAAATTCCGCCGGTTGACATCCCACCAAGTGTCGAAGTTGCGCCCCTAAGCGCAGAAAGAATATCCCCTGTAAAGGCAAAAGTTCGGCTACAGAGGCAGCCAGAACAACTGACCTATGTCGGTCTGCGAGGATACCTTAGCCGTCCGCCAAAATTTAGCGATAAAAATTCTGAAAAGTCTTACGAGAGATGTGAGCAGATTGAAATCACGAGCGTTTACCAAAGTGGCCAGACGATTTTGGTGAACGTTAAACAAAAAGGTCGATCTTTCTCCATAGTGGGAATTAACCGCAAGGATTTTACAATAACAGATAAAAATAAAGTTCCGCTTCTGGATCGGTACTTTGTAAAAGCACTTACCTGGGTGGGCCAAGGAAGACAGACCGCCAGCAATAACAATCAAAAAACTTGCGCAGGCCAAGCATGGAAAGATATGCCAAAAGAGCAATTTCAGTTTGTTAGCGGTGATCCGGAGTATCGCCGCCCATTAAAATTTGCTGCAGGACAGTACGATGTCTGGACTTATGGTGATGTCAATCAGTCTAACTATCGACATTATTATTTCTTGTCCGATCGTCTTTACTCTTGGACTCAATAGCGGCAAAAAGTTTGTCTAAATTTAGTTTTTTCTAATTTTTCAGAAAACAATCTGCCCGCTTTTCAGCTGCTTGTGAAATTCTTTTATGAAATTTTGCTGCTTTTCATTGACGTTGAATGCTTGAGCTTCTTTAAGGACCTCTTCCAAGGATCTATTTTCAATTGCCAAGCGATAGGTCGCAACAAAAGTTCCACTTCGCCCTTGACCGGCCTTGCAATGAACTAAAACTGGTTGATGAGCTGGGTTTTTAACAAAAGTTAGAAAATCTGTGATCTGATTTATAGTAGGCGGATTCAGATCCTTAACAGGTATGTGCTTGGCAATCATGCCGGCTCGAATGACATGAGGGGCTTCAGCGTTGCTTTCACCTCGCAAATTAACCACTGCCCGAAATGGCACTTCGCGAATTTGTGGATTTGCGAGACTGTAAATCCATTCAACGTGGGGTTGCGAGGAGCGACTCAATATCCGAGAAACCTCGCACTGATAATCAGGTGAAAGATCGTTAGTCTCACGAATCAGACCACCTAAATCAAACTCTTGGCATTTTGGAACAACGGCGTATCCGAAAGAAATAGAACTTTCAAAAACCAACATTGCTAAGGATAGAAAAATGACTTGTTTAAAAAGATTCACTGTAGGCTCCTAAATAGCGTTCCGAATTTTATGAGATCGAAATTCAACTCTCTCATTAGAGTATTGTTTACTCTCGCTAGAAAGTAAATGTCTAGTCTTTTTCAATCCGGAGGTTTGAGGCAATGATTTATTGTAGGGAATTCATTCTTTCCCTTTATTAGCGGGTAGTTCTGACATCTAGGTATCTATTTAATTTTCAATTCCTGCAGAAGTCGTTCGAAATCGTGACAAAACCAAGGAACATCCATTGATTTGAGCCCCCCCGGCCCAAACTGAGGCGCGTCAAGATTTAATAGCTAACTACAGCGGACATAAGGGCCATTTTTAATACTAATCGAATATCGATACCTATCATTTTTATAAAATTCACTATTTCTTGTTGAAAGAAATAGAACGCTGCTCGATATTCCGACTCGTAAAAAATAAACAAAATATAAACACAAGGAGAGGTTTAGATGTTTAATCGTTTTATTGTCCTGATTCTGGCTGCCTGCTTATTCAACCAGTTCCCTAAGCAGGCCCTTGCTCAAAGCTCCACGAATCCTATTGGAGGAGAAACTGCCCTGCCCGGAAATCCCAATGGGGGACGGCAACGATAACAATGGCTTGCCTGGTGGTGGCGGCAGCGGCAGCGGCGGTAACACTGGTGGTGGCAACGATAACAATGGCTTGCCCGGTGGTGGCGGCAGCGGCGGCGGCGGCGGTAACACTGGCGGTGGCAACGATAACAATGGTTTGCCCGGTGGCGGCGGTAACGGCGGCGGCAGCGGCGGTAACACTGGCGGTGGCAACGATAACAATGGCTTGCCCGGTGGCGGCGGTAACGGCGGCGGCAGTGGCGGTAACACTGGCGGCGGTAACGATAACAATGGTTTGCCCGGTGGTGGCGGCAGCAACGGTGGCAACGCTGGCGGCGGTAATGATAACAACGGTGGCAACGCTGGTGGCGGCAATGACAACAACGGTGGCAACGCTGGTGGTGGCAATGACAACAACGGTGGCAACGCTGGCGGCGGCAACGATAACAACGGTGGCAACGCTGGTGACGACAATGACAACAACGCTGGCAATGGCTCTTCATCCGCTAGTAATGAGTCCGCGGAGCTAATAAAGGATAAACAAAAAGCCGAACTTAAATTTAAGTGGCAGCCCGTTTTTTATCTTGATTTGGATTGGGGTAAAAGAGTTACGAATATGACCCTACACAATCCAAGACTGGATGCCCCCAACGCCCTGGTCGTCGATGACTATTCTGGTGGCTTAAGACTTGAAAGATATCACCTTATTGAAGGCGGCATTGGCGCCAGTGGAAACTGGTGGTATGAGGGTGCTGAAAATTACAAAAAACACTTAACTGCATTTGTTGGACTCATCCCCATTCTTGGATCACAGATGCATTCCATCCAATACGTAAACACAGTTAAAGAAGTTGAGCTAGCTCCAGAAATCACCTCGGTTCCAGACCAAGCAACTCAATTAAAAACTTGGGCGGTCGGCGACAGCGTCAATTACCTTAAATCTGGTGGACTGATCTTCTTTGCTGGGCTCGCTTACTCAGGCTATGGCCCTGGTGTCACGGCTATTGCAAAAGGCACATGGTCTGTCCTCGTACAAAAGAATAGCCCCACCGATGTCTACGTAAAAATAACCAAAGGCGATCTTAAATCATTTTCAACAACGATCGCTGGCGCCCTTGTCTCCGCTGGCGTCTCCACCTTCAAGGGAGCGGATCAAGGATTCTCATTCTTGATCAACACTCAGTCTGAGATTGGTCAAAAAGCTTATGAGGATTTGGTGCGGGGAAATGTTGGCGCTGTGCAAAAACTCGCCCTCGAAAACAAAGACGTTAGATACATTGATACCCAAAAAGTTGGTACGACTGCAAATTACTTCAACTTCTTCTTTGGTCTTCCAATACTAGCAAATGCAACATTTTCAGCTGGCAAACTGCACACATTCAGCCAAACGGATTTGATAATTGATAACTCAAAAGCTGACGTCCATTATGGCGTGTTTGTGCAAGATCAGAGAACAAAATTCTTTGGAACACATACAAACAACACAGCCTCGTTTGCTGGAGCTGCCTATAAAATCACCGACAGTAAAAGCACAGCAAACGGTTACTTTGGACAGTACGTGGTCAACGTTGGCGATGAGTCTTCCACAAGCGGAGATGTGAGTCGTTTTGTTGATGAAGCGATAAGAAAATCTGGTCTCAATCAGCAAATGAGCGTCATGGTTCCGAAGGGTGATTTTAACTATGCCAGTGCCAATTTAGAAGTCATCTATTCACAAGTTCAAACGGACCGAATGATGAGTGTTGTTACAAAAATGAACAAATATCAGTTTGCAAATTCATATACACAATATGTGGGAGATTACTTCTTTAAACTTGGCGACCCTTGGAAGCTCTGTGCAAATTCAGGTGTGGACTACACCCAGTGCGTAGACAAGGTTAAAGCTCGTACTGAAACCGCCTTGCTGGAAATGTGGGAGTCTCTAACAAAAATGAAGGCAAACATTAACAATCCTGAGGCGTTTGCAAAGGCTTACGGCCAATTTGGCAAAGGCGCTAGCGAAAATGCCCTGACCTTTCAGGTGTCGTTAGTTCTGGCCGGTGAAGGAGTTGAGTTATACTATCGCATCGAAGGCGCTCGCTTCTCTCTTTACGAACTTTACTTCCAAACCACGAAAACTCCAGGAAGCTTTAAAGTTGTGAGCAAACCAGGACAACCGCTTCCTGTCTCTGCGCCTGTAACAAGAGCAGATAGGAATCGCGGAATTATCGTGGCACCAAACAACCCAATTTACCCACCAGTAAATCCGTAATTTTTAAAAAGCAATCCGGTTTAGATTTTGATGGCTTAGGAGTTTCTCCTAAGCCATTAAATTTTTAAGAGGCAAAAGAGGAAAGGTATTGGCTTCAAAAAGCTATTGAAAGAGCCCCAGCGAGTCCTAGGGAGCTTGAAAGAATGGAATAGATGTTGTGATAAGGCCGCAACCTTCTTTTTTATAAAACAAATTTCCAGGAGAACGGACGACAAATCCGAGTTGAATTTGAACTTTGAAATTGCCTTGAGAGGTTAACCAAAGATCATAGGTCTCAACGGCATGTACGCCGATTATACTTTGTTCAACTCTATCTACTCTGTTGAAGTTTTGTACATTTTCAAAAAATTCTGGGCGTAGTGGTTCTGACCAATGGTCTAGGCACTCCACATGTTTCACCTCAGATTGCTGCAGGAATTATAACCGGAGTCTAGCTCATTGGGATTATTTTTATTCTCATTGAAAAGGTATAAATACATTTTAAACTAAATACTGGTGTCAAAGTCTGACATCGACTTGAAGACCCAATTTAAGATTCTCTCAGATGTTCTGCAGAGTCTCTTCGAGAGTGGCAAGAGCTGTTTAGTGTTTCAGGATCTTGAGATTCATAGCGCTTTGACATGGGGCTAGCATTTTTCCCTCGTCTTGCTGAGTTTCTCGGCTGAAATTTATACGAAAGGATTTGAAATGAAATTTTATTCGATCAGACTCAGTTTGAGTTGCTATCTGTTCTGTACAATGACCCTTGTCGGCCATGCCAATGCTGCCAAGCTGAAATGCGATCTGGATAATGATCTTGCCAAGATAGATTCTGCCCAATTGAAAAAGACAAATCTAGCTGGGTTTAGAAAGGCGTATGATAAGTTGTACAATGAACAGTCCAACTCCATTCGAAAATTTACAGAAAAACTAACCAGCAAAGAAAAAGGGAATAGTTGGTATTTTGACAGTATTCTGGGAAAGGCTTCTTTTGCGGGACTGATGAAAGCACAGGAAGCGGTAGAGTACAGTGCGGTAGCAATTTATTTGTCTGAAGATAAAGAAAAAAACTCAGATCAAGAATTCTACACCCATGTTTATAAAGATCTTGCACGGAAGAAGATCTATTACATAAAACAGGGCCGAATTATAGCAATTCTAAGAGAGAATGATGACGACTTTTCACTGACAAGATTCGGTCTTGACTGCGAAGTAAAAGAAATTCTCAGCCTCCGTAATAACGATTCAACGTCTTCAGAATACATCAATTTCAAAGCGAACCAGAAAGAATGCCGTCAGGGAGCTAAAGTCGACATTGACGATGAAGATATGCTGACCAAGTTTAATACTGTCTGCGAGGGGTTTAGACCTCGGCATGCAGCACCACCAGCAGGAAGAAAGCAGGATGCGGCCCGATAGGGCCGAACCTGGAGCCCAAGGCAGGCAGTAGTTGCTACCGTTACAGAATCACTTTTTGATTCTTAAAAGACAAAGTTTTATTTATATTAGAAATTGGGGATCTTTGCGTGCACCTTGACCTTCTTCAGAATTGGATCTGGAGGATGCAAGCGAAGGTAGTGTATGAATCACGAATTTCGACATGGGGAAGTCCGCGATTTTTTTCAATGCCAACTCAAGAAAATCAATCAAGGTAACTTTCCTCCCATTTTTTGAGCTAGCTTGAACTTAACAGGGGCTCAAAGATTTTCAATATCTTCAAATAGGGACGTTGGACTCATGGCAATCATGTTGGTAATCGTAGAATATTTCAATTTGTCATTTAATTTTTTAAGACTTCTGTTTGCTAGAGATCGTTTAGTATATTTATGCTGAATTTCCTTTAATTCTTCCAAAAGGCTTGTGTTTTCCTCTTCAGAGAGGAAGAAGACACCGCCGAAAATCATGCCGTTGCTTGAGCGGGACACTTTCTTGACGAACTTGAGCGTAAGGATATGTTTGATCTTTTCAAGCGGAGTTCCAAGGGTCGAAACACTTCCAACCTTTCCATCGGGAAAGTGAACTTTATTGCCGGGCAAGAGTTTAATTAACTTCAGATCATCCAATTTTTTGAGATAGCGAAATACGGATTGCTGACTAAGATTTTTATCTTGAATTTCTTGAGGCGATTTTTGTTCATATGCTAGTTGCATGTAAAAGTTGAAATAATTAGGATTCTCCAGAAAAAACTGAGTTTGCTCTTCGGAAAATCTTTGGTCTTTCATTGTGGCTTCTTCGGCGGCTTTCATAATGTCATACATTGAAACGCCAATGGCTTCACAAATCGAATTCGCTCGTTTTAACGAGAGATCCTGTTTGTTAAGTAGCTTTTTGACTCCCGCTTCGGTCATCTTCAGAGTCTTCGACAAATCTTTGTAAGTGACCCTGGAGGACCGCAATTCTTGCTTGAGAGCTTTAATAAAAAATACACTGTCCATTAGCCACCTCCGTTGCCGCTTTGTTTGATAAAGGTACCCATTTCGTATACTATTCAAATTGAAATTGCAATATTGGAGCACGAGAAGTATCTGCTGTTGGCTAAGAAACCGAGGGACCATGCTAACTATTTCAAATTTGAAGAAAACCTATCCAAATGGCGTTAAGGCACTCAACGGAGTGAATCTCAAGATCGGCAAAGGCATGTTCGGGCTTCTGGGCCCGAACGGTGCCGGCAAGTCGAGTCTTATGCGGACGATTGCGACTCTTCAAGATCCCGACGAAGGTGCAATAGTCTTCAATGATCTGAACGTTCTTGGAGATAAAGAAAAAATGAGATCCATGCTGGGCTATTTACCCCAGGAATTTGGTGTCTATCCTACATCCTCAGCCGAAGATTTGTTGAATCACCTGGCCATTCTCAAGGGTTTGACAGATGTCCGGGTTCGAAAAGAGACGGTGGATCGCCTATTGGAACTTACAAACCTATCGAAGCATAGAAAAAAGAACTTGGGTGGTTATTCGGGTGGGATGAAACAACGATTTGGTATCGCTCAGGCCCTCTTGGCCCATCCAAAAATCATTATTGTTGATGAGCCCACGGCGGGCCTTGATCCTGACGAAAGAGACCGCTTTCACAACCTTCTCAGTCAAATCGGCGAAAACGTGACGGTGATTTTGTCCACTCACATTGTTTCTGACGTCAGTGATTTATGCCAGGACATGGCCATCATCAATAACGGAAGAGTTTTGGTTCAGCAGTCCCCACTACTTGCCATCGAAAAAATGAAAGGGAAAGTTTGGCAGAAAATATTCGATAAGTCGGAAGTCGAAGGATGCTCTTCAAAATACAAAGTCATCTCAATGCGTCTCACCCATGGAAAGGTCATGATGCGAGTGTATGGTGAGACACTTCCGGACAATGGATTTGTCTCGGCCACACCGGATCTTGAAGATGTCTATTTTGCACACATTCGTTCGTACATTCAATAGGGTGATTTATGTTCATTGACTTACTTCGTTTTGAAATTAAAAACAGACTGGGGCGCCTCTCATCCCTAGTTTACTTTTTTGTTTATTTGACGCTAGCGTTTCTGTTTTCGATCACCTTTGCGGGTGCGTTCAAGGGCGCCAGTGTCAACTTTGGTCTTTCTAACAAGTTGCCTCTGAATAGCCCTATTGTCCTGAATTTCATAATTTGTTTTGTTGGATATTTAGGCCTTTTGGTCACGGCTCCCTTGTTCGGGCAGTCCATTAATAAAGATTTTGAAAATAAGTTCGGTCAAATTCTTTTCGCCACACCAGTAACCAAACGGTTCTATTTTCTTGTGCGCTACATTGGATCTACAATTTCATCGCTGGTAGTCTTGTCTTCGATTGGTGTGGGGATATGGATGGCGACACTGATGCCCTTCGTAGATCGATCACTCGTCGGGGACAATCATTTTTGGTTTTATTTGGCACCCTATCTCACCAATGTCATTCCGAACATTTTTATTTTTGGAGCTATATTTACTGCTGTTGTTGCAATTTTTAAGAAGATGGCCCCAGTCTACTTCGCAAGTATTTCTGTTTTTACCGGATGGTTGATCTCACAAAGTTTAACATCGGACCTTGAGAATAAATTTGTTGCAGCCATCATTGAACCCCTTGGTTTGGAGGCCGCTACACAGGTGATTCGGTACTGGTCGGTTGCAGAACAAAGCACGAGAGTCATTCCTGTGACCGGAGTTTTTTTGTACAACCGCATTTTATGGGCGGCCATCGGATTGATATTTTTGGCCATGGCGTATGTCCTCTTTGATCCATTTAAACTTCCTAAAGAAAAAAAGAAAAAAATTGATGAGCAAGCCACTAGTTTGTCATTCAAAGGAATAGAGGGCCTTCTACCTACGGCAAGTTTGCAACCCAATTCTATCAAAGTTTTTATCGGGCTTGCTTGGTCCGAGTTTAAACAGGCGTTTTCAAATATTTATTTTTTGATGATACTTCTTTGCGGGATCCTCTATATTTTTTCGATTAGCGGACAAGTTGGAAAAATATACGGGACCGAAACTTTGCCAGTGACCTATCACGTCCTTGAGATCATTGGCGGCTCGTTCGGGATCTTTATTGTTATTTTAACAACATTCTATGCTGGCGAACTGATTTGGAAAGACAGGGATCAGCACTTTTTCGAACTGGTGGACTCTAAACCAGTTTCAAATGCCTATCTTTACTTGTCGAAACTTTTGTCTCTTTCATTTATCCAGATTCTTCTTTCTGTGGTCATTCTCATTTGTTGTGTTTTAATCCAAGCATTTAAAGGGTATTTCAATTTTGAATGGAGCGTCTATTTTGACCACCTTTTTATTTACTCACTGCCTTCGCGCCTCATGGTTTGTATTCTTGCTCTGTTTGTTCAGACCTTAGTGAGGAATAAATACGTTGGACATTCAGTTGTAATTCTTTATTGGATCCTTCTCCTTTGGTTGCCATCACTGGGCTTTGATCATCGGCTTTTTCTTATAGGTCAAATTCCTCGTGCTGCCTATTCCGACATGAACAAATTTGGAACTTCCTGGCTGCCATTTACAAGCCTAGGCTTGTACTGGCTCTTCTTTCATCTCGGTCTAGCGGTTTTAACAGTTTTGTTTTGGCGCAGAGGAGCTATTCAAAGTTTCAAAACAACATTGAGGGAATCTAAAAGAAGGCTTCAGGCGCGACATAAGATTTTATTGACGACGTCGCTGTCAGGTTGGTTGGCGATGGGCGCTTTTATTTTCTACAATACAAATATTTTGAATTCCTATGAGGCGAAGTCGGAAAAAGAATTAAAACGTGTCGACTACGAACGAACTTACAAAGCATTTGAAAAGATGGCTCAACCGGAAATTATTTCGGTTCACGTGGATGTCGATATTTTCCCTGAAACCCAGGCGTTGAGGGCCAAGGGAATTCTCAAATACAAGAATAAATCTGCGGAACCTATTCAAAAAATTCTGCTCAATATCGACAAGAATCTTGAGATTAGTGAACTCAATTGGTCGAGACGAGCGACCCTTGTCAAAGAGGATCCACGTCTTGAGGTGAAATTATATGAATTTAAGGAGCCGCTGCTTCCGAATGAAGAGGTGACTCTGACCTTCACTGATTCCTATCAGCCTCATGGATTTAGCAATGATGAGTTTCAAAAGAAAATCGTTCAAAATGGATCTTTCTTTTATGGGACTGATTTTGCACCTGTCATCGGATATGGTGTGAACAGAGAACTTGAAGAGGACAAGAGCCGAAGAAAATACGGTCTAGCCGCACGGCCTCGAATGGCAGACGTGAACGACCGTGACGCCGCAAAAAAAACCTATATTTCAGATGAGGGATCATGGATTGATTTCGATGCGGTTGTAAGTACGTCAAAAGACCAAATTGCTATCGCGCCGGGGTATTTAGAGAAGGAATGGCTGGAAGGGGACAGGAGATATTTCCACTACAAGATGGACCGTCCAATCCTGAATTTCTACGCATTCCTATCTGCTCGCTATGAGGTCGTCCGGGATAAGTGGAATGATGTCAACATCGAAGTCTATCACCATCCGGGACATACAACAGATATTCCGAGAATGATTAATTCCGTAAAAAAGTCTTTGGACTATTTCACTAAAAATTTCTCACCTTACCAGTTTCGGCAATTTAGGATTATCGAGTTTCCTCGTTATGCGACTTTTGCTCAAGCATTTCCCAATACGATTCCATATTCTGAAAGTATCGGTTTCATTGCAAAGGTTCGTGAAGGGGATCCTGAAAGTATCGACTTTCCATTTTATGTCACCTCTCATGAAATGGCCCACCAGTGGTGGGCGCATCAAGTCATTAGCGGAAGGCTTCAGGGGGCCACCATGCTATCGGAGTCCCTGGCCCAATATTCCTCCTTAATGGTGCAGGAAAAGGAGTACGGCCCCAAACAGATGAAAAAGTTTTTGAAGTATGAGTTGGATAAATATCTCAATGGACGTAGCCGCGAAACCAAGAAGGAGCTGCCCCTCGCATTGAATGAAAACCAACAATATATTCATTATAATAAAGGCAGTATTGTCTTCTATGCCCTGAAAGATTACCTGGGTGAAGATACAGTCAACGGGGTGCTGCGGGATTTTCTTAAGGATGTTTCTTACAAAGGGGCGCCATTCCCTCGCGCTGTCGATTTAGTTGAGCGATTTAGAAAAGTGGCGCCTCCGGAGAAAAAGTATTTGATTGAGGATCTCTTTGAGACGATCACATTTTACGACAATCGTACCGACTCTGTCTCAGTGAGGAAAGAGGGGGAGAGGTTCAAGGTCACCATCAAAGGGCATTGCAAAAAGATTCGTGCAGATGAACTGGGTCGAGAAAGCGAAGTTCCCATGAATGATTTTGTCGATGTTGGATTATTTGATAAAGATGGCAACATTCTTTATCTTCAGAAGCACCGTCTGCATAGTGGGGATAACATCATTGAATTGGATGCTGACCAGGAGCCTGTCAGGGGAGGTTTTGATCCCATTAACAAGTTGATCGACAGGGTTTCCGACGACAACTTAATAAAAGCAGTTGAGATCAATCCATAATATGAAATTTGGAATGCTTGATTTTTCATTGGGTCGGGACTTTTCAATGCGGCTTCAGGCGGAATCGTTCCACATCTTGTACCTCGCGAGAGCCTTCAACTGGCTTCGCAGCAAACGCAAGCCATCAACTCTTTTGCTGGTATTATTGGCGGAGTCATTGGCGGCGTATTTTTCAAAAATAAACTATTGCTCTATCGCATGTGAAAATTTGAATTGTGTGACCGTCGAAACGACTGAAGCTGCATTGGTAACCTTTTGAAAGCGAAGTTCTACCTTTTAATTCAAATTTACGACCTAAATTTGCAAGCTCTCAAAGGCAGTGCATGATCCAGTAGTCTTTCTCGACTAAATAGGGATCTTTTATTTTTAGTTCGGTTGCTACTATCTCTAAGAGGTCCTATCCGTCGCCTATACCATTAAGACCCCGATATGGAGACGGCTTTAAATTCAGTAAGTTTAGAAAACGGACCAGTCAATCAGAAGGCAGCCCAATTCTTCTTCCGGTGAAGGTCGAACTATTTTATCAACTTTTACGATCGTTTCGAGAAGTAAACTTTTTACTTTTTTGAAATCACTCGTACTGAGGGTGTGCAGACCCGTGAAGTGCAAATCTTCTGGATTTTTAAATTGAATCCGGTCTGTGACTTTCGTGCGCCAATTAATATGGTGTACGGCGGCCATCCATGATTCATTATCGAGGTGGATATTGCTTTTTGTGGGCTCCCACCTATTTTTATTTCTCTTGGCCAAATTTAGATTCTCAAGGGATTCCAGGACTTTTCGAACATGGTTCAAGGGCAAATTCAACTTTTCTGAAATCGCCGCTTCGGTCTGCATCTTGGGGATAGTCAAAAGAACGTGAACAGCGCAATAATACCAAGCCGAATAGTAAAGATTTTCCTTTTGCGTATCGACTTTTTCTGCGGGAAGACTTTCCCCTAGGTTTTGGTGTTTGTCTCTTATGATTTTCAGCTCAGCTTCAATGATTCTTTTTAAATTAGGGGTGCCCGCACGAGCTAAGTGTACAAGATTCATAAAATAGTTTGTTTCATCCCGATCTAAATTCCAAAAATTACATAGTCCGGCCGCTTGGTCTGGCGTTAAATGAATGGATTGGTGAAGAATTCTTGAAAGATACGAGGGGTGCATTCCTGCCGCCTTGGCCAACTGGGCGTGAAACCCCCGAACATCCGTATTTTTATTTAGGTTTTCTTGAATATAGGTTAAATAGTCGTCGTAGTCGTAGACTGTCATTTACAAAACATAAACGAATCATTGATATTTTGACAATAAGATTATTGCGCAATGATTTAATTTCGTAGATATTGCACTTAACAACTCGACAGAGGATGGGAGATAAAATGAAAAACAAATTTAAAGTTATGATTCTAACCATAATGCTCGCGGGCACACATTCTTACGCTGGCGGTTCTTCAACGGTAGGTCCGGCAAATCCGGCAGCAGTGAACTGCGTAAAGCTTGAAGGCGTTCTTGAGAATTACGAAATGCCAGAAGGGCAAAATGCTAATTGTGTTGTCGATGAATGGCATCTCTACACCGAAATGGACAAACGAGGCATGGTGAAGAAGCCGGGAAGTGGAAGTGTTGCCCTGCCAAACCCAGCAGCAGTTAACTGCTACGATATTGGCGGAGCTCTTCGCATTGAAGATACCCTAGAAGGCGAACGAGGCCTCTGTGTGGTTGAACAATGGACGCTATTTCGCGCCATTGATGTGACGAAAGAAAAATAAGGATACTCTTGTCTTATCCGAGTGTCGAAGATAACCTTTCGACACTCGCTTCATGAACCCCAATTGAGTTCAATGGTGCGCCCATCAGCCGATCAAAGGAGCTTTATGAAATCTTTGTTACTATTGACAGAGGTACGTTTCGATGAGTAAAAAAATAGATTGTTTAAAATTAAAAGCTGAGGTTCAAAAAAAATCATTACCAAGACTTAAAAAAGCTCTTCAAGGAAAAATAGTTCATGAAGTTGAGATTGAAGATGCTGAACTTTCAAGTTGGCTTGAACGTGTGAAAAGCAAGGCCAGTAAAAAGAAAGCAAGTTAATCTTTTTAAAGAAGTGCAGTAGATTATTGTAATAATTGTGTGACCAGTAGAGTTTGATCGAGTTGGTCGGTTGAAATTTATCATGTTGTTGTAACTTCAATTAAATTCGAAATTTTGGTGTATTAAAAAGGTGTGAACATATTTTGAAGCACCTTTAAATTTTCGCAAAAACCACTGACTTACTTGTCATTGAACCTAAAATTCAAAAAATTAGTCATTATTTTTATTGTTACTTTGATTTTTAAAAATCATTACCCTCTTTTACAAATACAAAGAGATGAAAATCTGGCCCAATCTTATTAGTTTGGGCCAAGACACGAATTTAAGTGTTTTTGGTGTAATAAACAATATTAATTCAGCACTTCAAAATGAAAATTCTGGCGGTGGATTCGATTGACCATATTCATTACTACCCCAGCATATTACTTTTGAATCACCACTTAAGGCACATGCATGGGAAGCTCCAGAAGCCACCTGAATAGGATTTTTAATCATATCATAGGGCGGTTGAGGAAAGTCAGAGTACCTACGATCGTCAAAACAAACAATTTTACCTTCAGTTATTGCACATAAATTCCCATTAGATCCAATTGAAATTTGATCTGCAGTATCTATTTTATGAGTACTGATTTGATGATTGTTAACGACATCCCAACAATAAAGTTTTTTATTAGCAATTGCACAAGCATATCTTCCACCAGCTGCAATTTGCTCCACATTGTTTAGTGTAGTATAAAAATCCTTGTCGCATAAGGGACAATTTCTACCATTATAACCATCATTCCTTTGATCAATTTTTCCTTGTGAGGTCAGGGCAACAACAACAGCAGAACCTGTAGCAATTTGAATCGGGTTCACAAATTCAGTGGGTGCTTCAGTAAATCGTTTGTCGCCCCAACATTTCACTACATTATCGGAAATGGCACAAGTGATCTTGCCGCCAGCAGAGATTTTAGACGGATTTTTTAAGTCTGATGGCACATCAGTGATGCCAGAAACATCACCACCCCAACACTTTACGCCATCATCAGTTAGAGCACATGTGTGAAATTCACCTGCTGAAATCTGTGTTGAGTTTTTCAATGAAGTTGGAACATTGATTTGACCTTGGCCATTATACCCCCAACATTTAACTTCATGTTTATCTGTCAATACACAAGTATGATCACCACCAGCGACTAACTGGATAACTTTAGAGCCAGTTCCAGCTTTTAAGTTTGAGGTTAAAATTAGAATTGTGAATACAATAAATATTGGTTTCATAGAACTCCTTGATATCGCCAAATGTTGTGGGATTAAAGCAAGTTGATTTTGGTCTGTATTTTGATGAATAAAAATACTTCAATAGGTTGAGAACTTCAACGGGTCTTTAAAAGATCCGTTTTTAGAATTTTAAAAAAAGAAAGTCTTTGGGCGGGCAATAAAGAATCATTCAAAAAAACTTTTTTGTCGAGAGACTCAATCATTTTATGGGCATGGGATACCTATGCTTTGAGAAGACAGCAATATGTAGAGCTCACGAAAAATCCCGAGTTTAAAGATTTAAAAATTATAAGATTTCGACATCCCTCAGAGACCGAAAACTTTATTAAATCTATTTAGGTAAGTTTGACGTGAAATTCCGTTCGACTCGCGCTGGGACTAACCGATCTAACAACAGGCAATGTTGTGTCCGTAAATACGTATCTCATCGAAACAGTTAAGGATTATTTATCGTGTTAGAAACCGTAGATCTGAAATTTGTTCAAAAAAAATTGGTGAT
This sequence comes from Pseudobdellovibrionaceae bacterium, assembly GCA_016719575.1. Classification (GTDB taxonomy): domain Bacteria; phylum Bdellovibrionota; class Bdellovibrionia; order Bdellovibrionales; family Bdellovibrionaceae; genus JACMRP01. The sequence goes on along the minus strand of JADJYV010000002.1, from coordinate 586,670 downwards.
GCCAGTACGACTCGAACGTACGACCTGCTGCTTAGAAGGCAGCTGCTCTATCCAGCTGAGCTATGGCACCCTTTGAACGAATTAGAACTCATATCGAATTAAAAGCTAAGGTGCAATTTCGGACGCCCTATGTCAAGTTATTCTGGTCAAGTTCGAGTAACTGACGACGTTGGGTTGAGGCGCAGATGGCAACTCCCCCAAAATGACGTACCAAATGGTTAAAACCCAAAATAAGAAAATCGGTAGGGCCGCGAAACTGCCGTAAATATTGTTGAATCGAAAGAACTTTACCGCCACATAAGAAAATGTACTGTGGACGGCGACGATGCCGATCGACGCTAGAAGTGCCGAAAAAAAAGCTGACTTTTTTTTGACGACGAGCTCGGGGACGTACTTGTAGACCAAATATAAAATTCCAGTGAGCACCCAAACGGCCGTAAAAGCCCCGGGAAAAATCGCTCGCCCCAGGTTCAGGCGAATCATTGTGGTTGCTCCTGCGTAGATTGCAAGGGCTATTGGCAGCATCATCATTAAAATCCAGTAGGCAAAAATTCTTTTAAAAAGCGGCCGAGTGTTTTTTATATTCCAGACGCGGTGAATGCCAAACTCCATATCGTGCATCAATCGAAATGAGGTAAAAATTAAAAACAAGCCCCCCGTTAGTCCCAGGGTTCCGGTGTGAATGTTGCGAATCGAAGTTTTGATAATTTGTGTAAATTGGTTGCCCGCCGCCTCTTTGAAGTAAAGAAGAAGTAAGTTTTCAACTTTGGAATAGATAATGTCATTGCCGCCCATAAACTGAAATGTCGCCAAAATCACCGCTAAAAAAGGCACCAGAGAGAGGATCGTCGAAAAGGACAAAGAGGCCGCCACGAGTTGCAGCTCGCCATCTTTCATTTGCATAGAAATATCAGAGGCAAGCATTTTTATTTTGCGAAAATACAATCTAGCGAGAAGGGTGATTTTCTTTGTCGACAGCATCTGATAGCCAGTAGCGCTCCTTCACCGCAAAGTCATGTCCATTTTTTTCAATTCGGGCTGAGTCACAGTAAGGATCATGTTCAAAAAATAAATACCAACCATGATCGGCGGCTTCACTCAAACACTTCTGTTTTTCCTCCATCAGCATGAGTGGATGCAGGTCATAGCCCATAAGCCATGCAGTTCGAACGTGGGTGCTCGTCGGGACTACGTCCCCACAATACAGCAAGGTATTATGGCTGTCCGATACTTTTACCATCTGTTGACCTTGGGTGTGGCCGTTCGAAAGTATCGTCGAAATCCCTGGCAGAAGATTTTCTGCGGGGCCGTCCAAAACAATGAGAGATCCAGAATCGATTAGCGGCTGAAAATTTGCCCCAAAGTAACTGGCTTTTTCTCGCAGATTTGGTTTTTGTGCCGTCTCAAGATTCCCTCGCTGAATATAATATTTCGCTTTTGGAAAAGTAGGCACCAATTGATTGTTCACTATTGTGGTCGCACCACCCGCATGGTCAAAATGCAGATGAGTTAAAATCACATGATGGATATCGTCAACCGTTAAACCATGAGAACGAAGTGACTTCTCTAAGCTTGGTCCGGATTTGTCGATATTGTAGAGTTCAACGAATTTGGAACCTAGCTTGTCGCCATATTTTGCGGTGAAGTCACCCCCATTTCCGCAGTCGATCAAGATATTGCAGCCAGGGCTCTTTAGCAGGAGGCCTCGAGCTTCCATGAGAATGCGATTTTGTTCATCCGTCGGATTTGATTTAGACCACAAAACTTTCGGCACAGTTCCGAACATGGCTCCACCATCAAGACCAAAAAGACCTGTTGGGATTGGACAAACAGCATAAGGACCGATTTTAAGATTTAAATTTTGAATCTGAGTTTTCATTTTGGCTCTCCTCTTTTTGGTTCACACCAAAGGCCTCGGGGTTTATGGTTAGCACCCACTCACGGTAGGCAGCGTAAACTGTTTGAATATCCCCGGGTGCATGCACGGGGCCTATATGGATATTTAATTTTCCGGGCTTTGGCAGTAAATTTCCCTTAGGCCATAAATCTGCGTTGCCTTCGATGTATATAAACAGAATCGGAGTCTGAGTGCGCTCAGAAAAAATACTGATGCCTCTTTTGAATTCTTGGATCTTGCCATCTTTTGACCTGGTTCCCTCCGGAAAAATAATCAGCCAAATGCGGGGCAGGTCTTGGAGCAGTTTTATAATGAGGTTGATAGCTTCTCCGCGGCGATCTTTTCGATCAATCGGAATAGCTCCTAAACAGTGTTTCGAAAAAAATGTAAAGAGTGGATTCGAAAAAAAGTAATCTTTTGCAGCGGCGATATACAGGTCGAGCCAATACCTGCGAGGAATTGCCGCAGCAATGGAAGTCGCGTCCAAGTGGCTAGCGTGATTGGAAATGATTAGCAGTTTGGGATGGGTTTGTCGCAGTTCAGAAAAACTTGTACCGGTCACCTTTAGGCGAATGTAAAGACCAAAAGCAATATCTTTTAATAAGAAGGACCAAATAAATCGCATAAAGGCACTAAAAAGATCAATGTGCCGAGTGAAAAGCGGTAAATGCTTCAAGTAAGTTGGAAGCTTTGTCCACTGTTCGTTGTCGTAGTTCCAGTCCTTCATAACGAAATGTCCGGAATCGCAAGCATCAGGTAATAATAAATAGGAGCAACAAAGATCAGGCGATCCATACGGTGTAAAAAGTCGCCGCGACCAAGAATAAAGGGTCCAACGATGCGGACGCCAGCATCGCGGCGTATAGCGCTCATGACTAGGTCCCCAACGAAACCACCTAAGCTCGCAATGAGTCCAGCAGTAAGCCAATATTTTTGCGAATCATCCGGCAATAGAAACCTCATGGCTCCAGCTAAAAAAAGTGTCAGCAGAATCGAAACGATTAAGCCACCCAGGGTGCGTCGGGGATTGAGTCTCGGAAAGAGTTTATAACTTCCGATGTAGCGACCGAGTGCTAAGTTGGTGTTGTCGCAAAATTCGGTGAGTACAATTAAGTAGGTGAGCTGGTAGATTCCATTTTCAAAATGCAAAATCAGGCTGAGATGCATAAATGACCAGCCTAAAAATATAAATCCAAGAAGCGTTACGGAAATATATTGAATCATGCGTTTATAACTATTGCGAATCATTGGGACCAAGCAGCAACAAGCTAAAACAACCATTGGCATGACGTTATATATATCAACGCGATTAAAATAGGCACATACGCCTAGAGCCATAATTCCGGCGTAGCTAATTAAAACGAAATAGCTTCGATGAAACATTCCCATGATTTGAAAAAAAACCTTGGCGCCAATGATAGCGAGCACGACAAGGACCAGCATCGGAAAGGGGCTCGGTAAACCCATAACTAAAAACAAGAGAGGGGCTGCTACCAACCAGCTTTTGATACTGGCCCAGCTGGCGGTAAAGTAGTAGTTCCTCATTCTTAAGAAGTAGACGCCAATGCCCGAAACGAAAATGATGCTGAGTACGATGAGCACCATTTGTTGATAAACGGGACTACTCCATGAAGTGTCGATCATTTCGACTCCAAATCTATATTATAATCTTTTATTTTTTTATAAAGGCTAGAGCGAGAGATTTTGAGAAGCTTTGCGAGATCTTCGATTTCAGGGGCTTTCTTTAGGCTCTGCCGAATAATTTTTGCCTCATAATCAGCAACGAGCTCATTAAGTCCTCGACTTAAATCAATGTCTTCGCCCAAACCTGAAGAGCTGAAGGAGTTGGTGCTTGGATGCAGTAGGGCGAGCACCTCTTCTTTGCGAATAAACGGGAGCGGCGAAGTGAGGCTCAATTGTTCGCAAACCCGTTTAAGTTCGCGCACATTTCCGTACCAAGGGTAGGCCTTGAGGGCCGCAATTCCATCTTCGGTAAAATCTTTATTTCGTCGTGGCCGCTCCGCGCTCAAAAAATTTTTTGCAAGCTCAGGAATGTCCTCGGTGCGTTCTCGTAAGGGCGGGAGAACAATATGCTGGCCATGGAGACGAAAGTAAAGATCCTCTCTGAATTTGCCCTCGCTGACGAGCTTTTTGACGGGTTGGTTGCTGGCAGCGATGACACGTGTTTGAACCTTGAGAGTATCTTTGGCTCCAACTCTTCGAATCTCTCCGGATTCTAAAAAACGCAAAAGCTTTACCTGTTGAGAGAGTGGCAGAGCTTCGATTTCGTCTAAAAAAAGATCGCCGCCATTTGCAGCTTCAGCGAGGCCAATTTTGTTCTGATCCGCTCCAGTAAAGGAACCTTTTGTGTGACCAAATAATTCGGATTCAAAAAGATTTTCGGAAATACTCGCAATATTGACGGCAACGAAAGGGCGCCCGTTTTCTTGTTGATTGAGAAGGCGGGCGACGACTTCTTTGCCAGTACCGGTCTCGCCTTCAATCAGCAGGGGGTTGCTTTCGCCCCGAACGTCGGCGATACGTTTTCTGATTTTTTGGGAAATCGGGCCCGAGCCAATCCATGCTGTCGATTTTGCCGAGTGAGCAGCTTCGGCACTTCGCAGATTTAGGTAAGCTTCGATTTTATTTAATACGAGGACAACTTCATCAGACATAAGAGGCTTGGCGAGAAATCGCTGGGCGCCTGCTTTGAGGCATTTCTCCATCAACTGCCGATTGAGATCTCCGGACATCGCAATGACTTCGAGGTGAGGGTTATTCTCTAAGAGTTTTTCGATAATACCAACACCTTCAGGATGAGTCCCATGCGCGGTGAGGTGCATATCTACCATGGCGGCATGAAAAAAATGATCAAAGGGAATAAGTTCTTTCTTAGAGACAGAGTAGATCTTCCAAGGAGCCGTGATCGCCAATTTGAGAGATTGATGAATAAGGGGGTCATCATCGATGAGCAGTAGGTTAAAAACTCTATGAGGTGTCATGTTTGAGAGCATCTCTTTCTGAGGTAAATTTGGCTACCTTTATTGCGTGACGTTAAAGCCAAGGCATTCCTGTTTGATGCCGGGCCAGAAATATAAAAGCACATCGCGGGGCCTCGTTGCTTGGTAAATTCTTGAGCTTTGTGGGATCTTCGATAGACTTCCCAGAGTCGGGAGGGTCGTTCTTGAACTCATTCAAAATTTTACTACTTGAAAATATTCACGCGGTTGCAAAAGAAATACTTGAGGGCGAAGGATTCAAAGTGGACCTGCTTTCACACGCTCCAAGCGAGGCTGAGCTTCTTAAAATACTGCCAGGCTATCAAGCGTTGGGGCTTCGTTCAAAGACGGAGGTTACTGAAAAAGTAATTAAAGAAAATCAACATCTTTTTGTCATTGGTGCCTTTTGTATCGGAACGAATCAAATTAATCTGGGAGCTGCCAAAGAAGCTGGTATTCCTATTTTTAATGCTCCTCACTCAAATACTCGAAGCGTTGCCGAGCTTGTTATCGCAGAGATGATTGCCCTCTCTCGACAATTAGGCGACAGAAACACCTTGGCCCACCGAGGGGAATGGATGAAGAGTGCCGAAGGTGCTCGAGAAGTTCGCGGAAAAACTCTGGGCATTGTCGGCTATGGACATATCGGCAGCCAGGTCAGTGTTCTTGCTGAGGCTATGGGCATGAAAGTTGTTTTTTTTGATGTGTTAAAAAAACTTCCCCTTGGGAATGCTCAGTCTCGAGGCACTCTGGAAGAGTTGCTTGGTATTTCTGACTTTGTGAGTTTGCATGTTCCCGAGACACCACAAACCAAAGACATGATGGGGGCTCGGCAGTTTCAAGCAATGAAGAAGGGCTCTTATTTGATAAATGCGAGCCGAGGGACAGTGGTTTGTATTCCAGACTTAGTCGAGACTTTGAAGAGCAAACACCTTGCTGGTTGTGCGATCGATGTGTTCCCGGAGGAGCCTGCCTCCAACAAAGAAAAGTTCGTTTCTCCTCTGCAGAATATGTCAAACGTCTTGCTGACTCCGCATATTGGAGGAAGTACTGAAGAAGCTCAGCATGCGATCGGTATCGAGGTTGCTGAGAGCTTCAGGCGCTATTTGAAAATTGGCTCAAGCAGTGGAGCTGTTAATTTTCCGAACGTTGATCTGCCAGTAAAGAGGGGAACTTCAAGAATTTTGAATGTTCATCGAAATGAGCCCGGGGTCCTTGGTGAAATCAACGGTATCATTTCAAAGCAAGGGGCTAACATTGAAGCTCAATATTTATCTACCGACGAAAAAATCGGTTACATGGTCATGGACATAAACTCTGCCCAAGTCCAAACCATCGCTGACCAAATCCAGTCCTTGGGTCGGAGTATTCGAACCCGCGTCGTTTTCTAAATTCGGCTCGGGATCTTTTTATATCACTTTGCCGGGGTTTAAAATGTTGTCGGGATCGAAGGTGTGTTTGATCCCCTTCATAAGATCAATCTCAGCTTGGGAGCGAGAGAATCTTAGGAATGGTTTTTTGGTGAGGCCAACTCCATGTTCAGCAGAGATAGATCCTCGGTGCTTCATCACTGCTTCGAAAACCAAGATATCGACTTTGCGGCACTCTTTGACGAACGCCTCTTTGCTCAAGCCTTCGGGGCGAAGGATGTTAATATGCAAATTGCCATCTCCGATGTGGCCAAACCAAATCACTTCCCAGGTGGGATAGGATTCAGTCAGGACAAGATTTAAATCTCGCATAAATGAAGGGACTTCAGAGATCGCCACCGAAATATCGTTTTTGTATGGTGAATACTTAGCCAAGGATTCACTAATGTCCTCGCGCAAGCGCCAGAAGTTCTTCGCCTGAACATCAGACTGACTAATAACACCATCAAGGACCCAGCCCTCAAGTAAACACTTTTCAAAGGCGGCCATATTTTGTTCTTCATCAATGTTACTTTGAGATTCCAATTCTGCGAGAACATAGAGTTCTGTTTTGGTTTCAAAAGGCATTGCGAGTCCGGTGCTTGCAATTACTTTCTCTAGCGCTTTGTCAGAAAACATTTCAAATGCGACCAACTTTGTTCGATTCTTAAATTGGGCAAAAACCTTCATGACAGCAGCAAGGTTAGAAAGTCCCAGAACCATCACTTTCGAAGGGGGCGGAGGAGGAGCCAATCGTATCGTGCACTCTGTGATAAATCCCAAAATCCCTTCGCTGCCAACAAACAGATGGCGAAGATCTAAACCTGTGGCATTTTTTATCAAGCCATTGTTCAGCTCCAAAACTTCGCCCGTGCCAGTGACGACTTTTAGCCCAGCCACCCAGTCACGAGTGAGGCCGTAACGAACAACCTTAATTCCTCCAGCATTCGTTGCAATATTTCCACCAATTTGGGAAGAGCCACGTGCCGCAAAATCCACCGGATAGTACAGGTTTTTTGAGCGAGCAAAGTCTTGCAAGGTCTCGGTTATAACCCCTGCCTGACAGACGACCATTTGATCTGTCTCGTTGAAGCTCAGGATTTTGTTCATTCGTTCGAGCGAAACAACGACTTCGCCATTTGTTGCTACAGCCGCACCACTCAGGCCAGTGCGCCCACCTGAGGGCACCAGGCCCACTCGATACTTGCGAGCCCAGCGCACAATCTTGGCAACCTCGTCTGTTGTTTTGGGAAATAAAATAGCAGAAGCTTTGACGTCAAAATAAGTCGTCCAATCTTTTCCATAAGTAAGTAGGGAAGCGCTATCAATTTTGATTTGATCTGCTGGTAACAACTCCATGAGTTCTTGCATAGACATAGGGAGCCTTTCTATTGAGACTGTTCCTCAAACGGGTTTATGCGCGGTGGTCTCTTTTCTTCGCGCAGGGTCTGAATTTTGAAAGTCGCATAGAGAGGACAGAATCCCCAGGCTGAGGTGAATAAAAAGTATATGCCGCCTGCGACCCAAATAGGTCCGCCGGCAATGAGGTAAGCGGCGAGACCAACGCCAATAAAAAATCTCAAAATTCGATCCCAAAGGGCCACATTGCACTTCATGTGGCTATTTCGCGTTCAAAAGATCTTGAAGTTCGCCGTTTTGATACATTTCCATCATGATATCGCTTCCTCCAACAAGTTGCTTGTTGATATAAAGCTGGGGAATTGTTGGCCAATTTCCGTATTCTTTGATTCCATTGCGAATCTCTTCGTCTTCTAAAACATTGACGTCATGAAACCTGACGCCGATATCTTGAAGAATGGAGCAGGCGCGCGCCGAAAATCCACACATAGGGAAGCTTTGAGTTCCTTTCATAAAAAGAACGACGGGATTTTCGGTCAGTATTTTTTCGATGCGAACATGACTTGTGGGCATAGCTCCTCCTAAGACGAATTTTAAAAGTTATGATTTTATTTTGGTTTTTATAGACAAGGCATGAACTTCGCCAGTTTTAAGTTCGGGGCCAAAGACCGACATGACATGTTGGTGCTGCTGAATGCGGCTCATACCGACAAAAAGCTTACTTTCGATAGTGACTTCATAATGATCGTGGGTGCCAGTTAAATCAGTGACCAGAACGGTCCCATCGGGATAGGCTTTTGCTAGGCGATTTTGAATTTCTTGTGGTGTCATATAAAAAAGGATTACCAGAGGCTATTCCGAGGCGCAAGATTTAACTGAATAGGTGACAGCAGGTTCCCTGAGAGGTAAATCTAGCAAATGTCTGAATTTTTGACGAGGTTTGAAAAACTCGCAGGACTCCTTTTAAGTGCTCTCTTTTTCTACTGGATTGCCAGGTTAGAATTTTTAATTTGGAATTGGGGGCAGTTTCAAAGCAAAGATTTGAGGGATTTGGTATGGGCTTTTTTTGTCGGCTTTCGCTTTGACGTGTCGGCAGTGTGCATGACTCTAATCCCCACGGTTCTTTTGAGTTTTGCCCCATGGCCAAGCCGTTTTCATCGTCATTGGCAAAAAGTAGCATTTTGGCTGTACACTCCCCTGGGGCTTCTTTTTTTCTTAATGAATCTGGGCGACTCAGAGTTTGTTAATTTTGTCGGTCGTCGCTTCACTTATGATGGTTTATTTATTGTGAGTGAAATTTCAGGTAAGTTGGGTGGAATTTTTGTAACCTATTGGCTACTTTTTTCACTTAATATCGCGTTGATGGCATTATTTGTTTTTGTCTCCTGGAAAATACTTCATCGAAATATCCAAAGAAAATGGCACTCCCATAGGGGTTCGGAAGCTCTTGCCTATGCCTTTGCAGTGGTTCTTGTGTTAATCATTGTCGTCATCGGAGTTCGGGGCGGATTGCAAAAAAAACCAGTCAACATTGTGAATTCTCATATTTTTGTTGCGCCGATTCTGAATAATTTGGTTCTTAATTCAACGTTTACATTTTTAAAAAGTTACGGTGCTGAGACTCTTTCAAATGAAACTTATTTTTCGGATCGGGAGAAAATGTTGAGTTATCTTAACGGCGCCGGCAAGGGGCCGTCGCTATTAGAAACTCGCCGCCCAAATCATCCACAAAATGTTGTTATCATTATTCTCGAGAGCTTTGGCTTAGAGTATATGGGAGCAGTGCATGGCGATCAGGGTTATACTCCCTTTTTGGACTCTCTTGCAAAAAAGGGATTGTTTTTCAAAAATAGTTACGCCAACGCTCGTCGTTCTATCGAGGGGGTCGCAGCTGTCCTTGCCGGCATCCCTGCGCTCATGAGTGAGCCCTTTATTTCCTCTCACTTCGCGACGAATTATTTTGTGGGTCTAGGCAGTTTGCTTTCAAATCACAATTACCAAACGAGTTTTTTTCATGGAGGCAATAACGGCACAATGTACTTTGACTCCTTTGCAAAGAGCGCTGGTTTTGAAAAATATTATGGTGCCAATGAGTATCCAAACGCCGACGACAATGACGGAACTTGGGGGATTTACGACGAGCCCTTCTTGCGTTTTATGGGGCAAAAACTGAGTGAGTCGCCTCAGCCACTTGTTGCGGGGTTTTTTTCACTGAGTTCGCATAATCCTTATAAGATTCCGGATCAATACAAGGGACGATTTCCGAAAGGACCACTCGAGATTCTAGAGAGTATTGGATATGCTGATTATTCTTTACAAAAGTTCTTTGAAGAGGCCGCCACGCAACCTTGGTACAAGGACACTCTCTTCGTCATTACTGCGGATCACACGTCTCTCAGTTTTCGTCCTGGATATGAAAATGAACTCTCCCGATACAAAGTGCCGATTTTGTTCTATCATCCGACTTACAAATGGCCACAGGGAATCGATGCCAATCAAGTGGTTCAGCAGATAGATATTTTGCCTTCAATTTTGGATTTTTTAGGTCGTGAAAATAAAGAAACGAATTATCTTGGGCGATCCATATTTATTCCAGGAGAGAGAACGGCAACACTCCATATTGATGGTCGTTATTTTTTGGTTGCGAAGGACTACTTTTTGGACTGGCTTAAAGGAAAAGATATCAACATGTACGATCAGCTAGATCTAAACCAAAAGGCGCCCTTGAGCGAACCACGCGAGCGAAAACAAGAACTCGAAAACCGCTTGAAAGCTTCTGTGCAGTATTTTAATGAAGCGATGTGGGACAATCGTTTGTATTATCCAAGCGGGAAGTAAGTTGATGGTGAGAAGAAAGACGCAATGAGCATTTTATTTCAGGCCGCGAGTGCGGAACATCAAAAAAGAGAGAAGGCAAAAGCCAAGGAGTTGCGAATCTCCCAATGGTGGAAGCAACAACTTGGAACGGGTCTTTGCTATCACTGTGGTCAAAAGTTTAAACCCTCCGAGTTAACAATGGATCACGTGATTCCAATTGCTCGAGGTGGAAAATCAAATAAGAAAAACTGCGTTCCCTCCTGCAAGGACTGCAATTCCAAAAAGGGATATAAGATGTCCGTCGAGCTGACGATGGAGAGCATGGGGGAGGAACTCAAAAAAATCAGCAGTGAAGATCCAGAGTAAGACGCGGCGCATTTGTAAAAAAACCAACAAGCACTTCAAAAGTCTTGCTTTAACACCACGCAATAACGTTACCCTATTTATGTACGCATTTTTGATCCCTACGTGGTCATTTGTATAACTCATTGAAATTTAAAGGAATAATGCAGCCGTGAGTAAGATTACGAAAAGCAGTACAGCCGAATACTTCGCGAAAAACTTGCAACAGGTGGGCTTTTCATCTCCTTTGAAGGCTGTTTTAACAACCCTAAAAGAAGCGGTCGACAACTCTCTCGATGCTTGCGAACAGGCGGGCATACTGCCCGAGTTGATTATCGAAGTTGTGAAAATAGGCTCTGGTTCAACCAAGAATACAGACTTGATAAGAATTGTCGTTGAAGACAATGGGCCTGGGATTGACCCCGATGATCTAGCAAAAGTTTATGGGGAGTATTTGGCCTCTTCTAAGTTTGGCCGGGGCCAGTGTTCTCGTGGACAACAGGGCATTGGTATTTCTGCCGCGACAACTTGGGCGCAAATGACGAATGCTAAGGGCGTTCAAGTTATTTCTAAAACTAAAAATATGCGCAAAGCCATCTCTGCGCAAGTTGACGTCGATATTAAATCGAACACGGGAACTCTTAGAAATAAAGAAACGATGGATTGGGATCGTCCGCATGGAACCCGTGTTGAATTTGCTCTTGATGGCAGGGTCCAACTCAATGGTGACGGCGGGCTCTTGACTTATATTGAGGGCACAATTCTCGTGAACCCGCACATGACGATCAAATACAAGCTTGTAGAAAATGATTGGGTGACTATTGAGCGCGTGTCCGCAGTTTCGCCAGAATTGCCAGAGGCGACTTTGCCTCATCCTCACACCTTCAAATTGGGGGAGTTTATCACCCATGCTACTTTGTTTGGAAAAGTACCTCTTTCCAAGTTTCTTAAAACAGGATTCTCGCGAATTTCTGATCAGTCACTAAAAGACTTTGTAAAAAATGGTTTACCAAAAAATCTAGTTGAAAAACCAGTGACTTCTCTTAGCGAAGAGGAATTTAAAAAAACTTTTCAGGCGGTTCAGGCGACGGAGTTGATGGCGCCGTCGACCAAATCTGTTTTGACCGTTGGAGAAGAATCTCTCTCAAAATCAATTTTGCGTTTAGGTGAGGTCGATTTTTTTGCGGTGGTAACGCGTAAGCCTTGCATCTGTGATTTTAAGCCGGTGGTAGTTGAGGTTGCCCTTGCTCGATTTAAAACTCGGCAGACGGAACTGGACGCGCCTGTTCAACTGCTTCGCTTCGCCAATCGAGTGCCATTGCAGTTTGACAAGTCGGGCTGTGCCATCACTTGGGCGATTGAGTCTGTGAATTGGAAGAGTTATGGGCTTCAGCAGCCGAAAGACAGCTTGCCGATTGGGCCTTATATTTTTGCAGTGTCGGTGGTTTCGCCGTTTATTAAATTTAAAAATGCCTCAAAAGAGACGATCGATGCTTCAGAAGAACTGGTAGCCGAAATTCGTTTGGCTCTGATTCAAGCTGGACAAAAGCTTTCTCGACACATCAAAAAAGAATTTAAAGAAGCAGATCTTGAGAGAAAACTAGCTCATATTGAGCAGTTCGGACCTATTTTAGTAGAGAGTCTTGCTCGCATCGTGGGGGCCTCGGACGCTCGCAAGAAAAAGGCTGAAGAGGGACTCAAAAAACTTCTAGGCCGAGACTCAGAAGCAGCAATCGCAGATCTCGAAGAAGCTGAGAGTAAACTTTTGGCGCAAAAGAAAAAAGAGAGGCAAAAGGGTATTGGTTCAGATGAAGAGTCTCAAGCTGAAGAACACGTCGATGTGATTTCAGTGAAGGCAACGACTAAAAAAGCCGCAGGCACGAAAAAGGGTGGTAAATAATGGCAAAGCTGATCGCCGTTCGCGAGCTTAAAATTGACATTCCAAAAGAAGCTAAGATTTTAGCTGAGAGAATGCTCAAAGATCTCGAAAATTCGAAGCGCCCTGTACTTGAGGCGGTAAAAACCTCTCTCGATAATTCATTTTATAATTCGAAAGTCGGTTTTCTGACTCCCGGAGACAAGGTGGTTCGCACAGAGCTAAATGTTTCTTCAGTGCAAAAACTTGCTCGAGTGGTATTTGTACTTGAGATTTTACTTGGCAATCTTGAAGTTGGTTCCGTTAATACCAAGCGTGAGTTGTATTATATGGCGAAGGGTCTGATTAAGGGCAATTCGCGTTTGAAACCCTTGGATTTTGAGGATCAACCAGAATCTGATTCCATCATTGATTTTATTGGGGATATGCTCGAGGTTTATCGCGAAGAACTGAATTGTTTTGCCAATGACCGCGGTGGACAGACCTACTCTCAGCAGCTGATAGTGACTGAAACAATGGCAGATGGAGAGAAGGCGGTCATTGACTTGTCAACGCTAGGAACCTCGCCCTTTCAGCCGAAGAACAAACCCCAGAGTTTAAAACTCAAAGCCAGAAAGAAAATTGATTTTTGTCTGGTGGTTGAGTCTGAAGGTACAGCTAATACCTTGGCGACGATGGGATTTACTAAACGCAACAATTGTATTCTGATGGGTGCGCAGGGAGTTCCATCGAATGGAGTGCGAGGTTGGTGTAAATTAATTCAAGAGCAATTGGATGTGCCGATGTACTTTTTCGGAGATCTTGACGCCTACACAATGCAGAACATTTTTCGCACACTCAAGGCGGGATCGGCAGCATCATTGATTCGAAACGCGGACTTCTCAGCGCCGAATGTGAGATTTTTAGGCGTGCTACCAGAAGATGTGAAGAAATACGATTTGCCTCATTACAAAGTCAAAGAATCGGACCCCGTTGAGGCGCGAGCTTTAAAAAAGGCTAAAGATGTTTTGGAAAACGATCCGTTTTTTCTTGATAAGAAAAATAAAAATCTTGCCGACATACTTCGTTTCTTGATTAAAGAAAAAATTCGTTGCGAGCAGCAAAGTTATTTTTCTGTTGATCCTAAGGATCCAATTAAGACCGAAAAAATCATTATCGAAAAGATCAAGCGCGGGAGTTATGTTTAGTTAAGCTCAAAGGTTCTAGACTAAAAGAGGGGCTGAGGAAGCCCCTCTTTTGTTTTCCCGACGTTTGTGTTGACCCTGTTCGAAAATTGTCTGACTGATTATAACTTTCTATTAAGTTACTCTCCTTTTGCGCCGATTTTAGCTGCATGAAAGAAGACTCTGGTAACGGCAATAATGCATTGGAAATAACGGGTTCAGATTGGAAATCAGAGGCCGGTCCTCTCCGGGTTTTCTTAAATGACAAAAGCATCACTGAAATTATGGTGAATCGGTGGGATCGCATCTTTATCGAAAGAGAAGGGAAGATCGTCGAGTCCGATATGAAGTTTACAAACGCCGAGGGATTGCTTCGTTTTGTTCGGGCTCTGGCCGTCGCTGTCGGAAGAGAGCTCAATCGTCGATTTCCAACATTGGATGCGCGACTACCAGATGGGTCACGTTTAAATTTGGTCGTGCCTCCTATTGCTTTGGATGGCCCCTCCATCACGATTCGAAAAGCCAGTGACAGTGTCTTGAGCTATCAAGATTTAATTGGGCGCGGAACTCTCAATGGCAAATCGATGTTTTTTTTAAACCGCGCTGTGTATGCAAAACAAAATATCTTAATTAGTGGTGGTGCCGGAAGCGGCAAGACAACCTTATTGAACATCTTGAGTTCATTTATTAACAGTCACGAACGAGTGGTGACAATCGAGGACACTGCTGAGCTTAAGTTAAATGTGAAAAACATTGTTCGTATGGAAACGAAACCGGCCATCGGTACAGAGCCGGCGATAACAATGGATGGTTTGGTTAAGAACGCTCTACGTATGAGGCCTGATCGAATTGTTATTGGAGAGTGCCGAGGATCAGAAGCTTTGGATATGTTGATGGCCATGAACACGGGTCACGAAGGAAGTTTAACAACGATCCATGCCAACACTGCGGCCGGGGCTCTTCGGAGGCTTGAGTCGATGGTGCTTCGCTCGGGCGTTGACACTCCGTTGTCGATGGTTCAAATGGACATCGGGAACACAATCAATTTCGTCGTGCAAGCAAGTCGCGGTGTTGATGGCAAACGCCGGGTCGTTGAGATTTTAGAGGTTTGTGGGCGCGATGAGGATAACTATATCACCCGCGAAATTTTTAAATTGGATGCAGAAAAGGGCCTGGTTTCAACTGGGGCTATACCTGATTTTGTAAAACAAAGTTCAGACCCCAATCTGGCCCTCAATTCCGATATTTTTGATCCAGACAAAAAAGTGCGTTTGACCTAAACCTGCTTACCAGGGCTGAGGGATGGCTTTCGTTTTGGATGTCTGCATTTTTAAAGTTTTTATAGCGTTGTTAATCCAGGTTAAGTAGGGCTGAGTCTTTGTATAGACCGTTCTCCCTATGCATTCGCCATTCTCATCGGTTTCGGCGTCGGCACGGCTCGTAACGCCCACCACCTGAAGTTGTCCTTGAACCTTAAGGTAGGCAGGGCCACCAGAGTCACCGTGGCAAGAGCCCTTCTCCTTGCTAGTTGCAAGGAGCATCTCGGTTTCAGAAAAGGCAGGATCATGAATCGTGACATTTACTTTTCTAAGGGTCTTACTTTTGACTTCTAGGACTCCATCAACGAGACCCCAGCCAGCTAAAGTAACGACATCATTTGCATTGATACCTGTTGTCGTCTTTGCCAAGGTGGCTGGACGGTAGCCTGCGGGCAAGCCACCCGAGAACTTAAGCAAAGCGATATCACCCCAGTTTTTCTTATTTATTTTGTTATCCAGTCGTGGCCATAAACTTGGCACAAGTCCTCCGGTCACTCTTCGGGCTCGAGGGTCGGAGACTAAGAGTTTTATTAAATCCTCCATACCAGTGACTTCGGGTTTGTCGTTGCCAAAATATAAAAATAGTAAAGTTGGGTTGGTAAGAGTACAGTGACCAGCAGTCAAAACAATGTCGTTCGCGAGAATGGAACCGGTGCACTCTCCGGCGCCCAAGCTTTTGATTTGATTGTTTTCGTCAGTTTGAACATGGATTTGATAGATTTGGACGGTCGTTTTGCTAATGTCCTCTTCCGCTGAAACGGGGTGCCGCCAACGATGTTCGAGGTTTTTACAGAATCTGCAAATGTCATCTCGCCCTCGAGTGATTTTCGAGACTCAGAACAGGCAGTTAAAGCTAGTATCGCTGAAAGAGTTATTATTTGTTTCATGTTCCCTCCATCCCCGAACTCTGTTTCATCAAAAAGGAAAGGAATAAACAAGACGATTGTTTGGATTTGGTCCATAAGATTTTCTTATAGATAGTTCGGAGTGATTTAAACCCGCGGCTGCCGAGCTTTGCAGGGGGGGATGAATTGCCGTATTGAAATTATTTCTGAGACTGGAGGTCTTCTTCTTCTCCTGGGAGATCGATGTCGGCATCATCGGTTATATTCAAATCTTCCAGTTGTTGAAAGTGTGGAGTGCTTGCAAGTTGCGACATCAGGGCGGGGTGATAAGAATAGACCAGCGAGCCTGGTGTTAATTTATCAATCAATCTGTCAATTACATCCTTACTCACGGTGAGACACCCCCAACTGCGACCGAGACGGCCATGGGTGTTTAAAAAAGTATCAGAAACATAGCTCGCACCATGTAAGACAATCAAGCGAGGCTTCATTAGACTGTTGGACTTCTCAACGCCTAGCAGCCGAAGGGATCGACCGTGAAAGCCAACGTATGTTTTTTCGGTAATAGCAAGTCCCAATGAGTTTTGTTTCGAATCAGGGATATTTGAAAAGCGGGTGGCCCAGCGGACACCGGAGTTTTTGCCGTGAGCAACGAAATGTTTTTCAACATCTCCGGTGACCAGATTCATCAGATAAAGTCTTTTTTCAGTAGAAGGTTTTGAATAATCCACTATCACCATGAACTTTGAGCGGTGAGTCTTTGTTTTCAAATATTGAAGTGCCCGCGAGGTGGCATCCGGCGGAACTCCTTGTTGCGCAAACCGTGCTGTTAACGAAGTTTCATAGGCTTCTTTGCGAGGCAAAGACCCGGCAATAGCGGTAAGGGCTAGTGAAATAAAAACACAGACAGGTAAGATCCATTTCATGGAAAAGCCAGAGGTGCAATCCCCTCGCCAAGAGGGCTAGAAAAAAGTGCGCCGTAGGTGATTGAAACCATGGTGAAATCTACGGTGAATTTTATGGTGAGGCCAAAAAACGGCGTCACAGTGGAGAATATATAGACACTAAAATGCCACCAAATCACAACAATGCAGGGGGTTTTCTGCTTTTGTGGTGGCATTAATTTTGTTATATTGCCATCCGTTGACTTGGAGGACAAATGAAACGGCGATTTTCATTTCTTACATTTTTTATGATGTTCGCGTGCTCTTTTGTGGTTCAGGCCAAGTTAAATGACACTCAGGCCATGAAATGTATTTATCAACATCGCCAGACTCAGGTGGCATTCTTAGACTTAGAACAGGCCTACGAGATGCGTTCTGTTTCTGCAAAAGATTTTTTTCAGGCTATTGATAATGCGCCGAACTGTTCACAACTAAGAAAAAACTTAAAAAAGTTGCATGGAACATTGATTTCTCAACTGCAGGTTCGACAAGGTAAGTTCTCTTCAGATTCAACTCCCCCGACTCCCTCTGCCCCAGAGGATAATTTCGATCTTTTCTCAGAGTAAAGAACCCACAACCCGCTGCGTAAGTCATCCTAGGCATTGAGCTTTCAGATGATTTTCATTAACATGAAAACGCAAATTTCATTTGAAAAGAGGGTTATATGGCGAAAATCGAGACCACTCCAGAAATGGTCAAAAGCGTTTATACAAAGTCTAACGAGCGATTGGCGGTGATTCGTCAGCGTTTAAATAGACCCCTTACTCTGGCAGAGAAGGTCGTTTTCGGACATCTTGATGATCCAAAAAACCAAGAACTCGTTCGGGGTTCTTCTTTCTTGCAATTACGTCCAGACCGCGTGGCGATGCAAGATGCGACAGCACAGATGGCATTATTGCAGTTTATGTTGGCGGGTAAGGATGAGGCGGCCGTGCCATCGACAGTTCATTGTGATCACTTGATTCAGGCATACAAAGGCAAAGCTGACGACATGGTGGCGTCGAATAAGGTGAACGAAGAAGTTTTTAATTTTTTAGCAACCTCAACCTCTCGCTACAATATCGGCTTCTGGAAGCCAGGCGCTGGAATTATTCATCAAGTGATTCTTGAGAACTATGCGTTTCCAGGTGGCTTGATGATTGGGACAGACTCTCACACTCCGAATGCGGGCGGCCTGGGAATGTGTGCCGTGGGTGTTGGCGGTTCAGATGCCTCTGATGTGATGTCGGGGCTTACTTGGGAAGTAAAGAATCCGAAACTTATTGGAGTTCATCTCAAAGGTAAAATGACAGGGTGGACCTCGGCAAAAGATGTGATTTTGAAATTGTGTGGAATGCTGACTGTTAAGGGCGGAACTGATAAAATTGTTGAGTACTTTGGCGAAGGAACGAAGTCGATTTCTTGCACCGGAAAGGCCACAATTACGAATATGGGAGCGGAGTTAGGCGCGACCTGTTCAATCTTTCCGTATGACGAGCGCATGAAGGCTTACTTGAATTCAACAGGCCGGGCAGAGCTTGCCGCCATATCGGATCAGCATAAGGATTTATTATGTGCAGATCCTGAAGTAGCCGCGGATCCTAAAAAATTCTTTGATGAAGTTTACGAAATTGATCTGTCGGCTCTGGAGCCTCATCTTGTGGGACCTCATTCCCCGGACATTGCTCGGCCAATTTCAGCAATCGCGAAAGAAGCAAAAGAAAAAGGTTGGCCGACGAAGTTGTCTTCTGCTTTGGTGGGCTCTTGCACGAACTCTTCTTATGAAGATATCGGTCGTGCTGCCTTTGTTGCTAAGCAAGCAATGGATAGCGGCGTGCGCATGCAGCAGCCGTTCTTGGTGAGTCCGGGCTCTAGTCAGGTGCAATACACCATTGAGCGGGACGGCCAAATGGCGATTTTAAATGATGTCGGTGCGACTGTGCTCGCAAATGCTTGTGGTCCGTGCATTGGGCAGTGGAAAAGGGATGACATCAAAATGGGAGAGAAGAATACGATTGTGACTTCTTTCAACCGCAATTTCCGTGGCCGAAACGATTCGAACCCAGAGACCTTGGCCTTTATTGGTTCACCAGAGTTGGTAATGGCTTTAGGTTTGGCAGGACGATTGGACTTCAATCCAATTTCTGACGAGCTCGAGACGCCAAAAGGAAAAATCAAGTTGAAAGCACCTGAAGCTCCCGAACTCCCGGCGAAGGGTTTTGTTCCGGATACAGAGGGCTATCAGAAGCCACAAGGGCGTGAGGCAAAAGTTGCAGTGTCTCCAAGTTCAGATCGGTTGCAATTACTGGCACCATTCACGAAATGGGATGGAAAAGATTTTTCTGATCAATTGATTTTAGCAAAAGCTAAGGGCAAGTGCACGACAGACCATATTTCTCCAGGAGGACCCTGGTTGAAGTACCGTGGCCACTTGGACAATATTTCTAATAATATGCTTTTGGGCGCGGACAATGCTTTTACTGGAGAAGTTGGTAAAGGTAAAAATCAAATTACCGGCACTGGAGCTCAAGAGTTTGCTAAAGTTGCGCGCGAGTATCAGAAGGCAAATAAGGGCTGGGTCATTATCGGAGATGAAAATTATGGCGAAGGCTCTTCTCGTGAGCACGCAGCGATGTCTCCGAGGTTTTTGGGCTGCACAGCTGTCGTAACAAAGTCTTTTGCCAGAATTCACGAAACCAACTTGAAGAAGCAAGGGGTTTTGGCAATGACCTTCGCAGTTCCTGCAGACTATGACAAAATCAAAGAGGATGACCGCGTGAGTCTTGTTGATTTACAGAGTTTAGCACCAGGCCGGGATGTCAAAATGGAGATCAAACACAGTGATGGGAGTAAAGAGGTTATTGCTCTGAAGCATAGCTACAATGCTGAACAGCTGAATTGGTTTAAGGCGGGATCGGCACTTAATTTGATTCGCGCGGCCAATAAGGCCTAAAAATATATCTGGGGGTACTTTATGTGCAGGTTTTTATTTTTGGGACTCTTATTATTTTCGAGTATCTCTTTGGCTGCGATGGAGAGGCTGATTGTGGTTTCTAGCTTTGCCGAAAAGTCCATAGATCCAAATATGGTATTATTGAACGTCGAAGTTTGGAGTAAGGCTGTGACAGCCAAGCAGGCTCAAAACTTGAATGCTTTAGAGTTTCAAAAAGTAAAAAAAACCTTCGATACATTTAAAGTAAAAAAAGAGGATATTCAGACCGAGAGTTATTCTTTAAACCCTGAGTACATTTATGATCAAAAGATCCAGCAAAATAAAAGGGTGGGCTTTCGGGCTTTGCAAATATTGCGGGTGACCCTCCGTAAGACAGAAGAACTGGGGGCATTCCTCGACGCTGTGGTGGCATCGGCTTCGAATGGAGAGGCGGGCGTGAATATCAATTCCATTCAATGGGATACGGATAAGCGCTCACAGATTGAACTGGCGGCCTTAGGGGACGCTGTGCGATCAGGCCGGCTGCAGGCCGAAGAGCTTGCCAAAGCAGCAAACGTAAAAATTAAGGGCGTTGTTAACGTTAATTATGGGGCACAGGTCGGAGCAGTCCCGTATCGTGGCAGTATGATGAAGGCAATGGCCCTTGCTGAGGTGGCACCAACCGAAGTGTTGCCAGGGCAAGTGAAAGTGCGAGTGGATATTACAACTCAGTACGAAATTTACTGAGGAACTGGAAGCGGTAGACTCTCGTCTTCTTGTTGGTCTCGGTCCCAACAATAGCCATAGATGCGGGCTTCAATGGGAGTGTACTGATTTTCACTAAACTCTACTGCAAACAGCAGCAGCCCATTTTGTTTTTTTCCCAAAATATTTACCTGATTCCAACCGTAGCCGCTCAATGATTGTTTTAAATATTCATTCGTTTCACGAATGGTTGAGGCGGCGAAAAAAGAAGCTATTTTTTGGTCGACGGAGTAGTCGTTAAAAACATCGATGCGGCGATTGCCGCCACCAGGAAATAAGGGGCCATTGTCGGATACGTCATCCCATTGTAGAACCCGAACACTGGTGCCAGTCGTGGAGTTCGGATTTTTGGTGTTTACATAAAGGCAACCCGTCCAAAGATCTGTTTCGAAGTCGTCAATTGTAGCGCCACTGTTAGAGTTGTTGAAGGCTTCGCGTAGAGTTTCAAATGGAGTTTTATCTTGAGCAAAAGCTGAAGACGAAAGCGTCAAGGCAATAAGCAAGGTAAAAATAAATGTCATTATGGAGCCTCCATGTTTGAAGGTTTTTCTTAAAACTCCTGACATGAAAAAGCAACTGAATTGGGGTCTATATGCCTTTTATTACAGGAAAAAGATAGGTGGTCGTCATCTCATTTTTTGAATGAATTACATAAACTTCGATGACGGAGCCGTCCATAACCAGCTGGTGGTTTCTCATATAACTTTCGACTTTTGGGTAGACTTTGACTGGGCCAATCCCAGGAGAGCCAGCAAAGACAGCGATAACATAGTCGCGTTCTGGGACCTCTTGAGTTTTATAATCAGAAGGAAGATTTGCCGGAACGTCTTTTACAATACAGCCGCCGCGACTGCGAAGGCGGATCTCCTCGATGAGGTTGGGGTCATCAATATACTCTCCAAAGGATTCTGTGCAGTCGATATTTTGGGATTTAGCCCAGGTTTCGACCTCCTGAATGACACTGACAATTTTGTGGTAAGAGCCGGTGTGGTCTTTGTAGATCATCTTCATTGCTGGGCGTTTGCCATCAGCAATGTCGACGGATTTGAAGGCACCAAGATGGTAGGCCAAGTACCCCACCAATGTGGCTACAGCGAGGACCGTGGCTAATAGAAATTGCCTGAGGATTTTCAACCAACACCTACTTTGCCTACCCACTTTATAGAGCAACCCATGGAGGGGGTTTGCTGAACGTTAAGTGACTCATCTCGATCGAGACAGAGAACAGCTTCAAAGAGTTCGCGGCGAGTTACTTTTGAAGGGTCTTTCCAAGAGTCATCAAGACGTCCTCGATAAGCCAATTTGAGATTTTTATCGTAGACGAAGAAATCTGGAGTGCAAATTGCGCCGAAGCTCTTTGCCACTTCTTGAGACTTGTCATGCAAGTATGGAAAGGGGTAGTTTTTGTCTTGCCACCGTTTTCGTAGATTTTCGAATCTGTCTTCGGGATCATTTTCCTCGTCGTTTGAACAGATTGCCACAGTGTTGATGCCGAGAGCCTTTAAATCATGTCCCAATTGAATCAGGCGATCCTCAATTGCTTTGACATAAGGACAGTGATTACAAATAAAAAAGACGACGAAGGGTCTTTCGTTCAGGAAGTCTTTTTTCGAAAAAACTTTTCCATCCACAGAGGGGAGTTCAAAGTCAGGACAGTCGCGTCCGATATCAGCAAATGGAGTGATTGTTAATGCCATCTTAGAGCTCCCACCAAGCGACGGATTTGCCACTCTCCAAAATGAGCGAGCCCGTCGACTCAACTTTTTCGTAATACTCTTGGAGATTCGGATTGTCATTTAAGGCTTTAAGTAAAGACATTTGATCTGTCGTTGATAGAGGTTCTTCGCAGCGAGAAATGGCGTCCGTAATTTCAAATAGCAAACGCTCTAGGAAGGAGGTCCAATCTTGACCGAGCAGAGGAGTACCTACCGGAAGAGATTCAAGAATTGAACCGCTTGTTGGGACTTCCGTGGGAGCTTTTATGACATTGATACCAAGACCGACAATGATTCGAACCTCATCTGCCTGGAGTACAGACTCCAAAAGAATACCGGCCACTTTTTTTTCTCCGATGAAAATATCATTTGGGGCCTTGAGATTCCAAGCGAGAAAGGGCCAAGTTGCAGTGAGTGCGCGGTAGACAGCTAATCCTACAAGGCAAGATGTTGTTGGTTGGGGTTTAGCATTCAAAAGGTAGCCCCAAGAGCTCAGAAGAGCACTTCCAGGAGAGGCGTCTTGCCAAGTGTTTTTTCCTCGGCCTCGGCCAGAAGTTTGATGGTCGGTTAGAAATAAACAGAGGGGTTCCGACATCAGGCCCTCATCGAAAGCCTTTGTTTTTGCAAGGTCGTTGGTGCTCTTTAGAGAGCTTTCGTAGTGGACATAGAGCTGATTGGCTATTGCCCACTCTTTTGTGATAGCTCCGATTTGAATGTCTTCGAGAGGTGTTTCGATCATTGACATCAATTCGTCCAATCAAAAACTAAGCTGACATCAGAAACGGGAGCCGAATGAGTTAAGGCTCCGACGGAAATAAAATCAACACCAATTTCTGCAACGGAACGCACGCGATCTAAAGACATGTTGCCGCTAGCTTCGGATTCAATTTCAGCTGGAATGAGAGCTCGAGCTTTTGCGAGGGTTTCGTTGCTCATATTGTCGAGCAGAATGCGTCGAACCTTCATTTCAACGGCTTCAGCGACTTGGTCAAGATTGGAGGCCTCAACTTCAATTGGCAAGGAGGTGTGGGCTCGAACGCGAGTGACGGCCTGGCGAATTCCTCCCATCACGGCGATATGATTGTCCTTAATAAGAACTGCGCTTGAAAGATTCATGCGGTGATTTAGTCCGCCACCATGGACGACGGCGCGTTTTTCTAGTTCGCGATAGCCAGGGGTGGTTTTTCTAGTATCTAGGATGCGGGTGTTTGTTCCAGCAAGTGCACTTACAAAGCGAGAGGTCACAGTCGCGATTCCCGAGAGATGGCCTAAAAAATTCAAGGCCACTCGTTCTGCTTTTAGTACTTGAACAAGATCGCCTTCGATAGTGCAGATGATCTGATTTTTTAAAACCTTGTCGCCTTCCTCAAAGTGCCACTTAATTTTGCAGTTGGATTCAAGGCTGAGGAGGGTTTGCTCAAAGGCCATCGTTCCAGAAAGGATGAGGTCCTCCTTTGCCTTAAGTCGGGCCCTGCCGTGGCGAGGTTTTAGGGCAAGTGCTTCCGTCGTTAGATCTCCGGTCGGCATGTCTTCTTTGATCGCAGCGCGGATTAGTTCATGGAGTGTCATAGGTTATCCCTCATTGGCTTTGAGGCTGAGTGATTTAGACTGATTTCTCAACATCGCGAAGAATCTTTTGAATTTCTTCGCGCACTAGTTTTTCAGCAATTTCAGGTAACATTTTCCAGCAGATGTTTTCAATGACTTCTCGTACTTCTTCACGAATGACTCGCTCTATCATTTCAGGGTCTGTACTCGAGGTCGTCGTTGCCCCAGAGAGCAAAGGTTTCTGAGGAGTCGTGTGGGTGGCTTTTGTTTGAAATCTTTCCGTCGGAGGAGATTTTAGATCAACCTTGGTCGACGTTAACTCTTCGCCGAAGTCAAGTTCCTCAAATTCGCCATCATCTTGAATCTTGGCAGGACCCAAGTTTTCTTGGGGAATCATAAATTTTGCGGCAAAGTCTTCTTCCGATTTTTCCGAGGGAATTTGGATTTTGAATTTTTTCAAATCTTGTTGAGACCAGCCGTCATCTTCGTGCTGGTCTTTTTGTTGCGAGGATTTTAGGGGAACGCTGGTAAACTCCTCTTCAGAATCCACTAAAAGATTTTCCGCAGAAAGATCCTCAGGGGTCTCAATAAGCGGGATCGAGGGGGCGATACTCACACTTAGCGAGTCTTCAGGTATTTTGTAGATATCATCTTGCTCATCGCTTGGATCGAATTTGTCAAAATTGACTGGCGCAGCCTCAGGGATTTTCCCCAAGGATTCAGAAAACTCTGGCATCTTTGGAAACTTCAGAAATGGGCTTACCGGATTTGTTTGTGTTTTGGGTACCAGGCTTTGAACAAGTTGCCGAAGAGTGTCCGCATCGAAAGGTTTTTCAAGTCGAGCATCGGCGACAGCGATCTTGATTTCATCAATATCCATGAAGCCGCTCCACATTAGGACCACTGGAATCAACTTCGTCTCGGGATCTTTTTTGAGGTCCTGACAAATTTCGTAGCCATTGCGCTTTGTCAGCAAAACGTCAGCGAAAATGATATCAGGCTTGAATGTCTTGGTCACGGGAACAACATCGAGGCCTACGGGAACGGCTTTGACCTCCACTGCGAAATCTTGGAGGGCCAACTGCATGACCCGTTTAATGGTGGAACTTTCATCTGCTAGTAAGACGCGTAAAGCCATAAGCAAAGTAAAGTAGGAATTTGCGATTGAGTCAACAATAATAGTTTTATGAATCGGATGGATCGGTACGTCTCGGGATTATTCTGGGCTTATTTTGTCGGCGGCAGCCTTGTTTTCGTGACTATTTTTTTGGCGGTCGATGCAATGTCAACCATGGTCAGTCATAAGGGGCTTGAGCTATCGACCCTGTTTCAATATTACTTGTACTACCTGCCTGAAATTTTCAACAAACTATTGCCCGTAGCTTGTTTGTTGGGCACGATCCTTGCGATCTCATCAATGAATAAGTCCAACGAGTTGGTTGCACTTTTCGCTAGCGGGATGAGTTTGCTTCGTATCACGATGCCGCTACTTTTGTGGGTGGTTTTAATTTCGGCAATTTTCTTTTCTGTGATGGATCAGACGGGTCCAGCCATGAGCCGAAAGAAGAATTTTATTTATTACAATGATATTGAAAAGAAGCCCTCTTTGTATTCCACAGTCAAAACCAATAAAATTTGGTATCGTTCAAAAAATGCCATTTTTAATATTAAGACTCTCAATGCTCAGGGAGATCGGGCACAGAGTCTTACATTGTATTTTTTTGGTCCGCAGTGGGATCTCTTACAGATGATTACGGCAAGTAGCGTGGAGTTTAAGGGCAACACCTGGAATCTTCTGGATGGTTCCGTTACTTTATTTACGGGAAACTCAAGTTTTCCTCTCACAAGTCAATTTAAAGAAAAAACGATCTCTATGGGTGAGGATGCCAAAGACATCCAGGCCTCGGGTCAAACTTCAGATATGTTGAGCCAAAAAGAACTTTCGCGGTTTATTGGACGTAACAAAGAGGCCGGTTTAGATACGATTCGCTACGAAGTGGACTATCATTCCAAGTTTAGCTTTGCTTTTGCGGGGCTGGTGATGTGTTTGCTTGGTATTCCATTTAGCGTCGGAAAAGCGAGATCTGGTGGGACCATGATGAACGTCGGAATTGTTATTTTGCTCGTGTTTTGTTACTGGATTCTTCTCAGTTCGTTTTTAACCCTCGGGACCCATGGTCATTTAAATCCAATTGTGGCCGCCTGGTCTGCAAATATTGTCATGGGCAGCCTGGCGTATTTCTTTTTATTGCGTCTTAAAAGATAATGAGATATTACCGCTATTTAGCGGGCATTTTGCGGTGCAAAATTCAGGCATTCGCGGTACAATCAAGCTTGGCTATAAATGCGGATGTTGGAGACTTTATGATTCGTGAAATTTTAAAATTCCCTGACCCTCGTTTGCGTGAGGTTTCTAAGTCGACTGACAAGGTGACTGAGTATCATCGGAAGTTAGCTGAGGACCTGATCGAAACAATGTATGCGTCTAATGGCATCGGTCTCGCGGCTCCTCAAATCGGGGAGTTGGTTCGTATGCTTGTAATCGATACTCGTTCTCGTGAAGAGGGGGGGCGACGCTATAAATATGAAGAAATGACTGAGCTTGAGCGTGCCGTTCAGCAGCCCCTTATCGTGATTAATCCAGTCATCGTGAAGGGAGAAGGAAAAACGACCTTCGATGAAGGCTGTTTAAGTATTCCAGGCTATTACGAAACTGTTGAGAGATACAATTACATCGAGGTCAAGGCGCTGAATGAAAAGGGCAAAGAGATTCTCATCAAAACCGATGGGCTTTTAGCGATTTGCTTGCAACACGAGATGGATCACTTAGAGGGCACTTTGTTTTTGGACCATTTGAGCTTGATCAAGTCGAGTAAAATAAAAAACCAAATCAAAAAACATGGTTACCCAAAGCCAAAATCTGAAGAAGAAACCGAAGATGAAGATGTCCAAGAAGGTGTTAAGGTGTGAGTAAAGTTCGTGTTTGCTTTTTGGGAACTCCAGAGTTCGCTGTCACATCATTAAAATCCCTTCTTCAGGATGAGCACTTTGAGGTTGTCGGAGTCGTGACTCAGCCAGATCGTCCTGCGGGGCGAAAGATGCAACTGACCCCGAGCCCGGTGAAGAATTTAGCGATTTCTGCGGGGTTGAGGGTGATTTCACCTGAGTCCCTTAGAAAAAGTCCCTACATACTAGATGAAATAAAAAAATGGGGAGCTGAGGTTGCGGTCGTCGTGGCCTATGGTCAAATTTTAACTCAAGAGTTTTTGGATATGTTTCCATTTGGGGCAGTCAACGTTCATGGCAGTGTGCTGCCGCGCTGGCGGGGGGCCGCCCCTATTCAGCGAGGGATTGAGGCCGGGGACAAAGAGTCCGGCGTCACCCTTCAACGCATGGTAAAGAAACTAGATGCTGGTGATATTTTAGGTGTTCGCAAAGTTACTTTAGATGGTGAGATTAACGCCATGGAGCTGCACGATGAGCTCGCCGTTTTGGGCGCAGATCTCCTGCGTGTGGAGTTGATGGACTATGTTCGCGGTAACTTGGCGCCTCTTCCTCAGGATGAAGCCAGTGTGACTTATGCTCATAAGATCGAAAAAGCTGAAGCCGAGATAAAATGGAATCATTCTGCTGTGGCAATTCATAACAAAGTTCGAGCGCTCGTGATGGGGCCGGGAACGTACACATCCATTGGCGGAAAGAAAATAAAGATTCACAAAACGCAAGTGAATGTGTCCTCCGGGACTCAGACAGATTGTGGTTTGATTTCAGAAGTGAATGAACACTTTATTTCTGTAAAATGCAGCGAGGGTGTTTTAAATATTTTGGAACTTCAGCCCGAATCAAGGACACGCATGTCCGTTCGTGAGTTTTTAAAGGGCCATCCACTGAAAATAGGAGATTATTTTGGCAACTAAGCTTGTGGCTCCTAGTATTTTATCGGCAGACTTTGCCAATTTAGAAAAAGAATTAAAAGCGATTGCAGCGGCTGGTGCCGATTGGGTTCATGTTGATGTTATGGACGGGCACTTTGTTCCGAATATCACGATTGGCATCCCTGTTGTCAGAGCTCTTAAAAAAGTCAGCTCTTTGCCACTGGATGTGCATTTGATGATTGAAAAGCCAGAGCGCTATATTGAGGATTTCGTAAAGGCTGGCAGCGATTATTTGACCATTCATGTGGAGGCAACAGATAAGCCCCGCGAAGTCCTGCGGAAAATTCGTTCACTTGGAGCCAGGGCAGGCCTGACGTTGCGACCAGGAACCCCTATTGAAGAAATTTTGCCTCTTCTGGATGAAGTTGATCTGGTTCTGGTCATGACGGTAGAGCCAGGCTTTGGCGGTCAATCTTTTTTGCACGATCAGGTAGAAAAAATAAAACAGCTCAAAGTAGTGCGCATGCAGAAGAATCTGAACTATCTTATCGAAGTTGACGGAGGTGTGAATGATAAGACCGTCAATGCCTGCTGTGATGCCGATGTTTTGGTGGCAGGAAGTTATATTTTTAATGGCGACTACACAAAAACGATAGGATTGCTTAAATCATGAAATTTACTGACTTGCCACTGGTGGCGCCGCTTCAGATGGCCCTCAAAGACGCTGGATACGAAACGCCAACTCCGATTCAGCGAGAAGCCATACCGGTTATTTTAGAAGGGCACGACTTGCTCGGTGTTGCACAAACTGGAACTGGAAAAACTGCGGCCTTCTGCCTACCGATTTTACAAATTTTGGCAAAAAACCATATTCGTCGCGAACCCAAGTGCCCTCGCACTTTGATCCTCACACCAACTCGTGAGCTGGCGATTCAAATTCACCAAAACTTGGTCACCTATAGTCGTCATTTAAAACTCAAACACGCTGTGATTTTTGGTGGTGTTGGTCAGGGCAATCAAGTTCGCGACTTAGCTGGCGGTGTAGATGTTCTGGTCGCAACACCAGGGCGTTTGATGGATCTATTTCAGCAAAAGTATTTGCGTCTGGACAAGATCGAAATTTTCGTCTTAGACGAAGCGGACCGCATGTTGGATATGGGGTTTATTCAGGATATCAAACGCATTCTGCCGTTGTTGCCAAAAAAGCGCCACAATTTGTTTTTCTCGGCGACAATGCCATCCGAGGTGCAGAGACTTGCGTCGGGCATCTTAACGACACCACAAAAAGTCGAAGTCACTCCGCCGGCAACGACGGCAGAGAAGATTGATCAGACGGTGATGTTTGTTGATAAGTCAAAAAAGTTGGATTTGTTGCTACATCTTCTAAAAGATCGAACGCTATCCCGGGTGCTGGTTTTTATGCAAATGAAGCACGGAGCGAATCGCATCGTCGAAAAGCTTCTCAAGCAAGGTGTGAATGCCGCAGGAATTCATGGCGACAAGTCGCAGGGGGCACGACAGCGTGCTCTTGAGGAGTTTCGCTCGGGCAAAGTGCGTGTGCTTGTCGCCACGGACATTGCGGCCCGAGGTTTAGATATCGATGGTATCAGTCATGTTATCAATTTTGAGCTGCCGCATTTGCCGGATAGTTATGTTCATCGTATCGGCCGCACAGCACGAGCAGGGGCTGAGGGCAAGTCGATTGCTTTTTGCACTGCCGAAGAGAAGTCCTTTCTATTTGCAATCGAAAAAAATACGAGACAAAAAATTGCTGTCATCGAGGATCAACCATACCACTCAGTCGAAAGCGCTGTGGCCGCAGTTACAAGTGTCGGCAAAGCCAAAGCCGCCATTGAAAAACGTCAGCGCCCCGGCGGCAGTGATGGCCCAGCTCGATCGGGTCGATTTAAAAAGAACCGAAGATTTGGTAAGCCTGCCGCAAAAGGGTAGGGATCAACGCAGAGCATCTTCAATAGGTAGGAACCTCCTTTTGTGCTAACTCTTTGAGTATGAAAACACTGCAATTAACGGGTCAATCTATCACACTGGACAGTCTGTACGAGATTGCAAATAACTCGGAGATCAGAGCTGAGCTTGCCGCGTCGGCCCGCGCGAATATGCAAAAGAGCCGCGATTACATCGAGGGCCGCATAAAAAATGGCGAAGTGATGTACGGTGTTAATACGGGCTTCGGGGCTTTTTCTTCGGTTAGAATTTCGGATTCAGAAATCGAACAATTGCAAAAAAACTTGATCCGTTCCCATTCGATGGGAATTGGCGAGCCCTTTTCCAAAAAGCAATCGCGAGCAATGATGGTCTTACGAGCCAATGCCCTTGCGCGTGGACATAGTGGGGTTCGTCCGGCGGTGGTCGATAAGATTCTGGAATTTTTAAATCACGATATCATTCCGGTTATTCCCTCCCAGGGATCCGTTGGTGCGAGCGGAGATCTTGCGCCTTTGTCACATTTAGCCTTGGCCATTATTGGCGAAGGCGAAGTTTGGCAAAATGGTCAAGTAGTGGCTGCGCAAAAAGTTTTAAGCGAAAAGAAAATGTCTCCTTTGGACTTGAAAGCTAAAGAAGGTTTATCGATGATCAATGGCTGCCAAGTGATGACCTCGGTTGGGCTCTTGGCGGCGTGGGAAGCTCGCCGACTTCTTTGGCTTGCAGACCTCGCTGGGGCGATGTCACTTGAGGGGCTTCGTGGTTCGCGCAAACCTTTCGATCCTTTGATCAGTGCCACTCGTCCGCATCCGGGCGAAGCTAAGACCGCACGCAATTTGTTAAAATTGATGGGCGAGAAAAGCGAAATTTCCGAAAGTCATGCTGTCAACGATCCACGAGTTCAAGATGCCTATAGCCTTCGTTGTATGCCCGCTGTCCACGGTGCCGCCAAAGATGCTCTTCGCTATATTGTAAAAGTATTAGAGATCGAGGCAAATTCGAGCACGGACAATCCTCTCGTGTTCGCAGATGACAACAAAGTTCTTTCTTGTGGTAATTTTCATGGAATGCCCGTTGCCCACGCAATGGATTTTGCTGGGATCGCGATTTCGTCACAGGCAAGTATTTCTGAGTGTCGTATTTCGAAGTTGATTTCTCCTCAGATGAGTGAGCTCCCCGCCTTTCTGGCGCCGAATGGCGGGCTTAATTCAGGACATATGATTGTGCAAGTGGCGGCGGCCTCGCTGGTGAGTGAGAACAAGGTGCTTGCCCATCCGGCCAGTGTGGACTCCATTCCGACTTCGGCAGAAAAAGAAGATCATGTGTCGATGGGAACCATCGCGGCTCGCAAGTTTGAAAAAATTCTTCGCAATGCTGAAAACGTAGTGGCAATGGAGCTTTTGTCGGCGACGCAGGCTCTTGATTTGTTATCCCCCTTGAAGCCTACAGCGGCAGTTAAGGCTGCCTACGATTTGATTCGTAAAACTGTTCCATTTGCAAAAGAAGATCGCTATTTTGCTAAAGACGTTGAGGCAATTAAGGAAATGATGGAGGGTAACAAGATTACCCTGGTCGCAGAATCAACAGTTGGACCACTCGAGTGGTAATGAGGTTGGAACGATGAAAAGTGTTGTGCTTTTAATTTTTGCAATGAGTTTGCTCTTAAGTTCCTGTGGAAAGTCAGTCGCAATTGACATACGTGATGGAAGGGGCGGCAAGGACGGCGGGGGCAAGGGCGAAAAGCCAGGACCTGGAGAAGTTAAAAAAGTCGAAAGTATTCAGCTTCTGAATTTGCAAAAGCCAACGACAGATCCAGCTTTGTATTCGAATGTTATGTCCTTAGAATTTGATAGTTCCGATCAAGCTTGGTTTAGTTTTTTGTACACTCCGAAGGGGGCAGGAAGTTTATTTTTCACAGTTGCGCAAACACAATTAACTTTGGATTGTGCTAACTCCGGGCCACGTTCATTTGCTCGTGATGTCGTTTGGCAAGAAGTCCTTAAAGACGGAACCAGAAAAGTACTAAAGCGATTCGTTGGTAGTATTACTGAGTACGAGTTTCAGGCAAGCAAGACTTATATTCTTAGTTACGTTTTAGAGAATCTTAAAAAGGATTTTTCGGATTGTAAAAAAGCGACTTTAAAATTTGCTGCCTTTCCTAAAAATTACTGATTCAGATATATTCCACAAGACGTCACAGATTCCGTAACAAGGGTCGATTAGGATGATACTCTCTCTGTGGATTTACTTAGCAAGCTCAAAAACAACGGCGAATGGTTACATTAGAGGTGTTGCCATTTACCGCAGTATAGACCGCAGTGCCGCAGCCATTGAAGGTTAGCGACTCTGATTTTCCAACCAGCAAATCTCCGATGGCGGTGGGACTAACATTAGCGCCGGCGCTGAAGGTTGTGGTGATTTTTCCGGAGGTTGGAGTGCAGCAGGAGTCTTGGTGGCCGACAGCTGTAAAGACCGAAGTTCCGACAACTCGCGCGCGATTGTGATAGACGGTCACGGTTCCGCTTACGACACGACTAGTGGCGCCGGAACTTTCGTTGATGTTTAAATTGCCAGTTACGGAGTGGTCAAAAACACCAGTTATATAAGTGCGGTGAGCAAGAGTGATAGAACTTCGCGCACCACTTGAATTAAAAGTAATTGTAGCGCCATAGCCACCATTCAAAATAGGAGTGATGGTTTGATTATCAAAGTTGCCCAGGTTTGAAGATGAATTGTCGATGATCACGGTTCCGTTAGTTGTTAGTAGGCTTACGGAGCTAGGCAGGTTGCTCGCGGAGGCGGAAACAAACTGGCGTTGGAGCGTGCCACTTGTGCCCGGGTAAGGAAAGGTACCGCAGTTTGCGGTTCCGCTGGACATCGCTATTTTTTGTACTCCGGTCCATGTGGCCGCGCCATTAAAGGTGCAGCTCGAATAGGTGAGCCACATATTGCTACCACTTGCTGCGCAGCCAGTTCCTGTTGTGAGGAAGGTAGGGCAAGAGTTGGCGGCAAAAGCCTTAGAGGGCGCGAAAAATTCCCAATACTTGTGGCTTTGTTTGTTTACCGGAGTACTGAAAAGAGCCTGTGTTCCGTTTGTATTGCTACCACTGAGGGCTCCGCCGACGGCACTCGCGGCAGCTCCAGAGGCAGACTCGTCAGCAGATGAAGCTGATGAGTTGTCATCATTATTCTTTCCGCACCCGAAAAGCAGGGAACTCATGAAGAGAATTCGAAATAAAACCTTGAGCGTAGAAAATTTGTCTTTCATAGTCGACTCCTTCCCTCCCGGGTATTGTATCTCTTGGTCTTGTGTTGCACAAATCGGAGGAGGAGGGAGTGGGTAAACCTTGCTGTACGTCTAGGTTTGAGGTCTCAGCTAAGATGTTTATTTCTTTAGATTTTTTGTATAACTCCTGAGCATAAAAAGACGGATTTATTTTGTACTAACAACTACGTTCGGACCTGCTATAGAATAAAAGAGGTGGTGGTAGTGTTATGAGAAAGAAAATCTTAAATTTAATTCTTATAATTCTAAGCTTTTTGAGTTTTCTGCCAGCTTTTGCTAAAGCTCCCGCAAAACAATTGAACCTGGCGGCCGTTAAACAAGTTGTCAAATCCAAGCTGCTAGAGGTTCAAAAATGTTATACAGATTTGATTATTGAAGGCATGGCTAAGGCCGGCACCGTAGTTGTCGCATGGGATATTGATGACAAGGGTGTTGTTCAAAATTTGACGATTAAAGAAAACACTTCTGGTGATCAAGCGCTGGCGGGATGCGTGACTGAAAAAGTTCAAAATTGGGTTTTCCCTCCCGCCGAACCTGAAATGACCTTTGCGGCGACCTACAGTTTTAAATTTGGTAACTAGCGTTGTGCATTGCATTCCCAAAAGGAAGGCCGTACCTTCCGGTTATGGATTGTAAGGGGTGGCTGCAAGAGGCTGCATATCGTATGATTAAGAATAATCTAGATCCGGCAGTGGCGGAGCGTCCTGAGGATTTGGTTGTTTATGGCGGTATTGGCAAAGCAGCTCGAAATTGGGAGTGCTATCATAAAATCCTTGAAGCCCTCAAAAGTCTTGAAAACGATGAAACTCTTCTTATCCAATCCGGTAAACCAATTGGAATTGTAAAAACACACAAGGACGCGCCGAGAGTGCTTCTTGCGAATTCGAACCTTGTGCCGAAATGGGCAACCTGGGAAGTTTTTAACGAGCTCGATAAAAAAGGATTGATGATGTACGGTCAAATGACCGCAGGATCATGGATATATATTGGAACTCAGGGAATTGTTCAGGGCACCTACGAAACATTTGTCGAAGCTGGACGGCAACATTTTGGTGGAAGCCTTAATGGCAAAATTATTCTGACAGCGGGTCTTGGCGGCATGGGCGGAGCTCAGCCCCTAGCTGGAGTTTTTGCCGGAGCCTGTGTGCTAGCTGTAGATGTGGATCCAACTCGAATTCAAAAACGTCTTGAAACCAAATATATTGACGAAGTTGCTGAAAATCTTGATGACGCTCTTGAGCGGATTCGCCGCTAC
This sequence comes from Pseudobdellovibrionaceae bacterium, assembly GCA_016719575.1. GTDB lineage: Bacteria > Bdellovibrionota > Bdellovibrionia > Bdellovibrionales > Bdellovibrionaceae > JACMRP01. Next base: position 552,401 of record JADJYV010000002.1, on the reverse strand, counting down.
GCTAAAGCAGGTGAGGCTAAGTCAGTGGCCTTGCAGGGCAATATGGCAACGGTCATTTGGCAGATGTACGAAAAGAACTTCACACCTGATCTTTTGACAGATCAAACTTCAGCTCATGATCCGTTGGTAGGATACATTCCCGAAGGTTACTCTGTGGAGCAAGCGTCCCAATTTCGAGCGGCGAATCAAAAAGACTATCTAGCAGCTGCTTATGCTTCGATGGCAAAACATGTTCGCGGAATGCTTGCGATGAAAGACAAAGGCGCTATTACTTTTGACTATGGAAATAATTTAAGAGCTCGAGCGCTTGAAGCTGGCGTAACAAATGCTTTTGATTACCCCGGTTTTGTACCAGCCTATATAAGGCCTTTATTTTGTAAGGGGAGCGGTCCTTTCCGCTGGGTGGCTTTGTCTGGAGACCCAAACGATATTAAAGTCACCGACGATGCTATGAGAGAACTTTTTCCTCACAAAAAGGATCTTTTACGTTGGTTAGATATGGCAGAAAAACGAATAGCTTTTCAGGGTTTGCCTGCTCGCATCTGCTGGCTCGAGTACGGTGAGCGCGCTAAAGCTGGCTTGATGTTCAACAAACTTGTTGCTGACGGAAAAGTAAAGGCGCCGATTGTGATTGGCCGCGATCACTTGGACTGTGGTTCTGTGGCTAGTCCTAATCGCGAAACGGAAGCTATGAAGGATGGATCAGATGCGGTCAGCGATTGGCCCTTGCTAAATGCTCTTGTGAATACGGCCTGCGGTGCTACCTGGGTGAGCCTACATCATGGCGGCGGAGTCGGAATGGGATACAGTCAACATGCTGGCCAAGTTATCGTTGCGGATGGAACGCCTGAGGCCGCTCTCCGTTTAGAACGAGTCTTAACTGCAGATCCCGCAATGGGCATTTTCCGACATGTAGATGCAGGCTATGAAGATGCAATTCAAGTCGCCCGCGAGCGCGGTGTTCATAGCTTGTGGGTCTAGTTCAGTTTTTATTTCTTTCGCTTTTTTAAGAAGATGTAGATGCCAGCTCCGGCGAGAATCAGGGCAATAATCAGTAATATCATTTTATTACCACCCTTTCCGCTGACTTCCTCTGGATTTGCCATATCTGCTGGCATTGCGTTTTGAAAGCTTCCGGGACCAAGTGTTCCCGATCCCGGTCTAATTGGACCAAGGTCCGAGGCGTTGCCAAGATTTTTTGTTTCTGTCACTCGAAGGCTCATCACTGCCTTAAAAAAATCCTGACTGTATTTAGTGTAAAATTGCTTATGGGCACTAAAGGTGATTAAAACAGCTATACGTCCTTTGATTGTGGCTAGATAGCGGGTGAAGTAATTTTGAACCTCGCTGCCGAGATGCAGCCCATCAATCCAGTTCTGATCATTGATTTGAACTGTTTTTGATTTGTAGACGATTTTTGACTCTGTGGCGCCTCCACTTTTAAGTTTCAGCGTGATTGGACTATTTAAATGTTGTTCATAGAGCTGAAAGGAGTCCGTGATACCAACCTCTTTGGCCGTGAGGATAATGATAGCCTCTTTGGACTCTTTTGTGCTTTCGCTGCGACAAACCCATTCCGTTTGTTCGAGATTGCAGTTCCATGTTGGGGGAAGTTCAAAAGAAATATAGGCATTACGAAAGGTTTTGGCGTCAGCATATCTTGCGAGTAAGATAGACAGAAGTGTGATCAAGAGAGATATTGAAGTTCGTTGATGGGGCATATAAAAACCTCTTCATGGTTTATCAACTTATTAACGTAATTTAGTATAAAGAATATTTCATTCTGATCAAAGGAGAAAACCCAATGATGAACCTTTATCAGCTTACGACTTTTGTGACCGTGATCAGCGAGGGCAGCATGACAGCTGCAGCAGACAAGCTTTACCTCACACAGCCAGCCGTTAGTCAGCAAATTCGTAACCTAGAGGAAGATCTAGGTGTTGATCTCTTGGTTCGAGGCGTTCGTCAGATTAAGCCGACACCACAAGGAGAGGTTTTATATGAGCACGCACGTAAAATTTTGCAGCTTTCACAGCAAGCAGAAATCGCGATTAAGTCTATTGGTGCAGAACTAAAAGGGCAAATTCGAATCGGGACCTTGAATTCAATCGGCTTGCATATAATGAGTCCTTTGATGGGGCGATTCATGCGACACAATCCCGATTTACAAATCAAGGTTGACTATAGATCAGGCGAGGAGCTTGTGCGTAACTTCAAAAAAGGACAGTTTGATGTTCTGGTACTTCCAGAAATAAATGAGGAATTTGGGATCGATCTAGAAGGCGTTGAAGGCAAGTTTTTGCTGAAAGAAGAAATGTGGCTGGTGGTTTCTGGTAAAGAGACCGATGCGCCGGCGCAAATTTCAGCAAGCGAATTGGGAAAGTTTCCTTTGGTTAACTTTGTTGATGAGTTTCCGGGGTTTAATAAAAAAATTGCGAAGATTATGGAGAGTCACAATATCAAAGCAAAGCCCATCTTTGAGTCATCGAATGTGGGGACTTTAAAGCGGGTGATAGAATCTGGTCTGGGGTGGGGCTTTTTACCTGCCCATTCCATTCGTAAACAGGTTCGGGCTGGGCGGTTAAATCATGTGCATATTAAAGAGTTTCACTATGAAATTGACATGACCTATTACTATCGAAAAAACTCAGAAACCAAAAAATTAGCTGAAATTCTCTATCAGACAATAGCAACTCAAGAAAAGGCATAGATAAATTTAAAGAACTGCCCCACCAAATTGTACTTAGAAGGCCCCACCAAGGGGCTTTTTTATTATCCGAACCCCTGATGCTTTCATCCGAAACTAACTGGGCTCTTTAGCTTATCTCCACCACAAACAGAGTCCCGCATGGCTTTCCTTTTGCCTTATTCGCTCCACATGTCCTATTCACCAAAGCTTTGTAGCAACTCCACATGCCTCCATCACAGACTTCCTGGTGGAGTTTTCATAAAAAAAGGTTTCTTTCGCATTAAAAGAAATAATCAAAATGTTCGAAGGTTTCAGTGCAAAGCCTGTGGCAAAACTCTCTCGTCCAGAAGCTCCAGCGCTACTTATTACCAAAAGAAGCCACAACTTAATCGAGTCATCTTTCAGCTGCTTTGCGAGGGCATGCCGATGAGGGGAATCGCTCGCACCCTCAGAATCTCTAAAAACACTGTCGAAGCGAAGTTTTTATGGATCCACCAGCACGTTTCTTCGCTTAAAGCAAATGCCCCTGTTGACATTGGACAACTCTACTTCGATGAGCTTGAGACGATTGAGCACACAAAGCTAAAACCACTGAGCGTTTTGCTATTTGTTGACGATGCCTATAGAATTCTAAGAACCCAGGTTGCAGTTGCTCCGCCGAAGGGGCGGCTCGCAAAGATCTCCTACGATAAGTACGGTCCAAGGAAAGACGAGAGGGAGGATGTTTTAAGACAGTGCTTTACAGAGTTAAGAGGCTTGAAACCACAAGAAATCAGATCTGATGCAAAGCCGAGCTATAGGAAGTTCACTGAGGAGTTCTTTCCAGGGATTGAGCATAAGGTTTTTAATCGTTCAGAGAAAGAGCGTCATCGGGATCGATTGCATGAGAAGTACCAGAAGCAGGTCTATGATCCGATGTTTACTCTAAATCAGCGGTGTGCGAAGTTGCGCGCGAATATTCGAAGACTAACCAGAAGATCCTGGTGCACGACGAAGTTGAAAGAGAATTTACAGAGACATTTGGAAATCTATTGTTTTTATAACAATTTAGGAGAGAGGGCTGCGGCGGCCAGCCTTCCGTAAGCGGAGTGATAGCCGTAGGCTTGGATAGGTAAGTATGTGTTCCCGTCTAGCGAAGGGCTCTCAAGGTGAAAAAACAAGGAAAGATTAAAGGATCTTTTGATTTGAGTAATAAAAAAGCCCCTTGGTGGGGCCTTCTAAGTACAATTTGGTGGGGCAGTTCTTAAATTTAAAATAGGGCAGAATCTGGCAAACCAAGTCGAGCAGAAATGATTCTTACGATCTCAGCTGCAGTTTCCTCCAGGGCTCTTTCGGTGACATTGAAAACCGGCCAACGTTTGTTTTGCCTAAAGATTTGTTCTGCGTACTCAATTTCTTTTACGATATGAGAAATCGAAGCGTATTCGCCGCCAGGATCTTGCCCGAACTTTTCTAGGCGATTTTTTCTAATTCGGTGCAGGCTTTCAATATCAATAATTAGACCGACGATGCGGCGCTGATCAATTTTTAATAGTTCTTCTGGAAGAGGCGTGTTTAAAACCAATGGAACATTTGCGACCTTCCAGCCTTTATGGCTAAGAAAGATAGAAAGTGGAGTTTTGCTAGTGCGGCTGATTCCGACGAGTACGATATCGGCTTTGTCTAAATGCGTGAGAGTTTTTCCATCATCATGTTTTACAGTGAATTCAATGGCTTCGATTCTCTTGTAATAGGTTTCGTCAACGGCACGAAGAACATTGACCCCGCTGATATTAGCATCGCCAAAGAAAGTATCAAGAGTATTGAGAAGAGGACCCAGCAGATCAAAAGATGGAATTCCTTTAGCGGTCGCCAGCTCGTGAATCTTTTTACGCATCGCGGGTGCTGCAACAGTGTAGGCAATAAATCCTCGTCGTTCGAAGCACTCATCCACAAGAGATTCAACTTGAGCTTCAGTTCGTACATTTTTGCAACGAACAATACTGATGTCCTTGTTGGCATATTGGACTAATGCAGCCCGAATCATCGTTGCGGCTGTTTCGCCAGTTCCATCCGAGAGGATATAAATCGTCCAAGTTGTCATTCGTTATAGAGTCCTTTTTGAATCGCCTCAGTAACCAAACGAGTATGCTCCCTTAACCAGAGTTCAGGTAGGGAGGATAAGAGTAAGAATGAAAAATCTGGCGCAGGTTTTATAAACAGACAAACTGTCTGATCCACGGGGTCGAGTGCTTGTAATTTTAGTTTTTTTAAAATGGGACTGGTATCGGTTCTGAGCACGGTCATAAGATCGATTCTTGGTAGAGAAATTTTAGTTTTTTCCTGATTTTTTAATGCCCGCACATGACCATAATGAAACTGTGCTTGAGGTTCCCAAATCTTATGGTCAAATTCTAAAAAGATCCCGGCGTCAAAATAGAGAGCAAGTCTAGAGAATAAAATGACTGCTTTATCTGTGTGTCCTGAGGGAAGTCCCTCGGCAAGATTTTCGATAAATCGTGGATCTGTGACGACTTCAAATTTTTTTTTAAGACTGAGGACATCGTCACCTTGAGGTTCAGTCTCTGCATCAAGAATAGATTCTATGCGCTTTTGAAAATGAGTGAGTATGTTCATAGGACTATTTCCTCAATTTTGAGGGCATTAATCAAGCACGAGTGTAAAGTCTTCGGTGGCGTGCCGATTTGACCACTCATTATGAAAAGAGCTAGAGCTTTGTCCAGTCGGCAGGAAGATTCTTAATGTGGGATGTTTTAAGGCCTCCCAAATATCTGAACTTTGTCTTACCCAAGCTTCAAAGAAGTCAGCATTTGGTATAACAACAACCCATCTATTTGGAAAAAAAGAAACCGAGCTTATCAAGAGCGGAGCGTTTGGCAATTGAACTAGATTAAAGACCTCGAGCTCTGTTTCTTTTTGAATGAGGGTAATAAATTCTCGAGGTTCGGGGCTGGGGCGTCTGCAAGCACGAATGATTTGAAAGTTTAGGTGCCAATCAATTCTTCGAGTCCATCGGGAGCAAGAAAAATCCGGAAGGATCCACAAATCGGATCCTGGATTGAAAGCGCTTGCAGAGGACAGAACGTTCATATCAATGTGCCTTTGCAACCTGATCCAGCAGGCCATTTACAAAACTTGCTGAGTCAGTTGTGCCAAACTTTTTTGCAATTTCGACGGCTTCGTTGATGGCAATATTTTCTTTTAAGGGGACAGGCGCAAAGCGCATTTCGTAAACTGCGATTCGCAAGATATTACGGTCGATTGTTGCCATGCGATCGACCTTCCAATGTGAACTAGCCATTTGGATTTTACTGTCGATATCGCCTTTGGAGGCCTGAACGCCTTTAATGATTTCGTCAGCATATTGCACAATATCCTTTTCTAAAGAAGTGCTTAAAACCTCCATAAGATCGGGATAAGAAATGGGGGGAGCAAATTCAATTTGAAAGAGGACTTGCAGAGCGAGTTCCCGGGATTGTCTTCTCATCGTTTTCAAGCTTTCCAGTTGAGTTCACAGAGGTTAAAGGGAGTTGGGGATTATTTGGGTCAATAAAGTCAAGGGTTTCAAGCCCCTCTAAGGTTTCGACAAATTCTTGGACATCTTTGAAAGTTCGATAAACACTTGCAAAACGAATGTACGCCACATCATCAAGTTGTTTCAATTCAGCCATTACTTTTAAGCCAATCAGGTGGGCAGAAGTTTCATTTTCTCCGCGGCTAATCACCCACGAGGCAATCCGTTCAACAATAGCTTCTAATTGGGAGTGACTTACGGGGCGTTTTTGGCATGCAGCAAGAAGTCCCTTTAGGATTTTTTCTTTGCTAAATTGCTCTCGTCGTCCATCTTTTTTGACAATTTGAGGAAAGTTGACCATGAGGGTTTCCAAAGTCGAGAAACGAGCTTTGCAATCCAGGCATTCGCGACGTCGGCGAATCGAGCCGTCTTTTTGCACCCTCGTATCCAAAACCCTGTCGTCGTCGTGACTACAATACGGACATTTCATAGGCTAAAGTCTCGCTCCTTTATTGTCTTCTAGACTACGAAAATCGTGAGCAAGGCGTCAATCAATGGTCTTATCAAAGCAACGCGATGACTTCTTGAGTCATATATTTACCTCCTATCTCAAACTTACTTTAACACAGACGTGTCTTTGCTTATGATAAGGACATGAAAATAATATTAACTTCTGCTATTTTTTTGTGTTTTTGCGGTGTTGTTCATGCCGAAGCCCCTCGTGTCGGGCGAGGGGCAGCTGAGAAGTACTTTGAAAATGGAAGTCCTGGCGCAGCCACCCCCGTCAATCAGTCTTCTGAAATCGAGCCAGTCCTGGGGAGTGAGAGCCATTATCTTGCGATTCATTTGGGAAAGATGATGAGCTCGACGAGCTATGAATGGGGTCTTCTTAACAAGCAGACAGACATTGGTGATTACACAGTGGGAGTAACCTATAGAGTGGGTGAGTGGCGAAACTCGATGGATCTGAGTCTTCGGATGGATTTCATTAGTTATAAGATTGCGGCTAATGGCGAGACAAATCCGCTTAAGCTATCAATTCTTCCTCTGGTAACTTTTCCGGATGCGACTTCTAAATTTCCGCTTTATTTTGGTTTCGGAATCGGGCCCGGAGTTTTCTTTCGCCAGGCCGAGGATGAGGCCTCGCTTTCATTGGATTATCAACTGATTGCGGGCGCTCGATTTTTTGATGTTTTTGAGAATGCTGGCTTTTTTATCGAGACTGGTTTAAAAAATCACCTGCAGCTGTGGAATTCGGGTCAATTCAATGGCACTTTCTTATCTGCGGGAGCGGTATTCACATTTTAAAGTTTCATCGTCCTATAGTTGAACAAATTGTTCTCGCCGTGGAAGAAATCTTCACTCAGTCTCGTCATGCTGATAAAGTTATTGAAAAATTCATGAAGGCGCAAAAAAAATGGGGAGCTCGTGATCGTCGATTTTTTGCCGAAAGTGTCTATGAAATTGTTCGCTGGTGGCGTTACCTAGGAGCCCTTGCGGGCTTTGATCCAACTCAAAAATCGACAGTTGATAAAACAGATGTATTACGTCTTTGGACGGCGTGGTGTTTTAATACCTACAATCAGATTCCTGATTGGCCAGAGTTTAGAGATTTTGATAAGGAGAAGTTTCACAAGAATAAAGGTAGTATCACCTCGGGTGCGATTACTCAGTCGGTTCCTGATTGGCTTTATGAATATGGCCAGAAGCAATTTGGCACGGAGTGGGACGAAATTTTAGAATCCTTGAATAAGCCGGCGGATGTCTTTTTGAGAGCAAATACCCTACGGTGTTCAAGAGATCAACTTATTGACTACCTCAAGGCGGAGAACATAGAAGCCCTTGCGGTTTCTGGATTGCCCGATGCCGTCCGCTTAGTTGAAAGATCCAATGTTTTTTTGACAGACGCCTTTAAGAAGGGCCTCTTTGAGGTTCAAGATGGGGCTTCTCAAATGGTCGCTCCTCTGCTCCGAGTAGAGCCAACACAAAGAGTGGTGGACGCCTGCGCCGGCGCTGGGGGTAAAAGTCTTCATCTTGCCGCTCTCATGAAAAACAAAGGAAAAATAATTTCGATGGATATTCATGACTGGAAACTAGAGGATCTGAAGGCGCGGGCTCGTCGGAACGGCGTAGATATAATCGAAACGCGAGTCATTGATTCCACAAAAACAATCAAGCGCCTAGAGGCTACGGCGGACCGTTTGCTGTTGGATGTCCCCTGTTCTGGCCTTGGCGTTTTGCGCAGAAATCCTGACAAAAAATGGAAAATCACCCTCGAAGAAATTGAACGTTTACAGGTTTTGCAACTCGACCTTCTCAAGACCTACTGCAAAGTGGTCAAACCGGGGGGGATGATGGTCTATGCGACTTGCAGCGTTCTTCCTGGAGAAAATCACCATCAGATTGATAAGTTTTTAAGTACACACGGGACTGACTGGAAGCTCGTTGAGCAAATTCATGTGTTTCCTCACAGGCAAGGATTCGATGGATTTTACGGGGCTCTTTTGGAGCGCAAGCACTAGGTTTTTACACCTTCGTCCAGTGCAATTTTCTACCACTTTTGTCGATAAATGAGATAGTGAAGAAGATAATTTTAATATTTTTTTGTCTCCTGGTGACGGGATTTGCTCAAGCCGATCCCTTGCTTGATTTCGGTTTCGTATATTCCGGTGAAACGTTCAATACGACAGCATCATCCAGCGATACTCAGTATTTTTATAATGCGAGTTTGCTTTTTAATTTGGACACTGGCCAGCGCTGCTTTATTGGTTGGAACGTCTTTGGAATTTCACAGGCAAGTGTTGCGGCCTCAACGACCACCAACTATTCATCTTTGGATATGGGACCAAGTATTCGTTGGAATATTGATAAGGCCGGTACCTATAGTCTAACCGGAACATATGGATATTTGGCAAAGGCGACGTATAGTTCTGGAAGCAGTTCAGAAAACTGGGAAGGCAGCAGTCTTCTTGCACAGTTTGCCATTCAGGCAGCTTCTGGGCGGCAAAAAATTTTTCTAGGTCTCAGTCTTAATTATTATTCCGCGACCTACACAAAAAAAGTTGTTAGCAGAGTTGAGTCATCAAACTCAGCACAGAAGAGTTGGATATTTCCAATGATCACATTGACCTGGCGTCCCTAAACTTAGACAGCCGCCCAACGCGAAGCATTGCAGTTTAAGATTGAAAAAACGAATTCCCCTGTTAGAACAGCGCCAGAAATAACAATGTTTAGGGGGTTTTCATGGCAAAGTTCTTTTCAATCATTTTGGTCACTATCGTGGCGTTTACAGCCCACGCATCGGACAGCAGCGATCCTAAGTACTTTCAATTAACGAAAGTAAAGATGACGGATGTTTCTGCTCAGTATGCTGCTCAATCTCAAAATTTTGCCCAGGCGGGACTTCTAGAGAGCTGTGATATCGCCTCAAAACCATTGGTTGGCGTGACATCTGATCAAAAAATCGAGACCGATCCCTTGGGCATGATTGAGATCGTAGTTGATCGTATTATCAATATTGGCAAAAAACTGTGGGCTATTTTGGAAGCGGGACGCCCGGTTGTAAATATTAAGACCTACACAGCAAACGCCCTCCCACAGGGCTTGACTTGTTGGACGGATTTGACTGGCTGGAACGTTCCTAAGTCAAAAGTTTACAAAGTGGTTTATGAAAACGCGTATGGTGCAGAAGTTGTTACATTTGCATACCGAGTGACATTCACTGCTGGTGGATCTTTGAATGGCCAAGGCAAATATATTACTAACGCAACCATCATGCCTGCAGAAATGGATATCTCTTGGGGTTTCAACCTCGATGCTCAGGCAGAAGTTCCAAGCGTATTTAACACAGGAACTAAAGATGCCCCAGTTGCAGGTATGCAAATGTTAATGAAGTGGCAGGTAAATTCAGTAATGTCACACCTAGAACAAGCTGAGACTTTCTATGTGGGTGGCAATAACGTTTTGAAGCACCTTCAGTAGTTTCGTTTAATCAGCATATGACTTTTGAAACCCGGTCGCTCGACCGGGTTTTTTTTGTCTAAAATTTGTACAACTCTTGTAGCACTTACATCATGCGACCACCCTGACTTACTTTAATGACCCACCGACTTGGCTCTATCCTTGCTTATCGGATTTTGGGGTATTATGTGCATGAGAAGTAAAGTATTGCTCGCATTGATTGCGGGAACATTTATTTTTACCTGTGGTTGCCAAAAAAATGAGGCAAATAATCGCAGGGATCCGATTGATGATGGCTATGTCCTCATCGATCGCGGGAGCTATTCTGAAGCCATACAAAATCTAACAAATCTATCGCAAGTTGATAAAAGGCCTCAGGTTCTTGTTGCATTGGGGTCGGCCTATGCCGCCCGTGGCGGTATTAAGATCGAACAATATTGGGGTTTTATTATTAGTTTTAAAGCCCCAGTCGTAAAAGAGGAATCGCCCACTACGGGGAGCATTACCGAGAGTCTGTTTAAGGTCTCCAAACAAAAGGGACCTAAGGTTGAGAAAAAAATAAAAGCACTTGGTGGACTCGCCAAGACGTCTTCGGTGTGGGATCAGTACAAAGATCGTATCCAAACAATTCCGAGTGTCAAAGGCGAACAGTTAAAAGATATGCAGAGGGCGGTTGATGTTCTTGCGAATGTAAAGACACCGGGGGGGCGTCTTTACCGCGCGCTTTTGAATTTAATTATTTTTAAATCTTATGTCGATGAGTCGCAGGATTTTTGGACAGATTTTAACGACGTGATTGGTGATGTCGTTAATGGTGAAATTGCGGTTCTATGTGATTTTGATTTTGATGAAATATTAAAGTGGCTGGGGCCTATATCGCATCACTTAACAGAAACTCTGACAGATCTAACAATCGCCTTTCCAGAAAAAGAAGTGGATTTAATTATTGGCAAAAATTTAGTTCAGGCAATTTATGGGACCACCCAAGATGCAATTCAAGAGCTTCGCGATAAACGGATGTGCAAATGAAAACTCTGGTATTTTTTGCGGGATTTCTCTTTTGTGCGTCCGCTTTTTCGATAGAAATTCCAAGAGCGATCGCCTTGGGGAGCTCGGATTTTACCTCGAAGACATTGGGATCGGCCTGTTATGGAATGGATGTCCTTGCTGGCAGTTTGCCGTGCAACCCTGCCTTTGTTGCAAAAGAGCGTCGCTCAATTTTTCAAACACAGTTTTTCTTTGGAAATAATATTTCTTATCTGAGTGACATTGCCAGGTTGGTTGATGGCGATGCTGATGCAGCGATGGCGGAACGATTGTTTAATCAGCGGTCTAGTAGTGAAATGGAAGCGAGTATTCAGGCCTCTTTTTTGAGTGAAAACTGGGGACTCAGTTTCGTTCCGTATCGCTTGTTTTACTACGCATTGATTAGAAATTCCGCATTGCCAACCATTACGTTATTTGCAGGTCAAGAGCGTTCTGCAACAGGACAAATTGCCAGCTATGCGGAAGGAAATTTCTATTGGGGACTTCAGTTGCGCGGAGTGGAGCGCAAGTTTGTTTTGAGTGAGTTCACTTTGACGGATGCTTTGGCTGAGGGGGGCACTCGCCACTTCGATTCAAAAACTCAACGTGCAATTTACCTAGAGCCCGGACTTCTCTATTCGTTTGAGGATTTTGATTGGAGGCCACAGACGGGTTTAACCATTAAAAATGCGGGTGCCGTAGACAGAAAATACGATGGGCTGCCAAACAGTCCAGAATGGCATTGGGCGAGCTCTATTCGACCACCTTTAGGTTACGGTGAGCTAGAATTTGGGGTGGATTTCTTATTTAGCAGCAATGCTCCTGAGCTCAAAGATATTGCCAAATTCGGGGCTTCTTATCGAATAGGAGCTGTCCAAACTTTGGCAAGCATTGGTGATAGTGAATACTCGCTGGGTTTTATCCTGCAATATTATAGATGGAATGGCGGACTCAGCTATTGGCGACAAAAATTTAAAAATCTTCTTGGCGAGTCAGACCAGATGCAGACAGTCTACATGGAGATTGGATACTCAATATGAAAATGTTAGTGGCAATAGCTATTTTCATGTCGGCTCAGTTAATTAATGTGGCGACAGCATTTGCCTATAGCGGAGAAACGGGATATCTCGGTCCCGTCGATTGGGACTCTTTTCATGGATATATGCAGAAGAGAAAGCACGAAGACCATGTTCTTGGAACCAGTTATATGATTAGTGGAGTGGTTGCGATAGCCGGCGGAGTTATCGGGTACTATAGTTCTAGCGACCCTCTTAGTCGTGGTGTTTATGCCGTAGCACAGTCTGTGGGCGTGGCGGCTATTGGTTATGGTGCGAATGTGTATTGGATAGGAAATGAATATAATTCTTTTTATCATGCCATCGAAGGATCTACTTTAACGAGAGCCCAAAAGTCAGAAGTGCTTACACGATTTTTGGTGCGCGATCGAGAATACAGAAAGAAAGCCAATTGGATTCAGGTGGCGACTCACTCACTGGTAGCTGCGGTGAATTTTTATAGCGCAACTCGGGAAGAAGATCGGACGGTTCGTAATTTGCTATATTTTTTGGCGGGTACAAATGCGGCTATCGCCTTTTCTTATGCCTTTTGATGAGACATTTTTACAATTAGTAGAATATTTTTAAGCCCGTTTTTATTCCCGTGCGATTGGTGTTAGTTTCGACACCGGAGTTGTTGTAAATTGTTGTCTCATTGTACCAACTTCCGAATATACGAAAGTTTTTAAAATCAATAAAAGCACCGGCTTCTGCTAAATTTCCACTGACATCCCCAAGGGTGGGTTCGTTGATACTTAGGTAGTATCGGTATAGCCCATCAAATCCAAAGTATTTTGTTAAATACAGCTGTAGACTGCTTTGGGCGAGCTGCTGACTGAGTCGGACTTGGTTGGTGGTGATATTACGGGTGCGTTGTCCATAGTGGACCGCGAAATAGGACCCCTGAATGGAATTCCCGACCAAGCGTAAATTAAAAAGACCGGAGAGGTCATTGAATCCCTCTTGAGTATTGTTTTCGTACTCGGCAGTAAGCCCTACAAATTGTGCATAGGTAGAAAGAGTGGCTTGGTAGGAGGTGAATTTATTTGCACCTGCTCCTCCCGGATTGGTTTGAGTCTGAATGCTGTTGTAAGAACCCCCGAGCATCACTTCAAAGGGAGAGGGGGCATTCATAGAAAGCCACATATCCATCATACGATTTCTGTCCTTTTGCTCTAGCCACTCCTTAAGGGTCCAGCGCTTGTTTTCGCGGCGTTCAGCCCTTTGGATGAAGTCTTTGGATCCATTGCCCGACGAACCAGATTCTCCAGCAATTGCCGGACTTGCTAAAGTCAGCGATAATAGGTAGGGGAGACACCGTTGCAATTTGAAACGAAACATATTTGAACCCCCACTTTTAATTTTGCCCTTTGAGGGTGGATGGGTCTAAGATTTTATTTATTTGTCTAAGTTTGGGACTGGGGTCGAAATGTATATTCATAGTTTGAATCCATTTGCTATACAATTTTCCGAAAATTTTGGCGTCCGTTGGTATGGCTTGTCCTATATGTTGGGATTTATTTGTGCCTATTTGTTGATTCGTTGGCTGAGTTATCGCCAGCGTGCAGGGCTGGAACCCAAAATGGTCGGTGATTTTATTACATACACTGCGGTTGGAACTCTGGTCGGCGGACGTTTGGGCTATGTGTTTTTTTATGCTCCTGATTTGCTTTTGAAGTTTAAGGGAGAGTTTCCATTTTGGGGGGCACTGGCTATAAATGAAGGTGGGATGGCTAGTCACGGCGGCATCATTGGCATTGTGATCGCCTGCCTTTTATTTGCGCGGCGCTATGGCGTGAACTCCTTGTATCTTCTCGATTTGGTCGCAGTTGCGGGGCCCATAGGGGTGTTTTTTGGTCGCATTGCTAACTTTATCAATGGGGAGTTGGTGGGGCGACCTGCGCCTCTTGATTTTCCAGCAGCCGTAAAGTTTCCGCAGGATATTTTAACTTGGCCAACGCTAGAGCCACAGAAGCTGCATCAGCTTTCAGGTGTTATTGAAAAGATGGGAATGAATGTTTCTGAGTGGGCCGCCTTACTTGAAAAAGTTCAGTTTGATCTGATTGCGCGAAGTCAGGTTTATTCAACTTTGAATAACATTATCAGTGAAGTTCAAAAGGGCAACAGCGCAGTTACCGAGGCTCTGTCCCCAGCATTGGTGGCGAGGTATCCATCGCAGCTCTTCGCCGCATTTGGCGAGGGTTTGTTTCTATTTCTATTTTTATTTTTATTATGGCGCCGTGGGAGGAAGCCGGGATTTATCGCGTCGACATTTATTGTTCTCTACTCGCTCATTCGCATTGGAGATGAGCATTTTCGAATGCCAGACGCCCAGATCGGACTTCAATGGCTGGATCTGACGCGAGGGCAGTGGTTGAGCGTCGGCATGTTGTTTATTGGTCTTTGTATGATGTTTTTATGGGGGCGCTCAAACTCGCTTAATATCCCTGGCTGGAGTCGGGGGTACAGTATTCGTTTGGGGCGAAAGTAAAGAAGACTGGGTCTTATGAAAGCTTCGAAAGTAGCTCTTCGGTGGAAAGGCTTTCTTGCTCGCCAGTTTTTAGGTTTTTGACAGCCACTTTTCCGGAAGTGACTTCATTTTCGCCAATAACGATGGCATAATCAGCCCCCAATTTGTCGGCTTTTTGAAAACGTTTGCCCATTTTTCCAGAGAGCAAGAGCTCTACCTTGTGGCCTGAGGACCTAAGTTGATGGCTGGTTTTGAGGGCTTGGATCTCGCCAGAGGCATCTGCTGGAATGACCGCGATAAGTGGGGTTGCTTTTTTATAGCTATCTACAGGGATGAGGTCGGCGAGGCGGTCGATGCCGGCAGCCCAGCCGATGCCTGGGGTTTTTGGTCCACCCATCATTTCGATAAGCCCATCGTAGCGGCCCCCCGCAAGGACGGTCCCTTGGGCGCCAAGGCTGGCTGTAACAAACTCGAAAACAGTATGGCAGTAATAATCGAGACCGCGAACAAGTCTGGGGTTGATTTTGTAGGGAATGCCGAGACTTTCGATACCGCTGACAACGGCTTTAAAAAATGAGGAGGACTCTTCGTTAAGAAAATCATGAAGAGAAGGGGCCTTTGCAAAGAGGGCGCGATCCCCCTCGTCTTTAGAGTCTAGAATTCGAAGAGGATTTTTTTCGAGGCGCATTTTACTGTCAGCAGAAAGTTGACCTTGGTGTTGGCTGAAATAGTCAACCAGAGCCTTTCGATATAGAATACGACTGGCGATATCGCCAAGAGTGTTGATCTCAAGATGGCACTCATTAGCAATTTTGATTTTGTTCAACAGGTCCCAAGCCAGAGCGATACAATCGACGTCTGCGAGAGGGGATTCAATGCCGAGACATTCGACACCAATTTGTTTAAACTGACGGTAACGTCCTTTTTGCGGACGTTCGTAGCGAAACATCGGGCCAGAGTAAAAAAATTTTAGAGGTAAATTTTGAGCCATCCCCTCAGAAACAAAGGCACGAGCGACGCCGGCAGTACCTTCGGGACGTAGGGTGATGCTTTCTCCGCCTCGATCCGTAAAGGTATAAGTTTCTTTGTTTACAACATCTGAAGTTTCTCCGAGGGTGCGGTGAAAGACCTCAGAGAATTCGAAAATTGGGGTTTCAATTTCGCCATACCCATAAAGAGTCGCAAGAGAATAGGCATTTGCCTCGACATATCTAAACTTCAGACACTCTTCGGGAAGCAAGTCCCGAGTTCCTCGAACCCGCTGTAACTTTTCACTCATAATCGCAGTTTAACATGCCGTAACTTTAAAGGGTACTTTTCAACATTTTTTTTTGTTTGTATTGCGTTGCATTCGAGTTGGTATTCTTTTTGTGAGGCGTAAATGAATTGCGTTTTTACTCTGTGCGCTCCATATTAAAGTCATGAAGAAGTGGTTATTCGGAACGGGAGTTTTTGTTCTTGCGATGGTTGTCGGCGCGGTGCTATTCCATCACTTTTATCCTAGTGGAGGCGCGGCAAGCGGAATTGAAGTCGACTGGCGTCTCTTGGGTGAGATGGACTATGTCAGTGCCAAATCCAGCAGTCCTGAGCTCGAAGCCCTCAACGGAAAACAAATAAAAATTCCGGGTTTTATGGTGCCTCTTGAGGACAGTCAAAAGCTGGTAACAGAGTTCTTGTTAGTTCCAAGTCCTCAGGCATGTATTCATGTCCCTCCGCCTCCGCCGAATCAAATGGTGTTCGTTAAAATGCAGAAGGGTGCTGAGGTCGCATTCGGCCCCATCTGGGTTTACGGGGTGTTAAATCTTGTTACTAAAAAGTCCATTTATGGTGAAGCATCGTTTGAACTTGTCGGCGAAAGCATCGAGCCTTATAGGTAAAAAATATGGAACATCTTATAGACATTCAAGGACTCAAGTACCGTTATCAAACTGCACAGCAGGAAACTTTAGCTATATCTGAGTTTCGTGTAGAAAAAGGCGAAAGCATTTTTCTCTATGGGCCAAGTGGCTCTGGTAAAACGACCTTATTAGAAATTCTCGCAGGGATTTTAAAACCACAGAAGGGTGTTGTTAAAATTTTGGGACAAGATCTTTCTGCGAAGTCTGAGACAGAGAGGGATCAGTTTCGGGGCGAACATTTGGGGTACATATTTCAAAATTTCAATTTGATACCCTACTTAAGTGTGCGAGAAAATATTGAGTTGCCTATTCGCCTCAGTGCCCGCCGACGATCACGGATAGATTTTGGCAAGTTAGAAAATATTATCAGTGATATTTGCGATCGTCTTGGCATTCTGTCTGTTTTGGACAGAAGAGTTACTGAATTGAGTATTGGCCAGCAGCAGAGGGTTGCAGTGGCGAGAGCCTTGGTTGGTCAGCCAGATTTGATTTTAGCCGACGAACCCACGTCCTCTCTTGATATGGATCATCGCGAAAAATTCTTAAATTTGCTCTTTGATCTTTGCAAGCAATATGGTGCGAGCCTCTTGTTCGTCAGTCATGATCGCAGTATACAACATATGTTTTCGCGAACAGTTTTTTTGAGCGATATTAACAAAATTACACCTTAAGGACTGTGAGTATGGTTTTTTTGAACCTAGCTTTAAAATCATTAAAAAATCGAATGTACACATCGTTGTTGACTGTGTTGGCGATTGCTTTGAGCGTAGTATTGCTGTTAGCAGTTGAGCGGGCACGACGTGCCGCCGAGGACGGATTCACTCAGACAATCAGTCAAACCGACCTGATCGTAGGCGCACGCACGGGGCCTGTGGAGTTGATACTGTACACCGTATTTAATATTGGCAATGCTAGTCACAATATTTCTTATACAACCTATCAGGAAATAAAAAAGCATCCAGCGGTGGAATGGACAATCCCCTATTCTCTCGGAGATGGCCATCATGGGTTTCGCGTTGTTGGAACAAATCTAGATTTTTTTAATCATTATCGCTTTCGTGGAAATTCTAAAATTGAACTTGCAGAGGGTAAGGTCTTCTCCGGCCTTTGGGATGTTGTTGTTGGGGCTGACGTCGCAAAAAAGCTGAAATATAAAATAGGGGACAAAATCGTTGTTGCACATGGAGTAACGCGTACTGAGGGAGTTCACAAGCATGACGACAAGCCATTTACAATCGTCGGTCTTATGGCTGCAACAGGAACGGCTTTGGATCAGTCCCTGTATGTTAGTCTCGAAGCCATCGAGGGGCTTCATAAAGAGCCACAGGATGAACACCACGGCGAGGATGATCATGATCACAACCACCATGAAGAGAGCCAGATTAAAATTGAATCTGTGACGGCATTTTTTTTGCGAACAAAATCTCGAATCGAAACTTTGCAACTGCAACGCGAAATCAACACCTACAAAGACGAGCCACTTTTGGCGATTATTCCTGGAGTGACCTTGAATGAACTTTGGCGGAGTCTTTCATATTTAGAGAATGTACTAAAAGTGATTTCTTGGTTAGTTGTAGGAATCGGATTTATGGCGATGTTGATTGCTCTTACGACAAGTCTCAATGAACGTCGTCGTGAGATGGCAATTTTACGTGCTATCGGTGGAAGCACACAGCAGATTTTATTTTTGCTTATTTTTGAATCTACGTTATTGACGCTTTCTGGTGTGACACTCGGTATTTTGGTGTCTATGGCTGTAATAACAGTGATGAGGCCTTGGCTTGAAGTGGAATTCGGGTTTTACCTTGTGGGTTCTGCTTTTAGTCGGAGTGAGATGATATATCTCGCGTTTATACTTTTAGCGGGAGTGCTGGTTGGATTTATTCCAGCACTGCGCGCGCAAAAGATATCCCTAAAAGACGGGCTCAGTGTTAATACTTAAGCGGCGTCTTTGATTTTTACTTTATCGGCACCTTCGGCTTCATAATCTGAGTACGGAGTTTTAATTTCCACAGGAACTCCGTTCTCAAGATACCCTCGAACCTTGTACATTTTCAGAGCGTCAGAGCGACCTTTCACTTCTGCGGCTCCTGCGTAATCTATAATAAACTCACCATCGATGCGCGAAATGACATCGTCAGAGACTAATAAATCAGCCCCAAACGCCTTGGTCGAGGCTTCGATCCGTGAGGCTGTATTTACCGTATTTCCGATCACAGTATATTCCATTCTTTCATCTGATCCGATCGTGCCAGAAATTGCTCTGCCGGCATGTAGTCCCATTCCTATCATGATTGGATTTTCGCCTCGAGCGATGCGTTTTTCATTGAGCTCGTTGAGGCCTCTGCGCATTTCGATACAAGCCCTGAGGGCATTGTGGGGGTCTCGATCCGTTCCTTTGGGAGCTCCCCAAATTGCCATGATCGCATCGCCAATAAACTTATCAACCACCCCGCCATGTCGATTGATGACTCCCACCATGATTGCAAAGTATTCATTCAGCATAGCAACGACTTCTTCTGGTTTTCGCTTTTCTGAAAAGGCAGTAAAGCCTCGGATATCGCTGAAAAAGACCACGACTTCTTTATTTTGGCCACCAACTCCAATATCATTATTGATCAAGTCTTCGGCAACAGAAGAACCATGAAACTTGCTGAAAAGGTTCTTCACTTTATCGCGTTCTTTTAATCCATCAGTCATGTGGTCAAAGGCAATCGCTAAGTCACCCACTTCGTCGTGCGATTTAACGCTCGCAGTAGCTTTGACATCAAAATTTCCTTTGGAAACTATCTTGATGAGTTCGGCTAACTTTTCGATGGGTGAGGTTAAACTCATAGAGAATAAAAAGATAAAGAACAAAGCAGCGGACAAAACCAGCCCAGTAATAAAAAAGGCTTGGCGTTTTGCATCTTTTGCAGGCTCGAGAATTAATTCTTCGGAGATCTGAGATATAATTGTGACGCCAAAAGAGGTTTTATTATAGGCGCCAATGAAATATCGACCCGTTTCGGTATCAGCAAAACGAATTTGTCGTCTTGGGATTTGCTCAGTAAGCGCTTTGTTAACAAGCGGGGAAGCTTTCATGTTGATTCGCGCCATCGCCATTTTTTCGTCGTTGTGAGCAATGAGTTCTCCGCTACGATCAATTAAAAATGAACTTCGTTCAGATCTCTCACTAAAGGGCTTTTGCAAAATCGAAAGATCTACATCAATAAGTGCTATATGTGAGATTCGACCTTGTGGGTCTTTGACCAGAGGAATGCCGATAGTAAACATAGCTGGGCCTTTTTCAAAAGTGGCATTCTTTATTTCTATAGAACCATGAGCGACCGAACGAACTGGAAATTGCTGCTGATTGCGAATGAGCGCGATATAGCCCCCATCAAGACCATAGCCAGTTTTTAAATGGGCGTCTTTTACTCGGCGAGTGACAAGTTCAACAGCGGTTCCTTGGATTTTTAGAATTTCCATTGAGATTAATCTTTTGTCTTTGGTAAAGTTCAGGTCAAACTCTTCTGTCAAGGCAGCACTTGAAGATGCTGTTCGATACAAAATAGACGCCGCCACTTTAGATTTGTCGACAAGCGACGATAGAATATTTTCAACTTCTGTTGCTCGGGCCGCAGCAAATGCTTGATTGCTATATTCTTCTCTTTGCATCGAGCTCTTGGCAAAGATATTGGAAGTTTGGAGAGCGATAGGTACTGTGGCAAAAAGTAAGACGACAACAGTCACAAGGACAAGTTTCGTTGAAATCGGTATTCTCATAGGCCTCTCCCGTTATTAAAATCCATATTCAGCATAAAAACTTAAATAGTTTCCAGTAATGCGTGTTTCATCAAAATCGCCGGTCCCCTGTGTTGAGAGTCCAGTCTTATTCGCTCGATAAGCCAGCTGATCGATACGATGGGTGATGCCCATCAATCCGGTAAATTGATTGGTGACGCGATAGCTTCCCATCAGGCCAATTTGGTAAGAAAGTCTTGGTTCTACATTGTTTCCATTGGGGGACTTAACTGTCAATAAACTGTAATAGCCGTGAGCGTTTGTTTGGAAACCAAGTTTTGGACTGATGGAATGCCAGTACTCAACGCCAAGATGTGGACCACCCACCGCTGACTGAACAAAACTAACGTTGGAATTTGAGCCTGGAGCTGCGCTTGGTGTTCCGATCATTTGTGGCAGTTCTTTATAGTAGAGTCCAGCAATTAGGCGAGTTTCCCCTCTATCTCCGGAAACATAACGAGAGATTCCACTTAACTCGATAGAGGAGTAGGTTCGAGTTTTATCTGAAATTGTGAATCCGCTCATGTCAACGATTCCGAGAAAGCCCCATTTGTTGTCTTTGGTAAAGAAACCTCCACCAAGTCGACCAGTGCCCCCTAGAGCGACAGTCGTGGTTAGCCCGCCAGTTTCGGGGGTTTCGCCTCGATAAGTAATTTGTGTAATCAGGTAGCTAGCAATTCCATACCAGCCACTCACACGATCGATAGATTTTCTTACGAGCGCTGTGTATTCAGCGGCCGGCGATCGGTTGCCATTGACGACTTTGAAATTTATTTTTGCAGGATCAGAATTTAATCGCAATTTTCCCTTTGCTTGAACATGCAGACTATAGGTTCCTCCAGGGTGGCTTGGATCAAACTCAAACGAGTCCCCAGTGATATTTTCTTGAGCAAGAACCTTTTCCCATTTTTTTGTAGTAGGGTTCAAGCGATTCAAAGTGAGATCATAGTTTTCAGAATATTCTGATTTTTTCCAGCGGAGTTCACGCACGAACTCGGTATCGGGAGGGGTGATTTTTGGTAATGCTAATTTTTTTCCGATGACAGCAAATTGGGCGACCGTAGTTGATTCGCTTTGCATTCCATTTAACCCACTTGCTGTGATCTTAACTTGATAGTTGCGAGCAACAGGGATTTTTGAGGTGTAAGTCGTTTTATTCACAGTTTCGATTATTTGCGTTTTTCCATCGTCAGAGGATAATTCGAAGTGGTACTCATCAGCTCCGCCAACGGGACTCCATTCAAACTTTTGAGAAATTTCTTTTTCATCATCACCCTTGATTTCGGCATTTTGAGCGGGCAAGGTTATTTTGACAGGATCCAAGCTGACATCAAATTCACTTGGTGGGCTCCATTCGCCAGGGACTCCGCGGATATCTCGTGAACGCAAGGACATGGTATACTTTCCTGGAGTCAGTTTTCCGATCCAAAGAGCCTCTTTTGTCTTATATACTTGGGGTTTTCCAGGGCCATCTTTTGTTAGACCGCGAATTTCGATGTCATACCCTTTGGCATCTGCAATTTCTTCCCACTCGAAATTTACTTCGCGGCGATACGACTCGGCCCAGGCAAGATTGACGCTTGCAAAAACCGATTGTAATAGGAAGAGACAGAGCCAAAAACGCATCAATTAACCTTAATTTTCTTTAATGTTGGAGCTTTTAAATTGCTCTTATTTGGAACCACGAGAGTGCGTGCCGATCCAGCTTCGCTTTGTCGACCATGTTGATCAATAGCAATCAATTTGACTTGGTATTCTCCTGGCATCAAATTTTTTAGAGCTGTTTGATTGTTAGTGTATTTTAGCGTTTTTAGCTCTTTGCCTTCCTTGTTGCTAATGGTCAGCATGTATTCTTTCGCGCCGTCAATTTTTTCCCAAGACAGATCAGTTCTGCCGTCAGCGGCAGCCATCAGATTTCCTCCATCAAGTGGCAAAAGTTTGGGAGGAGGCAAAAGGGGAAGGGGGGCCACTGCGATTTTACGTGGTGACGAACTTCCGATCACTTTTCCTTCTTTGTCTATTGCTTCGATAGATGCAATATAGCGACCTGGTTTTTGAACGGCGATCTCCTGTTTATTTTCTTTTAACTCCATGCTTTGTGCTTTGCTGGAATCTTCGCTTTCTTCAAAGTACTTGAGTCGCCAAATAGAAATGTCTTCTAGTCGTGTCCCGTTCCATGAGAGGCCAAGCTTTGGATTTTCTAAGTAGAATTGAATTTTATCTTCAGGCACTGTCCACACAATTTGAACAGGATCCTTTGGAACGACTTTCTCTTCCGCTTTGGTAATTGTAAATTTTTGGATTTTACCGGTTGCGGGTTTTTCGGAGCCTTCATAATATGAGCTCATGCGCCAGAAGTATTCTCCTTCAGACAGGGCTGGAAGAGTGAAGGTTTCTTCAGTTGTAAAATTCTTCGTAGCTATTTTCTGTTTAAGCGCTGGATCTTTTGCGACCTCTAAAACGATCCGACTTGTTTCGTTGCCCGCTTGCCATTTAAAGGCCATGTCAAATGGGGCCTTGGGGGCCGGGATTTTTGCATCTGCTAATGGGAACAAAACAGTTGGCGCAAATCGAGGCTGGATGTCGGCACGATAGATAGAACTTTCTGCCATAATTTTTTGAGTTTCTTCATTCTTCGCAACCAGCTTCCAGTAGGGCTTTCCTAGAGGTAAAGACGTTTTGAGCGAGGTGCTGTCCATCGACGTGATCTGACTCCACTCTTTTAAATCTTTGCGGCTCGAGCCTGTATAGAGGGAGACTTTGAGGTTTGGTGGAAAGCCTTTCCATTTAAAGATGAGGTTTTCTTTTTCATCGGGGTCAACATATATAACCTTGCCAATCGTTGGTGAGAGAATTTGCAAGTCGGCTTTGTTGAATTGGAGGCCATTGGCCCCAAGTGCTCCTGAATTGCCAGAGTTGATGACATTGTCCTTTCCATCTTTTCCTTTAATTGAGGCAGAGCCCTCTAAGACTTGGACATCAACTTGGTTTCCTCCCGACTTAGAGAGACTGGCCGAGGCTTTACTCAAATCGACTTTGCCCGATGCAGAGTTTAAGACGAGAGACGTATTACCGGTGCCAGAACCTTCTTTGGCGGCAGCAACAAAGAGACTACCTTCCATGAGATCGAGAGCAATCTCACCTTTGGACTGCTGAATAACAATCAGGGATTCTGGTTCGAGATCCAAATAGCGATCTGAGTCAGCAAATTGAATGCGCACTTCGCCTTTTTCTGAAGTTCGTATGGCCTCTCCGTTAAAGAGTGGCTCGCCGGTTCCAACTTCTTGCCACAGCAAACGCGTTGCTGGTCGGCGTTGAATTTCGTCCACAGCCTTGCCAATAAAGGCGAGGGGCTTGTCATTTACATTACGGTGAGTTTTGCTTTTTGAGAGATTATACCAGGTAAATGTTGCACCGAAGCCAGTGCAAGAAAGTAAAGCCGCCCACATCAAACGTTTCCATTGCGATCTCATATGAGACCTCCTGCAAGTCCTCTCGGCATAATTAGTTCAATAGTTTAGCGTACTTAGACTAAAATCGAGGTCCAGACTTGCGTGCTGGTAATTGTAGGGTGTAAGAATTTACAAACTCGATATGACAAAAGTATGAATTATTCTATACTAGACCACGACACTCCGATATTGTCGGCTGTCACAGGTTCCGGCATTAACGAGGAGGACGAACGTGATCCCATTTCCAAAGATGAAACTCAGGAATACAGAAGTTCGTGTGCCAATTATTCAGGGCGGCATGGGAATTGGTCTTTCAAGCTATACTTTGGCCGGGGCTGTTGCTCGTGAAGGCGGAATGGGCGTTTTATCGAGTGCAGGTCTTGATCGTATTGTTTCAAAACGCCATGGCCAGAAGTTGAAAGCGCGGGAGGCCGCAGCTCAGGATGTGCGCGACGCAAAAGTTTTAGGAAGCGGCGGTGCCATCGGCATGAACATCATGGTGGCCGTCATCAATCAGTATGAAGATTCTGTTCTTGGTTCTATGGATGGCGGCGTAGATGCCATCATTAGTGGCGCAGGATTGCCAATGGCACTTCCAGAAATTGCCCTTCGCCATGAACGAAGCCAAGAAGTTGCTTTGGTTCCAATTGTATCCTCTGGACGGGCTATGGAAATTATTTTTAAACGTTGGAAGCGTACGGGACGATTGCCTGACGCCGTGGTCGTTGAAGGGCCTAGAGCGGGAGGTCATATTGCATGGCGAGACGTTGCTGAGGCGCTGGCACCCGAGAATCATTTAGATAATCTTTTAGCGGATGTCTTTGAAGTCGTTAAGGACTGGGGCAATATTCCAGTGATTGCGGCCGGTGGTATTTACACCCATGAAGATATTAAAAAATACCTTGATATGGGTTGCACCGGTGTGCAAATGGGGACTCGTTTTCTTGCGACCTATGAGTCCGGTGCCAATGCGGAATATAAAAAAATGCTAGTTGAATGTACTGAGGATGACATCGAGCTTGCGAGCAAACCCGGATCCCCGTGTGGAATGCTTTTCCATGTTATAAAGCAATCTCCTTTTTATCAGCAAGCGTTAGCGAGAGAGCGGGCTCCAAAGTGCGACAAGGGGTATTTGTTGAATAAGGGGCACTGTCCTTCTAAGCATGAAAATGAAAAAACTTTTTGTATTTGTAACGGTCTATTGGCATCAATTGACCTCAATGGTCCAACTGAAAAGAATCTCTATACGGTAGGTGCTAACGCCCATCGTATAGATCGCATTGTGAGTGTTCGTGAACTTATGTGCGAACTTCAAAATATTCCTTATGTTGCTGATGTCGAAGCACCTAAAGATATTCGTGCTCATCAGAAGGATTCGCTGCTACTTTAGCAACATGGATCAAACTAAAAATTATATCACTCCCAATGGCCTTGAGAGACTCAAAACCGAGTACAATGAGTTAATGCATATCGAACGGCCCAAAATTGTGGAGATCGTAGCTTGGGCGGCTAGCAACGGTGACCGCTCAGAGAACGCCGACTATCAGTATGGAAAGAAACGTCTACGAGAAATCGATAAAAGAGCTCGATTTTTGATTAAACGAATCGAGGACGCAGAAGTTGTTGACCCCGTGCACATAAAATCTTCTAAGGTTGTTTTTGGGGCCACCGTCACGATTTTGAACGAAGAAGAAAATGAAATCACATATCAGATTGTTGGTGTGGATGAGTTTGACCCCAAAGTCGGAAAAATCTCGTGGAAGTCTCCTGTTGCTCGAGCCCTTCTAGGAAAGACTCATGGAGATGAGGTTGTGATTCATAAGCCCGCAGGGGATGAGCATGTCACTATTGAAAAAATAGAATACAAATAAAAAAAGCCTCTCATTTAGAGAGGCTTTTTTATTTCACTGCAAATGTAAAACAAAAATTACATTTTTGTAGTCGTGTGCTCTTTCAAACAAGCATCCCAAGCAGCTTTGTCAGCTTTCTTAGAAGTGCAAGTTTTTTCAGCTTCTTCTTTAGTCATAGCTTTGCCTGGAGCTTTTGTTTCTTTACCAGTTGTTGCTGCTGCGGGAGCAGTTGTAGTTGTAGTTGTTGTTGTAGCAGTTGTAGTTGTAGTTGCTGGCGCAGTTTTAGCTGCTGGTGCTGCAAAGGCAGCGACTGCAGAAAGGGTCACGATTGCTGAAAGAATTGCTTTCATTATTATCTCCTTGAATTGTTGTTTTCTGGAACCGCTGTCATTCCGCGGTTTCAATATCCGTCCAGAGACTAAAGCAGTTTCAAGTTATTTATCAAGGTGTTTAGTGAAAAAAATTCAAAAATAGGGGCCATTACGGCCTCGATAACGCGCAACGCAATCAAACTTTGGTCTCTGTAAAAGATTTATTGTTGAACTTAGGTTCCGCATAAAGGACTGTCCGAAATCAGGATTTAAAACTTTTAAAATTGAGGGGGCTTTGTGATTAAAAAGTTAGTGATAGCTAGTTTGGTCTTAATTTCTGCAGTTTACACCTCTGCGTATGCCTACGACTTTCAGGCTCCGTTGGTTATTCAAAAGAGAAATAGTGATTACAATCGTGATTATCCCCGTCAGAACAATTACCCAAAAACGAAAGACGAAGTAGAGGTAGATCAAAGATTTGTTGGCGAGCAAAATGCTCCGAACGGAGATAAGCAAATCGTTGCAGCGGTGGAGCGCCGGCGCCGCGTTGATTATATTCAGGGATCGGGGATGGTCGTTGTGAAATTGTTGCCTGATGATAATAGTGGATTGCGACACCAAAAGTGGATGGTCCGACTTTCTAGCGGAGCAACTATGCAGGCTGTTTACAACTCTGATATGGAAAACTGCGAGAGAGTCCCTCTGAAAGTTGGTGATGTCGTGTCAATGGGTGGACAGTTCGTTTATACAAACGAGGGCCCCATGCTTCACTGGTTACACTATGATCCTCGCCGAAGCCGACCTGACGGTTTTGTTGAGGTGGGCGGTCAATTTTATTGTAAAGAGGGGCCTCGGCGCTAATCTTTTATTTTAAGAAAAAATGTAAAGGCTCGGCATTTCAGCCGAGCTTTTTTTTTGCCAGATTTTTATTTGATGCCCTGGAAGTTGCGGCAAATCCCAATCGTAAAAATTCTTGAAACTTCATCATCGCGAAACGTTTTAAATTCTTCGAATTTGCAATTATCAAAATAGGCCCAATCAACCGGATTTGTTGGATACTTGTCGGTAGTGACAAACAAGGCTGTTGACCCCTTGAGGTCCTCAATCTCTCGTGCCGACTGAGTCACAGTGTACTGACTTTTCGTTGTACTGAGCATAAAGACGCGTTGTTTTGTGCCATAATAAGCTTGGGCAGTTGTTTCGTAGCGGTGGCTCGCGATAAAGGGTTTTCTTCCGCTCTCGGCATGAATCTCTCGTTGGCGTCTATTGATGTAATCTCCAAGCTCAATCCAACCATGAAATTCATTGCTGAGATCCCACTTTGGTTGCCAGGTAGAGTTTGGGTTTATGGTTCGATAAACTTTTGGCATCCAGGGGTAGACGAAGGGAAGGTAAAGAATGATATTTAGTGGAATTAAAAAAGCCAATGTTCCTTGTGTAATTTTTTTTCTGACAGGAGAATTTTCCCAAAGGGCACCGGCTCCCGTCGCCAAAAGTAAAAAGGCTGGCCCACTCCAGTGGGGTTTGTATTCGGCCCAGAGAGGCTGAAAATAAAAAATTAAGATGCTCGGAAGGGTGAGGCAGAATAGCCAACGCCAGCGCGGCTCACGACGCTTATAGAATGAATATCCAAATGTGTAGAGCATGATTACGAACGGAACGGGACTATAAAAGAGAATTTGGGCCGTTAGAAATTGGAACCATCGAGAAATATCGAAAGTTGTCGTTGTGTGCCGCTCGTGGAATTGGTAGCGAAACCCAGGCCAATCATGGTTGTGATTCCAAATAAAAATTGGCACACAAAGCAGGGCGGCAATTGCAAATCCAATCCAGGGCCATTTTTTTAGAAGGTCTTTGCGGTGTGCTGGAGTCAAAAGAAGATACAGGCCGAACCCTGGAGCAAGAAGTGCGATAATGAATTTTGAATTTAATCCAAGCCCCATAAGAATCCCGAGGTAAATCCAGGATCTCTTGAGAGGCCAGCCACGACCATCCTCACGGACAGATTGCCAAAAGACGTAAGCGGCACTGACCCAACAGAGCATAAAGGGAGTTTCAGGTGAAGCTACGTACCCGCCAAAGCCCCAAAGAGGCGTCCAGAGCATGAGAAAGACCGCAAAATTTGCGGCCCAAATGCCGAACATGTCACTCGCGAGTCTCCAAAGAACAAAGCCGGTTGCCAAATAGCACAAGAAGGAGGGCAAGCGCACGCCCCAATTTGTATCTCCTAGAAGGCTTGTCGTTAGGGATTCAAGCCACGCAATCATCGCTGGATGATCATAGTAAGAGAGAGAGAGGTTTTTTGTCCAACTCCAGTGATAGGCCTCATCGTCTGCTAGACCGATCAAGGAGGCGAAGGTCACGCGAAATAACACGCTTAAAGCAAAAACTATAAAAGCCTTTTGCAAAGCATTTGATTTTTTCCAAACCTCTAATAGCACCGGTATGCCTTTTCTACCAAGAGGGCAAGCGACGCCGAGGGCGACGTTTAGTTAGGGGGCGGCTAGAATCTGAGCTTGAAGCTTGTTTAGCACTACCCGAGGTGGTTATTGGAACTTCTTTTTCAGTTTTGTTATTCGTCACTTTGGTATCCATATTGAGTCCTTCAGTGGTATTCATCCATGAACAGGCCCATTTTATAGACAAGTTAATTGAGCGGCAAAGAGAGATTAGAACATTTTGCAGGCTCCGCGTTAGCTTGCAGCGTCATTTTGATTAAGAGCGGCGTTTGCGAAATTGGACTTTGTGTTCCTCATGCCAAGTTTTTCTCGCCTCCAGGGATTGTTCATGGGAATGAGGCCTTTGCTTTGCCGGAAGTTTCTGAATGGCTGCGCGCAAATGCCCCTGAGTGAGTATAAAGGGGGCGCCCGTAGTCATGAGTTGGCGGTAAAACTTGCTAAATTCTGAAATGGAATCAACTGTAAAAAATAATCTTTCAACTTCAGAGCGAGCGATGGCAGCTTGATCGGGAGAAACCACCTGGAGCTCAGTCAAAAGATCAATATCGGCAATGAGAGAGGTTAACTCCCTTAACCATTCGTATCTCTGCGAGACCATTAGAACCTGCAACCACTCTCCTGGGGGAACGATTCTGCCGCTTTCTTTCTCAAAAACATCTTTGAGATAGTTAAGAAGTTCTTTTTGTAAAGCGAGCAAAGAGCCGCGAACATTGAGGGTTGCTTCCATAATTTCTTGAGCAGTCATCCAGGCCTCCGAATTGCTATTTCCACAGGGTTAGCCAGAAATTTATTTGTTAGCTAAAAATTGATCGCTTGATTTCATATTCTCGGTCATTTTTTTTAAACGAACGACAAAAGATTTCATCATGCAAGAAGCCCAAACAGGAAGGTCTTTTACAAGTTCTAAATACCCTTGCGCAGAAACTTTGATGAGCGTGACATCGCTGACGGCCTGAGCAGAGGCAGACCTCGGTTTGTTGTCAAGGAGGGCAAATTCGCCGAAAGATTCGCCCTCTTCAACGGTTAGAATGTCGATGCGTTTACCGATTTTATTCTTAGTAAAAATTTGAACTTTTCCTGATTCAATAATGTAGAAGTGACTTTCGATATCTCCTTCGAAAAAAATATAATCATTTGGAGAATAGGTTTCTCGGACGATCGCAGCACTTGTTTCAAAAGGTTTCGACATAACTCCCCCTAAATGAGTCTTTCTAGCTCTTTTACATTTCTGATATAACTAATTTTCTTTTCTTTTGGTAATTTAAAATCACCCAGGTGCCTTTTGTTTGAAAATGGAATCACAAAATGGGTAAAGCCCAACTTGTCAGCTTCTTTGAGGCGCGTCTCTACAAGAGAAACTCCGCGAACTTCGCCCGTGAGTCCAATCTCGCCAAAGAAAACAGTTTTCGCATCAAGATCTTTACGGGATTCAGTAGAAAGTATTGCGGCGGCGACAGCCAGGTCGGCGGCAGGTTCTATCAGTTTCAGACCGCCGACGACATTTATAAAAATATCGGAGTGAGAAAGGCGAACATCTAGATGGCGATCGAGAACTGCTGTGAGCAAATGCAAGCGATTGACATCAATTCCCAAAGCGGTGCGGCGGGGCATGGCCATGGGACTTGATAAAGTGAGAGCCTGTACTTCGCATAGCAAGGGTCTCGTTCCTTCCATTGAAGCAAAGACGGCAGAGCCAATCAGTTGATCTCCGCGTTCTTCTAAAAATAATTCCGAGGGGTTGGTAACCTCCGCGAGACCCTTTGCCGCCATTTGAAAAACGCCGAGCTCCTGAGCAGCTCCAAATCGGTTTTTAAGAGATCGCAAAAGTCTAAAGTTGTAAGAAATATCGCCATCAAAAGAGAGAACACAGTCTACCATGTGCTCTAATACTTTTGGGCCAGCGATACTTCCGTCCTTTGTGACGTGGCCGATAAGAATAACAGTGATTTCATCTTGCTTAGCAAGACCCATGAGGTGACCTGCGCATTCACGCACTTGGGAGACGGACCCTGGTGCGGCCTGTAAGTCAGATAAGTAGACGGTCTGAATCGAGTCAACGATTAAGACATCTGGTTTTTTTTGCCGAGCGAGATCCATGATTGTGTGCAAATTACTTTCGGCGCCAATTTCTATATGCGAATTGCGAATACCTAAGCGATGGGCGCGAGAGCCCGTTTGCGCAACGCTTTCCTCTCCCGAAATGTAGAGAACTCGGTGCTTATTTTCGGCGAGTCCTCCTGCCATTTGTAGGAGCAACGTGCTTTTGCCGATCCCAGGGGCCCCTCCAAGGAGTACGAAACTTCCTTTTGCAAGTCCGCCACCGAGAACGCGATTTAGTTCAGAGTATCCCGTATCAAAACGGGTCAATCGAATCTCCTCTAGCCGTTGGTCCAGGGAGACTGGTTTTGACGAAAGAGCTCGGTCCTCACCGGTTCCAACGGACCAGCCCCTAGTTTTGGCCTCTGTGGCCTGAATTTCCTCTACAAAAGTGTTCCACGCACTGCAGTCCGTGCACTTGCCTTCCCACCGAGATCGTTGCGCTCCGCAATTTTGACATACATAGATCGTTTTGCTCTTCGATTTTGCCATAAATATTCGGTATCATTAATCAAGGCGTAATACAAATATTTAAGGTCTCAGGAGGAGCCCTTGCTAAAAACATCTATAGTTTCACGAGTCCGAGTTTTGATTCCATTCATGTTTCTCAGTTCTTTGTCAGTAGCGGCAGACACCGAATTTTTTTCGCGGGTTCGCGAGCTAAATGAATCCGGCAAGAACTCCGAAGCGGTTCAATTGGTGCAAAAAGAAATTCAGAGTAAAAAAGGAACAGATAAAAAAGATTTGCTTCCGTTCACTCTTGCCATGGCTTTTTATAAAGCGGGTGAATACGAAAAGGCGATTGCGGCTTTTGATAAAATCTTATCAGAAGATCAATCTTTGCATGAGTACGCGTATTTTTATAGGGCGATGTCTTTTTTTAAGCTTGAAAAGTTGGATCAGGCACAAAATGATTTTAAAAAAATAATCGACAATCTCTCGCCCAATTTAAAACTTCAAATTGAGTCCAACTTGATACTCGGACAAATCGCACTGAAGCAAGAAAGATACAAAGAGGCAAAAAATTATTTTCTAAAAATCGAAAAAAAGACCCGGGGGTCCGAAGACTACCCTGAGGTGGTTTACTTTCTTGCGATGGCGGAGCAGGGGCTTGGTGGCCATCGCTTTATGTGCAAATGGGCTGAGAAGCTGTATTCAAAATTTCCAACCTTTAGCAAAATCCAAGATTGGGGATTTGATCTTGCAGAAAATAAAATTGGCAATAAAGCAACGCAATGCCCCTCTGAGTTGGATGATTTTAAAGTTCGTGTTCGTCATTTGATTTTTGCTGGCTATGATAAAAAAGCCCAAGTTGAAATCGCAGCAATTCGCGATCGTTTAGTAAAGACAGATCCGTACTTAGCGGATCAGGTTCAGGCTCAGTACTATGCACAAGAGGGAGAGCTGACAAAAGCTTATGAGTTACTGAAGCCTTACTACGATCAAAAGAAAAACAACTTTGGATTTTTAATGGCTTTCGCATCGGTTGCGGCAAGAGCTGGCGAGGTTCAAGCGGCCGTAGGATCTTATTATGCCGCTTATAAAATGAGCCCAAAACAAAAGCAGGCAAAGGAAGCCTTGTATCAATCGGCCTTTTTAAGTTATCAGTTTCAAGATTATGATGGCGCAGGCCGTCGATTTAAAGAGTTCATGCGAGTCTATCCGAACTCAGCTCTCAATCGAGATGCCAAGTGGCAGCTTGCCTGGTTGAAGTATTTGAGAGGTGATTACACAGGTGCTTATCGAGCATTTAGTTTGTTGCAAAACGAAAAGTTTAAAGGTCGACGTCATCGAAGTAAGTATCCGGCAGATCGTTTAAACTACTGGATGGCGATGAGTTTATATCGACAGGGAAAGTATGACCAAGCAAAAGTTCACTTTGAGGGGCTCACCAAAGACTCTTTGATGGGATATTATTCAATTGCAGCGCAGTACCGTTTAAAAAAGATTCAAGCGACTCAGCCAAAAATTGCTAATCGGCCCTACTCAGAGACAAGTCTTCGCTGGATTTCAAGAATGCCTTCATCAGAATACATGCTTCCGACTGTTGATGACAGCTTTATCGTAACGACAGCGTTTCCGAATGAAACCGAAGAGTCTTTGGTAATGCAAGATCTCGCGGAGGAGTCTTCAGAAGGCGAATCGAATGAAGCCACCGAAGGATCAGATGACAAACGAGTTGAGGTTGTTGAGGGTGGTGGTGACATTCCACAGGATAGCGAGAAAATTGTCAGCCCTGAGCTGATAAAACGCTTTGAAAAAGCACGTGATCTTATGCTTGTTGGTCTTGAGGAATGGGCAAAATGGGATCTTTATGATATAGAAAAAAAGACTCGCAATAAAGAATTTATGAAGGCGTTGATGAGCGAGTACAACTCGGTCGGCTACTTTCATCGTTCATCTTACATAGGTCAAGTTTATTTCTCAAATCAACGTTCGAGCTTTGGCCTAGAGGGGACTCGGCCGCTTTGGGAATATGCCTATCCAAAGGCCTACGCAAAATTTGTTCAGAAATACGCCAAAGATTTCTCAGTCCCAGATGAGTTGGTTTGGGGAATAATGCGGGCAGAAAGTCAGTATCGTAAAGATGCAATCTCGCCTGTCGGAGCGCTTGGGCTGATGCAGGTGATGCCATTTACTGGATACAGAGTGGCCAATCTTTTGGGAGAAAAGGACTTCCAGCCACGGCAATTGCTTGAACCAAATGCGGCTATTAAAATGGGAGCTCGCTACCTGCAACGGCTGATGGTCAAATTTGAAAATACGATTCCATTGGTGGCTGCTGGTTATAATGCCGGACCACACAGGGTAAAGAATTGGCTGGCCTCTTTTGGTCACCTTGAAACGGATGAGTTTATTGAACACATACCATTTTTAGAAACTAGAAATTACGTAAAAAAAGTCGTTTCAAACTGTCATGTTTACTCCAAGCTCTATAGCAACAAAAAGGACCTTTTTGCTTATTTAGTAGATCCAGTTCCTTTTAAGACGGACGGACAGACTATACAAAAGGAATCTTGGGATGATATCTAGCGAACCAGCGAGAGTTTTGTTGGTTCGAAAGTCTGTCGAAACTCTCGCGGCACTTTTTGCGCTCGTCTTTTTAAGTTTTTTATTTCTTTATCTAATGCCGGGAGGTCCTTTTGACGAGGAGGTCGCTCTCAATCCAGAAATCAAACAGACCCTTTTAAGGCAATGGGCTCTGGACCGAGGTTTTTTTACGCAGTTTCTTTACTACTTATTGAATCTCTTTTCGGGCAGCCTTGGTATGTCTATGAACCAGCCCAATAAAAAAGTGGTTGAAATTATATTTGCAGGCGCAAGTCAGACGTTTTTTTTGAATATGTTTGCAGTATTTATCGTTTATGCGTCTTCTTTTTCAACAAGCATATTGTTGACGCTTTGGACGAATTCATTCTTAAATCCTTTGATTCGGTTTTTAAATATTGTCGCCGTGTCTTTGCCTGCACTTTTTTTAGGGCCTGTTTTGATATATACATTTGGATTTTATCTACAGTGGTTGCCGACAGCGTTCTTAAAGAGTCCGTTACACTATGTGCTGCCACTTTTGACATTGAGTTTTCGTTCTTGGGGGCAGTTGAATCTTTTGCTGGCGGAATCCTTAAGGGAAACGATGAAGCATGATTTTATCCGAACAGCCAAAGCAAAAGGTTTGTCCCATGAACAAGTGATTCTTCGACATGCCTTTAAGAATTCTTTGATACCAATTCTTTCTGTAAGCGGACCGACAATCGTGGGTATTATTTCAGGCTCCTTTTTGGTGGAAATCTTATTTTCGATTCCTGGATTGGGACAGCAATTTGTCGAGAGCTTGAATTTGCGAGACTACCCTGTGATTATGGGTCTCGTGTTGCTTTATGGGTGTTCAATGATCTTACTGACGAATGTCTTTGATGTTATTTCGAAGCTTGTTGACCCACGAATAAGCGAGGTGCGATGAGATTTTGGTCGAATTTTTTCGCAGGATCCTTTTTAATCGGACTCATTTTTTTAGCATTCACGGTCGAGTCGTTGACGGGGTACTCCTTTGATTTTCAGGACACCGAGAATATTTTGCTTTCTCCAGGTTTAAGTCATTGGTTCGGAACAGACTCTCTGGGCAGAGACCTTTTTACGAGGGTGTTTTACGGAGCCCGCGTTTCGTTGTTCGTCGCATTATTTTCGAGCATGTTGACGATGATTTTCGGAATCAGCATTGGCTTAATCGGAGGATGGCTCGAAGGTTGGGGAGATGCCGTTATCGTTCGGGCTATTGATATTGTTCAATCCATTCCAAGCTTTTTATTGGTTTCTTTATTTTGTTTGTTTTTTCAAGATCTGTTTGGGATGGGTGGATTTGATTTTAAGACGCTGTTTGCGATCGGAATAAGTATTTCATTGGTTCACTGGTTTAATGTGGCAAAGGTCACCCGAGGGCAAACGAAGCAGATGAAGTCACTCGACTATGTTCTCGCGGCAAAGGCCTTGGGAGCAACCCCGTTTAGAATTCTTTGTTTGCACCTTTTACCAAACATGCGAGGAACTCTGTTAGCACTATTTACATTGCAGATTCCAGCAAGCATTCTTTATGAGAGCATGATTAGTTTCGCAGGGTACGGCCTCCAATCCCCTCAGGTGAGCTGGGGGATTTTGCTACAGGAAGGATGGCGATCTTTGTCGGAGTTCCCGCACTTATTATTGCTACCGGCCCTGGTGCTATTTATGACAGTGTTGAGCTTTCAACTTCTTTTATTTAGACGTTGAAGCGGAAGAATAAAATGTCTCCATCTTTGACAACATACTCTTTGCCTTCAACTCGGTATTTACCGGCGTCTTTGACAGCTTGTTCGCTTTTAAGAGAAAATAAATCTTCACAGTGATAAGTTTCAGCTCGAATAAACCCACGTTCAAAGTCGGTATGGATAACGCCAGCAGCTTGCGGGGCTTTTGTACCAGCCCGAATAGTCCAAGCTCGAACTTCTTTTTCGCCAGCGGTGAAATAAGTTTGTAATCCAAGGAGTTTATATGCTTCGCGAATCAAACGATTTAGGCCCGGCTCCTCAGCGCCCATCGAAGATAAGAACTCTTTTCGTTCTTCTATTGGGAGCTGAGCAATTTCTGCTTCCATCGCGGAACAAATTAAAATAGTCGTGTTGCCTTCTTCAGCCGCTCTTTTTTCGACGGCACGAGTCCAGTCATTTCCACCGTTTGCAAAATCAGTGTCTGAAACATTCATCGCATACAACTGGGGCTTCGCAGTTAGTAGATGCATTTCTTTGAGAAAAGGGACTTCCATGTCGTCGAGCTGAACTGAACGAGCAGGCAACCCTTTGCCAAGCACCTCAACGACCTTACGTGCGACCTCGTACTCCATTTTTATTTTTTTATCGGTTGTCGACTTGGCTGTTTTCTCTACCCGCTTGAGACGTTTTTCTGCAGAATCCAAATCTGCAAGCATGAGCTCGGTATTGATAATTTCCATATCTCTTACCGGATCTACACTCCCGGAGACGTGAATAATATTCGGATCGTCAAAGCAGCGTACGACATGCACAATGGCGTCAGTTTGGCGAATATGACTGAGAAATTGATTGCCGAGCCCCTCACCCTGGCTAGCGCCTTTGACGATGCCGGCAATATCCACAAATTCCATTGTGGTCGGGACAACGCTTTGAGGTTTCACAAAGCTTGTGATTTTGTCCATTCGGGGGTCTGGAACAGTCACGACTCCAACGTTGGGGTCGATGGTACAAAAGGGGTAGTTTGCAGCCTCTGCCTTTGCCGAGGTCAAAGCGTTAAAAAGGGTGCTTTTTCCGACGTTTGGTAGTCCAACAATACCGACCTGTAATGCCATGGGGGGCTCCTTGAAAGTTAGATTTTATACCCTATGAATTGAATTTCGTCGAAGCTTTTTGAACTCCATCGACCAGGATGCTTTCTACGGCATCACAAGCCTTGTTTAAAAACGGAGGGAGTGTTGTAAACTCTTCTTGGGTAAACTTATTTAAAACGTAGTCAGCAACGGGAACATTGGGATTTTCTGGGCGTCCTACGCCTAAACGAAGGCGAATGTAGTCGGAAGAGCCCATGAGATTGGAGATGCTTTTGATGCCGTTGTGTCCACCATGCCCGCGGTTTTTCTGGATCTTCAGTTGCGCAAAGGGCTGATCGATTTCGTCATGGATAACGATCAGGTGATCGAGAGAAACTTTGTAAAAGCCCATTAATGGCTGAACAGATTCTCCTGAAAGATTCATATAAGTTTGTGGTTTGCAGAAAATCACGGGCTGATTGACAATTTTTGTTTGGTAGATTTCTGCTTTGAATTGAGACTTAGGCGTCGAAAGATTGAGCCCTTTTAAATAATAGTCGACGGCCATAAAGCCAATATTATGCCTGGTTAGTGAGTACTGATTGCCAGGGTTTCCAAGTCCTACGATGAGCCACATAAATGGTGTTCTCCAGAAACAAAAAAAGCGGCTTTAAAGGCCGCTTTTTTAGGTCGTTCAATAAACGAATTATTTTTTCGCAGGGGTTGCAGCTTTAGCATCGGCCTTTGGAGCAGCTGCACCGGCCGCAGGTGCGGCGGCTGCAGGAGCAGCTTCAGCAGCAGCTGAAGGAGTTGCAGTTTCTTCCTCTTGAATAGCAACAACCGCAATAGTTTCTTCTGGACGAGTCAAAACCTTAAGCCCAGCTGCAATGTTCAAATCAGAAACGTGGAGGGCATCGCCTACACCTAAGTTAGAAACGTCTGCTGTGATGAAATCAGGGATTTCAGTTGGAAGACATTCGATCTCGATTTGACGATGAACGACGTTGAGCAAGCCACCCTCTGCAAGACCGATCGGTTTGCCCTCAAGGCGAATTTCGATGTTAACGCGAACAGATTTTTTAAGATCAAGTGCAAAGAAATCAACATGAACCGGACGGCGAGTGAGCGGGTGAACATCAACTGACTTGATCAGAACCACTTTTCCGTTGGCAGAACCAATAGGACTCTTAATGTTAAAAAGGGCATTTTCATAGGCGCGAGTGTTGTATTTAACGACATCGCGGATATCAACTACGACATTGGTATTTTCGACGGCACCGTAGATAACTCCAGGAACTTTATTGGCGTTGCGAAGAGCACGGCTGTGGTGTTTTCCAGACTCACGAGCTTCGACACTTAAATCTAAACGTTGTTTCATTTCTTACTTCCTTTTATATAGACCCATTTCCGTTTGGATACTGGTCACTTGTTAACAATTCTAAGGCGAGTCTTAGTCAAACAAAGAGCTCACCGAGTCGTTGCCATGGATTCTCTTGATAGCTTCAGCGAGCAAAGGTGCAACTGAAACCACTTCGAACTTTCCTGAGGCAATCGCCGCTTCAGACAATGGAATCGTGTCAGAAACCCACACTTTTTCGATCGGACTTTCTTTTAAGCGAGAAATCGCTGGGCCCGACAAAACTGGATGCGTCGCAACGGCGAAGACACGTTTTGCACCATTTTTAATAAGACTGTCAACACCTTGTGTAAGGGTTCCAGCGGTATCGATCATATCATCAACAATCACCGCTGTTTTATTGGCGACGTCTCCAATGAGGTGAAGGGCCTTGGCTTCGTTGGGGCCTGAACGGCGCTTATCGATAATGGCCATGGAGCTTTCGATACGTTTGGCAAAGGCACGGGCTCTCTCAACCCCTCCGGCGTCTGGACTCACCGCGACAAAGTCACCTCCATTGCCCAGTTGTTCTCGCCAAGCGCGAGCGAGTGTGGGGATAGCAAAGAGATGGTCGACAGGGCCGTCAAAAAAGCCCTGGATTTGAGTTGCATGGAGATCTACGGAGACGACTCGGTCCACACCTGCAGTTGTTAGTAAATCGGCCATCAGCTTGGCTGAGATTGGAGCTCGGGGGGCCACCTTGCGATCTTGGCGTGCATATCCGAAGTAGGGTATGACCGCCGTGATTTGGGCCGCAGATGCGCGTTTGAGGGCATCCACCATGATAAAGAGCTCCATGTAGTTTTGATTGACCGGAGGGCAAGTGCTTTGAATGACGTAAACGCTCTGTCCCCGGACGCTTTCATGAATTTCTATTTGGATTTCGCCGTCAGCGAAGTTGCTGACTTGGGAGTAACCAAGCTCTACACCCGCAGCTTCGGCTACTTTACGTGTAAGAACTGGATGCGAATTTCCCGTAAAGATTTTTAGGCCCTTCATCACTCGTAGTCTCCTGAGTTAAAAGTGCAATTCCGGGGGAGGCTAGCAAGGTCATTTTATTTTGTCCACTTCAAACTGATTTGAGCTTTTCCAAGAAGGCCTTTAATGCAATTGCTCGATGTGTGTTTTGACTTTTGTAACCAGGCCCTAGTTCTGCCAGAGTTTGGGTCTGACCTTCCGGAACAAATACAGGATCATAGCCAAAACCCATTTGGCCACTTGGCTTTGTTGCAATATTGCCAGAAAGCGCACCTTCGAAATGCCATTCTTCCCCTGTTGGAGTAAATACGACAGTTGAGCAGACAAAGCGAGCTCGGCGGTTCTGAATAGGGCGGATGGTCATCATTTTTAGCAGCTTGGCGATATTTTCGTTATCCGAGGCCTTGGGGC
Source organism: Pseudobdellovibrionaceae bacterium (assembly GCA_016719575.1). GTDB lineage: Bacteria > Bdellovibrionota > Bdellovibrionia > Bdellovibrionales > Bdellovibrionaceae > JACMRP01. The sequence continues at coordinate 513,237 of JADJYV010000002.1, read as the reverse complement.
CGGCATATCTCGCTGTATGAATACCGGGCAGATTGTTGAGACCCTCAACCTCGAGACCAGAATCTTCTCCCAAGATCCACACACCCGGTTTTACTGCTTTCAGTGTTCTAGCCTTAATCTGGGCATTTTCTAAAAAAGTCTTTCCATCTTCGGGACGGGGCGTGAATGAAGGAATGTCATTTTGAGTAAATAATTTGAGATCAGTTAGATCTCTGAGTCCGATTTTGTACTCGCTGACTTTTCCTTTATTGCTTGTTGCAAGCCAAAGCTCCATAACGCCCCTTTAATTTAGAAAGAAGAATTTTGTGTGCGCTTAAAAATCGGACCCACGATCTCTTCTTGAATTCTGAAAAGTTCGCCGCAGCCCTTTGTGGCGATGTCCATCATCATGTTGAGTTGCTCGCGGTTGAAGGGTTTGTCTTCAGCAGTTCCCTGAACTTCGACAAACTCCCCTTTGTCCGTCATAACAAAATTCATATCTGTTCCGATGGCAGAATCTTCATCGTAATCGAGATCCAACAAAATTTCGTTTCCTTGGATGCCGACGCTGATCGCGGAAACATAGTTGATCAGAGGAAGAGTTTTTATTTCACTGAGGCCCTGAAGTTTTTTAAGCGCAAGTGCAAGGGCCACAAAACCGCCGGTGATAGCAGCGGTGCGAGTTCCACCGTCGGCGTTGAGGACGTCACAGTCAATGAGAATTTGTTTTTCGCCAAGAGCTTTGAGATCTAAAGCGGCTCTTAGGCTACGGCCAATCAAGCGAGAGATTTCTTGAGTGCGGCCACCAGAGGTGATCTTGTCACGCTTCATACGCTGATGGGTTGAACGCGGGAGCATGCCGTATTCGGCTGTGATCCAGCCCTCGCCGGAACCGAGCAACCACTGGGGGGCTTTGGCTTCATAACTGGCGGTACAAAGAACTCGAGTTCTTCCGAATTCAATCAGAGCCGATCCTTCAGCGTATTCCGAAACATGTGGTGTGATTTTAACAGACCTTAATTGAGAAGAAAGACGCCCGTAAGCTCGCATTTTTTTGTCCCTTTGTAAGGGGCTACTGTAGGGCCTGATCTCCGATTTTGTCCATCATTTCTTTGTAATGGGTGAGTGCTTTGTAGATTTTCTGGGCAATTTCTTGTTGGTACTTTGGACCCGTAAGTTTTTTTGCTTCTTCGGGGTGAGTCAGAAATCCCACCTCAATAAGGACTGAGGGCATGGTCGTTTTTGAAACGACATAAAAAGGTGCCTGTTTAATTGAGGCTTTTGACAGGATTTTGCTTTGCTTCCAGCCGTCAGATAAAAACTGAGTCATTTTTAAACTGCTTTTGGCGCGGTACTGACGATTCAGGTCGCCGATAATAGCTGAGATATCACTTTTCTTTGAGGGAGACGTTGTGGCGATCAGCCCGAGGCCTTCATATCCGGCTTCCGATCTATTTTCTTGATCTGCGATGATCAAACTTTCTTCATCAGGTGGTAGCGAATTTTGAAAGTAGAGCTCAGTTCCACGGACTCGGCTATCGGGGTTTGAGTTTGCATGTAAACTGATAAATAAGTCAGCTCGCGCAGCTTCGGCTTTTTGCACTCGAGACTTCAGGCTAATATGCTGATCCGTTGTTCGGGTAAAGTTGGTCTTAAACTGTGGGTCCTCTTTGAGCAGGGTATTTAAATAACCCGCCACTTTGAGTACGAGTTCTTTTTCCTTAACTCCCAGATGGGTGGTGCCTGAGTCGACGCCACCGTGACCGGGGTCCACCATAATATCGAGGGCGAGGGCTGAGGACGATAAGCTCAGAAGGGCAAAAAATAAAACTTTTTTGAACATATTTTTATTCTAGGGTGTTTTTGCTTTGAAGGGAAAAAAAAAGGCGACCAGGTGGGGGGGGGGATCCCTAGTCGCCGTATGGGGGGTTGCCTTTATACTAGAGCAACTCCGGTGCCAGCCCTTTGGCGGGCGTGCTGTAATATATGGGCTTTGGCAGTGTCGAAATTTTGGAGAGTGCCGCGTTTTGCGGCCTTAGGCATCTCCGTCCAGTGCGAGGGTCTTGATATTCGCACGCCTGGTGAGCCTTCGCTAGCAGATAGCGTTTTGTTTTTGCAGTGATCGCAGACCGATAGCGAGTCCTTGGCGCCATTGATGGCTTTTTCGTAGCGGTGTTGCTTTGCGCTGTTTCTGAACCTTCTGTTGTGGGGTTGTTATTGCCCTTGCCCATTCTGGATTGGTTGAACTTCTTTGCCAACTGAGTAATGACTTCTGACCAGCTTCCATTAGGACATTGGTGCGAGAGCAGAGACTGAGCTTGTTTCAAGGCCTCAAACTGCTCCCGGGTTAAAGTAAATTCTATTCGGATGGTGTCGTCTTTTTGGGGTTTTGTAATCTCATTTGCCTTCATTTCGTTGATGTGAAGTAAAATAATATGGGTCAGTTTGCGTTCGCTGCGTGCAAGCTTTTCTAGCCTAAGATTGAGTTCTTCGTTTGAAATCTTTTTGAAATCCATGACAACTCTCCTGCCTAAATTCCAGAGAAATATAGCACGGATTTTTGACGGTGATTTTCGCACTTTTTCAGAGGAGAAAAGGGCTCTTGAGTCACTGCTAATTCAAGCTGTAAAGAGCTCGACTCGCTCTCGGTAATGCGGGCCTTAGCTGCGCGACTCCGACCTCAATCTCAACGAGAAATCGCCCCAAGGAGGATCCTGTGAGTCGTAAAGACACGCGCAAGAGAAAAATTCGCTTCAAAGTAAATAGCTCAAAAATGCCGCGATGTTTATTCACTGGGAAGCTCAAACTTCGCCCTAAAATTGCTGTGAGCCTTCTTATTCACCCCGGATTAATCCGGAGAACCAGTAAAGGGTGTGCTGAGTGGTTCAGTCAGAAAACAACGCAAAACGTTGATATTGATTCCCTTTGCGAGCAGTATAGTTTGGGTAAAAACTTGCATGTATTGCACAAACTAGGTACTGATAATTTTTCCGGAGAAAAATAATGAAATTTGTATTTAAATGTTCAATTGTTGTATTCACATCAATTTTTTGTAATTTAACTTTTGCAGGGGTTGATTTAAAAAGTTGTGATGCCTCAGAAGCCGAATCTGGAATTCGAATCAAAATAATCAAAGATCTAAAAAAAAATTTTCCTGAAGCAGACATTGATTCACTCAAAGTGTCGTTTCGGAGTCTTTTAATTCCATATACTATTAAGTGCGTACGCTCTTCACCGTGGGGATCAGAGATTATAAACATTAGAACTGGAACTTACGTTTTACACGCAAGGTTTCGAACGAAAGATGGAAATTATTTTTCACTCGGGCGCGACGCAGAGGTTATAGATCGAAATGGATATGGAACAGGAAAGTACGTATTTTCACCATTTACAATGAAAACCCATTTACTAATTGATTCAATAAATGAAAAAGTAATTGGAACTAGCTGTAGTGTTAGTATCGGGCGCTATACTGTAACTATTCCTGGTGCATACTATAAAGCCGATCGTTCGGAGCGAAGTATAAAGGCAGATATTAATTTAGTAAATGTTATTCCATTTCATGAGATGAAAGATATTGTGTACGACCCCAATCAGCCGCCGCAAAGTGGTGTGTATGGTCCTGCTCACAACTGTACCATAGACGACTGAAATGTTTTGGATTTCTCCCAATACCTTTTGAGTTTCTCATCTCGAAAGAGGCCCTTGATGCAATTTCTTCGAGAGTTAATAATTGCAAACTAATTTTCTTTTTGAACACCTCTAAATCCACAAACACCCTCGCTGAGCTGGTAGATTGAAATTAAAGTTGTCACGCCCAATAAGAAAAGTCTCCCGCAGGGGAGACCTTGCTAACACTGGGATTGCATTTTCAAGAGCTTTATTTCGTGATATTAATATGCCGGAACCAGAGGTCAAATAAGAGGTGCATTTTGCCGTCCTCAGTTTTGACGACGGACTTCATTAAAGTCTGATTTCCATAAATGTCTTGTTCCTTATAGCGTTTGTCGTAGTGAAGGTCGACAATCGAGATCTTCTTTTCTGCGAGGCTGAACAACTCGCTGTCCTGAGAAACTCCATCACGATTGTTGTCGTTCCAGAGGCGAAGTTTGGCAAAGATTTCATCATCGGGAGTGATAAGACCATCGCGATCATCATCGTATTTTGCAAGGGCCGAGTAGCCATTCGCAGAATACTTGCCGTCGGGTCCACGGGTGTTATCGCCAAACATTTCATCGATTCCGAGGACTTGTCCGCGTTCATTTGGAAGGGCGATAAAGTAGTACTCCTGATCGGCTTGCAGCCAAGAAATCTGTTTTTTTGCGTGAGCAACCGGAGCGGACCTCTGGCCAAGAATATCAAACTGAATTCCATCCATCGGAGCGGTGAGTTTGATTCCCCGAGAGTTTGAGTCCATGCTGATAATTAGAGGCGAAGAACGAGAATCACAGGATTTTTGAGTGTCAGCAGTGCTGGTGTTACCAAGCAAACCGTTAAGCTCAGAGTAAGAGCTGTTTTGTGTATTTAAATCGTATAGAATTTCAACTCTTCTGTTCGCGACATAATAGGTTCCGTTACTCTTGACTTCGAACTCGATATCATTTTCTGTCAGTGATTTCATGGCATAGTTGGAGGAAACGCTGGCCTCAACAAGATAGGCGACATACTTTCCAACAGCTAAACCAGGACAAGGCATAAACGTTAATGTCTTCTTATTGAGTATTTGGTTTTTAATATCCCCCTGAATCTCGCAGGCCTTTTGACCAAGGTTTGAGGTGATTACCAATTTTACAGCTGTAGCTTTGATGAGGTTTGTGCCGAGAGTTCGACTCTTAGAATTTGAACATTCAAATATAAAACTGATCGGTAAGGGGCCTGTGGTTGTGTACTGGCCTCCGACATTTGGATCTATGCCGCCGCCATTGCCGACACCGGGAACATTTGGGTCTATTCCCGTTTGATTTCCAATACCGACTGAAGGATCAATACCAAATACATTTTCTTTGTCCAGAGCGAGTGCTTTGGCTGCTGGATCAACCTCAAACCTAGCTCGAGCGCAGTTTTGGTAAGATAAAGTCATAAGAACCAATGCCATACTCATAGCCACTAAGGATGGTACATTTGAATTCTTCCGTGTATACATGCATTCCCCTCATAATTAAGACACCAAAGGCCGTTACAACTTCGATGTGCATAAAATGGTCCAGCCAAATCGAAATACGAATGAGTTGAGGTGCAAATCTAGTCTAGGCTTTAGACACTTGTCTTTAGTCCATTAGACAAGGCTTATTTTGAGACGGCTTCTTGAGACGGTTAAAATGCAGTACGAAGTCTAGGTCTTCTAACACTTGGTTTTCGTTCGTAGCCCCTTCGTGTAAAATTCTCTGCATAGAGAAGGAGTTCTAAATGAGCCATTGGAAACAACTTGTAGTTGCAATTGTATATTCTTTCATCCTAGGGGGCATGACAGCCCATGCGAAGTCAGTGGATTCTGCGGTCGTTGAAGCTGAAGAAGCTGCAACCGATGCTGAAACAGCAAAAGCCGAGGCGACAGAGACGCGGCGTCGCGCTGAAGAAGAGCGTAAGCGCCTTGAAAAAACAAGGGATGAGGCAAAGGTGGCTTTAGAAAAGGCTCGCGCTGCAGAGGCGGCAGCCAAAAAAGAGCAGGCCGAGGCAGAAAGAGAAATCGCACGTGCGAAGCAAGAAACGGCCGAAGCTGAAAAACAACAGAAGTCTGCAGAACTTCAACAACAGCAAGCAGAAGCAAGAATCAAAGCTGCGCAAGAAAAGTTGACACAGTCAAAGCTCGCCAAAGAAAGTAGCATCGAAAAAAAGAAGGCTGCTGAGAAGTCAGCTTCTGAGGTGGTATCAAAAGCTAAAGACGCAGATAAAGAAGCACAAAAAGCAGTCGAAGATGGCCTTAAAGCACAAAAAGAATTGGAAGAGGCAAAGCTGCGCTTGAAGCAATTAGAACAAGAGCTCGCAAAGTCGCAGTTGAACTCACAAAAGGCTGTTGCTCAAGGGAAAGCTACTGAAGCAAGAGTCAATGCAGAACTCGCGCGAATCGAAGCTGAGAAAAAGAGGGCAGAATCCGAAATGACAAAGGCAAAATTGGCACAAAGCAACGCCGAGAGTCAGGTGAAGAAGTTAGAAGAAGATTCTAAAAAAGCCACTCTCGAACTTGAAAAAATCAAAGACTCCTTGGATGCCGAAAAGAAAAAAGTCGCTGAAACTAAATCCAACGAAGAAAAAGCACGTGCTGCTTATATGAAGACCAAGGGAGAGTTGGATTCGGGTCTTGCCGGACTGAAAAAGCAATCAGCGGAGGCGACATTTGAAGGCAACCGTATAAAAAAGGCGATCGCAGAATATGAAGCTCAGGCTTCAAAGGCGGAGCAAGAAATGAATCGTTTTAAAAGCGAAGCAGAAAAATCCAAAAAAGAACGGATGAATCTTGAAGAGGCATTAGAAAAAGCAAAATCAAATGCCGAAGAGAAAGTCATTCGTGTTGATACGGCAAAAGCTGAGGCAGAAACAGAAAAAATGATGTTAGAAACTGCGCGAATCCGTGCAGAGACGGCAGGAATTAAGCCTGGAGTTGCAGCGATCAAAGGCGCAACTGAAAAAATGAACATTCTTGTGAAAGACTGCGTAGTCAGGGATCAACCAGAAAGGGGCAAGCAAGTTGGCACTATTAAAAAAGGAGAAAGGGTAAAAATCTCATCGAGGAAAGGTGCTTGGATTGAGGTTGTTGAGCCTGGTGGCTATATGCACAAGAACTGTGTGAAGTAGTACATCAAGATGTTCTTTTTCAATCGGCGCCCCTGGGCGATTCATAATCCGTTAAAATCCTGGACGTTCTCAGAGTTGAGTCTGAGAGAGTGCAAGATTTTAGTGGCGTCTATGAGTGACGCAGAAACGAAGGTTAGTTGGGCCCACCTAAAGGGATGGCCGGAATGGCTTCCGCTCAGTGGGGAGCCCTGTCATCATTTGTTTGGCTACTGTGAGGACGAGAAAAATTCTCTTCCTGCAATTCCTGAGCTAAATTTAAATGACGATAGAGACCATGATATCACACAGGTACATACAGATCCTGGTGTGGCTAAGTTTAGAGAGTACATTGTGCGTAAATACCCTAGGTACTCAGTAAGAATACCCTCTGAAATTCTGGTTGGAAATCAAACTTTTAAAACTCAAACCTTGAATGTTTCAGAGGGCGGATTTTTCTTTGAAAATCCCTTGCCTGATTGGGTGGCGGGATACTTCACGGTGACATTGAAAGTTGTTGATGGCCCTAGCTTTGAATTTACTTGTTTTTTGGCAGAGGACCAGAAGAAAGAAAAATACCGTACGGAGATTGCCCCTATTACAAAAGAACAAGACTTTGAAGCATTTAAAAAGTGGCTTGAGAATCAGATTTTTCCTGTTTCTGAATAGTAAACCGTTTGCGTTGGATAGGCAAAAACAACGCTCATTTCTTTTGCTGCAGAAATAATTTCGCAAAAAATATTCTGCGTTCTTCGAAGTTCTTCTTGCACATCGAAAATTTCTAAATGGAATACCACTGTAATATTTAGGCTAGAGTCAGCAAACTGAGTAAAGCTGACCTGGATAGTGTCTTTGACTGAAGTTGTGTCCTGCTGGATGATATAACGAACACGGGCGCAAAACTGTGTAATTAATTCTGGCGGTGTATCATAATGGAGCCCAAGCACCTGCCGCACGCGCCGATACGGGCGAACCCCCATGTTGTCGATTTTTTCTTTAGCCATGATTGAATTTGGAATAGTGATTAAAGAGTTGTAACCCGTGCGGATACGCGTTGAACGAAAGCCTATCGATTCAATAATGCCTTCAACGTCTGTCACTTTGACAGAGTCGCCAATAGAAAAAGGGCGATCTAGAATAATCATGATCGAGCCAATGAGATTGGCCGCGGCATCTTGTGCAGCGAGGGCAAGGGCTAAGCCTCCAAGACCGAGACCTGCCATTAATGACATGACATTGACACCAAAATTTTGCAGGACAATTAAAGCACCCAGGATGACAATCAAAACTTTAGAGCTTCGAACTGCCAAAGGGGCTAAGTGATCATCGAGAGTGCTAGGGGTTTTTGCGGTATAATCAGCGACGACGGATCCAACGGCATCCATGCTGATATAGACGAGGCGCCCAATGTTGAGAGAAAGAAGCAGCTTTATTATGAGCGTGAGATACTTGTCGAGTCCCGGAGGTAAATCTAGGGATTCGAAAGTAATGAGCCAAATACAGCAGATAAGAACCCAACTCGTGGGTGCTTCAATTTTTAATTTTGAGTAGTAGTGCCAAAATCCAATTGTTTTTGGTTTTAAAGTTTCGAGTTTTTTAATCTTTGAGCATAAAGCCCGAGACAGGGGGAATAAAAAAATGCTCCCAGCAAAAATGCCGATCAGAACAAGCCATTTCCATGTGGGTATGACGAAGTAAATCGTCCCTAGCCAGTGAGTGCCATTTTCGATCATAAGTTGAACTCTACTCCCAAGTGTATCAATATTAAAAACAAGACTCCTATCAAAATGCGATAGTAACCAAAGTATTTAAAACCATGAGTTGATAAAAAACCGATAAAAGTTTTAATTGCCAATATAGCCACTAAAAAAGCGACGACATTGCCGATAATCAAAAGGTGAATATGAGAAGTCTCGATATGTTTTAAAAGGGAGTAGCCTTTGTACAAAGTGGCCGTCGCCAGAGTTGGCACCGCTAAAAAGAAAGAAAACTCAGCAGCTTCTTTTCTATTCATGCCGAGGGCTAAGCCGCCGATAATGGTTGCCGCGGATCTTGAGACTCCCGGGATCATAGCGATTGATTGCGAAAGGCCGAGTAGCACGCTGTCACGATAACCTAGTTCGTTTGTCTTTCTACCCTTGTCATTAAGATGGAAAAAGAATTTGTCAGTCCATATTAAAACAAGGCCACCAATAATAAACGACCAGGCAACAACTTGGACGCTCCCGAGGAGGATATTTACTAGGTCTTTGATTGCAAACCCGATTGCGGCGGTAGGCAAAAACGCGACAAAAAGTTTTTTATAAAAGGTCCAATTTGGTAGAAATCGCTTCCAATAGACAACTAGGACCGCAAAGATTGCACCAGTTTGAATAATAACCTCAAAGTCTTTCACGAAGGAGTTTTTTTCTATTCCCATCATATAGGAGGTTAAAATCATATGGCCCGTGGAGGAAATAGGAAGAAACTCAGTAAGTCCTTCGACAAAAGCGAGGATGATAGCTTGTAGTATTGTCATGCCAGAAGATTGTTCTAAATGATCGTCGATCTTTCAACTGTTGCTTTGTGTGTCATAAAATTAAGAAACTTAAATTTTTTTCTATATTTTGTGCATAAAACCTGAATATGATTTTTTAACCATGGAGGGATCAAAAATGAAACGCATACTTTTTATAGGCGCGTTGCTCGTTACTTCACAGGTATTCGCAGGGGAATATCTAGTGAAATACAGAAGCAGCTCGGCCTTTTCGGCCTTGAGTGCTTTGTCTCAGAGCAATCAAATTCAGGTATTAGACAACCACACTATTGGGCGCATCGTGAAAGTGGATGTTAACCAAGACAGAGAAACCGTCATTCTTGCCTCATTGTTGAGTAATCCTTCAATTGAGTATGTAGTGCCTAACTTTAAGTTACACACATTTAGTGCGCCGATTGATATGATGGCTCTAAAAAATCAATGGGCAATTTCTAAAGTTCAAGTTGAACAAGCTTGGCAAAAAGCTGGAAATCGCGGCAGCAAAAAAGTAATTGTCGCTGTAATCGACACGGGTGTTGACTACAAGCACAATAATTTGGCTGCAAATATGATGGAAGGTTACGATTTTGCTGAAAACACAAAAGATCCTATGGATAAAACCGGAGCTCAGAATCCTGGCCATGGAACTCATTGTGCAGGGGTTGTCGGCGCGACAGGGGTTGTAGACCAGGGTACTATCGGTATAAGTCCTGAAGTGACACTGATGCCGCTTCGTTTCTTAACTGAAAATGGATCTGGTGATTTGAACAATGCGATTAAGGCGATCGACTATGCTGTAGCAAATGGAGCTCAAGTTATTTCTGCATCATGGGGCGCGACAGTTCCTCGCTCAACAGCAGCTCCATTGTTAGAGGCAATTAAGCGTGCAGACGACAAAGGAGTTATCTTTGTTTCTGCGGCAGCCAACGATGGTAAAAATAATGATGTGACAGAAGTTTATCCAGCGAACAATGGCTTTCCTAACTCAATCACCGTTTCGGCATCTGGCCCAAATGATGAAAAACCATCATGGTCAAACTACGGAACTGCAACCGTTCATGTTGCTGCTCCTGGCTTAAATATTATGAGCACATTGCCGAAGAACAAATATGGTGAGCTGTCTGGGACTTCCATGGCGACTCCACTTGTGAGCGGTCTAGTGGCTCTTTTAAAGGCTCAGGATAGCTCACTCACGGGTGCTCAAATTCGAGCAATTCTACAAACTTCAGGAGCAAAGGCTCAGATTCAAACAGCTTGTAACTGCCGCGTTGATGCTTTGCAGGCAGTGGACGTTGTTATTTCTAAAAAAATGACTCTAGTTCCTGCGGCTGCAAGCGTTGCAACCGGAGGAACTATTAACTTTGAAGTTTGGAGTGGAAAGGCGCCTTTCAAATTTGTAAGTAGCAATCCCTCAGTAGCTTCAGTAACTGATGCGGGAGCTATGACTGCGGCAAGCAATGGAACAGCAAAAATCACTGTGACAGATGCTTCAGGAGCAACAGCCACTACATTGGATATCAATGTAGGCGCGAAATCTTCGAATCCACCTCCCGGTCCCGGCCAACCACCTCCTGATGGCGGCGGCGAATGTCCAATTGGAGATCCGCAACTTTGTGAAATTATATGTCAGATTCAACCAGATCTCCCGTTCTGCAAATAAGCAAGGAAAAAGAGATCTAACAGAAAGCCTCGGCAAAAACCGAGGCTTTTTTATTTATAAATAACAATAAATTATTACCGCCAGCCGGTTGCAATTTGACCCTAAATATTCTGGCCCCGATTTTGCTTCTTTCAAAATGAAATTGGTTTTCGAGAGGAAACCAACAGTTTTGGGGTGCTGCGATGATCGTTCAGAAGTTATTTTTAATTTTGCGCCAACGAAAATCTTTAGAATCAAATCCACAAGAGATACTTCGAACTGTAATTACAACCGGTGTGTTGGCCATCCTAAATCTTTTGCTGATTTTTTATATTCTATTTTCGGAACACTTGCTTTTCTGAATTCAAACATTTTTTCGTAGGTAAAAAAATTCTGCTCCTAAATAGATTATAAAAGTAACTGTAAGACCGACACCTTTGAGGAGAGCCCAGTTGGTGGTCGACCAGTCAAGGGCGGCCCATATTGCGAGTCCTGTGTGAATTGCAAAAAAAACTCCGGTGCGCCAAGTGATCCCGACAAGCTTAATTTTTATAGCATCGGGGAACGTTTGACCTTGCTTTTCAGCTACGACAGAAAGCAAGGGTTTTTTTAGGAGGCAGGATCCCCAAAGAGCGATAGCAAAAGCCCCCTCGATGAGAGCGGGTTGAAGTTTGAACCAAATCCCCTCGTTTGATACCAGAGAAATCCCACCGAGAGCCAGCAGGAGGCCATTTCCTATCCAAGTCATTGTTGCCACTTTGTGGTGCCGTATTATCTCAAATAAAATCTCACCAACACCAAAGGTCATACCTGCGATCAGGCCAGCGATAACACCATATTTTTCTTCAATAATTGTAAAGGCAATAACGGGCAGGAGCCCACCAAAGAGAAGGGCAAGTGCGGCTTGTTTCCCCTTAGGGGGTGATGACGGCAAAGTCCACTCCCTGGCCGCAGTGCGGAGCTATAATTTGATCATTTTCCATAATTGTTTTTCCCATAAGGATTGTATGTGTGGGCCACCCGGTGACCTTCATGCCATCGTAGGGCGTCCAGCCGCAACGGCTAGCAATCCACTTATTTTCGATAGTCCGTTCCTTTTTCAAGTCTACCACGGTGAAGTCGGCGTCATAACCAAGAGATATTCGGCCCTTGTTTTTGACTCCAAAAATTCGGCGGGGATTCTCGGTTACCATTTCCGTAAAACGAGAAAGTGATAGGCGCCCAGAATTGACGTGATTCAACATGATTGGAACCAAGGTTTGCACCCCGGGCATTCCAGAGGGACTTTGTGGGTAGGGGCGCTCTTTTTCTTCTCGGGTGTGAGGGGCGTGATCAGAGCCAATGACATCAGCTGTGCCATCTTGGATGGCTTTCCAAATGCGATCCAAATGTGCTTTTTCTCGAATAGGCGGATTTTGTTGTGCGTAGTTTTTGAGGCGATCGTAGCAATCTGGTGCATAGAGAGTCAGATGCTGAGGCAATACTTCGACGGTTGCGAAGTCCTTTTGGCCAACGAGAAAGTTCATTTCATCGCCACTAGAAACATGAAGAACATGGACTTTGCGACCCGTTTTGCGGGCAAGGTGCAATAGTCGCTTTGTCGAGATGAGAGCGGATTCAGCATCTCTCCACACAGGATGCATATGAACATCTCCAGAGCTCTCAGCAATGTGGCGCCGTTCGCGCAGGCGTAATTCATCTTCTGAGTGAACGATCACCCTTCTTTTTCCTGAGCGCAATATCTTTTCGAGTATGACATCATTATCAACAAGAAGGTTTCCTGTTGAGCTACCCATAAAAATTTTTACCCCAGAACAGTGAGGCAGGAGCTCTAGCCTAGCAAGCTGATCTGCATTTTCAGAAGAGGCTCCGATATAAAATGCGTAGTGAGTATGGCAGCGATTTTTTGCACATTGAACTTTATTTTCAAAGCTATTCTGACTTGTTGTTGGTGGGTTGGTGTTTGGCATTTCGAAAACAGTCGTCACTCCGCCGAGCGCAGCGGCCCTTGTGCCAGTTTCGAGATCTTCTTTATGTGTCATTCCCGGTTCACGAAAGTGAACCTGAGAATCAATGACTCCCGGCAGGATATGCAGGCCCTTTAAGTTGAGAACTTGAGTAGAGGAATCATTCAGCTGATGGGCAATTTTTGCGATCCGTCCGTCACTGATGGCGAGGTCTAGTTGTTCCTCGTGAAGGCCGCTGCCTTCAAAATTTGGAACTAAGACTGTGGCATTCTTTAAAATTAAATCGAAGTGAGTTTGTGACATGGGTGGAGATTAGCATAGGACTACATCTTTGGTCTAGATCCAAAGATGTTAGTATTTTCAGGCCCCCGATCTTGGAATCTTGACGTTGCGGGTAAAGGTCGAGAGAATCAAAATACACATGGAAAAGTTTTTATCTTTTTGGAGTCATAACAACGCTCTTATTATCGAAGTCTTGGTGGCTTTGATTTTAGTGTCGACAATTTATCTGGTGTACCGGATGTTTTTTAGTTCGAAAAGTTTGGAAGCCGAGGGGGAGCCCGGCGTTCATACTGTCCAAATTGAAAAGACATTGCAAGAAATTTTAAAGCAGCAAGCGACGCTGCAGGCTGTTGGCCCTTCAATAGGGGGAGCCCCGCAAGAGTTACTGCTAGAGCTGTCGACATTGAAAAAAACTCTTGAAGAGAAAGAAAATCAAATCGTCGTCTTGCAAGAACGGGCGGCAGAGGCTGCCGTGGCAGCGCAGGATCCAAATTCGGCGCCAAGTGCCGAGGCGATAGCAGCTGCAGCTCAGGCTGCAGCTGGATTGGCAGAAAAAGAGCGCAGTGACTACGAGAATAAGATCAAGGAGCTCGAAGCGCGTCTTGCTGAATATGAAATTATTTCTGAAGACATTGCGGATCTTTCGTTCTTCAAAGAAGAGAATGAGCGATTAAGCAAAGAGCTTGAGACCCTTCGCTCGTCACCCCCTAAAGAGTCTGCGGCTTCTAGTAACGCAGTCGACGATTCTTTAATGGCTGAGTTTGCAAAGGCCGTAGAGGGACAAAAGTTGGAAACTCCAGATGAGACTAAAAAAATCTAAAAAGCTTTTGTTCTTTCGCATTTAAAACTTTAACAAAAGAGTTCGTATGAAAACGTCGGCCTTATTTGCAGCAATGTTAGCGATTTTTCCTTTGAGGGTTTCTTTTGCGGCTGTTCCGACTAAAGAAGTAATGAATTCAAAGGTCCTAGAGATTTTAAACCTCCCCTTAGAAAATCGGGTCCAGGTAACAAAGGGACTAAATCAGGATTTGTATAAGGACTATATTACGGTGGCTTTTTCAGAGACCCAATCGATGCGTCTTCGCTGGCGGGCCCTTATGATGGCGGCGGAGGCTCGACGAGAAAAAGCGACTCCGGATTTGCTGAAGGCCTCTTCCCACAAACAGTGGTTCATGCGGAACGCAGCTCTTGTAGCTCTGGCTGAATTTAATAACAACGAAGCCCAGAAGCTTGCCAAAAGTCTATTGAAAGATAAGGCTCTTGTTGTGCGCTCCGCCGCTGTAGAGGTTTTGCAGGCGAACCCTCGGCCCGAGGTTCGTGATCTTTTATGGGAAGAGATGAGTGAAAAGCACAACTTCCGTAACAAAGAGAGTCTGTGGATTCGGGCTCAAATTGTGGAAGCATTGGCGCAGAAACCATCGGACCATGAACTTAAACTATTTACAAAGCTAATAGAAGACAGGGATGAACGAGTTCAGTCCGCAGCCGTGACCGGTTTAGAGAAACTGACGGGTGTAAGTCTTGGGGAGTCAAAGATGTCGCGGCAAAAGCTGATCGGGTTGTGGCAGAACTATGTTCGCCGCGAAAAGCTCCAGTTATAATTTTTTCAGATATGGGAATTCTTTAGATATTGAAGCCTCTGCCTGTGTTATCTTGGCCGACCCCAAAGCAATTTTTGTGTCGGAGAAAATCATGGCGCTCACTCGTTGTTCATTAATATTTTTTGTTTTATTCTTAGTTTCGTTCTCAGCATTTTCAAAATCACCAGTTACGAGTGTTTATTGCGAACAGAATAGCGGCAACCCCTGGTATAGTTTAACGATGGGTCTTTCAGACCCTTTGGAGATCGCTTTAGATTTGAATGATGAAGGTAAGGGCGTGACAACCCTGGTGGGTCGTTACCGAGTTTATAGTACCTCTCAGAGCGACTTTCAGTCTATTAAGGGAGATCTTCAATTTTCAATGACAAAAGAGGGACGGGTCATCAGCGGGAAGTTGATACTTTTGGATGATGACGCTCAGCGAGTCATTATCACAATGACCTGTTTTTGAGTGATTCCCTGGTGACTTCTGGCCACGCTTAGTGCAGTCTGCCTGATGGCCATATAGGGCCTTAAAGGACGGAATGTGCTTCTAATGCCGATGAGTCTACTTAACATTTCTCAGCTACGTGATCCAAGTGAACGAGCTCCTTTAGGTGATCGAGCTGATTATGAAGAGGGTCTGCAGATCATCGAACAAGGTGATTTTAGTGGCTACGATTTGCGTCCTTCCGAGTCAGGGGCCATGCATCTGCAGATATCCTGGAGCGGTGGCCCCCTGAGCAAATTGACTACTGTCAGGATTAACGAACAAAATCCTCACGGTCCCTTAGTTTTTTCATGTTCAGATTGTCTTGTCGCGGGTCGGTCTGCACGCTCTTGTTCCCATCAATGGGCAAGCTTTGTCCTTTTGTGGAAGGCCGTGACGGCAAGTTCAGATGAGCTTCGTAAATTGGGTTTGGTACAACTCTCAGCTCAGCTAAAGGGTCCCAATCACCTCGGAGCTCTAGAAGAGGCTTCAAATAGGCATTCTGAATTTGACCTCGTAACTTTAGAATCACTGACCTTGTGTATAGACGAACCTCCATTGCTCGGCGGGCCTTCATTAGGGAAACTATTAAATCAAGATTTTAGCAAATATCGACTTCGCGAGGTGAGCAAAGATAAAGAGTTGCTGTCGCCAAGGCTGTGGAATCTTCCGGAAATTTTTCGGAAAAAAGTTTCGGGCTACTCAGAGCACTACTTCAATGAAATCAATAAGCAGAATCGAATCGCTGATTTGATTCGATATAATTTCAGCAACGGAATGCAGCTCAGCGCGAAAGAAATTTTGCGCCACCCGTTGCATAAAAAGGTGGCCGGGGAACTTTTGCCTCAGGAAACATCACAAGTTTCGGCTTTTGCAAAATGGTCATTGCTTCAAAACAATGAGAGAACCTTTGTCAGTCAAGCGATGAGCGATCTTGAAGCAATCATTCAGTCCTTACTCAACACCATTTCCAGTTTTCATCGGCGAAAAAAAGTGGAAGTTTTTTTGCAGAATAAACACTCTCCAGGAAGGGCTCTGAAAATTGAATCCCTGGAGTTTGATCTGACTTCCGAGGTTGATTGGCGTGTTGAATTCGTTGAAAAAAAAGAGCTCGAGGCTGAATTCAAGCTAGTGTGTTTTCGTAAAAGACCATTGTTTTTTTATGAGTCATTTGCCGTGGAGCCGGTAGATGGAATTGTTATAGTGCATCCTTGGTGGACCGAGTTTGACTTGCTGAAAGAGGCACTTGGGGAGATCTCAAATGACCTCGAGTTCGAGCAGCGGGAGATGCCAACGATCGACGTTGTTGGAGAGCTTGAAGCCAAAACGATTCTTAGGCACCTGCGGGGACGAGCCATCCCCGTAAAAATTTCGGGAGAGACCAGAACTCTCAGTGCAGATCAAAGCAGGACGGAGATTCATTTGTCTGATGATGGGGGGTTTTTCCTCCAGCACGAAGCGAGAGTTCACGGACAGAAAAATTTGGTTCGTCGGGGCTGGACGACTAAAGGGGGGCTTTTTCTGCAGGCCCTATCACAGGGGCTTCCTTTTTTGTTGGGGGCGGAGCCTAAAGAAATCGCCAGTCGAAATCGCTCTAAGAGAGAATGGGATCTAAAGCTCCTCAAACACCTAGGAGTGCTTCAATATATTTTTCTCGAGGCCCTTTCGCTGCATTTCGACCAAGTGACAACTGATGGCAGCGAGGTTAAAAAAGAGAATTTATTTTTGTCGTTGCATGAAAAAGTCCAAAGGCTATTAGTTGTCGGAACTGGATCAACTTTTGTTCGCGATGTGCCGTTAACAGAGCTGTGTTCTAAATCGGTGCTGGCTTGTTTTGATGATTTTGTAAGCCTAACCTTCAAAGCCTTTAAAACTGATGAAAGTTTTTATTCTGAAAATGGCGAAGTGATTATGGAAGGAGTTGTTGAAAGAGAACTCCGGCTAATATATGAAATTCTCAAAAAAGCGACTCTTGTTTCGGGCGGCGAAATTTTTAAAAAATCAAGAACCCCACTAGTTGTTAAAAAGGAAGGCGGAGATAATTGCTATTTTCCGACAGGGGATCGCCAGTCCGCCCCAAGTCTTCAGTCTTCTTTAGAGTCCGTTCAGTCTTTAATTCCATTTGGTTTTAAAATCCACTACAAGGGCCAACCGATAGAAGAATTGGATGAAAACGAATTCCAAGTTGATTTTGTTTTACAAGCGGATGGAGAGCAGAAAAACTTTAATTGGTTTGAGCTTAATCCAAAGTTTTTCTTGCGCGGTGAAGAGGTGGATCCTGACCACTTTTTAAGTTTAGGTTCAGGCGGGGTTATTGAGTTCGGTGGGCGTTTGTTTTTAGTTCCTCAAAAGCAACTTCCGTCTTTGCGCCGTTTAGAAAAATTTTGGCAGCGCTTGCAGAAAAGTCAAAAATCAACGAGCAAAAAGAAGAATAGCGAAAAAAATTTATCAGTTGCCACGAGCTCAGACATTGGATCTTTTGGCTCTGAGGGCTTCAGGCATTGCAATTCGTGGAGATGAAGAGTGGAATCAGCTCTGTAAATTTTATGATAATCTTGGAGCTGGTTCGCGGGAGCTCAATTTACCAAAATCGATGAAAGCTGAGCTGAAACCTTACCAATCTCGGGGCGTTCAATGGCTTCAGGACTTGTACAAGCTTCGTCTTGGGGCGCTGCTAGCCGATGATATGGGTCTTGGAAAAACTCTTCAGACTCTAGCTTTTCTCGACGATTTGCGGGATAAAAATGAATTGGGACAGGTCCTTATTGTCGTGCCCTCCTCGCTCATTTTCAATTGGCAGTATGAGACCGAAAAATTCACTCCACAACTAGAGTTAACAGTTTTTTCGAACAAAGATTGTGACAGTATTGGTCGACGTCTCGGAGCCAAGGAGCAGATGGTTGTGATTTCAACCTACGGCCTGTTACTTGAGCACGAGGCCTTTATGAATCAATACAAATGGAAGATATTGATTTTTGATGAAGCTCAAAATTTAAAAAATATTACGACCAAGAGGACCAGTGCCGCCAGATCCTTAACTGCGCAGTTTAAAATCTGCCTTACTGGAACTCCTATGGAAAATCATTACGGTGAATTCTATTCACTCGTCGATATTTTAGTCCCTGGCAGCCTAGGAAAAATCGATGACTTTCGTCGCCAGTTTGTAAATACAGAAATGGTCACGCGCGAAGAAATGGACGATCTTAAGTTAAAAATTAAGCCGTTGTTGTTGAGAAGAACAAAAAAAGAAATTCTAGATCAGCTTCCAGAAAAGCAAGAAACGAAAGTAAGTATCGCCTTTGAAGAAAGGCAAAAAGAAATTTATCGCGACATTGCACTTTCTTACAATCAACGATTGCAAGAAGCTATTGCTATTCAGGGCGAGGCCAGCGTTCAATTGCAAATGCTGACAGCTCTGCTTCGGCTGCGTCAAGCCTGCTCTGATCCTGCGGCGTTGCCCAATGTTCGTTACGATAGGGTTCCACCCAAGCTGGAAACTCTTCTTGAATCGGTTCAAGAAATTGTCGAGTCGGGTGAAAGTGCTTTGGTCTTCACGCAGTTTTTACAAACATTGGAGCACACGGCCTTGATTCTAAAAGCGGCTCAGGTGCCCGTTTATATCTTACACGGTGGCGTCCCAACCAAACAAAGACAAAAAGTTTTGTCGGACTTTAATGCTGACTCAGGTGGTGCCGTATTGTTGATGACTCTTAAGACGGGCGGGGTGGGGCTTAATTTAACAAAAGCGAGTTATGTATTTCATCTTGAGCCATGGTGGAATCCCTCAGTTGAAAATCAGGCTACGGACAGGGCGCATCGTCTTGGTCAAAATAAAGCTGTGCAAGTTTTTCGATATATTATGCATGAGTCTCTCGAAGAGAAAATTGAACTTTTGAAGGATCGAAAAGACAGAAAATTTCAGTCTTTATTTACGGAGACGGAAAAAGATGTCGAGATCGGTTCGGCTGGTTCGGCGCTCAGTAAGAGTGATTTTGACTTATTGCTTGGGATTAAATAACTATTGCAGAGCCTTTTTTAAGATGTCGCAGGGACTTGGTAGATCGGACCAGGATTTTTTATATGTTTTTTGTGTCATTGTTTGAGTCTTCTTGTTGAGAGTGCTCTTTAGAATTTCTGCTTCTGGCTGAATGCTTGCCTCTGCGGTGGCAGAGCTTAAAAAGAGCTCATAGACTTGGCAACTGGATCGCGCCATGCAGTTTTGAACTTTTTTATCAAGCTCGTGGAGGTCATTGGAAGTTATTCGAAAGGACTGCCATTCTTTTGCCGAAGAGTCTTGAATGAGCGAGAGCCTCGCCCCCATTTCAGCAAAATCGAGAGGGATTTTACAAGATTTAATTTCTTTTGACTGAGGATTGTCAGATGCAAATCGGATGGCAATAGTTTTGCGTCGTAGTTGCTCAATTTGGTCATAGGGTACCTTTGCTATGGCATAAAGAGCAAAAGTGTTTAACGCAATTACAACAAACACGGACTTTGAAATCATTGTATACCTTCCTTTAAGCCAGGAAGTGCTTTCAGCGGAACGGCCTTCCATTTCTTACTATCTCGTATGGCCTGAATGAGTAATTTTGTTGCCTCCAGGGATTGGAGGTGCACATCATGAAAGAGGACGATTCCACTTTTGACCGAGCTCATTTGCGTAAGGACCCGGTCGCGAATCGTTTCGGGGTTTTTATCTTGCCAATCCAAAGAGTCTACTCGCCAGAAAAAATGGTCGACATCAATCCTCTGAAAGAGATCGCCAATTTTACTTTGTTTCGTTCCGGAGCCGTATGGAAGTCGGAAATATCTTACCGGTTTTTCGATTGCTAAAGATAATTGTTTTACAGCCCTAACTATTTCACGATCAAGAACTTGATTTTTCCACTCCTCAAAATCTTCTGGGGCAAGATTTATGAGTTCATCAGCGAAGATGTGTTTATTCACTTTGTTGAAATCATCGGGGCTTTGTGCCTTTGTTAGGTTGCCGAGATCCGCATGACGATCAGAGTGGGAGCCAATGATATAGCCTTGGGCATTTATTTTTTTGACAACATCAGGATAAATTTCAATATTTTTTGATAGCCAAAAGAAAGTTGGCTTGACGAGTCCTGCGTTAATCCAAGCATCACCTATTTCCTGTGAAAAGACTTTATGTGGTCCATCGTCATAGGTAAAAATGAAATGGCCATCGGGGAGTGTTGACCCAACCCAGTTGCGATTCTTCCAATCATAGGTTTGGGATTGGTTCGGAAAACGTTTTGTATCTTCAAAACAGCTACCAGGCTCGAGGTCAGATTTGTTAGAGTCGCTTTGTATGGCGATCAGCGATTTGTTAGCTTTGACAAAATCAGCGAAGGCGGTGTTATCCAGTGGAGGGATTGAAAATCCTTTGAGTTGCTTTATGTCACTCAGAATGCAGTTGGGCGTGCCGCAGAGGTCTGAGGCTTGGTTATTAAGAACCCGTAAGCTTTGGATCATGGCGACCTGATGCGCGATCCCTTCATGAGCGAAGGCGACGAGTTGGTCATAAAACCAAGCAGTGGTTTCGTGGCCGTTTTGGTAGGCTCCTTTGGCCGTGGCGAGAAGCTTCTCTTCAATCTCTTCGTTTATTGTTCGAACTTCGACTATTTTGCAATAGAGATTTGATCTTAGCAAAGCGTCAACCTGAGTTGATTTTTGAGCTTTTTCAAGTCTTTGGTCAAAGGTCGAAACCAGGATTTGGGCTTTTCTCAGATGAGAAAAGAGAAGGTGCAGACGTTTTGAGTCCTGACTTTGAGCTAAGGAAGAAAATTTAGCCAGCTCTGTTGCGGTTAAGTGGGAGACAGGAGGACTCGAGTTGCTTGATGGGCTGCGGGGTTGCTCTTTTTTTTGTGTTAGGTTGGAGCATCCGAAATTCAGAATTGTTACCACCATTGCGATTAGAAATTTAAGCATATAAAATATCCCCTTAATTTTTATTTTCCTTTATAAAGGCCACTTTTTTTATTGAAAAGTTACTTCCTAGACCTTCTCAACTGTTGCACTGGCACACTTATATTCGCGGCAGTGAAGGTGACTCATAAAAGGTCTTGAAATATAGGGGCCCGCCTTCTATCATTTGCTATGGCTCAAAGTCATTTGTTAAAAAAACAAAATGGAATCGCTGTTTTGACAATAGTTCTCATCGTATCTGCGGTGGGTATATTTTTTCTTTTTCAGGTCATGAGTATCTACTCAAAAAATCAAAATCTTTTCGTGAAAGAAAAAGACGGACTCTTGCTCAATGAAGCGACGATGTCTACATTTGCAGTGATGGAAGCGGCCCTTGCTCGCAGAATGTGGGAGCCTCCGCCTAATGCCTCTTGCTTGAAGTCCGAAAATTTCAGTGTCACAGGCGAATTTTCGAATGGCCTTAAATGGAAGGTTGACGCTTTCTATAATGCTCAGGCGAAGAACTTTGAACTTACGGCGGAAGGAATTTATAAGGGGCAAAGCGCCAAGTATAAAAAATATATTAAAG
This sequence comes from Pseudobdellovibrionaceae bacterium, assembly GCA_016719575.1. Taxonomy (GTDB): domain Bacteria; phylum Bdellovibrionota; class Bdellovibrionia; order Bdellovibrionales; family Bdellovibrionaceae; genus JACMRP01. The sequence continues at coordinate 491,515 of JADJYV010000002.1, read as the reverse complement.
TGGTGGATGGATCTGATTACTTGATTTTTTCTGCGGGCGAAAAAGAAGTTATATTAGGGCGCCTCTATGATGAGAAGTCAGCGACTGCAATGATTGCAAGGGATCGACGAATTTTTACGAAGGGACCGATTTCATTTCAGGCGGCCCTCGACATTCCAAATCCAAAAATAAATTTTGGGGGTCAAGTCTCCCCTTTTCCTGGTACCTATGGAACTATTATTCAAGGCGACCGGATGCAATTCGCGGGGGGGATGCGGTATCAGCAATATTCCGTGCCAGAACCTCAGCTTCCTGACGAAACAGTTAGTTTTAAAAATCTTTTGTCGCCTTTTTCAAATTCGTGGGGGACGCCTGATAAGACAATAAGTCAATGGGGCGGTGGGGTTGCTGTGATCACCAAGGACCCACTTCTTGCATCGAACCTTCAGTCGCAGGTGAATACCGGAATAGGAGCGCTCACGAAGGCATCTGTTGCAAGCAATGTTTATCCTTATGCGCTTTTTGGAGGTGTTCCACCCTTGACTGCGTGGACGGGCGTGGACAGTGGTGCATACTTAAATGATCCAGATAAGGCTTCAATTTTTTATTATACTTATGGGGCGGGGAAACTCCTTTGGTATCAGGGCGAATTTTGCCTGTTTTTCGAAGCCAGATTCGCTGACAAGTTCTAATGGGAAATACTGTTCAAGTTCTGAATCTTTTCCAAATGGTTTCAAGCGGTGGCGAAATAATGCAGGCCTAGACGGATATCTTTTTACGACGGATTCTGAATCTATACCTGCGCCTAAATTTGGGTGGGACAATCTACAAGCGCTCGAAGAGGATGCGAATCAGTGCGGCTTTGTTTTAAATTCCCACACGGCCTCGGCATACAAGGACTGTAATATTTGGGATAAAAATTTTTTGACGGATTATCAGGGTGCAGGCGGGGGAGACATTTGCGGTAAAGTCAGTCCGATAGACCTTGATTCTCTTACGTTAAATAATTTTAATGCCGCCGATTTGACAGATCCAAGTAAGAGGGACCTGTTGTTGCGAAGAGTGGTGTATTTGAAGGTGCCTGCTGAAGTAAAGCAAACTCAAGCAGCTGGATTTATGACAGGCACCTTAACAACGAATACGCAAAGAGCGAATATGGCACTTTGGGTGGTGAGCGAAGAACTTCTTGCTTTAAAGGGAGTGCAGCCAGACGTGTCTTCACCTCTCACTTCCGCGCCGGAAAATCTACGCCAAATATTTTTCAATTATGACACGGCAGAACCGAATCCGGCCTTGAAGAAGTCACCGTTAAAATTGGTTTTGCTATCACCTGAGCAAATACATCTGCTATCACCCCAATATATTCCATCGGACTTTTCATATGTGCTGAAGACGTTGCCTGTGGTGGGTGGAAAGATTCAACCTGTCAGGCATATCCGCACAGATTATTTAAGACACGAGAATGATGGGTTCAAGTTTGGCTATCGTCGCTATTATATTTACGATACGACTCTGCTTTCGAACTCGGCGTTGAACCCTTCGTATCCGTTCTATTTAAGAGGACTGTGGAGTGGGCCGGACTCTTCCTCTCAACAGCTAATTTCAAATACTTGTATGATTTCTAAAGCTGGTTATGACTTTATTGCGGACATTGATCCAAACACTTCGTTACCTATTCCGGTAGAAAATGGCAGTGTGATTAATAGCTCCTATATTTATCCGGATCTTTCGCATAAGCATTTTCGTTATACTAATAATTATTATTATCAACCCGTTGTTTCAAACTCAGCTTGTATAAAAACCAATGCCAGATTTATCAACTCAACAGTCAATGGTGGGCCAAACGATCCTTATGCTGTACAGCCAGTTATGAACGAAGGGAGACATATTTTTTCGCAGATTTCACCCCCGAATAACTATCGAAATGTGGGATCTTTGGTCGGAGTAGAAATGCCGATTATAGAGGTCAAAAAATGAATTCGCGGGGACTTACAATTGTTGAAGTGCTGATCTCAATGGCCATATTCTTTACGGTTACGGGTATCTACTTTACTTTTAGTGGATTAAACTCTTCAAACAAAGCAAATATCGAGAAAAAATTGGCAAGTAAGGATGTTATGTTGCAAAATTTAATCGAGATTAAAGGAATCCAATTGAGACTTTGCCGCCGGCAGGAAAGTGCAGAATTCGCACGTACAAAATGGACGGGACCTTCGTCAGTGAAAATATTGTTTCTGGTAATTCGAGTCACTGTGGGTTATCGAATATTGAGCATGGAAAAATTTACCTCTTAGCTTCATTTTTGCCGGCGACGGTCATTAACGCAACCTTCAGTCAAGCTTCGACGATGAAGTTGCCGAGTTTTTCGAGTCAACTTTTGCAGGTCGACATAAAGGTTTTAAATAAGGATGTTAACGGAAGGCTTTTATCTGAAGAGATTTCAATTTTTAAAAGATAAAGACCGTCGAGATCTAGGTTTTACGGCTATAGAAATTCTTATAGCAGTTGCGCTTTCGACACTTGTTGCGGCAGGCGCCTTGTCTTTTTTGTTTTACTTTTTTGCCCAATTTAATTTGTTTGACCAGTGGTCAGGTAGTCATCAGGACTCTTCGCTTTCTTTAGAGCAGATCCAGAATGATTTGAGAAACATTGTTTTGTTAAACCCAGCGGAGGATTTATCGGCGACAAACGATTTCCGTTTTTATGGAGTCGCAACTTTGGCAGCTTCTGTAGCTCCAACTTATTGCGCCGCAGATGCCAACTTTAATGTAGCGCTTACGACGTCTTTGAGCCGCAAAAAAAGGCCTGAAAAAGTTTTGCGAGTTTGGGATGAGATAGCTTCGTCGGGCAAGTCAGGATCGACTCATGAATTGCGATTGACAGCCGATGCCACGACAGATTCGTTGTTTAATAGTTCGAATTCACCAAAAGAGATCACTATAATTGATGCAGATCGATTCTACACGCGACGATACAAAGTGATTTCATATAAAATGAACATTGGGACAACGATAGACCCCGTTGATGATGTAGACAGGGCGCCGAACACCTTCAATTATGTAAGTGTTTTGGTCGAAAATACAAAAACAGTGACTGGTTTGATCAATCCAAAGCGTCGGGCTGTCTTTGTGACTTCTTCTGAGGTTTTTGAATCAGCGACAGAGGTCTATTGCTATAATAAAAACACTAAGACGATTTTTCGTTCTAATCTTGCAACTGGGGTTGGGGCAGATTTGTTTCAGGTGCGGGGTCTTGACTATGATATCGTCGCATCAAAGTTTTTGTTTGCTAAAACGAGTCCCAAACAACGCTTAGAAAATGCTACCTTTTTCAATAGTACTTTTGCAACGGCAGTTGCTGGCTGTATCAATGTGATGAAAGTCGAAATTGATCTAAATCCGAGTGCAGCCGAAAAGAAAAAGCAAAGTTTCAGGGCTCTAATGAGGTCTACAAAAAAATGGTGCGCTCGCGAATGATCTTTCTTCCCAACTTAAGTTTTAAACGACCCATTAGTTGTATGAAGTAGTTTTTGCACTTTACAATAAATGGTTGAGACGGCTTATTTTTTTGCTTTAGTATAATAGCTTGGGGTTACAAAGCGAAAGGCTTTTGCAATACTTTGCATCTTTTCATTTTGAGCTGCTGACTTTTCACGTTCCTCTGATAGTTTTGAATCAAACATTTCAGAAAATAGTTTTTCAGCTGCTTTATGACGGTCGGCCTCAGATTCAAATTCATTTCTAATTTCTGTGAGTTCTCCAGCATCGAGCCAGAACCCAGCGCACTGTGCACACTGATCGACAGTCACTTTTCTTTTGGTGCTCGCAAAGTGGCGCATCATTTTAATGTTGATACACTTGGGGCAGTCGTGAACTTTGGTTGTATTTTTCGACACATTTGGAGAAACTTTAATATCGAGTAAGCCTTCAGCATCGGGTTCAAATTTTTCATCGAACTTTTTTAATTCGAATTGGTCGAACCAAATTCCGCCGCAGCCATTGTCACAAACATCGAGAGATATTTTATTAATAACTTTGGATGTAAGCTTATTAGAACATGAGGGACATTTCATGGGCTGTGCCTTTCGGAAGTTATGATGTAAATTATACGTAATGCGTTCTCGAAAACCAAACAAGTAACGAGGGCTGGGCCAAGGGCTTGTGCTGTCGAGTGGTTTTTTAGCGCAGAGTCATGACGAAGTCCGTCACAAGATTGGCAAAGGCTATATCAGATCGAGAATCGCGAAGAGGCTTCCAATCTTATGATTTGAGAAATGGAATGATATGAAAGGCTAAGAAAAAAAATCCTAAAGCGGGTGGGATTATTTGTAGGTAAGCGGCTCGCCGTAGTTTTGGCGCGGAAAAGAAAAGTACAAGTCCAGCCCCGATCATTCCAAAGCCAAATACGCTCGTGACTATGCCCGCGACATGGACTTGCAGTTTTAGGACAAAATACAATCCCAAGAAAATACCGAGGGCCAAAAATAGATTGTAAAATCCTTGGTTGAAAGCCCAGGGTTTGATCGCAGTGTGATCTGAAGGTGGTATCTTCAAATACTTATAACCATCGGTTTTTTGCAATAAAAATGACTCTAAAATAAAGAAATAAATATGGACCAATCCGGCAACGAAAAAAAAGAAAAAACTAACCCACTCTAATTTCATTGATACCTCCTAAGTTCAACTTAACATCCGTTTCAGTCCTAACAACGTACCTCACTTTGCTACCGGTGGGAATAGTGTTGTTGCTTTGGAGCGGGGGTTAAGAATTTAGCACTTCGCGGTTATAAACTCGTTGCTAAATAACTGAAAGTTATGATTATCTTTGAAATTCAAAACAACGAAGGAGTTTCTATGAAGTTTTTAACTTTGACTTTAGCAGCATTCATAGTGAGCTGGGCTCAGGCAGATAATAAAATTAAAATGAATTACAACAATGAAGACCTGATAAAAGTAATTGAAGCTTACTCTAAAGTTACTGGTCAAAAATTTGTTGTTGACCCCTCAGTTCGTGGGAAGGTTTCAATTTTTTTACAAGAACCTACTTCTGTTGAAGAAGCCTTTAATCTTTTATCGTCAGCCTTATCCGTGAATGGGTATGCGATCAGCAAGCAAGGCGACACGATGATGATTAAATCAGCCAGAAATATTCAACGAGATTTAATTGAGGTCAGCACCGAGAGACCTTCGTTGAAACCAGAAAGAATGTATACTTGGGTTTACAACGTAAAATATATTTCAGCCGGCAGTATCAACCGAGATCTTCGCATTCTAGTTTCGAAAGACGGTGAAATGGCAGTGAACACTGATACCAATCAGATCTTTTACTGATTGGGTCTCAAATTTGAACCGAGTATCTGAAATTATGAAAGAGGCTGATAAACCATTAGATCCAGCAACTGCCAAGATTGTCGAAGCTTCAAAAAAACAACGAGAAATTCGCAGAAAAGAGCAAGTGAACCAAAAGAAGAAGTAAAAATTAAAAGTGAAAACTAATTTCTGATTTTTGAATCACACTTTTAGATTTTGTAGCTCTTTCAGGTCGTCAAATCGATCAAATGGAATCAAAACCGCCGACGACTAATACAGGATTCCATTTTGATTTTCAACAACGGGCTTCTCAATGAGTGTCACGTTCTTTTCTGGTTTTTTAATGAAAAGTTCCACCAATTCGGGTGAGAAAAAAATTTTATCAAATTTTTTGATCAGATTGAATCTCTTCATGGCTCTAATCTGTGAGCCAATGGACCAATTGCATTTTTTCGGTGAAAATTATAATTTTTAATGGCTTTACGAGCTTCTTCCAAAGTCGCTTCGTCGAGTATCAGAACCTTACGAAATGTCGCTTCAGGACACTATAAATCTCCCCATTTTAGGGAAGGTAAAACCTATGAAAAAAATTATGTTTTTAATCGGAGCAGCAGCTCTTTCTACTGGATTGACAGCGTGTAATAAGAGTAGCGATTCTAAAATGGATGCCGATAAAGCGGCCGCTGAAATCTTAAATAGGTCAGTGGCAATCTAGTCAGGTACTTATCAAACAGCTTTAGACTGTATGGATAAAGAAAATACCGCCAAATTTCTTAAAGTTGAAATAATTTATACTTTTAAGGCTGATGGAACCTACGTTGAAAACGTTAAAGTTTTAGATGGTAGTTGTGAAGGTGAATGTGGAGAAGTTGTCACGGGAACTTATTCGGCCACTGAAGGCAGTTTCACTTTAAATCAAAAAATCGGCCGTTCATAAAGATGGAACGACCGAAGATATTCCTGAATCAAAAACGTTTCTTGCTTTAGGATATGTTAAAGAAAAAAGTCAAATTATTCTTCAAGATGAAGAGTCAGACTATGTCTGCGGTGGAAAAATGCTGTGGGTTATGGTAAAAAAATAAAGCATTACTTTTTTTTAAAAATTTTTCAAAGAGGCCGGCCTAGAATGCTGGCCTTTTTTTAAAAGTCCATCCCATTTGAATTTGTATTGGAGGTGCTAGACGGTGCTTCTCCCCATACAAATCCTATGTTCGGTGCGGTTGGCGTCTATTTGGACCATAAAATTGTTTTCATCTTGCGAGATAGGCCTACATCAATTTGTCCCCCTGATTGATGAAAAAAAAGGGGTTCACTGTAAGTGCGATCATCGGTATTTAGATTTGGGTTCTCCGGATTGATCCGGGGCGAATAAGAAGGCTCACAGCAATTTTAGGGTGAAGTTTGAGCTTCTCAGTGAATAAACATCGCGGCATTTTTGAGTAATTTACTTTGAAGCGAATTTTTCTCTTGCGCGTGTTTTTACGACTCACAGGATCCTCCTTGGGGCGATTTCTCGTTGAGATTGAGGTCGGAGTCGCGCAGCTAAGGCCCGCGTTACCGAGAGCGAGTCGAGCTCTTTACGGCTTGAATTAGCAGTGACTCAAGAGCCCTTTTCTCCTCTGAAAAAGTGCGAAAATCACCGTCAAAAATCCGTGCTATATTTCTCTGGAATTTAAGCAGGAGAGTTGTCATGGATTTCAAAAAGATTTCAAACGAAGAACTCAATCTTAGGCTAGAAAAGCTTGCACGCAGCGAACGCAAACTAACACATGTTATTTTACTTCACATCAACGAAGTGGATTCTCGAGATTTGCATCTGAAAATGGGCTACGAAAGTCTTTTCTCTTATTTAGTCAAAGCCCTGCACTACAGCGAATCGGCTGCCTACCTGGCGCCTTCAAGGGCTCGTTTGTTAAAGACCAACTCTCAATCTCTCGCAACTCACGCAGATGCAGAGGTGCCTTCAGGCAGAAAACAAAAAGGGCACGGCGGTGACTTCGCAGAAAGTCACCGAAGTCCTTGTCAGCATGGAGAGCAAAAGCATCTTCGAGAGCGAAAAGATCTTAGCCACTGAATTTGATCTGCCAGCGAAGGCAAATGAGATTACAAAACCCCAAAAAAACGACACCATCCGAATAGAATTTACTTTAACCCGGGAGCAGTTTGAGGCCTTGAAACAAGCTCAGTCTCTGCTCTCGCACCAATGTCCTGATGGAAGCTGGTCAGAAGTCATTACTCAGTTGGCAAAGAAGTTCAACCAATCCAGAATGGGCAAGGGCAATAACAACCCCACAACAGAATGTTCAGAAACAGCGCAAAGCAACACCGCTACGAAAAAGCCATCAATGGCGCCAAGGACTCGCTATCGGTCTGCGATCACTGCAAAAACAAAACGCTATCTGCTAGCGAAGGCTCACCAGGCGTGCGAATATCAAGACCCTCGCACTGGACGGAGATGCCAAGCCAATTTCCAGCTTGAGGTGGACCACATAAAACCTCTGGCATTAGGGGGAGAACACAGAGCAGAAAACCTGCGAATCCTCTGCAGAGCCCACAATCAACTGGCGGCAAAAAAGTCAGGACTGCGGCGCTTTCGTCTGGGTCATCCCCACTGACGAATTCTTCTTCAAATGGCCCAACCCCGCTTAAAACCGGAAAGGGTTATAGATTTGTGACAAAAATTGGCAATCTGTCTAAATCATTACAGGTGAAATAATTGGGGCCATCAGGTATAGTCGGTAATTCAAATTCAAAAGGAGAATAAAATGACTCGGTTATTAAGTTTTATTTTGGTCTTTATTTCTTTAAATCAAGCTGAGGCTGCATCGCCTTACATTTTTGTATGTAAGTCCGCTCAAATGACTTTGAGTCTTCAGCGCAATTTAATATTACTAAATGGCAACATCAATGGATGGCAAGAATACTTGGGACTCATCGATTACAAAGTCCAAAAAAATGGCCAAGAATATTCTGGAACCATTGATACCGACATTACGTGGCGTAAAGATCCACGCCCTGGCTATAATGCTTTTGTGGCCGGAGTTATGGAAAAAGATCAGGCCACTCGTCTCAAGCGGGGCCTTGAAACGAGTTCAGTTGGGTTCGCTGGAATAGAGTCACGCGATGAAATACAAGGTCAGTTCAAAGCAACCTGGAAAGTTTACCGTACTCCTGAAACTCTGAATGAGCTAGACCTCGAATCAGATGAATTAGTCTGTCAGATGCAGTAATCATGTAACACTTGATTCTGGATTTCAAAAATCACGATCCGCTGAACCTTGCTGGACAGCGGATTTTTTGTTTTTGAGGGCAACTTCCCGGGACCGTAGAAAGGCACAGATTTATGGGCGGTACATAACAACTGAGCCTTTTGAACTGAGCTTTGTTGATTGAATCGCGTTAATGAGACCAGAGAATTATGAACGCACTAGGACTTGATAAATAGGTGATGACTCACCGAATACATCTAAGATGAATTGAAAAGTTGGGGATTCAGGATTTACTTTCGGTTTCATTGTGTCACTCATCCATTGTGCAAGATCTATTTTCGATGAACTTGCCCAAAGGGCATACTCTAATTTTGCTAAGGATTGACGAAGATCAGCCATTTTTTCTAAGGATGATGATGAAGAGTTGCTATTTGAAACGGCATTGAGTCGTTTGGAGAGTTTATAGTCCAAATGTGCCATTCCGGATGCTAGAAGCTCACTGGGAAGCGTATTGCTACTTAGTGCTTGAGAGTCAACAAGACCATTATACTGTGATCTTTCGTAAGGCTCGCGCATCCCAGCAGAGTAGTGAATGAGATAGTTCTGATAAGCTTTTTCCCAAAATTTCGCACGCTCGATAACCTCACCATCTGTTAGTTTGAAGATCGCGGATTGAAAATCCTGAAGTCGAGAATCAACAGTGGGATTTTTATAAGAAACCAATTGCGAAATTTCATGCATCCGCGCAGGGTTGGCTAAGGTAAGCGCTCAAGTTAAATGCCACCCTCGACATAAACCCTTTTCCATATGCTGAAGCAATTGAGCATTTCCGCTTCTTAAAAGAGAAACATATTCAGGATGCATTGAAAAAAGCAACAAATGAAACACATCATGCAGCCCCTCCGCAAAGATGGGAAATCGACCTGCAGAGACATTTTCAGCCATGGCACGTGCCTTAAGGCGAACATCTCTTGGAAAAATCCAGCCAGCTAAATCCTCAGGCCAGGGATCTATACCAATTCGAACGGCTAAGAAATCACCTGTATTCTTGTTTCTAAGCATCACCGCAGGGCGAAGTCTCTTGGACTCTGGTAATTTCAAATCATTCAACAGCTCTTCGTATTTTTTTATAAAGGTACTTAAGGACGGAGCAGCTACAATTGAATATTCTGAAAAAGAGAATCCCAGCTTCTTCATAACCGCCAATTCAACACCTTGGGACTTTATGATTCCAGTAAAAAGGTCACGTAATAGTGCAAATATTTGTTCCATGCTAACTCATAGGCTGGTGATACTTGCTCGATAAAAATCGAGTTATAGCGTTGAGCGGCCAACTTTGCTTGTTCCGCAGATAAAGTTACTTGCTGATGGCTATTTTCTAAAAACATCTCGCGACAGGCGTCGCCGGTTGCAAAGGCTTCAATTGAAGATAGTTGAACGACAGCTATCAAAAGAATAGCCACTTGAATTAAGTACGCTTTAAATGAAGATTTGCTTCTCATCATTATTATTATGGCAGCAATCATTGGGCCAACCAAATATCTGAAAGGCTCATGTCCGTTAAAATTGATCTGGCATTTCGATCCTTAAATGGCCTTCGTAACCGAAGACGACCATTTCGATTAGTGCCCCAGGAACGCGTCTATTTCGTTTACATCTCGCCTAAAATTGCATCTCTGCTTTTTGCCTCTCCGTGGGGAAGTCAGGAATTACTTTAAACTGATTATTAACTAAAAAGTTGTCTGGATGGTAATGCGGCGACCGCCGCAAATGGATTAGTTCGTCTTTGTCATGGAGCTACTTAACGGGCTATTTTGGGCATGACAGGGCCTCATGCGGACTGATTCTAATGGATTGAATCTAAGGCTTATCGTTGAGAGGCTTAGTCGTCTAATGTGCTTAAAAATAAGTAATTCTGGACAACTTTAATAAGTTCTACTAAAGTAGAAAATGAGTGATTTGCGAGTTAAGCATCTGCAAACCGCATACGGGCAAAGCCCCTATTTGCAAAGGGCTCACTTCTTTTGAATGATAGAAAGACAAAGCAATCATTCAGGCTCGGATTGACCGAGAGCGGTGTTCGGGAATCTAGGCGACATCAAAGGACTTGGTGAGGGTGTTTTTGAATTTAGGGATGATTACGGTCAGGCTTTCGGGTGTATTTTCTATTCAGGAGAAAAAATGTTACTGCTCTTGGTGGGCGTAGATAAACGCACGCAGAGCAAAGATATTAAAAAAGCAAAATCGTATTTAAAGGATTGGAAAGTTATGAATAAAAAACGACAACTAAAAAACAAGTGAAGTCTGAAACTTTCTCATTCAAGCCAACCGTTAAATATGATGACTGGATGAAGGAACGACTTAAAAAAATAAAAAGAGGCTTTCGAATATCTCAAAACTTCTTTGGAAGAAAATGCCGACTTTCCTCCTGCTTTCTTGCTTTCCCTTCGCCGAGTGTCCCAAGCCTTTGATATGTCCATGGAGGACATCGCCAAAGAAGCAGGAATTTCCACGGCGACGATTTACAAAGCCTTAGGTGAAAAAGGAAATCCGACGATTGATACGTTGGCGTCCATTTTGAAGACGATGGGCTTCAAACTGACTTTGACGCCGATTGAAAAGGCTTCGTGAATGTCTGCCCTCCAAGAAGTTCATCACAATGGCTCTTGCCTTTGCGAAAAAATAAAATATGAAGCCACTGGCAAAGTTTATGCGGTAGAACATTGTCATTGTAGAATGTGTCAAAGTCCAGTGGCTCACCTTTCTTGACTTGGGTTTGTCTTGATAAAGAAAGCATCAAGATCTTTGGAGAGACAGGTAAATTTCAATCGTCAGAAAATGTTATTCGTGAATTTTGCCAGCAATGCGGTAGTCCCTTATTCTTTAACTACATAAACCGTCCCGAAGTCTATTTTTTCTCATTAGGAACTTTGGATGACATCAATGCCCTTTTGCCGACACGACACATTTGGTTTGACCGAAGACCTAAATGGCTTTGTATGAGCGACAATCTTCCATTTGAAAACGGAAACTAATTCTTCAATTCCTTACGCTTCCACATTCATAAAAATTGGATTTTGCTCTTAACAAAGTCATGCCCTGACGGTCATTAAACTTTGCCGAGCAAATTCTGTATGTATATTTCTTTTTGCGAGTGTTCGCTTCTCCTTTTGTCGTTGTCCCCAGCCGGGGGTGAGGAACAACTAAAAACAAAAGGAGGTTCCCTTGAAAAATGAAATCAAATTCATCAACCCAGAGAAAATCTCTGTCGCTAAAAATGGGTCTTTATTGATTTGGATTTCTAAATCTGCAGGCGATTGATTGGGGTTTAGACTGGGCATCTTAAAGCGGTTTTTCATCCCAAACTACGTTTTTGCCGCTTCGTCGGTCATAAATTATAATATTTCGATCTCTAAGTGCTTTTAAAAAGGCTCCGCTTGGTGGTTGTTCTGTGAATGCGAAAGCTTCAACTTGATCAAGATTTTTCTTTCCCAAGAACTGAAGTTCAATATATTCTCGTCGCATATGAGACCTTTGGAGATGAATGTTCGGATCAACGCTCTCTCTATCTAAAAACAAGCTTCCATCGTAAGATTTGCGCGACATAAATAATGCAATGATGGCTCTTCGACTCCAAGGGATAAAAATTTGATCCCACCTAGATGCGGGAATATCCTTACCGTTCTCCCATGATGGATTATGCATTGCTACTCTGCCATTGAATGAGTCGCCAATAGTAAACGTAACTTCTGAAGCTACATTTTTCTTAAAAAAATAAAAGTCACCTCCGTATTGCGTGGTTTCCCCTGAGGGCAATTCACCTGTAAAATGCATAGCACCGTACTTAGGTTTCAGTTCGTTGTTTAGATGGTTAAACTGGTCGAATTTGATATTTAGATAACTCGCCTCAACGGCGCTCCTACGGCTGGATGTAACGTTTAAGTTGCCTTCACTAGTTTTTTTTGTCTGGTGGAAATTCAGAAATCCACTTTGCATGATTTCAAGGCGATCTCTACTCGGTTGATTTATAGACATTAGAACAGCATCAGACCGAAGCATTTGAAGATTGGCTTGGATCTCTGGCTCTTGGCTCCTCTGGAGAGCTTTTACGAGATCTCCAAAAGATTCAAAACCTTCGCTTTTTAGAATTTGGTCAAGGTCCAGATTGAGTTTTTCAACCATCGACTTAACAGTTACGATATTCGAGGAAGTATAGCTAGAATCCTCAAAGACCGTTTTACAAAGCGTCGCTGCGCTCGCATTAGGCACTACGAAAAATGAGCCAAGTGTCGAAATTAGAACTGGTAACATCCGGCGGCAAATGGGACTGCAGCTGTCTAAACAATGTACAGTCAAGTTGAACATATTGACTTTCAAGACGGATATTTTCATACGTTTACCTTATTGCAAATTTAAGACTTCGCGCCCTTACATTTCTGCGTGGGCCTAAGATTGCGCCTGCATCCTCGGCGGTTCTCCCCTAAAACTGTAAGTCTTGCATCTTGAGTCATGACGGCTCCTATTTTTTTGTCTAGTGTGACCAAAAGGATATCTTTTTGATAATTAAGTTTTTTGTCCCGGATGCAAAAATAAATTTATTTGCGGATTAAAAATATTTTCTGTAGTACATTTTAGGAACAAGATTCCAATCCGCTTTTTTGAGCGGATTGGTTGTAGCTAGAAGTATTTCACAATGAAGTTCGTCTACAACGATGACAATTTTATTTTGTTCACTAAGAAAACGACTGTGCGAATGGGGACTGGCTTCAACCTTTCGTTTGGTTTTAGCCAGTGTTTCGCCCATTTCTGCTATAAATTTTTTCAGTGCTTCAGGTTCAACAAGAGGGTCAATTTTTTCCATCGCAGAATTCTTGAAATCCACTTTAGATTTGTCAGAAATGATGATTTCCCTAAATTGCTCATTTAAGAATTGTTCCAGAATATAAGACGTTAAATGACTCTTGCCACTTCCAGAAAGCCCTCCAATCAAAACTGAATTATTTGAATAGAGGTCATTCCAAAAACTTTCTCACCAAAAAAAGTCTTTCCCTAAAAAGATTCTTTTCATACCAATGCCATAATTATTTTTGAGCCATCGCTTTTAATGTCGGAAATCTTGCGTCCTTTTAATTCCCGATAAAATGCCTGCTCCCACAGGCTTTTTTCTTCACGAATTTGCTCCAGAGTTTTGCGGATACAACTTTTAAGAATTATTTTGTTCTTTCGGAAATAAGCTGTTGGAAAAATAATCTCATTCGTTCTGGGCTTTACTGAATGATAGTTATTGTTAAATAAGAACGCTTCTAATTTAACTTTCTTCAGTTTTGAGCGAATCGCAAAAATTAAAATCGTGATTAGAACTAAAATGATGACCGCACCTTTGTATTTTATTTCTGACGGAGTTTGACCCCAAGGCCAATATTTGATGTTTCATTATTTTCCATCCTTGGCGTCTTGGCTTATGCGGTGAAAGACAGGATTAGTAAACCCACGAATACCAACTTGGTTGTTGTCCCTCATTTCCCAGAGGTTTCCTTCAATCAGATATTTGTCTTCTTCTATGAGTTCTGGTTCGTCCGTTGTTTTGATAGAATAAATCAAAAACTCACCATAGGTTTTGTCGCCGATGGTTTTAGATATTTCTTCCCGAACGATGGTTAAAAACCTTAGTCCTTTCTTTTGGTCTTTTTCGGACTGTTTAGCGATAGGACCTGTCTTTAGAACTCTTGCTATGATTTTCATTTTCTTCTCCTTGCCCATTGGGTCTTTGTCTCTAAATGGGAAAAGAAAATGTAAAACAGAGCATTTTCTAAAAAATATTTTTATTTATTTAAACCCAATAGTTTCAATATCTTACAGGCCTTAACATATTAAATTACGGACAACAGGACACTTATAGGGGTTGGGCAATAACAATCTTACTTTAGAGAACGGCATTTTTAACAAGTTATATTGAGGCAATAGCGTCTCAATTTGAAACAGGGCTAAGAGCCTATAGGAAGTCTTATGAGTAAAAAAACAAGAAAACAGAGAAGAAAGTTGCGTATTATTCCGATCTACGCTATAGTGGAGAAAGTGAAATCAGCCTATGAGATTCTCATCTATGAAACTGCGAGCGGAAATGAGCCTTTTAATGATTGGCTGGATTCACTTGATAACTCTGTAAAGGGCAAGGTCATCGCCAGAGTAGACCGATTGAAAAAAGGTCTCTTTGGAAATGCGAAGGCTTTAAAAGATGGTCTTTACGAGTTGAAGTTTAAAAACCCTGCTTTCCGCATTTATTATGCGATTGTTGGCAAGCAGGTCATTTTATTGGTGTCGGGTGGAGATAAAAATCAACAGTCCAAGGACATCAAAGAAGCGAAAGAATACTTAGAAGATTATAGGAGTCGGTATGAAAGCGAAGAAAAGTCCTAAAAAATTAAAGTCATGGTCTGACCTTAAAAAAGAACGATTCCAAAAAGACCCTGAAGAAGCCATTGCTTACCTTCAAGCCTCTTTGGAAGAAAATGGCGATATGCCTGAAATCGTTATTGAGGCGATTCGTGAAGTTTCAGAATCTTTGGGTTTGTCTATTGAGCAAATCGCTAAAAAAGCCCACAAGACGCCGTCAACAATTCATAAAGCCTTGAGCAAGTCAGGCAATCCAACATTGGGAACATTGACTGCGGTATTGAAAGCAATGGGGCTTAGATTATCCGTTGAAAGAGCCAGTTAAAAACTGGCGACTATACAATTTTAAATCCTTTTTGCTTTTTCTGGACAGGATTGAAGCGAACAACTTGGCGTTGCTTATAGACCGCCATCGTAATGTTTGAATTTTTGTGACCCAACCACATAGAAATATCATTTACCTCTTGGTTGCGGTCTAAACATAAATCCACAAAATTTTTACGACCGCCAT
Organism: Pseudobdellovibrionaceae bacterium; assembly: GCA_016719575.1. Classification (GTDB taxonomy): domain Bacteria; phylum Bdellovibrionota; class Bdellovibrionia; order Bdellovibrionales; family Bdellovibrionaceae; genus JACMRP01. The sequence continues at coordinate 476,114 of JADJYV010000002.1, read as the reverse complement.
AACAAGTTATGCGGTCACTCCCTGACTACTTACGAATAGTTTTCGGATGAGGACGATGGATATTTTTCTTTTCAATGATTTCCAAACATTTATTTTGTTCTTTGAAAATCACGGGAATATGCTTCCAGCGAAGTTCCTCAGAGATGCTCATTAGTTTGCTTTGATAAATGCTAATGACATTGACGTTGTTCACATCATCAAAAGTCACCTTCACGGCTTTTTGTCCACTACAGAATCTGCCTCTTCTGGGCGAAGCCCTAACCACACGGTCAAATAAAGCCACTGATAAGTCTCTTCAGTCACTTTGCTGCATCCGATTTGCTTACGCTCAAACTGCGCTAGGTTTGCCATTAAAAACATTGAAAATGATCCAACCGCCGTTGATGAATCGAATTGATCTTTCAGCGAATAAATCTGGCAATCAAGGTCATCAAGCATCGCAACTAGGTTTGCAAAATCTCTGATCGACCTTGTTAACCTTGAAAGCTCGGTGATTAGGATCATGTTAATTTTATTCGATCTGGCGTCATCCATCATTCTTTGAAACGCTGGCCTATTGGTATCTTTGGCCGAAATCCCTGCGTCACAGTAGAACTCAACGATTTCACCAAAACTTTCGAAACTGTTTTTGTGTTTTACATATTCACGAAGCCTGCATTCTTGTGAACGGATGGAGCCTTCAGGATTTTCGGCTTGTTCTTCGGTGGATACGCGAACGTAAATGCCTATTTTGTAGTTTTGCTTTGGGCTATAATTTTTTTTCATTCTGAGGCCGCCTTTTTAAATTGGGTTTCAACCAATTGGTTTATTGGGGGCTCAGTGGAAATAGAATTAACTTGGACTTGCTGGCAGATTTTTTTATATATAATTTCTGCTACCTCTGCAAATGTTTGCTCAAAGCGTTCATCACTGATTTCCGTTTTGTACAAATTTACTTTTAGCACTCTCCATTTTTTAGATTTCATCTTAAGACCTCGGTCTTTGTTACAGTTTTAAATACATGCCTTTATACCTACTCAGTCAGAACTTCTTCCCCATTTGTGTTTGTAGCTAAGGCTTTGATCTTCCTATGACTTTTAAACTGTTCAAATGGACTGCTACCTTCGACTGACCCTTGCATTGACCTATCAATTCACTATAAATGTCGCCGCAAATGCTCTGCATATTTTCGCGTAGCGTGTGCACCCTTAATGTTTTTTCGTTGCTAACGAATGCATCCCAACCATTCTTTTTGAAATCTTCTAAATCCACGAACACATGGTAGTTGGACGATTCATCATGGACTGCGGCTTTTGCTTTTAAAATTTTGTCTTTCATTTCAGGGCTACCGACCAACCAGTACACGCGATTGATTTCTTTTATGTGCTTATAGTGTGTAAGCATGTTCTCGTAGGTTGCATCACGCCTTGCAATGAGCTCTGTTTCGAATGCCATTAAAAAACTTTTTCCTGGCACTTGAACTTGAGTATATCCATCGGCATCGTGCATTTTAGATTTGGGAACCCAATCCGGATAATCGGGCCTATCAATTTGTTGAATTTCTTGTCTAGTAAAAAACTGAACTATTGGGAACTGATGCGTAGCCCATTCACCTAAATGAAAAGCCTGATTAAGCCTGTCGTGTTCTAAATGATTGGACAAAAAAATCACTGGCCAATTCGGGTAAGCTATTTTTTAAAACAGAATAACCTTGCTTCGTTAAGGACCAAACAGAAAATCTACCCGCATAATCAAACAGGGTTGTAATAAACCCAGAGCCCTCTAATTTAAATAAAATCTTGTACGTCGAATACTCGGCATTGGGTCGATTAATCATTTCATGCACTGACGCGGTCGAAGCGATTTTCCAGCGCCATAAGTATCTTAAAATGCGGCTATCACGTTCCGTTAAAAATTCGGGGCGACCCAGTGGCCGCTTTAGCGATTTATTCTTAAGCCTTGCTTTGTGCTGGCTATAATTCCTTTGGATTGCTTTCATCATGGACCCCTTTGTTTGTTTCTGAGTTCGCGTTATTTCGCGACTTCAGACAGTAAATATTCAAAGTTGGGACCAGGTTTCAAAAATTGAGTGAACCAATTGATATGTTTATTGATTTCTAAGAAAATGATTGTTTTTATTAGTTTGCGATTTAAAATTTTGGTTGAGATTTCAACCAGAAACCATTCAAATCAAATTTATGCACATTAAAAGTGGTTGTAACTTCAACCACTTGGTTGAGATTACAACCAGCTACTTTTTACAAATATTTTCGAATTTAAAGTGATTGGACCTGAAACGAAGTCATTTCAGTACGGAATTGCTAACCTTGTTTTACAATCAAAAAAAGATTGCTTTTTGAAGGCAATCTTTTTTATTTGTAAATGGATTTTTAGGAAGTGGTTTTGATAACGCAGCTCTGATTTTTTTCACGATGAAATTTCGAATTCCTAAACGATTTAAATACTTACTAAGGAAATTTCTCTGTCGGATTTTTCACGAAAATCCAGAAAACAAAATTTTTCAGAACTTAATTTGCCCAATTCGGGGCAGCAAATTTTCAGGATCGCAATCGAGGTCTAACCAGAGAGAAAATTTCCTTTTCACCCGGTCATGATTGTGTGCCTTTCGATTTTTACCGCTTCAAAAACTTAAGTTACCGAACACCGGGATTTGACATAGAGGATTCAACTTTTCCACCAAAGCTAGTGGCTGGAAATTCACTGATAATAGTTCTTGATTTATCGATATTCTGCGAATGCCATCGGATCGCGGCGTTGGAAAGCGGGAACAAAATCCCAGGTAAGTTGCCAACATCCATTGCATAGCTATACACAGCTCCCGATGGAGCTGTCAGGAAAATTGCGTTAACCACATGTAACGAGCGCGGCAACATCCATGAGCCATCTATAAAATCAGCTCTCGCCCGCGAATTTCTAGGCGATTAAAAATTTTAGCAAAAGATTGGCCGCTACCGCGCAGAAAGTTCGAAAATCAAAAGCAATTCCATTGGCGAATTTAGGTAGTGATTGGGCATATCTTGATACCTCAGCACTAATACAAGAAATTTTATTTTCAATGGTTGTCTTGGATCTACATAGAGTCAAAATTTTACTACTGACCTCGTCAGAATCACGGCCAATAATCTTAAAATATGCATAACTTAAGAGGTTGAAGGGAGGAATATACAAAGCAGTAAGCAAACCATCGTTTCTTGTAACTTCCCTTTTGCTGAACCCTTGAGAACCATACACCCTTTCAACTTCATGGTTAATAGCTTGAAATGACCAAGGATCTGCAACTCGCAATTTTGGAAAAATTGACGGAATTGTTTCATCAGCAAATGCTGAACATTGTAAAAGAAGTAGAACAAGAATGCAGACTAGAGAACGCTTCATAAAGCTATGGAAATGCAAGAATTTTGCCCACTCAGTAGCATTAAAATTTGACTTCAGAGTCGAGAAATCTAATCCAGCCAATCTTTGTAAAACAGATGTCCGGGATTCATACAGTTGTAGACATAATTGACACCCCAAGATGCTTTTAAAGGCAGCGTCAATAGGGTCTCCAATCTAGTCAACCCTGGTCATTTGAGTGAGCATTTTGAATCAGCAGAAATATTTTTTGAAACTTGGACTTGTGGCGATCGCTAAACCGGGCGCCATTTTCATTCGAATCTAGTGTTTTCCGAGCGCCCAGTTTTTACCTTTGAATTCTAAAATTTGAAATTTCTAAAGCAATTAAACGGTTAACAATGAAAATTCTCTTGCGCCTTTTGCCAAATTTATATTTTTGAAGAATAAATCGCTTTAAAAATTGGCCTTACTGAAAGTTACAAAATCATTTCGAGATATCCTATTTATCAGAGATTGCTAATCCTGGATTTTTGGCCAGGAAAAGGAGCTTTAGTGATTTCGACACTTTAGAAGGATTCATTTAACGCAGCCTATTTTGATGTTGTAAAGCTTAAACAAATTTCAGCGACAACATCTCCATTTGCAAATTCGGACTCATCTGCGAACTTTAAAATCATCTCTTCCAATTGCACTTTTAATTCTGGGAGCATGTGAGATTGAACTGAATACGTTTGCGTCATGTAAAGAGATTTTTTGCTTTCCATTTGAAGTGGAAGACGTTTTAAAGCCTTTTCGCTTGATCGCGTAAAGTTTTTTTTAAAAAACTCATCTGATTTTAAAAATTTTAAATCTAAATTTCCGTTCTTTAAATAATAACGATCTTCAACGTGGACTATGATCTCTGCTTCTTGAAGATCTTTAACTATATTTCTGATCTCAAATTCACTTAGCCCCGTTCTTAGGCAAAGATCGTTGATATTTGCTCCTGATTTTGCACTACCCATAGATGCAAAGACTTCGGGAAAATTTTTTTTAAGTAAAACTTTTTGCAATCCCTTATGACTATCTGCACTTTGAATTCTTTGAAATCTTTTTAAAAGTTTTTCCGCGATTTTTAAATTTCGTTTTTTTAAAAACTCAAGGGTTGGTAACCCTATCTCGCCGTGGTTAACCAAATCAATCATAACGAGAGTTCTGAAAAAATCAGATAATTCCTGATTTAATCGCATCCCATTTGAAAATTTCTCAACAGACTGAAGCTTTAAACGCTTTTTGCCCGATAGAACTTCGGCAGGATAGCTTTTTGATGCATACCCTGCCTTTTTAGCAAAAGCCTGAAAACTAATGCTTGATCTATTTTTTGAAGAATTTTTTGTTTTGAAAAAAACTTCCAAAAACGATCTGTAATCGTCACAAGCTAATAAGTCAGAAACAAACTTCTTAGCCGCAGAGATCACTAATTTGAGGTTCCTAGTTTTGGCAGACCTTCGAATTCGCCCTCTTCCTCAATAACAAGCTGACAGCTAGAAACTTGTTGAAGCGTGCTAAGCCCTTTAGTTGTTAAGTTAACTGAAACAACTCCAATATTTGGAAATTTCTGACAGGTTTTATTTCCGTTCCCCTCTATCTTAGCCACAGAACAAATTAATTTTGAACAATGTTTCCAGTCTGACGACTCTTGAACAGTAACAATATAGTTCAGATTATCCTGAGTTGTCATTTTGGCAAAGGCCGTTGCAGACAGAACCAGTGATACCATTAATAAAATTTTTTTCATAAAACACCTTCTTTCTTTTGAGGAACAATAATGGGAAGACTCAATTTTTCAAAGATAATAATTTACTTATCGTTCGCCACAGAGAACGAAAGTGTAAATTTTATGTGTGAACCATTTTAGAAGAGTTAGAGCTAGCCCGTGGCCGGAGGTGATCGGAAAACCGACCTTACCTGATTACCGGAATTTCAGAGCGCGGAATTGAAAACTGGTGCCAGCAAAACTGCGCACCGGTGTAGTTCGAAACAAGTGTTAATGAAGCATTGTTGGTTCACCTTCGACCACTTCCGAATTTACAATTTTACAATTACCACCAAATATAAGTTCTATCGTGGTAAGTATCTCAACCGGTGTTTCAGACAGCTTTTTCTGAAGACGGACGTCTTTCTTAATGACTGTAAATGTACCCTTACTAATAAAACGTGTCGGTTTATCATTAACTTTTTGCAACTGATAATGAGTGTATGCGCCCATCGTAATATATTGTTCATAATAATCCTCATGATATTGGGCATAGACATTGTATGATTTTGAGATTTCTTCGTGTACGCTGCCTACTTTGCTTCGACAGTTGTTGTTCACATTCCCGAAATCGTAATTAGCATCCGCGAATGACTTAAATTGAAAGAGTACAACCAATACAGTAACTGCTATTTTTTTCAAACAAACCTCCAGGTTTATTATTTATCTGAATTTTACTAATTCCCAGGTGCCTAACTTAGCATTAATATGACCTTTCAGATAGATGTCATAGTTTTTGCCATATATTATTTTCCTAAAGTCTGTTCGGTTTTGAACAAAATCTAATCCTATGCGACGCCTAATATTCGACTAGCGCCAAACCTTTTGCGCGAGACTAGGGCCGCCGTCAGTAATCCTAAGCCTTTTAGTATTTCTTAGCAGGGTTAATTATATTCGACTTCAGATCAAATATAATGAAGTTTCAAAAGGCTCTTGTGTGTTAGGCCGATCGGGACCCCAGATTCATTTATTTCATGACCAAGTCTTTTGCTCGTGATAACTGAGAGCGATGGATAGGTTAATTCTTTTAACTCCCAAATTTCAGGATCCGAGCTTCCCGGATCGTGATTTTTACTGCTGGCATTGTGTTTTGCTTGAAGGATTAATTTCCCTGTATCCATTTTTGCAGACACAAATTGAAGTCGAAAGAGTAGATTGGCAAAGGCCCCGCGCTCGCTTAATCGAACTCGTCGGGCCCGAAAACCAATCCCTTCCTCTCTTAATTCTCAGCCAAGGCAAAGTATCCAGATATTCAACTGGAGCTTGGCAGGGACAGTCCTTCATTTCCGATAAAGATGCGATTTTAAAATATCTAGCGGATGAATACAGAATTCCAGAACCTCATCCATAAGCTTGCCGAAGAACAGATATGCCACCCCGAACAAATCCCTGAACCTTTCAGGCCAAAAACCAGAATGGCGCTGGGGTGTCGGGACCGGGGGGGTGGGGGGGGGGGGGTGGGGGGGGGGGTGGGGGGGGGGGGGGGGGGGGGGGGGGGGGGGGGGGGGGGGGGGGGGGGGGGTTGGGGGGGGTGGGGGGGGTGTGGGGGGGGGTTGGGGGGGGGGGTTTTTTTTTTTGTGGGGGGTTTGGGTTTTTTTTTTTTTTTTTTTTTTTTTTTTTTTTTGGGTTTTTTTGGGTTGGTGGTTTTTTTTTTCTTTTTTTTTTTTTTGGGCCACCAAAGGGGGGGGGGGGGGGGGGGGGGGGGGGGGGGGGCCGGGGGGGGGGGGGGGGGGGGGGGGGGGGGGGGGGGGGGGGGGGGGGGGGGGGGGGGGGGGGGGGGGGGGGGGGGGGGGGGGGGGGGGGGGGGGGGGGGGGGGGGGGGGGGGGGGGGGGGGGGGGGGGGGGGGGGGGGGGGGGGGGGGGGGGGGGGGGGGGGGGGGGGGGGGGGGGGGGGGGGGGGGGGGGGGGGGGGGGGGGCGGGGGGGGGGGGGGGGGGGGGGGGGGGGGGGGGGGGGGGGGGGCCCGGGGGGGGGGGGGGGGGGGGGGGGGGGGGGGCCGGGGGGGGGGGGCCGGGGGGGGGGGGGGGGGAGGGGGGGGGGGGGGGGGGGGGGGGGGGGGGGGGGGGGGGGCGGGGGGGGGGGGGGGGGGGGGGGGGGGGGGGGGGGGGGGGGGGGGGGGGCGGGGGGGGGGGGGGGGGGGGGGGGGGGGGGCGGGTTCGGGGGGCCCCGGGCGCCCCCGCCGGCCCCCCCTTTTTTTTTTTTCAAACAATAAACCAAGCGTGCCCCCCCGGGGGGGGGGGGGGGGGGGGGGGGGGGGGGGGGGGGGGGGCCGGGCCCCGCGGGCGGGCACACCAATATCCTTTAACCAAATGACACAAGACCTCGGGTGAATTTTTTTTTTTTAAAAAAAAATTGTTTGTTTTTTGTTTTTTTTTTTTTTTCTCCGCCCCCAAGGAAAAGGGTTTTTTTTTTTTTTTTAAAATTGAAAAATATTTTTTGAATTTTAATCCAATTTAAGCCGGCCAGGTCAGTCCCGTTCCACATAAGTGATGACCCACTTATCTTGCTTTTTTGTGAGTGCGATTGATTTTGGTTCAATGACCTCAACATACATTTTCTTTCTCATAACTTATTCTCCTTGTGATTAAGGAGGTGGGCGGAATTGCTTGGCTCGCTTTAATCACAAAGGATAAATGGAAAACAGCACGGCTAAAACTGGCTAAAATGATGACTTTTAAATAAAAAAATGCGATTTTTATTTAAATTAGCGAATTTACGGGGTTTTTATGCTTATCCAAGCCAAAGAAGTTAAACTTAAAAATGGGGAGACACTGATTTTAAAATCCCCCACGCCTGATGATGCTCAAAAACTATTGAACCACTTAAAAAATGTTTTCAATCAATCATATCAAAACATGAACCACCCAAAAAATAACTGGGACAATTTTCCAGTGGAAGAAGAAGCGAAAATTCTCACTGACTTTGCTTCAAGTTCTTCAAAATTTATGATTTCCGCTTTTCTTGGTGAAAACATTGTCGGTAATTTGTGTTGTTTTGGAATGGGTGGAGAATTTTTGAAGTTTAACGCACGAATAGCCATGGGGTTGGAAAAAGAATTTCATAATGTGGGACTTGGAACCGCAATTCTTAATTATGCGATTGAAACCGCCAAGCAAAATAAAATTCACCGCCTTGAATTGACTGTTAGAACTTTTAACGAAGCAGGAATAGCCCTCTATGAAAAAGTAGGATTTCGCCGAGTTGGAATTTTAAAAGATACGGCTTTCATTGATGGTAAATTTTGTGATGAGTTCATGTATGAAATGTTGATTGGAAATACATGACCAAGTTAAGCCACATTGACCTGAATTTTAATAATTTTAGAATCCGAGTAAAGGCCTACGCAGGCTAACAAAAGTTCGACTGCCCCAGTCTTTGGCGTAGAACCGGCTTAGTGCCTTGCAGCCCTAAGCCTTTAAAATGTTTTGGTTTTTTCTCATTTTTAAAAAATTGGTAGTGAGAGGCGGACTTGAACCGCCGACCTACGGATTATGATTCCGTTGCTCTAACCAGCTGAGCTACCCCACCACTTTTTGGGACTCCCCCCAGTTGACGATGCGATGCGCGGCGTGGCGTCGTGATCGAATGAGGAGAACGCTTTTTTAGCCAGGAGCGTAGGTTAAGTCAATCATAGACTCTCTTTTCTAAGATTTTTCGAAATTTCCATAAAAGTTGATGCTTTGGCATTGACTCAGGTGCCATTTAAAAATGCAATGAGCTGGCTAGCCCAATAGAGGTAATCGGTTGCTGGGGGCAATTCAAATCGTTTTTGATCCACTAACTTGGAGGGGGGACCTTGAAGTCAACACTTAGCAAACTCAATTTATTTTTAGTAGCTATCTTCGCACTCGGCTTGACGGCCTGTTCTGACGGAATGCTCGGACCAGCACTGCAAGGTCCACAGAGTTTTTGGGGCCTGTATAGCGCGAATGATAATGAAATCGTCATTTTAGGTGAAGGCAACCACCCCTTAGAAAATGCCAAAATCTTGATTGGGGCTGAAGAGGGAAGCCTTTCTGGAAACTTTATCTCGACTGATTCTTCTGGCCGTGCCGTCTTACCGGCAGCTTGGACCAACGCAGAACCAGTAACTATCGATTATCCCGGATATGTTCGGGCAACTTATTACGCGCAAATGCCAGGTAGCCACATCTATCAGTTAAGAAAAAAGTCAGGCATGAATCAGTACGAGCTTAGTGGAATCACTCAGGGGCATACCGTCGTCGATAAAGATGACTTTATTGATTTTGGTTTGGTTATTCCTGCCCTAACTCGCAATGACCTTATGTCATTTGATCTTGCAGCAGTTATTAGTTCACAGATGGATACAATCTCCATCCTCGGACAAACTGCTGAAATTCCGAGCAATGTTACTTTGCCGAGGCAGCGAGAGTCTTATATTTTTCCAGTAACAATCGAAAAACCGGGTTATCGACTCTATTTCAATGACCCTGGAGTTAAGAAAGTCTATGCGGCGCGTGGGCGCTTTCCATTTAAAGAAGTCGTGGACCGTCTACGGGCTAAAGCTGAGTTTTATGAGTTGATCAATTACTTTACAATTTCAGGAGGCGGGGTCAAAGATATCAATGTGACAAAGTCATCGACTCAGATGAACTTGTCCGTAAAAGATCTTAATTTCACCTCGAAGGCGAAGGTAACAGCTCCAGCCATTGCGAGTGATGAAATGATTCTTGGAGTTACAGCCGCCGTCGTGGGGGACTATCTCGTTCCAACCGATGTCAAAGGATTCAAGGCCGGGGAGAAGCGAGAAATGGCCACCCTTGATCAAAAAAGTCTTTTGGTTGGAGTTCTAAAAAAGACCAACGAATTTGATTCAAATGCCCCAGGGGCAGATCGCTTGAGTGCCGTGATAATTCCTGCCACAAATGCCGCTCCTCAGTTTTTGCCGCTCCTTGGGAGCGCCAGTCTTTCGAGCAATGGAGATATGCTCGTTCCGAGAGCAAACTTAATCAAGGGAGTTAATGCAGTTGCAACCTACTCCGTGATTTCACAACAAGTAGAGGTCCTTAACGGAAAAGACAAGGTGATGATGAAGAAGCCATATTGGGAAGTTTATGCTCCCTATTGGCTCGATGTTGTGAGTTTGCCGCAGTGGCCAGAGACATCAAAGAGGGCTGGCGGGAAGAAACTTTGGGAAGTTAATTTGATTGGGAGCCTTAAAGCTTCACAAGTGGATTTGGGCCCTGCTATGCTGAACGAAGCAACTCATGTCACACACACTTCACTTTCTTTCTAGATTATTTATTTTATTGCCGGTTCTGTTCGGAACCGGTTGTAGTCTTTTTGATCGTCAGCCAGATGCGGAAAATGCGATACTCAAACAGTCTGTTCGACAAAAGATATTTTTTGCGCCCTACGATGCAGTCTGGAAGGCGGCTCATACAACTGTCAGATACACGATCGCCGCTGAGAATCAGGACACCGGTTATTTAGAGACGGATTACATTAAGGGCATGGATGGTTTTCTGCCCCCGGAAGCGCAAAGGACTCCTTCACCTGGAATCCGCTACAAACTCATTTTCAATTTTGCCAAAGGTAAAACTGAAGGAAAAGAATCGACGCGTGTGACAGTAGAAAAGAAAATTGAAAGATTGAGAGACTTTTTTTCAGAACCCGATCTACTCCCTTCCGATGGTCTTGAAGAATCCGTTATCTTTTATCGAATCGAACGCGAGATTGTAATTAGTGAGGCATTAAAGAAAGCCTCCTAGATTTTGTTTATAAGATCGATCACAGCTAAAACCAATTTGAGTTGAGTTTCTAATTCCATCGAAGGAGTTGTAGTAGGTTTTTCTAAGACTTGCTCGGGAAGATAGGGCAGGTGTGCAAATAAAATGGCGGAGTCTTTTTTGAATTCGGCCTGGACTTGATAATATAGAGAATTGCAAACAAAAGCACCTGCCGAATGAGAAATTTCTACCGGTGCAAATCGTGAAAGCTGAGTTTTCCACTCGGTCGGAAAAAAATCAGAAATATACGCATCTGGTCCTCCAGGAGTGATTCTTCCGAAGGGGGGGCAAAATCCATCTTCATCTGGGTGCGAGGTTTCGTACCAGTTGATGGCAATTCTCTCAAGGCAGAATGCTTTTCGACCTCCGGCCTGACCCAGCATTAAAACAACATCGTAGGGGCCGTGCTCTCGGTAATGTTTTATAAATGCAGTAAATGACCTCTTGTAACTGACCGGGAGAACCAGAGTGTCGACCGGCGTGGCGCTCTGCTTAATTTTATCAAGCAACAGCTCGCTGGGGTTAATTTTTTCGCCTAAAAAGGGTTGAAATCCTGTGACTAATATTTTCTTGCTCATGTCGATATTATCTCGAATGAATAAAGAACTTCGTCAAGCACGAACACCCCCTTCTAAAAAACGGAAAGGGCTTAGTGAAGGTTCTCCGGATTGATCCGGGGTGAATAAGAAGGCTCACAGCAATTTTAGGGCAAAGTTTGAGCTTCCCAGTGAATAAACATCGCGGCATTTTTGAGTTATTTACTTTGAAGCGAATTTTTCTCTTGCGCGTGTTTTTACGACTCACAGGATCCTCCTTGGGGCGATTTCTCGTTGAGATTGAGGTCGGAGTCGCGCAGCTAAGGCCCGCATTCCCGTGAACGAGTCGAGCTCTTTACAGCTTGAATTAGCAGTGACTCAAGAGCCCTTTTCTCCTCTGAAAAAGTGCGAAAATCACCGTCAAAAATCCGTGCTATATTTCTCTGGAATTTAAGCAGGAGAAATACACCATGGATTTCAAAAAGATTTCAAACGAAGAACTCAATCTTAGGCTAGAAAAGCTTGCACGCACTGAACGCAGGCTTACGAGATTACAAAACCCCAAAAAGACGACACCATCCGAATAGAATTTACTTTAACCCGGGAGCAGTTTGAAGCCTTGAAACAAGCTCAGTATCTGCTCTCGCACCAATGTCCTGATGGAAGCTGGTCAGAAGTCATCACCCAGTTAGCAAAGAAGTTCAACCAATCCAGAATGGGCAAGGGCAATAACAACCCCACAACAGAATGTTCAGAAACGGCGCAAAGCAACACCGCTACGAAAAAGCCATCAATGGCGCCAAGGGCTCGCTATCGGTCTGCGATCACTGCAAAAACAAAACGCTATCTGCTAGCGAAGGCTCACCAGGCGTGCGAATATCAAGACCCTCGCACTGGACGGAGATGCCAAGCCAATTTCCAACTTGAGGTGGACCACATAAAACCTCTGGCATTAGGGGGAGAGCACAGAGCAGAAAACCTGCGAATCCTCTGCAGAGCCCACAATCAACTGGCGGCAAAAAAGTCAGGACTGCGACGCTTTCGTCTGGCTCATCCTCACTGACGAATTCTTCTTCAAATGGCCCAACCCCGCTTAAACGGAAAGGGTTTAGTGAAAGGACATTTTGCGCCCCTTGCGCCTAGAATATGAACGCTCCAAATCGGTTCATAGGTCCTTTACCAAAGATCGGCGTTGGCACAAAGGCTGCACCTTTGTATTTGAGGATAGATTTTACTGCGGAGGATTACATGAAGGTCTTTATTCAATCAGTTGTAGTAGGTGCAATGATAGTATTAACTGCTTGCGCTCCTGAGAATGGGGGCAATAATGGCGTCGCAGTGGCGGCAGCTCCCCAGCCAATTGCAGCTCCCGGGGCTTGTGGTGCTTATCCTTATAATGGGCAAGGTCAGCCTGTGCCAGCTCCTGCGGGCGGGTATTATGGCAATGGTTATGGATACAGGAACGGGGCTGGTTATCAGCAAGGCATAGGCTGTACTGGCGGCCAACCAATGCCAGTGCCTCCTTCAGGCTATCCCGGTGCTGGTCAAGGTGGAGCAGGGTATTACGGTGGAGCAGGGTATTACGGTGGAGCAGGATACGGCTATGGAAATCAATACTATGGAAATCAATATTACGGTTATCCAAGCGCCGGTGCCGGATTCCACATCCAAGGTCAAGCTAGGTGGGGATATTAGTCTCTTCTGATTCTTTCGGGTAAAAGAGGCTGCGAGGCTGCCTTTTTAATCTGGAAATGAGCGCGTGGTAAATTAACTTTCTCTCGGGAGTTTTGATTCTTCGCGCTCGGATCGCCACAAACATTGATAGGCTGAACGCAACGAGAACATTCAGAATTCCGCAGAATATAATTCCTAAAACAGCTAACCAGAAATCCCAGGTACCTAAGGATTCAAGGCCGAGGCTTACAACTGCCGCAGAAAGAGATCCCGCAGAAAGAGTGACATGACGAACATCCAATGGAAGTCCTAAAAACATTCCAATAGCAGGAATGAGTCCTAAGAAAAAACCTAAAGAAATATTTCCCGCGAAACCTGAAATATTCTTTTTAAAAAAGAAAGATATTTTTCTCGCGCCATTTTGACCAAAGACAAAATTCATTCTGCGGTTTTGCGAAATAGCTGAATTTAAACGGTGATAAACGAACCAGTTGTCCGCCCAGCCGGCCATCACGCTCGAGAGCCAGAGTAAAACGCCAGTAAAGGCCGCATAGGCAGCAGTTCCTCCGAGAATCGAAAAGGACTCCATGGTTCGATGGGCTTTGTCCGCGCCTATAAGCTGAGTTCGAAAGATTCCGTACCACAAAATAGATAGGATCAACATTGATGGGACGACGGCATAAATATTACCAATCACGGCAATAAATTGCGATCGCATCAAGTGAATAATCTCGTCGACGAGATTATCGAGTGCTTCGGGGTCATGTACTTTATGCATTCGCGAGGCGAGGGCCGGTGCAGTCATCGCCGGCTGCTTGGTGGCCAAAGTGAATCCGAGTAACTGAATAGTGATAAAGCTCAGTGCATAATTTAAAGAGGCGAATACACCAGCAAAAAAAATCGAAGCATGCAAATAGGAGATTAAAATTTTAAATAAGGTAGTTATGGCAGTAAGAAAACCACCTCCCAATGCTTTTTTTAAGATATAAACATACTCATCATGAGAGCGAGTAATGTAGTGTTCGCCTGTCTCAGCACTGCGTTCGACGATCTTTTTTGAAATCAAAGCGAGATTGTCAGCAAACAGCGAGCCGATTTGATGAGTTCTGATGTTTTCACGCATTAAGTTTGCCACAAACACTGCGATCGCTTCAGGTGTTCTCTGGCGGCTGATCACTAGCTCGATGAGATTTCTAATGCGCCTAAGTTGCCCTTCCATGCGGTCTAGCAGAAAGACGATGCCAATACTCACGCCATACTCGCTTAAATGCTGGTAGACCTCTGAAATTGCGCTCTGACATTGATCAATATTTTTTTTAAGCTCGAGGGCTAGGATCGTTCGCTGTTCTGGGTCCGTGTTGTCTACCATTTTTTGAGCCAGTATAGGAATGTCATAAAAGGGAAGATCGCGAAAATGACGACCAGTAAGACGCATACGAATCGGTGTCGCGAGACCTGCTCCTCGAACAAGGCTACTTAACAAAAGAATGGCGTCATTAGCATCGCTTATGAGTGTATTCCAGCTTTGTTCGGGTGGCGCCGCAAAATTGAAAAGATTTAGCAGGTCTTCGAAAACTTTTTGATCCATCTGTTCGATCCACAGAAAATCCTCTTCGTGTTGAAATGTGTGACGAAAGAAGGAGGCGAGATTTGAATAGTCCGGAGCCTGCGGTAGAATTTTGTAGTGCAAGCGATCGAAAATCTCGGCACCAAACCCCTGTTGATTAGGGACTCCTGTGTTGACAAATAAATCTAGGGCACTTGTATCTCGAACGATTGAGCGCAAGGTTTCTGCGACGCCTTTTTTCCATTCAGGATTTCTTTCGAGAATGAGGAGCATGTATTTAGCTCTGAGGGCCTGGGGTTGGCCTGATTGAAAATCCAATTCGGTTTTGATGACGCCATGGGCACGAATCCACTGAATGAGATCAGTCAACCACTCCAAGCGACTTCTTAAGCTGGCATCGGTCGCTGGAGGCGAGCCCAGAAGACTGTCGAGATTTCGCCGAGAATGCGGAGCCTCAAACCATTTAATAAAAAGATCTCGAGCTTTCGTGAACATGAAGAAAATTATGTTAGCAAAAGTGTCGACATACAAGCGGATCAGGCTTTTGCTCTGTGTTATGTCGAAGGACGAAAACTTACAGGGATTTTGAAACGATTTCTTTTTAATTTTGTTTCGATGACCGGAGTTGCCAGCGATGGACGAAATACACAGATGTTATGGTGCCAACATAGCCAACGACGGCGCCGCCGATAAAGTCACTTAAGAAGTGATCGTGAATAATTACTCGGGTAAGCCCTAAGGCGGTCGCGAGCGAAAAATAGAGCCAACTCCAGCGAGGCAAAGTTAGGCTCATCATCGTCGCAACCGTGAACAACACTTGAGTGTGACCTGATGCGAAGGAGTGAAAGTTCCAATCCGTCGTAAAGGGGGTAAAGATAAGGGGATTTAAGTCCTCACTGAGGTGCGGGCGTTGACGGCCGAAACTAAACTTAATTAAATGAATTAAAAATCCGGAGCCCAAAAGGGAAAAGAAAAAGTCTCGTCCGAATTCACGCCATTTTGTTAATTGGGGGCGAATCCATTTTGCAAAAATGTAGATTAAAATGGCAATCATAAAGTAAGGGTCGCCAAGTCCAATATTTGTAATTGCTCGTGCTTTTAACCAAAGGGGCAGTAGCTCTGGCTGTCTGAAATACTGAGACAAGGGCTGGTCTATTATTAAAATAGAAATTCCACTAAGCGTGATGCCGAGAAGGGTCAGTGTAATGATTCTGCGTGCAGGGTACGGCATGAGCTTTTATAGCACTCAGGTGAATTGTGGTCAAAACACAAAACCCGCGTAACATAATCGTTTTTCAAGACAAAGGCCCTAACGTGCTCGCTCTGTTAATAAAAGAAATGTTGCCTAGACGAGAGTCTGTAGTTTTTAATAATCATAGGTATAGCTCTAAAAGGAGTTTAGATGCTTCGGCGCCTTGGTGTAACTTCACTCTTTGTTTTCTTACAATTTATTTCAGGAACCTCATCTGCTTCAGCACCTGATTTTTATACTGTCCGCGAGCCTGTGCCGGTTGCAGATATTTCTCTAGATCCTTATATTGTCTTTGCGGCAGCGACAAGTCAGCTTGTTGACGATGCTTTGGATTTGCTGAGCTGGCAATTGCACAACAAAAAAATGCCTGAGCCGGCTGTGCCTTATAATCGATTAGCTCAATATGGTTCTTGGGTTGTAAAACAGGACGGAACTTGTCACAACACGCGCGCGAAAGTTCTTATGCGCGAATCGGAAGTTCCAGTGATTTTTAGTCGCAACGGTTGCTCGGTTGTCTCAGGAAAGTGGCGAGATCCCTATTCGAATCAATACTATGAAAGTGCGAGTGACTTAGATATTGATCACGTCGTACCTCTTAAAAATTCATATGTGAGTGGCGCCTGGAAGTGGGATTTTCAAAGGCGGTGTTTGTATGCGAATTTTATGGAGAATGAGTTTCAGCTGATTCCAATCAAAGATGAAGACAACAAAAAAAAGAGTGATAGTGGACCTGATCGATTTATGCCGCGCGATCGTGGCTATGCCTGCGAGTATCTTGCAAACTGGTTAAAAATAAAACTTATCTGGAATTTGGCCATACCAAGAGCGGAAGCGGAGGCCATTGAAAAACTCTCTCAAGACAATCACTGTGCCAGTGCCCAGATGTCTCTTGAGGTGTCTAATCTACGCCGCGAGCGGCAGAGCATTCTTTCTAATATTGATCTTTGTAAATAACTATTTGGTCGGAGTCGTATGAACCCAAGCAATGTTGAAGTTCTTGGCACTATAGTTTTCGGCATTGCGGTTTTGCATACTTTTCTAGTGCAAAAAATTCTTCATTGGTCACATCGATTTTCTCAGGGGTCGATTGCTCGCGGACTGCTTCATTTGTTGTCTGAGATTGAAGTGGTTTTTGGCGTTTGGGCTGCTGTGTTTTTGGTCGGGATGGCATTCCTGACCGGGACACAGTCGGTGATTGAGTATCAAAATAGTTTGAATTTTACTGAAGCACTTTTCGTATTTTGTATCATGGTGATGGCTGCAACTCGTCCTGTCTTGAGCGTTGCCCGTAGTGGCATCGAATTTTTCAGCACCCTCATTCGAAAAATATTACGAACGCCAGAAAAGCTCACAGATATTTTTGTCGTCCTTACGTTGGGTCCATTGAGTGGGAGCTTTATTACAGAACCTGCAGCAATGACGGTCACCGCTTTGTTATTAGTATCTATGTTTCACTCACCACCACCGCGTTTAGCATATTTTTTGATGGGAGTCTTATTTGTTAATATTTCTGTCGGTGGAGCGTTAACCCCTTATGCAGCGCCGCCAATACTGATGGTAGCACAGCGCTGGGGGTGGGATTTTATTTTTGTCTTTCAGCATTTCGGTTTGAAGAGCTTGCTGACTGTCGTTATAAATGCCTTGATATTGGTTCTAGCATTTCGAAAAGATATTTTTACGTTTTGTTATAGTCTTAGAGAATCTAATAAAAAACAAAAAACACATATCAAGATTCCATTTATTGTGACGGCGATTCATCTCGGATTTTTAGTTCTCGTGGTTATGACCGCCCATCATCAGAGCACTTTTATGGGAATTTTTCTTTTATTTCTAGGAATCACCACGGCGACCAAACAGTATCAAGAGGCTTTGCGCTTACGTGAAAGTTTACTCGTGGCATTTTTTTTAGGTGGCATCATTGTTTTCGGTGCTTTCCAAAAGTGGTGGCTGGCGCCTTTGCTATCATCGTTATCTGATGCCATGTTGTTTAAAGGGGCGACGGCCCTCACAGCAATCACTGACAACGCGGCTCTGACCTATTTAGGATCTCAGGTGCCAAATCTTTCTGACGCCTCAAAATACGCATTGGTGGCAGGAGCTATTGCTGGTGGTGGACTGACTGTTATCGCGAATGCTCCCAATCCCGCAGGTTTTAGTATTTTAAATCACAAATTTCCGGGAGGAAATGTCAACCCCTTCTATCTTTTTATTGCGGCTCTAATTCCTACAGCGGTGGCAGTCATTTGTTTGTGGTTTGTGCCGCACTAAATCCCCCACTCCGATAAATAAAGATATGGGTCTTTGCGGATTCAAACTCTTGAATTGCAATCTCCGCAGAATCGGCATTGCATTGAGCAGGCAGCGTTTTAAAAGAAGAGATATCAAGGACTAGAAAAAAAAAGGAACTCCGAAGAGTCCTTTTTTTGCGCATTTTTTAAGACGCGAGAGAAAACTATTTGCCAGCGCCTTCAGCAGGAGCGGCTGGAGCCGCAGCTGGAGCCGCAGCAGCAGCAGGAGCTGCTTCTTTTTTGTGTTTCTTTTTCTTTTCTTTTTTCGGTTCAGCAGCAGGAGCCGCCGGAGCACCAGCAACTGCAGTTGCAGCGGGAGCAGCAGCAGCAGGAGCCGCGTGTTCAGTTGCATTAGCAAAAACACCAGCAAAAGCAAGAGCGATTACGATAGAAGCGATTTTCATATAAACCTCCAATGGTTATGTTGTTAGCCTCGTTGTTAACTAACAAACTCAGCTTAGCAGAGCGAATTAAAACTGAGATTAAAGGAGAATTAAATATTTTTAATCTCAAAGTGAAACGTTGCCCCATTGCCGGAATGATTTTCTGCGTAAATCTTGGCGTGATGAAGAACAGCTATTTTTTCAGCAATAGACAAGCCGAGACCAAAGCCCTTTGTATTTCGCTCAGCGTTGGTGCCGCGGCTAAATCGTTCAAAAATGTAGGGGAGTTGGTCTGGTGGAATTCCTGGCCCACGGTCCGTGATAACGACCTCGGTCGTATCTTTTTGCCATAGAAGAGAAACAGCCACAACTTCATTTTCGGGGGAGTACTTAATGCTATTTTCTAAAATATTTGTTAGCAAATTTAAAAGAAGATCATAGTCGCCACGTTGGGTCTTTCTTTCATCGGCGTGATCTATAATATCAAACTTAATACGAATGTTTTTAGCTTTGGCTATCTTTTCAACTCGGCTGATGGCGTCTACAATCAGGTCATCCATTGAGATCACTTGCAGAGTGAGGGCCCCTAACCCAGCATCTATACGGGCCAACAAGAGCATATCTTTGACGATTTTGGATAGACTGTCGACTTCTTGAAGTGTGCTGTCGACGAAACCATCAAGGTTTCTTTCGCTCAGGCCTTGTTTTTTTAAAATTTCGAGCTCACCTCGGATAATTGCTAGAGGGGTTAGAAGTTGATGAGAAGCATCGGCAACAAAGCGCTCTTGGCTTTGAAATGCCTGCTGAATACGATCTAACATTTCATTGAGGGTTAATGAAAGCTTTTTAATTTCGTCGTCAGCTTCGGGCGTTGGAACTCGCTTGTCTAACTCTCTGGCGTCGATATTTTGAGCGGTTTGAATAATTCTTTTAACCGGGGCGAGCGCCCGGCTTGAAATGTAGAACCCGCCCAAGGTGGAGATTAGTAAGACCAAGGGGATGCCAATTTGTAGCAGCGTTAGGCGATTATCGATTTGTGTTTCTAAGAGTGTCATGGGAGCTGCAATTTGCAAAATGACTTGAGGTCGATTTGAATTGTCTATGGGGAAACTAATAAGTCGATAAGTGTCTGCTTCTGCAGAAGGGATTTTGCTGATACTTGAAATAGTTCGATAGGTGGCTTCTTCGCCCAGGGACAGTCGCTCAAAATCTTTTTTGAACGAGGGGTTAAAGCCCCCAAACTCTCCAATCCGCTCAAGAACAGTTCCCGACGCATGAACGACCTGTATCAAGGCTGTCCCCAAGGGGAATGGAAGAATTTTTCCGGTGTCGAGCTTCAGCGGGGGGAAGTTAAGATCTCCTTTTGCGCCAATTTCGATAGATTGAGAAACGTCTATAGCATAATTGAAAAGGGCGTCATCGAAGTCTTGCTGCAAGGTTTGAATCATAAATAAAAACAGAACAGAATTAAAGGCGATGGTGGTAGCACCGAAAATCAAAACGAAGATGAGCGTTAAACGGAGTCGCAGGCTAATTTTGCGAAAAGGCTTAAATATTTTCTTTAAGGACATAACCAACGCCAACCACCGTGTGAATGAGTTTTTTGCCAAAAGGCGTGTCGATTTTTTTACGAAGCATATTGATGTAGACGTCGATGACATTGCTTTCAGAGTCAAAATGAATATCCCAAACATGTTCTGCAATAGAAACCCTGCCGAGGGGACGTTCAGCATTGCGAATCAAGTATTCAAGCAAGGCAAACTCTTTGGTGGTGAGGCTGATTTCTTGTCCCCCTCGCCTGACAACTCTGTGGAGAAGATCGACTTCGAGATCCGAGTACTGTAGCAATGAGTTTGCACCAGCACTTGCTGCGGATTGACGCCGCAGCAGGGCGCGAACGCGAGCAAGCAGTTCATCGAAGGAATAGGGCTTTGTGAGATAATCATCAGCTCCTGCGTCAAGGCCAAGAACTTTGTCTTTTGTTGTCGACAAGGCCGTAAGCATAAGGATCGGGCCACCATAGCCGTCGCGTCTAAGGTGCCTCGCTGTGTCGATTCCATTTTGATTCGGTAACATGACGTCGAGGATAACGAGATCGTATTCGCTTTGGGCTATAAAGGATTCGGCATCAATGCCACTTTCTGCGAGGTCGACGGCGTAGCCGACTTCGTTGAGGCCTTTTTTTAAAAAATTGGCCATTTTAATTTGATCTTCAACCACGAGAATGCGCATGCGAGATTAAAGCTCCGGCGGTAATGAGGAAGGTTTTTCGGACTCTTCAACGGAAGTAATGCTCTGCTGATTGTCGATGCCAATCAGCACGGAGGGGCCCCCTGGTTTTTGGCTTTTTTGCAGAATTTTTAACAGGGCGGAGCGGTTGGCGATATTGGTCGGTAAGATGTAAGGACCCGCCCCCCCTTTAGGGTTGTCTATAAAAATTTCTGTCTCTTCTTGGATATTGCGGACTATTTTTACTTTTCCAGAGAGGGTGTTTTGTCCCTCACTCTCATAAAGCTGGGTGTTGAGAGTGCCTTTTTTTTTAGAGGCCTGTGGAGAGGAGGCAAAGGCAGCCGAAGCAAAAGCTAAAAAAATAACGACGGATATTAGATAGGCCACGGGTCCCCCTTGAAAAGTCCATTGTGCCAGAATTCAATTGCAGTGCAATATTGGAATAGTTAGGATGGATCATTATGAGTAAAATAGCCCTGACCCAGACTGTTCAAAAAGGAGGGTGCGCTGCGAAAGTTGCCGCCTCCGAGCTGCGTAAAATACTCTCTCAGGTCAAGTTTCCAGCTCCCCACCGAGAGTTATTAGTCGATGGGGGTTTGTTTGATGACGCTGCTATCTACAAAATTAATTCTGAACTTGCGATGGTTCAGACTTTGGATTTTTTTACTCCTATTGTCGATACGCCGAAGCTCTTTGGCCGAATTGCGGCAGCGAACTCTTTGAGTGATGTCTATGCAATGGGCGGCAGGCCAAAAACGGCTATGGGAATTTTGGCGTTTCCGCTTGCAACCATGCCTGAGTCCGTGATTGTCGACGTTATGCAAGGGGCGAGTGATGTTATTTCAGAGGCGAGCGCTAATTTTGTTGGTGGGCATTCCATAGATGATGACACTCTGAAATTTGGACTTTCGGTCACGGGTTTTGTGCATCCAGATCGCATTTGGACGAATGCGGGTGCTCGGGTTGGCGACGTTTTAATTCTTACAAAGCCATTGGGGACAGGGGCTATAACTGCGGCCCTCAAGCGGCAAGCAGTTCGAGAAGATGACATTCAAGATGCCATTTTAAGCATGAGTCAGATTAATAATGCTCTCGATTTTTTTTCAGACGAACTCATGGGGGCCATTCATGCGGCAACAGACATTACCGGATTTGGACTTTCAGGGCACTCAATGCAGCTCGCAAAAGCAAGTGGAGTCACGCTGAAGATCTGTTTTGATTCTTTACCTCAGTTTCCCCAGCTCATTAAGTTTTTAGAGGAAGGGTTTTTAACAAAAGCCCACCGAAGTAATGCTGAATACACGGAGGATCAGATGGATTCATCTTGTTTGAGTCCCTTACAGCGACTTGTACTTCATGATCCGCAGACGAGCGGGGGATTGCTCTTAGTCGTTGAGAAACATGCGGCAAATAAAATTGTTGAGGCCCTACAATCTCAGTTCGTGGCGGTCTCAATAATTGGCGACGTGGTAGCAAAGAGAACTCATGCGGTCCTCATTGACTAATATTCAAGAACAAGATTTTCAGCGGCTTTTTTTGCAAGGCAACCCTTTGATTGACGTTCGTGCGCCGGTTGAATTTTCGCAAGGTTCATTGCCAGGAGCAATCAATTTACCGATTATGAATGACGATGAGCGGGCGCAAGTGGGCATCGTTTATAAACAGGCAGGGAGAGAGGCGGCTCTGAAGCTTGGCCATGAATTGGTTTCGGGTGTTGTCCGTGAAGAGAGAATTCAAAACTGGATTGCGCAAATTAAAAAATCACCGGAGACAGTTTTGTTTTGCTATCGTGGAGGGTTGAGATCGCAAATCACGCAGGGTTGGCTACACGAGCGTGGTGTTGACGTTCCTTTGATAGAAGGTGGATACAAAAAATCACGTCAGTTTCTTCGAAGTGAAATTGATCGGCTTTCAGCAACCAAGGAGTTTGTAGTTTTATCTGGACCGACCGGGAGCGCAAAAACGCATATTATTAATAGTGCTGCAAAATTTTACCCAGCACTTGACCTTGAAGGTCTAGCGCACCATCGCGGCTCTGCTTTTGGTGCGTGGGATATTCCGCAGCCTTCGGCTGTGGAGTTTGAAAATCGGTTGGCTCTGGGGCTTATGAAGCTAGAGCCGCAAAGTCAGAAGTGGCTCTTTGAAGATGAAAGCCGTCTCATTGGCCACTGTGCGCTACCAGAGAGTTTTTTTAAACGCCTGCGGGAATCTGAAGTTATGATGGTTGAGGAGAGTTTCGAGCAGAGGGTTGAGAATATTTTTGCTGACTATATAGGCAGTATTCTTCATAAGGAAACAGGCGATTTTTTGGCCAGAAGTCTTTTTGAAAAATACCGAAAGGCCACCATAGCTATTTCTCGCAAATTAGGTGGACTGCGGGCTCAAGAGGTTCTTGAGGACATTCGCGTTTCTGAAGAAGACTACTTTTTGCGGCGGGACTTGGGGAAGAACCGAGTTTGGATCTCGAAGCTTTTGCACTACTATTATGACCCGCTTTATATGGGAAGTCTTGAGCGGCGACAGCCAAAAATTGTATTTCGTGGTGGAGCTGCTGAAATTTTAGAAAGGCTGAGAAACCTTCGCGCAGCATGTTAACTCTTTGAAAAAAGGCAATTCTGTTTAAAGATTGGCCTGTTGTGTTTTATTAAGAAAAAACTAAATGATAGGAGAACAAATGAAAAAATTGGTTTTTGTAGGGGCTTCGGCAGCTCTTTTGGTAGTGGTTGGTTGTACAAAAAAGTTAGACACTGATCAGAAAAGAGCGAGCTATGCGATTGGCCAGCAAATCGGTGGCAACATGAAACAACAAAACATCGAGATTGATGCTGATGTTATGGCGATGTCGATGAAAGATGCTCTCAAGGGCGAAAGTAAGTTGACTAAAGAAGAAATTCAACAAGCCATGATGAAGTTGCAAGAATCAGCTATGAAAAAGCAACAGGAAGCGGCTGAAGAAAACAAGAAAAAAGGCTCTGAATACCTAGAAAAGAACAAGTCTGCAGAGGGAGTAAAAGTCACAGCTTCTGGTCTTCAGTACAAAGTTGAAAAAGAAGGTGATGGTAAAACCCCTGTTAAGACCGACACAGTTAAGGCTCATTATAAGGGAACATTGGTTGATGGAACTCAATTTGATTCTTCATATGATCGTGGACAACCGGCAGAGTTTCCAGTTCAAGGTGTTATCCCTGGTTGGTCCGAAGCGCTTCAAATGATGAAGGTTGGTTCAAAATATAAACTTTTCGTCCCACCAGAACTTGCTTACGGAGCTTCAGGTCGACCTGGAATCCCCGCAAATTCTGTTCTAGTTTTCGAAGTTGAGTTGCTTGATATCGTTAAAGCTGATGGTGGCAAGCCGGCAGCACCAGCGGCTCCCGCAGCACCTGCAAAGAAAGCTAAGGAAGCAAAAGAGACTAAGTAATCGTGTTTGATTTTGGATTAGACCCTTTTGTTCATTTGGAAAGGCTTCTCTTAGATGCAAAAAATCGAGGAGAACCTGAATATAATGCGATGGCCTTGGCGACAGTCGGGGCCGGGCAGAGACCCACAGTTCGAATTGTTTATTTCAAAGGCCTCTTACGTGGAGGCCTTTCTTTTTATTGTAATTATAATTCTCTTAAGGGGAAGAGTATTGACCTCAATAACTCTGTTTGCGCGAATTTTTACTATCCCACTCGTTGGGAGCAAATCCGCATAGCCGGACGGGCCTACAAATTAACCCGTGAAGAAAATGAGGCCTACTTTAAAACTCGTCCTCGTCTTAGTCAGTTGGGAGCTTGGGCTTCGAATCAAAGTGCTGAAATTCCAGATCGTGAATATTTTCAACTTCGTCTTGAAGAATTTGAGAAGTCTTTCGAGGGGCAAGAAATTCCATGTCCAGAAACATGGGGAGGATATCATCTTATCCCCGAAGAGTTTGAGTTCTGGTTTGGGCGGGATGGTCGCTTGCATGAACGTTTTGTTTATCAATCAGAGGGGTCGAACTGGCGTCGATTTATGCGCTCTCCCTAATACCTATTGTAAAAGTCGCCAAAGCAAGATTCTTTGGCGACTCAAGGTCAGGGGAAGGGGCTATGGCGCATCCGGAAATGCAGAATCATCTAGCTCTGCTTCGTTTTCATCAGGTGTCGGCAGGACTTTACACATTCGGGCCAGCCTATGGGCTTTGTGTTTCAGCCTGAGGGCGAGCATACACTTTGTTGCAGCCCTACGTTGCTCTGGTTTTAAGACCGAATAGATTATAGTATTTGTTGTCGCAATCTTGTTAGCTATTAGCTTTTCGATACCAGCAGAAACCTGGGCTCCCGTAGTCTCCGCTTCTACTGAAAAACTTTTTTCAGAGCTTATATTGTATAGGTATTCCAACTTTGCGATTCGGAGTTCTGCTTTGATTTTTATTCTCTCTTTAACTGAAGTGATAACTACATCCCGGACCATGTCCTCTTGATCCGAAGTCAGGTTGACATTTTTACATGCCTCAGGCATTTCATGCCCCTTTACCGAAGGGCCCACGTTTATTAATAATTGGGCTGAGCTGTCGTCTGCAGGTGAAAACGCAAGCGGGTCGATTTTTTCTGTTCCGTGAGCCATCGCGCCAGCTGCAAGTACGGTTAATAATAGTGTCCATTTCATGGAGTCTCTCCTTTATTTGTCACCTTCGTGACGGGTTGTTTCTTCCGTAAATTGAAACGAAAGTTAGGAGAGCGTACTTATGAGTTTCCTCATATTTACAACAATAGTTGTGATGTTTTTGTCATGTCATATTTTTTAAACTAATGTAGAGCCTGAGGCGCAATCAAATAGAACTCTGGAATCTCTACGGAGAAGACTTCTCCCTCTTCAGTGACCATTTGATAGGCTCCACGCATACTTCCGGAGGGTGTATTTAAAGGGCATGCACTTTCATATTCGAAAGTTTGTCCTGGAGTTATTTTTGGTTGGAGGCCGACAACACCAGGGCCGCGAACTTCTTCAGTCTGGCCAAGAGCATCTGTTATGATCCAGTGCCGACTCATAAGTTGGGCTGTTTGATGGCCATTGTTGGCAATGCTTATCTTGTAGGCAAATAAATGGTAATTTTCTTCTGGTCGAGATTCGTGCGAAATATAGCTCGAGTTTATTTTTATTTGAATTTGTGTGACAGTTGATTTTTGTATCGACATAATCGACACAACATAAATTTATCTGAGCTGTCGGTCAACTGCCTGATTTTGGCTTGTCGGAGGTGGGTACCTTTTCGAGGTCAAAAACCAATGGGTAATGATCTGAGGGCAATCGAAGTTTGGCATCCAATGTCATTGGCACTCCGAAGTCGAGACCAAACTCATCCTTGTAGCGATAGACATAGGCACTTTTTTCTCTCAGAAGTTTCGCAGCACTGGGGTTTAAAAAGCAAAAATCAATTTGTCGACCCTCAGTTTTGCTTGTTGTTTTAACTTGATAAAAAGTAGATCGATTTTCAGTGGCAACACTTCCAAGCTCGAGTGTGTCTCTTAGCTTTGTCGCTTCATAGAGTGGTTTAAATTCTTCGTCGGGATTACTAAAAGTGGCGTTGCCATTAAAATCACCAGCGACGATCATCGGTGTTGACACGTGTTTTTCGGAAATTTCTTTGTAAATTTCTATTAATGTTTTTAGCTCGGCCTGACGTCGTTCAAAGCCACCAGGATCTATCCCCTCAGGGTCTAAGCGCGACTTCAGGTGAGTGAGTAGAATAAGTAAAAAGGGCTTTTCGATATTTTTTTTGAATAGCCTCAGCTCTGCGACATCGCGAGAGAATTTGTGACTCATGGCGCTAGGCATTGCTAAGTTGATTGGATAGTTGGTTTTAAGAGAGTCCCTTTCGTGTGGGTAGAGATAGTTGATTGAGCGGTGTTTGTTGCTTTGGAGGTCAAAATAAAAATCCATATTTTTACGAACTAAAAATCCGACATCGATATTGCGATTGGAGTTCCCTTCTGTGAGAGCGGGGGAGTAGGTCTCATCCAAAAAAAGATCATTGAAGTTTTTAAGCGACTCAAATCCACCGACCTCGCAGAGCATTACGATGTCAGCGTTAATTTCTTTAAGAGATTTTGCGAGATCAAGGCATTTTTGCAGGGGTTTATTTTCATAAGTTGATGTCGACAAGCGTTGCCATTTGCTTTCGCTCAGATTTGGAAGCTCTAACTTGCTCGGGACACCATCAAACATCAAGAAAAGGTTTTCGGCATTAAGGAAGCAAAATTTGAGATTTAAGGCCTCGTTCCATGTCATACCTTACATTGTAAGAAAATTCGTGCCACAATCTCAATTTAAATCTCGAGGTGTAGGATGAAATTTAGTTTATGGGGCCCGTCGTTTTTGGATAAGTTTAATTTAGGCAAAGAACCCAAAAATAAAAAAGAAACAGTTGGCTATGTCTATTTTTTAGGTGGTGGAGATAAAAATAAATTTCAATCCCTTGCAGAGGAGCATGCCCTTAGTTGGCAGATGGATGACCTTAAGAGAAATGAGCGCGAACTGGTTCTCTTTAGCGGAGTTAAGGGTCCAGTTTGGATTCTTCGTCCCGGAAAAAAAAGTGAAACCACTTCACATCAGGGGCTTCTTGATGAGTCTGATTACGCCTCAAGTCGCGATATTTTTGGCTCGCTATTTGGTCACTTTAAGGTCCATACAATTAAGCAGCTCCGCATCGAATTTATTGGAACAGAGTTCGACCAGGAACTTGGTGCGTTAACCGGGATGGAGATTGCAGCTTACAACTTTAAGCAGATCTACGAGGGGCGTCCGGTAGAGCTGCCGGAGGTCTATTTAATAAAGAGTTTAGGAGAGCTAGAACAAAGCACTCTGAATCAGGCCAAAGCGCGGGCAAAGAGCGTAAATATTGCTCGGCACCTAGTGAATCTTCCTCCGAACGATTTAAATCCAAAAACATTTGTCGAGTTCGCAAAAAAAATGGCCTTTCCCCAGGCGATGAAAATTATCGTTTGGGATGCGGACCGCTTGAAAAAAGAAAAAATGGGACTTCACCTAGCTGTGGGGCAGGGGGCGGAATTTGGTCCTTATATGCTCCACCTCAGATATCGACCGACAAAGAAAACAAATCTGAGGCCTGTTGCCTTTGTTGGCAAGGGAATCACCTTTGATACTGGTGGCCTCGATATCAAGCCCTCATCGGCGATGAGACTTATGAAAAAAGATATGGGCGGAGCCGCCGCGGTTTTGGCACTTGCCGCGTGGGTCGCCGAGATCAAATATCCGGGGCCTTGCGATTTCTATATAGCTTTAGCTGAAAACTCTGTTGATTCTCGGTCCATCCGTCCGAGTGATATTTGTGTTGCAAGAAATGGAATGAAGGTTGAAATTGACAACACCGACGCCGAAGGCAGGCTCGTTTTGGCAGACGTTTTAGATGTGGCGGTCACTCAGAAAAATGCAGATGAACCTGAAGTGGTGATAAATATTGCCACTCTAACAGGAGCAATTAAAGTCGGTCTTGGAAATGACATTGCCGGTCTTTTCTGCAATGATGATTCCTTGGCGGATTCTTTGTCCACGGCTGGTCAGCGAGCAGGAGATTTGAATTGGCGCATGCCCTTGTTTAATAAATATTGGGGAGAAATGTCTTCACCTTTTGCAGATTGCAAAAACTCAGGAAGTGGTATGGGGGGAGCGATCACTGCGGCCCTCTTTTTGCAAAAATTTGTTCGCGAAAAGAAATGGGCCCACTTAGATATCTACTCTTGGAACGAAAAGGCTCAAGGCGCCTTGTCTTCTCCAGGGGGAAATGGTCAACCGGTGCAGGCCCTCATTGAGTACCTGGAGTCTCGAATTTAGGATTAAAATTTCAAAACACGGTTCTAAAATATATTCTTAATGGAGGAAAAAACGTTATGAAAATGCTTACGATGGTAGCCCCCCTGGTTCTAGTGGCGCAAATAGCAATGGGTCAAGCAGGCAAGATCGCGGAGGGGAAGTACAAGATCGACCTGTCTCACTCAAAGGTGGGTTTTGAAATTGCTCACCTTGTGATCGCAACGGTCGATGGTAAGTTTACTGATTTTGAAGGGATGATCGTTATTGATCCTAAACTCGAAAAATCAAAAGTCGATATCAATATCAAAGCGGCATCTATAAATACAGCAAATGAGGAACGTGATAAACACCTAAAGAGCCCAGATTTTTTTGACACTGTAAAGTTTGAAAAAGTTACTTTTAAGAGCAAAAAAGTTGAAGGCACACCTGAGGCACTCAAGATCTCTGGTGATCTCACCATGCATGGTATTACGAAATCTGTAATTTTAGAGGCAAAATATACAGGGTCCGTAAAAGATCCTTGGGGCAATGAGCGTATCGCTTTTAAGGCTTCAACAAAGGTTAATCGTAAAGACTTTGGTTTGACTTGGAATAAGGCGGTTGAAGCGGGGCCTGTTGTTGGTGAAGAGGTTTCAATCGACATCAGACTTGAGGCCATTAAAGAAAAAGCTGAAGGCAAATAGGCAAATTCAAGGGGACTTAAATGCAAAATTTTATAATTTTATTGCTTATTCTACCTTTCATGGCTCAGGCACAATCTGTCGGTGTTAAAGACATTCCGGTGAGCAGTGAAGGGACCACTATTGAAATTAAAAAGGGCTCAAGTAACAAACCAACGGACAGAGACTTTGAAATTGTTACGGATGAAGACAGTATTGAAGGTGATGGGGCCCCTCTTTTAAAAGAAGCACGTTCTAACTGGAAGGTCGCCTGCGCTGAATGGAAAAAGGAACTCAAAGAGTTGAACAAAGATAATCAATTGTTATCCATAAGCTGCGGGACTATGAAGTGTACGACTGAGGCCATGGAATCAACTTGTCGCTCGCAAGCAAGGTATAAAGTCAAAGTTCGACTGAAGTAAAAACTTAT
This sequence comes from Pseudobdellovibrionaceae bacterium, assembly GCA_016719575.1. Classification (GTDB taxonomy): domain Bacteria; phylum Bdellovibrionota; class Bdellovibrionia; order Bdellovibrionales; family Bdellovibrionaceae; genus JACMRP01. Next base: position 446,425 of record JADJYV010000002.1, on the reverse strand, counting down.
CAGAACCAAGTTGTGTTAAGTATGAGATGGCTTAGGAGTTGATCCTGAGCCATCAACATCTAAAATGGGCAGCTTTAATTAATTGTGCAATTTCTAAATTCAGCTTTGCCGACTAGCTCTACACATTTTCTTCCCCAATCGCAGCTGCGGGTGTGAAATGAGTGACTTCCGACGCCTGTGGTGAAGTCAATTTCGATGACTTCATTGTAACTACTTCTCTTCATAACAAGCTTTTCCGAAGTAAAAGTGCGTACGTGCTTGTCGTCAATTGGCAAACAGCCAAACCCCAAAACAGTTTCGGCACCATTGCTATTATAAACGGCTGGAACTATAAAGCATTTCGCATCTGTGAAATTGGCTTTGCCGTCTTGGGTAAAGGTTTCCATGGTTAAAATTGTGGGGGCCGTCGTTTTTTTCAGCACACCGTTTTCATAGCTACTCACAAAAGTGACATCGCACTGGATGACTGAATCCCTAAGCTCTTGAAACTTTGGATCTACTTTTGCTAAGGTTGGCGTAGCGTGGCCTGCAAGAATTAAAAGGGTGGCTAAAAATGTCTTTTTCATTGGTACTCCGGGTAAGGGGTTCGAAGGGGATTATAGGCAGGATGTCATTTTAGTACAGTTCTATCGCCGACATAAAATGACGCTTTTTGTCGGAACTGATTGGCGGCGGATAAAAAACCCCGTAATATTAGGCAGATGAAGCAAACTCGAAATAAGTCAGAAAAGTACTTTGTCGTTTCACGTGCAATTCTTGAGATCATCGAAAAAGAAGGCCCAGCGAAGGTATCTCACTCAGAAGTTGCTCGTCTTTCTAAGGTATCGAGAGCCTGGATCTATGAATATATGGGTAAAAATCGAGAAGATTTAATAGATACTGCCTCAGAGTTGTTTGCTAGCTATTTTACAAGATCGAATGTCGATGTCGAGGGGAACACCGCGAAGGCGCTTAAAACTCATTTAGAAAATAGCCAGGAAATAGCACTTCAAAAGATAATAGACACTCCAGTTATTATAAAGCTGTATTTTCGTTTTAGGGGAACGGCTACGCCAATGGGAGTAGCAATAAAAAAATACGAAAAACATTGGCTTGATTTTATGTCTGCCAATTTTACACGGATTATGGGTTTAGATGAAAATAAAGCAGTGAGTGTCTGTCGTGCGATTCTGACTTTGCGTCTCGGATATTTTCATCGCGTTGCAACCTCACCAAATTCAGCCAAAGAAACTCTCGAAGCAAAAGAGGGATTGAACCTTCTGTACAGCCATGTCTGCGGCGAAAATTAAAGCGTAAGTTCTTCGTCCAATTATGAGACGCCGTTCTAAGTGATCTGCGGAGCGAGAGGCGGATCAAACTCCACTGTTATATTTCCATAGACGGCTGTCTATAATATCACTCCGAAAGTCGCATGAGTTCTTTGTGAACTCGGTATGAAGTTTGAAGTAGAGTTTCAATACCAAGTTATGGGAGGGAGGACGCAGCCATAGCAGTATTTAACATAGCTACACGGACCCTATTTAAATTTACTTATTCGTACCCAAATAGTTTTTTGTTACGAATAAGATCCCGGACCCCGGTTGGAACAAGTTGTTCCCACTGGGGATTTTTTTTAACGATCATCTCGTGGACTTGGTCCGAGTGAGTGTAAATCTGGGCTTCGTCACAGCCTGCGATATCACAGATTTGATTGTTCTCTTTGAAGTGAGTGTAGATATGGCGCAAATGCGGAGCTGGAAAGTAACTCTTTGCCGTGAGGCAGATCAGGTCTGTTTTGTGTGGATAAACATAGAGCTTAGTCTGAATGTCGAGGAGCTTGCCGAGTCCTTCGAGAAGGCCACCGCTGAGATCTTTGTAACGAGCTTCATCAAAGACACGCTCTAAATGAGAGGCTCCAAGGACAATGGCCATTGGTTCTTGCGTGTATTGCCGAAAGTAGGTTTTTAGGCGATAGAACAAATTAAAATTTGAAACTAAAACGTGCTGTCCAAGACTGCACAAGGTTTCAATACGATCTAAAAAATCTTTTTCATCGAGGGTGCCGTCCGTTTGTAGATTTCTCATGGTAAGTTCCATGAGGCTTAAGCAGTCTGTGTCTTTGAGTTTAAAATCGTTTTTAAAGTGCTTAAGTCCCTTGCTGAGGACATCTAAGTGAGTATTGGTAACGGGGCGGTAGGTGCCTCGCTGAATGAGCAATGCCTTTTTGTAAATAGCATCCGAGACCTGAAGAATTTCTTTGTTTGGGCTAAATAAAATTGCTTCGGATAAATCTCTGCGAACGAGCTCAAGATTCATCAAGTAAGGATTGATATGCTTTAAATCTGGCCCATTGAATCTTAAGACATCAATGATAATTTGCCCTTGCTTTAAATCATCAACGAGTGAAGAAATAATTTCTTCGGTTTTGTCGCTATGATAGAAGGCCACATCAATCAAATTGACGCCTAAGATGCCGAGGGCCTCTTGTTGCTGCAGACGATGGCGATCCTGCATGCGCACGTGTAAAATAATATCATTGGACTCGCCACCAGGGGTCTTCTGAAAGCGCACTCCGAGCCAGCCATGGCAGTACTTTTTGTCATTGGCAGAGCCGGTTGCGACCGTGCTCGCAAAAGCGAAGAACTGAGTTTGAGCCCCGCGTTTTTTGCTGAGACGTTCTTGCAAAAGATTAAACTCGTGGCTTAACATTTTTTCTAAACGAGACTCGCAAACATAACGGCCATTGGGCTCTCGTCCGTAGATTTCATCACTAAAAGTCATATCGTAAGCCGAGATTGTTTTAGCGATAGTTTGCGAAGCCTTGCCGGCAACAAAAAAGTGGCGGGCCACTTCTTGGCCGGCGCCAATCTCAGCAAAGGTTCCATAGATGGCGGGATTTAAGTTTATGTGATGGGCTTTTTCATTCATGGCTTTGCTTCCCCCTCATGCTTGGGGGCAACCTTGACCCAACCTGTGATCGCAAGGCTCATGGCTTTTTCTGTTGGCATATCCACTTCAGTGAGTCGTGAACGATCAATCAGGAGTGTATAACCTCCAAGTCCATAACTGAATGGAATGAAAACCGCGACACGTCCTTCAGTGAGGGGGCCCAGGTTTAAATCATTAAAATCATCTCGAGTCACAAGCCCAAGTGCTTTGACTCCACCGGGAAGAAGATCAACAAGAACAACGCTTTTGTGTTCTTTTGCTCCCTTTTGGCTAAAAAGATTCATAAGGTCTTTGAGAGGTGAGTAAATAGCCTTAATAAAGGGTACACGGAGGAGAACCTTTTCTAAGACACCAAAAAAACTTGCTGTTATTAAATTGTTTAATAACAAACCTAGTAAAAATATAAAAATCAATGTCAGTAAAAAACCAAAGCCCGGGATATAAAAGTCCGGAAAAAATCTTTGCAGAGTCGTGCCGAGCATGCTCTCCATAATTACGATACCCGAATACAAAATGTAGATGGTGACTGCCATCGGAAGAAAAGTAAAAAGGCCTCGAAGAAAAATTTGTCGAAAGGATTTTGGCGTGTGATTCATATTGAGGCCATTCTATTGGAATCTTCTAGTGAAAACCAGCTGAATTCGTCTCAAAAAGACACGAAAAATCCCCTCAACTTTTCTAGACCTTGGGCCGATAAGTTTACATAACAAGGAGCATGAGTGGGTGGTCATTCTGTAATGCTAGCTATTCTGTCGTTTATTGCGGGTGTGTCGTTGGCACATGCGCAAGAGGCGGTGCCCGGCGAATATATCGTGAAGCTGAAGTCTATGGCTTCACCGTCTGGTGTCTTGAATAAGATGCAGGGGAAAATGTCTCTTAAAGGGTCTTTTCCGCGAATGAATGCTTTGCATGTGTCGCTAAAAGGGGCAGCAAATGAAAGTGCTGCTTTTGAAGATCTTGTAAATGATCCTGATGTTGAATATGTCGAGCCCAACTTTATTCTTAAAAAGTCAGATTTTAATTCGAATGAGGGCCTTGGAAGTCCGGCACAGGTGTTTGCTGAAGGTGAGGCTCAGCAATTAGAGCAGTATTCGGCCTCTTCGGTATCCTTTTCGCAATCGGGGGCCGCGGTTCGTGTGGTCGAAGCTTGGGCGGCAGAGTCCACTTCGACAGTTCGTCCAATCGTAGCTATTATAGATACTGGTTTAGATAAAACCCACCCTGTTTTTGTGAATTCAAATGCAACATGGAATAATGTTCGCGAGATTCCTAATAATGGGATTGACGATGATTACAATGGTTATGTTGATGATGTGAGTGGTTGGAATTTTATAGATAATTCACCTAACTACTTTGATGACGATGGTCATGGCACTCATGTGGCAGGAATTATCGTTGGAACAGGATTGAATATCCTCGCCACTCCAATCACAGAAAATGCAAAAATGCGCATCATGGCTTTAAAGTTTTTGGATGCGAATGGTTCTGGTACAACTTCAAACGCGATTCGAGCGATCTACTATGCAGCAAACAATGGGGCCCAGGTAATTAATAATTCTTGGGGTGGCGGATCTTACAGTCGTTCTTTGCATGAGGCGTTGACCTATGCCTACACGAACCGAATGTTTATTGCGTCAGCTGCAGGGAATAATAACAAAAATAATGATTCAACGTCGATGTATCCAGCAAATTACGACGTTCCAAGCAACGTCTCTGTTGCGGCAACGACGGATTATGATTTCTTAGCAACGTTCTCTAATTACGGGGCGCGAACTGTTCACATTGCAAGCCCAGGTTTGATGATTCTGAGCACCCTACCGAACAATCGCACTGGAACCATGTCCGGTACGAGCATGGCGACACCTTTCGTATCAGGCATGGCGGCCTTGGCACTGCGAGAGGCCCCCCAGTTGACGGGTTATCAAGTTAAAAACTTAATGTTAGCGAGTGTTGATAACATTGCAGGTCTTTTAAATAAAGTTTCTACTTCGGGCCGAATTAATGCTCTGAACCTGATCAATCAAGCGAAAGCCCAGAGTTCAACGAGCGCAACTCAGCCAAGCTATTCGCCAAGTTATCAAGCGGAGGTTCGGAGTTCGGCATCAGATGCAACACCACCAACGGGTTGTGGTTTGATTACAGCAGCCGCACTTCGCGGGCCAGGGCATGGTGGCGGTGCTGCGGATGCGATGAACGGCTTTGGAGTTTTGGCAGGACTGATGCTAATTCCAGTTATTGTTTGGGCCGTCTTAAGACAGCGATCGCTTGCCGGGGCCGGAGAAGATCCAACAAGTCGTCGTCGATTCGAACGTTTCCGTATGGATTCCGACATTCGCGTGATGGTTGGTAACCGTGAGCTTGTCGGTTCTCTGAAGACAATTTCACTTGGCGGAGCCTCATTCTGTGCGGACGAAGCCCTCGAGCAAGGTGGAATTATTACAATGAAGATATCAAGTCCAAATGGCAAAGACATGGTGGAAGTGCAAGGTCAGGTCGTGTGGAACGAGGCAAATCAATCCTACGGAGTTCAGTTTGCCGGTGCCGAGCGCGGGACACTCGCTATGATTCAGCAATGGACCAAAGGTTTGATGAAGGCTTAAAGAAGTACTCCCTTAAGAACAAAACTGGCAACAGTGAAGTAAATAACCAGTCCGGTCACATCTACCAAGGTGGCGACCGCGGGCGCCGAAGCCGAGGCCGGGTCGAAGCGCATTTTTTTGAGAAAAAAGGGCAGCATAGATCCCGAGAGAGTTCCCCACAAAACAACACCAACAATGCTAACCGCAACAGTAAAACCCACTCGTATATAGTGAGGTCCGTAGAGTTGTTCTCGGCCTGGCCACAGTAGAATTCGCGTGAGTCCGACTAAACTAAGGCATGTTCCCAAGGCAAGGCCTGTTACCAATTCTCGCCCCAAAACACGCCACCAATCTCGCAGACGAACTTCGCCCAGAGCCATGGCGCGAATAATAAGCGTTGACGCTTGCGAGCCAGAATTGCCGCCGGAGCTAATAATCAAAGGAATAAACAGAGCAAGAACTACGGCTCGCTCAATTTCAGATTGAAAAAATCCCATCGCGGTTGCGGTGAACATTTCACCTAAAAAAAGAATCATCAGCCAACCTGCGCGCTTTTTGATCATTTCGAGCATAGAGATTTTCATATAGGGGGCATCGAGAGTTTCGACGGCTCCCAACTTATGAATATCTTCTGTAGCTTCTTCTTGCAGGACGCTGGCGACGTCGTCAAAGGTGACGATACCGACCATGTGATTGTTCGCGTCAATAACTGGAATAGCCATGAGATCTTGGCTCGAAAAGATTTTACCGATTTGCTCTTGATCGGTATCGACTGGAACCTTGACCATGTCGGTGGTCATTATCTCTTTAATTTTCTTTTCTGGAGCAGAAGAAAACAATTCGCGAAAAGATACGACTCCGAGAAGAGTCTGATCTGCAGCGAGCACATAAGCATAATAAATAGTTTCAACTTGAGTTTTTGCTTGAATGCGAATGTAGCTGATGGCTTCATCCACACTCATCTCTGGCCTAAGGCGGATAAACCGAGAGTTCATCAGACCGCCGGCATTGTCTTCTGCATAAGCTAACAAGGCGATGACCTCTCGTTTAGTCTGGGGGTCCAGTAGTGAGAGTGTGTCGTCGCGGTGCTCGGTACCCATTTCTTGGATCAAATCGGCCACATCATCAGGTGCAAGTAGGCGGACCCAAGAACGTTTTTCGAGAGGAGAGGCTTCACTCAGAAGTTCGACTTGGTCGTGAACTTTGAGACTTAAAAATAGCTCCTCGGCTTCAGTCCGGGGAAGTTCTTTGAATTTCTCGCGTCGTTCTTGAGCGCTCAGTGCAGACCAATTCTCGAAGAGATTAAAGAATTGCTCTTCGGTGCGCGTGAATTCTTTCAAAGAAAGCTCTTTGTTATCTGGGAGGTTTTGATTTTCGGAGTCCATGCAACCACCTCGAAGCTTAGACAGATCGGTTTTAGCCAGTTGAGCCGTTGTACTGCTTTCCTCTATCGACTTCAACCCTTAAATTCTTGAGGAAGTATTAAGTTATTTTATTAATTTGGACTCAAATTTGTGGCTTTGAATTGAGGCAATATTTCCTTCGTCGGACCAAGGCTTCGAATCTGGCCATTATGAAGCCACAATATGCGATCACACTTTTCAAGAGTTGATAAACGATGGGCAATGATAATCTGGGTTCTACTAGCGAAAAATTCCTCGGTAGCACGGACTAAAATCTCTTCAGATTGTGGATCTACAGAGCTAGTGGCTTCGTCCATGATGATGATCGGAGCCTCTTGCAATAAACAACGAGCCATGCAAAGCAGCTGCCTCTCGCCAAGAGAGAGGTTTTTGCCCCGTTCTTCAATTTTCATATCAAGTTTCGCTGGTTGCTGGAGAACCCACTCGCGGAGCCCGACCTGGTCCAGAACTGCTAATAGCTCGTTGTCGCTTTTGTTGCCATTGATATCGAGATTGTATTTTAAAGTTCCTTGAAAGAGGACGGGGTCTTGAGAAATAAAGGCCATCGAGCGGCGATAAATATTTAAGTCAATGCCCTCTGATCCCGGTTGTATTTTTGGGCTCTGACGGTCGATTGAAATTTTACCGGAATGCAAGGGGTACAAATAGAAAAGAGCCTGAATAAGGCTTGATTTACCACTGCCCGTGCGACCAACGATACCCAAGCGTTCTCCGGCTCTGACTTCGAATTGGATATTTTTAAGGACCCAGGGAAGATCGTCTCGATATTTAAACCAAACCCCATCAACCTGGACTGAGGCATTCTTATTGGCGGATAGCCGAGGGGAGGCTAAATTTTCTTCGTAGCTTTTATCATAGCGTGGGTGACCGGTATCAAATTGGGCAGTTACGGGGAGGAGGTTGCCTGGTTCTAAGTCTTTGCGAAGGTATTGATCCAATCTTTCAACGCCGATCATGGCTTCTTCGAGTTGAGTTAACCACTCAAAGAACATCTGAATTGTATTTCCAGATAAGGCAATAAAGGTAAAGGCGACGCCAATAGAGCCGACAGAAACTTTTCCTGCTTGAACGAGGTAAAGGGAAGACGCTCCCATTAGTAAGAGCAAAAGAGCTGACAAGGATCCCATTTGAAATGAAAAGCTTACTAAGCGACCCGTTGTTTTTAGCTTCTGATTGAGGAAATAACTGTCGAGTCGTTGAAATCTTGATATAAATGAATCTTGGCGAAGAAAGGAACGAATGGTGCTCGCTCCTTGGGTTGTTTCAGCAAAATGAGCTATTGAAGGAGAGCGACTTGCTGAAAGATCGCGCCGGGCTGCTCTGAGTGATTTTCGATTGAGCCGGTAAACGAGATAATTTAACAAGGCGATAATGCCAACAAAAATTAAATAGTAGGGACTGGCGACAGTGATCAGAAGAGTCATTACCAGGAGATCAAAAATAATTGATACAAATTCAGCCAAGGGTCCACCAAAAAGTCGAAAGACATTGCCATAGTCACTTGCGAAGCGAGTAATGATTCGGCCTGCGGGCGTCTTGTCAAAAAAACTCATTGGAAAGCGTGAGGTCCTATACGTTACTTCATCGTAGAGTTGGCTGATTGCCAGAGCCGACATTCTTGAAAAAACCACACGAAAAAAAACTGTCAAGATAAAGCCAAAAAGGACCATTCCACTCAAGAGTTGTAAAAACTCTGTCGCCGTAAAGTTTAGAAAGAAATTCGGGATTGGCCGACAGTGTAAAGTTGCTTTAGGGTCGCAAAATGTATCCACCCAAACACCAATCACATTCGCATTGGCGAGCAAAATGATCCGACCGCAAAAGCCAGCCAAGAATATCAGAACCATTTTGCCCCAAAATGGCCGGTAGGCATGGCGCAATGTTTCGAGAACGGACCGGCTAAAGCCCGTCTCGACTCTCCCATCGCCATCTTGGAGATATTGTGGTTTAAGCATTTGCCGAGACATATTCGTCCTCTAGTTTTTTCTCAACGCTTGCCGTGTAATCTCTGAAGGCTTGACTTCTGGTCATCAGCTCGAGCAGGGATCCCTGGTCAATGATGCGTCCCTCTTGCATAAAAAGAATGCGGTCGACACGATTTAAAATCGTTAAACGATGTGTGGCAAGAATGCGCGTACGATCTTGCCACGCGCCATCCAAAAGCTGTGTAACAAGTCTTTCTTCAGTGTCAACGTCAATGGCGCTGAGGCAATCATCTAGTAGCAAGATGGGTGCTTGGTGGTAATGAACCCTTGCCAGACTCACCCGTTGTTTTTGGCCACCAGAGAGATTGACACCGCGTTCGCCGATCTCAGTTGCAAGACCATTTTCAACTCGTTCATTTGAAATTTCAAACTGAGCTAGTCGCAAAGATTCTTCGATTTGATCGTCGCCATCGGGCCGCATATCGTAAATAAACGCGACATTTTCGCGCAGGCTGGCGCTCATGATAAAGCCTTCTTGTGGAACGTAGGCGAAATGTTTTCGCACCTCATTCAAGGTCATACTGGCAGCGTTTTTATTGTTTAAAAAGTAGTGTCCCATGGTGGCTCCGGTTTCGTTGAGCAGGGACAGTAAGAGCATGGTTTTTCCGCATCCGACCTCACCAACCAGAGCGACAAACTCACCTTCTTTAACGCAGAGATTGATATTTTTGAGGATTTCCTTCTTTCCTACTTTTAGATTAAGATTTTGAACCTCGAGAGCAACGTCGGAAGGGGCTTTGCGAGAAGGTCTTTCATTAGCAGAGCCTTGATCTGTTAGGTTTTGATTTTCATTGCGAATGTTTAGAAAGGCCTCGAGCCTTCGTACGGAAGTCCAAGCGTCGAATCCGAAAGTAAAAAACCAAGGCATTTGTCTAAATGGCCGAGTTAAAAAGACACCGACAATCCACAGAAGAGCTAAGAGATCACCGCCGGTAATTCTGTGGTTGGAGTAATGTATCAATGAAACTAAAGCGACGATATTTAAGACAAAAGTGACAGAAGAGGCTACGGCATTCATTGTTTGTCCGTTGGTCACCATGCTGATGCGGTTCGTGGTTTCAGCCTTGCGTTTTTCGAAAATGCCTTTTTCAAAGTGTGAGATCCAGCCAAGGATGCGGATGGTGCGAATATTTTGTATCCATTCATTGACCAGGGCGATGCGTTCTCCGGCGAGTCTTTTAAAGCTATAAAAGAATTTCGACTGGCGAAAGGCCATGGCTGTGTTTAGGGAAGTAATTACACCCATAGCAATGAGAGTCGGAGCGAGGGGGATATCGTAGATCATCGAAATTGCGAAAGGTGCAAAAATCAGGGGAAATAAAGTTGATGCTCCAGCAGGCAGTGTTTGTTCCAGAAATGTTGTTGAGCCCGGTATGTCAGCAGCGTAGATTTGAATGATTTCACCGACGGGCCGGTGGCTCATTGTATCAACTCGCAAGTTGAGAGTTTGTTTGTAGAGCCGTTGAGACAAAACAGATTGCATGAATACGGACTCGCGAATTCCTAAGTAGCCGGTTAGCTGCGAAAAGCCTTGAGCTGAGAGGACGCAAGCAAAGGCCAAAAAAATCAAAGTCAGAGGAGTTAAGTTTAGACTGAAAAGATAGGGAGTCGAAGTTCCAGTGAGCTGGTCCACAAAAAGTTTTTGAAAGTAGGGACCAAAGAGTCCGAGAATTGTTGCGACGAGAGAGCTCAGAATAATAAAAAAACGAGCATGCAATCTAGAAAATAGAATATCGCGAAGAAGTGGGCTCATCTGCAGGACTCTAGCTCACAACGGGCTTCTTGTTAAATAAAATCCGTTCGAAACCATCCCGTTAAACTCCAGCGTATTTGGCCGGCGGGACAGACCTCATGGGGGATCAGGTCACTGCGAAAAAGCACGAGTCTACCGAGAAGAGGAAGGACTCTGCCTGTTTCTTGCGTCGGATGTTCAGGGGAATAGAGGCAAAGCTCTCCGCCGTCGGAGGGAAGCCAGGTTTGGTTTAAATAAAGAACGAGCGATATTTTTCTTTTTGATTGTCCCTGATGCTGATCCATGTGTTTCTGATAGCCTGCGCCAATCGGATAGCGCGCAAAGTGAAATTCCTCACTATTAAGCCCCAAAAAGTAGCGTTTGTTAAGTTCTTGGCGAAAACACTGACTCCAGTTCAAGAATTCATTGCAGGCAGAAGAGGGTTGCTCAGAATTTAGCCAGTAGGTGGAGTCTCCGCGGATATCCGGCTGTTTTAATTTTGTCGAACCCCTTCCGACCTGAGCTTCTTTGAAAGCGTTGCTTTGCCAAAAAAACTGGCACTCGTCAAAAAGCTTGAGCACGAGGTCTTTCGGGAGTGCTTGGTCCACAACAACCCAACCTTGTTGTTCTAATAATTCGAAGTGGGAACTCCAGTCAGTCATATTCAATATCTACTTCATAAATTCTAAAAAACCGAGCGTTTTTCTTTGCTTCAATCTCTAAATTGGCATGAAATGGTTGGCATGGCTTGCCCTCTTGATTTTAAACGGCTGTTAAGGCTGCTTATAGCAGAAAAATCTGGATTTTCACCAGAGCGTCGTCGTTTTTTAAAAACGGCGACAGTGGGCACGTTGGCGACGGCAACACTGACTGGCTGCGGAAGTTTTGATCGCTGGGTCCTTGGCGACAATCAGCGATTAAGTCACGAGGTGATGATTTTGGGTGGTGGGCTTTCTGGCTTAATGGCTGCCTACCATTTGAAGAAAAACCACACGCCCTACCGCTTGTTTGAGGCCTCTTCGCGACTGGGCGGACGTATTCAGACGTTGCGACATTTCAATTCGAGTCAACAAGTAGCAGAATTAGGAGCTGAGTTTTTTGAGGGCAGTCACAACTCTGTCTATCAACTTTGCAAAGATCTAAATCTTGGGGTTGAAGATGTTTCTTATAATTTAAAGCAAGACCGCGCGATTTATTGGCTCAAGGGCAAGGTCGTGAGCGAAGCAGATTTTCGCAAGCTTTTGCGCCCTCTCGCGATCAAGTTTGCGCAATTACGACAAGAATTGTTTTCAGTGAGTGACTTAGAACTAAGTCCAAAGTCGGTTGGGACATTTTCACAAGCACAGGTCATAGATCTGATGTCCGTCGGAAATATTCTTGAAGAACTTAAAGCGACGTCGCGTGTTGAGGCAATTGAATGTTTCGAATCCTTGTGTGCTTCGGAGTGGGGTGTTGAAGCCAAAGAGATTAACCTTTTGCAATTTCTAATTCGCCTTGATTTTGAAGAACGAGCGGCACTCGCTGGAAGTCAAAAAATATATCGCGTAAGTGGTGGTACATCGCAGATAATTGATGTGCTGGGGGCACGAGTTCAAGGCGTTGTTCCGGATTCTTCAATGAAACTTGATTATCAAGTGATTGCTATTCGTGAAAAGTCCGGGGGGTATGAGTGCACATTCAAAACCCCTAAGGGATCTGATATTATTTGGGCGAGGCAAATTATTTGTACTCTGCCTTGGTCTCTTTTGAAGGATGTGGATGGCATTCAAAATCTTAAATTGGGCTCCGCAGCGGCCGGCGAGGTTATTGCGAAGGCGTCTTATGCGACCCAAGCAAAGGTCGTCAGCAGTTTTAAAGAACCATTTTGGCGAAAGAAAGAAAAAGTTTTGCCATCTTTTCAGGGGATTTTTCGTGGTGATCTCGGTGGTCAAATATATTGGGACAGCTCTCGCGGGCAGGCGGGCACTCACGGTCTTTTGACTTCTCAACGGGGAGGGGCTGCCGGCATCAGGACGGGAGCCAGTGGCGGCGAAGAAACTGCAAAAGATCTCCAAAAGTTCTTTTCCGAAGTCCCCGCCGCAGAGTCTACTCAGGTAATGAACTGGACTTCGAAGCCCTTTGCAAGAGGCTCACGTTATAACGTAGGTCCTGGTGGCTATCTAAAATATTTAGATCTTTTAAGCACTGAAAATGACCAGGTGAGATTTTACTTTGCGGGCGAACACATCAGTTTTAGAGACTTCGGAACTATGAACGGGGCCATTGAAACGGCTGTCGTCGCAGCGAACAAAGCCATGCAGATTCTGTAGGCCTATCTAAGCTTTAGCCGCCGTCAATGAAATCGACAGGACCTTTTGCCGTGGACACTTGTTAGGTTTCTTGTCAGCTGTCAATTGTCTTCTATTGAGACAGGCGTCATTCTTGCTGTATCCTTAATTTAGGGGGAATACGGCCGTGAAATTGAAAAACATTAGGACACTTCTTTTGCTTATTAGTTCAATTGGTTTAGTGCTGTTTTTTCAAAACTGCGCCAACACAAAAATGCAATTTTCGGCGGGCGTGACAGCGCTGTCCATGTCTTTTGGCGCCGATGAGTCTTTTTTAACCAACGAAGACGAGGCGTTGTTTGCACGTCCGGTGCAAACATTAAAGGAAGCTAACGGCGGAGTTTCTGCTTTTTCTTTGACCTCACAAGCTGCAAACGGAATCGTTTCTGACTTTAATGCAAATGACGGAAGTTTTAAATACATGCCGAACGCGGCCTATGTTGGTGATGATGCCTTTGAGTACAGCGAATTAAATTCTGACAAAGTTGGCGCCGTGACCAGGCGTATTTCTATCACAGTACAGCCGGTTTATCAGAAGCCTTGGCTTGAAAATAAAGTCTTTAATTTTCCGATGAATTCAGTCGACAACCCTATTGCCCTTGTTGGTAAAGACAAAAAAGATCCGAACCCTCGTGTGTTGTTGGATCTTAAAGGTTTTGTGACTCAAGTGAATACCAAATACGGAGTCGCCAAAAAAGTTGCGGATGGTCAGTTTACTTATACTCCTCAGAATTTATTTCGTGGGATCGACTCGCTTGAAGTTTTTGTTGTCAACAGTGCCGGTCTACATGTTCAACAGGCGGTTACTATTAATGTTGGCAATCCATTCTTGAATTTAGAGCCGGCTTTGGCGGTTCGTGCTCCGGCTTGTATGAATTGTCATTCAAGTGTTGCTTCGCGATTTATTACCGATTTCGGTTTTGGCAACACCTACTTTTTTGGTAAATCCGGAAATCCTTTTAGCAGCGCGCCGATTGATTTTTATGCTGATCACGGAAAGTCTTGGAGTACGGCCAACTTTGAAAGTGATGTGATCCTTCCTAAGGCCAACATAGGATTGGATTTGGCGAGCCTCGCCGGTAGTAATTATGCAGGAGTCGAAAACTCAGCAACAACGGTGGGGGATTATATACGAGCTATCGAGGCTAAAAAAGCAAAACCAGCGAAGGTCGTTGAAAAGGACAGCGTCTATATCGGGACTCCGACCGACACTTTACTGAATACCCGAACAGGGGGCACGGCGGGTGCGGCCTTTAAATATGTTAAAAATGATACAGGTGTTTCACCAGCATTGAGTGGTCTTGTGGATCAAGGAGCTTATTTAGAGGCCTCAAATCTGATTTGCGATGGAGACCTTTTGATATCAAAAACTTTGTATCTCAAAGACTTGGTTCTTAAGACGGCCGTAGGCTGCCGCATCTATTCGACACAGTCTATTTTTGTGCAAGGCCCAATTTCATACGAAAAACTTGATGCTAATGCCACGGACAACGGAAACTTGCAGTTAGTCAGCACTCGCTGGGTAAACTTAGGAGTGGGCGATACTCATTGCGAGACATCGACCAATACTGGTTGGTACAGTCAAAACACTACAACAATGAAGATGAAGCCCACGGAGCATCGTATTCTGACCTATGCGGGGCCAACACGGGCGAATCAAACGGTGGCGGCTTCCTCAGCCTACAACCAAAGTCTTCTTACAGAACTTCGCAAGATCCCTTCTTTTCAAGATGCTTCTTGCAGAAAGGTTTCAAGTGGCAAGCCTCGAGATGTGCATTTCGAAAGACTGCTGATCAATGCCCCGCGCGTCGATAGCAGATACTCCGGAAAATTCACAGGAGTCATTGTTTCAGAGGTGCCACTGATGAGCTTGAGCGTCTTCTCCTTCAGCTATGATACAGTGTTTAATAGGGTGCCTGTACTGCCATTGTTAAAAGCAGAGGATTTTTTGGTTATTAAATAGTTTAGAACTGCCCCACCAAATTGTACTTAGAAGGCCCCTTGGAGGGGCTTTTTTATTATCCGAACCCTGAAGCTTTCATCCGAAACTAACTGGGCTCTTTAGCTTATCTCCACCACAAACAGAGTCCCGCATGGCTTTCCTTTTGCCTTTTTCGCTCCAAATGTCCTACTCTACCAAAGCTTTGTAGCAACTCCACATGCCTCCATCACAGACTTCCTGGTGGAGTTTTCATAAAAAAAGGTTTCTTTCGCATTAAAAGAAATAATCAAAATGTTCGAAGGTTTCAGTGCAAAGCCTGTGGCAAAACTCTCTCGTCCAGAAGCTCCAGCGCTACTTATTACCAAAAGAAGCCACAACTTAATCGAGTCATCTTTCAGCTGCTTTGCGAGGGCATGCCGATGAGGGGAATCGCTCGTGCCCTTAGAATCTCTAAAAACACTGTCGAAGCGAAGTTTTTATGGATCCACCAGCACGTTTCTTCGCTTAAAGCAAATGCCCCTGTTGACATTGGACAACTCTACTTCGATGAGCTTGAAACGATTGAGCACACAAAGCTAAAACCACTGAGCGTTTTGCTATTTGTTGACGATGCCTATAGAATTCTAAAAACCCAGGTTGCAGTTGCTCCGCCGAAGGGGCGCCTTGCAAAGATCTCCTACGATAAGTACGGTCCAAGGAAAGACGAGAGGGAGGATGTTTTAAGACAGTGCTTTACAGAGTTAAGAGGCTTGAAACCACAAGAAATCAGATCTGATGCAAAGCCGAGCTATAGGAAGTTCACTGAGGAGTTCTTTCCAGGGATTGAGCATAAGGTTTTAATCGTTCAGAGAAAGAGCGTCATCGGGATCGATTGCATGAGAAGTACCAGAAGCAGGTCTATGATCCGATGTTTACTCTAAATCAGCGGTGTGCGAAGTTGCGCGCGAATATTCGAAGACTAACCAGAAGATCCTGGTGCACGACGAAGTTGAAAGAGAATTTACAGAGACATTTGGAAATCTATTGTTTTTATAACAATTTAGGAGAGAGGGCTGCGGTGGCCAGCCTTCCGTAACCGGAGTGATTGCCGTAGGCTTGGATAGGTAAGTATGTGTTCCCGTCTAGCGAAGGGCTCTCAAGGTGAAAAAACAAGAAAAGATTAAAGGAGCTTTTGATTTGAATAATAAAAAAGCCCCTCCAAGGGGCCTTCTAAGTACAATTTGGTGGGGCAGTTTTTTTATTCAACCTCAAGATATTTTTTAAACATCAACGTCAATTCTTTCGCGAGCACAGGGTCATTAGCGAGATCCGGCGTGTCCAAGATGGCGTTGTTCATAATGCATAAAAAGGCAGTGACTGCAATATATGAGACCTTGTCAGGATCTCTGTTGTTACTAATCGGAGGTAAGTTTTTTCGTATGAATTCTGCAAAAAGACGACGAGATTGATTAATGTATTCATGATCTGTTAAATAGAGACGAACTGACTGCAGGGAGGAGCGAAGCTCTGGTTTCATTCGGTAAATTTCAAATCCAATCTCGATCATTTTTGAGACGCGATCAGTAGGCGGTAGGTCCTGAAAGGGCGTCATGCGTTCAAAAAAGGCGAGGCGGTCTTCTTCGATAAGGTGTTTGATAAGGGCCGAGACAACGGATTCTTTATTGCCAAAAAATTGATAGAGGGATCCAATGCTGACCCCAGCTTCAGTGGCAATTTTGTCAGTTGTAACCGAAAAATATCCCTCTTTCGCAATGACGCGAGCGCAGCCCTCCAAAATATTGGCTACTGTTTGTTTGGAGCGCTCCTGAGTGGGAGCCTTCATTTTTATTTTAGCCTTTTTTTTTCGTCCTTGATTCATAATGTCTTGCAACTTTCTGGAGGACAGGGTGTTGCCCTTCGTTTTGTTTATATCGAAAATATTTCGATATTTCATATGTTTTGTTGGCATTCAAATTTTTTTATAAAACTGGGACAGTAAATCCGGACGCAGTATTCGATTCTTAGGCAGCATTTGTGTCAATTGCTTAGATAGGTATCTTTTTGGGAGGCTCCTGTTTTGCTGCCTTTGGGGGAATGCAATATTTAGCACTCCTTCGATATCTTCAAAAAAACAGGCGTTTAGTTCAAAATTTTAATCACTTTTCAGAGATCATTTTGTCGAATGAGAAGTCATTTGAGGGTCTTTGCAATTATTTGCGCGACGAAGAACCTCTTTTTTATAAGCTTTTGATGACCCGCAAGAGCGAATTTGATCACGAGGCCGAGGAGATCTCGCTTCAGGCAAGGCTTGGAGTTCAATTCACCTACCCAGGGGAGAAGCTTTATCCAACTTCATTTCTGCATATGCCAGGAGCGCCTCTTATTTTTAGTTTTCGAGGACATCCGGCCTGGATACATGGCAGGAGCATTGCTGTCGTTGGCAGTCGTGATGCATCTCAATTGTCACATCTTTGGATGGAAGAGTGTTTTAGCGAGTTTTTGCAGGCAGAGCAGGCGGTGGTTGTCAGCGGCGGCGCGCGAGGGATTGATCAAATCGCGCACCGCTTGGCTCTTCGCAATCAAAGCCCAACGATTGTCACATTGCCTTCTGGTTTGGGAGCTATCTATCCAAGTAGCTTAACGGCTTGGCAAAACCCAGTCGTCGATGGTGGAGGTTGCTTTGTCAGTGAATATGGTTTTAGACAGCCCATGCAGAAATACTTTTTTCACGATCGAAATCGTCTGATTGCTGGATTGGGAGTTCTTACCCTGCTTGTCGAGGCCCGGCGCCGCAGTGGAAGTATGTTAACGGCACAGTTAACTCTGCAATTAGGCAAAAATGTTTTAGTGATTCCAGGCCATCCTAGCGAGGGTTCCCACCTTGGAAATCTTGATTTGTTGGCAGAGGGTGCTACCGTTGTTCGCGATGCGCAGGATCTGTGCACGTATTTCAGAGGAGAGCTGAATTTACTTCCGAGCGCTAGCCCTATGGATAGTCGCGGATGTTAAGGCGCAAAACTAGCGGTAGTGATGAGTGCTCGAAGTTTATAAATATCTAAAAAAAATGAAAAAAAATGAAAAAAGACTTTGAAAAAGTCTGGCTTTTCCTCTTAACATTAGAAGTAAGGGAGGGGCGATGTGGTCAAGGATGACCGTGGTGGTAGGGATGCTACTGCATCGCTCGTTTTTCGTAGAAAGTAAATTCTTTAAATTTAGTTCCAATTTCTTCTTAGCGATTCAATACCAATGGCAAAAAACAAAATAAGCGGAGTCCAAACGGCAAGAGCAGGCTGTAATTGACCATTGCGGGCTAAGCCTTCAAAGGTGACATACATGACCCAGTAGGCGATAATGACTCCCACACACATTATCATTCCACCAGTTTTGACGGCTCGGCGGTTTGTCGTCGTTCCAAGGCCGACTCCGATCAAAGAAAATACGATACAGAGTATTGAAATTGCCCAACGTTTATGGAATTCAGTTTCGAGGACGCGTTGATCCTCAGTTTTGAGATCCTTCTGTTTTAGCAGCTCACTCAGTTCACTCAAGGTAAGAGATTGGGGTGATTTTTCACGAGTCACATCTTGAACCGGATCCGTTAAAAAGATGTCGTAGGTTTCAAACTTAATTTTGGTATGAGTTTGAGTTTTTCGATGGATATCCCCGTCTTCGAGGCGCAACAAGACGCTGTTACCGGTATTTTTGGAGCTTGAGATAATGGCACCTTTTTTGGCAATAATTGTGAATGGGGCAGAGGGATCCCGTTCGTCGTAAATAAATACATTTTCAAGCAAGCCATTGTCGGAGTCGACTTTGTTTGAGTAAACAACCATGTCGAAGAAGCCTTCAGAGAAGGTGCCTTCTTTGATGGTGGCTGCGGCCTTGGAATTACTAAGGCGAGTAAACAAAACTTCGAATTGGCGGTTTCCCCACGGGGCAATTTCAAATGAGGTTTGAGCCGATAAAATTCCCACAAGAATCGAAATGATCAACGCTGGGAGGAGGATCATTCCCATGTGCATTCCAGAGGCTTTCAGGGCGACAATTTCTGAGTCGCTACTGAGGCGACCATAGGTCAGGATGATGGCGAAGAGCAGGCTCATTGGAAATAGTGCTGGAAGTATAGAAATGCAAATATAACCAATTATTTCAGCGATGGTTTTTGTGTCGACACCATGAACTAGGGCAAACTCAGTGAGGCGAAGAACCTGAAACATGAGTATGATCGAAATAAAAACAATCATCCCCAAAATAAAACTAGGAAGCATTTCAAAAAATATGTATTGAGCGGCTTTTTTTCCGCGAAGAATTCCCAACATAGAACCCTCAGTTTAATGGAATATTGGTCTTCAGGCTTTATTTACTTGCAAGATTCGGGGCCATTGTCCAGAGGAAGCTATCTTGACCCAAGGGGAGAGATCCCTGACAATATTCAGGTGGTTAGCAAAATACTTCTCGTTTACGAGGAATACACTGAGATGATGAATGTCCAGTCGGCTCTTATCAGAGGTGGCTTTGATGTTCTTGGTATCAGCACTGAGTACACCTTGAACGAAAACATCTTGTCCTTTAATCCTGATATTGTTGTTGCGCTTGGTCGTGGCGGCAAAGTCACGACGCTTGGAGTGGGGAGACGTTTGCGTGAAATGACACGCTGGCAAGGCAAGGCCGTCTTGATTCTGCCTCATGGCTATAAGCCCAATCCGCAGGATTTCGGTAAAGTTCGAGCTGACATGTTGCTAGAGGCCCCCGTTTCTTTGCTGAGACTGGTTCAGGTGCTCGCCAAAATGTTAGGTTTGGATGAATCTTTGGTTCTTGAGAGGTTGAACAAGCAGAATTCAAGCGACGCAACTCCTGGCAAGCAGCCGGATCCAGCGATTTTAAATTCAAAAACGACCCCGAGTGAAGATTCGGTCATTGTTACAGGGGGCGGCCCGAGTGATCCAGACAATCGTTGGACTTTTGACCTTGGCACAAAGGCGATAGAAAAAGAGCAGGATCTTGAAAGTTTTTGGAGGGAACTGACTGAGCCCAAAGAGGTTCGTGTGACGCCGACTCCTGCCCAGGCCAGTTCTGCACAAGAGTCAAAGCCTGTGACCTTTGACCTCAAAGAGCGCGAGAGCAGCCTGAATGAGCACGAATTAGAAGCTGTTGCAAAAGGCCTCGAAGAAAGTCGTAAAACTGAAAGTGAGCGGGTTTCGAAATACGCTCACTTTACGAACAAAATACCGGAGTTTGATATTCGTCGTAGCTTAAGCAAGGTTTCAGCTAGAAAGGTTCAGTTGGACATTTCAAGCTCTTGGAATCACAGTGAAATTGAATCACAGGACAAAGCCCGGCAAGAGTTTGCCAAAGCGTTATTTCGAAAAAAGTAATGGCACCGGCTTGCCTTTTTCGATATTCATATTCATCTTTGTCAAAGATAACTATTTGAGGTGGAAATATGGCGAATTTTACAAAACCCGTGACAGATTCAAGCTTTGAGACGGATGTGCTGAACTCTTCAACCCCCGTGTTGGTGGATTTTTGGGCGGAGTGGTGTGGGCCTTGCCGTGCTTTGGGACCTAAGCTTGAAGAGATAGCTCAAGAGTTGAGCGCAAAAGTTAAAATCGTAAAATTAAACGTTGATGAGAATCCGACAACTCCTGGGAAGTATGGGATTCGAGGCATTCCAGCCATGTTGCTATTTAAGGGCGGACAAGAGGTTGGGCAGTTGGTCGGTAATCATCCAAAAGATGCCATTGTTGAGTTCTTGAAAGAGAAATCTTAGTTGTGACCGGGTTGAATAATTAGAAAATATTTGTTTGGTGTTCACTGCGAGTTCCGCTATGGTAGCGGTTTTGTGAGGTGTAAATGGAAACGATTCCCTTTGATACAATCCAGTCAGCGATTGACAACGTGTGCTCGATTAATACCGAAGAACAGCTAGATCAGATTTCACAAGATCTGTTTGAAGCTCAGCCGGGGCTTGCTGGTTTTCTGATTGAATTTATTGAAGACATGGGTGATGGGGCCAAAGATTTAGGCTTTATGATGGCTTTGGTATTGTGGAAGAGTTTTCAAGAAAAATATCCTCACATACGAGCGTTGAGCGAGGACGAAGTCGTTGCCAGATTCGAAGAGCAAGAAGCTGATTTGGAAAAGTTGTTGCAAGTCGATGAAGATATGATTGAAGAAATGCAAAAGGCCGAGGCGCTAAATGGTCAACCTGAGGTCTTCAACTATGTGACACAGGAACTCTTTGGCACAGCTGAAGATGAAATCGAACTCAGCGATGACGAAGAGGTTCACTTGTTTATGGTCCTAAGATTCTTTTCTACTTGCCTTAATGACTTGGCAAAAGAGACCAGCTCTCCGCTGAAACACTAAGAGAAATCCAATTCACACTGTTTTTAGAAAAGGCTCCTTGAAAAAGGAGCCTTAATATTTTGTCAGCTCTAGAAGAGGTAGCGGCGGTACGCGACACTCGAGAGCAACCCCAACCCGGCCATTGTCGTCAGCATGCTAGAGCCACCGTAAGACAGGAGCGGCAAGGGGACACCGACAATCGGGAGTAGGCCGATCACCATTCCTATGTTTACGAACATATGCCAAAACACGTAGCACAAAACTCCGACGGATAAGAGGGCTCCAAATTTATCTCGAGAGTTCACTGCAATACGGAGCCCGAGAACGAAAAGCATGCAGAAAAGGCCCATGGTCATCATGCTGCCAACAAAACCGTGCTCTTCGCTAAGAACACTGTAAATGAAGTCAGTGTGGCGCTCAGGCAAAAACTCTAGCTGCGACTGAGTTCCTTTACGAAAACCTTTTCCTAGAAAGCGTCCGCTGCCCACGGCAATTTTAGACTGGATACTATTGTAGCCGGTCCCTCTTGGGTCATTCGTTGGTGACATAAAAGTTAAGATGCGATTTTTTTGATACTCACGAAGTCCAAATTGCCAGGCAGCTGGAGCTGCGACAATGATGGCGATCACAACGACAGCTAAGATGGATTTTTTTACTTTAGTAAAAAGAATCATTGATCCACCGATTGCAGCGAGCATCATACCTGTACCCAGATCGGGTTGTTCTACAACGAGTCCAAAAGGAAGTAGCAAGATGATAAGAGGGAAAGTCAGTTCTTTGAGGCCCATGCCAAATCCCGTTGTTGCGCGATTCGAAAGTATTTTTGCCAATAGCATAATTAATGCAAGCTTCATAGTTTCAGAGGGCTGGTAGCGAAAAAATCCGAAGTCAATCCATCGCTGGGCTCCTAAAGCCACTTTGCCAAAAAAAGTGGTATAGAGAAGGGCGCCAAGATTAATTATGTAAATCCAGATCGCGATGCGGCCAACGATGGCATAGTCGATCAGTGTGCATATAAAAAAAACGCTCCAGCCAATACCAAGCCACATAAATTGCGAAATAAATAACGGCTCAACCTCGAGCGAATGGGGCCCATGAGTAGCGCTATAAAGGTTAATTAGGCCGATCACATTCAGAGCAAAGATCACGAGGATAAAGTTGAGATCGAGGCGTTTAAATAGAGTTCTTTCTTCGACTTGAATTGATAAATCCACGTCTATTCTCCTTCAGAAACCGTAGCTGGTAGGTTTATTTTCGTGGTTTTATTCATCTTGAGCTCTTTCAGTCCGGCCTCAATCATTTCAGGGTGATATTTTTGGAAGTAGGCTTGCACAATATCACGCACGATCGGGGCCGCACCGGTATTGCCGTGGCAAGAGTGCTCTGCTAGAACAGCCACTGTGATTTCTGGATTTTCAGCCGGCGCCCAGGCCACAAACCAGCCATGGTGTCTCATGTGTATAGGACGAGCGGTGCAACTTGCATAGATTTGATCGGCAGAAAAGCCAATCACCTGCGCAGTGCCTGTTTTTCCGGCCATCGGTACTCCGGGGACTTTCCAAAACCTTGCAGTTCCCCGATCGCCATTGGCGACTCGTCTCATTCCCTCTTTAACAACCTTGAATGTCTCCTGCGAGACTTTGATTCCGGTATTTTGAGTTTCGGTCAGATCGCGAACTACCTGCGGAAAATTTTCTTTTAGAACTTTTCCTTCTTGATCAATGATTTTACGAATAATAAAAGGCTTTACGACCTTACCTTCGGTTCCGATAGCATTGTATGCCACTGCCATTTGAATCGGGGTCGCTTCAACAAAGCCCTGTCCAATTGCCGTACTTAAGTTTTCTCCTGGCTGCCATTCTTCGCCGACGGTGGCTTTTTTCCATTCTGAGTTCGGCATTGTGCCTGCAACTTCTCGGGCAAGTTCTACCCCTGTTTTTTGGCCAATACCCAACGGGTTGATATAGGCAAACATTTTGTCCACACCGAGGGCTATTCCCATTTTAAAGAAGAAGACATTGGAGCTGCGCTCGATGGCTTCATAAATGGTGATTGAGCCATAACCATTGCGATTGCTGTCGTGATAGGGGCGGCGCCCAAACATAAAAACACCCGGTGCGGCGACTAGAGTTGTTGGTGTGACTACTTTTTCAGAAAGGGCGGCGACGGCAACAAAGGGCTTAAAGGTGGATCCTGGTGATTTGTAATCTTGTATGACCTTATTTCGGAGTGGCTTGAAGGGGTCGTTGACGAGGCGAGACCACGTCGATGACGAAAATCCAGTCGAAAAATCGTTTGGATTGAAAGAGGGGGTGCTGACCCAAGCAAGAACTTCACCATTCGATTTCATAGCAAAGGCAGCGCCTATGCGTTGATTGTCTAACATTGATTTGAAGGCAGCTTCTTGTACATCGCGATCGATGGTCAAAACAGCATTATTGCCGTGAACAGGTTCTTGATCACGAATTTGTTCGCCGTAGATGTTGGGAGTCTGAGTTGATGTTTCGCGCCCATGGGCATCAACTTGGATAAAACTCAGCCCATCAGTGCCACGAATGTCTCTCTCTAAAGTCTCTTCAAGGCCACTCTTGCCGATGATGTCTCCCTGTTCAAAGGTGAAAACATTTTTATAAAGTTCGTTCATGAGGGGGATTTGTCTTTTGGAGATTTCGGCGACGTAACCAAAAACCTGGGCCCCATCTTCTTTGAGTGGATAAAATCGGACGATAGACTCGCGAATCTCAAGGCCTGGCGTGTCCAAACGAATGCGCTTTAGACGAAAGACTTCTTCACGGCTGAGATTCTCTTTAAGCCGAACTTGCGAAAAAGCCCCATTCTGCTTTCGACTTTTTTGAACTTTTTGAACGATTTTGTCGGGCTCGATATCTAAGATAGGGCCGACAATACTTGCCATAAGTTCTAGGTTCTCGATGTATTGTGGTGATAAAATAGCTTCAAATCCCGGAAGATTTTCAACCAAGACCTTCCCATTGCGATCTAACATAAGACCGCGAGGAGAGCTGATTTTATTTTGCTTTATGCGATTTTTTTCAGAGAACTCACGGAGTTCATTTCCTGAAATGATCTGTAAATACCACAGGCGCATTGCAAACAAGACAAAAGTGATCGCAATCATACTGTAGAGCAAGCGATAGCGGGGAACGTACTCTTTGGCTTCTTCGGGATTGCTGACATATTCACTCATAGATCAAATCCTCGAGAATCGTAGGACATATCATCCCTGGTCATTTTATCGATCTTGGTGAGCAACCAGAACATCGGTATGCCAAAGGCTGGGGTCAATGCGAGTTGAATAAAACGATCTAAAAAATTCACTGATGTTGGATTTCTTTCAATAAGCCAGGAGGCGGCAAAATAGACGACGTGATAGCTGAAGGTCGCTAGAGTGCACATGATGGTGTAGTAAGCTGGCCCCTCCCAGAAAACGCGACTGCGAATAGAATAGAGAATTAAATAGACCGCCAAAAGACAGGGGAGAAGCATTTTGATAGGCATTGCCGTGAAGCCAGTGAGAGCGATGGCCATAATGTAAGTCGTAAATATCGCGTGGTAAAATTTTCTGTAGAGCGCGACATAAACAATCAGACATAGCCAGAGCATTGGCGCCTGAACTGTGCCAAAGAGTTGGTACCAAAAGGTGCTTTGAAATCCCGAGAGCAGGAGCAACAGAAGAAGCAATATAAAAAAGTTGATGAGTTTGCTCCAGGGAATTTTCACTGCGTTTTCTCCGCAGGGGACAAGGTGGCCGCTGAGGACTCTGGTGCCGTTGTGATAGGAGGGGGGGTCAAAGGAGAAAGGTCGACATTCGCGGCATTCACAACCACAAAAACTTCTTCTACCTTGAGGGGGTCGACGACGGGTCTCAACTCAACTTTCAGAGAAACGCTAAAATTTTTTCTTTCGACGTTCTCAACAATGGCGACCGGAAAGCCCTTGGGGAAAATATTGTCGAGTCCGCCCGTAACAACGAGGTCGCCGACTTTAACGTCCTCAGTTTTTTCTACATATTTTAGCTGGCAAGCATTTTGACTTCGCCCTTCGACGATACCATGCGCTCTCGTTCGTTGTACGACCCCGTCGACGACAGAGTAGCGATCTGTTATTAGCATGATTTTAGATGTCAATAGTTCAGGACGATAGATGTAACCAAGAGCCCCCTGCATCGTGATGACAGCTTGCCCCGGTTTTAGGCCATGATGCGTCCCTTTGTTTATCGTGATCGTGTTGTGGTCTGAGGAAACGAGATCTCTGCCAACAACTTCTGCAGAGATAAGACTCATTTTTGTTGAGTCGCGAAAAGCAAGAAGGTTCCGCAAGCGGTCATTTTCTTGCTTTAATTCCATCATTTCGCTCATTCGAGCGAGAAGTTCATTGTTTTTGGTGCTCAACTCGATGCTGCTTTTTTTGATATTGATAAGATCAAGATACATCGCAGTTGTGCCGCGCACCCCCGCAGAGAAGCCGTAAAAACTCTCTTCGACTAAGCTGGCCAGGAAGCTGAAGGGACGGGAGAGCCAATTAGATTCATGGGGCCTTTGCTGCATATTGATAGACACCAATGGCAAAGCAAGAACTATGGCTATCATTATGATCTTTTTCAGATCGATGTTAAAGAAATTCAACCCTCACCTCTTCCCTGTCCTAAAACGGTAACAAAAACAGTCTCTGATTCCAACAGTTTCTCCTTGAAAAAAGATATTTTTCGTTGAGTAATTAAAAACTCGTTAAAAATAGGAGTTTTCAAATTATGTCTCAATCCATGGCAGAGCGTCTTAGAAAGCAAGTGTCAGCGAAGAACATCACTGCAATGATCCTCTTCGGGGCTATCATTTTGGTTTTTGTCCTTTTTGGTGTTTCCGATCGTTTGAGTGGAGGGGGAATTGGAGCTGCGGCTCAGGTGAATGATTCCCTTATTTCCGTCGCGAACATGCAAACGGCAGAAAACAATCTTCGGCAAATCTACGGCGAGATGTTTGGAAACGATGCATCTAGATTGAGACAAGAGGCTTTGCGGGGACTAATTGATCGCGAGTTAATGTCTCAAGCTGCACGCAAAAGTGGCATTATTATCGCTGATGCGGAAATTCGCGATACAATCACAAAGGATGTTCCTGCGTTTCAGGATAGGGGCGTTTTTCAAAGGGACTACTATCTTCGTTATTTAGAAATGACTCGCCAAACTCCCCGAGATTTTGAAAATAGCATTCGCCAACAGCAGGAGGCTCTTCGTGCTCGGCAAGTTTTTGATATTGCATCGCAACTGAGTGTCATTGAAGTAGAAAAGTTGGCGGCTCTCAAAGCTTATAAAATGAACGTGCAATTTGTAAAGTTGGATCATAAGGATCTTCTTAAGGGCTTCTCTGTAAACAGAGCCGAGGCCGAAAAAGCTCTTGGTGACGCGGAGTTCCTCAAGAAGACTCAGAATTACTTCGAAAGAAACAAGTTTGAGTATGCCAGGGAAGAAGAGGTTCGAGCTCAGCACATTTTGCTACAGATTAAGCCAGGATCTGGTGCTGATGATGAGAAAAAAGTATTGGCTAAAATTGAAGACCTAAAGGCAAAGGCGAAGACTACGGACTTCGGAAAGCTCGCGGTGGCGAATAGTGAAGATCCAGGCTCAAAAGTGAAAAATGGAGATCTGGGATACTTTAGTCGCGGTAAAATGGTTAAAGAGTTTGAGGACGTGGCTTTTTCGGCTCCTATCGGACAAGTTATGGGGCCGGTTAAAACTCCCTTTGGTTATCATCTCATTAAAGTTACCGAAAAAAGAGAGGCTTCGCCGGCAGATTTTGAAAAGCAAAAAATAGAAGTGGCGCAAAAGCTCTTGGCGGATGAGAAGCTTACGATTCAGATCAAGGCCCTTGAAGACGTCGTGACTAAAGGAGACGAGCCAGCTTTGGATTCGGTTCTAAAGAGTATCAACGCGAAATGGGATGAGACAGGAATTTTTGATTTGTCGCAGGATGCAGCACCAAAAATCAACAGTCAGGTTGCCAGCACTGCCTTGTCGGAACTGAGCCTTGAACAAAAGCTGCTAAAGCGCATTGTTCGGGATGGCGATGAGAAGTATATCTTAAAGCTCAAAGAGGCAAAAGTAGAGCCGGCGGCTCCCATTGACACAATGACAAAAAATATGACACAGGCCTTTCGTGCCAATATGTTGTTTAGCGGCTGGATCAGCGATTTTAAAAAAGTGTCTAAGGTCAATGTGAATCAGCAAATGTTTAAGCCCTAATGAAACTGACTTTTTTTCGTTCTCAGACAATAGGTTCTAAGATTGGCAAGCCCGAGGATCCTCGGGCTTTTGTTTTTGATTTGGAGTTTGGGGTTTCAGGAGTTTCTGGTGAAGTGGATCCACTGACCGGAATGGCAGTCTCTTTGATTGAGGTCGACAAACAGTTATGTGATTTGCGGGATTATCTCTCGACAAGACTTTGGCACTCTTTTGAAGAGCTTCTATTCGCGAGTGTTGATTGGCTGAGCATCGGAGAAATGACACAAACTCTACAGCTTAAAGAGTTGCTCTTTGTAGAAAAGCGGGGAGTGATTTTCGGTTGGAGTGAGGGTCACTATTTTATGGGGAGCAAGGTTGTGGCAGAGTTCTCCGGTGAAATTTACGGATTAAAATCAAAATTTAATTTTAATGAAGTCCGGTTTTTATCTCTTCCGCACTTTGATTCTATGGAGGAAATTGAGTCCGGAAAGGTTTTTGAAAACCACCCAGATCTCATCAGCCTTGAGATAGAGGACTTTGTTCGAGGTGGAAAAGTTCAGTATCTTAAGTCTTCTTCAAGTGCTCTGGGCCAAAAGAATCTGGGAAGAGCTCACCAAAAGTAAGTTGGCGTCCGTGCCCCTGAGGATTGCAAAGGTGAATTTTTACTTCGGGCGAATCAATAAATTCTGCCATGACTTGGCGACAAAAACCGCAGGGTGGCCAGGGGTTCTGTTCTGAGCTCACCACCAGGACTTCTTTAATTTTTTTTGCACCTTCGCTGATGGCTTTAAAAATAGCCACACGCTCAGCGCAGACTGTGCCGCCGTAGGATGCATTTTCGACATTGCACCCATTGTAAATCCTCCCGTTGTCCATCAGCATGGCAGCGCCAATATGTTTTTGAGAATAGGGCGCATAGGAATTTTTTTGGGCATCGAGGGCCCATCTTAAAAGTTCTCTATCCATTTTTTACCTCAATGAGTTCCTCTAAGGAATTTGCAAGCATGCGCTGTTTAGTATCTTTGATAGGGCTAGCAGGGGCAAGCCTTGAATTGCTGAGAAATCTTCGCTTTCGATTTTGTCAAAGAGCATCATGCCGTGTTTTTCGATTTTGTAGCTGCCGGCACAATCAAGAGGGGAATCGAGGTCCAGGTAGCGCTCGATTTGCCTTAACTGCAGAGGCTTCATGTGCAGCCTTGTCACATCGAGGTGAGAGCTGAGGTGGTCTCCATCAAATATACAAATTGCAGTGATGAGTTCGTGAGTTTTCCCCTGCTTTTAGAAAGGCTAACTTTGTTGCCAGTTCAATCGGCGTTAAACCGGGATGCTTTTATTTCTCCCGCACATAAGCGATAGCATCGAGCTGGAAACCACTTTCATTACTAAAGATTCCTCCTGTTGTGGCGGTGACGACGACTTGTTTAATCTGGTATCCGCCAGGAAAGCCTAACTTGATTTCTCCTTCGCGCAGTTTGCCGGCCATATTTCCAAAATTCTTGGGGTAGGAGCTGTTAGCGTAGAGAACTCGCACCCCTTCGATTTTTGTTTTTTTGTAGCTCCCGATAATTTTAAGGGTGTGAATATTTGCTAAATCTGACTGCGGATAGAAGATGTAGTCCTTAGTAACACCTCGAAGAGTACGGCCGCTTCCGAGCGTGAAAATCACGTCATTCCCGTTCCGAGGAGGGGGGTCGTTGGGGCTTGGAGCTGGCTCTCCACCCGCAGGGGGATCCAATTCGCCATTTTCCGGAGGACCTTTCGGAGGAGGAGAGTGAGGAGGCTCTGGAGTTCCAGGATTGCCTTCCCCAGGGCCAGCAGGTGGAGGAAGCGGAACATCATCAAAATTTTGCGCCGGCAACTCCAACGAAAAAAAACCAACCAAAAAAAGGACAAAAAACATCTTCATAACAAACCTCCCGATCGAAGATTGCGAAAAACAACTCGCAGTTTTTCGGGGCATTGAGGACTTTGGCTAGTGAATACGGGCCAATTTGTTTAAAAGCAGGATCGCAAATGAGAATCATTATTAATTGATTGACCGTGGTCGCTGGTTTGGATATGCCGTTGACGATGTAGAGGTGTTTTATGAGCGGTCAGGTACCGGTTCTACCCCGTCAACATGACGACGATATTATCATTCATGACGAAGAGTTGGCTGAGGCAGATCTCAAGAAGATCATTCGCACTTTGAACCTGAAGGTGACGACTCAGCGCCTGGTTATTTTAAAGAGCCTCCAAGCAGGCTCCCGCCATGTTACAGCCCAAGAGCTATTTGAAAAGATTAGTGTCGATCACCCCGAAATTGGTTTTGCTACTGTTTATCGCTTTCTTCGTACTTTGACTGAGGGAAACTTTGTCTCTGAAGTTCGTCTGGGCGGTTTGCCTGCACGCTATGAGCTCAATTTCATGAGCCACCATGACCACTTAACCTGCGTTCGCTGCGGAAAAATCTGCGAATTTGAGAATAAGACAATCGAGTCTCTGCAAGAAAAAGTCGCAGCACAGTTTGGCTTTAAGTTGACTCACCATGTTTTGGAGCTTTACGGAATTTGCCCAAGCTGCCAGTCAGCAAACTAGTCCTCACTTGATAGTGTCCGCAGCCTCCTTTAGGATGAATCGATGGCTTCAAAGACAGATTTCGACGGTATCGTAGTCAAGGGCGCGCGCGAGCACAATCTCAAGGATGTGAATGTCGCTATTCCTCGCAACAAGATCACGGTGTTCACCGGCCTCAGCGGCAGCGGAAAATCGAGTCTTGCTTTTGATACAGTCTACGCTGAAGGACAGCGTCGTTACGTCGAAAGTCTTTCGGCCTATGCGCGGAACTTTTTAGAGCAGTTAAAGAAACCGGACGTCGATTCGGTCACGGGTCTTTCACCGGCGATTGCCATTGATCAAAAATCAGTGAGCACGAATCCTCGATCGACCGTGGGTACGGTCACGGAAATCTATGACTACTTGCGCTTGTTATTTGCGAAAGTCGGTGTGCCGGAGTGCCCCGTTCACCGTCTTCCAGTTTCAAGTCAGACACCTCAGCAAATCACCGATGAAATTACCAAGCGTGGCGCAGGTGCCAAGTTTTATGTTTTAGCTCCCATGGCTCAAGGAAAAAAAGGGGAGTTTTTAGCAGAATTTCAACGATGGGCTCGCAAAGGTTTTGTAAAAGCTAAGGTTGACGGAAAGTTGATTGACCTTGAACGCGCGACCAAGCTGGCGAAAACTAAAGTGCACGATATTGATTTGGTCATTGATCAAATTGTACTTAAAGATTCAATGAAGCATCGCCTCTCCGAAAGCATCAACACGTCGCTCAGCATGGCAAACGGCCGCGTGGTTATTGAAGACTTAGACGGAGAGCGTGTGAGCTACAGCCTCCATTCGGCTTGTCCTCAGTGTGGTTACAGTTTTCCTGAGATTGAGCCGCGAATTTTTAGCTTTAATAATCCCCGTGGCGCTTGCACCACTTGCCATGGATTAGGCACCAGTGACTTGGTCGAAGAAGAAGAGTTTTCTGAAGGCGAGGGCGGTGGTCGCAAACTTGAAAAAGTAAAGTATGTCTATAAAGGCAAAAAAGTCTCTGGTTCTAATGATGAAGACGAAGCGGAGTCAGAAGAATTGGTTTTTTCGGTATGTCCCGATTGCCACGGAGCCAGACTTAAAAAAGATTCTCTAAACATTAAAATTCAAGGTAAAAATATTGCCGAGATTTCAAGTTTGGGTGTCGTTGAGCTGCGCGAGTGGACAGCAAAAATTAAGTGGAATCCAAAAGATCAGCTAATAGCTGAAAAAATAGTAAATCAGATTTTAGCCAGGCTTGATTATTTGATTCGAGTGGGTACGGGATATCTTTCGCTCGATCGGCCCTCTCGGACTCTTTCTGGCGGCGAGGCTCAGCGAATTCGATTGGCAACTCAAGTGGGTTCGTCTTTGATTGGAGTTCTTTATGTGATGGATGAGCCTTCGATCGGGCTGCACCCTCGCGATCATCATCGGCTTCTCGAGATCATTGGTGAACTCAAAGAAAGAGGAAATACGATTATTTTAGTAGAGCATGATGAGGATACTATTCGCTACGCTGACTATGTTGTCGATTTAGGCCCTAGGGCGGGACGTCTTGGCGGAGTTTTGCTTGCCGAAGGAACTCCAGCACAACTTGAAAAAAACCCGAAGAGCCTGACTGGTAAGTATTTGTCCGGGGAGCTGAAGATTGCAGTGCCAAAAACTCGTCGAAAAGGGCATGGCCAGACTCTTCGCCTGATGGGTGCTAGCGGCAATAATTTGCTCGATGTAAATCTAGAGATTCCCTTAGGGACATTTACGGCCGTGACGGGAGTTTCCGGGAGCGGGAAAAGCACGTTGATAATTGATACTCTTTATAAAATTTTGGCTCAGAAATTTTATGGAGCAGGGGCAAACCCTTCTCCTTACAAGCACATCGAGGGACTCGAGCATATTGATAAGGTCATTGACATCAATCAGCGCCCGATCGGTCGGACTCCGCGTTCGACACCAGCGACCTATGTAGGACTCTTTCCTATGATTCGCGATTTATTCGCAAATTTGCCGGACTCTAAGTTGCGGGGATACCCCCCCGGAAGATTTAGTTTTAATGTGAAGGGGGGGCGCTGCGAAACCTGCTTAGGGCATGGGCAGATACGCGTAGAAATGCATTTTATGAGTGACGTCTTTGTGATGTGCGAGACTTGCCTCGGAGCGCGATATAACCGAGAGACTTTGAATGTGAAATATAAATCAAAATCTATTTCTGATATTTTGAACATGACCGTCGCCGAAGCCCTTGAGTTTTTCAAAAATCACGCTCAGATCTACCGAAAACTTGAAACTCTCAACCGAGTCGGTCTGGATTATATGACGTTGGGTCAAAGTTCGACGACGTTGTCCGGCGGCGAGGCTCAGCGAGTCAAGCTTTCCAAGGAACTTTCGCGCCGAGGCACGGGCAAAACGCTGTATATTTTAGATGAGCCGACCACGGGGCTTCATTTTGACGATGTTAAAAAATTAGTGGAGCTAATTCAGGACTTGGCGGATCAGGGCAACACGCTTTTGGTTATTGAACACAATCTTGAAGTCGTTAAATGTGCTGACCATATCATCGATATGGGGCCGGACGGAGGGAATGGTGGAGGCCGTATTGTTGCCGCAGGGACCCCTGAAGCCATTGCTAAGGTGACCAAGAGCGAAACCGGCAGATTTTTAAAGCCCATGCTCTAAATTTGTGCTTTTGATGGCGCTCTAGGTCTTAACTCAATCCTGACATTTGTTTGCTTTTCATTAGGATGGCGCTTTGGTAAGGTCCTTTTATTCTGAAAATTTCTAAGAATCGAGGGAAAGATGTGCGGAGTCATCGGACTCATTGGCACTAGCCAAGCCTCCAATAAAGTTCTGAGAGGTTTGAGTTTACTTCAACATCGGGGGCAGGACGCTGCGGGCATTTTGTCCTACGATGAGTCAGGTTTCCACTACGTGCGAAATCTCGGACTTGTTGAGAATGTCTTTACTGCTGAAAACATGAAATCCCTCACCGGAGAAATGGCGATTGGCCACGTTCGTTACGGGACAGCTGGAAAAAGTGAGCTGCGAAATGTGCAACCATTTTTGCTCAATTTTCCGTATGGAATCGGTATGGTTCATAACGGAAATCTTGTCAACTTTCAGGCTCTGACTCACGAACTCAAGACGAAATATCAAAGGCAGCCTCTAGCTGACTCCGACACTGAAAATATTATTAACCTCTTTGCAGAAGGTCTCTCGGCAAGTGCACAAATGCGAGCGCCGGCCTTTGAAGACATCTCGAGAGCTGTGTCGTTTATTTTTCAAAAAGCCGTTGGAAGTTATAGCATTGTTACCATGGTTGCAGGGTTTGGTTTAGTGGCCTTTCGTGATCCCCATGGATTTCGTCCTTTGATGATGGGTTCGCGGAGGAGCAGTTCTGAAAAAGTTGAATATGCTTTTGCCTCAGAAAGCAGTGTTCTTGATTTTCTTGGATTTGAAAAATTCGAAAATGTTCTTCCTGGTGAACTTATCTGTGTAAACTTAAAGGGAGAAGTTTTCAGAAAAACTATAGGCACCCAAAAGCACCGACCCTGCATGTTCGAGTGGGTTTATTTTGCAGCTCCTCAATCAGAAATAGAAGGCAGCCCAGTTTATAAGGCTCGTATTGCGCTTGGCAAAAAAATGGCGGTCACGGTGCGTGAACGCATGCAAAAAGATGATATTCAGTTTGATGTGGTTGCCCCCGTTCCAGAAACGGCGAGAACCGCTGCGATTGCCCTTGCCGAAGAGCTTGGAGTTCCTTACCGCGAAGTGCTGATCAAAAATCGCTATATCACTAGAACTTTCATTTTAGACACTCAGGACAAGCGAGATCAGGCGGTTCAACTGAAACTGGCTCCTGTTTGTTCTGAAATCAAAGACAAAAGAGTTTTGCTGGTCGATGATTCAATTGTTCGAGGTACCACCTCAAGAAAATTAATTGAATTGGTGCGAATGGCAGGAGCTAAAGAAGTGTATTTTGCTTCGACCTGTCCGCCGATTAAACATCCCTGTTATTACGGAATAGACTTTCCGATGGAAAATGAGTTGTTGGCGCATAATAAATCCCTCGAGGGGATCGAGAAAGCGCTCGGTGCCGATGGCGTTATATATCAAGAGGTGAGCGCTTTAGAAGAAGCCTTATTTCCAGATAGAAAAATAACTCCCTGCATGGCCTGTCTGACTGGCGAGTACCCAACCGCTACAGAGGGTGTGAATGATTTAATTAAAACAAGAAACGAGGATCGGTGTGCCTACAAATAGATTTAGCAAGAACGCGCTTATGTATGAGGGGTCCGTCAAACGAATATACTCTTCAGGTGCATCTTCTGAGTCGGCTGCCGAAAATTTGCTGTTTGAGTTTACGGACGATTATTCTGTATTTGACTGGGGGAAGATGCCAGACACTATTCCTCGCAAAGGGCAAGCGCTCGCCAGACTCACTTCGAGTTTATATGAAAAACTAGAGGACCCCAAAGAGTGGCAGAGATTCGGAAAAATTAAAAGCATACCCGAGGAGCTTTGTCAGCGGGGGTTGTTAACTCATTATCGTGGATTTGATCAGGACGCGACATTGTTAGTTCGAAAAATTAACATTTGTCGGCCGCAAAAAATGACTGAAATGGGACGGGAATACTATATATACCCACCGAAGATGCAGCCTCCTTATTTGATTCCGCTTGAGGTTGTTTTTCGCTTTGAGGTGGGTGCGGGGAGCTCTTTAACAAAGCGTCATCCGGAGTACCAATCCGGTCATCTCTTCAATCCTCCCTACGTCGAAATGTTTACCAAGCTTGAAGAGAAGGATCGTCCTTTAGAAAAGACTGAAGCGATGAAGATGAGCGGTCTTTCATCAGAGAAATATCAAGAGATGGTCCAGAAAACGAGCCTGGTCGCAGAGATTTTAAAATTCTGGCTCGAAGAAAAATCGATTCGTTTAGTGGATGGCAAATTTGAATGGGGTCTCACGGCAAAGGGCGAGCTTATGCTGGTTGATGCCATTGGTCCTGACGAGCTCCGCCTTGAAAAAAATGGCGTGCAATTATCAAAAGAAGTTTTGCGAGATTTCTATCGTCAGACGGCCTGGTATAGAGAAGTGGAGAATGCTAAAGAAAATCATATAACGAACTGGAAAGCCAAAGTTTCAGAGCCGCCGTCTCTTCCAGATAAGCTTCGAAACTTGGTCAGTCAAATGTATCAGTCTCTTGTTGATGAGATTCTTGGCCAAAATAATTTTTCGTGTTCCAGTTTGAACAGCATCACTGAGGAGTT
The DNA here is from genome assembly GCA_016719575.1 of Pseudobdellovibrionaceae bacterium. Lineage (GTDB taxonomy): Bacteria > Bdellovibrionota > Bdellovibrionia > Bdellovibrionales > Bdellovibrionaceae > JACMRP01. The sequence continues at coordinate 411,122 of JADJYV010000002.1, read as the reverse complement.
CAAATGCAAGTTGTGGTCTTAGGCTCGGGCGGCCGAGAACACGCCATTGCTTGGAAGCTTTTGCAATCACATCGTGTTCAGAAGTTAATTTTGGTGCCTGGAAATGACGGTGCCCTTGAGCAGTTGCAGAGTCAGTATCCAAGTAAAGAGATTCAATTTTGGCAAGACTCTATAAAAGGCAGAGATTCTTTACAGGCTCTTGCTAAAAAAACAAAATTGGCTCATGTTGATTTCGTTGTTGTTGGGCCAGACAATGCGCTGGCAGATGGAGCTGTAGATGCTTTTGAGGCTGAGGGAGTCAGAGCTTTTGGCCCAACGCAAGCAGCGGCACAACTTGAAACAAGCAAGATTTTTGCAAAGCACATTATGAAAGCGGCAAAAGTTCCAACCGCTGAGTTTTATGAAGCCACCTCAGTTTTAGAGGCAAAGAAAATCCTAAGTAGTCTCAATTGGAATGAAAAACAGTGGGTGATCAAAGCGGATGGGCTTGCTCTGGGTAAGGGAGTTGAGATTTGTGAAACACCGGACGATGCATCGAAAGCACTCACTCGCCTTGAGAAGTTTTCTAGTTCTTTTGTGATTGAAGAGCGTCTTTCTGGAAAAGAAATTTCATGGTTGGCATTTTGTGATGGAGAGAGTTGTTCCCTATTTCCTCCGGCGCGGGATTATAAAACTTTAACTTCAGATCCTTTGAGCCCCAACACTGGTGGGATGGGAGCCGTGTGTCCCATTCCTCTCGCCGATGAGGCTCTTTTTGTAAAAATTCAAGAACGAGTTTTTCTACCAGTTTTGAAAGAAATGAAGAAACGAGGAACTCCTTTCAAAGGAGTTTTGTATGCAGGCTTGATGACCCATGGTGACGAGTTCTGGGTGCTTGAGTTTAATGCTCGCTTTGGTGATCCTGAGGCGCAGGTTTTATTGCCATTGATGAATGACGATTTGTTGGATTGGTGTGAGGCTTGTGTTGATGGAAGGCTTCACGCAAAAGGAGCCTTGGTCCCTTCGATTTCCAAAAAAGCGGTCTATATGGTTGCAGCGGCACCTGGCTATCCAGCGGATCCTACTCTTGGCGGAGAAATTAAGAATTTCTCAAACTGGACTAAAATGCATCGTGGTTTCTTTGCCGGAGTTCGGAAAGATGCCCAGGGCGAGCTGCTTACTGCCGGCGGACGTGTTTTAGGAGCCCTCGGCATTGGTGATTCGATAGCTCATGCACGGAGAGCTGCTCTTGAGAATCTTCAGACACTTACTTTTGCGGGGATGCAAGTTCGAGAAGAAATTGGAAGCGAATGGAACTAAAACCTATTTCAAAAATTGCAATTCTTGCTTCAGGAAGAGGTTCTAACTTTGAAGCTATTGCTAGTGCAGTTATTTCTGGAGATTTGCCAGCAGAAATCGTGTTGATTGCTTCAGATAAACAGGAGGCTCCTGTTTTAGAAAAAGCTAAGTCCAAAGGTCTGCGAGTTCTCGCTGAAAAGGATCAATCAGCTTTGCTCGGTGTCCTCAAAAGTTTACAGGTTGATTATGTTGTCCTTGCTGGCTACATGCGGATCTTATCGAAAGATTTTATTTCGGCTTTTGCCGACCCTCGAGGCTTTTCGCGAATTGTTAATATCCACCCCTCTTTGCTTCCTGCTTTTCCGGGGTTAGAAAGCTATAGAAAGGCCTTCGAATCTGGAGTTAAGGTTGCGGGGGTGACCGTTCACTTTGTCGATGCAGGGATAGATACGGGGCCAATTTGTGCCCAGGAAAGTTTTGAAATTTCAGACTGTAAAACTTTGGAAGAAGTTGAGGCTCGGGGGCTTGCTGTCGAGCATAAGCTTTATGCAAAAACGCTCAATTGGATTTTGAGAAATGAATTCAAAATCAATGAAAGAGGAGGGCGACTTCATGTTCAACCGTACTGAAGTGATTCTAAAAAATGAGTTACAAGATCCAAAAGGTTTGGCCCTTCACAATAAGATAAAAAAATGGAATTCCCTGCTCGGTGAGAAAATACAATCGATTCGTGTTGTAGATATTTTCTGGACTCACTTTGAGGGAGAACAGAGCGAATTCGAAATCGCTGCCTCTGATATTTGGTGGGATGCAGTCACACAGCAAAAAGAATTTCCTTCTGGAGAGTGGGTAGTAGAAAGAGAGTACCATCCTGGGATGACAGACAACTTAGGTCATACGGGACATGAGGCCTTAGAGATCTGCTGCCGGAGGTCCCTTGCTAAGAGCCAGGTTTTTTCAGGTCAAGCCTATGTCTTTTTCGGATCTGGGCTGAAAAAAGACGAAGTGACCTTGATCACCGAGAGTTTGATTTCGAACTCATTAATTCATCGGCATCGCATCTTCGCTAAAGGGGAGTTTGCGTCCTATTCTCGTTTTGAGCCCTCAACTATTGCCGCGAAGTTTACGCAACAAAGGGACTTTGCTGTTAAAGCCCAATTAGTCCCATTAAGCACAATGGCAGAGAATGAACTTATTGAGTTTAGTAAAAAGAACTTATTGTCGTTGAATTTAAATGAAATGCGGGCCATTCAGAATTATTTCAAGTCAGAGAAGCGAGAACCCACGGACGTTGAAATTGAGATTCTGGCTCAAACTTGGTCCGAGCATTGTAAACACAAAATCTTCGCAGCTGATGTGGAGTATTCAGAAAAAGTTTCTAGCAACGCTGCCGATAGACCGACAATTCCACAAAAAATTTCGAGTTTGTTCAAAACAACAATTGCTGGCACTACTCAAGAGATTCCGAAGCCCTGGTTATTATCAGTGTTTAAAGACAATGCCGGGATTGTAAGCTTTAGCGATGAAGAGGCTTTGTGTATCAAAGTTGAAACGCATAACTCTCCATCGGCCTTAGATCCCTTTGGCGGAGCGATCACGGGAATTGTTGGTGTGAATCGTGATATCCTGGGCTGTGGTTTTGGTGCAAAACCAATTTTTAACACAGATGTGTTTTGTGTGGGTCCACTCGAGATGACAACTCAGCTCCCTCCTGGAATCATCCCTCCGGCGCAGCTTCTTGAAGGAATTCGCAGTGGAGTTGAGGCCGGCGGCAACCAAAGCGGAATTCCGACTGTCAATGGCGCCTTGTATTTTGATCCCTCGTTTCTAGGCAAGCCGTTGGTCTTTTGCGGATCTGGTGGAATCATGCCGAGGAAAATTGCTGAAAAATTTTGTTACGAAAAGAGTATCGAGCACGGAGATTTAATTTGTATGGTCGGCGGGCGCATTGGCCGCGATGGCATACACGGGGCAACTTTTTCGTCGTTGGAAATGACAGAATCAATTCCTTCAAGTGTTGTTCAGCTCGGAGATCCCATCACGCAGCGACGTATGACTGATTTTTTGATTGAAGCTCGAGATCGTGGTTATTACCGAACTTTGACTGACAACGGCGCAGGTGGGTTGTCTTCATCGGTCGGAGAGATGGCCGATATCGCCGGCGGAGCGCGCATAGATGTCTCACTTGCAAAAACCAAGATGGCGGGACTCAAGCCATTTGAATTGGTGATCAGCGAATCGCAGGAGCGCATGACTGTCGCAGTCCCGCCAGAAAACAAAATTGATTTTCTAGAGCTCGCTGCGCGACGAGGAGTCGAGGTGAGTGTCCTTGGTGAGTTTACAAACTCTGGCCGTTTCGAGATTTTCTATGCCAAGGACAAAGTCGGAGACCTTGCGCTTGAGTTCTTGCACAACGGAGCGCCGACTCTCAAACTCAAAGCCCATTGGCAGGAAAAGAGCTTTGCGAAGGAGTCCTTCGAACGTGATTCAAAGCCCTTTCAAACCCTCATAAAGCTTTTGCAAAGGCCTAATATTCGTAGCAAAGAGAGTATGATTCGTCAGTACGACCATGAGGTTCAAGGCAGATCTGTTATTAAATCTTTGCAAACCTCCAAAGCAAAAAAATCAACACCGAATGATGCGGCCGTGCTTGCGATCTCCCACGAAAAATCGATTGGTGTGGTCGTTGGGTGTGGATTGGCACCTCGTCTTTCCTTGGTCGATCCTTATATTATGGCTCAGGCTGCGGTCGATGAAGCTATTCGGAACTTGCTCTGTGTAGGCGCAGAGTTTTCGTTAACAGATGAAACGGTATTGTCATTGATAGATAATTTCTGCTGGCCAGATCCTGTTGAGGATCCAGAAAAAATGGCGGCCTTGGTGCGAACGTGTTACGGACTTCGTACCGCCTGTTTGGCCCTGAAGGCTCCGCTAATTTCAGGTAAAGACAGTATGAAGAACGATTACCGCGGAACTCAAAATGGGGAGCAGATTAAGGTTTCTGTACTTCCAACTTTGCTTGTGACAGCCATGGGGCGAATTCCTGACTACCGCAAAGCGCGGTCCGCTGATTTCAAGAAAGCTGGAGATCGCATTTATCTTTTAGGACCAGATCAATTGGGTCTTGCGCAATCAGAGTGGCATGGACTAAGGAGCGAAATTCCACAGACAGCACTCACAGTTGCTCTCCCGAACTGGAAGGAAGCAATTCCTTTATATCAATGGCTTGGGTCTCAAGAAAGCAGTGAGTTTCTTCGTTCCGCCCATGATCTCAGTGACGGAGGTTTGCTAGTAGCGATGGCTGAGTCTTGCTTCGTAAATAACCTTGGCGTGGTCTTTGACTCTCAAATTGATTTGCACACTGTTCAGCAAACTTTTGGTGAAGGCTTTCATCAATTTGTTGTGACCGTTCCAGAGGGCAAATCTGCTATGGTCGAAAAAGATTGGACACGAAGAAAACTGCGATTCATCCCAGTTGGAGTTGTCACCGAAGTTCCTGAGTTCGTTTGGAAAACCGACAAAGTTTCGGTTGAAGATCTCTATCAGGCTTGGAGCAAGGAGAGTCTATGACAAAAGCTTTAGTTCTAGCAGGTGATGGTATTAATTGCGAACAAGAGATGGCCTTTGCGGCAAAAAAAGTCGGATTCTCAATTGATATTGTACATATCAATGATTTGATTCAAAAAAAATTTTCACAAGAGGACCTAAAGAAAACCTACAAAAGTTTGTTTTTACCAGGGGGCTTTTCTTTTGGTGATCATTTGGGTTCTGGACGCGTTCTTGCACTAAAACTTAAAAAAGGTCTCGCCTGGGACTTGAATGACTTCGCAGAGAACGGCGGTGTAGTTTTAGGTGTGTGCAATGGTTTTCAGGCTTTGATCGCTATGGGAGTTTTTGGCAAGAATGTCTCAATCACTCATAACATTCAAAATACCTTTATCAATAGGTGGGCCAGTCTCCAGAAGACCAAAAACGACAATATTTTCTTAAAAGGGATCGAGAAAATGTATTTGCCGATTCGTCATGGCGAAGGTCGTTTGCTTTTTGATTCCTCTGTTTTGTTATATGATAATTCAGATTTTCAAGTTTCAGTTCAGTATAGTGAAGACGTTAATGGCAGCACCGAAAAAATTGCCGGTCTAGTTAGTTCTTCGGGCCGCATTTTCGGACTGATGCCTCACCCCGAAGCCGCTATACGAAAGACGCAAACTCCTCAGTGGACAATGAATCCCGAAGATTGCGACGGAGTTGAGGTCGGACTACAGTTTTTTAAAAATGCCTATGAGGAGGTCCAGTGTCTTTAAAAATAAACCGAGCGCTTCTCAGTGTTTCTGATAAAACCGGGCTTGTTGAGTTAGCTCAATCCATGCACCGGGCAGGGGTGGAACTTTACGCATCAGGTGGAACCTATCGGACTCTACAAGACGCAGGGATTTCTTGTCGTTTGGCTGAGGAATTGGCAGACACGCCTGAGGCCTTTCAAGGAAGAATGAAGACTCTTTCCTTCAAAATCTTTTCAGGCTTGCTCGCTCGTCGCCAGGATCCAAAGGATAAATTGGATTGGGAAAGATTGAACATCAAGCTACTTGATGCTGTGGTTGTAAATTTTTATCCCTTTGATAAAAACATCGATAAAAATTTAACCCGTTCTGAGCGAATTGAGTTGATAGATATCGGTGGTCCGGCTCTTGTTCGAGCAGCGGCAAAGAATGCTCCTGATGTTTTAGTTTTGACTTCCCCATCGCAGTACCCCGAAGTGGTGGAACAACTGAATTCGGCCGCTTGTGTTGACGATGAAACGGCGTTAAAGGCAGCGGCACAGGCGTGGGATATGGTGGCAGCCTATGATTTATCGATTCAGTCTGTTTTTGGATCACAGGTGAAAAGCTTGCGTTACGGAGAGAATCCTCATCAGAAGGCCTCGCTGCGAGTTGCTCCAAATAGCCCCCTTAATTGGGATTGTCCACTCACTGGATCGGAACTTTCGTATAATAATATTGTCGATCTTTCTTCGGCCTATTTTTTGGCAAGAGATTTAAAGACGGCGTTTCCAGATCGAACCAGTGTGGTCATTGTCAAACACAACAATCCGTGCGGTGTTGCTTCTGTTTTAAAGACGACTCCAAGCGCACAGATGAGGGCTTTAGAAAAAGCGTGGAAGTGTGATCCGATTTCAGCATTTGGTGGTGTGTTGATTTTTACAGATAAAATTGATCAAGAGGTTTTGTCTTACTTTGAATCTCGTTTTGTCGAACTGGTTGCCGCGCCGGAGCTGGCAGCATCCGATCTTAAAAATATTTTAAATCAACGAAAAAACTTGAAGGCAGTGACCGTTCGTCATTGGGATGCCGAGTCTTCTCATATGCAAATGAGTGTAGCGGGTGGCGTGCTCACTCAGAGTTTAGATCAACAACTTGAAGAGCCACTCAAGGGAGTCACTGAGGTAACATGGCCCAGCTCTTTAAATGCACTCGCGCATTTTGGGGTTTTTTGTAACAAACTTTTAAAAAGCAATTCAGTTTGTCTTGTTCACGAGGACCAAGACAAAGACTACTGCATGGTCGGAGCAGGTCAGGGACAACCGAACCGAGTTGAGGCGATGCAAAAACTTGCGATCCCTCGCGCACAAGCGGTGACCAACAAAGCAATTCTCGATGATTGCGTTTTGATCAGCGATGCCTTTTTTCCTTTCCGAGATTCGGTTGATGTCGCAGCCAGTGTAGGTATTCGATATATTGTTCAACCCGGTGGAAGTATAAAAGACAGCGCAATCATTGCTGCCTGCAATGAGCACCGAATTGCAATGGCCTTGACTGGATACCGTCATTTTAGACATTAGGAGCGCAAGAATGAAAAAAGGGGCCTACGCTAAAGCCGGAGTTAATAGAGATTTGGCAGACCAATTTGTCGGCAGTATATCAACAATGGTCCGTTCGACTTTGAATCCAAACGTTAAGTCCTCAGTGGGCGGATACGCCTCGCTGTATGCTCTCAATGCGAAACAGTATATTGCGGCTAGCACAGATGGAGTTGGGACCAAATTAAAGTTGGCTTTCGAATGGGATGGACATTCGACGGTTGGGATTGATCTTGTTGCTATGTCGGTCAATGATCTTTTGTGCGTTGGCGCAAAGCCGTTGTTTTTTTTAGATTATTTTGCGACTGGAAAGTTAAAGCCCCAAGTCGCAAAAAAAGTCGTGGCTGGAATTGTTCATGGCTGCAAGCAAGGCGGATGTGCCTTGATCGGCGGTGAAACCGCAGAGATGCCCGGTTTCTATGAGGCGGGAGAGTATGACCTTGCTGGATTTGCCGTAGGTGTTGTTGAAAAAAACCGGGTGTTGCCTGGTAAAAATATCAAACGTGGCGACGTCCTAATTGGCGTTTCGTCAACAGGTTTTCATAGCAATGGATACAGTCTTGTGCGTAAGCTATTTAAGGATTGGAAGCCGACAAAATCTCTTACCCGCCAACAGCTGGTTAAAGAGCTGTTAAAACCGACGCAAATATACACAGATGCAGTTTTGGATTTGATTTTAAAAAAGCAGATCAAGGGGCTTGCTCACATTACCGGATCAGGATTTCTTAATGTGCCAAGGATGTCTTCCTCTGTGAGTTATGATATTGTGTTGCCCCCATTGAAAGAGAGGCCAAAGGCCTTTCAATGGCTTGAAGCTCTAGAAGACAAATCTTTATCTTTTGAAGAAAAAGTACAGACCTTCAATATGGGGATTGGACTCGTGATCGCCTGTGAGCCAAAAGCGGTCGCGCCTGTTCTTGGGCATTTAAAAAATAAGAAGTTTAAAGCATGGAAGCTTGGAACAGTCATAGCCAAGGAAAAAATGTGTGAAGTGAAAGTACGGTCTGAATATAACGTGGCGACCTTGGTGTATTGAGAATGAGAATTGGCATTTTGGGCGGAGGCCAGCTAGGGCGAATGTTATGGGAGGCGAGTTGCTCGATGCCGCAGAGGTTAGCTCCGTCTCTTGTTTATCATGATCAATACATTTGTCCGGCGCAAAGAGCTGGCGCGGAGATCGTAACAGGTGCCATTGCAGATATTTCAAAGTTGCGCGATTATTTTGGGACCGTGGAGAGTTTTGCTATCGAAAGCGAATTTCTTGATGTTGAAGCTATTTTTCAAGCCTGGGAAGAATCTCAAAAGTTACGCGCCAGTAAAAGTATTTTGCCAATCCCATCAGCGGCAGGATTAAAAATTGCTCAAGATAAACTCGAGCAAAAGAATTTTTTTTCGAAAAATAGAATTCCAAGTTCTGAATACATTGAGATTCAGCCTGAGTTTTTAAATATCGAAAATTTAGAGAATCTACAAACAAGGTGGAATGGTTTTGTACTTAAAAAATCGAGAATGGGTTATGACGGAAAAGGAAATCTTGCCATTCCACCTCGATCTGAAATTGCTCTAAAAGAAATAATATCTTTTTGCGCGGACGCTTATTCGTCAGGGTCGAGAGTTTATGCTGAGCGTTTTGTTGAATTTTCAAAAGAGGTGGCTTTGGTTTCTTGCCAAACTTTTGGAGGAGACCTCGGCTTCTATCCACTGATTGAAACGATTCAGAAAAAGGGAGTTTGTTACTTGGCTTACAAGGCCCTTGGCGAGGATAAGAACGAAGTCCGCGCCCAAGAAATAGCAGCCGTCATCGCCCGCAAATTGAACTTACTTGGAACCTTTGCCGTAGAGTTTTTTGTGACTCAATCGGGGGATCTTTTGGTCAATGAAATAGCTCCTCGTGTTCACAACTCGGGTCATTTTTCTCAGCAGGCCTCGAAGTACAGTCAGTTTCAGTTGCATCTAAAGGCCTATTGGCAAAAGAGGTGGGAGCCAGATGATTTTTCTAGCAGTCCGGCCTTTGCGATGATCAATTTGTTAGGACCCGAGGGGCTCCGCGGTCCAGTTTCGCGACCTAAAACTGTCCAAAGTTATTGGTATGATAAAGATTTGACTACACCGGGGAGAAAACTTGGACATATCATTGTTCATAGTGAGCATGTTGATGAATTACCAGCCCTGATCGATTCTCTTGTTAAGTTGGAGGTTCAGTGGCAAGAAAGTTTGAGGGCCAATGAGTAGGACAGACGTTTTGATTGTGATGGGAAGCTTAACTGATTACGCTGTCATGAAACGAGCGGAAGAGGTTTTGACTGAGTTTGGAGTTTCTTTTCATACCAAGATAGTTTCGGCCCACAGAACTCCGGCTCTTCTTTTTGAGGAGGGCACTAAAGCCCAACAGAGTTACAGAGTTGTCATTGCCGGAGCTGGTGGGGCAGCTCATCTTCCGGGGATGATCGCCTCTTTGACAACACTTCCGGTGATTGGAGTTCCTGTTGCTGTAGGAACTTTAAATGGTGAAGATGCGTTGCTCTCAATTGTTCAAATGCCCGAAGGTGTACCTGTGGCGACAGTTGCTATCGGCAATGCCGGAAATGCGGCTTTGCTCGCCATTCAAATACTTGCGGTTCACTCTACTGATTTGGAAAATAAGCTTGCAGCCTTCAAACAGAAACTTGTAAAAAAGATCGAAGACCAGGCGAAACAAATTCGCGGCTGATCTTCGGGGGTAGTTCTGATTTAATTAAGGTGTTCTCTTACTGGCACGAACACACTGATTCAGTTGACCTGCGTAGACATTGGCTGCCCTATATTCTCTGTCCATGACATAACCTTCGGTCGTATAGGCCTCTCTAGGCAAGATAGAGCCGGGCCCTGTTGGCAATCCAACATTGTAACAGAACGTGGATATGGCTGTGTATATTTCAATGCCGAAGTATTTTTTAAAGTCATCAGTAAATGGCGGCTTATAATACAGACCGGTGAATATATACTTTCTGAATGCATCATCGTTCGGATTGATCAGACGTTGAATAACGTTTTCCTGATCTGATGTAGGTGTCGTGTATGGGTAGGAAGCCTCATTACATTGATCCACATTAGCAATAACCTGAGCTTGTGTTGGAGGAATATAATTAGCTGGAGTGTTGTCACGCAGAGGGCACCCAAGAGCCATGATTTTCATTAAGTAGCAGGCTTTTTGGCTGAGGCCGGCGACTTGACAGTCGTCAACAACAACCGGAGGTGGCTGCGGTGTTGGTACCACGACGACAGGAGGTGGCTGCGGAGTTGGCGCAACGACGACAGGAGTGGGCTCAGGCGTTGGCTGCGGAGTTGGCGCAACGACGACAGGAGTGGGCTCAGGAACAGGAGCTACGACTGGAATTTCACCATCAATCGGGATTTCTGCTTTTGAAATGTTTTGATATTCGTGCATAAACTGCATATTCGCATCACTACAGGCGGTTAGAAAGTAGAGTGACCCAATCATCAAGGTTGCTTTTGATCTCAGAAATTTCATATATTCTCCAATTTTTAATCTCATCTTTGATTAAGGCAAAAACAGGGCCAAGGCCTCGTCTAGCTCGACTTAGTGCTTAACTGATGAAAATGATTGCGGCTTCTCATGTTGAGAAGCTCGTTTAAAATGTCTAAAATAAAATAATGGAAAAAAAGAAAACAAAAAAAATCAGAAAAATTTTTTAGCAAAACAAAAAATGGGTCTAACTCTCTAGTCAAAGGTCTAGGCAAAAAGGCAGCAGTCTCATTTAAATGTCGACAGAGTGGGCGAAAGGTCTAGTTGAATTATGACGGCAGGAGCAAGAAGTGATGGGCTTGATGGGGAATTATGTAAAAACTGTCTAGTCAATGGCGACGTAGACGCCTCGAGATCCAACAACTTTTCTAGCCATCCAACAGACGACGAAGGCGGGAAGAAAGGCTTCAAAACCAAAAAGCTCCCAGGCCATAATAGCACCTGTCCATTGAATATGAGCGCAAGAAGCAAACACACCAACAAGGCCCAATGATGCGGCGTAGGCAGTCGGTAACGCGAGCCATGTAGACAAAATAAAACCAAGCGAGGCACCAATGGACATCAGGGGAGTGATCTCTCCTCCTTTTAGCCCTGAAGCGGAGGAGACGATAGTAAAAATAGATTTTAAAGCAAAATCGAAATTTTGAATCCCTGAATTAAATGAAGCATCGATAAGATTTAAGCCCAAGCCATTGTAGCGATACTCACCAACTAAGCTTGTCAGTAGAACAATAAGAACACCGCCTATTGCGGGCCGAAGCCACGCCCTGGAGATTCTTTTAGAGAAAACGAGTTCAAGATTATTTAGTACGACAAGAAATATTTTCGCAGTCACGCCGAATACAAATCCCAAAGTCATCCATTTGAGTACTAGCCAAAAACTCCAATTTAAGGAAACAAGTGGCGGATAGATTTTATGTTGTGCCCCCCAGGCAAGGGCAATCCAATGTGCAGAAAATGAGGAAATCAAACAGAGGGGGAGATGCCGGAAGGGCCATTTTCTATTTGGAGTGACTTCGAGGGCAAAGACGGCGCCCGCCCATGGAACACCAAAAACCGCGCCAAACCCTGCGGCAAGTCCGCTGCGGATAAAAGCCTGGCGCGAGAGAGAAGAGGCTGGATTGATTTTTTTCAGGAGTGCTCGGTAAAAATCTGCGATACTTGCGGCAAACTGTGTGGCCGCGCCTTCTCTCCCCGTGGAGGCGCCGAAGAGCTGGCTTAAAATCGTGAACAAAAAAATAAAAAAAGCAGTTTCAATCGGGATGAAAGCGCTATTTTCCTGTACTTGATGGAAAAGCTTTTGTTGGGTCGGAATTTTATTTCCCAAGTAGGTATATGTGAGTCCGACCACGAGTCCCAGTCCTGGCAGAAAAAAAATCAAGCTGGGATGGTCAGTAAAGACTATTGATGCCTGACTTAACAGCCATAGAAACAAGGTCGAGGCGCTGCCAACGCTAAAAATAATTACAGCAAAGCATAAAATATGTATCAGAATAGACGCCATGGGTTCTTTCGTTGTAGCTTCTGTCAAACAAACTGCAAGGATTTTTTATGTTAATTTACTTTAAGGGGTCATTCATCTCGATCATCATAGGATTTATTTTGGCGCTTTTTGTCGGTTACTACTATTCTGGCACGATGAGCGGGGCCCTACAGGCCCTTTTTATCACGGCAGTTTTGGCAGTTTTAGAGGTGTCCTTGTCATTTGATAACGCAATTGTGAATGCCATCGTTTTAAAAGAAATGACTCCAGTTTGGCGTCATCGGTTTTTGACTTGGGGGATGGCAATTGCCGTGTTTGGAATGAGGCTTGTCTTTCCTTTAGCTATTGTTTCAGTCGTCGGAAAAATCAACCCCTGGTCGGCCTTGATGATGGCAACATTTAAACCAGACCAGTATGCTCACCTGATGGAGTCAGCCCACCTAGGAGTCTCTGCCTTTGGTGGAATGTTTCTTTTGATGGTAAGCCTTCGCTATTTTTATGACGAAGCCAAAAACGTGCATTGGATTGCTGTCGTAGAAAGGCCCTTTGCACAACTTGGAAAAATTGACGAAATTGAGATCGGCTTAGCCTTGTTAACAATGTGGATTTTGTCTTCGTTTCTACCCGAGGGTGATCAGTTAGTTTTTTTACTTGCGGGGATCGCGGGGCTGTTCACATTTATTGCTGTGGACGGAATTGGAGCTTGGCTTGAAATGTCGCAAGAGGGGATCAAAGACATGCATAAGGCCAGTGCAGGCATGTTTATTTACCTTGAGGTCCTCGATGCCTCTTTCAGTTTTGATGGAGTTGTCGGGGCTTTTGCGATCACCCATAATTTATTTATTATTATGATTGGCCTAAGTGTCGGAGCTTTTTTCGTTCGATCTTTGACGATTATGTTTGTTGAGAAAGAAGTTTTAAAGAAGTTTTTGTATCTTGAGCATGGAGCTTTTTATGCCATTGGATTTTTGGCGCTAATAATGTTGTTAGATCCATTTTTGCACGTTCCAGAGTGGGTCACAGGCCTTTTAGGTGGTTTTGTTATTTTAACTGCTTTTTATTGGTCGATTCGTTGTGCTCGATTAGAATCGTCCCAAGCGCCGCGACAACAATAAGGATGGCGCCTAAAGCCTGGATAAGATTTAAACGATCGCCAATGAGCATGTACGCAAAGAAAAAGGCGTAGGGGCTCTCGAGTAGAAAGAGCACGCTGGCCGTAGTATCTGACAAAACTTTTTGGGCACGAACTTGAATAAAAAAGGCCAGCACGCTGCCAGCAACCGCAAGAATTAAAACTCCAAAGAGAGCCTTTGTGGTGATCGGAGAATGTTGTAGTGGTAAATTAAAGAAAGCAGCGGGTAAAACTGTAATGGCGGCCCACAGGGATTGAAAATTGTTGACCCGGAATGGATTTTTCAATTTTTGAGTGATGCGGCCAATATAGACAATATGAAAAGCCGCGAGCACAGAACAGGCAAGAGTCCAAAGATCGCCTTTATTGACTTCGGCTAAGAGGTTCGACAGTCGAAGCCCCATTAATAAAAAAGTGCCAAAGCTTGCAAGCAGGGCCATCGCCAATACTAGACTCGATGTTTTTCTTTTAAAAAGTACAAAATTAATTGCTGGAATAAAAATCACATACAGGGTCGTAATAAATCCACTTTTACTAGCGGAGGTGTACTGCAGGCCGATAGTTTGGCACAAAAGAAAAGTTCCAAGTAAAATCCCCGCAGGGGCGGCGAGCTTGAAGTCGATCTGTAAGTTTTTAGAAGTTTTATCTCCAGTTTTAAATAAGAGCGCCAGAAATTCACCAATAGCCAGGGCAAGAAAAAAACGCCAAAACAATACACCAGGAGGATTCCATGTGGACAGTGCCCACTGAGCGGCCACAAATCCGAAGCCCCAAAAGGCACCTGCAAAAACCAACTCAATGACGGCCTGTCGCGGCGTGGGTGTATTAAAACTCACTATGATTTAGTCAAACGATTCGGTCCACAGGCGAGACTTATCGAGGCCATCAAGCTCCAGCAGTTGATGTTTTACTTCTTTGATCATCCCACCATTTCCGCAGAGATAGAAGGTCGTAGGAATCTTCAGGTAATCAAAATCTTTGATAAAGTGTTGAACGTAGCCTTTTTTTCCACTCCAGCTCTCACTGGGTAGACTAAGGACAAATTCATATTTGAAATTTTTAAACTCGTTTTGGATAATGTCTAATTCTTCTTTTAGAAAAATATCTCTTTCAGTGCGCACGCCGAAAAGCATTCGAAACATGACATTTGGATACTGATCTTTTTTCGAAAGCAAATAGCATAGGTGCTGAGAAACTCCGCTGCCGGTATTCAAGAAGACCACTTGTTCCGTTGGCGGCTCCTGAAAGAAGACTTTGCCGAAAGGGCCTGTAAAATTTAAAACCTCCCCCCCCTTTAGGGACCATACATACGTCGAGGCTACGCCCGATTCGACAAATTTAAAAATAAGGCGAATTGAATCTTTTATTTTTTCACTTGAAGCGATCGAGTAGGCCCTTAAAGCAGGCTTTGAGCCAGAGACCGGCACATGAAGCATGACAAATTGCCCAGCTTTGAACGAAAACTCCGCGGGCATTTCAGTTCTCAAAATCAATTCGCGAATATTGTGAGTGTAGTCTATTATTTTTTCGACCTTCATCGAGTATAGGGATCGTGCTGTAGACATCGTGAACCTCGGAAAATGGTGAGACCCACACTGCCTTGAAATGTTCGAAAAGTCTAGACGACTCTACAAATTAACTTGTGGCACTAAGACTCGTTGATTAAGATAAAAATGTGAATTTTATCGTGCGGTTAGCAATAAATTTTTTAAAGCCCGAAAGTCTTTCTTTGCTAAGATTTTTTCTCGTGGTGACAGTGGGTTTTGGCACATCCGTTGGTCTATCGCAAGAAGGTCCGCCCGAGGTGCAATCCCCCGCAGCTGAAACTCAGCCAGAGGCTGCGCCAGAACCACCTGCAGAAGTGCCACAAGAGATGTCACGAGAATCAACACAAGTGACTCCTGAGACTCCGAGTCCCTCTCCGACTCCGGATCCAGATCCAGTCTCTGCAGAACCACCAAGTTCTCCAGAGGCCACAGCAGATTCGTCGTCAGTATCAACGCCCGAAGCTTCAGCGGGGACGTCCCCTCAGGTTTACAAAACAGTTCGAGACGAACAATTTACAAAACCCGTTTACTTTGAATCCATGGACAATCTGATGCCAACGATGGATTTGGAGTATGATCTCACTCTCAAAAAGGGAGAATCTTTAAAAATTGGCGACGTGGTGATCGACGATAAAAGTTTTTTTATGGCCCTGGTACCGGTTTCTAAGTTTCATCCGAAGATGACGGCAATTGTTGACGGCAAAGAGGCAAGTAAGCCAGCCTTGGTTTTTAGGTGGCCAGAGCCTTTGTTGCAAAAGGGGCGCATTGAAGTCATTTCGCGTACGGGGTCTGTTCTTTGGCAGCATGAAATTACCGAGGACAATCGCAAAAATTGGGCAGGTAAATTATCTCAATGGAAAAGGGGTCTTGAAGAAAAAGGTGTAAAAACAGAAAAGCTCTCAAAAAGTAGCGTCTTTTTTACTCAGTTTGGTATTGTTGATGCTTTTTCGAATGGCTTTAAGTCCTTCAAAGAGTCCTTTCGATTTTGTTTGACTCAATCTCAGGGGCGATCTCAGTCTCGTCTGTGTTCGCAAAGATACGTGCTGCGAGGTGGAGCTAAAGAGACCCAAATGACACGGATCAAGACGGTGGCACAGCCGAGAGTCGTCTTGCAGGCAACGGCAGCGCCACTCAAGCAGACAATTCCGGTATCAATGGAGACGCCCACAAATTTTTTTGCAGAGCTGGCTGGTGGTGAAATCTATGAGTTTATTGGAATTCCTAACAAGCTGAACCTGATGGATCTTTCAGACACTAAGGATCCCAAAAAACTGCGTATCGTTGCTTGGGGAACTCAACCGACCATAGAGTTTACAATTTTAAATCCAGATAATTACTCGAAGATTACAAAAGCTATTGGCTTTGAATCAACAATCGGAGATATGCGTAAATTTTGGGAAGCAAGTATTAGCGCCGATGATCCAAAAATTTACTTGCCAGGTCAGGGGGGGGGGATCTTTGCACAACGATTCGATTTAGCGAGAGTTCCACAGGCTTCGGCTCGTCCTTACTTGGACCTCAATACTCCTACAGGCACCTATATTGACGATGTTAAAATTTATGGAAAAAAGCCCTTAAATGTTAAAGTGACCAGTCTTGAAAACTCGATTGAGTTGAATGCAAAGGATCCACACTATTTTACATGGTATTTCAAGGCGACAGACAGAGGAGCGATGAACCGCAGCTACCTCAGTATGGAATTTCAGGGAAAGGCCTACAAAGCTTTCTATGAACTCCACAAAGGATTTCCTCGTGAGCTCAGTTTACGTCTTTCGGGAATGATTGGAGATGTTGGAAGCATCTTTATGGGCGAAGGAGCTTACAATCATTGGTTTGAGGATCTCTTTGGTTGGACTGATTTTTGGTTGGCACGACAACGCTGGGGGATTAGTGCGAAAGTATTTAAATCATTTACCAAGCTTAAGGTTGATGATCGAGGTGGGACGGCAGACATTACTGTCATCAACGCGGACTTAAAATATCGCTTGGTCCCAGGTTTATGGAATCGAGATGAAACTCTTGGCGCTATGCTTGATTATCAGGATATTACTTTCTCGAGAATTAAAGCATCGATGATCGGAGCGGGAGCCTTTTGGGCTCGCTCGATGCCTAAGGTGTTTGATGATATTTTTAATATCGTCCCGATGATGCGGTATCCTAAATGGGTGGATATGGAGTTTATCTATTATCCACTGTCTCTTTCATCGAAAGTTAGCTTGCAAACCAATTTTGCGATGAATTTTCATGGCAAAGTCATTTGGACCAAGCATTTGTTCGGAGAGGCGGGCTTTGGCATAAAACGCTATGCCATCATTGAAAACGAAGTTCAGCAAAGAGCTTTGCTAACGACTTTTTACGGGACTGTCGGTTTAGGCTTGAGTTTTTAGCTACCCCCCGCTACCTGTCCTTGCAATGTCACTACGAATCGTTTTTCTATCGGCTTTTATTTTGATCGCCTTATCCATTTTGAATATGCAACTTATTTAAAATAGGGATCTAAATTTCTCACTTTGAGACATTCGTTCCGTTAACTATTTTTTTTGCTCCAAATTAAGGACCTAGTTAAAGCTCAAGAAATCGATCCTTTTTGACGAAAAGAAGAACGGGGGTTTCTATGTCATCTTCGTGGGGAGATATTCCAAGCTGGGCTTATGATGCCGCTCGAGCCTTGATGCAGTCGTTAAAAGTTGTTGATCCGGGGACTTATTCACATTGCTTACGAGTAGGTGAGATGGCGCGTAAACTGGCTCGCGATTCGGGTCTGAATGATTATGAACAAAAGTTAGTGGAGTTTGCCGGGATTTTTCATGATCTTGGCAAAATCGGCATTGATTCAGAGATTATTGGAAAACCCGGCAAGCTAGACCCTCGAGAGTTAGATATTATGAAAAATCATTCTCTTTTGAGCGAGCAAATTGTTAAGCCCTTAGCAACGCATAGTTTTTTTAAAGAAATTTTGCCAGCGATTCGCGGTCATCATGAGCGAATTGATGGAGAAGGCTATCCTGACAAGCTTGTTGGTGAGACAATCCCCCTGTTCGCCCGAATCATATTGGTTGTCGATACCTACGATGCCATGTCCCAGACCAGAGCCTACAGAAAAGGTCTTCCGGATGACATCGTCTACGCCGAGTTAAAACGGTGTTCGGGAACACAATTTGACCCCCAACTTGTAAGAACCTTTTTGCAGGCTCATAAGACTTGGAACGTCGTCGATGTTGATCAAGACACTTTTCAATACTTGGTTAAAAAAATCGCTTAGGACGACCCTTGTTCGTCTCGGGTCTATCTAGCTAGAATACCTGAAAAAAATGCAATCCCAGAGGGGCTTTTTTTCAACGCGTTAATTCAATAACAAGCCAATTGTTTTTAGGGCGACCTGAAGGAACAAGCATTGACTGCGAGGAGGAAATCCGGTCATCTAGGCGCTGTGTTGTTGCATGTAATTGGCACCCCGCAGGGGGTAAAGAATATAGGTCTTGTTTTGGTCGCAATCCTTTTGTGGATTCCTTTTGCTTTTGCCGAGCTTTCATCTCCACTCACCTTCAGTTCGAGTCTTTCTTCTGAAAAAAAAGCAAATCGAGAAGTGTATGGTCGGATCAGAATTGAGGGCATGCAGTACATGACCTCCTTGGCCGAAGCTCCTCATTTGACCTATAGCCAATTTCTTTCAGCAGATTTGAGCTACATTGGAGAAACAAAATGGTTTGAGAATGTGATTGATGCAGGCGCAGGTACTTTTTTTTCGCGCTCACAATCTCACATTGCTGTTCGCGAGATTTACACATCGCCACGAACAGAGGGCTATCGGTTCTATGTGGGGCGAAAAACCAATATGTGGAGTGCAATGGACCGTGATTGGAATTTGGGAATTTGGCAGCCCTACTTTGAGATCGATGCACTTCGCCCCGAGGAGCAGGGCCTCACCGGAGTTTTTTTCGATGTGAATCGAGAAAATTATCAGTTTCTTAGTTTTGTAACGCCTCTGTTTGTGCCAAGTATGGGGCCCGATATCCGTGAAGAAAACGGAGCACTGATTTCTGATAGTCGGTGGTATCGTTCGCCGAGCAGTGAAATGGATTTCACCAATAAGCCAATTCCTATTAGTTATCGTTTAAGCATTCCTGAGGCTGCAGAGCTGGCGGCACATGGAGGTTATGGGGCTATGGCGCGGGTTGGGAACCGGGATCATGGCGCTTGGATGGTGAGTAGTTATGGCTATGCTCCCGTTAATAAGTTGATCCTCAAACGCAACGTTCGGATTCCTATCATTGATCCAAATGTCGGCGTGGTGGTCTCTCCAGACATTACTTATCATAAGGTTTTTTCGGCGGATTTTGGCTATACGTCTGGGGATATCAAAGGAACGATTTCTTATATGCAAGATAGCCCAGAAACGAAGATTCCGGCAACGGACTGGGTTATTCAAAAGTTGTATGGCATTCGCGCTTACTCCGTTGGACTTGAATGGCAAGCCCCTCAATTTTATAGCCGCTCGATTTTTACTGAATTGGACTACCTGCATATTGAGGGCGGGCAAATTGAAGATATCGGAAGCGACGGCCGAATTGATGAGAACACTCTTTACAATCAACGTATGAAATTTACGAATGCTTTTAGGGCCAGAGCTAAAGGCGAGCTGTTGAGTCTTTTTAGACGTCCCCTTGTCACTAAAGTTTCTTGGCTTTATGATACAGATCAAAAGGGATCGATGGTGAATACAGAATTTTTATATTATCCAAATCAAATGTTGGCCGTGATTATTGGTGCCGATTTTTTGGGAGTGGATGATGAAAATACGAACTCATCTAATTTTTTGAATCAGTACCGGGCAAACGATCGGGTGTATGGGGGTATGAGTTATGTTTTCTAAGAAACACTCGGTGTTTGCTTTGATGCTGGCCTTTGCCGTGATTTCATGCACCCCCAAAGTGGGAGAGCCGCCTCCAAACAATGCCCAACAAAAGCTTGAAGGGACTCAATGTCTTTCGGATTTAAAACCAGTCATTTTAGACTATGCAAAAGGTGAAGCTTCGGATGCCCAGGTTGCAGCTGGTTGGGATTGCGCCAGCTATTCGATTAAAAAATTTAAAAAATATGTTTACGGGAGAACTGAAGATCGTTACTCATCGGTTGAGCTCGTCCATTTTTTAGAGCAGAATTTTTTGAAGCCGACGGGCCCTAAAGTTTCTGATCAATTGCGCTTGGAATTTATGAAGTTCAAGCGACTTTTCATTGGTGGAACTGTCGATGATTTGACCCGTGATGAGCTTGATAAGCTGCTTGAGATGTTTGATGAGTTCAAAGCACTTACATTACGATTAAATCCCTTTATGCGTATCATTTCCCAGAATTGGTCCATAACAAAATCCATCGATCCGCAAGCAGATGAAAGGTTTTTTGAAAAGGCAAGCGATGAGATTCAAGCTGTTGCTGAGGACTTTTCAACTTTGATAGTTAAGAATAACCAGCAATATCGGCTCGATGATTTTGTGGTTTTTATTAGTGAGTATTCTAAATTTTACGAGAATGGGTGGGAGTTTCCTAGCCAAGTCGAAAAGTTTGCTCCTGTTGTTAAAAAAATAAAAAGAGCGATTGCAGGTGGAGACCAGAACATCGTGGATTCTTCAGAGTGGAAGAGTTTTATTCTACTTGGAGCTCGAGGTTATGTTCAATATTTACGCTATTTTTATTTTATTCAATCGGCATCTGAGACAGGTTCGGGGATTCGGTTGGGTTATTTGGCAAGAACGATGGAAGACCTGTTGGGAGCCTTTCAGGATTTGCTAACAGTAAAACCGACTGACACTCAATGCGGCACTTATCTTGATCGCAATGGAAACAGAAGAGTAAATTCTTGTATCTCAAAGGCGGAAATAGAAGAAATTTTACAAACGTTTTCTTCCGTTTGGAAACAGTTTCGAGTTTCGCCAAAGCTGATCGATGAGGGAATGAAGCTAAAGAAAGTCTACTTTGGCGGAAGCGCCGAAGGTATTACCAGTCAAGATTTTGAACGTGGCAAAAAGAAAATTGCATTTTTGAAGACCATGGTTGAGCGATTTATGCCGTATTATCCCATCTATGGACTTGAATGGGATCGTGGTAGCTATGACAATGAACATGCTCGCCAGTTTTTTAATGAAGCAAAGTTGGCTCTTCAATACAGCTCGTCTCAGCTTGGAAGTCTCTTTGAAGATTCTTACGATTTTGATAGCATTCCGGGCTTGTTAAGTGAGATTGATCGTCTTTATCCCAACGAAGAGAGTCGCCAGCTTTCAAAGACGGTTGGTCAATATTTGCCGCTGTTTAAAGACAGCAAAAACATTATCTTTTCCGAAAATGATACGATCATTAAGAAAAATCAGTGGCCTCGGTTTTTAGAATTGTCGTCGCGATTTTACTTCTCCTATCTTTCGTATCGATACTTTATTCAAAATGAGTCTTACGGAACTGATTTTTTTACTGATTCAATGAAACTGTTAAGTGATCAGGTTTTAGAACTGAGTCGGGACATAGTTACGAAAAAGAAAAATCAGGTTGTCACCGAGTCCGAGGTTCGATTGATTGCAAAGAGATTGTCTGAGTTGGATGTGATTCCCAAAGGGGTGACGTCCGCGACAAGGGACCGCTTTGTCAATACGCTTTTAAATCGAGTTCTTTGGCCACCTGAACTAAGGCTGAAGGGGACAACGCCCAATGGAATAAACTTTATCAGTGTAGAGAACTTGAGTCGTGAGATTGATATTTGGTATCAAACAGAGAAGTTCAATTTTTCGATCTCGGCGGATCCTTTAAAACCTTCTGACCTGCAACATCTGTTGGACAAGAAGCTAAAGCATTCTAAGACACCTCCCGTTCTCAGAGCTGGGTTGCTTGAAGAAGCACTTCTTGTTTCTGGTCCAGTTCCTCAAACTATTGATCAAAACGGGCATCAGGTTATTTCGAATATTCGGTTGGCAAACTATGATTTTAAGAGTCTTTCCCAGATAAATTTAAATCGCAGCTTAGCTAGACTCCTTATTCGAGCGGCGACGGAGAGCCCTTCGCGACTTGAGCGTTATGAGGGATTAAGTCTCACAGAGACCCAATCTTTTTTTAAGTTGGTTCGCTCATTTTTTGTGGAGTTAAAAATTTTACACCCAGACAACTCTACATTCGCTGACTCTCGTTTTCGAGATGCCAGTATTTTTACTGCCCATGCAAACGGAGATGCTTATGTTAATTTTTCGGAGATGGGTGATGTCATCGGAATGATTTCCTCTGGCATCAAGGTGAATTCACTCTTTAGAAAGAAGATCAATCAGAAGTGTGTTCCTTCAAATGTAGCAATTGGTTTAGATACAGTTGTTCAAGAAGAGTGTTTTCGAGGGGTTTATCATGGGTTTATGCTTCAAAATTTTACGGGACTTCCTGAATACCTGAAGTATTACAAGAGCACACCGAGGAGCAATTTTGATGCGTTCTTTAGAGATCTCACGAGGGCGGCAGGAGCGATCCCAGATTCTCGTGGAGCTATTCGCCTTGCTGAAGGAGATCAGACTCCTCATATAATTCAGTATGTAGAGATGCTTTTTGCACGTTTCGATGCCAACAAAGACAGTGTGATTTCAGCGAGCGATGCCATCGAAGCCTTCCCGGCCTTTAGAGGGATTCTGACAGAATTAACGAAGAATCAGTCGTTGATAGATCCGGAAGACCTTCTTGCTTTGTTTACCTATATTTTACGTTACGGTCAGCCGCCAGAGAATGTATCGGACTTTCTTTTTAAGTGGTTACCGTGGAAGTCCGATCGTGAGAAATGGCCGACGAAGTGGATTTTGTCTGCTGATAGGTCTCGAGTGGCCCAGATTTTGGGTTATATAGCTGATCAGGTAAATAAGAATCAAAAGGCACTTATCGCGAATGAAGTCGAAATAGCTATTCGAAATAACCCTGCTTATCGAGATAATGACCTAGAACTGTATCGAGGTTACTAGAAGTTATTCTTCCACATCATAGATTCGACGGGGATGGGTTTCTTGTCATTGTACTTGGCTGAGCTTTTCGTATTGTAAGGGGTGATGATTTCACCCTTTATTTCAAAATAGATGAGCTGACCGATTGGCATTCCTTGGTAAACACGAACCGGCTTTTTGACAGAAATTTCGAGGGTCCAAAAATTACAGAACCCAACGTCACCTTTCCCTGCGGTTGCATGGATGTCGATTCCTAAGCGGCCAACACTGGACTTTCCTTCGAGAAAAGGGACGTGTCTCAGCGTCTCTGTGTACTCCATAGTCACACCGAGGTAGAAGTTTTCTGGTGTAAGGACTATGCCATCATCTGGAATATTAAAAACTTCGATCTTATTATGCTTTTTAGAGTCCAGGACGCTATCGACATAAACACCGAGAGTCTTTCCAAGGTGAACATCGTAGGAGTTCGTCCCCAAAGAACTCGGATTAAAGGGTTCAATTTTTATAAAACCCTTCTTCATATTGTCCAGAATTTCCTGGTCAGTCAGGATCATGAACTATTTAGTCTCTCTGTGAACAGTGTGACGTTGTAAGTTCGGATTGTATTTTTTCTTTTCCATACGACCTGGGGTCTTTTGCTTGTTTTTAGTCGTCGTATAGCGAGAAACAGGCTTTCCTTCAGCACGAGCTTCTGTGCATTCAAGGGTCACGATGATTCTTCCAGATTTTTTTGCCATGGTCCTACTCCGTATCCGTAAATGTAATATGGCATTGCGTCAACCTAACAAGGCAATACCCATTCAAAGGGGGCCAAGGTATCAAAAGACATTATAAACTTCAACAGCCAAAACACCCTTTTGGGAGAATTTATGAATGCTGTCTTTGTTTTTTGTATTTTTGCGATGAGTTTTCTGACTGCTCAGGCCCAAGAGGTCCCAATCCTTTTAGGTGGAGCTCCTTCGAATCAAATTCTTGCCTCAGAAATTGCCAAAACTGTTCGCCCGGGCTCAGTGATTGTGATGGGGGAGCTTCACGGTCTGAAAACCTCGCGACAGGCTCAACTGGAGTTGCTACAAGCCCTGAGGAATCAAGGACTTAAGATCTCCGTCGGGCTTGAGTTTTTTTACTATCCGGATCAGCTGGTGGTTGATAGTTATCGCGCAGGTCAAATGGATGAGTCTCAGTTTTTAACCCAGATTCAGTGGGGCGGCATTTCCTTTGATTTTTATCGGGATCAAGCTCTTTTTCCTCTATATCCATTCGGAGAAAGGACCTTGGCCCTCAACGCCCCACAGGCACTCACTCGCCGAATCTCTAAGGTCGGCTTGGTGGGCTTAAACTCTGATGAATTGCAATTACTTCCCCCCGATTTTCAGGTAGGACGTGATTCTTACAAAAAACGATTCTTAGCGATGATGCCGCATATTCCTTCTCCCGAAGCTGGAGACCGATACTTTGCAGCTCAAAGTGTCTGGGACGACACGATGGCGTGGAAGGCTGCGGATTTTATTCGCGCCCATTCGGATCAGGTTTTGGTCATCGTTGTCGGAGACTTTCATGCACAGTATGGAGGGGGACTGCCAGATCGAATCTTTGCGCGGACAGGCCAAGCCCCTCTGGTTTTCTCTTTTGTGTCTAGCGCAGGCTTGTCCGATGAAGAACTTCTGCACGAACTGGAGCCTTCAACTGAGTTTGGTCCTCGCGCTAACTATATTTGGCTCACTGGAGAATCACTAGCTAGACCTTTCCAAAAAAATAAATTCATAGAAAAGAGCATAATTCTTTCTAACTAAGGTCGAGACAACCAAGACAGATATTGTTCCTTGCTTTTAGACTTCATAGACTAGTAGTCAGAGTTTAAGAGCAAGGAGCCTCAAGTATGTTTCCCCCCGAAACCCGTATTCTAGTCGTCGATGATATGCCTTCTATTCGAGATTTAGTAAAAAGCCATCTTAAGGCCATGGGGTTTAAACATATTCAAGAGGCAGGCGATGGCGAGGAGGCCCTTCGATTGCTCATTCAGAGTAATACGCCGTCGAGCAAAATTCAGTTGGTAATATCTGATTGGAATATGCCGAATATGAAAGGTATTGATTTGCTAAAGCACGTTCGTACCAATGCAGAGTGGACGAATTTGCCTTTCGTGCTCTTAACGTCTGAAGCAGAGCGGGATCAAGTGACTGAGGCCGTTCTGGCTGGTGCGTCTCAATATATTGTGAAGCCTTTTTCGGCAAAAATTTTCGAAGATAAATTAAAGACAGCTTTTCAGAAGCACTTTAAGGCCTAAGCTGTCTTAAGCGGCTTTTGTTGTTTGAATTCTAGTAAGATAGGGAACTTCAACAATCAAGGTGCTGCCAGCACCAAGAAAAGATTCAATCCGTGCACTTCCTCCCAATAACAAAGCTTCGTGTTTTATGGCATCGAGTCCAACTCCGCGGCCCGAGGTTTCTGTGACTTTATCTTTGGTCGAAAATTGCGAGTCAAATAGGTGTTGAATAACATCTTGGTCCGACTCGTTGTCAGTTTTTATTCCATTTTTTTCGAGTCTATTGCGAATTTTTTGCGGATTGACTCCGGCACCATCGTCGTGGACAGAAATTCTTAAGGTTGGGCTAGGAAGGTCTTGATGTTCAAAGGTCACAGTGATTTTTCCGCCCTCCGGTTTTTCATGTTGGCGGCGTACATCTGGAGTTTCGATGCCATGATCAACTGAGTTGCGGAAGGCATGGACAAACGTAGCAAAAAGAGGACCGTAGATTTCAGGAACCACTGGAATCATTTCATTTTTAAATTCTATAGAGCGTATGATTTTATTTTCTTTCTCTGCGACCTGCAAAGCGACTTCTTTATAAGGAATGAAAAAGTTCTTAATCGGCTCAAATAAAAGGTGTGAAAAATTGTTTTCAACAATGTTCTTTGCCTGAGGACTAAATTGGAGTTTGTCGAGAAGAGTGTTTAAGTCAGTGACCGTAATTTCGAGAAGACGGTGATCAGAGAGGATATTAGGTCCAAAAACTTCACGAGTTTCAGTGATAAATTTTTGAAATTGCAGCTCAACGGCATGGCATTGGCTTTTGAGTAGATTTGCTTTAGAGGCATCTCGTGCTTGCTTGTACTCAGCAAGCCGCGTTTCTGCGTGATGGCAGGATTCTGCCATTTTGCCGACGGAAAAAAGAGCGGCCCCACCTTTAAGAGTATGAAGATGACGAAATATAGCATCAAGATTCCACTCATCGTTTGACACAGTAATAAGTGTTCGAAGGTCTTTTAGGATTGTTTGAGACTCTCTAACAAAACGACCCATTTCATTTTTACTGCGGATCATATTGATGATGAGTTTAGCGTGCTCTTTTTCGCTTTCGGCCTGCCGGCGAGCCTCGACGAGAGAGGTGATGTCTGTTGCAACCACCACGACGCCATCGATTTGACCGTGGTCCCCGCGAAGAGGAAAGTACTCTAGAGATATATTTAGTCCTTTGTTATGGGGATAGTCGGTCGGTCCAAGAGGGGCGAGATCTTCAAATGGCAACATTTCAGAAAACAGCGTGGTCATCCATTTTTTGAAGCCTTCAATTTTGTTGTCCGAGAGTTTTAGAACTTCCCAAATCATTTTGCCCTGCGGGTTTCCTTCGAGGGTCGTTTCACAGGCTTTGGATGAAACCTCAAGACAAAGACCTCGTGGGTCAAATACAAAAAATCCTTGGCCGAGACTATCAAGAAGAGCCTTCATCAAGCGATTCAAATGAGAAATCTGCGCGGTGCGCTCGGCTACCATTTTTTCTAAGTTCTTTGAATACTGCTCTAACTCAGCTTGAGCTTTTTGGAGAGCTAAAATAAAATCTTCTTTTTGTTCCAGTTCTGCGCGGTATTTTTTTTGTAGCCGCTCCTCGAGGGTGACATCTCGAACAAATATAATCCAGTGAGACTCCTGACTTTCATTTGTGATCGGTTGCAAAGTGATTTGAACTTTGCCTGTTTGGCCGCTTGGATTTTTGAAAGTCAATTCTTTGTAGGGTGTGGGATCTGTGACTTGAGTCAATCTGTCCAGTCCATCTATGGGCTCACTGAACGTAAGAAGATCATTAAACTGCATCCCGCGACTGATTTTGCGAACAGAGTGTTCACAAATCAGAGCGGCCGGCTCATTACAATAAACAACTTTTCCAGTGGAATTTACTATAAAGACAGGTTCGAGCAAGGTGTCAAATAGGGAGTATTGGGTTTTCATTAAAATCCTCTATTTCTTTGGTGGTAGAGGTTGAACTGGCGTTCAGACCATTCACTATTCATTTCTTCATCTTTGGATACGGCTTTTACCCTCCAGTAAATAATTCCGTAAGGAATTTTCTGCTGGATCAGAAGACGAGTCTGTTTAAGATCTTTAGAAATGACTATTTTTGAGTAATCCGGAGTGGTTGAGGCCTCAAGTCGGTAATTTTCTGCGTCTCGCACGGGAGACCACTCGAGCCAAATGAGAGGTTCCATATCCTTTTGTAGGAATACGGTGGTTTTATCAAAAGGCTCAAGGAGTTCGGGTGCCTTAAGAGTTAGTCTAAAAATATAATCGACACTTTCGATATTGGAGAAATCAGAGACGTCCGTCGCTTCTTCGCCTTGCCCTTTGATGCGAACAAAATATTTTCCGGGTGCTGAAAGAGGGATGGATCCTTTACTCTCTGAGACTTCAAATTGAGCGGGATTTAAGAAGTCTGGCGTTTTGTCGACTTGAACTAGATAAGACTTGGCATTAGCAAGGGGAGACCATTTAGCATGAGCTTCTTTGGTTGGAGGAGGGGCTTCAGTATTGGTTTCTTTAACTAAAATAGAAGGAATAGGCTCGAGAATAGGATTCTCCCCAAAAACTTCAAGAACTCCCGTTTCGCTCGGAGGGCTCATTTGACCAAGTTCTGTTCTGGAGAAAACGCGGAAGTAATGTTTTCCGGGTTTATAAGTGTGCCAGGCAATACGAGTGTCCTCGGTGTCCATAAACTGGGTGCTGGCGAATTTTGGACTACTAGAGAT
The DNA here is from genome assembly GCA_016719575.1 of Pseudobdellovibrionaceae bacterium. GTDB lineage: Bacteria > Bdellovibrionota > Bdellovibrionia > Bdellovibrionales > Bdellovibrionaceae > JACMRP01. Next base: position 383,322 of record JADJYV010000002.1, on the reverse strand, counting down.
TTCCCACCTGTAGTTTTTTGCAACGTCAACATCGGTCCAGCCCATCTGTGGCGACTTGGCTGAGGAGGGTTTGCGATCTTTTTCTGATGGTACCAAGAATCGAATCCGCTTTTCAGTAAGGCGAGGGGCCGGAGGTTTTGGTTCGCCTTCAATTGAAAAATCAAAAGAGTGCGCTTTCGACCATGGTGAGGGACGGTTGTTTTTGTCAAGCCCACGGACGCGAGTGAAGTAGGTTCCTGGAATAAGCGGCGTTGAAGTCACTTCACCATTTGTTAAAGTTTTTGATTCAAGCACGTTATTAAAGTCTTCCTGATTCGAAAGTTGCCACTCATATTGAGTTAAATTTGGACTGCTAGTCCACGAAACTTTGATCGGAGCGACTAGGGCCTCTTTGGTGTTGATGATCTTAGATTTCACCTTTGCATTATGAAGGGGGGCAAGGATGCCGGGAGCGGGCAAATAACTGAGGTAGAACTTTTGTACTGGTGAACTTGCAATTATTTTGTGGCGATTATTTAATCCTCGAACTCGCCAGAAATAAGAACCTTCCCTTAAAGAGTCCTTAAGCCCGACCTTTTCTTCGTGGGTTGATTTGGTGGTCAGGATTTTATTAAATTCGGCGGTCTTAGAAATTTCTATTTGAAATTTGGATAAGGAGCCTTGTCCTTTCCACTCGAAGAAAATCGGCTGTTTGTCTTTTTCACGGTATTGATAGACATCATTTTTAGTGATTAAGCGAATGCTTGATTCAACGGTGGACTTTTCTGCCCCACTTTTTGAGATTTTTAAAGATTCATTTTGTTTGACTGCCTGGTTTCCTTTTTTGCTTTTTATTTGCACGTCGCCAGAAATTACTTTTACGTCAAGACCACAGTTTTCGGAGCGATTGATTTCAAATTTTGAATTCGCGCCATCGATGACATACTCTTCGTTACAACTCTTGAGTCGTAGGGGGGTGACATTTCCGCTGAATTGACCGAAACGCAAATCGAGTTGCATTTCGCCGTTTAGCATATTCAAATTTACCAATGAGTTTTCTTGGATCTGGATGAGTGATCCGTCGTTTAGGGTAATCGTTGCCTGCGACTGGTCGCCGGTGAATATGCTATCTCGATTGTAAAGTTCATCTTTTTGGGTTCCTGGAAGCCATACGAAGTTGTTGCTGCTTTTGCGGCGAACATCATTTTGAGCTTTTAAAATGGTGCCAATGGGTTTGTCGTTGCGACTGATTTTTTCAAAGAGGATGGAGTCGTCGTACAATAAATACGACAACATCAGGAGTGCGAAAATGGCTCCTGAGAGTATGGCTCTATCAATGCGAGATAACTTTTTAAATACACTCATCCGAATTTCTTGTCGGTCAAAATTCCATTAAAGATTACGGACTTAGGACTAATAATAGGGGTCCGGATCTACCCAGGGGGGAAGACCTCGGGCATGCTAAGAACAGTGAAAAAGTCCGGCATTTCAATAAGATATAAAATTCTCATGCTGCTAACTTTGATCCCGCTACTGACCTTGTCGATATACTTGGTTTTGGCGGTGCAGATTTTTGAGAAAGACAAGGTTGCTTATGTGTTTGATTCGTCAAGCAACGTTTCTGGAGCAATGGCATCCCAGTCGAAGGCCCAGTTCAATTCTCTATTAAGCGAGGTTAAGCCGATCTTCCAAGACTTTTTAACAAATGGCGACTTTACGGGTTCTTCCAATTCAATTTTCAATGGGGACGGAAGTCTAGAGGGTCTTGTTGCCTTTCAGTATCGCGGAACTTCAAAAAAATTTGAGAGAATGGCTTTTTTAGAAAAAACCCCTAGGTCTGTTGAGGGTATTGTTCTTGGACTTGAAAAGACTTTGCCCGACTACTTTTCGGAGCTTGAAAAGAGTCCTCGAATTGTCAAGGCGCCTTATCGTGACGATCGTTTGTTTATTTTTGAAAAGGTTCAAGATTCCAAAGAGTCAAATGTAACAGTCTTTATGATCATCGTAAGATTGAGCGAGTTATCTGAAATGTACAAGGCAGAGTCTTCGCAAAAGTTATATTTAATAACTCAAGAAGGGACGATTTTGTTCGGACCCTTAAACACATTAGGTCTCGGCATTCAGACTCTTTTTCCAGCACATTTTTTGGACAAAACAACCACTAAAGTTGCACAGGGCGCCGAAGCGGTGACCGATCAAGCTGGTGTTGATCGGTTGGTCTCATATTCTCGAGCTGGTTTTGGTGACCTTTTGGTCGTTTCTTCTGTCGATAAAAAGCAGGCTTTGGGAGCCGTCGATATTCTTATAAGAAAGTCTTTGATGTTTTTTGGAGTTCTGATTTCTATTACGATCATTATTAGTTTGCTCGCTTCGAACTCTCTGACGAGCTCTTTGACCTCTCTTTTTCATGCCACCAAAAAAGTTTCAGAAGGGGACTTTAATATTCGAGTGGCTGTTAATTCTAAAGATGAAATTGGCGCCCTCGCGGATAATTTTAATTTGATGGCAGCCGAGGTCTCGAGACTTCTAGATGAGACAGCGCAAAAAGTGAGAATGGAGTCGGAGCTTCAAACAGCAAAGACGGTGCAAGAGACCTTGTTTCCTGAAACACAGGCAAAAATTGGACCGTTGTCGATCGCGGGTTTTTATGAGCCAGCGAGTGAGTGTGGCGGGGATTGGTGGCATTATTGCCAGGCGGGTCGAAAGATTCTATTGTGGATTGGCGATGCGACCGGCCACGGTGCGCCCGCTGCGCTGATTACGAGCGCAGCCAAGTCAGCCTCGACGATCATCGAGAGATTGAACATCACACCAGCACAGGCGTTAGAGCTTCTTAATAAATCGATCTATGATGTTTCAAAAGGTCGAATCATGATGACTTTTTTTCTCGCCGCTTACGATCCCGAAACTAAAGTTTTGTCCTATGCCAATGCCTCTCACGAAGCCCCTTTTCTAATTAAAAAAGGTAGCAGTCCCTTGAAGAAAAAAGACCTTATTCCATTGAACGAGGTCAACAACCCTCGTTTGGGACAAGATCGCGAAACAAAGTATAAGCAAACAACAATCAACTTGGATCCGGAGGACATGGTCCTCTTTTATACTGATGGAATTGCGGAGATTCAGAATAAAATGAAAATGTCATGGGGAGAGCGGGATTTTCTTAAGGCAGTTGTCAGTGCAAATAAAGACTATCCTACAGCGCAGGAATTTGTTGCTAGACTCACTCAGATGATTCAGGACCATCGTCAAGGCGAGATCTTAATAGATGACGTGACATTTTTTGTAGTCAAAAACGACCTGAACGTTTAAATTTATATTTGTGATTTGTGAAAAGGGGATTTAAATGTCAAAGTTTGACGTAAAAATGGACAAAGCAGGGGAGTCTCTCAAGGTGAATTTGGCGGGGTCTATAGATGAGGACGCTGATTTTACTCAGCTGAGTTTGGCAGGCGCTTCAAAAATTGAAATAGAGATGTCGGGTTTAAAAAGCATCAATTCTTGCGGTATTCGTGAGTGGATAAAATGGCTAAGTACGGTTCCGGCTTCAAAGATTTCTTTTAATCAATGTCCTAAAGTCATCGTCGATCAAATAAATATGGTAGATGGATTTTTGCCAGCAAATGCAAAAGTAGAGTCCTTTTTCGTTCCTTATTACAATGATGATTCTGGAGCTGAAAAAAACGTTCTGTTTCGATACGGGACTGAATTTTCAGATTCGGCCGTAATGCCACCATCAGATGTAAAAGATGATGATGGAAATCCAATGGAAATGGACGTTATTGAGTCTAAGTATTTCAAATTTATAAAAAAGTAGCTGACCAAAGTCCTGTTCTTCGTTCGTGTCCATTGAAAATGGAGTCTTTTCTGCCGAGAAGCCTTCTGTGGAAGACTCAAAAATAAAAATTTTAATTCTGGAAGATGACGTTTCTTTGGGTGAAGCGCTGAAAGAGGGCTTATCCCGGGTAGGTCATAGTGTATTTTTAGTTGCAGATCCGGATGCGGCCACGGAAGTTCTTTCGACAGAAAGAATTGATATATTGTATGTGGACTGTCTTTTGCCCCAAGTCATGGGGATAGATTACGTTACTAAAATACGCAACGAAATGCCCTCTCGGGCACGTTTTAAGACAGTGTTGATGAGCGGGATCTATACCGATAAAGACTTTATCAGCGAGGCAATAAAAAAGACACAGGCGATAGCTTTTCTAAGAAAGCCTTTTAATCTTGAGGAGGCTATTAAGTTCGCAAAAATTGATGATGTCGCTCGCCGGGAACGAGAAGACATTGGATCTCCCCGGAAAAGTCTTTATCAGATATTCGCCCGAAATGTAGTTTCGAATCGAGAGAAGAGAAAGTTAATCGAGTCGCTTGAAGAAGTTAGCGGCTTCGATCTCCCCTTTATTTACAGTCTTTTGGTGGAAACGAAAAGCTCTGGTCATTTAAATATATATGGTACCGATGGCAATGTGTCAGGTGTTTCTCTTTCGAATGGCGTCATTGTCGGTGTTGATATCGAAGATAAAACCACCTATTTGGGGGAGATGTTGATTCAGAGCGGATACTCATTGCCTGAAGATGTGCAAGAGGCCTTGAACGACAAAAGCCCGCGACGCCTGGGAACACGGCTAATTCAGGCAAATAAACTGAGTCCCCATGCTTTTGATTTAATTCTTACGGAGCAGATGAATATTCGTCTTTCTCGTACAATCGTCGATGCGACTATTCGAATTAACTTCGCTGCTGCCGAAGTTGAACCAATTGAGCCAAGCATTGATTCAGACTCTCTTTCTTATTTTTTACATGATTGGATTGCGTCAAAGCTCAGTGTGGCATGGTTGAAATCTATGCATATGATGTGGGGAAATTATAGGATTGTAAGAAGTGGTACCTACAAGAACGATCACCCAGTACTCAAAATGTCATTAATCGAAAGCTTAGAAGGACTTACACAACATATTGACCGAGGAGTCACTTTAGTCGAGCTTTTATCACAGACAAACTATCACGAAGCGGCAGTTCATAAGGCCATTCATTTTTTGTTAACGAAGGGATTGATCGTCTTTTCAAAATCACAAACGGTTGTGAATCCACTTGAGCAGTTAAGAACTCTTAAGAAAATTTATTCTGAAATTCAAAATAAAAACCAATTGCAAGTTATTGAGTACTTTGGCCTTGGAGATGAAACAGTCACAACTGTAGAAAATATGGTAGAGGATTTTTTGCCAGTGCTCGGAGAACAACCGAAAGACACGAAGTCGGAAGCCTATAAGTTGTGGGGACAAATTAAAGCCCGAGTGTCAGAGTCCTGTTCCTCGTACCTGGATGCTGGCCAAAGAAAACAAGCAAAGCAAAATCTTTTAAAAACAGAGGCTGAGAAAAAGTTGAAAGCATCCTCTGTTATCGAAGAGGCAAAGCAAGCTCTGCAGTTAAATCAATACTCAAAAGCAGGAAACCTTATGGCGCAGGTTGCGGAGTTAAATCCAGAGATAGCGCAATTTCATTTGTTTAATGCATGGACTAAGGTTGGAAATATTGATAATTCAAAGCAAGGTCAAAGCCTTAAAGATATTGAATTTGAGCTAATGCAAGTTCCGCCCGACGAAAAGTATGATGCGCTCTATCCATTTGTTACGGGTTTATTTCAAAAGGCAAAGGGCGATATATCAGGAGCCAGAAAATCCTTTGAAAAATGCTTGGCACTAAATGCCGGAATGATTGTTGCTCGTCGAGAACTAAATCAATTGGGATCGATGGCAGCTAATAAGGACGATATTTTAAGTATGGACCTTAAAAAAATGGTCTCCGGCTTCTTTAAGAAGAAATAACTAAAAGCGGTAGGTCGCACCACCAAGAATTTGAATTTGCACCGGACTATCCCCAGTATCAAACGCATAACGACTTAACCCGAGTCCGTAATTCCAGTTAAGCTGATCTGTTGCTCGAATGTAAGCCAGCCCACTTCCTATGACGGCGTTATTAAGCCGAACGTCGTTGCCGCCGCCAAGAAGATAGACGAGTTTTGCATCGGACCAATCCATCCATTTTTCAAGGCTCTTGGGTGGGGGGTGGCTGAAGAAAGCGCCGATTCCTGCACTCGAAGCGCTTCCAGCGTTAGTTTGAATTACTTCATAAGGGAGAACGAGACCCCATGTTGAATCCAAAAAATGAAAACCTGGGTTTGCTCTCCATAATAGCTCTAGGCGGCTCGTGTTTAAATTTGGCTGATTGTTTTTTTTATTAAAAACTAAAGTTTGTTCGGCTCGCAATCCCCAATGAAAGCGAGACCAAGACTCGATATTACCAATAAAATTCTCGATCCACCAGTTTACAAAAAAAGTGCCGTAAAGTTGTTGAGAAGAAAGGGAGAGGCTTCCAAACGCCCCCGTTTCGAGAGCGTAGCCTCGAAAAACATCGTAAGCTACGACAAAGGAACTTTTATTGTCGTTGACTCGAAGATAGTGACGAGAAGTTTTGCCAGATGGAATGTTTTCTAACATCCAAACAAACTGATTGTTCTCAAGTTTTTCAACTTTTTGATCCTTAGCCTCAGCAGTTACCGTTGTGCCTTTAGCGGCAACTCCATTAAGCAGCAGGGTTCCTTGGTAAACTTTATTGGAAGAGTCTTTTGAAACGTAGGGGCGAATCTTTTCAGAAGGAACTTCTCCTTTGATATAAAATTCTTGGCGCATCGGGATGTCGCCGGCCCCTTTTAAATACAAAATTGGACGTTCTGCATCTACTTGAAATTGCCAAGTTTCGTTGTTAATTATTTTTACGCGTTCATCAGCTACAGGTTGAGCGCCTGAAGCTGTGAGAGTTAAACTCATTTTGTCTTGACTTATGACGACGTCCTTAAAGTCAACTGGCTTCATCCTGGTTTCAATTTCAAGGATTGCCCCTGACTTGGTCATTGCGCGAAATCCTATGTTCGCGTTTTCGTCATTTAAAAAAATAATTCCCTGGTTGCTGACACTTTTTCCGTTGATCTCGACAAAGGCAGTTCTCTTTGCTTGAGAACGGGAACGAATAGAAATTTTGCCATTCTGAGAAAACAGAAATACTTCTTTAGAACAAAGATAGATGGATGTGTCTTGAGATGTTTGGCCGATACAAAAGCTCATAAATGGAAAAAACTTCATATCTTCGATAAAGGCTTCTTGTAACTGATCAGTTACGAATTCGATAAGTTTTGTTTTTCCGAGACTACTTTCAGATTTTGAACTTTCAAGTGTGATAAGTCGGGTATTTTTTTTAGAAATCGCAGCCGACCAAATAGCTTTTCCGGTGTTGTCTTTGATGGAGAGAGTTCCTTCCCGTAAAAGTCCAGAAGGCCAAACAAACCGGGCTTTGAACTTTCCAGGTTGATTCGGAGTTGCGGCAACCTGAAAACCAAAAGTTGTTGGGTCGATAATAATATCACCGATTTTAACATGGTCTTCATCTTCGAGGTTGTACTCAAAACGTTGAGGAAGAATCTGAAGATTGTTTTTGTCCGCTTGAAACCATAAGGGGATCCCTTCCTCGCCACGGCTGTGAGAACTTAACAGCAAGGCTCCAGAGAGGACAGCAAGAAGAATCAGGATTCGGTATTGACCAACCATATGACACTATTGTGTCGGCAGTTTAGGGGGCTGGCAATAAATTATCGCGACTCACTTAGGTTACGCCTATTATCTTTGGGAAATTTAGAACCAATATCTCAATTTGAAAAGAGTTTTGGTTAGCCACTGCCACCACTGGGGGCTCTTTTTATATTCTCTGAGATCAAAAGGCTTCGAGGATGAAAGGTCGTTGGTGAATTGGCGGTTGAGATTGCCCAAGCTTTCGGCATCTGTTAGTACGACTTCAACTTCAAGATCATGGAGAAGGCTGCGATGATTTAGATTAAATGATCCGAGGCTGCTCCAGTTATCTATGACCATGTATTTTGCGTGAAATATGCGTGGTTGATATTCGAACACTTTGACGCCGAATAAGCTTAGTTTATATGGAATTTGATAGGCCGCCCACTTAACAAAAGGAAGATCCGTAGGCCCTGGAGTAATGATTTGAACATCAACGCCATTTTGTGCGGCCTTGGAGAGGGCCTTTAAGAGGGCTCGTTTTGGTAAAAAGTAAGCGTTGGCAATATACACTCGAGTACGAGCATTGCGAATTCTTCGACACAGATCTCGATAGAGAACACGTCGAATGCGATTGTTAGAGTTGAGACGCAGCAGTTCCTGCCACTGGACAATGACATGAATTTTTTCGCTAACCCAATTGGAGTCCAAAGAAAAATGAGGGATATTTTTTGAGAAGTTCCAAGCCAGGTCGAAAGCTGCGGACAAACTAGCGAGGGCGTCACCTTTGAGTTTTACACCGGAATCTCTCCAACATTTAGCTCCCATGGCTCTCTCGGAGTGAAGCTGGGTGATATTAAAACTTCCGACGAAGGCGAGGGTGTCGTCAATAATTAGAGTTTTACGGTGATTCCGCCTGTTTATTCGAGTTATGAGGCTCGGTGCTCTAGAGAATAACACCATCGCAACGTGGGGAAGCCATTGTAAAATGCCTGGTATGGGGTGGTAGATTCGGAATTGAACTCCGTCCCTTGCACAACGTTTTTTTAGCAGTTCGGCGGAAAAAAAGGAACCGACGCCATCGACCAACAGTTTGACAGTGCACCCTCTCCAGACCGCTAACTGTAGTTCAACGAGGAAGGCGTCGGTGATGGGGTCCAATTCAAAAATATATGACTCGAGGCAAACACTTTTTCTTGCTGTACGAATACCAGAGACCATCTCGGCAAAAAATTCATCACCTTTGTGGAATATCTGGACCTCTTGCCAATTTTTTTTCATGTTGCAATGTTCAATGATATTTTCGTCGACATCACCAAAAATTCGAGGAGATAATTATTTTTATGAAAAATACCGCTCTGCGTTTTGTTGTTGTGTTTATATGTCTTGGTATCTTTCAGCCAGCAGTGGCTGAGAGCAAGGTTGTGGTTGGTTATTTCTCAACAGAAACAATAGATCACTTTGAAAAGAATGTGAAACCTCTTTTTGAGGAGTTTAAGGGCGCTTGTACTGCCTGTGAAATTGTCAATCTAACTCCCTATGATGACAAAGGAGTGTACTCAGAAAAGGACCTTTTAGAGAAAATAAAGAACGATTCGTCAGACGTTGTTTTTTATCTTTTCGATTGGAACAAAGTTGTCAAGGATCAGAACCGAGCCTTCTCTGCGAGTTTAAGTGAAAAGATTTCTAAAGGTAAGCTGATACTTGCGACAACGGGGCATGCGGCGCCGGGCGAGGCGGGAGCTCCACTCAGTCGAACTGTTTTTGGTCAAACAAAAGACGCTATTATTATTGGGGAGATCACGGGGCGCGAACGACTGCTGCCGCAAAGTTACTTTGGCCCTGAAATGTTGACGGCCCTGAGCGTTCCCAAAGAGCATGAAGGAAAGGGCGTGAGCCCTCTTTATTTTGCAGCTCGCTGGGCGGCGGTTTGGATGAAGAAAAGTCCCTCAGATTGGCTGACTCATTTTAAAGAAAAAAAAGTAAAGAATCGTAAGATTTTTTTAAGTATAAATGATCTTTTGTCTCGTTAACTCGAGATCAGCGGCCCGGAAAAATGTCGACTCGATTTTGGTGCCTTGCTGGAATTCTTTGTTTTAAAATCTGAAGAGCTTCATCGGTCGGATAACGACTCGAAATATGAATTAGCACGATCTTTTCACTCTCGATGTCGTCGAGTTTTGGGATTATTTCATCCAAATGGGAGTGGCCCCATTTTCTGGCGTGTTCGACGGTTTTTCTTTGATCTAGATAGGTTGACTCCATCAAAAGAACTTTCGACTTTTTGACCCACGGTCGACTTTCTAAAAATTCGATTTGTGTATCTCCAGTGAATGTAATCAGGGGAGTTTCGATATGCTGATGGATTTCAAGTCCTTGATTTTTTATTTTTAAAATTTCATTTTGTGAAAGTCCCTGGCATTCCTTTACTAGTTTACGTTGGCTTTGAAACAAGGTGTAACCAAAAGATTCGATTCTATGAGTGGTCGGAAAGGGGCGTACAAAATAGTTCCCTTTGACGGGAATTTTTTCGTCTTCTTTTATTGGTAGGAACTGGTAGTTGTATTCGTGATTTTCGATTTTTTGCCAAATTTTCATAATTTCGTACATGGGATTAACAAGGCTTGGCGGCATATAAAACTTTGGAGCCTCCTGGTGGTTCATGGCTTTTTGAGAGATGATATAGGGGATCCCGGCGGCATGATCGAGGTGGCCATGGCTAATGAAAAACTGTTTCAAGTTTAGCAAAAAAGGAAAGCCTTGACCCACATCGAAGCAGAATGAAAGCTCTGGGACTGAAATGGCCGTGCGAATGCCGGACAGTGAAAGTCCCCTCAGAGTGAGGTTGCAGCAAGAATATTCCGCACCCGAAGTGAGGCTCATTGATAAATACAGCGGGCAACAAGATCATGCCCAATCCAAGCAACAGGGGCCGAGGGTTGCCAAGACCCGTGTAACATAATGTAGCCACAGGATTTAAACACGACTTCACTGAGTTCGCCGCTGATGAGATTTTTTTCATCTGAGTGAAGAGAAATCAAATGCTCTGAAGTTCTGAGCATAGTTTCAAGTTGCAATCGAGAGCTGTGTTGAGGCCACTTCTCAAAGTGACAATGATCTTTGATTTCAGGAGTGTTGAAGTACTGGTCTGTTATTTTTTGAATATCTTCGAAGTGAATATTTTCTTTTAGGAGGGCTTTGCAGTCAGCTAAAATTTTATTTCCTTCGGCCGAACTTTTAGACTCCTTTTGAATTGCCCCAATTAAGGGATAAAGTGACACTTCGACTCCTTGAAATATGGAGCTAGAATTGGTTAGAATTTCAGGGCAGTTGTAGATACAAACATGAACGCCCTTTTTGGAATACTCGATGGCAATATTTTCAAGTTCCTTTTTTGCCCAGCCTTGAATGTAGGGAGTGTAAGTTTGCCAGCAGTACTGTCCATTAATGAGTATTTCTGTGCCGTGGTAACCATAGCCAGTGTAAGACACCCGCCCCCCTCTACGCTCTATTTTCTCACGAAGAGGGGTCGATAACTCAAGAAGGTGCCTCATTGTTTCTGCTGTTACCTCTTTAAAATTGATTTCGCAAAAGCGGCCGATGTCTGATTTCCAGAACTGTTCAGACGAAAGATAGCGGTCGCCGCTGCCTTTGCAGGTTCGGTTCATAAGCGGCATCACAATTTTGATTCTTGGAACGCCGCCGGCCATCAAGTGAGCGAACAACACATTGGCACCTTCTGGAATCAATTTTTCCAGTTCTTGCATGAAGGCCTCAACATTTTTGCGAAAGCGTGCAACGGCTCTGCTGCGGCTTTCCTCAATGGATGTAAAATTAATTTTTGCACTTTCCCACTCGGAAAGTTTAACATCTTTGAGTTGTTCGTTCGGGGATAGGCCTTTGTTGTCCGGTTCCATATCAAATCCAGCTTCGAGCGGGATGTTAATAAAAGGTTGGGGAATCTTTGCAGCCTCTTCCGCATGGAGCGCACGAAGGGTGCCATTCTCGCGTCTTCCAACGGTTGCATGAACAATCGTCATGCCGCGCCTTTTGGCTTCTTCAGCTAAGCCATTGGCATACCCGCGTTGGAAGAGCTCTCCAAAAAGGACGAGGACGTCACCTTTTTTGTAGGGACTAATCTCGGGCTTTATCTTTAAAAAATTTGGCATTTTTGAAATCTCCCAGAAAGAATTCTGATTTTCTACTGGCAGAAAGTGAAGGGTCAAGTGCCAACTCGGTGCCCTTACTCACTGAGCGTCATTAGGTCTCCCGGAAGTGCTCTGTTGGTTTTTCTTAGGGGTTATCGATAGAGGGCCCGATTGTTCCGCAAAAGACAAAGAGGCGCAAACGAGATGAATGAGGCCAACTATCAATAAAAAGCGCAATGGGGTGAATTTAAACTTTATCATTAAATACCTTCTTTGCTTTTTAGATCTTCAAGGAACGTGCTGAATCGACTTGATTCTAAACTGTTGAAAATAGCTGCGTTTGTCGACGACTCATTATGAGATATGCCATTTTTGGTTTGACAGTTGAAGGGGGCCGTAAACACGCCAAGGCGCCTTATACGCAACTCAAGAGCGCATTGCGCAATTGCCGCCAGCGAGTCCTAAAATCAGAGGCCACAAATAGCGCTTTGGCACCACGTAACGACATTTTTGGTGGCAGCTCCGTGTTGTTGAAGGAGCTCGAGAAGATGGTCGTGAAAGATTTTAGAATTCAGGAGTTCGAGATCTTTCAGCGCCTCAGAGAAAGAAAGGTGATTCTGCATTTCTTGGACGATTGGAACCTGCATAACAATCACATTCTTAAAATGCAGAGCTTCGCGATTGTTGTGATGATGAGGTCCAACTATTACGGGAAGCCCGGCGGCAAGAGGCTCCATGACGCTGTGAACCTGCTTTTTGAAAGATCCACCGACAAAGGCAACCGATCCCCAGGTATAGAGTTCAGCTAAAATTCCGACCTGATCAATGATAAGGACATCCACTTGGTTCCAGTCAATGCTTGTTTCACTATACCGAGTGCTTGCAAGTTTATTTTCTTGTAAGAGATGGGTTAGTGATTCGAGGTGAGCTTTATGAATCTCGTGGGGAGCTATGATTAATTTGTAACTGTCTTTAACTTTTGCGAACGCCGGAACTATAACTTGTTCATCCTCAAGCCAGGTGGAACCTGCAACTAAAATATTTTTATGGTGCGGGCGAAGAGTGTCTTTAATTGGTTTGGGATTTTGTAAACGATAAAAAACTTGATCAAATCGTGTATCGCCCTTGATTAGAATTTTTGTTTTAATTTTGAGACATAAAACTTGAGCCGCATCGGCCTCTGATACGCATTGAATCTCAGAGAGTTGATTCAGTGCCCATTTTGTGATTTTACCAGAGACTCCTTTAAGACGGGAACTGTTTTCTGCAAAAGTCGCGGAAAAGAGCAGGCTTGGGATATTTTGGTTGTGGCAACAAGTTGCGATGACAGGCCAGACATCGGTTCGAGCGATCAGGAAGCAACGGGGGTTCCACTTCTTTAAAAAGGAATTGCAGGATATTTTAAAATCCCAAGGAAGTGCTCCCCAGGCGTCAATGTCACTTATGCTGGAGAGAATTTTCTTTGCCGAGGGGGAGGAGTGGGTGACGATGATGGGGATATCTGGGAACTGCATTTTGAGTTCTCGAATCACCGGACGGGCATATTCAATTTCTCCACTAGCGGCATGAATCCAGATAGGTTTCTTTTTTGAAATCTCCTCCCTAGAACTTTTTATGATTTCGAAGCGAGAATTGTTTTTGTCGCGAATCATTTCTTTTAATTTTTTACTGAGAAAAGGACGAATTAGCTGGATGAGAACAAAGGCCAAGGGGTAGAGAAGAAATTGATACAAGAGGCGAGTCATTTTTTTGCTTCCAGTTTTATTAGAACTTCTCTACGCACTTGTTCAGGAGTGATGTCGATCAGGCATTGGTGATAGATTTTATTGATGCAAGGACCCTGCCCATGTTTACTGCAAGGGCGGCAAGGAAGGTCTAATTCTAATATTTTTGTGTTTTCACGTGATGGAAAACCAAAAGGCGCAGGGCCCATCAAGGCAATCGTTGGAATGCCGAGCTGTTCACCCACATGCAGCAAGCCAGTGTCATTGCTAATCAAGGCGTTGGCGCCTCTGACAAGTGCAGAGCTTACAAGGAGAGACGCTTTGCCGGCCGTGTTTAAAGTTCTGCTCGGGGCGACAGCAGCCAACTCTTCGATAAAGCGATCTTCAGGTCCACCAATCAAAACAAAGTTGTGTTCGGGCATGGACAGAATCAGTCGCTTAAAGTGTTCTAGGGGCCAGCGCTTCAAGAAATAGGCCGCGGAGGGGGCAAGGGCAATGTAGTTTTTCTTGCCCCAGGAGCCCAGCAGTTCAGTGGATTTGTCGATCTCAAGAGGACCTAGGAAAAGTTGGGGTACGGGGGGGAGGGACTTTTCAATATTCCATTGAGTTAAAGGTTCTAATAAATCCCTTTGGCCAGAAAAGGGCTTCTCATAAGTATTTTTATGAAAGCGAAAAAGTAGAAAGCGCTTCCAGCGCTTTTGTGATCTGCGAAGAAATTTGCAAGAAGAAAAAAGACCAAGACGCCAATAAACAAATCTAGATCTAATATTGTTATGAGCATCATAAATATGGCTGAATTTAATCGAAGACATTTCATTGAGGAGCCGGAATAGACCCTTTAGACCTGTTTTACGATCGTACTCCCAAACACGGTGAATTGCCGGGTGATTTTTAAGCAAAGGAGCCATGTCTTTGCGCGTGATCCAATGAACTTCAGCCTCAGGATAAGAAGCGCAAATATTTGAGGGAACACTTAGGCACTGAGTCACGTCACCAAAGCTTGAAAAGCGAATGATTAGAAAGCGAGGTTTTTGAGGCATATGGGGAACTCTAGCAAAACTCAGCCCGGCTGGCGACAAAAAAGGGCACTTGTCAAAACGATAGACCTCAAAGCCATTGCCCCGACTCACAGAGCCTCTTTTTCAGGCACGGGAATTGATGGGTTATTCCTTGGCAGGTGAAAAAAATGTCGAAACTGCACGTTTGGAAATTCATGCTTAAAGCCAGCTTTGGCCTCGTGTGCTTTGTTACAGCCGCCGAGGCTCAATTGCGCTCTGATTTGCATTTGTTTTCAGATTCTTTTATCAGTCCTTCTTTTGAGGCCACAGAAAAAACCAATTATCAGTTTGTCGGGATGACTCTAACAAGTCCGCCGCAAATCGAGGACCCTATTAAAATGAGTATTGAGGGGGCCGTCGCCTTCGGTGCCCCGTTGTTGAATTATCTCGACATCTCGGAGTTTTATTTTCAGACAAAGCCGGCAGATAGCGAAAACCTTTTTATTGGTCGTAAGTTGATGAATTGGAGCGAGCTGGATTCTCGATGGAATCTAGGACTCTGGCAACCATTGTTTCAATGGAACCCCCTAAATCCAGAGGCCCAGGGCCTTAGTGGAATTTTTTGGCAGGCAGAAAGGCCCTTTTATTCAATTACAGCATTTGCTTCTCCGGTTTTTATTCCCAATCAAGGACCAGCATTTGAGATAGTTAATGGCCAGTTTGTCCCTGGAAATCCTTGGTTTCGTCGCCCCCCAGATTCGGTTCGGATATTTAGTGAGTCCACAAAAGTTCAATATAATTTTGAACGACCAAATGAGAGTCAGGTAGTTTTTCAGTCGAGTTATGGAGCAAGATTGACCTTCGGCTCTGCCGAGGAGGGGACGTCATTGCACCTCAACTACATGTACAAGCCATCAAATGAACTCGCTCTTGGGTACTCTGGAGTTTTGGATACAACCATTCTCCGCGGAGTTGTAGATTTGAAGCCCCAGGTTTTTTATCATACTTTAAGCGGTATAGATCTTTCGCACCGAACTCAGAATTGGCGTCTCGGAATCAGCAATGTGCTAGATCGACCTCAAAATAATTTCGATCTCGAAGATCGCTGGACGCGGCCGCAATTTTCAGATGCATATTTAGTAAGTCCCTTTGTTGAATACACTCATCCACAATTTTCAGTTTCACTTCAAAGTTTAAACATTTATGGAGGTGAGATTGTTGAGGTCGGGGATATGGCTAGCGCCGACCGGCCCGGTTTGACCTTGATTTACCCATATCAGCAAGCAGTTAAATTGACACTTGAAAATCGATTTCTTACGCGCGGGCTCCGTCGTTTGATTTCGAAATTAAGCTACACAACTAGCCAAAAAAATGACTTCGATTTTTTACAATGGAAATTGAACCATCGGTTTTCTTCTCTTTGGTCCATGTATAGTGAGTTTGATCTCTTAAAGTCAGGAGATTTGACCTACGCAAATCAAAACGAAATTAGTCAGTTTAAAAATGACGATCGTTTTATGATCGGAGCCGCGTATGTCTTTTAGGTTTTCAATCAGAAAAACCGTAGAAATTCTCCTTACATTAAGTGTCATAGTCCTGACGTCCTGTTCGGATTTCTTAAATGAAAAAAAACAAGAGCCTCAGACGATTGAGCTTAAAAATCCAACTTTTGTTTGTCTTCGAACTTTGCCAGAAAAAATTAATCAGTATATCGAAGGGACTCTCGCTTCAGCAGACATTCGAGAGGGTGTTGATTGTGCAAAAGAATCTTTAATCTATTTTAAAAACAAAACTCGCGGAGCACTGACCGACGCTTACACAGTGGAAGATGTTCGGAACTTTTTTGGAAAATACTTTCTAAAGCGGAACAATGTTTCGCCCGAGTTTGCGGTTCAGCTATTTAAGATGAAAAAAGTCATCCTTGGTGGTGATGAAAAATCTTTAACCAAAACTGAGATCCAAAAGCTTGTTGATTTGCTGGATTTAGTTAAAGAAGATGCTGTTTTACTGTCTCCCCATTTTCCCATTTTAATTGGCAAGAAGATTCACCCTGAGTGGGAGGGCGTTGATGTCGCTGTCGAGAAATTAAGGGCAACTTTATGGGTTCTTTTGCGTAAAGTTGATTTGGTGAATTCAGAATACAAAATCGACGATTTAAAGAAATTTTTTGAAGGTTTGAATCAATTTACAAACAGCCCTCAGTCTTTTTCTATCTACCAAAAAGTAGATAAAAATATGGACTTAATAAAGGCTGCAAAGACCCTCGTGGTAGGTGAGGGGACTAGGTTTGATAATATTCAGGACTGGGAGGAGGCATTAGGTACAGTTCTTCAAATCTACAAACAAGGTTTGCGTTATCATTATTTTATGAAAAAT
Source organism: Pseudobdellovibrionaceae bacterium (assembly GCA_016719575.1). Classification (GTDB taxonomy): domain Bacteria; phylum Bdellovibrionota; class Bdellovibrionia; order Bdellovibrionales; family Bdellovibrionaceae; genus JACMRP01. Next base: position 366,535 of record JADJYV010000002.1, on the reverse strand, counting down.
GAAGTTCTTCGTGATCCGAAGAATCTTAACCAATTGATTGTATTTATCGAGGACACTCTGCAAATAATCGAAGAAAGCCTTCCAATGCGCCGTCATGGGGAGATTTCGTTTGCGGTGATTGATAACTTGATTGATAAAGTTATGGCAACCAGTGCCATTGACTCAGAGGCCGTAAACGCAACATACAAAAAAGTAATTTTAAGACTACTTGATCCCCGACGCCAAGGGGATGCTCGTGGATTGAACGGTTTTGAGAAGAGGCACTTGGTCGCATTGAAGCAGGAATGGAAGAGTTATCGACTCCATCAGCTCTTCATTAATCAGTTGGCGTTTGATAGTGAGAATTCAATCGGCAGAAGCGAGCTATTGCAGGCGATTTCGACGTTTGAGGCAAAGACTTACATCAAACGCATTTTGTCCTCCAATTCTCTTGAGCAAGAAGCCCTGCTTGATAGTTGGATCCAAGGTGTGAAGTTTTTAGAGTCCTCATGGCCTGTCGTCTTTAATACTGAGGGAAAAGTGATTATCGTCAATCGGCCGCTCACCCTCCGTCAAACTTGGAGATCTCTGAGTCGTTGGAATTTAATGAGGTCAGCTGCGATGGCTCTAGTTCATGGCTACGGGCCTAGACTGCTCGGCGTCGATGATTTAAAGCGTTGGTATGCGGATTTTCAATTCCTAGGCGAAGAGCTCAAAGTTTTCGATAAACGCTCCGGAAATTCTGGGGCACGAAGCTTTAACGAAGCCAATTTGTTTACATTTTCTGCAAATGGCAATGCGGTGGTGGACAGCGCCGAGGCCTTCGAGTTTGTAAGTTTGCTGGCGTCAGGGGGCGGGATATCTGCAGAAGCAATTCGCTTGGATATGATTCAGCAAGGCTGTGCTCTGCCTGAATTGGACATTTTTGAATATCCTTGGCTGAACGAAAATTGTTTTAAACAAAACTTAAGAAAAAAAATTGACCACTATTTTAACAATATGCCAGGCCTGGTTGCGGAAATATCTAAATTGAATTCTATCGAATGGGATAGCTTTTACTCTAATCTCATGGCCGCCTCTCGAGTATCGTCCCCGAAGGGTGGTAAGGTGGAGACTGCGGATTTAAGAACTGCGATTATGATTTTGCATTACACGGAAATTTTAATGAGCGTCTATGATCAAAACTCCTCCGGTGGATTGGATTTGGAGGAGGTGCGATTGGCTGCTCCGAGATTTCTTGAGTTTATGAAGAGTGTATCGCCTGTTAAGTGGGAGCTTTTGGTTGAAGATTTCTTTGTTTATCTCGCGTTTAAAGGAGAAAAGCCAGATAGAGGGGGATACACCAAATATTCCTTTGAGCGCCTTTTTGTTGGCCTCGGCGAGGTTTCGCGTGGTAAGATCCTTCGGGTTTTCAAGGTTTTAAAGGATGAGGCTGCTAAAAAGTGAATTGGGGATACATTGTACTTGCCTATTTGAGTTTGTTCGCCTTGGGGATTAGCGACAATGTCCGCGGTCCTTTGTTTCCAGAAATACTAAAGGAATTTGCTGTGACAGACGCTCGCGGGGCTCAGTTTTTTGCCTTGAGTTCCTTTTTGGGTTTTTTAGGAAGTTACGGAGTTCGTTTTCTTTTGTTAAAACTCCGTCGGGTTTCCACGTTACAAATTGCTTTGTTGCTAATGACAATCGGGCTCATTGGCATGGGTAGCGCAATTCAATTTTCTTCGCTTTTATTTTTTTCCGCTATTTTCGGCCTTAGCCTTGGGATTATTGGCGTTGTACAAAACATTCTAGTTACTGTCGGTTCTTCGCCTCATCGAAGGCAAAGATTGCTTTCGGGGCTTCATTCGATATACGGGATTTCGTCTTTTCTAGCTCCCTTGCTGGTGGCAGCCATCAATTCTTGGGTAGGCTCTTGGCGTTTTGTGTTTTGGAGTGTGGCTGCAGTTCCATTTCTTTTAATGTTCGGAGCCTTTTTTGAAAAGGATGAACGCGCATTGCCTTTGGTCAATGTCGAAAAACTGTTCGGTAAAGAACCTAACTTGGAACACGCAGCGCAAACATACCTTGGGTTTTCCTTGGGGCTCTATGTTCTTGCTGAAATTTTAATATCTTCTAGGCTTGCACTTTTTATCCGAAGAGAGCTGGGATTAGGTCTGCAAGATTCGAGTTATTACTTAACAGGTTTTTTTGTTTGCCTCTTGCTTGGGAGGGGGCTTTTTGCTTTGATTCATTTTAATTTTTCTCTTCGTAGAATGTTATCAGTATCACTCGTGCTTTCGGCATTCTGTATTATTTTAGGGCTGGTATATCACCCATTTTTTTTGGTTCTCAGCGGGGCAACAATGGCTCCGTTTTACCCTCTGGCGATATCCTATATCCATCACCATTTTGAAAGTCATATAGATTCGGCGGTTTCGTCGGCGATGGCCATTCAATCCCTGTTGACTGTTTTGATGCATGTTGGAGTTGGTTATTTGACAGACGTCTTTGGAATCTCCAAGGCCATGTGGGTCGGGCCCGTGGCTCTAGTTCTTTCTTTTTTGGTTTTGAATAGTTTTGAAAGGGTTTTTAGAAAAAAAGTATGAGGCTTGTTTTTTTAATTCTGTTAATTATTCCAGCTTATCTTCGCGCTCAGACAGAGTCTGGGGCCCAAGCTCAAACACTTTCTGAAGTTGAATTCGAGTTTAAGCAAGATTGGGCTCATGCTTACGTGGAAAGCATTGATGACTCAACCCACGTGATAGCCATTAGTACTTATTCTGAGTTTCGAATAGGTGAACTGATGGTTTTGCGGAGCAAAGACTCGGCCGGACAAATCATTGGCTTTTTTGAAATCCGGTCGATTGAAAATAAAAATTCCGAAAAGTATGTGGTCAAAGCTAAGTTGATTCGTCATTCAAAGTACGCATTGATTCAGATTGGTGATGTTTTAAATCGAATGGATCTTAAAACCTATCACCGTGAGTACAAAGGCAATACCGAACTTATACTTAAGAATAACGAAATTGATTCGTCTGCGAGTTATAAGTCTTTGGTTTTTATGGGATTGAGCACGGGTGAAACAGCTCAGACTTTAAGGGAAGGAGAATTCTTAGTTAATTTTTTAGGCTATATAGACTATGGATATTCAGAAAACCTTCTCCTAGGAACATTATCTTTGGCGGGTATTTTTGGCGCAACAAATTTTCATGCAAAATACAAGTTTTATGAGTCTGAATCTAATATTTTTTCTTTTGGCTCGAGCTATTTGCAGGGAACAGACAGCCCCAATGGAGTTGTCAGTGCAACCCTCTATTGGGATTCAATTTCTTCAGAAAGTGTTATTTCCCACACAAATTTGACTGTCGCATTAGCAACCTTTGATCGAGCAAAAAATTTAGCAGCAATCAAAGTTGCCGGTACGAGCTCTTTTCAGTCTGGATATGAATTTATTATGGATGACTGGAATCGGGTTCTTGCAGGTCCAAGTTACAACTTTGAAAGCAAATCTGTCGGCGGTTATATATCGTACTTGTGGATTTGGGATCATGTTCATACGTTGCTTGGATTTGGCACCACCGATGTGTCTAAATTGGTTTACAATTTAGAGCAGGGTTACTATTTAAACTTTGACCTCTATTGGAGATTTTGATGTTTTATGTCTCATGCAATTTGGGATTTGAAGAGGATCTGGCGTTAGAAATAAAAGAGTGTTGGCCGTGGTTGATTGGAACAGATGGACAGGCGAATCACGAGGCTTACCCAACTCTGACAGTCGATAAGGGTGGAGTTTTGGTAGATTGTCCTTTAGCCCAGGGGGTCCAATTAAATTTTTTCCTTAAAACGGCTCATCGGATTTTGTGGCGCGTGGCAGAGTTCAAAGTTCGTGATTTTCCGAAGCTTTATGAGAAGGTTCGACAAATAGAGTGGTCCAAGTTTTTGTCTTCCGCGAACGTAGAGTGGGTTGTTTCAGCCAGTCAGTCGCGACTGAATAATGAAAAAAGAATTGAAGAAACTTGCAAAGAAAGTTTTCGAAAAGTTTTTCCACTTGAAAATAAGAACCTCACATCGGCCCAAAAAGTATTCATCCGAATGCACCAGGATATTTGCACCATCAGCCTAGATAGCACCGGGGATCATTTGCATAAAAGAGGTTGGGGTCAGCTTAAGGGCGAGGCCCCTTTGCGCGAAACATTGGCGGCCTTTGTGGTGCGCCAAATGATTGGCGAAGTGAGCCTTGGAGAGCTACGAGAAATTACTTTGGTCGATCCCATGTGTGGGTCCGGGACTCTATTGTTAGAGGCCCTCTCACTTTGGTGCCCTGTTTTTGAAAGAGATTATTCTTTTTTACGCTGGAAACAGACTCCTAAAATCTTTAAGACTGAGCTTTGGAAAAAGAATTATAAATTGCTCGTGTCGGATCCCCCCTTTAAAAACTATTGCGGATACGACGTTGAGGCTAAGGTGATCGAAGCTGCGAATCTGAATTTAGCGGAGATGCTTAAGAAGGTTTCAATTCAGAACGCTCACTTTCGCTTTATACAAGAGGACCTATTTAAAGAATCCTCTGATTCCAGCCGAGGCGTTTTTGGCGGCAAAACCTGGTGCATTTGTAATCCTCCTTATGGCGAAAGGATTCATGTCCTCACCAAAAAGCCGATTTCCTATGAAGATTTATTAAAGCGCATGATTGAAAAGTTCGATGCAAAAAAAATTGGACTGCTGCTGCCCAATAAACCAGAGGTTAGAAAAATCCGGTTACCAGAGAACCTCCAAAAAATATTGGAGGTTCCTTTTAGCAATGGCGGAATAGACGTGGTTCTTCTTATTGTGGAGCGCCTTGATCAACCCATGCATTGATTTGATCTCTTTGATTTTGCGGTAACAAGCCACCTGTTGGCATTGGATTCGCGGCGTTGTTGACTCGTGCTTTGATGTTTTGCGCAGCCAACTTGGTCGCAGCATAGTTAGTCATATCAAGACCGCCGCGGGCATTGCCTGTCGTGTGACAGGGGATACAACTTGTGCGGAAAATCCCCCCATTCGCGGTGAGTTGCGTGAAGGTCATAGCCGTAATAGCTCCGGGTGTTGGAGTTGGTGTTGGAACAACGCCGCCACCAGGGTTCGGTGCTCCAGTGGTTGATCCAAGGCTTGAAAACTCAACGCCAATCGTGTCGGTTGTGGCAACGGAGACGGCAGCAAAGGCATTCGCTGTTCCAGGAGATAAATTTAAATCCGTGGTCGTTCCGACAATCATGTTAATATTGCTATAAGTTGTGACCTCTGTTTGCATCATTTCATTCATATAAATATTTAATGCCCGAGCTTGATAGGAGCCCGCAGCTGCAGTTTTAACTCGCAGAGTGGGATTTCTAAACTCATAACCACGGGTTACGCCGCCGATCGCAGCTCGGCGAATTTCGATACCAGCAATTAAAGGAACTTTAGCAGCACTTAAAGTTTCTAGGTCCCACTCCATGCGAACAAAAGTCGTCGTGCCAAGGTTCGCAGGAACGGTTTTTCCGCTGGATTTTACCACAAAGCCAGTCGCAACTCCCCCGGCTCCATTGCTTGCCGCGACACAAGAGGCATAGCCTGTTTGTGCGGACGCCCAAACTGATTTGAGCTCTTCAACTCGTGCTGTGTTTTGGGCACCCGTATAGGGTGGTTTGTGATTGTCATTAATTGCCTGACCGTTGATCTTCGCGGATCCGGTTGAGACGAAGGAGTTATAGGAGATTTTTGCATCAGGACTAGCAAAGGCGCCGATCCCTGGGCCGTTAATGTGACAGCTGTTGCAGGTCTGATTTAAAAAGGGATGATAGCTACTTTGGTAAACTTTTAGTAGGGCATCTTCGCAGGACTCGCCGGGGGCACGTGAAAACAAAGTCGATCCACCACCACCAGTTGCTCCAATGCGTTCGGCGACAAAACCTTCACCGCAGTTATTAAATGCAACTAGGAGAACGAGTCCGCCCAGAGTCCCACCAATAACCTTATTGACTAAAGCTTTTTTCACTGACTTCCCCCTTAACCCAGAGCCAAAAACTAAAACCTAGAAACCAAAAACTAAAAATCCCCTTATTTACAAGATCCTCATTCGTTCTATGCGACTTTTACGACCTGTGCGAGTTGGGTTGCATTGAACAAGCGATTGGCAACTCTATCGAAGAGGTCCATGCGCTTATTAGCTTGGCACCAGTTTGCAAAAACAGCAGCCGCCACTAGTTCAGGATTTCCTCCGGTGATAAATGTGGTATCTGCCGCCTGATTGTCATTGAAGGCACCAATTTGAAAGCCGCTCGTTGCAGGTCTACCAGCCGGATTGTAATAAAGCATGTAAGAAACCCCATTAGAGCCACGGTCTCCCTGCCATCCTGCCTGACGGTCATCACTTTCGTCGCTGTAAACAGATCCGTCTGAAACGACATAGACAAAGACGGGCTTTCCGAGAACTTTTGCAGTTTCAAGAATGCGGCCAATCACAACACCTGCGTCTCTGTCTTTAGCATCACCATTGGTTCGGGATCCATCGTGGTAGTCATAGCCACCCAATTCGAGACCTGCAGCACCCGCTTGACCAAGTAGAGAATTGTAAACCATCGCACCAAAAATTAAATCTCGGCTGCCTGCCGCAGTATTTGCATTTATATTCCAAACTGTTGCAACTCCAGCGTTCTGACGAGGGTCAACAACTCCAGCTCCCTTTTGGACGACATCAACATTTTTAATGCCAGCGCAATCAAGGACTTTTTTGACTCCATCGGCCCCTTGGACGGCGTTTAGTTTTGCAGTTTGACTGCTGTTTAAGTTACTAACGAGTTTAGCAAGAGAATTTTTCTGAGCTGTATTCAGCGCTGTATTGAGGGTTGCGCTATAACCAATCGAGGTCAAGAGAGCACTGTAGCTATTGACGACGAGTGGAGCTGGTGGGGCAACGATTCCCGCAGCCTGATTTATTCCTGTGCGAGAATTCGATCTGCCGAGATTAGGCAACTGGCTACCAATGAGACCCGCCTTGGTTACGGCACCAGAAATATCAAACTTATTTGAACTTGTATCATTTGCTGAGTCGCACGGGATTCCGACGAAAGCTGTGTTCGCGAGAGCCGCTGCCGTCGCAGAAGTGCGCACTCCTTCTAAAAACTTGCTTAGTAAGGCGCCGTTGTTAAGCCCCGCAAAAGGCACATTTCCGAACTCGCGTTCGATAGGAACCTGGTTGTTACCGAGTCCCATTTTTGAATAGGAGGCGATAGGTTGGCCAGCGGCGTTCATTGGCAAGAAGTTGCTCGACATTGCAGCTCCCCCAGAGAGATTGACCGTTACAAATGGAATCAACGCGGTGGAGTTGGCTGCATCGCAGGTAACTGCCGTTTGGGCATTCGCTGGGGAGCCAAGAATGAGCGACACCCAATTCGGAACAGCGATGCTTGCTGCAAAGGGGATAATCCCTGCAGAAAGAAAGTCGCGGCGAGTGACTGGTTTCGCATGGCCTGTTTTGGCCCACATAGGTATTTCTTTTTTGCTGTGTTTACTCATGGACTCCCCCCTGGAGTATGAAACTTTTATTTAAAAACAAATTTAGTAAGTCAGCGCATCTAGGCTCGAAAGCATAGCAGCGCAAGTACCAACAACCAAACTTCGCGTCGAAGCTGCGGCTGTGCGGTTTGCAGCTGCCAGCGCATCGGACATCTCCTGTTTGAACGCTGTTAACATTGCTAGTTCACTGGCATTCTCGTTTCGTCCCCAGAACGATCTCGCCATTCCGCGAATAGCCAAGGCATAAGAGGCATTATCAACACTTGCAATTCCAGCTGCAAAGTTGATTGATCCGAAAAAGTTTCTGGCAGCAGCTGCAGCTGCGGACTCTTGTGCGACCAAAGAATTGCAAACCTCTCCGGCTAAGCTTGTTGAGCCAAGCATGAGGGGGCCATTCGCCATGTTTAAATCGTTTCCAGCAGCGAGAGAGCCATATCTCGCAGTGTATTCAGTGAGTGTTGCAGCACTCGCCGTTGTAAGGTTTGTAACTTTCATCATTGATGCAAGTGTTTGCTCCGCAGACAAAAGAGCGAACGGAATACCCAAGGATTGAGAGTCGATGGAATCTCCACCGCTAGGGCCGCCAGAGGTGCTTGCAAGAGAAGAACTTCCAGTTGAAGCATTTTCTAGCTCGCCATATCGAGCGCAGTTGTTGAATCCCATTACGACAACACCACCAAGAGGAATAATCAAGAGCATGAGTTTAATGTATTTTTTCACTGGGCCCCTCCTTAGTTTAAGCACTCTGGTTTAACTGACATGGACTCAAACAAACTCTTAAGTTTGTAACCAGAAGCCTCAAATTCTGTTCCCCATTTGATCAAAGCATCGCGAGATTTCGTTTCGTCTAAAATCTTCCTACAGACGGTCTCGAAGACCCGTTTTGCCATGCACTGACTAAAGCGAGATGAGTTTGAAACGACGGTGCCGAAGTCTTTTACGCCAGTTCCGCTAAGGGCATTGCCTCGCCAGCCGAATAGGGCAGCGTTCGCAGGGCGAATAGCATTGTTAACAAAAGAACTGTCGATCATAACGTAACCTGACGGGAAGACCGTATTGTTTTTATTCATCTTGTTTACAACCCCGCGAGTGTCAGCTGCGATTGTAAAGCCACCGCCATCCCCACGAGTATGAACGGCGGAGTTTTTGAGTCCTCCTGTTCCAGAGAAGTCCCATTTTGCAAAGGCACCCCGGAATCCATCCTGAACTGTGTGGCATCCCTTACAAGATGTCAGGAATTTTGTATGATCGCCAGATGGGAAGCGGTCAATATCGCGTCCGATGCGAAGATCCGAAGCTCCAGTGTCTGCCCACATATTAAGAGGCACACACATGAATTCGCGAAAGGTGTATTCGACCAAACGACGATTTGTTCCCATTAGAGCATGTGCACCCATAAATCCTCTAGAGGTTAAAACGCCAGCAGGATCGGGGTTTGCGACGGTCGTTGTAGCACTTGTTGATAAAACCTGCCCTTCAACGCGGACAAGATTTGTGCTCAGATCAGCTCGAGTTCGCTCTAGATCATCGTAGTGATTATTCGAGTTGAGTATGTCAGCAACAATGTCAGACCGAACATTCGCACCGCTGCCCCTATAATAGAAGTTTCCGGTGAGCAACTCTCTCGCATCGCGGTCATCACGGGTGACACCGATAAACCCTGCGACAAAGTCAGTTAAAGGACTCTTGAGACTTTCTTCTCTGGTTGAAAGGGGCAAGGCCATCAATTTTACAGTAATATTGTAAAAGTTTGGATCCTGAGTTGCCAGCTTTGCGGCGCCGAGTGAATTTCCTTGCTGTATTAAATTCGCCATCTGTGAGATCAGAGGGCTGTCAGCAGGTAGCTTCGTGCCAGTTATTCGTTCATATAGCTTCTTTGCATTGCTTTGCGCTGCAGTGAGATCACCAGCCGTCATGTCAGGTTTTACCTGAGCGTGTACTGATATAAAGGCACTTGCAGTCACCAGTGTAATTATAAAGATGAACTTCATTCCCCCCCCTAGTTCATCGAGACCATGAAACGATTCTGCGCTAAATAGTTCTCATTTGAAATTTATTTTTGAAGGGTTCTCAACTTGAGACTAGCAATAAGTTTCGCGGGGTTAGAGATGTGACAGCTGTCATAAAATAAGATGACAGCTGCCTGTTTATTGGACATCGTAAGTCTTGGTTTCGAGCCAACAGAGGGAAAAAGGTCTTAGGACGAGACGTTAGTTTCTCCTTCTGATTCGTGCATAAAGAGGAAAGTGATCTGAGGCTCCCTCTTTTGTCGCAACATTAAATCGTCGAGGTCGGTCTGAGGCAGTAATTACTTGCACCGATTCTGGTGCGAAGAAATAGGGAGCTGTGCCCATGGGCCCCATATTCTTTGAAAACATCAGAACGTCGAGAAAGGACCAGCTATTCTTGTAATTATGGGTTCCAGCGCAGGACTTGCAGCCATCGAGGTGAGAAATCAAAGCCACCTGTGAAAAGATCCCCTTAAAGAAGCCTGTCTCATTTTCTTCGATGCTGGTGATATTCAAATCTCCGCCGGCAATGACCATGAGCTTTTTTTCTTTACCAGCAATCATTCCTTTCAGATTATTAACGGCCTGTTTTCGCCAATAACGAGGGTTTTTTTGAGACGGGAAGTGGGCCCCCAAAACGACCAAGGATTCGCCGGCTGGAGTGATCAACGGCACTTCAAGGATTCCTCGCGAGCGGGCCATCCATTTCACATCCTCCTCGTTTTCGCCAACATAGGGTATTTGATGGAGTGTTGGTTTTCCATTTAACGGAAGGCGAGAGAGAAGAGCGATGTCTATACCGCGTTTATCGGGGCCTTCGACAAGGACCTGCGTGATGTAACCTGATCTGCTTAAGAATTCTTTGTTAAGACGCGTGAGAATGCGTTCATTTTCGACTTCTTCTAGTATCAGAATATCCGGACCTCCGTCGTCAACAGAGTTAATAATTTGCGCAATATTTTTAAGTTTGGCATTCAGCACTTCATCAGACCAGTCGAGGTTCAAACACTCATCTTTTAGCCAAGAAGGTTCCAATTTTTCACAGAGGGCCTTGTGTTCAAGAGTTTGTTTTTTAGCGAGCGGTAGGTAGGTTTGATCTTCGCGATTTTCGTCATGGATATTGTCAAAAAGGTTTTCAACATTGTAGTTCATAATGCTGATTTCTGCAGCGGTCTTTGGAGGCAGAGAGTTTTCAGGGAGCGGTCGCGGCCTTTTTGATATACAGGAGAGGGTGCTTAATAGGGCGATAGCTACGAAAAGAGGCAGGATTTTTAATGGTAAATATTTCATAGCCCCAGAGAATGGTAGAAGAAGAGTCTCTTCGCAAGCTTTGTAGTGTCATGATTTATAAAAAGTAGGGTTGCCTTGTTGTGTCATCAGGTTTTTTGTGGCATACGTGGGGCAGCTTCTCGCGGAGGTGTCTTGATGTCTTTCTCTCTCTTTTCGGCGATCCTTATGACCTTCGTTGTGACTTTCTTTCTTTCCTTTTCCTCCTTTGCTCAACAGACGGATGGGACTTCGACGACCCCCCTTCCTTCTTCTTGGGGAGTTTCTTTTTTTAGTATAGGGTCGATGACTCAAAAACAAATAGAAAGAGGCGGCGGCTCTTTTGGCTCTTACAACTATCTGGGGTTAAACTACAAACTCAGCAAAGCAAAGCGTCTCTCGGCCCGTCCTGCATTTTATTACAATACGAATGGAATCAACAAATTTAATGAATACAATTCTCAGTCAATGGAGACGGGTGATTTTCACTTCGTTTATTCTGACTATGAGTTCGCCGCCTTCGAGAATGCGGATATAGAAGTTATTCTCAACTTTAAAGTCTACTTGCCTACAAGTCAGTTTTCCCAGGCGACTCGTCTGGTTGCAAAAATTCGACCTGAGGTCATTGTCTCCAAACCAGTGGGGAGATTCTCAAGTCTTAGTTATGTGGCTAAACCGGATATTTATATTCAGTCGCAAATGGTTTATGTTGATGAAACAACTCCTAAAAGGGCAGACGGCAGGTATCGGTTTGATCCTCGAAAAACAACTTCCATGGCGAATCTTGAGCATTTTTTAGAGTTTGATGCGAGTCTGACTCCGGCCTTCTCGATAAAGCCAGCCTTGGGTTTTAGTGAAGCCTGGTACAACTCATCGGAGTCCGATGGTTTGCCCGGGGGGCATACAACTGTGGCACGCTTGGCTCTTGCAATGGAGTTTCGAGTTGGAGGACGAGCGAGCGTAACCTTCGGAGTTGAGAACAAGCCCAAGGTCACCAACCGCAAAGATGATGTAGCACTTTTTCGCCCTGAAGAGAACGAAGCGACTTTGATGATCAACGCTTCAATGTAAAATCAAAATCTAAAAATTTTAAAGACTCAGCTTCAAGATCAATTTGTTCGAGATCATATTTTTTTTGTCCGCCGTACTGAACATCTCCGCAAATCGGTGAGCCAAGTGCAGAGAGCTGTGCGCGTATTTGATGAGTGCGCCCCGTCAGCAATTCGATTCGAACTATTTGTTGGTTTTGTTCTGGGAAATTTTGGACATCAAAAAGTCGGAGCCTGCATTCTAACCAAGTCGGATTTTGCTGCTGTTGATGAACTTTCTTTGGAGCGCGAGGAGACGGTTCCATATAGTGAATGAACTCTCCATTTTTAAGACCCATTCCCTCGGTGGTAGCGCGGTAGAATTTTTGTACTGAGCGAGTTGCAAGAAGATGGTTGAAGAGCGTTAAAAAATTGCGATTCTTGGCATAAACTAAAAGACCGCTTGTCGGGATGTCCAAACGATGTGTTACAAAAATCTCAGTATGAAAAAAATCAGTGAGATACTTTTGTAAGTTCTCACTGAGATTGTCGACACTGGCATGGACTGGAAGACCTGCGGGTTTGTTCACCACCAAAAAATTATCGTTTTGAAATAATATTCTTTCACTCCAAAGATAGTCATTCTTAGGAAAGCGACGGGGCTTGCTGTGGACACGAATGTAAGAGCCTTCAAAGACAGGTGCGTTTGTTTGCATACGTTTGCCGTCGAGATAAATACTTCCGAGATGAATGAGTGCTTCGACTTCTGTTAAGGAAAGGTTAAGATTGCTCAAGATTATATCAGTCATTTGGCCGGACTTAGGGCTAAGGAGGTGTCTAACTCCGTATTCGAAACCGTTGCAATATTGGCTATCGCTCTGCATAGACATTAATTTAACTTTGCCTCGCTTAGCACGGTGTGACGACTGTATTCATTTTCTCAAAGAGGCGTCATATTAGGACATTAGGGGAGATTTGTCTTTGAGTATTTTTCAGGAACCCATTTTTCAATGGCTCTCGCAGTATGCTTATCAGCCAGAGTTGGTTTATTTTGCGCTCATTGGAATGATGTTCTTATCCTCTGTGGGCCTTCCACTTCCAGAAGAGGTTACATTAGTGAGCATCGGTGTGTTGGCATTTATGGGGGCCAACCCCCAGCACTTTCCGCCTCCCTACGCTGGGGCACCAGTGGTTAACATGCATACGGCGGCGCTGGTTGCTTCTCTTTCGGTGTTTTTGAGTGATTTTTTGATCTACACTATAGGTTTACGCTGGGGGCGGCGTTTGCTAGAGTCTCGCCTAATGCGTAAGGTTATTTCGCCCGAGATGATGGGGCGGGTGGAGACTTGGACAAAAAAATACGGAGCCTATGCCTGTGGGATTTTTCGTTTTACCCCGGGGATTCGGTTTCCGGGTCATTTGGCTTGTGGAATGATGCATTTTCCAGCTTGGAAGTTCGCACTCATTGACGGTATTGCTGTTTTGATTAGTGTTCCTACGCAAATATACCTGCTGGCGATTTACGGTGACCCAATTATTCGTCGTTTGCATCAATTTAAAATCGTTCTATTTAGTATAATCGGAATTTTGCTTGTTGGCTTTATTGCCAAAAAAGTAAAAACCTATTTTCTCAAAGAGGAAAGCCAGTCGCACTAAGCTGCGTGGGCTCCTCCAGAGATATCGTTTTCGTCTACTTCGCAGCAGATACTTAGATTGGCAGGCTTGAAGTTAGGTTTTTTTTGCAAGTCCAACCAGAAAATCTTTTCGTAGCCATACTCAAGACCGAAAAGCTCTTCACGAATTTTGAAGAGGGCCCCAGCCTCACTCCCAAGAAGCCAATCCGTTTGTACCATATAAAGAGCATCTTCGAGCTCAGAGTGGCTGAGGGAGTTCAAAAAATGCGGTGGCAGTTGTTCCACCAAAAAATAAGCATTGTGCGTGTATTGTTGAAAAGCTTTTTGCAGCGGAGAAACAAAGAGTTTTTCGACGCGGATATCATTTTTAAGGGCAGAAAATGGGACACTTAGGCGTTTAAAGTTTAAATACAACAAGGCGTCATGTACTACGTAGTCCGGTTTGGGAAGATAGTCTGAAATTGCATCCACTTTTACGGCTTCGAATGTGGCATCGTGGGTGTGGGCGTTGTAGTCTAGTGCAATCAATGATCGAAGATGAAACAACAAAGAAAAAACGGCGTGCAGTTTTTCGATGAGACTTTTTGAGAAGTTAAATCCAAAATGATAGATCAAGTGTGTTCCCGTTTTGTTTTCAAAATGAGAAATGGCATCATTGATGGCAAAGAGTTCTTTTAGGTCAATTCCCCACGGCTTTTGCGCATTGGTGATAATTTCGTCGAGAGAATTTTCTAGGACGTGAACATCGTTGTTAGCGACTTTTTGGGCAAATTCTTTTAACGAATTGACTCGCGCGGTGGCGCGCTGAAAAAGTTCAAAGTGAGGATCAAGAGCTCGCCAGGCCTCAGAGCAAAAATTGTAATTTAATTGCGGAGAAAGTAACGGACTTTTAATGTAATCGTTGAGTTTGATTAACGATAAACCAACAAGGGCATCTGCCATATACTTGAAGGGGGTCGTCTTTGTCCACTTTTCATTCTGTGTTGGATTCTTCCACAGCTCCACAGCAATGGGCTTTGCAATACGACCCGTTTCAATTTTGACTTCATAACCAAGCTGAATTTTTTCTGGCTTCATTTTCTCTCCATAGAAAATAAATATACGACTCACTCTACTCCCATCTTATCGGCGGCAATAATTATTGTTAGAGTCGTGAAATTGTCCTATTATTAACCCCTATGACTAAGAACCAGTGGATCGATGCTCATTGCCATCTTGCCGACTTGCGCTTACAGAGCCAAGTTGCTGAAATTATTGGGCGCGCGACTGAAGCCGGGATAGACTTTATGATGCAAGGTGGGGTTGGACCTGAGGACTGGCAGCGGCAAATCGAATTGGCTCGGTTGTATCCAGGAAAGCTTGGGCTGTGCTTTGGTCTTCACCCTTATTGGGTGGCTGATCATAATGAGCAAACTTGTGAGGAAGCTCTTGACGCTCTAGCCCCACTATTGCCTCAGGCCCTGGGACTCGGAGAAACAGGGCTCGATTTTCGACCTCACCTCGTCAAAGACTCTCGCGAGCGTCAATTGGGGATTTTCGAAGCTCAGTTGGAATTGGCAGAGGCAAGTCAAAAACCGGTGGTTCTTCATATAGTACAGGCCCATGAGGAAGCTCTTAGGGTTTTAGATGTCTGGGGAGTCCCGCAAGCAAAGGGCTTTGTCCACTCCTTTAACGGGAGTTGGCGTAAGGCCCAGGATTTTTTAAGCCGAGGTCTTTATCTTTCGGTGGGCGGCCCCGTTGTCTGGCCACAAAATGAAAAACTCCATCAGGTTATTTTTGAAATGCCCCTGGAATTTTTACTGATTGAAACAGATTCTCCTGATCAGCCACCACCTAGGCTCAAACAAAGCTTGAACGAGCCAGCCTCTTTATGGGATGTTGCCGCCAAGATTGCGGACATTCGTAAAATGGAGGCCTCCATGGTTTTAGGGCAGACCTCCCATAACTTTAAAAGGCTATTTCGATTATGATGGAAGTGAATTCGAACCAACCTGAAGAGACAAGATATGTTTTGCACCGGCGTTTTGACCGTATGGGGCGTTTGGTTGGGGATTCAGGCATGGAGAAGCTTTTTGCGGCCCATGTTATGATCATTGGCATTGGCGGTGTTGGGTCTTGGACGGCGGAATCATTGGCGAGGTCTGGCATCGGCAAAATAACCCTCGTAGATTTTGATGAGGTTTGCATTACGAACGCCAATCGTCAATTGCATGCAATTCAAGGCATGATTGGAAAAAAGAAAGCTGAAGTGATGGCAGAGCGGCTTCGCAAGATCAATCCGCAAATGAGGGTTGAGGTGATTTCTGCTTTTTACAATGCCGAAAACTCAGAGGCAATTCTTGATTCCAAGCCTGACTTCGTTGTCGATGCGATCGACAACTTAACAGCAAAAGCTCATTTATTAAACACTTGCCGGCAACGTAACATGTCTGTGATTACCTGTGCGGGTGCTGCGGCTCGTTTGGATCCAGCGAGTATAAAAATCGCGGATCTTGCTGACACTTACGGAGACCCGATGGCTCAGCAGCTGCGTAAAATTTTACGTCAAAAATATGATTGGCCTTCGACGGGGGTTTTTGGTATCCAGTGCGTCTTTTCAGACGAGGTTCCGATTCAACCGGTGGAGCTCAACTATGATCAGGGTGAAGGTTTCAAATGCGTCTGTCCACAAGGTCAAAATAACCTTCATAGTTGCGAACACAGGAATGTCATTTGGGGAACGGCTAGTTTTGTGACGGGCGCTTTTGGACTTCATATGGCATCTTGGATTGTCCGCGCGGTGCTAAGATGGCCGTAATATTGTTTTTTGGGGTGATATCGATCGTTATTGCTCTTGGAGTAGCTGTTGTGGTTTTCGGGGTAAGGCATCACTGGCTCGAATCAAAGAAGAAGAAATAAATACAGCATTTCTAAAAGCTTGTTTTTAAGCCTTATTCTGGTATCAATGGTCCATTCAAATCATTGAGGAGCAAGTCCATGACAACGAACGGATCCATAACGAATTTCATCAACCATCACTATCGCCATTTTAATGCAGCGGCACTAAAGGATGCAGCCGTTGGTTATAAAAAACATGTTGAGAACAAGGGGCAAATGCTTGTCACTTTAGCAGGCGCTATGTCCACCGCTGAACTGGGTCTTTCTTTAGCTGAGATGATTCGTCAAGGAAAGGTGCACGCGATTTCTTGTACAGGAGCCAATCTTGAAGAGGATGTTTTTAATCTCGTTGCTCATGATCACTATGTGCGAATTCCAAACTACCGGGATCTAACTCCGCAAGATGAACAAAAACTATTAGAAAAGCATTTGAACCGAGTGACCGATACTTGCATCCCAGAAGAAGAAGCCATTCGTCGTATCGAAAATGTAGTCTTAGAGTACTGGCAGGATGCGGACCGAAAAGGGGAGTCCTATTTTCCGCATGAGTTTATGTACAAAATTTTACTTTCAGGAAAGTTGAATCAATACTATCAGATTGATCCAAAAAATTCGTGGCTACTCGCAGCGGCCGAAAAAAATCTACCGATGGTTGTTCCTGGTTGGGAAGACTCCACCCTTGGAAATATATTTGCTGGCCACTGTATCAAAGGCGATATCAAAAGTGTTCACACGGTCAAAGGTGGGATACAGTATATGAAGTCCTGGGCTGAGTGGTAC
This sequence comes from Pseudobdellovibrionaceae bacterium, assembly GCA_016719575.1. Classification (GTDB taxonomy): domain Bacteria; phylum Bdellovibrionota; class Bdellovibrionia; order Bdellovibrionales; family Bdellovibrionaceae; genus JACMRP01. Next base: position 349,444 of record JADJYV010000002.1, on the reverse strand, counting down.
ATGAGTGCCGCTAAGAAAAACCCCGTAGGCTTTTTTCAAATTGGTGGCGGCATTGCAGGAGATTTTCCGATTTGTGTTGTGCCGATGTTAGACCAGGATTTAGGGCATGAAGATGTTCCACTGTGGAGCTATTTTGCACAAATCTCAGATTCAACAACCTCTTATGGGTCCTACTCAGGCGCTATTCCGAATGAGAAAATTACCTGGGGGAAACTGGCTCCAACAACGCCGAGTTATATTGTTGAGTCGGATGCTACAATTTGCGCTCCTTTAATTTTCGCTTACGTTCTTGGCTGGTAAAGTTTCTATGTTAAAGACCGCCACTTGTTTTTTGATCCTATTGTTCCTCTCCTCGTGCAGCCAGAACAGGGATGGCGACTTTTACTCTGAAGCGGAGGCCTTTGAAGGCATTATCGACGGCAAGCAAGTATCGGAGCGGTCGACTCCAGCAGCTAAAAGTATTGTGCTCATTGAGGTGATCAATGCTAATGGGCTGGCCTATGGCGCTTGCACAGCGACTTTGATTGGACGGAGAACCGTCTTAACTGCAGCTCATTGTTTTGATCCTCGGATCTCTGGGAATATCAAGAGTTTTAATATTATATTTGAAACAACTTATCAATCTAGCGGACAGCGTATTGCAAGGCGAGGTTTGAAATACAAACTTCACCCAAACTATAATTCCGAGCGGGATTCGAAGTACGGGTTTAAAGTTTACGACCATGACATTGCAGTTGCTGTTTTTTCCGGAGAAATTCCGAGTGGATTTGGCGTCGTCACGATGGACCGTGATAAAGATGCAGACTACTCGAATCAGAGTGTTTATATTTATGGATACGGAAGATCAACTGACTACTCAGGGAGCCCGGGTGAGGACATTAAATATTCCTGGGGGGCTCTCCGCCGAGGCATGATGAAGGTTTATAGTTCCTACAAGGATAAGCCAGATCGGTACCTCAGCTCTAGCGACTCGCCGAACGAATTGTGTCAGGGCGATTCAGGAGGGCCACAATTTATTCAAGACCAAAAGGGCCTGCGAATTATCGGTGTAAATTCTGCTTCTTACGGTCCTCGATTGCCAAACGGTATGCAAAGTTGTACAGGTCCCTCGCAAGTGACAAAGGTAGCGCCTTTTCAAGCTTGGGTTACACAACAGATGAGAAGGATGTTATGATTAGGTGTGTATTTGCATTGCTTTATTTTTTTCCACTCCAATCCTTTGCGGCAATTGATGGTTATGATTGGCGAGTTCCATCGACGATAAAGGTTTATTTAGATACTGTCGATTCGAATTCTGAAGCTGAGGGGCCACGCAAATGTGAATCCCTTTATGAGCCGCTGTTTAACGATGGTGTTTTGGATGTTCATTATGCTCTTGGTTACTTTGATGATTCTACCGGTTCTGATCATATTTGGGCGGGCATAAATTTTGGTCCGTCTCCGAGTTATGATATTTCTGTTTTTCATGGAATTAGACAGGAGCTAAAGGCAGAGTGCCGCGGCCGTCTTAGGCTGTGCGGCTTTTCAGAAAGCGGGGATCCTGAATCAGGAAAAGTCGTTTTAAAAAAAGAAGTTAAGATACAAGGCCGAAATGTCCTTGTTCGAGTCACCTTAACTCATGCGTCCGCGAGCGAATCCTTTGTGCTTAACAAGGGGGAGTTGCAGGCGCGACAGCAGAAACTGACGTTGCAATCTGAAGAGAACTTTTTTGATGGTTTAAAAACTGCAGATATGGTTTTTTACAATGGTCATTCGCGAAATGGGGGGGGGCCTGATTTTAATCCCCCGATATTAAACAAAAAAGGCAAAGCTGATTACAATGGTTACTATGAAGTAAGGCGAATTGGAATTAAGCGGACCTACAGCTCTTTAAAAGAAAATCCAAATCAAGGATTTATTTTGGGGCTGTTTTCTTGTTATTCCCGCAAGCATTTCTATTCTGATTTTATGAAAATCAACCCGATGCAGAAGCTGATTTTAACGGCCGAAACGATCGATTACTTCGACACGTTGATGGCATCGATGGGGTACTTAGAGGGTTTTTTACGAGGCGGTTGTGGTCAGGAGTTAGCTGACACGGCTAAGCAGGGCCAGAAGATCAAAAATGGATTTGTCGGAACTCAACTGAACTGATCAGGTTTCTTTGTGATCAGTTTTTCAAAACGCAGGGTCAAGGGATATAGCCATGAATGCAAGTGCTGTAAAAAGACCCCACCAAATGCCGAGACCTTTCCAATCGACTTTAAAGGCTAAAGAGTAGCCGAGGGGAAGTCCAATTAACCAATAAGCAATAAAAGCCAAGATAGACGGAAGTTTCGTATCTTGCATTCCCCTCAGGACGCCAACAGCAACGGCCTGGATGCCGTCAAAAAATTGAAATGCGGCAGCGACCCCGAGGAAGAGGATCGTAAAATGAATGACCTCTGGATCGGTCGTATAAATCTGAGCAAGTTGCTCTCTGAAACTAAAAACAAGGAGCGTGCTAAAAAGCATGTAGCTGGCCCCTAACAATATGGCAACGCGTCCAGCGAGGTGGGCACCATTGCGCCGACCTTGGCTTATTTCAAATGCGACACGAATCGACCCCGCAGTGCCGATCCCAACTGTGACTAAAAAACTAATCGTTGCAATATTCAGTGCAATTTGGTGAGCAGCAAGTGCTGCAGCGCCAAGCCATCCCATCATAATCGAAGAAAATGTGAAAGCACCAACTTCAAAAATATAAGTGAGTCCGTTTGGAATTCCCAGGCGGAATATTTTCTGTAATTGCCCCTTTTCAACAGCTCGCCACCAGCGTTCGGCAAAGTACTTTTGAAATTGAGGATGTTTATGAACATAAATCATCATCAGAATTGCGGTGAGAATTCGGCTCAATAGGGTGGCCAAACCCGAGCCGTTGAGTCCCATGGTTGGAAAGCCAAAAAGGCCATTTATGAAAATTATATTGCCAGCAATATTTGTGACGATGGCAACAAGCATCACGTACATTCCAATCTGGGTTTTTCCAATGCCATCTGTAAACTGTTTGTATGCCTGGAAGAGAAGGGCCGGAAAGAGTGAGACAATCAAGTAAGTGATAAAATCAATAGACAAATCAACCACGGATGGATCTTGTCCCATTTGATAAAGTAAGGGTCTTCCTTTCCACAGGAGGAGCATCAGTAGACCCGAGATGATAATGGCAGCTAAAACAGAATGTCGGAGGAGATCTCCGCCCTCATGATGTTGATCGCGGCCATGACTTTGGGCGAAGAGGGCAGCTAAAGGGGCAAGGGTTCCAACTCCGAATAGAAAAAAGACATAAAAAATACCACCAGAAAAACCAGCGGCACCTAGAGCATTCGCGCCAAGTTTTCCGACCATGATGTTGTCGGTTACAGAAATCAAAGTTTGGCCGATATTTCCGATGATGACAGGAATTGCAAGTCCTATGGTCTTTCGAATTTCACTTAGAAAGTTAGATCGCAACAACTTCGAGGATCTCTGGAAAAACTTCTTTCATACGTACTTCGATTCCCTCTTTGAGGGTGATCGTCGAGCTTGGACAACCAGCGCAGGCACCACGCATGTGAATATAGAGAATGCTGTTCTCAAATTTATTAAACACGATATCTCCACCATCTAAAGCAACCACAGGGCGAATTTCTGTATCCAGAATTTTTTTGATACCTTTGATTAAAGGGGTGTCGTTTGTGGAATCCGTGTCCAGGCTTTGAAGCTCAATAACAATCGGTTCGCCTCGATCTAGGTGCTCTTGAATCATACCGGCGAGGGGTTCGGCTAATATCTCCCACTCCACCCAGTCTTGTTTGGTCACGGTGACGAAATCGGTACCGATGAAGACAGCAGCTGTCCATGGAAAGCCAAAAATTTTGGCAGCTAGCGGAGATTTTTCTGCATCCTGGGGCGTTTGGCAGTCAAAGGCAAGGTTGGAAACCTGCCGCTGCAGGAGAAATTTGAGAGTCGCGGGATTGGGAGTTGGTTCGAAGGTCACTTTCATAAGGGCTCCTCAGCAGAACAAGGGCAACCTACCTTAAATAGGCGGTTCTGCCAAGCGTGTTAATTTCCGAAAATGTTGATTAAAAACATCAAAATGATTACTTTTCGTCTGCAACAAAAATATAGGAGAATTTGATGACACCAAGAGTGCGAGAGATATTGGGTTGGTATGGAGCGGATAACGTTGGAACTTTAACAAATTTGGCTCGGATTATGAATCATGGGCGGCTTGCTGGAACAGGAAAAATGGTCATTTTGCCGGTGGATCAGGGATTTGAGCATGGCCCTGCCCGCAGCTTCGCTCTTAATCCCGATGGATATGACCCTGCATATCATTTCGAACTGGCGATAGAATCCGGATGCAATGCCTATGCGGCTCCTCTGGGGGCTCTTGAGGTTTGTGCTCGTGATTTTGCCGGCGAAATCCCTTTAATTTTAAAGATCAATAACTCAGAAACGCTTTTTGGAAATAAAGCTCCAATTTCAGCACTGACTTCACATATCGATGATGCACTTCGCCTGGGCTGTGCCGGTATTGGTTTTACCATTTACCCGGGAAGTGCTGAACGAAAGCAAATGTATGAAGAGATTTCGGTGGCAGCAGCTGAGGCGAAAAAAGTAGGACTAGCAGTTATTATTTGGGCCTATGCTCGTGGAGAACAGCTTTCAAAAGAAGGTGAGACGGGGATAGATGTGATTTCTTACTCGGCTCACATAGCGGCGCAACTAGGGGCTCACATCATTAAAGTAAAGCCACCAACGGCCCATATTGAGCAAGAAGCAGCTCGTAAGGTTTATCAGTCCCAAGGAATTAAAGTAGCGACAATGTCTGATCGAATTCGCCACGTTGTTCAGTCTTCCTTTAACGGTAAACGTATTGTAATTTTCTCTGGTGGCGAAGCGAAATCTACCGAAGAGCTCATGACCGAGATCAAACAACTCGCTCAAGGCGGCGCTTTCGGAAGCATTATGGGCAGAAATGCTTTTCAACGTCCGAGAAAAGAAGCCGTTCAATTATTGCAAAATGTGATGGATGCATTTTCAGGAAAGGTTCATTAATGTCGTTTCACGAGAACCCGCTGCGTACTGAAAAACGCCGCAAATTACACGCTCTTCGCGAGAAGGGAATCAATCCCTATCCGTATTCATTCGAAAGAACCGGAAAAGTGGCTGAGATTGTTGAAAAGTTTGCGAGTGGACTTCAGGCTGGGGAGAAGAAGCCAGAAGCAGTTTATAAGATTGCTGGACGCCTGATGACTTTAAGGTCAATGGGAAAAGCTTCCTTTTTTAATGTCCAGGATCAGACGGGGACTTTGCAGGTCTATGTTAAAGTCGAGGAACTTTCAGAAAAGGAACGAACATCTTTTGAGCTGATTGATTTGGGCGACATCGTAGGTATTGAAGGCTATGTTTTTAAATCACAGAAGGGAGAGTTTTCTCTCTACTGTAAGCATTTTGAAATTTTGTCGAAATCACTTGAGCCCTTACCTGAAAAGTTTCACGGAGTTCAAGATGTTGAAATTAAATATCGGCATCGTCATTTGGATCTTATGACGGATCCAGATTCGCGAAAAGTTTTTGAGACGCGATCAAAGATTATTCGAGAGGTGCGTCGATTTTTAGATGATCGTGGTTTTATGGAGGTCGAAACACCAACCCTCCAGCCCATTTATGGAGGCGCTGCCGCGACTCCTTTTACGACGCATCATCGTGCCCTTGATATGAAGTTGTACATGAGAATTTCTCCAGAGCTCTACTTGAAGCGTTTGATTGTCGGTGGGTTTGAAAAGGTTTATGAGATTTCAAAAAACTTTCGCAATGAAGGTATTGATCGGACCCATAACCCAGAGTTTTCGTTGTTAGAGTTTTACGAGGCCTACACGGATTACAACTATCAGATGACGCAGTTTGAAGAATTAATTTCTTCTCTGGCGCTTAAAATTACGGGCAGCATGAAGGTGAGTTATCAGAATAAAGAAATCGACTTTACGCCACCCTGGAGACGTTTGACGGTTTACGATGGGGTTCGTGAGTATGCGAATCTTGATCCAGACAAGGCAACGGATGATGAGATTTTTTCAGCTCTGAAAAAATATGGCACTCACGAGAAAGAGAAGTATTCTCGCGGCGAAATGATTATGGAATTGTTCGAACTGACCGCAGAGCAACATTTGTGGCAGCCGACCTTTGTTTTAGATCACCCCAAAGAAATTTCTCCACTAACAAAGATTCATCGCCAAGATAACCGTAAAGTAGAGCGTTTTGAGCCGTTTGCGGCTTGTATGGAAATTGGCAATGCCTATTCGGAGTTGAATGATCCCGAGGATCAGCTTGCTCGCCTGAAAGAGCAGGAAGCAAATCGAGGTCAAGACGAAGAGTCACACCCTATGGACGAGGACTTTATTTTAGCTATTGATTCAGGTATGCCGCCGACAGGTGGTGTGGGCATTGGTATTGAGCGAATCGTGATGATCTTAACGGATCGCCCTAGTATTCGCGATATTTTATTTTTTCCGACAATGAAGATACAAAAATGATTCGATATTTTTTTCTTGCTGCGACAGTTTTTATTTTCGCCTGCGCTCCGAAGCCAACAAGAGTTTTTTCGGATTCTCCGGTTGTAGTGCGAAAAGAAAGTCAGCAAGACAAGCTTAAAAGGGGCGTCGTCGTATTGGATGTTCGTGCTCCTTTTGAATTTAATATGTCTCATGTGCCGGGAGCTATAAATGTCGCATGGGAGGATTTTTCACGAAGGTCTCCAGACGCTCGGGGCTTGATTGACAAAGATCTTCACTCGATAACCCGTCGTTTGGCCCTCATTGGGATTGATCCAAGTACTTCAGTCTTGATTCTTGGTCGCGGAAAGGCAGGCAAGGGTGAAGAGGGGCGGGTCGCGTGGACTTTAGAAAGTCTTGGAGTCGAAAATATTGAATTGGCTCCGAGTGAGGCCTTTAGAGAGAAGAAAGATGAAAACCTACCGGTTGCAAACAAAGCCCCTTGGGATGCAAAAAGACAGCCGTCTTTAGAAGTGACCTGGAAGGAATTACGAAAAAAAATCGAGGGAAACTCATTGCCGAAAGCTAAGGCTAAAAAAAAGCATCGACCTCGGATTGCCCTTCCTGAAAAGAATGAGAATTTCGCGGTTATCGATATTCGCTCGAGAGAGGAATATTCAATTGACAACTTAAGCAAGCGAACTTCGAAATCTTTTAAGTTTGAAAATATTGACTGGCGTGAGTTCTTTACGGACGAAATGGATCCAAATCCAGCAGTTATGAAAACTTTGAGTGAGGCCGGAATAACCCAGATGACAGAAATTTACCTAATTAGCAATCATGGGGTCCGATCAGGAGCTGCGACCTGGGCGCTGCAGCGTTTGGGTTACAAAAATGCTCGTAATTTTGCAGGTGGCTATGAGCAAATCCCTTGGCCGCCTCTCCCTCGTCGCTAGGGAGAACTTCCGTCAAACAGGCTGGTGGGTTTTCGTTCTGTAGTCTCAAGTACTTTCTTCAGCTTTTTTTGAAAACTGCGAATGACTCTTTTGACCTCGATGACGATTTCGTGATCCATCTCGTGAAAGTCGTTTTCTCTTTCAGAGCTTTCAAAATTTAAAGCTTCGGCTGTATTGTTGGGGGCTAATTTGCGAGCAACCGCCATCAAAGTTTTTTCCTCTTCGGAAAGCTGTCGAGAATTTGGTCCAGCAATTTCAAGGAAGTGCTTCTGCTGAGAAACAAGAAAAAGTAAATTTTTAGATTCCGCTTCACCCAAACTCATGGATGTTGAAATTCGTCGAGCGAGTTTATGTGAAAGAGGTCTTTTTCCAGATAGAATTTCAGAAAGTTGACCTGAAGAGACACCGAGGGATCGCGCAAAAGCCCGCAGCGAGTATCTCGGATTTTTTTCTTTTCGTTCCTGAAAAGCCGCAATCAAATATTCAGAGGCCGTCTTAGCTTCTATCATTCTTTTACCCTCATGGTAGCAAAACTCGATACAAATGTAAGGTTTTGACTGATTTATTGCTCTCATTAGAGCAATAAATCAGTAGATTGTCAAAAAATCTTAACATTAAACGTAATATTTTTGTTTAGGCAGGTAAAAATATTAAAATTATTCAATAATTTCAAATATATGTATAGACATTATTTTTTTAATATTTTTTATAGAGCAGGGTTTCTTGAGTTGTTTTTTGCGATTATTAGTCGATTTTGATTTTTTTTAGAAAACTACTCGCATTTGCGGTGATGAGGTGATCCCATTTATAGCGGTTGAAAACCGCGTAGGATTTGCGAGGCTGGGCTTCTTGGTAAGGAGCTTTTGTCAAAACAGGATTCAATGGCCAGTTGTGATGTGGCCTCTGTGCATTTTTTCAACTGCTTTTGAGAATAGTCTTTGTTTTTTATTTTCTGTAGACATGAGGATCGCGCTTCATCCGTCATTTCTACTGATCGCGAACAAAGTTCTAGAGCTTGAGGGTTGAAAAAGCCGTCCTTGATTTGCTCTAGGCAATTCATGAAGTTCTTGTCCTCTTGGAGTTTTCCACATGCCGAAGCTGCATACCAATCTAGCTGGCCAGGAGTTGTCTTTGTAAGGCATTGTGACTTTTCGGCCTCAGTTATTAGGCGATCGCAAAGTTCAACCGGATTTGTGGGTTCAATAGCAAGAGCTAAAGTTGGAAGTAGAAAAAAGATGAGACACGACTTAGCAATAAGACTGAACATGCTAAGCTGCCGCCTTGAGTTTGAACAGGACAGAATACATGGCTTTTAAAAAGTCAGGATCATAACGTCCGGCCAGTTTATCACGCATCATCGTCACAGCATCGATGGGCTTCATCGGCAAGTTGTAGGACCTTTGCGTGGTCAGTGCGTCATAAGTATCAGTAATGGCAACGATACGAGCAAACGGGTGAATTTCTTGCCCCACGATTCCTTGCGGGTAGCCATTGCCAGAAAAACTCTCGTGATGTTCGAAGCAGGCCGCCTTGATGGCGTCGCTGATCTTAGGGTTTTCATTCAGAATCATCAAGCCATACTGTGGGTGGCGTTTCATTTGCTCCCACTCGTGATCGTCCAAGCCACCTTTTTTACACAAAATATCTAAAGCCACATTGCGCTTGCCAATATCATGAAATAAGGAGCCGACCCCCAACTCCTCGAGGTCTGCGCGGCCATAAGAAAGGACGGAGCCAAGGCCAAGAGAATATATGCTAACATCCAATGAATGGTTATAAGTATAAAAATCATGGCCAGAAAGGCTGATCATATAGCCCATGGCCTCCGGAGCCTGCTCCATGAAATCAATGAAGTTTTTGATAATGGGTCGGGATTCGTCGAGAGCCTTGTGAACATCCGGATTCTCAAACAAATCTTCCATTAAAGCGACAGAAGATTCACGGAGGATTTTGCTTTTCTCAAATGGGTTGAGATCATCAGAGTTCATCTCTTCTTTGACCCAGTCCCGGTAGGCCTGTTTCTGTTCTGTGAGAACAAAGAATGAATTTCCGGTATCTCGGTTGTGAAGAGTTTCAATTTTGAGCTCAGAGAGCTTGTCGCCCGCTTTGAGGTAATGAACCATTTGCCCATTGATATTAAGGTAGATATCAAAAGACGTTGCTTTTGAAGGTCGTATCGTACTGAGACGTATTCTGAAATAAGCTTCCTGCTGCATAACTTAAATTATTCCATGGATTTATTGACTCGAAAATCAAAAGATGGAAATTTGATCAACATGGCCCTTCGTCTAGACACTTCACTTCAATATATCAAAGGTGTTGGCCCCAAGTTGGGAGCTCTCTTTTTGAGACATGGCATTCGAACGGTTTCTGATATGCTTGAGTTTTACCCCAGAGCTTATGAGGACCAAAGGGCTGCTCGTAACATTGCCAGTCTCAAACTCGGAGACATTGTCAGCTTTAAGGCTCAAGTTGTCTCAGTTCAGGCGATAAAAATGGGTCGTTCGCAGAGAAAAATGTACGATGTGATCGTGCGCGACCAGTCAGGCCAGATTCGATGTAAGTTTTTTCGTGTTCCTTATAAAGGTTATTTTGAAAGGTTTACGCCTTACAAAGAAGTGAGGGTCGTCGGCAAGGTTATAGAGTATCGTGGAAAGATCGAGTTTCACCATCCGGATATTCGTGACATTGATCCTGGCGAAGAGAATCAAGACGCTCTGATTCCTCTCTACACTGAAATAGAGGGTCTAGGCACTGCGAAAATTCATCGATTTATTAAAACGTGTTTTGAGAATATCCCAGATGAAAATTGGCCACCAGAGAAGTTGCCAGCAGCGATCGTGCAAAAGTATGGCCTCGTTTCAAGGAGAAAAGCTTTAGAATTACTGCATTTGCCGAATCCAGAAAATGCCAACGAATACTTAGTTTATAAAACGAAGGCACATCGTCGAATTATTTTTGAAGAGTTTTTTTGGCTCGAGCTGTATTTGGCAGCAAAGAAAACAGGTTTCACTAAAGAAAAGGGTGTGGCTCTGCTTGCGGGCGGAGGAAAGCTTGAAGAGTTGCTGCGTGGCCTTCCTTTCGCTTTAACAGGGGCTCAAAAAAAGGCCTTCGCTCAGATTCGTGCGGATCTTGAGAAGGACTCTCCTATGCATCGAATGGTTCAGGGGGATGTTGGCTCCGGAAAAACAATGGTCTGCTTTATGGCCGCAGTTTTAGTTTTTGAGAATAATATGCAAAGTGCCTTAATGGCGCCCACAGAAATCTTAGCAGAACAACATTACAACAATGCTGAGAAGCTACTCTCTCCGCTGGGTTTGAGATCGGGGCTTCTTACCGGGAAAACTCGAGCGACTGAAAGAAATAAATTACTGGCGAGCCTGGCGGCAGGAGAGATTGACTTGCTTATCGGTACGCACGCTTTAATTGAAGACGAAGTTAAGTTTAGGAGCCTCGCATTGGTTGTTGTGGATGAACAACATCGATTTGGCGTCGAGCAACGTGGTCAGCTGAAAAGCAAAGGCCATTCTCCGCATTTTTTAGTGATGACAGCGACTCCCATCCCAAGAACTCTGGCGATGACAGTTTATGGTGATTTAGATGTTTCGATTATTGATGAAATGCCTCCAGGCAGAAGTCCAATCCAAACTCGAGTCATTTTCGAAAGCAAAAAGCCAGCAGCACTGGCTTTTATGTTAGAGCAGATCGAGAAGGGGCGTCAGGCCTACATCGTATATCCTTTGGTTGAAGAGAGCGAAAAAATTGACCTCAAGGATGCGGTGTCTGAATTTCAAAATCTCGAGAAACAATTTCCGAAGACGCGGATTGGATTGCTACACGGAAAAATGAAACCACTTGAAAAAGAACAGGTGATGGCTCAATTTCGGGAGGGGGACCTTCAGATTTTAGTTTCGACCACGGTCATCGAGGTCGGCGTCGATGTCCCGAATGCAAACATCATGATAATCGAACATGCGGAACGCTTTGGTCTCTCTCAGTTGCATCAATTGCGCGGGAGGGTCGGAAGGGGCGAGCACAAAAGTTTTTGTATCATGATTCTTGGTTATGCAGTCTCTGAGGAGGCAAAGGAACGCACTCAATTTTTGGAAAAAACCAATGATGGTTTTAAAATTGCTGAATTTGACCTTGAAATGCGGGGCCCCGGAGAGTTTATGGGGACTCGTCAGTCGGGCCTGCCGGGATTTAAGATGGCAAACCTAGTGAGGGATTTGTCAGTTTTGCAAGAGGCACGCGAAGCCGCCTTTGAAGTGCTAAGAAAAGATTCCCAGCTTCGTTTCCCTGATCATCAACTTTTAAGGGAGGAGCTCACTCGCACCCATGGGCCTGCTGCATTGGCGGGTATCGCATAAAATCAAGGCCGCGCGCTGCGAAATGTTTTTTTCTATACTCTCTTTAGAACGCGTGATCTGATTTTTTCTAAACAAGGAGGGGGAGATGAAGGCACTTTCAGTTGGCATCTTAGCTATGACCGTATTGTCGACATTTTCAGCAAATGCGGGCACGGAGCTTCGCTTAAATGCAGGGAATATTAAGAGTCGAGCAATCGAGAATTTAAAAAACGTTCAATATCAAGGGTCGCAGGATTTAATTATCCAATTTAAGAACTCAATCACAGAGGGCGACAAAACCTCATTGAAGCATATTGGGGCTGAGATTTTTGGCTATCTTCCAGACGATGCGTTGATGGTGAGAGCCTCCTATGCAAAAGTTCAGACTTGGCGCGGTGGTCATGCTGTTGAGGCGGTTATTCCTTTTTCGGCGGAATACAAAACGAGCCATTTTTTTGCGCCTGTCAGTGTTTTTAACAAAGATGAGCTGCAATCCATTCAAGTGAAGACTTTTAAGGAGTCTGAGACCCAGGATATCGCGGCGAAAATCAAGGCTTTGCCGTTGGCGATTGTATACTCGGCGAGCGGCAAGTCTGTCGTGGCCTCTGTTGCACGTGCTGCGATTCGCAGAGTGGCAGAAATTCAGGGGGTCGAGCATGTTCAGCCTTATGCAGAGATGATTCCTTTGCATATGGACTTTTCAAATGATGTGGCCGCTTTAACTCCCCAGTTTTTAGCTGGGGATTATACGGATATTAATGGTTCAGAAACAGGAACCTCAGTTATGAGATTTGACGGAGCTTGGGCTGCGGGCTTCGCCGGAAGAAATCAGGTTGTTGCAATGGCTGATACCGGCCTTGATATGGGGGAAGGTAAACTTTCGACAGACTTTTTAGGGGCCGTCCTAAACGGACATATTTTCGGTTTGTTCTCAAAATCTTGGGATGATCCAATGGGGCACGGGACTCACGTGGCCGGCTCGGTTTTGGGGCGCGGGACCGCTTCTGGAGGCAAGCTTCGTGGCGGCGCCTATGAAGCCGCCTTTGTTCCTCAGGGGATGTGGTCGCCAATGATGAAAAACCTGACCGTTCCAACCAATCTATCGGATTTGTTTCAGAAGGCCTTTGGCGAAGGAGCCAGAATTCATACGAATTCTTGGGGTTCTCCTCGAGATTTAGGTGCTTATGACACGATGGCATCGACCGTCGACGAGTATATGTTCAACAATCCTGATTTTTTAATTTTATTTGCAGCTGGAAACAGTGGTGTGGATAAAAATAAGGACGGGCGAATCGATCCAGGCTCTGTTGGTTCTCCTGGAACTGCTAAAAATACTTTGACTGTTGGTGCTTCTGAAAATGTGACGACAACGGGTGGACTTCAAGTGCCAGTCAGTAAGCTTCGTGCGGCGAATGAGTCGTGGAGTGCTGAACCAATTTTTAGCTCCTACTTGTCGGACAACGCGAATGGTGTTGCGATGTTTTCATCTCGAGGTCCAACAGCAGATGGACGAACTAAGCCAGAAATCGTTGCTCCAGGGACCAATATATTGAGTGCAAGATCTCACGTTGCGGGTTCAAGTGAACTTTGGGGTGCTTACAACGCAGACTATGCTTTCTCGGGCGGAACTTCGATGGCAACACCTCTGGCCGCTGGAGGAGCCGCAATCGCAAGGCAAATGCTTCAAGAGAAAGCAAAAATTGCTAATCCGTCTGCAGCTCTCGTAAAGGCAACTTTGCTTCACACGGCTGTTGATATGTATCCGGGTCAATATGGTGAATTGGGTGCCTCTCGGGGCCAAGAGCTCCTTACGCGTCGTCCGAATTTTGACGAAGGCTACGGGCGCATGGATATCACTCGAATTGTTGAACTTGGAGCTGGAACTCAGTTTGTCGATAACAGGTCCGGCGTCGGTCAAGGCGAAAGCACTCAGGTGACCTTCACTCTAAACCGTCCCGGAATGATTTTGGCAAACTTGGTTTACATGGACGCTCCGGGTTCGCCGAATGCTTCCGTAGCGCTTGTGAATGATCTTGACTTGAGTTTAACGGGACCCCAGGTTGCGACGCCGCAAGATCGCCGAAATAACAATGAGGTGATCGAGTATTCAAATCTTCCCGCAGGGACTTATACTTTGACGGTAACTGGGTTTAAGGTTCCTCAAGGTAAAAATGGTAAACAAGCTTACGCTCTAGTTTATACAGCGCGTGAGAACTAATCTGTAAGTTATTGAAATAACTGACTGAAGGCCTCGCTAATCGCGGGGCCTTTTTGTATTTTTTTTAGCGACGACCTGTTTCGTTTGATAAGTTGTGTCAAATTTGTTAAAAGTACTTCGGCTATGAGTCTGTTTTCAGATTCAATGATGAGGGAGGTCTTCCGATGGGGAGCACTGTGACTTTTAAAGTTGGCGATCATGCTGTTTATCCGGGTTATGGAGTGGGGCGTGTGACGGCGATCGAAACCAAAGAGATCCTCGGAAGCAAGCAGACTTTTTACTCAATTCAAATTTTGGATACGGGAATGAAAGTAATGATTCCTCGAGATAACGTGGCGACCGTGGGGCTTCGTCCTATAATTTCCAAAGAGGAAGCCAGCCGCGTGGTGGGCATACTGCGCGAATCTGATGTCAAAATAGACAATCAAACTTGGAATCGCCGTTACCGTGAATATATGGAAAAGATCAATACCGGCTCAGTTTTTGAAATTGCCGAGGTTTTACGCGACCTGTTCTTACTTAAAGTTGATAAAGAATTGAGCTTTGGTGAGCGTCGTATGCTCGATAAGGCTCGCAGCCTACTTCTAGAGGAGCTGACGCTAGCGACCAGTCAGGATGAGCTCTTTCAGGAGCAAGAAGTAAAAGCGATTTTCGGAGTTAATTTATAAGCTTTTGATTTTTAGACCGAAATTAGCGAAAATAAAAAGCCTGGCATATCGCCAGGCTTTTTTTTTGGGGTTGATCCATGTCTAAAGTTCGAGTCCGTTTTGCACCTTCTCCGACAGGCTCTCTTCACGTAGGTGGAGCGAGAACTGCGCTTTATAATTATCTTTACGCTAAAAAAAATGGGGGGGAGTTTGTACTTCGTATCGAAGATACAGATGAGGCGAGATCAAGCCAAGAGTCCTTACGCGGAGTGGTCGATGATCTCGTGTGGTTAAATCTTTTGTGGGATGAGGGAGTTGAGCCTCAAACTCTCGCAGACATGGGCCCGTGTGCGCCCTATCGCCAAAGCGAAAGACAAAAGATTTACAAAGAAATTGCCGAAAAGCTTTTGAACGAGGGCAAGGCCTATTACTGCTTTATGACTGAAGCTGAAATTGAAAGTCAACGAGAGGCAGCAAAGGCAGAAGGTCGTCCTCCGCAAATAAACTCTCCCCATCAGGATTTGTCACTGGCAAAGGCACAAGAGAAACTCAGCGCCGGAGAAAAAGCGGTGGTGCGTTTTAAAACTAAGCATCTCAAGAAGGATTATATTTTTACGGACCATATTCGCGGGCAGGTGACTTTTCCTTCAGATATGGTGGGGGACTTTGTTCTTCTTCGCTCTGATGGCATGCCGGTTTACAATTTCTGCTGCGTGGTCGACGACCATTTGATGAGGATTAGCCATGTTTTGCGCGCTGAAGAACATCTGCCGAATACTTTGCGCCAGTTGATGATATACGAAGCCATGGGATGGACCCCTCCTGAGTTTGCCCATATGTCTTTAATCTTGGATGAGGAACGGCAAAAATTATCAAAGCGAAAAGGAGCGGTGGCTACGGGGCATTTTAAGAATGAAGGATATTTGCCAGAAGCTATTCTGAATTTTATTGCCCTTCTCGGTTGGTCCCATCCTGATGGAAAAGAGATCTTAACGCTTCAAGAAATGATTAATGGGTTTAGTTTAGACAGGTTGCACACCTCTGGAGCGGTGTTTGATCGGGTAAAGCTAAAATGGATGAATGCTCAGCATCTCAGAGCTCGCGACAATGCGGAGATTTGGAAGCTCTTGCAACCATTCCTTGCGCGGGAAAAAATGGAGTTGCCAATGGATCCAGTTTGGCAAGAAAAGTCTGTGGCTGCATTTAAAACTTCGATGGAAGTTTTGGCCGATGGGATCGAATTGTATAGACCATTGAATGATAAGTCTTTTGTCGTTCTGCCGGAGGCGGAGGAGACTCTTGCCTGGGAGCCAACAAAGGCTGTTTTGGTAGCTTGGCGGGATCTTGTGGCGGCTACGGGCAAAGAGTACTTAAGCGAAGAAGAGTTTTTGAAAATCCAAGACGAAGTTAAAGTGAAGGCGAATGCCAAAGGAAAAAATTTATTTATGCCGATTCGAGTCGCGGTCATTGGCAAACCACATGGGACAGAGCTTAAAATTTTAGTTCCCTTGATCAAGACTTCGTCTCTGGTGGATCGTGCGAATAAAGTAATAGCAAAACTGAGGTAAATAATGTCGCTACGGATTTACAATACACAGTCGAGAACTCTTGAAAACTTTGAGTCCCTGAGTCCTGGTCTCGTAAAAATCTATGTTTGTGGTCCTACTGTGTATAATTTTTTGCATGTTGGAAACTTTCGCGGAGTCGTTTTCTTCAATCTTGTTCGTAATTGGCTCGAAGAACTAGGCTATCGGGTTGAGTACGCCCTTAATTTTACCGATGTCGACGATAAAATTATTAATAGCGCCAATGAACAGGGGATTCCGCCGCAAGAACTTGCTGAGAAATATATCCTCGAATACAAAAAGATTTTCAAGCTCTGGGATTGCGACCTCATACTTACAATCCCAAAGTTACAGAAAGTATGGACCAAATTCGAAAAATTATTTCCGACTTGGTTCAGAGGGGAACCGCTTACGTCGCAGACGGCGATGTGATGTATGCTATAGAAAAGTTTCCGACCTACGGAAAATTGAGTGGCCGCAATGTTGAGGATCTTCAGGCGGGGGCGCGGGTTGAGATCGACCAAAAAAAGCACAACCCTCTGGATTTTGCTTTATGGAAAGGTTCAAGACCTGGAGAGCCCTCTTGGGAATCTCCCTGGGGGCCGGGGCGCCCTGGTTGGCATATCGAGTGCTCAGCGATGGTTGAAAAAATATTTGGTGAGCAGATCGACATTCATGGTGGCGGCACGGATTTAATTTTTCCACATCACGAAAACGAAATTGCTCAGAGCGAGGCCTGCACGGGTAAGAACTATGTGAAGTACTGGATGCATTGGCATATGCTCAACTTTGGAAATCAAAAAATGTCAAAATCCTTGGGCAACTTTGTAACCATGCGGGAATTTTTAGAGCGTTACAATTCAGAAATATACAAGTGGATGATTCTCTCTGTGCACTACCGCTCTGCCAGTGACTTCAGTGATGAGGCTGTTGAGCGGGCTATTGCAAACTTGGCCCGTATTTACTCTGCCATGTCTGTGGCCGAGGGGCTCTTGGTTGGTCAATCTGTATTGCCGGATGCGAGTTTTGAAAGTTTCGCGACGGAGGCTTGGCAAAGAATTGTGATGGCTCTAAACGATGATTTTGGCACGCCCAATGTTGTGGCAGCCCTATTTGATGTCGTCCGTCAGTTTAACAGTCAAGTGAAGCGAGGAATTAAGGCGAGCCCCGTTGCGTGCGGAAAAGCGCAGAGTTTTGTTAATTTTGTGCGCAGGCTCGGTAAAATCATGGCAATGTTTCAGGAACCGTCCCATGAATTTTTATTGAAACTTGATAATATGCTGCTTGCGAAAATGAATCTTCAGAGAGAAACAGTGGATGCACTCGTGCTGGCGCGATCTGTAGCAAGGCAGAGAAAAGACTTTGCAAAGTCAGACGAACTTCGGGATCAATTGACGAAGATGGGAATCTCCGTCAATGACACTCCAGAGGGAAGTGTTTGGGAAGTGATAAAATAAAGTTGCAAAATAAAACAGGGAAATTTAAAAAAAATTTTCAATTAGTTTCCGATTTTAAACCTTCTGGAGATCAGCCAAAAGCCATCCGGGATTTGTTACAAAATTTTAAATTGGGTTTAAAGCATCAAACGTTGCTTGGTGTGACGGGCTCTGGCAAGACCTTCACTATGGCTCACGCGATTGCGCAATTGAACGAGCCGGCTTTGGTTATGGCTCCTAATAAGACTTTGGCGGCCCAACTGTATGCTGAATTTAAAGAATTATTTCCTCACAACGCCGTCGAGTATTTTGTTAGTTACTACGATTTTTATCAGCCAGAAGCTTATATTCCTTCGAGCGATACCTACATAGAAAAAGACTCTGCCATCAACGATCAAATTGACAAGATGAGACATTCAGCGACGAGATCTTTGTTCGATCGTCGTGATGTAATTATTGTAAGTTCGGTGTCCTGTATTTATGGCTTGGGGTCACCAGATGCCTACGAAGGTATGATGATTCAAGTTGTGGCAAACTCCGAACTTAAGCGAGATCATTTTTTAAAAGAACTGATTCGGATTCAATATCAGCGAAACAATGTTGATTTTCATCGGGGGGCTATTCGCGTGCGAGGGGACATTGTAGAGATTTTCCCCCCCTACGAGGATAACAAAGCTATTCGCGTAGAGTTTTTTGGCGATTTTGTTGAGAAAATCTGTTGGGTTGATCCCTTGACGGGGCAGGTGCTAGAAGATCTTGATCAAATCGGTATTTATCCGGGCAGTCACTATGCGACGGGTGATGAGAGTTTAAAACGAGCGATTCAGAGTATTCAAGAAGAATTGCGCGGGCGTATTACTGAACTCAATACCAATATAAAATTTTTAGAGGCTCAGCGCTTAGAGCAGCGGACCTACTACGATATTGAAATGATGGAGCATATGGGATTTTGTCAGGGCATCGAGAACTATTCTCGGCATTTGACAGGTCGAGGGCCCGGTGAACCACCGCCGACTCTACTGGAGTACTTTCCTAAAAGCTTTGTGACTTTCATCGACGAATCCCATGTGACTGTTCCTCAGATCGGAGCGATGTATCGTGGTGACCGAGCTCGGAAGTCAACTTTAGTAGAGCATGGGTTTCGCCTTCCGAGTGCTTTGGACAATCGTCCTTTGAACTTTCAAGAGTTCGAGGGAATGATGGACAAAGTCGTTTATGTTTCTGCGACTCCTGGTAATTACGAATTTCAGAAGTCAGAGGGCATTATTGTCGAGCAAATTATTCGTCCGACCGGTTTAATTGACCCACTTGTAGAGGTTCGTCCCGTCAAACACCAGGTCGACGATCTTCTGAAAGAAATCCGGGTTCGTGTTGCGAAGAACGAAAGAGTTCTCATCACGACCCTGACCAAACGCAGCGCTGAAGATTTGTCGGAGTACTATGAATCTCTCAATGTAAAAGTAAAATATTTGCACAGTGATATCAAAACCGTCGAACGGACCGAAATTTTACGAGATCTGCGCCTTGGGGTGTTTGATGTTTTAGTTGGAATTAATTTGCTACGGGAAGGTCTGGATATTCCCGAAGTCAGTTTGGTCGGGATCACCGATGCTGATAAAGAGGGATTCTTACGTTCCGAGCGATCTTTGGTTCAGACGATTGGACGAGCCGCTCGTAACATCAATGGAAGAGTGATTTTATACGGCGACCGCATCACGGACTCTATGAAGAAAGCGATGGCTGAGACCGATCGGCGCCGTGGCATTCAGTCAGAGTACAATATCAAACACAATATTACACCCGTCTCTATTAAAAAGAGAATCAAAGAGGGGCTTGGAGATGTCTTTGATGGTTCGATTGGTGTTCATTTGGTTGCGGACCCAGAGCAAAAAATGTTGAATCTAGCAATTAAATATGAAAACGAACCTGGAAAAGTTGAAAAAGAGATCGAAAAGCTTAGAAAAAAAATGAAGGATTACTCTTCGAATCTCGAGTTTGAAGAAGCTGCGAAGATTCGCGATGAAATCAAACGGCTCCAAATACTAGATTTAACGGTGCGAAGTGGACAGGTTGAAAAAGATTCTAGCGGCCCCTTCGAAGGTGAAAAAAAATAGATGTCCAAAGTTGCTGAGATTCGAGAAATTGTAAAAGATTATCCGACTCAAAGTGGTGTTTATCTCATGAAAAACGCCGTGGATAAAATTATCTATGTGGGTAAGGCAAAAAATCTTCGTAATCGGGTGCGAAGTTATTTTGGTGAGGGAAAAGATCACTCTCCAAAAACGCGACTTTTGGTGCAAAATATCACCCATGTCGAATATATATTAACGAAAACGGAAGTCGAAGCCTTTTTGCTTGAGGCTTCATTGATAAAAAAGCACCGACCCAAATACAACATTCGCCTTCGTGATGACAAATCGTATCCGTATATTAGATTTACCTGGGAGGCAGAATTTCCAAGATTGTATTTGAGTCGAAAAGTCAAAAAAGACGGCAGTCTTTTTTTCGGTCCCTATACAAGCGGCGGGGCGGTTTTTGAAACCATTCGTTTTTTAAATAGGACCTTTAAAGTTCGCGATTGCACCGATCCGATTTTTAAATCTCGAAAGCGTCCATGTATGACCCATCAAATTGGGCGCTGTACTGCGCCCTGTGTTGGTTATATTTCGAGTGCGGATTACCGAGAGGAAATTGAAGGAGTTTTATTGTTTCTAAAAGGAAAGAACAAAACCTTCGTTAAAACGATGACGCAAAGAATGAAAGCCGCGGCAAATGAAGAAAAGTTTGAAGTCGCAGCCCGCTTGCGAGATTCCATCGAAGCCGTAAAATCTATTTTAGCAAAGCAATCGGTCATAAATGACACCTCAGAACAAGATCAAGATGCGATTGGCTTCTTTGGCGACGAAAGAGGCTGTCTGATTGAAACTCTTCACATTCGTCAGGGACGGGTGATCGGAACCCGTCCTCATTTTATTCCAGTCTTGGATGTGACCGATCAGAGTAGCGACCCTCGTGAGTGGTTGGTATCCTTTATGAATCAGTACTATGAGGACAACATTATACCCGACGAAGTTTTGCTGCCCGTAGATATCGGTCTTGATTTGACTAAACTCATGGAAGCCGTTTTGTTTGAACGCTCCGGACAAAAAAACACAGTTCGTTTTGCGACGGACGAAAAGGGACGTTCTTTGGTTGAAATGGCAAACCAAAATGCCAAGGCTCATTTTGAAAAATATGTGTCTAAGTCCGAAGAAAAACTACGCGGTCTCGATGAAATCAAAGAAAAGTTTAATCTCAAACAGCGACCAACAAGAATTGAATGTTATGATATATCGAATTTTCAGGGATCTGAGACCGTCGCTTCGCAAGTCGTTTTTGAAGATGGAGTCCCAAGCAAAGACAATTATCGGCGCTATAAAATTAAATCGGTTCAGGGTGCGAACGACTTTGCCTCGATGTCCGAGGTTTTAAGTAGGAGATTTCGGCATAAAGAGTACGAAGATCCCCATTTGATTGTTGTTGATGGCGGCAAGGGGCAGTTATCACAGGCAATACGAATTTTAGAAG
Source organism: Pseudobdellovibrionaceae bacterium (assembly GCA_016719575.1). Lineage (GTDB taxonomy): Bacteria > Bdellovibrionota > Bdellovibrionia > Bdellovibrionales > Bdellovibrionaceae > JACMRP01. The sequence continues at coordinate 328,212 of JADJYV010000002.1, read as the reverse complement.
AAATAGGCCGAAAAGATATTTCAGTGGTTGGAATGGCCAAGGCGCGTACCGAGTCAGACTTTCAGGCAGCAGAAATTTCGAGCACTGAGGAACGTTTTTTTCTACCAGGAAGACAGAATCCCGTGATCTTTAAAAATAATGCCGAGGCTTTGCATATTCTCGTAGGAATTCGCGACGAGGCCCATCGTTTTGCCATTACCTACCATCGAAAATTGCGAGAGAATACTAGCCTTGAGAGCGAACTTGATTTTATCGTAGGACTCGGCGAAAAAAGAAAGAAGGCGCTTCTCACCCGCTTTGAAGGAATTCAAGACCTGAAAGAAGCAGATCCAGAAGAGATTGCCAAGCTTAAAGGTTTCAACAGAGTTCTTGCCGAGAGAGTTCTTTTGCAGTTGAATGAATCAGACGACGAACAAGACGAAAAAAGTGAGCCCGAAGAAATATGAAGAAGCACGCCTTTTTAGTGGGACTAGGTATTTTTTTAAGCCGGATAACGGGTCTTGTTCGAGAGCGTGTGTTTGCCCACTATTTTGGTAATTCAGACGCTGGGGATGCCTTCAAAGCGGCGCTTAAGATTCCAAACTTTTTACAAAACTTGTTTGGTGAGGGCGTGCTTTCAGCGAGTTTTATTCCGGTTTATGCAAAACTCCTTGCCGAGAAGCACGATGAGGAGGCTGCAAAAGTGGCTTCGGTGGTCGCAAGTTTGCTATTTGTGGTGACCTCGGTCCTTGTTGTTGCTGGAGTTTTTTTTACTCCGATTTTAATCCCATTAATAGCACCGGGATTTTCTGGCGAAAAAAGAGAATTAACAATCCGCATTGTGCAAATTTTATTTCCGGGCACTGGATTTTTAGTAATGTCTGCTTGGTGTCTAGGAGTTTTGAATTCTCATAAAAAGTTTTTTTTATCTTATGTGGCCCCAGTTGTCTGGAATTTTTCGATAATTGGGGCTCTTCTAATTGGTGGAAATTATCAAGGGCAGTCTGAGTTGGCGATGACGGCTTCCTATGGCTTGGTTGTTGGTAGCTTTTTGCAATTTATGATACAATTGCCTTTCGCTTTAAAATTGGCAAAAAAGATCAAGCCCAGCTTGGATACAAAATTGAAGGCCGTTAAGACTGTGGTCCGAAATTTTGTTCCCGTCGTTATCTCACGCGGTGTTGTTCAAATCAGTGCTTATATTGATAATATTCTCGCAAGTCTTTTGCCAACGGGCGCGGTTTCGGCCTTGGCTTATGCCCAAACTCTGTATTTGCTTCCGGTGAGTTTGTTCGGCATGAGCGTGTCAGTAGCGGAACTTCCGGCCATGTCTCAAGCTAAGGGGACAGAGCAGGAGGTATATTTGTATTTAAGGCAAAGGCTGGACAGGGGACTTGCTCAGGTTGCATTTTTTATTGTGCCGTCAGTGATCGGATTTTTGTTTTTTGGAGACTTGATTGTGGCAGCGATTTTTCAGACCGGGCAGTTTGACAAGGCCAATACTCTCTATGTTTGGTCCGTGCTTTCTGGGGCAACGATAGGATTATTGCCCAGCACTTTGGGACGTCTCTATTCTTCCGCATTTTTTTCATTGCGAGATACAAGGACTCCCCTCAGATTTGCAATTGTAAGAGTTCTTTGCGCAACAGGTTTCGGTATCTTGGGCGCTTTTTATTTTCCTGAATGGCTGGGAATTGATACAAAATGGGGGACTATGAACCTGGCTGTTGCGGGTGGTATTGCTGGTTGGATTGAATTTATAATGCTCCGGAGAGCTTTTAATATTCGAGTGGGTGCGACTGGGTTATACATGAAATCTCACTCTATGCTTTGGTTTTGTGCCTTGACAAGTGCCGCCGTCGCTTTAGGAGTAAAGAGTCTTTTGAAGGAAGATGGGCTCGTAATTGTTCGATCCGGAGTCGTCTTGGTCATTTACGGCGCATTGTATTTTTTCTTGGGAGCTGCTTGCAAAATTGAACAATCTCAAGCGATGATCAAAAAGTTGCGACGTATTTTTTAGGAGGTTTTCAGTGAAATTTCTGTTGGTGATTACTTTGAGTCTGCTGTCATCTGTTGCTTTTGCGGAAGACTTTGGTTTGGGGGTGATCTTAGGTGATCCTTCTGGTTTATCTGTAAAAATGAAGATGGATGAGAGTCATTCACTTGATGGGGCCTTTGCGTATTCAGGTGGCAAACATCATGGCATGCAATTTCATGCAGACTATCTTCGAGACAGAGCGAGGAGTTGGCACACCAGCGGAGGAGGGCCGATCAATATGTATTATGGAATTGGCGGAAGAATTATCAGTTATGATGACACAAAAAAGTCTGTAGTCGCACTTGGTCCCCGTGGTTCTTTGGGGCTTAATTATGATTTCTTTAATCCAAATGTCGAAATCTTTGGGGAGCTGGCGCTAGTTCTCGAAGTCGCTCCTTCTGTTGACGCGGATATTGACTTTGGTGTGGGCGCCAGAATTCGCTTTTAAAAATTAATGGATGTGATGAATTTGATTGAGGGCCTTTCTGCCGCAATCTTTGCAATGAGCAACTTCCTCTACCTTTGAGTCCTCAAGGGTGTCAAAGTAAGAAAACTCGAGCTTTCCGTGGCAAACGACGCAATGATTAAGGGCATATTTGACCTTTTCGCGTCGTTTTATTTCTTGTTCAGGTAATATGTTGAAGCGTAGAATTTCCATAAAGCCCTCCTGGCAAAAGTGGAATTTCGATCAGGCGATCTCCTCAGAACATCCTGTTCATCTGGCATCGCCGTCACTCATGAACCCTATCGGTCCCTTAGTGGCTTAACTTGAGACATTTTTCGTCTAGTTCCAGGTTAAAAATGACCAGGGGATCATGGCGCGTCGCAAGACCTCTGGCTATTGGTCGAGTCTCTCAGTAGCTTAGGGTGATGAAAGTTGAAGAGAGCGTTACTAATTATTTTTCGTATGTGAAAAATGTACTTGGGGTTCGTGGTGTTAAATCTACTGCGATTCGAGATTCACTTTCGGCAGTGACCACGCCAGAGTTCTGTGACTTGCTCTTTATTCACATTAAGGAGTCGCAGGATCAGGGGATTTCTGTCCAAGAATCAAAAGAGCTTTTGGATAAAATGATCCAGGCGATGCGCCTTGGTGGTAAAAAACATCTTATTTATGAGCACGAAGTCGACGGGGACATCGATGTGGTGGCTTTGGTTTCATCAATGGCAGCAGTACGACCCTCGTCATTTGTTGTGGTTTTTTCGGCTAAGCCGGGGGCAAGCGGAGTGATTAAAAACCTCGGTGTACAAAAATATCTTGAAACTTTTAGTCCTTCTTACCTCTTGCAGAACCCCGCTGCTAAAAAGGTGGTCTGGGCCGACCTGCAAAAGGTGATGAAAGAGCTCGGAACGCTATAAAACCCTTTCTTAGTCTAGTTCTGCCACAGAAATACCTGGTCAAATGTCCCCTGGAGTTTTGTAATTAGAAAAAACTCATGGTGGAGTTTCCGTGTTGCAATGGATTGCGTGTGCCCTGTCATTTTTCTTTATCCTTTTAGCTTCGTTTTCGCAGGCGAAAGCTTTGGTGCATTCGGAGTCTTTCGTCCGGGTTCGGATCAAAAGTCTTCCGGCAAAGTTTAAATTGTCCGGTGAAAATATTCAATTCATTGGAATCGAAAGAAAATTTCGGTCAGTCTCCTTAAAAGAAAATCAAAGTGTTCAAGTTGAAATTCAAAGAGTGTTAGTTGCAGCGAAATCGTATTGGCAGGTCTCACGTAACAATTTGCCGACAACGAGAACTCTTTTGAGCTCTCAGCCGGCCCTGATGATTCAAGGTCAAGAGTTGCAGCAGGGGGCGACAACTTTGCCAGATAAAATTTTCTTTAGGGAAAATCTATCCGGAAGCGTAGATCTCATCGGGGTTTTGCCTTTAGAGGAGTACGTGTTTTCAGTTTTAACGAGCGAGATGCCCCTCGGTTGGCCAATTGAAACACTGAAGGCCCAAGCTGTGGCGATTCGATCTTACACTCAAGCGGTCATAAACGGACGTCAAAGTCGCCCCTATGATGTTGAGTCCTCGGTTCTTGATCAGGTTTACAAAAAGCCACAAGGAATCAATCAAGCGTATTTGGTAAAGGCGAGGCAAGCCCAGAGAGAGACAGAGGGAATCACGCTATTAAACTCAAAGGGGCAAACGCTCAAGGCCTTTTATCATTCAGACTGTGGCGGTAAAACGGTGCTACCCAGTTCGGTGTGGAATCAAGAGAGAGAACATGATGTGGGGACTTCTGTTGATTCATTTTGTGCGAGTAATCCGCGAGGGCGCTGGTCTTTGACAATGACAAAACAAAAGTTGCAAGACCTTTTAAAATCATTTGTCGGCGACATTCGAAGCAACGATTTTAGAAAGCTTGTTGGCTTTATGGATTTAAAAAGCACGCAATTTGAAGTTTTTGAAAATCAGGGGCAAATTCAATTTGTGGGTCAGGGATTTGGTCATGGAGCTGGGCTGTGCCAGTGGGGAAGTAAATATCTGGGGCAGAAGGGCTTGTCTTACCAAAGAATACTGAAACACTATTACCCTTTGGCCGTCTTAAAACGAGACTCTCTTTAGAAATTTAAAAATACACGAGCAGCGAAAACTGCGACGGCGCTGATAACTATGATATTGAAGGCTCTGTTTTGCATTTTAAATCTCCTATTTAGATGGTCTGCCGATCGGTATCTTTTTTTGAGAACTAAAGAGAAATTTTAAAAAAGTGTCCTTTTTTTTTACTCCTCGGTGACAAAAAAAGGATGATGGCACTTAAATTGGGTATGAAACCCTCTGTATCAAACTGAGTCTTCTCAAAAAAGAATAGTAAAAGCAAGTAGTTAGTTTATAAATTTGGCGGCTTCTTGAACGGCACAGGACTCGCATCAGCCTTTGTTAAGAGGTTCTCCATCAAAAGGGGGGACCCTAACAATGAGAGGCGTATATGAAACAGTCTAAACTGATCTTAAACTTAGCAACCTTGGTTTTAGTGACCAGTGGTTGTGCTAAGGAGTTCAAGACAGGCGACAGCCCGGCGGCAGAGACGACTGCGGGGGTTGTTAATCCGACGTTTCCTGTTCAGGCGCCCCCAGGCCAGGGAGCTGGATCTGCCGGTGATAATTGGTCTTATGGCGCAACTGTTGATTTTAAGATCGATTCGCTTGATGTGATGAATGCCTATGTAGCTACTCATCCTTTAAATAATCCTACGAACATAAAATTGAATGTGAATGTCTATGATGTCGGTGGCGGTCATTTTGGCGGTCAAGTTAAGCTGGCATATGACGATGCTGGTCGCCATTACGAAGGGTATTTTGTAGCTGGTACAGGCGTAAATAAAGATTACGACAGCTATAATACAGCCAAAGACACGGGGCTTTATGAGGCTCAGTACAATACTTGGTTTAACAACAACACCTATTTCTCTGGATACTTTCAGGACTCGGTTGGTGCCGTCGTTCTTTCGATTGATGAGCTAGGTCCAAATCTAGGTGACGGCCAGGGTTCAACGACAGTGAACGGTTCTATTTGGTATAAAAACTTTGCGACGGCATTTCCAACTCAAGGGATGATGCGTTTTTGCTGGTTTATCTATCGCGGAGCTTACCAGTGCGGAACTTCAACGGTGTCAACATTGGCTAAGTCGACTCCTTATCCATCAGATGGATATCAGAGGCTGGGTACATTTACAGGACTTTCAAGATCAAAAGCATTTAATCAGTAATTTATGAATTTAAGCGAGGTGTGTATGAAAGCATTAACGATGAAGAAAATAAAAGGGAGTTTGATAGGACTCCTGGCTGTGATGACTCTGTTCACGACGGCCTGTCAGAAAAGCAGTTCTGGCAATACGGGTGTTCCGGCTCCTGTGCCTCCAATGTATCCAGGTGGTTGTACTGTTCCTGGTTGTGGACCTGGTGGAGTTGTCGGTGGAGTCCCCTTGTACGGCGGTGCTACGACCAATTCACAGTACTTACAGATACAGTTCCAGGTCTCTGGAGATCCCTCTGGCACCGGTATGGGATCGATCAGCGGTGTCGTGAATGTGATTCAGCCTTACCTTTGCTCCGGAATGATGCCTGGGTCTTTTCCGTTACAAGCGACACAGGCTGGCACTTTGCAAGCTGGAATTTTTTCTGGATACGTTATGTTGGGAAATGTTCAGGCCGCGATTCAAACAGTTCCTGGTCATCCCGGATTAATGACGATTGCCTTTCCGACCTGCTCTGTTCCTCTTGAAATGAATTTTTAAACTTTCCCCTTACTACACACGCTTTGAAATGGGAGCCCGCGAGGCTCCCATTTTTATTTTGTTAATTCTTCGGATGCAGTGCAAAAGTGACCCAAAGAGTCTTGCCAATGTAACATAAAATCTTTTGTAATGATCCGATGGAATTAGAACTTTGGATTGAATTTTTCGATGAGTTGCAAAATGTTCGGGGACGTTCGCAAAACACGGTGATGGCTTACCGTCGCGATCTTGAGCTCTTTGTAGCGTACCGAAAAACGGGGTCAAGTATTCCGGGATTTTATGAGTTTATGAAAATGCACAAGCTTTCGACCCGCTCTCAAGCAAGAGTCATTAGCAGTCTTCGCACCTATTTCAGATTTTGTGAGACTCGGGGGATGAAGTGTTCAGAGCTCAGAGAGTTGCGTCCGCCGAAAGTCAAAGTCGGATTGCCCAAAGTTCTTACTCCCCAAGAGTTTGATGAGCTGTACAGTGCGGCTGAGAGCAGCGATCCCATCCGAACGGCTCGCAATCAAATGACATTGTTATTTCTTTATGGCTTGGGTGTGCGCGTGACGGAGCTGATTGGACTCAACGTCAGCGACTTTAACCCCACGGATCGTTGGATAAAGGTTCTTGGCAAGGGCAGCAAGGAGCGCCTGGCCCCATTGACGGAGAGCCTCACGAAGCATCTTACGCACTACCTGCAAGAAGTTCGTCCACAGTTACTTAAGGAACCCACTCCGGCAGTTTTGATCAACGATCGAGGACACAGACCATCGCGAGTGGATGTGTGGCGATGGCTGGCTGCTTGGTCCGCCAAAGCTGGCTATGCGGAACCTGTTAGTCCACATCGCTTCCGTCATGCGTGCGCGACGGCCTTGCTCGAGAGCGGCGCGGATCTGCGCTCTATCCAAATGTTGTTGGGACATGCGAGTATTCAGACGACGCAGATTTACACAACAGTGACAACGCGAACGATGGCCAAGACGATTGATGAGCATCACCCGCTGTCACATTTAAAAGAGATCGAAAAATAATCCGAGTATTGGTATTTCGAATCCGAGCAAGCCTCACGAAGGGTCCCATTTGCGAATGAGATGAAAAGAGAGGACGGTAATTCTTTTGCTGAATCTCTTAGCTATGAAATTAAAATCACTTGTTCGCGATAATAATTCTTTAGTTCCGGTTGAGGTTGAAATTACTTTGTTGCCGGGGCTGCCGACAATACAGTTTCTAGGCTTGCCAGATCAAATTATCAAAGAGAGTATTCACCGAATTAAGAGTGCTATCCGTAGCCAAAATTTCGAATTTCCGAGAGCGCAGCAAGTTTTTGTGAACATTCGTCCGAATCATCTCAAAAAATCCTCGCGAGGCCTAGAGCTTGCTGTTGCATCGGGGATTTTGTGGGAGACCGGTCAAGCGCCAGCGCCAATGCTGAATGAAAATTTTTATATTTACGGCGAACTCGGGTTAAATGGAGAGGTTTTTGAACCTGAAGATCTTGCCAGTGATTTTGAGGGAGATGAGGCCGCACAGGTGCTGACAGGCTCATTGAGTTCGGTGTGTTGTCCTTTTAGTCGCCGTGTTTTGCCAGAGTTAAAGGAGCTGCCTTATCCGCGCATGCATCCCCCAGAAATGAAACAAGTTATTATCAAGAGGCCCACGGACGGGCTTTTATTTTCGTTTCCGCAGGAACAGGCTGATCTATTGTCTGTAGTTGCTTTGGGCGGACATTCGCTTTTACTCGCAGGGCCTTCGGGGTCTGGCAAAACAACGATAGCTAAGGCCCTTGGCAGTTTTTTGTCGGTGCCAAAGCCAGAAGAGATTTTAGAAATCAAAAAAATCAACAAAGAGCTGAGCTACGAAGATTCGCTGGCGCCCGGTGATTCAACCTCACCATTCGAGCACGCCGCTTTCGTTGGTGGGAGGGGGAGTGCCGCCGAAGCCGGGAGAGATTAGCAGAGCTCACCGCGGGGTGCTGATTTTGGATGAGTTGCTAGAATTTGATACGAAAGTGCAAGAAGCCCTAAGGGAGCCAATGGAAGAGGGGTCTTTGCGTCTTACAAGAGGCTCCAAGGTAGTTAAATATCCAGCGATGGCTCAGGTGGTGGCCACGACGAACTTGTGTCCGTGCGGAGATTTTACTCCGGGTGGACGAGCTTCGTGTCGGTTTTCACTTCTTAAGTGCAAGAGTTATTCGTATCGATTATCGGGTCCCTTGGTAGATCGTTTTGAATTACTCTATTTTTCCGAGAAAAAAAGCAGGCGGAGACTGTGATGGTTTCCGGAACTGATATTTTGAATAAGCTTGAAGAAACTCGAGAGTGGCTGGTCAAAACAAATCGAGGAAATACTCTTAATTCGCGTCGTTCAATAGCTGAAATTGAAGAGGGCGTCGAGAGCTTTTATTTTGAGCATGTTATGAACAAGGACCTAGGTTCTCGGCGAAGGTATCAAGCGACGCTTCGAGTCGCCAGGAGTCTTGCTGATTTAGATTTTGAGGCCAAGATTCTCCCTCGTCATATTGAACACGCCTTAAAATGGACAGCCCGGCCTTTTGAGCGTTTAAAGCGATGGGATTAGGTTGACTCATTTGGCTGAAAATATTAATTTGTCTGCAGTTTTATTCCCGCCTGGTGATGTGGCCGAGGAGTTAGGCAGCGCTCTGCAAAAGCGTGTACGGGGGTGCGACTCCCTCCATCACCTCCAATTTTCCGGCCTGGAAGTTTGGGTTTCTTGAAAAAATATAAAAAACTAAAAACAAATTAAAGCCTTAGAGAGATCAAAAGGGGCAAATCTTCGCTTTTGAAACCTGCCTAGAACAGCCGTTCACAGCCTCGAATTGGCTTATGGATGGCTTGCGTTTGGCTTTTGGTACTTGTGTTATTTTTCGCTATCACAAATAGCAGGATGAGCACCTAAGTATCTAACTTCATTCGTACTAGGTCGCTGGCAAAAATACTATTTTTAGCCAGCTCGCTGTAGATCCACTTCCTGATTTTTATAAAAAACAAACTGCTTCTTGTAATCAACTCTTGAAAGGAGAGTCCAATGCAAGAAGATCCACTTAAACGGTCATCCATCAAAAATATCACGAAGACCCTGGTTGCTTTTAAGGCCGCAAGGCTATCTTTGGGATTAAACCGTCGTCAGGCCGCTGAACGGTGTTCCTGCTCCATCAGAGCATTGGAGCAGCTTGAAAATGGTCGATGCAACTACACTGAAGACAGACTCAAACGGCTAATTGAAAACATGGGTATGACTTGGCCTGAATTTTTAAGATTCAAAGATTCACCAGAAAAAGCCCTGGCTCAAATTGATGCCTACAATCAGGAACGAACTCTATCCAGAAAACCAAGGCGCAACCTTTATAAACTTGTCACAAAAGAAGTTCGAGCTATTCGTGTTTTGCGAAAACGACGAAATATTTCCCAATACAAAGCTTCCGAAATTTGTGGATTCAAAGAATGCGCATTTGGTCTTATCGAAGCAGGGCGAACGGATCTAACGGAAAATAAAATAGATCTTATTTTACGCTCACTTGGATATAAGCGGCAAGACTTTGACAAAATTGTTCGCGCCGACATCATAGCTGATGAAGTAATTTCGGAAATCAATAGTCTGCTTGAACTGCTGGATGATCAAGCACTGCATACTATTTTAACCATGATTAAAACTTTAACCAAAAGATAGGAGGATCTATGTATAACATACTTATCAAACTTATTATCGCAGCAGCATTATTGGATTTAGGAATCAGCTTCTCAAAAATGGAAGACTGCTCATCTCGTGAGTGTTGGGCCCAAATTCAAAAAGCATCCCGCAAGGTAACCCATATAGATTGGAAACCGATTTCGATATTTCCAGAAGAGGCTAAGCGTTTTCGATAGCTGGAATAGACTTTTTAAAATCATTAAGGGAGTTTTGGATTTGAGGTTCAAGACTCCCTTTTTTTTGCCGTTCGCTCTGCCAAAAAACTTTTTCGGACCTCCTACAAGCCACCACGCCAAACAAGTTTGTCATGGAACTTGTGCCATACGGCCGTCGGTCCGAGTTTTATGGCTACGCTCTCTTTGTTTCCTCCTCGGCTTCCTGAACTTCTGGCGAAGGAAGCCTCAATCAAAAGGAAACAACCGAACAGGGAGATAATATGAATTCTGAAATTTATAAAAAACTGACTGAAATAGCATTTAAAAAATCAAAACCATTTTGCTATCACTGCTACGAAGTAGCTCCGACTGGAACTTGTTCGAAATGTCATTCTGATGATTTGATGAGACTTGTCGATGGTGTAGGTTGTGAATATAGCACGGAGTGGGTTGTAAAACACATACTTGAAACTGCACTTGAGCCTGTCGATCTTGAAGAAGCTTTCGAGCAATCGGTTCGCGAATGCTATCCTGAAACTACCATAGTTGGTTGGTGTGAGTTCGATACAGTGACAATTTTGAAAGAACAAGATCCGGTTTCTTGGCAATGTGCTCTGGCTGATTACGAATCAGCTGTATCAGAAGAAGGTAATGTTATTAGTTTTGACAATGGGTCTAATTATTATTGGGCGCATGATGTCGATCAATTTATAGAGGGAGAATCTTAAGATTTTTCCTCAAACAGAATTAAATTGACCTACGGCTAACAATTTTGCTATTTATTTTTCAAGGGCCTAGAAAAGCCTGCCGATCGCGGCTGAAATGCTACGGTGAATTTTTCTACAATTCATAAAAGGTTTTTTTTACAAACTTTTTAAGGACTGTCTTTAAGGCGATCAAGAGAACAAAAAGTCCGATTTTAAAAAGGGAGTATCTATGAAAGAGCCGTCCAGAGAACAAATAAAAGAACGCACAAAACATCTGCGACAAGTCTTAAAAGAAAAGCATAATATCGAATTACCGCATGATCATGCATTAGAAGTGATGGCGAAGGTGTTTGGATTCAATGATTGGAATACAGCTTCAGCCTTGGCTTCAAATGAAAAAACTCAAACAAATGTATCAGAAAAGAAGGAACAAACTCCCAGCAAAGAATTGCCTCCGGCGTTTAAGTTACAAACTGCTGGCGAATTTTCGGACTTCTTTTCAAATATCGAAAGAACCAAAAAGGTTATCTTTAATGAGTATAAACAGACAGAGCTTGGCCATATAGGAACGCTCACCTCAATTTGTACTGCAACCTACGACTACGAAATTCAGAGAAGTACTGAAATTCGTCTTGAATTGAATACTGAAGAAGAACGAAATCTTCAGCTTGAAGATTTTGGACAAAGTAGTACGCAGCAATTCGAGCCAACGAAGTTTGGACGTTTGCAACGTGTGATTAAGTGGTTCAAAATGCAGAGCAGTCTTTGGAATCCAAATTACTTTTCTAAGAACTAGAAAAAGCAGATAGTGCAAAATCAATGTGTGACTTTAACTTTCGTAATCTAGTCACGAAACAACAATAATTATTAAAACCGAAACTGCGGGTTTTAGTTTCGACTTTTTTTATCGAAATTTGAATTCTCGCAGTTTTGAACAGAAACGAGAAATAATCTATGATAATTCAAAGCCAAGACATAATTGAAACTTCAATAAACCTTGATGACTACAAAATTCAAAAAGAGTGCTCATTTGAGGGGAACTGTATTCGGTCCGCGATAACGGAGCAGTGCTTCGCCATACCCATACTCCAGAAAGAAAAAGGGTTCGATCAGTTGATAACAAATGGACTTTGGGAAACTCAAACGAATCAAACCCGTATTTGCACACTGCGGGGGTAAGAGTGCATCGAATTGTAGCCACTGCATTTCACGGTGATCCACCAGATCCTAAGTACGTGGTCGATCATATAGATTCAAACTGCAGAAACAACCGCCCTGAAAATTTGAGATGGTTAACTCGTTTAGAAAATACCCTCAAAAATCCAGTTACCAGAAAGAAAATCGAATTTCTTTGTGGCAGTGTTGAAGCATTTTTAGCAAACCCGTCAATATTAAACAGTATGAATATTTCGCCAAATATGTCTTGGATGAAGGCTGTTACCCACGAAGAAGCAGAAAACTGCAAACTACGAATGGCGATTTGGGCAAATTCTAAAAATATTCCAACTGGGAGCTATACGAACCGAAGAGGTGCGTTTGATAAAAGAGTTTTTAAGCCTTTACATAAGTGGGAGGCTGGGCTAGCGGGTGAGCCCGGACTTGATTTTGCGGAAACGCCAATGTGTGGACAATATATGTGGCACGGTTCATTTTTTCCAATGTGCCCGAATGAGTTTGGAATTAGCGCGCTGGATTCATATTTTCAAAATATTAAGATTGGAGAATTGTTTTCTTACGGGGATTCTAGTCCACGACTGATTGTAAATATGGTGGCCAAAACCAAAAATCATCCCGCGATTTTGGTTCTTTGTGACAGTAGTGGCAGTAAGCCGTTTGCACTTTGTGCGATTACATTGAACGAAAAAGGATATTTTGTTCATTTTGTTGTTGGGACTTATTCTGATAAAGAAACTGCTAAAATCGCATTAGAAAACGAATTGTCGCTTTTGAAATTTTCTTCCGATGGTTATAATGGTTTTAGGGGAAAATAAATTGCTCTATTACTAAAAAGTATTGAGCATTTGTAAAATCGATTGCTACTTTCGCAAAAGTCTTGGGAGGTAGTAATCAAACAAGTCTATTATTTATTAGAAGTTTCCTTGCGAAAAGGTATTTCGTGGATCATCTTTACTTCCTTACTTTCTAGAGCGAACCAAGGATTTGTTTCTGCTGAATTAACATGATCTTGCCAAATCATATTCGAAATAAAATATGAAAAAGCTAAACCTTTTAAATCATAGACTCTCCAACCCGTAAAAGGATTTGTATCTGAGATTGATTTACGATGTTCGGACCAAAATCTTACAAATTTATCTGGCCCTAAGCATAAACAAGGTATTGCTCTTCTGTAGTTACCGTTGGCAGCCTCATTCAGTTTGCTCAGTACATTCTCATCAGTTGCCTCGCTATCGAACGCAAATAAAGAAAACCAAGGATAGTTTCTAGAGACGCCTCTCGTTTGTGACTGTATTGTAGTATATAAATCTGACCAATAGGCTTTTTCTAAATGTTCAGAAGTTTTCTCTAAATTATTCGCAATCTTATCTAAACATTCAGCTAAATTGCTGCTGGTCAAAGTGGTTTTGACTTCAATTCCACCAAATACAGCGTGAGGTGTTGAAACGACGAGATCAGAGTTTTCAAAAAGTAACGGTCTATCGTTTGAGAAAAGTAAAATATCGATCTCACTGGAAATTGAATTGTCATCAAATCTTATGAACCCATTTTTTGCACTTATATTTTTTTGTAGGTGCCGCTGTAATACAGTCTTCAGTATGGACTCTTTATGTTTACCATCAGCAAAACGGTTGTATTGGTCCCCCAGTAAAAGTCTGAAGCGATTTTTTACGTCCGAAAGTTCTCGCCCTATGCTCTTGTGATACTCAACCAAATTCATATTAACCCACTTCAGATTCAAATTGTTTGAAGAGCCATTTTACAAGTTCGACCATTACCATCGTATCTTTACGGCAGTACTCAAGGATGCTGAAATTAGCTCCTGCCTTCGATCGGAATTTGTTGCTGTAGCTATTATTTCTTCAAATGCTCTCTGTGCAGCTGTCCCGTTATCAACCAGCATTCCATCATATGATTGTGAATCACCAAGAATAGATGGTGCTACCTTTTTTAAACTAAACGAACCTTCAAAGCCGCTGTCATAAACATAATCTCTAAAAATTGGAAGTGGATCGACAAAACGATCACCTAAAGACTCTAGTTCGCCTTTGTGTTCTTTCGAATACTCGGCCATTTCTGATATTCTTTGAGTCTCAAAAGATGAGTAGTAAGCAACGATACTACCGTTGCCTTTGCACGCTTCCAATAGAGACAGTATTAATCTCGGACGAGGATCACTTATATCCGTATGTAAATATTCTTTATGAATCAATTCGGACTCCGGTGAGTCCCAGATATGTGCACTGAATTGAAATGGAACTTGTTGGTATGGACTTGTTTGGTCATAACGTGGAATCGCCGGATTGATCGTTTCAAAGTCTAAAAACACTAACGGAAATTGCCAAGAGTCCATTGCTTTTTTAATGCCATGAGTATCGATGAATCGCTTTTTGCTTTTAAAGACCTCAACGACTCTATTTTGAACAGGAGTCAGGTCAGCAAGTCTTGGATCATCTAAGGTCAAAATACCCTTAGCGTATAAATCCCATTTTTTTGACTTAATCCCTGGAAGATTAAAAACGCTAAGATCTGGAATTTTCTTTTGAGTCCAACAATGTTTGATGAATGGACACTCATTAGGTGACGTACAGTGGGGGCCAATATCTACCTCAGGAACGGAATCTTCTTTAATTGTTTTAAAAATCTCAGTCAATCTGGGGGCTATGGACATATGTCGATTACGAAGATCTTCAGTGACATCAACTTCTGTGAAAAGACTTATTAAATTTGGAAATCGACATCCGGTGTTTAGATGCATGATGCAGATTTTTTCAATAGGAAGTCCTGCATTTGACATAATCCATGCTTGTAGGCCTACGTCATCGAGATGCTCGTCTTTTACTTTGGTTGTTGATTTTATCTCATAAACCGACCAGCGTTTCGTATCTTTGGAATAAACTATAATGTCTGCGCGAGCGTAGCAGCCCTTGTACTCAAAAGCCGCTTCAAAGATAACTTGGGTTTCTTCCTTCAACAGTTCGCGTGTCTTCTTTAGTGATCCAAAAAAATCCCACGCAGGAAAATCAACTAAAACGCCATGCGGATATTTTTTGCGACCTTCTGCACCGACGATATTTCCCTGATCGAAAATGGCCTGCAAATCTGGCGTGACGGGAGGCTCAAGCTCTTTATTGTGAATCGTCATATAAATGCTTCTAAGGCATTGATATCCACGCATTAGGCGGGTTTTACTGAGAAGCTTTGGTATTTGCATATATTAATCGTAGTTATTTTTGAAGTGCCTTTCAAACTTTTTCCAATCTTAGCAGTCGCATATTGGATTCGCCATTTTCTTACTTAATTCAAAAAAAGTTTCACTGCGGGCAGATTTGAAGACCATTTTTTTGGTTATGGAAGTACCTCGATCTCATTTTCTAAAAACCAACCTTGGCGAATTGCAAAATCCTTTACTTGTAGAGGATTGCCTGAATAAGCGAGTATTCCGAGTCCTTCTTTAGCACGGCTACAAGTCACATAAAAGAGCCGTCTCGTGCGATCGATGCCAGTTTCTTTGCCTTCTTGTTCATTTTTTATATCTGTAGATGTTTTTTCTTTTGCGCCAAAAAGTTTCTCATAACTAAAAAGAAACCCACCAGCTTCTTCATCGTCAGCAATCACAAGAACACGAGGAAATTCCAAACCTTTTACGCCCTGATGAGTCCCAAATGGAGCATCATTGCTAATGTAGCTAGAATAATTTATGACTTGCCTAAATGGAGCATCCAAAAAATTACGAATTGCGGTCAAGCGAGATGTAGATGAGGTTGATTCTTCGTCATCGCTTGTATCAAGCGAATCTTGATTATCATCAATAAATGGTTTTAACGAATCTGGAATTTCAAAAACGCCACTTCTATTAACTTCTCTTAAAATTTTAAGAAAGCTAATGTTTACGTCGGAATCATATACTTTCAATAAAGCATCTACGGCAGTGCTCGCCTCCTCAAGTAATCTAACTTGATTTTCTCCAGCAGACTTAATTGATTCTTTGCTTAAGAGTGGAGAATGCGATTTCACTAGAGCAGCGAGAGAAAATTGGTTTGATTCCATTTTGAAATTGATAGTTGGCCATACAAGTGATGTAAAAAACCTCAAAAAAGGAAGTGAGCCGTCACGCAATCCAGTTTTGTATTCATCAATCTGATAAATTGGATTAAACATTTCAAAAAATTCATCCTCTTGGCCGCCATGTGATGCTCTAATATCAAAGTCTTCACGTTCTTTGCATCTAACCAGAGGGAATCCTGAGTAGCGGCTGCCATTTTACTTCTCATTGAGTTTTCAACAGAAAATTTATCGCCGGAGTTACTATTTGCAATAAACATCCGAACATATCCTTCGCTAGCATCGTTTCGTGGCTGCTGTTCATTATTATCAACAGCAGCACGAATTTTATTTATGAGTTGAATGACTCTTTTCGGACTTCTATAGTTCATTTTTTTAACAGGAGTTTTCCAGTCTGCTGGTAAGTTCCGACCAAGATCAATCTTGCCGTCTGAATAGATTCTTTGCATAGTATCACCAAACAAACCCATCCCAAAACGACTAGAGTATTTGCTTTGAACGCCTAGTAGGGCCTCCATAAGATGTTTATTTGTATCTTGGCTCTCATCGATAAGTACAATAGGGTACTTATTGATTAAAATTTCTTGCATCAAGGGCTTGTGCTCAAGAAAATATGCACCAATTTTGATAACTTCCGAATGATTTAAAGAGTCCCTGCTTCGATTATCGCCTGTCGGGCTGTAAATAAATTTTTTAATGTTGGCTAGATTCCCAATTCTCTTTTGCTTTGATTCGAGGCTCTTTTCCTTTTCGGCTCTCGTTTTTGTACCTTGTCTTGATTTCGTAATTTCAGTCTGCAACTCTTGGCATTCCGCTTGAAGATTCGTTGAAAGCCATTTTTTTATATCAACGTTGTATCCTTGAATTAAATCCCAAATAAAACTATGAATCGTAGAAACACTGAAAGCGTAATCAAAATCAAGTCTTCTATTGATTTCATCACGAGCAGCAGTCGTATAAGTAATAATTGCTATTTGCTTTCCATTTAGCTTTAAATTACTCCCGTCTTTTTCTTTAATAGTTTTTAGTGCCTCTATGAGAGATCGAGTTTTTCCCGATCCCGCACCTGCAAATAGGAAAAAGCTTTGGGGGGCCTGGATGTTTAGGCAGCTTTGTATAGTTGAATCAACGCTAGCATCAATATTAGTGTCATTGCTCATTCGTGACTCTTGCTTTCTGTGGAATTGTATTTTTATTTTGATTTTCGGTAAGTTTTTGCTCAAGCCATAGAAGCCCCTCTGCAATGTACTTTGGAGCAACCAGACCATCCAACGGAGTTGATTTCTTATCTAACCACAATAAATCGAGCGCGAACGAGCCTTTGTTTGAACTACGGATGAGTGTAAAGAAATTTGAACTAAGCTTACATAAATCACTTTCTGTATCTCTTATTGCTTTCTTAATTTTTTTGAATATTCCAGAATCTTCAATTTCACTAAAGTATTTAATGTTTTCCATAATCAAAGTATCTTCAAATGTGGTGGAGTAGGCCGTTGATGTAGTTTCTCCTTGTTGAATAACTATTGGAATTTGATACGCGACTCTTATACTAAATAGCGGCGTTTCCTTATACTCTTTAATTTTTTGTTCAGGTGGAATGGCAAGAAGATCATCTATTTTTAATTTGACTGGATGCCATGTTTTTAATGTTTCATTTCCTGTTTCTTGTTCTTTATTTATTTCGGGTGGAACAGCTTTGCCATCTGCGTCTGAAGAATCAATATCAGTTATGACAAGGGTTAAAAGACCAAGGTGTTCAATCAGTGATTTAAGGCGATGAGCATGGCTTCCGCCAACCTCTAGAATGGAAACATAGCATCTATTGAGTTTTTCAAAATTCTTTCTTATGAAGTGAGGTATAAGCATTCTTTCTGCTTGGCCCTCAACCATGATGGCTGCATCTGCAAAAAATAGGTCACAGTGAGTTGCCTTTAAATAGCGTGCTACAAATTTTGCAGTTTCATCCTCACCCCAAAGACTTCGGACAGGTTTATTACCGCAGTCGTTGGGACAGGGTTTGCTTCAAGAACTGGTAGTCGTCTAAAATATCTCAAACTAGAAAACTCGGTTTCATGTGCAACATGACTCGAGTGCGTGCTTACAATCAATTGTGTATGAAGCGTTTTAGTATCTCCTAAATTTTTATGCTTTCGCAAAACATCGTAAGCCTTACGAATAAAAACCTGTTGAACTTGGGCGTGGAGGTGTGCTTCAGGTTCTTCGACAAGCACTAAATGTAATGGCTGTATTGTGGTAGTAGGAGTTTGTTTATTTTGTGTATCTGCTTTCCCTGTTCGCATCCAGCCATCACGAAAACTCATTAAGCGAAATACCATTGAAATTAGATTCTGGTATCCAAGTCCATTATATTCTTCAGGTAGTCTTAGTGACGAAGCTGGATTAGAATTTGAAACTTCATATTGAACTGCCGCGCTATGTTTTAATCCATCTGTTGGCCTTATCTTGGTTGTGATTTTCATTACTGGGTCAGAAACACCGGGGTAATTCAGACTGGACAACTCTCCGATTGCCTCAGAAAAACTACTTGAAAGCCGATCATCAAAAGATTTTTGAGCTAACTCAATAGCTTCAAGTGCATCAAGGTCGGCTGCTGATGGGTGCTCAGAAGGGTCCAGGTGCTTCGCATAGTAACTTCTCATTTGCTCAGAGAGTTTCTTATTACTTCTGCTAGCATTAGTATCTTCATCCTCAGAATGAGATTGTTGATCGCCTAATCCTCTCTGAGCTGCGATTTCATCAATCTTTATCAAACTTGTGAATGGATCGATCTCTAAGGCATCGCTGCCAGCAGGAAGTGCCTGAATGACTGCGATTCCATTTTTAGGCACAGCTACTTTAGAAGGATCAAGCAAATAAGATTTTATTGTAAATTGCTCTTTTAGTTTCTTTTCTAAAAAATCCCTTAAATCTTTTGGCCAAAGAGATAGGTTGTAAGTTTTTTGATTCATATTTGCAGCTTGCTTTACATCTTTTGATGCTTTGATGGCATCGCGATATTTCTTATATAAGTCTAGAATATCTTTAGGCTCATATTGAATCCGAACACCTACAAGTCCACCAGTCCAATCCAGTGTTGGAACCAAGTGACGAATATGGTGAATCTCATTTTTATAAGCATCAATCCAGACATCTAATGATGGTAATAAATTCTCCCATTCAATTACATTCGGAACGTATTCAGGGTTTGTGTCCGATTCCCAATTCACGCCAATTTTATTAATTTCACTCCAATTCGAGAGCGTAAAATCGTTGGTTGCAAATCTCTTTTTATCAACAAGAAAATGTCCTAATGCCACCATTGCAGATGTTTTTCCGCTGTTATTTGCGCCGACGAATAAAGTAGTTTTTTCGCTAAAATCAACTCGAACTGATTTGAGTTTTCTAAAGTTTTTAATTTCGACAAATTTAATCTTCATTACTCCTCCGCCCAAACTCGAAAAATTAAATTATCAGAGATGAGTTGAGCTATGTTTGTCGAGTTTATCAATCTTTCCCAATTTTCATAAAACTCAGGTTTTTCACGAATATTTTGAGGACTTGCAAAAGTAATGTAAGAAGTGACCAGCTTAGTTTTTTGATTTACACAGATATTGAAAGTTCCAGAGGATTGATCTTGGAACAGCACAACTTCGCCTTTAGCGTCTGGAATATTTTTTAGAAGAGCTTCAGTTGATTGTTCAATTCTTAGGTCTCTTGGTAATATATTGTACGACTTCTTGAAATCTTCTGTTTGCTTGCGAATTGCATTTGAGGCCATGAATGTTTTTAAAAACCACTCAGTCTCAATTCGTTCACCCACAAGTAGTTTAAAAAACTGTATTACCGGATTTTGACATATAAAATGATCTGACGGGCCTTTTAGATCGAACAAATATTTCGCGGAGTGATCTTTGGGCTCTTTTTCAAAGGCTTCTAGGTCTTTCCAAGTTAAAGTCCAAACGATATGCGGGGAGACGCCATCGCCATTTATAAGTGCTTGTCGCTTTTCGAAATCAGCAGTTATTCTATCGCCACTCTTTGGTCCAGCATGATATTTGAAGCCATCCAAATACAATGCGATATTTTTACTATTCTCATAATCGAGAGGTTCGAAATAGAAGTCTGCAATAGTTTTTAGATTGCCGTCGTTTAGAACTTTTTGTGAAGTCATTTTATACGAAAATGTTTTTAGTATCTTGATTCTGAAGCTTCAAAATGATCGGACCATCTTCTTGCTTTGGTAAATCAAGTGAATCTACCTGAATCTTGAACCGATCAAGCTTTCGAACGATTTCTTGTTCTTTTAATCTTCTTATAACAGATAAAAATCTATATTCGAAATCTGAATCAAGGAAAGAATCAATATCTACATCATCAAGTCCATTTTTTAATTCTACTAGCTTGCTTTTGTGTTCCAAGATCATTTTTAGGTAACGAACTGCTTCAGTCCTTGAAATATTATGCAATTCGTATTGGCCAGCTCCAGAATAGACACACCTAGGACATCCGTCTAATTCAGGTGAAGAATTACATGTGCATGATTCCATAGCTTCTAGGGAAAGCTTAACTAACTCATAGAACGAGTCTTTATTCCAAAGCTCTTTTAAAAACCCTGTGCCTCCCGGAACTGAGTCAAAGATCACTAAATATCGTCGAGCCATTTTTTCAGTGCCCGTAGTTATTGCGATCTGTTGAGCAATTTCTAAGTGAATTGGACGTCCACCAAATTTTTTAATGAAACCTAGTGACCTGGCCGGCTTAAATTGGTCCAGATTCAATGTTAATCTGGGCCTAGAAAGAGGTCAAAAATGGCAAGAAAGAACTTTAAAGCAGAAGAGATCATTCAACATCTTAGAACTGTTGAGCTAGAAGAGGGCAAGGGACATACTCTCGAAGAGTCAGCCAAGAAGGTTGGCGTAACTCCTCAGACAATCATTCGTTGGCGCAAAGAATACGGTGGCCTTCGGGTAGATCAGGCTAAGCGCCTGAAAGAACTCGAAGCTGAGAACCTACGACTCAAAAGAATTGTTGCAAATCAAGCAGTTGAGGTTTCAATTTTGAAGGAAGTCGCCTCGGGAAACTTCTAAGCCCTGCACGTAGACGTGAGGCCGTTCAACATGCCATGACTAAGTTGAATGTCTCTGAACGTCTTGCTTGCAGGAGTGATTGGACAACTTCGCACAACTCAACGATATGAGAAGATCATCGACCCTGGTCGTGTGCGTCTGCGTGCGCGGATTATCGAGCTTGCAACTCAGTATGGCAGGTCGGTTACAAGACAATCACCTCAATGCTGCAAATGGAGGGATTCATTGTGGGCCGTGATCGAGTCCACACAGTCTGGCAAGAGGAGGGCTTGCAGGTACCTCAGAAGCAGCCGAAACGAGCGAGGCTTTGGCTAGCTGACGGATCTTGTATCCGCCTGCGGCCAATGCACAAAAACCATGTTTGGAGCTATGATTTTGTGTCTGAACAGACCCACGATGGAAGAAAGCTTAGGATCCTCAATATCATCGACGAGCACAGTAAAGAGTGTCTGGCTTCGTTTGTAGCTCGTAGAATTAGAAGTCAGGACATTATTTTGATTCTTGCGGACCTATTCATTGAGCATGGCATTCCAGAGCATATACGCTCGGACAACGTACTAACTCATTAGTCAATATCAATTTTTTCACAAAGCAAGTCCTTTCCATTTTTTCATGGCTATAAAAAGTTAAATCCAAGCGTGCCTCCACCGATACAGGAATATCCTTTAACCATAATGACACAAGATCCGAATCTATACGAATCGGTCTTAACCGTACTTAAAACAAAATGAATTCCAAGTGGAGGATCCCATCATTATCTACGAGATCTACAATGAGTCTCTACGGCCCTTCCGAGCGAATTCCTCCACTTGGTACCGACGCCTCAAAGTAGGGTCGATAAATTTTATTTTCTTTTACTAAACTGTAGGCAACACGACAAATTTTTGCCGCCGTTGCCGTCAAAGCTTTCCGTTTTAAATCAGCATCATTCGGGTTACTTTTAATATATCGTTCATATTTGTATCTAAAACTATTTTCTCTCATTCGAATAGCTACCGTAGCTGCCATCCAAAAAGCACATCGAAGTCTTGAATTTCCTCGCTTTGAAAGTGATGATTTACCTCTGAATTGTCCTGACTGATGAGTGCTTAAGTTCATGCCACAAAAATTCAAATATTTTCTATGGTGGCTGAATCTTTTCAGATCACCTGACTCTGCAATGATCGTTAAAGCTAATATTGGACCTATTCCTGGTATTGATCGCAAAATTTTATATTGGTTGTCATCTTTTAAAAATTATGGGCTTGTATCTCTAGAGCTTGTCGCCGGGCGCAGAGGCTGATGGCCTCTTCTAGAATCAGTCTATACATTTTTCATAGACTGCGAATCTTCATCAATTGGAACGCCGATGCTTGATCCTGCTGTAGCGTAGAGGTCTTTTAAAAAAGCTTCTTTTGCAACTTTTCGACCCGAAACACTCCATGCATCTTTGATAAACTCTTCCTCTGAAAACTTGGTGATACAGCTCGGTGTTGGGTACCTATGTAGCATTTTGAAAAACCATTCGGCTCTGGATGCATGCATGTATTTTTGAACTTCCGGAAAATACAGTGGCAAGTAATGAGTCAGAAGGCTGTGCTGGGTTTTTGTCTTTCGCAGGGAGATCAGATAGTGGGTTTTTGAAAGCTCTTGCAAATCGTTGAATCCGTTAATTACTGGATCATGATATATTTGAGTCACACCAGTCTTTAGCATATGTAAAATTACTTGAGCATCCTTTGGATCATTTTTATCCCAGGAGTTGTGAAGAGCTTCCCTCGTGCGGGCAACACCAATTGAAGGAACAAAACGAACATCGTAACCTTTATTCTTTAAAAAATAACTGATTGGTCGATGGTAATTGCTTGTTGGCTCAACCCCAACGACACAAGGTCCGCTCTGCGCTCTGAGTAATTCATCAAGTTCAATAAAATCTTCCATTCGATTAAAAATCTTCAGCTTCCTTCTCTTGCCATCTGAAAACTCGACAAGAATGTCATTTTTGACTTTGGCAATATCTATCGCTACAAAAGTTGTGTTGGTCATAACTGGGCACCTCCATGTTGATGTTTTGTTTGGAAATTAAACTCTACATGAACAGGGCGCAGTTGTGACTCTTTGCATCCGTAGGTATTATGGACCGGAGTTCATTGCAAAGAAGTTAAGAAAATGGCTCAAGGATATTGGCGTAAATACGCTCTACATTGAGCCCGGAAGTCCATGGGAGAACGGCTACTGCGAGTCTTTCAATGGCAAGATGAGATATCAACTTCTCGATGGTGAAATATTTTACACGCTCTTCGAGGCACAGGTGATCATCGAGAGATGGAGAAGGCATTATAATGAAGTGAGACCCCATTCTTCACTCGGTGGCAAGCCGCCAAAGGCTCCAGAAGCACGGGAGGTAAACATTCAGCTTGTCAGTTAGTCATTAACATTGGTAGTGGTACAAAAATTCCCGGCCGGTCAAATTTCAGGCTCAACCGAACCCAACCTGTTAAGTGTTCGAGTGATTCGCTCTATTTCAATTAAAACTGCCTTTTTGGGGCCTGTACTTAGGGGGAAAGTGCTAAAATGAATTTTGTTTTCCAGCTCTAGCTTTATAGAGCGGAGCCAATCAATTTCAGTTTGGGTTAACGAGATTGTTTTCTTTTTAATTTCGGTCAGCGTAACGTCTTCCAATTTTGTTTTTTCAATTTCTTCAAAAAGAATCTCAAAATACCATTCGTATTTCTCACCGTAATTTAGAAATGATTGTCTTTTCCAAGATTTTAGGAAGTCAAAAAGACCAAGTGATGATTCTGAGCTCCAGCATTTCTTTAGGGCATGAAAGGCTGACTGAAGTAAAATTGATTCGTGAGCAAGTTCAGGTGGTGGAGTTTGTTCTAACTGCTGAAAATAAAATTTAACATCGGCGACTGCTCTTTGAATCAGTGTTTCATTTTGTTGAATTGTTTTGAAATTAAGAAGAAATTGTTCAACTAGCCAGGGATAAGGAATGATTGAAAAATGTTGGTGAAACCGAGAGTCAGTTCGATCTCGATAAGGTATTTGATAAAAGCTTGCAACTTGGTTGATCGCCATTTCAATTGAGACGTCTTTTTCGTAGCATATAAGTTTTGCTAGTTGATAACGTTTAATTAAATTAGGATTTCCTAAATGAATATAGTTTGAAAAATGATTTTGTAGGCTCCTGTTAATTTTGGTCCAATGTTTATCCATAATCAATGACCCTCCTTATCCAGTTTTCCAGCACCTAACGTCATTTGAGGACTCGGTGAGTTCAGATTTAAGAAAATGCGCCAAAATGAAACAATCAGAGCTGTTGGTAAAAAGATTTTAATCGAGCGGCGACTCGTCAAACATACTAAATGAATTGTGCGACAAGTAGAAAATTACGATAATTTACCAAAGGGGGACTGAATGGGAATTAATTTTCGTAATGGAGAGTGGTCTAGGCTTAAACGATTCGGTCTTTATACCAAGTCTTTATACCGCCTCAACTCTTTTCGTTTTTAGATCTTTAATTTAAAATCCTAATCTTGTATAATTAATAATTACTTATCCATTTGGGGTTTAAGGACAATTTATATTCCAAGTTATCAAGTTGCATGTTGCCATTTAGTTTTAAGAGATGATCAAAATATCTGATGATTGTTGATTTATATGCAAAAAATTACATACTAAAGATGAAGGAGCTCAAAAATGAAGGCATCTGAGGTTTTGGCGAAGGTTACTAAATTAATTAAGGGAAGTGACTTAATGCTGATTCATTCTCTGGAAGAAATACCAAAGTGCCAACCATATTTGTATTTAGTAATTAATGGCGACAATGTTCTTCAAATTGGCTCGTCTGATCAAAAATCAAGGGGTAGACTTGCCGCACTTTTTCGAGGGGTGCGACCGCAAATACACAATAAATCGTTTATAGTTGGTATTGCAGAGAATATTTTCGGATATAAAAATGAGTTTTATTTAATTAAATGCGATGAGGCGAAATCGAGTGAAAAAATAGTACACGCTGAGGTAGGAATAAGTACCAATCGCACTGCAGCGACTATATTAGATGGTAAAACTGATCTTACAATAGCGGAGGTTCACAAACTTTTAATAGATAAATACCTTGAGAAATATAGACCCATCGATAAAGAGCGAAAGTTAATTTCTGATCTTCAAGAAAAATTAAAGTCAGGAATCGCTTTCAAGCGTAAAAATGGGAAGAAAGCGAGATATAGATCTGGGGACATTCTTGCGGGATCGAATCTTTTTGCAATAGGTCGCCTTGATTTAGCAGATTTGTGGCAAAGAATGAATGCTGGATACTTTAAATACACTGAAAGATATTTAGGTTGCAAAGCTTCATCTCCTTTGCCAGAGGTGGAATTCTCAATCGATCAAGATAGTGAAAATGAGGAACTGGTTGAGGATTTAAGTGAGTCGATTATTATTTGTTATAGACAATTTGTAAAAGCAAAAGAAGTATTGAAAGAAAATCCGAATGATTTTGTGACTAATAATATAAATTTCCAAACGAATAATTGTGAGTTTGTCTTTGAAATTGAAAAGCCAAACAGCAATAAAAATAAAATTGACGAAATTTTGAATCATTTAAACGGAAAAGATTTAGAAATCGAGTCGCTTGTGTTAACAGGAAGTGAAAGAGGTAACCAGTATTATGGACTATTTGGTGGTTGTTATTTGTGGAATAAGAAACCAAGAGCTTATCGCATACCTCAATAATTGAACCACTTAGATTCTACAAACATCGCAAGCATCATATAATATGGTTCATGTGACTGCGATGAGCAATTTATGTTTGAAGCCAATTAAAATCAAAAATGGTTGGCACCGTTTTTTCTAATTCTTTGATCTCTGAATAAGATCCCTCTAGAGAGGCATCTATAGATTTAATTAAATGAATGATAAATTCTCAAAAAAAGTCTCGGATTATAGACTCAGCAAGACTTTCGCAGTCTACGATTTGAGACTGTTTTTCCAATTATTTAAAATTTTCAAATACTTAAAGCTCATCACTGAGTTGGCACAATCACGTCCATAATATTGCAATTTAAAAGACTGAACGGAACGCGCTGAATGGATCAGCGCCCGAAAGGAGATCGTATGCACTTCAGTCATTGTCCCCGATGTGGTTGTCCCACGCTCGAACATCTTTCAACGCATTCGCATTGTTGGGAATGTAGTTATTCGCCAGATTCAGATCGTAGTTTTAAGTCATGGCATCGTTTGGAATTTCCTTATCAGTATCCAAAAAATCGATGTTCAACACGCTTAGGTCAGACATCAAATCAGTCTGATCTAAACGTATGAAAATCGATTGCTACGACTTTTACCTTTGGTCCATAGGCAAACTTTCACTGAAACAAGATTCAGAATTTACAGAGCTACTAATAGCTCAGGAGGAAACATGAATATAGGTTTTTACGACATCCTCGTCGCAAAAGAGTACGAGACTAAACAAAACGGAACACCAGAAAAAAAGACGGCATGGAATCGTGTAGGGCGGGCGTGGGCATCCAAATCAGGGGGCTCGCTTAGCTTTGAACTCTATATGTTACCGAGTCAACGTTACGTCATTCAACTTCAAAGCAATGAGGAGAAAACACATGAGTAAAAAACATTTTGCACTAATTATATTTTTAATGATTGCAGCTCCTTTTGCGCATGCATCAGTTGAGTCATCATTGATGGGACTAAAAAATGTTCTTCTTGGTTCTATTTTGCCAATCTTTGCAGTGCTAGGGCTTGGATTTGCGGCATTCAGTTTTTTCACAGGAAATATAAACGCCAAGCAACACTTGGTCTATGCGGTTACGGGCGCGACAATTCTTTTTGGTGCACAAAGTATAGTTGATTTAATTCAGCGGGTGGTTCGATGAAGAACTGTCCCACAAGTAATATGAACAGGTCGCAACTTTGGGGATTTGAAGTCAGTCACATTGTGACGGCTTTTTCTGTTCTTGCTGGCTCCAATGTCATTCTTAATATTATGAAAGCCCCTTTGTTTTTATCTTGGGGGCTTGGGTTTGGAACTTTAGCAATACTTCGATTCATTTCACATGGTCAAAAAAATGGCCATCTTGAATTGCTAATGAGATTTGTTATCGAACCGCATATTTACTTGGGGCACGCGGGCAGAAGTTCAAAAGAACAGGAAAAATAAAATGAGAAAATACTCGTTAACTAAAGCAATCATTCAGGCGAAATGGGTTTCCGATGGAATCGTTGAATCTAGCGATGGCTCTATTTTTAAATCTTTTGAAATGGAGCCTCTTTCTCTTGGGCTATTTGAAGAAAATCTAGAAGGCACTAGCTCGGATTCTTTTTTTCAAAAATTGTCCGAACTTTTGTCAAGGCTTCCAAATTCATTTGATGTTCAGATTGTTTTGTTTCGCACTCGAGAGGAGCATGAAATTACAGGACTCAAGACGACTGTACTTGTTTTTGAAAAAGTTAAGAAGGAAGAAAGTTATTCGCATTTTCAAGCAGTCCTTAATGAATTGAAACTGAGTTCACGATTGCTTTCTGAAGAAACCTGGAAATCATACCTTTCAACAATTTTTGGTAAGAAAATCGAAAAAAATAATTTACCAGATGTTATCTGGGAGAAAGATTGTATTCGTGCAGATAAAAGCACTGTTAGAGTACTTTCGTTGACTGAACTTCCACAGGTTACATGGAAAGGTTGTTTGCAACCAGTGTTTGAATGTTTATCGCCTTTTACTTTGTCGATCAAAATTCAGATCCCAGATAGAAAGAAGATTAAACGCCAACTAGAAACTAAACGTCGAGTAAGTCATGCGCTTTCTGTAACGAGTTCGCTTGAAGTTAAAAATATTGAGTCAAATTCTGTTCTAAGTTCTTCCGAAGAAACGCTAGAACGAATTCTAGTTTCAAAGGAAACACTTTTTGAAATTTCAATCGGCTTAACTGTTTCAGGAACTGAACAAGAGACTCAAGATCTAGCGAATGATTTTGAGCGATTGGTTTCCGGCATTGGAAATGCCGGACTGTATCCAGAAGGACTTGGTACGCTTCCAGTGATTGCTAGTCATTTACCTGGCGGTAAAACACTTGGAATTAGAAAGTTACCAATTCTTTCTGAAAATTTAGCTCATGTCTTGCCACTGCTTCACGATTTTTCCCGTTCTAACGATAATTCTTCTTTAGCGTTGCGGTCACGGAGTAATGAGGTTTCACATTTAAATTTATTTTCAAAAGAAAATTTGAATTTCAACTCTTTCATCTGTGGGGCATCGGGGTCAGGTAAAAGTTTTTTGATGAATGCAATTCTGTCTTCTGTACTTAAAGACGAGCCGCGAACAAGGCTTTGTATTTTTGATATTGGTGGATCTTATCGACGAATCATTGAAGCCAACGGTGGAGTTAGTCAATTATTGACGGTGGAAGAAGCGCACGGACTGCTCGCAAGTTTTTTGCGGTTACGCCCAGTAAATGGAACAGGTTTTTATAGAACCTTTATCGAAACGCTATGTGGATCAGGAAGTCATATCACTCATTCACATCGAGTGGCCATAGACGACTTGCTTCGACATTTAGAAGGTACAAACCTGAAAATGTCCGAACTTGTGAGGCTTGCTAGTGAAAAGCCCGAGCGATTTTATCAAGATATTGCTCACTGGTTAAAACCGCATCTAGCACTTGATGATGTTCCCATCCGTGAAGATTTGCAAAGCATGATCGGCGCTCAGGTAAACGCATTTGATTTCAAGGAACTGGATGCCGATCCCGTTTTGCAGCGAACAACAATTCTTTTATTGTCGGAACTACTATGGGGGGATCTTCTTAAGGGAACTTACTCTCGAACTCTTATTGTATTTGATGAGGTTTGGAGATTCTTCGCGCAAAGCAAAAGTTTCTTAGAAGAAATGTACCGAACGCTTCGAAAATATAGAGCTGGTATTGTTTCCATTACTCAGAACTTGGCTGACTATGGGGACGAAGCCTTTGCGAAAATGATTTTCACAAATAGTTTCACGAAAATATTTCTCCAGAATGGAGCTGCCGCTGAATTCTTGAAGCAAACATTTGATTTGCCGGACTCTGATATTTCTAGAGCCTTATCGGTGACATCTAAAAAACCAGTTTATTCTGAGTTCTTCGCTCTTAGTCCAACCATGAGTCAGATATTTAGGCTTTATCCGACACCTGAGTTTTACAAACTGGCCAATACCGAAAACATCTCCATACGAAAGGAAGCTAATTGAAAAAGTTAATTTTAATCGCCGTATTTTGGATTGCGCCATTTTCTGCAAAGGCAGATTTTTTTGGCGGAGATTTGCCTTTGCTCGTACAGATCGTTGCTAACACCTTGCATACCATGTATGAGCTTCAGCGCCAAAGTCAGATTATGAACGATGAAATGAGGGGAATCAAAGACCGTATAAATAGAATAAGGACAATTGCTGAAGTTGTTCAACCATCGGAATGGGATAAATGGAAAGATCCACGAGAGGCATTGAATCGGCTGCGGATTGTTTACCATACCATTCCCAAAGAATATCGATCTGAAAAATATGATCAAATTGAGCATGAACTTTCTCGCGCAATGAATCTTGTGGCGCGCGTGGGTCCAGAAACGGCCACGACATTTAAGTCCGGCAAAGAAATGGAACGAAGGGGAGCTGACGCTTCACCTGGGGTAGCGCAAAAGCTTACCGCATCAGGAGTCGGCACCTTGATTGCCTTAGAATCGCAATCTCAGGTCATTCAAAGCCACATCACCAGTTTACTGGCTCAGATGTTAGCGGAAGGAAATGAACGGGAAACAAGGTCTGTAGCTACTCGTGGAGGCTCGTTCAAATCTTTTTCAACTAATTTAAGTCAGAAAAATTCTCAATTTTCAGAATTGGTTTTGAGAGTTAGGAAAAATTTATGAGTTATTCAATTCCAGCTATCGAAGAATATGAAAAACTATTGCCTGTGGCTCGGCAAATATACGAACACACAAGTCACTTGAGCTGGAAAATGCTGTTACCACTTTTTCTAGTTTCAGTGGCACTGGGATACACTTCTGATTTAGGAATTAGTGGTGCAGTGATAGTTCGTCTGAAGCGTTTAATTATTGTAGCCCTTTTGCTAGTTTCATTTCCGACAATTGCAGAATTTAGCCAGATTCTTGGTGTTGAGGTCGCGCGATCCATAGACGATATGACCGGAATTGATATGGTTTTAGATGCGGCTTCTAAGAGGGCAGAAGCCTACTCATTTGATCTTGAGGGGTTGTTGAATCTTGGAAGCGATCTTCTAATCGGCTTTTTGGTAATCATCAGTTTTGTGATTTTGATTGTTGCTAGATTTTTTCTTTTGGCATTTCAACACTTTTATTGGTTTTTACTGGTCGCGCTCGGTCCATTTCTAATTTTGGGAACTCTATTTGAGTCCTCCAGTGGAATCACAAAAGGACTTTTTAAATCTATGTTTCAGGTAGCGTGCTGGCCTGTGATCTGGTCGGTTCTTTCAGCGTTTTTAAAAGCTCTGCCGTTTGCTTCTGCATATTCTGTGGAAGGAAATTTGATAACAATAGTAACTTTGAACCTCATTATTGCAATTGCACTTTTGTTTTCACCTTTTATCGTTTCACAATTGGCAGATGGAGTGAACTTAAGCGTCGGAGATACGTTACGAAAAGGAGTATTAAAAACTGTGATGATGGCTACGCCGAAAACAGCAGCTGCATCGTTTGGAATGAAGGCCGCCAATACGGCTAGGTATGCAAATCATGTCCGAAACTCAGTCAAAGGAGGAAAGTAATGTTTATATATTTATTTCTAATATCACAAGCATTTGCGAATTCAACAATTGGTCCAACTGCATTTCCAGTTTTCCTAAAAGAAGGCTTTAGTTCTATTCTCGAATTTGAAGAGATTCCAACACAGGTTGTATTGGGAGATCAAAATTTATTTTTAGTTGAAAAACTAAATCGCTCGATTGTGATTAAACCACTGAGCCCATATGCTACGACAAATATGTTTGTTTACTTCAAGTCAAAAGAAACCAAACTATTTCTTTTGACGGCTTCAGAAGAGTCCGAACCTACATATTATAAAAAGTTTGATACAGAAATTCAGAAGGTTTCTAAAGTTGCAAAAGTTACTGCTCAAATCAAGTACTCGCCGGGACTTCATTTAAAGGCATCAGACTATGACGCTAAAAAAGATTATTTAACGATTGATTTTGTAATTGCCGCAGATTCAACAGGGAAGATTTCTCCAAGCTGGGATCTAATTCGTATCAAACATAAAGATAGAATCATTAATCCGGTGAAAGTTTGGTCCGAAAGGCGCGAAGCTCAAAGGGATTCATTTGTTAAAGCTAGATTGATTTTTACTAAACCCAATATCCCAGCTGATTTTAAAGACGTAAGTATTATTGTTCCTATAAAGGGTATCTCAAAACCGTATACAGCTGAACTGAAAGGGAGCCGTCGATGAAATCAAATCAGTCATTTCAAAAGCAGAAAGAACGACTTCTTAAGCGATGGTTAGAAGAAGACTATCCTGGTGGCACACCTAGGTTCCAACTTTCACTTTTAGCAAAAGATGTTGCTGTCTTCTTTCTAATTCCCGTCAGCGCCATTATATTTTTTAAGATGGTGGAGTCCTCAATGAATGAACCATCAAAACCAACTGATAGGCGAAAAGCCGATTCAAAAAATGATCGACCAGAAAAACATTCTCAAATCATAAGTTTTCATTCTCAAAATGTTAGTGGGGGTAGTGGTAAGGGTGGTTATGCTTTTTCAAAACGCTCACCAGGAACAATCGTTCGAGTTCGCTTAATGAATGTCGT
The DNA here is from genome assembly GCA_016719575.1 of Pseudobdellovibrionaceae bacterium. Taxonomy (GTDB): domain Bacteria; phylum Bdellovibrionota; class Bdellovibrionia; order Bdellovibrionales; family Bdellovibrionaceae; genus JACMRP01. The sequence goes on along the minus strand of JADJYV010000002.1, from coordinate 296,277 downwards.
TGAAACTTTCTCAAACGCACCTGTTCACGTTCAAGTAATGGATGCTGGGCTTGGTTCTGAATTTATGGGCGCAACAATAATTGGAGATGCTAGTCCCGAAAGTGGAACCGGACGAATCACAATGAATTTTAAATTTGTTAGACATCCAAGAAGAATTGATTTGGCAGTTCCAATTTCTGCAAGGGCTTTGAGTTTAGATGGCACCTATGGAATCAATGGTGCAAAGAAAGAAGGAATATTTGCACGAGCAGCTATTCGCTCTGCTGCGAACAATCCAAATACAGTGGACGCCAGTGCTGACAACGGTGATTTTAAAACTCTAGTAGCTCGCGCTGTCGCGGCGGGGCTTATGCAAGAGTTTCAAGCCGATGCAAGTACGGCGCACAATCGGGCTCAGGTTTTGACTCTTAAACCAATGACTGAATTTTTCGTTGAACTAACTGATTATTTTCCAGGACAAAGATAATGAACGATCAAAATTATTCTACTCTTGCGCTTATTCCAGTTTGCCTTATTTGTCTCTGGCTTTACGAAGGCTTTCAGAATCTTACTGGGATTGATCGTGCGCTCGTTGTTTTAATAAGCACAGGGTTGTTGATTTTCGGAATTCTTCTAGCGCTTCATTTTCTTTCACCTTGGGGTAAGACAAATAGAAAGCGACTGGAGCAAATCAAGGAAATTCCAGAAAGTCTTTTACACCCATCAGCACATTCAATTGTAATGGGCCGAGATTGCGAAATGGATGAAAGTATTTATCTTCCTGATCAAATTAGAACCAGGCACATTCATATTTTAGGAGCAACTGGATCAGGAAAAACTGAAAGTGTTATTCTGAACTTTCTAAGACAAGATGTTCATCGCGGCTTAGGTAGCATCATTATGGACGCTAAAGGTGATACTTCATTTTTAAACGAACTCTACAATTGGGTTCCGTCAGATAGACTTCGTGTTTTTGATCTGACAGATGAAAATTCAACTGGATATGATTCACTTCAGTCGGGATCTCCGCTAGAGGCAGCCCAACGTCTTTTTTCTTCACTGACTTGGAGTGAAGAATATTATAAATCAAAAGCCTTATCGTCACTTCAAAGAGTCTTTCAGCGATACTATGAACTCAATGGAAAAAATCCAAATCTCATAGATATTTCAGAAATTCTTGAAACTCCAAATTCATTTTCACATTACGTCAATAGTGGGGATTTTCCACAGGCTTTAGCTGTTAAGGATTTTCAGGATTTGTCGGGACTACGCGATCAAGTTAAATCACTTACACTTGGCCATTTAAAAAAGATTCTTTCGCCGAGTTGCGAGTCAAAGATAAATCTATCAGATGCAGAATCGGGATCAGTAATTTATTTTAGATTACAAAGTCTCATGTCACCCCAGATTGTCGGGATTGTCGGAAAACTTCTTATTAACCATTTAAATTTTTTGGCCGGAACAGCGCATAGGGAACGAGGACAGGCAAAACCAAGAAAACTCGTTCCAGTCTACCTTGACGAGTTTGCGACTTTTGCCTGTCCTGAATTTGCAGATCTGATTTCAAAAGCAAGGTCCGCAGGATTTGCACTTCATTTTTCTCATCAAAGTATTGGTGATGTAATGGAGGTATCAAAAGGATTCTTAAATCGCATCACGGACAATGCGGCGACAAAAATAGTTTTGCGAATAAATGATCCCGATTCCGCCGAGTTTTTATCTCGATGCTTTGGAACGAAGGATATTCAGAAAACTACTCAACGGATCACTAATGCAAAGGACATTGATTCCGCAGAGGTGATTGGGGAGGGGACTACAAGGGATGCTCATCAATTTCGAGCGTCACCGGACTTGTTGAAGACGTTACCGACCGGGGTGGGGGCTGTTTTGATAGCACATGGACAGGAAACACCACATGGAGCTTCGAGCGTGTTTAAAATCCGGTTTCCTGAACTCCAAAAAACGTAATAACGTATTAATTTCAGGTATCTAGACGGATAGGAAACTTGTGTTACAACTGAGTGAAAACAAGGAGCTTTATAATGGAACAAAGGAAAATAAACTTACCTAAAAATGGAGCCGGTCGCCGATTGGCAGAAAGACTAAAAAAGCTAGGTCAGCAAAAGCCACCTAAGTCATTAATGGATAAAATCAACAATGATTCCTCAAGTCCCGTGGTAGTTTCTCAAAACGAGACAAAAGTACGTTTTAAAATAGCGACATTATATGTCGCTATTTATAAATGGATATATTTGCAAAAGACGACATTTAGTGGTACTTTTTAAGAATGAATACTATTAACAAAAAAGACTCCATTAGACTTTCTGAATACATCGAGCAGAAACTTAAGCTTGGATCAATTACCTTTTTGAAATCTGAAGCTATCAACGCACTTAGGACCTCAGAAACCGCTTTTATGAGGGCCTCACAGAGGCTTTTGAAGAAGGGTGTATTACTTCGTCCAGTTTCTGGGTTTTACGTTATAGTTGAAATTGAGTATCGGGACGCCGGGGGGCCACCACCAATTCACTTCATTGATAAGCTTATGAAGTATTTAAAGCTCCAATACTATGTTGGGCTTTTAACTGCTGCAAAATATCATGGAGCTACTCATCAGTCAGTATTTGAAACTCAAGTTTTTACAACTAAGCCGCATCCACCAATTAAATATGGAAAGCATCGAATTCGGTTCGTGACTAATAAGTTCACCGAGAAAATTCCTAAGCAATCACTTCAAACACCGCACGGAGATATTCTAATATCAACTCCCGAGGCTACATTGGTTGATCTAGTTCGGTATAAGAAAAAAGCTGTAGGTCTTTCCCATGTTGCCACTGTTATTCGAGAACTAAATGAAAAAGTAAACACTAAGCTTTTACAAAAGCTCGCTGAAATTCATAATGATACCCCTCTAGTTCAACGGGTTGGTTATTTGTTGGAATCATTTGGGGAAAAGAATGCAGCTTCTCTTCAGCAGTGGCTAAAAGGTAGAGATGTCCAGGTGATAAAACTTGAGCCCAGTAAAAAAATAGGTGCAAGAAATAATAAAAAATGGTCGGTTAACATCAATGTGCAAATTGAGGCAGATGATTTATGATTAGCAAAGAATATATTCAAGCATGGAAGCAAAATGCACCTTGGGGAAGTAATGCACAAGTAGAGCAGGACTTGATTATCAGCCGTGCTTTATGTGAGCTCTATTCAGAACCGAGAATTCGAGAAACCTTGGCTTTTCGAGGTGGAACTTCATTACAGAAAATCTTTTACGAAAATCCTGCTCGATATTCAGAAGACATCGATTTGGTTCAAATCCCAAAAGAGAAGATGGGAGATGTCGCAGGTCTCGTCAGAAGTAAATTAGAACCTTGGCTTGGGAAACCCCAGGTAGATAGAAAGCCGGGTCGATTTACAATGCGGTTTAGATTTGATTCGAATGAACAACCTGTTCAGAAAATGAAGCTTAAAGTCGAAATTAATATCGCCGAGCACTTTTCAGTATTCGGCCATGAATCAAAAAAGTTTTCAATGAAATCAGATTTCTTTACTGGTGGTTGTGACATTACTACTTTTGGCATCGAGGAAATCATGGGAACAAAGTTACGTGCTTTATATCAAAGAAAAAAAGGGCGTGATTTGTTTGACTTCGACTGCGTGTTCAAACAGTTTCCAAAACTTTCCGATGAAAAAGTGATTGAGTGTTTTCTGAAGTATATGGAATACGGCGGCCACAGAGTGACTAGAACAGACTTTGAAATGGCCCTGTATGAAAAAAGAAACGATCCTGATTTTACAAGTGATATGAGTCCATTATTGCCAGAGGGATCTGAAGATTTTGATTTTGGTAGAGCTTTCGATGAAATAGGAAATCGACTAATTTCCCTGGTGCCTGGTTCGCCTTGGCCGGGTCCACAAAAGAAAAAGAAAAATTAATTTCAACTTAACCCATCCCACTTTCCCACTCCTTCACTATTTAAAAATAGGAGGAATGCGAAATGAAACGCATATTTCTAATTGGCCCCATAGTGGCCTTAACTACAGCATGCACGACGCTTGACCAATCTTTCAGGCTTGGGGCTGTTACCGGAGCCTTGACTGGCGCTGCCGCAACTTATGCATCTCATGGTGCGAATGGCCGAAATCCTTCCCCTGAGGAAGTTGGTCTTGGTGCAACCATTGGCTTAGGGCTTGGGCTGATAACGTCCTACTTTGTTCATCAACAAGTTATTGAAGATCGCGATGAGATGGCAAAGCAAACTGAAATCTACTTTGGTGATCTCCCGCCAAGTCCATTTATGATTCCACAACCTAAGATCAAGAAAGGTGGTCGATAATGAAAAAGAAACTTCAAATTGTTATGAGTGACGAATCATGGTCAGCTTTGGAAAATCTTACTAAAGAGGCCAATGAAGGATTTGTAAATGGCTCGATTACTTTTTCAGATGTGGTGAATGAAATTCTAATCACAACCAAACTTGATATTCGGGGACTACAGGCAAAACATACAAACATTAGAAAATCTTTAAGATTGTTGTCATCGCAAAAAGAAATTGATATCGATTCTGCAATTCGCGCGCTGATGGATATTAAATCCAAAGTCGGAAAGAAATCTTCTCGTGGCCAGCTTTCGATGGAAAATATCGAACAATGACAGATGCAAAACTAACCCAACCTAAGCGAGGGAAGGAAATTCTTTGGTTAATCAAGGAGAGCGGTCCTTTGACGATTGATCTGCTTTTTAGAATGCTAACGCCGTCGATGGCGAAGCAAAATATACGCAAAGCCCTTCAGGTTTTGCGGGATAAAAATCTAATTGAAGTGGTTCAATCAACAACTCAAATTACTTTTTACATGATAGCTCAGGGGCCAGCGAGCCGAATGAAGTCGGCTGATATTTTAAAATGTCATCCTGACGCGATAAAACAGCCATTATTACGAAAGCAGGATTGGTTTCATAATCAATGGTGTGAATACTGGATTTTGAATATGAAAAGATATTTTCCAGATTCTAAAATCGTGCGCGAGGGTGAAATTAATAGTGATCAGATAGCTATGAATGTTCTTGGTCTTAAAAATCAAGATTTTGATTTGAGACCTGATTTCTTGCTGATGATTCCAAAAACAGAAACAACTGAAGCCGTACATCTTGCATTTGAAATTGAAAGAACCAGAAAATCAGAACAGAGGCTTATCAGAAAATTTAAAAAGTATATGGGTGAAACGGGTATTGATGGATTGATATATATCTGTGACAGCGGACGACTTTCAGAAACTATTAGACTGCTTTACCAAACTAAACTTGTGGATCGTTCGCAGCGCCAAAAAAGATTTGGTGAAAATTTTTTCGTCTTTTCTGATTCGCTTGATGGTGGTGGTCCAATGCTTTCACGACTTTTTAATGCATGTGGAAAACCCACTACATTTGAAAAATGGTGTGGATATCTTACATCAACGAGTTGGACAAAACGGCGAGATGAAGAACTCATTTAACTGGTAGCCCTCCCAGATTTTTCTGCTCAAACATTTTGCCACCACTTTTTTAAATTTCTTTAAGCAAAATAAGCAATTAACACCTAACCCGCCCGCCGCTGGTCGTCCCTCTGCGCTTCCTGACCACTCACACCCTACATCTAAAGATGTTTAACGGTTGTAAGTGGTCAGGAAGACGGTCCAACGGCGGCGGGCGGGTTAGGTGTTAGTAGAGAAGAGATAATAATATGACACAGGTAAGTAGAGAAGAAGAAGGGAATGGAAAGAATACAGAGAAAGAGGTAAATTCAGTGGCAAGAAGTAATTTGTTCTTTGAAAATTTGGAGTGGTTATCTACAGCGGAAGCAGCAATATACTTAAGAAAATTTAGTCCAAGTGGGCACCCATCGGTGAATGCAGTTCACAAGTTGGTATCTCAAGGAAAAATTAAAAGACGAAAATTTTCAGGTAAGTTGTTTTTCAAAAGAAAAGAGCTTGCTTACCTTATTGAATGCTCTCAGGCATAAAGGAGGTAACAATGTCTATTTTATCTTATGAAGAAAATGGTCAGACATATTGGAAATATTATTTAAATCGTCGTAGCAAAAAGAATCCACGCATTCGTCTTCAGAGAATGCAACGAGGTTTTAAATCCAGAAAAGAAGCTGAAAAAGAAGAGCGATTTCAACTTGTGCAAATCACATCAGAAATCGCACGTCTTGAATCTCAAGGTTGCTCGTGGGAAAGTATTATCGACCGATGGTCACAGTTTAATGAGCTTTATCCATCGGCTCGAATTATGAAAACGACAGTTTGGGATTACGCAAATCTGGCTCGCAAGTGGACGCAAGCGTGGCTCAAACGACCAGCATCAGAGATTACTCGTGGCGAAGGTCGCTTGCTACTGAATCAAGTTGCAGATCTTGGCAATACTTCTGCCTATCAGAAAAAGCTGAAAAGCGTTATCAACCTGATTTACCTTTGGGGAATTGATGAACGACTGATTGTCGGTCCTCATCATAGTCCAGTGTTTGGGGTTGATACGACGAAGAAAGAGCAAGAGAAACTGCCGGAGATTTTAACTCACGAGCAGATCAAAACTCTCCTTCGTGAAGCGAAAGATAGGCAGCACCCTTGGTACCCGATATGGGCGGTCTCAGTCCTAACAGGCTGTCGCAACGGTGAAGTGTTCGGCCTACGGCATGAGGATGTGGAGTTGGTTTCTTTAGAAGAAGCTAGTCGACAAAAAACTCTGCCGCCGCATGAAAGAAACTTTGGTCTGATTCGTCTAACAAGATCATGGAACAAGCGACTAAAAAAGTATGGCCCTTTGAAGGCCAGATACTGGCGAAATGTTCCGGTGTCGAGTGAGCTTTACATGATCTTGATGGAGTTAAAGCAACAAAACTTTGGCTCTGACGAACATGGACAGTTTTTTCTTCCTCGCTTTTCAACTTGGAAGGAAGGCTATCAGGCAAAAGTTCTTCGGGCGTTCTGCCGCGAAATCGGAATCCCAACAGTGCGCTTTCATACGTTGAGGGCGTGTTTTGCGACTCATTTAATTTCGCGCGGAGTTCCGTCAACAACAGTGATGAAAATCTGTGGTTGGAGGGATTTAAAAACGGCTGAACGATATATTCGATTAGCTGGCGTGGATGAAAGGGGAGCAACAGAGGGGCTTGATTTCATACCGAACGATCAAGGGATCATGGAGAAGGTCGTAAATCTTTATGATTATCGAGAGGCCAATAAAAATGCTACGCTGTAAATCTAAGGCTTGCTTTGCAAGCCCATTATTTTATATAAGTATGTGAAACAATAGGGTTTCATATAGAAACCTCCAATTTCCCGAGAAAAAATAAAATCAAATTCTGCAAAAATAAAAAATTAAAAACAAATTAAAGCCTTAGAGACGAAACTCAAAAAAGAGTTCGCTCGCTTCGGCAAGCTCCTTGTGCTTACTGCTTTTTGGATTTGCTATTACCGTTCTAAACTCCTCAAATCCGGGAGGGCCGCCACAGTCTTCAGGTGGGGCCGCATACTTGCCACCAATGCAAACGGGATATTTCTCTTTTAAGTCAGCATTCACGGCGCCCTCAAATATAACTTTATGCGACCACCAATCACCAAAATCATAAATGAACTCAAATTCTGAATGCTTTTCGACGATGCGGCTAATTTTAATTTTTGAATCGTCAAGCCAGCCTTCAAATTCATAATCATATTCTGGATCAGCATACTTTTCGTCACCGACATTAAAAATATAACTGTGAGTACCTCTCCACCAAAAGACATCTTGGATGGCATAGTGTAGAGTTCGCAGCGACGCTCCTTCTAATATTTGAATACGGCGCCACACTTCAGGCTGAGTGTTATTTAATGAAATTTTAAATTGTAGAGCCATTTGAGTCATTTAATAATTTTAATTTGCATCATCAATTTCTAAGAGATGCACTTCAGCGCCAATCTGATCGTCATTTTCATCATAAATGCCAAACCAGCCGAGCACTTTTGTGTCTGAAACCTGTCTTGTGCCCCGAACTACACCATATGCCGGCAGTGCGAAACGGTCGATGAGCAAGCGATTTTTGCCCTCTAGAACATTATAGAGGTAACTGTTGCCATTAATTACAATCTGTAAATTGTTATAATCTTTATCGAATGTCACTGATTCTGGCACTGCGTTTGGCGGCAGATCGATGTGTGTTTTGGCTCCCGTATCAGGATTTAATGTTTCAATTCCGCAATCATACTTATTATTCAACTTTTCTCGACAGCTCACCACGATCAATTGGTTCATTTTTTGTGACCATAGCAAATGATAAGCATGATCGTAGGTCACTAGTTCGTCGACAGTATCTGTCGTAGTTGACCAACGATAAACTGTCCGGGCGCTCAGCTTGTCATAAGATTCGGGACTAGCATATAGGATATTGCCTGAAGATTCACTTACACCTAGAACGTCGACCATTTTGTCTGTGTTTAAGGGTATATCAAATACTTTGGGCTCTGACTTATCACTCACAATTACAAGTTTATTTTTTGGTTTAGCTGAATCACGATAATCAAATTCATGAAAATAAAAAAGATTCTCACCGTTTTTAAGCTGTTGCCCCGCATGATTTATCCAGCCGTACTGTGGAAATGGAAAAACATTTAAGAATTGAAAATTTAAATTTGTTGGATCAAACAAAAATGATTTTTGAGTCGCGTATAGTCCTCCACCTAAATCTTCACTTACGATTACTGATGGGCCCTTTATATCAAGCAAACCTAAAGACGGCATTGCCAGAGCATTTGATATCTGTTCATTCAATAGAAGCTTATTTGTGAAATACTCAAAAACAACTAAGTGCACGTCTGAAAAATAAACCCGGCCATCATCTTCTTTTGTATATTTCGCAAGCGAACATAACAAACCTGTGCTGAGAGCTCGAATTTGAGTGCACACATGGGATTCTGGAAGAGACAAGAGGTCTTCCGACTTGCCAGTACTAAGATCAATTCGGCGAATTGTCTGGGGCGAGAGTGCATCTGGTTTATAAAACGCCTCGGAAAAGTCGGCCAAAAAAAGTGACTGACCATAAATATCATAGGCGGCTACAAATTCTTGCTCAGCTTGAGGCATATATTTTATAGTAACAGGGGTATAGGTATCTTTTTCGACATTATAAATTTCAATCTGACCCTCACCCGGATTACAAATCTTATCGAGTGTTTTTTTACTCATAAAATATTGGCCACACCCTAACACAACAAATTTGCCATCAGGCGTGGCGTCAGCGAGTGGGGTCGCTTGCATTTTTTCAGAGTCAGTAAAGGTTTTAATCAGCTTCGCTTGCGCGCTCATAGAAAAAGCGAAAATGAAAATAGAAAGTATAGAAAATATTTTACGCATAAAGCTCCTCACATAGTTTCAACATAATCAGTCAAGCTTTGAATATCATCTCGTGCGTAATCAATCGATGATTTAAACTGTTTGACGAGATGCGCGGGCTGACGCCGATGGCAAAATTGATCAGGAGTGCCGCCCCATGTCTTCCTAAAATCATGTACCATATCAATGGCATTAATTAAGCAATCTGAGAGTTTACGTCTTGATGAGACTTGAGTCTCATCAAGTTGTCCCCCTAATCATGTAATTTCAAATAGTTGACTTTTATTAAGTCTCAAATATAAAAAAAAAGCAGCTGAGGAAATTCGAAAACTGCTCCCTAAGGTCATCGAAGAAGTTATAAAAATTATGAAGCCCTCCCCCTCAGAGGAGACTTATTGTTTTAATATGGATTGGTTTAAGTTCTAATTCCCCCAATTCCATTAAAATTTTTCTGCCAACAGGTTGTATTCAAGTAGGTGAGGATTGCCACAAATGACATTTTCGTCAGTCACCTTTAATATATTCTTCGAAAACCAAAGGCTTCGAGGGGATCGCTCCTTCGGCTCGTCTTCAACATCACTCTTCATCACATCGAATCACGGTTTTTGGCGGATTTCTGACGGCAGGTTGACGGCACGGGCGCCCCTCATCGAAAATCAATCGGCACTGAAATTGAAACCTTACATCATTAACTATGAAAAACATATTATGGTCATCATCACGAGTACCTGAACGATTAAACTTTCGACGAATGATAATCAATTTAAGTCACCGTCTCAAAATAAGATTCTTATTGGTGGTTGCCTTTACCGGCGCCCTAATGACTGGCTCCAGTGCTGTGGCGGTAGAATCGACATCAAAGCTATTAACGGACCTGATCGATTACGCGACTCAACGGAGCGACAACAATAATCTTCCCAAACCTTATCTAGAAGGGCAGTTAAGGCGCAGTCAACGGCAAGCCGACGCTCTAAGTGCAAATACGTGCGCCGATACTCAAAGAAAAGCCGCAAACGCTATTCAAAAAACTATTTCTCCGAAAGAACTTCTTATCGAAATCGCCACCCAAATGCCTCAGCTTCTTATCATTGGCGAGACTCACGCCCCTGGGGACTTTTGGAAGTGGGAGCAGGATGCCATTACCGAGTACCGCAAACTTCGTCCCGAAGTGGACTGCGTTTTTACCGAAATGCCGTTACAAACCCTGGACGCAGAGTTAAAGTTTTTTGGCAAAGAGAATTATAAGTATACTCGCGACATAGAAAAAACGGTCGCTGCCTTTGCAAAGCAAAAGGCGCTTATTTTCCAATCGTTTCGAACAGACTTAAATGGTAATTTAGACTTCAATATGAAAATCGGCACCGAGCCGGCAGAGGACACCTTCCAGACAGGCTCATTTGTACCGAGGGACTACGCGTACGTTCGAAATAACGAACTCGACTTAGCATTCAACCAAGATTTCAAGATAATTCCGGTAGATATGCGGCACCGTCAACATAACCGTGACGTCTTCATGGCGACTATGATGTCTGGATTACTCAATAAAGGTTTATGCAAAGCTGCGGTCGCAATCGTGGGGATGGCCCATGTTGAAAACATTACGAGACTAGCCAATCAAGACGGTGTTTCGAGCTATTCATTCGCCCTGTGGCCAGCGAACGCTTTTGATCTGAAAGATCCGAACTACGGTAATTTTCATATCACAGGCTTCATGGACTACCCAAAGACGTGCCCGACCATCAGTGTTCAATTCCCAAGTCAGCCTTTTGCGGTCGTCTCCACATCAGGGGTCGACATCTCTCCTCGTGATGGCGAAGAGGTTCTCAAATTTACGCTTGACTCATTTGATGCAAATGTCGTTGCGCCTGTACTGCCAGTAAAATATGACAGGAGCAACTTAGGTGACGTAAATAACATTTTTTCTGAATCGAAAACTCCATCAAAGGGCTCCACCACGAAAAGTAAATCACTAAATTAGAATTACCGACTCCAAGTACTACACAGGCGACCGGTGGTAAATCCTTAAACTGTTTCTTACCACTAGATTCCGACCGGCTTTGTAAACTTGAATGATCTTTTTGTTCAGATTGAAATTTAAAAAATAAAAAAATCAACAGCGTTTACGAAATCGAGCGCCGTTTGCATTTGTAAGAAGTGTTAATTAGCCACATTAACTTGCTGACCCAAAACTCTAGGTTAGATTAGGAGTAGCTATTTCCCAAATGCTTGAGTGTGTGCGCCTATATAAAAAATGTACTGCAATGGAATTGATAATAAAACCATCATCAGAAGGACATACTTGAATTTGCTCTGTACTTTATAAATTTGAAAAAGCGAAAACACCAATCCTAGAATAATCGCTGTTAGCACGACTTCAGACGAGTAATTACAATACAAAGCATACAATGTTGTTTCATTAGCACGGCCATGTTTTAGAAAAAAGGAAGGTTCCGCAAGCAATATTGGAATCCAAAGTAGCGGTAAAAATACTAGCAAAGTAGATTTCAAGTTTTTTTGTAATTTATACATCACGACATCCAAGTTTTTTAATATTTTGAATATGGCGATGTAATCGCAGATTTAAACTCGTCTGGAACTAAAATACATTGAGACAAAAATTTACTAGAGTGTGTAAGAAAGCTATAGTAGTGATCTGAACCATAAATTAAAATAACATCGCGCTCTAGTGGGTTATTTTTTATGAAATTGTTTATCTGATCTAATGCTAAGTTTTCACGAATGTTAAAAATTATATTGTGAATTTCGGGTGAAGTGCTCGTTGCGTATGGATTTTTTTGTGCGTAATCAGAAACTTTACCAATCAATTCATCTTGTATTTGGTCGTTTTCAACAACTCTACGAAGCATGGCTGTATTACGCAAAATAAAGCTAATTGCATCTCCACCCGCGCGAGCTATCACATTTTGCTGCTCATCTGTCAGGTTTTCAAATTGGTCAGGTAGTCCATCAGGAAACATAGTTTTTATTTGCGCTGCAGTTTTCTTAAATTCAGCGCTGACTGTCTCTACAGTTTGATCGGAAGATACTTGTTCTGAAAAAACAGGAAGATTTTTATTCTTCTCTAAATATTTGGCTATAGCAAACTGAGAGCGAGCTGTTTTGTCGAAATTCTCAGGCGCGACTTGAAGGCTGCCACCAAGTATAGTTGGGTGTGTTTGTGGAAGGAATATAATGCGATTGTTGCAATTAAGTGGAGTCGCCTTAGTTTGCATAGCGCTATTTTTGCTAGCTACTTTTGGATTGTCAGTATTTGCGCTACAACCAGTGACTGTCAAAGTTATAGCCACAAGACAAATTAAAGTATTTAGTTTAACCATAAAAACTCCTAGATTAGATTTAACTATTCTTATCAGAGTCAATGCAGCAAGTTTGCCAAGTCATCCTATCTTTATGATCAATAACCAAATCATTTTGTCTTTACTGCGTTATACAGGATCTGAGCCTTTTGCTCAAATATATCAATTCTTCAATAAAAGCACTCTTTGACAAAAAGGTAATCCTGTACGGATCAACAAAGAGTACCTTGAAAAGGTGGGCGCAAAATAATACTCAAAAAAAAAGCTGCTGTTCCCAAAGGTTCAGCAGCTTCAATTTTTACAATTTCAAAATCAAGTGATTGATGACCGCGACGTCACAACGATTTTCAATTCTCCCTCTGTAAACCAGTTCGATTTGAAGAAATTCTAGAGTCCACAAAACTAAAATATTGGTCAAACCTGACGCCTTCATGATCGGGTTTTGGACGACTATTAACAGGGGGGGCAATCCTATATGAGGGCTTATCAGCACTTTTGACTTTGAACTGAATAATATCTGGTCTTCGTGACTCGCCAACGATCCCTAGCAGGTTTTTTCCTCCAAGATCTGCCATCCACGTTGTTTGATAGAAAAGACATTGCCTTTGAAGGAGTGTCGGTCGCCAATGGTGTTGATACCGACCAAGCCCGCGAGCGAGCAAAGCTCGCTGCCAGTGTCGGGCGAAGCCGGTTAGTAAGAGTAGCAGGGTACGCCACCAATAATCATGGCCTTTGCGAGCCAACGGAGATAGGTGGTATTTACGTCAGGCGTTGTGGCGATTATAATATCCTCGTTTAAATTCGTGGCGCGAGGACGGTCTGCGGAGCAAACAAATGCACTGTCGACCTTGTTAATTTTTGTAATGACCTGAGGTATGGAGATCAGTGCAAAAAATTTCAACTTGGTGTCGTTACCGACCTTGGTTTCTTTAGCGATCACAAATGCATATCGAGCTTTGTCTCCCTTTTTGGGGTTCTGAACAGCTCCTGAAGAAAGTGGAATCATTACGAGTTCATCTTTGGTCACTAAGTCCGTCATTTTAGAGGGATATAATTTCTGAACATTAAAAACATTCGTTTCAGCTAAGAGACTCTTGTCGGCCAGCTGAATCTGAATTCGCCGTCCTTCTAAACTATTTTGGCCATATCCATTTGAAATTTTACCCGCTTCGAGTTTCATTGAGCAATCGGCTTTGTCTTTTAAATCTACTCCAAGACACTCCGTGGGACCTCGATTTAAAAGCAAAGCTTCTTCAAGAAGGTCTGTAAGGATCGAGGCAGGGACAGGTTCAGGGTTGTCTTCGTGTTTACTGCTGTTAATGAAATTACCAAAAAACCTTTGATCGAAGCCATTGAGCAAGAATTGCAGAGAAACATCGTCCTGACCAAAGGCCTCGCGGTGTCGCCATAACCACCCAGTCATGTTGCGGATGTTGTCGTTGTCATCCGGCTTCAGAGGGGCCTCTGGGGTTGGGACAAAAAGTTCATCCATTAGAGTACTGCAGGGATTTCTGCTTTTAACGTCAGAGACTTTTTGACCTACCTCGCAAAGCTCCGACATTTTTTTGAATTTCAAAAAGTAAATGCTCATGACGAATTCATGGAGGATCAGTTGAGCTTGGTCTTCAGAGTTCATTTTTTCAAAGTACCCACTGTCAATCCAAATGGCCTTTGGGGTTTGAATTGCTAGTTGTTGTGTATTGTCATCAGTGAATGAGAGCCCAAGGCTTTCTTTGGCCAGGGGCTTTAGTTTTACAGGGGCGACATACCAAACTTTCAATTTGAAAAAGGCCTTCCAATTCCAAGAGTTTTTGCTAGCAGCAGTTTCTGGTGACTCTTTAAATAAAGGAGCGAGATGCTTTCTAAATGCATCCAGCTGAGTCGGGTCTACGGTGTAAGCGTCATAGACACGGCCACCGGCTCCATTGCCTCCGCCGCCATCTCCGGTTCCGTCTGTTAAAACGGTGGCGGGAGCGGAACCCACGGGTTTCTGCTGACTAGAGTTTTGACAGCTTACCATAAAAAGGCAGCACAAAATCGACAGTATCTTACTTAAAGCTGTTAGAGTCTTTGCAAAGTTCATAAACCAAATCCTTCTCAAAATATGTACCCAATAGATATCCCGAGTCCCAGGCCTTTTTCAAATGAGTGAATCATTTCCTTTTGGTTCTCAACATCAGGGCCCTCCGTGTTGGTCAGAAGGCTTTTGTTGAGAGGCGTCTTGTAGGCGATATTCACATCCAGGATGACCTTGTTCGTAAAGACATCGCGGAAGCCCAAATTCGCAATGGCCAAGTAGCGGTCATTGGTATCGTAAGAGCTCCTTGCGTTTTCAGATTCCGCAGTAATGCGAGTCGGCGGTGCATATTGAATGGAGGCTCCCACATAAGGATGAACATCGCATTCAAAGAGGAAGAAACATTTGTCCAAGAATGTGCCAGTTTGTTGCTTGGTCACGGCGCGGTCAAAGTACCGATAACCGAGACTTACAACGGAACCGATGATGTCAACACCGACGCCCGCTTGAAGAGCGTGGTTTTCAGTGAACATCTTTTCATAATTCACTCCCACAAGGCCATTGAGGCCGCGAATACTCGAAGCAACTTGCAATGTACTATTGGAGCTATCGAGTCCCCACGAGGGAAGACTCAGACACATCAGAAGGGCAATCACTAGGTGCTTCATAGGATTCTCCTTTATTTTCCTGTCACAAGTTCAGAGCATGTGAAGGTTGTATGGAGGTCAGGCGAAAATAATACCAGATATTGCGTCTTTTGAGAGACAGCAGCATTGTAAATTTTTGTTTTAGACAAGTCGTAAATCATCAAACTCAAGTCTCCAGTATTTTTTTGAGTAGCAGCGTAGGTGATAGCTCCATCCTGATAGATCACTTGGCTATTTTCTGATCCGTCCAAGATTTTGGAAGCCACAAGCTTCGTGTATTCACTAGGTTTTTCTTCCGCCATGACCGCGCAAATTGTTTGTGCCTTTGCGGTCAGGGAGGTGGCCACCATCATCACTGTTACTAAGAATGTCATTTTCATTTTCGTTCTCCTATGTGTTTGGGTCTTTGTAGACCGTTTGTTGATGAGGCCAATATACAGACCATGATCTGGGACTTATAGATTTATATAGTAAAAAGTAACGATCTAAATTTACCCGTAGTAAAGTTAAGTCAGGATGATTTCAATCTATGATTTTCAGGATTACCGAGAGTTTATAAGTGCTTGGATTGAGCACCAACAGCTCCGTGGGCTTAAAAAGCGTTTGGCAGATGCGATGGGAGTCAGCTCCACCATGATCAGCCTGATTCTGAAGGGAGATAAGCACCTCTCGCAAGAGCAGGCCCACGAAGCCTGCGGTTACCTTCGGCTCAATGAAAAAGAAAGCGAATTCTTTTTCCTGCTTGCCGATTATGGTCGCGCAGGCACCCAGAACTTAAAGCAGCACCTCATCAAGCGAATCAAAGAACAACAGGAGCAAGCAAAGAAAATTTCCCGCCGAGTGAAGAAGGACACAGAGCTGGTAGATCAGGAAAAGGCCATCTATTATTCTAGTTGGATTTACACGGGCATTCGCAACTTAAGTGCGCTGGATCGCTTTCATGATGCCACGACGATTGCGGAGCGATTGAATATAACACCTGCGGTCGCCGCGAAGGTTCTTGAGTTTTTGTTGGAGCACAATCTTTGCCGAAGAGAAGGCGGAAAGCTTTCCTACGGCCATCAGTATATTCACGTTGATTCGGATTCTCCCTTCGTCGGTAAACACCACCAAAACTGGCGACTGAAAGGTTTTCAGTCCATGGAACAATATAACGAAAACAATTTGTATTATACGTGTCCGATGTCGTTATCGCGACAAGCAGCTGAGGAAATTCGAAAACTGCTCCCTAAGGTCATCGAAGAAGTTATAAAAATTATGAAGCCCTCCCCCTCAGAGGAGACTTATTGTTTTAATATGGATTGGTTTAAGTTCTAATTCCCCCAATTCCATTAAAATTTTTCTGCCAACAGGTTGTATTCAAGTAGGTGAGGATTGCCACAAATGACATTTTCGTCAGTCACCTTTAATATATTCTTCGAAAACCAAAGGCTTCGAGGGGATCGCTCCTTCGGCTCGTCTTCAACATCACTCTTCATCACATCGAATCACGGTTTTTGGCGGATTTCTGACGGCAGGTTGACGGCACGTGCGCGTGCTTTCCCGCGTTTCGGGGCCATCGCTTGCATTATCTAATTGGCAGAGGATTCTTTGATGATAAATGCGGTTTTAAGACCAATACACATGATTTGGCTGTCTATTGTTTTGACAGCTGCGCTACCGGTTTGGGCGGCTGGCTTAAAGTGCGAGGAGTTGTTCCTGGCGCGACCGACTACTTTGCCGTCCAGGCCTTTGCAGTCAGTTATACCGCTTATTGGTAAGAATGGGTTGGTCATCGAATCTTCAGTTTTCAAAGGCCAGAAAAGATCGGTCGTTCTTGCTCCCGTCGATTCGTGGGGTCGTGGTGAAAATGCAAAGGACCTCTTCGTTCTCGCGATGCGAGTTGATAGCAATGAACAGGGACTCGCTTTCTTCAATCAACTCGTCAGACAAGTGAACTCGCTATACGGTCACAATTGGACCGTTGCAAGCAAAGGCGAAAACATTTTTGAAATCCCAGGTGTCTGTACGGCGCGAGTCCATCCGCCAGACTACGCGAGACATATTCCGATGGCTCAGGGCCATCTTGAAATTGAAATCGAAATTCAACAGTCGAAAAATGAAGTCGCTGTCGCCAATCAAATCGGCTCGGTTTTACAAAGCGTTTTTAGATTGCGAACTTCGCGTGTCAGCCTTCAGCATCTTACAAACTATGATCTAACGACATTCGAGGGACGAGCAGCTTGGGGACAAGAGGCCTTTCACGAATGGCTTGCGGGTTTGTCGTCGAACGCAAGAACAGCTTTGGATTTAATCTCAGGGCCAGCATATCGAGATATCTTGCCGTTTCTTCGCGGTAACGGACGTAGCAGAAGTTCTTCACTTTCTACAGAACGACTTCAAGAGATGGTCGGCGATTTAGATGCGGCTATCCAGCGAGGTCGCATACCGGTGCCTGTTCGGCTATATCGTGCATCGTCTGATCCCTACAGTCTTGAGACATGGACGCGACTAACTGCTGATGCAAACGCCCAAGTCGAAAAGCTGTCGGACAGTGCTTACACATTCACATCACTCGATCAGAATTTTGTTTTATCGTGGAATCGAAAGGAGTTGAGGGGACAGGGTATCATCATCGAAGTTGAAGCCCCGGCTGGCTTGCGTGCTGGTTACGTTGATCGCGGCCCTCATACACGCGACTATGCGGAAGTTATTTTGGCAAGAGGGCAAACGCTCACCCCAATTCGAGCTTACACCGATGCTTCTGGGCAAAGACGCTTGGTCGTAACCGCGCCCTAATCAGTTTTTTCCGGGTATTAAAATGACGCTCGCCTTCTTCCCTTGAAAGGGTTGGGTGAGTTTAAGAGTGACCTGGCCGGCTTAAATTGGTCCAGATTCAATGTTAATCTGGACCAATTTAAGCCGGCCAGGTCACTAGGCGAACGCGAGATTCTTAAAAATATAAATGGATTATTGGTCGGACGGCCTAAAGCTTGGAAATTTAATAATCAGCAAAGCGATGAGATGAAAATTAAATACAAAGAAAATCAGCGAAAAACGATTTTAGATATTGTAAGAACCTACAATCGCGATATTCCAATAGTTCAAAATATGGATTTTGGCCATACAGCCCCACAGATTTGTTTACCCTTTGGCAGAAAAATAAAGATTGATGTCAATAATAGGAAAATTTTTGCACATTTTTAATCATTAATTTTGAGCTGATTGATCTCGGCCCCACTGAGCTTTAGACCATTTGGTGTTGAACAGAATTGGAGAGGCTGTTAGCATTTCTCTTAGAGGTTACCATGTTGATTAATAAAAAAACCATTTCTCTGAAAAATGGTCTAACTATCAATTTAAAGTCGCCAGAGCCAAAGGATGCTGCTCAGCTCCTTGCTCACTTACAGGTTGTTTTTCGAGAGTCATATCGCAATATGAATCATCCATCGGGGCACTTTGACAATTTTCCAGTTGATAAAGAAGCTGAGATTCTACAAAGCTTCGCTGATTCACAAAACCAGTTCATGATTTCAGCTTTTGAACGGGATAGGATCATTGGCAATCTAGGCTGTTTTGGTAAAGTCGGAGAATTTTTAAAG
The DNA here is from genome assembly GCA_016719575.1 of Pseudobdellovibrionaceae bacterium. Taxonomy (GTDB): domain Bacteria; phylum Bdellovibrionota; class Bdellovibrionia; order Bdellovibrionales; family Bdellovibrionaceae; genus JACMRP01. The sequence goes on along the minus strand of JADJYV010000002.1, from coordinate 277,393 downwards.
CACTCTGCGCACATTGGAATGGGAATCAATCAAGAATTCTGTGGTGCTGGCTTGGGAAAGGCGATGCTCAACTATGCCATCGAATCGGCTAAAACTATGGGCATTCATCGGCTTGAACTTACGGTTCGTGCTTTCAATCAGCCAGGAATTAAGCTATATGAGAAATGTGGTTTTGAGAAGGTCGGTCGATTAAAGGACATGGCCTTCATTGACGGCGAGTTTCACGACGAACTTTATTACCAGTTGATTTTATAGCTAACTAAAAAACTGATGACCTTTGCGGTTTATGTCGTATCAAAGCTTGTGGTTATTTGAGGGTTTTGTCGAATTAATTTAATTGTATTTTCTATCTGTAGGAGGACCAATAATGACTAATGAGGAGAAATATTTAAAACTTCTCGATATTCAGAAGAATCCTCCGAGCGTGACATTATTAGCAGCATTTATAAAACGCCATTTATTGAAGATTCCTTATGAAAATATCTCAAAAATTATTCGGTTTCATAATACGGGGCCATCAATTCCAAATCTTGAAGAATTTGTTTCGGGAATTAGTGAAAAAACATATGGCGGCACTTGTTTTTCTCAGAATATTTATCTTAACCACATTTTAAATTACATTGGATTCAAATCTGAACTTGTTGGAATTTGCAAAGACGGTATTCTTTCTCATCTGAGCCTTCGAGTAAACATTGAAGGGTCGAATTACTTTGTTGATGTCGGTATCATGTCATCATTTTCAGGACCTTTTCGAATTCATCCATCAGAGTCTTTTAGTCAGGATCTTGGAAATCAACGATTCGTCTTCTCACCAAAGCCCGATTTAGAAAATTATAGTCTTGAAATATGGAGGAACGGAAAAATAATTCGGAAGTTTGAGTCTTCATCATTAACCTTTACAGAACAAGATCTAGAGGTTGGTATTCAAAAAACTTTCGAAAAATCTGCAATGTTCATGACCACCCTATGTGTTCATCGAGTTTTTGATACTCATTCGCTAGGAGTTTGGAATAATAGTTTTTATAAAATAAATGGTGTTGAACATACTGTTCGCCAAATTCAAAATTACTCTGAACTTAAATCAGTCTTCAATAATGAACTGATGATTCCTCAATACCCATTAGAGTTGACTTTAAATTTACTTCACGACAACGGCGCGCCAAAACTTTTCGAGGTATAAATGAAACCAGTTATTTATGCTATGACCGGTGGAAACGGCTCAGGAAAAACAACTTATGCTTTAAAAATTTCTAAGGAAAAACCAGCGTATTTTTTTTCTTTAGATAAAACAATTAAAGACTTTAATCAGCCAATCCAAAGTTATGAAGATTATATGGTCTATTTTCAGCAGGCTTTAGATTTGATGTCTTCAAAAGCCATCCAGCACTTGAAAGAAGGAACTTCGGTTGTATTTGATTTTGGAGGTGGAATATCCAGCCGACCTTGGCTTAAGCAAATCGCAGAATCAGTTGGTGCTGAAATAGAAATTTTTCACTTGGGAGTTCCACTTGAAGAGAGAAAACGCAGAATTCAACAAAGAAATAAAGAAATGAATCAAGATGTCTATTTTTTCCATATGAGCGATGAAGAGTTTGATAAACACAATCAGCAAGATCCTCCGCCCCCTCCAGCAGAGAAGGGAATAAAAGTCATCAAAATTATTAATTATAGGTAATGAAACCCTATGGGATTGTCATCATTAGGGTGCCCTTGGAGCCAATACTGAGTTCTTTAAAAAAGTTTAGTTTAAAATTTATTATCAAAAACAAAATGAAAAATAGTAATTTTAATATTATCCTTCTGATGAATAGAACTGAAATGTTTAAATTCTTTCAACTCTGGCAATACGGGGTTTGATTTTGAGCTGTCGAGTAAATAGTTCGGATCACTATGCACAACATCAGTGAGATATTTATCCCAAATTGATGTTTGATTATTGTTAATCATAAAAATGAAGCCAACATTCTCGTAGTTATCCGGCGGTTCTCCCCTAAAACTGTAAGTCTTGCATCTTGAGTCATGGTGTGCCAAAACCCCGGCCAGAAGCCGGAGAAGGAGCACTAGATGAAGAAAAGATTCACGGATGACCAGATTATTGGAGCCGTCAAAAAACTCGAAGCAGGGATGCCCGCCAAGGAACTTTCCCGGGAGCTTGGAGTGACCCAACAGACTCTCTATCATTGGAAGAAAAAATTCAGCGGCATGGATGTAGCTGATGCCAGAAGGCTCAAGGAACTCGAGTCCGAAAATACCAAACTAAAACGTTTGGTCGCAGATCTGAGTCTCGATATCGTGATGCTAAAGGATGTGAACTCAAAAAAGTGGTAAGGCCCAAAACTCGAAGAACAGAGGCTCTGTATCTTGTCGACAAGGACAAGACAACAAAGGCCCGATGTTGTCGTCTCTTGGGCCTAAGCCTTTCGACATTTACCTATACAGTTCAGCCGAGCAAAGATGGTCCGGTTCGCGACAAGCTTTTGAATTAGCCGGCGAAAATAAACGCTTCGGACATCCAAGACTGTTTGTTCTTTTGAAGAACGAGATGCCGGAGGTAAATCATAAAAGATCTCACAGGATCTACACAGACCTTGACCTTCAGATTGAGAGGAGAAAACGAAAAAAAACTTGGTTCGCATCAAAGGCTACCGCCAACAAGAGCTACAGAGCCAGACCAAATCTGGGCCATTGATTTCATGTTCGATTATCTAGAGAATGGTCGGCGACTCAAAACGCTGACCGTCGTTGACGAGTGTTCAAAAATTTCTCCAGGAATATTAGTGGATCATTCCATTCGAGGAATCGATGTCACAAAGTTCCTGGATCACCTTGCCGGCGGCGTCTATCCAAAGATTATTCGGACAGATCAGGGAACAGAGTTCACATCAAGGGCGATGTTGGATTGGGCGGACAAATACAACATCAAGCTCGAGTTCACAAAAGTCAGAAAACCGAATCAGCTCATTGAATCGTTCAACTCTCGGGTTCGAGACGAGTGCCTGAATGAACACGTATTCTTTTCACTGGAAGACGCGAGAACCAAGATCGACAACTGGCACTGGAGATACAATAATTTCAATCCCCATTCAGCACTGGGAATGAAATCACCAATAGAGTTTGCAAAAGCGAGAGAAGTTATGTTAGCAAGTTAACGCCACCTAACTCAGGATGCTTGACACACAGAATCTTGGGAGAACCGCCATAGATCCGTTCTCTTTACGTCCGCGTTCGATGATCCTAGTGTTGTTAGAGCCGCTTCTGAAGTTGGCGTGGATGTTATGAGTAAAGATGAGTTTTTTGGCGCTGAACTGAGAATTTTATCAAAGTCGTCTGGGACGATTTTGGGGAAGGACATTAATGTTTAAATTATCTTATACTAAATTAGTCTTCGGTAGTTTTTTGGTTTACATCTTATTCGCACTTACTCCGCAAAAATCATTTGGCGATACTTCGCCTGAGAAAATCCAAATTGGAAAGTCGAAATCTCGCGCCCTATGGACTAAAGCAAATGTTAAAGTAGGAACTAAAACTCCTGCGGTGATTCTTATTCCTGGTTCTGGACCAAACGGCCCTGAAGAAATGATGCCTGCAAAGCTGACAGAAGATGGAAAGCCACATAGTCTTTTTCAACAAATTTCAGAACCATTTGTTGGGCAAAATTTTAATGTCTTGGCTCTTGGAAAACCAGGAATAGAATTCTTCTCACGATGGGATGACAAAGGATGGTTTGATCTTAAAGCACTTTTTTATGATCAGAATCTTTACAAGAAAACTTCATGGTCAGCCCTTATTGACAATCTTGCCGCAGGTATTGCGTTTCTCAAGAAACAACCAACCGTTGATTCTAACAGAATCTATATTCTGGGGCATTCCGAAGGTACACAAATTGCGAGTGACTACGCTAAGAGAGATTCGTCCATAGCTGGATACATATTACTTGGTTACAGTGGACAGAATATCAAAAAAATTCTTGAGTGGCAGATGGTTCAAAGGCCGATGGACCATTTCATTGAAACTGACATTGATCCAAAAGGCAGAGGTTACGTCACCAAAGCTGACGCAAAGTCTTGGCCTTCTCCTATTCTCCTCGATGATGCTGAGTTTGTTTGGCCCTGGAAGGAAAACAGTGACCAATTAAGTCACGCAGATATTGAAAAATACCTCCGTGAATCAACTAAAATAGATTCGATTCTTCAGAAGTGTAAGGACTCGGCGTTCTACGGCGCAGTTTGTGACCGTTCAGATTTTTATTCAGAAACTGCAAACATCAATGCTCCCATTTATATTTTCACTGGCAAACTTGATTTGCAAACGCCTGTTAGCGAAGCGATAGCTTTGAAAGATGCTTGTGATAAAGCTGGAAAGAAAGATTGCTATCTCAACATCATTCCAGATGTTGGTCATGGGTTTTCAGCTCCTCGTGGGCCAAGAAGACATCCATTGGCCGATCTTACGGTTGGCCCAGTCAACGATAAAACTATTTCCGAATTGAATATCCTTGCGTCCAAGTTGAAAGAAAGTAGCTCAAGATGATTGAATTTCGGGAAGAGTATTTGCCTGAGTGGATTGATCAAATTTTAGATTTACACAACAAAACAGAATTGAAGCGTAGCCCGAGCAAAAAGGATTCTATCAATCAAGCCTTCAAGTCTAGCTTCGCAGTAGTTACAGCTTGGTCTAGTGAAAGAATTGTTGGCTGTGGGCGGATGATTTCTGATGGGCAAATGTATTCTGGAATATTTGATGTCGTTATTGATCCTGAATTTCAAAAACAAGGATTGGGTCGTCAAATTATGGAACGTCTCATTAGTAAAGCCCCTCATACTTGCATTCACTTAACTTCTACTTTTGGGAATGAAGAATTTTATAAAAAAATCGGATTTAAGTTTCATAAGACAGCTTTGGCTTTATATCCTGGAAAGATGTCAGAAAGTCCCTATCTTGAACAGCACCAGAAGCAGGATCAATCGCTTGAGGTGAAAGAAGTTTTAAAATGAGTGAAATAAAATTTGAAAAGCCGTCTCGCGTGTGCAGCTTACGAGGCGATCAGGTATATACTTGGTATACGGAGCGATTATGGAAGTTGACAGCGAATCTTCCGGTATTTGAATTTGAGATCGCAAATTTCGATTGTTTTGAAGAGGATGTCTGGTTTGGTGGGGCTCATAAACCGACCGTAAATAAGGTTCTAGAACATTATCGAAAAATAGCTAATGCGACTTTCGAGTGCCCTATTGTTTTTAGCCAAGACGGATCAATCTTTGATGGTGTCCATTGAATCTGTCGGGCTCATCTGGATGGGCGAAAAACAATCCCAGCCGTGAGATTCACAAACGACCCAGAGCCTGATTTAATTGAAATTAAAAATTGCACGGATTACTGAAAGGAATTATATTTGAACATTACCGGATTCGAAAAGCCTTATTACGCAGTTATTTTTTCTTCAGTAAGGAATAATACTGATCATGATGGCTATGAGAAAATGGCGGAGCGAATGGTTGAGCTTGCTCAGTTACAGGCTGGCTTCCTCGGAATGGAAAGTGTTCGGGGTTCAGATGGCTTTGGTATTACGATTTCTTATTGGAACTCGCCTGAAAGTATAAAAGCTTGGAAAGCAAATAGCGAGCATCAGATAGCTCAAGAATTTGGACGAACTCAGTGGTACGAAAGATTCTCAACTAGAATTTGCAAAGTAGAACGAGACTATGACTTTTCTGTGGATAGCATACATCGAGCAGGCAGATGAATAAGCTGTTACTAACATCTTTGGTGTTAATTATTGTGTCTTGCCAAGCTTCGCCGAAGATCTCAAATCCGTATTCAAATTCAACTATCTCAGAGAGAGTATTATTCAAGAAAGTTAGCTTACCCCTCAAGCCAGGGACAGCTTTCAAAATATCTCAGGGAGCATTCGGCTGCTGTACACATAACATTTCTGGGTATGAATACGCTTGGGATTTCGATGTCCCTTATGGAAATCAGGTAATTCAAGGCCAAATTATCGCGGAAACTGCAAACAATGGCTTTCATTGCACCCCTCAACTTCACTTTAATATCTTTCAAGATAGAAAACACACGCCCGAAGTCGGTGCGCCCAAAACAATCCCTGTTCTTTTTTATGGACTGCCTGATGAAGGTATTGCCAAAGAAGGGTTTGAAGGCGTTGTTGATAACTCAGGAAGTTCAACAAAAATCACTTTTGATCTTGATCTAATTCGCCCCTGGAACAAAGAAGACAAAAAACAATTTCCTACTCCTTTAATTGCTGTATTCAAAAAAGATAAAAAAGTATTGGTTTTCGTTGGTGATCATCATTCAGATCAAATTCAAACGTATCAACATTTTGAAATGGCTTTTGAGAAGCTTGATCCTCAAATAGTTGTCATTGAAAATGTAGCTTATCGAGATGGCGAAAATCCTTCAGATTGGGCAAAAAAATACCTAAAAAAATCCAAAGAAGAACTCTATAAGGAAGGTGGCATTGCTCCAAATGCGGCTCGCTTGGCTCATGCCAATAACGTTCCATTCATTGGCGGAGAACCCTCAATTGAAGAGCAAATGAATAGTCCGTTTTTACTTTCAAAGAATTTCAGTAAAGATGATATTCAAAATGTTCAGGTTCTTCAGCGAATTCCATATAGACGCGACAAAATGAATATAAGCGAAGAACAATTCTTTAAGTATGCAATGAAATATTACCGAATTAAAGGTCAACGGGCCAATTTTAAAACTGAATTTAGCAGGTGGTACAAAGACCGAACACAGAGAGATTTCAGTTATTCGACTTTTGCCAAAGAAGAAACGGACGTAAACTGCTTACCAAACGATACTTATCTACAAAAGGTTGCTTGCGCTTTTAATGTAAGTCGAGATCGCGTACTCGTCGAAAATATAGGTCTTCTGCTTCAAAAGTATGACAGAGTTTTGGTGACATACGGCACCGGTCATTTCGTACAAGAATACCCAGCTTTTTTAAAAGCTTTTGGTCATTCGCCTGAGTACGTTTCTCCAAAGGTTGTCGACAGTAAGGGCACTATTATCTCAACTCATCTCTAATGGACCTTCAACGTCACGTTACCCCTGCGGTACGATTTTCTATGATTCAATTTGGCAGAGCGACTTTAGTGCTATCCTAGGTATGGACTTTGCTACGATAAAAGATATGAAGAAAAGTAATTGGTATAGACAAACATACTTCAGTAGGGTTGCCGCTTTTGCACTGCTGTCAATCTTTTGTACAGGTGCTTTTGCCCAAAACTCTTGTCTTAATTCGAATATAACCAACGATAGTAGAATACCTGTTTGCGAGGCAAATTCAGAAATTGCAATACCTGATGCTTCAAAGCCGACGGCAGCGGTGTTTCTGTCTTTAATTGTCTCACGAAACGAAGAAACCATTGTTAAAACCCTGGAGAAAATAAAGAAATATTCTCCCGAAACAAAGCTCAACTTGCTTGTTTCAAAAAATGCGATGACTTTGTTTAAGTCTTACTCTGCGTATTGCAAACCAACTGGAAATGAGGGTTCTTATGAATATCTTTGCAAGCTGGCAAGTGCTTTAAGTGAGGAAAAGAAAATCAACGTCATTGTTCTTTCTAAAGAGTCTGATCAGGTTTACCCTCAAGACTATCTTCAATTTGGAATAAAAAATAATTTGCCAATTTTACTTCCGACAGTTAATCCATGGGAGACCCAGGATTATATAAATCCTGATGGTTCGCCAATGGCGAAAACCTACATCAAAGATGACATTGGAAATCAATGTAAAATTACGTCTTCGAGCTTGGAGATTTCTAACCCCGTTGGAACTAGCAGCACTATGGGAGGAAATATTGAATCCTTGCCTTTTGGTATTTCTGTTATGGGTTATGGGCAAAATGACGATTCAACCCAAATCAATACAATGTCAGATGATGAGCTATTCAAAAAATTGAAAGAAGTTTATCCACCTAATATTTCTGATGATCAAATACGAGACCAAATAAGGCGTTTGAGAAGGGTTGTCATAACTTTAGGAGTTCAAAAAGAACATATTCTACAAAAGACAGGGAACTTGAGCTTAGTAAATACAACCCTTGCTCCAGTTGGCCATGCAGACGAAATGTTTTCTATTGTAAAATCTAGCGCGAAGTGTGGATTTTCCATTTTGGTGCCGTCACCGTCGGTTGCAATACAGCTACTGAAAAGCACGCCTCCAAATGAGTCTAAAGAAAGCTGTGTTTCAAAAGTTTTCAATGGTCGTTCTACTTTTGATGGAATTGACAGGGCCGTTTTAGATAAACATTCAAATTCGGGGTGTGTGGGCTTTCGTGGAAGAGTCGCTTCTGAAGTTTTATCGGACAAAGAACTTATAGATTTAAATATGCAATTCGACTCTTACACAGAACAAAATATTAAAGTTATTGGAAAGGCGTTATCTGAAAAGTGTTCAGAGTTAGATATTGTAAAATTACCATATTTAATTTTAAAATCGGATCAAGCTTCGTCAGAAGGTGTTTTTCCTAATCCGGTCAATGCGTTAGTTATTACTCCGATAGATAAAATGATGAAATCTATTTACATAAATAATCCGACATTTGTTAAAATTTTCGATGAATATGTAGATCAAAAATTAACTTCTAGAGGGCTACATATCGAGAAAGTTTTTAGTTCCGACTATTTTTCTGGCCAGGGCGGACTTCATTGTGGTTCTTCGACAATCCAGCTTTGCCGTCAGAAATAAAGTATCAATCCATAACTCAGCAATAAAAATTCAATGCACGTGACCGGCCGGGAATTTTTGTACCACTACCAATGCTAATGACTAACTGACAAGCTGAATGTTTACCTCCCGTGTTTCTGGAGCCTTTGGCGGCTTGCCACCGAGTGAAGAATGGGGTCTCACTTCATTATAATGCCTTCTTAGGGTGGCCCGAATAGACCCTTAAAAATCAAAAAGTTACTGACCACAAAGGTTCAGTAGCTTTAAATTTTTTCACTAAAAATGAAGGGAATTTAATCAGACTTCGGCTCCCCAGCCGTCGAATTCGCAGTCACAGGACGCTCCTTGAACGACAATCCAGGGAATCCATACTTCAAGAATCTGTTCGTTTACTTCAGTAGGATGTGTTTTCCCATGGACTCGGCATTTCCGGGAAAAGAAACCTCCAGATTTATCGACTGTTAGATTCAAGCATTCATTTGCTTCTAAATTTTCAACCAACTTCTGTGCAGATTTCTCATTAGGAGCGTTAAAAACGAAATCTAACTGAATAGATCGGTCAGCTGCCAAACCGGCATTTCGAAGCGCTTTCAGAGTTCCAGTGCTCATGAGCAAATGCTTTGCGGCGATTTGCTTAGCCTTTGATTCCTGCTTCTCAGTCATAAGCGCTCCCTCTCGAATTACTGATTATTACATACGGTGGTAGTCCGATCAACGTTGAATCCAAAACCAAATGAATTTGTGAAACTAGGGTGTGGTCCCATTTCCTGGCAGCCTCGAACAGGTCATCCCTTATTTAAAAACTCCTTCGCAAGTTACAGAGTTTTTCTTATCAGCTTGTGCTGATAACTGAAGGAGTGCTCTTTCTGCGCCAGCGGCATAGGGGCCCCATTGAGAACGATCCTGGCCCGCGAGGTTCTTTAGAATTAAAATAAATTCCTTTTGTGCTGGAGGAGTTAAGAGTGGATGCAATTGAATGAAGTCATAGGCTGAATGAGCATCATGAATCACAAAGGCCATGGCGCTTTTTAATTCAACATCGCCATAAATTAGGGCTTTTGAAACCAAATCTGGGTCACGCGAATTTCGGGCGGGGGAATATCGGTCGCCGTCACGGCGTAACTCTGGGTCACACGAACTTCGGGCGGAGGAACGTCGGTCGCAGCCACAGCGAAACTCTGAGTCACAAGCAATACGGTTTGCCGTGTACGAAAAAACGTGAAGTTGTAGACCGGGCGTGCAAAAGAAACAAGAGGCTCAGACACTACTTTGAGGCACAAAGTTCCAAGTGCCAGCGCTTTTTTTAAAAAAGTTCTTCGCGTGGGGTTACTGCTTTCATCTGTTTTTGTTGGATTTGTAATTTTTGGCATCGCGAGTGATTTCCTCATAATTTTTTCGAGGTTTCAAATGAATTTTATAATTTTCTTGCCCCAGAAAGATAGCCTTTTATCTTGCTTGTGTTGACTCGGGCTGAAGGGGAATTTATCGTTTAGAGGTGGATGATGATTCTCAGGACAGACCCATTTCAAGACGCCGAGTGGTTATCGGCTGAATTACGATTGTCGCCGCCGGCAGCCTCCAGACCGTCATTCATCCTTTAAGGGCGCTTGCAAGGCCTGCCTATAATTTTACTTTTTGGCGAGCCAGTCTTCAGAATATTCGAGTCACTCAAGTCTTCGCCCAAGCGGCGACTTCGCTGCCAAATGCCAGCAATGGCCCACTGACAAGCCGCGATTGATTACATTTTAATCCAGTCAATTCCTAGATAAGCGACTTCTTCCGAGGCTGAATTTTCCACTAATTTTGAGATTTCCGAAATCGCTTCGAGTAATATCCTTCTAATTTTTGGAATATCATCGGGAGATAAAGAAATGGGGGCTGTAAATGACAAATCTTCTAACGTTATTCGCTCTATAAGTTCCAGTGATTTTGTTCTCCAATTTTGATGATGTCGGATTGAAAGAGGCGACGTAGCTTCAATATGCGTATTCTTACCTGTTCGATGATACCTGCCCCGCTCCTCTTTACATAGGCCCCGCGAAGTGAGAAAATCAAGAATTTCCTGAACTCGTGAAACTGATAATCCAAGATGGAAAGCAATTTTTTCTTTAAATTGGAATTGAGGAATTGAGGTTAAAAGCCGTATTAAACTATACTGCCAACTTGAATAAAATATAGCCCGGTCTGACTCACTGAGATCTTCAGATTCAGGGACTCTCGATTTAATAACGTTGGAGTAATTTTGAATTTGTTTTAAATGGCGTTTAAAAACTGACTTTAACTGCTGAGTCCCAGCTCGCTCTAGTTGAACAAGCTTCAAAAAGTAGTCGGTTTCAAGCGAATTCAACCCCATATAACTACACAGACTTGTGGCTTGCTCTTCAGTCAAACACTTCTTGTTGTTAAAGATTTGACTCACAAGTGTCGTATGCATTCCTAGAGCCAAGGAAATTCTTCTAAATTCACCGCGCCCACGGGCCTGGGCCCAGCTTTGAACATAGACTCTGTAATCAGTCAGATTAAAAATGGATTGAGCCGTTTGTTTACTCACGGGTAAATATTATATTAGTTCCTTAGATAAATAAACTCTATTTTTTGAAATCTATCCCAGTGACATTACTACCAGATGACATTTATTAAATTTTATAGGAGAAGAACTCATATGAATGCAAACTTGAGATTAAGGGGCATTACCTCAATACTCTGCCTAATAGTTAGTTCAATTTCTTTCGCTGGTGGTATGGAGGGCGGAGGAGGCGGTGCTATTGTTTGTCGAAATACTCAAGGTCAAATGATTTCAGCTGAGATTTTTGACCTCTTTGAAGGACGAGCCCTGTATGGATATCTTCCAAAACTAGATGCTAGTGACTACAAAGCGCAGGCACGATCTATTGCTAAAGAAATTTCGGAGGCGGCTCGAAATTCATTTTTTATAAATGAAACGGAAAGGGTCTTGGATGAAGTCAGATTCTTGCCCCCTGATGCTTCACTGAATCCAATTAATGACATTGGTTCGATTATAAAACCCTCAAACTGTGAAATTTTTCAAGCCGCATTTTACCTTCCAAATAAACGTATTTATTTTGATTCAACGGTTTGGAGTTTATTGAACGAAACTAATCGTGCCGCATTGATTATACATGAGGTTGTTTATGCTTTTCTTCGCTCATCTAATGGAGACAAGACATCAATCAGAGCTCGTCAATATGTTTCGTACTTGTACTCGGGTCAGAAACTTCAACATAAATGGTCTGAGGCCAATGGCGAGGCCTTTGAAGCTTGTGCAACATCGCTAAGTAAGCTTAATGACCCCGACACACCGCGGACTGCATTTCAAACACGACTAAATCCCGATGGAACTTGGAAAATTTCATTCGTATCTTTTCATGGAAGTTTCGTTTTCGGCAAAACAGAAATTAATTCGAAGCCAGGGGTAAATTATTCTTGGCCAATTTCAAATCACCAAACACCTGATGGTGAGCCTGGTGGCGGCGCAGTGCCATTAAAGGGCAAGCTAACCTTCGACGTTGATGAAGGTTGGGAAGTTGACATGCTCGTGCTTGATTTAGACTCTAATGAACATACTATGCTTTTAAAAATTGCAGGAGATTGGAAGTGGGTACACTTTTCGTGTAATGCATTCAATCTTCCAAAATTACAATGACCAGTTAGCCCTGGTCTCATTAACGCCATTCAATCAACAATGCTCAGTTCAATAGGCTCAGTTGTTATGTGCCGCCCATAAATCTGTGCCTCTCTAGGGTCCCGGGAAGTTGCCCTCAAAAACAAAAAATCCGCTGTCCAGTAAGGTTCAGCGGATCGTGATGTTTGAAATCTCGAAGAAGAAGTTCTAAAAATAAACCCCGCCAAGCGACCTGTTCAGAAAATATGGGGATATGCTGCAAACAATTAGGGCGCACACCACTTTCAATGCGGCTTGGCGCTACTAACGGCTCAGGGAAATCGACATATAATCGAATTGGTGTAATCCAGCAACCCAGCTCTTCGTTGCTGAGCAAATGAAAATAAGTTCTGCCAAGTACTTGTTGTAAGTCTACTGTCGTCAGAATCGCAAGCAGTACCAGTCTGAATTTTCTGTTGAAGTGCGGTTAGTTTTGCGAGAATTTGCTGACCTTCAAAAACTAAAAGAAGATCTCGTTTCAAATAGTTCTATGTAATCTGGGAAAAGATCAGCCGATCAATTTCATTTGGATTTGTAATGTGTATGACTTTTAAATGTTCAAACTCAGGCGCTTTTATCAGTTCCAAGTATTGTTGCCGTCTTAGGGCATAGGTATTCCATGCCCAAAGAATAATTGAACTTTTTGATAGAAATGTCTTTTGAAATGTTTCTTGATTTCCAGACCACAAAACTTCATTTTTTATCAATCTTAAAATTGATCTTTTGGAGACTCGCCACATAACCAACCACTTGGGATAATCTAACCAAATCACAATTTCTGAATTAGCCCACGTGATATCTCTGACTTTGTTGTAATTGCCATGAATGACGAATCCATCGCCTTGAGCAATAGCATTCAATATGTCTTCGCGAAAAATATTTTGTGGTGTTTCTGTCCAATTTGGTTTCCAAAAAAGCGCATCCAACTCAATATCAATCAAATTGAATTTTTTTGATAGACGCCGGGCTAACGTGCTTTTTCCAGAGCCACTGGTGCCGACAATCAATATTTTGGAATGAGAATTAAGTTTTAGGTCCATTTTAGGTTTTAAATATTAATAGGAGTACAATTTATTGTCACCTCCATTTCTTGTCCGATTGTACTTGGTCAAGTAAGTGGGGGTAAGGTCACTTCTCTCAGATAGCTGAAAATGAACCAAGTGGTGGGGCTAACGTTACTAATCGATGGACAGTCTTGACGATTTATTTCAAAATGGCCAAAGAAATTCGACCCCCGTATTGCCTTAATGTTAGCAAATATTGTCATTGTGGTTTTTTTGTACAATGAGCGCGCTTTTATCGCATTTGAAAAGGATAGAGATTTGCATTAACAAAAGAGCAACAAGGAGAAAACATGAAATCAACATTATTGACCTTACTTTGCCTCTTTTCTATTTCAGCAAACGCCACGTCCCTACATCCTGATACTTTTAAGGCTATAGAATGCCGAGAGGCTGCTTCAGGGATCGCTAAATTAAATATCGACCAAAAAGCAAGAGCTTACACTTTTCAAGAGGGGCAAATTTTAGAAAAGGCGAAATTTAAAGAGTCTGAACAAGTGGGTGACGAGAAGCTTTATATCTACAACGTAGAAGCCTTTATCTCTAAAGCCACCTACAACGTTGAAGTTAAAGTAGACTCAAGTTGCTCAGTTAATTCTGTTAAGATCACAGAAATACTTCCTCTACCGTAGAACTGCTTTGACTCTTTAACTCTCTGAGGTGTTCAATTTTTTGATAAGGAGTATTTATGAAGAAATTATTTTTTGGTCTTGGGATCATTTTGGCAGCTTCAAATTCGTTTGCCGTTGAGTGTTCTATCCTCGTCGGTGACGGAGCTTATACGGTCTATCGAGGTGTTACTCGGGTGCAGGATTTTTCTAACCTTGCTCAAGCGATTAAACTCCGAGACGAATTTGTTGAAAAAAAATGGTGTCAGATTCCCGCCAAAACTCCTGAGTGTCCAATCCACGTCGCCGATGGGGCTTTTTTGCTCTATCTTGGTGACTCTTTGGTAATGGGTTTTCCTAATTTTAAAGACGCGTTTGAGCTTCAAACGACTTTGATTGATAAAAAAATCTGTTCTGGTTATTTAGATCGCCATCGTTAAAATCTAGCTCGTTGCCTTCTCAACGAGCCGTTTTTATTTTAGAACCCCGAAGGCTTTTTCTTAGGCATCATTGTCACCAACTTGGAAACAGCTCTCGCGACTACTCCAAACCCAAGAATTTCTTGAGGCGAGGAAGGCGTTCTCGGCTGACCTGTACCTGAGATTGCCCCTTGTCGTTCAAGATTGCCGTAAACTTTCGATCTCCCTCTCGCTTGAGTTCTTTCAAGAATCGAATATTGAGCGCGGCTCCTCTGTGGACTCGAATGAAGATAGTGGGATCGAGTCTGGCAATAATCGCTTCCAAAGAATCATCGCAAAGGAGCTCTCGTCCATCGACGATGAGGGACGTATAATGGTCTTTCGATATTGCGACAGAGATTAAACTTGGATCAAAAACCTCGTACTTCGTACCAATTTTAACAGCCAGCCGTGTTGGGTTCCCGTTGCCTTGCAGTTTGGACAGGAGAGTCTCTAGCGAACCATCTTTCTCTTTTGAAAGAGACTTACGTATCTTTTCAATCGCAAATTCTAAGCGTGTTGTATTGATGGGCTTAACCAGGTAGTCTATTGCACTTGATTCGAATGCTTTCAGCGCGTGCTCATCGTATGCAGTGACGAAAATAATTGGCGGTCCCTGAACTCCCAATGTCTTGGCGACTTCCAAGCCATTGAGCTCAGGCATTTCAATGTCCAAAAATACGATGTCGGGCTTTTTCTCTTCAATAAGTGAAAGCGCACTTAAGCCGTCATACGCCTCGCCAACGACATCTAAGTCATTAAAGGACTTCAGAAGTTTTTTGAGACGATCTATGGCTGGCATCTCATCGTCTACAAGGATAGCTCTAATCACAAATGACCGTCTTGAGGGGGATTTGAATTATGGCTGTGGTCTCGCTATTTTTAGTTCGTGAGAAAGTGAACTTGGAATCCTCACCGTACTTCAATTTGATTCGAGATTCACAGTTTGAAAGCCCTGTCCCAGTTCCCGTCGATGGCTTTTCAAAGTTGATTCCAACTCCATTGTCAGTGACTTTAATAATGAAATTGTCTCCATCTTTTTTAACTTCGACCGAGACAACTCCGCCTTCTTTTTTTGGCGATATTCCATGTTTGATCGCGTTTTCAACCAATGGCTGTACCAAAAGAACAGGAATCCTTATTTTTTTCGGATTTATCGAAGGATCAGCGAAAATTTTGTATTCAACTCGTGGTCCAAATCGTCGTTGCTCAATTTCGAGGTATGATTTGCACAAAAGCAGTTCGTTTTCTAGGGTGTGCATGTCGCCTTTGGCAGATTTCAATATTCCACGATAGAGCTCAGAAAGTTGCACGACCATATCCTCAGCTGACTTAGGATTGCTCGTAATTGTAGATGCTATTGTATTCAAAGAATTAAAAAGAAGATGTGGATTCATCTGTGCCGTTAGTGCAGATACTTGTGCTTTTAGCTTTTCATTTTCCAAGGTGCGAAATTTTAGTTCGGCGGCTTGTTTTTCTGCTTTTGATTCTTGAATGACTCTAAAAAGAGTGAACAGGCCTGAAACCATGATTCCAAAAATAACTCCCGCACTGTAATCATTGAACCTTGGAGGATCGTAAGAGTATCCAATGGCCTCACTGTATTTTGCTGCAAAAGAAAATCCCAAATACAAGCCAGGTAATATAAAGGGGAATGAGGTTAATGCTCCCCAGAGGTAACCGTCTTTCTTCAGTTCCTGACCACGTTTAGCTCGATAAAAGTTGTAAAGGCTAATAACCAGCAACGATCCAAAGAAACTACAGGATGCCACTGTGCTGGCGATGATCATCGAGATGGCAAACCTTTTCGGTAAATTATCGATTCCCCCGAATCCAAAGATAAAGAGGACCGTAACGACTGGACACCAAATGAGTATCACCCTCAAATAATTCATGAGAGTGTCTTTGAAGCTGTGGCCTCTTGAAAATGCAAAAATCCGTTTTAATTTACCCATAGTTGTTCCCCAAAAAGGGTATTACCGTCATATAGCAATACCCTCGTTTGTTCAATGAACTAACGACTCTTTAATTACCGTTTGTGGAGCTTTTCACGGAAAAAGCGGACGGCCTTGCCGTTTTGAACCTCTGTGCGCAGTAATCGCATATCCGTTGATCCATCCATGATGATTGTTGTGGCGTAAGATTTTCCCGTAGAGTGTTCGTCATAGGATATGCAAAGACCTTCTCCGAAGCACTGACCTCCGCCATTGCCAGCTCCAATGCTATCGCTATTGTCGCATTCAGATTTCCATCCCTTTTGGCCTGTTCCAGTCAATAGACATTGGTGTTTTTGAGTGGTTCCATCGGGCAAAGTGACCGTTACATTGCTTTGGATCTGAGATCCGTTTTTGCTATTCTCCACGACAAGATCATACTTACCAGTTTCGGTACCTTGAAGATCAAACAAGGCCCCAGACCCTTCCCAGATGTCAGTGCTACCGGCAAATGTGTGCTGTGATGCAACCAGTGCGATTGTAAAAATTAGTTTTTTCATTTCGATTTCTCCTTAGTTTTGTCCGACACCATGTCGAACTCATGCGGAGAGAAATACGTCAAAAAATCAGGCAAAAATACTGGCTTTACCCGAGCTGCCGATTGGGGCTGTTGAATGGACGACTCGGCTGACGCGCAGAGTCTGGCCACTGATTTCGGGGTCCTAAGAATTCGAAAAAGAAGAGCACTTCGAGACTTGATTTGCCTGTCTTGACAACAAACAGGGTGCAAGGTTTCATAAAAAGTTTCAATTAGGGGAGCCTGATAAAATATGATTCATTATCCAAACCGCATTTCACCGTTCATTTTTTCCAGCCACACGGACTATCTGAAGGCCGTTCGTGATCAGTATGGCGAACGAAAAAAGCAGATTTCATTGAAAATGTGGGCCTCGCGCTTGGGGTATGCAAGCTCCCGCTCTTTGGAGCTGGTTATTTCCGGGGATCGCTTGCCTTCTGAAAGTCTTTTGTATCAGCTCACCCAAGATCTGAAGCTCTCAGTCAAAGAGCAGCGCTATCTAACTCTGATGGTAAAGCGTGAAAAACTATTAAAGCAAAAAAAATCAGCCCTAGATATCGAATCCGAGATGAACAAGCTACGTCCTGTTCGTTTTGAAACTCATTATATAGATAATGAGATTTTTAGACGGGTGTCAGAGTGGTATCCGATAGTGATTCGCCAACTCGCAATGACGCCGCAGTTTCAAAAAGACATCGTTTGGATTTCAAAACGCCTGCGTGGCAAGGTGACTTCTTCGCAGATTGCTTCAGCATTGGCGGAGTGGGAAGGCCTTGCTTTTGATCGCCGAGCCCTTTACACCAATGAAGATGTGCCCAGTCAGGCTGTGCGCACCTTCCATAAAAAGATGCTGCAAAAGGCGATTGAAGCCGTTGATGAGGTCGATGTGCAGGATCGAGAGTATATTGCGATTACTTTCAAGTCGACGAAGAAGAAGATCGCCGACATGAAAAAAACTCTGCGTGAAATGAGGGATCAGTTGAATGCAGATCTCAATGATGACAATGCTAGTGAGGTTTTTCAGCTTTGCATAGCGCTTTTTCCGCACACCGAGCTAAAATAGTATCGTTCGTACGCTCTCTCTTATAAAGTTTAGTGATTTTGATCTGCAGGAGAAGTTGCCGTAAACTTTGAAGTTTGTGAATAACTCAGTTGACTGCCTTGGATATCGAAGTCGTAGAGTAGGCGGCCGTCTTTATATCCCGGAAAGACATCGTAGCGATTGAAGTTATTGTCGACACACAGGACAGAGGCCTCGCCGATTTCTTGTTCAATCTGAAGCCGGCGGTTGCTCACGGTAAAGCGCGGAGCTTGCACGTTTTTGAAACCTGCGTAATAGGGTTCGCCGACAAAAGTTAAGTGACCGCTTGAGTAGGTCTTTGGGCAGGTGAGACCTCTGACTAGATCGCGGGAGACTTCAATGGTCTGAATCAGACTATCGACGTAAATATGACTCCAAATCAGGCGGATTCCAATATTGGATTCGACGTCTATCTGGTAGATAATCGTCTCTTGTCCTTCGGGCAAATGGGGAAACTCATCCTGAGAAATCCTGATTTGACGAGTGCGATCCTTCGCGTACGTAATGACCTTTATGGCCACTTCGTCGAGTTCCTGATGCTCAAGATGGTCCATTCCAATGTCTTGTAAGAACGTTTCTTGATGATGGCCATATTCATGAATCAAGAGGCCGAAGATCTCAAAAAAACCTAAGGCCTCGAAATTTCCTGGATGGCTTTCGCGGGTCAATAGATCTTCATTAAAGATTACCGGCGCGCCCCAAGTATTGCCAGTTTTTGCTACGCGGATGGCCCCATCGATCATAAATTATCTGATCCTGAGGAGTATTCGATCTTTGCCGGATTTTTTTCTAACTCGTTGGTCATCAGTTTGACTGTGACTTCTTGCAAATTCGTATCGAGCCCACAGTCTTCTGCATAGACGAAGCAGGTGTAAGAGATGCTCGAGAAGGTTTTGGAAAGCGTCTCGATTCGGTTTTTTGAAAGCTGTAATGCTGCTGCTTTAGTCAGAGCCAAACTAGGACGTGAAACTAAAAGTGAAAAAATAAATATGTATTTCATAGATTCCTAGTTGATGTCGATGATGCCATCAAGGTGGGCTTTTATATCGGAAAAGTTTTGAATCGCAGACCCACGGAAAAAGCAATTGATACTGAGGCTGAACCTTCGATCTGGCGATTCCGCGCCGATAATGAAAAAGTCTTGATTTTCATTAAGGAACGTAATTCTCAGCAAGGCGCCGGTATCGACTGTGCCCTCATAAGCACGATCGGCCCTAGCACCGCTATTAAAATAGGAGACACTGCAGCCCGGCCTTGGATATGAATTGTAGAAGAGTTTGCCGTTTTGGATGTTTGGTTCTTTCAAACTATACGAGTTTCCAGATTTGACTGCGCTAAAAGTCAAAGATGTTCGAATGAGTGCCGCTGTGGCGTGTGGTAAAAGTTCATAGGCAGTTTTATAAGAAGTATCTTTGAAAACGGGCTTAAAGAAAAAATCTGGTAGTTGAATTAAATCCGCAATATTTTGCAGAGTGAGTTTTCTCTCCATGGTGGAGCTGTCGAGAGATGCTGTAAAGCACCCAAATACCATCAACGGCAAATCTTTATTCGCTGTCGTCAACCACAGGGTGGTCTGATCGCGGCTCTCACGATTGAGATAGCTCATGGAGCTTCCATAGTGATGTTGGTCGACCGTGTAGAGGACTTTCCCCAATTTCTGTGCCAAGTTTTTGTCGTAATAGGATTTGATTTCAAGGTGACAGTCTTTCACGGACTGACTGTCTGCGACTCGCCATTCGCGTCGTCCAGTGGTCAGGAGCTCATGATCAGAAAAATTCACCAAAAACTCCGACGTATCGTCGAGATCCATCGGGCGTCGATCCAGTTCTGATGCGTTGCAAAGCGCTGGCATTAGAGCCAGAACGGCGATAGTAATCAAGCTATTCATATTGGGGCGTGTATCATGAAATTGTGGCTCTTGCGACTAGTATTTCTGCCTTCTTTGTCATTTGCGGCTAGCAATGGCGGGGATGTGGTCAATAACGGAGGTGGTCTTTCTGAGCAGGCGATTATTTATGTAGCACAGCACTACCGATTTTTTACGGAGTCCTGTTTACGCTATGACAACTGTGGAGCGAAAGAACCCCTGAGATCCCATTTAAAAAAATTACAAATCTGTACTGTGCCGGCGCTCAGTAATATTCGTTTTGCTGTGGCAAAAGAGGTTCCTGAACTTTCTTCAGGTGTTGCCTACGTCCTACTAGCTAACGGTCATTTTGTTATAAATCGTGAAAAAATTTATACTTCGAACCGGGAAGCTTTGCGAGTGCCGGATGCTTTTGGTTATCTCTCGAGAATTTATTTTGACCATTGCGGAATGATAAAATTTAGTCAATCCGCCGAAGCGGCAAAGGCGATCACAGCTTTTACTAATGCAGATGGTGAACAGGTAACGATTGGCAAAGACAGTATTAAGATTCCCGCACAGGAGTGGATTAAAATCCGCACAATGTATTCGGATCTCTTGATTGAAGGGCCAAAGAGTTTGCTTCGTTTAAGCTGTCCCTCAGGTGAGCTAAATGCCTGCACATTGATTGATACATCCGACGGGAAAATTGGCTCTCGCTTTAAAAACCTAAGTTTATCCCAAGAGTCCATTGCCAATGGTTTTTTGCATTTTGAAGTGCAAGGCTCTTTTATGGGAGCAAATCACAGCCGAGAGTATTTTAAACTTTCCGCCAGCTACCGAGATGGCGAACCTTTAGAGATCAAACTGCAAGGGCAAAATCTCGAACTGCCGCCACAATAGGGTTTGGCTGCGAACAAGTTGTTCGCACTAAAGTTCGTCCAAGGTCCTCCTTTCTTGCATAAGTCGGTGGGTTCGATGAATCCTTTGTTCTCAAACAAAGGAGTGACCCATGAAAAAGTTCAATCTATTTGCAGTCGTGATGGCAATAACGCTGATGACGGCTTGCAGTCCTATTTCTAAACTCGATGATCCAATATTCGGCCTAGGCCAGAAGGGATGGCCAGATTACGTCGAACAACCACTCGCGGGAAGAGTTTTTGGTCAGAACTGGAAAGCCCTCACCGCCGTTGTAAAGCCGTTTGGGAGTGACAAATCGCAAGTGTCTTTAGAGTTTTATTCAGAAGTAAATCCTAAGGCTTGCACGGGTTCTTTGATGCCTTCGAAACCCTTTGCAAGCGTGGTGATTCCAGCGGCTTATACGCAAACAGAGTATATTTCAGATATGGAGGATCCCGGCACAGGCAATCCGTTGGTCTTCAAAATGTTCAGCGGAGAGGCCAAAAAACTTTTAGCCAGCAAAACTAAAATTCGGGTCAACAGTATCACCGCAACAGGATTGGTTGTGTCTGTTTACGCTCAGGGTGCGGACGCGGACGGCGCTGTCAGTGAAATCAATGGCTCGGTCGCTGTCACAGATTGTGCGAAGGCCGTGGACTTTTCCGTGTGGGAAGAGCTTGCGGGGTGGTACACGCTGCAGAACTTTGATGGACAAGCTGTTCAAGCGAGAACGTCGATTTTGAAATATGAAAATAATTCCTTTTACAACCGCGCGGCTCAGGCATGGGTAAAAACGTTGGTCTTCCCACTGTATGCCAGCGTCAGCACTAACACGGATATGACTTATAATTTTGGTCCGATGGAAGGGCTGGGGGCCACCACAGTTTCAGTTAGCGGCGGAACTAAGACTTACACCTATAGCTACCATGGCCCCATCTACGCCAATGGCGTAGATGTCACAATGGCCTTGGATATGACTGTTATGAAGTCCGGCAGCACTATGTCGGTGACTTACACGTTAGAAGTTCCGAGCTATATCAAGAAGGTCTCTCATACATTTACCGTTACTAAGTAAGGAGCTCTCCATGAAATATTTTATTTATTTAATACTGGCCTCGCAATTGGTAGCGTGTGCCTCTGCGAGCGTAGCGCAAAAGTTCAATATGGTTTCTTTTGACGAGAAGGCGGACCCCGCTGATTTGAAACCTGTGGGTAATATTGAGGGCAAAGATTGCACTTGGTATGTCTTGGGATACGGTGTGGGTGAAGACCCGACGGTGCGCAAGGCTTTTCAAAATGCCGTCAATCAGCAAGAAATGAACTTGATCCCAGGGCAAAAGACGGCAGCGAAGGGAGCCCCTCTCAAAGTCGTTAAGAGTGTTTCAGTGGAAGAGGGCGGATTTAATGCGTATGTCGCCACTCGCCGTTGCATGATCGTTACAGGAGCAGGTTTTCAATGAAAAATTTAATTTTAATGATGTTTTTAATGTTGAGTCTTACTGCCTGTGCGGGTCGATCCGTGAAGATTCTGGATGCGAACTGGGCCTCGATGAAACACAGTATGCCGCCATCACCAAAAGACAAGTTGGTTGCGGTCACGAATGTGAATATGGAGTATTGTATGGAAGCTTGGTCAGGATCTTTCGGGTTGATGGATGAGGTGGTTAAGAAAGTCGAACTAAATTATAATATCGACTATATCAAATACCCTTCTTTCACGCAGACGCAAGGCAGGCCATGCGTTCAGGTTAGCGGTGAAGGATACAGGGTTGCTCGCTAGGTATCTTAATCGCGATCCGGAGCTTGGGGGAGGCCTGAGCTCCGGATTTTTTTGCTTAGCGAAGAAAGTGACTTAGCGCTGCCCGGACCCTTTGGTCTTGGAAGGCTCCGATCAAATCGGACAGCTTGAATAGACGCACTGATCTGATGCGGCGGAGCTCTCGTTTCGGTTCGCTGCCTTGACCATCATCGTGATCAGTTTTAACATCAATTCCATGAAAATATATAACTGTGCCTGCGCCGCTTTTTTGTTGATTCTGATTAGTGTGGGTTGCGCTAATACTCCAAAAAAGAAAGTATGCACGGAACTTTATAAATCTCCGAATTTGGCAGCCGCTCATGAATTCAAATCTACAGAAGATCGATTTTCTGAGTTTCAAAAGGAATGTGAGCCAGAATATCAGTTAGACAAGGAAGCTTTTTTAAAAGCGGACGGCGAAGGAAGAAAACAAAATAAAATTGCACAACTCAAAGTCTTTTGTGGCTGCTCCAGAGGATTCTTGGATGCCACCAAATTTGATTACAATCGGCAAAAGCATCCCATTCACTTGACTGCTGCTGATCCCCTCTACAATTGCGACTCGCCCGATGGAAAAAGTGAATTTATGCGCGGGCTTTCGCTTGGAGAAATATTTGCGAAAGACAATAAGTTGAGCAAATGGACCAGCTTTCGAGAGCCGAATGAAGCTGAGTCTGTAAAGGCTTGTCTAAAATAGATTAGGATTTTACTGTAGACGTTTCGATCTTACCTGATCGAACATCGTTGATCTAGTCTGAGCTTCTACAGCTTATTTAGGGCGAGGAAGACAATTGAGGGACAGTACTGCTTTGCACTCGTCCTCGCCCCAACCCCAGTTTGAAAGTGGATCAACTACAATTTGTTCGAGCTGTTCCATTTTCAAATGAGGATGAATAGGAACAATCGGCTGCCGTTTTTCTTTAAGCCATTTGTTACACTATGGTAAGTACGGAGGTACTCGTGAAAAAGAAGCTTTCAGCCGTTGGCAATAGCTACGGCCTTGTAATCGAAAAGCCGATCCTAGAATTGCTCAATATTGACCGTGATACAGAGCTGGAAATGACCACTGATGGTGATCGGCTTATTATCGAGCCGATTCGTTCAGGTAAAAAGAGCCTTCGAGCTTCCGCTGAAAAGATTATGAAAAAACACGATGCCACTTTCAAGAAGCTAGCAAAATGAGTGGGGCCGAGTTTCGCTTTCTAACACTTGAAGATGTGTTAGAGCTGCACGATATGCAGTTAGAAAGCTATGGCGTCGCCACAGGCATTCGTTCACCTGATCTACTTGAAAATCTGCCATCGCCATGATTGGCTTGGCTCAAAAAAGTCTCGATAAAGCAGGTCTTTCTAAGCTTTTCCAAAAACTTTCGAAGCCAACCAAGTAATGAAAAATTAAATGGTATACGGATTTTGAGCTTACTTCTTGTCATTTCAGCCTGCGCAATAGCGATTTGATGGCTGTTACACATTATGAGCGTAGTAAGGACCAATGGATCCCTGGCGCCTCAAATATATTCGACCTGCGGTAAAAGCGGAGGATTTAGGGTGTTTTATCTAGACGTTCCAAATCTCGAATTAACACATCTATTGGTTTTGTTGAGCAAGAATGAAAAGGAAAATATTTCGAGTTCAGAAAAGAACGAAATGAAAGTGGAAACTAAGAAATTAAAGGGAAGGAAGTAGTTATGGCTAAAAATAAAACTTTGGGAAAAGAACTTCTTGCGTCTTTGAAGGAAGCGAACAGTTACCACGACGGCAAAATTAATCTTCGTACCGAAAATTTTGAATTACCTGATGACCCCAAGAAACTTACTGGCAAACAGATTAAACAAATTCGAAAAACCTTAAATGTCTCTCAACCAATATTCGCAAAGTTTTTGGGAGTATCTGATAACGCTGTAAAAGAATGGGAGCGTGGAGGTTCAACTCCAAATGGATGTGCCCTAAGGCTACTTGAAATTGCCATGAACCATCCTAAAGAATTTTTTCAGTTGAGTGCTTAGCCAAGTAGAAGAATTTAAACTGCAAGTCTAATTAATTGAGCGCTTATTCCCGGTAACCGGCTTCAATATTGTTTCCATCGGGATCTATAACGTAGGCTGCATAATAGCCTGGATCACGTTCTCCCGGTTTACCATTATCAATTCCACCAAACTCAATTGCATTTTGATAAAATAGGTCAACTGCCGTTTTGTTCTTTGCTTTGAAGCAAAGATGAATTGGGCTTTGTCCAGGGTGCTGATTTTCTTTCCAAAAACTTGGCCTGCCCGTGCCAATCCAGATGAATGGAAACTCCTCTTGTTGTGAGCGAGCAAATATAACAGCGCCGTAATCATGACGTTCAATAATTTTTAAACCGAGATGTGCCAGACAATTTTCATAAAAGCGTACGCTAGTTTCTAGGTTCCTTACAACAAAGCCGAAGTGATCAAGCATGATTGCCCTTTCGTGAGAGGCTCCAAACATGGGCTCGACCGCTCTTGCTCTGTCGAATGAGACCAATTTCATCTTCCAATTGGATACTCCATTCTGGACATAAACTTTTGTATGGCAGTTTTAAGTGAGTTTTGAGTTCTTTCCATGTCAATCCATTCGGATGCTTGGCGAGCTCTCTACTAATGAGCAGTTTTACTTCTTCGTAACGCATTCAAATTCTATATCAGATAGTGAAATTGTCGGTCATTAAAGTAATTATTCACGGAATCCTGCTTTGACCAACAGGTTCTAATCCTACTTACCCATGTGTGTAAATAATTGGAATTGTTGGGTCTGAAATCGCCATGCTACCAAATGCTACCTTCTTGAAATGCAGGGAAATGGGCTGAAATGCTATGAAATAGGGCAAAGGGCCAGGTTCTCAATTCGAGACACCATTTCCGCCACATTAAAAATGGCGGAAAAGTGGCGGAAATTATATCCGCCATCTTGAAAATGGCGGAAAAGTGGCGGATAATGAGAGAATGAGTAAATATCAGGCACTCAGCCAGCATAAGATTCCATATAAGTTTGAGTATACAAACAAGCTGATTCAACTCTTGATGAGAATCACTAAAACTAAACCGTACATTGAAGACTATTTGGGGCAGCCTCTTGAGGTTCAGTTATTACGACAGGCAAAAATCTTAGCTATTACATATTCAAATCAAATCGAAGGCAATAAACTTGAAGTTCTAGGCGTTACACGCGCATTGGAAGAGAAAAAAAGGGATATAACGGACAAAGATATTATCGAAGTTAAAAATTATAGTGATGCAATCGACTATGTTGAGACTTTATCTGCAGAAAAAATAAAATTGAAAATTCGCGATATGTGTGATGTTCAAAAGCTCATCACCAAAGATCTTTTAAGTGATAAAAAGCAATGCGGAAATATTAGAACAATCAAAGTCGACATCGTTGATGCGAATTCGGGGAAGAAAATTGATGATGTGCCAGAACCTCATTTTTTAAATGAATTGCTAGACGATTTGTGGAAATGGCTTGATGACAGTTCCGAATTGGACCCATTTGTAAGAGCATTTGCGTTTCATTATTTAGCTGTCGCGATTCATCCCTTTGCTGATGGCAATGGTCGAACAATGCGATTGATGCAGCATTTGCTCTTGTTAAAGGGTGGAGAGCAAATTGCTAAATTTGTTCCTAGTGAAACCGCCATCATGAAAACACGAGATCGATATTATTCCTCAATTAGGGAATGTAAAACTTTGGGTTCGTTAAATCCGATAATAGAGTATTTAGCTGAGTGTTTTGCTATCTCAGCAGAACAAGTAATCGAAGATAGTAAAAAACTAGTTAAGAAAAGTTTGGATCGAAAACCTGAGGCGCGAAGAGAGAAAATATTAAGTCTAAGCAAACAAAAGAAAGAGTTTACAATTAAGGATGTTCTACAAATTCTTCCTGAGGTTCCTAGAAGAACTCTTGAGAGAGACTTGGAGAGCTTGGTGGGAGATAAAAAAATCAAAGCTAAGGGTGATAAAAAAGCTCGAGTTTATTTGAAATAAAGGGATATTAAAAACGGAAATGGGCAAAAAAAAGAAAACACAAATTATTGCTGATGTAAGAGCGAAAGCAGTTGCAATTATATCGTCGAATATAACAAGAATTAGGTTGAAGATAGCCTTAATATTTTCGAAAGTGAGGGGTTTCGTGGAAAAGAAATATAAAGACTTAAGGCAAAACAAACTCGTCTTTTACTTCACAATAATAATGATAATAATTCTACCTCCAATAGCAGAATACTTCATGCTCGAAGCTGATTTTAATAACTATTCAGAGTTAAAAGCTCCAATATTTATTGATCCAGTTATGCAAAAATCAATTGATCTGATAATTCAGCTCAACACTTATCTTTTCGGTCTTTCGGGGGCATTATTCGCTGTTTTAGGAATTCTTGAGAAGTCGAAACAAAAAAGTACGATACATATCTATTTAGTCGTGTTTAGTTGTGTAATGATCTGTATGTCATTCTTTTATGGCTACAAATCTCTGTACGAAATCTTGAATCAGGTTAGTCAGTACCAAATTGCACTTAAGCCACGCCAAAGTGTTTCTATAATGTATCTGGCTTGGGAATTTTATCATTTTTTTGCAGCTGTGGTTGCCGCGGGAGTTGCATATATAATTCGTAATCCGGAGAGTGCCAATGAATAGTCAATCAATCATTCTAGGAATTTTTATTTTTTGCTCACTAGAGACTTTTGCGCAGGTCGCGACTAATTGCCAAAACGCCGATGTGTTTAAGCAAACAATTCAACTCAAATCTAAGGAAATGGGTTTAATCATTGATAAATCAAATGAGAAAATTTTAATTTTTGAGGCTTGTAGCCTCGATGGGCAACGAATTTGGGATCGAGAGGTCTCGGCAAATACACTTCTCGAAAGCCTGATTAAAGGATACAGAAACGGACAAGGTAAGTTGCAGACAAAGGATCTTATTGCTAAGTGGAAGATATCATACATTCGAGATTCTCTACCTCGGGTAATTGAAAAAAGAGTGTTGGATCAAATGTCTCCTACTGTCTCCAAAAATCTTACAAACGCAATTGTTAACGATGCCACAAAGCGAGCCATTCGAATGGCGGATTCAGGAATGCCGCTTGCTGAAATTGCAAATCTTTCTCAACAATATGAAAATGCAGCTGTTCAAAGTGGTTATAGTTTAAAAGGATACAAGGCTATGAAAAATAGCCTTGAGAAAGTTATTGTTAATGTAACTTTTCAATCAGATCCGGTGGATGCAACTGTGGAGTTAAGGATGGGCGCGGAGCCTTTGGGGAAAACATCTTTCACTAAGGGGCTTGACTCCGAACGTTCTTATATTTTTGTCTTTAAGAAAGAGGGATACGAGACCACTGAGCTGTCTAGGTATCTACCAGCATTACCTAAAGAGCAGACCTTACCTCTGGTTACTCTTCCAAAACAGAATTCGGGAGAATCTTCCAATTAGAGATTTTGTGAAAAGATAAAAAATAAGTTTAAGATATTTTCTCAAGAATAAATCGTAATCCATAATTTTTGTATTAAATTGATTTTCCAATTTGGCTTTTAAACCTGTTTTTTCATTTCCCCAAAAAAGCCTTTCGATCAGTTGTCACAAATATTTCTCTTTTTTCTCTAACATGTGCTTCAAATATTATTGCGTCTCTAAGTTGATTTCGTTGGCCATCAGTTAACAGTTCTCTTTTGCCAGATTTAGGAAATGAGCCATTTGAGATTATTTTGAGAATTGCTTCAAGGTCACTCATTTTTTCTTCATTTGCACCGGCCCACAAAAACTCTCCCCAAGGCGGTTCCCCCCACACACCTGTTTCAAGAATAAACTCAATGTCGAACTCATCAGGTATTTGAGACATTTGATCATGTTTTTGTAATTCTCGCCCAGTAACAGTCACAAACTTAACGTCAAATTTTGATTTTTTAATTGATTTGAATAGCTTCGCGTTCTCAGATTCGACCTTCGATAATATATTTGTGTCTAAGGTGAACTTCATTAATAGAGTCCTTTTATTTAGAATGATAGGAACTGTCAAAATTCTTAGAAATTGAATCTGGACTCTACTTAAATTTTGTCAATGTGGACACTTTGACATCTATAATGAACAGGCCCTAATCCCGCTAACCCTTCCGAAAACATACCCATGAAGACTTTGTTCAAAAGCCGCCTAAAAACCACTGTTACCAGAGTGTTACCATTCTGTTACCAAACTTCGGAAATGCTTCGAAATAACCTGAAACATACCTCGAACCGTTTTGTTAAATGAAATTAAGCCGCTAGCCGCGACTTTACTGAAATATTTTGGGTCTAAAATTTAACCAGGAAATTTGGATGTCCAAGGCCGACAACCGGCAATAATGGTACACCCCTTGATTTTATTGAATATTTTGATCGGCGGTCACGTCGAATTATCGAGAAAGTAGGCCCACTTTGCTTAACAGGGCTCTCGATTACAGACATTCATTAGCAGACGGGAATTCCTCGAAGCTCTATTCACGCTTCCTTGCGGGCGAATCGTCAAATCCTTCGCCCGCAACAGTCAGTTCCTTTTGACCGATGGCGTAAAGGTCATGGAAAAACAAGAAGCAAGCCTCCCTACGGTTGGTGCTTTTCTCAAGGCGAGCTTGTTAAAGACCCTCGGGAATACCCGGTTGTTCAATTGATTGAAAGCCTATGGAACCAGGGGCGAACTGTCGGAGAAATCGTTCGGCACTTGAATGAAAATGGGTATCGGTCACGGCTGAACCGAGATTGGGGCTATGGGGTAGTTAAAGGAATTATACAAAGGCTTAGAGATCCAAAGGAGTAGAGCCTGACCCAACGTGCATGGAAACTTCCTGCGTTTATGGATATAAAATGAATATGAGTTCTCAATTATCTGCCCCGGCTAACATCACTACCATTTGGAAGCTGTTTGAGAGCTTTCCAATGGAAACGCTGACGAAAGCGTGGGTCTTAAAAAATCGTCCTCAACTAGGACAGCGAGATGTCGCTGAAATGAAAGCCCATCGATCAAGAACGGGGGCATCGGGAAACTGTTTCGATTTGGCTATTTGGTTGTGGCACGAATTCGAAAAGGCAGGCGTACCCGCGTACGCAGTTGGAGATTTTTTAGGAACACCCGATGCTCACGTAGGGGTGATTGCTGTCGATAAAGACGATCGAAGATTTCTCTGCGACCTCGGTGATCTATGGATTCAACCGATAGCAGTTGATTTATCGTCTGAACAACTTCACGAAGGATTTTTTACCGGGGCTCATGTCAAGATTGCGAATCAAAGCAATCGTGTTAGCGTGGAATATCATCGAGCAAATGGAAAAGTCAGTCACCAATCCTATGATCTTTCACCGATTTCAAAAGCGTCTTTGCTTGAGGCTGGTGAAATTTCTCAACGAAACCTGAGTCCTCCACTTGTTGAAATGAGATTGAGCGAAGGCGGCGAAACTATACATTGGGAATTCGACAAATTTGAATCGTACTTTAGTCGAATGGGCGGCTTGGCAAAAGAAGCGCCTTGTTTCTCCGATGAAGAATGGGCAAGGCGAATTGCAAGTAGAACTGGAATGAACACTTCCTACGTTCTTGAATGTTTGATTGAGCTTCGGAAGAAATCGTAAATTGGAAAATGAATTGTTGAATGAAAATAAGTATCGACAAAAGTGCGCTAAATAATATTTTGAATGATGAATGCAAATCCAATCGTCTTCATAAGGTGCTGGTCGAAAAAGATATTATTTTAATTGTACCGTTTGAGACTTTTACCGAAGCCGTCGCGGGAAGCAGAGTCGATTTTATTCACCAGCGACTTGCTAGATTGCATCGAATTCTTGATGCCGTTGGTGTCCAACGGCTGATTATTTCTCGAAGCGCAGCCGAATGGATTAAACGAGAATTTAAAGGGCACGGACAATTAAAAAACATTCCTTGTCTTGCGAACTCGCCCAGATGGACTGGGCTTACGAGTATTCTCTGTGATTTAGAAAAGCTTCGTGAGTTTCATGTGAAAGGCGAAGACGAAAGAACGAGACAAAAGCAGATAAAAGAAAAGCTAAAGAAGTCGGACTGCCTTTTTAGAAAAGTTGCATCGACAAGGCGGTTCTCTGATGAAGACCTTCGAACAAAAATATCGAACTTTCAGATTATAAATTTGCCTTCTGATGTCAGTGCGTTCTTTCCAGCGTTCGAGTTCGCTGCTAGCAAAACGAAAATTCGAAAGGCAATCAGGGCTGAAAAAGGATTTACTCATTTAAAATGCTACTTGAGTCTCATGCTCTTGCGAGCGCTCGGGAATTCGATTTCCCAGTATGCTCAAGTCGATCCTCTTGCATTTTTCGATGGGATCAAAAAAGGAAATTGGTTTGATCTTGGATGCATTGCCATTTCGTCGCAATTGGATCAAATTGTGACTGACGACAATGATCAATTTGCTTTTGCGAAGTTGGCTTATGAAAGAGGTTTGATCAAAGCCTCACCGTTAAGAAGTGGAGATTTTCTTGGTCTCTAAATTATTGCGAAAGGAATTGGAGGTCCAATCAGGACTCGAACTTTTCACCATGGCGGAAATCCGCCACCCTTGAAATCATTTAGGATTTTTTCTGTTGTCCGATTATTGCCGGTTGAAGAAATTGGATGGGGTGGTGGGACTTGCCTAACTTATTGATTTCATTATGGTCAATCAGGCTAGTCACTACTAATAACTACAAAACCCACATCTTGGTCGAATTTCAAATGCCTAATTCAGGCCATTGACTACACTCCATAAATAGTCGACTATTATGGAATATGATCCATAGACTTCTAAAGCCTTCCGAAAAATCAAGTTTTTTTGTGTTCGGTGCCCGCGCTACCGGGAAGTCAACATTCATTAGTCAGCAGTTCCTGCCTCTTCAAAAAGGGAGCTGTCTTTATTACGACCTCTTAGATGATAGTGTCGAAGAGCGCCTGGCCAAAGCCCCACAGTTGCTGGAATCGGATATTGCGGGAGCAAAAGTAAAACCGACCTGGGTCATAATTGATGAGATTCAAAAGATTCCTCGCCTTTTGGATGTGGTTCATTTGTTAATCGAAAAGACAAAAATAAAATTTATTCTTTCGGGCTCAAGCGCGCGCAAGTTGCGAAAAGAGGGTGCCAATCTCCTTGCGGCTCGAGCCTTTGAGTATCGTTTATTTCCGCTGACATTTTTGGAATTAGGCGAAAAGTTTGACCTGCAGTCAGCTCTAAATTTTGGTTCTTTGCCTGCAGTTTTGAATTTTGAAGATAAAGCAGATAAAAGCAAATATCTTAAAACCTATGTCAGCACTTACATAAAGTTAGAAATTCAAATGGAACAAATCGTCCGTCGTTTAGATCCATTTAGGCAATTTTTAGAAGTCGCTGCGCAAATGAACGGCAAGCCGATCAACTATTCAAAAATTGGGAAAGAGGTTGGGGCAGATACCAAAACCGTTATCAATTACTTTCAAATTTTGGAAGAGACCTATCTTGGTTTTATGTTGCCAGGCTTTCACACATCACTACGCAAAAGTATTTTGCTCACTCCGAAATTCTACTTTTTCGATGTCGGAGTAAAAAGAGCATTGGAGCGAGCTCTACAGTCTGATCCAGTTCCTGGAACGTCGTATTATGGGGAAACCTTCGAGCATTTTGTGATAAACGAATTTTACAAAATGAATGCGTACCTTGAGGCGGATTATTCTTTTTAGTTATTTTTCCACCAAAGAGGGCGCCGAGGTTGATTTAGTGTTAACCAGAGGTAAACGTGAAACTATTTTCATCGAAATCAAATCGGCATCGAAAGTAGATGAGGGCGAAGTGAAGAAACTTGCGGCATTGACTGGTGATACCAAGATTAAGGCTTATTACTTATCACGGGATCCGGTGGCGCAGAAGTTTCAAAACGTGCAGTGCTTGCTTTGGTCCGAAGGGATAGAAGATATTTTTGAGATTGAGCAGGGTCAGTCGTAATATAGGCTTGTCCTTTCGATGAAGTTTACGTTTGTGAAGGGAGTAGCAAGTAAAGCATCGCCCTACCCAAAGTATCCGTAGCAACTCTCATGCTGAGAGCTCGCCTAAACTGCAAGAATGGCTGGGACTGGTCGAAGGAGAAGACTCATCAGTTCATCAGTGGAAAAGTATACTGTATACGAAACTAATGATTTTGGGCGCGCTGCCGTTATCGTTATATACGCCTTTTGGCCATCCTTGTCTCACTGACGTTGTACAAAATGAGACTCAAGTCTCAAGTATAAAAAAAGCCCAGTCAGTTGACTGAGCTTTGATGATTTGATCTGTGAGTTAGTAAGAAGTGTTAATGTTCACCGTTTCCAAGTTTCGTATTGATTGCATTCGATCATGCAGGAACGTTCATCAAAGAATTTAGAGGCCATGCATCGGTCTTCACATTCCTTTCGAATTTGCTTACAAGCTGGATTGCTTAGTCCCGATTCATACTTTCGCATAAGATCGAAGACCATCTGAAGGCCAAACCTCTTGATATCTTCTTGAGTGCATTTTGTCTGAATTCCAGCTTTACAAGCAGATGCCCAAGTATTTTCACCATTAGATTGTGCAAAAGTAAGAGCAAACATAGCTGCCGCTTGTTGGGGACTATTAAGCTCACCACAAGTCGGAACATCAACTGGTTGGAAAGTGAATGGCTTGCCATTAAGAATAATCATGTTGTCTGAAGCCTGACTGGGCAGAGCTACAACTATTAATGTGGCTAAAACAAATATTATTTTAAGAAAAATCATTGCAAAACTCCCTCGATGTTTCGAGGTAAAATTCACATGATGGGATTTGATGGTCAATAAAGAAATCAATCGCGGCAGGTTGTCGTTTCCACGTATGGCCGATTTTAATCGATCTGATCGCTTTTTTTGAGAAAGCGGTCCATGACTAGAAGGCTCAGAATCCTGGACGAATCAGGAAGGACTGCCTTCTTAGGGTGTTCGAACTTACGAACAGAGCAAGGGCACCTTAGGCTTCAAAATGCTCAGGTGCTTTGAATTTTAGAACCCCAAGAAGAAGTGTTTATTGGTTGCACTTGCTCCAGCTAGACATGTTGAAGGCCTGCTCAGTACAACAACTCACTGAGCAGTTTTTATTTCGTCTACCGCTAATCTTGCAGTATTGAATAGCATTCGATATTGAATCGTCCATGCTGGCACCAAAAGCAGTGAAATAACTTGTTTTTGTTTCACCAAAAACCAATTCGGTACCTTTAGCCATGCATCTTGAGCCTTGGACAAAACAGCCGTTGACGCAGGTGCCAGGACTTTTGCTACAATCGGCACAGTTCCCATAAGATTGTCGTGAAAATTTCGGCATACCTTTATCATCTGAGTACCCCGTCATTTTATAGACGGAACACGCCTCCATTGGCTGCTGATCTTCAGGATAGGCTGGCATCATTTCAGCAGGACCACAGGCACGAGGAATGAAAGCGAGGCTTAGCATTGGGTACACTATAGACACCGCAAACAAAATAGATAAAATGAACCTCATATATTTATTACTCCTAACTGCCGTTGTTGTTTTAGTGTTGAGCCGATCTATGCCCTCTCTAATTGCCTATATAAGCTACGCATGTCAACAAGCCAATGAATATCGACGATCCGAGCTTTCACCAGACTGTGCTATATGGTCCAGCTAAACGGGCATCCTTGGTCAGCTAAGGCATCATAAATGACAATAGATAGGATTTATGATCCTTTGCGGCAAGTCATTGTGGTTTCCTTTTCTGGGCACGAATCGCGATTCATTAGTTTTGGTGCAAAAAATGCAGCCATACCTTATGAATACTTTTTTAAACTCCAGGGAGATTATTATGAACCTTTTGAAGCCAACGGTCGTCACTTTGACTATTTTCTTTACAGCAATCGCATCTTTTGGGGGAGTTGCAGATAAAATAAATTCTTTGGGACTTTCAACTTTAACTTGCAAAGTCTCAACGCTAGGAATCTTTAATGCAAACGGCGTGTGGAGTACAACTGATGAAAGAAATGAAATTACTAAAATAGTAATTGCTTCAAATCAAAAAGAGGCTATTCAAATTTTATTGAATAAGTTAATTGTTTTTAAAATTAAAACTGATCAAGAATACTTTGTCGGACAGGGTGAGAACGACGGACTTTTTGCGATCACTGATATTTCTTGTAAATAACACTGAGTTTCTGAAGTTTGTTTCGCTCCCCTAATTATCTGTCTGTTCTGATGAATGTGCTTTGTTGACATTCGGAAGTTTAAATTTCGCTCGACAAAGCTCATCACAAATTTCTTTCGAAAACTCGAGAAGCAAATTTTTTAGATCACGCGTCGATGAAACTGCTGCTTTCAAAAAGCTCAAATCGAATTAAGCTGCAAAGGGGATTGCTTTCTTACAGAAGTTATAAGGGTTGTTATTTGTTTCGCCAGAAATGGCGGTGAGGCGGTTCTCCCCTAAAACTGTAAGTCTTGCATCTTGAGTCATGGTGTGCCAAAACCCCGGCCAGAAGCCGGAGAAGGAGCACTAGATGAAGAAAAGATTCACGGACGACCAGATTATTGGAGCCGTCAAAAAACTCGAAGCAGGGATGCCCGCCAAGGAACTTTCCGGGAGCTTGGAGTGACCCAACAGACTCTCTATCATTGGAAGAAAAAATTCAGCGGCATGGATGTAGCTGATGCCAGAAGGCTCAAGGAACTCGAGTCCGAAAATACCAAACTAAAACGTTTGGTCGCAGATCTGAGTCTCGATATCGTGATGCTAAAGGATGTGAACTCAAAAAAGTGGTAAGGCCCAAAACTCGAAGAACAGAGGCTCTGTATCTTGTCGACAAGTACAAGACAACAAAGGCCCGATGTTGTCGTCTCTTGAGCCTAAGCCTTTCGACATTTACCTATACAGTTCAGCCGAGCAAAGATGGTCCGGTTCGCGACAAGCTTATTGAATTAGCCGGCGAAAATAAACGCTTCGGACATCCAAGACTGTTTGTTCTTTTGAAGAACGAGATGCCGGAGGTAAATCATAAAAGATCTCACAGGATCTACACAGACCTTGACCTTCAGATTGAGAGGAGAAAACGAAAAAAAACTTGGTTCGCATCAAAGGCTACCGCCAACAAGAGCTATAGAGCCAGACCAAATCTGGGCCATTGATTTCATGTTCGATTATCTAGAGAATGGTCGGCGACTCAAAACGCTGACCGTCGTTGACGAGTGTTCAAAAATTTCTCCAGGAATATTAGTGGATCATTCCATTCGAGGAATCGATGTCACAAAGTTCCTGGATCACCTTGCCGGCGGCGTCTATCCAAAGATTATTCGGACAGATCAGGGAACAGCGTTCACATCAAGGGCGATGTTGGATTGGGCGTACAAATACAACATCAAGCTCGAGTTCACAAAAGTCAGAAAACCGAATCAGCTCATTGAATCGTTCAACTCTCGGGTTCGAGACGAATGCCTGAATGAACACGTATTCTTTTCACTGGAAGACGCGAGAACCAAGATCGACAACTGGCACTGGAGATACAATAATTTCAATCCCCATTCTGCACTGGGAATGAAATCACCAATAGAGTTTGCAAAAGCGAGAGAAGTTATGTTAGCAAGTTAACGCCACCTAACTCAGGATGCTTGACACACAGAATCTTGGGAGAACCGCCCTAGTTGCTATTCCTTTAGTCTGGATAACTTTAATTATCCTCTTACTAATTGAAGAAGTTAATTTAGGAATTATATCTTTAGCATCTTGTGATTCCAAAATCGATCACGAACAATTCAGAGTTTGCGCAAGGAATGGCGTAGATAATGATGAAGTAGAACCCGCATCAAGAGGTTGGCATGCCCTATCACGCTCGGCGAGCGCATTTTACCTGGCATTTATCGCGAAATTGGCGGCGGCGGAGAAGACAAGTTTACATTGAGATCGCACGAAAAGGTCCAACTACAAGTTCGACTGTCAGCACCGTCAACTGTTGAGATTTTGATTGATTCGAAAGAGGTTGGGAAATTTAAGGTGCCTGAAGATTTTACTTCTCCGTAACCCCTTGTTTCTGAAATTGTAAAACTTGAGGCTGCTGAGCCTTTTGGGACAGCAGCTTTTTCTTTTTTGAGTGTTATTTTGAACCCACCTTTTCAAGGCACTCTAATATAGGACCTTTTTGTCAAAGACCGCTTCTATCAAAGAACTGCAAAAAGGGGATCAAAATTCTCAGGTCGCAATATATTGCGGTTAGCCGAAAAGGTTTTGGTTTTGCTGCAAAGTTTGTGGTGCACTGGTTAGCATGATACTTTACCAAAATGAATAAATTAATTTATATTTGTTTTTTATCTGTTGTTTTAAAACTCATGTGCCCCATGGCTTATAAGAGAGCATCAAAGCGTATCAGAAACAGATACTCCATCCTTCAGAACAGCTGATAAATCTAAATGTGATAGTTTTATAACTCGAATAGGATCTTCGAGTTATTATCTGAAATACGATGGAATAAAAATGGGCAAGTACATTTGTACTATAAGGATGGTAAACTCTTGTTTAAGTTATATATCGATGGAACCCTTGGTTCTAGAATTCGCATCGAAGGAAAGTCATTGAAATATAAGTATTCTGAAGGTGATTGGAGTTTAGTTGAATCTACTCACTTAAGCTCTACGCAATATAATCGTGGTTGGGGCGTCAAAGATTCCCAACTTCTTCCTCCGCTTGAAGTGCCAATTGTTTTCGATAAAGAACATTTGTTCGCAGTGGAATCTGGGTATGAATCAAATGACGTAACTTTTGTGGCATCCATTCCTAAATTAAATCAGGATTTAGAAATTGAAGCTCAAAAATATATATAGACTCAAAATTGATTCTACCACCGATTATAAAATTCAAATGGAATAGCTATTTAACCGTACTTCCTTTGAATGGATGTTAGTCCCTATTTTAGAAGACGTGTCTTTTTCAATAAGGCATGGAAATTTGTAGTCCATCCAATGCCAACTCGCTTGGGTGCAAAAAGGGTATCATCCTCTGGATTCCACATACCTTTATACCAATTTTTCCAATCCCAATTGACCGGCATTTCTGCCCGTGATTTTTCGTCTTTTGAAGTTTTTCTTGTTTTCCATAAGGGCATTCAAGGTCGATAGAGGTGGCTGAATCCTGCATCTTGCATAGCTTGTCTTTGAAAATTCGCAATTTGTTGGTTTCGATTTCTCAAAGGATCTATCTCCCAAGCGTCACCCACTGGATATCTTAAGACTCTTTCTGATCGAGGAGTTTCGGCAATTCTGAGAGCTAGGTTCGCGACTTCTTGTGGATCTCTTGGTGGTTGACCCGAAAAGTTTCCGTCAAGTGTTTGCAAAAAATTTCGGTAGTGACTTTCTCCTGCGGGCCTCTCCTTCAGAATAAGAGGCATTGTGATCGCTGCAAAGATTTTTCTGGCATTCCTGTTGACTTCAGTATTAAAGGCGCCAGGTTGAATGATCGCGAAATCGATCCCTTGGTGAGTGGCTTCATAATGAGCGGCCTCACTTGCGGCCTCCAATGCAAACTTGCTCGTGGCGTACAAACTGATGCCCGGGATGACGAAGCTCCCGACACGAGAGCTCACCTGAATGATAAGCCCCACTCTTTGTGCGCGCATATGGGGCATAACGAGGCCGACCAACTCCATGGGTCCATAGACATTTGTCCGCATCTGAAAATCCCACAGGTCACGTGGAACAATCTCTATTGGAGTAAACACGAAGGCTCCGGCATTGTTGATGAGAATATCAATTCGGCCTTCTCGCCGCATTATTTCATCAACGACACCTTTCGCTTGCTCCGTGGCCGTTACGTCAAGCTCAATGACTTCGAGAAAAAGCCCTTCGTGTCGAGCTGCTTCACGAAGACTCTGCGCCGACTCCTGATTCTCCGCTGCAATGTTTCGCATGCTTGCGTATGTTTTATAGCCGGCTCGTGCAAAGGTCAGAGCCATTCGAAAACCAAAGCCTGAACTCGTCCCTGTAATGAGAATGACCGGGGCAGGCGCCCCCAAAGCTCGAGGAGGTCCGATGGAGCTAGCAAGAGTTGTAGCCGCTATAACTTTCGCGGTGGTTTGAATAAATTCTCGTCGGCCCATGATATTATTTGTCATGAGTTAGGTCTCCTTTGAACACTTGGGTTACTAGCAACTTCTTTGATGACCTACGGGAGTTCAGGAAAATCGAACAAGAAAACTTTGCTATCATTATCGACGACAATCGAGCCATCGCTACTTTGGAACACAAAACTTCCCTGGACAGCTTTATCGGAACATTCAAAAACGACATGGGGCCGGCCATAAGAACCATAGTAGCCGTCTGAAACTGGGGATGTGTGGATTTGTCCATTGATTGAAACAACTGCTTGTCCGTACTTGCCCACCTGCTCGACAAGAGTTCCGATCAGAACACAGCGAGTGATCTCCCTGTCGTGACCCCCGCGCCATCGCGAAAATTCGACTTCAGGTTGAGCCGAGGATTCGGACCGGTACGTGACTCTTTGGCGATCATCTGAATAGACGGGCCTTAACGGGGCGGAATGCGCTGGCTCTGTCGCGGCGAGTGCCGTTATCATCAGGACCGGAATCAAAAGTTTAGTTGTAAGAATTGCCATATTTAAATCTCCTTTATGTGGTATGTGAACGACGTTACAGAGAGCGCCACGAAGTCCTTTTGCATGCTACTTAAAAATGTTTCAAGGTAAATAGACCTAAAACGCAACAATGTGTTGCGTTTCTATTGCGCAACAGGTTTGAAGTGTGTAAAAGATAAAATATGGAATCACAAAACCATTTCGATTCACTCAATCTGCCAGCATTGCCGCTGCCTCAAAGCCGGCTCTTTGCTCTTTTGAAAGAAGAGTTTAATGAGAAGCAAGCTCGAAACCCTCTGTTTTCGCTCAGGGCTTACGCGAAACAGCTTGGAATCAGTGCCGCCACTTTGTCGCGCATCCTCAATGGAAAGCGAGCCGTTTCTAAACAGGCGGCGGTAAAACTCCTGCATCGTTTGCAAATCGATAAGCCCTTGCTGGCGGCTCGCTTAATCAACGAGGCTTCGGAAAATAAATCCGATCCCGAAACTTTCACCGAACTCGACACCGATCAAATTGCGCTTCTGTCGGACTGGTACTATTTCGCGATCTTGTCTTTGATGGAGACGCGCGAATTCAAATCCGATGGATCTTGGATTGCTGAGCGCCTGGGACTCACAAAAATTCAAGCGGAAGCGGCTGTCGAGAGACTGTTAAGACTTAAGCTGATTGAGAAGACGCCGAAAGGAAAACTGCGATTTAGCGGCCGCCAGTTTACGACGAGCGACAGGGTCCGGAATCTTGGTGCGCGTCGAACCAATCGTCAGTTTCTAGATCTGGCAAGCGCTGTTTTGGATCGTCTTGATGACGAAGGTCTGCTTGAAGCCTCTGATTTTTCAGGAATGACGATGGCGATTGACCCTCGCCGCATCGTCGAAGCCAATCGACGAATTCGAGCATTCAGGCGGCGTCTTTGCGCTTACCTTGAGGGCGGCGAGAAAAAGCAAGTTTATAGGTTGGCCATCCAACTGTTTCCCCTGTCTCAAATAAAGGAGAAGTCATGAATGGAGCCCTGAAATATTTTTCCCTAACTATTTTGATCGTTTGCCAATTCGTCTTTGAAGTTCGTGCGGGACATGAAACGGGCCATGGTGGTGATGGGCGGGCTTCCGAATTCGTTGCCATGGCTCAATTACTCTTGAAGGATTTAAAAGCGCAGCCGATTCCAGGGATCGACACAGCGAAGCTGGAGTCCGCAATCTCTCAGACGAAAGTTCGTAGTAGTGCGGACACTCTCTCCGATATTGATTCGGGAAAAAAGGTCGATGCCATCAATCATCCTCAGAAAACGCCGCCCGAAATCGTGATCAGTCGATCGGCATGGGACACAATTGCAAGCGGCTTCGAACGCCGTCGTCTGGTGTTACACGAATATCTGAACATCGCTGGCGTCGACGACCGGCAGTACCAGCTGAGTTCTTTGTTCGACCGCGCTCGCGTCTGCACTCGCTCACCTGCGATGCGAGCCGCGCTTGAGAGGTCTTTTGGCGGAACTTCCTGTGATAAGATAACAGAAAAAGATCTTCTAAAAATCCACACTTTAGAATTTCACGAAGGCGATTCGGTTGAGAAAATCTTAAGCGATGATCTGATAGGATTAGACTTGGAAAAATTAAATGTGGTCGCGCCCAATTGGCAGAGTCTTGACCCTCAGGTGTGGTCGGGACTTATGCATCTAACGTCGAACTGGAGCCCCCAAGCTTCGCAAAAACTATCTGTAACAAAGATATTTAAAAAACTCAAGCGCCTGGAGTTGCATCGGGTGGCCCTACTCACGCCTGGAGATTTTGGCGAATTGCCTGCCCTGGAAGAACTTGTTCTCGTGTCAGAACCGGCAAAAATGGTACCGATCAAGGCCAATGCTTTTTTGGCTTTGAGTAAGTCGCCGCTTCGACGACTTGTCTTGTGCGACATCAGTGAAACAGGAAAGACAAACTATGTCCAAGTCCCTAGCTTTATCGTGAAGAAAGATTCTCTGCGAGGTTTGACCGGGGTCAAAGAAGCGACTCTTTGCATGAGTTTCGGGAATTCCCATCGAGAGCTGGCCGACAAGAACCCACTTAAGTCTCTGCCTTCATTGACTCATTTATGGTTTAAAACCGACAATTGGTCTTCACTAGAAGTCGACTTCTTCATGAGCACGTCGAAGGGAACTCGGATCGCACTCGTTCCCTCAGGCCGCCCACTCTATGCAGCTGAGATCGAGCGCTTTAAAGGCCTAAACTGCAAGAATGGCTGGGACTGGTCGAAGGAGAAGACTCATCAGTTCATCAGTGGAAAAGTATACTGTATACGAAACTAATCAATCGCGGCAGGTTGTCGTTTCCACATAGCGACGATTTTAATCGATCTGACCGCTTTTTTTGAGAAAGCGGTCCATGACTAGAAGGCTCTGAATCCTGGACGAATCAGGAAGGACTGCCTTCTTAGGGTGTTCGAACTTACGAACAGCGCAAGGGCACCTGTGGCTTCAAAAGGCTCAGGTGCTTTGGATTTTAGAAACCCAAGAAGAAGTGAATTTGGTCAAAATTCAATTAATGCATTTTTTAGAACTCTGAAACCAATCCCGCTGAAGTGACTAAATCAATCTGATCGTTTTGAAAGTTGGGCTCAAGGTAGCTATTGGTTTTTTGCTGAACCTTCTCAGTTGTTGAGTCGTGACCAACATTCATCATGAGTCTTTTGTCAGCACTCCAGTGATCAAAATAGTTTTGTAAAACTGTCGTGACGATATCACTGTCCGATGAGAGTTTGACCTCAGTTCGGTACATTTGGATGAAGCTGTCCTCTTTAAAAATACAGTAGTAGGAAGTAACGCCCGTGTGGATATGCGTTCCTTTTCCAGCCCCGTCACAATTATAGTTATGGCCATTGATCACTAACTTTCCCGCAGTGGCACTCTCAAGAATGTAAGAAATTGCGTCAATCTGTGAAACCGTTGTTTTTGAGCCGTTTAGAAAAT
The DNA here is from genome assembly GCA_016719575.1 of Pseudobdellovibrionaceae bacterium. Lineage (GTDB taxonomy): Bacteria > Bdellovibrionota > Bdellovibrionia > Bdellovibrionales > Bdellovibrionaceae > JACMRP01. The sequence continues at coordinate 235,204 of JADJYV010000002.1, read as the reverse complement.
CAACGTGCACAATTCAATTTTAACTGCACTTTTGAGCCAGGGGTCTGTTGCAAACGCCGATGAACATCCAAACATGACGAGAGCAAAGAAAATATTTTTCACTTGATTCTCCTTGAAAAGATTGTTTCAAGGTTCCACTAACCAACGTCACTTCGCAAGATTCACTGTGCCAAAACCCAATCCTTCCCAGGCTCAGCTCGTTTCTATTGGTTTATAAGCATTGTGGCACCGGACAATTTTGGTGGTTGGGGACAGCTTTTGATCGCTGGCGATCAAAGCTCAAGGATGGGCGCAGATCTTTTTTTCGTCCCCACGCTCGTGGTCAGATGATTGAGAATTTCTGGTCGCCCTGAAATTCCAGCTCATCTGGCCAAACCAAGAATTGTCCCCAACGCGGCCAAGCAACAATTTTTTAGTTCAACATTGTTGCCGGGGACAACTCTGCAAATCGCTCCGACGGAAGCCCATTTTTCCTATGAGTCCGAAACCAATCTCAGCCAAGGTAGAAAGGGGTTTATGGCAAATTTGATTTGCCTATAGCATCCTCGAGTTCTTTTTGTCCGTATGCTTTGAGGTCTTTGTCAAAAGAACCGGCCGAATCTGCGGCTTCAAAAATCTCATGGGTTTTTTCTGAACAATAAGCAATCACTGCGCCGAAGCCCGTACTCACACCATCCAATGCAATGGGGAAAGCAAAATTTGCCGCGTTAAGTGCATAAAAGCATGAATTAAACTTTCTTAGGCTTTTGTCGTTCAGTTTATCATAGCCAGTGGAGCGATAAAAATTATAAAAATCCATTACTCGTTGTTTTTGAGCAAAATATGTTGCCCCTTTTGGTCCCTCTAAAATACAAGACTTAGCTGCTCTGAGCAAATCACTTCGGACACTAATAGCTTCGTTGATTACCTTATCGTAAGTGTCTTTGGTTGCCGTACAATATTCGTCTTTAACGACTATTAATTTGTTTTTTCCATTCTCAGTTTGAAAGCGATCTTTGTCCCAACTTGCACAAGCACTAACAAAAAAACATATCAGCACTAATGCATATTTGGTCATAATTACCTCTCTGCTGTAATGAAACTCAGTCAATGCAATCCTTTTTGTATATTTCATTGAAGATAGCGGTCAACAAAGGAATGATTTTGTCTTTACTGCGTTATACAGGATCTGAGCCTTTTGCTCAAATATATCAATTCTTCAATAAAAGCACTCTTTGACAAAAAGGTAATCCTGTACGGATCAACAAAGAGTACCTTGAAAAGGTGGGCGCAAAATAATACTCAAAAAAAAAGCTGCTGTTCCCAAAGGTAAAATCAAGTGGTTTAGAAGCAGGACATTCGCTAATTTCTTACGAGTGGCAAATCCTCATTAGAATCTTTCCAACACAATCCGCTTATTATTAGTGCTTTCGCCGATGATAAATTTACCGTCTGGAGAGAAAGTATAATCTGCTAGTTCCGGGGTTAAAGAAGTTAAGTCCTGCACTTCTAGGCCTGTCGCTAGATTATATACTTTTACTGCATCGGGGCCGCGAAGAGTGGCTACGAGAAGCTTATTGTCAGGAGAGATTGCAAACTTTGAACTCAAAGATAAAGATTTATGAGCCAAATCTAATACGCTTTTACCTGTGACCGCACTATAAACTGTCAAATGCTCCATATATGAATTATCTGAATGATCAAGGGCATGCAGAAGCACCAGTGAATTGTCATCAGATGTGCCGCGATTAGCATAGGTAAGAAAAGAATGATACATGCTAGCTATAGTACTTTTAGTAGTGCAATTATTGGCATCTCGAATCACCAACCTGTAATTGGAATAATTGGCAGACATTAATTCGCTTAAATCATTCGATACTCTACTAAGTTTATCAGCTGTGCATGCAACGAGGGGGGCAGTCCCATTCACACTCCAGACATTTGCCGAACTATCTGTTTGAATGAGCAGCTTATTATTGTCGCTTAAAAAGCTTACGCTGACATACTTATAAAAATCATTTTGCGAAATGGTGACAGGAATCCGAGCGATTTCAACGCCATCCTTAGTACTAAAAATGCTCACGGTATAAGTAGAAGCGTCTACCAGAGAAATCGTATAGTACTTAGTACCATCAGAAGAAATATTTGCTAATTTTGAATACTTCCAGTCAGTGCTAAAATTTTCGCTGATTGAAGTAGTGCTGAGTATGCTTCCAGTTAATAAATCATACAAAGCAACTCGATCATTAAATGAAACCAAAACTCTCGTGTTATCTTTTGAAATTGCTGCTGCCTTATACTCATTCTTTGTCAGTTTTAAATTGAAGCTGGAAGATAATTTTCCGTCTTTTGCATTTACGATTTTCAGATAAGATGAAAATTGGCTCGTCACATACAATAAAGTTCCATCCGCCGAAAATTGCACCGATTCAGCACCTGCAAATGATTGCAATATAGTCCCGGTAGAAAAATCAATGAGTCTTAAGCCATCATTTCCAGGCACGAGCGCGCGGATCCATCTTGGCTAAATCGTAAACATAAACGATTGATGATTTTGATTCACTCGTGGAATTTGAATAGAATATTTTTCTTTAAATACATCGCCAGCATAAGCGGCTGCACTCATTGACAGAACGATTGTAAGCATTAAAAATTTCATAAGCGATCCCCTTTGTAAACATCAACTCTGATTACGTTACCTTCACGATAATATATGTCTACTAAATAAATCCTTTTGCTGGCTCGGCGTTAATTTGGGTGCTGGCGTTTTGGAGCCTTTTTGAAAGGTGACTAATTTTGGTAACATTTCCGAACACAGATCTCAGGAGCCGCGAAAGCCTTCGAGATTGTTCGTGAGTATAGTTTTTGGGATTAAATTTGGCCTGAACCGGCCAGGAAAGGAGCATTGAGGGAGAGTTCTCCCACATGCTATTTGTGAAATCAATTCGGTGTCGTTAGTTGTCTTGAAAAACGCGATAGCGATGGTGTGGGCCTTTTCAAGGCCTCAATCGTTTCCTTCCGAACTTCGTCATGTAAGGCTCTAAGTCCTATTGCTCCGCCGAAGCCGATGGCTCCAGTAATCGCAACGACTTCGATAACTCCTAAAATTGCATCTATGATTTTCTCCATGTAGTCCTCCTTTGCGGAAAATGGTTAAAAAAGGGAACCCAGAACGGGGATTGTCCCGTTCTGGGCATTCAGTTTCATAGTGCATGAGTGGTGAATCTACGAATTTGGGCGGCGGAATTTAGTTACCAGGCCGTTACCAAAAAGTTATCTTCCGATGAAATTTCCCGACATTTCTTTGAAATGTCGTCCACGCTATTCCGGTTCGTTGTTAATTTAATATGATTTGAGATTCATTGGGGTTTTGGTTTTCTCCAATTTTCCGAGGAGGAAAATTGGATGGGGCGGCTGGACTCGAACCAGCGAATGGCAGAATCAAAATCTGCTAACTTACCAACTTGTCGACGCCCCAACAGGAAACTCTTAAGCCCCGTAAGTTAAAAAAAAGCCGCACTTAGAGCAAGTAAAATCTAAAAAATGCCCACAATCAAAGCATCGTAATGCGGCGCATGCCCAAAAGGAAGGCCGTACCCTAAAGGGTGACGATTAGTAGCATGTTTCCTCGGGCTAGGCGCAGGGTGTTTTTGCCTTTTTTTAGATTTTTGAGGACATCGAGGGCTTTGGTGACTTCTTTTTTGTTCACATCAATAATTAGATCGCCGACGCGAAGTCCTGCCATAGCCGCTAAACTTCCGCGTTCAATCTCGATGATCATCGGATATTTTGTTTCGGGAGAGAGTTGAAATTGAGTTGTAAGATCTGGTGTGAGGTCGGAAACCGAAAAACCCAGGTCGAAGGGAGCCCTTTGGCCTGAGTAACTTTTCTTTTCGGTAAGCTTGGCTTGAGTTCTAAAGTCTGGCCGCTCGACCACCGTGACTTTTAAGGCTACTGGCTTTCGATCTCTGATCACCTTCACTTGAGCCGTTGTGCCCCTTTTAGTGTCTGCAACAGTATCAATCAGGTCATTTGAACTTTTGATTTTTTTACCGTTAAACTCGACCACGATGTCGTAGGTTTTTATTCCCCCGCGTGCCGCCGGGCCATTCTTTTCAAGACCAGTGATCACGGCGCCCTCTGGTTCACTCAGGCCTAAATAACTTGGATCGATATTGGGTTCTAAATCTCCGAGGCTCACCCCAATGTATCCCTTTTCTATACGACCGCTCTTTTCTAGCTCAGGAATGATGGCCTTAACCTCGTCGATGGGTATTGCAAAACCAATTCCTTGCGCACGGGCATCAATCGCAGAATTGACTCCAATCACCTGCCCCTTGGTGTTCACGAGAGGACCACCTGAGTTGCCGGGATTGATGCTCGCATCGGTTTGTAGCAGAGGGATTTTGTTGATTTCACCGATTTCGCGCCCCTTCGAAGAAAGAATCCCCTTGGTCATCGAATGTCCGTGGCCAAATGGATTGCCGAATGCAGCCACCCACTCTCCGACCTCAAGATCTTTGCTGGTCCCTAAAATAGCAACAGGGAGTTTTCCATCGGGAGTAATTTTAATTAGAGCAATATCACTTCTTTCATCAAAGCCAATCACCGTGGCATCATACATTTTATCCGCCTTTTCTGTGAGCTGAACTTGAATACCATCAGCTCCTTGAATCACGTGATTATTAGTCACTATGAGTCCATCTTCGCGAATAATAAAGCCAGTTCCTAATCCGTAGGGACGGGGCTTTCCTTCTCCTTGCCGGGGGAACTGCTGGCGAGGGAGAGGCACCCCATAAAACTGCTCGAGCATTTCAAGCATCGGATCTCGATAGTACCCCCCGCCGCGGCTCATTTTTGGTACAGCTAAGGTTGAAATGTTTACGACTGCCGGGTTGATCATCTTTGCGAGTTCAACGAATAAATTAGCTGGCAAGGGGTCGTTAAGCTTCATTGGTGGCGGACTTTTTTGAGTGGATTGTGCTTCAGCTGCCTCTTGAAAAGTAGAAAGAGTCAAGCTCGCGGCAACGGATAAAATCATAAACGTCTTTTTAAGTTGTTTCATGGTGATTCCTCCTTACGGGTTAAACTTGTACAAACTTCATCTGCAGGTCAGTGATTAAAGAATTTAAAAACGCTTTTTCTTCTTGTGTGAGGTTGTTCTTTGTCTTTTCCTGAAGCATGACCAGCAAATCAATGTTAAAACGGGCCAGATTTTTATCTTTGTTGGGCGCCCCCCCTGACTGCGGATCCGGCGCAAGGCCCATTGCCATGACGGCAGAAGAGGCAATTGACATTGTTAACATTGAAAAAGATGCTTCCATTTTGGCAGACACAAAAAACCTCTTTAAATTGGATAGTATCCCATCAATCTTTGTAAGCGATCCCTGATTGATGGGTGTGATTTTAAAAATAAATGTTTTGCTGAAAAACCTTCTGGATTTACAATGAACAAATGACTTGCGCCGTTGGGAATATTCCTCAGTGGTTGAGTTTGAGCGAGGCCGTCTAGTCGCCAGATCACTTCGGCAACGCGAAATCGATCATGAATAAGTTCGGCGGCAAGAAGGTCATTCTGATAGATCGAACGATGCGAGCTTGAGAGTTTTATCAGAGACCAACTGAGAGGTGTAAAAATTTTTAAGAAGGGCCTCTGTTTTTGAGAGCGCAATAAAAAGTAGTTTGGTGGCCAAAAGTGATCCAAGATATTACCTAGGCCCATCAAAGCGTTAGCGAGAGTGTTGGTCACGCCAAACAAAAAAGAGTCCATGCTTTTTAAAGAGCACATTTGGAGACTGACCACGGCTTCGAGATCATCTCTGTTGAATTTTCCTAAAAGACCTTCGGAAATAGCTAGGGAACTTTTGCGCCATGAGCGGTTTACACAAAAGGCCGTCTGTGACTTTGTCGGAATCACATAAATATCTGGATATGGAAGTCCGAGGTGATCTGCATATTTGTTAATCAAATCACGAAGACCCCAGGGGTCCTGGCCTTTTAATTCTTGCGCCTCTAATGCGACCAAAACTGGCGAATCTCCGTGAAAAAAAACAAAAAAGTTAAGACTGATAGCGAGAAAAAAACCAACAAGTAAGCCCAGGCGCTCTCCGACCTCGTAGCCTAGCGCGAGGAGGGCCAGTGAGCTGATCAATATAAAAATCCAGACCTTGGTAGAGTTTGGCAGCATCCCCCATTTATCCCACGCGTTGAACTTCAAAGCAAGATGAGGTGGTGCGAGGCGGCACAAGACTCTGCTTGCGAACGGAGGAGTAAAATTGTGAAATGATTGCTGGTCTTATCGGAGGTATTTTGTGAGCGAAATTGATATCCTGGCCTTGAATGCTGCTATTAAACAAGAGAGTCAATTTGTTGACCGCATGATGCAAGAAATCAGCAAAGTTGTTGTCGGCCAAAAAGAAATGGTCGAGGGCATTATGATGGGGTTACTTACGGGGGACATATTCTTCTTGAAGGCGTGCCGGGCCTCGCTAAGACCTTAACGATCGCAACAGTATCAAAAACAATTTCGTTGGACTTTCAGCGGATTCAATTTACTCCAGATCTCCTGCCGACGGATCTTATAGGGACAATGATATTTAACCCCAAAACAGGAGAGTTCAATCCGCGCAAGGGACCCGTTTTTACGAATATCGTTTTGGCGGACGAAATCAATCGTGCACCCGCAAAGGTGCAAAGTGCCTTGCTCGAAGCCATGGCTGAAAAACAGGTTACCATAGGCGAGCAGTCTTATAAGCTTGAAAATCCCTTTTTGGTTTTGGCAACACAGAACCCTCTTGAGCAGGAGGGAACGTATCCTCTCCCTGAAGCTCAAATGGATCGTTTTATGTTTAAGATAAACGTCTATTATCCAACCAAGGGTGATGAGCTCGAAATTTTAAATCGCATGGGCGTCAATGAGAAGCCAGAAGTTAATGCTGTCATTTCGAAAGAGGACTTGTTGCGAGTTTCGTCGCGTGCGGATCAAATTTATGTTGATAACAAAATCAAAAATTACATTGTCGAGATAGTCATGGCCTCTCGTCGCCCCGCCGATTGTGGTTTGAGTCGTATTGCGAATTTGATCAGTGTGGGTGGTTCACCTCGTGCAACCATTGGTTTGTTCCGGGCGTCGAAGGCCCATGCCTTTATTCGTGGCCGTGGCTACGTCACTGCCGAAGACGTCAAGGCCATTGCTTACAACGTTCTTCGGCATCGCCTGATTCTTACCTATGAAGCTGAAGCTGAGAACATCAAAACAGATGATGTGATCAAAGAAATATTAACTCAGATCGAGGTGAATTAATTTGAGTCTACCCGCTGAGGTATTAAAGAAAGTCAAACTGCTCGAGATTAACACTAGAAAAATGGTGAATAATCTTTTTGCTGGCGAATATCACACCCATTTCAAGGGTCAAGGTATGACTTTCTCTGACTTTCGCGAGTATGTTCCAGGGGATGATGTCCGGGCGATTTCTTGGCCCCTCACTGCTCGGACGGGTAAACCGTATATAAAAACTTTCGAAGAAGAGCGAGAACTGACATTTATTTTGGTGGTGGACGTGAGCGGTTCTTCTGATTTCGGGACTGGTCAATATTTCAAAGGCGAGATAATGACTCATCTTGCTGCTTTGTTAGCTTTTTCAGCTGTTAAAAATCATGACCAAGTGGGGCTCCTTTTGTTTTCAGATCAAGTGGAGCACTTTGTTCCACCTAAAAAGGGTCGGGGGCAGGTCCACCGGATATTGCGCGATTTATTTTATTATCGACCAAAAAGTCACGAAACAAAAATTTCAGTTGCTTTAACCTATCTCCAGGGACTTTTAAAAAAGCGAGCGACCGTCTTTATTTTTTCGGACTTTATTGATGAAGGTTATGATCAAGCTCTGAGGCTTTTGGGAAGAAAACATGAAGTGGTTGCTTGCGTCGTCAACGATAAGTCAGAGGCGGATCTACCAAATTTGGGAGTGGTCGATCTCGAAGACGCAGAGACTGGCGAAGTTCTCACTGTGGACACGTCATCGGAGGCCTTCCGTAAGGAGTACTTGCGTGAGTTAAAAAAGAGAAAAGAAATCCGAGACAAACAACTTCGCCTTGCCCAGGTAGAGCGTATTGATATCGTATCTGGCGAAGATTATGTGGATCCTCTGCTAGAGTTCTTTAAAAGGCGATAGGGGAATATGACGAGTATCCAATGCAAAGTCGACATCCCTAAAGTTCAAGGCCTTGAAGAAGGACTCTTGACTGTCGGGCGTGAGTTTTTCTTGATTTGCGATGGGGAGTGGCCAAAAGACCTCGTGCAAGATAAAGTTTTTTTGGAGAGCGAAGGCGCGCAAAAGTATCAGTTGACCCTCTTGGGCTTTGAGTTTCGCAGTCTGACGGAAGCGGATCTCAAGGTCACAAGTTATCTCCCAGGGCGGCACAAATTTCCGAATTTAATTTTATCTGATGGGGTCAAAAAAATTGAACTGGGGCCTGTTGAATTTCAGGTTCAGAGTGTGCTCACCCCCGGTGAAAAGGTAGAACCCTATGGTCCCTTTGGGCCAGCGTTGATTCCGATTCCATTCTTTTACTGGATCGTCCTTGTTTTTATTTTTGGGTTGATGAGTCTTGTGATTGGACTGCGTATTTGGCGTCACAACCAACGGAAGGCGATGCTAGAAAAATTAAAACAACACGAATCAAGCATGACGCCGTTACAAGAATTTCATCAGAGCATGCGTAAATTGCAAAGAGGCAATAAGGTTTTTTATGGCGGCAGTTCAACAGCAGAAGAGATTCATCTTGGCATGACTGAGCTGGCTAGAATGTTTAAAGTTTATGTCTGCCGTCGCTTACGCGTGCCTGCCTTCGATTGGAGCGAAAGCCTGATTCTAGCTGATATTCGTCGTTTTCATCCGGATCTCTTTAAAGACTATTCGCGCAAGTTGCACGATTTGTTTTCTGAATTTAAAAAAGCCGAAAGCACCTCGATAAAGCTGCATGAAAAAGACGTCACTCAGTTGGCAGAGAGTGTCCGTAAAGTTGTCGAGGGAATAGAAAACTCTATGGTTCAAACCGAAGCGGCAAAACGAGGGGGCCGCCGATGACGACTTGGAATAACTTGTGGGCTTTGTTATTTATTTTGCCTTTGTTATTCATTTTAGGCTGGAATTATTTTCACCGTAAAAAAAAGCTTCCCTCTTTGTTGTTTAGCTCCCTGCAGGTTTTGAAGTCTTTGCCACCAAGTTTAAAGACACGTTTCATACTGGTGCCGACTCTTTTAAAGATCGTGGCTATTGGCCTTGCGATTTTGGCCCTTGCCCGTCCGCAAGAGGCAAACACAAAAGTAAAAAAGAACGTCGAGGGAATTGATATTGTTATTTGTTTGGATATTTCAGACAGTATGCTCATCGAAGATATGCGACCCCTCAATCGCCTTGAGGCGGCTAAAGAAACCATTAGACAGTTTATCGAAAAAAGAAGTTCAGATAGGATTGGCCTGGTTATTTTTGCTGGAGAGAGTTTTACGCTGGTGCCTTTAACCTTGGATTATCAGTTGATTTTAGAGCGAGTCAAAGAAATCACGACGGCGGCGAGCGCCAACATTAAAGATGGAACCGCGATTGGTGTTGCTTTAGCGAATGCGGCAGGAAGACTCAAAGAATCCACCGCTAAAAGCCGTGTGATGATTTTTATGACGGATGGAGAAAACAATAGCGGGACGATTGATCCAGAAACCGCATTGGATATTGCGAAGGGGTACGGCTTAAAAATATACTCGATTGGTATAGGTAAAGACGGACCAACGAAAATTCCAATTTATCAGCGGGATGTTTTTGGCAACAAAGTGAAAACATATCAACCGTTTGATAGCAATGTGAATGATGATCTTTTAGGGCGAATGGCCTCCGAGACCGGCGGAAAATACTTCCGCGCTTCGAAAGAGGATTCTCTCGAGGGAGTTTTTAAAGAAATTGACTCGCTTGAGAAAACAAAGGTGGATGTGAATAAATACACTCGTTATACGGAACTTTTTCCACCCTACTTAAGAGTCGCCCTAATTTGCTATATGTTGGCGTTACTTTTGGGAATGACTTTCTTTAGGAGGAATCCTTAATGAGGTTTGAAAACCCGGCTGCTTTTTACTTTATTTGGTTTGTGCCAGTTTTTTGGCTAGTGGCCGTGCTTGTGCAGAAGGCTATGAGAAAAAAGATGTCTAAAGTCGTTGGTTCTCGTTTGTATCCATTCTTAACCAGCTCGCTTTCGGATCGCAAACGAACAGCAAAGCAAATTTTGCAGAGCTTGGTGATTTTATTTTTTGTTTTTGCTTTGGCTCGTCCCCAATCAGGACAAAGCATGCAAGAAATTAAGAGTGAAGGTGTTGAAATCATGCTTGCGATAGATGTTTCTGACAGTATGCTTGCTGAAGATGTCAGACCCAGCCGGCTAGAACAGGCCAAGACGGATCTCAGTCGGTTGCTCGATAGAATGCCAGGCAATCGAGTGGGTGTGATTGCTTTTGCCGGATCTGCTGCCATTTTGTCTCCACTTTCCAATGACCCCAATGCAATAAAGATGTACATCGAATCTTTGAGTACCAACTCTGTTAGTAGTCAGGGAACGAGTTTTGAAGAAGCACTGCGAATTGCGGTAGATTCATTTAAGCGCGGCGGAGTTTCTGATAATGACACATCAAAAGTCACAAGAGTTATTTTAGTTGCTTCTGATGGTGAAGATCATGAGCCCGGTGCAAATGAGGCGGCCAAAAAATTGGTTGATCAGGGGATTCGGATTTTTACAGTGGCCTACGGGACTGAAAAAGGGGCTCCCATTCCAGTTAAGGATGGAATGGGTTTTTGGAAGGCGAACAAGAAAGATCGTTCCGGGCAAACCGTCATTACAACAGTCAAAGGAGAAGCATTAAGAGCTCTCGCAAGCTCCGGCGATGGAGCTTTTTACTTTGCAACTCCGGGCGGAGATTATATCAAGAAGCTTGCTGATGATTTGGCAAATTTGGAGAAGACTGAATTTGAAGCGAAAATGGCTGTCCAGTACGAAGAGAGATTTCAATGGTTTTTGTCGATTGGAATTATTATTGCGCTCCTTGAGCTTTTCTTAGGCGAGCGACGTTCGAAGTTTCTTCTGTGGAAGGGACGGTATGAGGTGCCTCCAGCATGAGTCGCGGATTAGCACTTTTTTTTGCTTTGATTATGTTGGTATTCTCCACTGTTTTTTTAGCATGGAGCGGGATCCTAAAAATGCCCTCGATTCCGGGGCTAGAGTCTTTTCCGCATGTGCGAAGTTTGACTTTGAATCGCAGTGGCAACGCGCAGTTGCGGGCTCAAAATTTTCAAGCCGCATTTGATGACTTTGTGGAAATTTTAGAATTTGATCCTTTTTCGCCCGAAACTCATTTAAATATGGGCCTTGTTTTCGAAGGGCAGCAGCAGCCAGAGAAGGCGCAGTCTTCGTATCAAAATGCAGTTCGCTTTACCAAAGAAAAAGCTCTGCAGTTTATGGGCTTATTTAATTTGGCCCAGCTGAATGGAAAGGCAAAGAAGTTTGATGAAGCTCTTAGTTTCTATCAACAGGCTTTGACGATCGAACCAACGTCGAAAGAAGTAAAGACGAATATCGAACTATTGATCCAGCAACAGCAACAAGAAAGTAATGATCAGAAGGACCAGAAGGATCAAAAGGACCAGAAGGACCAGAAGGATCAGAAGGACCAGAAGGATCAAAAGGACCAGAAGGATCAAAAGGACCCAAAAAATCAGAAGGACCCAAAAGACGGCAAAGATAAAAAAGAACAACCGCAGCAGTATGGCGAAAATCCGAAGCCGCAGCCGAAAAAATTTGACAGTAAAGATCTTTCCGAGAATGACGTCAAAAAGATTTTACAAGAGTTAAAACAGCAAGAACAAAAAATTCGAAGTGAGTTCAATCGTAAAGATGTGAAGGAGCAGCCCCGTGAAAAAGATTGGTAATTTCCTTTGTTTCTTTTTAGTCATGAATGCGCTTTCGGCATTTGCGAAGGTGTCAGTTCAGTCGACTGTTGATCGAAACGAGTTGGCCGTAGGAGATTCATTTACTCTCGTAGTCAGTGTGAGCTCTGATGAGTCTATTGATGCCCATGAGCCGCGAGCACCAGACCTTGAAGGATTTGAACTTCTAAACAGTTGGCAGTCGAGCTCGACTTCGCAGCGTTTAGTTCAAACTTCCAAGGGCATGGAATTTGAGGTTCAGCGGCGCAAAGATTTTAATTACTTACTGAGTCCGCGAAAAAAAGGTACCTACAGTGTTGGTGCCTTTGAAGTGATTGTTGATGGCAAAGTTTACAATACTCAGCCGATAACAGTGTCCGTGGGAGATGCTGGCACGGCGCCTAAAGCGCGACCGCGTCCTAATGCGAGGCCGCAAGTGCCTGGTTGGCCAGGGATGGGTACTTTTGATGACATTGATCGCGCCGAAGAAGAGTTGTTCAATCAACTCTTGCAACGACGAGGTGGCGGTATACCTGGTGATAATTCTGGAGGAGCTCCCAACCCCTCTCGGCCAGAGGTTGAACCACAATTTCGATCTCTACCATCCAACGCAAATGAGGCATTTTTTATTCAGGTCGAAGTTGATAAACTCGATGTTTATGAAGGGGAGCAGGTAACTGCCAGCTGGTATATCTATACCCGCGGTCAGATGGAAACTTTAGATCGACTCAAGTTTCCAGATCTGAAGGGATTCTGGAAGGAAATTATTGAAGAAGTTCCTTCGATTCAATTCAGCGAGGAAATCATCAATGGAGTGATTTACAAGAAAGCCCTGCTGGCCTCTCATGCTTTGTTTCCAATTAAATCTGGAACCTCGTTTATTGATGAGTACAAGATTAAATCACGAGTCAGGTCACCTGCGCAGGGACTTGGCGGCTTTGGTTTTGGCCGACCCTATGAATATACCAAAAGCTCTCAACGAGTAAAAATTAATGTTAAGCCATTGCCAAGCGAGGGGAGACCAAAAGATTTTTCGGGAGCCGTGGGCCAATTTGATGTTCACTCCAGCGTTGAAACTCAGAATGTACCGGTCAATCAGCCGTTTACATTAAAGGTTCGATTTGAAGGATCTGGAAATGCTAAACTCATTGAACTTCCTTTGATCGAATGGCCGAAAGGCATTGAGATATATGATACCAAATCTGATTCTAAATTTTTTAAAAACGGACGAAGTTTTAAAGAATTTGAGATCCTCCTTATTCCTAGAGAGAAAGGTGAACTTAAACTGCCTGCTATCAGCGTTAGCATGTTTGATCCTCAGACAAAAAAGTACTATGGCCGGACCACTTCAGAAATTAACTTAAACGTTGAGGACAATCCTAATGCGCCGTCTGCTAACGTGGCCGTCGGCACAGACGATACAAAAAAAGCAGCCGGAAGTCCTATAAAGGGCCAAGTGTCACGTGGGGACGTTTTGCCAGATGTGCTTCTGACCTGGGAACCGCCCAACCAATTTAAATTGGCCACTTCGCCGGTGACTTGGTTTAGTCTTTACGGTTTTGTTTTTGGCTTTTTGGTGTGGAGATCAAAAATTGAATTAGGCTGGGGACGTCGTCGGCAGAGTTTGAGAGACCTTGTTCAGCGTCGGAGCAAAAAACTAGATTCTTTGGTGCACAAAAATGACTATCGGGCCCTGGGCGCAGAGATGATGAATATTTTTAACTTGGTGCTTGGTTCAATCTCTGGGCACGAAGCCTCGGGGCTTGAGCTTGAGCGTATGTTAGAGCAAATTGCTCCAAGTCTGCGGCGAGAATTTGGCGAGGCCATAAAAAAACAATATGAGATTTTTCAACTTATGAGTTTTGCCCCAGAAGATATGCTTGGTGTCTATAAAGAAGGAGACACAGTTCGCAAAGAAGTTGCTGCGGCAAAGAGTCTTCTGCAAAAAATTATCAACTCAAATCCGGAGACGAGCCAAGACCAGTAGAGCTGGAGCTTTGTTCTAGAATGATAAATGAAAAAAAACGGAATTAACAGTTGTCATAAAAGTTCAGGGGTAATCCTCGCTGTCCTTTTTTTGATTGTGGCAATTGTGTTGCGGTTTTTGATGTTAGATAATAAGCCCATTCATTTTGATGAAAGCATCAATATGTGGTTTGTAAAGAGGATTTGGGAGGACGGATATTTTACTTATGATCCTACCAACTATCATGGTCCTTTGTATTTTTACTTAGTTCATTTTTTTACAATTTTTACGGGATTTGATTTTTCGAGCACGCGAATAGTCGCAAGTATCTTTTCTTTTTTAACAGTGGTCATTTTGTGGTTTGGTCCCAAAAGTCAACGCGGGTCGCTTCGCTTGGCCGCTCTATTCTTGCTTTTTAGCCCCGCCATGGGCTTTTATGGACGCTCGGGGATACATGAATCTACTTTTGTTTTTTTTCAAGTCGTGGCGATCTTGTCCCTACACTATCTCGTCGAAAAAGAATTTAAAAAATTTTGGTGGTTTTTGGGCGGTGGTCTTTTTGGCATGATGGCCCTAAAAGAAACTTTTGTAATTTGGGGATTGGCCCTGCTTCCGGCAGTGATAGCGTCCTATTTTATTTTTGTAGATCGTAAATTTGCAGAGAAAACGATAAGGGATCTTAAAACGAGTTTCAAAAGTGAATCAGTTGCTTTTTCACTTTTAGTTGTTATTCTGATTTTTGTCGGCATTTTTACGGGATTTGGACGTAACCCCAAAGGACTTGCAGATTTTTTTGTAGCCCTCATGCCCTGGCTTAAAACCGGAGTCGGAGGCTCTGGTCATCAGAAGAGCTTTTGGTTTTGGTCAGAAATGATTTGGCAGAATGAGTTTGCTATTTTGGCAGGTTGTGTCGTCAGTCTTGTCCTTATCCGGAAAAACTCTTGGCTGGTTTTTTATTCAATTTTTTCAATAATAGGCTGGCTGATCTATTCATTGATTCCATATAAAACTCCTTGGTGTGTGATTTCTTTGCTCTGGCCATTTGGGATGTTGGCAGGATTTGGCGTCAATGAATTAGTGGCGAGACTTAAGATAGCTTCTCGGCTCGGTCTTGGAGCGGGACTCTGCGTGCTATTTTCTTTTCAATTGCTACAGATGTATCGGTTACAATTCCGTGATCCCATTGATATGAATCATCAATTTGTTTATGTGAATTCAACTTATCAAATGAAAGAATTTATTGGCAAGGTTCAAAAGCTGTTGGCGAGCAATCCACTTTTGCGTGAAAAGACTCTGCAGATAGCAACCGAAGAGTCTTGGCCATTTCCGATTGTCTTCTCAAAGTTTTACAAATTGAGTTACCAAAAGTACGCAGTTAAAGTTGAACCAGAAGCTTGGATTTACTTTGTCGACGTGAAGGATAAGAGTCTTTTTGAATCAAAACTGAGCAACAAAGAGAGCTATAAATATTTTGAACTTGAAACAAGGCAGAGCAGGGCCAAGACGTTGATTTATGTTCAGGCAAAGGATTTTGAGAATGCTTTTTCATGGCCGCTGCTGAGTTTGGCTGGCCAATGATTCAGACATCGCTTTTGTTTTTAGCAATAAGTGCACTGCTCGCTTGCGCCGGGGCCTTCGCCGCTGGGCATTTAACCCCCATGATTAGCACTTTTTCTTTTCTGGCGGCGGCAGTCATTTGTGTTTTTGCGGGAAAAAGAAAAATTGCCAAGATGAGACGAGAGCCTTTGTCTGTTTGGATAAAACTTATGTATTTAGTGATTGGCTTTGGCATTTACTCGCACTCGATGTACTTATTTTACTTAAAAGAAGACGGTCACTTTTGGATTCAAAACGTTTCGAATCTTGGAGACCTTTCTTTTCATTGGAATGTGATTCGGAACCTGGCCAAGGGCGCCAGTTTTTGGCCCGAAAATCCAATTTTTCTAGCCCATCGATTTCGATATCCTTTTGGCATGGACCTTATTAACGCCATGTTTGAGTCTTTGGGGGTTGCAATTCAAACCCACCTGCCATTGATTACAATGTTTACCTTGTTTCTGACGATGGCTAGTTTGCATCTTGCGGGGGGACCCCTTTTGGTTTTTGCAGTTTTTTTTAGTTCAGGTTTTTATGACTTTGTATCACCAAAAATCTGGAACGTGGTTCAGCTGCAGGAGAATCTCGATTTTAAAAACCTATTTCTGACTGTACTGATTACTCAACGGGGAGTTGTTTACGCCCTTCCCGCGGGTTTATTACTTTATCATCAGCTTTCAAATTTCTTTAAGAGTACTGTCAAACCCGATGCCTTTGAAAAAGTATCTCTTGGTATAATTTGGGGGGCTCTGGGGATTTTCCATTTACACAGTTACTTCATTGTTAGTGTCTACTTAGGAGTTCTAATACTCTGGCACGGATCGTTGAGGACGTGGGCGTTAACAATCGTGCTGGCTATCGCTCTGGGAATCCCATTTGTCATCGGCGCACTTCTTCCGGATACTGATACTGTAAGTCTGATTCATTGGAGTCGAGGCTGGGCTCGTCCTGAAAATGTTAATTATTTTTTCTACTGGTTTAAAAATTTGGGTCCTTGGCTGATCGCGATGGCGGTCTCAATGAGTGTTTTTTACCGTCGACGAGATTGGAAGTGTTTATTCCCGACCGCACTGGCGTTTATTTTGTTCGCATTGTTCGCACATCTGATTTTAGCTCCTTGGCAGTGGGACAATATTAAACTTTTGATATGGTGTTATATTTTTGGCCTACTTGCCATTCGTGAGCTGCTCTGGGAAAAAAGGGCTCCTTGGTTTCGGGCTTTCGTCTTTTTGTTGTTCTGTTGGCCGGGATTGGTACTTTTTGTTCATTCCCTACCTCAATATACTCGAGGGGCCTCTTGGGTCTCAGAGAGGGAGCTCAACAAAGCAACGGTTTTAATGCGGGGAAGAGATGTCAATGCGGGCCTTTTGATAAACCCGACTTATGATCATCCTGCATTGTTACTTGGTTACAAGCTTTATATGGGGTATCCCGGACACGTTTGGTCGCATGGTTACAATTACACGGGCCGGGACGCACTTTTGACGAGCTATTTTATGGGCGATAAAGCGGGAGCTCTGCGCTTACCAAAAGGCCAGGTCGGATTGGTTTATCGAGGCCCCCTAGAGAAGCGTCGAGAAAAAGAAGGCTATACTACCAAAGGTCTTTCCAAAGTGGCTGAAGCTCTAGATCATGAGTTGTACCTTGTTAATGAAAACTAGAGGCCTGTAATGTATAAATATATCTTTTCGATTTTGATTCTATTGACGTCGCGGGTTTCGTTATCTGAACCCATGCGAGTTGATTTGCAAAAAGAAATTTCAATGTTGGTGGCAAAAAACCTGTTTGATCTTGATTCAAAAACCAAAGAGTCCAATCTAAATATTCTTTCTCGTATGAAGTATTTCGAGATAAAAAAGCGTTGGAAAGAGTGCGCCGCCTTGGGGGGGAAAGTCGCGGCGGCCTACCCTGAAGTTCGTGGCTGGGTAGGCGCAAGCTGGTTGCGTTGTGAGCTCAAGAGTTCTGAAGCGACAAAGGATTATAAAAATCTTCAGAAAACACTCAAGTGGTTGAAGCGGAATAAAAACTTATTGCTTGAGGGGCCTTGGCAAAAAAATATTTGGGAGGATTACCTCGCTGCTTCGATGCGCTTTTTAGAAACTAAGCAAGAGGCAACAAAGATCAACGAATTGCTTGAATACGAAGACAGATTACCCAAAGAGGTCCATGCACAGTTATTAGCCTATTCGGGAGAACTTGCCGAAAAAAAGGATGATAAAAAAAAGGCCTTCTATTTTTATGAGCAGAGTCTCTTGCAGAAGGAATCACGGGTTCATCGCGAAAAATATGAAAATCTCAAAGAGGCCCTGGGTTTAAAATTTGAAGCGAAGGTCACGCCAAGCGCGGAGACGGGTGTTGAGAGTGAAGGCGCTGAGGCTGCGTTAGAAGAAAAGTTAAACCGTGCTGTTAAGAATGGTGATTTGGTAGGAGCGCTCAAGACGGTTGTAATTATAGAAACGGAATATGTCGGAAGCCGAGTCGCCCGTCGTTTGAAGGACCGTCCCTTTGAAATATATCAAGAAATTCTTGATACGACTGAT
Organism: Pseudobdellovibrionaceae bacterium; assembly: GCA_016719575.1. Taxonomy (GTDB): domain Bacteria; phylum Bdellovibrionota; class Bdellovibrionia; order Bdellovibrionales; family Bdellovibrionaceae; genus JACMRP01. The sequence goes on along the minus strand of JADJYV010000002.1, from coordinate 217,160 downwards.
AATGAGACAAAGCATGCACTGGCCTTTCAAGAGCTAGAGAAAGTCGGAGCCTTGCGACTCGCCGACTGGGCGGCGATTCTTCATCGACGCGCGAATTATGAGCAGGCCCTGTTGTTTTCAGAAAGGGCTTTATCTCAATTGTTTCAAACCCCTCAGTCCACAGTTCTTTATTGGATTGCAGGTCGCTCGGCCCATTTTATTGGAGAATATGATCGTGCGCTGCAAAACTTTTATAAGTTGATTGAGTTTCATTCGGCATCTGATGAGGCTACTGAGGCTCATTTTAGAGCTGGCTTGATTGAATTGCGTCAAAAGAAATTTACTTTGGCACGTTCGCAATTTGAAAAGCTCATTGCGCAAAAGAAAGATCGTTACGACCTGCCGGCAAGGTATTGGTTGGTGCGTACACTCGAGACAAGTGACAAGGCGGCGGCACCCATTGAGGCTAAGTCTCTCATCGAAAAATACCCATTTTCATATTATGGACTGCGCCTTTCTGCGGAAAGCACAAAAGGAGATTACCAGTGGCCTCAAACCGGCAATAAGTCGCAGGCACAGCTCACTTCGATTTGGCTCATTGGCAATCAGGTGCCAGCGTGGTCGCGATATAAGATTTTAACGAAGGCCGGTTGGTTGTTGGAGGCTCAAGTTGAAGCGCAACAATTTCCGAGTGTTCGAAGTCCTGCCTTAGAGAATATTTTTGCTAAATTCCTTTCTCTAAATTTTCAATACCCTCAGGCTGTGCGCTATATGGCAGAAGCAATGGAGGCAGATCCTTCTTTGCGAACTTCCGAAAATTTAGCACTTGTATTCCCTAAATCTTATTCGAGTTTAATTGAGGCAGAGTCAAAAAAATATGCGTTAAATCCTGTTTTGGTACGCAGTTTGATTCGACAAGAAAGTGCCTTTGGTATTCGCGCGCAGTCGACCTCGAATGCACAAGGGTTAATGCAGCTCATTCCGCCAACAGCTCAAGAGGTGGCTCGGCGTTTGTCGATGAAGAAGCTAGAGCCATCCGAGGATGTCTATCGTCCAGAGGTAAATATCCCCATGGGAACTTTTTATATTTCGCAAATGCTTGAACAGTTTTCTGGAAATGTTCCCTTTGCTTTAGGAGCCTACAATGCTGGTCCGACCAAGATGAAGATTTTCGTTGAGGGCCGCAGCGAAATAAAGAGTTTACTGAGCAATCCCTCTTCCAGCCCTTTTGATGAAATTTGGTTTGATGAACTTCCTTGGTCAGAGACAAGCTTCTATATAAAGGCAATTTTGAGAAATTCCTTGCTTTATAAATTGATCGACGCGGCAAAAATCGATTGGAACCTAGTCCTTTGGCAAGATCTGCATAGCAAAAAAGCAAATTTGAAGTGATGTTTTATTGTAAATCATACGGGTCTTTTGTAGCCTGAAGTGACCCGGAGGATTCATGCAAAAGTTAATTAGCTATGCTTTGGTCGTGGTGTTTTTGAGCTCCTGTGCTCACTTTTCTAAAACGACTAGAACAGGATCTGTCCCCGCGACAGATGTTGCCAGTACTGGTGGTAGTAATGAAGCTGAGGGCAGTCAATTGAAAGACCTAGAGTCTTTTCGAGTCAAAGATGCTGAGGGGCCTCAGATTGTAGACCAAGAATTGGAGTCCATTCCTACAGAGGTCAATCCACTGGTAGAGCAGTGGATTGGATACTTTCAAGGGCGAGGACGTCGACATATGGAGCGTTATCTTGCGCGCTCCACTCGCTATGAAAAGCTGATGAAAAAGGTTCTAAAAGACAATGGTCTTCCTGAGGATCTTTTTTATATAGCTTTGATTGAGTCAGGATTTAATACACAGGCCCGCAGTCACGCGGCGGCCGTGGGATACTGGCAGTTTATTCGCGGCACTGGAAAACGTTATGGTCTTGAGATCAGCACCATGGTCGATGAGAGAAAAGACCCCGTGCTCGCAACGCAAGCGGCAGCGGAGTATTTCAAGGGGCTCTATAGTGTATTTGGTTCTTGGTATCTCGCAATGGCCTCATACAACGTTGGTGAAAATCGAGTGAAGCGAGAAGTGATGAATCACTACACTCGGGACTTCTGGGAGCTTGCAAAGAAAAAGCGCTTTCCTAAAGAGACGATACATTACATTCCAAAATTTATTGCTGCGAAATTAATTGCCAAAGATCCGCCTAAATACGGCTTTGCTGAGATTGATTACATGACTCCAATTGAATTTGATCATGTGACTGTGGATCGCCCGGTCAATCTTCGGGTTATGGCTGAAAAGATGAATATCAACTACGAGGACTTTAAGGATCTCAATCCAAAATTTAAGGGTGAGGTGGCTCCGCTCAAGGCGAACAACAAGATTGAGTTGCGAATTCCTCCCGGAATGGGAGAGCAGGCAGTCACAGCTGCGAACGAGAGTATCGTTGAAAAAGTGGAGTACATTGCTGACCAGGGAGATACAGAAATCTACCGCATTAAACGCGGGGACAGTCTTCATTCCGTTGCGAGAAAATACCGGACTTCCGTTGCCTATTTGCGTGATTTAAATGATATTCCAAAGGGCAAGCGTCTTCGCATTGGTATGAAACTTTATGTTCCAGATAGAACACCAGTGGCACCAAAGAGAAATGTAGTTGCCAAAGCGAAAAGTGAAAAAACACCTGCGGTTGGAAGTAAAGTTGCTATGGCCGGAGGACGTTTCTATATTGTTCAATCGGGAGACACGCTTTCGTCTATTGCTAAAAAATATGCGGTGAGCGTGAGTGAGTTGAAGAAGGCGAACAATATCCGTCGTGGTCGTCTATTGAAGGTTGGAATTCGTCTCGCGATCCCCGGAGGCAACGAGATTCCGGCGAATGATGGCGCCAGAAGAATTCCGGCCGCGACTTCTGCAAAAAGGGCTGTGGCAACTAAGAGCCGCTACCATGTCGTGAAGCGTGGTGAGAATCTAACCAATATAGCAGTGAAATACAAAGTCTCATTGAATGAGATCAAGGATAAGAATAAAATAAAAAACATATCTAAAGTTTTTGTTGGAGCGAGAATTTTGATACCGGAAGCCACTGCGATTCAGTAGTCGGTGGAGGTTGGTAAAAAAAGTGCCTGAGAGAAATAATCCTTATAACTCACAGGCTAAGGGGAATGAAACCAATCCGTGATAAATTTTTTTGTACTACCTTCCATTTGCATCACCTAATTCCTCGGGCGACTCATTACCTTTGGTAGACTGGCTGGCTGGCTCAAGTTTAGTGAGCTGAAGCCCCTATAGCTTTGCGTCCCATTGTTTCCAATGGTTTGCCTTGAGGCAAAAAGAAGGACATAATCCTTAGAGTAAAACCGCTAGGAACCTCCTTATTTAGTTTAATTTGATTTTTTAGGTAAGTTCGTTCTTTTCAGCTTCGTCACTTTGGTGACTTGTCATTGTGACTGCGATGGCAGACGTTCATTATGACTCCTCCCTTTGCAAGCTCTTGTTTCACTAGAGCCTGTGTCATCAACAAATCCAGGATACCTGGACTATGGTCGAATTTTCAAGAGAGAGGAATTCGATTCTCAAATAAGTTCAAAGTCGCGTTCCAACGTGAGAAAAGGTAGCAGTTAGGTGACCGGTAAAAGCTCTCGAACACGTTCGGCAATTCGTAAAAATTCTTGGGCTTCGGCTCCCGCTTTGTAGCTTTCAACAATGGGGACCCCAGCCTCACAGGCAAGACCAATAGAAGGGTTGAATGGAATCTCTCCGATTTTCGGGATCGATTGGGTTTTCATATAAGACTCGAGTTCCCCTTTTGGAAACAGTTGGATTTTTTCTCCATTTGCAGGATTGATCATGTAGGCCATGTTTTCAACAAGCCCCAACATTCGAATGCCGACGCGATTGAACATATCGACGGCTCGTTTGACATCAGTGAGTGAGACATTTTGCGGCGTTGAGACCATCACGGCGCCAGATACAGGAACTTTTTGAGCCAGCGACAGTTGAACATCGCCGGTCCCGGGGGGGAGGTCTACGACGAGGTAATCCAATTCCCCCCAGCTGACGTCACGAAGAAATTGGTCCATGGCTTTAAAAAGCATGGGACCACGCCAAACAACGGCCGAGCTTTCGTCGATAAGAAAACCAATGCTCATCAGCTTGATCCCATAACGTAAAAGCGGTTCAATTTTTTGTTCTTTATTGATGGCGGGTTTTTGATTAAGGCTTCCTAACATTCGAGGAATGCTGGGACCATAAATGTCTGCATCCAAGAGGCCAACTTTATTTTTTTGTCCAAGGGCCGTGGCCAAATTTGTGGCAACGGTGCTTTTGCCAACGCCCCCTTTGCCGGAACTTACGGCGATGATATGTTTAACGCCAGGGATTGCTTGTTGCTGATCAAACGGGCTTGTTGCCGCCATAAAGAGAACTCCTTGATAATTGTACGCCCAACATCAATAATAAAAATCAAGTGAATAGCCAACAGTTTTTAATTTTAAATATCGCTATTTTGATTCTCTTTGTATTCTGGTTTCTTGCCGGGAGGCGAAGTTCGCAAAAAAAACCTACTTCTTTAAGTATGAAGCGTGGAAACCACACTCCCAGCGGGGTTTTGCAGAAAACTGAAGAAAAGTCTGTTGCCGGAAGATACGGTCACCCAAAGTATCAGCAATTTTTAGATGACGCACCTGCCTCAGCGGCGCCGGCCAAAGAATTAAATATTTTGTTTATTTACAATGGCCACAGTTGGGACGCCTATGAGGTTTTAGGAGTCCCAGCGGGAGCAAATTTGGTCGATGTTACTTCCGCATACCAAAAGATGCTAAGGACTGCTGACCCCGAGTCTCACGAATTTTTGGAGACGGCATTTAAGTCGATTTTAGCTAAAAAATAGTCCCTCTACTTTGGGCTCAGTCTAGTAGTCACTCGACACTTTGTCATTTATCATAAGTATGCAAAAACTACTCAAATTAACGGGATTAAAAATGAAGAAATTCGTTGTTTACAGTATTGTGATTTCTATGATGAGCCCTCTTTCTTACGCACAAGAGAATAAAGGTAATAAAGAGGCTAAAGACGTTAAAGAAGTTAAGGAAGTTAAGGAAGTTAAGGAAGTTAAGGAAGCGAAAGAGCTTAAAGACGTTAAAGACGTTAAAGAGGCTAAAAAGGAATCGGTTGTTATTCCGGCCAAAGAAAAGCAAGAGGACATCCTAAAGGGCCTCGATTATCCTGAGCTTCAAGTTGTGCCTCGGGCTTCGGACCGCCTATTAATGGAAACACAGAATGAACGAGAGTATGGATGGATTGCTTTTTGGCCCTATCAAGTGTCGTCACTAACGACTCTTATGGCGGGGAATCGCCTGCGCGGTAACTATAGCGAAAGCGTAGTGAGCGACGTGCAAAAAAAAGACAGCGATAATATTGGTTTGGCTGCTATGGCCTTAGGAGTTGGTGGCTTGGGGCTGTCAGTGTTTTTAATCAGAATGGATCTTTACGGAGATGGGTTCAAACGAGTCAAGTCTGTTAAAGTCACGGACAAGCGCAGTGAACTTTTGCGGGAGCGCCTATCTGAAGAGTCGCTAGAAAAGCCGGCTCACTTGATTAACATGCTGACCACCGTTTCGGTTACAAGCAATCTGCTTGCTAACTTGGCGGTCATCAGCCAAGCAAATGCTGATGTCCGAAATTATGCGGCGATCGGTGTTGTAGCCTCTTTTTTACCATGGATGTTTTCAAATCGCTACGTGGATAATTGGCAGAAGCAAGAAGAATACAAACGCAAAATTTATACGCCCCTTGTTAGCTACGACTGGCAATTTGTTCCACAAAATAAGAGTTTTCAACCTCAGCTCACCATGAACTGGCAGTTCTAAGGCGGATTCATGAGATGCACTTTGTTTTTTGTTGCTTTTTGTTTTGTCGGGAGAGTCTCTGCAATCGAAGTGAAATCTCCGCACGAGCGAGAAAATACTTATAAAGCTTCGATTTCAGAAGAAAAAGCAATTGCAAAACCCTGCGAAAGCTTTAACGAGTTTAAAGCCACCTATGAAAAGTTATTGTCTGAGGGGGATTTGTCTCTCAACGAACAAACAGCAGCACGACTTGCCCTGAGAGTGAGTCGTGGTTGTGATGGAGCCTCGAACCGTTTTTTTAAAGCCTACGAAATGATGAAAAAAACGGGAGTCACACTTAGTAAAGCCGTTGAAGTTGGACTTGAGTTCTCGGCTATGGATGACGATCGCTTAAAAAACTTCAATGAGGTTTTTTCGCGAATGTATCTAAAAAACACTTTCGATTTTGACTTTATGACAGCTTACAAAGTGAGTTTTCAATTATCGCGGGACTACGAGGGAAAAGCTGCTGATGTTCGCGAGGATTTTATTAAGCTTGTACGATTTTGTACCAAAAGTGACAAAGTAGGATTACCGCTGAAGCAATGTGCTGAGTTGTCTTTAAAATTGGTTGAACACACGCCTAAATTTCCAGGTGGACTCTACAATTCTTTTGAAAAGTTTTATAATTTCTTGCGTTCAGATAAGCGCATGGGGATTTCGGTGATAGAGACAATGAATTTGGTTCCGCAGATCTTTGCTTATGGTCCGAAAGCACCAGAAAACTTTCAGAAATCGATGGAGTATTCTCTCACGTCAAATAAAATCACCATTGATCATGTCAATGCGATGAACTTGGCGCTCCGCCTCGCAAGGCAATCAATGGCCCAGATTGGCGCCGAGGATCTTGATGACGTTGCCGCGAAAAAGTAAAATTATTTTTGCCGCCGGTATGCTTTTGGTGCTGCCAATGATGGGATTTGCGCAAGAGCCCGCACCTTCGCCCAACCTCAAGCTCATCGAGAGCGCGGGCCAAAAGGTTCCAGTCGAACTTGAGTGGGAAGAGATTCCAGGGGCTCGTCATTATGAACTCGAATTTCAAGACTTAAGCGGCAAGGTGTTGAATACTTTTAAGTCAACCAGCAATGTTTTTAAATTCAAGTTCAGGGTTGGCAAGTATATTGTCAGAAGCCGCGTCGGCGATGTGCGGAAGGTTTTTGGGGATTGGTCGGAAGCAACAGAATTCGCAATTCAGCCAAAGCCTGCATTTGTGAATTCGAAAAGCGTGACAACGGCCGGGGTGATTGATCCCAAAACTTTAACCTCTGAGGTCGCACTCCGCTGGGGCGAGGCGCCGGGGGCTGCGGAGTTTCGTGTTCGCATCTTAAATGAAAAAAAAGAAGTTGTGAAAGAAACGACCGTCAAAGGATTTTCTTACAAGGCCGAATTGCCGGCGGGTGTCTATACAGTCGAGCTGACATCAATGAGTGCGAATGGAATTGCCTCTGAGCCGGTTATTTTACCCGAGAAGGTTTTAATTCAAAGTGTGCAATTGCCAAAGCCAGAAATTATTTTTGAAGAAGTTGTTGATGCGAAAAATCCCGAAATCAAAACTCGGCGACTTCCCCAAGTGAATGAAACTCCTGTTTTGCGGTTAAATCCAAATTCACTGAGCGAACCCGTGGGCTATCTCGAGTACTGCTATTTTTTTAGTGAGGAGTGGCAGAGAGTAGGGGACATCAATGCTAAAGTAGCAGGCTCCAAAGAGATCTTTCTTGAAAGCGCTAAAAAGCCCGGTCGCTATCGCCTCACCGTCTGGGCGGAGGCAAGGGGTCTTAACAAATCAGAATCTGTGACTTACGAATTTGTGGTCAAACCAACTGCATATTAAATAGCAACTGCCCCACCAAATTGTACCTAGAAAGCCCCACCAAGGGGCTTTTTTATTTTCCGAACCCTGATGCATTCATCCGAAACTAACTGGGCTCTGTAGTTTATCTCCACCACAAACAGAGTCTCGCATGGCTTTTCTTTTGCCTTATTCGCTCCAGATGTTCTACTCACCAAAGCTATGGCAAAACTCTCTCGTCCAGAAGCTCCAGCGACTTACTTCCGCTCTGTTTCTTTGTAGGCGGGTTTAAGTTTGCCTTGATGGCACATATAACAATTGGCCTCAGGTCCCTTTTTTCCGTCAAAGCCATTGGCCTTGAGAGTTTCAACAATGCGAATGTGGTCTTTTGAAATCTTGAAGGATTTCTTCTCATCTAAAGCAAAGTTTTGCACGTTGTGACATTCGTTGCAGGTGACGCTCAGTTGCCGTGAAATGCTGATCATTTCTTGGCGGATCCTTTCTTCTTGTGCTTTGACGACAACAGGAGATTCAGAGTGTCCTTTTGGTGAAAGAATGAGCATCACCACAAAAATGGCAAATCCAAAAACCACGAGGGACTTGTAATATAGCGCGTTATTCTCCATGACTCATCCTTGTCGATCCAACAGTGTTTCGAGCAGAAAGCGATATTTCTGTCGAGCGGCTTCGGGAGATTTATACTCCATGATATTTTCTAAGACTCTCTTCTCGCTTACAAGTCTGAATTGTTGACTGGTCTAGGGCTGGGTGTTACCCATTTATGAGTATCTTTCGGCATAGGGGCGTCTGAATGAAAGTGAAGCATCTCGAGGATTTAAACACACTTGTCTCTCTCTCTAAACGTCGAGGCTTTGTATTCCAAAGTAGTGAGATTTATGGTGGACTTGGCTCTTGTTGGGATTACGGTCCGGTGGGCTCTTTGTTGAAGATGAATGTCAAGAGAGCCTGGTGGAATGCTATGACTCGCAGATCCGACATCGTCGGGCTGGATGCTGCAATTCTGATGCATCCGACGGTGTGGAAGGCTTCAGGTCATGTCGACGGCTTTTCCGATCCGCTCGTTGATTGCAAGGAGTGTAAGACACGCTTTCGCGCGGACAACACGGACTCTTATCTCAAAGATAAAAAGTGCCCGAATTGCGGCAGTAAAAACTTATCTGAGGAACGCAATTTTAATCTTATGTTCAAGACGCATATGGGGCCGCTGGAGGATTCGGGCAGTGTCGTTTATCTTCGCCCCGAAACAGCCCAAGGACATTTTGTAAACTTTTTGAATTGCCAGCAAAGTTCTCGCTATAAAATTCCCTTTGGAATTGCAGCTATTGGCAAGTCTTTCCGTAATGAGATCACTCCGGGAAATTTTATTTTTCGAACTCGCGAGTTTGAACAAATGGAAATGCAGTATTTTGTGAAACCGGGAACGGACGAAGAGTTCTTTAAGCAATGGAAAGAAACGCGTTGGAATTTCTATCTCAAGTATGGAATTAAGTCAGAGAACTTGAACTTTAAAAATCATGACAAGTTGGCTCACTACGCTCGCGCGGCGGTCGATGTGGAGTTTAAATTTCCGATGGGATTTAGCGAGCTCGAAGGTATTCACAACCGTTCTGATTTTGATCTCACTCAGCACATGAAGTTTTCTGGCAAATCTCTAGAGTACTTTGATGAAGCTAATAAAGAAAAATACATTCCTTTTGTGATAGAGACAGCGGTGGGCTGCGATCGTTTGATTTTGGCCTTTATGTGCGATGCTTACCGCGAAGAGATCACCGTGGACGACAAAGGCCAAGAGGATGTTCGTTTGGTCATGGGGTTCCATCCGGAAATTGCTCCTTTTAAGGCGGCCATCTTGCCTTTGTCGAAAAAGGGAGAGTTGACGTCTGTGGCCGACAAGCTTCGCGATCAATTGGCTGAAGACTTTGATGTGACCTATGACGAAGCGGGGAGTATCGGTAAGCGCTATCGACGTCAGGATGAAATCGGAACCCCTTTCTGTATAACTGTGGATTTTGAAACAGCCAACGATCAGGCGGTGACAGTTCGTCATCGTGACACTATGGTGCAAGAGCGAGTGCCGATGACTCAATTGAACGCTTATGTCGCCGCAAAAATTAAAGGTTTTAATCTAAGTAAAAGCTTCTAAATCAGGAGACGAATTATGTTTACTCAAACAAATGCCTCAGGTGCCCAAGCGAAATCGAATATTCCTCAGAAGTTTGTTTATTTCTTTGCAGCTGGAGATTCCGAAGGCAATGCCGGAATGAAAAGTATATTAGGTGGCAAGGGGGCGAACCTTGCAGAGATGACCTCTTTGGGAATTCCGGTTCCTCCTGGGTTTACGATTTCGACTGAGATCTGCACTCACTTTTACGAGAGTGGGGGGAAGTTGCCGGACTGGGTTCGTCCTTCTGTCTTGGAAGCAATGAAAAAGGTTGAAGGTAAGATAGGCAAAAATTTTGGCGACGTGAACAATCCTTTGCTTGTATCTGTGCGCTCAGGGGCGCGGGCTTCGATGCCAGGGATGATGGATACGATTTTGAATTTGGGTCTCAACGATCAGACGGTGGAAGGCCTGGCGAAATCTTCGAACAATCCTCGTTTTGCATGGGATTCTTACCGGCGTTTTATTCAGATGTACTCAGATGTGGTGATGGGGATGAACTCTTCTCTTTTAGAAGTGACCCTTGAAGATCTCAAAGATGAAAAGAAATACAAATTAGACACGGAGTTGACGGTTGACGATCTCAAACGTCTCGTAAAAAAGTTTAAAGATTTAGTGAGTCAGATGACCGGCCGGACCTTTCCAAGTGATCCCTATGAGCAATTGTGGGGAGCTGTGACTGCGGTTTTTCATTCTTGGAACACCCCTCGCTCTATCACTTACCGCGATCTTCATCATATTCCTGCAACCTGGGGGACGGCTGTAAATATTCAGTCCATGGTTTTTGGCAATATGGGAGAAGACTCAGCAACGGGCGTCGCCTTTACACGGGATCCGAGTACTGGAGAAAAAGCTTTCTACGGAGAGTTTTTGATCAACGCTCAGGGCGAAGATGTGGTGGCGGGGATAAGAACCCCGCAGCCGATTACAAAAATTGCCGCAGCCAAGATGGGAATGAAGTCTTTAGAAGAGGCCATGCCTGAGGCTTACCGTGAGTTGGTTGGTATTTATCAAAAGCTGGAAAAACACTATCGTGACATGCAGGATATTGAGTTTACGATTGAGAAAAATAAATTGTGGATGCTTCAAACGCGAAACGGTAAGAGAACGGCTAAAGCCGCATTAAAAATTGCCTGCGAGATGATCGACGAAAAACTGATCACAGAAGAAGAGGCAATTTTGCGATTGGACCCAGCAGCTTTGGATCAATTGCTGCATCCGACGTTGGATCCGAAGGCGCAAAAAACTCAGCTTGCAAAAGGTCTTCCGGCAAGCCCCGGGGGCGTGCACGGGCAAATTGTGTTTAGTCCTGAAGATGCTGTCGAGTGGAGAGAGCTAGGAAAGAAAGTAATTTTAGTGCGCATTGAAACATCGCCTGAAGATATTGCCGGGATGGTTGCGGCCCAGGGGATTTTAACGACTCGCGGAGGAATGACTTCTCACGCGGCGGTGGTGGCGCGAGGCATGGGCAAATGCTGTGTCGCGGGTTGCGGTGAAATCGAAGTTGACTATAACCAGCAGGCCATGAAAGTGAAAGGTTATGTTCTTAAAAAAGGAGACGTAATCACCCTCGATGGCAGTTCGGGTGAAGTTTTCATGGGTGAAGTGAAGACGATTGAGCCTAAGCTAGATGCGGACTTCGAACGAGTGATGAAGATTGCCGACAAGGTCCGTACGCTTGGTGTTCGCACGAATGCGGACACGCCAAAAGATGCTCAGACGGCTCGAGATTTTGGCGCCGAAGGTATTGGCCTGTGCCGAACGGAGCATATGTTTTTTGGCGCTGACAGAATTGATTCCGTTCGCGAAATGATTTTGGCTGATAACAAAGAGGATCGACTGAAGGCCTTGGCGAAGCTTCTCCCAATGCAGCGATCTGACTTCCATGAGATTTTTAAAATCATGGATGGTTTGCCTGTTACAATTCGTTTGTTAGATCCGCCTTTGCATGAGTTTCTTCCTCACACTGAAAGAGAAATTCAAGAGCTCTCTAAGCGCATTCATATGGATGTTGAGAGATTGAGAAACAAAGTCAAAGCTTTGCATGAGTTCAATCCAATGTTGGGGCATCGCGGGTGTCGTTTGGCAATCACCTATCCAGAAATCTATCAGATGCAGGTGCGGGCCATCGCTGAAGCGGCAGCAGACGTTGTAAAATCTGGCAAGACGTTAACGCCAGAAATTATGATTCCACTTATCGCAACTGAAAAAGAATTAGAAATGCTTCGCGCGTTGACTGTGGCGGAACTTCAGAAGGTTCAAAGCGAGCAAAAAGTTAAGTTTGATTACTTGGTTGGAACTATGATCGAGCTTCCGCGAGCAGCAGTCACAGCCGATGCAATTGCTGACCAGGCAGATTTTTTCAGCTTTGGGACGAACGACTTAACTCAAACGACGATGGGACTATCTCGTGATGATGCGGGTCGCTTTTTAGGTAGTTATGTCAGCGGCGGAATCTTTGCTAAAGACCCCTTCGTCAGTATCGACAAAGTCGGTGTTGGTGCACTGGTTAAAATGGGAACGGAGCTTGGTCGCCGCTCGCATCCAAAACTTAAAGTAGGGGTGTGCGGGGAGCATGGTGGAGATCCAGATTCAATCGAGTTTTTTCATACTGTAGGACTTGATTATGTTTCTTGCTCGCCTTTCCGGGTGCCTATAGCCAGGCTTGCTGCTGCCCGTGCGGCCCTCACAACGAAAAAGTTGCACTCCTAGGTCCAACGCGCCGCAACGCCCAATAACAAAGCCTGCTTAAGTTTTCAGCTTAAGCGGGTTCTTTAGTACGCAATTATTGACAGTCTCCCGATCCCTAGCGACAGTTAAATGGCTTTTGATCTTATGGACCAAAGCCGTGTTATTTTGTCGTAGGTTGGGGTGTTTTCTTGGGGGAATACATTGAGAATTAAAAAAATCGAGCTTGTTGGTTTTAAGTCGTTCAAAGATCGCACGGTGATTCATTTCGATGCGGGGATTACTGGGATCGTCGGGCCTAACGGTTGTGGCAAATCAAATATCGTTGATGCTTTGATGTGGGTTATGGGCGAGATGTCTGCGAAGGATCTTCGTGGTTCGACCATGACGGATGTGATCTTTGCTGGCGCCGATGGTTATGCTCCCCTGGGAATGTGTGAAGTTTCTCTGACTCTTGAAAATGATGGTGGGCCCTTTCCGGCGAAGTATATAAAGCACTCTGAGGTGATGGTGACTCGCCGTCTGCATCGAAATGGCGAGGGAGAGTACTTTGTTAACAAAGAGCCATCTCGCTTAAAGGACGTGCAAGAAATTTTCATGGATACAGGTGCTGGATCTAAAGGCTTTTCGATCATCGCCCAAGGTATGATCGGAAAAATTATCACGGCTAAACCCGAAGAACGACGCACGCTCATTGAAGAGGCCGCAGGAATAACAAAATTTAAGGTTCGTAAGCGCGAATCACAAAGAAAACTTCAGGCGACTGATCAGAACTTGGTGCGGTTGCAGGACATTATCGGTGAGCTGAAGCGCCAGATTGACTCTCTTCAAAGGCAAGCTCAGCGTGCTGAGCGATATCGCAACCTCAAAAATCAAATTGAAGATTTGGATTTGTGGCTAGCATCGGTTCAGTATGCAGATCTCCGAAAAGTGGCAGACGAGGCGCAACGCATTTTCGATGAAGCTCAAAGCATGGAAGTCGAAGGCGAGAGCAATGTTTCGACTCTGCAGGCGCAGTTTGAGACCCTCAAGCTACAGATCTTAGAGAAAGAAAAAACTGTGGAGGCCGTTCAGGGGCAGTACTATGAGGCTCAGTCGACGACTCAGAAAAAAGAAATGGAAATCCAGGAGCTGCGCTTTGAGATTGAACAAGCTCGTCGAAATGAGCAAATGACAGGAAATATTTTGCAAGAACAAGAAGCTCGTCGGGAGCTTTTGCAAAGAGATCAGTCTCAACTTGACGCCCAGGTCGGAGCTCTCAAAGAGGAGTCCGAAACCTTGTCTCTTCAGTACAACGAAAAAAATGAAATTTTTCAGAACTCACAGTCTCGCATTTCAGATGTTGATGAAGAGTTGACGTCCAAACGTCGAGAATTGTTTGCGGTTGGGCAGTCAGAGTCTTCGCTGGATGCTCGGGTGAATTCACTTCAGGCAACAATCGCGGACTTAAAAGACCGTGAGAACAATGAGCAGCTCGTGGTGAGCGAGCTTCGAGAGAAACATGTTGAGTTTGAAGGACGCCGTCGTAAAGTCTTTAACGAGCTTGAAAAAGAACGGCAAATGCAGCTTGATTTGGCCAATGACTTTGAGTCTTTCGAGGCGAATAAAAGAATTCTTACGGAACAGGCAGCGACAAAAAAAGCCGAAGTCGAAGAATTTAAAGATCACCTGAATGAAGTGACCTCTCGCCTCTACGGTCTTGAGAATTTGCATTCAAATTTTGAGGGTTTCCAAGAGGGCGTTAAAAACGTCATGCTTTGGCAAAAAACTCGTTATCAGGAAGTCACAGCAGACGGCTCGGTCGTGTTTCAGCCAGTTTCTGAAGTTGTTGAGGTGCCGAGTGAGTACGAAGTGGCGATGGAAGCTGCTTTAGGATCTCGATTGCAGCTCCTTTTGTCGAGCGATAGCAATCAGTCCATCGAGGCTGTAGACCATTTGAAAGAGGCAAAGTCCGGAAGATCTAGCTTTATGGCAGCAAGTGAGGCTGGCGCTAAGACTTTTGCGGTGGCTCCGCATCAAGAGGCCGGGGTCAAGGCCATTCTTAAGGATGTCGTTAGCTCAAATGAAAAATATAAAAATACAGTTTCATATTTGCTTGATGGCGTGGCAATCGTGGACTCCATTCGCACAGCTCTTCATCTTCGTGCAAAATACGAAGGTTGGACTTTTGTAACAGCTGATGGTGACACCTTGTCGGCGGACGGAGTTTTGACCGGGGGCTCGGTGGAGTCAGCGGATTCTGGAGTCTTAAAACGTCGTCGTGAGATAAAAGAGCTGACAGAAAAGAAAAACGAATGGGCGGGAAAACTTGTTCTGGCACAGCAGTCTTTGAAGAAAATCGAAGAACAGCTTGTCAATGTTGTCAGCGACTTTGAAGGTGCGCAAAAACGCAAAATTGAACAAGAAATCAAAGTAACCGAGCTGCGCAAAGATCTAGAACGTTCTGAAAATGAATTGCAAAATGCTCAGTACGCAGTGGAACGCCAAGAACGTGAACTGCGTAAAATTACAGAGCAAGTTGAGCAGCAAGAAGTTCGTTTGCAAGAGATGATGCTCAACCTTGAAGAGGCTCGCACTCGAAAACAAAATCTAGAGAGCGAAGTTGCAAGTCTTAATGATGAGCTGACCAACACTCGCCTCGGTTTTGACGGTTTGCAGAACGAAGTGCGAGATCTTCAAGTTCGCTCAGTTTCTAAGACCCAGGAGTACAATGGCGCTTTCAGGCAGCTGGAGATGGTGAATAAGTCTCTAGGCGAGTTGGATGCCCAGTTGTCTCGAATGAGCGAAGAGTCACAGATGTACTCTAGTCAAATGACAGAAAGCCAGATGGCACTTGAAGAAAAGAAGATTGAATTTGAGCGCAAGATTCGCTCGGTCGAAGATCTCAAGGCACAACTGTCGGTTGAAAAAGACATTTATGAACAGATGGCAGCTAAAGTTCAAGAGCTAGGAGACGAACTTGCGAGCTCGCAAAGAGCTCGCAATGAGAGACAGTCGCGCATGAATGAGGCGCAGCTGAAGCTGGAACAAGCTCGTATGAAAGAACACTACTTAGTTGATCAAATTCGTGAGCGCTACATGTTGATTCTTGCTGATGTTGTAGAAAAGTACCAAGGGCGCGAAGGAGATCTGGTTGGAGCTGAACTTCAGCTTAAGGATCTTAAAGAGAAAATTTCAAAAATTGGTGAAGTCAATTTGTCAGCGATCGAAGAATACGAAGAAACAGCTGAGCGCTATGAGTTTTTAACCAAGCAACATGCGGATTTGACCGAAGCTAAAGAACAGCTTCGCAAGGTGATAGATCGTATCAACCGAATTTGTTCAAAGCGTTTTAAGGAGACCTTTGATTTAGTGAACGACCGATTTACTCGTGTCTTCCCGGTCTTGTTTGGTGGCGGTGAGGCGAAGCTTGAATTGCATGAGGATGTCGAAAAAGGCGAAATGGGCATTGAAATCATTGCCAAGCCTCCTGGTAAAAAGATGCAAAACGTTTCATTGATGTCGGGAGGAGAGAAAGCTCTCACCGCAGTGGCCTTAGTCTTCTCGATTTTCTTAGTGAAGCCGAGCCCGTACTGCTTATTGGATGAGGTTGATGCTCCACTTGATGATGCCAATGTATTCCGATTTAACGATCTCGTGCGAGAAATGGCCAAGCGATCCCAAATTATTGTCGTTACCCATAACAAACACACTATGGAAGTTGCCGGAAAGTTATACGGCGTCACCATGCAGGAGCGCGGAGTTTCAACCATGGTCTCCGTTGGTTTGTAGGTACGCCGTACCTTTTGGGCAAGCGTTGCGTTATGGTAATGGTGGGTGAGTTATGATTTGGAATCCTGATTTTACAGTTTATGCTTTTGCATCGGCGGGGGTGGTTTTCACCCTCATTTTTATTTTTTTGTGGTACCGGGTTCTAAAAGGGCAACGAGAGGTCGATCCTATTGTGGATGCGACTACAAAAACAAAATCTTTAGATGAGAAGACGGGAGAGGATCCCGTTGACCTTAGGAAGGCCCTCAGCAAAACGGAAGAAAATATTTTCGGGAGAATAAAATCTTTGCTCTCGATTGGAGACGGACTTTCTACTCATCTTGAGCAGATCGAAGAAGTTTTGTATACGAGTGATCTTGGCCCACAGACAGTGCAAAAGCTGATGGGCGCTCTTGAAGATTTGAACCGCAAAGAAAAAGCAGATCTCAATAGGGTGCGCGAGGTTCTAAAAAAAGAAATGCAAGAGGTCTTTTCTCGGGTAGCAGGCAGCACCCTTAACCTCGCGAGTGAAGGGCCGACGGTGCTAATGATTGTTGGCGTGAATGGAGCAGGCAAAACCACGACGATCGGAAAATTGTCCGCTCAGTTTGCGAGTCAAGGAAAGAGAGTTTTGGTTGCTGCGGGGGATACTTTTCGAGCAGCAGCTGGTGATCAGCTAAAGATTTGGACGGAGAGAGCTCAGGTTGAGATTTTTTCTCCAGAAGGCGTTTCGGACCCCAGTGCTGTGGTCTATGATGCTGTTGCAAAAGCCAAGGGGCAGAACTACGACATAGTCATTGTCGATACTGCGGGACGTTTGCATACGCAGGCGAATCTTATGGAAGAGCTTAAAAAAATGAAAAGAGTGATGGCAAAAGTGATAGCAGATGCACCCCATGAAGTCATCATCGTGCTTGATGCGAACTCAGGTCAGAATGCACTCCTCCAAGCGAAAGAGTATAACAATGCCCTTTCCTTGACTGGAGCTATTCTTACAAAAATGGATGGCACGGCAAAAGGGGGAGTGGCCGTTGGCATTGCCAACGATTTGCATATCCCAGTGAAGTTTATTGGAGTTGGAGAGCGAATCCAAGATCTGCGCACATTTTCATCGCCAGAGTTTGTCGAAAGTATTTTTAGCTAAGACAGCAATTGACCTTGCAAAAGCCCTGTGACCTAATTCAATTGATCTTTCTGGAGGGTGTATGAAAACGTTTGTCGTTTTACTTTTTCTTTGTATTGGGGACTTGTCTTTTGCTCTTGGATATCAGTGCACTAAAGAGGTGACGTCGACGAAAACAGAGCTAGCTACAGTCTCTACGTGGCCGCTTTTGTATATCATGATCGATACGCGGGAATGCAGCGGCACCGCGTGTTCCATTGTAAATACCGAGCGTATCGCTAATGGCACGGATGAGATTTGCGGTCAAACAGTGAACATTGCCCGAGATTGCAAAGTCGTAGAAAAATCGCGTCCAGACGGGACAGGAACTATCGACGTTACCTGCTCTGAAGGTACGGGATTGTCTGTTGACGTTAAGTCGGGTGGTGCGGGGAGTATTTCTTGCACTTGGCGGGGCGTCGTTCGAAATGTTTGGAATATCGGAACTTGTATTATCCCTTAAAAAAGAAAACGGACCAAATGTGGTCCGTTTTGTCGCCTCAAAAGTCCATTTAAGGGGGGGGGGGGCCTCTGAAGCGTGTTAATTTTTGTGAATCAACGTCTTTCAAGTTAGCAAGAAGCATGACAACTTTTTCTGCAATATATCCAACCCACGCCAAGGCCATCATATAAGGACTTCATTGTCTGTCAAATAGCTGACAGGGAAGGTTGATGCCGGATCTGAAAATGGTCGCGAAGCGGTCTCTGAGGGGGGCTCGCGACCTTCGGTCTTCCTCGACCCGGGGTCGGAGTTGCTGCGGGACATGATTTCGACATCATTGCATTTCTGAGTAAAAATCAATAAGTTCCTAGTTACTGGGGGATTTGTTGCGTAAATTTACTGTGTGCCTGTTGATGCTAGCGATAACACTGCCGGCTTTCGCTGAGACACAAGAGAAGCCTGTGTCGCTCTCTTATGTCAACCTCGTGAAATGCTTCCCTGAGCTCAAAAACGAGTTGTGGGGAATAAAGGTCAACTTGAATCAGCTCAAAGAAGAGTCAGATCGAAAATTTGCAACCTCCAATAGTTTATTGAGATATCGCCAGCTTTTACTCAAAGACCCCCAGGGCCAAAAGAAGCGAATGCGTCTTGCTGCTGTAAAGACCTCAAAAAAGGGAAAATTGAGTTATAGCTTAACGATCGACAAATTGGATGAGAAGGGGGAGGGGCGTTCTATTGATCTTCCTCAGGCTCATCGCAGCAATCCAAATCTAGTGAATTTGGCTCCCTATTTTTTAAATGAAGAGATTTTAGAAGATGAATACTCTTATTTTGACACGAAGCTCAATGGAATCACCATGAGCTACAAACGAAATTTTAAGGACATTTTCGAGGTTGAGATCAGCGATACGCGCAGCCAACGCCGGCTTTTTTGCGAAGACAAAAAAAACCTCGGCGTGGTCTGTACCTGCTCGTTAAGGTAATCGCGTCAATTTCTCAAACAAAAGTTGCTAAGTTGCTGAACTCAGTTATAATTTCAAAGTACGTTTGAGTGAGGATTTTTTGATTCTCAAGAGCTTAGCAGCACGATGAGATTGATTTAGGATTTATGGGCATTTTGGCCCGCGAGGTTCCAGGTGGCGTCAGAGAAAAAAACATACGACTTTCTGATTGCGGGAGTTCCGTATAAATTAAGAACTTCCCATGATGATGCGACTGTTCAGGAACTCGTTGATTTTGTGAATAATAAAATGAATCAAGCTATGTCTGTGACCAAATATGGTTCCTTTCAAAATGCCGCAGTTTTAACCGCACTGAATGTGGCGGAGGAACTGATTCTTCTGAAAAGAAAAGCTCATCGTGAGCTGGAAAAAATTGAAGAAAAGGCACTGAAGCTCTCGATGGATCTAGAAAATTCCAAGCTCAACAAATCAGTTTAATTCTGTTTTGTACTCTGGAGCGATGGATGGGCTTGCATAAACAAATAAAGCCAACCCAGGATAAGTCCTGGTGGCGAGATCATTTCAAAGATATTTTGCAGCGGGAGGCTCCTCAGTCTTGCGTGCAGATTCATCAACAAATTTGTGAAAACTTGCACGATTATCTTCGGGGCAAGAGTGGAGTTTGGGCCGGTTATTTGGCGCTAAGTCAGGAGCCTGACTTAGGCCCCGTCTATGGCCAGACGTCTCAGATTCAATGGGCCTTTCCTCGAATGGAGGCGGATCATTTGATATTTTATATCTCACAAAATTTTATTAAGGGACCGTTTGGAGTGATGGAGCCGGCTGAGGATTCTCAAAAGGTTCCCCTTGAGGAGCTTAGCGGGATTTTAGTACCAGGATTAGGATTTAATAAAAAGGGACATCGTTTAGGGAAGGGTCGGGGGTTTTATGACAGGGCTCTTGAAACTTACGCGGGACCCAAAGTAGGGGTGTGTTTTAACTGCCAAGTGGTGGATGAAGATATACCTGAGGAACAGCATGACATCCGGGTGGATGTTTTGGTGACAGAAGAAGAAAATATTATTTGTTCGTAGGAGTTTTGTATTATGGAATTTGTTATTGCATCCATTTTAGGCCTGATTGTTGGTGGTGTGACTGTTTTCGTTGTGAAGCGAATTCAAGATGAAGCAAAAAAGAAGTCTGCTCGCGCAGAAGCGGATCGTATTGTACACAAGGCGACATCAGAAGCGGCCAAACTAAAAAAAGATGCCGAGACGAAGTCGAAAGACTTTGAGGTTCGGGCTCGTAAGAATGTCGAAGCAGATATTCATAAACAAAAGTCGCAAATGAAAAACAAAGAGGCACAGCTAGATCGTCGCCTCAAAGAGATCGACGACCAGTTTAAGCAAAAATTGGAAGAAAATGATCGTTATGTGGCTTCTTTGCGGGACCGTGAAGAAAAGGTCGCGATCTCCGAAAATCGAATTAAAGATCTTGAGAAAAAAGTGGACGGTCACGTTCAGGACCTTAAACAAAAGCTTGAATCTGTGGCAGCAATGACGGCCGATGAAGCTCGCCGTCAACTGATTTCGGCACTTGAAGATGAAGCCAAGGCCGAAGCTAACAAGAAGATTGCGCAGATCGAAGAAGAGGCGCAAAAAGAGGCCGATAAGAGAGCTCGTCGCGTGATCGCAACTGCACTTTCACGCTTTGCTTCCGAGTATACGTCAGAGCGAACTGTCAGCGTTTTGGCTCTTCCGAGTGACGAGATGAAAGGTAAAATTATTGGCCGTGAAGGGCGAAATATCCGGACGCTAGAAGCTTTGTGTGGTGTGGACTTGATTGTTGATGACACCCCTGAAGCCGTGGTGATTTCTGGTTTTGACCCGGTACGAAGAGAGCTTGCAAAGCGCACGATTGAAAAGTTGATGGAAGACGGGCGGGTTCATCCGGCTCGAATTGAAGAGGTTGTAGAGAAACAAAAGTCTGAACTGACCAAGTCGATCAAAGAAGAAGGTGATCGTGTCGTGATGGAGCTAGGGGTTCCGAATATTCATCCAGAGATTGTTAAGCTCATTGGCTCATTAAAGTATCGATCCTCCCATGCGCAAAATATTTTGAATCATTCGATGGAAGTTGCTTACATTGCGGGGCTGCTTGCGGGCGAATTAGGCGTGAACGTGAAGCTAGCACGTCGAGCGGGAATCTTGCACGAAATTGGCCGCGCTATTGAGCACACGGCTGAAGGTAGTTATGCCATCGTGGGTTCCGAGTGGGCCAAAAAATACGGCGAATCTGAAGAGATTTGCCATGCGATTCGGGCGCATCACGAGGATGAAAAGCCAACAAGTGTTTTGGCGTGGATTATTCATGCGGCAAATATCTTGTCGAGCACACGTCCCGGGGCGCGTCGACCACACATGGATGCCTATATTCATCGTCTTGAAGATTTAGAGAGTATCGGCAATAGCTTTGATGGAGTTTTAAAGACTTTTGCAATGCAGGCCGGAAAAGAAGTGAGAGTGATGGTTGAGAGTGCAAAAGTGACTGACGACCAGTCTTTGATGCTTGCTCGCGATATCGCTCGTAAAATTGAGCGAGAAGTTCCTCATTCTGGTCAAGTGAAGGTAACGGTCGTTAGAGAATCTCGCTCTGTTGAGCACGCGAGGTAGACATGTCATTCTTAGCCCCTCATGAGCAACTTGAGCGTATCAAATTTGGTACTGCTGAGTTTATAAATGACGAGGAAATGCTTAAAAAGCTCAAACGCAGTAAAGAGAAAAATCAGCCCTTAAAAATTAAGTTTGGGGCGGATCCAACAAGGCCAGATATTCATATTGGTCACACGGTGGTGATCAATAAGTTAAAAACTTTTCAGGAGTTAGGTCATCACATTCATTTTTTAATTGGTGATTTTACTGCGATGATAGGGGATCCCTCAGGGAAAAATGCAACTCGTCCAATGTTAACCCGAGAAGAGATAGACGAGAATGCAAAGACCTATGCAAAGCAAATTTTTAAAATTCTGGATCCGGAGAAAACGGAAATTGTTTATAACTCCACATGGATCAATAAAATGACTCCGGCAGATATGATCAGAATGTCGGCGCAGTACACGGTTGCGCGCATGCTCGAGCGGGACGATTTTACAAAGCGCTATAAAACGGGAGTGCCTATTGCCATTCATGAATTTTTGTATCCCCTGACTCAAGGATATGACTCGGTGGCACTTAAGTCCGATGTTGAGCTCGGGGGCACGGATCAAAAATTCAATCTTTTAGTTGGAAGAGACCTTCAGGGAGCTTACGGACTTGAGGCTCAGTGCGTGCTAACGATGCCAATTTTAGAGGGTATTGACGGTATTCATAAGATGTCCAAGAGTCTTGATAATTACATTTCTGTTGTTGATTCTGCGAAAGAAATGTTCGGAAAGACTATGCGAATTTCTGATGATCTGATGTACCGGTGGTATGAATTGCTAACAGAAATTACGCCGGCAGCTTTGGCGCAATTAAAACTTGATGTCAGCGAAAAGCGTAAGCATCCACGGGATGTTAAGGTCAATTTGGCAAAATTCTTAATCAAGAGATTTCACTCTGAGGCTGCGGCTGCAGCGGCAGAAGAAGAGTTTCAGCGTATTTTTGTCAACAAGGGCATGCCGGATGAAATTCCTGTTTTTGAAGTGTTTGCTGAGAGTCAGCTGGGGGTTTGTGCTTTGATGGTGCGTGCGGGGCTGGCGAACTCAAACGGTGAAGCTGGACGTTTGATTTCGGGTGGAGGCGTGCAGCGTGATGGACAAAAACTTGCAGATCCCAAAATGCGTTGGGATTTAAAATCTGGCGAAAGCTTTATTTTAAAGGCCGGAAAATTGAAATTTGTAAAAGTTGTGGTGAAGTAGGGTTTGATCCCTGGAGTTAAGTGATGAAGGTTAAATTTGTTCCACAAAATATTGAAATCGAAGTGACTCCTGAGAAGTCGCTGTTGCAAATTGCAACTGATAATCACATTGAGATTAAATCCATTTGCAAAGGCGTTCCAAGCTGTGCGGAGTGCCGAGTGAGATTGCTCGAGGGGGAGCACAATGTGATTCCACCGAATAAGTCGGAGTTAAGTCTGATTGGAACAAACTGGTATATCGATGGTCGTCGTTTGGCTTGCCAGGTTCATTGCTTTGGCGATGTCACTGTGGATTTAACTGAGCAAATTGAGCGTCAGGAGAATCAGACGAAAAAAGTTAGAGGCTTTAGAAGTCAAAAACAACAAACAGAGTCGCACGCGGTTCAGGACACAATGTTGCTTGGAGAAAAGTCCGAAGAGAAACCGAAAAGAAATTAAATTTATGAAGTTTTTATTTGTAATTGGAGCTTTGTTATTACTAGAGAACTCGGCATTGGCGGTTCGCCCTATGCCCAGTATTAAGACCCATCCCTCACAGCATTCAACTTTCACCTATGATTTGGGCATGGCAACGGGTTCAGATAATGGCAATTCGTATTCAGAAATCAACATTGCACTGAATTGGTATTTAACTGATTGGCTCAATTGGCGAAATGCCGTCTTTACTCGTTTTGGTTCGAATATCACATCCGTAAGCGGTCTCGACTCTGCTTTTTTGGCGACCTATGAATCTTCTACTGACGATAAGAGTTTTGGCGTGAGGGCCTTTGCTGGTCCCGGCGTTCGCTTTGCGACTGCAAATAACAGCGCTGCGACAGCTGAGGCCGGAGTGATTTTTAAGTTAGCTGGAATTCAAATAGGCGGTGGCGCTCGATATTTATCTTACTTTGGTTCTCGTGAAGACGTTGCCAAGACAGTCCTGCCTAAAAATGAGACTCAATATTTTATCGTCCTTGCCGGCGGTGGCAGCTTTTAGTTGCTCGCTAATGGTTCTTTAGGGGGACTGGGCCTAAGGCCAAAAGTCAGCGTCTCGTTTTGGGTCACTTTTGGTAACTTTTGTTCTTCATTAAATCATGCGAGATTCAAGAATTTCCCATTTTCTGACGATAAGTCGTGCATGGGACGTTTTTTTTCCAGCTCATTTATTCATATAAAATTTCGCAGTTCTGCGTTCCGCAAGCTTATTGCTATTCGTTTTATTTTTGTTGTCCTCACTCTTTTGTTTACTCACATTTCTGATGCCGCCCTGAATGCCAATCCTGGCATTAACTATACCGGTCGTATTATGAGTGCTGATGGCGTTACGCCGGTGACCTCAGCCAGCGTTGCCTTTTCAGTGGCGATCTACGATGTCAATAGAAGTTGTCTTTTGTATACCGAGTCTCGTTCGTTGGACTTGTCAACAACAGCAGGTACATTCTCTTTTGATATTGGTGATGGAGCTGCCGGATCTAGTAGCTTCAATGGCAATGTGACTGATCTTTATGACTTGTTCAATAACAGCAAAACTTTTACGGGCTTAACCTGTTCGGCTCCGCACACGGGATTTACTCCCGCAAGTGCCAGTGAACCTCGCATTTTGATGGTCTCCTTTGATGCCGGAGATGGCAGCGGCGTGCAGAATCTTCCGGCGCTAAAAATCAACCCTGTGCCGTCAGCTTTGCAGGCCTACAAAGTGAATGGTTATGGCACGGGGGATTTGTTAAGAATTGATTCGGTTGTTGATAAGACTGCGAATTCTAATACCGACTTATCGCAAACTCAGTACGATGAGTTTTGGCGATTGGTTAAGAATCCAAACGCCGCTTATCTTTCGAGTTCGACGTCTTTAGCTGGCGATGTCACCGGAGCTTTTGCCACAAACACTGTGGTCAAGATTCAGGGACAATCGGTGTCTGCAACAGCTCCCACGAATGGACAAATCTTGGTTTTTAATGGCACAGCGTGGACGCCTGTGACGCCTGCGGCTTCAGGTGTTGCCAGCGTGGTTGCAAATTTGCCCCTCAGTGTCTCTGGCAGTGCAACTTCGACGATTTCAATTTCTCAAGCCGGTGCGGCCGCAGATGGCTATTTATCAAGTACGGATTGGAACATCTTTAATAACAAACAAACTTCAGCTCTTGCGAACGGCAAAATCTTAGTTGGTAATGCTTCGGGGCAAGCTGAGGCCGTGACGATGAGCGGAGACGCAACGATTGACACTGCCGGCGCTCTAACTCTTGCGACTTCGGGTGTGACGGCGGGGACTTACTCGAAAGTCGGCGTTGATGCGAAGGGAAGAGTTTTAAGCGGTTCTAATTTAGCCTCTTCAGATATCACCGCCGCTCTTGGTTTTACTCCGGTGAACAAAGCTGGCGATGTGATGGGTGGCAATCTTAGTCTTGTGTCTGTGACCTCGGACCCTGCAGGATTGCTTGCTGGTGACGAAGGCAAGATGTGGTATCGCTCCGATCTTAACACTATTATGTACTGGGATGGTGCTGCGGCAATTCCTTTGGGCGTGGCTGGCGCTGGCATGCAGAGCATGAACGGACTTGTTGCGACGGCACAGAGCTTTGTTGTTGGCACCGCCGGAACGAATATCACTGTTTCTTCTGTTGGTTCTACCCATACTTTGGATATCCCAACAGCTTCTGCGGCCAATCGCGGAGCTCTCTCTGCTGCGGACTGGTCATTGTTTAATAACAAAATGGGAACGTCTTTGAACTCAGCCCAAATCTGGGTGGGTAACTCTGGCAATGCAGCCACCGCAGTGACTATGTCCGGTGATGCCACCCTTGATAATACGGGTGCTCTTGCTATTGGCGCAGGCAAAATCACTGCCCCCATGCTGAGCACTGGCGGTATCAATGCGGCCACCTCGGGTGTGATTATTGCGGGTCCAGCTGGCAACTTAGTCAACTTTGCCTGCTCTACATCCGGTCATGTGCTGAAGTGGTCAGTGATAGGGTGGTCTTGTGCTTATCCAGATCCTTCTCTTCCAACACTTGCTAACGGAAAAATCTGGGTTGGTAACTCTGGCAATGCAGCGACTGAAGTCACGATGTCTGGTGATGTCTCTATCGATACTGCGGGAGTTTCAAGTCTTTCAACCACGGGTGTGACTGCGGGGGACTTATTCTAAAGTCACTGTGGATGCTAAGGGCCGCGTGAGTGCTGGAACTGCGATTTCTTCTTGGATGTCACTTCTGCTTCTACTCCGGTGAATAAAGCTTGGCGACACCATGGTGAGGCGCTCTGGCGATGGGTGGCAATGGCTTACCAACGCTGGCAACCTCTCTATGGCGGCTGACAAATATCTTGGTCTTTCTGCGGGCTCTGCGTTGCAGGGTTGCAGGAAAGATGTGGTATCGATGCGGGTCTGATGTTGTAAAATACTGGGATGGATCTGCGGCAAAATCTCTTGGGTGTTGCGGGTGCCGGGATTACCAATATCAACGGTCTTACTGCGGGCACTCAGAGTTTTGTTACTGGTAGTGCCGGTACCGAGTTTAATATTTCTTCTGCCGGGTCTGATCACACTTTTAATATCCCAACTTCTGGCAACGAATCGCGGAGCTTTGTCTTCAGCTGATTGGACTACGTTTAATGCCAAACAATCTTCAACCTTGGCGGATGCAAGGTTTGGGTGGGTAACTCCGGCAATACCGCAACCGCAGTCTCCATTTCTGGCGATGCGAGTGTTGCTAACACTGGCGTCTTAACTCTTGCGACTTCAGGGGGTCACCGCCGGAACTTATCCGAAGTCACGTGGATGCCAAAGGCCGTGTTACTAGTGGAGCCAATTTAGCAAACTCTGATCTCCCCGTTGCCAGATGGCAGTATGTGGGTTGGTAACTCGGGCAACACGGCAGCGGTGAGCATGACTGGGGATGCCAGTATTACGAATGCTGGAGTTTTGAGTTTAGCTACAGCGGAGTGACTGCCGGCACTTACTCGAAAGTCACTGTCGATGCAAAGGTCGCGTAACGACTGGAAGCTCGATTGCTTCTTCTGATATCACCGCAGCTCTTGGCTTTACTCCGGTGAACAAAGCTGGCGATGTGATGCTTGGTAACTTGAGTCTTTCCTCTGTCACTTCTGATCCAGCGGGTCTCGTTGCTGGCGACGAAGGTAAGATGTGGTATCGTTCAGATTTAAATACTATTCGGTATTGGGATGGCGCTACAGCGGTCTCTCTCGGTGTTGCTGGTAGCGGGATTACGAATATCAATGGACTTACGACCAGCACTCAGAGCTTTGTGCTTGGCACTGCAGGCACTGATATCGGTATCAGCTCTGCGGGTTCCGCTCATACTTTCGATATCCCCACCGCTTCTGCAACGAAGCGCGGAGCTTTGTCTTCTGCTGATTGGTCCACGTTTAATGCGAAACAAGGATCTACTCTGAACTCAGCTCAGATCTGGGTTGGTAACTCTGGCAATGCAGCCACCGCGGTGACCATGTCCGGTGATGCCACCATAGATAATGCGGGTGCCCTCGCAATCGGCGCAGGTAAAATCACAGCTCCAATGCTGAGCACTGGCGGCGTGAATGCGGCCACTTCGGGTGTCATCATCGCAGGAGCTACTGGTAATTTAGTCAACTTTGCCTGCTCAACATCAGGTCATGTGCTGAAGTGGTCAGTAACAGGATGGTCTTGTGCTTATCCAGATCCTTCTCTTCCAACACTTGCTAACGGAAAAATTTGGGTTGGTAACTCAGGCAATGCAGCGACTGAAGTGACGATGTCTGGTGATGTTGCTATCGATAATGCGGGAGTTTCAAGTCTTTCAACTACTGGAGTGACTGCGGGGACTTATTCTAAGGTCGTTGTTGATGCTAAAGGCCGCGTGACTGCAAGTGCTTCGTTAAGTGCCGCTGTGGATGTCAACACGGCTCTGACTTACACTCCGGTGAATAAAGCTGGCGACACCATGGTGGGCGCTCTGGCGATGGGTGGCAATGATCTTACAAACGCTGGTAATATCACTATGGCGGCCAACAAGTATCTTGGTCTTTCTGCAAACTCTACCAACGGCACGGTTGCAGGACAAATGTGGTACGATGCGGGCACGATCAAGTACTACGATGGTTCTACGACCAAATCTCTTGGTGTTGCGGGAGCAGGTATTACCAATATGAATGGTCTTACGGCGGGCACTCAGAGTTTTGCAATCGGAACTTCTGGCAATTCTCCGAGTTTTGTTTCTGCAACATCAACTCACACTCTCAATATCCCAATGGCTTCTGCTGCAGCTGTCACTGCCGGTCTTATCAGTAAAACGGACTACGATTCTTTTAATGCCAAACAATCTTCAACCTTGGCTGATGCAAAGGTCTGGGTGGTAACTCCGGCAACACCGCAACCGCTGTGTCTATATCTGACGATGCGAGTATTGCTAACACCGGAGCACTAACCCTAGCGACTTCAGGAGTGACTGCGGGGACTTACTCGAAAGTCACTGTCGATGCTAAGGGCCGTGTCATTGTGGGAAGCTCGATTGCTTCTTCTGATATCACCGCAGCTCTTGGCTTTACTCCGGTGAACAAAGCTGGCGATGTGATGCTTGGTAACTTGAGTCTTTCCTCTGTCACTTCTGATCCAGCGGGTCTCGTTGCTGGCGACGAAGGTAAAATGTGGTATCGCTCAGATTTAAATACTATTCGGTATTGGGACGGCGCTGCTGCGATCTCTCTCGGCGTTGCTGGTAGCGGGATTACGAATATGAACGGCCTTACTGCCAGCACCCAGAGCTTTGTGCTTGGCACTGCTGGCACTGATATCGGCATCAGCTCTGCGGGTTCAGCGCATACATTCGATATCCCCACCGCTTCTGCAACAAAGCGCGGAGCTCTTTCTTCTGCCGACTGGTCAACGTTTAATAGCAAAATGTCGAACTCTCTGACTTCAGCTAATATCTGGGTTGGTAACTCGGGCAACGCCGCAACTGCCGTGTCTATGTCTGGCGATGCGACGATATCAAATGCCGGCGTGGTTACTGTTGATAAAACCACGACTGCTCAAGCTAACAAAATTCTTGCACTCGATGGCTCTAGTGTGGCTGTCACTAAGGGCAACCAACTGAATGGCGCTACTTCTGGCTCTTTGACTCTGATGCCGGCCGCAGTAACTACGAACTACTCTCTGACTTTCCCTGGAGCACAAGGGGCTTCGGGACAAGTTCTTTCGAACAATGGCTCAGGAGTTCTTTCTTGGGCGACGGCCATGACCAACTCTCTGACCTCTGCAAACATTTGGGTTGGTAACTCTGGTAATGCCGCAACCGCCGTGTCTATGTCTGGCGATGCGACAATGTCAAATGCCGGTGTGGTCACTCTTGCTAACAGCGGAGTCACTGCGGGAACATACGCGAAGGTTTCTGTTGATGCTAAAGGCCGCGTGATCGCAAGTGCTTCGTTAAGTGCCGCTGATATCAACACGGCTCTAACTTTCACTCCGGTGAACAAAGCTGGCGACACTAT
Organism: Pseudobdellovibrionaceae bacterium; assembly: GCA_016719575.1. GTDB lineage: Bacteria > Bdellovibrionota > Bdellovibrionia > Bdellovibrionales > Bdellovibrionaceae > JACMRP01. Next base: position 187,991 of record JADJYV010000002.1, on the reverse strand, counting down.
GGTGGGTGCGCTCGCGATGGGTGCATTGACCTTACCAACACTGGTAACATCACCATGGCGGCCAACAAGTATCTTGGTCTTTCTGCAAACTCTACTAACGGCACGGTTGCAGGACAGATGTGGTATGACTCTGGAACGATCAAGTACTACGATGGTTCTACTACTAAATCTTTGGGCGTTGCAGGTGCAGGCATTACAAGCCTAAACGGTCTCTCTGCTGGAACTCAGAGCTTTGTACTTGGCACTGCTGGCACTGATATCGGTATCAGCTCTGCAGGTTCAGCGCATACTTTCGATATCCCCACCGCTTCTGCAACAAAGCGCGGAGCTCTTTCTTCTGCTGACTGGTCAACGTTTAATAGCAAAATGTCGAACTCTCTGACTTCAGCCAATATCTGGGTTGGTAACTCTGGCAACGCCGCAACCGCGGTGTCTATGTCTGGCGATGCGACGATATCAAATGCCGGTGTGGTCACTGTTGATAAAACCACAACGGCTCAAGCTAACAAAATTCTTGCACTCGATGGCTCTAGCGTGGCTGTCACTAAGGGCAACCAACTGAATGGCGCTACTTCTGGCTCTTTGACACTGATGCCGGCTGCAGTGACTACGAACTACTCTTTGACTTTCCCAGGAGCACAAGGGGCTTCCGGACAAGTTCTCTCGAACAATGGCTCGGGAGTTCTCTCTTGGGCGACGGCCATGACCAATTCTCTGACCTCTGCAAACATTTGGGTTGGTAACTCTGGCAATGCCGCAACTGCGGTGTCTATGTCTGGTGATGCGACAATGTCAAATGCCGGAGTGGTCACTCTTGCTAACAGCGGAGTCACTGCGGGAACATACGCGAAAGTTTCTGTTGATGCTAAAGGCCGCGTGATCGCAAGTGCTTCGTTAAGTGCTGCTGATATCAATACCGCTCTGACTTACACTCCAGTGAACAAAGCTGGCGACACTATGGTGGGCGCTCGCAATGGGTGCTTTCGATATCACCAATACTGGCAACATCACCATGGCGGCCAACAAGTATCTTGGTCTTTCTGCAAATTCTACTAACGGCACGGTTGCAGGACAGATGTGGTATGATTCTGGAACGATCAAGTACTACGATGGTTCTACTACTAAGTCTTTGGGCGTTGCAGGAGCTGGCATCACAAGCCTAAACGGTCTCTCTGCTGGAACTCAAAGCTTTGTGCTTGGTACTGCTGGCACTGATATCGGTATCAGCTCTGCAGGTTCAGCGCATACATTCGATATCCCCACCGCTTCTGCAACAAAGCGCGGAGCTCTGTCTTCTGCCGACTGGTCAACGTTTAATAGCAAAATGTCGAACTCACTGACTTCAGCCAATATCTGGGTGGGTAACTCAGGCAACGCCGCAACTGCCGTGTCTATGTCTGGCGATGCGACGATGTCAAATGCCGGTGTGGTCACTGTTGATAAAACAACGACGGCTCAAGCTAACAAAATTCTTGCACTCGATGGCTCTAGTGTAGCTGTCACTAAGGGCAACCAACTGAATGGCGCTACTTCTGGCTCTTTGACTCTGATGCCGGCCGCAGTGACCACGAACTACTCCCTGACTTTCCCTGAGCACAAGGGCTTCCGGACAAGTTCTTTCGAACAATGGCGCAGGAGTTCTCTCTTGGGCTAGTGCCATGACCAATTCTCTGACTTCAGCCAACATCTGGGTTGGTAACTCGGGCAATGCTGCAACTGCGGTGTCTATGTCTGGTGATGCGACGATGTCAAATGCCGGCGTGGTCACTCTTGCAACATCTGGTGTGACTGCAGGGTCCTACGCGAAGGTCTCTGTTGATGCCAAAGGCCGAGTGATCGCAGGTCTATCAATGACCTCTTCAGATATCACAACAGCTCTGACTTACACTCCAGTCAACAAAGCTGGCGACACTATGGTAGGTGCTCTTGCAATGGGTGGCAATGATCTTACGAACTCTGGCAACATCACCATGGCGGCCAACAAGTATCTTGGTCTTTCTGCAAATTCTACTAACGGCACGGTTGCGGGACAGATGTGGTACGATTCTGGAACAATCAAATACTACGATGGTTCTACTACTAAATCTTTGGGCGTCGCAGGAGCTGGCATCACAAGCCTAAACGGTCTCTCTGCTGGAACTCAAAGCTTTGTGCTTGGCACAGCTGGCACTGATATCGGTATCAGCTCTGCAGGTTCAGCGCATACATTCGATATCCCCACCGCTTCTGCAACAAAGCGAGGAGCTCTGTCTTCTGCCGACTGGTCAACGTTTAATAGCAAAATGTCGAACTCGCTTGCGTCTACTCAGGTCTGGGTTGGTAACGCTTCTGGCGTTGCTGGCGCAGTTGCGCTCTCTGGTGATATCTCTTCGATCACTAATGCCGGTGTGGTTACTGCTAATAAAACAACAACTGCTCAATCGAATAAATTGCTCTCTCTTGATGGTTCCGGTGTTGCTGCCACCATGGGCAACCAACTTAACGGCGCTACTTCTGGCTCTTTGACTCTGATTCCGGCTGCTGTGACTACGAACTACTCTCTGACTTTCCCTGGAGCACAAGGGGCTTCGGGGCAAGTTCTCTCGAACAATGGCGCAGGAGTTCTCTCTTGGGCTAGTGCCATGACCAACTCTCTGACCTCTGCAAACATTTGGGTTGGTAACTCCGGCAATGCTGCAACTGCGGTGTCTATGTCTGGTGATGCGACAATGTCAAATGCCGGTGTGGTCACTCTTGCTAACAGCGGAGTCACTGCGGGAACATACGCGAAGGTTTCTGTTGATGCTAAAGGCCGCGTGATCGCAAGTGCTTCGTTAAGTGCTGCTGACATCAACACGGCTCTGACTTATACTCCGGTGAACAAAGCTGGTGACACTATGGTGGGCGCTCTGGCGATGGGCACAAACAATATTACCAACACTGGTAACATCACCATGGCGGCCAACAAGTACTTTACTCTTTCAGCAAATACAACGAATGGCACAACAGCAGGACAAATGTGGTACGATACTGGCACGATCAAGTATTATGACGGCAGCGTCGTGAAGTCTTTGGGCGTTGCAGGAACCGGGATCACTACCTGAACGGTCTATCTACTGCTACACAAAGCTTTGTGCTTGGCACTGCTGGCACTGATATCGGTATCAGCTCTGCGGGCTCGGCGCATACATTCGATATCCCGACCGCTTCTGCAACAAAGCGAGGAGCTCTGTCTTCTGCCGACTGGTCAACGTTTAATAGCAAAATGTCGAACTCTCTGACTTCAGCTAATATCTGGGTTGGTAACTCGGGTAACGCCGCAACTGCCGTGTCTATGTCTGGCGATGCGACGATGTCAAATGCCGGCGTTGTGACTCTTGCAACATCTGGTGTGACTGCAGGATCTTACGCGAAAGTCTCTGTTGATGCCAAAGGCCGAGTGATCGCAGGTCTTTCGATGACCTCTTCAGATATCACGACAGCTCTCGGATTTACACCTGCAGGTGCAGCGACTGCGTTTGTCCAAAATGGAAATATCTTTGGAGCCTCGGCAGTCCTTGGAACAAACGATGCGAATAGCCTGGAATTTGAAACAAACAACAGCACCAAAATGACAATTCTAAGTGGCGGAAACGTCGGCATAGGGACAACAACTCCTGGCTCTAAACTTGAAGTCGCTGGAAATATCACAGGATATAACAGCGGTGTCGCAGTAGATGCACTTATCGAAGCTAAGCATTTTTCTGCTAATGCTGGCAACTCTGGAGCGATTCAATTTCTGAGAGCTCGCGGAACATCGGCCGCACCTACACAACCCCAGAGTGGAGATCAATTGGGTGCAATTCGAGCCCAAAATGCTGTTAATCCAAATTCTTGGCCTGGTATCTATTTCAATACGACAGAAAATCACTCAGCTTCTGCTCAAGGTTCAGCAATTTCATTTCAAACCACAGCCAATGGAACTGTGGGCGGCACGGAACGAGTGAGAATTGACCAAAACGGAAACGTCGGCATAGGCACGACAAGTCCCGCTGAACAACTAACCCTCGCTGATAGCGGAAAAATCAGACTGAACAAAAATTCGGACTACACAAACCTTTCCTCTGGCGACTATGGACTTTGGATCGAGACATCTCAGATTGCTGGCGGCAAGTTGCGAATTGGTGAGAGCTGGGGTGAGATGGGTATTAGTATGTGGGACAGCCCGACCCCTTACGAAATTCTAATTGGTGGAGGAGCAGGAAAGGGCGTTGGAATTTCCGGCAATAATACCGACCCGATGGCAAACAATGGACTTTATGTTGCAAGTTCGAACAACGTTGGTATCGGCACCACAACTCCTGGCCAAAAACTAACAGTCGCCGGCACTATCGAATCCACTAGCGGTGGAATCAAACTGCCGGATGCAACAACCTTAAAAAAGTACTGGAGAACTCCTTATTGTTGATGAAAATGCCACACATGCCGGTGGCACATTTACAAGCGGTTCTTGGCAAACTAGAACACTTAACACCACACGGTTTAACACATCCGATACCTAGCTTCGCCGCAACCAGATCACTCTACCCGCAGGGACGTATTATGTTAGAGCTGTGGCCCCCACTGGAGAACCCTCTGTCTGGGAACACAAAGCAATTTTATACAATGTAACTGGATCTGCCAACCTTGTTATCGGAACCACTGGACAGGATGCACCCGGAACTTCAAGTTTCGTCGAAGGGCAATTCACTCTCGCCTCTACGTCTACCGTCCAAATCCGCCACCGCTGCTTGAATACAGTGGCAACGAACGGGTTCGGATGGCCTGCAAATATGGGTGTGGTCGAAGTCTACACAACGGTTTATATCAAGAAAATTGAATAGAAACGAAGTCCCTCTCCAAAAAATATTTGACCGCCTCCGCTTTTTCGCATCCTCCCGCAAACAACTTTTAACCTCCCAAATAGTCATTCTAATTTGACGACCTTCACATCTGCCATTTAAATTGAAGAAATGAAAACAGAGAAACCCAATCTAAGTTTTTGGCCGCAGGTTGCGTTGATATTTTTTATCGTTTCAGGGGGCGCCTACGGAATTGAACCCCTGGTTTACGAAGTCGGTACAAGGTGGGCCATCCTCCTTGTCCTTCTGGTGCCGATTTTTTGGGTGATTCCAATTGTTAGCATGGTAGCTGAACTGTCGTCGGCACTGCCACACGCCGGAGGATACTACGTCTGGGTCCGTCGTGGGCTTGGCCGATTCTGGGGGTTTCAGGAGGGCTGGTGGACCCTCTGTTATTCGGCGGTTGATTTGGCTGTCTATCCCATATTGTTTGTCACATACCTAAGCTTTTTCTTTCCCATTCTCAATTCAGAAGATCCAAACATGCAGATGCTTAAGTGGGGCCTGTGTTCGACTTTCATTATTGTCTCTTTACTTTTAAACATGCGTGGCATTCGGTTCGTGGGAATGAATGCTATGATGAGCTTAGGATTAGTCATAGCCCCGTTTATAGTTCTTTCCGTTTGGGGAATTTTTGCGGGCAGCTGGCAACAACTTTTTGACGCTCTGATAGAAGGAACTAAGGCCAACGTCAGCTTCTTCAATATTGGAGCTGGTCTTGCGATTATCTTGTGGAACTACTGTGGGTGGGACAACATTTCAACGTATGCCCATGAAGCCCACGACCCAGAAGTAAATTACCCCAAATCACTGCTCGTCGCGATGATCATCATTGTTTTATCATACTTGATCCCAATGCTTTTGGGTCTAAAGTCAACCATCAATCCAGAGGATTGGATTAGAGGATGGCCGGCCATTGCTGAGATTATGGGTGGCCCTTACCTGGGAATTTTGATGGCAACTGCGGCTTTGCTCTCAGCATGGGCCTTGTTCAATTCTCAATTACTTTATATCTCACGACTTCCAATGGCCATGGCTCAAGACGGCTTACTACCGAGTTTTTTAGGCAAAACTTCAAAAAAGACAGGAGTCCCAACAGCGGCATTATTACTAATGTCAATTCTTGCCATCGGATTTTCCAGACTCTCATTTTCAAAGCTAATTATCGTAGATATCCTTTTCTACACCCTGGGAATTGGTTTGGAGTTTATCGCCCTCATTGCCTTGCGAATCAAGGAACCGAACTTAAAACGAGGATATAAAATTCCTTTAGGCATTCATGGTCTCAAAGTTATGTCGCTCTTTCCTATAGCCTTGGCCTGCGGGATAGCGCTATTTTCAGCACTGGGTCCTGATGGATCGCTTTTACAAATTCAATTGGTCATCGGCGGCATCTTGTTAGGATTTGTTTTATATTTTTTATTTTTACGAGAAAAATCGAAAATCAACTGATTTGAAAATTCCCAAGCAGCTCCCTAAAGTATCCCTCGAACTCGTCAATGTATATTAAACACTCACAGAGCCGCCAGCCGCCACTTTCTGCGAAAACCAACCATACCCTGCATTCGCCAAAGCAACCGCCAGCAAAGAAAAATACACTAAGTATTCAAAGTCCTTTGTTTGCGGCAAAACGCTTCCAGCAGCAAAAAGAATTAAAGTTGCAAAAGTCGTCATAGCAGAGCTCAATGAGTTAAGTTCTCCCCGCTCAAATTCCGGAATCAACCGTTGGCGCAATTCAAATTCTCCGTTACTAAAACCGTAGAGTCCAATTCTCGACAACAATATTCCAGCCAAAAATAGATAAATCGCCCACGAGGATCCAGCAGTGGCAAACGCAGCGATTGCAAATCCAAGCGCGCCCAACTGAAACAGCAAATGCCCCCCCGTCGCTTTCGTTAAACCAATTCGCTTAACAAAGTAAGGAAACGTTAACGTCGAAATCAAACCAAAAATAGCTCCCAAACCTCTAAAAAGACCAATCTCGAACTCCGGCAGATTCACTTCATCCTTGAGATAAGCTGTTAGCAAAACCCCGTGCGGGCTTAGCACCGAAAGCCATAGCAGCGCATTGCTAAAAATGAGAAAAAGCAAAGGATTACGTTTTAGCTTTATAAAATCAAAACCAAATAGCCTTTTTGCTGACATCTGCCCCTGAAGTCTATCGTTGCCTAATAGGTCCCTACCTATTAGCCCGGACAAAATAAAGTGCTCTGGAACAAAGGAAATCACATTCCAAACAGCAACGAGAAATAACCCCAGCAGGTGCGCACCCGATGGTTGAATTAAAAACAGCAAGCCCGCCAAAATCGGACTCACGACCTCTGTCATCAAATCCACACGCTGTAGCCAACTGTTAAAAAATGTCAGCCGCTCCGGGGGCACCAGCAGTGGGGTTAGATCATTGCCTACAGAAATTTCAGTGATCACGGATCCTAACGAGGCCAGAACCCCCGCCACGGCAAGACCTACGAAAAATATCTTCTCTGGCCCATTTAGAAACACCCCTGGATCATTGTGACTTTGTTTGTCCAAAAAATAAAAAAATGCGAAACCTGCCAAAACAGAAAAAAACTGAATCCCTATACCTCTCCTGATGACTGTACTTCTTGCTGACCTGTCCACCCACCGACCAAGGATCGGTGTCATAAGCAACACACCCAACTTAACTATCAGATAATACAAAGCAGCCATCTGCAGATGCCCAGGGAAAATATGCAAGAGAGCCAAGGGGACTACAAAATCCCAAGCCTGGTCGCCAGAGCGTGTGAGCAATCGGCTCATTAAAATTCTTTTCTCAATAGCTAAAAACATACCTCATTAGTTTTAAAGCATATTTCTCGATGTCTCAACTTAAAACCCGACCAAAGTTTTTACAAGCCCATGCCCCCCCAGCCTCCCTAGACACCCGGCCGAAACGTTTTAACTCGAGACATAAGACCATTAAATTCCGATATTGAAGGCGCTCTTAAAATTTCCGAAATACCATAAAAGAAAGCCAAAATATTCGAAGGAGTTTTTTTGAAATTCTTAGCCCTGCTGCTAGCTTTGTTTTTCTGCATCGACACCCCAGTCTTTGCAAAGGCAAAAGGGTCAGCCCCTCTTCGTGCAAACGAAATTTGGTTAAAAAAAGAGCTCGAAAAAATTGGATTTTCAAAGTCGTTTATATCTGAGGCTATGGAGACTTACGAAGCCGAGAGTTTTGACAAAACACTCACCTTAAATCTTTTAGGCTTTTTGCGCCCAGCGGGGCAACATATGAATCTTGTCACCGATCAGGCGGTCTCCGAAGCTACAAAATATATTAAAGGAAATAAAAGGGCTTTTACATATGCCCAAAAAAAATACCGAGTTCCACCTGAGGTCATCGCCTCCCTCATCTGGATCGAAACTCGCCACGGGCAGGACGTAGGATCCTTTCATACCCTCAGTGTCTACCTGCACCTTCTACAGGCTGACTTAAATAAGAACAAAACCGCACTAACAAGGCTCGCCTTGGTTAAAAACAAGGAGGAACAGGCCTACACTCCCTCCGAACTTCGTAAATTAATGACAGAGCGAACCCGAAAAAAAGCCAAATGGGCCCGGGAACAACTTATTGCTCTTGCCTCGGCTCGCAAACAAAAACATTTCGACATCAAAACTCTGAGAGGATCCTATGCCGGAGCCTTTGGTTTGCCCCAGTTTATTCCCTCTAGCTATCTTGCCTACGCCAAAGCAAAGAAACCTAAAGCAGTCCCAAATCTGATGAAGAGCAGTGATGCCATTTTAAGTGTGGCTTATTATTTATCAAAACACGGGTGGCGTAATAATAAATTTTCCGCAAAAATTGCGGCACTGATGAAGTACAATAACAGCCGGGATTATGCGGATAGCATCCTTGCGATCGCAAAAAGAGTCACACCAACTCGCAAACTATCGAGTGTCGATTAGTTTTTTTCCGCAATCATGGCAGAAAGCACTCCGCTCTCGACGACGAGATGCATGAACAGCCTCACTGCAGGGTTTAGGACTCACTGTCGAGTTGAACTTCTCGCCGCACATCGGGCAATACTTGATGGGTGAATTCGAACGACTGTGATTCATGTTAGCACAATTTTTTACTTGTCGCATAAGCCTCAATGCAAGAATTGGGTAGAAAGCACATTGCTCGATTCGGACACTTCTGCAGGAGTGGCCGCACGCGCACTCAGGGCATCGATCTCAAAAATAAGATCCTGTCCTGCAAGTGGGTGATTGCCATCCAGCGAAACCATATCTCCGTGGAGCTGAGTGACTCGGCATTTTCTAACGGCACCGCTTTTAAGAGGTACGACTACAGCCGCACCAATACTCAAGACAATATCCCTTGAGATTTTTTTTCGAGGATATAAAAAAACTTTTTTGGGGTCGTAGAGTCCGTAAGCATTTTCGGCTGAAAGCTTGATCACCCGCCGCTCGCCCTTTTTGAGATTTTGCAAACCCTTAGAGAGTCCGCGCAACAACTCCCCTTCCCCATCAGTCGACGTTAAGACATCGTGATTATAGGTGGAGCTGATTACATTTCCGGCTATATTTTTTAGAGTGCAATGAAAGGACACAACCTGAGGACTCATGATGACTCCTTAGTCAAAAGGACAAAGACCGATCATGTGATCGGCCTTTATTGTTTTCAAACTTATACTAAAAGTACTAGTATGAACGGCGCTGTTTAAAACCACCGCCGCCACCAGTGCGGGGCTCTTGTGGCTTGGCTTCTGAAATATTCATTGCCCGCCCAGAAAGATCCATACCATTTAGCTTTTGAATTGCAGCTTGTGCTTCTCCATCGGCAGACATCTCGACAAAGGCGAAGCCTTTGCTGCGACCAGTATCTCGATCTGTGATAACATTCACAGAATCGACGGTGCCAAATTCTGCAAACAAATCTGTGAGCTGATTGGAATCCACATTAAAAGAAAGATTGCCAACGTATAATTTTTTTCCCATTTTTTGCCTCCTTAGAAAGCTAGGGGCCATTCGCAGAAGACAAAAGAACATCTCATGAATCAAGTGAACGACTAATTGGCCTTCAGTAGAACATGTCGCCCGAGGAATAGATACATATATCGACGATTTGAAGTTTTAATCAAGACTTTCACGGCCAACGCCACCTCCGACGACCTGATCAAAGTCCAATAGCATTAATTCTTTTGAAGATGCACTTGAAAGTACCACATGAGTCCAAACAAAATTCCAGACGTCAATACCGGAAAAACAAATCCCAAATACCCCATACTACTAAAAATAAGCCCGCCAGCCACTGAACCCAAAATGAAGAATAAAATCAAACCGGCCCGCACCATATTCGCTCGCCCCTCGTTGCTAATATCTTCTTTGATTTTATTTCTATTTAAATAACGAACAATCCCGATTCCTAGATCTGTCGTTATCCCCGTCAAATGAGTCGTGCGAACGACAGCTCTTGACACAGTCGTGATCGTGCCATTTTGAATTCCGCAAACTAAACAAACAAGAACAAGGGGCAAATAGTGCTTACCATGAGTCACCTCTCCACCGAACTCACCAAAGGCTCCAAAAACTCCCCCAACAAAAACAACGAGTAGAATTGCAAATATCAATCCGAAAGAAATGTAATATTTAGGTTTGATGTGAAGCTTTAAACGCAAATCCACTAGAAATCCGCTAATAATACAGCCAAACAAAAAAAACAAGGGAACGACGAGCATTCCGAAGGCATGATCTGGACGATTTTGACTGAGTTCGAACCCAAAAAAAGTAGCAAATCCAGTTATATGTGAAACAAATTTATGCCCTGCCATAAAGGCACCCATATTCAAAACGCCAGCCTGCATTGCCATCGACATCCAAATAGCAATATTGCTGCGAGTATAATGGGAGATCGATTCGTTACCAAAAAGCATAAATAGAAAGTCTCCATCTCTATAACCTCCTCCAAGCTATCATCCCAGCACTCAGGCCGTCTAGACGATTCTAAAAAGGTCCAAGCTCAAAGGCCCTTCTGAAAAAGCGACTTGCCCTGAAGAATCGCAACCTGGTACAATTGCGCCCGCATGCTCGAAAAAACAAAAATCAACTTACCTACGACTCCCGAATCCTGTCAGACCTGCGGCATGCGCTTCGATGGAATTCTATGTTCGTCGCCAATTGTTCGATCCGTGATCGACAGAGCGAAGGTCGTTACCACTTATAAATCTGGTCAAGTTATTTTCTATACGGGCAATGTGCCCCTCGGTATCTTCACAATCCAAACTGGCGTGGTTAAGCTCGAAGCTCTCTCCTCAACAGGAGCCGCGCACACACTCCGGATCGTAGGACCTGGCGGAGCCCTTGGCTATCGTTCCCTCTTTGCCGATGAAGCTTATCACGCGTCAGCAGTCGCCATGGAGGACACAGAACTCTGCTTTATTCCCAAAGCGGCTATCATGTCCCTTTTTAATATGCACCCGGAAATAGCGATGAAGCTTCTAACTCATATATCTAAGGACCTTAGACACGCCGAAGAAAAATGGATGGACCAAATGGACAAGGGAGCCTCGGAACGAATAGCAGAGGCGCTTTTATTTTTGCGGGATCACTTTCAGAACCAAGCCTGGACTCGGCGCGAGATTGCCCAATGGGCAGGCACCACTCCAGAAACCGTTATCCGCACCTTGGCGCAGTTTGAAAAAGAAGGCCTGATAAATCAAAAAGACGGACGTCAAATTCATGTTCTTTCCGAAGAAAACCTTAAAAGACGACTCGTCAGTCAAAAATAATTTTTAAATTATTTTTTCAAACATGATCGCCGTCATACCGTCGTCCCTAATTCCTGCCGAAAATACACAGCGTGAGGGCAAGTCGTTATGGCTTTGGCAATAAATCAACAGAAATGCGGTTACTGCGGAAGCGAAAGCTTCAGGGGAATTTATTGTTGCGCGGCCTGCGAATCTCTCGCGACTGTGACAAAAAGTCCCAAAATTTTTTTTAACGAGGAATTTTCTTACCTCGACCAAGAAAACTTTAGATCACTGTACAAAATTGAAAATCCTAATTACAACTACCTGTTTTTTGCTGAGGGAATTCATTGCTCATCTTGTGTGCATTTATTAGAAAAATTGCCTCTTTATTGTGAGGGAGTGCTCAGCGCAGAGGTTCACTTTGGCAGTTCGACGGTATCAGTGCAGTTAGACGACAAGGCCTCTCTCGGAGCCGTTGCCGCCGCGATCAAAGAGCTCGGCTACGCCCCCATCCCACTGACGGCCGACGAAAACACTGAAGAGAAATATAAAGCTGAAAATCGTCAGTCCCTTAGGCGCATTGCCGTCGCGGGATTTTGCGCAGGCAATATGATGCTTTTCGTTATTCCAGTCTACGCTGGTCTTGCAGGCCCACTCGGTGAGCTCTTTAACTGGATCAGTTTTTCCCTCTTTCTACCGGTTCTACTCTATAGCGCCGTCCCTTTTTACAAAGGATCTCTTGCCTCCCTCAAATATAAATCAATAAGTATCGACCTTCCGATCGTTATTGCCCTTCTTTCAAGTTTCATATTTTCTCTTGTCAATCTCATAAGAAGAGATGGGGCCATTTACTTTGATAGCACCGCGAGCTTTGTGTTTTTAATTTTATCGGCTCGATATCTCCTTAAAAGGGTGCAACAGAATTATCTTTCGACCTCGGTTCTTAAGAAGAGTTTGAATTCAGAAAGGTACACCCGACTAGGAGAGGAAAATACAACTGAAGTTGTCCCTTTTCAGAGCCTTCGCCCCGGAGATACTATCTGGGTTAAAAAAAATCAGATCCTGCCAATGGATAGCCGTCTGATTTCCGAAAGAGCTCTTTTGGACATGTCTCTCTTAAATGGCGAGTCCCTGCCTAAAACTTTCACTCAGGGCTTACCTCTCTTTGGTGGAACCAAGGTTCTCGAAAAAGACATTCTCGTTCAGATATCCTGCGCGTTTGAAAGTAGCAAAATTGGTCAACTGTTTCAAAAGCTCGAAAAAAGTGCGAGAGTTAAAAATAATTTTATAAATCTAACAGATTCTTTGGCTCAAAAGCTGATCCTCGTGGTCTTTTCTCTCGCCATAGTTTTCTTTGTCATCTATTCAACTATCGATGTCTCTGAAGCTTTCAATAGATCTCTTGCACTCATTGTTCTCGCCTGTCCCTGTGCCCTCGCCTTTGGCTCCCCTCTAACCTATGGCTTCGCCCTAAGAAAGGCCCTCCGCCAAGGCATTCTCATAAAAAATGCAGCTATCTTTGAGAATATTCTCAAAATTAAGAACGTCTTCTTTGATAAAACTGGCACTCTAACCGAAGGTCAACTAAGCTTAAGCCATACCGAACCACAAGCAATTCCAACTGAAATACGTCAAATTATTCTTAGTCTAGAAAGCCAGTCCTATCATCCCCTCGCTTTTGCACTTCGCAGCGAGTGGTCGGCTTCAACGACCCTTTTGCCGGTTGAAAACGCCTCAGAAATTCTCGGGTACGGAGTTCGGGGTAAAATTGCTGGTCATTTATATGAACTTCGCTCTCTTTCCGAAAGCACTCATGACTCTGAACTTGCTATCGAACTCGCAAAAGACGGCGCTCCTCTCTGTCGTCTTTATTTCTCTGACACCTTGAGGCCGGATTCGTCAAATGTCGTCAAGACTCTTAAAACCTCAGGCATACAATGTTTTATTTTATCGGGAGACACCAAAGAACGATCGATAAAAACGGGTCTCGAATGCAACATTGATGACGAGAATATTCATTCTAGTCTTTTTCCAGAAGACAAAAAAAACATCCTTGAAAAATACACCAACACTTGTATGCTAGGTGACGGCGCCAATGACTCACTTTCGCTACAATGTGCAAATGTCGGCATTGCTGTCAAAGGAAGTGTGGACTTAAGCCTCTCTCACTCTGACGTTTATTTTACACGTGGTGGACTCATGCCCCTACTTGATTTAATTAATATCGCTAAAAAAACTCGCGGCATTCTCGTGCGAAATTTAAGTATCTCTCTTGTTTACAATACTATTGGCGGTGTTCTGGCTCTGAGTGGATTTGTAAGCCCGATGCTTGCCGCCATTCTTATGCCAATTAGCTCTGCCGTGATTATCCTCTCTTGCCTTTGGGGTTTCCGATGAATATTTTAATTCTTATGATCCCCATGGCTTTCGCCCTTGGCTTGGGCTTTGTTGCAGCATTTATGTGGGCCGCTTCGAAAGGTCAATTTGATGATCTTGAGACTCCGGCACACCGAATTTTAGAAGATAACAACGAAAGGAATTCTCTGTGAATACACAACATTCTCTCATTGAGAAAATTTACTACGACGATGACATCGTCAAAAAGTTTTTGCTGGCGACGCTTATTTGGGCGGGGGCGGCTTTTCTTTTTGGCGTAGTGATTGCTTTACAGTTGGCCTACTGGCCGATTAACGCCAATCTTGAATGGATTACGTTTGGACGGCTCCGGCCCCTGCATACCAATGCTGCGATTTTTGCATTTGGCGGCAATGCCATCTTCGCCGGGATTTACTACTCGTCACAACGTCTCTTAAAGACTCGAATGTTTTCAGACCTGCTTTCGAAAGTTCATTTTTGGGGTTGGCAACTCATTATCGTAGCTGCAGCCATCACTCTTCCCCTCGGCTACACTCAATCCAAGGAGTATGCTGAGCTTGAATGGCCGATCGATATAGCGATTGCTGCCATCTGGGTTGTGTTTGCCGTTAACTTTTTTATGACCCTCAGGCAACGCCGTGAGAAGTATCTCTATGTAGCGATCTGGTTTTACATAGCGACGATCATCACCGTTGCCGTTCTGCACATCGTCAACTCGATCGAAATCCCAATTTCATTTCTACATTCCTATCCGATCTACGCTGGGATTCAAGATGCGATGGTTCAGTGGTGGTATGGGCATAATGCGGTGGCTTTTTTCTTAACCACACCATTTCTGGGATTAATGTATTATTTCGTACCAAAAGCGGCAAACCGACCGATCTACTCTTATCGACTTTCTATTGTTCACTTTTGGGCTCTTGTATTTATTTATATTTGGGCGGGACCGCATCACTTGCTTTACACGTCGCTGCCTGAGTGGGCTCAAACTTTGGGAATGATTTTCTCACTGATGCTCTGGGCTCCTTCTTGGGGCGGAATGGTCAACGGCCTGCTAACACTCAAGGGTTCATGGCACCTTCTAAAATCAGAACCACTTATTAAGTTCTTCGTCGCAGCCATTACCTTCTACGGAATGTCGACCTTTGAAGGTCCTCTTCTTTCGATCAAGTCTGTTTCGGCCCTTGGCCACTACACCGACTGGATCATCGGACACGTTCATTCAGGCACTCTCGGGTGGAATGGATTTTTAACTTTCGGAATGGCCTACTACTTAGTCCCCCGCCTCTGGAAAACCGAACTTTTCAGTAAAAAAATGTTAGAAAATCATTTCTGGATAGGTCTGACAGGCGTTCTTATATACTACATTTCGATGGTGGTCGCAGGTCTCACACAAGGTCTTATGTGGCTCGCTGTCGATAAAAACGGCGCTCTTGTCTATCCAGATTTTGTTGAAACCGTTATGCAAATCGTCCCTCTTTACTGGGTTCGCGCTTTCGGTGGACTGTTGTATCTTATCGGCTTCGGACTCATGTGCTACAACATCTACAAAACGATTTCTTTGGCTCCAAAAAATCAGCCTGCAGAATCTGTTTCTGTTTCCCGCAGTGGTTTCGAAGAGATTGCAACTGAAAGTCATCGAAAACTTGAAGGCTTGGGACTGGTCTTTTCAGTTCTTGCTTTCGTAGCTATCGCGGTTGGCTCTATCATTGAGCTCTATCCGACACTTTCAATGCACCGTTATGTGAGCCCTAACAATTTGACAACTCCTTATACTCCGCTTGAGCTCGCGGGCCGCGATATCTATATCAAAGAAGGGTGTTATGTTTGCCACTCTCAGCAAATACGCCCTCTCGCTGCTGAAGTTCTTCGTTATGGAAAACCTTCGACGATTGAAGAGTCGATGTATGATCGCCCTTTCCAATGGGGCTCAAGACGCATCGGACCAGATCTTGCCCGCGTCGGAAAAAAGTATCCGAACTTATGGCATTACAACCATATGATGGACGCCCGTTCGATCACTCCGAAGAGCATTATGCCGAATTATCCGTGGCTTCTTGAAAAGGACACAGATTTCGCAATTCTGCGAAAAAAGCTCTCCGTCATGAAGATCACCGGAGTTCCTTACGAAGAAGATGTAATTGCCAATGCTGACATTCATGCTCAAAAACAGGCCCAAGAAGTGGCGACTGAGCTTGCTGCGAACGGAGCCCCTCAAGGACTTGAGAAGAAAGAAATCGTAGCCCTTATTGCTTACCTTCAGTCTCTCGGGCAGAAAGGACAAACAAAATGAAACAAGAAGCACTGATGCAATTTACTGATACCTATCTGACTTCAGTTGGTCTGATTATATTCTTCTTGTTTTTTATGGGCGTCCTTTATTGGACCAGCCGCAAAGAAAACATCGCTCTCTATAAAAAAATAGAAACAATGCCGCTCATCGAAGGAGGAAGTCATGAGTGAAGATAAAAAGTATCATGAATACGACGGTATCGTAGAACATGACAATCCCCTTCCAACATGGTGGCTCTGGACTTTTTTCTTGACCATCATTTTCGCCTTTATCTATTTCATACACTACGAGATTGCTGGAGGCCCGACTCTGCAAGACGAATTGAAAATCAGTCTTGGTGAAATCGAAAAAATGAAAGGTTCCTCTGTAAAATCATCCCCCACTGAGTCTGAAGACTCTTTAGCAGGAGAATTCAATAAACCAGGATTTGCCGAGAGTGGCGCAGCAGCTTATGTGGCCAAGTGTGCGGCCTGCCATGGTCAAGATATGCAGGGGCTCATTGGTCCAAATCTCGTTGATAAATTCTGGATTCACGGCAAGGGAACTCGACTAGATATTGTCAAAGTTATCCGCGACGGCGTGGCCGATAAGGGCATGCCCCCTTGGGGCCCCGTCCTTAAAAATGAGGAAATATATGCTTTGGCGGCCTATATAATCTCTAAAAAGGGCACTAATCCACCAGGAGCAAAACCTGCTCAAGGTGAGCCTGTAGAAAATTATCTCGAAGGGAAGTAATAATGTCTCTCGATGGCGGAAAGCTTACAAGCATCGATCACAACGGAGACAGGGTTTATATTATCCCTGCCGAAGTTCGAGGCTTTTTTCGACGCCATCGAGATTGGTCGCAAATATTATTGCTGGTGATTTTCTTAGTCCTGCCTTGGACAAAAATCAATGAGCATCAAACCGTCCTCCTTGACATCCCGAACCGAGAATTCGCTTTGTTTGGAATATTGCTTAGGGCCCACGATGCTCCATTGTTATTTTTCGTGCTAGGAATGCTCGCACTGGGCCTTGCCTTTGCGACATCAATTTGGGGAAGAATCTGGTGCGGCTGGGCCTGCCCACAAACAGTTTTTATTGATGCCGTCTATAGACGTATCGAAATGTGGGTCGAAGGAAACTACATCCAACGCCGTAAACTCCGGGATAATCCGCTCACTCCAAAAGCCTTTTTAACAAAATCAATAAAATGGTTTTTGTTCGTGCTTGTTTCGTCATTAATTGCCCATAGTTTTATAGCCTACTTTGTTGGCGCTAGTAATTTACTCGCCATGATGGGACATCCACCATCTGAAAATTGGTCGTACTTCGGACTCGTGGTATTTTTCACCGCTATTACTCTTTTTGACTTCGCGTGGTTTCGCGAGCAGTTTTGCGTCATCATGTGTCCTTATGGCCGCATTCAATCAGTGCTACTCGATCACAGTTCGATGGCTGTCGTCTACGACAGTGCCCGTGGAGAACCACGTAAAGGGATCTCCACCAATGACAAAAAAACCGGAGACTGTGTCAACTGCAATCGCTGTGTTCAAGTCTGCCCGACAGGCATCGATATTCGTAATGGGTTACAAATGGATTGCATTGCCTGCACCTCTTGCATTGATGCCTGTGACGAGATAATGAGCAAAGTGAACAAACCACAGGGTCTCATTGCCTACAACACGCTCGATGGCAGCAAACTAACACTTAAAAAGCCTCGAGCAATTTTGTATATGCTTGCGATCTTTGGTCTTTTCTTTGGACTTGCTTATGCCCTTTCAACAAGATCCTCTATTCATGCGACTCTTCTGCGCGCTCCAGGTCTTCCTTATTCCTTTGTTAAAGACGAACAGAACATTAATAAAATTTTGAATCATTTTAAACTGCACATTCAGAACCAAGGAGGTCAGCCCTCCGAGTATACAATCTTCCTCTCGCCTGAAAGTCTAAGTAAAAATATTCAATTGATTGTCGCACAAAATCCAATACGCTTAGAGGCTGGAGCCGCTCAAGAATGGCACTTCTTTTTGCGTTTTGATGAAAATATACTTTCTGCAGGGTCTTTAAAAATTCAATTAGGAATCTATGATTTAAAAGATCCAAAGATAGAAACTGAGTTTAAAGAAATTACCTTGATAGGCCCCAAGAACCCATGAACGAAACACTCGTTCTGGTTTTAGCAATTTTATCTTCGAGTTTTTTTGGTAGTTGGCATTGTGCCGCTATGTGCGGCCCTATCGCAAGCCTTATGGGGGCAAAGCATAATCTCTTCTCTTACCACGCCGGACGTTTTTTGAGTTATACTCTGCTGGGAGTTCTGGCTGGAGGTCTCGGGCAGTATTTTCTTGAAAACACGATCCCAGCGCTTCGGACTGGATCAGCAATTCTCTTGTCACTCACCTTGTTGATCACAGGACTTCGCCTCATTTTCCCCCGCCTTACATTAGTTTTTCCCTACTCTGCGGGAATTTCTCATTTACTTATAAAAGCACAGAGCCGCTGGAGCTTTCGTGCGACTCAGTCAGGCGCAATTGTCGGATTTTTAACTGCACTTCTGCCTTGCGGCTGGCTTTATACCTACGCTGTTGCCGCTGCGGTTTCCAAAAGCCCTTGGGCTGGCGCTATGACAATGGGACTTTTTTGGCTTGGAGGACTGCCGGCATTGAGTGCCGCTCCGACTCTTATACGAAAGGGAATCGAATCCGCAGGGCTAGCGCAGCAACGAATTGCAGGCGGCATCCTTGTTGGAGCCAGTCTTTATGCCATTTTAAGTTTTTTCTTTTTACACAGTTGAACTAACTAATTCCCATGCTCATCGACAATTTCTCCGACAAGTTGCTCAAGGACGTCCTCTAAAGTCACAATGCCAATATTTTGCTCGCTACGGCTATCCTTAACTACAGCAATATGAAGACGCTTTTCACTAAAAAGCTTCATTAAACGATCTTGCTTCATCTCAGGATAAACATACATCACTCGGCGCATCGACCTTGTAAATATTCCGTTGTCCGCCTCATTGACGAAACGAATATCTTTCATATTTAGAATTCCCACGACATCATTCATATCAGTTCGGCAAACTGGAAACCGTGTGTGCATTTTACTCAAAATGATCGCTTTATTCTCTTCGAAAGATCTCGCAAGTGAAATGTATTGCGCTTCTCTTAGTGGGATCATGATATCAATGGCCCGCTTGTCAGAAAAACTAAAAGCGCGATTAATAATCTGAGCCTCGCTGTCAGAGATGACGCCATCGTCTTTTGAATCACGCATAACCATCTTTAGCTCTTCTTCACTAAGAGGCGGCTCCTCGGACACGCCGTAGCCAATCAAACGAAGGATCCAGTTTGCAATCGAAGTAAATGAATATATAAGCGGGCTCGAGACTTTGTAGAAAAATTGCAACGGCAATGCAATGTTAAGAACAATTGTTTCTGCCCTTTGTATCGCCATACTTTTAGGGACCAATTCACCTAAAACGACATGCAACATAGTAATAATAAAAAATGAAATTCCACCCGCGATCAGATGGTAAACTTGATCGCTCATGCCTCCATGTGGCCAAATAATTGTAATTAAAGAGTAGAAGGACTCCTCCCCAATCCAACCAAGGGCCAAGCTCACTAAAGTGATCCCCAACTGAGTTGCCGAAAGATACTCATCCAACCGATCTACGAGAAAAATTGCGAGTTTAGCGCTCTTAACTCCTTTTCCCGAAAGTTCTTCAAGACGAGTGCGCCTGACTTTAACGATAGCAAACTCCGCTGCTACGAAAAACGCATTCAAGAGAATTAAAACGAGAGCAAGAGCAATAAAAAGAAATGTCAGCAAAAGGCTCGGGGCAGGATCGGGATCCATATAACTCCTTGAAGGTTAGAATCCTATCCTTGCCAGCACGGGAGGGCAAGTGCATGACGCGCCTGGTTTCGATGGCTAAAATTTAAGCGCATCTTGTAAAAATTTTCAAAAGATATCCCAATACGTCTCTTTTATCGACCTACATTGCTTTAAAAGTCAGGCTATTAGGACTCAGACACTCCTCTCTCGGCATCATAGTTGCTCTAAAAGAAAAGAATGATAACTATAAAAAATCGCTTTTTTTCATTTCTATCGCCACTTTTGTTCGTTGGAATTTTAGTTGCATCCGTTTCGATCGCGCCGTTTGCCCCAAAGAGCGCCGCTCCTTTCGCCGAAGAAGACCGCAGTTCAACAACCTTCGAAATCGCCCCTGAAGTGAACTCTAAAGCCCCCCCGCTAACTCCCCAAGAACTTGCCCTAACAGACCAGCACAATCGGCTCGCTGAGGACTTCAAAATCCCATCCGGAATGCAAGAGCGTGTGTCCTTTTGGCTGGATGTGTACTCTAAGTATGACTCAAAAAAGTATTTAGTTCACCATCGTGAGTATCCTTGGGTGATATTCGACATTGCAGACACGACGGATCTCTTTACTCAAGGCCGTGTTGCTTGGCTGAATCGGCGTGATGCGGACACTCTTTCTGAACACAAAAAAGACTCTGTCATTGCCACCTTAAAAATGCTCTCCATGCGTGCAAGCTACGACGATTTGCCACAAGAAGAAGCTCGTATTTTTGAGCAACTCAAGGTTATTCCTGGTCCACGCAAAAAAATCATTCGTGAGGCCATAAAATCTGTTCGTATCCAACTCGGACAAAAAGATATTTTTGAGACAGGACTTATTCGAAGTTCTCCCTTTATATCTATGATGGAAGAAATTTTTGAAGACAACGGACTCCCCAAAGAACTGGTCCGACTGCCTCTCGTTGAAAGTAGCTTTAATATAGAGGCTCATAGCCGAGTGGGAGCTCGAGGCGCATGGCAGATCATGCCCGGGATAGGTCAAAAAGGTCTTATTATCAGCCCCCTTATTGACGAGAGAGAGTCTCCGCTTAAGTCAACGCAGTTTGCAGCCTTTCTTCTCAAACAAAATAAAAGAATATTAAAAACATGGCCCTTAGCTGTGACCGCTTACAATCATGGTTCAGGCAGTTTGTTAAAAGCAATTCGCAAACTAAAGACCACTGAGCTTCAGCGAATTATCGACACAAATAATGAACGCAGCTTTCAATTTGCCTCGTCGAACTTCTATGCTTGCTTTATGGCCGCCCTTCGCGGCGAAATTTACGCTGCCGAGCTCTTTCCTGATTTAAAACGACCTGAGTCGATGCGTCTCACCAAAGTCACCGTTCCGAAAACTGTCGCAATCGGCGCTTTTGCAAAGAAAAACGGTTTTGCAATTGAAGATCTACAAGCAACCAACCCGGAACTTCCTAGCAAGATCAAGGCTGGATTCAAGCTCCCGGCTGGTTTTAGTCTTTATGTTCGAGACGACAAACCGGAGTCAAAAGACCAGCCTCCACCAATTAAAATCACCTTGATAAATCCGGAGACCTCGACATAAGATTTATCCTATGTCGAAAACGCTGACTTCACTCCATCAATCCCTTAAACAAGCTGACCGACTCGAAAAGCGAGAAAGACATCTGCAAAAACTCACGCAAGCATGGGCCGCGCGCCTTGAGCGATCTCAAAATGGTCGGTTAGCCACTGCTTTGGTGTTTTTTCTCAGCACCTTTCCAGTCGCTATTAAGGAAAACGCCCGGCTTGAATTTCTACCGCTTATTCTCTCTTTTTTTGGTTTTTTGTATTTGGTGGGTCGCACCCGCCGGATCAATCGTCACCTCGACAATATCAATCGTCTTTTAGTTTTTACCAAGCGACAAAAAAATCGTTGCCTCGGACTTCCCTCGGGACGCCCTTACGAGTCTGCAGAAAAGGCATCAATCGCCTACTCGTTGACACGCGACATTGGCCTTATGGGACAACACTCCCTTTGGACTCTTCTCGACGAAACTATATCCGAAGGCGGAGTTAAAAAACTTTTGCAATGGATGAGTGCCGGCCCTCAAAATATAGATCACCTCCGTGAACGCCAAGGACACATCGCAAGTCTTCGAACTCTTACCTGGTTTTACACCCGGCTTGGCCTAAAAGCGAATGCGAATGAAGTCAATCTTGCCAACCATCAAATTCAGGATTTTATCAAAAACCCCTTTGTCCAAGAAAAATTCAACAAGTTGCTTTGGGCCAATCTCACCCTTTGGTTGTTGACCTTGGGTCTGGTGATCGGCGCTGCCCTGACGGGAATTCACTTGCCGGCCTTTGTTTTTTTGCCTTTTCCCCTGTTGAGTTTGTCTAGCCTCGGGGTTTCCCAACCTGCCTTCTTAAGTGGAGTGGGGCTCTCTCACCATTTGAACCTGTTGGCACCCGTATTTAAGGCCATCGAAAATAAGGCACATACAAATGTCTCCCTGAGAAGACTCACTTCGACGATTTATAGCCATTCCCCCTCAAAAGATGCCAAGAATTTGGACTTCATTTTGGGCTTTGTCGGAACACAAACAAATCCGATTCTCCATTTGGTGTTAAACTTCTTTACGCCTTGGACACTGGTTTCAGTTTTCTTTTTGGAACGCCTTCGTAAATCGATGATCATAAATTTTCCGGCTTGCAATGAAGAGCTTTCTGAACTCGAAGCCCTTGGTTCGCTTGCAATTTTTGAAAAATACCAAACGCGCACCTATCCCGAACTCAAAATAGCGACCGAACTGCATTGTGTTCAGATCTATCACCCCCTTCTTGAGCGCACAAAGGCCGTCGCAAATGACTTCGAGTTCCCCGAAGGAAAGTCCCTAGGACTTCTTACTGGCTCGAATATGTCCGGCAAATCCACCTTTCTGAGGACATTGGGCTTAAATCAAACTCTCGCAAACATGGGAGCCCCCGTCTTTGCAGATCGCTTTATCACTTGCCCACTCAAAATTGAAACCTGCATCGAGGTCACAGACTCTTTGCGAGACGGCTACTCCTATTTTTACGCTGAAGTCCGTCGCCTCAAGCATATTCTCGATTCGGCATCGAGTCGGACTCCCATCTTGTTCCTTGTCGATGAGATATTTAGAGGGACCAACAACAAGGAGCGACAGATCGGCAGCAAGGCCGTTATTCGCAGTCTAGCCAGCCAGAAAACCGCAATTGGATTTATTTCCACCCACGATCTGGAACTCACCGTCCTTGAAGGTAGCCAGGCTTCTCTGCTCAACCTGCATTTCCGTGAAGATATCGATGAAAATGGAAAAATGGTGTTCCACTATCACCTGCGGCCTGGCCCCTGCCCAACTACCAACGCTCTTCGCATTATGCAGTCTGAAGGTATTGAAATCGTCACAAATGTAGGCACTACCGGGAATTAACTTCACGGAGACTCGCTCCAAATGTCATTGGAATCCGTCCCGGGTTCGGCACAGAGCTTGCTCTAAAGTGGGTATCTGATGGAGGCCTTTATGACGTCTGTAAATATGAAAACACTCTTGGTCGCAACGCTCTGCTCTTTAAGCTTAAATGCTTTTGCTGCCGATGATTCTCAAGTGTCGGTCGAAATCGACAACACTCTTAAAACTATGAACCAAGCCAAGACGGACCTTTCTGTCGAAGGCGAAGTCGCAAATTTGGATCGCGAAGAGTATGAAGCTTCTGAAAAGCAAGCCTCTGTTGAGATTAATAAAATGCGATCAGAAATTCGCCGTATGGAGGCTGAATCAAAATCACTGAGTAAAGGTGCTGAGAAAGCTCGTTTGCGGGCTGAAGTTGCAGCAAAAAAACTAGAGTTGCTAAAAAAGGAACAGGCTGAGCTGCAAAGAAAAGTCTCTATTGCCGAAAAAGAAAAAGCTCAGGCCGACAAAAAACTCTCACAACTTAAGACTCAAGTAGACACTGCTAAAGAAAATCTGAATACAACTAAGGCGAAAAATCGTCAAACTTCTGATGATATTCGTAAAGCCCAAAAGCAAAGTCTGCAGCTTACTCGCGCCCTTGAGAGAGCAAAAAAAATGTTGGCTCAAGAAAAACGAAAAAAAGAGTCTTTACGATCACGTCGTGATCGTCTTTCGCAAGACAACAACCGTCTCCGCGCTAAAATCGCACAAATCGAAAAAAGCCTCTAATCACATTTTGGTATAGAAAAACACCAAAAGCCCAAGACATACTTCTTGGGCTTTTTTCTTTTTAGCTGTGTCATTTTGAGGAAACTCAGCAAAAATCAATACTGCCATGGAAACTTCGAAAAATTCTTTGGACGCTTTTCTAGAAACGAATCTCGCCCCTCTTTTGCTTCTTCGGTTCCATAGGCTAAACGCGTGGCTTCACCAGCAAAAAGCTGTTGGCCGACCAAACCATCATCAATCATATTAAAGCCGTACTTAAGCATACGCATCGCTGTCGGACTCTTTGAGTTCATTTCTCTCGCCCACTCTAATGCCACCTTTTCTAAATCGCTATGGGGGACTACAGCGTTGACCATGCCCATATCAAAAGCTTCCTGAGCAGAATAATTTCGACCCAAAAAGAAAATTTCGCGAGCTCTCTTTTGCCCGACCATTCTAGCAAGATAGGCTGAGCCGTAGCCGCTATCAAAACTTGCAACATCAGGATCTGTCTGCTTAAAAATTGCGTGCTCTTTACTTGCGATCGTAAGGTCACAGACAACATGCAAAGAATGTCCGCCCCCGACGGCCCATCCTGGAACAACCGCCATCACAATTTTTGGCATAAATCTAATCAGACGTTGGACCTCCAAAATATGCAGGCGGCCCAATCGAGCAAGGTCGGCCTTCGAATCAGCACCAGGATCTGAAGTCTCGTATTTGTAACCGTCTTTGCCGCGAATTCTTTGGTCGCCACCTGAACAAAACGCCCAACCTCCATCCTTCGTTGAGGGACCATTTCCCGTCAAAAGAACAACTCCAATATCCGGAGTGACTCTGGCGTGTTCCAATGCGGTAAAAAGCTCATCCACAGTTTGCGGTCGAAAGGCATTACGAACCTCTGGGCGATTAAAGGCGATACGGACCGTTCCCTGCTCGAAGGCTCGATGATAGGTAATATCTTTAAATTTGAATTCTTTGATTTCTGACCACAAAGAGGGATTGAATGGCATGAGAGATCCTTTCTTCACTTTCGTCAGAAAGCTAACAGTTTCTCGCCGCCTAGGCAACTGGAGTGACCACCGTTATCTCGATTTTATCTAGAAAATCTTCGTTAAAACACGCTAACGAGACCTTTTCCTCTTCCCAAAGTTGCTTGCGGACAAAGTCATGAGTGACCATCCCATCCTCGAGGTTGGCACGAGTCCGGCGATCCAGTGTCTCACAGAAATGAATCAACTGAGCTTCGAATGAAATCTTTTCTTTTGCGATATGATTTGGGAATCCTTTTCCGTCAGCTCGCTCATGCGTACTCGTTAAAATATCTTTTAGCACTTGAGAAACCACCAGAGAGTCCTTCGATACTCGTGCTAACGAATGCTCCGGGTGGTGCTGATACTCGTCTTTTTCTTCTGGTGTCAGCCGAGCCTCTCCCTCGGTCACAAGTTGCCGGTAACATGAAGACGGCAAATCAAGAATTCCTAGGTCGGCGAACAAAACCCCAAGTGCGATATTTTCTATTGCGCTGGGCTCGGTTTTTTGCGCAATTAAGAGCGCGTAGGCTAAAATGGATGGCCCTCGCTCTTGGCGGCAAAACTGAAAGTCCAATGCCTGAAAGATCACATTCCAAACATCCGGGCAGTCCTTAAGATACGCCGCCAGATCTCGAACAATGTTGTGATACTGTTCTAACTTGAATTTGATAAAATTCTGATTATTTGACTCAGCTTCTAAACTCAAAAGAACAACAAGCTCTGTGTAGATGCCCATCAGACTCATCATTGTTGCCCGGCAACGTTTTTTAAGAGCATTTCCCCGATTATCATGAAAGGACTCTATATACTTACGATATTCGTTTAAGTCTTCGCGGCGAACATAAACTTGTTTTACAGGCTCAAGGCGACGATACTTTTTGTCACTAAAAATAAACCCCGCAAATATAACAGGTAAAAATTTCTGATTAATAGGCAATTTATGATAGGCATTAAATCCAACCTGAGTGCTCGGAAAAAGATCCGATACTTGAATGGGAAGATAGGTTCCATGCACTAACATGGAGCAGAGGTAAAAAAACTTGCTTGTGAATTTTACCTCATGATCAAAAATCAAACGATCCGCTCCAGCCTCTTGAAGACTTTTATAGTTTTCAACGGGCTCGCCCCCTGAAATAGCCAAAATAATTTGCGATCTCGGATAGGACGATTTAAGTTTTGCCATTGCTTTCACTTTTTCGTCGATCGATGATGGCATCAAAAGAGAAATAAATACGACCTGCGGCGAAGCCTTCCAGTCTTCGTCCGCATCTACGTCACCATCTTTATCGACAACCGCCTCCGCTAAAAAAACATCGGTGATGAACTCAGTATTAAATGCATAATAAACTGCCGCCTCTTTAACGACAGCAAGTAGATCTGAATCATTGGTAATCACCAAAAGTTCAGTTCGTTTAAGCATGTAAGTCTCAGATGGTTTAGATGACAACTCAGCAACCCCCATTCTCTTTTCGGTACTTGATAGAAAATCTTAATCAATGCCCTGACTCTTTACCCAGCCCTTTGTCCTCATTGACAAGAGTCTTGTTTCAGTGCTCAAGTCTGTTTAGGGGGAAGAGATGATATCAAATGCCAAAGTTTTAATGTTTTTAACATCATTTTTGTTTTTTCATTCAGCTAACGCTGAACTACTGAAGCTAGACAGCTCAAACCCAGCCTCACGAATCACCAATGACGGTCTGAGGTTACAATCAGTGGGACTTGGACTTCGCAGTAAAAAAGTTCTGCTCGTGACCGTCAAGGTCTACACCGCCCAGCTTTATGTTAGTGATCTTTCCAAATTCAAAAAAACATCGAGCGAGTCTCTAAACTCTCTGGTCGAGGCAAATCCTGCTGCCATTCAAATGATCTTTCAGCGCGATGTGGACACGGAAAAAATTCAATCTTCCTTTAAAGAAGCCCTTTTAACCAACAATGTTGACCTTAAGAAATCAGAAATTCAAAAGTTTTTGGAGGCCGTTAAAAATGGCGGCGAAGTTAAAGAAGGAAAGAGCCTTACGATTCTAGGCACTAAAAAGGCCGACGGTAGCGAAACCCTAGCTTATGAAGATTCAAATTTAAAGATCACGACAATTGTCGGCGGAGCGGGATTTATTCGAGATATTTTTTCGATTTGGTTAGGAAAAGCTAGTGACGCCGGAATTGAAAAACTCAAAGCGGAAATTCTTAAATAGACTCTATTTGGCGACCGCCTTGCTGCGGTGGCATCAATGCCGCTGGCAGCAGGTAAGTGTTGGTTGAGAGATCGACCTCGATCCCTAGGGCCACTTTTAAAACCTCACTCATAGTGTCGACAAAAATAAATTGAATCACGTGCTTTATTTCCTGCGGCACCTCGCTCAAATCCCTTTTATTTTTTGTGGAAAGAATGATTTTATTAATTCCCGCTCGATGCGCCGCCAGAACTTTCTCTTTGATTCCGCCAACAGGCATGACAGCTCCCCTTAAAGTGATCTCTCCTGTCATTGCTAATTTCGGATCCACTCTTCGCTGCGAGAACAATGAAGCTAAACTTGTTAGTAAAGCGATCCCCGCCGAGGGGCCGTCTTTCGGAATTGATCCGGCTGGTACGTGAATATGAATATCCTGTTTCTCAAAATCAACAAGAGGATTTATCAGCGGCAAGCGCGATCTCAGAAAACTCAGGGCAAGCTGAGCAGATTCTTTCATGACCTCGCCGAGTTGACCGGTGATGAGCAAATGTCCTGAACCTGGCATGCGTGTACTTTCGATAAAAAGTATTTCACCTCCAGCAGGTGTCCAAGCGAGTCCCGTCACAACCCCAGAAGTTGAAGCGCTTTCAGCGACTTCAGAGGTGTAGCGCTCAGGACCTAGAATCTCTTCAAGATCCTTCACATCAATTTTAATTGGCTGCTGCGAAGACTGAACCAGTCGCTCGGCTGTCGCCCTACAAATGGCCGCGATCTTTCTTTGCAATTCTCTCACACCCGCCTCGCGAGAATAGCGATTGATCACTGCCAACAAGGCCTCATCCGTTACTAGCAATTGATCTGATTTAATTCCATGTTCAAGTTGCTGTTTTTGCAAGAGATGATTTTTAGCAATATGCAACTTTTCGTCCGTCGTATAGCCACTCACCTCGATAACCTCAAGCCGATCCATGAGAGGCCCAGGAATACCCTCGATGCTATTGGCTGTGGCAATAAAAAACACCTTCGACAAATCGAAGCCAACCTCAAGATAATGGTCCATAAAATGGCTATTTTGCTCAGGATCTAAAACTTCGAGAAGAGCAGCCGTGGGATCTCCCTGAAATCCCCTTCCGACTTTATCAATTTCATCAAGAACAAACACAGGATTATTCTCGCCCGCTTTTTTTAAAGTGCTTATCAAGCGCCCTGGCATCGCACCAACGTAGGTCCGCCGATGGCCCCGAATCTCGGCCTCATCGCGGAGGCCCCCTAAAGAAAGACGCACATACTGACGCCCGAGTGCCTTGGCTATGCTCTGCCCGAGCGAAGTTTTACCAACACCGGGGGGACCTATCAAAAGTAAAATATTTCCCCGATTATTGTTCTTGAGTTTCATCACTGCAAGATGCTGCAGAATACGCTTTTTAATTTTTTCGAGACCGTAGTGATCTGCATCCAAAACCGCGCGGGCCTTCACTAGATCCAGCTCCTCTTGCGCCGATGCTTTGGACCAGGGCAAAGACACTAAAAGATCCAAATAGTTCGTGATGATATGGTACTCAGGAGATTGCGGAGACACGACTTTAAGCCGCGAGAGTTCCTGAGTAGCGATTTTTTTAGCTTCCACACTCAGGCCAGCATTCTCAATAGCCCTTGTGTATTTCTCAAAAATACCCAGGCCCGCAGCCCCACCCTCATCGCCCAACTCTTCTTGAATTGTTTTTAACTGTTCTCGCAAGATGTGCTCACGCTGAGTTTGTCCTAATTTAGAACTCACCTTACTGCGAATCTCTGTTTGAATCTGAAGATTGTCTTTAAATTTTTGCATCATCACTAATAACGACATCACCCGTTCGCGAAGATTTGTTCTTTCGAGTATCGCTTGTTTATCAGGCATCGGCGCATCAATATGTGCCGCACACAAATACGACAACAAACTGAGATCCTCCAATCCTTCGATCATCTCATCAAGCTGCTCTGTATTTTCTGGTAAAGCGCGAAGGATCTGCTTGGCTAAACTTCTCAAGCTTTCTTTAAGCGCCAATCGTGTCGAGTCATCAATATCAACGACGTCTTCGAGGGGCTCCAGCCGGGCTTGAAAGTAGAAATCTTTTAAAATGATCTCTGTGACTCGAACTCTCTGATGTCCCCGCAATATAGCCTGATATCCATTTTCAGCGTCTCCACGGATGGACTCAACTTTACATAGGGTGCCGACAAGACAGAGGTCCCCGGTCTCTAGGGTTTGCGTGCTCTCGGAAGTCTTTTGAGCAAGAGTCAGTATCCATGAGGAAGCCTCATGGGCTTTGTTCAACGCAAGAACACTCTTTTCTCTTCCGACACGAAGAACTTGCCCGACGCCGGGATAAATGACGGCATTCTTCAACGGTAGAACTGGAAAATAACCCGTAAACATAGGCACAACCTCTCCTGTCGCAAGCACGTTCACGTGATCAGGATCTTGCATAAGCTAAGGATGTGTCCAATCGTAAAAAGGTCAAGGTGTGGTGTTAGATCACAAAATAATTTCGCGCCATTGATCCGCGTCAAAACCCACGATTCCAAAATCACGACCGATAACAAAAGGCCGTTTAATTAACTTGCCGTTCTTGCTAAGTAAGTCGATTGCTTCTCTTTCAGACAGTGCTTTGAGCTTTTCAGACATCTTCATTTCTTTATAAAGTAGCCCGGAGGTATTAAATAATTTTTTGATGGTTCCGCCGTCCCTTTTTACATAGCTCAGCATTTTTTCAAGCTCATCTTTAGTCGGAGGTTTTTCTACGATGGGAATAGGCGTATGCGCTATTTTTTGATCTATAAGAAATTTCAATGCCTTTTTACAGGTGCTGCAGGTTGGATACTGATAGACTTTTAAGCTCATTCAAACTCCCTACTAAACTTTTAAGAATTAAAAAAGGATTGTGGTCTGGAGTCAAAGGACTGTCGTTAAAAATACGGCGCATTAGTAGAATTGCCGTGTTACTATTTGCGTATCAACACCTTGTCGCACTTGGAGGACAACTATGAAGTTCTTGCGAACTGTTTTTGTTATTATTTTAACTCTCCCCTTTTTTGTATCGGCACAAGAAGGAATGGCCCCCCCTGATCTAGATCCAGCGATGGCAGAACAACCAGCGCCCCCGGCTCCTCCACCTATGCCTGGGGAACCAGTAGCTGAGCCCCAAGAGCCTGGCGCCGCGAGCAGCCCCGTAGGCAATAAGGCCACGTCCAAAAAAAAGGCCTCTGCCAAGGCCAAAAAGGCAAATTCAAAGAAGTCTAAAAAGACGCCAAAAAAAGAAAAAAAATCCAAGAAAAAGAAGAAATCAAAAAAACACTAAGAGCCAACGGCGGGGCAGACAATAGCCCCCTCCCCGCCATCGCCAAAAAAGATTCATAAAATCAAATACTTAAGCTTTGGCGCCCCTCGCTTTGTGTACAATCCTCTTCGCCAATTTCTATTTTATTTGCACTTTTGCCACAAAAGCCTTATAAAAATGAACTTCTCGTGGTGGCTATAGCTCAGTTGGTAGAGCATCGGATTGTGATTCCGAGTGTCGCGGGTTCAAGCCCCGTCGGTCACCCCAATTTTCTCCTTAAAAGGTCGTCTTAATGGTTAAGGCAATCGCTTTCGATTTCGGCGGCACCCTCTTCTCAACAGGAAAGATGGGCACTTTTACACCCCAAATGCACGAAGCATTTATTTCGTCACTGATGGATTGTGGAAATTTATCCCGTGAGGATGCAGAATCAGTTTACTCATCATACATTGAAGCATGGAAATCACGCAGGGCTCGCGGCGAATCTTTGCCCGAACGGGAGACTAGCTCCTTGGATCTCCTTCAACATGCACTTGCAGCTCATGGAATAGAAATTGATTCTGCCGCTGCTGTTGATGTTCTAAATTCGTTCCATCGTATCGAGTCTGATCTCTTTTTGCCGTTAACTGGTGTTCTGGAAACGCTTCCAAGACTTCACGAGAATGGATATCGACTATTCATAGCTAGCAATAATCCATGGTCGGAGTCTATTGTCGCGAGTTTGCGCCGATTTAATATCGACCACCTTTTTGAGGAGATTGTCGTATCGTGTGACGTCGGATATCGGAAACCGCACAGTCAAATGTTTTCTGAACTATTGAGGCGAATTGACCTTGCTCCATCGCAGGTTCTTTTTGTAGGGGATTCCTATCTGCACGACATCGAAACCCCAAAATCAATGGGAATGAAGACTTGCCTGGTTGATTTTGAGGGTCGTAACAAGAATTCCCAACTTGAACACTCGGAAAAGGCTGACCTATTTCTCACGCAATTTCCCGAATTGCTGTTGGCGGCCAATTCGCTTTAGATGCGGTTTGTAAGTCTTCTCACCATGTTAGTGATATTTATGAAAGTGGACAAAAAATTAATAAGGCTGTTTGGAGAACTGTATCAGAAATCATATCGGAAGGTTCAAAACTTTATCCATTGGGAATTCAGACATATTTATGAAAAATGAAAATAAGCAGACATTTTTAGGGATGCCAATGAATTGGAACTCAAAAATGATTTTTAAAACTTTATGGAATAATGAAGACGACAGACTTTTCCCTCCAAAGGCTTTTGGAATTGGTTGGACAGTTAATTTTCATGCTGTTGGACGAAAAATTGGTTTAATTAAAATTGAAAAAACTAAAAAATAGGAACTTTGTGAAAAAGACCACTACTAAAAAGAAAGCATCCGCAAAAAAGATATTCTGCACCGTTTGTCCTAAATGGGAAATCAAACATCCAGAAAGATGTTCGAATACTTTAGTTCACAAAACTAAAAAACACTATTTTTGCACCAAAAAATGCAAAGAGCGTTTTGAGAAAGCTCCAGAGAAATTCACATGAATATTCGTATCGAACAATTAACTGAACAAAACTTTAAAGACTATGAAACGCTGACAAGCTGTGAAAGTGGCGGTGGTTGTTATTGTTCTTTCTGGCATCAAAAAATCTCTTCAATGCAAGAATGGGAAACTCGTAGAAAAGAAAATCCAATGCTGAATCGCCAAGTTGTTCTTGATAAAGTACAGACAGGGTTTCACGTGGGTGTTCTTGTTTATTCAGACGCCGATCTTCTGGCTTGGATCTCTGTTGGACCTTTGATTGATTATTATTGGACTTGGAAGAGAACAATACAGTTTGGTGAAGAATCAAAAAATATTGCAGGGATTACTTGTTTTACAGTAGCTCCCAAATTTCGTGGCCAAGGTTTACAGTCCAAAATTCTTGAAAAGTTGAAAGAGTATGGAAAAGAAAAAGGCTGGTCTGCTATCGAGGGATATCCCTTTGATGCCAGTGCGATAGAAAAACATAAAGAACATGTACTGTGGCCAGGTTTAACAAAAGGATTTGAAGAGGCTAGATTTTTAAAAATTGGTCCTCATTGGTTGAACAATCCAGAGGCAGAAAGATCTATTTACAAGGTTGAGTTATGAGCAATCAGCTTGTCCAAGACTTCTTAAGTTCATCGTTCGATGATTTTAATTTAGTTGTAGAAGCCGAGAGACTAATATTGGAGCCAATAACGATTGATCACGCTGAGAGAATGTTAAATGTTTTGAATGATGAATCTCTCTATACATTTGTCCCTCAAAATCCACACTCACTTGAAACTTTAAATAAGACCTATGGTTTTTGGGAAAAAATAAAATCTCCTGATAAACAAGAGCTATGGTTAAATTGGGCAGCCAAATCTATCAGAGCTTGGGTGGACACAAGAAATATGGCTTCGATTAGTTTAATGAAAAGTTTTGGTTTTTCTCAAAATAGTTCATTGAGAATGCCGATGAGTTCAAAGGCTCGAAAAGTAATGAGTATATTTTTGAAAAGGTTTTGCTTTAGCTATGGATAAAAATCTATATTTTTCTCATGAAGGATTATATTTGGAACAGGTCGGAGTTGAAAAAAGCGATCTTGTT
This sequence comes from Pseudobdellovibrionaceae bacterium, assembly GCA_016719575.1. GTDB lineage: Bacteria > Bdellovibrionota > Bdellovibrionia > Bdellovibrionales > Bdellovibrionaceae > JACMRP01. The sequence goes on along the minus strand of JADJYV010000002.1, from coordinate 154,614 downwards.
CAGGAAATCTACTTTAACTCGCCCACCTATTTTAGAAGAGTTGATGGAACGGAGCCTCTTGAAGGAATGGCATTAAAAGATATTCAAGATGTGCCAGCAAAACGTGGGGACCATTATACGAAAATAGCGGCATTGATCTATGATGGATCAAAGGCCATTGGTTATGCCGATTTACATGTTAATCATCGTAGTAAAGGTATGGCTTATCTTGGACTTCTTATACTACGTGAAGATGTTCAAGGTAAAGGACTTGGTCGCAGTTCTTATAATTTGGTAGAAAGGTTTTTGTCTGATTGTTTGGATATTGAGAAAATCTATCTCGGTGTTTCTAATCACAATCAAGTTCAAGAGTACTGGGAAAAAATGGGTTTTACTCCTAACGGCGACACCTACGTTTGGAAAGGCGAAAAGATTGAATCATTAGTTACCGAAATGGAAAAAAAACTGATTCAGCCAGTTTTACGTCTTGAAAGAAATCCAGAAAATAAATTGAATTTTCAAATTCGAGGTGCCGAGCCATTTGAAGCAAAATACCTTAGTGATTTATCTGCGCGGTCTAAAGCTTATTGGCCATATGATAAGGAGTATCTAAAACAAACCGCTCAGGTAACACATGTTACTGAAAACGATATTTTATCATGGCATTTTCGAGTTGCTGTGTATGATGGAATAATATTGGGATTTTCTGGAATGGCTCCAGTTAAAAACGAATATATGCTCGACCATTTATGGATTGAGCCTGATTATATTGGTAAAGAAATCGGACACGTTTTATTTGAAGATGCTGTATTGAACGCTAAAAAAATGGGATGGACAAGATTTACAATTGCCGCCGATCCCTACGCCGAGAGGTTTTATTTAAAACAAGGTGCCAAAAGAATTGGTGAACGTGAGTCTAAAATAAAACCTGGTTTTTTTCTACCACTGTTAGAAGTTAATGTTGGGCTGACTCTGATCGGAGATAAAAAGGTAAAAGATATTCCCGTTCAAGATTGTGGTGAACCAATTGTCGATCTTTCCAAATCGTTTCCCCAATTACATTTTGATTGGGATAGGCTTTATGTTCAAAAAAACTCTTCGTCTATTTCATTAGGAGAGACTCGATTGGAGAAAAGCTTGTTCAGGCCCAGAATCTTTTACCTAAAGGTTATCGACTTTTAATAAAGGAATGCCACAGGCCGATGTTGGTCCAAAAAGAATTTTGGGATAGTTACTTCTCTTATCTCAAAAGTAAATTTCCAACTTGGTCTGATCAAGAAATATATGATGAATGTTCAAAGTTAAATGCACCGTTGGAGGTGGCGCCTCATACGACAGGAGGTGCCGTTGATCTTACTTTAAGTGATGAATCAGGTAATGCCCTTGATCTTGGAACTAAATTCAATGCTGGGCCTTTAGAAACAGAAAACGCCACGTTTACGATTGCTACAAATATTTCAGATGAGGCTCGAAAGAACAGACAAATACTTATGAGCGTCATGAGCAAAGCAGGTTTCGTCAATTATCCAACAGAGTGGTGGCATTGGTCCTATGGGGATAAATACTGGGCCTTTCAAACGAGGCATCCATATGCCATTTATGATTCGATAAACTCTGAAATAAACACTTTAAAATCTCAGGAGACTTTATGATGTATTCTCCGACTCAATATCGAGAAGAGCGTATGGATTTGATTTATGAAGTTATTCAGAATTACAGCTTTGCAACTTTAATCACGATGACTTCAGAGGGACCCTTTGTTAGTCATTTGCCGGTTCTTTTGGACTCAGCGAAAAAGGTTTTACTCAGTCATTGTGCTAGGGGAAATCCCCAATGGAAGCATTTCAAAGAAGGCATTCCAGTGACTGTTATTTTCAATGGTCCCCATGCTTACATTTCTCCAGCATGGTATAAGCCAGATCCAGATAATGTTCCGACTTGGAATTATGCAGCCGTTCACGTTAAAGGAACAGCTCGAATTATTGAAGATTTCCATGATGCATATAGCGTTATGAATAAATTAGTTCAAAATTATGAAGATCAATATAGAACTGGTTGGGTTTTGCCAGCTGAGCCAAATGAAACACTTAAAAATGATTTAAATCGTGGGATTACAGTTTTTGAAATTGCAATGGATCATGTGGAAGCGAAATTTAAACTTAGTCAGAAGCAAAACTCAGCAGATAGAAATTCAGTCATCGACAATCTTTCGAAATCGTCAGGTGAACAAGGATCTGCATTGGCTGAATATATGAAGAAGGTCTTAACCTCAGGCAAGTAAGGAGAATGCATGATTAAAGGTTTAAACCACATTACATTGAGTGTTACGAATCTAGCTGATTCATTTGCATTTTATAAAGATATTTTAGGCTTTAAACCTTTAATGAAAAGAAAAAAGTCTGCTTACTTTCTTGCTGGTGACTCTTGGTTTTGCATAGAGGAAGACGTAAACACAAGAAGTCATGAACTTCCAGAGTACACTCATATAGCATTTTCCGTTTCTCAAGGTGATTTTGATTTATTGGCAGAAAAACTTCATCAATTTAAAGTAAAGAAGTTTAAAGAAAATATTTCTGAGGGAGACTCATTGTATTTCATAGATCCAAATGGACATAAGCTTGAACTGCATGTTGGCGATTGGCAGTCGCGATTAAAATCTTATAAAGATGATGAAGAATGTGAATTCTTTCTTTCAAGAAACGAAATGGAGAATTTATGAAGAGGTTTTTCACGAATAGGAGCTAAGCCGCTTTTTTCAAACGATCTAAACCATCTAGAATCAAAACACGCATTAAAACCTGATAAGGAATTCCTTGTTTTTCGGCGATTTTTTTTAGTTCTTGAATTGTTTTTTCATCCAAAGCAATGCTCGTTGGCTTTTTTCTTTGAATCTTTAAATCTTTTCATTGCCGCAAGAATCTTGTCAGATTCGAATTCAAAAGGCTTATCATACTCTTTTAGAGATTTTGCGTAAGATTTCTTCATATTGCTTCCTTTCTTTTGGATGCGCAGGTCTTGCACTGATCGGACGAACTTTTCCTTCACGCAATGTAAAAGCGATTTGAAGGAGTTTTCCATTTAATGCGGGACCAACGATTCCAAGTCTTTGTTCACTGACAATGGGACTCATTTGAATACCTAAAGGCAGGGCTGCTCCTGAACGAAACACGGCTTCTATTTCTTCGGTAGTAATGCCGTGTTTTTCTTTATTTTTGCTTTGATTTCCCTTGTCCCACTCAAATTCAAAGTGGGAGGTTTCCAGAATCTAAAACATTAACCATTCAACAAATTCCCATTGTGCCATCAAAACCATATTAACATAGTGTTTGGATAGTGTCTACATAGTGTAGTAGAAATATCGACGCTTACGCTCGTTCTTCGTTTGTGTGTTTTCAACTATTTAGAACCATTTGGTATTTTGTTTTTTTGACTACGAACCTGAGAAAAAATTGGGGTGCTCGTAGGAACAACGGTTAAGCCGCGAACTTAGCTAAATTCCATACCGGGGTCATCCAAGGACGTTTATGCCGAGCCGCATTGATGGACAGCCACTATTCGATGTCATAGGCTAGAACCCATGCCTTTAAGTTAGGGGCTACGATTGGCCATATCAATCTACGAAAGACGGCAGACAACAAGCTTGCTGTTTTTCACGATGAAGATCTCAGCTGCCGCACTGATGGTTCTGGTAACTTAAGTCAGAAAACAATGGCGGATCTTAAGCAACTCGATGTCGGGTATGGATACTTCCGGGCGCAGCAAAAGAGGTAAAAGTTGATGTTACTTTCAAAGAAAATATTCTCACTCCTGTGGTAGAAAAGGAAATTATTAAAACCTACGACGAGTACTCAGACTTTTTAAGTGACGCAAAGATTTGGGTCTACTCGCTAGAAGAAGTGGCCATTGAAAAAACATGCGCGCTGTTTTCTGCGAATCGAAACGAACCGAGAGATCTTTATGATATGTACAGCTTAATCACAGAAAAGGGTTTGGACATTTCAAGTTTGCACTCCGAGATAGAACAAAAAATGATCTTCAAAGGCGCTTCGTTCAAGCAACGGCAAGGCGAATTTGACAAAAAAGAGCTCAGACTTAAAAAGACTTGGGAGACAAGGCTATCAAAACAAATGACCTCGCTTCCAGAGTACGACGAAGTTTTCCGTGAAGTAAAAAGAGCTTTTCGTAAAGCAAAGTTGTTAGAATCCAACTAAGAGCAATTATCCTCCTTACACCAGTCGCTAATTGAATTTGACTGATCCGTATTTCGGTCAAATAGCTGCGCCAGACACGGCTTGTGGCCTCTAAAGGTCTGGCACACCTATTGCCCCTGCGGGCTCAATACGGGTCAAACTCAAACGCTCCTTTCTTTTTGTCATTGCCCCTTCACGGATTGTGAAAGGGGCACAAAGCCCAAAAGATACAAGGAGGAAAAAATGAAATCTGAAATTCAAAATAAACTAGAGCAACTTGCTTACAATCGCACAACTCCATTTTGCTATGGATGTTACATAGAAGCACCAACTGGCGTCTGCTCTGATTGTCACAGTGATGATCTCATGAGACATTGGCGATCTTGAACAGCGCCTCACCTTGCGTCATTGAAGATTCCTCGTGAGCTGGTTGGCAAATCACCTTAGCATTTAAAAATAATACTGAATTTATCCGCGATAGTGTCGCCTCGGGAGAAGTGCAATGAAGAAACTGATTTTTAACTTGATTGTTCTGTCAATCTTATCTCAAAAAAGTAACGCTGTAGATTTGCAAACAAAAACAATTCTATGCACCGACAGCGCCATCGAAACTATGAACGTGGTGAATGATGTTGTGTACGTTGGTGGTGGCTTTAGTCGCGTTGGAAAGTGCCTTCACTCTTCAAGCGAAGTTGGTCCTGCCACTGTCGATACTCAAACTGGAAAATTGACGAATCTATATTTAAGCATTCCCACGAACTATCAATATCTTCACATCGTAGACTTTAAAGGAGATTACGATGGCGTAATTTTACAAGGAGTGCTGAATGGTCATAGCTATCTAATTGGAATAGAAAATTCAGGACAGATCGATTTTACGATAGATACAAGCTTTGTAGACAGTAGCCTTACTGGCTATAGAAAAGTATATATTGATAATGCCTACCTCCTCGTACGTGGTAGCGAGCAGATTGGAATCTTTGATAGAAAGAGCAATGCCTTTCTATCGCTTTCTCAAGACATCAAGGTTTTAAAAGACGGTCTTATCTTTGCATCTAAAAATGAAGTCATTTTGGGCGGCTATTTCTCGCTGCAAAATCAAAAGTACAATTTTTGAGATATGACTTGGTAAATAAAAATTTTCTGGATGGAATTTGCAATTGCCAGCTGCCGAACACCGAGAGATTTTATTCTACTCTAGATTTATAGAAGTCTTTAAGAACCAGGTTATCATTGGCTCTGAGCCCTGGGACTTTAGCGTTTATTCTTTCGATCTTGGGACTGGTGAGCTTGTTTGGAAGTCGACCATTCCAAGAGCCAAAAGTTCTTATAGCCAGCCATATACAAGTCAGGTCTACAAAAATACATTGCTAGTATTTGGAGACGCTTTTTCTGATTCGACAAAGTCACAATTCTTTTCGCCAGCGATTCTTGATCTTTCGTCAGGACAAGTGCTGAATGGTGATTCTTCGAGTTTAAGTAACTTGTCTTTGAATATTTCAAAAATAGGTGGCGTTGCTAGGTACGGAAAAATTCTTGATGGTATCCTTTACATGACGGGACACGATTTGCCAGGCCAGACCTCACAAGTTGTAACAGCACTGGCTTTCGATCTTGAGAAAGGACAAAGAACAGCATGGAATCCAAATCCAGGAGTCAGCGGCGAACTCACCTCATGGAACAGTCAAATTTTACTTGAGAATATCAATTTCTTAGGAGGATATGAGCGACCATATTTAGCTGCGTATGATTTAAAAAACCAGAAAGTGCTTGGCTGGAATCCTAAAATTAGTGGATTTCATAATAGGCTAAGTTTCACTTCAAACACTAAGAAGCTTTTTCTTACGGGCGAATTTTTTAATATCGATGGAAATGACAAAACAGGATTTGCAAGTTTCGATTTAAAAACTGGAGTTATGGATTCTGGAAACCCCGGTGGAATTGCATTTTCTAAGTATCATGTTTTTCCATTTTCGATGGCACCATCTTCCGACGGGGTATGGGTAACTGAGAATGATACTAACGCTGACATTGTTAAAATTAAAAATGATGGGAGCGTAATTCAACCGTTTGAAGTCAATATCCAGCAAGCAAGAATATTAGAAGCCAGCAACAAGCTTTTCATTGTAACTGCTGGCAGTGAAGGTACCTATGATGGCCAAAAGTATCAAAAATATTTTTCGATAGATTTGAAAAACGGACGGTATGCTCCTTGGGAGATATCCTTCTCACCTGGAGGCTCTACATACGGAGGAATATACGACGCCTACTCCTCGAATGTTGCCAATAGATTGTACGTTGGATGTGGTGAAGCTTATGACACAACCTCTGGTAAATCATTTAAAGTCATTCCACAAGGAAGCTATGGTGGCATGCCAGTAGAACTTCAAGATAAGCTTTTTTGTTTCAACATAGATACTGGAAAGGTTAATCTCTATTCAAAGATTAATTTGGATTTAATTTCGACAATCACTTTAAATTCCTCATTTTCTAATCCAGATTTTCTGCAAATTGGAAATAATCAGATCTACGGTTTTTCGCAATGGAATGTTTTTGAGATCAGCGTAAGCAAATAGGTGCTTTCACGTTCCACAAATGGGTGCCAAGGAAAAAGACGATATGCAATTTAAAGAAAACTTAGCAAGATGCGGGGTTTTTTATAACATCCAAATGTTGAAACCGAAGCCTTATGCTACAATTAAACACTAGATTCCAGATCTCTACATAGTCACGAAACATACTTTTAAAATTAAACCCACAAAACGCCTGAGTCCAAAAGGCCAGGCGTTTTTTATTTCACCAAGGCGGTTTTTTTGCGTCTTTTGGTCGGCCTTGTCTCGAAAAGTGAACTTAGTTGATCGAAGATCATTGGAAATTCTAGAAATGAAAATTAGCGCCTGACATTCCAGGCGCTTTTCCTATCGATAACAAGTGGTTTTATTCGCCCGCAGAAACTTCACACTTCATATTTTCGTCGCTAAGCAGAATTTTACTTGTTCCGTATTTTTGAATATAAAAATTTCCAGCTGAGATATCTAAACTCGTTTAACTATGGTCTGTTTGGCCTAATGCCTTTTTCGCAATCTTCCTTTGTTTTATAAGTTGGAATATCTGAGACGCACCATTCAACAGTGTACGGAACCAACCAAATTGTTTCCAATGAAGAATGGTCCCTTCTAGCAAGAAATACGTCGGCAGAAAGCTTACAGTATTGATCTTGATCAATAGCTAACGAAACTAATTCGTTAGGAGTCGGCACAGCCATATAGTTTGCGATTTTCGTCTGCAATACTTGATATCTAGGCATGGTGGTCCATTCGGCGAACGAGTCGCCTCCTATCGTGGTTTGCGCGCAGATGCCTTGTTTAAGATCAAACGAGTTTTCGGATTTTTTTTTGATTTTTACAATTTCACTTAACTTGGGCGTAAACTCGGTGTTACTCATTTCCTCAAATACGAACTGAAGGTGCCGATTCCGAACCGGCACCTTTCATTTTTATTGAAATCCTATTATTCGATTGGATAAAGCTCCTTCATGGTCAAGGGTATGGATGCTTGCATGAATCCGACATCAGTAAGATCCGTTTTCGAGTAAATTTTCGAGTCTCGATCACTTCGCTGCGAAAATTCAGTTAATAAAAGCTTTTGAGCCGTTCGAAATTCTATTAGTGATTCATGCGACAGCGAAAACTTGCCAATACTCCAAAAAGACGGGCTATTTTTTCTATTTTCACGAATTTCTTCTGAAATCTTTTGGGTGAAGAGATTATTGATATGTTTAGCTGTCGTACCTTCCAATTTGTTTCCATATCTGATGCCCTTTGCAAGTGGCGAATGTATAGTTGACCCTTCGCGCTTGATTAAGTCTAAAGACGCTAGGTCCTTGAGATATTTTTCAATTCTTGCCTGAGATAATTTCGGATTTGCTTTCTTCAGTCTTTGAATATCAAACTCAAAGTGTTGAAGGTGAATGAAAAAATTAAAATGGTTGATATTTTTGGTAAAGAACTCTTCTTGTTCCTTATTCAGTTTTTTAAAGCTTTTAGTTTCGCTATCAGTAACAGCGAGCAATGTTTTCAGGTCAAGTTTTGCGATTTTCAATATATCCTCCAATTTATTAAAGGATATGTCTTTAGAGGTTAATATTTTTTTTACTCCAGACTCGGACATTCCCATTTCGTTTGCGACATCCTTATAAGTAATTCCGCGTGCTTTGAGCAGGTTTCGCAGTTCGGCAGATAGGTCCCTAAATTCCATAAGATCTCCTTGATTTGATTTGACCTTATTTTACATTAGGTACTTTTTTACACAAATACTAAAAAGTACCTAATTAAGGTACCTTTTGTTATTGGCATTACGCACTGCTGAAAGGGAAACCTTCGGCAATCAATCACTTGCAGCTGAGTGTTCCACCTTTGTTCAAAAACAATTATTGAGTGAGTTACGAGACTCCATCGCCAAAGGACTGGAGGTCCACATTAAAAAATGGTCCCGCTGTCTCTGAAGTGTGAATTGGCGACAGCCTGAAATCCCTTGACCTCTCCTGATCCTCAAATCTTGGATTGATTTGAATACTGAAGTAAACCTGAGGTATTTGAGGCCGAAAGCTGTTATAAAATTTTGACCTGGAAGAGGTCTTTGACCAAAAGGACCGCTATATTGAATCTGACGCCAAAATCAATCCCATGGGCACCGAGCGCCTGGACTATTGATGGACTTCTTTGTTATCTACTTAGAAATGAAAAATGCTCCAACAATTCCGACTTTACCAAAAAACTTAATGAACACTTTTTTCCAAAAGGCAACCGAGTTTTATGACTTGGCCCCCTGGGATCAATTCGGTGACTCTGAATATTTTGGTGTTCTGATTCCTGAAACAAATGAAATTCAATTTGTCTCTATTATGGGTGGCGGTGGCCAGTGTTTTGGGCTTGCTACCTATCGCGGAATTATGGGACTGGCATTTCTGCAAGAGCTTTTGACTGGTGAAGAGGTTGAAGATCCCTTTTTCATGCGATTAAATCAGGATGGACTACTGCTTGAATTCACAACAAAAAAATACTTGAATGAAGCAGATCTTGGGTTGACCAAAGAAGCCAATTTCAAACCAGCAACAGCGAAAGCGTGGCCACTGATTAGAAACCTAAAGCCAGGATATGTTCCTTGGTTTCCAGAAACTGAAGACATCAATGCACTTTTAAGAGTTATGTCGGCCACACTGACTTTACTTGACCTTGTCGATGAAAATCCTGACTGTCTTTTTCAAGATAGTGGCAAAAAGTTTCCGATGTTTGTATGGAATAAAAGATCAAGTGGCTGGAAACTTGATTTTTGGGGACAAAAGAAAATTGAATCTACCAGCATCGAGAATGAAGAGAAATTTCATATCCCCCCTGTGGATGAACTTCTTCTGCAAAAATCCAAATCACTTCCGAAAGATTTAAAATTCAACATTGAACTTCATGATTTTTTTGCTCGGGAGCCTATTTTAGAAAAAGATCGCCCTTTTTATCCAAGAATATGTGCTGCCTTGGAAAAAAGATCTGGTGCTTGCTTGGGAATGGACCTCATCTCGCCAGAGAAAGATGTCAGCATCACTTGCAGGGATCTTGTATTAAATAAAATTGTAGAGTTTGGCAAAATACCCAAAAGTATTACCGTTACGAAACCAGAACATTTCATAGGTGCGGCTACTTTGAAAAAAGCCCTCAAAATAGATATAAAATTTGAAGACCCAGAGTGCGGCGCCGAGTTCGAGGCTAGTTTTCGAGAAAAGATGGAAGGCCAATCTTTTAGGCCCTAAAAATCGACGCTATAGAAATGCGGTCCTTTTGGTCAAAGACCGCTTCCTGTTCAAAATTTTATAACAGCTTTCGGCCTCAAATACCTCAGGTCCAATGTGTCGCAGGTGGGAATGTTTGATTGGTCAGAACCATCGGATTGTGAAAGACTCTTCTTTGATCTTCGATTGACTCGTCGGCGTTGGAGTAATGTTTAGTTCAAAACGTGATCTTTTTCCACGCCAGAAATATGCAAAGATATGCGTCGGCCATTGGTTAAAGGCATTCATCCCCCTGTGCTAATAAATTCAAGCACAGAAGAAAATAGAAAGTGCGAGTGAAGTTAGTTCCCATTAGGCGATGTAGCTTTTGACTTCGCTAAATTTTGGATAAGTGGGACGAGTATTCGGTGGAGACAATATGGGCGAGCCGAGGAGTTTTATGATCTCTCGCCATCCGATCTACTAGCTCCACTTAAAAAAGTCGATATTCAATTGATATATTTCTTCCGATTTAGAGTCGATAACCTCACTCTGGAGTTCCTTGAGGACATCTAAAAGTTTTCTTTTGAACTTGCCCTGGAGTTTTTTGCTTGCAGAAAATATCACTGAGAAAAAATAGTCGTCGCCTCTATCAGTTTTTGTTAGTCGCATTTTTTCAATTGTTTTGACACGATTGAGAATCCCAAATGCCAAAAAAACCGGTGAATCTTCAGGCAGGTGTAGTTTGGGATCATTTACATGATAGATGCCGTCTTGAAATTGAACTATCTGCCAGCTCTGTAATTTAAGAAGTATCGCTTGAAGGCGAATAGTATTAATGCCGATTTGCTGGCATATTTGATTCGGGTCTTTTGCATAGCCAGGAATTGTCAAAAACATATGAACCAATTGCAGATCGACGTCGGTGTAGTACTCCCACTTGTTACTATCGACAGAACCCTCTTTGGCAACTTGTATAGCCGATTCCGTTTTCAAATTGTCATTACGAGTTTTTGTAATTTTGGCTTTCAAGATACTCACACGTTTAGAATTTACAGCGATCTCGCTATCGCGCAAGAGCAACATGAACTCTGTTTCGACAGAACTCAGTTTTAAGTAGTCACAAGCCGCAAAGAGTTGATCTGGATTTAAGTGAGCTGAAGTGTTGAGAACTTTCGACAAATAGGTCTTCTGAATACCACAGGCCAAAGCCATTTTTTCAAAAGTAAACCGTGAGCCAAACTGCTGTTGCCTCTCAAGCATTAGGGATCGAAGACATTGTTTATAATCTTCACTTTCATAAATATTCATAGTTCACCTAATGTATAACACTTTCGTCAAAATTGGTTAATTAATTAATACACTGTTGTTTGAATGTGGAGCAAATTCATTTTCAAGAGATCGAAAAATTCGACTCAAAAATAAACCTTCTAAGGAGAAGAAATATGAAAAAGTTAATGATTTCCAGCCTTTTAGTAATGTCTTCGCTATCAGCACAAGCGGCAAAATACGATTGTAAGTTGTCGAACGGAGCAGCCAATGATCCTCACGCAGTTATTTACCAATTCGATACCGCTACGGAAGACAATAAATTTGTGGAACTGGGTCAGGGGACCAGTGTCGGTTGTGTTGTTCTTAGAGTTGAACCTCAACTTTTGACATGCGGGCTTGGCAACGGTGAAAATTTTTCCATGTTTGTAACGGCGGAAAATGGTTCCTCAATTGTGGCTCTTCAAACGAGCAGTCAGGGAAACAAGGCAAACCTCAGTTGTGTCAAACAGCCGTAATTTATGGTAGGTTGGGTCGCCAGGCTCAACCTAGGATTTTATGCTGTACTACGCTGAGGGGATGGATGGTTTTTTTTTGAAAATGAGGCGTAATTTTATGAAGAATTTCAATATGATTCAACTATTCGTGTCGCTATTTATTGGTCAAATTGCCCTTGCGGGTGGCTGGTCGAGTGGAGGCGGCGGGCTGCTGAAAGATGCAGTCAACCCTTGGTTCCTGAACAACACGCCCAGCGTGAGCTATTGTATTCTCATTGATCAAAAAAACTTTGGCGCGAGTCAGGATGTTGCAAGGCTGCAATTGACTCGTGCGATTCAGTTTTGGAAAGAGCAGTTCTCCCACGCGGTTCTCCCAAGATTGTCTAAGTTTGGACAGCTTCAAATTGCATCACAGGTCTTCACCGAAACGACCTGCCGTAACGATCCAGATATTGTTTTTCAGTTCGGAGTGCTAAACCACCAGCAGAAAAAGTTCCTGAAGGACCCTACTGAATATGCCGCGATTAGTGTGAGAACTAATTATGATGAAGTTAACCTGCGAGGCAAAGGCTTTGTTTACGTCTCGCCAAGCACAGGACCCTTGGCTTATGACACCGAAGGCGTGGTTAAGGACGCCTGGAGTGTCAACGGTGGCCACTTGTTGTATTTGACCCTACTGCATGAGCTAGGTCATGTTTTTGGTCTGCAACACATGGGCTCCTACGGCGATCTTATGTCAGAGGGTTTTGTCGAGTCTGTCTTGGCGAGTGCGACTAGTCCAAAGATACCTCTACCCGAAGAATTTGATTTCTTCTCTTTGAAAAAGGCAAGTCGTCTTGTTTGTCCATCCGTAGTGGTTCTAGATAGATGGCAGAAGTATTTCGGCGGACAAATATCTGACAAATGTTTTCAGTTTGTTTTTACCCACGACTCTAAAAATGAACTTTTTGGCAAAACATCAATGAAAGTGTATGTAGCGACGTCCCCTTCTGATGCGCTAAAGGAAATTCAAGAGATTGAATTGTCAATGGACAGATTTTTCCCATCGTTTACCAGCCTTATTTGGCTATCTAAGCGTCAAACGGTATTCGATAATAGTGATTTGCAGACAGGTATAAACTCAGGAATGTTAGGAATAAGTGGACTTACTGTCGGCAAGCAGGGGCATTTCATTCTATCAGATGGAAAAACTGAAAGATCCATTACCGTTAGATTTGAACAGGGGCGGACGCCATTTTTTATTGATGGTGTCGTCGATGGAAAAATAGTTCCTCTTTTGTGATTGTGCAACTCAGCCTTTGAATGAATTTACCAGAATGGTTACGACCACGGAACCAGCATTGCCATCAGGGACCACGATCGAAATCAGAATCATTCAAACTTGGTGGATGCCTATGAATTGACTTCGTGCATAGGCCCTTTATCTAGCCATTACCCATAATTACACCCATAAATACCCATAAATAGCCATATTTGTGGACTTTATGGATATTTATGGGTATATTCTTGGGTGTATGAGAGCACCCAAGATAAACCTTATACCCAAAGAAATCACAAACCTTATCGGCGAGCTTGATGAGTTCAAGGGCCGGTGGGCCGCCACTCAGGCATTGGCGCCCGACAGGCTGGCGGCCCTCCGTCAAGTGGCCACGATTGAATCCGTCGGATCCAGCACCCGCATCGAAGGAGTGAAACTCACCAACTCCGAAGTCGAGGCACTACTTCGCGGTGTGAAAACATACTCATTCAAATCTCGCGATGAACAAGAGGTGGCCGGTTACGCGGAACTGATGGAGATGATCTTCGCGTCTTTCAAAGATATTCCGTTTACCGAAAATCACATCAAGCAGCTTCATAATGTCTTACTCAAGTACAGCACCAAGGATGACCGCCACCGTGGCGACTACAAGAAGTTCGCCAATAGTGTGGAGGCATTCGGTCCCGACGGCAAAAGCAAGGGGGTGATCTTTCATACAGCGGCACCGTTTGATACTCCAGCGTTGATGACTGAACTTATCGAGTGGACGAACACGCAAATCACCCGCAAGGAATTGCATCCGCTTCTTGTGATTGCGGTGTTCGTGGTCGTGTTCCTGCATATCCATCCTTTTCAGGACGGGAACGGTCGTCTATCGCGCGCGCTCACAACTTTACTGCTCTTGCAGTTGGGGTATAGCTACGTGCCTTACAGTTCTTTTGAACGGGTCATTGAGGAGAACAAAGACTCCTACTACCTGGCTTTGCGCCGAGGGCAAGCAGAACTCGAAGAGATCAACACTAAGACCAAAAGTAAAACTAAAGTTAAACCCGGCGGCGTGAACGATTGGCTGGAGTTATTTCTCAAGTCTATGCAGAAACAAAAGGTCGCACTTGAGGCGAAGATGAAAGACGAATTGGCGGCGACCAAGATGCCGCGCCTTTCATTGCAAATTCTTGAGCTTATCAAAAGCCGTGGGGCGACCTCCATTGGTGAGGCCGTGGCCGCCACTGGCGCGAACCGCAATACCGTCAAAGTACATTTCAGAAACTTAGTGGCTGATGGACATCTCGAAAAAGAAGGTATTGGGCGCGGCATGAGGTATCGAATGCGGTCTTGAGCTGACTGCAATACGGCGACATTAAGCCCTTGGATGACCCCGGATGGATCTCGTCTTAGTTCGCGGCTTAACCGGTGTTCCAACGAGACGCAAGAGTAAATTTTGCTCTGGAGAAAGCCCCCACACTCTGTTTTTTAATTAAAACGGAGGAAGTGGCGGAAGTTCAGGGGCAATATTATGAAACCTATGATTAATCTGCTCTGACCAAAAAGAGTGCCTTTAAAGGGTTGAAAAAATGAGATCCACAAACGCAAACGGCTCCGCCAATAAAGGTTGAGCCGTTTCTTAGTTTTGAGCTTCAGATAGAAGGGGTTTGAACACCCTTCCGTTACAATCAATCAAATGAGAGAATCAATAAACTGGCGCATTTTGAAGTCTAATTATTTAGACAAATCTGACTTTTCGACCTCACAAATATAATAGGCCCATACAAAATAGTCTGGTGACATAGATGATGGCGATACCAAAATATCTTTATACTTTGAATTAATAGCCCCCTGAACAATCGATTCCTCAATCACTATTTTGCTTTCAGCCAACTTTTTCATATGAGTCGCTCCCCCTACTCCGCCTCCCAGGTGACCGGGAGGTAAAAACCCCCTGGCTCAATTTTCAAGTTGTTCTTGAGCAGCGCCACGGCGCAAGACATTAGGTTTTGGACAAGCACAAACTAATTGGATATGGAAACTCAATGGAAGCGCAAATCTCTAGAAAAGACTATTACGACTCGCTACCTAGAAAAAAGAAGTGCTGTGGGCTTGCTAATTGTTCGCAACGGATTATGAAACTTATGATTAAAACAATTGCCTGTATGGTGAATTTGTAAATATGATCCTTTCATGGCAAAGAAAAAAACAAAAGCAAAAGCAGTGACTCAAACACCAAAAGTTTATGAATTTAAAGTTTCACTACTAGGCACCTCACCTGTTGTTTGGCGGTCTTTTTTGGCTCATGAAATTATTGATCTTTCTGAACTGCACATGCTGATTCAAATGACGATGGGCTGGGAAGCACGACATCTTTATAAATTTAAAATAAATGGTCAATCCTATGGTGAAATAGATATAGATTCAGAATTTGAAAACGATATGCTTGAAGCTGAAGGCGTTACTTTTGGTGACGTTATTAAAACCTCAAAAAAATTCACCTATATATATGACTTCGGTGATGACTGGCGGCATGAAGTGGAAATCGTTAAAGTTTTAGAACACGACCCACGCATGATCTATCCAGTTTGTATAGCAGGAGAAAATGCTTGCCCACCCGAAGACTGCGGTGGACCTCCTGGTTTTGAAGATTTGAAGAAGACTTTAGCTGGTAAAGACGGTGAAGAAAAAGATGAAATGCTAACCTGGGTGAACGGATTTTATAACCCTAAAACTTTTGATCCAAATTTTATCAACCGACATTTACTTTGGGCCGATTTTTAATAGAAGTTCTTTTTTAAGGACTCCTATTTTTTATCTTAACCCCTGCGTAATACGCTTCTAGCCTCGAAGTTTTCGAGCCAGGTCAACTCTTCAGTTTTTAGAATATGCCGGCCGCTGGAAAAGGAGGCAGGGCGATATTTTACCAAAATTAATACACACCATTTAGGTAATAATACAACCCTCATAAAATCCTGCAAAGATGCGGCTATTTAAACTCAAAATTCATCAATACTGCCAGCTGGTTCTGGAGGCTCCCAGAAGGCTTGGCATAAAACACCCCCTTCTAAAAAACGGAGAGGCCCGCGAGCCCAGGTTCTCCGGATTGATCCGGGGTGAATAAGAAGGCTCACAGCAATTTTAGGGCGAAGTTTGAGCTTCCCAGCGAATAAACATCGCGGCATTTTTGAGTAATTTACTTTGAAGCGAATTTTTCTCTTGCGCGTGTTTTTACGACTCACAGGATCCTCCTTGGGGCGATTTCTCGTTGAGATTGAGGTCGGAGTCGCGCAGCTAAGGCCCGCGTTACCGAGAGCGAGTCGAGCTCTTTACGGCTTGAATTAGCAGTGACTCAAGAGCCCTTTTCTCCTCTGAAAAAGTGCGAAAATCACTTCAAAAAACTCGTGCTATATTTCTCTGGAATTTAAGCAGGAGAGTTGTCATGGATTTCAAAAAGATTTCAAACGAAGAACTCAATCTTAGGCTAGAAAAGCTTGCACGCAGCGAACGCAAACTGACCCATGTTATTTTACTTCACATCAACGAAGTGGATTCTCGAGATTTGCATCTGAAAATGGGCTACGAAAGTCTTTTCTCTTATTTAGTCAAAGCCCTGCACTACAGCGAATCGGCTGCCTACCGGCGCCTTCAAGCGGCTCGTTTGTTAAAGACCAATCCGGAGGTGGCAGCTAAGATAGAATCCGGAGCCCTCAATCTTTCGCAACTCACGCAGATGCAGAGGTGCCTTCAGGCAGAAAACAAAAGGGGCACGGCGGTGACTTCGCAGAAAGTCACCGAAGTCCTTGTCAGCATGGAGAGCAAAAGCATCTTCGAGAGCGAAAAGATCTTAGCCACTGAATTTGCTCTGCCAGCGAAGGCAAAAGAGATTACAAAACCCCAAAAAGACGAAACCATCCGAATAGAATTTACTTTAACCCGGGAGCAGTTTGAGGCCTTGAAACAAGCTCAGTCTCTGCTCTCGCACCAATGTCCTGATGGAAGCTGGTCAGAAGTCATCACCCAGTTGGCAAAGAAGTTCAACCAATCCAAAATGGGCAAGGGCAATAACAACCCCACAACAGAATGTTCAGAAACAGCGCAAAGCAACACCGCTACGAAAAAACCATCAATGGCGCCAAGGGCTCGCTATCGGTCTGCGATCTCTGCAAAAACAAAACGCTATCTGCTAGCGAAGGCTCACCAGGCGTGCGAATATCAAGCCCCTCGCACTGGACGGAGATGCCAAGCCAATTTCCAGCTTGAGGTGGACCACATAAAGCCTCTGGCATTAGGGGGAGAGCACCGAGCAGAAAACCTGCGAATCCTCTGCAGAGCCCACAATCAACTGGCGGCAAAAAAGTCAGGACTGCGGCGCTTTCGTCTGGGTCATCCTCATTGACGAATTCTTTTTCAAATGGCCCAACCCCGCTTAAAACCGGAAAGGGGCGAGCCCACAATCAACTCGCGGCACCTGTAAAGTGCTTAGGCGCCCTTTTTGTCTTTCTCTCGAAATAAACAAGTTTTCAGCACTGGCACAAATATCGCATTATATCATTATGAGACCTTCGAAACATCGTTGCTTTCGCATAAAGGGAACTTTTTCCCACCAACTTTGCAACGGTCTCCAGTATCAATATCTTTAAAGGATTGGTTATGTTTAAATTCGTATGTTTTATATTCGTGGCATCTTGGACTTTGATTTCTCATGCTCAAGCTCAAAGTGAAGCAATTTTAAAAGGTTCTGAAATCAGAAAGACCATTGAATTCATCAAATTTTTCGAGGCTAATACAACTACAGATACAGAAAAATACTATAATGAGATTAGAAAACATTCTGGCGCCTATGCCTCTACTACAAAGGTCGATGGGAAGCTTGGTCTCATTATGAAAGCAAAGTTTAATGACTTGAGTGTTTTAAGTAAAACAGACTCGTGTCGCGGTGTCTTCACGACTTTTGCTGGTGCAAACCAATGGATTTTCAATCCTGGAAATGCCAAGAAAGCTAAAGAAATAATCTCAGGACTTCAGAATACTTACATCGGCGTCACTACGAGTGGGCTTAGGTCAGGTCGAAGCATGGTATTACCCACAAGTATCGCATACACGATGAATACAACTTACCACGCGATAGAAATGCAATCTGGTGAGCTAGCGCCCCTTCTAGAAGTCATTTCTTTTCCTCAATTTCATGCCTATGCCCTTGTTTATAAGTCGCCGCAAACAGAGGAAATCGCAGGATTTGAGTTAATCACTTTAGGAAATTCAAGCAAGACGACCCTTTCAAGCTCACCAGTAAATCTCGAAGCAGAGAAAGAGATGAAATCAAGCGGCAATATCAATACGTATTTTAAATGCTTTTAAGGCACCGCTAGTCAAGAGGGATGACCATATAGCCTGCATAAGAGTTAGGAATTTTGCAACGGCATCAAAAGATTAGGAATGAGATTAAAGGTGATCAAATATACCCGGCTCTTTTTTTCTGTTGCGATGTTAATCAACTGTCTATCGCATTTTTCTTTTGCGACGGTGGAATGCTCTCAATTATTTTCTCAAAATGAGACAATTCATGGAAGATCAAAGCTAGTCGAACAAAATGAAGTTATAGGATTTAAACACCGAACAGCATCCACAAAAAATGTGATTTCAATTTTACTTTCCGGAAGTCTCTTATCTCAAGAGAAGGCGGCCGAAGAAAGAGTAGATATAAAAAGAGGGTACGTCGCCACACAAAGAAAAGATTTTGTATATCTTTCTCCAATTTATAACAAAGAGTTTGATCTCATTCCATTTACAGGATCTCTAGGTAGATATTATATTTCGAAGAATCTTGATCTATGGCAAGAAGAGGCGATTTTAAAGTTTAAAACAAATGTGATTGACAATAATAACTTTGTTCACGCAAGTCGGGGCTGGCTTTATGGAAAATTTGATCCCAGAATTTCGTTTCTGCCAAATGACTTAGTTCATTTTTTCGACGGAAAATTTCAACCTCGGGGCGAATTTGTCTTTCAAGATGAATTGCCTTTAGATTTAGCCAACCTTGAGGTTTGGGTAGCACCACACCTCAAGGACCCTATTCTACAAATATTGAAAAATGCGAACCCGAAAGTGCCTTGGGCAAACATTATCAAAACTAAACAAGGAATTCCAATAAATGACCCGAGAGAGTTGAGCGATGCAGATTTTTTATCGATCGGAGGAGGCAGCAAAGCATTGGAAGACTTATGGGAAATAGACAAAAACGAGGCTGCTAGAATTGCCCGTTTGGTTTTAGCTTCATCGGTTGCTTTGGGCACGCCAATACGAGGTGTGAGTCTTCACATTCTCGATTTATTTGCGCAGAGTCCTAATGGTCGAGAGAAATGACTCCAGTGACACTTCGACTCCGAAATCCCTGGCCCTGAAATTGCTATGATAGCTTCATTCTTCACTAATAAAAGTGAAAAAGGAGACCACATGATTTCAGTAATCAAGAATTCTTCGGCCCTCATTCTTTTAACAAGCATTTTTTTAGGTGCAGCAACGGCCAGCGCAGATTACCGTAGAGCTGGTGGAAACCGATGTCTTGAGCAAGCGACCGACTCTGAGCTCTTGAATGAGCTTTCATACCGCCTCCGAACGGGCAAACCCGACCAGGGCTTTGACAACGCTGTTAAATTTTCATTCTCATGTGATTCCTTTGGCATGATGAAAGCGTTATCCACGAACCTTACCACCGGAGCGTCGACCGTTGAGACATTGAATATAAATAGCCGGTCTGAGTGCGAACAAATTATGCAGGTTTTAAACACAAAGATATCTCAAAACCGCCGAACAGCGCTCATTGCCGCTAGCTGCGATTCCTTTGGCACTCTTCGAAAAGTCGTTATCGCTGATAACAGAGCAAGACTCGATAGTATCAATTTGAACAGTCGCAATGAATGTAACATACAAGCTCAGGCGTTAAATCAATAGGGATCCACAATCCTTTTCTTGCTGGCAAGGCGAAAGCAGCTCGCAAGCCCGCGAAAAAAATCGCACTCGAAGCAAAAATGAAAGACGAATTGGCGGCGACCAAGATGCCGCCTTTATCTTTGCAGATCATCGAATTCATCAAAAGCCGTGGACCGACATCTATGGGCCGCCCCTGGAACCAACCGCAATACCGTGGAAGCGCATTTCATAATTTTAGTGGATGATGGGCCTCTTGAAAAAGAAGGTGTTGAGCGCTGCATGAGATACAGGATAAGATCTTAGAAGTTTGTTTTCGATCTAAGGTGAATATATGCCATCAAATAAAAAAATTGTGTCTCCGGAGCAGACCGCAGTGCGCGTCGCTCTTTGGCGTGCGCTGCACGTTCAAATTGATCCCAAGCCGCACGTGCTTACTGATGAGATTGGGCTGAAACTCATCGCCGAGGACAGCTGGCAGAATCGCCCAGACATGAGTCCCGAGTTCTCAAAGCCAATGCGTGCCTCCATCGTTGGGCGTGCACGCTTTATAGAGGACCTTGTCGAGGAGCAGGAAAAGCAAGGCGTCACTCAATATGTGATCCTGGGTGCGGGCTTGGATACCTTTGCGCAGCGCCATCCAGAAGTTGCATCGCACCTTCATATCTTTGAGGTCGATCAACCAGGACCGCAGGCCTGGAAACAAAGGCGACTCACCGAAATAGGGTACGCCATCCCTGAATGGCTCCATTTCGTGCCTGTGGATTTTGAGGCCGGACAGTCTTGGTGGGAGACGTTGATTGCGGCTGGCTTTGATCCGAGTAAACCCGCTGTTGTTGTTTCGACGGGAGTGTCGATGTACCTCACGAGAGAGGCAAACTTAGCGACTCTTCGACAGTTAGCGAAACTGGCTCCGGGGTCGACTTTTACCATGACATTCATGCTCACTCTTGACCTGCTGGGTCCCGAAGAAAGAGCCACAATGGAATTCGTGATGAAAAGAGCGAATGAATCAGGAACGCCTTTCATCAGCCTCTTTGCTCCACCGGATATACTGACGCTTGCGAAAGAAGCGGGATTCAAGGGAGCACAATACGTTTCTGCTGACGATATCTTTCAACGCTACTTCGCTAAACGCACCGACGGTCTGCGCGCCGGTAATGCCGAAGCCTTCTTGGTGGGCACGACTTGAACCGCAACCGCCAGATTAAGAACTATCCGCCCGCACCGCAGCCATGAATAAAGGTTCGATTTCAAGATTGATCAAATTGAAGGCAAGGTCGAGGACTTAATTAAAACACCCAAAATCGCATCTGATCACTGGCCGGTTTTGATAACTCCCCTCTTTTGATATAATCCATTGCTCACGAGGCATCGCGCAGCGAACGCAAACTGACCCATTTTATTTTACTCCACATCAACGAAGTGGAGTCCCGAGATCTGCATCTGAAAATGGACTACGAAAGTCTTTACTCCTATTTAGTCAAAGCCCTGCACTACAGCGAGTCGGCTGCTTGAGTAATGAACACAAAAGAATTCTACTTCTATTGGTATTTTACTGATCACGGCTTCAGATCAAGCGCTCTGCAATTCAAGAAAGCCCCGACGAGGTCCGAGTCTTGACGACCGATTTTGAATACGTAGGTCCCATCTGGTTTTAAAGAAACGTCAGCTCCCGCATCGGCTCCGGCGTAGGTCATGGTCACAACTGCAACTTGCACGTCTTTAGTGGCAACGATTCCCGGCACATAAAGCAGACGAATTTTATTGCCAAGCCACTTGGACTCGATTGATTGCTCATAAGCTTCCATAATATTGATATCGAAAGTTGGAGTCTTTTCCATTTTTGGCCAATTGTTTTTAGAAAACATCTCAAAATAACAATTCAGCCTCCCACTCGAGTACGCCGATGCGGAATGGGCGGCAAAACTAGTAAAAATCAAAATTAGAAAACGGACACAGAAGCTCTTGTTCAAAGAAAATTTATTCATTTGGGTTCTCCTTGTTTATACATAATTTGGTCAATATCAAAACCTTCATCCTGAATGGATCCATCGGTTAAAAATAAAATTCGAATTTGATTTCCCTCAGCGATCGGAGCGTACTCATTGGTATGTTCGCCACTCCAAACCCCAACCAGATTGTTTTTCTGATCAAAAAAGACGACGCGATCGTAATTAGGCTCCGTCTTCATTTTTGAAAAATGAACGGTTACAAAAATTGCATCCGGCACAGAAATTTCATACTCGCGCCTCTGATTTGCTTTGTAGTGATGATCAGAAGAAACTCGCCAAACCTTGGATTCCCATTTCGCAGGGTCGTAAGGATCTGTCTTTGGCGGAGCATGTGTCAGCGCAGAATAGGCGTTTACGATCCCCCCCGTCGCTGTCTTTTCACGAAGGGTGGCCAAGGGAGTTGCCGTTGATAGAATCCTCTGACGAACCTCTGTCATCGAAAGAGAAGGCTCTTGACCCCAAAGCAGAGCCGCAACTCCCGCCACATGGGGCGAAGCCATTGACGTACCCGACAAGGATTCAAACCCCTGCGGTGTTGTACTTAAAATATTTTCGCCAGGAGCCCCGATATGAACACGATTCATTCCATAGTTCGAAAAATTGGAGAGTCGGCCACGATTGTCGATGGCTGCAACTGAAATGACATTTGGCAAATCATACCCGCCCGGATACTCAGGCAGGACGTCTGCATTTTCGCCAGAGTTTCCGGCGGCCGCAACAAACAAAGACCCTGCATTTGCTGCTTCCAAAATGACGTCGTGTAAGATTTGAGAGTTCAGACCTGTACCCCAAGAATTATTGGTGATTTTTGCTCCCATTTTTGTTGCATACCGAATGGCTTTCAACGCCGATGCTAAATCCCCTGAACCCTCAGCCCCTAAAAACTTCAACGACATGATTCGAATATTCCAGTTGATTCCCGCAATACCAAATCCATTATTGCCCCGGGCTCCGATCACACCAGCCACATGGGTTCCATGTCCATTGTCATCAATAACTTCGGATTTATTATTTAAAAAATCAAAACCATGCAGATCATCAATGTAACCATTGCCATCGTCATCAACGCCGGGCTTACCGTTCAATTCTGCTTCATTCACCCAAGCATTGTCTCGTAAATCTGGCGAAGAAAAATCAACACCCGTGTCGATCACTCCAACAATCACTTCGCGATGGCCCGTTGTTATTTCCCAAGCTCGAAGCAAATCAATATCCATTCCCGCCAGACCCATGCCCCCCTTGGAGTCGATCTGACCTAAATTTTGAAAACCCCAAAGTTCGCCCCAATGCTCGTCATTCGGTAGGTTGTTGGACGTTCGATTAAGTCGGTAAATATAGTTTGGTTCAGCATATAGAACGCCTGGAATTTGTTGAAGTTGTTGCAGCCGATAATCTTCTCTTTCAATCTTTGGTCGACGAATCACAATGATATCTTGATCAATTCGTTCCTTGATATCCATTGTCGACATAATTGTCATTTGCTGCTGAAGGAGCTCCTGACTTTTAAATTGGAGGACATACTCACCTGGAACAGATTCCGTTGGCCGAGCAGAACCCCACTCTTTTAACTTTAATGCAGCCTCTTCCTGCGCCCTGCGATTTTCAGGAACAAAATCAAAAGCGAGCTTTTCTGCAGGAACAGCAATAAATTTTTTCAAAATATTTAAGGCCACAGGCCTCTGGCCTGACTTTGCAAGGTAGGTTGCCCAGGCTAAAACATTCCACCCATTCCAATTGATGCCGCGATCCACAGAGGACTCGTCCAAAATCAGGGTGCACTCATAAGCTTTTTGGTATTGCTCTAGAATTCGGTAGGCTCCGCCGTCATTAAGGCAACCATAGCCCTTCGCAATTAGCGTTTGCATATCATTCTTGATCTTATTCAATTCATTCTGGAAGCCGCCGCCTTGGGACTTAATCCACTCTGAAAATATCATCCCCTTCCAATATAAAAGATCCGCGTAAATCTTTCGACCACGCTCTGAAAGGGAAGAGTTTTCGAAAGGGGCGCGACCATAGGTTCGCTCAAAATAGAGGTAGCCTTGCATGGCTTGCCCAATTCCGTCTTGAAGAATAAAGTTTTTATTACTCGAACCTGCCAAAACTAAAAAGTGACTAGCCTGCAACATTCTTGCTCTGGCGAACTCGCCTTCGATATTCAGCAGTTTTTTGACCACATTGCCATAAGTTCTCTGGGCCGCGCTCGCCTGCTCCATCCCTATTTTTGTGTAATCACGTCGCAAGTACTGAGAATTGGCTCGATCGACAAGGCCATTGGCAAAAAGAATTGTTGGACAAAAAATCACACAAAAGATGACTCTACAAATCATAGTTACTCCTAAAAAGAGGCCTTTCTCGATCGAGAAAATCAGACTACCTTTAGGAACCAGTTTCAACAAAAAAAACGGGCCAATCACGTTTGATACGTTGGTCCGAAATTGCTAAGTTATATCACTCAATTATATTAGATATTTTTCTCTGACGAGCGCGCAATCTCAATGAGCGCGTTCAAGGCATCTGTGACAGTAAAAATTCCAAGGAATTTTTCATTTTCATCGTTTACAATGACGCTGCCAATTTTGCTTCGTGACATCTCTAAAGCCACCTCATCAAGACTCGTT
This sequence comes from Pseudobdellovibrionaceae bacterium, assembly GCA_016719575.1. Classification (GTDB taxonomy): domain Bacteria; phylum Bdellovibrionota; class Bdellovibrionia; order Bdellovibrionales; family Bdellovibrionaceae; genus JACMRP01. The sequence continues at coordinate 130,109 of JADJYV010000002.1, read as the reverse complement.
TGCGAATTTACAGTCACAGGATCACTCGCCATGATATGCTTGGCCTCAATTTGCATTTTTTCTCGAGAATTGAGTCCTGAGGCCAACCGAATATCCCGGTCACTAACAATTCCAACAACTTTTCCGTCACGGATAATTGGCAAATGACGGACACCATTCTCTTTCATCAAATGAACCATGTCCTCTATAGAGGAAGTTTCGACCGCTGTTATTGGATCTGGAGTTGTAAATTCGTCGACAGGCAAATTAAGTTTATTCATAGGGTCTCCTTTGTGAGCGGTATTTGCTCATTTATTTTAATTGCTGAAGCAAAAATACCCCTTATGCGGTTGAGACTACACCAGCAAACAGTTGCTGTATATCTGATTCAACGAGCGAATTCTCTGTTCAAAAAATGCTCTTTCATCAACTGGCAGGCAACATCCTGGTATCAACAACCAACCCCGTTGAAGTATTTCGCCTGAGTTTGACGTGGGATGTTGAGACAAAAGGACATCGAGCTTGTTGCCGTGTACAAGTCACCCAAACCTTTGCTCAAGTCGCAACAGCTCCCCCAGCCTCTTCGATCCGGGTCACCCAGAACTTTGTCCAGGTTGTTTATCTTCCTTAATTTGATCTTTACGAGAGTTGGTAGAGAAATTAAAAAATGGGCTCACACCTAAGCTCAACAAGGATATTTTGCTGAGTAGGAAACCAACTGACGCTAAAAGGTCGATCCCAAGCAGAAATACTCGTAACACTTCGCTCAGTGACTCCACTTTGCATAAAATCAACAAACATTCCATTGTAGAGCATGACCCAGCCGGACAAAGACACTAGCTTTAATTCTGGAAGATTAAATACATCGTGACCGTTCTGAGACGGTGGAACCTCAAATTTTGTTTCAAACTTTTGAGCTCCTGCTTTTTCAACAAGAGAACAGGCCGCCCCCGTAGGAGAGGTTACACCGGCCCCAATCCCATCTAATGTGCAATTCATATCAATATAGTCGTATTTTTTGTCGATCGGAAACATTTGAACACGAAAAAAATCACCATCACGAGCACTTAACTGAGCGTCAACAATTTGGGTTGATTTTGAGCTCGGAAGACTCACTCTGACCTTGTCGCCTAGAAAGTTCATTTTCAGAACTCCAAAAACCGTCACAATTTGGGCTTCTAACTTTTCACCAATGGGTAAAATGACCTGAGATTGCATTTCTTTTTGGTCTTTCGATTCAGTCACATTACAACTCAAAGAACGGGCGCTCGCAACACTGCTAAAAAGGAAAAATAGGCTTATTAAAAGTTTCACATTCGACCTCTAATCTTTAAAGTTTTAAAATCGACAACCGCTATTGAACAATCAAATGCTACAATTTACCCCTAAATGACAAGGGCAATCTCTAAAAATTCCACTACGCAAGGGATGGATTCCTTGGAAAGCACCACCGAGGTCCCCGCCCCCCCTAAAAAGATGGGCCTCTGCTTAGCAGAAGTGTTAAAAGGTAGTCAGACTGCACTGCCATGATCACCCTAAGCATCGAACACAAGAGCAAAATTTGACGGAACGCATATTTTTCTACACTCACGACAAATTATTGAATATCCTCAGTGTATGCGTAGAAAACCTTGGGCCATTGTCCTCCTTTCAATTTTGCATATTTTAGCCCCCATCGGGAACCTCGTTGTGAACTCCTACAGGGCCCACAGGCCTCTCGCAGCGACTTGGAACTACTGGTATGAGGTTCTTCCAAAAAGCCTCTTTTTTGCTTATGTCATAGTCCCCCCACTTGCTGGAATCATGATCTTCATTTGTCGCCGTTGGAGTTATTGGGTGTATTTGCTTTGCCTTACCTGGATTTTTATCGCCAATGTTTATGGCTTCTGGACTTCGATGACGTGGTTTAGCTTTTTTTTCTTACTGGGAATTCTCTTTCTCGACTTTATCGCCGTCGCCTACTTTATGGTTCCCTCAGTGCGAACTGTATACTTTGATCCAAAGTCGCGATGGTGGGAGAGCGCACCTCGCTTTAACTTTAACCTTGAAGTTAAAATAAATGATCTTGGTGGACTCATCAGAAACGTTTCTGTGGGGGGACTGTTTATCGAAGCTTGGGACGGATTTCAGCAAGGGCAAGAGGTTGTCGTCGGATGGGAATATGATCGTGTGAATTTCATAATTCCCGCTCAAATTGTCTACAAAAACAGCAAAGGCTATGGAATTCACTTTTTGCACACCACGAGCACCCAAAAACAAATAAAGCACTTTATTCGCCTGCTTGAAAAACAAGGCGTTCCGGTGTTAAACCGGAGTCTCGATAGCGACGGCTTCATTTCGTGGGTAAAAAAACTTGTTACCAAAGGCGAGGGATTATTTCCGAAAGGCCGATAAACTCGGAGTCACTGATGTCTTCTTTTTCAAAAAATACTTTCTCTGTATTGATTTCACTTTTCGTCTTGTTTTTCGCCTTTTCATGCGCAAGCACCACCGAAGAAGGTGCCACCGGAGTCCGCCGAGCCCAATTGTCGCTGATTTCTTCGGAGCAAATGACCGCCGACTCAATTAAGTCCTACGAACAGACAAAACTAGAAGCCCAGAAAAAAGGGGTTCTCGACAAGTCCCCAACCCAACACCAACGCTTAGTAACTATCTCAAAAAGGCTAATCCCCCACACCACAGTCTTTCGCAAAGACTCACTCTCTTGGCCCTGGGAAGTTCATGTAATTAGCAGCCCAGATCTCAACGCCTATTGTATGCCAGGCGGAAAAATTATTTTCTATTCCGGAATTATCGACAAACTGAATCTTACTGATGGAGAAATTGCCGCCATTATGGGACACGAAATCGCCCATGCCTTGCGTGAACACAGCCGCGAACGAGTTTCTCAAGAAATGGCACGTCAGGGAATCACTCAGGGGGGACTCGCCATTCTCGTTGCCTCGGGCGCAATTGATGCGAAATATGCCCAAGCGGCATCAATAGGCGGCAGCGCCCTAGGCGCACTGTTAATTTCTCTCCCCAACAATCGCACTCAAGAAAACGAAGCCGACACCCTCGGCGTCGAGCTGATGGCCCGAGCTGGCTTTAATCCCGCCGAAGCCCTCTCTTTGTGGCGAAAAATGGGCAGCGCGGGCGGCGCAAAACCACCCGAGTTCTTAAGTACTCATCCGGCGGACACCACTCGCATAAAAAGAATTGAAGAAATTCTTCCACAAGTTCTTCCCCTCTACGAGGCGACAAAAAAATAACACTGTCCAACTTGTCATCACTCGCACATTGCAACTGTAGAGTTTCTTTTCGACGTCAATTTTTTGATCGCCGCACCTTTCGAACTCTTAGGCAAAAAAGCAGCATCGACTAAATCGTAGACAACGAATATTTGCAGCGAGGCCTATGAATCACCAAAACAAGCATGTTAGAATAAACTCATACAGAACGTCCCTACAATCGCGCAAGTAAATTGATGGGAGAACCAAAATATGAAAAATGCCACCGGTCTTCTTATGACTGTTCTGTTAACTGCAACAACATCGTGGGCACAAAGCCTTCAAGAGTTAAATTCTCAATATGAGCCGCTCTCGCCGCTTCCAAAAGAGCGAATCGAAACAGAAGAGACCTTGGATCCCAACGCCTCCTATCTAACTCCTGCTGAAGAGCAACTCGCCGAACTAAAAGAAAAAGAGGAGCAAGAAAAAACCGCCTTGGACGAGCGGCTCTATCTCGACACAGATTTTCGCTTTTTTCAAACGCTCAATCTTGGCCTTGAAGCCGACGAACTCGACCATGCTTATCAACAGTTGCAAGCAAGTAAAAATATCTCAGACTTAACCACAACTGAAAAAATCGTAAAAACAGAACTAAAAACTTCTCATCCACAAACCAAGCCCCTCACGCAGACAGAGGGACTTGCCGCCGATACAAGGCGCGAGTTTGTTCTGAAGAAAATTGGTACAAATGTTAAGTCAGTTAAATCCTGCATTACTCAAAATCGCCGCGAAAATGAAGTGTTTAAAGGATCCGAATTGACCTTGTCTTGGCAAGTCAACCCCGACGGGAAAGTTTTAAATCCTCAGGTTAAGGCGTCAGATTTAGAAAGTAGTGAAATAAAAAACTGCATCCTTAAGTCTATTGCAGAATTAAACTTTAGTGAGTCTGGTGACAGCGTCAGAAAAGCGTCTCACATTGAATATACTTACCGCTTCACTTCCGAGGCCAAAAAAGAAATGGCCTCGAAATAGAAATTATTCTTCGTCCGAAAGTTCATCGTCACCGATGATGCCAAGATTATACTTTTCAATTCGATATCGCATTGAGCGGAATGAAATATGAAGAAGTTTCGCCGCTCGTTTTTTGATACCGCCGGCAGAATGTATGGCTTTGATTAATAGCTCTTTTTCAATTTGTCCCATGACCTTATCAAGATCAACCCCATCATCGCCGATCTCAATTTCGTTAGAGGAGGCCATTTTACGACCACTCGAAGTGTTTACCATCGGCGGCAAACTCTCTGGTAATATCATTGCCCCCCCCTCAAGTGCGACAGTCCGCTCGATGAGATTTTCAAGTTCGCGGACATTACCTGGATAGTCGTATTTTTTTAGAATCTCCATTGCCTCTGCAGAAATGCCACCAATGTTTTTACTCAGTCGCTCGTTGTATTTCTTTAAAAAGTGATTCGCTAGAAGCGGAACATCATCTCGACGATCTCGCAACGAAGGTGACTTAATATTGATGACATTCAAGCGATAAAACAAATCTTGACGGAAGGTTCCTTTTGCAACCATCTCTTCAAGATTTCTATTGGTTGCCGCAATGATTCGAACTTCAACTTTATTGTCATCTGTAGCACCCACGCGGCGAATGACTCTCTCTTGAATCGCGCGTAAAAGTTTTACCTGAATAGATAGAGGCAATTCGCCGACTTCGTCTAAAAACAAAGTCCCTGTATCAGCAACCTCAAAAAGGCCGGACTTGTCAGTGACCGCGCCAGTAAAAGATCCTTTTTTATGTCCGAACATCTCTGATTCCATTAAGTTCTCAGGAATGGCACCACAATTCACAGTCACAAACGGACGATCTTTCAAAGGGCCATTGTAATGAATTGCCTTGGCAATAACTTCTTTACCCGTACCAGATTCACCTGTGATCAAAATATTTGTGGGGGTTTGGGAGACGCGCTTAACAAGATCAAAAATTTGATGCATGGCCTGGGAATTTCCGACCATATTTTGAAAACTGTTCTCTTTGACAAGCTCTTTTTTTAAAGAGCGATTCTCAACCTCTAAATTGCGTGAACGCAGGGCGTTTTGAATGTTGAGTCGCACTTCATCAATCTTAAAGGGCTTCGTGATGTAGTCATACGCCCCCATCTTCATTGCTTCGACAGCTGTCTCTGCTGTTCCGAAGGCCGTTATCATCATAAAAACAATCTCAGGCGAAGTCTCTTTTACATGCTTTAAAAGTTCAATCCCCGTGACATGCGGCATCTGCAAATCTGAAATGATCATGTCGAATGTTTTTTTGCCGAGCAATTCTTTTGCCTTTTGACCATCTTCGGCCAAGGTAATATCATAGCCTTCCTTTTTTAACATGATCTCAAGGAATTCGCGAATCGACTCTTCGTCATCAACAACTAGTATACGGGATTTCATGATGTCTCCTAATCACTCTATTCTCACTGTAAAAAAAATAAAACTCAAAATCTTTTATCTAATCTAGCTACTTACCGCCGGAAATTTCAGAGTAAAAGTTGTACCAACGTCAATTTGACTCTCTACAAATATTTCAGCACCATGGCCCTCTAAAATTTTATGAGTCACAGCCAGACCTAGGCCTGTACCCTTGCTTTTCGTGGTATGAAATGGCTCAAACATTCTTCGGCGGGTCGCCTCGCTCATGCCACGACCACTGTCTCGGAACTGAACTGTCCACTTGTTTTCAGAATACAATACGATCATTTCAAAATGAGGAGAAGAAACATCTTCCATTGCTTGATAAGCATTGATAACAATATTTAAAAAGGCTTGTTTTAATTTATCTCGACGTCCTAGGATCACCGCTTTTTCTGGCAGATGAACTTTTAACAATACGTCTTGGCGAAGTTTGTTGTCCATTTTTAGACCATCCAATACTTCTTTAACAAGACTGACCAGGTCGACCGGATCTGAAGGTGGCTTTTCAGGGCTTGAATAGTCTAAAAATTCCGTAATGAGGTTATTCAGCCGAGAAATTTCTTTCAGAATTATTCTCATCAACTTACGATCATCATCATTACTGGTTGTTTGATTTAGCATTTCGACACTCCCACTAATACTTGCCAAGGGATTTCGTATCTCGTGAGCAATGCCTGCAGCGAGCCCGCCAATGGCTGCCATTTTTTCATTCTGCCGAACAGAGTACTCTAATCTCCGTACCGGCGTTAAGTCTTCAATCTGAGCAATACAAAGTTCCCCCTCAATCACCGGGCTGTAGACAGAAGCAACACTTATTTGTAGGATTTTATTTTCTTCGGATGCTTTCCTCCACACGACATCTTGTCGTTCCACCGAGGGATTTCGGAGTTCTGGCAGAATTTGAAAAATGTTAGCGCCCTTCAAGTCGCCAGTGCCAAATATATTTTGAGCTGAGAGATTTCCTTGAAACACAAGCCCATTTCGATCAAAGGTCACAAGGCCCGATGGCATGTGACTGACGATGGCTTTGTTCAGCTCTTGGATCTCTTTTAGAGACAGTCCTGTTCTTGTCAGCTCAACGCCCATGAACTGCAACTGCTCACTCAAGTACCCCGAAAGTCCTGCAACCGAAAAAAATGCAATGTTGTTAAGAACCAATAGAAATATATAATTCATCGCTTTTAACTCAGGCCCAAAGAAGCTTGCGATTGTAAAGAAGATACTACTAAAAAGAGCTGCCGCCAGAGCACCTCTTGACTGGAACACCAATCCAGACAACAGAATATTCACCAAATGTAAAAATAAAAACAGAGATTGATTCAAACCACTAAGGGCAATCAAAAATGAAAGAAAAAGAGCATCTAATATAAACGTCGAAAAATGGAGGAATCGTCTTTCGAAAAACCAATCAACAAAGTGTACATAAAAAACATGAAGAGAGAGCGCCAAACAAATGACTAGGTAAAATGGCGCTACCAGGGACCAATTTATAAAACTTTTCTGTAAAATAAAACTAATTTGGCTGACAAGTAAGATGAGTAAATACAAGCTAACTCGCGAGAAGGCGACGAGCAATTTTTGGTCTTTACTTTTAAATACTGCCGCAGTCGTTGTCAAAAACGCCTACCCTCCACCGATAACATCGCCCATGCTGAATATCGGAAGATACATTGCAATAACCAGAACAGCGATAATTCCACCCAAAAATACCATCATCAGGGGCTCGATCAAAGACGTCATAGCTTTCACCGAAGCCTCGACCTCGTCTTCGTAAAAGTCAGCGATTTTTCCGAGCATGATATCCATAGTTCCGGACTGCTCACCAATCGCAATCATTTGCACGACCATTTCAGGAATTATTTTTTCCTTTCCGAGAGGCGCAGAAAAACTTCGTCCTTGAGTCACAGAATCCTTACTCCGAATCAAAATACTTTCAATGACTCCGTTCCCCGCAGTACGACCAGCAATTTCTATGGCCTCAATGAGCCCCACGCCGGACGACAAAAGTGTCGAGAGAGTACGGCTAAGTCTAGCGACAGCAGATTTTAAAGCCACCTCGCCAATCACAGGTATTTTTAGAACAATGGCATCAAAGTTAGCTCGCCCTTCGGGAGTTTCAAGATACTGCACCAGCAGGATAGGTAAACCGATGGCCACACCGATTATGATGTACCACTTGTGAATCATAAAGTCACTTAGGTTTACAACGAACTGCGTGAGAGCGGGCGGCGCTTTTCCAGCTGAACTGTAAAACTCATTGAATTTCGGAATAATAAAAACCAAAATGCCGGCAATAACAATAAAGGCAACAATCAAGATCACTATGGGATAAACCATAGCCCCTTTGACCTGACCTTTTATTTTTTCGGATTTTTCCATGTAGATCGCCAAACGATTCAGAATTGAATCCAAAATACCGGCCTCTTCTCCTGCCTGAATCATATTGACATAGAGTTTATCAAAAACTCCCCGAGTACCGGCCATGGCGTCTGCAAGGCGTTTTCCATTTTCAATAGAAGTTTTAACTTTGCTTGAGGCTTCTCGCAGAAGCCCCGGCCGCAAGCCCTCACTAAGAATTTTCAGTGCATCAACCACCGGAATACCTGCATTGATGAGGGTCGCAAACTGCCGAGTGAAAATTTGTAAATCTTTTGATTTCACTTTCGGAGCGAAAAATCCACTGTTGCCAAGGTTCTTACCCACATTTGCTGAAGATTTTCCACCGGACGAGATTTTTATGGGCAACAACTGCTGTGCCCGCAAACGAACTCGGGCTTCATTTTCGTTAGCAGCTTCGAGCTCCCCTTGCAGAACCTTACCCGACAAGTTTTTAGCTGTGTAAGAATACTTAGGCATTAAATACCCACCTTCTTTAGAAGCTGATCAAGTCCGTCTGGATCTTGTGTCACTAAAAAAGCTTGTTTCATATCTATACGGCGTCTCACGAGAAGCTGAAGCAATGACTGGTTAAGCCCCAGAACCCCTGGATTGTCTAAGTTCGATTGTAAAATTGCTTCGACAGTCGACATCTGATCTTGAGCAAGAGAGGATTTGAGCTGCGGCGTACTGAGCAACATCTCAAACCCTAACACCGTATCCTGGGCTAGAGAAGCAACGGGATGCTGGGCAATTGCCAGAGTCAAATGATTGGCAAAACGCCATAAAGAATGGCTGTTAAAACGGCGAGACAAAAGCTCTAAGCATTTATGAAAAGCACTGATCAGAGAGTGAGACGGAATCGTCATTAAAACCATTTTTCCCTCATCGCAAAAATCCATCACTTGCGAAAGTAAATCAGCAGTGACTGTTTCGTGAATGACAACAATATCAGCTCCAGCAAAAAATCCACCCTCGATAACATCTGAAACGGATGTGCTTTGATAGACAAAACTTGCCTTTTCTTCGGGAATTCCTGGAAAGGCTTGCTTTGAAAAAATCGCTCCATGAAAAGCGTACTCTTTATTCAGTTTATAAAGAGTTTGCGCAAGTGTATTGGTTTTATAAGGGTGCGCCGGCCCCCCCAAAATCACTAATCCCTGGCGACGCTGAACCGTCTCCATAAAAACTGACGGGAGACTGAGTTCTGTTTCGAATACATGAATGGGCTCAAAACAAAAATGAGCCTTATAGCAATCAGTTGTTTGAAATATAGAGTACGACGTTCGAAAACCATCTGACATTTGGGTGCAGCCCTCGACTCGACCCGCAATTTCGAGACCTTGAATTTGTTCTGCCTTTAGCAGACTTTTTAACATTTGAGTCCAATCACTCAGCAATACTGGCGTAGAATCGATGGTAGTCCAATCTTTATGCACCCTGCATCTGGGCTCAGAACCCAAAACCAACATCAATTCCTGCGACTTCCTTTTTCTGGCCTCTGCGAAGTAATTAATCGTTGCCATTAAACATCCTTCACTGACGAGTTCAAAACTTCTTCAATTGTTGTGATGCCTCGCTTGAGTTTAAGCAAAGCACTACGACGCAAAGTTCTCATCCCCTGCTCCCTGGCTAAAAATCGAAGTTGCCCAGCGGAGGCTCCTTTTAAAATCGCGTCCTTTATTTTTTCGGTCATCGCCATCAACTCGTAAATTGCCGCTCGGCCCTTAACCCCGGTGCCATTGCAAGTGGCACACCCACGGCCTTTAAAAAGCTTATACTCTGGCACTTCGTCTGGATGTATACCAAGATTAACAAGTGTTTGCGCCGGCACTTCGATTGGACTTTTACAATTTTCACAAATCTTTCCGACAAGACGTTGAGCGACAATTAAGTTTACAGTCGCCGTAATAATATATGGAGCCATGCCCATTTCGGTCAGGCGCACGATTGTCGCAGGGGCATCATTCGTATGGAGGGTGCTCACCACCAAGTGACCCGTCGAGGCTGCCTTAAATGCAATTTCTGCAGTCTCGAGATCTCGAATCTCACCAACCATAACAATATCGGGATCCTGGCGAAGAAAGGATTTCAATGCCGCCGAAAAATTGAGGGGAGGATTCAAATCTGCATTCATCTGCACTTGATTGATACCTTCAAGATTGAACTCAACTGGATCTTCCGCCGTACTGATATTTACATCTGGTTTGTTCAATTCCGCCAAGGCAGAGTAAATTGTTGTCGTTTTCCCCGAGCCGGTTGGTCCCGTGATCAAAACCATTCCCTGTGGCAAGTTAATCATCCCTTTAAAAAGTTTCAGATCATCCTCTTCAAACCCTAGTTTTGTCATATCCACTTGAAGATTGGACTGATCCAATAGTCGCAGAACAACTTTTTCACCAAAGAGTGTCGGCAATACACTCACACGAAAATCCATTGCTTTACCTTTAGAAGTACGAACTTTCAGACGTCCGTCTTGTGGCCGTCTCTTTTCTGCAATATCTAGCTTTGACATAATCTTAATACGCGAAGAGATCGCCGCGGCGGAGCCTGCCGGTGGTGCTGTTGCTTCGAGCAATCCGCCATCGATACGAAAGCGCACACGGTAGCGTTTTTCATAGGGTTCAAAATGAATATCAGAAACACGGCGTTTGATCGCGTCCGCTAAAATTGCATTCACAAATTTGATGATCGGCGCATCCTCGCCACCAATTCCGGCCTCATCGATAATCTCAACATTCTGCGCGCCGTGAGCTCCAAATTCTTCATCTTGGGCTTCTTGGGTCATCGAGCTCAGAGTTTTTGAGCTAATCAGACCGCCGTAGTTCTTATCAATAGCAGAGGCTATGGCCACTTCAGTACCAACTACAGCTTGAATTCTATGGCGAGTAATAAAACGCAGATCTTCTTTTACAATAATATTGCTCGGATCCGCGAACGCAACAACCAACGTTTGCCCTGCTTTTTGAATCGGAATTAAGGTGTGTTTGTCACAGACCTCCCGAGGCACAAGCGAGATCACCGCGGGATCAATTTCAAAACTCGATACTTCGACACCAGGGACTTGATAGTACTTTTCTGCCGCCCTTAGTATCTCACTCTCTTTTAAAAAACCGAGGCTAATAATTATCTGACTGAGCCTGGCTCCGCCAGATTTTTTTTGCTCTTCGAGAGCCTGATTAAATTGGTCTGGTCGCAAAAGCCCTAGCTTAACCAGCGCTTCGCCAATTTTGATTGATGACATACAAACACATTACTCTGCAGTGCCGTTTTTTGTAACTAGACAGAGGGCGAGTTTTTTATTTGCGCAAAATTGTCACAAAAACTCTCGTAATAATCTTCGAAGGTAATATATTGGCCAGGAACAATTTTTGAGAGCAAATCAACGTCGATTTGAGACTGAACTTCAAGACCGCTGATGATATTTAAATCGGCCCGTTCAGCTTCTTGCAAAAACACGGTCTGGCGGCTGCAATCAGAAATATCAACAACAACCCCACCTTTGCTCATAAAATTAAAATAAGAAAGGTCGTTAAGCATTGAGCTTTGCTCTACCATATGTACTGTATTTAACATCAAAGAACCAGCTTGGGTCTGAACTGTCAGCGCACTTGCATGAACGCCCTCAATACTGATTCCAAGAAGGTAGCGCTTTAAAAAAGCGACTTCGCGTGTAAGCAACTGCGCGTCCTCATCCACGATGTGAATATGAGTAAACCCCAAACCAGCAAGTGCCGCCGCCGCAACTCTCCCCGCTCGAGTCCCACCAATCACATAGCCATGCAGCCCCACGTTAAGGCCCCGAAACCGATGAATGATAATTTTACGGAGAGTTTCAAGAAGAAACAGCCGTGGCCACCACTCTCCATCTTGGAACAACAGAGTGTCTGAAGCCTCAAGCCACCTCACATCTGTTGGCAGCCTGGGAAAGTGCCGGACTATATCCGCAGAGGATTCAATCTGAAATCGAAGGGCCGTAGCCCCGCCTTCGACATAAGGAAGCCACTCAAGGAGATCAAGACCGCTTCGCCCCTTTAAGGGAGAACACTCAGCCTCCCACAGACGATTTTGAAAATACAAATTCATATGACGACACGAAATTGACAACTCGTCGCTGAGCTCAAGGATCTTAACTTTGACCACGGAAAAACTCCCTTGCCTGATCAATGTCCACACGAATCTGCGCAACTAAACTTTGAATGTCCGAGAACTTTTTTTCGTCACGTAGAAATTTTAAAACATCTACCTGGATCTCTTGCCCATAAATATCTTCATTAAAATCTAAAATATGAGTTTCTGCTTTAACTTGTGGCACTAAGTTACTGACAAAGGTCGGGTTAAAGCCAATGTTGGTAATGGAGTAATGCCATTGCTGTCGCAAGTGCGTTCGAGTCACATAAACACCTTTTCGAGGAACAAAATCCACCGTGGGTGTCATATTTGCCGTCGGTACACCAATTGTTCTCCCCCTGGCCTCACCGTGTCGCACGAGACCGCGCAAATAAAACTCCCGGCCCAAGAGGTCCCTTGCGGCTTCCACAGCCCCTTCTCGAAGTTGCTCTCGTACGCGGGAAGACGAAACAACCTCATCTCCTAAAAAATAAGGCGGTACAACGACGAGCTTTACCTTCATTTTTTCACAAATTTTTCTTAGGAACTCAACAGTCCCCTCTCGTTTTGTCCCAAACGAAAAATCGTACCCGACAACTAGAGTCTGAGTCTTGAGCTTTTCAATTAAAAAGAACTGCACAAAGTCAGCTGCCGTCAACTGGGCAAAGTTTTGGGTAAACTCTTGCTCGATCAAAAAGGAAACCCCGAGCTTCGAAAGCTGTTCCCTCTGATCACGAAAATCAAAAAGCCTCTGAATTTTTTTTTCGGGATACAAAATAGAAACAGGGTGGGGATTAAACGTCATAACCACCACGGGCAATCGTCCAACCTCTCCCTCTGCCAGAGCCTGCTTCAAAAGATTTTGATGGCCGAGATGAATTCCATCAAAATTGCCTATACTCACTACGGAGCTCCCCCAGTCTGGAGGAAGGTCCTCAACACCCTGAAAAATCTGCATGCTGATAAGTATAGCGCATAAGCCCTTTTAATTCTTGAATTTTTAAAGAGATTTGCTATGTTGCGTCGCGTGACCCTAGACGCTTTAAAATACCACATTTCGAAAGCAGGAACGTTGATCCGGCTGTCTGTTCGGCGCCGTGGTTTTTGGCTTAGAATCCTGCTTTGCTGGGCTATCGGAACTATGGCCCTCTCAAACGACAAAGGCAGCAATTTCGACCAACGCTTTCAACTCCGTGGCGATCAAAAAGCGTCGGAGCAAATCATTTTAATAAACCTCAAACAATCAGACCTCTCTTCGGTCTATAGAAAAAGAACCAATTCAATTTCAAACCTCAGCGAACTCACAGATATTACCGACAGTTTTTTTTGGAACAAAGAAATTTGGCACCGGTTACTCAAGACAATCTTAGAACAACAACCGCAAGCAATAGGAGTGACCCTCTATTTTGGTATCAATATCGGACAAGTCCAAACCAGTGACTCCGAGGCAAAAGTCTTTCAAGATCCCCGGGTAATTTGGTCAACCAGCACCAACAACTTTGAGCGTCTTTATGAGCCCGTCTTCACGAATGACAAGCAAAACAATATTGCCAGTAACGATCTTCGGCGAGATGAAGATGGCGTCATACGTCACATTTTCAATCAAAGTGAATCTCTTCCCCACCTTGCAGAAAAAATCACGCGCAAAAGTTTTCCAATTTCTCCCAATGGCTTAAATATTAACTACCGCGGAACAGCGCGCGTTTTCACTCAGTATTCATTGTCTGAAATTCTTGATGGCGAAATTCCGCCAGAGGCTTTTCATAACAAAATTATTCTTATTGGCGCCGAGACCTCTTCTGGAAACCAATACTTAACCCCCCTCGGCCCCCTCTCTCGCTCCGAAGTTTTAGCACAGATCACAGACGACCTGCTGGGTCACAAGTGGATCCGCGTTTGGAATTTTTCAATCTATGCTTTGTTATTTTTAGGCCTCACCCTTTTCGCAGTTTTTATTATTACCCAGTACCCACAGTCAGTCGCCTTGGTTTTTATGCTCTGGCTGGCCCTATCTATTGCAGCTATATCGGCCTGGGTCTTTGATACATTTTATCTTTGGATTCCGGCGTATTCGCCTTTTGTCCTGCTGCTTGCAACTTGGATTATATTTATTGGCTATCAGGCAAATCGAATCGAACGCCTTAACTTCAGATTGCAGCAAGAGCAGAAATACCTTTCAGAACTAGAACAATTAAAAAATAATTTTGTAAGTTTGATCAGTCACGATTTAAAAACCCCCATCGCCAAGATTCAAGCGATCGTAGATCGTCTGATGACTCAACATGCAATTCCCGAGTTGCAAGAAGACCTGAGATCACTGAGACGGAGTGGGGAAGAACTCAATCGCTATATTCAGTCGATCTTAAAAGTCCTCCGCGTCGAATCTCGCGATTTCAAAGTGCACAAAGAAGTTGCCGACATCAATGAGGTCATCGAAGAGGCTCTAGCTCAGCTCCTGCCTCTGGCTGCCGAAAAAGAAATTCAAATACAACCCAACCTAGAGCCCATGTTCTCGGCAGAATTTGACACAACTCTTATCAAAGAAGTTGTGGTCAATCTTCTTGAAAATGCCATTAAATACACCCCCCGGCGCGGGCAAATTCAAATTCTATCCAGCGAAACTGATGACGCGATTTTTGTACAGGTAAAAGACAATGGCGAAGGCATTCAACCCGAAGACTTGACCAATGTTTGGGGAAAGTTTACGCGTGGTAAAGATCAGGAGCTCAGGTCCAAGGGCTCTGGCCTTGGACTCTATCTTGTCAAATATTTTATTGAGCTTCATGGAGGAAAGGTGGATTTGACCAGCAAAATTGGCTCCGGCACTACGGTGTCCTTTACCCTCCCCTTAAGCGATGATACAACCTCTGCGGCAACCGAAGGAAAAGTATGATTTCAAATTCACTGACAACACTCATTGTTGATGACGAAGCCGAACTGCGAAAGTCCGTCATCTCCATTTTACAGTCCGCACTCCCCGATGTTGAATTTTTGATCGAAGAAGCCACCACGGGAAAAGAAGCTCTAGAAAAGGTCAAGCTCAAGGCCTGGGATTTGGTTCTTATGGACGTCAAAATGCCAGAAATGAATGGACTTGAAGCCCTCGCCGCCATCAAGGAGCATGATCCACGAACCTTTGTGGTGTTGATGACGGCCCATAGCAACCTTCAAGATGCCGTCACTGCCATCAAAGATGGCGCCTATGACTACGTCGAAAAGCCGGTGAATCCCCATCGCCTGACTGAAATCGTCAGAAAAAGTCTCGAAGCCCGAGACTTGGTTTCGAGTCTGGCCTTTTCGAATCCAATTTTTGACGACGATGTCGAAAGTGAATTCGTCGGCAGTTCGCACAAAATGAAAGAAGTCTTTAATCTTATTTACAAACTTTGCAAAGTCGATACGACGGTATTGATTCGCGGTGAAAATGGAACGGGTAAAGAACTTGTTGCCAAGGCCATTCACTACAACTCGCCGAGAAAAAGTGGCTCTTTTACGGCCATCAATTGCGGTGCCATTCCTGAAAGCTTGATGGAAAGCGAACTTTTTGGCCACGAAAAGGGCGCCTTTACCGGCGCTATCGAAAGAAAAATCGGCAAGTTCCAAGTTGCAAATAATGGAACCCTATTTTTAGACGAGATCGGAGAACTTAAACCCGATATGCAAGTGAAGCTCCTACGGATTCTTCAAGAAAAAAAGTTCACTCCTGTCGGTAGCAACCGTGAAGTTAAAACCAATACCCGAATCATAGCTGCGACCAATAGAAATCTCGAAAAAATGATGGAAGAAGGAACTTTTAGAGAAGATCTTTTTTATCGACTAAATGTTATGCCCATCTTTTTGCCACCATTACGCGATCGCATTGATGACATTCCCTCTCTGGTGACCCACTTTATTAAAAAATTCTCAAAGGAACACACAAGCTCTATCGTCGGCATCAGCCAAGAGGCCATAAATGCTTTAAAAACCTATCGCTGGCCGGGCAACATTCGTGAACTTGAAAATGTCATAGAAAGAGCCTTTATAGTTGAAAATTCCAATATGATCACCCCACAGAGTTTGCCTGAAAACTTGCGAGAGAAAAAAGTAGATACAAGAGTCATCCCAGGCACCCTCGGATATGCCGGCCCTTTAGATTTTGACGCTTTTAAGGATCAAATGGAAAAAGATTTTATCGTCAGTGCCCTGAAAGCTAATAACGGGCGGATCAACCAAACTGTGGCACAGGCCAATATTCCCAAAAATACCTTACTAAGAAAGATCCGCAAATATGGAATTAACGTCAAAGATTATACTGAAGACTAAGGCTGGTAAAATCACATTCCATTAAAATATATCTTTGCTCATAATATCTTCTCCAGTGCTATTAAGACATCATCTTTACTGATAGAACGCATACACTCATGCGTTCCAAGGGGGCAAGCACGGTGGCCATGTTTTCCGCAGGGTCGACACTTCAGTCCCTTTTTTTCAACAATAGCGACAAAATTCTGCCAGGGTCTATAGCCAAAATCTAAAACCGTAGGACCAAAGATAGCAACGGATGGAGAATCTGCGGTTGCCGCTAAATGCATTGAAGCGCTATCGTTACCTATAACCCCCGCCACTTCTGACAAAATCAAAGCAGATTCGAAGATGCTAGTCATTCCGCAAATATTTATAGCTCCAGGGATCGCTCCCGCCACCTGAGTACACAGTTCCTCTTCCCCGGGGCCTCCCATAATGAGCAAATGCCAACCTCTATTCTGAAGTTCTTGGCCCACTTGCACAAATCCATCTTGAGTCCAACGTTTTGTCTGCCAGACGCTGCCGGGAAAAATTGCGAGGCTCCTTGAGGCGAACTTCCGGCGACATCCTACCTTAGAAAAAACTGTATCTATCGCATCAGACTGCTGGCGGTAAAACTCAACAAGACTCATAGAGGCCCACGAAGGCACGACCGAAAGCTGATGGGGATCATAAGAAAAGTTTTTGATTTGCGACTTAAGGTCTAAATCATAATTCTGTAATAGACTTAGCTGGCGAAGCGCCTCCGGTAGATTTTTGTTTTTCTGCATTCGAGAATTATAAAAGATAAAATTCCAAAAACTTGAAAAAGCTATTCTTTCTTGAGCTTGGATCCTTCGAGCGAAAAATGCGGTGCGCAGAGACTCATGAGGAGCAAAAACTCGGGTGATTTTTTCTGATTCTAGAGCCTTCAGTACGACCTTATAGGAATTATTATTGCCTTTATTAATTTCAAAAACCCTGTCAACAAGCCGGGTTTTTAAAAAGAAATCACCAAGTCCTTTGCGGCAAACTAAAATAAGCTTTTCTTCGGGCCATAGGGAGCGCATATTCCGCATCAGCGGAATACTTAATAGCAAATCTCCAAGGAAGGCTGTTTGGACAAGGACATTTGCTGACACAGATCAAAACCTCTTTTTATTGCGGCAATAAGCTCAACCAAAGACACCTGATCGTAACACATAGTGTTTTGATGGCAAAGCCTCTTCCAGCATGGAGCACAAGAGGCCTTGGTAACAATTTTTTCTCCTCGATCGTAGAGATCGATTTCTTGAGCACAGGTGGGTCCAAACCAAGCGACCACATGCTTTTTTTGAGAAATAGCCATATGCATGCCAAGACTATCCCCCGTAACGACAATATCGCATGCCGCAACGCTCACTAAACCATCTCTCAAACCGCTTTTTGTTTCGGACTGATGTACCGGAAGCCCCTCGCCAATCTTCAGATTTCGATCGCTGTCTTCGTGCCCGCCAAGAAGAATAACATTCACATTCCACCGCCGTTTTATCTCTTGAATCAACTCTCGATGATAAGAAATTGACAGTTTCTTATACGGAATCGTTGAACTACAGCCGGTATTCACTCCAATCAAGAGCGAACCCGAACCTATCCAGGTCTGGCGCCTTTTTTCACTCTCTACCTTTTCGCTTAGTGTGAGCGGTAAATTGTATTCGTCTCGCTCAAAGGGACCGAGTTCTAACGCCTCAGTCATCAACTGTGTTTCAGCTTTTTGGTTCAAAAAAAACTTTCGCGAATTATCCAAGCCCAAGCTCCAAAGTTCCGTAGCAGCAGGCGTTGCGGGCAAAATAGCACCACCTCTGGGGTCAACCTTAAAACCAAAGACTTGCTTGACCTGCGTCTGTCTGAGCACTCCACCGGCCTTCAAAGATTTATCGACGACAAACGCAACATCAAACTCAAGAGCTGATAAACTCAGAAGATCTTCTTTTCCAGTCGTTAACACTCGGTCTACTAGGGGATGATTTAATAAGAGTTGATGGCTTGGCGCATCGGTAATCCACGTCAAATGACTTTGCGGGTACTTTCTTTTTATGGCAGAAAGCAAACTCGTTGCTCTTACCACGGCGCCGATCGCACCAAGATGAATGATCAGCAAGTAAGCAGTTGGAACCGACTGAGCAGAGCACAGATCATCACAGGTCGCATTTTTTGCGCAGGGTTTGTAACCAGAAAAATGTCGACAAGCCGTAACCGCCATTTGTTCATTTTAGTATTCTCGGCGGCAAAGGCCCACTCGACTTAAAGCTTAATTATGTCCAGGTTTTATCGAAACGACCTCTGAAATAATGGTCCCGATCTTAATTTTAGACTCAATTCGAAGAATATAGCGTTTAGAATCGTCGGAAAGCCATATATAAATATCACCAACAGGCTTAAAAACACCTTTAAGCATCACTTCAGGCTTAATGACGATGGCATCCATCTCACCAAGTTCAGTTTTGATCCGCTCTTTTCGCAAAGCTTTGGCTTTAAAAATCAAATTTTGTTCATCGTCAGCGACACGGTAAGCATACTCTTTTCCAACCTCCCACTTGAAGTTTCTAAGGTAAAACACCGCGCTATAAACATTTTGTGAATAGGGCAAAATGTCCCAGGTTTGTTTTTTTTCCTCTTCGCCCTTTTCACTGCTGACCTTTTTTTCCCAAAAAGTTGCCCGATTGGTGGACTCGTCAAAAATCATTCGTGCCTCTCGCAATTGGGCCGTCTCTTTTACATGCAATTGAAAAACTCTGGGCACCAAAGTTTCGTAATCAACAAAAATTTCAACTTTATCATCAACGCTGTAAAATGACGAAAAAATGGAGCTGGTTTGCAGTGATATTGAAAAGTTATAGGCCTTGCGACCATTAACAATGGCCATAGGACCGACTTTCATTTTCATTTCTCCAGCTGAAACCTTGAAGTAGTGGACGTCATACACCAACTCTTCACCGACTCCAAACGGATCCACAATAGGCCTCCGTCCCTGAAAACCAGTATCATCCTCTAATTCCGGCTGACGACGTAAAGGAACTTCGGCTTCAACTTTTGCAGTTTTTTTGTGTTTTTTTAAAGGTTTAACACCTGTCTTTTCTTTTCTTTTTTCTTCTGTCTTTTTTGCGGACGTTTCTACGGGTGGCAAAATCTGAGGACCCATGCTTGGATCCGTGTCGGGTGGTTTTTCAATTTTTACGGCTTTTTCGAATTCATCGTGTTTTACGAGTTGCTCTGATCGATCATACTTTAATGGCGAAGTAGAACAGGACAGCACCAGAATTGTAAAAAAAAGGTATGTCAGCAGTCTCACTCAAATTCCTTCCAACGACGATGCACCCACAACCACTGCTCTGGATGCATCCTTATAATCCTCTCAATCTTATCATTAAATCTCTGAGTCATGGCAAGTATCGAGGCCTGCCTATCGTCCGAAACAAGGTCCTGAGTTTCGATCTCTGGCTCAAAGACGACATGCATTTTTTGATCATTCCCCTCGTAAGTGTATATTGGCACTACCGGTGATTTACTTTTGATAGTAAACAAAGCTAGACCATAAGCAGATCCTGTCTCTTTGCCAAAAAAACGAGTCTTTATACCAAAGGGTCTTCCCATAAATTGGTCAATAACAAAGATAACTCCCTCGTTTCGCTTCAACGCCTTTAAAATATCAAAAGCCGTGCTCGGTCCGTGAGCGTCGATATGACGAACCCCTTGACCGCCGCGAAAAGAAAACCACAGATCGTTGAAAAATTTATTTTTAAAAATTTTTGTAATGATCGAAAGGGGGTACCCTTTCAAGCTCACCGCTGATGCCGCAAGGTCTCCATTTCCGAGATGAAGGCTCACCAACAAGACTCCTTTTTTTTTCAGGAGTGCTGCCTGGTAGTGCTCGAACCCTTCAAAGACGACGTATTTTTCTAACCACGCCTCGCTCATATGTGGAATGAGAAAAAACTCGAAAAAACCGCGCCCCATGCTGTAAACACTCTCTCGTGCAACTTGATGTTTTTTTTCTTCAGACCAATCGGGAAAGGCAATTTGTAAATTGGTCATCATAACTTCATGTCGGAAGCGAAGAACATCGATCCATAGAAACCCGATCAAAGCCCCCATTTTTCGCACCAGCTCCCGTGGAAGTAAAAACAAAATATGACTCAGCCATTTAGTACAAGACTTGATCAAGGATTTCATAGAAGGAATCCT
Source organism: Pseudobdellovibrionaceae bacterium (assembly GCA_016719575.1). Lineage (GTDB taxonomy): Bacteria > Bdellovibrionota > Bdellovibrionia > Bdellovibrionales > Bdellovibrionaceae > JACMRP01. The sequence continues at coordinate 109,482 of JADJYV010000002.1, read as the reverse complement.
CCTTGTTTTGGATTCTGACCTCAATGCCTAAAATCCATAGCGGCATTGACGCCGGCCAAAAATGACGAAGTTTTACATAGTCTTTTTCAGTGGTGATGATGGGGGGAGATCCTGCCTCTTTCCAGTCCGTTTGGATTCTTTCAATATCTTTTCCAGAATAAGGATGATGGTCCGGAAACGAAAAGTGTTTTAAAATTTTCAGATCAAACGCAGAGAGACTTTTTTCAAAGCTCATCGGTTTAGCCAGCCCTGATACCAGCAAACAAGGTTTCTTTGCGAAATCTCTGATATCGCGATCCGTTTGTGATCCATGCAAATGCAGATGGGTTATCTCGTAACTAAAACAAAACACCGGTACTGTAAACTTCTTCTGAAGCGAACTGACCAAGGCCTCTAAATCCGCCGAAGAAACTAAATTGATCTTTGTCACTAGAATCGCGGTGGCTCGTACCAAGCTCTCAAAAGACTCTCGAGCCCTCCCCTCAGGAAAGCTCCGATAACTAAGGGGGGATTCTGTCGCATCCAAAACCACAAAATCCACATCCCGGTAAAGTTTTCTGTGCTGAAATCCGTCGTCAATTATGATCAAAGAGGGATTTTCATTTTCGAAGGCACGCTTTGCAGTTTGAAACTTTCGAGGGCCTACATAAACTTTGCACAGTGGGTTTTTCTCAGCGAGCAAAACAGGCTCATCACCATAATAAGCCGCCGCCCCTGGAAGATCCGGATCAACCACGGCAATGTCTTTAACTTGCGCTCGATAATTTTTGCTAACAACAACGGGATTCACTTGTCTTCGACGATAATACTTCAAACAAAAATCCGTCAGCGGAGTCTTGCCGGTACCTCCAACCGTCAAATTTCCGATACTTAAAACGGGAACCGGAATTTCAACAGGGCAAAAGTAATCGTTATCGTAAAGAAAATTTTTAAGGTCAACGACTCGACTATAAACTTTACCTAAAAGCCGGAGAGTCCTCATGTGTTAAGGTACTCCGCCAAAGACTTGGCCACTCTTGCTGTGGCCCCCCTGTCTCCGAGATGCTGTCGCAATCCTTTGAGCTCGTTTCGCACTTGACCCGCGTATTCAGGTTCCTGAAAATACCGATCCATCAATGCAAAAATGGTATCCGGATTGGCCTCCGATTGCCAGCGCTCAGGACAGACTTCTCGGCCTAAAATTAAATTAACCAAACCAAAGAACTTCACTCCACGAACAAAAATAAGAGCAAACAGCCCAGTCAAAAATTTCATCCGATACATGATGACCATTGGCTTCAACAAAAGCCCCACCATGAGTGTCGCTGTACCTGAAGCCACGATAACATAATCGGTAAGGTGAATCATTCTGGAGGGATCGTCCTTCATCACCATGTAATCCAATCGAAAATCTTCGAGATACGGTTCGAGTTTCTCTTTATCAAAGGTCGGCGCCACCATTATCAATATTTTCAGATTGTTGTATTTTTTCGCTAGCCTTCTTGCTACTTCCAGCTGAATTGAAAAATGTTGTTTCAATTCTAAATTTCTGCTCCCAGGCATTAGGCCCAAAACAATCTCATCATCGCGTATGCCACACTGGTTGCGGCGAAGTTTACGATAGTCCTCGGCATAGAGCTGATCATCCAATTCATCCAAAATCGGATGGCCAACAAATTCACAAGGAACGTGATGCTCCTCGTAAAAGGGCACTTCAAACGGAAAAAGGACGAATACTTTTTTACAATACTTTTTAATAGTTTGAACTCGGCCCTTTCGCCAAGCCCAAACTTGAGGTGAAATGTAGTATACCACTGGCACACCGAGACCATGGAGTTTTTTAGCTAGCATCAAATTGAATTCGGGATAATCCATTACGATGGCGACTCTGGGTTGGCGCTTAGCTGCGGCCTCCACCAAATCATCAAAAACTTTTTTTAAACGCCCGTAGGCACTGATAATTTCTGCGGCCCCAACAACGGCCATCTCTTCTGCTTTTCCGAGACGTTCAAAGCCCAGGCCTTCCATCTCTTTGCTACCCACCCCGAAGGCCTTTATCTGGACATTATTTTTTTTCCAGTACTCTAACAATCGTTGCGCATAGGTAACACTGGATGCTTCCGCAGCAACGATCATCACTTCGTTCATAAACTGGCCTCTATGCGGCGCTTGACATCTTCGATCGCGCGTAGAGACTTCAAACCATCAAGACCGCTCACTACAACTTCTGTGTCATTGAGAACGGCATTTACAAAGCCATCGGTTTCATTTTGAAGAGCATCTTCTTTTGTTACAGTCCACTGCTGAATTTGAACTGGATTTTCTCCAGATCCAGCTTCGCATTTTTCCAGCTCAAGAGTGCCCGTATTGGCCATTAAAATACTTTCTTTTTGAGTCACTCGAATCCACCTCTGCATATTTGAGGACACTCGACTCACATTGACCTCTGCTATCAAACCCGACTTCATTTTAAAAACAACCTGGGCCGTATCAAGTTCTGAAGAGATCAACTTAGATCCTGAGGCCTCAAAAGTCTCAATCTCGCTTTGGGATAACCAATAAATGAGATCCATATCGTGAATCATCAAATCGTGAAGCACACTCACGTCAGCGCCCCTCGGTTTATAGGTTGCAAGACGTGTCAGTTGTATATTTTTTGCATTTTTAATATGTTTTCTTAACTCAATGATGGCGGGATTGAATCTTTCGATATGTCCCACGGCCAATTTTAATTTTTTTTCTTGAGCAAGTTGCACGAGTTCTTCGGCTTGTGCAACCGTCGCTGTGATGGGCTTCTCAACATTGACATGAATCCCATTTTTTAGAAACAATTTCGCAAGTTCATAATGCGACTGAGTGCTGGCTGCTATCGTAACTGCCTCGACCTGACCAATCAAATCAGTAGCATTTTTAAAAGAGGCAACACCCAGCTCTGTCGCCACTTTATTTGCTTGAGTCGCAGAAAAATCACAAACTCCCACCAACTGCACTTGGGGATTTTTTAAATACTTCTGGGCATGAAAGGTCCCCAGGTAACCAACCCCCACAACGGCTGCACGAAGTTTACGACTCATCATCTCCCACCTCTTTTTGGTTGCGACCAATGGCAATGCCGCGCTTAGAACTCTTTATAAAATGGATAAAATGCTCCAAGTTTTCACTCGGAGTACATTCCTGGCGAATGCGCTCAATGTTTTCATCAACGGTGCCATTTCCCATGGCCATGATACGAATAGCTTTGTGAATATTATTGGCTTCTTCTCGTGAAAAACCTTTGCGAATCAAGCCGATTTTATTCGTAGCGCGAACAACTGCGTAGTTACCCTGGGCCTTTGCAAAAGGGGGAATGTCTTTATTAATGACCGAACTTCCAGCAATAAAGGCCCCTCGCCCAACTCGAGTAAACTGATTAAATCCACACAAACCGCCGATAACAACATTGTCTTCGATTTCACAATGGCCGCCCAAGTGGCAGTCATTCGCAACAATAACATTATTGCCTATTTTGCAATCATGTCCGACATGGGTGTAGGCCATAAAATAGCAGTTATTCCCAATCTCAGTTTTTTTATCACCCTTTGAGGTTGCTAAATTGGCGGTAGAAAACTCTCGAAAGGTATTATTATTCCCGATAATGAGACTGGTTTCTTCATCTTTATAGGAGATATCCTGAGGGGGGCCTCCGATTACGGCCCCAGGAGAAAAGTGATTGTTCTCGCCAATCTCAACAATCCCATGCCGGTAGCCTAAAGTAACATGCCCCTCAATAAAAGTGCCCTTGCCGATCTTCCCTTTTCCTTGAATCAAACAGTAAGGACCAATTTCGACACCTTCAGCAATTTTAACATCGGGCGAAACCACACTGGTTGGATGGATTTTCACGGGAACACTCCTTAGCTAGGAACTATTTTTCTTTCTCGTAAGCCTTGATAATATCATCCGTCAAATCTGAATCTGCAGTCGCAAATAGAACCATTTGACTATTTTCAAGAATCATTGAGTAGCCTTTATCTTTTGCTACTTTTTCAATCACCTTTTTCATTTTGTCCAAAATCGGAGCCGTTAGGTCGCGTTCTTTTTTCTGAATTTCTATTTGGCTCTTACCAACCACGTCCCGGTATTTTAACATTTCCTCTTGAAATTCTGCCTGCTTTTTACCCAGCACTTCTTCAGATAAAACAGCTTTCTTTCGTTCTAGATCCTCGCCCATCTTCTTAAGATCAGCTTCTTTTTTTTCAAGTTCTTTTTTCTTCTTATTAAACTCACCTTCAAGTTCTGCTTTAGCTTTTTTTCCTGCAGCCGTGCTTTGGATGGCTTTTTGCATATCCACAAAGCCAATTTTCACTTCAGCGTGAGCCATGCTTGCAGCTAAAACCAAAGCACTCATCAGTGCTGTTTTTAATCCCATTTGTCTTTTCATCTAAGCCCCCAATTTCTTTTTTGTTAATATGTAAAAGTTAATTTAAAAAAATCTAAAATGGCGTTCCGATCGAAAAATCAAAAATCATCGGATCTTGATGATAAATCGGATCTCTATTCAATGGGAAGCCCCACTCAAAACGAAGAGGTCCAATGGGCGAAAACCAACGAATACCAAAGCCCACATCCGCAAAGAGTTTCGTCGATGTTAGTTGATCTTCGGCCTGCCCGATATCATAAAAAACAACACCCATGATTTTGGCCTCATTAATCAGAGGGAACTGCAATTCCGTTTGATACATTAACTGCTGCTGACCACCGTAAAAGACCATGGCTTTTTCTTCGGCGCGGGCCTTCTGCTCATCCGATGGGGTTGGAATACCCGTCAAGGCCGCATCGTAAGCCTTTTGCGATCGAACTTGTTTACCTATACGATAAGGACGATAGCCTCGCAAAGAGTAAGGTCCCCCAAGAAGATACAATTGATTGAAGGGTGGATTTCTATTTGGGTCCGAGCTTTCAATCTTTCCGTAGGTTGCTGAGTTTCTCCAGACCACATCCCAGAAAACATTTTTAAAATATCTAAAAATAGCGGTCCCCTTCTGATACTTGAGATCCCCACCAATACCAGCATATTCATAGGAGAAACTCGTGAGAATCCCTTTACTAGTCATAAAGCGATCATTGCGAGTGTCGTACTGAATCGATGTTGTCAATGAACTCGTGTAGCCGTTTGCCGTTTCAATTGGAAAGACAGCAAAGTCCGTCACTGGATTTCCCGCTTGATCGTTGACTGCCGTCAAGGTTGTCTTATCTAGCTTGTAACGAAGCGTCCCTCGCCAGTCCTCACCCAAAGGATGCCCCAAACTAAGAGATCCACCCGCACGTTTTTCATCATAATCGGAGCGTCCATTATCAGCGCTTTGATACAACTCTGTTCCGAGTGACCACTGAGTGTCTTGAAAATAGGGCTCAGTAAAAGTGAAGTTGTAATAGCTTCCAGTATCGCTAAGGTTCAATGAGGCACCGAGGTTCTGCCCTTTTCCTAAAAAGTTTGTCTGATTAACAGAACCCTGCAAGGTAAAGCCGGTCACGCTGCCGTAACCTGCTCCCAATTGAATTTGCCCTGTATTTCTCTCTTTAACCACAATGTCCATATTTAGGATATCCGGCTTTTCAGGGGATGTTGATGTCTTGAAGTTCACTTCATCAAAAAAACCAAGCCGTTGCACATTTTCTAGAGACTGACGACGGCGAGTTTCGTTGTAAAGCTCGCCCTCTCGGACCTTAAGTTCTCGCCGAACCACCTTGTCACGAGTCTTCGAGTTGCCCACAACATTAATATCGCCAAAATAAACTTTGTTGCCCTTATCGAACTCAAAAAGCAAATCAACCTTAAGATCTTTATCGTTAATACGGGTGCGCGGAATCACGTTTGCAAAGGCATAGCCCAAATCCCCGTACTTTGCCTGAAGATCACTGAGATCTTTATAGAGAACATCGTAGGCAAATACATTCCCCGAAGAAAGCTTAATTGCTTCTGAGAGCTCTTGCTTCGGAAACAAAACATCGCCGCCAAAATCAATTTCGCCAACGTTATACTGTTCACCCTCATCCACATGAAAAGCGATATAAATACTTTTTTTATCAGGAGTCACATTCACTTGAGGGCGATCAATTTTGGCCTTTATATATCCCTGGTTGTAATACACATAGCGAAGAGCCACAACATCGCGATCAAAAGCCTCTTGCTTATAAGCCCCAGAACCACTCATAAAAGAAAAAAATCCGCCCTCTTTTGTAAGCATGTTGCCCTTAAGAGTGGTATCAGAAATCTTCTTCGCTCCAATGATGGTGATTTTTTTGACTTTCACTTTGTCGTTTTCTTTGATCTTAAATATCAACCGAGATGACTCATCTTTTTTGACTTCTTCAATGGCTGGCTCAACCCTTGCGAGAAAAAAGCCCTTGTCTTCGTATAATTTCTGAATTTTTTCAGTGGCTTCTCTGACTTTAGCCATATTAAGAATCTCATAAGCCTTAATTCCAGAAGCCTCGGCCAAATCTTCACTTTTAACCTCCGAGTTGCCTTCATAGACCACCTCAACAATCGAGGGCTTCTCGGTCACCCGGTACGTTAAACGAACATCACTCGCCTTAACTTCACGATCCACTTCAACATTTACAAAGTAACCACTTTTGAAAAGAGCCCTCACATCTTCGCGAATATTTAGTTCAGAATAGACAGCCCCAACCTTGGTAACCAAGCGGTTTACAATGGCATCTTTTTCTAGCTTCTTCATCCCTGTAGCTTCGACGCTGACAACACGCAACTCTTGTTGTGAGCGACTGCCACTTGCCTTTGCTAGCGGTGCTTTCTTTTTTGTTGAGGACGTTTGGGAAAAACTGGGCATCGCAAAAAACAACGAAAACAGAAAAACAAAACGCCAACAAAAACAGAACGAGAGCTTTGAAAAAAGAATTTTGCTATGAGGTGACAATGTCGATCTTCCTTATTGATTCTTTTTTTTCTGGAGTTTAAATTTTCCCAGAAGTTTTAGCTACTTAGAAAAACAAAGGGAAAGCGTAGCCCAAGACCAAAGGCTTGTCAAACGTTAGGCCCACTGGCCATCTTTCATCCGCAAAATTTTGGGGAATTTTTGAGCAAACACCAGGTCATGAGTGACAACAACTAAAGCTAGGCCATAGTGCTCCTTCAATTCAAAAAACAAGTCTTGAATGCGCTGACTATTTTGCATATCAAGATTGCCTGTCGGCTCGTCCGCAAATAAAACTTTGGGACGACGAACCAAAGCCCGCGCAATAGCCACGCGCTGCAGCTCGCCACCACTGAGCTGTGCTGGATAATGCGCCAAACGCTCTCCTAACCCCATTTGATATAAAAGTTCTGAGGCTCTCCCCTTTGCTTCGCGCACCGACTGCCCAGCAATTCGGCAAGGTATCATCACATTTTCCAAGGCATTAAACTCAGCAAGCAAATGGTGAAACTGAAAAACAAAGCCCATTTTTTCATTTCGAAAAAGTGCCAACTCATCGTCATCCATCTTTAGCAAGTCTCGATTATGAAACAAAAGTTGCCCACTCTGAGGACGATCCAAAGTTCCTAAAATCTGCAAGAAGGTACTTTTGCCAGCCCCCGACGATCCCAGTATACAGAGAGCTTCGCCTTCATAAATATCAAGAGAAAGACCTCGCAGGATTTGCAACTCCCCGCCATCCCCCTGCGGGTAGGATTTTACGATCGAATCTGCACAAATGAGAGGCGAGTTTGTATCACCCATACTTGAGTCCCTCCACCGGGTTCAACCGAGATCCCCGCAATGCTGGAGCTAACGTTGCAAAAAAACTAATCAACATTGTAACAGCGGCGATGGCAATCCAATCGACGAAGCGCAATTCTGGCTGGATAGAATCAATTCGATAGACAGAACCAGACAAAACGCCCATGGTCGCTTGAATAATCGTAAATAATACGCATAGAACAAAACCGAAGAGAGTTCCGAAAATTAATCCAATAGCCCCCATAAAAAGCCCCTGAAAGCTGAACATCTTCAAAATACTTTTTTCTGTTAGCCCAAGGGTTTTTAATATCGCAATGTCTGCATATCTTTGGACGACGTTGACAAAGAGGGTGCTAGCCACATTGAACGACGCAACGATGACGATGATAAGAATGACCAAAAAAATCACAACCCGCTCAATTTTGACAGCCTCAAAAAGATTTTCATTGAGTTCTCTCCAATCATAAACCAAATATCCAGGCCCTAAATTTTGACTCAGATGAAAAGCCGCCGTCCGAGCATAATTAACATCTTCAAACTTGAGCAACAAACCACTGTAACGATCTCCAACCTGCACGAGCTTTTGCGCCGCCTCAAGTGTTGTGATAATCATGCGCTCATTCCAATCATTTTTTCCCAGATCAAGAACGCCTCGAACTTGAAACTCAACAATGCGTCTTTCAAATCTTCCGGGATCAATAGCATCCGGAACTGGCATCACGACCCGAAATAAATCTCCGACTTTCAACCCCAACCGACTGGCGATGCGTTTGCCAATCAGAGCTGGAGTTTTTTCTCCATTGGGTTTCAAATTCAATTCACCAGAAACGAGCCGAGATGAAAAATTAAGCACCTCGGGCGCCCGTATTTCGTCGACTCCTTGAATCATCACACCAGAGACCACTCCCTGATGAGCAAGCACGGCTTCAGTCCTAAGAAAACGCACAGAAGCCACCAATGTTGGTTCGGTTTTTCGTATCCCGTTCTCAAGTTCTTGCCACGGATCACTCAGCATGGGACGCTTGATGATTTGTACATGCCCCGTAACATCGGCCATCGCCGAACGCAGCGAAGCCTCAAATCCACTCACCACCGCCATAGAAGCGACCAAAGCTCCGACACCAAGTACAAGCCCCGTGAGTGAAAAAACAGCCGAACCACCGAAGAGGGTTCTTTTAGAGAAGAGTAAGCGCGACGCAATCCAAACGAGTTGTTTCATTTATTTTATAACTACTTCATTATTTGCAAGAGGTTGCATGTACGTTTTTAAATACGACATAATAAATCCATCGAGTTCTCCGTCCATGATATCATCAACTTGATTCGTTTCAAAATCGGTCCGGTGGTCCTTGACCAACTGATAAGGATGCATCACATACGAACGAATTTGCGAGCCCCACTCGTTTGCTTTTTTTTGTGAGTTCATAGCATCTTTTTCGGCATTTCTTTTTTCGATCTCTTTTTCATAAAGGGCTGCCTTGAGCATCTTCAGGGCTTTCTCGCGATTCTGAATTTGACTTCGCTGCGTTTGACACGAAACGATAATCCCGGAAGGCAAATGATACATACGCACTGCAGAGTCAGTCTTGTTGACATGCTGACCTCCGGCTCCGCTGGACCTAAAGGTCTCAACCTTGAGATCGTCCGGACGAATTTCAATATTGATATCATCATCGACTTCTGGCCATGCAAACACTGATGCAAAAGAAGTATGCCTTCGGGCATTCGAATCAAAAGGAGAAATTCGCACCAGACGATGGACTCCCGACTCGGCTTTTAAGTAACCATAAGCATAGGGCCCTTCAATCAAGAGAGTGCAAGATTTGATTCCTGCGCCCTCCCCCTCTGTCATATCTAAAATCTCAACACGGTATCCGTGGTGTTCCGCATAACGAGTATACATGCGCAACAACATCTGAGCCCAATCGCAGGACTCTGTCCCGCCGGCTCCAGAATTAATCGAAAGATAAGTGCTGTTAGCGTCCATCTCACCACTCAGGAGTCTATTGAGCTCTAGATCCTGACCAATTTTTTCAATCGCGAGAACTTCAGCCTTCACCTCGCCAAAAGACTCCTCGTCGCTTCCTTCGATAGCCATCTCAAGCAAAACCTTTGCATCTTCGAGACGCCCGCTAAAAGTCTTCCACTCGGCCACGGCTTTATCGAGAAGTGCCTTTTCTTTGTTTATTTTTTGCATTTCTGTCGGCTTTTCCCAGATCGCAGGATTTTCGGCGGCCATGGCTAATTCGGCGAGGCGCTTCTGCTTTTTGTCTAGGTCAAAGATACCCCCGAAGTTCGTTACCAAACTTCTCAAGGTCCACAAGCTTTTTTTTGATATCCGAAACTTCTGTAACTAAAGACATGGGGCCAGTGTATCTAGGGGACAGAGATAGTCAATGGCTGCGAACGATCGACAACTCATGACGTTTTGCGGTATAGTCTTACTTGAGGCTCTGCCAAAAAAGACGAATATCTTCTTGCTCGGAAGAGTTCGATTTCTTTGAAAAATGAAAGACCAGAGCAAAAGCTTTCAGGTTTATAAAACCAATAACCACTCGGCGCTCAGGAATTTTAGTTTTTGGATCTTTGCCATCGACAACCTGAGCCTCACACGCTGGCCCCCTCGTGGTCTTAAATAGATCAATTTTCTCAACGTGTAGCGAAATCTTGTCAATGGGACCAAATATTTGCCCTAGCATCTGCCGGCAAAGATCGGGATCCACTTTTGACTTTTCATTTGATTTCAGGGCGTAAAGATCTGCGGACTTCAAGTTGCTATTTCTTTCGAAGGGACGACGCAAGAGTCCGACAAAACTTTCGGACTTGCCAAAGTCTAAAAGCTTAACTTCCTTTTTGGTTATAAATTCAATTTCTTCTTTGGACCTGAAAGGATTTGGAGCTGCACCAGCGAATTTAAAAAGTAAAAGTATTAAGAGAAAACCCCGCCTAATAGGCCGCGCCATTACGGCCTCCATTTCCAGTTGTTGTCCTGCCAGCAGCTTTATCTGCAGCCGTGTTTATTTTATTTACAACTGCAATATACTTTGCCTTGTCTGCTATTTGAAAACTAACGTTTTCGATTTTTAAGGATTTTTCACTCTCAACTTTGATTTCATAAGTCTTTCCGTTTTGCAGAGTCACAGTGAAAATCCCAGCTTCAAAACAGGCTTTTTTGATATAATTTTCATCTTCATATATTTCAGTAATCGTCCAAACATTGCCTACTAGCTTTAAATCCTCACCGACTGAACAAATTGAAATCGCAGCTGTCACAAGAATACTATCTACGGATAACCTTACGGGCAGGTTTCTTAAAATAAGAGGCAGGTCAGATTTATGCTGATTCAAACTAGACACACTGTCTATACAAACTTCTGCCGAAACTGGAGAGATAAAGAATATTGTTAGTAATAACCCTAACACATTGATTATTTTCACCAGCACCCCCACGCCTAGTTTAAACCCCATCGGACAAATTGTCTCTGCTTTGCGCCACAATTAGCCTTTGGTTGAACTGCTTCGGATTTTGAGTAACGATCGCTCTATGACGAAAATAGTTGTTTGGATCAAAAATCACCGAATTGCATCGACCCTCATCCTGATCATGGTCCTTGCTGTCTTCATTACCGCTGTCATTAAAACAAATAATACTGACAACGTGCTCCTATCTAACCCTCTGAAAAAGGGGAGCATCATCGAAAGCGTTTACGGCATAGGTACCGTCACCGCCGTCAAGACCTATCAAATCCGGTCAGGCGTCACAAGTACAGTTATAAAGCTTCTTGTGAGAGAGGGAGACAAGGTCAAAAAAGGAGACAAGCTTATCATCATGGACCCCTCGACCGTCTTTTCTGCTCCTTTTGATGGCACGATCACATTTTTGCCCGTCAAAGTTGGAGAAAATGTCTTCCCCCAAGCAGTCCTTATGAGCGTGGTCGATTTGTCCGATAGGTACCTGGTCGTAACCCTTGAACAACAAGGTGCTCTGCGCGTTCACCAAGGCCAAAAAGCCAAACTCAGTTTTGATAGCTTACGAAGCGAGAGTTTTGATGGCGTCGTAGAGTCCCTCTATTCCCACGATAACAATTTTTTGGTGCGAATTAAGACCTCAAACTTACCGGAGCAAATATTACCAGGGATGACTGTGGATGTCGCAATTGGAATCAGCGAGCGAAAGGATGTCCTGCTTGCTCCGCTGGCAGCAATCGAAGACAACAAAGTTTTTGTCAAGCGTGGGGCAAAACGACTCACTCCAGTCAAAATCAAAACGGGAATTATTGATGGCACCGTCGCCGAGCTCATCAGTGATGAGGTTCGCGAAGGGGATATTTTAGCCATTCGCAAAAAGGTAAGCCCATGATTGGTTTGGCCATCCGTTATTTGCTAGCAAAACGTCGGCAGACAATTTTAATGCTGCTTGGAATTTTTTTTGGCGCCGCGAGCTACGTTACGATTTCTGGATTTATGTTAGGATTTCGCGGTTACCTTGTAGATCAACTCGTAAACAACAACCCTCATATTCACATCGAGGCCCGCGAAGAATTTTTAACGAGCACGTCACTGAATGAAGCCTTTTATAATGATCGCTACACCCATGTTTTTTGGAGCCCCCCACCTTCTGGAAGAAAAGACAATGCCATTGTTGAAAAACCACAGGGCTGGTATGCCCGCCTTCGGGCGGACCCACGGGTGGCAGCCTTTTCTCCGCAGCTTTCAGCCTCCGTTATTTTTACCAATGGCAAGGCCACAGCACCAACAACTCTCATTGGCTGCGATCCCCTCCAACAAGAAAAGGTAACGACCATCGGTGGCTATATTGTCGAAGGAAAGTTCTCGGATATCGCCGCCGGCGGCAATCGCGTCGTCATCGGGAAAGAATTGCAACGGCGTCTTGGCGTTCGCCTCGCACAAAACATCCTCGTCTCTCTCGGCAAGGGGCCGCCCTCGCCGTTTAAAATTGTTGGTGTCTTTGATTCTGGCAATAAAATGACCGACAATGTTGCTTATGGCTCCTTGGTTGATGTCCAAAAGGTCAATGGCTCTCCGAATCACGTCAATAAAATCGCGGTTCGACTTTTTGACCACACTCAGGCTGCTGCCTTGGCCACGGCCTGGGAGAATTTCGGCCCCGAAAAAGTCGAAAGCTGGGACCAAATCAACGCCAATGTTTTTGACGTCTTTCGCATCCAAGACGCTATTCGATTTTTATCCATTGGCGCCATCATGGTCGTTGCAGGTTTTGGCATTTACAATGTTCTTAACATGATGGTCATTCAAAAACGTCGCGACATCGCCATTCTTCGCTCAATGGGCTACAGCACTCGAGAAATAATTTCTCTTTTTTTTACTCAGGGATTTTTGCTTGGTATTACCGGAGTGGCCCTCGGCCTCAGCTGCGGTTACGGCATTTGTCTTTATTTGCGCACCATCCCCTTTAAAGGCAACCCCATGCAATCCGCAGGTTACATGCTTGTTTCTACGGCCCCAGAAATTTATTTGCAGGCGGGGTTTCTCGCGCTTGCAACCGCTTGCCTTGCGAGCGTTTTGCCTGCGCGCGCCGCTGGGAAGCTGACACCTATTGAAATCATTCGCTCTGGGGCGGAGTAAATATGGCGATTGTAGCTAAGAAAATTGGCAAGGCCATCGGCACACCACCCGTGCGCATTCTAACCGATATCAACCTCAAAATAGATGACGGAGAATTTGTAGCCCTGACGGGAAGATCCGGCTCCGGTAAAAGCACCTTGCTATACATCTTGAGCAGCTTAGATTCTCCGAGCGAGGGCTCTGTTGAAGTTGCGGGTCATGATCTTGGCAAGATGGCAGATCCAGAGCTCTATAAATTTCGCAACGAAAAAATGGGTTTTGTATTTCAGTTTCACTATTTAATTTCGGAACTCACCGCGATTGAAAATGTTCTACTACCTGCTGTTAAAAATCGGCGACAAATAGAGAGACGGGCTTATGCTGAATCCCTGCTAGAACAATTTGGTCTTGGCGATAAAATCCACCGTCTCCCCCGCCAACTTTCAGGAGGCGAACAACAGCGCCTAGCGATTGCTCGCGCACTGGTGATGCAGCCTAAATATCTTTTTGCCGATGAACCCACGGGCTCCCTAGATTCGGCCAATGGGGATATTGTGATGAATATCATCCGCGATGCCAATAAGAACTTTGGAACTACAGTGATTATGGTCACCCATGATCCAGATTTTGCAGCGACTGCGAATCGCGCCATCAACCTCGTCGATGGACGGATTAGCTGAGAGTGGCCCCTTACTGTATCTCTGCAAAGATTTCATCTTGTATCTGAAACATCTCATCGGCTTCAGCCTTATTTTTTTCGTGATCATAACCAAGCAAGTGAAGGATTCCATGCAGAATCATGTATCCAAGTTCGAGCTTGTAGGTTAGACCATGCTCCTTTGCTTGTGCCCGCAAAACATGTGGGCAAACGACCAGTTCTCCCAACGATTCTTCATCCATTGACAAAAAGCTGAGAACATCCGTTGCATAGTTTTTGCTGCGAAAATCTTTGTTGAGCTTTTTCGCAGCACCGCGATTCAAAAAAACAAGAGTGAGTTCAAGATTTCTTTTGTCCGGGGGAAGCAATTTTCGTGACACCAACTGTTTTTGAATTTTTAGACACCACTTTTGAATAAATTTTCTGGGTGCGCGCGTAGAACTTTCATTGATAACGAGGATATTCATACTTTCTCGCCCAGGCCCCCACCAGCATTTCGGGGATAGTCAATCCGCTGATGATAAATCCCAATTAAAATTCGCGTAAAAGCCTCTTCTACTTTGGAAATGTCTTTCAAAGTCAAATTGCACTGATCAAGCTGCCCATCCTGAAATTTCCTCTGAATGACGTTGCGAACAATATTTTGTAATCGAGTTGGATTCGGTTCATCGAGCGAACGCGCAGCCGCCTCTATACTGTCCGCTAGCATGCACAAGGCCGCTTCACGAAACTGCGGTTTGGGCCCTGGATAACGAAAGTCCTCTTCAGAGATTTCAACATCGTCCTCTTTCTTTAGGTCCAGTGCCTTATTGTAGAAAAAAGATATCAGAGTTGTACCATGGTGTTGAAGAATGCCGTCAATGATGGGTTTTCCAAGCTTATACTGCATTCCGAGTTCAACGCCGTCCTTAACATGGGCCACCAACAAAGTTTTGCTCATAAATGGCGAAATCTGGTCATGAGGATTGTGCCCCATTTTTTGATTCTCAATGAAATAATTTGCATGCTCGGTTTTGCCAATATCGTGATAGTAGCACATCACTTTGCCGAGAAGAGGATTGGCATCAATGTCTTCGGCCGCGGCCTCAACCATGCTCCCTACCATCATCGAGTGATGATAGGTGCCGGGGGCCTTTACAATCATTTCTCGAAGCAAAGGATGATTCAGATTGCTCAGTTCCAACAACTTTACGTCGGTGGTATAGCTAAAAACAGATTCTAACAGCGGAATCGTCATCATGGCAACCAAAGCACTAAAGATCCCACCAACAAAGCCAGCAAACACTGTGTAATAAACTTCGTTGAAATTGCCCTCTTGTTCAATCTTTGAAACTGTTGCCAAGAATGCAATCAATAAAGCATTCACTGCGCCGGTGCGAATCCCCGCCCAGTAAATATCATTTCGAGTCTTACACTTAAAAACACCGCGGGCTCCAGCGATTCCCCCCACCATAGTAACTAACATAAAGCTAAAACTAAAATCTGTCATGATTCCCATGGCAATGGCCATAAAAGCGGTAAAGAGCCAAACAACCTCTCCTGACGAAACGAGCAGTCCCATCATCATAGGAGCTGCCGCCACTGGGGCCGCATAGAGAAACACCTTCGGACTCAGAATATGACCAAATTTCGAAACAAAAGCGGCATCTGTAATAAATATGTAGACCTTTGTTAAAACGACGACAAAAAGAATGACCACCATCATCACAAATGAATCTTTTTTTACAACTTTTACCTTGTTCAAAGTAAAGCGCCGCAAATAAGACGCAAAAACCACTATCAAGAGAGTCAAAAACAAAGCAAGCGAGAAGGTCATCAGCGTCCCACGTCTATCAGCCTGAATTGCTTGAATTTGGCGAATAACCGCCATGTGAAATGGCTGAACAACGCTGCCCTGAGGCACGATGACCTGGTTCTTTTTGATCGTAATATTAACAGGCAAAACAGCATTGCGGGCCAATTGCCGACGGTTCGCAGTCTCTTGCTTATTTAAGGTTAAGTTGGGCACGACCAGGGCTCGGGATAAATAAAGAATATTTTCCCGATCTGTGTCATTTACTTTTTCGAGCCCTCGCATGCTTGGTTCATACTCAAAATGATCTGGATTTTGCAGGTCCAAAATCTCAACTTTAGGAAGTAAAAACTCTCGACCTAAATTATTTCTGTGCACCACGCGGACAAGAACGGTCGACTGGTTGTTGGGAATAAAGCGATCCGGAGCTTCGGTGATTTTTTTTTCGTACCAATTCTCTAGATTTCGAATAATCACGCTTTCAAATTTTGGACTAAATCGGTTTTCTACCAACCAATCAAAGGTATAATCTGAAACTGCAATCCCTAAGTCCTTTTCAAACAACGGCTTGTTTTGAAAAAAATCCCGAATAACCTCTTCGCTCCCCTTGGCAGACTTAGGCCAGCGAATATCGCGCAACAGGGCTCGTTGGCCCCGAAAGGATTTGTAAACTCCATTAGAAACCCGCTCAAAGACCGACGTGTCAAAATCATAAACCACCGAAATGGAATGCTCAGCGCGAAGACGCTTCTCTTCAGTGATCACCTCATCGGTCATTTCAAAGCTGAAAGGAGATACAACATCATATTTAGCGATATCGTTGACCCGAAAGTCATAGGGAAGTTCCAGTTGAAAAAACACAAGAAAAGACAAGATCAAACAAAAAACAAAAGTGGTCACCAGGCGATTAATGAGGAGACGCCGCTCTAACTCATTAAAAATTTGATAGATAACTCGCCCGAAGTAGGTCTTTTCAAATCCTAGATGCTTTGTCCACTCCAAAAACTTCAGGCTGTGATCTTCGTAGTTCACACGCTTGTGGGACACTTCAGTTTTTTTGGAACCAAACTTATTCAACGGCATCTTTTTCTAATTCCAATATAACGAACCATGCTGCACAACTTTTCGGAATTTTTATCGAAATCCGCAGGCTTATATGCTAGTACTCTCAGTAATCTCTTTTTTCGTCGAGGTCCAGTCAGTATGCCAAATACACCTAAGAATCTCAAAGACATTCGTTCTTTAGTCGAGGTCGTATCTCATCTCCGAGGTCCCCATGGCTGCCCCTGGGATCAAGAACAAACTCACACCAGCCTGGCGCGTTATGCAATTGAAGAGACCCACGAAATGGTCGAGGCTCTCGAAGAACGGGAATCCTGCCGTCTGGCAAATAAAAATAAAACACCAGAGGACTTTGCCCGCGCCACAGAAAAGTTCAAAGATGAGCTGGGAGATGTTTTGTTTCAGGTCGTGCTGCATGCTCAGCTCGCGTCTGAGGAGCAAGCCTTTACCTTTGATGACATCGTTCAAAATATTTCGGAAAAATTGATTCGCCGTCACCCACATGTCTTTGGTGATACCAAAGTCAGTGGGATCAACGATGTTTTTGCGAATTGGGAAAAAATAAAAAAATCCGAAAAGGCCTCCCGCGGCGAATCGCCCTCTTTAATCTCAGTGCCAATCGGATTGCCCGCCCTGCAAAGAGCCTATACCATTGGAATTAAAACTCACAAAATTAAATTCGACTGGGAAACCCCTCAAGAGGTTTGGCTTAAAGTCGAAGAAGAAATCGACGAACTCAAAGAAGCAATGGACAACGATGTCATGAGTGAAATTGAACATGAGATTGGCGATGTGCTATTTAGTGTTGCACAACTCGCTCGGCACTTTGACCTGGATCCAGAGCAAGTTCTTCGCTCTGCCAACAGCCGATTTCTCGGTCGATTTGAAAACATGATCCGGATTTACCGCGAAAAAGAAATGAAATCGGCTTCAGCAAACGACCTGCTTGAGACCTTCTCGAGCCTGTCTACCGAAGAAAAGGAAAAGTTCTGGAAACTCTGCAAACAAAGTGATGTGTCGTAGAGATTTTCACTTTTTAAAACATTTGTGTGCACCTAAGTAGAATCGATTTTAGAAATTCTTTTTTAGCGTCAAACAGTTCGACGCCAGAATATTATTTTAACATTGCCCATTTTTAATATTGCCATGTAATTCCAAGATGTTAGCCAGTCTCACGGTGAGATTTCTAGACCAATCCTTAAGTCCTTTCGCACACTTCAGTGTGTTTTAGATTTCCGTGTTCGATCCTATTAAACTGATCACAGATCTAGACGATAGGTCTAATGAACTTGGAGGTTCACAATGAAAAGCTTCTTGGCTTCTCTCTCAGTAGTAACAGCAGCCACTCTAATTGTTGGCTGCGGAAAATCTGCAGACTCCTTCTCGCTGTTAGCAGATGCTTCTAGCTACAAGCAGAATTCAGTGTACACTCCTCGCAAGGTCGACATCTTGTGGGTCGTCGACAACTCAGGCTCCATGGCTAGCTCACAGAAGAACCTCACAGATCACTTCCAATCTTTTATTGAAAAATTCGTGCAGACGAACTCTGACTTTCATATGGCAGTAACTACGACAGACGCTTTTTTGACTCCTTACGATAGTCTTTATGCCGACTATTCAAAAATTCGTGATGGCGTCACAAATCAGGATTTAAATAATCACTCCGGTGTTTTCGTAATGAAAAAGGACACGCCAAATTTGAACAATGTGTTTTTGACGAACATCACTCAGGGCATTCGAGGTGCTGGCGATGAACGCGCCTTCTCAAGCATCGAAGCGACACTAAAAGACACCCGGAATGCTGGATTCCGCAGAGCCGATGCTTTCTTGGCAGTGATTATCGTGAGTGACGAAGATGATTTTTCTCACAATGACCTAACTACGGGCCTGGCTGGCTATTATTTCACAGAGAATTACAGCGACCCTAATATGTTTAGCATTCAACGCTACATGGACTTCTTGACCAACTTCACTTCCGCTGCCGGATCTGGAACAAATTTCTCAGTAAATGCAATCACCATTTTTGATCAGGCATGTTTCGACCAACTCAAAGGCAATGGCCAAAAGTTTTCTCAAAGATACGGTCAGCTTGTAACCGCGTCCTCAGGAAAGCTTATCAGTCTTTGCAGCGACTTTAGCACAAGCCTTCAAGATCTTTCACGATCAATCCTTGAACTTTCTAGTGAGTTCTCACTCGCCCGGCTGCCAATTGAGTCAACCATCGTTGTCACTGTAAATGGTGTTGTTGTTCCTCAAGGCGCCACAAATGGTTGGACCTATAAGTCAGCATCAAATTCTATTGTTTTCCATGGCAGTGCTATCCCCCAAGCTGGAGCCGATGTCCGAATAAACTTCGATCCGGCTGGAGTTAAGAACTAGTTCAGTAACAATAAGAGAGGAATCTGAAAATGAGCGAAGCACAGACAACCGCAGAAACAACCTTAACGCAATGGTACATTCTTCGTGGTGAAATGAAGTTCGGGCCTTATGAATACAGTGCGCTCATTCATATGATTCAGACTGGTGAGTTGTTTGACTACAACTATGTTTGGGCTCCGCACATGGAATCGTGGATGCTTCTTGGCGACATTCAAGAGTTCTCAAAGGACAGACTTGCACGACTGATTCAGTCGCAAGATCATCTTTCTGGCGCTTTTATTAAACGAAGCTCTCCCCGCATTGACTGCGATATCGATGTTTATGCCCATAACGATTACAACTTTTTTGACGGAAAATGCACATCTATTAGCGATAACGGTGCGTTGTTGTTGCTAAATGATCCACTGCTGTTACCAGGGCAAGAAATAATCATTCATTTTCGCGGCCATGGTACAAATAATCCTTCAGGTTTTAATGTGAAAGCCGAAGTGATTAGGAAGAACTTTACAAAACAAAGATTAAACGTCAAATCCGGCCTGCACTATGCGGTTCGTTTCCTCCAAGTGCAAAAGCAAGGACAAGACCAAATTAAAAAAATGATTTTGAATACGAAATAATTGGAGGAAACGGGATATGGCATTTATTAATTTTATGAACGAATCTGGAGTTGTCGGATGGGTCATTCTTCTCACTGGAGTAGGCTCACTGCTCTTGGTTGTAGAACGAGCTCGAGCTCTTTATTTTAACTACGGCATGAACGTCGACGATTTTATGGCAAAAACACAAAATCTTGTGCTCGCAAAAAAGCTCGATGAAGCCCTGCTTATGTGCGCTCAAATGGAGCAAAAGCCTATGGCTCGTGCCTTTAAAACCATCCTCGAAAAGGCCGACCGTGACGACGAAACGATATTCCAAGCTCACGATATTGCCATGTCAGAGAATGTGCCATTTTATACAAAACGATTACACTATCTTTCAATGCTTGCGAACGTAGCGACTCTTCTTGGACTCTTGGGAACCATCCACGGTTTGATTTTATCGTTCCAGGCCGTTGCTCAAGCTGATCCCGCTCAAAAACAAGCCTTGCTCGCGCACGGTATTTCAGTTTCGATGTACACAACAGCTCTAGGCCTCGCCGTCGCAATCCCTGCAATGGTATTTTTCTCGTTCTTAACAGCTCGTCAAAATCAGTTGATTGAACAAATCTCTGAGAAGTGCTCAAAACTAACTGAGCTCCTCACAAGCTCACACATTCCAACTTTAAACCGTCAAAATGTTTTCCCTGATCATGTTGCGGCTCCAAAAACCGGAAGCGCTGTTCCTCCAACAAATGTGAAAGCTTCTTAAACGAAGTCTTTTCCTACGCGGAGTTTAGTTTATGAGAAGAACGAAGAAAATTCACATCAATCATCACTATGAGTTCGAACTCGATCTCGCACCTTTGCTTGCTGTGATGGTGAAACTTGTTCCGGTCCTTCTAGTCTCATCTGCCTTTGTGCAACTTGCCACTATTGAAACCCAGTTACCGCAAGTTGTGCAACAGGCGATTGAAAAGCAAGACAAGGACGAAAAAGCCACCAAAATCACCCTTGAAGTCAAAGACAAAGAAGGCGTCAAAATAGTGATCGTCAAAAACGGCAAACAAAACATTGAAGTCGTACCAAAAAAATCTGATGGGACATTTGACTATGTAAATCTGCACCTCCGACTTCGCGAAGTTAAAAAACAAAATCCCGAAGTTTTTAAGGTGGACCTCTCTCCGGACGGCAATGTGTCTTACAACGACATAGTTCATGTGATGGACGAGGCTCGCCGCAGTCGCGATAACAACGTGAAGTTCCCGCTCTTTGACAAAACAAAGAATCAAGAAGTGCAAACAGACTATATGTTTCCTGAAATCACCTTTGCAAATACGATGGAGGGCTAAGTTATGAGACGCCGCTTTGAGCTCCCTAAAAAAAGCTCTACCTTCGCATTGAATATCACTTCGATGACGGACATGTTCACGATTCTTTTGGTGTTCTTATTGCAAACCTATTCAACGTCTGACGTTCAGATAATTCCAGAGAAAGACATGAGACTCCCGGCTTCGTCATCAAGTACGAATCCGGTACCATCGGTCAAACTGGTTGTCTCAAAAGAACTCGTTAAAATTGATGAAAATAAAATAGCGAGCATGAAGGATTTGAATTTTGAAAGCAAAGATATTGATCCAAATGATTCGAATTTTATCCTGCCACTCTTTACCGAGCTCGAAAAGCTTTCTAAAGACGAAAGCTTAAAAGAAACTCCTGCAATAAAAGAAGGACGTATTTTACTACAGGCCGACGCCGCTCTTCCTTATTCTGTTTTAAGAAAAGTTATGTACACAGCATCTATGGCTGGCTTTCCACAGCTTAAGCTAGTCACTCTGGTCGGAGATTAATATGAATTCACGTTTATTCTTGATCGCACTTGCGGCATTTTTAGCAACCGAAGCCAGCCAGGCAAAATCTTCAGGAGAAGGCAAAGGACTTCTGCCTGAAGTTCGCATTGGCGAAAGCGGAAATGAAGTCGAAAACGACAAAAAAGCTCTTACTTCAGAGATTATGATCACGCGATCAGAGAATAAAGCTATTGAGTCCTTGCAAACACTCATAAAACAAAGAAAGCCCGGAAGCGCTGGCTTAGCCGATCTTTACTACCGCCTTGCAGAACTCTACATGAGACGATCTAAGTCAGGTCGCTTCTTTGATATGAATCAAAATAACCCCGTGGTAAAGATGAGTTCGTTTCCGGTTCCGAATGAACGCGGTATTGAAGCTATTAAGCGTGCAATTACGGTCTATTCTCGCATTGAAAAGGAATTTCCAGGTTTTAAGGACATGGATGCTGTCCTCTTTAACAATGCCTTTGCCCACCAACAGGTTGGAAAAAACCACGAAGCTTCAGTTCTCTTTACTCGGTTGGTAGAAAAATTTCCAAAATCTCCGCTGATAGCAGACGGTACCGTCGCACTTGGCGAACTCCTCTACGACCAAGGAAAATTTGGCCCGGCCCTTGAGCAGTTTTTAAAAATTGAAAAGATGCAAAAATCTCGTGTTTACTCTTACGGAATGTATAAGGCCGCATGGGCCTACTACAACCTTAAAGAATCTGACAACGGTGTTAAAAAACTTTTGCAAGTTGTTAGAACGACCCCCGTTCTCCGGGATGGAGAAGTCCCCTCAAATCGCCACAACTTACGCAAAGAAGCACTCAGAGACCTCACTGTATTTATCGGCGATAGCCATTCCGCTGATAAGCTTTACTCCTTTTTTTCAGGGGTTTGTGAAGAATCCGAAATTGGCACGGCCATGATTGATCTCGCGAAACTCTATGAGTCTCATAGCCGGCAAAAAGAAATGGGACTGTTCTTAAATGAGTTTATTGAAAAACATCCTACAAATCCCCTCGTTGTAAAGGCTCGGCTCTTTTTAGTCAGTGCCAACGAAGACCTCAAACAACGCGATAAAGTTGTTACTCAACTTCAAGCGACCAGTGAGCTCTGCAAGGCAGACTCTGCTTGGCGAACTGCACAAAAAGCTGAAGATGCGGCGGATGCTTGCGAAAAAGATTACCGCCGTGAATCTCTCGAAATTGCAAAGAAATGGTGGGAAATTTGGCTTAAGAACAAGCAAAATGTGGCCTTCTCTGATTTGACCCAAAAATCATTTCGCCTAATTCTCGAAAGTGAAGACCCAAAAAAACCCGATCTTAAAACTCACTTTGCCCTTGGTGAACTCCTCTTTCAAATTGGAAAGCTTGAAGAGGCTAGCAACGAATACAAATTCGTTGGAGATCGCGCGCAAGAACCCCTTATGCAGCACGACGCCAATTATGGCGCACTCTACTCCATCGAAAAATCGTTAGAAAAAAGCAAGGCAAAAGAGAGAGACCCAGCGAAGGATCTTTTACGCAAAGAGCTGGCAATGAATTACCTCACCAAGCATCCCACTGGTAAACATGCTCAAAATGTTCGCTTTAAATTGGGACATATTGCCTATGAAGAAAACAATTATCCAGAAGCAGAAAAGTGGTTGCGCCCAATAGCGGACACGGCCAAAGAAGCGGATCTCAAAAAGAAAGCTGAAGACCTCATCTTAGACATGCTTAACATCAAAAAGGATTACGCAGGTCTCCAGAAGTTTTCGAAAAAGATCATTGCAACAAACGCCACTGATGATCGCAAAAAAGCAATGACAAAAATTCTTGAAGAATCTCATTTCACAGAAATTCAAGAGTTTGCAAAGGGAGGCGAAGCCTCAGCGGCAGCCCGCAAACTCCTTGATTTTGCAAAAGAACATGAGAGTTCGCCATTAGCTAAAGAGTCCACCTGGCAAGCTCTTAGCTTGCTGTACGCAAATGGCAAACCTTTCGAGGGGGCCGAACTCAGCCTGCAGTTTGCGAAAAAATACCCTGACGATAAGCGGGTTTTAGATGGACTCAAAGACGCCGCAAAATCCTATGCTGAAATTGGTCAATTATTAAGATCCGCTGAAACACTTAAAATCGTTGCTGATCTCGATAAGAAGAATGCCAATACACACATTGAACTCGCTGCCGATTTTCTCCGACTTGAGGGTCGAACCAAAGAAGCTCGTGATATCTATCACAAGCTTTTGCAAGGAGTCGATGTCAAAAATCAACCTCGTATGATCTCAAAAATTATGCTGACTTACGGTAATAACACAAACAACCCTGAATATTACAAACTGCAAGAAAAGATTTTAGCCATCAACATGGAGCCCTATGCAACACAAATCCTCAATGAAAGAGCTGAGAAACTTCTGCTTGAGGGTAAAAAAACTGCCGCCTTCGATATTTCTCGTAAGATTATGGGTAGAAATATTTCTGGAGAGGAAAAAGCTCCTGCGCGTTTAGTTCAGGCGCAAATTCTCGAGTCTGAGCTTATCAGCCAAAGCGTCAAAGCACGAATTGAAAAGTTCGCTATGGTGCTTGAAATGAAAACAGAAAAGTTGAATAAAGCCCAAACTGCCTACGTGAATGTCCTTTCTCTAAGCAAAGATGAGAAAGTTGTACGCAAGGCACTCGCTGGACTGGACAGGTGCTACGCAAATTATATCAATAGCCTACAAAACATGCCCATGCCTGGAGGCTTGCAAGAGGCAGAAAGAACAGCCGTTAAAGAAGCCTTAGCAAAACTCACGCAGCCCATTCAAGGTAAAAAGGCAGACAACGAACAACGCCTAAAAACACTTGTTGTTGTTCGTGCGACGGACGGCAAAACAAGGGACTATTCGGAAATGAACCCCGAAGCAACGATTGCACCAGCTGTTAATTACCCATCTCCTAATTATTTTGAAGCCTATCTGACTTCGCGAACTGACCTGTCCCCTGCCCGAGTAACAAAAGCCAATGCAAAGGCTTGCTCTCGATCATTTGCAACTAAAGATGCAAAAATTCAATCGATCCTCGAAATGGCCAATAATTGTTTTGTCTCAAAACAATACGACGTCACAGAGAAATTGGCTTTAGAATTGGCAAAGTTTAAAGAAACTCGAATATTGGGACTTTATTACTTGAGCCTCGCCTCCGATGCTCGTGATCAAAAAGAGAAGGCTTTGTGGATTGCGAATGAGACGCTCAAGGCTCAACCTGAGAATCCATTAGTTATTTACCAAAAAGGTCGAATCGTCTATCAGCTCGAAGATATTAATGCTGCGATTCCATTTTTCGCCAAAGTTGTCGACATGAATATAGATTCGTCAGAAATTCAAACTTTCAGTGCGATAAAATCCTACACAGAAAAAGATTTTATCGCCTCTACAGAAAACTTCTCCAAACTCTCTAGCGACCAAGTGTATACTTACAACGTAGGACCTTTGTTCAGTGAGGCCTGGGCCCAGCGCGGAGAAACCCAGAAAGCTCTTCAGTTAATTGCAGAATTATCCGCTAAGAAGAAGGACAATGTGGATATCTTGCTACAACAGGCCCACTTGATAGAAAACTATAAGTCGACCGAAATTGCGACGGCCCAACAAATATACGAACGTGTTGGAAAGATCACAACTAAAGCCGACTTGAAAGAATGGATAGGAAAGAAATTGACTTATCTCAAAGGACAAACTGCACCTGCAACAGGCAAGGTGACTTCTTTGGATAATGCAAATTAGGACTTTTGTATTAAAATTTTAGATCTAAATTAAGTCGCGTTGCTAGTATTTCCGAAGGCTTGTTTGGGGGGACAGTTGAAAACGTTAATCATGGGATTAATCGTTGTCTTAGGAAGTGTTGGGGCGCAGGCAAAGTCGAAAACAGTCCGCAAAGTTCAAGAAGTGAACTTCGGCGAGATGAATCTCAAAGGGACGATTCGAAATCCTGACGGCGCATATCTTGTGCAAAAGAGAGGTATTAAATTTTTACCTCTTTATGATGTACAGAAAGATTTAGACGGCCGGATCCGAGAATCAAGCCTCTACCTAAGATAGTTTTTAAAAACTTAAGTATTTTGAGATTTATTCAACCGGGGTACGTATGAATATTTTAATGATTAAGCAGTCGCTCACAAATGGGACCACCAAAACTTGGAAGCTTCGCTCTTCTCAGCCAGTTTTTACTTTTGGATCTTCTCGCCTTGCTGATGTGATTTCTATATCTCCCTCTTCTAAAGGAATGCAGGGCACTTTCGAATTCCGCGACGGAAAATGGTGGTACATTGACATGAACTCTGACGGAGTCTTGTCCGGTGCTCCGTGCGAAATTTGTTTAGACACAGAAAAATATTTGGAAATTGCACAATCCACTTTGCAAATTACGCCACTTCAAAAAGAAGCTGATCTATACATAAAACTCGAAAAGAACGCTCATGCCAATGACGGAACAAAAAAACCTTATCAATTGTTTTTAGTTAAGCTACAAGATCAAGTGATTGAAACTCGTGTGTTGCCCATGGGCCAAAGCTTTATTCCAGAAATGGCAATTACCAAAAAAATCATTCCTGCAAATGACTCTTCTTCGTGGGTTCAGTACACCCTTGACCAGTATCAAGTTCGCCAAAAAACCGTGTATCTAACAAGCGAAGAGGCAATGACTCGGATTCCCGCTAGCCAACTCGTCGATCGAGACAGCAAAAAAGGCCTTCTCTTATTATTGCTGATTGGAACTATGATTGGTGGGCTCAGCTTATTCGCTCCCAAAAACGACGAGGTAGCTCTCGTAAGCCCTCCTCCTCCTGCGCAAAAGATTATTGTCAAAACTGATATTAAGAAGCGTCCAAAACCAGCTGAAGTAAAACCCGTCAGTCAACCTCAGCAAGCGCCAAAACAAGCGGCCGGTGGCCAAGCTGGTAGCGGCAAAGTTGCAAATATGCTGAAGGCGGTCTCGGACCCTCGGATTTCTCGCCTGATTGGTAAAGTTTCTGCACAAGCTGCCAAAAGCGCCAACGTGATTGTCTCCAATGGCGTTAAGGCAGGCACCGGTGTTAGTGGTCGTGCGCTAGCCGCCGTTGGCAATATGGATCGCTCAGGTCGCGATTACGGCACAGAATCTTCAATGCAAGGGGTCCTGATCTCTACTGCTGGTCGTGGGGGTGGTAAAAACACCTCAGGAATCGGGGGACTTGGAGCAGGCTCAACTGGAAGTGGCGGCGTCGGCCTTATCGAAGAAGAAAGCGAAATTGTCGGAGGTCTCGATCGCGAAGTGATTGCACAATATATTAAATCTCAATTGGGTCAAATTTTGTATTGCTACGAACGACAATTAAGCGCAAATCCACAGTTGTTCGGAAAAGTCGCTGTTAAATTTACGATCGCAGGTACCGGGTCTGTTGAGACCCAAGCCATCGGCGATACGACGTTAAAAAACGCAACCGTAGAAGGATGTATATTGAATAAGGTTGCAAAATGGAAGTTCCCTGCTCCGAATGGGGGGACAAAAGTGCTCGTCACTTATCCATTCTTATTCAAGAGTACTAACTAATACGGAGGACCACTTAAAATGAAAACTCTCACCTTGACGTTATTGCTGCTCGGGAGTTCTTTAGCCTACGCTCAGACATCACCTTCCAAGCCTGCTGGCTCTGGGTCGGACAAACTTGACATCAAAAAGCTCGAACAAAAATATTGGTCAGCAAAAGATGACGACTTCGCCGTCGTACAAAACCGGCGCTACACCAAGGCTTCACGGTATTTTTTAAGTCTGAACTATGGAGTTCCATTTAATGACCCTTTTAATGCAGGCTCAATGTATGGATTAAATTTTGGTTACTTCTTCAATGAACGATGGGGCATGGACTTCGAATACAAAAGTGGGAGCCTTAAAGACAATGATGCAGTGACAAGCTTCAAGAGTCGTTTCGGTGCCTACCCAGATCATAACGTCTTTACATCTTCACAAATTATTTCGGCATCTTTTGTTCCCTTTTACGCCAAAATGAGCTTTATGGATACTTCGATTATCTATTTTGATATGGGTCTATCTGTCGGTGCTGGCACAATGGCATACAGTGTTAAACAGTCCGAGGGAGATATCAGCAAAAGCACAGCTATCTTTAAATTCGCTGTCTTCCAACAGATCTTTTTTACTGAACACTTGGCTTTGAGAGCTGACCTAACGAACACATGGGGCAATCAGCAACGCGCCAAGTACTACACTCCGCAAGATGGCACTTATGGATACACAGATTCTCGCGATCTGGGGGCTAAAATGACCAACGACACCTCGCTGTTGTTTGGTCTGACTTACTGGTTCTAATTTTAGTTATTATTGGGGGACCTATATGAAAAAAAATACTCTGTTATTAGCACTGGCGACTTTCGGGGTTTCTGCCGGAACTGCGTATGCTCAGCAGAAGCCAAAAACCTATATGAAGAGCAGCCAAGTCCCCGCTTACAAGCTTGTGCAAAAAAATAAAAAACTAAATGAAATTCCCCGTCTGAATTTTTCGCCCGAACGAGAAATTCAGGCCAATATCAAGCCCCTAAATATTCCTGAGGCGGGACAGCTGCAACTTAATCCTATTGCAAAAAAAGAGTCGCCCGCAGTTATAAATAGTTCTTTAGAGTCTTTTAAGTTGGATCCCCTTCCTGGAGCCAAAACGATAGCTTCACAAAAATCGATTCAGAATATTCCTGAATTTAAAATATTAAATGAAATCCCAGAACCACAACTTGATTACTCAATTGATAAACCCGAGCTCAAGGCTCTTGAAGAAATGAAGCCTAATGATTACAAAATGCTTCAAGCCTTGATCTTTCTTGAATACCAAAAAAATTACGAACTTGCTCTCGGCTTGTTTGCTGAACTTATGGAGGACCCAGAGTATCGAACTGAGGCGTGGTTCAACTATGCGCTCACGGCAAAAGGCCTTGGCCTTAATTCTGAATTCCGAATGGGACTCATTAAAGTTGCGATGGACTCTAAAAGCAGGGAGTGGCAAGAAAAAGCCGTTCATAAGCTCATTGAAAATATAAAGATTTTAAAAGTGTCAGATGTGAAGCATATCGATCCGCTCATCACCAAATATGACATTGACACTACTCAAAACGAAATCTACCAAATGTACCGCGCAAAGTATTATTTAGATGTGGGACAACTTGGACTCGTTGAGGACGCTCTGCTGTTTATTGGCGAAAAGTCTCCAAACTATCCAGAGGCCACATTTATAGCGGGTCTTTCTCTCTATCGCCAAGGAAAAGTCGATGAAGCCCTCGTCACGATGAATAAGGTTTTAGAACTTACTGACGGCGACAAAAAGGGTCTTATTCGAAATATCTCTGCTCTCACAGTTGGGCGTTTGTATTTTCAAAAAGGAGCTTACAAAGATTCCTTTCAATCTTATTTAAAAGTCGACAAGTCGAATCCGCTGTGGTTGCAGGCGATGACAGAACAAGCTTGGACCCAGGTAATGGCTGAAGACTACGAAGGTGCCGCGGGTAATATGTTTTCCTTGCACACAGACTTTTTTAAAAACGCTTTTGCACCTGAATCCTACACCGTTCGCACCGTTGGATATTTAAACTTGTGCCAATATGGCGATGGAATTCAGGTGTTAACAGAGATGAAGAAAAAATATGGAACTCTAAAGGCGAGACTTCAAACGTATCAAAACGCCAACGATAAAAACGTTTCGAATTATTATGAAACAGTGAAAGCTTGGCTAAAAAATTCTGAGCGCAAAGAGGTCGACGGACTCCCCCGCGCCTTTATTGTGGAGTTAGCACGGCATCCGTCCTTTACCGTTCCACAAACTGAAATTAACACTTATGAAGACGAAATTTCTCGCTTTAATAAAGTCACATTAACTCTCCTTGCTCGCGAAAAAGCAGTGATGAAAAAAGCCAGTGAAGCTGGACGTGAAATTAGTGAATTCCGAAAAAAGCTCATAGATAACAAAAAAGATGAGTCTTTAAAGCAAAAAATCGCGACCGCTGAAAAGCGACAAATGAGCTTCAAGATTCAGCAGTTTATTGCCCAAAAGTCACGCACTTCGATTAAGAAGCTTCGCGAAATGGGTGTTGCTCGAATGGAAAAAGAAAAGGGAGAGCTGCGCGGACAAGCAGGCCTCGCTCTAAAAAATCGTATGAATCAGTTGGCCGGTGGACTTTATCGCGTGCTCGAGCAAAACGAAGTGCTAGCTTATGAACTCTATTCGGGCGCTGGTGAACACATCCGTTACCAAATGGCGGGCGGCAATATTACAGAGAAAGAAAGACCTGAGTTAAAGGTGGAATCAGGCAAGAGTCTTAACTGGAAGTTTCAGGGGGAAATTTGGGAAGACGAAGTAGGACACTACCGTTCTTCGCTAAAAAATGTCTGCCCGCAAGACGACAAAATCACCTCTTTGGATAACAATTAAAAGGAGACGACCATGAAGAAC
Source organism: Pseudobdellovibrionaceae bacterium (assembly GCA_016719575.1). Lineage (GTDB taxonomy): Bacteria > Bdellovibrionota > Bdellovibrionia > Bdellovibrionales > Bdellovibrionaceae > JACMRP01. The sequence continues at coordinate 79,447 of JADJYV010000002.1, read as the reverse complement.
ATCCAAAATACCAAGAATAAAATTGCGAGCTTCCTCATCGGCAGCTCTTTGTTGGTAGCTCCAGCATCTTATGCCGGCACAACCGCACAAGAGGGTTTGGACAAAATCAAAAATAACCTAAATAATTCCAAATCGAATTTGGGAGAATACCAAAAAAACCTTAAAACCGTAGAAAAAAATATTGGCGAAATCCAAAAAGCCAAAGCCCAAGTCGACGAACAGCGAAAGACTGTCACTGCACAGACAGAAGAGAACAACAAATCCTTAGGGAAAATTTCAACCCAAGAAAAAGAACTTGGCGCACTGATCGCTGATGAAAAAACAAAAAAAGCTCTTGAAGAAAAAAAGCTCCAAGAACTTCAAGCTGTCATCCTAAAGTTACAAGAAAATATCACTAAGCGAGACTCTAATATCGCTGACTACGAATTGCAAATGGGCCAATTGCAAGAAGAAAAGAAAGTCTGGGCTTCGCGCGGTGAGCAGATCAAGCAGCAGGGTGATCTTGTCTCTCAGAGAACCAATTCCTTGAGTAAAACTGAGGGTGATTGGAAAAACAAGAAAAAAGGCTATGAAGGCGAAGTCAATCGCTGGGGTAAAGAGGTTGACCGTCAGCAAAAACTCCATGACAATTACTCTTCATTAGCGGAAGTGAGAGACTAACCAACTGGATTTTGCAAACCAAAAGGCTCTCCTTCGGGAGGGCTTTTTTTATGTCTGGCACTCAGAAACATCTTAGTCTCTTTAAAGCAAATATCGTTTTGATAATTTACGGCCTTCTAAAAATCCCCCTGCTCGCTTTTGTAAGGCCTCGGTGCATTGAACTCTCCCCCACTCGCAGTGTCATTAAAATAAAGTTGAGCCGACGAACTCAGAATCATCTCAAGGTCATGTATTTCGGCGCCCTTGGTATTGGCGCTGAGCTTTCCATTGCCATCACAGCAGTCGCTGCCATTTACGAAAGCGGACAGAAAATTGATTTTATCTTTAAAGACTTTAAGGCTGACTTTTTGAAACGCTGTGATGGCGATGTTCATTTTATCTGCGAAGACGCCGACAAAGTGCGAGCCCTTATCGAACAAGCTAAAGCATCACCGGATCGCCTTGAGGCAACCTTTAAAGCTTACTCGACAGTTCCTTGCAAAAGTGAAACTGAAAAAGTCGCGACCTACGAGCTCACGCTTTCGGTGCGTAATCGCTCTAAAGCCTCTTGATACTCCGCAAGCAGTCTCCGGTATATCTCATCAGTCGAGAGAATTTCTTTTATCAAACCCACCGACTGTCCTGCACTCCAAACTGTTTTCCAAGTCGGCTTGTTGGCAGCAGCCTCAAGAGCTCGCATGCCCATCAAATGAATGAGCGGTACGACATATTTTTTAGTCAGAGGGTTTTGTTTTAACAGCCTCAAGACCCAAGGTAAATCAGTTCCTAATTTTTTGACATAATCGGTATTGATCACGGCAGCGGGAGTGCCTGAAACCCGGGTCGTCATCACAATATCCTCTGGCGTCGCTCGAACAACGGCTTCTTTGTACGAGACATCGACTTCAGCTTCTTTTGAAGCTATAAATCTTGTACCGAGACTCACGCCCTCAGCTCCAAGACCGAGGCAGGCTAAGATTTGTGAGCCATGGGAAATCCCACCGGCTGCAATAACTGGTATTTGTAATTCTTGTTTTAACCAGGGAATAAGTACTAATGGCGAGATCGGCCCCGCATGCCCCCCAGCTCCGGCTCCAACAGCAATGACTCCATCCGCCCCCAAGTCTTGAACTTTTTTTGCAAATTCCAAATTCGTTACATCACATAGCACTTTAGCGCCATTTTTGTGAGCTTCAGAAATGACAGCCTGGGGGTTGCCCAGTGACGTGATAAAAAGCTCTACACCCGCATCAAGGGCATACCTTAGGTCCTCGTTCTGACGCGTATTGCTTTTGTTAACAATGATGTTAACCCCAATGGGCTTCTTCGTTCGTTGTTTGATATTTTTCAAAGCGTCTCGGTACTGTTCAATAGGGCGATAGTTCAATGCCGGAAAGGTTCCAATCCCGCCAGCTTCACTAGCTGCAACGACAAGATTTTCGTTGCTCACCAAAAACATGGGCGCTGCAATAATCGGATATGAAATTCCCATCATTTTTGCAAAAGCAGTCTCGATGGAAGAAATTTTAGAATTCATAAACCCCCCAGATTTTAAATGCTAAAGGATTTTTGAGTCTTATTGAAGCTTTTTGCACTGACGCGCATAATTGCGGTCGCACTCTAGAAAGTCATCACCCTCGCAGAACTCAGCCCGTTCGGTCTTCCAACGGAGTGGAGCTTGGCACTCTTCTGCTAAAATCGGTCCCTCTGCTGTTTGCACATAGGATGAAAATCTTTGTTCTTCGAATTTTTGATCACTAAAGATTCGGTCATTTTCTGTGTCAATCGCCTGAACTTCGGCAACTTGTGAGGACTCGCTATTTGTGTCTTGTTCTGAAGAAGGAATCAGAAGACGCTGCATTTCGCTAAAAACAGCCAGCAGATCGGCCTCAAACTCCGACCCTAATTTTTGAGCCGTAGTGGCAGCGGCCCACTCCTCAAGGAGCACTTGAGGATCTTCCCCGATTTGCATTCGATCCAAGTGATCCTTAGCAATCTGAAGAACTTTTAAAATAGATTCCTTTTTATTGTGGAACTCGAGCGGAGCCTGCTCTACCTGAGGAAAATACCGAGCTCCTTCTAATAGGAGCAACATCCGCTCTAGGGAGCCTCTCACTGAAATTCCTTGATGATGATTTTCCTGCAATTCTGGCAGAGCTGATTGATAAAATGAATACGTGTCCACCAGAGTAAAACTTGACGCTTCAGCAAGTCGCCTGAGCCATGCTTGAGCGTGGGGCAAGTCCTTTTTCAAAATCTGACTAGAGTAAACCTCGGGAGTCACTGCATTGACGGTCGCCGGGAGTCCCAACCAAAAAAGTGTCAATGTTAAAGTAAAAATGAGAGCGCGTTTCATGTCACTGACGTATACTACAATTCCTGTGGATTTTCTGCAACTTACGGCGCCCAATGAAACTATTTCTGAAAGTGTCCACGGAGTAGGCGCCCTTAAATGATCTAGGTGGCTGGGACACTTTTATTCACATTTTCTCAATATAAAACGCACCCTCAACTAAAACCTCGGTCTTGCCGATAAATTCATTACGAATGAATAGGACGTCGCTAGGACTGCGGTCATTTATTTTTGGAGTTGCGATCATTCTGCTGAGCCCATTTGCTCTGGCAGCACCGCTCACATTTGGTGTCGATGGGATCATCACACGACCGGATGGCACTCCCCTTGAAGAGCCTGTGGTGCAGTTCACTATCGACATCAAAGCTCCTCCTGCCGCCCTTGGCTGTTTGTTATACCGTGAAACCATTACCGTCGATATGACCGGATCCAGTGGCTATTTTTCTCTCGCTCTGGGAGCGGGGACAAATACAGCTTCGGGCGGTTACGATTTGGCAAAGATCTTCGCTTCGACATCACCCCTTACTGGACTCAGCGGATGTTCCTCTGGATCGACCTACACTCCTGCTGTCGCAGATGGCCGCGAGCTTGTGATTAGTTTTGTAGACTCAGGAGGAAGCCAGGCTTTTGCCTCCCAAAAAATCGAAGCGGTTCCCTTTGCCATTCAAGCGAAGTCTGCTGAAACAGTTGATGGTTTTTCTTCAAAACTGCTAATCAAAGCAGATCTAGCTGTGAACACGACAACCTACGCAAACAACCCTCTGAACCAGGCTCAGTATGATGAATTTTGGAAGCTCATCCTCGGGACCTCGACGACCTATATGACTCCTGCAAGCCTCGGAGGCGTCGCCGTGAGCGGTGACATTTCGGGATTTATTGGCTCAAACCTGTCGGTGGATAAAATCAAGGGCTATGCCGTTACCGCACCAACGGGAGCTGATAACGGAAAAGTTTTAGCCTTCAACACAGGAACCGGTTGGACTTTGCAAGCCGCTCCCACCGCGCCGCTCGACTCTAGTTATACGGCAAAAGGGATTATTCAGTTTGATACAAATGCTGCAACTTCGGGTATGGTGTATTCAAGCTCGGGCGTTGCAAAAGTAAATATGGGAACCGGCATAGGACAAATCGTTCAACTTGATGCCACAGCCAAACTCCCTGCCATCGATGGGTCGCAGCTAACGAATATCGTGGTACCGACAAACTCAGTCACCTCAACAAGCATTTTAGATAACAGTATCACCAATGCGGACATTTCATCCTCAGCTGCGATTGCCTGGTCTAAAATTGCAAGCCCAACAACTCTCAGCGGTTACGGCATTACGGATGCGGTTAAAAATGGGGGCGGGGTTGTCTCTCTGTCGAAAGGAAGCTTTGCCTCGCGCCCAGCTCCCTCCGTGGATGGACGAGTCTATTACGCCACTGATACAGAGCAGGTCTTTGTCGACACGGGCTCTAGTTGGATTCAAATGAGTTCCAATGCTGCGAACCTTACTGGCACATTGCCCGTCACAAGTGGCGGCACGGGGCACACCTCAATGGGAACCTCCAACCAAATTCTCGGCGTAAACAACGGCCAAACAGGCCTCGAATACAAATCCCTCACCGCAGGAAGCGGCGTTAACATCTCCAATAGCGCAAACATGATCACCATTTCGGCCACAGGAAGCGGCGGCACCGTAACCAACGTAACGGGCACGGCTCCAATTTCAGTAGTAACAGGCTCGACAACGCCTGGGATATCAATTGCCAGTGGGTCTGCTGCAGGACAAGCTTTGCGCTGGGATGGCTCGGTATGGAAATCCGATTTTATTGCAATGACAGACTTGCGATCAACCATAACTGGCGCAAGTTCGTTTACAAGTTCTTGTGGCGCCTATCAAACTCTTACCTACAACTCCGTCGGCGACATTATGTCCTGCTCAAACATCGCTATCGACGCAAGCCAAATCAGCAGCGGCTCCCTGCCCGTCAGTAATGGTGGAACCGGAAGCTCAACCCTCGCTTCAAACAGCCTGCTAGTCGGCAATGGCACTGGCGCTCTGCAGACCATTGCACCAGGAACGGCTGGAGATATTCTCACAAGCACAGGTTCCTCTTGGGTCAGCCAAACGAATCTGGCATTTATAAAGAATGGCAATAATTTCGGCGCCGATGCAACCATCGGACTCAACAGCGCCAACAATCTCGGCTTTGAGACAAACAACACAACGCGCATGACGATTGATTCATCGGGGAACGTGGGGATCGGCACGACTTCGCCGAGCGAACTCTTAGAAGTCAATGGCGTCTCCAAAGCTTCTTATTTTCGGGCGACAAACTCCGGCTACGGTCTTTATCAAAGCGATGGCACAACGACTTTAGTAACCTATATGGGTAGCGGTTACGGAGTGATTGGTACCGAAAGCAACAGCAAGCTCGCTCTTGAAGTTGATAGCCAAGAAAAAATGACTCTACTGCCAAATGGCAATGTTGGGGTTGGGACTACAAGTCCTATGGTTTCACTTGATGTGAGTTCAAGAACTGACTCCATCCGACTTCCAGCGGGCAGTTCTGGGCAAAGACCTGCTAGTCCGACAAATGGCGATATTCGCTACAACTCAACCCTGGGGACTATCGAAGGATATCTGTCGAATGCTTGGACTGCCCTCAACAGCGCAGTAGTTGGTCGTGTCGACATTACATCGACTCCATATACCATCAATAGTTCACAACCAGGAGTTTACTTTAGCTACAACTACGCAGTGGCTGGGGTTATTAACCTGCCTCAGCTTTCTATACTACCAGATGGTTGGCAAATTACCATTATGAGAAAAGTCCCCTTCCCTCTAGCAATTACGCCGTTTGGATCGGATGGCTTTGCCAATGGCATTTCAACCTTCGATATGCAGGCGAACAATTTACAATCTGTGACTCTTACAAAAAATGGAAACAACTGGACGATGACCAACAAGACAGACGACTGTATCGTAGGCCAATCCTGCTGGGGCTCCGGAAATATTTACGTTGGGCTCTATAATGGCAAACAATACTTCACCACACCCGGTGGGTGCACGAACTCTACAACTCCTACATGTAGTGGTGGGACTGATACTGTGACAAAAGCGTGGGCGAATTCTTCAGGAACAACTGCGAATGGCATACTAACGGGGGCCTCAAACAATACTTACGGCGCGGCACAATCAGCATCTTTGGCTTTGAGCTATACAGACACCGATGCCGCTAAATTCTGTGAAAATATGACATATGCAGGCAATAGCGATTGGTATTTACCAGCTAGACAAGAACTAAATTATCTCTACCAAAATTCATCGAATATTGATGGCTTTGCGTATTCTAATAACTATTGGTCTTCCACGGAATCCAGTACTACTAATGCGTGGTACTTCAACTTCACCCTTGGCACTATCGCTAGCAACTTTAAGACCGGGGTTCAATACGTTCGATGCATACGGAAATTCTAGCAATCCCTGCGCAACAATTATTAGTGCTGGTTTACCGAGCCACTGGTCAGCTTATAGGTTGCGGATCACCCCCCCGGCCCACAAAATGCAAAAAGCCGTGAGACATACGACCCCACGGCTTTAAAATGATACCGGACATCCGAATTCAATCCGGAGGTCCGATATGCGTAAACCAACATATTTACGTTATCGACGCATCATTAAAATCGCTGAAGAGTTCCTGCGGTTAATTTTGAAGATTATTTTTATAATCCTCATCCTTCGCAGTCTTTAGCATTTTTCGGTTATTCGCTCCTGTTATTGATTGCTGTTTCTGACTGTTAATCAAGACCAAGGTTGGGACTTAAAATCCCGGATGTCTTGGTATCGAAGGAGGGCTGTGGGGTCCCCTTAACTCCACGAAGCCGAGCCAGTTGAGAGCGGTCAACCCCGGCCCACAAAATGCAAAAAAGCCGTGAGACATACGACCCCACGGCTTTAAAATGATACCGGACATCCGAATCCGATCGGAGGTCCGATATGCGTAAAACCACGTATTTACGTTATCGACGCATCATTAAAATCGCTGAAGAGTTCCTGCGGTTAATTTTGAAGATTATTTTTATAATCCTCATCCTTCGCAGTCTTTAGCGTTTTTCGGTTATTCGCTCCTGCTTTTGATTGCCGTTTCTGACTGTTAATCAAGACCAAGGTTGGGACTTAAAATCCCGGATGTCTTGGTATCGAAGGAGGGCTGTGGGGTCCCTTAACTCCACGAAGCCGAGTCAGTTGGGAGTAGTTAACCCCGGCCCACAAAATGCAAAAAAGCCGTGAGACATACGACCCCACGGCTTTAAAATGATACCGGACATCCGAATCCGATCGGAGGTCCGATATGCGTAAACCAACCTATTTACGTTATCGACGCATCATCAAAATCGCTGAAGAGTTCCTGCGGTTAATTTTGAGGATTATTTTTATAATCTTTATTGTCCACGGCCCGCAACACCCGGCTCAAGCCAAAGTAAACAAGTGCACCGCCCACAATCGTTACTGCCAAGCTCAAAATCTTGACCCCAGAAAACTCAAGCAGAGACGCATAAATTTGTAGCGTCCCCACCATTCCCACTCCGGCAAAAAGAAATTTCAGAGTGGACAGGGCCAGCTTGAAAAAATCAAATCGATGTATCGAACGCGAAAAGAAAAACAAAAGCAAGAAAGTGTTCACCAAAGCACTCAGGCACGACGAAATCACGAGCCCCTCAAGCCCCGAAAATTTCATCAAAATGGGCGCAAGAAAAACATGTAGCAGAAGCGCCCCCCCAGAAGCCGTTGCTGGCAACCAAGTATTTTTCACTGCATAGTAGGCCGACACCAACACGCGCCCACAACTGGCGGCAATCAGCAGCACTGAATAGATCCGAAGAACTGAGGCTGTGCTCTGCGCATCGATGCTGCTAAAATTTCCGCGCATAAAAAGAACTTCAACGATGGGCAAAGCTAAAACATAAAGACCCAGCGCTGCTGGAATCGCCAAAAACAAATTCAGGCGCATATAATAATTCACACTCTCAGACATTCGCGCAGACTGCCCTTGATTCCACATCGCCGAAAGAGCCGGAAGCAGTGCCGACCCCAAACTTACCGCCACCAACGACAGAGGCAACTCGAGCAGGCGATCGGCCCAATAGATGTACGAAATCGCTCCCTCTCCGAGGCTGCTGGCATAGGCCAAGTTCACGATCGTGGTAAGCTGCAAAAGCCCCATGCCCACAAGTCCCGGAAGCATACTTCGCAAAACACGAGAAACATCCTTATTCCGTCGCCAGTCCGAAATTCGAGGCAAGGCCCCCAGCCGAGCGAGCGCCGGAATCAACAGTCCCATTTGTAAAGCGCCACCCACCAGAACGCCCCACGCAAGCCCATCCCCGACTTGCGAGAAAAAATGGGGCGGCATCACCGTCGAAACTATCATTGCAATATTAAACAAGGTCGGCGCCAGCGCCGCGATGGCAAACTTGCCTAGGGCATTTAGAATCGCCATAAAATAAGCATAGGTCGAAACAAAAAACACAAAACCAAACATGATCCTCGCCAGGCGAACCGTGAGCGCGAATTTTTCGGCCCCGTACCCAGGGGCTAAAAGAAGCGACATAATGGGCTCGGCAAAAAGAACCCCCAGTGCCGTTAGCCCGCCCAAAACCACCAACAAAAGAGTGTAAACCCCATTAGCTAAGTTTTGCGCCCGAGCCCCAGAGTCAATCCGAGCTTCTATAAAGACCGGAATAAAACTGACGGAAAGAGACCCCTCCCCGAGTAACCTCCTGAAAAGATTAGGGAGTCTAAAGGCTGCCGTCCAAGCGTCTGTCACCGTTCGGCTAAAAAGGGCCGCCAACGCCATATCCCGAAATAGTCCCAAAACACGGCTCAAAAGAGTGCCCGAAGCCATGCTAAGTGCATGGAGAATCACATTTTTTGGTACTTCTTTGCTTGAATCGCCGGGAGCCATGTGTTATCACCTGTGTTCGTTTAAAAAAGCTTAGTGTGGAGGTTATCCCTTGGCAAATCATAAGTCTGCAGCAAAAAGAGCTCGTCAAACTACTCGTAGAACTGTTGTTAACAGCAAACGTAAAAGCTCTGTGCGCACAGAAGAAAAAAAACTTGTAAAAGCAATTGAAGCTAAAAATGTAAAAGAGCTTCCTACTTTGTTGAGCGCTTTAACAAGCAGCTTAACTCGCGCAGCTCAAAAAGGTGTTTTTGCAAAGAACACAGCTTCCCGCAGAATCGGCCGTCTTTCGGCACGTGTTCAAGCCTTATTAGGAAAGTAGTCAACCGAGACCTCCCTGAGTGGAGATTCGTTCTGGGTGACTAGTTTTCTGTCGTCCGAGCCGATACAAAGGCTCGGATTTGTCGTTTAAAGGGTAGAGAAATTTTATCGAAGGCCACTCCGTGAGTCACGAAGCCTTTGACTGCTATCGCCGACTTAATTGTTCCCCGAAGAGTCACAAAAGTTCCGTTTGGAATCTGAAAGCTGAGCACCAAATCTCTGCCCTCGGTCAGAGCATACTCGCTGACAATAGACATGCCGCCCTCTCCGATTTCGCCGGAAGTGCAAACAAAATATTGCCCATCAAATAGAGTCCCTACTTTTTTATTGAGTGTCCTGCGCGGAAATTTCCGGCGAAAATGCCCATTGTCTTCAAATCCCATATTGGGCTTATCGGCATCTTTGGACTCAATATAAACCTAGACTGAGGTCTTAAGTAACCACGACTTTGCGTGCCTCAGGAAAGGCTCCGCAGGTTTTAAGAACTAAGTTTTCAAGCCATATGTGAGCTGACAGTGGGGACGACTTTAAAGCCTTATCTGTCTCAGCTAGAATCACCAAAGTTTGTTCCAATTTTTTAATTGTCCAGAGGCGACTTTGCATCACGTAATTATCAAGAAAATATGGCGGCACCTGTACAAACTGCGCAAGTTTCGCCCCACTCAGCCCCTGCTCAAGTCCCCGCTTCACCAACATAAGCACTCGAATGTGGCGAGCCAAAAGCGCGACAATACCGACTTCACTCTGTCCCTGATCTAGCAAATGCACTAAATGTTCAAGCGCACGCACGCGATCACTCTCACCAATCGCTTTGGTAAAATCAAAAACATTTTCTTCTTTAGAACGAGAGACCACCTGAGCCACATCGCTCACTTCGATACGTCGACGGGTTCCGAGAAAATCCGCAAGCTTTCGAAGCTCCGTCTCAATCTCAGTCAGGTGATGACCTACCAACTTTGCAAGGAGCATTATGGCATCTTCAGCAATTTCTAAGTCTAGAGAACTTGCAATGTGTTTAACCCAACCAGGAATTTGATTTTCATAAGGCTTTTTAAATTCGATACAGTCTGCGGTTTCAAGTAATAAGCGAATCTGCTTTTTTCTCTTGTCTACTCGCGAAGCTAAAATCACAAAAACAGTGCTGTCCACTGGAGATACGAATAGCGACTCAAGCTCTGTCCACTCTTTATCCGTCAACTCTTGAGCTTCCTTTAAAATCACTAAGCGTTTCGCTGACATCATGGGAAGAGTCTCTACTGTATCACGGACAGTCGAAATGTCAGCATCTGCGCCGTAAAACAAAGAATAATTGAAATCGATAGCGCCCTCACTTAGGACAGCAAATTTAAAACGATCGACACTTTGATTTAAAAGATACGGCTCTTCACCAAACAAAAAATAGAGCGAGGCTAACTGGCCCTTTTCTAAATCTCGATAAAATTTTTGAGCATCGACTAGAGCCACTGAATCTTTATCTCCCGAAAACTTACACGTAAAAAATATTTCTAGAAATTTTCTGTTATACGATCATGGGCCTCAGCCATCATGTCGTTGGCGACAGAGTCAATGTTTTGCCTGCGTGCTGAAAGATTGTAAAGTGGATTTGCGGAATTGACACCCGCTAGCGTGATCTTCGGCGCGACGTATGTGCGCTCACCAGAAAAAGTTCCCGACCAAATTTCAGAATTATCTGCTTGACGAACGACGCTCACCCGCACAGAAACTCGAATGCGATAATCGTTGGCAATCACTGTGCCCTTGGGAAGATAGACCCCTTGTTGTTCTTCCGCTTTGATCCCCGTTCCTGGTAAATATTGAATAGAAGTAATAACTCCTAAAATCTTAACATCCGACAAATTCTCCGATGTCATCTTCGCCACTTCAGATCGCTCAAACTCTTTAATTATAGCGTTGGTAAACCCAACCTCAGGCCCTGTCTCTTGCGTCAAATTTTTAAACACCGGTATTGACAAATATTTATAACCACCAGGAAGACTGCGGTTAGCCATGCCCAGCCTATAAGCACATCCTGAAACTAAAAAAACCAATGCAAAATGTAAAAATCTTGAAGTCTTCACGATATTAGTTGAGTATAGCAAAAGTAAAACTTCAAGAAAGAAATTGAAAACTGGCGAGTTCTCATGACCAAGCACAACATTGCTGAAAATGCAGCTAAACAGTACGACTACAGCCTCTTAGCTCCAGGACCGGTTAATTTGCATCCTCGAGTTCGCCAGGCCCTGAGCTTGCCGATGATTCATCACCGAACTCCCGAGTTCGACAAAATTTTGGCACGAGTTTTATTAGGCCTAAAAAAAATATTCCAAACTGAACAGGCCGTGTACATGCACTCATCTACGGGCAGCGGAGGAATGGAATCCCTTCTTGTCAATGTTTTGAGCCCTGGCGACAAGGTTATCACCATTGTTTCAGGCAAGTTTGGCGAGCGTTGGTCGCAAATGGCCTCAGCTATTGGCGCCCAGGTTATAGATCACAACGTGCCCTGGGGCGAAGCCGTCCGCAGCGACGATATTCGCACGCTCCTAAAGCAACACCCCGATGCAAGAGCTGTGCTTTGCCAGGCCTGCGAAACCAGCACCGGCGTTGTTCACCCGATTCAAGAACTTGCCAATCTTATCGCCCCCCTCCCGAAAACTTTGTTTTTGGTAGATGCAATTACGGCTCTCGGTGCCTTTCATTTGCCGATGGACCAATGGAAAATTGACGGTCTTGTTGCTGGCTCACAAAAAGCCCTCATGCTGCCAACGGGTCTAAGCTTCGTCTCCTTTTCAAAAAAAGCCGAAGCATTTTTTGACCAGGCGACCACGCCGCGCTATTACTTTGACATCCGCCGTGAAAAAAAAGCCAATAGCACTGGAGAAACATTTTTCAGTTCCTCCGTCTCGCTGGTTCGAGCCCTGGATGCCGTGTTGAACCTCATTGAAGAGCAAGGACTCCCCCAACTCTTTCACTCGATCCATCGGCGGGCTGAAGCCACGCGAATATTTTCGCAGAAATTGGGATTTTCGCTTTATGCCAAAACACCGAGTGATTCGGTAACGGCTCTTGTGGTGCCCGCAGGAACGGATGGTCAAAAAATTCGTCTTTACCTTGAAGAGAACTACAACATCACTATTATGGGTGGCCAAGATCAAGCGAAGGGTAAAATCATTCGCATCGGTCATATGGGATATATTCATGACGAAGAACTTCTAAGACTCATCGAATGCCTCGGGAAAACCTGCCAACACTTTATGCATCAAAGCCTTTCCGATGCCCACATTCAATCTGTGATAGGTGAGATGAAGTCTTGGTTGGAGACTCACCCATGAAAAAAAGGGTATTGATCACCGATCGGTTCGCTCAAGATGTTTATCTGTATTTGCAACAGCAGCCGGATCTCGAAATCGTTCGCTCAGACTCACCGACTCACCTGCCTCTCGAACAACTGGTTGTGGCCCACGCATTAATAATCCGCAGTCGAACTGCAATTACAGATGAACTTTTGAGCAAGGCGCGGCACCTGCAAGTCATTGTCACTTCTACGAGTGGCTTTGATCATATCGATCTAGAAGCTACAAAAAAATGGGGGGTGACGGTGATGCACACTCCGACTGCGAACATCGAGAGCGCAGCCCAATTGACGTTGGCACTCATTCTTTCTTGCACGAATCACCTGAATCTTGCACACAAAATGATCAAGGCCGGGGAATGGAGTCGAGAGGGTCTCATCGGCATTGAGTTGTGTGGACGAACCTATGGCATTGTTGGACTTGGTCGGATTGGCACTCGGGTTGCGCAATTAGTTCAAGCTTTTGGCATGAATGTCGTCGCCTTTGACCCCTACCAAGAAGATGAACATTTCGAAAAACACAAAGTGTCTCGCCTTAGCTACGAAGAGGTTTTAAAAACTGCTGACATAGTCAGTTTTCATGTACCCAAAACTCTTGAAACAGATTTTATGCTCAATCGCTCGCACTTCGAGTATATTCATCGCGGAATTATTTTAATAAACACCTCTCGTGGCTCAGTGATCCGTGAGCAAGACCTCTGCGACGCCATTGAAAAAAGCTGGATTCGATCGGTCGGACTTGATGTCTACGAAAAAGAACCCCTGCCCCGAAATTCCAGGCTCCTAACATATCCCAATGTTGTCTTAACGCCACACATTGGAGCTACAACAGAGGATGCTTTTTACAAGGCCTCTCATGTTGCTGCCCAAAAATTAGTCGCCTTTTTCTTAGATGGCTCGACCTCGGACACTTTGCCGCCCCAGGTCCCCTGGTATGGTGCAACACCTTTCAAATCTGACGCTTAAGTTTCTTGCCTTGTAGAGTACGATAAGGGAATCTTTTCAGGTTTCAAACGAGAGAGGTTTGCTGTGTCAGGAACTGTTGTAGTTGGAGCCCAATGGGGCGATGAAGGTAAGGGAAAACTTGTTGATGTCTTCGCCGCGAATGCGGACTTTGTTGTTCGCTATCAGGGAGGCGCCAACGCTGGTCACACCTTGGTTGTAAACGGAATCAAAACAGTTTTGCATTTGGTGCCATCAGGAATTCTTCACCCTGAAACGACATGCTTAGTAACCTCTGGTGTCGTTGTCGATGTGATTGGTATTTTAAACGAAATCAATGCTCTTAAAGCCAATGGTCACTTGCAAAATCCAAAACAACTTTTAATTTCTGATTTAGCGACGGCTATTTTGCCCTATCATAAAGCATTCGATGCCGCTCGCGAGGCCGCCCTCTCTGACGAAAAAATTGGAACCACAGGGCGTGGAATTGGCCCTGCCTACGAAGATCGAGCCTCCAGGCTGGCAATTTTAGTGGGTGATCTCTATGATCGCGACACCTTAAAGAAGAAGCTCGAAATGGGCCTCAGAGAAAAAAACTTCTTGCTAGAGCATTATTACAAGGTTCCGACCTTTAAAGTTGACGATATTATGTCGCAACTAGAGCAGGTCGCAAAAGACCTGGCACCTTATCGCTGCCGAGACACTTCGTCTGTGATTAACAAGGCCCTCAAGACCGGCAAGCGGGTTTTGTTTGAGGGAGCCCAAGGGACTATGCTTGACATTCTGCATGGAACCTATCCCTACGTCACCAGTTCATCGACTCTTGCTGGTTCGGCTTGTACAGGTGCGGGAATTGGCCCTACTCATATCCAAAAGGTCATTGGTGTCTTTAAAGCCTATACGACTCGTGTGGGTTCGGGTCCTTTTCCGACAGAACTGGCGGACGAAGTCGGCAAAAAAATTCAGATGGACGGCAACGAGTTTGGTTCAACCACCGGACGATCGCGTCGCTGCGGCTGGCTCGATCTTGTGGCCCTTAAGTACGCCATCCGCGTGAATGGCATCACCAACCTCGCGCTTATGAAGTTAGATGTCCTCTCGGGGCACGAGCGCGTTGGCATCTGCACCGGATATAAATTGAATGGAGAAATGCTCACAGACCTTCCACCGAACTCATATGAGCTCGAAAGGGTTGAGCCAGTGATTGAATATCTTCCGGGTTGGAAAGAAGATATTTCGAAGCTGACCACACTCAAAGACCTCCCTCGTGCGACGACCAACTATATTGACTACATTGGGACTCAGCTAGGCACTCCGATCGACGTGATTTCTATCGGCCCTGGTCGCGATCAGACTTTGTGGGTGAAACCATTATTCACAAATTAGAAACACGTTTTGAATAATAAAGCATAATAATTAAGCAAGCTTAGCTGAGTTATTAGGCAAATCAAAATGCGGCTCTTTTTTTTCATCTTTCGAGTTGACATGAAGAGCAGTTTCTAAGAGATTAACAATCCTTGTTAACACCGTGGTTCGCTAGCTCAGCCGGTAGAGCACTTCACTTTTAATGAAGGGGTCGATGGTTCGAATCCATCGCGAGCCACCATTTTAGTTTTTTGTTCCAGGTACGTTCCCATCGTCTAGGGGCCTAGGACACCTCCCTTTCACGGAGGATACAGGGGTTCAAATCCCCTTGGGAACGCCAATTTCTCCGGTGTAGAACCAATTAAGATTTATTTTTCTACAAAGACTGCCCAGGGGACGCCAATTTCTCCGATGTAGAACCATCGGAAATCAAAAAAAATCTAAAAAGCATTACTTCCAGGTCCTCATGGGGAAGAAGGCACTACTATATCATTTTTAAATGGGGGGCTTTAGGGGCTGAACTTGAAACGAACCAAATCATCCTCTGAGATCTTCCCTGAAAGATAAAGCGGATGTCTTGGAAATCCATACTTCGATAACTTCAGGGCCTTCACTTCAATTGCTTCTAACGCTTTGGATAGGGATTGGTACCTACCCATGTAGTTTCCATTAGTTCCCCAGCAAGCGATAACTAATTTTGATTTCTTTGTGTGAAGCTTGATAGTTTTATCGTTCTCATCGCCAACAATAAAATCCAATCCATTTTCACCAGCTGCAAATAGTTTTTCTGGGTTCTGGTCGCGAAACGCAAATGCGTTGAGCATAGTGATTCCACCATATCCCCAGCTGTGGGCATAGCGAACACATTTGAGGATAGTTCGATCTTCGCAATCATGATTGGCAATCGATGGGTTCAAACCAATAAAAACCACAGGAGATTTTTTTGAATCCCAAATTCGTTGTAACACGTATCTATATTTAGAATTTCCTTCAGGCATTGCAGATTTTCTGCAAACTGTTCTGTAGTTCTCAAATGGTTCTTTCCAATCAAAAATTTTTGACATGGTATACAGAATAATGAGCATTCAGTTGATTTTCAACAACTGAAGAAGATGGCAATATTATACTATTTCCAAAATAAGGACTTTGGGGGCGTTGCCCAACCTAAGAATCTAGGTTTGGGAATGCCAGTTGAATTTTAGTTTCAGAATCCTGTCCTGCAAAACGCCAGTCATACCCAAAAGCCTTCTTGCGGTATCCATACCCTGTCGTACACGGCTTTCGCAAACAGACAGAGCTTATCGAAGATACACAGTTCATGTTTTTAGCTTTGCCATTTTCAACCAACCATTTTGCGGCTTCATGTAAGCTTTGAAATTGTTTTAATGTTTTCCCAGAAAGTAGATCGACCATACATACGGCCTTGCTTCTTTTCACGGCCGCAGCTCTTGCTCTCTTTTGCGCATTGGTTTTTGCAAGATCTGGATTTTTATCTCTCCACTTTTTGAGCGAAGCTTTGCGCTTATCTTTAGATTCTTTGCTTGTGCGTGAACTTAAAAGTTTTTCTTGCCATGCTTTAAATTTTTCTGGATTTTGCTCTTTCCATTTCTCAAAGCTAGCTTTTCGCTTGGCCTCACGCTCTGGGGACTTTACCGCTTCACGATTTTTATTTCTGGCCTTAGCATAAGCTTCAGGGTTTTCGCGCCGCCATTTTTCCATCCGAACTGCAGACATCTTGCGATACTCATCAGTACTCATGACTTCTTTTATTCTTCGACTACGGGCACGGAGTGCTGCTGTATCACCTGATCGAAATGCCTTTTTCGCAGCTTCAAGCATTGGTTTGAATTGCTCAGGGTTACTTTTCATATATGCACGCTTCTTTTCGCTAGTTTCAGCGATAGAGGGATGCTTCGTAGTTCCACTTCCACCAGCAACAAGATTCAGGCAATACTCATCTGATAAGAGATTGCTATCTACAATCGAGGCTTCAAGTTTTTCGGTTTCTTCTGCAGTTTCACATGAGGCAATGTAGTACCTTACAAATTTATTTTTGTTATTTTTAAATTTGCTGGAAAATTTTAGTCCCGATCCTTGATAGCGAATTAACTCAGACCATTTCGGGCGATTTACTTTCCCAATGTAATACTCTCCGCTATCCATGTTGATCTGAATGTAGATTGCCCTGTAATAGCCATCTTTACTATTCCGCTTTCGCACAAGTTCACTTTTAGTTAAAACATCAAACCAACGATCTCTAATGGCTATACGTTCTCTATTGAAACCCATTCTCGCTAAGGTTCGTTTTGAATCAGAAGAATACAAATTGTCTTGTTCCAATGATAATTCAATTGGATTAAATTCCTTCCATATTTTGATGTTTTCATTGATCGAGATAGTCATAGCCACCAAAGATTCCTTTCCTTGCGAGTCTTACCCTAATCTGATCGAAAAGGGTATCTCATGTTTGATGGATGCCGAATCCCCATAACCGAGCCCTTTAACCAATGTAAGGGCTTTACCTAAGTTTAATGAGCCTTCTGCCCAGAATTCACCTTTGGGGTCGGCAGAGGTCCTATGTAAAATCTTGATGCCTTGCTTTCCAAGCAATGGACGAAGGGCTTTGTTTATCTCGAACGGCTGACTTGTGCGAAGCAGTTCTGGAATTTCTTGAAATCTACCTTTGATAACTAATGGAGTAATATAAATCTGCTTTTGGTCAGTAGAGCCTAACAGCTCTATTTTTCCTTTGAGGGCGGTCCTTTCTTCTTCAAGACTTTTAAGCTTTGCGATCAAAGCATCAGATACCACACCTTGCTCGATCGCTTTTATAATGTTGGCAATTGAATCTTCAACGTCAGCCAACTTTTCAGCTGCTCGTTCGCCACCACCTATATCCATTGAGATTCGGGACTTCCTAAGTTCATTATATTTTTGCGCCAATATTTTACAGACTTCATCACTATTGAGTTGCGCGACCAAATAATTTAGAATTGGAGGCTCCAATTTTTTCCAAGAAATCACTTTGTGATTAACACAAGTTTTCTGGCGGTGGGCATTTCGGCATCCGTAGTAACCACCTTTGTGACCTGTGACTACAACAAATGGACCGTGACAAGCCTCACAGCTACATAGTGAGGTGAATATGTGGTTCACTTGCCCATCATGACGAAATGGTTTACCTCGAGATCCTGATTTTAACTTCCTTAAGTTGTAATCGCGGAATCTTTCGCGAACTGAATCCCATAACGCTTGGTCTATGATTTTCAAATTAGGACTATCAATAACAATCCAATTCGATTTTGGCATATCGATTGTTTGTTTTGTGCCATCACTCTTTTTTATAATTTTAGTTTTTCCACGCTCGATAATGCCGATATAGCTTTTATTATTGAGTATCTGATAAATGGTTCTATCAGCCCAAGTTGGACGCTCTGTCAGATGTTCTTTCATTACGCCTGTTTTGTAGTAACAGGCGGGACATGGTACACACTCATCATTTAGGATTTTGGCAATTTCCCTTTGGCTTAGTCCGTCAGCGGACATTTTAAAAATTCTACGAACCACAGCAGCTTGGTTTTCAAGAATGACGTACTCAAAATGTGAGTCTTTCAGCTTTCCCTTTATCATCGTTTGCCGAGTAGGCTTGGACGTAACACCAAACCAAAGATGCCCGTCCGAAAACCCCTCGTATCGTCGCTCATTTAGGCCTCTCTGTGTATCGATGCTGACGCTCTCTAGAAACTCCTCAGAAGCATAGGCTTTATTCATAAACATGAGCCTGGCGTTCTTCTGCGCGCTAGAGAACCCATCACTAATAGCTAACAGCTCTGCACCGTACTCATTCAGAAAATCGAACAATTGTAGGGCTATGCCCATACCACGAAGAAACCGTTTAAAGTCGGACACAAGAATTACATCAGCTTGCTTTGCACGGATCATGTTCATTGCTGAATCCAATCCATCGCGACCCACTACGCCAAACCCAGAGACTGCTTCATCTTTAAATTCAGCGACGATTTCAAAATCACGACCAGGAAACAAAATTGATTTTACCTGTGCAAGGTTCGCCGCTCGTCGGATCAATCTGATTTGATCTTCTGTCGAAGAACTGCTCTGATTATCAGTTGAAAATCGGGCGTAGATGATTATCCGAACTTTTAAGCTAAGATCTTTTACGTCGTCGTCATATTTTATAAGTTTAACTGGTGGTCTCGCTAGTGCGTTCTCCATTTTCTGATTCTTCCTGCTTAGCCTCCTTGGACCTATCACGGTCCAACATTATTTTTGCAATTAATGTAAGGAGAAAATCTAGTTCAAAACTATCCGATGCATCAGAGTCAATTTGTGGTGTTCTATCAATGTGCGGCATCGGGTAGTTTTTTTCTGCCATGACTTTATTTCTGATAAGTTCACATTTCCTAGTTTATCCGTTTGATTTCGAAAAGCTGAATTTCTTTTCTCATCCATAAATAAATCGAAATCTTTAAAAATTAGAAATCGCTTTCTTTTCTCGTCGCCTGGTGATCTTTTCACAGTATTTTTTCCCTCTGAATCTGATTTAACAATTAGTCCGCGTTCGGCAAGACGCCTAATCAGTGTGTCACGTGAAAGATTGATTGATGTACCTTGCGAACGAGCAATATCTTGAGCGATTGAAAGCGCGGCGTCTGGATCGAATATTATTTCTTCACCAAGCAAATCTACCCATCCTATTGATAAACCCTTCGGAACCAATTCTCCAGAGGTTGGATCATGAAACCAGCCAAATGCCTCATATTCAAACGGTGATAGCTTTATATTTTTGTAGTTCTTCATGTGAGCCTTACCCATCAACATCGCAGAGCGGAGATAACTAATAAAATTTTTGCACGGATCTTCTGTAGTCAGATAAACGCGCTGATTTTCCTCTATTACCTTGAAGGCCATCCAAGCGCGCTTTTCGTACGCTTTTGCTTCTTCAGTTGTTACTACTTCCTTTTCAATGGCAAACTGAAGTAGTAATTCAAATCCAAGAGCTAGGTTTGCAATAGAATCTGCTGTCCTAGAGTGTCCACTAATGTTAGTTGCCTTAGATCTGAGATTTAATAATCGCTCAGGTAAATCTTTGCGTAGACTTTCATATCGACCACATAACCAAGAAATATATGAAGTCATTGCTTTGACATACACGCCTTGTGCTGCCAAATCCTGGGCTCTTGTTATATTCTGCTTGTCAATCAATCCAGCTTCAATTGGCAGCACAAGAAGTCTCGCAATTACGCTCTGACCAGATGGCAAGTCTTCACCAGTCATATCAGTTTGACCACGCTGGTGAAATGAGGTCTTTGTCTGACAATCTTTTGTTAGTCGCCCTCTGCCACTACCTGCCCCGTTGCCTGAGGCACGAATATATCTAGCCGCATTCTTAGCTTTTTGCTGCGAATCCTTCAACGAGCCGTCTGGCGCCAAGTCATCAACTACAGAAGGCAAATCCTTTAAGATGTAAGACAACTTTTCTAGGAAATTTGGCGTACTTTCGAAGCTGGCAGTTAAATTATCATAACTAAAGTTTCTACCGAAAAAGCACAATTTTAATGCCGCCATGACACTTTTGAAACAGCCTGTTAATCCACAAAAGAACAGCACGGTTGTGATTAGCTTGATTGATGCTGTTGGTGCACGAAAATTCATGCCTAAAATAGCACATGTAATTCGATCAGGTGCTAGATCCAAAAAATCCAGGGCTGCCTTGATGTTTGCTTTTTCAATTGCCTTATCTGATTCAAATTCCAATTCATATGAGTTCAATTGTGTCATGCCCAAATCAACTTTGATATTTGGATCATTTCCTGATTCAGAAATTGCACCACCAGTATGTAAGAAGACCCACCGATCATCAATTTTTCTGAAACCTGTGTGGGAGTAGATCCGCTCAGTCTTTATATTTTCAGAGGTTGATTTTACAGCAGCTATAATGTGATCTTCCATATAAGCACCAACCCTTACTATCGCTTTAACATCAAGGAATCTGAGAAAATCGCCATTGTGGAATTGCGAAGACGAAACTGTGATTGGCTCAATAATTTCACCAGTTGCATAGGCACCCTCGAGAACATAAAAATCTTCACGACCTTCACCATCGTCTTTCGAAATTTTTGTCGAGATTCTCAAATGAAAGTTTGAGATGCTTTCTCCACCAACGGCAAATCCTCCATCATTTATTGAATAAAATCTTTTTGCCGACTTTATACAGCTTTTGCAAATTGATTCAATTTCTCTGCTAGGAAGCGGAGGTGAACATTTTTCTTGATTGATGAGACTTATCTTCTCAAAAAGTAACGCAGCAGGAAGTCCTTCACTTATCAACTTCGACGCGTACTTATACAACACCTCATTGCGTGTCCCTTCAACAATCAAATCTAAATCTGAACGTAATCTTTCGAAAGGCTTAATCTTACCATGAAGCAAATCTTCAATTGGAGACGGAATACTCGCGATTTTTATATTCCCAAGTTCACAGCCATCAAGAAACTTATAAATATTGCCGCTGGGATGTGTACTGCCAGGAATAATTGCCAGGCTACCATGGCCTTGGAAATCCACCCCCTGCAAACAAGATTGTTTTTTGGGTAATACTTTATCTGAATGAAAATAGTAGTGAAAACCACCTCCACCAGTTTCAACGGTAACTGTTTTTGGCAACGTACCGAATTCATTTTCGAAACGCTTGAGACTTTCGAGGCCTCCGTTTCGCGGGTCTACATCAAGGCAATAGACTCCGCTATCAGATCCACATAGAAATGCAGCTCCAGTCGTATAGTCGTTCACACAAGAGTTGAATTCAGCCAAGTCTTTCATTTTTTTATCTTGCCAGCCCTTAACCTGTGGTGCCTTTCCAGAGATTGGCACCAAATAAAAGCCGTTATCCAAATACCTTTGCAAACAATCAAATGGAAATTCTCTAATCATGGCATCTCCAAATGGCTCATATTTTGTGACAACCAAGTCTGATATTTTTTTTGACTCTCAGCTGGAGTCAAAATCTCATCAAGTAGATAATTGGCAAAATGCGAAGCTTCTAAATTAGCTAAAGGGAGCCTTTGTTTTCTTTTTCGGCTACTATGTATGAAAAGACTTTTTTCTTCTGCTACTCCATTATTTGCGAACTGACTAATAGCCTGATCAAGGACGATTTTTTTAGCGAGTAACAAATCAGCACGATCAACTTCATTTAACTGTTTTTTTGTTTTGGGAATCTGGCTGTTTAGCCAAATAAAAAAATCTTTGGCTAAATGTATAGTTCGCGTATCATCTGGATCGAGCTCACCCTGCAAATGAGTAGTAAGGCAATCTTTCAGTTCTTTGTTTACCTGTATCTGGTAGAGATTCCTAACTATAATTCTTGAGACAGAGAGTTGCTCCGACCAAGATATATTTGGGTTAAATATCATCGATGTAGTTCTATTTTTTTGTTTGGAAGTTTTTATTGAACTTCTTTTTTTAATGTTTTTTGTTTTCATTTATCCTCCGTTTCGAAAGGAGTTAAATGAAGAAAGAAACAATATCAAATCGCTGAAATAGCCCGACTAGGCGACTCGCTCGCTCAGGTAGGGGGGGCCGCGCGCTCACCTAGGGGGGGTCGCGAGCTCAGGAGGCATTTTTTTAAAATACTTAATTTTATACGGTGTGTTGCAGAAACTGAGATTCAAATCGAATAAATTGATTCTCATGATCAGAAGGCCAATGAGCGATATTCCACCGTATCGCTCATTGCTACACATTTAGCATTTTCTTGAGTTTAACCATCGAATTGGCTGAGTTATCAATTTCACCCATAATGACTACATCTGTGTCATCCAGACCGTTTAATGATGGGCCAAATAGCCCGAGAATAGAGCCATCTGAAAATTTAGTAAGATAAAATCTGTCATGAAAAGTAACTGCACCTGGATTGTCCTTGATAAGGACGTTTGGAAACTTTTTTTTCACAACTTCAAGGAGTTTATTTTTTTTAGTATGATCACGATCTAATTTCCCCGATTGCGGAATAAAAAGCTCAAAGGTGTCTTCATGCTTGCCAATTACACATTCTAGAAATTTAATAAGATTGAGAAACCCGCCTTCTGTCCCATTCGCACTAATATCAATGTAAAGATATGGATCTGTTAATACTACTTTTTTTACTTGGTACTTTTTCATTTTCGAATGCGTTTTTCGAACCAAATCAAAAAATGATTCGTTAGGCGACTTATGATGTCCGCCAATTAAATTAAAATGAAATATTGGAGGTTCAATACTTTCTAAAGATTCATTTTCATTGTCACTATCTGCCTTAATGCCTTTCGTATTTTTTTGCTCATTTAGCTTTTTATTTCTACAATGATTTAGTTTGCGCTGTAGGTCGATATTGCTTGCAAGCAAATATGCAATTAAGTACCGAATGTCTTTTTTTGTTCCAATTTCATCTGGTAAAATATTGTGTAATTTTCCTAATACATCATCAAATAAAGTTTTGAGATCACCGTTATTGAATTCTTCAATATCAAGTAATGACAGCCTCTTAAGAAGTGCCACAAACTCCTCATAAGTCACGCAACACTTCCCAGTGATAGGCCAAAGCTAGGGTTCGCGAGAGACAAAAGAAATGAGTGAATTTCATCCCAATCTCTTGAGAGATCAACTGTTGCAACACAGATGGAAAAGCCCTCAATAGTTCCCTTATCAAAGAGCGTCTGGTTGACTGTCGGGTAAAGTAGAGCACCAATTGCCACTTTGCCGTAATCTCGCTGTGAAATTCTAAGATACTCCATTAACTGGGACAGATGCTCTCTTCTGTACTTGGGCCTGCCTCGATTGGAAACAAGTGCCTCTTGATAGAATTTCGTATCGATCACAAATGTTTTGTCAGGGTAGAAAATTGAAATATCAGTATTAAGATCAGGAACTCGTTCGGCAAAAAAATCGGATTTAGCTTCGATCTGCCACCTTAGACGACTGTCTCTACCTACCTTTAGTCCGTTCAATTCCCTTTTATAAAAGTTCAACACAAACGATTCAAAAATTCGAAACATTTCTGTTTCATTTTCAATAAAGCTTTTCAAGTGAATATCTTGGGTATCTTGAGAAATCGAGATCGACCGACGAATTAAGTTACAAAGTTCAAAGATAAACCTGTATTGAAGATTGTGTGTATTAAATCTAACTTTCATTTGCTGTATTTGTGCTGACCCCAGGTCAGTTACTTCAGAAAATTGTGATAGATGTTGCCTCAAATTCAAGATGTTTTGATGACTCAAACTTTTGCTTTTTAATAAAACTCGAATCGCATTTTTTATTATCTGATTCAAATTATTATCAACTGAAAACTCATCAAATTCACACCATGTTTTTCCCTTGGAAAGCAATCCTGACTTTAAAGTTTCCGAAAGGTGAAGTTTACCTCTGATGCCAGCAATCGCTTCAAGCTTATCATGGTATTCCGATCTAAATCCTCTTTTGTAGAGATTGCTGAGGATAATATCCATCAGTGCCGCATACAGATTATCTACATCTTCAAACGAATCTGTTCCCAATAACACATCACTACCATATCCAGCTTGGTCCCAAGCATAGCTAAGTAAGTAGTAGATATTTCGAATCGGAATCTTGCTCAATTAAGCCGCCTTAATTTTTTCGACCAAAGTGTCTGCTTTCTCTTTATCATCGAACCAGTACTCTCGAAGGAGTGGCAGGATTTCAGTCTTTAGGATGCTTGAAAACCAATCTCTATATTTCTGAGACTCTTCCTTCTTATCAAAGTAACTGTGCCCGATCATAAAGCCAGGGCCTAAGAAACGTTTTTCCTCTTTAATTTCGTTGTTCAAAGCAGCCATTTGTTTGACCAGGTGCTCAATTTCAATTTTCGTAAGTCCTAAACTATCTAAATGCGATGAGAACTTACTGCTTTGAAATTCAGGTTGTAAATCGAAAAACGAAAATCTCCTTCTTAATGCGTAGTCCATCATTGATAAACTCCGATCAGCAGTGTTCATTGTGCCAATCAAGTAGACGTTTGGTGGAATGGCAAATGTCTCATTTCGCTCGGCATATGTCAGAGAAACGGCAAGGCCTCTTTTATCAGCCTCGAGCAACATTAGCATTTCACCAAAGATCTTAGATAAGTTACCTCTGTTGATTTCATCAATGATGAAGAAAAAGTCTTGATCAGCATTTTGTGCAGCACGTTTACAAAAATTTAGAAA
Source organism: Pseudobdellovibrionaceae bacterium (assembly GCA_016719575.1). Taxonomy (GTDB): domain Bacteria; phylum Bdellovibrionota; class Bdellovibrionia; order Bdellovibrionales; family Bdellovibrionaceae; genus JACMRP01. The sequence continues at coordinate 54,303 of JADJYV010000002.1, read as the reverse complement.
TACTCCGTCTTTCCTGTTAAAACCTTTTTCGCTTGGTCTGTAGCCTTGAATAAAATCTTCATATGAAAATGAGGGATGGAACTGAACAAGCTCAACACGGCCCTCATCGCGCTTACCCATTTGAGCATAAGCGAGTCTTTTTGCGACAAATGTCTTTCCAACTCCTGGAGGCCCCTGCAATACAATATTCTTTTTTACCTTCAGCACACTCAAAATTTCGGAAAGTGTCTCATCTGGAATGAAGCTTTCAGATTTTAGATTTTCCATGTTGTAGATTTCATACTCACGCTTTTTGATCGATGTACTTCGGTTCTCTACTATTTCTAAAACCTTTTGGATGAATTCAGTATACTTGCTAATATTTGTCAGAGTTTTCACGCCGAAAAGTTCATTTTCTGGAAGTGACCAAGATCCTAAGTGAATCCATTCAACTTTTCGAATATGAGAATGAGACTTGCGAGTTTTATCCCACACGTAGTTCGACGTTACTTTGCCGACGCCTAGAACTACAGATCGACCATCACGAGCAAAAATGTAGTCACCAACAGAGATTGAATGGGCAAACTCAAAAAGGCATTTTGAATTATTAATTGGCTCTTGCTTCGGTTTATACAATTCAATGTACTTATCCCAGACCTCGTCTTGATTACTGAAACGAGCTAAGTCTTCCATCTCTTCCCAACCAATCGAAATAAGCCCTTCTGATTTCCAATCATCCCAGAGGGATGCATTTTCACCAGGCGCAATAGACCAATATTTAACAGATTCCTCTGTTTTTTCGGATTTGGACTGATCCTCTAGGGGATTTGATGCAAGTTCATAGATTGTTTCGAACTCTTCTTTTTTCAAGCGAAACAAGCTGCCTTGATTGTTCTTCAATGGAGCGCAATCAGATAGTTCTTCAAGATTCTTGAAATTCGTATCTGGCAGTGCTGGTTGAAACTTTTCCTTGATACGAAATTCAATCGCCTCTTTGCCATCGTCTCTTTGGTGAATGCCTTTAGTGACTTCAAAAAGAACTGCGACTTCCATAACAGGCGAAGTGATGTAGCCAACTACAAGATCTCCGATAGTAGCCTTTTCAAAGTGCGCGTATACTCGTCGCTTATTACCGTCTTCATTATGAGTAGTGTAGGTCTGCAAAGTCCCTACTTCCCTTTCGCGGGGGTCCCAGAATTTGGGGTTAGCGTTCAACCACCAATAGTTAGGCTCATTTTTTTTGTTAGTTTGATACAACCAGCTAAAAAATTGATCGACCTCATAGGTGATTGGCATATCTGTTTGTCTGCCAACAATAGATTGATAAGACTCAACGACGAGCTTCATTCGCTCTGAAAATTTGACGAATGCCTGGTAGCCTTTTGCGTTGGCTTTTTTGTCATCAATTTCCAAAAAACTCTCGGCGAAGTCAGATCTAGAATTTTTAAAGATGTAGTGTTCGGGATATGCGTGAGCTACAAGCTCAGACAAGATTGAATCGCCAAAACCAAGAATTTTGTATTCCTTCGACTCGAACAAATCTTTGACCACAGCTTCTCTGTCTGAACTTTGTGATACGAGATGAAGTAATACTTTTTTGTAATGCTCAATCTCATGATTCGGACTTCCGAATGCTCGTTTTCTAGCAATCGCCATTGAATTTGCAGAGTGTAGATGTTTCCCCATTTTCTGAATATCAGACCATGAAGCAGATTTGATCGCTTCGACGGTGAAGAAGTCCTTGAAAAAATCAAAGTACTTTCTGACCACTTCGGTCTGCTCAAACCATTTTGGAGCTACCAGTTTAAATTCTTTGAGATAAGTCTCTAACTTTGATGCCATTTTTCCACCCTCTGTAAGCATCTACACATCGGATTTTACTAGCAAAAACTCAACTGCCAAAGGTCGAGCTAACCCCTTGGAACAATGCAAATTGCACCCATTATTTTCTCTATGATTTTCTCGCTAGTTCTGGAGAGAGAACATGAGTCTAGTCGAGGAAAAATGTAGAGTTTTGGTAGTCGGTGGGAGGCCAGGATCTGGCAAAACGGTCTTGGGGAAGTGTTTAGCCAAAGAGGCTCTTGGCCTCGGAAAACACGTTCTTTACTGGCACGCAGAAGGCCCAGAGATTTCTGACAAAAGGGACTACGGCGCGGATGTTCCCGATGATCTGGTGAGGCTAACTGTTAATACTGATCTTAACTGGAGTTCTACTTTCCTCGCAAAATGGGTTCAAGCAGATGAATTTGACAAACTTTCGAACTCAATTTTGGTCATTGATGTAATAGACTTCCTATCTGAATCCTTTGATGAATTGATTTCAAATTTCAATTTGATCATGCCGCAGTCTCAACTCGTCGTATTGTCGCTCATACCAAGGTATCTCGAAAATCGAACCTCTGATCATGCAGAGGAATATTTGCGAAATCATCTTCAGCTACCTCTTGAAACCCGCATAAAAATCCTCGGACACTTCAGTGGGGGATAGAGCAATCGTCCGACACTCAGTACTAACGGTGCGAGACTCAGAACTTGGCTTGTTGGAATCAGATCGCCATTAGAAAATGTCGTTTGTGAGTGAATTTTCAAACAATCTCAAAAACTTAATGAAGCTGAGAAAAATCTCTGCGGCTGAACTTGGTCGAAAGGCAAAGATCCCCAAGTCCACAATTTCTGAGTGGATGCAAGGCCGCCAACCAAAGTTCGATGAGACTATTTTGCGTCTGGCACAAGTACTCGGAGTGTCAGTTGAAAAGCTTCTGACTGGATCACCAAATACCAAAGATGAGGATTTGGTCGAACAGATTCTGAGTCAGTCTGATGATGGGTTTGTTGAGATTCATAGCGGTGTCTACCGCCTTAAAATCGAAAAGTTTAAAGGAAAATAGCTATGCGCAGACTTCTGATTTTATTCTTTATGGCTCTATCACTTAATTCATTTGCACAACTCCAACCGTCGGATGAGATCTGTAAGTCACTGAAAAAGATCGCTACTTCAGAATGGGAATACGGCGACTATCATGTTGAAGAGCTTGGAAAAATCTCCTGGACGAAATCCATGAGTGATTGGACAGACTCTGAAATTGAATCACTGAAAGATTTAGCTTTATCCTGCAATACCTCAGGTAAATGGAATGTTGATTCAACTTATTTAACTGATCTCACAAAACGTAACATCCAGGCACTGAAGACAAAGCTACCTGCATGGAAAAGCAAGCACGGCTCGTCAGCAAATGTTAAATCAGAACTAGAATCTATTGCAAATCAAGTCGGACCAATCGACAAACCAGTTCAAATTAGCGACGAAAAAAAGTTGATGGAAACAAAAAATAAACTCCAAGGCCTTTCAGTGAAACCAAGCTCCTCGGACTACATGAGATTTGTTCAAATTTCAGGATTGATTGATGAAAAGTTGCGACAAATAGAGCAGATTAAACGAGAAAATCGCTCTGCCCAAGATGAAAAAGAGTTCAAGAATCAACAAATTGCCGAGGCAAACAAAGTAAAAAATAAATTACTTGAAGTACAGAAATCTAATCCTAAAAAGTTTCAGGCTTGTGAAAAACAGAAGCAGAAAATGGTCTCTTTGGTTGAGAAGCTTGCTATAGGTAAAAAGTCAGTTGATCAGGCGGCATCTCAACGTAAACAAACTGAAGTTCTCAAAGAAATGGAAAAGACCGCCTACGAAGTAGATCAACTAAAAGAGAAAATGGAATCTGACGGTTGCTCTAAATTCTACATTACCAACTAGAAAGAAAAAACACACTTCGGGCCTCTTCGGTTCATATTTTGAGGATTCAGATACTCCTTAAGCTTATGCGGAAAACGCAGTCGTTGCGTTGAATGCGCTGGACTACTTTCTAAGTACTTCCTGAACACTATGTTCGCCAGCACCCTTCGCCCTGTCTCTAAAGTGCAGATACCCGTTCGTTGTAGAGATATCTGCGTGTCGACCAAGCTTTTGCACTTCTTGGATAGAAGCACCACCCTCTATGGCCAAGGTCAAGCATGAGTGTCGTAGGGAATGCCCACATATCCTAGGGCTCGACAGCCCAGCGTTTCTTAAACGCTCCTTGACCACTCTTCTAATGGTGCAAGTAGATAGGCTACTACCATAGCTACCGTCTGAAAGGGACGCAAAGAGTGGGGCGTCTTGCTTCAAGGGACCACGTTTGGAGATGTAATTCATGATAGGAGATAGGCAGTCCTCGGTCAGAACTACAAATTCATCGGCCTCGTCTCGGCCTTTTCCATGCACCCAAAGTCCTACTGACTGGGAATTGATGGGGCGTATGTCAGAAATCTTAGCACGGACCACTTCGATGCTCCTGAGGCCCACCCTAATCATGGTGTTAATGATTACGAAGTCACGAAGTCCAATCTCGGTTGATTGGTCGATGGAATCCAGAAGCTGGTGAATTTGCCCAATTGTTAAGGCATCTCGACGATGACCCTTAGGTCTCTTGGCCCCTTTGATTCCTCTGGTTACATCTGGGTGAACATTACTAATTTCGCACCAAGCAAACAGCTGTCGGACTGCAACCAAATAAGCACCTATTGTGCTCGCTTCGTACTTTTGATCCTTAAGGTGCCTTTTATAATCAAGAATCATCTGTCGCGTGATTGGAGCGTGGCTGAAATGACATCTCCATAAAGCGAATTGCTTAAGCCTTTTGCGGTAGTGATTTCTAGTTAGGTCAGTAGCATCCAAAGAGGCCAAAAATCGTGAAATATACGACTCAAATCTATCGACGAAGAAAGTGGTATCAATCGGCGAAGAGAACCTATTTGATTGGCTAAGCGACTTCATAATTCCATTAAAACACGCCATTATATTTTGGCACAATTATACCGTTTTAGACTGAAACGTACAGATCAAGCGGCCATCCAGCCAATTGAGAGTGACACGGAGTTCTGGCAAAATAGACAAGATCTAAATAATCTTTTCCTTAAGTTTGTCTGAGACAACAATAGGCAATTAAAGTAAGATCTGAAAGTTAGTAAACTTTGAAAAGGTGATTAATTTTTTAATGTCAACAGACGAAATACTTCCCATTCCAGATATACCAGAACAGATTGTACAGGCTGTTAACACAGAGACACTCGCAGTCTTTGTTGGTGCAGGTGTATCCCGTCTGATTGGTTGTTACGGATGGTCAGATCTTGCCGATGCCCTAATTTCGAGATGTTTCAAGGAAAAGAAGGCCGATGGCTCCACACTTATTTCTTATAAGGAAAAAGATTTCCTAAGCAAAGAGAACCCAAAAAAAGTCATCACTATTTGCAAGGGTATCCTAGAGCAAAACAAGCTTACGGAAGCTTATGTCGAAATTCTTAAAATGGCATTCCGTTACGGGGAGAAAATGGATGAACCCAATGTCTATGACGAAATTTATAAGTTGCGTGGACTTCGACTAACAACGAATGCTGATCAACACTTTGACCGACTTTTCAGAGCTGACCAGATCCTTTATAATCATCGGAAATTTCCAACATCTGATCCCAGTCACAACCATCTCTACCATATTCATGGCTCGATTTTAGATCATTCCTCGCTTGTATTTACAGTACCTGAATACTTGAAGCGATACTCAGATGATCGATTCACTAAGTTCCTTCGATTCATTTTTAGCAAGTATACTGTGTTGTTCATTGGTTATGGTCTTGAGGAATTTGAGATTCTCGATTTTCTGATATCAAAGTCTGGTGCAGCTTTAAATGGCAAGGAAATAAGACATTACATTTTGATGGGTCTGTTCAAAGGGGATGAAAACATTCTTGCGCATGAAAACCACTACTTTCGCGGAATGAATGTTCAAGTAAAGGCATTTCAAAAGGATATTCGCGGATATGATCAACTAATAGAAGTGCTGAGAGACTGGAACGTCAAAATCGATCGTCTCTCATCTTTCATAGCTACTTCTTTTGAAGAGATTGAATCTGTAGCAGCAAATTTCAAACTCGATAACGCAAAAGAAGTTTTGCAGCTAATTCGAAACGATGCGCCTCAGAGAGAAAAGCTATTTCGAGTTTTGACAGATGCTCCCAATCCCGAGAAGTGGTTTAATCTGCTAAGTGATGGTGGATACTTTGAGGCATCCAAAAACCCTCAACCTGTGGAGTCAAAGGACAATAAGGGTTACTACTCAATTCCTGCGTGGGAAGTCTTGGGCTACCTTGAGAATCTCTCAAAATCTAATTTCGTCTCTCCAAACCAGAGAGTCACCGCCGCTCTTAAGCGTACTATCAAAGAAATTTCAGAGTATCGCCTCGCTGATGGAAAGCGAATTGAGAATTACAGAACTGATTGGTTTATTTTTAAACTCATTTTCAACTTACCAGATGATCAAATTCAGAAGAAACATATAGGCTACATCCGTGAATTCCTTGGAACTCAATGGCGTTCAACTCTTATAAATGCCGATCTTGGAAAAGTAGCATTTCCAAAACTTATCCAAGCACAAAATGAAAAGTTAGCTCTAGAATTGCTGAGAGCAACTCTGCAGTTCAAGAAAGTCAAAAAATCACTTGGCAATGAGTTTGAGTCTGTTGTTGAAGGGTACTGGCTTGATGAGTGTCTAACTCAGCATGTGGAAGGTCTCACGCGCTTAGCTGGGGCAAATTCCATCAACGTAGCCTTGGATGTAATGAAGCAATTGTTGAAGCAGGATAAAAATCAATTCAATAATATATGGATTCCGACCGTCGATGGAACGCAGGAGAGATTCGGCGATCGTTTGGATGTGATCCTAGTTGAATTCGTGAGAAGATCCTTTGAGCACTCAACACCTAAAGACCTAAATAGCACAATCCTAAAGCTTTTGAATTCAAAACAGGTCATTTTCAAGAGACTAGCTCTTCATGCTATAAGGATACACTACAAAGATCTTAAAATAATCTTTTGGAAGTGGGTAAAGACCAATCTCCTAAAGAATGTGTCCGTAAAACACGAGATTTATGAACTCATCAAAAGCAATTCGTTACAATTTACAAAAACAGAAGTAAAAAAAGTCGTGCGCTGGATAGAAGAAATTGAAGCCTATCGTGAGGGCCTCACACCTGATCAACAGAAAAAGGTTCTGGCTTATCGACGAAAAGAATGGCTTACAGCCCTGCTTGATTTAAAAGATGAAAAGGTCCATGCACTTTACAAGAAGTATGATCAAATAAATTCGGCGGAAATTGATCATCCTGGTCATACTTCATGGACTGAGGCTCGCTGGAGATCAAACAAGAGCCCCATAGATATGCCTTCTCTTATGGCGAAATCAGTCACAGAGATCGTTTCTTTTATCAACAATTTTAAACCAGATCCCAACACATGGGATATGCCCAACAAAGAAGGAATGGCAGATACTCTTCAAGAAGCTATAAAGAATGATCCCCAAAAATTTTCTGCTCATCTTGATGAGTTTCTAACTTGCGACTCTCAATACTGCTACTCAATCGTTAAGGGATACGCTGAAGCTTGGAAAGAAAAAAGGGACTTCTCATGGTCAGCAGTTTTTGAATTTGTTTCTAATTTTTTCAAGCAGGACGAAATTTGGGCTAAGGATTTCCCAAACGGTTACAACTACAGGGATTGGATAGTAGCTGCTACTGCCGATTTGATTAGGGACGGAACTCGCGAGGACTCCCATGCTTTTGATCCAGAATTAATATCTCAAGCCGAAGATATCCTACTGAATTTCATTGCGAGATCAAAATCAAATTTAACTGGTTCGAACGATGTAATAACGGGAGTGTTGAATTCTACTTTTGGGCGGTTATTTCAATCTCTTGTGAATTTATCATTGAGATACGCTCGTTTGAATCCTAAACCAATAGAGAATCGATGGCGGCCTAGAATTAAGACTGAGTTTACAAGACTCGCTTCAGACTCACAAAAGCCTGTTGAATTTTCAGTAATTGTTGGCGAATACCTTCGAAATCTAATGTACCTGGATGCGAAGTGGGTCGAAGACAATTTTACCATTCTCTTCCCCAAAGCAGATCAAGAACATTGGGAAGCAGCATTCTCTGGATATCTCTTTTATGCAAACCAATTGCAAAAGGATTTATATATGCGATTTAGGGATGCTGGCCATTACGAGAAAGCAATCGTTACAAAGTTCAAATCAAAAGATCTCTCGGAGCGAATGGTCCAGCATATATGCATTGGCTTCAATGAAGACTTTGAAAAGTTATCTGATAAAAATAGTCTTATTTCTAAACTTATCGCAACCGAAGATCCAGATCTACTTTATCAAGTTGTACGATTCTATCAAATGATACGAAGTCAACTGAAGCCAAAGCTTGAACTAAAGTTACGAGAAATTTGGAAGGTGGTCTTTGCTATCGCAATAAAACATGCGGCTAATCCAGGGTTTCAAAAAATAATGTCTCAAATGAGCGGATTCATTGGATTGGTAAAAGATTTGGATGCAGAAGCAGTTGATCTTGCTAAAGGCGCACTCAAGTACATCGAAAAAGAATATAATCTACTTCATATGGCTGAGAATCTTCTCAAGCATGCAGATGAATCACCAAAAGAAGTTGGTGAGATTTTCCTGGCGCTGATTCAAGAAGATTTGTTTCCGACTTATGAGGAAACAAAAATTTTAACTATCATCGAAAAGCTTTATAAAGCCAATCTGCGGACCGTAGCGGATCAGATCTGTAATGGTTATCTGGCGAAAAACATTGAATTCGTTCGGCCAATTTACCTTAAAAATCAGGTAAAAGAAGTTTCTAACTAGAACGAGGGTCTGAAGACACATGTTGATTACTTGTAATGGTTTTAAATTTTTCTATAATCGTTTTGTACATGGAGTGCCATTCCGCGAAGCCGCAGAATGTATATTCTCTACGCAAGCTATCGTTATTGAGGACCCAAAACACTCCACTGAGACAGAAACAAGATACAATCTGATTGCAACCAGTCCAGCAGGAAGGGTTCTTTTCGTTGGTTTTTGCAAAAGGCAGAATGGCTTCGAAACCAGAATAATTTCAGCGCGTAGAGCCAATCGTAAGCACCGAAAGCTGTTAGCGGCTAAGTTTGGTACAAATTTAACCTATCGCGCCATCAAACATAAAAAACCTACCTATAGAATGAGATTTCTTTGGTGAGAAACTAGAGCCCCTAAAGCCCCTTAGATTGAATATACTGCACTTGCCTACTAAACGACCTTAAGTTAGAAGAATAGAAGCTGATGTGTAGAAATAGGTTCTACAAAAACCGTGTTGGGAACGCCAATTTCTCCTGTGTAGAACCAAAGTTAGGTGTTCTACAAAGACTGTCCAGGGGACGCCAATTTCTCCGGTGTAGAACCTTCCGAGGTTCCAAGACCAACGAATCAAAACTAAGATCCATTATTATTTAATTTTTTGGGGGCTTTCTAGAATTCAATCAACGGCCAATAAGTGTCACGAAGCCTCGTGCTCTTTACAAATCTTCTTCACTTCATCGACACTTAGTTTTTCTTTTGTAAGTCCGCAGACAAATGAGTTCTTCCCAGGGCTTTGATTAAACCTACAGGAGAGGCAAGTTCCAAAACCTTTAAGTCCATTCTTTTTCTGAATTGAGGTGAGTAAGTTTTTAAGCTGAGGCTCAAGCTTCTCCGAACCATCTAAATGAATGCTCTCTAGCAATCTCTTAGTGACAGAAGCCCCTTTTGACAAAAGAGAAAGATGAAAAACTCGCTTGTCGATTTTATCCTGGACTCGCTTTATAAGTCCCTTTTCTTCCAAAAGGCCAAGGCTCTGCGAAATACTTCCCTTGGTTTGCCCCAGGTAATCTGAAATTGCCTGTGTCGTGTCAGAATAGCGATTACAAATAGAGAGATACTGCAAAATCTCAACATGAACGAATTGCAGCCCTTCTTCAGTCGCAAACTTTCGCATCAGACTTCGATGAAGAGCGGAGAGTCTTTCAACCCATTGGCTCACTGCGTTTGCATTCGTATCACCCATGGCCAATAGTATCGAATCAAAACTGATTTGACAAGTTAAAAGTTTATGGTTACGTTAAGTATAGTTTAGATTCTAAACTATTAATTACCAGCCATCATGGCTTAACAGGAGATGAGATATGCCGAGAATTGAACTGCAAAATCCGAATCAAGCTACTGGAGAGAGAAAAGAAATTCTCTCTCAAATCAACGCTGCTTTTGGAACAACACCGAATATGTTTAAGGCGATTAGTAATTCCACGGCGGCTCTAAAAATGATGTGGTCAGGATTTGGAGCCTTGGGTGCTGGTACATTTGGAGCAAAGCTTGGGGAACAAATCGCCGTGGCTGTAGCTGATGCCAACCGATGTGAATACTGCTTGGCGGCACATACAGCTCTTGGCAAAGGTGCGGGCCTGACTTTAGAGACAATGTCACAAGCTCAAAGTGGAAAATCCTCGGACCCTAAAACTCAAGCCGCTCTGACTTTTGCCGTAAAGCTCGTCAAAGAAAGAGCACACATTTCTCCGGACGATGTTTTGGCACTTAAAAAGGCTGGTTATAGTGATGAAGAGGTCGCCGAACTATTGGCTCATGTGGCTCTTAATATCTTTACCAACTATACGAATATCGCTTTCGATGTACCGCTTGATTTTCCGAAAGTGGCTTTGAAGTAAAATGGCTTCACCTGAGCTCATCGTTTCAAAGTGGCTGAATTCCGATGTTCCTCTTTCGCTCGAAAGTTTAAGAGGAAAAGTTATCGCCATTCATGCTTTTCAAATGCTCTGTCCTGGGTGTGTTCTTCACGGAATACCCCAGGCACAAAAGCTTTTTGAAATTTTTAATCCAGAGCATGTGCAAGTTTTAGGACTTCACACCGTGTTTGAGCACCACGAAGCGATGGAAGAAAAATCACTTCGGGCATTTCTTCACGAATTCAGAGTGAAGTTTCCAGTTGGGGTTGATTCACCATCAACCAATCAGAGGATTCCTCAAACGATGAACCTCTATCAAACACAAGGCACTCCAACCTGGCTCATCTTTGACCGCAAAGGTGAGCTGAAAGTCCATGCTTTTGGAAAACTAGAAGACCTTGCACTGGGTTCTGAAATCACAAAGCTTGCACTTGAAGAGCAATCCACACCAATTAACATGTATAAAAGTCAAAAATGACACATCAACTGAACTTTGCAATCCTGCACTGCCTACCATTCAGCATTCAAACAACAGGTGGTCACATAAGTTGAATAGAAAAAACTAATTCAAAACTCGCCTGCCCCACCCATAAATAGGTTTTGGGGGCTTTAGAGGCTCGATAGATTAACCATCTTAAATCGTAAGTACAACAGCCTCACCACAATCAGCCAAAACCCAGAGCGCAGGACCATTGCCATCACCGTTCTGTTTTCGTAAGACCCGCCCATTGCGATATGAATCCCAAAAAATACAAAAACAAGACACGTTGCTGCCGCAATAAAAACAGCCAATTTCTTAGACCATGCTTGGTCTTGGGCCATCCCTACACCGGCAAAAATATATGCAAAACCAGCTACGAAGTTGAACCAAAGAACAAACGGTACATAGTTTCCTGCGGCGACACTTCCCACCTCTGTAAACAAAGATTTGCCACCACTAATGACAGTAGCGAACCCAAATACTATCGCCGCTATCACCAATGGCATCATCCATTTTGGTCGGATTCTATTTCTGATAATTTTTCCATTCATAGTTTTTCTCCACATTTAGAGCAAATTGATTTTGCCTCTTATCAAAGCTCAGCTCTGCAGAAGACAATCGATTCACCTGATGGCAAGCCACACATCGATTTGTTATTTGATGCATGCTCTTTAAAATTTCTGGCAACGTGGCACCCTTACCAATAGCAGCCGAAATGTCGTCAAAGGCCTTGTGAGTACCCATTCCCAATTCCTTAAAATCTAAGGGAAGCTTCGCCATGAGTATGGGGCTGGTGTCGACGGCCATCGCCATTCCAGCTGAAGACGCCGCCAGAGCCGCTTTTTTCATATCATTTTCACTGAGTGCCCCCAGCACTCCGTTCACAGCTGTCAGCATTGTTCGCATTTCACCAAGGACAAGGTCCTTTTCACTAGGTGATAACAATATTGCCCGTCGCTGGTCTGAACTTACAGTGGTCGTACCCTTGACAAAAAATATGGCAAACAGCCCCACGGTCAGGACCCACAAAACCAAAGAAATTATTCCAATTTTATTTTTCATTTTTACCCTCAAGCTTGTTTGTGTTCAAAAATTGCAAAACCAAAAAGCAGCATAGAGAAAGTCATGCTACCGGCGCCAACTAGCACAAAGATGGGTGATGTCCCCAAGGTGACCTCTCCCAAAATTCCAAAGGGCATCAGAAGACCCAAGAGTGCAGAAATGGATATGACTCGGGCGCCCTTTCTGCAGATTCGAATTTGGAAAAGCAAATATCCAATAACTATATTCAAAAAACCAAACAACGTTCCATGTACATGGGCTAAGCGGGTTTCAAAATGCTTACCCGTTCCATATTGCGCGGCCCACTCCGCCGCACCCGGTGCGAAGTCCCGAAGATAAACCAATGCAAATCCCAAAAACATAAATGAAGCCATGACCCAAAAACCTGCAATCAGGTTTTTTCTGCCAATCGCCATGCCTTCTTTCCCATCTATTAATTCGTCGCCATTTTTCATACTTTGTCCTTTTCAACTGTGAAACGCTATTTGACTAAAATTAAACGCGCATCCTCTATTGCTTCAATTTCGTGTTCTTCGACTTTTGGTATTTTCACAAAATCTCCGCTTTGCATTTGGATTTTTTTGCCGCTGATTCTAAATTCAACCTTACCTTCATGAACAAACAGAAATGCTGGGGTCGCAGTACTGTGTTTTTCTAACAATTGGCCTTTAAGCAAGCCAATGCCGACGGCCTTAAAACCCTCCGAGGACAAAACACTGACGGCTTTACTTTCTTTTTGAAAAACCACTTTGTTTTGAATTGAATCCTTCATTGTCGTCACTCCTTCTTTTGCATGCAAAGCGCTACTGAGAAAAAATATTAAGACTGCTGACTTCGCTGCCATCACATCACCTCTTGATTTTTAATTATACACTCGTATAATAATAAGTACAAGTAATGTCGCCCTGGTGGCGATTAATAGTTTGAGGGAGGACCTTTTGCCTAGAAAATCCAATAACTTAGATAAAAAGATGCTTCGAGTTGGCGCGTCCATGCTGCGCCAAAAAGGGGCCGCAGCGTTGTCAGTTCGTGAGGTCGCCAAAAAGGCCGGAGTCAACTTGGGTATGTTTAACTACCATTTCAAAGATAAGAATGAGTTTATCAAGATGGTTCTGGAGGACGCATACTCGCCATTCATCACTGAGCTCAGAGAAAACCAGGCCCAAAATCTTGAAGAGGTCCTTTTAAGTATGGCAAAATTCTCGCGGAATTATCATCAGTCCGTTTTATCACTAATAGGAGATGTTCTTTCTGGTGAAAAAAACGTCGCTCAATTTCTAAGGAAGAATTTTACAACCCACTTTGCCATTCTATTCGAAGTACTGACCAAACATTTTGTGGAGTGCAATTACAATCCAAAATATTTGGAGCATGCTTTTCGCTATCTAATTTCCTCAGTCGGACTGCCAAACCTATTGGTAGGATTGAAAATCAAAATGAGTCCAAAACTAAAACAGGAATTGGACAGCGATAGCTGTCTGCGACGCCGAGTCCGCGCAGCAATGAATGGTCTCGAATTTATTTGTAAAGATTGAGCGGCTAACGATAAGGTACGTTGCCATTTGAAAGCCAAAACCAAGGTGGCGACGTACAATTAAATTGGATGCGCCGGTTTTTTACGATAGACTACAAAAACAATGGATAAAAATTATTGGGACAACATTTATCGAGCCAAGTCGGAAAAAGAAGTTAGTTGGTATCAAGAGACTCCAGCAAAGTCTTTAGAGCTGATTGCAGAGCTAGGGCTATCACCTGACGACCCCATCATTGATATTGGAGGGGGTGACTCTCACCTTGTTGACCATCTCCTGGAGCAGGGATTCAAAAATATCTCAATCCTCGATATCTCCGGCGCAGCTTTAGAAAAGGCAAAAGCAAGACTTGTTGAGGACTCAAAACTTGTTAAGTTCATCACCTCTGATATTACTAAGTTCGACCCACCGGAAAAATACAAACTGTGGCATGACCGAGCGACATTCCACTTTCTGACGACCGCAGAAGATGTGTCCACGTATTTGGAAATCACGAATCGTGCAATCGCCCAGGATGGATATCTTATAGTTAGTACGTTCTCGAAAACGGGACCCGAAAAGTGCAGTGGTCTTACGATTTCCCAGTACTCAGACTCGGACTTAAAAACCCTGTTCGAAAAGTATTTTACCAACATCAAATGCTTTGAAGATTCGCACAGTACCCCTTGGGGCACGGGTCAGAACTTTGTTTACTGTGGCTTTAAGAAAAGGCCGGGGCCTTCAAGATGAAGACCGGCCCAACTGTCATCGACCATTTCACAGAAGCTGCAAAAGTCTATGACGAGAAAAATCGGCAGCTCGCGCCGATTGCTGACAACATGCATTTCCTGATTCGTCTTATTTTAAAGAATGCTCCAGCTCGCGCACGTGTAATCTGCGTTGGCGTTGGAACAGGGGCTGAGATACTTTTACTATCCAAAGCGTTTCCTGAGTGGACATTCGTTGGGGTAGACCCGTCTATCGGAATGCTCAATGTCTGCCGCGAAAGGCTTGAGACTGCTGGTGTGCTGAATCGCTGCGAACTTATTCAAGGATATGTCCACGATGTGCCGCCCGGAGAAAATTTCGACGTCGCTTTAAGCGTGCTTGTTGCGCATTTCGTAAAGCACGAAGATAGACTGAGTTTTTATCAAGCGATGAGCAGTCGCTTGCGTCCCAATGGGGTCCTTATCAACACCGAAATCAGTTATGATTTGAACTCGCCAGAATTCCCATTGATGTTAAAAATTGGGAGGCCGTACAATTATTGATGGGAGCCTCCCAGAATCGCTTGCTAATCTTTCCCAGGTCATACGCGAAATGCTTTCAGTTATATCGCCGACAGAAACAGAAAAGCTCCTGAAGCAAAGTGGCATCCAATTGCCAGTTCGTTTTTTTCAGGCCTTCATGATTAGCGGCTGGTACGGAACAAAGAATCCTTAATTGATTTTTTGGGGGCTTTAGGGGCTTTTCACGCCTTGTGGTATCGGGCCAACCTAAGAATCTAAGTTTGGAAATGCCAGTTGAGTTTTCAGCTCATACTCTTCGTCTGCAAAACGCCAATCGTAGCCAAAAGCCTTTTTGCGGTAACCATACCCTGTTGAACAAGGCTTTCTTAAACAGACGGAACTAATTGAAGAGACACAGTTCATATTTTTGGCTTTACCATTTTCCACTAGCCACTTCGCGGCCTCGTGTTGGCTACTAAAGCGTCTTAAAATTTTTCCCGAAATCAAATCAATCATACAGACTTCTTTACTCAACTTCGCAGCTGCAGCTTTAGCCCTTTTATGCGCGTTAGCTTTTGCAACCTCTGGATTTTTATCTCTCCAGTCTTTGAGTGATGTCTTACGCTTTTCTTTAGCTTCTTCGCTTGTACGTGAACTCAAAAGCCTTTCTTGCCATGCTTTATGTTTTTCTGGATTTGCCGTTACCCATCTCTCAAAACTAGCTTTTCGCTTTGCCTCACGCTCAGGAGATTTTACCACTTCACGGTTTTTGTCTCTGGCCTCTGCATAAGCCTTCGGGTTCTCGCGCCTCCATTTTTCCATCCGAGTCGCAGACATTTTGCGATACTCCTCTGTACTCATGACTTCTTTTATTCTTCGACTACGCGAACGTAGTGCTGGAGTATCGCCTGAGCGAAACGCCTTCCTAGCAGCCTCAAGCATAGGTCTAAATTGCTCCGGATGACTTTTCATATACTCGCGCTTCTTTTCGCTGGTTTCTGCAATAGAAGGATGTTTGGTTGTACCGCCACCACCAGCGACAAGATTAAGACAACTTTCGTCTGCCAAGAGTTCACTGGTGACAATAGAAGCCTCAAGCCGCTCAGTCTCCTCAGCGGTTTCACATGAAGCGATATAATAACGTACGAACTTATCTTTGTTACTCTTGAACTTGTTAGAAAACTTTAAACCAGAGCCTTGATACCGAACTAACTCAGACCATTTTGGACGATTAACTTTGCCGATGTAATACTCGCCACTATCCATGTTAACTTGAATATAAATCGCTCTGTAATAACCATCTGCACCGTTCCGCTTTCGAACAAGGTCACTTAGATTTAGAACGTCGAACCATCTCTCCTTGATAGCGATTCGTTCTTTATTGAAACCCAATCTTGCGGATGTACGTCTTGAATCAAAGCTATTGAATGGGCTTTCATCAAATGAAAATTCAAATGGACTAAACTCTTTCCAAATTTTGATATTTTCATTAATTGCGATAGTCATGTCCCCAAGAAATCTCCATTTCAATTGGCGGCACATTAGCCTAACAATATAGAAAAGGGAATCTCATGTTTGATGGATGCTGAGTCGCCGTAACCCAAACTCTCAATAAAAGTCAGGGCTTTTCCAAGATTTAGTGCCCCTTCAGCCCAGTGTTCACCCTTGCCATGGGCTCCAGCTCTGTAAACTAGTCTGATACCATCTTTGCCAAGCAGCGGGCGCAGCGCTTTATGAACTTCAAACGGCTTGCTAGTTCGCAGTAGCTCTGGAATTTCCGCGAACCTGCTTTTTATCACCGAGGGCGTGATGTAGATTTCATTCTGGTCGGTACCACTCAAAAATTTTATTTTCCCGGACAGATTGTATTTATCATTTTCGAGCTGTTTGAGCTTCGCGATGAGTACATCAGAAACCGCTCCTTGCTCGATGGCCTTTACGATGTTGGCAATTGATTGCTCGACATCGGCCAACTGCATGGCCGCACGGTCGATGCCTCCGTTGTCCGCCGAGATTCTTGATTTTCTAAGCTCATTGTATTTTTGAGCCAGGCTCCGGCAAACGTCTTCGCGATTCAACTGGCTTGCTAGAAAATCAAGAATTGGAAGTTCCAACTTCCTCCATGAAATGACCTTCCTGTTGGAGCAGGTTTTCTGTCGGTGCGAATTTCTGCACCCATAATAGCCTCCGGATTTTCCGGTGACGACAACAACGGGGCCGTTGCAGACCTCGCATTTACAAAGCGATGTGAAAATGTGATTTACTTGCCCATCATGGCAGAAGGGCTTTCCCGCCGAGCCTGATTTCAATTTTCTGAGATTGTACTCTTTGAAGCGCTCTCGAACACTATCCCAAAGTTCTTGGTCGATAATCCTGATGTCTGGTCGTTCAATAACAACCCAATTGGACCTCGGTACATCAATCGTTTGCTTAGTACCATCGCTCTTCTTGATGATTTTAGTTTTCCCGCGTTCGATGATACCACAGTAACTTTTGTTATTGTGAACCTGGAAAATAGTTCTATCGCGCCAAGGGGGTCGCTCAACTAAATTCTCTTTCAGTTGCCCAGTCTTATGGTAGCACCCAGGACAGGGAATCAATTCATCATTCAAAATCTTTGCGATTTCGCGCTGACTCAGGCCATCGGCGGACATTCGAAATATTCTCCGAACAATTTCAGCCTGTTGCTCGACGATAAAATAGTCAAAATGCGAATCCTTTAGCTTTCCTTTTATCATGGTCTGCCGGGAAGCCTTCGAACTTATGCCAAACCAAAGGTGACCATCAGAAAATCCTTCGTAACGACGCTCGTTCAACCCGCGCTGAGTGTCGATGCTAACACCTTCAAGAAACTCTTCCGACGAGTAAGCCTTGTTCATGAACATGAGACGCGCATTTTTCTGTGCACTGGAAAACCCATCACTCACGGCGATGAGTTCAGCTCCATGTTCTTGCAGAAAGTCATAAATTTGGAGAGCTATGCCCATTCCACGAAGGAACCTCTTGAAGTCTGAAACCACAATCACTTCGGCCTGCTTGGCGCGAATCATATTCAGCGCCGAATCCAAACCATCACGCCCAACCACTCCAAAACCAGATACAGCTTCGTCTTTGAACTCGCCAACGATTTCGAAATTTTTGCCTTCAAAAAGAAACGGCCTGATATTTCCGATTTGTACTGCACGCCGAACCATTCGAGCTTGGTCTTCGGTACTCGCCGAAGATTGGTTGTCGGTGGAATAACGTGAATAAATCAGAACCCGAATTTTTATGAGGTCGTCCCGAGGAACGTCGTCATATTTTATCAGGTTGATTAGTGGTCTTGCAGTCACGGTCTCCATCGTCTTCTTTATCCTTTAATACCTCCTTGGCGCGAAGGTCTCGAGCCACCATTATTTTAGCTATTAATGTGAGTAGTGAGTCTACCTGTTGAACACTTTCAAAATCTTCCTTGTCAATTTGTGGCGTGCTATCAATGTGCATGAGGGCCTTCCAATTTATCTTTTCCCAGAACTCTTTCGCGTTGTTCACGTTCTGATGAATCCATTCCGGTATTCATGAATAAATCGAAGTTTTTGAATATGACAAAACGGCTACGGTCGGAACCATCAGGGGTCCTTTTTAGCGTATTCTTACCTTCAGATTCGGACTTCAAAATATATCCACCCTCAGCCAAGCGCTTCCACATCGTATCCCGAGTTAAATTGATTGACCCACCTTGGGCCCGTGCAATTTCTTGCGCAACCATATAGGCAGAATCTGGTTCAAACATGATTTCACCCTCAGGGAAATCAACCCAACCAATGCTGACTCCTTTGGGTCTCAACTCTCCAGCGGTCAAGTCATTGGACCAACCAAACGCCTCATATGTGAATGG
This sequence comes from Pseudobdellovibrionaceae bacterium, assembly GCA_016719575.1. Lineage (GTDB taxonomy): Bacteria > Bdellovibrionota > Bdellovibrionia > Bdellovibrionales > Bdellovibrionaceae > JACMRP01. The sequence continues at coordinate 35,540 of JADJYV010000002.1, read as the reverse complement.
TGCCGCCATGTGGTTGTGATAGTTCTTCATATGGGCCTTTCCCATGCCCATCGCAGCTCGTAGGTATCCAATAAAATTCAGACAAGGGTCTTCCGATGTGAGATACACTTTCTGTATTTCGTCTATCACGCGGAAAGCATTCCAAGCTTGCGCATTTAGCTTGGTGGCTTCGTCTGCGGAGATGGCGTCTTTCTCGATTGCGAATCTCAAAAAAAGTTCGAATCCTAAAGCCATGTTTGCGATTGCCTCAGGCGTCCGCATATGACCACTTGCTTGAGTCGCTTGATTTCGAAGCTCAACCAATCTCTTAGGCACAACCTTTCTCAAATTCTCCAGCTGAGGACAAAGCCATGAAATGTAGGCGCTCATGCATTTTACGAAAACTCCATTCAGAGCCATTTCTTGGAATTTCAAGAGAAGTGATTTATCGACATCGCCATGAGATAGCGGAAGTATCGACAGCCTTGCTCTGAGGCTACTACCTTTTACGACATCTTCTGCTGTCATATCAATAGAACCACGAAAGTAGTTTGGAATCTGCAAACTATTATCTTTATTCATCCGGTTTCTCCCTGCGCCTTCACCATTGCTAACTCCGCGTATTATCTTGCCCGCAACTTTCGATTTCGACTGAATGTCTGAGAGAGACCCATCCGGCGCAAGGTCATCAATACCAAAGGGTAAATCCTTAAGTCGAAAGCCAATGTTTTCAATAGAGTTTGCAGTCGACTCAAAATTGCCTGGCAAACGCTGATGACTAAAACTTCGACCAAATGAACTCAGTTTAAGAGCGAGAAATGTACTTTTTAAACTGCCTGTTGGTCCTGTAATAAAAGTGACGTTTGGCACTGGGCAAATTGAAGCCAAGGGAGTCCGAAAATTCATCGCAATTGAAGGTATGCTAACGTGTTCCGGTGCAACTTTTATCGTTTCAATCATGGACCGTATCGAGAGCTTAATTTGCTCTTGATTGCCTTCGTGCTCAAGGCAGTACGCGCTCAGCTGACTCATCATCAAATCAACTTTTATATTTTCATTGTTTCCGGATGCGCCAAGAGCACCTCCCGAATGAAGGAAAACATTTTCGCCACCAATCACTCGAAATCCTGTGTGCGTATAGATTGTTTCACTCTTTACATTTTCAGATAGCTCTTGAATCGCTGAACGAATGTGTTCCCTGATAAAGGGACCAACCACTGGAATTGCTTTTCGGCCAATCAACTTTATGAATTCACAGTTGAAAAAGTCTGAACCGCTGACCACAAACGGCTCAATTACTTCCTTGTTTGAATAAATCCCTGCTAATTCGTAACAAGTGACTTTTGCCTGGCCATCATCTTTGATGATTTCTTTGATAATTCTTAAGTCAAAGTTGCAAAGACGTTCGCCAGTTTTTGCTAGGCAACCATCCTTTACAGAATAGAAGTCTTTAAGATATTTTAAGCAGCTCTTTGCTATCTTTTCCACCTCTGTCTTAGATAAGGGTGGGTCACAATACTTTTGATTGCTCTCAGCGAGCAACGTGAACAGACTACTCGGGTCAACATCTTTGCGAATTTGCTCGAGGCCGATGCGAAACAGCTCACTATTTCGATTGCCTGCGGAGATTGGACCCAAATTCGTTAAATCTGTGTGCGACTTGCCGAATACCCTGGATTTATTTGAAACCAAATTAGTCAGCGCTTGTGGCAGCTCCGCAATCGCCACTTGCCCCAAGCCCAATCCATCTCTAAATTTGTACGCCTTTCCCGAAGGATGAATGCTGCCAGGAATTACAACCAGACTACTTTCACCTTGAAAATCAACACCTGCGAATAGGGACTGTCTTTTCTTTAATGGGTCAGAGGACCTGAAGTAAAAATGAAGACATCCGCCACCAGTTTCTACCGTTACAGTTTTGGGTAATGGGCCGCATACCTCTTCTAGCTTTTGCAATCCAACGAAGCCATCGTTGCGAGGGTCAATGTCCAAACAATAGATTCCACTTTTCGAACCACAAAGTAGGGCAGCGCCTGTTGCGCCTGTGGTTGGCTTCTGAACTAAATCTTCTAGAGTAGTGGCCGCTGAGTTTTGCCAATCTTTCCAAGTCGGTTGTTTTCCATTAACAGCTACAAGTTGTGCTCCCGACTTAAAGAAAAATTCAACTGCATCTTTGAATACGGAATTATTGAAGTTCATCTGATGACTCCAATGTTATTTTCATTTTCTTCAGCAGCTTCTTTGATGAATTAAGCAGATAATTGTATTGCTGAATAAGCTCTGCAGACGCACCTCCGGTCCTTTCGAAATACGCTTTTATTGAACCATAAAGTATCGCCAATCTGATTGTTGATAAGAAGGCCTTATACTCTGGCGTTTGCTTGTGGAGCTTCCAATCTTTGCAGATACGAGAGAAGTTATCGTCAGCGACAAATTCGATAACATCAAAATCAGGTTCGCTGTTAATTTCGACAAATCTTTCGACCTCTTCACTTATTATTTGCCCGTTGGAGCGAATCGAAGAAATTTCATAGATGTTGTCCTCTCGTACTTTTTGTAAACCTAGTTTCATAGAGCCTCCCTTTTGTGTGAAGGCACTATTCAGAGAAATTTTCCAAAGCGTCAAATGCACCAAAACGCAGCCCTGAGGGAGAAGCACCCCGAAGCCGAAGGCGCCGGTACCCCGACCCGAAGGCGCCACTGGCCAATTTTGCTAATTTCTACTTTTTCTGACTTTATGCAAAGCGCTATGGCCCCCAGGGAGGGAGGAGCGATATTCACCAGTATCGTGCATCTAAAATCTCATATCAGGACAAACTAGACCCAACGCAAGTACGCGCAATTACCAGATTGCTGCGCCGAATATAAACTATCGTCGCGTTACTGCCGAAGTAGACAGGTCAGAAACCATGATGAGGGATTTGAATGTCTGCAGCAGTGAATTTAAAAAAGCAACTTGGGCGCTACAAAGAACAACTGGCTAACCTGTCACGTCGCAATCGCGAGCTTTTCTACAAGGAATCCAAGGGCACATCACTGAGCTTGAGCAAACTGCCAATTGCAAAATCATCGCTGTTAAGTGATTGCAAAAAATCTTTCTCAGGAATGACTTTTACCTCCGAAGCCTTTGCGCATTTGCTAGGTGGTTCTGATTTGGATTTGCATGAGTTTCTTTTGTTGGACCATTATCAAGAAAAGGAAGCCGCCCAAAAAATTTCGAATCGTCTCGACCGAATTCGCTTAGCCGACGATAAATACCAACGAGAATTTGGAATTTCCGGTGCATGGGTGCTTGGTCCCTTTTTATGCTGGCGAACTTCAATGAATTCGCCAAAAGAAGAACTGCTAATTACGCCTCTGTTTAAAGTTCCGGTAGACCTTTATAAAAACAAGAAGAAGCACTTAACTCTAAAATGCGAAGTGGATTCACTTGCCCTCAATCCCACCTTTCGCCTGGCAATCAAGCAGGCGTACGGGATTGAATTTCCGGAAGACCTGTCTTTTGAATCGGCAAAGGAAGCGATTGAAAGCGTTTCGTCAGTATTAGAAAAAGCTGAAAAAAAGATTACGATTCTCGGCTCGGATAGTCTTCCAAAAGTACCTGGGCGATTCAAAGTTATTAAAGACGAGAACGGCTCAATTATTGAGCGAGTTCCAGTCAAAATTGAAGATGTTCTGTCTTCGCAGGAACTTGAAATATACAATCAGACAACAGGCTCTGAATTTGTTCTTTTAGACCTCGTGTACTTAGACCAGTTGAATGCCAGCCGGGCTGTGTTGATAAACGACTACGAGGGAATAATTCAGAATGGCCTCGACCACCCAATTCTAAATGAGCTTTTTAACGGTGCATCCAAAAGTTTCGACCCTCCTGTTGATAGGAGCAAACTGCGCGAACTTGATTCCTATCGAGAAAAATCGAATCACTTCGTCGTTGATATCGACAGCACCCAACATAGGGCGATTGATAAAGCCACAAAATCAAAAGCAATTGTAATACAAGGCCCTCCGGGCTCTGGAAAAAGTCAGACCATCGTCAATTTAATTGCAGACTATCTATCCAAAGGGAAGAAAGTTCTTTTCGTTTCAGAAAAGCGTCCGGCTCTGGATGTCGTTTTCAATCGAATGAAGGGCGCCAACATTGAAAATCAATCGGTACTTATTCATAGTAGTGAACTCAATAAGTCTGAATTGTACAAATCGTTTTTGGAGCTCGCGAACATTGTCCCAAGCGAGGATGACAAAAAGTCATGGCATGAGGCCTCTGAAAATCTTGACCGCGTTAAAGACGAAATAAACGGCTATGCAGACACACTTCAAGAAGTTCACAAAAAAAGTGGCCTAAAAATCCAAGAGTTGCTGCTATTAAATACCTCCGTAAATAAAAACTCTTACATCCCGAGCGTAGCTCAACAGTTTTCACAGTTAGAGTTCACCAAACTTGAAAAGCTCGGCAACTATTTAAACGAAATCCAAGCGCTGCTAAGCAAATGCGATGACTTTCACAAGAGTCCTTGGATTTTTAAAGGAAGTAATATTTTGGCGACCGCTGACTTAAAATACTCACTAGAGAAACTTTTGACAGAGGTTCGACAAGCGAGGATGGAAATTGAAGGCGCGGTATCAAAGGTAAATTCTATCAGTCTTTTGAAGACTCCAATCGCCCCTGACTCTCAGGCATCACCAATTCTACCAACCGTCCAGTTCGATGTGGATAGTATACGCGGGGTCTTCAAAAGACCTAATCTGAACATCGAATCAATTTCTGAGGTAGAAAAAAATCTAAAGGCCTGCCTAACAACAATTGATGAAAATAGAAAGCTATCATCTTCGATAGGTGAAAACCTCGACATTAAAATCGCTGATGAAATGGCTGAGTATTACCGACTGCCGAGAGGACCTGCCGACTGGTTCAGCTCATCATTTTGGGCTTATAGAAAACTTAGAAAACAGTATTGCAACAACTGGGACGGAACAAACTCACAGTTTAAAGCGTATGTGACTTTCAATACTGCATTTGCCAATCTAAAGATAATCCATCAAAGCATTTCGGACCAATCATCTGGTGAGGCAGCCTCACATCTTGATATGTTAATTCAGAGCTGCAAAAAGCAGGTAGAATCAATTCATGGGCTCCAAGCCTTTATTGGTGGCCTTAAAAATTCAGCAACCCCTGAGGCCGTGTCCAAGTGTCTTGCCTCTGCAGCTGGTGTTACGGAGACACTCAAGAACATCGAAGAAATCGCCCAACTCATTAATTCCATTGAAAATGTGAAGAGCAGATTTCCACGGTTTGAAACTAGCCTTTCGCAATACCTAACCACAGTTCCAAAGTTCGAAAAACTACAGTCGTTTGAGCTTTGGGTGCAGTCATTAGTTGAACGAATCAGTGACCTCAAAGTATTTGATGAGGTTGACCTCGCGATTTCAAAGGCGGAAATTCAAACAGGTGAAATTGATTTGCGAACGAAATTGGTGAACCATTTTTTCAATCTAAAAAATGATTGGGAAGATACGATACTGAGTTCTACTCTGCAGCTTTGGCATGACGAAGCTATACAAGCATTTCCTAATTTGCGGAGTTTCGAACGTCGCAAAATGGACCTTTCGTATCAAGAGTTCTTAAAGTCGGTAGAAAATCACAAATTAAATTCGCGATTGGCTATCACCCAAGTTTTTGCAACCAGCTGGAATTCTTCAAAAGCTGACAAGTCCGGATTAGGAATCCTTGCAAAAGAATCTGCAAAACAAAGAAAAGTCTTGTCGCCTCGTGAAATAATGGAAAAAGGCGGGCTAAAGACAATGCTTCAGCTGAAATCATGCTGGTTGATGAGCCCTCTGAGTATCAGCCAGATATTACCGCTAGAATCAGGTCTCTTTGATGTTATTATTTTTGATGAGGCATCACAGGTGAGAGTCGAAGATGCCATCCCTTCTATTTACCGGGCGAGCACCATGATAGTCGTCGGCGACGAAAAGCAAATGCCTCCAACTGCATTTTTCTCAGGAGGAAGCCCTGATGACGACGATGAAGATGAGGAAATAGCGCCAAGCGTTTTAGACCTTGCTTCCCAGGTCTACCCATCTGTGCTTTTAGAATGGCACTATCGCAGCCGCGCAGAAGCACTGATTGCATTTTCCAATCGCGCTTTTTACGGGGGGCGACTTATTGCTGCGCCAAATCCGCAGACTTTGACTTCAAGCGGAGCAATTAAGTTTCATCGAGTAGAAAACGGATACTTTAACAGCAAAGACGGCAATCCGTCTGAATCTGATGCCGTAGTAGCCAATTTGATTGAACAAATAAGAGAGAACCCAAAGCAATCCTACGGGATTATCGCAATGGGCGTCAGTCAAGCTTCTGCACTTCAGGACGCTCTTGAAAAGCGCATGAACTCAGATAGCAAAGTTTCTGAACTGATAGAGAAAGCTATGCAATATAAAGAAGGCGAAGCAGATGCGGGCCTCTTCATAAAGAATCTAGAAAATGTTCAGGGTGATGAAAGGGATGTCATTATCTTATCCGTCGGCTACGCGCCACCAGCTCAAGGGAAAACCTTGCGACTGGGATTCGGCCCACTTTCAATGAAGGGCGGAGGACGTCGGTTAAATGTCGCCGTCACAAGAGCTAAAAGCAAAATGCATGTGTTTTGCTCCTTTAGTCCATCCGAAATTCCCACTGGTGAAGAAGTCTTTTCGAAAAATCCGGATGTTTGCTATTTTGGCAGATATCTAAAATATGCTGAAGCTGTTGCTAATGGAAAGTCAGAGGTCGCTTCTGGCATCTTAGATACGTTCCCTATGTCTGGTATAATCACATCGCGAAAAAGTAGTCGTTTTTCAATGGATGTAAAGAGAAGACTGGAAGAGCTTGGATACGAGGTCTCTTCAGAGATTGGAACGAGCGGCTTTTACATCGACCTTGCGATTCATCACCCTGTCCTCAAATCGAACTTCTTGGTGGGCATTGAGTGCGACGGGGCCATCTTTCATTCAACCCCTTACGCACGCGACCGTGATAAAATTCGTCAAAATCTTTTGGAGAGTCGTGGATGGAAAATTCTCCGAGTCTGGTCACAAGATTGGTCCAATGATTGGCGACGTGAGACTTTACGCTTAGACTTGGCGATAAAGGATATTCAAAAGGAACCCGACGCTTTTCAATTCAAAAAGGCGTCCGGTGAGAACTAGGGGTCCAATTCATTTTCCCGTGGGATGAGTTCATCCTGCGGTGCGAATTGTCATAATTATTTTGAAAATGATTTTGTCCAGCCCAGAGGGAAACCATATGGGCAATTTCGATTTATCCAAGAACATTACATTTCTATCGGGCAGACCATCGTCTGGTAAAACCAGAGGTGCAATCGATACTTGCCGGTCATTGCTTAAACAGTGTTGGAACGTGATTTATTGGCACGCTGAGGGCGCTGCGGATGCACATCCCACCGAGTACGGCGTCGAAACTCCTGACCAGCTTCTGCAAATGCAGTTGATAACTGACCTTCATTTCTCGTGTGCAGATTTACGGACCCGCATCAATCGCCCCACTGAAACAATCAATCCTACGGGAACACTTGTCGTGATTGATACATTGGACTTATTCGACTGCATTCCCGACGACTTCATTCGGTTCGTCGAAACATTTGAGAAAGACAAGAAAATTCATTTTCTGATTCTGACCCAAATCCCACGATACCTAGAAAACAGGACGAGGGACCACGCTGAAGAATTTGTGCGGACGGAGTATCCCACGAGGCTCGATAACCAAGTATTCGTAGTCGGAAACTTTCCCGATGAGTGCTAGCAAAGTTCTGCATTCAGTACAGAAATGTTCTGCCGACAGCACTTGGTACGAGATACAGAACTCGTCTTGTCCATCTATGCAGAACGACTCAAAATATCCGCTGTGATTGATTTTAAAACCAACCTTAAGCGAATCATGAAAGAGCGCGGACTTTCTGCTGCAGACCTCAGTCGGCAAGCAAAAATCCCTAAGTCCACCATTTCCGAGTGGATGCAAGGCCGACAACCAAAATTTGATGATGCGATTTTGCGCCTGGCAAAGGTGCTCAACGTGAGCACCGAGACGCTATTGACTGGAGTTGCTCCCGAAGAAGATTTGGTGAAGCAAGTCTTTGATTCAGAGGGCGATGGCTTTATCGAAGTTCACAACGGCATCTTCAGATTGAAAATCGAAAAGTATGTTGGGAACAAAAAGTGAGGGAAATATGAAATCAATAGTTTTGCTAATCATTGCGACAGCCAGCATTTCCTTCGCCGGAATTCTTTCGTCCGAACCGACCGCCGAAGTACTTGCCTCTGACGTGACGGCCAACTTCGGAACGAATAACACCACCAGCTTCGGATTTACCGTGAAGCAGTTGACCGACTCTTACAAAGAAGGCGCAAAAACCTCTTGGGACAAAGACGGAAAGAATTGGATTTACAAAATCGAACGCGCGGATAAGGCGACCGATAAAAAGGTCAAAATTTCAATGGCGTTTGAGCCCTATGAAAAAGGTAAAGCGTTCATGACAAGATGGGTGATTGACGATGAATCACTAACTCAACAGGGTATTTCTGCGATGCTGATGCGAGTGAGAAATGACTTTATCGCCGCTGGGATTATCAAGGATTCTGGCGAAGCAGATACGTCCGCCCACAAAAAGACTGGCAAAACAAAGAAACCAGAAGGCAAAGTTGCGGTGAAACCTCAAGAGCCAGAAAACGTTTCGAAAGGTCTCAAAGGGAGCTATGTTCAACAGTATGCAGATGATGCAAACTCGACGGCATTTTCAATCGAAGAGACATCTGCAGATTCCATTCGCTTGGTCGCAACGGCCCCTGGCACCTGCTCCACAACATTGAACCTGAAGAAGGGGTTCGCCGCTGGACAGCTCTATGCAAAAGCTGCCGACAATGCTGATTTTAAATTTGAAGTTTCTATTAATGACAGTGAAGTACGCCTTGAGTCTCGAGTTGGTTCAAAGTGCAGTGGGCCTTGTTGTGACCTCAAAAAAACTTACTTACGTCAATAGCCGGTCTGCTCTCAAAAATACTCGGATGGCCTCTCCGGTTCCTATTTTTTGTGACACACTTCAACCTTGTTAACCGGAAAACGCTATCAAGATTTGGCGTTTAACCACTACCGTCTTAATACTTTCTGAACACTTACTTCACCAGCACCTTTGGCTCTGTCCCGAAAATGTAAATACCCATTCGTGGTGGAAATATCCGCGTGTCTACCAAGTTTCTGAACCTCCTGTATGGTCGCCCCTCCGTCAATGGCGAGAGTCAGACAGGAATGCCTGAGCGAATGCCCCGAAATCCGAGGTGAGGATATCCCCACGTCGCGAAGCCTCTTCTTGACCACTCGGCGAATCGTGCAGGTGGATAGGCCACTACCCCAGCTCCCATCTGACAGAGACGCAAAGAGAGGGGCGTCCTGTTTCAAGGGACCCCTAGCGGCGATGTAATCCATGATGGGTGAAAGGCAGTCTTCGGTCATGACCACATACTCGTCGGCCTCTTGTCGTGATTTTCCATGTACCCAAAGGCCGATGGATTCAGAACTTACTGGCCTGATATCTGAAATCTTGGCTCTGACGACTTCGATACTCCGGAGGCCGACTCGAATCATTGTGTTGATGATTGCGAAATCCCTTTTCCCCATCAAGGTGCTGCGGTCGATGCTGTCGAGCAGGCTGTGAACTTGGCTGATTGTCAGAGCATCCCGACGATGCCCACGCGGTCGCTTTGCGCCCTTTATTCCTTTGCTGACATCAGGGTAAATCCCCTGAATCTCTGTCCACTGGAAAAACTGCCGAACTGCCACAAGGTATGCGCCGATTGTGCTGGCTTCATACTTTTGGTCCTTGAGCCATCGCTTGTAATCAAGAACCGTCTGCCTCTGTACCGGGGCGGCTCCTTGCTTTTCCACCCATAGAAGAAACTGTTTTAGGCGTTTTTGATAATGCCTGCGGGTAAGGTCAGTACTGTCCATTCCAGCCAGAAAATCCGAAATATGACAATGGATTGATTTACCTGCAAAGCCGCTATTGTTCGGCGGCGCAAATTGTTTTACCTGAGCGAGTGATTTCATTTTTCTATTAAAACACGCCATTATATTTCAGCACAATTATGGCGTTTTAGGCTGATACGCCAATATGAAATTGCCCCCTGCATTAGCGGGACAAAGCGCAACCCCACAAGTGACTTTTGCGACTGAAAACAGTACCTTCTCAATCATAACAACGGAGAAATAAATGCCAACAGGTGCGGAGTTACTTTATTTTCTCTCGTTAGATTCGGATATCGTCCAAGAAAATCTCGCAAATGGCCTAACCATTAAGAGAATGACTCCTGATGATTGGCGCGCTTGGTTCGGTGTGGAAATTCAATACTACGAGCCCGGTCACACAGTGCGAGGTATCCAGTCTGTTAGCGTAGGACCTTATTCAAGAGCGCCTCGCATCTCGGAGCAAAATGACATTGTTGGTCTAAAGTTATACGAGAAAAATTACGTTATTTTCAGTGACCAAGCAGACGTTCGAGCGCACGTAGAAAAATTTGACCAAGGACTCCGACTTTTTGCGACTGGCCGCTCAGGAATTTCATCAGGGTTTTCGAATTCAAAGTTTGAATATTTTCATCCACAGGCTGGATGGAGCGAAATTCCAAGTTCTGTGGTGAAAATCTCAGATTTAGAAGCTCTCGCTGAACTTTGCGTGCTCGTCGGCAATGTTGTGGATGAAAAAGCACTTTTGCTTATCGACCGATACAGAAATGCAACCCAAGGAACAAACGATATAAAGCCGCACAATCGGTTTATTGACCTTGTTACGATTCTAGAAATGCTGTTTGTACCTGATGGAAAAAGCGGTGAAATATCCTACAAACTGCGGATGAGGGGTTCTTGCATACTTTCGGAAGAGATGGGCACGGCAAGAGCCGCAGTCGCAGACCGACTCAAGAACATTTATAATCTAAGGAGCAGAATCGTACATGATGGGGACCACCAGGCAGTGCCCAGCGCTACTTGGGTTGAGCTCACTACATATTGCCGGAAGTCGATTGTCCGATACCTTAGAGCCGCAACAGACTTTACCGCGACAGCTCTAGACTCCAAAATTTTGGTGACTTAGGCCCCCAAAGCCCCTTTTTCTGAAACAAGGATACTTGCCTTGGAATTGGCGTTGGTTATAAAATGTCTAAGCTTCTCCCCGGTGACTTTCACTCACGGCGTCGCGTTCGGCTTTCTGTAGGAATGGGTTCTACAAAAAAGCTTTGGGGAACGCCAATCATTTTTCTCGCCCATTTGGGCAACTGTCGCGAACGGTTTCTTCAATTCATATTGCACACTTACACCATCAAGAGTTGGGTTCGAACAAAGAGATTTCAGTAATGCTACTCTCTGGTCCACTGAACCTTGATTCCATAATGATTTTGCATTCATAGCCAGTTCGAATACTTTCTGGGCCGTTACCTTCCAAGCATCACTGATCGAGCACTGAGATTGCGCCAATAGCTCTGTGTAGTAGCGACGTTCATCTTTTAGCTTTGTCGACTGTCTTTGGTATTCTTCTTGATCGATGGACTTTGAAACGAGCAAGTCCACAACACGATCCCTTTTTTCATCCAGCTTATCCAAGGCAATTTGATAATTCTGAATATCTCTACGTACAGCATCTTTAACTTTTTCATTCAACTCGTTCAATGCATCTGAAATTTGCAAAGCCCGCTCTTCCTTAATTGTAACAGCTTGGACAACTGCTTCCAGCTGACCCCAAATTTTTTCTTCAGAAACATAGCTAAGACGTTCATGCACCTTGCGAGAATTTGAACAACGGTAATATTTGAACTTCTTAATCTCACCGGTGTCCTTAATTTTCTTAGTCTTAGGATCATAAACAATCTGCATAGTACAAGCTGGGTCAGCACATCTTACCCAGCCACCAGAAAATATACCCTCGAGATGGGTTGTACGATTGTACTTACCTTTTATTCCACTGCTGGCCTTAACTAAATCCAATATCTTTTTGCTGATGATGGGCTGATGAAGTCCCTTGTACTCAATTCCCTGCCAATCAAAAAAGCCCCAATAAAATTTATTCTTAAGGCGCTCTTCAACCCCATGTATCGAGTACGATCTGGCTTTTGTCGGAGGAACCAAACCTTCTGACAAAACCTGATTACGAATTTGTTCGATCGTCAGTCCTTCTGCCCTTAACTGAAACTCTCTTCTTACCCATCGCAATGATCGTTCATCTGGATCAGGCACGATAGTGGTACCTCTCTTTAGCTCTCTACCAGACTCATCGCGCCCTTTTTGATGAACATAGCCGAGGGGTGGACGGTTACCAGGAAACCACCCGTTCTCAGCCTTCTGGCGCATGACATCGTTTACTTTTTCACTAAGAACTCGACTGAAATTTTTATTCTGAACTGCGCAGAAGTCTCTCATTAAGAAATCTGATGCCGAACTATTCTTGTGAAGAACTTTGCGATCATTGACATAATGAATACAGATTTTTCCATCCATAACCATTTGCTCATTTTGTTCGTTATCTGTGAGATTACGAGCCTCTCGATCAGACATGTAGAACAAAATATTAAATATCCCTTGCTTCAATGCTGTCGAAATTGCGTCAGCATATTTCTTCCGCTCATCTGATCTTTTGGCAGACTCAACAATTTTTCTTAAATCAATTAATTCAAGATCAAATTCCTTGCAGTAGTTTCGTATTTTCTCTTCCTGCACTTGGTGACTATTGTTGCCTTCTTGGCGCCAACTACTTACCCGGAGAATCGCAATAGCTCTTTTGTTCTTTAACTTTTTAGGAATCATACAGTCCTCCGAGCATTAAGTTTAAATTATTTAGTCCAATTGGGGAATCACTTCCGGTTTCGAATCCCCTTGGACGTCCTTCTGAATACTTGCAGTGTCGATTTCTAGTAGAGCCCTGAAGAACTCTACTAGATTTTTAAATTCGTCCTGGGTCATGGAGTCCAAAATCGACAAACCTCCTTTCCCATTGGACTCCATATTGGCTTGCATGGTTGGTTAGCCTAGTGCAGATCAACTGTGGAATCGGACATCTTCATTTCCTGCGACGGCAGCGACGGTTCCGACGCCAGACCAATCCTCTTCGGAGGAGTAATCGTGATATTTCGATATTTTCCTCTTGGACGCTCAATTACGTAGCCACGAGATTCTAGGTTGGGCTGAATTTCTTTTAGTGCATGGGTCAAACTCATCGCCGACTTCGGAAGGTACCTTTCATCGACACCCGCCTCGGAAGCAACATTACGAATAGTTCCTAAGACTGATGAGGGCGTTCCCGTCAAAAGTCGATTTGGTACGGGCTTTCTATCATCCCGCAAATAGCACAGGATGGCAGATGCAAGTGGCGATGCATCCAGAGCTTGATCAGTCTGCCGCTCAATATTCTTTTCATATGCCCTTAAAAAGTCCGCATCTTGGTATCCAAGGACTCTAGCGATCGCACATGACCAAGTTGCGAAGTCAGCAAGTCTTGGCTTATTCTCCAATTTTATATCCGGCAAAATACGCATCGCTTTGCTTAAAACATCGAAGCACCCACCAAGAATTTCTGGCTGCAAAAGTCTAAACTCATTCCAGATAGAAACTTCGTCCTTTCGTTCAGAGCCCGTGATACGGTCCAAGTTGATCAACAGACTTCGATCTAAAATATCTGGCTTTCTCATTGGTGAATTAATTCCATTAAGAATCACCACGCGCCTGAACGTTCTGGTGTACTCATCATCATCTGTGTAGAGTCGCCTACGGCTGAAAGACGATTCCGTGACGAACTTACATAGAAGATCTGATGTCGACTCTTTAATTTTACTTATATTATCCAAAGGCAAGACCCATCGATTAGCAGCACTAATTAGAAAGTCACGTTCGTCAGTAAAATGGACATCTTCGGAACTGGATGGATCAATCAAACGAACCATCATCTTAAGGAATGTGCTTTTGCCAGACCCCTGAGGACCGAGCAGTGCTAGTAGAGCGTGCGCAATGTCCGGCACAAACGCTGATACTAAAAAAGTAAATAGTAGCAGCTGATCGTCAGGGTCTCGGAGGTTTATAAAATTCAAAATTTTACGAAGATCACCTCCTGGTTTTGGCCGTACTAACTCCTTCATCGTGGAGGTTTGGCGAAAGATAATCGGAACATCTTGAATTGCCTCCCAACCATTAGCGTTAATTCGATAGGTCGCGTTGATCCCGTCAACGAGGATATTGCCAGGCTCATCCTTAGCAACCCTCAGATGCAGTGTTCGACTTTCTCTACTTAAATGGGCCAAAGTGGAACAGTGCTCAATAAGAGCATCAATTGTTCTTGGCGATAGTATCTGACCTTCTGACTCGTAGGCACTTTCTCGTAGGTATCCCTTAAATTTTTTGCCAGATACTTGGCAGATCTCTTGATTTCCTTTCGAATAAACCACCGCGTAGGGCTCACCATACTGGTCACAAAAAAGCTTTTTAAATTTAAATCCTTTGATTTCGACGTCGTTGTTCATACTTCACCTAATGACGTCTGATTGAAGTTTCTTTGAGGCGACTGTACCATTCTTGCAATAGATTTCCAATTTACTCGCACATCAATCCGGCCAGTTTTCTTTGATATTACCTTGCAGAATCCACCACCCCATTTTCTGACGATTTCATTCGAGTACTTCTCATCATTACTGGGATCATCATAAAGCGGCTTCAAACCGCCATATGTCGATCCAACCGTCGCAGTGCTGTAACCAAAAGAGTGAAGTCGCATACTATTCAGCCCTGCATTCAAAACTTGAATGGAAAAATCAATGTCCTCCTTCATATTGAACGACAGGTCGTAATTAATCTCTTTGGTTGCTTCTACATTTACACAAACACAAGCAGCACAACGAGTGAACGACGTGGATTCTCTAGTTGCGGCCCAAGCGTATTGGCAATTGTCCAGACATGCTTGTCCGACACCAGGCAAATCGACAAAAAGCTTCTCAGCTCCGGCAAGGGCATCTACCGCTGGAATTTTAATAGATTTTTTATTTTCGAATCGATAAAAGGCATGAAAATCGTCATCAATAATCCAATACCACTTAAGTCCGATCTTTCTTGCATGATCCAGAATAAACTGACGTGCGTATGCCACTCCTTGACCGGACAGAGGCAGTACAAGCATAGCAGCTGTCGAATTCATAGCTAAATATTCAGCTGCTTCATGAGGCTCAACGACCAACGTAGCATCTGGAAGTATCCGCATGGTTTTTGGAGAGAACCTCCCTTTGCTAGGAACAAAAACTGGAAACAGACTTTTCATAAACAATCCCTTCTGGTGTCAGAGCACCTTTGTTAATTGGGACTGGTTATAAATATTTATTGATTGAAAATCTGGTTTAGGTACTTATTTGCAATTCGAACTAAGCAATAAGCCCAGCGAGACTACTAGAAGGAATGAATGATCTTCTTAATATGTGAGGAAGAAAATGGTTGGACTGGCCCATGCTGATCATTTTCTTCATCGAGATCAATCTGCACACGCCAATTCAAGATCTCAGACAGAATTGAATTTCTTGTCTTGCATATTGCGAATGATTTAATTTGGCACTCAAGTTCTTTAGAGAAGCTCTTGGCTCTAATTGATCTCACTGATTCCGTAATATGATTATCAATGTCACGTATAGCTTCTTCCAAGAGAACATAGTTAACCGCTAGACCTTGAAGGTTTCTAGTTGCACGCAAATTATTCTTTTCGAACAGTTCCTTTTTATACCGATGTATAAACCTCTGGCTTGAACCATAGATATTTTTTGGTAAGCCTCTTGTTGATGACCTCAAATTGAACTTACATGGGCGACGCTCATTGGTCGAATTCGTGTTAAAAAAAGCTACTGACCTTGTGATAAAATAAGAGCCATCACGTAAATCAAAATCGCTAAAATCCTGGGTTTCAAAAAGTCTGAGGCTGGTCAGGATACGGATGAATACCGTACGATTAGCTAACCGGTTGAACGTCAATACTTCCTCTAGTCTTGGCATGGTCAGCAGGCGTTTTATAAGGATCACGAAGTAAGCTGAGGTATTTGATTTGTATACGAGTAGCTCGCTCTCCATCAGCGTCTTGAGGCCAACCAGAGCATCTCTAGAATGACACTTCTTCAGCCTATCAATGCCAAATTCCCATAGGCTATTTTCATCGGACTGGCGGGATTGAATGTCACCGAGACCCATAGGTAACGGCAAGATTTCCTTTTGATGAATGATGTTTATGTATGCCAAGTGTACTCCAAAATTTGGGGCTTTTATGTCTCCTATAGAACTGCCAAAACTGAGATAAACTACAAAATCACAATAATAAATATTCGAAAGCCTATATCCTATTGTAATTACAGGATAATTTAATTTTTTTCGCTTTCCTTTTTGAAAGAAACAAGGCAAAATTGAAACTGTTAACTGGGTTTTTTCAATTAAAGACACCCAATTTTGGAGGGATGGTTGCGGTCAACGCAAGACCAACCAAATCACTTAAATGCACAATCAAAAACGCAGGCAACACACACAGAAAAATTTATAAGACAAACAGAATCAAGAGTTGAAATTGGCAAATACAGCCATTGCCATACTGAAATATCCTTATCTATTGAATGCCCACAGCAATGCAGAGCTCAGCAATTAGCTCTTGAGTTATCTGGTACCAAACGCAATTCCAATTGCTCGCGAACAAATACATTCAGAAAATTGCGATCTCACCCATGGTATGGAACTGTACTTCTTGAAGAGCAGTCTGAGGCAAATAGTAATTTCATAACTCTCTTCATTGAAGAGCACTCAGATATCTCAGAGCAGAGTTTTAAACTCAAGGTCCATAGCCTCTTCATCGATGAACCCAGCAGACCAATGAATCATTCATTAATTCAGGAAATTCTCTTGGTCATTGGGAGGCAGACGTGAATAAGCGTGTAGTCCTATACGCTAGATGTTCTACCACTCGCGATCAAAATCCGGAAGTACAGCTCGCAGAGCTAAAGCGGTTTTGTATGTCCAGAGGTTGGACCGTGGTTGAAGAAATTGTCGATCACGGGTTTAGTGGCACAAATGCAGATAGGCCAGGTCTTAAGAAACTGCTGAAGCTAGCCAGAGAAAGACAGATTGATGTCGTAGCTGTCCTAAAGCTAGATCGCCTGTTTCGATCTTTAAAACATCTCATAATAACTGTTGAGGAGTTTGAAGAACTAAATATTGAGTTCGTGTCGGTCAAGGATCAACTTGATCTCACGACGAGTGCTGGGCGGCTACTAAGGAATCTCTTGGCTTGCTTTGCGGAGTTTGAGGCAGCCTTAATTCGGGAACGTACTCTCATTGGATTGGATCATGCCGTTGCTGTTGGCAAAAAACTTGGACGTCCACAAACAAAAGACATACGTGCAATTCAAGAGCTGCGAGCCGAGGGCCTAAGCTATAGAAAAATAGCAAAAAGCCTTAACTGTTCGATGGGTGCAGTTTGCCGTGCATTAAATAGCGCACCGAAATCGGGTTCAAAAAGCACCCAAAATTCCCTAGTGAAAACAGGCCACAAAAAACCATAAAAACCGCGCACCGTAAACGGCCGATTTAGGTGCGCATTCAATAGGAGGTTAAATTGCAAAACGACATTTCATTCCTCGAGCTCCTGAAGGAAACAACAGAGCTCATCCGTGATTACCGCCCATTCAACCGAGGCGCATGCAGTAGACAAATATCAATCGTATTGCGGAAAGAATTACTTAAGGTAATTCCAAAGGTATTAACAGACTACCCTCTCCAACCATTCGAGATGCTTTTTCTTAGCGTAATTTTAGTCGAGCCTGATTCTTGTCGTGACGTCGTTAGACACTTCTCGAGATTTTGGGCTGGAACATACGAAGGGTCTCTGAGAATACAAATTCTTCTGGAGCGATCAATGGCAGATGGCTCACTTCGACATTTTCTAGATGATGAAGGTGGCGGTCGTATGCGAGTAAAGAATGATTTTGCAGTTAATGTGATTAACGCCATCACTGGAGGTAAAATATTGGAATGATCAAAAGTTTGATTGGCTTAATTAGATTTCGCCAATTCATACGTTCATCCCGAACGCACGCACGTTCACTAGCCAAGACAATGCGCTCTTGGAGAAGCCGGGTAAAATCCAGTATTCACCCATCTAATTTTGTGGGGACCGACCTTCGCAGTGAACGCCCAAAGGCTCGCAGTGAACGTACAGAGGGATTTAGCTTGAGAGAACGCAGAGATATCACGATGTTAGATATGCATGAAGAAAATTAAACTTAAATCCGTACTAGCGCAATTACTAAAGGAAAGAGGCGTGTCAGCCCGCGAGGTATCACGCAAAACTGAAATACCACAGAGTACATTTAATAATTATCTTAGTGGTCGTGGTCCACAAAATCCGGAACAGATTCTTGCGCTTGCGCAATATTTCGGATGTTCGATGGAATATCTCTTGTTTGGTGAAGACATCCGACCACCGACAATGGATGAAGTTCTCACAGAAGGTGTTTTTGAAGGCTGGCTTAAGGTAAAAATCGAGCGCGCAATTCCAAATAAAAGAAAAGTAAAGAGCGACGCCTAAAATGTCATGCAGGCATAATACTTCAGGAAATATGTTAAAGATATGCACCACCTGCCATCACAAGTGGTGCGGATATTGCCATTCGACATCATTCTGTCCAGTTTGCAGAGCTACAAAAATTAAATTTGTACAGGAATTTGTCAGTGATCAGAAGCGCGCCTCAATTTCACAGGATCGTGAGGAACGAGCAGAAAAGCAAAAACAAGCATTAACTAGTTTGTCC
This sequence comes from Pseudobdellovibrionaceae bacterium, assembly GCA_016719575.1. Lineage (GTDB taxonomy): Bacteria > Bdellovibrionota > Bdellovibrionia > Bdellovibrionales > Bdellovibrionaceae > JACMRP01. Next base: position 16,706 of record JADJYV010000002.1, on the reverse strand, counting down.
AAATTAAGTCTCCGTCGCAATACAACGAGGCCTGTGGCAAAACTCAGTGATGAGGATCGGACGGCCCAGCGAAACGAGAGAATAAATAGAGAATGGGCTGAGTATGAGGAATGGCATAAAACACTAAAGCCAAAGGTAGTGAGCGAGGAAACCACTCGTAATGAACAGATAGCTTCACCAAAAGTTTATACCGAAGAAGAGAAGCGCCAGCTGGATGAGGACTTTCAGAAAAGTTGGGCGCAATTAAAAATGAATTTCTACGAAGACGACAAGAAGCGTTTTTTAGATTACCAAAATCGATCATTTATTATGAGAGCATACCATTTTGTAAAGGAGGCTGTAATTTTCAGTGCAGTTACATTTATTGGTATTTTCATAGTTGCACTTATCAATGTGATTTTAGAGAAGTCTGGCCACCAGACCGCTGCAACAGCAACTCTTTTTAAAATTGTACTTTTTCCTCTTGGATTAATCAGTGGCATAGTTACAACATTAATTCGTCGTCGATTGTATACGCCACGCATGCCTGCTCCTCTTAAACCAGAAATTATTGAAATTTTGCAGGATGATGAAAAGCAAAAGTCAGCATGACGGAATGGCAAACGACTCTTGGGATCTTTTTAATTTCAGTTACAGCTGGTTGCACCAGCGCCCAAATTGACAACTACAACTATAAGATAAACCATGCCTTAGATTGGACAGAGAATCCTAGAAATCAAGAGGGGATTAAGTACTGGTATTTCAATACAATTGGTTTGAACCCTTACAGATTTATAGATTTGAGCGAACCATCATGTTGGGTGCAGACAAATTTATTTAGTCCAGTGGGTACCGAGAGCACTGGTCTTTATCTGATTCGTCCTTTGAATCAAAATGGCATATTGGGTACACCTAAATTTGAAGATTACGGTGACACGGTCAATCGCAGCCCTGCTCAAAGTACAATTACGAATCCGTGATACGGTCTTTCAAAATTACATTTTCACAAAATAAATAAACTTCGGCCTGATCTCATTGCTCCTCCACTGGAAAACGCAGCGCAAACGCTTTTATCTTTGCAAGGTACAACTCTCCAATGAAAGGTTGGCCTTTGCTTGGGGCCTAAACTTACTTTGCTGTAGTGGCCCCATAGAGCGTTGAGATACTTTCTCAGAAACTGCGTAATCAAACCCAAACATCAATCTACAAGTCTGGCTTGCCAAACTTATCACTAAATGTTTTTTTACACTTTGGACGGTTCCCACAGAACCAGAATACTTGTCCCTTACGGTTAGTTTGGATTAATAGCTTTCCTTTGCAGACAGGACATAGGTGAACTTTAGGATACATTTTATTTGCTCCAGGTAATTGGCTGCAGAATGCAACTCAAGTAAAACGCAAACATCAGTGATGTATGAATCAACACCAGGTGTGTCGCGTCTCGAAGAGAACAATTGTACAATGTGATAGTAAAATACTTTTTGCTTACGAAAATATTGGCTTTTCTTTTTGTACTAGGAGAGGCAACTTTGTTTTGCTTTGTTACTTTTTGTTTCGAAGCTAGTCGATGCGTAGCCTGGTAATGACGATAACTCAGGCAAGGTTCTGGTACCTAAAAAGGCCAGACAAGCAGGCCCGTCAGCACCTGGAACCTACCCAAGTAATTTGATCGTGCAAAATCATATTACCTGAAATTTTGGTTGGATCAATAGCTGATCAATTTTTTACTACTGCGACAGGTGCCACGTTGGGAATAGAGACATTACGCTCTATATGCTGGTCAGTCGGATCTCTGATTCGTCAGGATGACATCATCATCAGGGAGGGGGATAACCATGCCGAACCGGCAGGCTGTAGGAAGTTGCGTACACGAGATTGGTTTTTCTTTAAGATTACTTGTCTGGAGAATTTCAAATCACAGTTTCAGATCACGACCGATGGCTCTGAGTGGAAGGTAACGGCAGCCACTCTTAACTGGTGGATTCTACTGAGCGAAGGATCAACTCCTTCTTTGAGTAGCGTTCACCAGAGGGTTTAGTCTGAGATGTTGGCGATAGCCATGACAGCTCACCCACTTGGTTTCAATTACTTCATCACGAGATGATATGTAATTTGGACTACCGTATAGGGTAGGGGGAGAAGCCGTTGGTACACATAAAATTTATATATTGCTCTGTGATCTGATCCAGCCACCCGCCTATACATCAATTTCGAGAACTAATGGACAGTGGTCACTGACATGTATCCATTTCTTGAATTCACCTACATGAACAGCTTTAATTTTGGACAACCACTTCTGTGGGATAAAAACATAATCTATGTGATACGGCTTCTTTTCATTGTAGGTAAAGTAGAGTGTAGCGCGTTTTTCTTGCCCTTGATCTTCACCAAAATGATGATGGTAGGCGCTTGCCAAGCCAAATTCATTCTTTAATCTATCAACAAGAGCTGTGTGATTCAAAGTACGACTACTGTCCCAAATTTTATTGCTATTGAAATCACCCGCAAAAATAACATTTCTCTCATTCAGACTTTTTTTATACGTTTCCACAGTTTTGTGAGCTTCTTCAATATACCCAGGATTCTGTGTCCACACCGCAATCAAACTTACTTTTTCTGCCAAATCTAAATCAATTTTAATTGAAAACTTTCCACCCAACGTTTCAATGGACTCTGCTTTTACAGCATTGTTAAAGATAAAAACACCCAAGCCCTTCTGCTGATTGTTTCCATTCCACGCTGACTGGGTTACCCCGCACTTGGAAAGAACGCTGGCTAATTTTGGAAGTAATGGATTAGCACATTCTGGAACTATTGCTATGTCTGGACGAAGGTCAGCAAGCAGTTCAGCTTTTTTATCGAGCCCTTGATGACAATTCCAAACAACAAGCCTCATTGATCCTCCGTTAATAAATTCTAACTTCATTCACAACCAACGTCATCTTCCTCTTTTCCCAACGTCGTGAACGTCGTAACCGTCGTCTCCACTCGCCAAAGATCTGGCCACATCGCATATAAAGTTTTTCTCAATTATAGACGATCAGTGCATGCATATGTGCGCCAGGAGAATCTATGTCAATTCCAGATTACCAAACGGTGATGCTTCCTTTACTACGCCTAGCTGGGCAACAAAGCCCTATTTCTGTTCGCGATGCTATCGAGAAGCTGTCGGTAGAATTTAAACTTACAAAAGAGGAACGATCAGCACTCCTTCCAAGTGGAAAACAGGAAATCATTGTAAACCGCGTAGGTTGGGCAAGAACTTATATGAAGAAGGCGGGTCTACTCACCTCGCCTGCGCGTGGAATGATCGAGATAACTGAACGTGGGAAGCAGGTGCTCGCAGAAAAACCACCACTAATTAATGTTGCATTCTTAAGTAAGTTTCCAGAATTTGAAGCATTCCGTTCAACCGAGAATGAAAAAGAAGAGGCCTCCATAAAAGCGGTTATCACTTCTAGCTCAATCGGAACACCTGAGGAGCAACTGGAACAATCTTATCAAGAATTAAAAACAGCAATGCTTGACGACATTATTCAAAGAGTAATGGCTTGCTCACCACAGTTCTTTGAAAAACTTGTAGTCGATACTGTTGTTAAAATGGGATATGGCGGCTCACGCAAAGAGGCCGGCAAAGCAATTGGACAAAGTGGCGACGAGGGTATTGATGGGATCATTAACGAAGATCGTCTTGGCCTCGATGTTATTTACCTTCAGGCCAAGCGCTGGGAAGGAAACGTCAGTCGTCCAGAGATTCAGAAGTTTGCGGGAGCATTGCAAGGTAAACGTGCACGCAAGGGCATCTTCATTACAACCTCCGACTTCACTTCCGAAGCTAGGGAGTTTGTAAAACACATTGATGCTAAAATAATATTGATTTCCGGACATCAACTTTCTGAGTTGATGTGGGAATATAACATTGGGGTATCGAGTTCAGCTGCATACGAAGTCAAGCGGCTAGATTTAGACTTTTTGCAGAATGACGGAGATATCAAATGAGTAACAGCCCGTTCGTAAACCTAGCTTTACTAGAAACAATTCGTGCAAAGAACTCAGGCTATTATGTCGACAATTTTGTAACCTTTCTAGCCGTGGGAATTAAAGATTTTGAGAAAGATGAGTATGTACTCTCAGATTTTCAAGAGCTCTTTACAAAGACGATCAATACTACAGTTCCATTATCTGCGATCCAGTTAATATTGAATAGAACATGCAAGAAGGGGCTTCTAACTCGAAACGACCACAGATATACGCGTGTTCTATCGAAGGTAGACAAAATCGCAGATGCATTCATAAAAAGAAAGAATGAAATAATCGAAGCTCAAAATAGCTTTTTTGATACGTTCATCAAGTACACCAATGACAAATACAGCATCACTCTAACAAGAGACGAAGCAGAGTCATACTTCTCCGGATTCCTAAAACGATACCAACTCGATCTTTTAGATGGAAGTACTGGCAGTACTCAGAATGTAGTTGGTGGTTCTGTGAAGAACCCAGATTATCTCATAAGCTCATTCATTGCAGACATCTATAAGACAAACAAGGATGTCTTCAATCACCTTGAAAAGACATTGAGAGGATACCTTGTCACAAACTACCTTGTGATAAGAGGAAATGAGCCAGACTCTGCCAATCTTAATGGCTTAGTCGCAGTATTAGACACGCCATTGCTGATGGGGCTCGTTGGATTTAATGGAAAACTAAGATCCGACTCATGCTTAGAGATGCTCACATTAGGCCAATCACTAAAGGTCTCATTTGTGGTCTTCGAGCATATTTTTGACGAATGGGAAAGCATTTTCCATGCGTGGGTCAGCGACCTTAGATCAAAGAACTTTAAGGGATTTAATTCTTCAACGTTAGCATTACTCCAAGCCAAGGGTTACGACGCAGCTTCCATAGAGGCGTATATACCAAGACTGAAATCTAAGCTGGAGCAAATGTTGATTCGTGTCGTAGATCGTCCCCAATACAACGAGGCTCATACAATTGATGAACTCGGACTTCAGGAACATCTAAAGAGACAGGGAATGTCGGACGTTAACAGCAGGCTTGAGCGAGATGTTAAAACAGTTGCCGGTATTTATTCAATGAGAAAGGGCAGCTCTCGAATGTCTTTGCATCAAAAGCCAGCTCTATTTGTAACCTCCAACAATACATTAGTTAAAGAAGTTAACGGATTCTTTTCAAAAGAAATTTCCGACAAATCTATCCCTATAGTCTGCAATGATATTTGGTTCACAAATCTATGCTGGATGATGAATCCTAACTCGGCCCCGGATCTACCCCAGCACTTGCTGGTGGCTAATTGCTATAGTGCAATTCACTCAGACGATAAGTTTTGGGACAACTTTCTCAATCGCCTTCGAAGACTAAAGAAGGAAGGAAAAATCGATCCGGAGGACTACAAGTTAGTAAGATATGAGCTTGATTTAAAATCTTGCCTGAAAGAGCAGACGGTAACAGAAGGAATTGATTTCGGAGACGAGACCGTCTTCGAGGTGGTAAAAAGCACTAAAGAGAAAATTCTTAAGAAGAAGGATGATGAGATTAAAGAGCTTCGCTCTAGTCTAGTTCAACGCGACCTTGTTATAAATAGAATTTCAGAAATTGCCAGCACTGGAATATCAAACTTAGTATTTGCAATCGTAACAATCGGGCTTGTTTATTTAAATTACTTATTCTGGCAACAACAGAGTTCTGCGGTCTATTTTGCCTTAACTACCCTAGTTGCTATTGCGTCTCTTCTTTTCGATGTCTCGCTGTGGAGGCGAAGACTTGATATTAAGAGATGGCTTTGTGGCAAAATTAGATTGTGGCTTTCAAGCTACTTCCAGCAGGTTGACAATGACTCCTTGTCGATCTGAGGATTTATGTTTCTATGACTGAACTGCAAAGGCTAGAGTTACTGGACAGTCTTATTTGGATGAATGCCAGAAATGCTTTAACGGCTCTTGCAACGGAGCATTACCTTAATCATCAATTTTACGGACTGCCCGAAGATGAGCGTAGGAAGGCATACAAAACCAATGTCGCTAATACATTTCCATATCAGGCAAACGACGCCGTTATTGATACTTCAGTAGTTAAGATCGTCGAACACTATAAGTCTGAAGACAAGATGTCGCCGCTACCTCTCCAAATTACTGATATTGAAGAGCTGAGAAAACACAGGATAATAATCAGTCATCCAGCCAATGCAAAATTCTCAGATCCTGATGTTCAGAAGTTCTACGATGCCGGCCTTCACTACAAGGATCCCAAGGCAATTCGCCTTTGGAGAGTTCGAGAAGCTATTATCCAAAAGCTCACTGAGCTAGGATCTACCAAAATCTATCCCAATGAGATGACCGTACAACTCGGAACGGTTGAATTAATACATGGCGTCATATCTTCCAGCCTTGCTGAAGGCCAGGCCGCTCCACCATTGCCAGAAGTGGCCAAATCGGTATATCCCTACTTCAAGAAATATGAGGAAGCGATACGGCGGTTTGCTGCTGAGTCCTCATAACTAACTCGCGTACTCCAGCAGCTCAGTTCTAAGACGAGGCACTAGGGAACGCCAATTTCTCCGGTGTAGAACCGGACCAAAACCAAGAACCATTATTGCATTAACTTTTAGGGGCCTTAGGGGCTTCTAAAATTTGCTATTGACTTTTATTTAGCCATTTTGCTAAATGTTTCCATGTCAAAGAGTCGCGCTGAAAAAGAACTGGAAGAATTTGATGTGGTCTTTTCGGCCCTGGCTCACGAGGCAAGAAGGCGCATTCTCGTTGTCCTCCTCGGAAGACACGGCGAGATGACTGCGGGGCAAATCGTTGAACGGTTTAGTTGCAGTTGGCCGACGATGACTCGGCATCTTTCGATTCTCGAAGAGGCTGGCCTGATTCGAGTCGAGAAGGTCGGTCGCGAAAGACACTATATTTTAAATCGCCAAAAGCTTCGACATGTAGTCGGAGGTTGGCTTAACTGGTTTGAAGAGGAGAAAAATCCATGAGTAAACCCGAAGTAGTCATCGCTTTGTACCGTCCGAAGGATGGAAAAACCAAAGAACTTGAGACGCTGGTTCAAAAACATTTTCCCATTCTCAAAGAGTACGGCCTCACCACAGGCAAAGAACCATTCATCGGTCGTTCGACTGACGGAACTATCCTTGAGATTTTCGAGTGGGCCAATCAAGAAGCCGCAAAGAAAGCCCATGACCATCCTGCAGTCGCCAAAATTTGGGAAGCAATGGCTGTCGTCTGTGACTTTGGAACACTCTCTCAAGTTCCAGAATCAGCAAATAGATTCCCCCATTTTCCGAAAGCATTTTAGGTCGGATCTATGGCTAAGCAAAGTATCGCTGAACTCGAAGAAATTCTGAACACCGGCGCAAAAGGTTTACCCAAACTAACATCTAAAAAGATGTTCGGCTGTTATGCTCTCTGGGCCGATGACAATGTGTTTGCTTTAGTTTGGAAACATGGTCGGATCGGCGTCAAGCTTCCTGAAGCCAACCAGTACGAATCTCTTATGGGAGTATCTGGGGCAGAACCTTGGAAAGCCGGACCCATGCAAATGGCTCACTGGGTTTTGGTTCCGGAATCATTTCACGCGAAGCCCGCCGAAATCAAAAAATGGACCGTAAAGGCTCACGGTCTCTGTCAAAAACTTGAGAAAAAGGTAAAGAAAAGTTCAACCCCTAAAGCCGCTGCAAAAAAACCGGTAAAGAAGAAAGCGAAGTAGCCATGTTTACAAAAAAGAAGTTGGATTCTTACTTTTATAAAACAAAGGGCTTCTATATTTTCTTCATTCCAGTGAAGGTCCCTTATAAACAAATCTACTCATTGGCGGATTCCGCTGGACTCAAAAAGAAGGAAGCCTTTGGTCCAATCTTCGAAAGGGGCAGCCTTTTTGGCTCTGGATGGATTGGCGTTGAGGTCGAAAAGCCATCGGACAATCGGCAAGATGTCATTCATGTAGCGGGTGACTTTGAAACTTACGAGCACAAGGGGCCATACAAAAATATTGGGAAGGCTTGCCAAAAAATCAGAAAAGAACGTCCTTCCTCAAAAGAATTTTACAACATGTATATGGATGATCCAGACAAAGTGCGACCAGACGACCTTCGAACCCTGATTTTCTTTAGGTAATTCGAACGGACTCTACAAAAGAGCCTTGGGGAGCGCCAATTTCTCTTTTCGGGCCATTTCGGTCGATAAATTATTAAAAACACAAGGAAATGCCGGCTCGAATCTGTGGTTCTTCCGCACACTTGCTTTGTTTGTGGACATACCATAAAAGATATAGTACATATTTAGTATGTGGAACGTATTTCTGGAAAAGAACGCAGTCAAAGCTCTCAACAAAGCCCCGAAAGAAATCCAGGAAAAGTTCGAAAAATGGAAAGACATCGTTCAATTGCAAGGCCCTAAGGGGTTGCATGAAATCAAAGGTTTTCGAGATCATGCCCTTAAAGGTGAATGGCAAGGGTCAAGAGCCAGCAGACTGAATGATCAATGGCGAGTCATTTATTACGTTGTTGCGAATGAGATAAAAATTTTGGTGATGGAGGTCACGCCTCATGATTACAGGAAAAAAGGTTAAGGAAATTTTAAAGACTGGTTCATTTGTTCCCGCGAAGACTCTTGTCTCGGTGAGCCCTGGCCAATCTTTGCGAATTATACGAGAGCTTCAAGGGCTTTCTCAAAATGAACTGGCAAAACTCAGCGGACTTCCACAGTCCACAATTTCTGGTATGGAATCCGGAAGGATCAATATCGGCGTAGAGCGAGCAAAAGTTTTGGCAAAAGCCCTGCGCATTCATCCAGCGGTCATTGTATTTCCTGGTTGGGAAACTGAAAAGGCATCTTAATGCAAGGCCAAAAGATAATCTCATTTAAAAATCAAATTTTTCGTCTGGCACAAGAATCGGATGTTCCGAATATTCGTCAACTTGTGAATTCGGCCTACAAAGAGTTGGCCGATATGGGATTAAACTACACCGCTACTTACCAGGATGAAATCGTCACGCGTGAGCGCATTTCCAAAGGAAAAGCATTGCTTCTTGAAAAAGAAGGACAACTTCTTGGAACAGTCCTTTTGAAAAAAGAGAATTGGTTCACTGGGAAAAACAGTGCCTACGTGAGTCAGCTTGCAGTGATACCCATGCTAAAGAAAAATGGCTTAGGCACTTTACTTATGGATTTGTGTGAAGACCTGGCTAAAAAAGAAGGTTTCGAGTCCATTCAACTAGATACGGCGAAACCAGCCGGTCACTTAGTGGCCTGGTACAAAAAGAGAGGCTATAAAATAGTTGGAGAGACCCGCTGGGAAGGAAAGACTTATGAATCTTGGATCTTTGAAAAAACGCTCATCTGAAGAATATCAGTTCTAAGACGCGGCACCAGGGAACGCCAATTTTTTTCTTCTTTATTTTCCTGCACTTACAAGATATGCCCAAGTGGTTGTTCGAACCGGAGGACTGATGTCTGCAATTGAACTGTTTGAAAAATACAAAATCGAAATCAACTCGCATGACTTCAATCGCGTCGAACCTCTCATTTCACGGAACTGCAGGTTTTGGTTTTCAAGTGGAACTTTTCATGGCCTTGAGCAAACTCGAAAGGCCTTCGAGAAAACTTGGGCGACGATTCAAAACGAAATTTATTCAATTACTGAGGTTGAGTGGCTTTCCTCAAATAAAGAGTCGGCGGCCTGCACATATACCTATCACTGGGCGGGCTTGATTAACAGTCAAACTCGAGAAGGCAAGGGCCGCGGCACTTCATGTTTTAGAGTAGAAGAGGGTGAGTGGAAAATTGTACATGAGCATCTCAGCGCGTTTCCAGCACAAGCTTAGGTTTTGTGATGTCGAACAATCTAAAGGAAGCTCATTCACGATTAGAAAGTTTGGCGACTCGAAAGCCAATATTTGATACAGAAATTAGACTCTATCGATTGCGATTAAGTGTTCCACTGGTTCGAAAATCAATGAAACCTTTCTATTCTTTTGTTTCAAATTCGAGCAAGTCCACCTTAAGCGCCTGGAATGAAATTTGGAAGCAATCAAATATTTTCGAGGCAAAAAGCCAATCGCTTTATTATTATCAATATAAACGCATTAGTCTCGCCGAATTCAAAGTTATCGCAAGTTGGGCAAACACCTGCACCTGTTGGGAACACAGTGACGACCTATCCAAAATCATCGCAACCGTCGGTCCGTTCCGGAGACATGGGTTACAGTTCATACCGGAGACATGGGTAACACTTTTATTTTAAAAGGATCGTCCACCGGTTCGACCCTTTTTGCTACCTCTTCATCGAGGAAAGTCTGCTTTAAAATAAAGAAAAGAAGTCCAAGACGTAAACGCCCACGAGCCGTCGGTGCTGCATTCCGGTGCCGGCTTCATAGACTCCAGGTTCCCGGATAAGGCCACCCTCGCCGCCCCCGGGGAATTGATTCACTGCACGAGGTCCATTTGTGGATGTTCCCCTGAGGGGATGCTCGCTTTCTTACATTGTCTTCAGAACTCTCCACTCGCATTGTCTAGGGACCCTAGCTTTTTGATTTCCGTTCGGAAAATTTGAAAGCACGAGACCTCTAGACAGTGGAACTGGCTTCACTCACGAATGGAGGATTTGAATGGAACGCAGCCAGTAGAAAATCATCACTACCAAAAGCAAGATCATCAGATTCATGCGAATCTCGAAGAAGATCTCTCAGCCGGATGCCGCTCGTGCGGCGGGCTGTTCACCTCAGGCCATCGGTCATTATGAGAATGGCCGGATGGACGTTCCCGACAACAGACTTCGTAGTCTTTTAACTTTGTACGATTTCACGTTTGAGGAGTTTTCTGAATACCTCAACGGCAAGGCCATTCCGATGGTCAACGTAAAGGACGAATGCCTGCAACTGTTGGATCAAATCCGCAGCGAGGAAAAACTTCGCGCGGTTTAAACAATTTTAAAAAGCTTTGTAGCTTAGGAGGATCTTATGGGTGGTGTTGTTCAATTTATCAGAAGCGTGTTTCTGTTAGCCATTGCTTTAGGTATCGCTGGCACACTCGTCGAAGCCACTGGCTTGGTTGGTCGCGAGGCTGCCAAAGCCCATCAGCGTGGTGGCATTTCGCTGAAGTGGCTGAACCAACAGCTAGTAGAAAATAACCCCAAATGACGATTAAACCTACAAAAGACTCTTGCCTGGGATACCGAAAAAACAAGGCATTATATCAATCCAACTAAAAACAAAAGGAAGAGAAATGATCCATCTAAAACCAATGTCCTTTGAGACCTTTGAAAAATTCAAGGTTGAATCTCAGTCAGCCTATGCATCTCATTTGGCTTCAGTAGAAATTATCCCACTAGCGGAAGCACTGAAGCATGCCTCAGAACAATTTGAAAAATTGGTTCCGAGCGGACGTGTAACAATTAATCAGCTATTTTTTGACGTCCACGAAAATAGTTCTAAAAAGAAAATCGGCTATCTCTGGATTGGCTTCCAAGATCGATTCGGACGAAAGGTCGCTTCGATCAACGATATAGCAATCGAGCCTGTATATCGCGGAAAAGGATTCGGAAAAGCTCTAATGAAACTTGTTGAAAAAGAAGCTCGAAGAGCCGGAGCAACGCGAATTCGCCTACATGTTTTTCACAATAACGAAGTGGCGAAGCAACTTTATTACAGTATGGGATTTTCCCCGACAAATCTCGACATGCGAAAAGATCTCTGATCTTTACCAACCTTTTTGAGCGTGAACTCTTTCCCGCAAGAGAAGCAACTCAGCAGCCTGAGAAGAATTCGGCGCAGAACCGAATCGATGGAGTCGGTCCAAGTAAACATAAATGACTCGCAGTCGAACAAACAGATCTACCAAGCGCTCATGATCATCGGGTAGATCCATATACTCCACGTAACCACTTATGATCCAAGATCGAATGTCATCTCGGTTGCTTTTTCTTCTCACCGTCGAAAGAGAAATAGCCACATCAGCCAAGTACCAGTGATAGCAACAGTTTCCAAAATCAATGGCTGTAATCTTTTTTATCGCAGGATCAAACTGAAAATTCTGTGGGGCATGATCGGCATGGATAACACCGAAATTACTATTTTTGGTCTCAAGATTTTGACACTCAAATAAAACTCCTTGAAAAATACGGAGCGATTCGTAGTCGTCAGACGGAATCAATGCTTTTGCATTTTTTATTAAATGCTCTTCATCCCACTGCCATCGTTTCTGCTCGGTAGGACAAAAACTCTGTGAAGCCTGATGTATTTCGCCCAAGTTACGTCCCCACTCCCTAAAAAATCCCTCATTCCAATAAGGCGATTCTTCGCTAACCTGAATTCCTTGAATAAATCCAAGAGAGGAACAAGTAAACAGACCTCTCGATGATTCGTACACACTTGCCAGAGTACCGTCTAAAGTTGCCAACGACCGACAACTTGATACATTTCTTATTTCAAGGTGAGCAAGAAACTCAAGTTCGCCCAAAACCTCTTTAAGGCTTCTCTGTTGAACATCCGTGAAACGAAGAACCTGAAACTTATTGTCGTAAGTTTCGTACTTAAATACTGAGTTTCCAAAATCACCAAGATGAACGAGCGAGTCGGGCTTGCCATTCCAAAGAACGACTACCTTTTTTGCGTCCGCTATATCTGCATAAATTGTGGCCATTTTTAAATATTATCTTAAGCTGGGACGTCGGTCACGACGTTCCAGCTTTTGGTGACGTATTTAATTGTCTTCATCGAGGAAAGTCTGCTTTAAAATAAAGAAAAGAAGTCCAAGACGTAAACGCCCACGAGCCGTCGGTGCTGCATTCCGGTGCCGGCTTCATAGACTCCAGGTTCCCGGATAAGGCCACCCTCGCCGCCCCGGGGAATTGATTCACTCCATCGTACAAATAACAGTTGGGTCCGCATTTGATTTCGATATGCCCGACTCCGGATCCCAAAGGCCGCTCTGAATTGTCGACGCCGTTGGTTCCAGCGTAGACGAGAATGGCACCCTTCGGAATTCGTTCGTCATAGGCTCCCTTGATGCTGTCGCGGAAAGGAGCGCGCTCCAGAAGATTCACAAATCCACGGTTTACGAGAAAGTTTTTGGCGTGGGCGGAGTAAGCAAAGGTTCCGTCGACTTTACGGCGCACAACTCCGCTGTCCCAGAGCAGCTGCTTTACCGCACGGAAACAATAACCTTTAGGAGATTTTTTTTCGTAGCGCTCTATTCCCATGGCGATCATATCGTTTACGATGGGCAGGTATTCTGAATAGTGTTCGACATAAGTTTGCAAATTTAAAACTCTTGCGGATCCTACGGCATCAGGAGTAGTGAATATTTCATGACAGGCATTCTGCGCCTTCGCGTGATAGCTAGAAAACGAAAGCACCACAAATGCAGGCAAAACAAATCGCGCGATAAACTTTGAAATCATTTGAAGACCTCCCGGCAGGACATTCCACCACCGTAAGGATTTGCGTTTTTCTTAACCGAGATCTCCGTTTTCGCACTCTCTGGCACGCTCACCAACTTCGGTGAGGCTTCCACGGGGCGCAGGGATTCGGGCAAGGCTTTGTCTTTGCGAATAAATCCCACAGTGCTATCCAGAAGATCGACTAGATCGGGAATTTGAGTGATGGCCGTGCGGAAAAGGCTTTCGTAGCGAAGTATCTGCTGCGAGCGAGCCAGGTCGATGGGCTCTGAGGAATGGGCGAATAAACTCGACGCAAATTTTGCATATGGGAAAAAAATCCAACTTCTGGCGAAGGGCTTCCACTTGGAGAATCCGAGACAGAGCCCTGACATTGCGAATATTCCACTCCACGATAGTCGGCGCGAAAGGAATTCCCAGACTGAGGGCCGTCGTAAAAGCCATCACCCGCGCCCAGGGGCACCACTCGGTTGCGGTTGCTAGCCAGAAGCAAGGATGCAAAAACATGATGGGGAACATTTGGAATTTGCACCACGGTCAGATGACCGCGCTCGAGCTGTCCTCCCGACTCGGAAAATTCTTTGAGACTTGTCAGTTTGATATTATTCTTTTCGTTTTCGCTGAATGAATTCAAAAGGGACTCCCCGAAAGCCGAGGGCGTGAACACTATGGTCGGCGTCGGCTGAGAAAGAAGACTACGGAAATAATCACGGGCCTGACGCTTGACGTGAGGAATTGAAAAACCATAGGCCAGAGTACTTAACGCCTTCGGTTTTTCGGGCCTCGATGACCTTTGCCATCAATTGCCCCAACTGCGGATTGAACTCCGTGGTTTGCTTGAGTAGAAATTTTTCCGTCGTAGCTAAGGACCAATTGCGAATCGCCAAGGAGAAAGGATCGCGGAAGATGCCGCCCTCTTGAAAACTGAGCTCGTTTTTATCGGCGTCAAGATCTAGGCGCGTGTCTTCGGAGCGATTCACTCCCAAGCCCGTCGCGGGCATTAAATAATATTTATTATCGCTGACTACTAAGGACAGCGGTTGCACCGAAGCGCGGTTCTCTGTATTTCCGTATATGGTCAACGACAGAAAAAGAGTGCTGTCATTTATGTTTATTTTCCCCGCGACGCCGGTATCTTTCGTACCAAGACGATTGAGGCCAAGATCAAAGACGCGCCCTGAGGGAAGGCCTGAGCGTATGACCATCGAGTAAGGCTCCGAGGAAAGTTCGGACTCGTGGAAAACTCGAATCGAATACGCAAAGCCCGGCAAATTTTTAGAGAGCGAACGCAGAATTCTTTCGCTCTTTTCATCCACCAAAATGTCGACGACGCCTTTATAGCCACGACGAATTAAATTTTGCACCAAGAATAGACTGGACGCCGTATCGCCATTGCCCGCGATGGGCCGCCGGGAGTCGATCAGAATTTTTTCGCTTTCCAAATCTCGAGTGGGCACAAGCTTTGTTTTTTCTGACCCGGTTTCTGGGGACCCAGGGCGGGTTCTGGATTTTGCTCTTTGAGTTGATTCCAGCGTTCATGGTAATCGTCACCTTCGCTGAAAGTCCGCTGCCAATCGCGGAATTGGAAGCCATTCCCTAAAGATCCGTTTGAGGATACGACCATGACATCGCTTCCTTTTTTCTCGGTGCTGAACTTAGTCACAACCTCACCGAAAAGCGATTCGGCCTTTTTTCCGGATAAGTTCACACAGCCGGCAGAGGCACATTCGACGCCGATGGATTTTTTCGCGCCCCGCCGCGGCTGCGTGAAAAGCGACGCCGCTCACGGACTTTGTGTTGAGGTCCTGCCAAAACATCGTGTAATTCAATGGAACCCCGTAGGTTCGGGAAAAATCTTTTTCTTTCATGCGGCTTGAAAGCAATTTGAAAATTCCTTGGGGCGTTTCGTGACCGCGGACACCGTTCGAAGAGGGAAAAACATCAACCAAAAAAATAAGAGCTCGGGTCCATGCGTTCAGGCTCTCCGGAAACAAAAGCCGCGACCGTCAGGGACTGGCTGTCGACGACAAGTACAAGTCCCGGCCCCTCCGTGATCAAGGATTTTTGCAGGCTGGATTTGAACGCATCATTGAGTTGAATGGAGTCGAGTTTTATAAGAGGCAAACGCGCTTGCCCCAAAGCCTGAATCGCTAGAGCAAAACTGAATATTAATAATGCGACGGACGTTTTCTTCAAACGGGGATCCTTAATTTTTGTGCTTCAGGCCTCAACTCCTTAATATCAAAATACGTGCTTGTGGCATCCCCTCTTCATCGCGCTGAAATCCCCTTACAATCAAGACCGTTCAAATTGTTAGACGACTGTCTAATGTTTAAACAGCCCCACGGACAACAGCTCTAAACAATTGATTGAGACGGTTTGTCTCTATTTCCCGACGAATTGTCTCAGTAAATTTCCATAAACTGCAACATCGCAGGTTTAACTTGGCAAATAGTTCTACTAAGCTCCCCTTGCGAACGCCAATCTTCTTTTCGGTCCATTTCGGCCACTAAGCCATTAAAATTACATCAAAAGTCTAGTTCGAATTGTTTCCGTTCCCTAGCCGAATTTCCTAATCATCTCAGGCACCTCAAAAAGAGGTGACAATGTAAGTGATGCTCGAATCCATCTTTGGCAATGCCACTGTCGAAAAAAGTCCTTCTGTATCTTCAGAATTACGATGAGGGTTACGCTTCCGAAATTGCCACCACTTTTTCTATCAGCTTAAGTGTCGTGCAAAACAGTTGAAGCGCCTTGAGGATGGCGGAGTCATTGTCAGTCAATCCAAAGGTCGAACACGCCTATTTCTGTGGAATCCTCGCTATCCATTTCGTAAAGAACTTCAAACCCTTCTGGGAAAATCGTTTGAATTCGTTCCGAGGGTGAAATCAAAAAAATATTATCGCAAGCGCCAACGTCCTAGACGTACAGGTAAGCCTCTGTGAAAATCACAAAGCGGAGCGATATTCAAACAATTGCCTCCATCGTTTGTGATTGCTTACTCAATTTTGGAATCGATGCGGTTCTTTCAGGAGGGGCTGTTGTTTGATTTATACGAACAATGAGTATGAATCCAAAGACCTCGACTTTATTTCGTCAAGCGACATTAAAGATATTGAGAAAGCCCTCACAGAAATTGGGTTTTCAAAATCTTCTGGACGGCACTTCACCCATCCAGAAACCGAATATTTTGTCGAGTTCCCCCAAACCACCGCTTGCTATCGGCGATATGCCAATCAAGGAATGGCCCACGCAAAACAATAAGGCCGGAAAGCTTCAACTCTTGACGCCAACTCATTCAGTGATGG
>JADJYV010000001.1 GCA_016719575.1 Pseudobdellovibrionaceae bacterium | reverse complement strand
AAAGGCTATCGGAGTGCCCTCTTGATTACAGTTTCAAGCTCCGCAATAAGATGCTTTGAATCTGGCTCGCGGTGGGGAACATGCTTGTGCCGATCTGAGATTTTTTTTGCCATGCGAAATAACCTATCCTCCCCCTGGGGATACCATTGACAACCATGAAAAATCAACTATTCTTAGCTTCCAGAGGTACAATTGAAGCTGACGATTGCATGGGTTTTTTCATTTATCACTTTTATAGGCGTTATGAGCCAAGCCCGAAACTCTTGCGCTGAGAGTCTTTCGTCTAAACAGACCTACAGTACAGTCTCTTCTGCAACAGAACAGCATCAGAACTACCAGCATGAAGGTTTAAATGAAGATGGTAAGAAGGATTCCGATTGTCACCACAGTAACTCTACTTGTCGCAACTGTCATTTAGGTCATTGTGCTTTTACCTTGGGTTCTTCGCTTCTCTTTTCAACTTTCAATCCGCCACAGGTTCTGACGTTCACAACTATGGCTGTCATCATTTTTGATTTTCAAACAAGCCCTTTTCGCCCGCCAATCGCTTAAAACACGGCTACGGCTCTAATTTTAATCCAAAACAATTAACCTTGTGCAACTGATTTGCCGTGGACTTTCCTGCGGCACTTCTCAGGCGTTCTTCAATTATTTGAGGACGATTTTAGGGAGAACCTCGTTATGAGAAAGATCCAATTATTTTTTGTACCTCTAGTTGTGCTTTCGTTGCCGCTGTTGGGGGGGGCAGCTGATTCAGCAACCGATTGCAAGGCTGCTAACTATTCGGAGTTAGTTCGCTGCGCAGAAAAGCATTCCTCGGAGATACAAATTTCCGAACAGCAGCTGAAGTCAGCCCAAAAACTAGAAGGCGTCGCAAGTCAGTGGCTAAACCCTGAACTTGATGCTGATACCGTTTCAAAGGGCTCTGAAAGGTCTGAGACTAATGCGTCTCTTCTATTTACCTTGAGGCTTGGCGGTAAAAGGGACGCTTTAATAAACGAAGCTCAAAGTGAAATTGAAAGAGCGAGGGCTGGCCGAGACCTGGGAGTTTACCAGGCAAGACTTGAACTCATGTTGAGCCTCTATCGACTTTCTCATCTCAAAAGTGAGATTCATATCGAAGAGGAATCGGTTGAGACTTTTTCTAAAATTGTAAAGCAGTTTCAAAAACGTCCTGCACTGTCGCCTGAACAAGATGTGTCTTTGTCCGTCTTCAAGATGTCACTCGCAGACCATCAACTTAGGTTTACAAAATTAAAGGCCGATGAAGAAAAACTCTTTCAAGCACTCACTGCCATAACCGGACTTTCAAGAACTCTCCTGTCTAAAAATCTTCCTCCCGTGAAACAAATATGGCCCTCAGTGGAAAGTGCCTCACCAAGCGAGGAATCTCCGCAAGTGCGCGCAGCTCTGGCTGATCTCAAACTTGCAAGAAGTCAGAAGCAAAAAGCAGAAGGAGAGTCGTGGCCGGATCTCAAACTTGGTCCTTCGATGAAAACCGTCAAAGAAAATGGCGAGTCAACGACGTTTGTGGGTCTTGGTCTATCAATGCCTCTACCCGTGTTTAGTCAAAACGGCGCAGGCAGGGCTTACAGTGCTCAGAGACTTTTAGAAGCTGAAATGGGAGCAGATCTAGCGAAAAGAAAATCGGCTGCAACGCGCGCAGAACTTGTGAACCGATACAACCAGACAATTCAAAGTCTTAAAACTTCTCTTAGTCTCAATATTGTTAACGAAAAACATGAACAGCTTGAAAGACAATTCTTCAAAGGTCTCGTTCCAAGCTCTCTCGTAATCGAAGCTCACAGACAACTTTTTGACCTCGGCGAGAGAAGAAATGCTTCGGAGCTTGAAGCTCTAGAAGCATTGGGACGAATTCTCATCCTTGATAACAAATTTAATGAGGTGATCCTATGAGAAACTATTATTTGGTAATCGGTCTACTGACCGTATTTGTATTCGTCGGCACCGCCCAAGCGAGTGACGAACACGATCACGCATCCGAAAAAAAACCTAAAGCCGAATCACCCAAGCATGAGGAACACGGGACTGATGAAGGCAAAAAGGGTGAAGATCATGAGGCCGAACACAAGCATTCTGAAAAAGAGCCAGAAGCTCATGGCCATGGTGATGAGCATGGCGAAGAGGAAAACCCTCAGGTCGGCCCAAACAAAGGAATCCTAGCTGCGAGCGAGGAGGAGGGAATCAAACTCTCCCCGGAAGCTGAGAAGAATTTTGAGATTCAGAAATTCAAAATTACAGCTGCAAGTTCCTTTGAGATTCCAAAAGATGCAGTCGTCACAGCGGGTCTAGAAGTGAATCTATACCGCTACCGAGCTGGATTTTATAAACGAATTGATTTTGATCAGCTCAGTCGGTCTGGAAACAAGATCTCCATCCGCTCCAAAGACCTGAAAAGTGGCGACGAAATCGCCATCACGGGTCTTGGGTTCTTAAGAATCGCAGAGATTGCCGCATTTGGCGGCGCTCCTGAAGGTCACTCACACTAATTGGAGCTTAATTTATGTTGAACAAAATAATTCACTTCTCAATTTACAATCGCGGCGTTGTTCTCTTTTTAACCGTTTTGCTTATTGTAGCAGGAGTCTATAGCTTTCAGCACTTGCCAATTGATGCAGTACCCGACATCACAAACAATCAGGTTCAGATCAATACAATCATCGAAGGTCTTGCTCCTGAAGAGATTGAAAGAACGGTGACCTTTCCGGTTGAGTCCTCTATGAGAGGAGTGGCCGGTGTGGAACAAGTCAGATCCATCACTCGATTTGGCCTTTCCCAAGTCACAGTGATTTTCAAAGACTCTGTGGATATTTTCCGAGCTAGGCAACTTGTCACTGAGCGACTTCAAGGTGTTTCAGGCGATTTGCCAAGTTCTGCAAAGCCAGAACTCGGTCCAATTTCAACGGGTCTCGGCGAAATCTATCAATTCGTTCTCGACTTCAAAGAAAAGAAAAAGGGCGACGAGCGAGTGAGGCAGCTCATGGAACTCAAAGCCCTCCAAGACTGGTTTGTAAAGCCAAGACTGCTAACGGTTGAAGGTGTTGCTGAGATTAATACATCTGGAGGTTTTGAGAAGCAGTACCATGTTCAGCCTGATCCAAAGAAAATGGCGTCTTTTGGAATTCACTTTGAAGACATCGGTGAAGCACTAGAAAAAATTAATAAAAATGTCGGTGGCGGCTACGTCGAGCAAACGGCTGAACAGTTTCTCATTCAAGGTGTGGGACTTATCAAAGATCCCAAAGCTATCGAAAGAGTTCCGGTCAAAAGTTTAGAGTCTTTTAAGGTTGTCACTATCGGCGACATCGCTCGGGTGACTTTAGGTAAAGAGCTTCGAACAGGATCTGCCACCTACGATGGCGAAGAGGTCGTTTTAGGAACTGTGATGATGCTCCTTGGGGAAAACAGTCGAACCGTTTCAACTCGGGTTCATACTAAAATCGAGGAAATTAGAAAGACTCTTCCAAAAGACGTTGAAATTACCACGGTCTACAACAGATCGGACTTGGTTAACGCCACGCTCGGAACAGTTGAACACAATCTTTTGATGGGGGCCATTCTCGTTACGATTATTTTACTCATCTTGCTGGGGAACATTCGAGCGGCTCTGATTACGGCCGTCACAATTCCGCTTTCGCTGCTCGCAACTTTTCTCGTAATGAAGCCGCTTGGGATTTCAGGAAATCTAATGAGCCTTGGAGCATTAGATTTTGGAATTATCGTAGATGGGACCGTAATCGTGCTTGATAACTGCGTCAGGTTCCTGCACGACCGAGCGAAGTCTTTAGGGAGAAATTTAAGTAAAGAGGAAGTCAAAAAAGCTGTCTACGAATCTACTGTTGAAATTCGGCAAGCTGCTGGTTTCGGCCAATTTATTATCGTGATGGTTTTCCTACCTGTTTTTGCTTTAACCGGCGTTGAAGGAAAAATGTTTATCCCCATGGCTGCAACTTTCGCAATTGCCGTCATGATGGCTTTTATTCTTTCGTTCACAACTGCACCGGCACTCGCAAGTATCTTCTTGTCAGGTAAGACAGAGGACAAAGAACCAAAGCTGATGGAATGGATTCGAAAAGCCTACATTCCATTTTTTGAATTCGCATATAAACGTAAAAACCTAACCATGGGTGTAGGGCTACTCTCTGTAGTTTTGGGTGTTGCACTATTCATGACGAGAGGAGCTGAGTTTTTACCCCAACTCAGTGAAGGCTCATTCGCTTTTCATATGATCAGACCCGTGAATGCAAGCCTAAGTCAGTCAGTCGAATTTCAGAGAAAAGCAGACAAGGTCGTCGAAACCTTTCCTGAGGTCAGCCATGTTTTTCCAAGAATAGGAACAAGCGAAGTCGCAACTGATCCAATGGGCGTCAACGTATCTGATACTTACATTATGCTTAAATCCCGCGATGACTGGCCCGAAGTTGATGGAAAAAAAAGAACTTTTCAAAGTCTTGTTTCACTCATGGTTGAAAAACTTGAAAAAGAAATTCCAGGTCAAACTTACCTCGCATCTCAGCCAATTCAAATGCGTTTCAATGAATTGCTCGAAGGAACGAGAGCTGATGTTGCCGTCAAAGTTTTTGGCCCAGATTTAGATAAGCTTGTGGAGTTCGCAAAGAAGACCCAAGAAATCGTGGCTAAAATTCAAGGGGCCGGTGATGTCGAAGTGGATCTGGCGGGCACTTCGCCAGTTTTGAGAATTGAGCCAAACGAGGTCAGTCTTTCAGCTTACAACGGCTCCGTGAAAGACGTTCTCGACACAGTTTCAATTGCGCTTGGAGGTCAAGAAGCTGGTTTTCTCTATGAGGGTGAGCGGAAGTTTCCAATAGTCGTGAGGCTTGGCAATGACTTGAGATCGGATCTAGGCACGATCAAGGATCTTCCAGTTGGAGTAGGACCAAATGTTCTCGTACCACTTGGAAAGCTTGCCGACATTTCCTTCAAAGAAACTTATGGATCAGTGAATAGAGAAAACTCCAATCGAAGAACTGCTGTCCTTATCAACTTGCGGGGACGCGATACCGAGTCGTTCGTTTTAGAAGCGCAGAAGGCCGTTGAAACACAACTCAAACTTCCTGATGGCTACTATCTCGAATGGGGCGGAAACTTTAAGAATCTTGAGCAAGCTAGATCTCGACTTTTAATCTTAGCGCCGATTGCGTTGGCACTTGTTCTCATGATGATTTACGCAGCCTTCGGAAGCGTAGCTCAGACCTTTCTCATATTCGCCTGTATCCCCATGGCCCTAGTAGGCGGAGTTATCGGTCTGATTTTGAACGGTCTTCCGTTTAGCATTTCAGCAGGAATCGGTTTTATTGCTCTCTCAGGGATCGCCGTCTTAAACGGAGTAGTGCTTGTTAACTTTTTTAATCAGTTACAAGCCGAAGGAAAAACTGGAAAGGAACTTGTTCTTTCTGGAACGCTTGTCAGGCTTCGTCCGGTTTTAATGACTGCACTTGTTGCGGTCTTTGGATTTATCCCAATGATGATCTCGACCGGCATCGGAGCAGAGGTGCAAAAGCCACTCGCTTCAGTTGTTATCGGGGGAATCATTTCTTCGACGCTGCTCACATTGATCGTGCTTCCCATATTATTTTCGCGATTTGAATCAAGAATGAAAGGTCGCGTAGCGCACTAAATAACTAACAGAGGTAGCTTTCGCTGCCTCAAGAAAAGGAAGATTTTATGAAAAAGGCAGTTTTGACCGCAATGATGTTGTCGTTAGCTTTCGGTATCAACGCCCAAGCTGGCGAAGATCATAAGCACTCAAAAAAAGAAAAGCAGAACCATTCTGAAAAAGCACATAAATGCGAAAAGTGTAAAAAGTTAGAGAAAGACTGTAAATGCCACGAGAAGCACGAAGATCACGATCATCCAGAAGAAACAAAAAATGAGACCACGAAAGAGACGAAGTAACCTATTAAATTACATGGACCATAAAGCAGAAAGAAACCATCAGGATCTTTGATGATCCTGATTTTTAAGAGGGATTGATGGAAAAAACGGAACACCAAGATAGTTGCTGCAATTCAGATTCGCCCAGAGTTGAAAGTAAGATTCTGAATCATATCGAGGGGGCAACTGTCTCAACATTCTCCGTATCGGGGATGGACTGCGCTGACGAAATCGCGGCAATTCAGAAAGCTCTAACGCATTCAAAGATTGCAAGGATCACAGCAAACCTAATGACGTCGCAAGTTTCCGTTGAGCATGATCCTTCGTTTAAAAAAGAAGAGATAGTCGCTTTGATCAATAAATCTGGTGTTAGGGTTCAGGAAGCTTCTCGGCAGCTTTCGTTTATTGCGGTAAATAAAAATAGAGTCATACTTGTAAGTCTCTCCGGTGTATTCCTGGTCATTGGGCTTATTTGTCAATGGTTCTTGGAGTTACCAAATGCGTGGCTTTTTTCGATTTACCTAGCGGCAACACTCACTGGTGGAGCCCTGATATTTCCAAAAGCTGTTCGCGCCTTGAAACAACGAAGCCTCGACATGAATGTGCTCATGACCATGGCCGCTGTCGGAGCATTTGCCATTCGCGAATATTCGGAAGCGGCGGCGGTCGTGTTTCTTTTCTCTTTAGCGGAGATGCTTGAGGCCTTTAGTGTGGCCAGGGCAAGAAAAGCCATTAGAGAAGTCCTTTCGATCACCCCTCAGGTCGCAACCCTGGTCGCGGAAAATGGGAACATTAGCTCGACGCCAGTCGAGGAGATTGCTGTAGGTCAGAAAATACTCATTCGGGCAGGAGATAGAGTGCCGCTTGATGCATTGATCGTTGAAGGCTCTTCTTACCTTAACCAAGCGCCCCTCACGGGCGAATCGCAACCTGTGTCCAAGGGCGTTGGGGATACTGTGTTAGCTGGAACCGTCAATGAAAGTGGTAGCCTAACTGCGATTGTCAGCCACGGCTTTAAGGACACAAAGATCGCGGGCGTGATTCGTTTAATTGAAGAGGCTCAGAGTAAGAAAGCTCCGTCGCAACTGTTTGTGGACAAGTTTGCCAAAATTTATACGCCTATCGTCACCCTTGTTGCGTTACTGGTGTTTCTGATCCCTCCATTGCTATTTTCTCAATCGTGGGATCTGTGGTTTTATAGGTCGCTGGTATTTCTGGTAATCGCCTGCCCTTGTGCTCTCGTCATCGCCACGCCAGTTTCAGTTGTGTCGGCACTAACAGCACTCGCGAAGAATGGTGTTCTAGTAAAAGGAGGCGTCTATCTTGAAGCTCTAGGAAAACTCCGCGCTATTGCCGTGGATAAAACCGGAACTATCACCGAAGGGCGACCCAAAGTTGTTTCTGAAAAAACTTGGGGATCATCCAAAACAGAAGAATTCATGCAAGTCGCTCTTTCGCTAGAAAAACAATCCAATCACCCTTTAGCGAAGGCAGTGGTTGAATTCTGTGAGAGCAAACATGCGACCGACTCCCCAGTATCAAATCATAAAGTTATACCAGGCAAAGGTGTTGAAGGCTCTATTGGCTCACATCACTATTTCGCTGGAAATCATAAGCTCGCTCATGAACTAAATGTATGCAGTCCTGAAGTTGAAAAGTATCTTCAGACCCTCGAAGATCAAGCTCAGTCGGTTATGATCGTGGGACATGAGCCTCACGCTGGTTGTGAGGGCGAAATTCTAGGAATTCTGGGCCTCGCCGACAAACCTCGCGAAGGCGTCGGAAAGGCTATCGAAAATCTACACCGTGTCGGAATTAAAGAAATTCTGATATTGAGCGGCGACAATCAAAGAACAGTCGATTCGATCGCGAAAATCGTCGGGATAGATAAAGGCCGTGGAGATCTGCTTCCTGAAGACAAAGTTTCAGAGATCCAATCACTCACAAAAAAATATCTTTACGTTGGCATGGTCGGCGATGGCATCAACGATGCCCCAGCCCTTGCCCAAGCCTCCGTTGGAATTGCGATGGGCGCAGCAGGAACTGATGCGGCAATTGAAACCGCTGATATTGCTTTGATGACGGATGACCTCGGACAACTTGCGAGAGCTATCCATCACGGCAGAAAAACTTTAGGGATCATTCGCTTTAACATCGGATTTGCGCTGGCAATCAAAGCTGTCTTTATAGGCCTTGGTGTCTTTGGTCTGTCAAATCTGTGGCTTGCTGTGGCTGCTGACATGGGAGCATCACTTATCGTGATCGCAAATTCACTGCGACTTCTGGGTATGAATTCAGAAACTCATCTGAGTTGAAAAAATAAAACGCGAAATTTTAAATGATATTAAATCTCTTTTCTCTCAACGACGCTGGTCTTAATTATTCTCATGATTTCAGTTATAGAATCACCTTTGGAACATGGTGACTCGTCGATATTTCTGCAGCCGCCAACTCTTGGATTAACCTAGCGAAACAAATGGCCATTGCTGATGCCACCTTTGAGCAAAAAGATCTTTTCTTAGCGCCACCTTCAGATCGCTCAGCGCCCCTACCGCAATAGGTGATGATCATGGCCGTCTTGAAAAAGGTATTTCTGAATTCTTGAGGCATCGAAAAGAATCGGCTCATAGCCGATTCTTCACGAGCCATGTCGCAAGTTGAATTACACCAACGACAATCGCAATAATCCAAGCGCGCTTGAATCCTAGTACGAGTCTGTAGTCTTTTATTTGAAACTTAAAATTCATTTCGAGAGTAATGTAGTTATTTTGATTTTGTTCCATATGTGCTCCTTTTACCCCCGCCGAAAGGCAGGAGAAGGAGTCACATTGTGGGACAAGCACTAACCATTTTTTTCACTTCAGTCTGAGATAGCTTAAGCGCTTGGATGACATCGAACCTTTTGCAGTTTTGAATCTGGTTTGAAAAAGTGTCTCCACGGAAAGTTATTTTGTAAGATCGCTCGCTATAGCGTTTTCCTAATCCTCCCTTCGCATCGGTCTGCGCCAGGGCCAAGCGGCTTTTTCCTGTCATGCCCTCTGCCTCTACCGCACCTCTCGGGTGCTCTCGTGTGTCGGTCGGGACAAACACCTTCGCTCTCTTGAAACTTCTCTCTTCGGGGCCTTGCCCTTTGTGAAAGGCCCACTCGATAGAGAGCGAAGCCAAAAAACAAAATAACTTTCACAAGGAGAAAGTCATGGAAAACACAGTTCAAAATAAGCCCGCTCAAGCGATACGAATCATTCAAGGATTCAGTGCAAATACACAAGTTTATCTCAACTCTGATCGCGGCAGTATCACGCACCGTTTGGGGGCTGATCTAAAAATTGAAATGCCCATCAATTTCTACAAAAAATTCTTGGACTTCCTTTCGAGAAGAAGGCGTCAGTTCAATCGTCAGAGACTACTCGTCGTAACATATACGGCTTAGTTGCTCGACCCGTGATTTTTCTCAGTCAAGACGGCGATTACCTCGTCCACAGCGTTCTTGGAATTCGCATTTCTAAGCATGTGAACTACTACAAACAAATCCTTGGAGCCGAATACACTCCAAAGTCTAAGACCGCATAAGCGGTTCGAGATCACCTGGAGGCAAATGCCTCCAGGTTTAAATTACTCACAATATACAAACTTGCTTCGCAACTTTGATTTCATTTTGAATCGCGCCTTTCACGTCTTGCAAATTCGATTTCTCTTTTCACTGAGTCCCGCCAGCCCCTTCAGGTCTGTCATGCCTCATGATCGGCCCTCATGGGCCTAAGCGAGAAATCGAGCAATCCGCGCCAACCACTCTTAATTTCCCCCCCGCCAAGCAAGCTTGGGGCGTACCTGGCGGGCGAAAAATGTTTTTTTTGAAACCATTAAAGGGAGAGTAATCCATGAAAAACCTAGAACAACAAACCAGTCCTAGAATTTACGTCGCATGTCTAGCAGCCTACAACGCGGGACAACTGCATGGCGAATGGATCAATGCTGACCGAGAAGCACACGAAATTTACGCCGACATCAAATCCATGTTGGAAAGATCGCCGGAACCCAGCGCCGAAGAGTGGGCAGTCCATGACTATGAAGGCTTCAACTCTATTTCTCTAAGTGAGTGGCCTGATATAGAACGCGTTTCAACTCTTGCAAAACTAATTGTCGCACATGGCGAACCGTTTTCGATCTGGTATCAGAACCAAGACGGTAGCAACGTTGATATTTCGGAACTTGAAGAAACGTTTTTCGAACAGTGGCAGGGCTCTTATGAATCTGATACAGACTTCGCATATAAACTGCTCGAAGAATCAGGGCAACTAAGTGAACTTCCAACCTGGGCTCAAAACTATTTTGACTATGAAAGCTACGCTCGGGACCTCCATTTAGGTGGAGATTTTTCTTTCACTCGGCACAATTGTCAGACTTACGTTTATCGTAATTGTTAGATCGAGACTCTACTTTTCCTTCGGCAGAAGGATTCAAGGCGGACCGCATTTTCGCGCAGTCCGCATTTTCTTTTATGCAGCATTCGCAGTTTGCGATTGCTCTACTAGAAACCCAGAAAACTCCTTTGTTAGCATAAAGCCCGTGAACTCATCGCGGGAAATAGGTCCACGAATTTCTATATATCGCTGTCGCAGTTGCTCTTTGCGGTCTTCGTTCGACAACGATTGATCTTGCAGCTTTTTAATGTGTTCGTCAGACACAAGATCAAGCGCAAGACTTAGTAGTTGATCGACCTTAATCTTGCGACCAGCTTTCTTCTTGTTTGCTGAAAGCAAAAGTCTTTCTGCTTTCTTTTGGACTTCAGAAGTGATGCGAATTGATTTCGGTTTTTGATTTGATTTTAAATTTGTTTTTGTATTTTTAGATTCCATTGTTTGCTCCGTTTGATTTTATATTTTGTTAGTTCGCTTGAGTTTCTTGCGAGACATCGCCTTTGATTTCGATAACGCCTTGGCCTTTGGGTCGCCTCAACATCTGAGACATGACAGCACGAATGGCTGCGAGCTGTTCGTCATCCATGAAACTGATCATTGATACACAGTCGTCCTTGAAACTGAGAACTGTCTTGTTGCCTGCGATCTTATCGAACTGCTCCATCGTGTAGCCATATGCTCGCACCATCTGCTCCACCCGAAAACCCTCAATGGCGCGTTTGCCATTTTCAAAGTGGCTAATCGTTGTGTGGGTTACACCCACAATGGATGCCGCTTGGCGTGTCGTTAGACGTGCGTTTTCGCGCAAACGCTTTAGAACATTTGCGACACTTTCATTTTTGTTTTTGGTAACTGGCTGCATGTTTCTTGTCTCCTTTGGTTGATGCTTTCCAGACATCGAACTTGGAAACTACGAAACGCTGTTGTTTTGAGAAGTTAGCTGGAGGTTTCCAGCTTTCCAACTTCCTGAATTTTTCTATTTTTCCGTAGCACAAAAGTAGCACAGAAATAGCATAACTCAGGAATTTTGGCGTATTCTCGCGTGACGATGGACGAAATCGAACCGAATCACTTGTTGAACTTTATCTCTTTGCAATTACTGTTTTCTTTTTACTTTTCGCGGAGTTAGCGAATTGAAACTTGAGTCATCTGCGAGCGGTCCGAAATTTCATTTTACTTGAGTGTAAAATGGCGGAGGATGCGAGATTCGAACTCGCGTTACACTTTTGGTGTAAACTCGCTTTCCAAGCGAGCGCCTTCAGCCACTCGGCCAACCCTCCGGGATACTGGAAAAATTCGAGAGGACAGGATTAACATGGTGGCCTAGGTTGGGTCAAAGCCAATTAGGGCTTTTGGCGAGGCTAAATACCGACCTAGCTACGGAAAAAAGTGAAGTATATTCCGCCTCAAACCCTCGGATATACTGGGGGTTGGAGGTGAATGCGGTCAATTTTCCAGGCGCAATTCTATTAGGTAGTCTTCTTTGTCGGCCTGCGTTTCGAACACCCTTCGGTTACCGGCCTCGTTTCAGCCCAAGTATGATTCCAAAATTGTAACGTCTCTTAAGACGGCAGCCGTAAGCGGTGTTTTGTTTCAGGTGAGTGACTCTGTCTTTCGCGATGTGCCCGTTCGCCAAGTAGAGCTTTGTCGCACAACCGAAGCTCCGACATGGTCAACGACGTTCGTTAATTTTTTAGAACTCATGGACCGCAATCCCCAGTACTATAACAAGTTTTATATCGTAGACTTTAAACGGGGAGACAAGCCTCGAGCAGAGATTAACAAAGATATCGACGGTTTGGCTTCACTTAGTATCGTCTATTCCAAGCGAGAAAATCGCGAAAAAATCACCGCCATGACGAACTTACCCTGCGCCGAAACGGTGGCCCCCTACCTTGGCAAGGAACTCATTACGACTTCGATTGATTGGCCTTCAATCGAGCAAATTAATGCGGCTCTCAAGGCGGCACCCAATAAATTAAAAATCGATCGGTTTCAATTTAATACCGACTTTTTGGTTTATCTGGCTGAACGCCAGACGATTTTAAAAATCAATCCGGAAGTCGCCTTTGAAAGAACCTATCAAGGGGGTATTTTTTAATTCTTGGCTTGAGAAAATGGCTGATGACATTCGAGAGCCCGACCAAAAACATGCGTACATAAATTATTGGTTAAGAGAAATTTCAAGTCGCAGCAATCAGGCAAAATCAATTCAGTTTTTTGGTCTCCACGCAGAAAACCAAGTTAGTTACGGAGTTCAGGTCGACAGCGTCGGCAAATTTAATCGAAAAATTAACGGCTATCAAGAACCGACCTATCTGTTTTATGTCTTACCGTGAAAAGAATGGCGAATACATTTACAGTCGACTCCAAAGATTTGGATCAATGTATGCAAACGCTGGTCGGAAATTATCGATCCATTAGCATGACTTACGATTACGACAGTGACAGCTTTTTAGCTCCCGGCTTTTCCTGCAAACTTAAAGGAGAAGAGTGATCTATGTCGTTGATGCTTCCTTTGGCGTCTCGTATCGGCGCAGCTTCAGTAGCATCAGTAAGCCAGGCACAGCAATAAGAGCACAGAAGAAGTAAAAATTAACCCATCCGAGATCTTTGACAAGAACGCCCGGAGAATCCTGAAAAGAAATTACGTCCCAGGTTGCAATGCTTGAAAGGATTGCATATTGTGTGGCCGTATATCGTTTATTTGTAATTGAAGAGATAAAAGCTATAAAAAGCGGCATTCCCCATTCCCGAACTGATATCTTCAAATATGACAGTGGTTGCGAGGGCCCAGTTCTGTGGTCCGGTAAAGCTTAGCAGTGCAAAAGCTGCTGTCGACAATGCCTGAAAGACTCGAAGATCCAGAGTGAACGATAGATACCAATATAGTACATCAGCGTACTGCCCAAAACAGGCCGACCATGGAAGATGCGAGACCAAAGGTTTTGGCTATCAGTCCGATGTCAGTGTTCTGAAAGCCCACATAAACATAGTAGGGATTGAGCATGGCTGCCGATAGAGCATCTCCAAGTTTAAATAAAAATACGAAAAACAAAAAACAAAGGCTCCGTCTCGCTGTAGAAATTCCTGAAAGGGGCCGACGACCGCTAACATTAAGTTTTTGGAGGAGCTTCTGTAACCTTAGGTTCTGGGGGGCCCAGATCGTTGCCACGACGCCGATAAGCATGCAGGCACCCATCACATAACAAAGTTGGCTCCATGTAAGGCCCCACGACTCTGAGTGGACTAAGCCAATGCCCAGGCCGCCCGATACCAACATCGCAATACGATAGCCATACGTTCATCGACGAGCCAAAACCAAGCTCCTCGTCCTTCAGATACTCGCGTCTATAGGCATCTATCGCAATATCCTGAGTAGCACTAAAGAAGGCAACGAGAGTCGCAAAGAGAGCCATCGACATCAGGGGAGACCTTCGGATCGAAAAAATCCGATGGAAGTAATGAGGGCAGCCAAGCAGATTTGCATCGCAAGCATCCAACTGCGACGTCGACCCATTTTGAACAAAGTAAATCGATCCAATAACGGGCCAAATAAATTTCAAGAGTAAGCCAGTCCAACCCAGCCAAAATAAACAATAGTTGTGATATCGACCTGTTCCCGCGCGAGCCAGGTTTTAAGTGTCCCACCCGTCAACAGTAAGGAAGTCCGCTGAAAATCCGAGAAATATAACCAGCATTTTTTGCTGAAAATTTCTTGCCAGAGGGTTATTTTTTTCTGTCATCATCTGTTCCTATATGTTGGCGACTCTTTGCGCATTTCCCAAAGTAAGCGACTAATATAAGGGCGGCGATCTTCTTTGGAGGCAACCATTAACAGCTTAGTGATTTTTAAATTATCAGGATCGGTGTAAGCAATATCAGCAATTCTTGAATGAAATTTGTGTTAAGAGTTACATAGTTATCTGTGCCTATTCCGAGTTGAACGTTCTTTTTCCCACCAAGAAAGGGATGATCTTTGTAGTCATCAAAATTTACCAGTGAGTTTGTTGTTCGAAGAGGGGAGGCGATCAAGGAGATTTCTTTTTGAATCATGCGATTGAGAACGTCATGTTGATAGTGTTCTACTTCGCGAGCCGTATGAAGACTTGGCTTTTATAAAATTTGTATTTTCTTCTTCGCTGAGAGACTCGCCCCGTAAGAGTTTGTCGAGGACGGTTTGTAGCTTCCCAGTCGAGCTCGATCAGTTCACGGCAGTACAAGTCGCGGTGATCGCAATACCAGCCTTATTTTTTAGCCACCCCTTGGTAGAGGCGGTGAAAATAACATTCGGGTTTATTCTCAAGCTTATTCCGTGTTCAGGTGTCGATGTGCCAAATATTCATGGCATTGTCGACGGCTTGTATTCCCTTTTAGAGTGTGAAAGGGTTTCTCCATGGTGCGATCGGATTTTTAAGCCTCGATACTGTAGTTTTCTGAATCCGGGCTGCATTTCATAAAAATGTTCTTTGCGGTAAAGATCTCTTTCGTCGCCAACGGTGTCAACATCCTTCAAATGGGTGTTTTTGTAGAAATGGATATTTGTCGATCATGCGCGTGCTTCCTTATTTGATCCATAAAATGTTCTTTGCGCGATTTGAACCATTGGCAAACGAAGAAATTCCCGGTTCTTTGGGAAAGGATGGAGACAAGACAAAATCGGAAGTCCACTTGGCGATCTTGAAATCTCAAAACCATCATAAAGTCCAACGACAACATCTTCGGGACCTTACATCGTTGATCCCAGGATTTGCTCGGAGCCGCTCGAGGTGGCCCGATCCTAAGGTAAACTTAAGGCGAATGTTTCCGACGTTGTATTTGGCGATAAAGCTCTTCCGTATGTGATACGCGGCTTCAGAATGAGCCTCTCGCGAAATAAATACCAATTTGGGAAGATAAAGTATTTAAATAAGTTAAAAGCCCACTCAGTCTCATATCCAAACCAGATGAGGCGATCGACATCTTGAACTGATTTTATCGGCAAGGCCTGGTCGCCATAGACCTCTTTAATTTTTTGTTCGTAAATATCTTTGTGGCCCCTCGAGGTTTTTTCAAACGTGGATACAAAAAATCTGCGGTGATTGAGCCAGTGAGATGTATGTGCTCTTCGTAGTATTTGCTCGGAAAGTGTTTAAAAAATTCAAAAAAGAGTTCCTGAAATGGGGTGGTTAAGCAGGTGTTGATATGTTGTGTGTCAACTTTGTTCGTAATAAATTTCCGGTCAGTTCGCGAAACTCTACAATGAGATCAGAGCTTTTTATTTTTCGTCATTGAGCTCGGATGAAATTAGAAGGTTCAGTGTTTCTTGAAGAGTAATCCCATTCGTTTCGCTGATGATCATCGTGAGCCATCTCACTAGGTCTTTTTGTCTTTGGATCCTAGAACAGGTGTTTGCGGCGCCCGATTTCCTCGATAGATAAAGGTTATCGAGAAATCACATAGTATAGAAGTTTGAGAATCTCACCCCGTCTTAAATCGCAAATATTCGAGCCACGTTTCTGGTGCTCGTTCTATTTCCCATTGAAGTTCTAATTCTTTCGTTGGAAGCCACGAGGGCATTTTTGGCTCGGAAGTAGTAGTGGCATGTTCGCAGTGGTCGAAGTGCGGTTGGCCTTGCGTTGATTGCAGATCATGCAGGCAGAAACGACGATGGTCCAAGTTTTCTTTCCGTTTTTGAAGCAGGGATGACGTGATCGAGGGTGAGGTTTTTGGCGGAGAGCTTGTCGCCACAATATTGGCAGGTGAAGTTGTCGCGGATACTAAACATTTTCTCAGCAGAACCGAACAGCGCCCGTGGACCGTGGTCTTACGTAAGTTTTCAATCTGAGGACGCTAGGCAGTTGAAAACTTGTCCGAGCAGATCTGGCAAACATGGAGTGATATTCCAGGATCTCCACCTTGTCCTGGAACCACAAGATCAAGGCCTTCTGCCAACTCACAATTCGCATCGGCTCATAGCTCGAATTGAGAAAAGCAGAGACCTTGCTGAGGTTAAATGATGCATTACCCTCTTTAGCTCTAGTTTAAATTGCCAACGGGCAGAGAGAAAATTTTCCGATACCTCCATCATAATCACTTGAATTTAGGCCTGTTTCTTGATAACCCCTGTTTAAATAAAGGAGATTCAATATGAAACGTCGAGTCCTAGCTTTTAATTATGTCCTAAAAGACCCCGATGGCCAGATCCTTGACGCTTCAGATGAGGGTGAGCCCTTAGCCTTTCTTGAGGGCAGGACAGATTATTCTCAGCTACTGCAGACAAGAGCTGC